>NZ_CP121634.1:1075000-3839484 GCF_029714945.1 Bradyrhizobium sp. CIAT3101
GCCGTAGACATTGTGCTCCTTCAACAGGTCGTTGACGAGATCCTGTCCGCCGCCCCACAGCAACCACGAGATCTGCTGGCGCGTGTTCAGCCCGAACGGAAGCGCCGTTGCAAACGTGAAGGCGGGATTCTTGCCCCAATAATAATAGAGCGCGGTATTGCCGATCTCGACGGTGCCGTTGGAGACGGCATCCAGCACCTGCAAGCCCGGAACGATTTCGCCTGCAGCGAAGGGCTGGATCTGGAATTTGTTGTCGGTGATGTCGGCGACCTTCTTGCAGAAATATTCGCAGCCGCCATAGAGCGTATCGAGCGCCTTCGGCCAGCTCGTGGCGTAACGCCACCTGACTTCGGGCGAGGACTGTGCGATCGCGGGCGCGGCGACCGCTGTGCTCGCAGCCAGGCCGACGCCCGTGACTTTCAGGAATTCACGACGTTGCATGCGTACCCTCCGTGATGCCGATGCTTCGACCAGGGAACGATCTTGTTGTCGTTTTTTCTTCGCCGAGCCCGACGTTGTTTGTTTGAGACTTGTGAGCGCTTCCGAAATGGCCCCTCTGGGGCTCTTGTTGTTGGAATTCCGATCATTGCGGTTCCCGAGGCGAGGATGACCGGCCGCCCGGCGATAATCAAGCCTCATGCCTCGCTCGCATCTGCGAACACGGGCCTGACGCAAGTCGCAGCCTGGAGCGTCTGCTACGCGAATAGGCAATAACAAAAGGGGAGAACGAGCATGGCGGGCAAGAAAGTCGTGGTCGCCGGCGCAACGGGTCTCGTCGGCAACGCCGCCTTGCGACACTTCGGCACAGCCGAGCCTTGCGAGGTCGTTGCCTTGTCGCGGCGTAAGCCGCGCGATCTCTACGGTGCGCGCCACGTGCCCGTCGATCTGACCAGTGAAGCCGACTGCAGGCATGCCGCGGCCGAGCTGCAAGGCGCCACCCATCTCGTCTATGCCGCGCTTTACGAGGCGCCGCAGCTCGTCGACGGCTGGCGCGATCCGGAGCAGATCCGGACCAATGATCTGATGCTGCGCAATCTGATGGGCGCGCTCGAACCGGTCGCGCCTGATCTCAGGCACGTTGCCCTGTTGCAGGGCACCAAGGCCTATGGCGTCCACGTCCGTCCCCTGACGGTGCCGGCCCGCGAAGGCCGCTCGGAAATGTACGAGCAGCCGAATTTCTATTGGGCGCAGGAAAACTTTCTGCGCGAACTCCAAATGGGCAAGGCTCAAAAGGCGAAGGCCTGGCACTGGAGCATCTTGCGCCCCGTCCTGATCGTCGGCCTCGCCATGGGCGGCGCCATGGATCTGATCCCGCCGCTCGGCGTCTACGCCGCGATGCTGCGCGAGCAGGGCAAGCCACTCGATTTCCCCGGCGGCGCCGCGCGGGTGTCGCAGGCCGTTGACGTCGATCTCCTCGCACGCGCGATCGCATGGTCCGGCGAGGCGAGGTCGGCGCGGAACGAAGCCTTCAACGTCACCAATGGCGACGTCTTCACCTGGGAGAACATCTGGCCCGCGGTCGCCGACGCGCTGGAGATGAAACCCGGCGAGCCGGTGCCGCTGTCGCTGGCGAAGGAGTTTCCGAATTGGGTCGCGCCGTGGGACGCGCTCAGGCGCCAGCACAATCTTGTGTCGCCAAGCCTTGCCGAATTCGTCGGCCTCTCGTTCCAGTACGCCGACTACAGCCTGCGCTACGGCCAGACCGCGTCAGGCCCGCCTTCGATCGTCTCGACCGTCAAGATCAACCGCGCCGGCTTCACCGAGATGATGGATACGGAAGACATGTTCCGGAAGTGGTTCAGGCAGGCGAAGCAGGAGCGGCTGTTGCCGTGAGTGACGTTCGAGCGATTGCCGCGAAGGTGGCGCGCTCTCTCCTCCCACGCGCTTATGGGCGGGCGCCCCCCAAATCAGACACTTTGTGATGGCCGTCACATACAGATGAGAGCGGTGATGCGAAATGTGGTCGCATCGGTGTCGGACAATCGCGCCAACTCAAGGAGACGTGTGATGACTGATGCAATCAATATGAGGGATCAGATCAATGCGCAGAGCGACGTTCTTGGCGAGCGCGAGCTCGACTGCGTGAGCGGCGGGATCAAGGGCGCACTCGAGGCCGTGTGCAGAAACGACAGAGCACAAAGCGACCAGGCCCAAATGTTCCAACAGATCCTGCAGCAATTGACCCAAGGGCAGTGAGCCCACCGGGGGCAGGCCGAATTGGCGCGTAGCGAAGCCTTCAACATCACCAATCGCGATGTCGGCCTTACCGATTTCGTCGGCCTCTCATTCTTGTTGCGCTGCAGAATCGGCTGATGCCGCTGCCGGCCTGCGCTGCTCGGGCTGCCCGGGGCCCAAATTGAAAAAATCCAATGCCCGGGGCATGCTCGGCCCATGATTTCAATTTTGATCCTTGTGGCGGCCATCGCCGCGATTGCCCTGATGGAACGGAGCGTTGAGCATCTGCCGTTTGCGGTCGCAGCGCTTCTCCTCAACGCTGCGCTGCTGCTGGTGATTCTTGCCGATCTCGAGCGCGCGGTCCTGCTGTCCGGCATGCTGGCGGTGGCGATCGCCGGCATCTCAATCGTCAAATTCAATCACAGCGCGCTCAAGCTGACCGTTTCCGATCTGCCGCTGGCGTTTGCCGGCACAGTCCCGTTCTTCGTGCTGCAATATCCGCGCATGATGCTGGGTGTTCTGGCGGGAAGCGCGCTGTTCGCCTTTGCTGCGAGCGCGGTTCTGCTCTATGCGGCTGGATCTCCCGTGTCGATCGCGTTTCGAATTCTCTTGTTCGCCTTGGCGCTGGTTGGCTTTGCAATGGCTTCCGTGTCGAAGGGCGCCACCCTTTTGCGGCAGACGCTGACGCAGGGGCGGTGCTTCTACGCGACCTTCATGGCCTCGCTGGTTGATCCCGCTTGCTGGCGACAGTTCGGCGGGTTGGCTCTGAGCGATATCGCCAACGAACCGCTGCCATTGAGGGAGGCCACGCCCGCGCGCTCGGCCTGTTCTCCCGACATCATCGTCATCCAGCACGAGTCTGTGTTCGACCCGCGCATTTTCGGGTTGCCAGTCGAGCCGGCCGTCGAAGCCTTCCTGTCTCCGCCAGATGGCGAGTTTGGGCGCCTGAACGTCGACATCTTTGGTGGAGGTTCGTGGCAATCCGAATTCAGCCTGCTCACCGGTCTTTCAAGTGCGAGCTTCGGCTCGAGCGCCTACTATCTCTTCAAGAAGGGCGCCGGCCGGTTTCACAGCAGCCTGCCGCGTTCGTTGGCGTCGCTCGGCTACAAGACGACGCTCATATCCAGCTGTCGCCGCGGGTTTCTCAGTTACGACAAATTCTACGGCTCGATCGGTATCGACGAGCGCATCTTCGTCGACGAGCTTCCGCCGCCGTTCGATGCCGGGCGCTTCGAGGCGACAAATTCCGATGCGATGTTCCTGGATGCGGTCATCGATGCGCATGCCAGGGGGATCGCCAGCGACCCGACACCGAGATTTCTCTATGCGCTGACCAACTTCAATCACGGTCCGCATGATCGGCAGCTCGTGCCATCAGGTCAATTCGAGAGGGAGCGCGCCTTTGCCATGGCGAGCCTCCCCGATGCCGGATACGTCGAGTACTACACGCGACTGGCGGAGACCGCGTCTGCCTGGCAAACGCTCAGAGCGAAGCTCGCAAGCAGTTTCCCTGAACGGCCTGTTCTCATCGTGCATTACGGGGATCATCAACCCGTGTTGACGAAGCAGATCGATCGACATCTGAAACGACCGTGTGACGGGCGGCGCCCGTTTGGCACGTTCTATGCGATAGAAGCCCTGAACATCCCCCATTTCAGCCCCGGAAGGGGCGCCGACCTCGACATCGCCTTTCTCGGAACTGTCGCCTTGCAACGGGCGGGTATTGCGCTCGACCCGATATTCGCCACGCGCGCGAGCCTGCTTGATGATTGCAGGGAAGCCTATTTCGCGTCGTCTTCCGAACGGAAACGTCGCTTCCATCGCACGCTGGTGGATCTCGGCCTGATCGACCTGATGCCAAACGCCAGGCAGGCGCGCTAGCTCGGAGCACCCGCCGCGACGTGGCACGGGGGCTTCTGGTCATAGCCGATCGGCGTCGTTGCACCTCGTCCGAGGAGGTCCGTTCATTGCGCGGAGCAGACCCGATCTGCTCAACCTGAATCCTTCGCAGTTCGACCCCTAGCCCACGTGAACAATCCCTATCAATCATCGCCTCAGCGCCCTGACCCAGTCCGATCAAAGCTGCTATGGTTCAGAAACTGGGCGCGACAAGTTCTCGGTGGTCATATGCAGCGGCGTCAGTTTATAGGGCTGATTGGCGGGGCAGCGGCCTGGTCGCTTGCTTCGCACGCGCAGGAACGAGGTCGTATCTACCGTCTCGGCATAATGACAGCATCGCTGAAAAAGGGTGAGCCGCCCATCGTAGCATTCTTCGACGAGCTTCAGATGTCCGGTTTTATCGAAGGAAAAAATCTGAAGGTTGATGGTGGCGCTTATGGTCCGCGAAACGAACAGCTTCCAGAAATCGTTGCAGCGATAGCCAAATCTCCTCCCGACGTGATTTGGTGTTCCACAGAGGCCCAGATGCGCGTAACGCATGCAGCAGTCCGCGATGTTCCAATTGTCGGCCTCACCACTGACATGGTTGCGACCGGGCTGGTAAAGTCGCTCGCAAGTCCCGGCGGCAACATCACTGGCATCAGCCTTCTCTCGCCTGAACTCGACAGCAAGCGGCAGGATATTCTCATTGACGCGGTGCCCGGGGCCCGCCGGATGGCAGCCCTGGCAGACGGGAACGCCACCACCCCGTCGCAACTCGACTCACTTCGAGATGCAACCAGCGCCCGTGGCATTGAGCTGGTCATCTTCACGGTGCGCATGACCGAGGACATCCTGACGGTGATGAACGAAATCAAAACGTCCAACGTTGCAGCGATTAACGTGTTGGGATCGCCTCTGCTGTTTGCCAATCGCCGCCTTATTATCGAACGGTCCGCCGTTTTACGGCTACCGACCATCTTCGAGTGGCCTGAAATGGCGGAGGAGGGAGGCTTAATAGGATATGGCGCTCGCGCTTCCAGCATCTTCCGTCAAGGAGCACGGATGGTTGTCAAAGTTCTTCGTGGCGTCAAACCAGCTGACATTCCGGTCGAACAGCCGACCAATTTCGAGCTAGTAATCAATCTCAAGACGGCACAAGCAATTGGCCACGAAGTTCCGGCCGCGTTGGTCCTTCGTGCTGATCAGGTCATCGAATGAGAAGTGCGACTTCCGTTGTTGGACCCGAAGCTGACTATCTGTTTCAACGCCCTGACGTCGGCTTTCGAGGCACGAACGGACCCATGGACGAATATCGCCGCGACGCCCCGTCGCGATCCGGAAATAGCATGGGGCCCGCAATCCGCGAGCCCCGTCGTGCGCTCGGCAATGTCAGGCCTTGTGATGGACAGTCTGCAGGCCGTAGACCGGCGTCGGGATGCCTTCTTGGCGCGCCTTCAGCTGCAGGGCAAGGAATTGCGAGTAATGGCGCGACTGATGCAGGTTGCCGCCGTGGAACCACAGGCCTTCCTGCTGTGTCGGCTTCCACATGTTACGCTGCTCACCTTCCCATGGGCCGGGGTCCTTCGTCGTATTCGAGCCGAGGCCCCAGACTTTGCCAACCTTGTCGGCCGTCTCTGGACTCACGAGATCGGCGACGAAGCCGTTCATCGAACTATAGCCGGTGGCATAGACGATCACGTCCGCCGGCAATTCCTTGCCACTGTCGAGCCTGACGCCGTTGGGCGTGATTTCCTCCACCTGTCCCGCGAACAGTTTGATCTTGCCGTCGATGATGAGCTGTGAGGCGCCGACGTCGATGTAATAGCCCGAACCGCGGCGCAGATACTTCATGAACAGCCCGGATTCGTCGTCACCGAAGTCGAGCCTGAAGCCGGCCTTTTCCAGCCCGGCATAGAAAGCGGCGTCATCCTGGCGGATCTTGTCGTAGACCGGCTTCTGAAACTGATTCAAGATCCGGTAGGGCAGTGAAGCGAAGATCAGATCGGCCTTTGCCGTGGTCATTCCGCCGCGGACGGCACGTTCGGAATAGAGATCACCGAGGGTCGCCATCAGCGAGTCCGAGCGCACAATGTGAGTGGTCGAGCGCTGGACCATCGTGACGTCGACGCCGGCCTCGTACAACGCGGCGCAGATGTCGTGGGCCGAATTGTTCGAGCCGATCACCACCACCTTCTTGCCTTTGTAGCCGCCGGAGCCGGGATGGCGCGAGGAATGGTGCTGCTCGCCTTTGAACGCTTCCATGCCTTTGATCTTCGGCATGTTTGGCTTGGCCGACATGCCGGTCGCGAACACAAGCTGCTTGGGCCGCAGAGTGATCTCCTTGCCGTCGCGTTCGACGATGACGGTCCATTCCTTCTTGGCGTCGTCCCAACTGGCGCGTTTGGCCGTGGTGTTCGTCCAGTAGTTCAGCTCCATGACCTTGGTGTACATTTCCAGCCAGTCGCCGATCTTGTCCTTGGGCGAGAACACGGGCCAGTTCTTCGGGAAATCGATGTAGGGCAAGTGATCGTACCAGACGGGGTCGTGCAGGCAGAGCGACTTGTAGCGGTTGCGCCAGGAGTCGCCGGCGCGTGCGTTCTTTTCGACGATGATCGAGGGTACACCGAGCTGGCGCAGCCGCGCCCCGAGCGCAATGCCGCCCTGTCCGCCGCCAATGACAAGCACGTAGGGCTGGGTCTTGAATCCGAGTTCTTCAACCTCCTCGTCGCGCAGCTCCTTCCAACTCTTGGAGCCGGGATTGACGCCGTGCCTGGCGCCAAGCGGCCGGGTGAAGCCCGCCTTTTCCTCATGGCCCTTGAGTTCGACGATCGTGGTCAAAAGCGTCCAGATCTGGCCGTTCTGCAAGCGCAGGAGTCCATATCCACGCGCGACCTCGGTCTCGAATGAGATCCAGGACTCCGTCACGCCGTCAGCCTCGGTCGGCGTTTCACCTTCGGCGATTTTCCAGTTGCGTGGCTTCACATGCGCGAGGCAATGCGCGAGCATGTCGCGAACCTGATCGCGGCCTTCCATGGTCTTGATGTTCCAGGTGAAGGCAACGAGGTCGCGCCAGTAGCATTCCGGCGCGAACATTCCGACGGCGGCGTCGAGATCGCCCGCCGCAAGCGCGGCATCAAACTTGTCGAGGAAAGCCTGGACGCGCGCGCTTAGGGTGGTGTCGAGCATTACGTCCTCCCAAATGTCGTTTTGCAATTTTTCTGCGCAGGCAACGTAAGCTTATCCCAACCATCGCGGGAATCCAGACTTGCACGGCAGGGTTCCCGGCCGGGCTTCAGCGCCTCTCGGCTCTCACCTGCAACAACGCCGCTTTGCCCATCGACGAGGTGGGGCTGCCGAGCGTTCTATTTGCTGCGCTGCATGCGTCTGGAGGTGGCCCTCAACGGACCTGCTGCCATGTCCGGTTCGAGTCCGCAAAGCACCGGGCGCAATCGCATGTGAGGCGCGCACTCAGTTCGTTCCAATAGGCCATATCCGATTGCGCTGGCAAAGCATCGGTAAGCGGACATAGCTGAAGCGACGTCATGATGCATCCACGCTCATTCCGCCTTCGGGAACGCCGCTTCCATCGCACGCTCGTGGATCTGGGCTTGATAGACCTGATGCCCAGACGAGCTCGCTAGCCCGATGCGCTCTGCCGCGACGTGAGCTAATGAACGTGGGCGATCGGGACCGCGCTGACTTGCCTAGTGAAGGGAACTCAGGCTTCTTAAGGGCGTTTCAGTGAATCTCTCTTGTGAGGATTGGTAAATCTCGGGCGGTTCATTTGATGACCGGCTCTATTAGGGGCACCAACGTTTTCTTTCGATACCATTTCAAGTGAGGATTGCCTGTGACTGCGCGTCGCATTCTGATCGTCGAGGACGAAATGATGATTGCGATGATGATCGAGGATTTTCTGGCGGACCTTGGATGGGACGTCGTGGGAGTGGCCAGCACGCTGGATCGGGCGCTCGCAATGGCCCGGGATGCCGCCATCGATGCTGCCTTGCTCGATGTGAATCTGAATGGCCAGGACACCTATCCCGCGGCTGACATTCTAAGCGAGCGTCAAATTCCATTCGTGTTTGCGACAGGCTACGGCGCACAGGGCATTGCCGATCGTTTTCGGCACGTGCCGGCGCTGACGAAACCCTACCAGCTTGACGAACTGGATGGTGCACTGCACCGGGCGATGGCGCCTACAAGCGGTCTCGACGGCCCATCGCCGGGCAAAGCGGACTCGCCCGGCGGCTAAATCGTCCTGCAGGCTCACGTACTTTTTAGACCCGCGCTCCAACTCTTCGGCAGTTGCACGTCGATCGTGCAGATCACCCCGCCCGCGGTGAACTCTCGCCGCACCGTCGCGTTCGGAATTGCTCTTTCAATCAGCTCGCTTCCGAAACCCTTCGTCTTCGGCTCCGCCGTCTTCGGGCCGCCGCGTTCCCGCCACACCACGTTAAGAACCGGCTGGCCATTTTGAGTCTGCAAGCGCCAATCCATGTCCACGGTGCCGGTCCGCTGCGAGAACGAGCCGTATTTTGCAGCGTTGGTCGCCAGCTCGTGGAACACCAGCCCAAACGGCGTTGCCAGGTCGGCGGGCAGGAACACCGGCTCGCCCGCAAGCCTGACGCGGCCGGGATCGCCGCTGACGTGAGCCTCCAATTGCTTGCGCACCAGCGTCGCGAGATCGGCGCCCTTCCATTCGGACTCTACCAGCAACGAATGGGCCGCGGCGAGCGCGGCGAGGCGGCCATCCAGGCGGTCGGTGAATTCCTCGTAGGACTTGCTGAAGCGCCGTGTCTGGTGCGCGATAGACTGCACGACCGTCAGCGTATTCTTGACGCGGTGGGTGAGTTCGCGGAGCAACAACGACTGCTGCGTTTCCCAGGCCTTGCGCTCGCTCACATCCCGCGTGCTCTCGAGCGCAAGCTGTTGTCCTCCGACCGTCTCGAGGATGATGCGGCTCTCGACTGTCAATTCCCGGCCGTCCTTGGTCCTGTGCTTTAATTCGCCGCTCCAGCTGCCTTCCTCATGCAACTTGACTCGCAGATCGGCAAATGAGCTTCCAGGCACGATCGTGCCCAGCAACTGGTTCTTCTTCTTGCCTACCGCTTCATCGCGGCTGTAACCGTAGAGCTGCTCGCTGCCCCGGTTCCACTCCAAAATCGTGCCGCTGAACTCCCAGATGAAGATCGGATCGCGCGCAAGCTCCACCAGCTGTGTTTGCTGACGGATCCTGAGTTCGCTCGCCCTGAGCGCTTCTTCCGTGTGCCGCCGTTCCGTCATGTCGACAAAGGTGAGAACGACGCCGTCGATCTTGTCATCGACGGTGCGGTAGGGTCGCAAGCGAACATCGAACCAGCGATCGTCGCGGCTGCGGATTTCGTGGCTGATGGGCGTGAGGTTGGCGAGCACCTTGCGGGCGTCGCCAATCAAACCGTCATATTCCAGCCGGTGGGCGAAATCCGAGATCGGGCGTCCCTCGTCGCTCGGCGTGATGCTGAACAGCTCGGTGACCTGTTGCGTGAATCGCTTGATACGCAGGCTGGAATCAAGGAACAGCGTCCCGAAATCGGTCGCCGCCATCAGGTTCTGAAGGTCGCTGTGAGCGCGCGAGACTGCTTCCAGCTTCAGCTTGAGTTCGCTGTTGACGGTCTGCAGTTCTTCATTGATCGACTGCAGCTCTTCCTTGCTGGTTTCTAGCTCCTCGGAGGTCGAGCGGTATTCCTCGTTGATCGATTGCAGTTCCTCGTTGGCTGCGCGCAATTCCTCATTGGCGCTCTCGGATTCTTCGCGAGTCGTTCGCAGTCGAATTTGGGTCTGCTGCAACTCTTCACGCAGCCGGTTGATGATTTCGTTACCCTGGTCATTCTCGACCCACTGACCTTCGGGAAGCTGTTCGACCGCGCCACCTTCGATAAACAGCACGACGACCCGGGCTTCGCCGATCTCACCATGGTTGTCGGTGGGCTTGACGTGCATCAGCACCCGATGCGCTGCGCCATTGAAACGAACCGGAATGGGCATGCTAAGCCGGGGTTGCGAGCTTTCGAAGGCCCTGTGCAGGGCCGACCGTAGTTCGAACCGCAGTTCGGGCCGGACCAGATCGACGACATTGCCGCTGAGGGGGCCGCCGGAGGGCTGCAGGAAGCGTCCGGCATTTTCGGACATGTGCAGAACGCGATGCGACTGGTCGACCAGGATGCTGGGCGGCGCAAGTGTTTCGAGCGCCTGGCGGTGCGCGGCAGCCTCGCTCAGAAGCGCGCTGGTGCTGGGCGGTCTCATCGGTTGTGCGGCATGCTCGTGCATGACGGCTACGCCGCCGAGCAGGCGCGGCAGCAGACGCAACTCGCCCGGCGCCGCCGAGGATTGGTAGATGCGCGCCTTGCGGTCGAACGTACGGAACTGCCCGTCCGGATTATCGGCGCTTTCCGATGTGCCGAGCATCAGGAAGCCGTCGGGGTTGAGCGCATAGTGAAACGTGTTGCACGCCATCTCCTGAAGGTCGCGATCCAGATAGATCAGCAGGTTACGGCAGGCGATGAGATCGAGTCGCGAGAACGGCGGATCCTTGAGCAGGCTGTGGCTCGCGAACAGCACGAGGTCGCGCAATTCCTGGCGAACGCGATAATGATCTCCCTCCTTCAAGAAAAAGCGCCGCAAGCGTTCTTCGCTGAGGTCGGCTTCGATGGCCGCGGGGTACTGGCCCTCTCGCGCCATTGCGAGCGCCTTGGTGTCGATGTCCGAGCCGAACACCTGGATCGTCGGCCGGATATCCTGTCGGGAGGCCTGCTCCAGCAGCAGCATCGCGACCGAATAGACTTCCTCACCGGTGGCACAGCCGGGCACCCAGACGCGGACCGTGCGATCGGAAAATTTACCATGAAACAGTTGCGGTATGACCTGCAGTTCGAGTGTCTGGAACGCTTCCTTGTCCCGGAAGAATGAGGTCACTGAAATCAGGAGGTCGCCGAGCAGCGCCTGTGCCTCGTCGGGATTGTCGCGAAGCACGTCGTAATAAGCGTTTGGGCTGTCCGACCTCGTCACCTGCATGCGCCGCGCAATCCGGCGCAGGATTGTTGCCCGCTTGTATTTGGAGAAATCATGCCCGGTCCGGACCCGGACATGCGCGAGGATGCGCCGCAGCAGGTCAGGGTTCAACCCGCGCAGGCCCGACAGACCGCCGTTGCTTTTCTCGCGTACCAGTTCGATCAACCGCTGCGCGATCTCGCGTACCGGCAGGATGAAGTCCGCGATGCCGGTTGCGATGGCGGCGCGTGGCATCGAGGGAAATTCCGCTTCGGCGGGATCCTGCACCAGAATGATGCCGCCGGACTCCTTGACGGCTTTGACGCCGACCGCGCCGTCGGAGCCGGCGCCGGTCAGGATTACGGCGCAACCGTCGCCGTGCTGTTCTGCCAGCGAGCGGAAGAACAGGTCGATCGGCGAGCGCTTGCCGCGGGGCTCGTCGAATTCCGCGGTGGCGATCTCGTCGTCGGTGATGTGCAGACGGCGGTCGGGCGGAATGACGTAGACATGATCAGGTTGCAGTGGCACGGGATTGCCGACCTGCAGCACGGGCATCCGGGTGCGCGCGGCCAGGATATTCGACATCTCGCTGCGCATGTCCGGATCGAGATGCACGACCACGACGTAGGCCGCGCCGGTTTTTTCAGGCAGCGCAGCGAATAGCTGCTGCAGCGCGCGGACACCGCCGGCAGAGGCGCCGATGCCGACCACGATGGTTTTGGGGCGGCCGGGCTCCGTTTCCTCGTTGCGCTCTTGGTCGCCGGCTTCAGCCATTGCGCAGGCTCACTTTCTTATCGGTCGCGTATTCGGTCATGGACAGCATTTGGCTCAATTATCGGGATTTCGGCAAGGAAATACAGCGACATGCCAAATTCGGAACGAATGGCGGTCCGGGGGGTTCCCCTACGGAAGCCGGGAGGCACGTGCGATGACTAATCGGGATATTCTGGCCATCGGGACCTCCGCCGGCGGCTTCGACGCATTGCGCTTCCTCGCTCGCGAGTTCTCGCCGGATTTTCCCGCCGCCGTGGTGGTGACCATTCACCTGTCGAACCAGTTCCGTTCGGAGCTCGACGCGATCCTGACCCAAGCGGGTCCGCTGCCGGCCAGTTTTGCAGCCGATGGCGAGAAGCTGAAGAGAAGTCACATTTATATTGCGCCAACCGAGCGCCATCTCATCGTGGAGAACGGGAAGTTGCGGTTGGGATCGGGGCCGCGCGAAAACAACGCCCGGCCGGCGCTCGATCCGCTGTTTCGGTCAGCCGCCCTGTGCTGCGGCCCGCGGAGCGTTGGCGCTGTCCTCACCGGGACGCTAGGAGACGGCGCTGCTGGCCTGCAGGCGCTGAAGCAGTCCGGCGGCGTTACTGTGGTGCAAGACCCAAGCGATGCGGCTTTTTCGGAGATGCCGGCCACGGCGCTGCTGCGTTCGCAACCCGACCATGTCGTGAGCCTCGCAGGGATGCCAGCGCTGTTCGAAAAACTGGCGCGGCAGCCGGCAGGTGAAACGAGGCCGGTTGCAAGCAGCCTCGAATATGAAGTCAACGTCGCAAGCGGTGGACGCGGCAGCATGAATGAAATGGATCGCATCGGAAACCGGTCGGTACTCGCCTGTCCGGACTGTCACGGCATCATGTGGGAAATCAACCAGGGCGAACTCGTGCGGTACCGATGCCATGTCGGCCATGCCTATACGGCCGAAATCATGAGCGTCGCGCTCGACGAGAATTTGAAGCGGGCGTTCGGCAGCGCGTTGCGGGCGCTTGCCGAACGCACGGCCCTTGCCAGAAAGCTGGAGGCGCAGGCGAGCGCGAGCGGCCAGACCAGGATTGCCGAGTCGTGGGCGGCCAAGGCGGTCGAGTTCGAAGCGGAAGCCAGGGTGATCCACGATTCGATCCGTCGCACCGAGGAGATCGCCGCGCGTTTCACAGATGGGGAGGGAACTTCATATTGATGGAACCCTCGGCAACTAGGGCGGTACGATTGGGACCGCAGGCCTGTCGCATTTTTGATGGCGCAGACCCCCGCTCCGACATTTTGCTAGTGTCCATCCGGCCGCTCTGGAGGTTACAATCGGGCACAGGACGGGATAGACGGCCGTGCTTTTCAAGCTTAATGCGCATATCCTGAAATGCCTCGAGCGTGCCTCCGATGCGGAGCAGCGCGCTCTGCAGTCGACTGATCCCGCGACCCGTTCAGACCATGAAAAGCTGGCGCAGAGCTGGCGGCACCTGGCGCGCAGCTTTCAGTTCGTCGAAAGCCTTGAACGCTTCTTGTCCGAAACGGACCGCATCAAGCAAGGCGTTCTTCCTCCCGAATTGCTGGCTGGCGTAGAGGAACAGCCGGCGGCTCCCGAAAGCAAGCCGATCGTCCGGCGCCATCGGGTCAGGCATGAGATTTCCTTCAAGGACCGCCTTCTCAAAACCGCGCAAAAGGCGCGCGAGGAGGCAGCGACGCTACCTGCAGGGCCCGCGCGCGAACATTTGTTGCAAAAGGCCAGACAGAGCGAAACTGCAGCAGGTATTGATGATTGGATTTCGTCGCCGGGTTCGCAGGCGCCGGCCATTCTCGACTTCCTGAGGAAGCCCAAATGTTGATCCTAGCGGTTGCAACGCCGGGCGGCGTTACATCGTCATGGTCAGAATGATATAGACGAGGCTGCCGGCCAATACGGCGCACCAAGCGACAGAGGCGGCGAAGAGCAAAGTCTCGCGGGTTGCTCGCAACTGGGCCATAGGCGTCAACTTTGTGGCGATTTGGGCAATTGCAGTCCCGGCGGCTTCAACCATTCGCTTATCTGCACGCCTGTTTCAGCCTGCCGGGCTTTGCGGATTACAGAATCCCGCACGGCTCCGGGTCGAAGCAATTTTGCTTTGGCGTGCAAGCGCTGGGCTTCTTTGGACAATCGTTTTTCGAGGGATTCAGTCTGCTTGATGCGTTTACGCTTGGTCATCGTGCCGCCTCCCGATTGCGGCCGACAACCGAGCGCCTGACCGGGCGTTCCTAAGGTTCCTATTTTCCGCCGCCCGCTCCCCTGAGAAGGCGTTTCCAAATCGGCTTGGCTTAGCTAGCCCACCGCGCTCTGTCGCGACAGAGATCGCCCCCGCACGCCGTTTGCCGCACAACTTCATGGGATTGTTGGCGTCTCTGTTTAGGGCCTCTTCGTGCCCTAGCGCTTCCTCAGATCAGCGAACTCTTGCCTGAGTACATCCAGGGCGGTTCTGACCTTGGGCAGATCCGCCATGGAGCCGCGTTCAATGCTCGTAGCAGAAAGTGATTTGCGAAGTTATTCTTGTTGGGTCGTGGGAGCACGCAATGTCCAAAGCAATTGCCGTCCTGGGCTCCGCTCTGTTCTTCGTCGTTGCGCCGTTGGTGCTGGCAGGCTTCGTTCCCTGGTGGGTCACGCAGTGGGAGTTTCGGCCAGCTTTTCTCGGCGTCGGTCTAACCCGTATCCTCGGCAGTATGTTGATCCTCGTCGGCGTGCCCGGACTTGTGGATTCATTCTCCCGTTTTGCGCTGCAGGGGCTGGGGACGCCCGCCCCGATCGCGCCGACACAAAAGCTGGTAGTGACTGGCCTTTATCGCTACGTGCGAAATCCGATCTACATCGCGGTCGTCGCAGTCATTTTTGGTCAGGCCCTTTTGTTTGGTGACTGGCGTCTCCTCTGGTACGGCGCGCTACTCTGGCTCTTTTTCCATGGCTTTGTGGTGATGTACGAAGAACCGACGCTCAAGCAAACATTCGGCGCGGAGTACGAGAGCTTTCGGACTAGTGTGCCGCGCTGGATTCCGCGGTTGACGCCATGGCGAGCCGCATAAAGGAATCGCTGCAAGGTCGCTATCTCGCGAACGCGGCCTCCATCGCCTTCCTGGTCCTGATCGTCTCGTTGTTCGCATCGAACTCGACATCGCTCCAGCGCACGATCTCGCCGTGCGCGACGTCGTGCTTCAACTTGAGGCGATGCGCGAGGCCGATCGGCAGGGCGCCGGCCTTGAGGCTCGCGTCCGCCGGCACCAGCTTGCCCCACACGGTGTAGCCGCCTTCGCCGTCCAGCATCTCGCCGGCGCGCAAATTGCGCTTGGCAACCGATGCGACGTCGCCGCGGAAGCCGTAAGGCTGCCCGGTCGGTTCGCCCCGCAGTGCCGCCGACAGCACCGAGATGTTCAGCTCGAGCCCGATCAGGTGATAGGGCTTGTACATCGCGGCGAAACGTCCGCTCGCATCGGTCTTCAGGCCGTATTGCTTGAAGCAATCCGCGGCATAGTCGTTCGGCGCCTCCAGCACGACATAGACGCCCCAGCGCAGATCGCGAAACACCGGCCGGCCGTCGCGCTCGAGCGACGAGACGACTTCGACGACGCCCGACCGCTCCAGCACGCCGCCCTTGTCGCTGGGCCGCATGATGTGCGGGAGATCGTCGACGCCGCAGGGCGGAAACAGCAGGCCGCCCTTGGGCACGTCGAGCCCGCAGGCGTTCGCGATCGCGGCCATCTCGATCGCCGACTTGGTGCCGTCGAGGAAGGAGTTGAACATTTGCGGATTCATGCCGGCCGACTGCGCTTCGCCGGCGGTCAGACCATAGTGCTGCCAGACGCCATCCGGCGTCACGTCGTGGTAGGCCGGCAGATATTTTGTGCCCTTGCCGGCGGCGACGACGCGGAAGCCGGTGGCGCGAGCCCAGTCGACCATTTCGGCGGTCAGCGCCGGCTGGTCGCCATAGGCGAGCGAATAGACCACGCCTGCCTTGCGCGCTTCCTCGGCGAGCAGGGGGCCGGCCAGCACGTCGGCTTCGACATTCACCATCACGACATGCTTGCCCGCCGCGATCGCGGCGCGCGCGTGCTTGATGCCGACGGCGGGATTGCCGGTCGCCTCCACCACCACATCCATCGCACCGCCGGCGATGGCGCGTGCGCCGTCATCGGTGAACACGGTGGCGGCGATCCGCTCGGCGCTCCAGCCGACGGTGCGGCAGGCCTCGCGTGCGCGGTCGCGGTCGATGTCGACGATAACAGGCACTTCCAGGCCGGGCGTGTGTGGGACCTGCGCCAGAAACATCGAGCCGAATTTACCGGCGCCGATCAGCGCGACACGAACAGGCATTCCGGCGGACGCGCGGGCCTGGAGGATGCGGAAGAGGTTCATGGGAATTCCGATGTTCAGCGTTGCTGATGCAGCTGCGCTCAGTTCACCTCTCCCCGGAGGGGAGAGGTCGGTTTGTGCAGCAAACCGGGTGAGGGGCCGCAGCTCCGACGAGAGGCCTTAACCCCTCACCCGGCGCTTCGCGCCGACCTCTCCCAAAGGGAGAGGTGAATCTCGCCCGTGGCTCCGACCTTACTCCGCCGCCTGCCGCGGTGCCCGCGCCAGCCGCACCAGCGCGTCGTCATCCACCGTCTTGATCGGCGTGAAATCGCGATGCGCGATGTAGTCCGCCCGCGTCGGGGTGCGGATGTAGTTCGAGACCGCGTTCAAGGTCAGGTACACGATCTTGCGCGGATAGGGCGTGATGTTGCCGCTCGAGCCGTGCACGAGATTGCCGTGGAACATCAGCATGCCGCCGGGCTTGCCGGTCGGCGCCACGATGCCGCCCTGCTTGACCAGCCGCGTCACCGTGTCTTCGTCCAGAGTCCACAACGGATACGACGTGGTGGAGAGATCATGCGAGGCCTGCAGATCGCCGGCATTCTGGCTGCGTGGCACCAGCATCAAGGGGCCGTTGATCGGCATCACCTCGTCGAGGAAGATCGCGATGTTCATCGCGCGCGGCTCCGGCATGCCGTCGTCGCGCTTCCAGGTGCCGTAATCCTGGTGCCATTGCCAGACGTCGCCGGTGAAGGCCGATTTCGCGTTGATCTTGAACTGGTGCATGTAAACCGGCTCGCCGAACACCTGCTCGACCGGATCGATCATGCGCGGATGCGCGCCCAGAACGCCGAAAGCTTCGTTGTAGAGATGCGCGGCAAAGGCGGTCCGTGGTGCGCCGCTCTTCTCGCGCCAGACCTCCGGCCGGTTGGCGTCGTAAATGCCGACCGCTTCGCGCGCGAGAAGGTCGACCTCTTCCTGGTTGAACAGCTCGGGCAGGAACAGCCAACCCTCGCGGTGGAAGAACTCCAATTGCTCCTGAGACAGTTTCATGGGTCGTCCTCCTTGGTCTTGATTATTTGTTCTCTCTTCGTCATGGCCGGGCTTGACCCGGCCATCCACGTCTTTGCTCCACGCTCGAAGAACGTGGATGCCCGGCACAAGGCCGGGCGTGACGGTGTGCGTCGCTACGCCGCTACCTCGTCCGTCGCCTTCAATCTCTCCTCGGTCATCCGCCCGGCCGTCTGCGCATGCGCCAGCGCCGCGCGTTCGGCCGCCTTCGCGTCACCTGCGAGAATGTGCTTGGCGATATCGGCATGCTCGGCCCAGGCGCTGCCGCGATAATCGAGCTCGGAGAGCACGGTCGCCATCGAGCGGCGCATATGCGGCCATTGCGGCGTGATCGTCTCCTCGATCACCGGATTGCCGGCGAGCTGGTAGATGGCGCGATGAAATTCGACGTCGAGCGCGATCAACTCGGCGAGCACAGTCTTGCGATCGATGCGGCGTCCCGCGGCGAGCGCTGTCTCGAGCCGCGCGCGCCCGGCTGCATCGGTTGCGGCACGCTGGGCGGCAAGTCGGGCGGCGAGCGCGTCGATGGCGCCGCGCACTTCGTAGAGCTGGCGGATGCGGGCGGGATCGAGCTGGGTGACTTCAAAGCCGCGCTTGCCGCTTTCGGCGACGAGACCCTGACGGTGCAACAGATGCAGCGCATGCGACACCGGCTGGCGCGAGACGCCGAGCTTGTCGGCGAGCTCGTTCTGCCGGATGCGCTGGCCGGGCTGCAGCGTGCGATCGGAGATCGCCTCCAGGATCCGGGCATAGACCTGATCGATCAGGTTCGGGAGCGGGTCGAGAGGGATCACGCCGGCGGCTCCGAAAAGGGAATACGGAATTCCGTATTCGAAGCTACGGCTCCGTGCCGGGGACGTCAAGCGCTACCTGAATACCGTCGCGGTGCAACGATTCGAGCCAGCTAAGCTATTGATATTGCTTGGGCCGGCTACTGTGCATGGGGTTGTTTTCGCGACAATGACCCGCTTCAGCCCTCCAGCACCTCGACGTCCAGCGCCGCCACCTGCTCCGCATCGGCCATGGCGTCGATCACGGCGATGCGGTCGCCGCTGAAGGTGATGCGCAGCGCGATGCGCAATTGTCCGCCGAGGATGACGGCAACACCCATCTCGCCATCGACCAGCGCCGTGCGTGCCGCCTGGGCGCGACCCTTGTAGAGCTGCGCGACCGCATCCGCGCCGCGGATCTCCGGCAGCGTGCCGAGCCGTACCGCGGCGTCGTCGGCGCGGAACACGACGTCGGGATCGAGCACCGCCAGCAGCCCCTCGAAATTGCCCTCGCGAGACGCCTTGAGGAACGCATCGACGATCGCGCGCTGGCGCGACAGATCCGCTTCCGGCACCGGCGCGCCCTGCACGCGCCGCCGCGCGCGGCTCGCCAGTTGCCGCGAGGCATCGACCGTGCGGCCGACGATCGGCGCGATCTCCTCGAAGGGGACTGCGAACATGTCGTGCAGCACGAAGGCGAGCCGCTCCGCCGGCTGCAAGGTCTCGAGCACGATCAGCAGCGCCGCCCCGACGGAATCGGCCATCTCCGCCTCGCGCTCCCGCGTCTCGTCGACCGGCTCGGGCACGTGCGGGCCCATCGGGTCTTCCTTGCGCGATTTCCGCGCGCGCAGCATGTCGAGGCAGATCCGCGCGACCACGGTGGTCAGCCAGCCCCGCAGGTTCGCCACGTCGGACGTGTCGCTCCGGCTCAGCCGCAGCCAGGCCTCCTGCACGGCATCGTCGACCTCGCCGCTCGCGCCCAGCATCCGGTAGGCGACAGCGCGTAAGTGGTCCCGGTTGGCCTCGAACTGCCGGCTCAGAAAATTCTCTTCGAAGTTTTCTTGGGTCATCGGTCACATTCCCTCGTCGCGATCCGTCATGCCCATGACGAAGCCAATCCGGCCGATGTGACCGGAACCTTCGAAATCCGATAGATGGAGACGCAAATGATGCACGCCCGCATGAATCACCCGGTGATGGTCCTGCCCGAGGCCATGAACCACCTTCAAGCCCTCGCCAGCCTGACCAAGCAGGGCCTGCCGGAAAAGCTCCTGGAACTGGTGCACCTGCGCGCCAGCCAGATCAACGGCTGCAGCGTCTGTGTCGACATGCATCCGAAAATCGCCCGCAAGCTGGGCGAGACCGACGAGCGCCTGTTCGCCGTCTCCGCCTGGCGGGAGGCGCCTTATTTCACCGACGCCGAGCGCGCCGCGCTGGCGCTGACCGAAGCCGTCACGCGCGTTGCCGATCGCGAAGACCCGGTGCCGGATGCAATCTGGAACCAGGCCGCCAAGCACTTCGACGAGCGCGAACTCGCAACCCTGATCCTCTCGATCGCGACGATCAACGTCTGGAACCGGCTTAACGCGACGATCAAGATGCCGGTCGGCGTGTGGAAGGTGTGAGACCTTCTTTCTCTCTCCCCGTCAGCGGGGAGAGAGCTACTCCGCCAAAAACCTGCTCACGACCTCGCTGTACTCCAGCGGCGCCTGTTCGAACATCCAGTGGCCGGCGTTCGGGATCACCGCCGTCTTGCTGCCCGCAATGTGCCCGGCGAGCACGCGCCACATCACCGACAGGCTGCCGGTGGTGGCGCCGCCGCCGATCAGCAGCGTCGGCGTCTTGATCGCCTGCGCATCCGCCAGCGTATAGGGCCTACGCTGCTCGTTGATCTGGCCGAGGAAGGTCAGGGTGTTGTCGCGCAGCTGTTGCTTGGCTGCCGCCGGCACGCGCCGCCACGAGCCGTCGCCCTCGATGCCCTCGTAGAAATTCTGCAGCGCGCCCTCGATGTCGCCGGCGCGGATCATCTCGACCGAGCGTATCGTCTTCGCGGCGAGCGGCGGATGCGCCGGCGTGCCTTCGGGCACCGGCAGGCTGGCGTCGAGATCGCCGCCGGGCTCGGCCAGCACCAGTTTCCGCAGCAGATCAGGCCGAGCCTGTGCGACGCGAAACGCGATGTGGCCCCCACGCGAATGGCCCATGAGATCGACCGGGCCGGGCTTGATCTGCTCGATGAAAGCGATCGTGTCGGCGACGTGCTGCGCCATCTTATAGTCGTCGCCGACGGCGTCCCAATGCTCGGGAAAGAAGTGCCGCAGGCTGACCGAGATCACCCGATGGTTCTTTGACAGCGGGCCGAGCACTGAATACCAGGTGCGGAAATCCCCGAGCGTGCCGTGCACGCAGACGAGCGGATGGCCCTGTCCGACTTCGAGATAGGCCATGTCATAACCGTTGACGCGAAAGCTCTGCATGATCAACTCGCCAGAAAATCCAGGACCACTTCGGAGTATTTTTGCGGCGCCTGCTCGAACATCGGATGCGTCGCGTTCGGGATGATCGCCGTCTTGGAGTACGGCACGTGAGCGGCGAGCGCATGCAGCACCTTCGGCAGCAGGCCCTTGGTCCGTGCGCCCAGGATGAACAGCGTCGGCATCTTGATTGCTTCCGCGTCGGCCTTCGAGAACGGCGGGCGGTTGTCGCGGACCTGGCCGATCAGGGTCGCGGCGTTGTCGCGAAGGTTCTGCTTCACCATCGCCGGCAGCCGCGGCCAGGTGCCGGCGCCTTCCAGCGTGTCGACGAAGACGGCAAGGCCACCATCGACATCGCCGTCCCTGATCTTCTCGGCCGAGGCCGTGAATCGTGCCAGCAACGGCGAGGGGCCGCCGGCATACTCAGGATCAAGACTCGCATCGAGCTCGCCGCCGGGCTCGGCCAGCACCAGCCGTCGCAGCAGATCCGGCCGCTGCTGCGCCGCGCGGAAGCAGATGTGGCCGCCGCGGGAATGGCCCATCAGATCGACCGGGCCGAGGTCGAGCTTCTCGATGAAGGCGATGACGTCGCTGACATGCTGCGCGATCGAATAGGTATCGCCGACGCCGTCCCATTTTTCCGGGAAGAAATGCCGGAGGCTCGGAACGATCATCCGGTGCCGCTGCGTCAGCGGCCCGAGCACGCAGCCCCAGACGCGGAAGTCGGAGAGCGAGCCGTGCACGCAGACCAATGGCGGCCTGTCTCTATCCTCGCCCACGTCGAGATAGGGCATGTCGTATCCGTTGACGTGGAGGCTTTGCATTCTTGGCTCTCGGAAGTCTTGGCTCGCGGAAAGGGGCGTGGAACTCCTGTGCAAGATTCCCGGAAACCGGGTGGATCGCAACTATTTCCAAGCCTAGATTTAGGCCGAGATGACAATGGGGGCATGCGAGAAGGACGCGAGCTCAGGAACCTAGCCATGACCGACCAGCATTTTGCCCTGTTCGACACCAAGATCGGCCTCTGCGCCATCGCGTGGGGCCCGCGTGGCATCAACGGCACCCAGCTGCCGATGGGCGGCGAGCAGAAGATCCGCACCCGCATCGCTCAGCGCCACGCTGATGCCACCGAAGCCGAACCGACCCCTGAGGTGCAGCAGGTGATCGACCGCATCGTCAAGCTGCTCGCCGGCGGGCACGACGACCTCACCGATATCCCGCTCGATCTCGACGGCGTGCCCGACTTCAACCGCGGCGTCTATGAGATCGCCCGCGCCATCCCGCCCGGCAAGACCATGACCTATGGCGACATCGCCAAGCGCCTCGGTGGCGTTCAGCTCTCGCGCGATGTCGGCCAGGCGCTTGGGCACAACCCGTGCCCGATCGTCGTGCCCTGCCACCGCGTGCTCGCGGCCGGCAACAAGCCCGGCGGCTTCTCGGCGAATGGCGGCGTGGTGACCAAGCTGAAGATGCTGGAAATCGAAGGCGCGCTGGTGAACCACACGCCGAGCTTGTTTGATTGAGGGAGCTTGCCCCGGCGTCGTAGGGTGGGCAAAGCGAGGCGTGCCCACCATCTCTCTACAACAATGCAGGAAGACGTGGGCACGGCGCTTTGCGCCTTTGCCCACCCTACGAGACCGTCCGCTAAATCTTCGCCGCGGTCTTCAGCCAATACCGGTCGCGCAGATGCCGCTTCACCAGCTTTCCCGTGGGCGTGCGCGGTAGTTCGGCTTCGAAGTCGATTGAGCGCGGGCATTTGATCGCCGACAGACGCGTCTTGCAGTAGGCGATCAGGTCCGCCTCGAGCGCCTTGCCGGCACGCTTCATGTCGTGTGGCTGCACCACCGCCTTGACCTCTTCGCCCATCTCCTCGTTCGGCACGCCGAACACCGCGACGTCGGCGATCTCCGGATGGGTGATCAGCACGTCCTCGGTCTCCTGCGGGTAGATATTCACCCCGCCCGAGATGATCATGTAGGACTTGCGGTCGGTGAGGAAGAGAAAGCCGTCCGTGTCGAGATAGCCGACGTCGCCGAGCGTCGACCAACCCTTGGCGTTGTAGGCCTTCTTCGTCTTTTCGGGATCGTTGTGATAGGTGAACGCCGGTGCATCGGCGAAATAGACCGTGCCGATCTCGCCAACCGGCTGCTCCTCGTCGTTCTCGTCCAGAATCTTGATTTTGCCGACCACGGCGCGGCCGACGCTGCCGCGATGGTCCAGCCATTGCTGCGAGTTGCAGACGGTGACGCCGTTGCCTTCCGAGCCCGCGTAATACTCGATCAGGATCGGTCCCCACCACTCGATCATCTTGGCCTTGACGTCGACCGGGCAGGGCGCGGCGGCGTGGATCGCGCCTTTCAATGTCGAGACGTTGTACTTGGTGCGGACCTCATCCGGCAGCTTGAGCATGCGCACGAACATGGTCGGCACGAGCTGCGATTGCGTGACCTCGTACTTCTCGACCAGCTTCAGAAAGTCCTCGGCGTCAAAATGCTCCATGATGATCGAGGTGCCGCCGAGCACGATCGCCATCATGTTGAAGCGCAGCGGGGCCGCATGATAGAGCGGCGCCGGCGAGAGATAAGTACTTTCGGCATTCATGCCGCACATGTCGGCGCAGAGCACGCGCAGGAAGGCGTTCGGTACATCGATGGGGTTGCCCTCGAACGCCTTCTTGATGCCCTTCGGCCGGCCGGTGGTGCCTGAGGAATACAGCATGTCGTAGCCGGCGACTTGGTCCGCGATCGGCGTTGTCGGCTGCGCGGCTGCTTCCTTGTCGTAGGAGCGGAAGCCGGGCAGGGGCTCATCCACCATGTAGAAGATCGGCTCGCCGGCGGCGCCCTTGACCAGGTCCTTGATCTGGTCGGCGCATTTCGGCGTGGTGATCACGACTTTGGCGCCGCAATCGCCGATGATGTAGTCGATCTCGTCCTGCTTCAGGTAGCGGCTGATCGCGGTGTAATAGAGCCCGCTGCGTTGCGCCGCCCAGCAGATCTCCATGAAGGCGAGGCGGTTTTCCATCAGCAGCGCGATGTGGTCGCCGGCCTTCAGGCCGAGCGAGCGGAACAGATTTGCGCCCTGGTTCGAGAGCTCGTCGAGCTCGCGATAGGTGATCGCCTTGCCGGTCCCGGCCATCTGATAGGCGATCTTGTCGGGTGTGGTGCGAGCGTAGATGGAGGGGTGAGTCATGAAAGTTGGTCTCACAACAACAAAAGGTGTCATCCCGGCGAAAGCCGGGATCCATAACCACCGAACCAAATCGTTGAAACGCTATGCCGCCCCAGCCCGCCCTGACCACAAACATTTGTGGTTATGGGTCCCGGCGTTCGCCGGGACGACACCGTTTGTTTGATGACGTCTCGGCTTACAGCCGCTCGACGATCGTCACGTTGGCCATGCCGCCGCCTTCGCACATGGTCTGCAGGCCGTAGCGCTTGCCGCGCTGGTGCAGGGCGTGGACCAGCGTCGTCATCAGCTTGGTGCCGGAGCCGCCAAGGGGATGGCCGAGCGCGATGGCGCCGCCGTTGACGTTAAGACGTGCCGGATCAGCGCCGGTGGTCTTCAGCCAGCCGGTCGGCACCGAAGCAAAAGCCTCGTTGACCTCGAACAGGTCGATGTCGTCGACCTTCATGCCGGCCTTCTCCAGCGCCTTCTTGGTGGCGTGCAGGGGAGCGTCGAGCATGATGACGGGATCGCCGCCTGTCATGGTCATGTGATGGATGCGCGCGAGCGGTGTGAGACCGAGCTGCTTGAGGCCGCGCTCGTTCACGACCATCACGCCGGACGCGCCGTCGCAGATCTGGCTGGCGCTCGCCGCAGTCAGCTTGCCGTTCTCGGCGATCAGCTTGACGCCCTTGATGCCATCGAGCGTGGCGTCGAAGCGGATGCCCTCGTCGATATGATGCGTGTCCTTACTGCCGTCCGCGCGGGTGATCTCGAGCGGCACGATCTCCGTCTTGAAGTGACCGGCCTGCGTCGCCGCGATCGCGCGCTGATGGCTGTTGTAGGAATATTCGTCGAGATCATCCTTCGACAGGCCGTACTTCTCGGCCATCATCTCGGCGCCGGTGAATTGGCTGAACACGATGTTCGGGTACTTCGCCTCGATGCCCGGGCTCTTGTAGTGACCAAAGCCATTCTTGGCGGCGAGCTGCGAGGACAGGCCCATCGGCACGCGCGTCATCGATTCCACGCCGGCCGCGATCACCACGTCCATCGTGCCGGACATCACGGCCTGTGCCGCGAAGTGCAGCGCCTGCTGCGAGGAACCGCACTGGCGGTCGATCGAGGTGCCCGGCACGCTCTCCGGCAGCTTCGAGGCCATGATCGCGTTGCGTGCGACGTTGTTGGACTGCTCACCGACCTGCATCACGCAGCCCATGATCACGTCCTCGACCAGCGCCGGATCGATCTTGGTGCGATCGACCAGCTCGTCCAGCACTTTTGCGGAGAGATCAGCCGGATGCCAGCCGGCGAGGCGGCCCCCCTTGCGCCCGCCCGCGGTACGCGCAGCGGCGACGATATAAGCCTCGGCCATTTCGGTCTCTCCCTGGATTGTTCTGAACTGGGTTGTCGGGGTTTTAAGGGGCGGAATATCGTTTAGTCAATCGATCAATTAACTCTTGTGGGGAGGCGCTGCTTGGGTTTATCTGCGGCCCGCTCCAGCGCCGAGAACAAGGGATCTCCGTGACTACCAGCGTACCGAACAGGCTTCCGAGCGGGAAGAATTCCACGGCAGAGAAATTGCTGGTGGCCGCGAGCGAGCTGATGATCGAACGCTCATCGATCGAGATCTCGCTCTCGGACATCGCCCAGAAGTCCGGCGCCAACGCCGCGCTGGTCAAATATCATTTCGGCAATAAGGACGGGCTGCTGCTGGCGCTGCTCGCGCGCGATGCCGCGACCGAGATGTCGAACCTCGAATATCTGCTGGCGCAGCCGATCAATTCGACCGCGAAGCTGAAGCTGCACATCGCCGGCATCATCCGCGCCTATCACCGGTTCCCCTACATGAACCGGCTGATCCACTATCTGCTGCACGAGAGCGTCGCGGGCTCTGCTGACGAAGTCTCAAAGTTCTTCGTTGCGCCGCTGCTCGACTTTCATCGTCGCCTGCTTGCCGAAGGCGTCAGCCGGGGCGAGTTCCGGCAAACCGATCCGGTGCTGTTCTACACCAGCCTGATCGGCGCCTGCGATCACCTGTTCTTCGGCCGGCACGCGATGTCTCGCGCGACCGGCGTCGGTCCGGTCACCGATGACGTTTGCCGGCAATACATCAAGCACATGGAAACGCTGATCTGCGGCGGCATCCTCACGCAAGCCGAGGAAGCTGCCGCGGCCGGATAATCCGGCCGAGACGTTCAAGTCTAGAGAAGAAACGCCCAAGGAAAGGTAGCCTGTCATGGAATTGAAAGACGTAGCCGTTCTCATCACTGGTGGTGGTTCGGGTCTTGGTGAAGCGACTGCGCGCGCCATGGCCGCCAAGGGCGCCAAGATCGGCGTGATCGATCAAAACAAGGACAATGCCGAGAAGGTCGCCGCCGAAGTGAAGGGCGTCGCGCTCCATGCCGACGTCACCAGCGAAGAGCAGATCAAGGCGGCGATCGCCAAGGCGGAAGCCGCGCATGGCGTTGCCCGCGTGCTGATGAACTGCGCCGGCATCGGTGGCTCGCAGCGTATTGTCGGCCGCGACGGCGTCTATCCGCTGGAAAAGTTCGCGCGCATCATCAACGTCAACCTGATCGGCACGTTCAACTGCCTGCGTCTGTTCGCCGAGCGTCTCGTCACGATCGAGCCGATCGGTGAGGAGCGCGGCGTCATCATCAACACTGCATCGGTCGCTGCTTACGAAGGCCAGATCGGCCAGATCGCCTACTCGGCGTCGAAGGGCGGCGTCGTCGGTTTGACTTTGCCTGCCGCACGCGACCTCGCGAGCCAGAAAATCCGCGTCAACACCATTGCGCCTGGCCTGTTCTTCACGCCGCTGCTGATGGGCCTCAACGAGGAAGCGCGCAAGAGCCTGGGCGCCCAGGTGCCGCATCCCTCGCGTCTCGGCGATGCCAAGGAATACGGCGCGCTCGCCGTGCACATGGTCGAGAACCCGATGCTCAACGGCGAGACCATCCGTCTCGATGGTGCCATTCGCATGGCTCCGCGGTAGGGCACTTCTTCCCTTCTCCCCCTGTGGGAGAAGGTGGCGCGAAGCGCCGGATGAGGGGTTTGCGTCCGCGGAGACAGACCCCTCACCCAAGCGAATTTTGGGCTCACAGCGACTTGCCCTCTCCCACAAGGGGAGAGGGCGCAGCAATTGGCACCGCAATCAGCGGTACGCAGGAGCGCCCCATGTCCCAACCGCTGCTGATCGAGCACGATGACGGCGTCGACCGGGTGACGCTCAATCGTCCGGAGAGCCTCAACGCGCTCGATCCCGCGCTGATTGACGCGCTCAACGTCTATTTCCAGAGCCTGCAGCGCAATCGCGACACGCGCGTCGTCGTGCTGCGCGGCGCCGGCAAGAATTTTTGTGCTGGGCTCGACCTCAAGGCCGCGATGGCGCGCAGGGCCGGGCAGCAGGAGCCGCCCGGTGTGACCGAGTCGCTCGACTCGCAACGCCGCATCGCCGACATCGTGATGCTGATGCGGCGCTGCCCGCAGCCCATCCTCTCTCTGGTGCAGGGCGCCGCGGCCGGCGGCGGGTTTGCGCTGGCGCTGGCCTCCGACATCCGCATCGCGACCAAATCGGCGCGGATGAATTGCGCCTTCATCAAGCTTGGCCTTGGCGGCTGCGATATCGGCACCAGCTACTTTCTGCCGCGCCTCGTCGGCGTCTCCGTCGCCTCCGAGCTGATCCTGACCGGGCGCTTCATCGGCGCCGAGCGCGCGCTTGCAGTCGGGCTTGTCTCCGAGGTCGTGGACGAGGACAAGCTCGATGCGGCGGCCGAGCCTTATGTCGATGCAATGATGACGGCCTCGCCCGTTGGGCTGCGCCTGTCAAAGGAATGTCTCAACATGAGCGTCGATGCCGGATCGCTGGAAGCGGCGATTGCGATGGAGGACCGCAACCAGGTCCTGTGCAGCCGCTCCGAGGAATTTTCGGAAGGCATCAGGGCCTTCCTTGAGAAGCGAAAGCCTGTCTATATCAAGCGCTGAAACAACGAAGATCCGCAAAGGACAATAATTCCGGGAGACGCAAAATGAGTGGAAGCGCGGCGGCGGTAATGGCGAAGCCCGCCTTTCGCAAGGTCGAGTGGCTCGCGCGCGACATCGATGTCGAGCGGCGCACTGACGGCACGGTGGTGCTGAAGTCGCGCATTCCGCTGCAGGCCTACGAAAAGCATCTTCCGGCCTCGCTGGCGAAATGGGCCAGGGAAGCGCCCGAGCGCATCTGGCTCGCGCAACGCGGCGGTCCGAACCGCGAATGGCGCAAGGTGTCCTATGGTGAAGCCAAGCGTACCGTCGACGCGCTGACGCAGGCGCTGCTTAATCTCGATCTCGATGGCCGCCCGGTCACGATCCTCTCCGGCAATTCGATCGAGCATGCGCTGATGACGCAGGCCGCGATGCAGGCGCGCGTCCCGGCAGCGCCGGTGTCGCCGGCCTACTCGCTGATGAGCCATGATCACGTCAAGCTGAAGTACCTGTTCGATCTGATCAAGCCGGCCGTGGTGATGGTGCAGGACGGCCCGACCTTCGAGAAGGCACTGAAGGCGCTCGACCTCTCGGGCGTCACCGTTGTTCACGTCGCGCGGCCCTGCGAGGGCGTGAAGAGTGTCAGCTTTGCCGAACTCGCGGCGACGCCCGTGACCGCAGACGTCGAGGCCTCGATCGCGAAGATCACGCCTGACACGGTCGGCAAGCTGCTGTTCACGTCAGGTTCGACCGGCATGCCTAAGGCCGTCATCAACACGCAAGAGATGATGTGCGCCAATGCGGCGATGATGATGCAGGTGCGGCCGCGCACGCCGGGCGGCCCGCTCGCCACGGTGCTCGACTGGATGCCCTGGAATCACACCATGGGCGGCAATGCCGCGTTCCATCCGGTGCTGGTCGACGGCGGCACGCTCTATATCGACGATGGCCGGCCGATGCCGGGCCAGCTTGAAGAAACCATCAGGAACCTGCGCGAGATCTCGCCGACCTATTACGCCAACGTGCCTGCCGGTTATGCCGCGCTCGCCGCGGCGATGGAGAAGGACGATGCGCTGTGCCGTTCCTTCTTCAAGAATCTCTCGATCATGGCCTATGGCGGCGCGCGGTTGCCTGATGATCTCTACGACCGCATGCAGGCTCTCGCCGTGAAGACCACCGGCGAACGCATCGTGTTCTATACCGGCTGGGGTTCGACCGAGACCGCGCCGACCTCGACGGGCACCTATTGGGATACCGAGCGCGTTGGCCTGATCGGCCTGCCGTTCCCCGGCGTCGAATTGAAGATGGTGCCGTGCGGCTCGAAATACGAGCTGCGCCTGCGCGGCGTCAACGTCACGCCCGGCTACTTCGGTCAGCCGGACCTGACCAAGAAGATGTTCGACGAAGAGGGTTTTTATTGCATCGGCGATGCCGGCATTTTCGTTGACGATGCAGATCCGGTGAAAGGCATCATCTTCGCGGGGCGCGTCGTCGAAGACTTCAAGCTGACCACCGGCACCTTCGTTCACGTCGGCTCGCTCCGGACCGATGCGATCGCGGCTGCGACGCCGGTCGTGCATGACGCGCTCGTGGCCGGGCAGGATCAGTGCTCGATCGGTCTGCTGGCCTGGCCCAATCTGCATGCGTGCCGCCAGCTCGTTGGCAATCCTGATCTCAGCTTCGAGGACGCGGTGAAGCACCCCGAGGTGATCGCCTGCTTCAAGCGCGGGCTCGAGGCGCACAACAGGGAATGTGAAGGCGCCAGCAGTCGCATCATCGCGCGCGCCATGCTGATGGCCGAGCCGCCCTCGATCGACGGCAACGAGCTCACCGACAAGGGCTACATCAACCAGCGCGCAGGCCTCGAGCGCCGCGCGGTGCTGGTGGAGCGGCTTTATGCCGACAAGCCGGACCAGGACGTGATCGTGCTGAGATGAAGATCGTAGGATGGGTAGAGCGCAGCGAAACCCATCGCCTCTCGTCAGATAATTGATGGGTATCGCTTCGCTCCACCCATCCTACAGAACAGCAATAGCAGGGTAGCCCGCCATGAACTTCGATTTCTCCGACGACCAGAAGCAGCTCCGCGACCAGGCGCGCAAATTCCTCGCCGAGAAATGTTCGCCGAAGGCGGTGCGCGTCGTGCTCGACGGTAAGGCGCCCTACGACAAGGAGCTCTGGAAGGGTCTCGCCGAGATGGGCTTTCTGGGAGTCGCGATCCCCGAGGAATTCGGCGGCGCCGGTGCTGGTCATCTCGAGCTCTGCGTGATCGCCGAGGAGATGGGCCGGGCTAACGCGCCGGTGCCGTTCTCTTCGACCGTGTATCTCGCGGCCGAAGCGCTGCTGATCGCCGGAAGCGACGCGCAGAAGAAGAAGTGGCTCCCCGCGATCGCCTCGGGCGAGGCGATCGGCACGCTGGCTCTGTTCGAGGGCAAGGGCAATCCGGCGCCGAAGAACGTCAAGCTCGCGGCTGCGAACGGCGTGCTCAACGGCGTCAAGAAGCCGGTGGCGGATGGTGCAATCGCCGACTTCGCGGTGGTTGCGGCGCGCACGGGCTCGAGCGGGCGCGATGGCGACATCTCGCTGTTCCTGGTCGATCTCAAGGCGGGTGGTGTCGAGGTGAAGAGCCTCACCAATCTGGATCCGACTCGCGGTCAGGCCGAGATCACCTTCAAGGACTGCAAGGCCGAGCCGCTTGGGGCCGCCGGCGACGGCTGGAGCATCTTGACCCAGGTGCTCGACCGCGCTGCGGTGCTTTGCGCCTTCGAGCAGGTCGGTGGCTCCGACCGCACGCTGGAGATGGGCCGCGACTATGCGCTCGACCGTATTGCGTTCGGTCGCCAGATCGGCTCGTTCCAGGCGGTCAAGCACATGCTCGCCGACATGTATGTGTCGGCGACGCTGGCGCGCTCCAATAGCTATTACGGCGCATGGGCGCTCTCGACCAACGCGGCTGAGCTGCCCGAAGCCGCCGCTGCTGCGCGCATCAGCGCGACGCAGGCGTTCCAGCACTGCGCCAAGAACAACATCCAGGTCCATGGCGGCATGGGTTTCACCTGGGAGTTCGACTGCCACATGTACTACCGCCGCGCCAACGCCATGGCGCTCGGCCTCGGCAGCCTGTCCTACTGGGAAGACCAGCTGATCGACCGCATGCGCAAGAAGAACGCGGCGTAAGCGAAGGGCACGAATATGAACTTCGACGACACCCCGCAGGAAGCCGAATTCCGCAGCCTGGCGCGCGCCTGGATCGGTGCCAACGCGCCCAAGCAGTACGAGGACGAGTTGCGAAAGTCTTCGCTCGGCCGCACCGTGCTCAGGAACGCCAACATTCTCGAGGTCGCAAAAGCCTGGCAGAAGAAGAAGGCGGATGCTGGCTGGGCCTGCCTGCACTGGCCGAAGGAGTATGGCGGGCGCGGCTCGTCGCCGATCGAGCGCGTGATCTGGTCGCAGGAAGAGGGGCCGTTCGGCCAACTCTCCCGCATGTTCATCATCGGCCACGGCATGTGCGGGCCGACCATGATGGCGTTCGCGCGCGAGGAGCATAAGCGCACCTATCTGCCGCCGCTCGCGTCCGGCGAAAAGATCTGGTGCCAGCTGTTCTCCGAACCCGCCGGTGGCTCGGATGTTGCGGGCTTGCGCACACGTGCGGAAAAGGACGGCGGCGACTGGGTGATCAACGGCCAGAAGATCTGGACCTCGGGCGCGCACTATTCCGACTACGGCATTCTCTTGACCCGCACCGATCCGACCGTGCCCAAGCACAAGGGCCTCACCATGTTCTTCCTGGACATGAAGAGCCCCGGTGTCGAGGTACGGCCGATCAAGCAGGCCAGTGGCGCTTCCGATTTCAACGAGGTCTATTTCACCAATGTCCGGATTCCCGATCACCAGCGCCTCGGCGAGGTCGGTGACGGCTGGAACGTGTCGCTGACCACGCTGATGAACGAGCGCAGCGCGATCGGTGCGGCCGTCTCGACCGGCTTTCCGGAGCTGTTCGAATATTGCTCCAGCCTGATGCTGGACGACGGTCCGGCGATCGAGGATCGCGCGGTCCGTTCGAAGCTGGCCAATTGGGCGGTGAAGGCAAGCGGGCTGAAATACACCAGCATGCGGGCGATCTCCGCGCTGTCGAAGGGCGAGCGGCCAGGACCGGAGAATTCCATCGGCAAGCTGGTGGCGGGCTCGATGATCCAGGACGTCGCGACCTACGCGCTGGATTTGCAGGGCGCGAGCGGCGTGGTCAGCGGCGAGGATGCCGAGCTCGCAGGCCGTTTCCAGGCGATGCTGCTGCGCGCGCCCGGCACGCGCGTCGAAGGCGGCACCGACGAGATCATGCGCAACATCATCGCGGAGCGGGTCTTGGGCCTGCCCGGCGATATCCGTGTCGACAAGGACGTGCCGTTCAACAAGATCCCGACCAAGGGAAGATGAGTTCGTGTCCCGGACGCGATGCAGCACGTAGTGCTGCTTCGCAGAGCCGGGACCCAGAAAGCCGAAATGGGCCCCGGCTCTGCAGCGCACCGCTTCGCGCTGCGCAGCGTCCGGGGCGAGAGAGAGGAGAGTTCGGAGATGAATTTCGACGACACCCCGCAGGAAGCCGCGTTCCGCGAGACCGCACGCCAATGGGTCGCCGCCAACGCGCCGAAGGAGTTCGAGCAGGAGCTGTCAAAATCCTCGCTCGGCCGCATCAGGCTTGCCAAGCACGACATGGTCGAGGTCGGCAAGGCCTGGCAGAAGAAGAAGGCGGAGGGCGGCTGGGCCTGCCTGCACTGGCCGAAGGAATATGGCGGTCGCGGCGCCACGCCGATCGAGCGCGTGATCTGGCAGCAGGAGGAGGGCGTCTACGGCAAGCTGACGCAGCCGTTCCAGATCGGCGAGGGCATGTGCGGCCCGACCGTGATGGCCTGGGGCAGCGAGGATGCCAAGCGTCGTTATCTGCCGAAGCTCGCCGCGGGCGAGGAGATCTGGTGCCAACTGTTCTCCGAACCGTCGGCCGGCTCCGACGTCGCGGGCCTGCGCACGCGGGCGGAGAAGAAGGGCGACAATTGGGTCGTCAATGGCCAGAAGATCTGGACCTCGGGCGCGCATTATTCCGACTTCGGTCTCCTGATCGCGCGCACCGATCCGAATGTGCCCAAGCATAATGGCCTCACCATGTTCTTCCTGGACATGAAGAGCCCGGGCGTCGAGGTGCGGCCGATCAAGCAGGCCAACGGCATGCCGGAGTTCAACGAGGTCTATTTCACCGATGTCGTGATCCCTGACAGCCAGCGGCTCGGCGCGGTCGGCGAGGGCTGGAGCGTGTCGCTGACCACGCTGATGAACGAGCGCATGTCGATCGGGGCGCGTCTTGCGACCGGCGTGCCCGAACTATTTGAGTTCTGTTCGAACCTGATGCTGGAGGAAGGGCTCGCCATCGACGATCCCGCCGTGCGTTCGAAGCTCGCGAGCTGGGCGGTGAAGTCGAGCGGGCTGAAATACACGAGCTACCGCGCGATCTCGGCGCTGTCGAAAGGCGAGCGGCCGGGACCGGAGAACTCCATCGGAAAGCTGGTGTCGGGCATGATGCTGCAGGATATCGCGACCTACGCGATGGACCTCCAGGGCGCGGCCGGTGTTCTTACAGGGAGCGACGAGGAGACGGTGCACGGCCAGTTCCAGCAGATGCTGCTGTCCTCGCCCTCGATGCGCATCGCCGGCGGCACCGACGAGATCCTGCGCAACATCATCGCCGAGCGGGTTCTGGGGCTGCCCGGCGACATCCGCGTCGACAAGGACGTGCCGTATAACAAGATCCCGACCAAGGGGCGGTGATCTCGCCTCCCGCGGTATCTCGTAGGGTGGGCAAAGCGAAGCGTGCCCACCATGTCTCAAGATCGGAGAAAGTTGGTGGGCACGGCGCTACGCGCCTTTGCCCACCCTACAAGAGAAGAATTCATGGACGCAAAAGTGAGCCAGACCCAAGACCGCATCGGCGTGCTCGAAGAGCTCCTCAACGAGCGCTATTCCGTTCGCGCGTTTCTCCCCAAGGACGTCGACCGCGCCACCATCGAGCATGTGCTGACGACGGCGCAACGCACCGCGTCCTGGTGCAATAGTCAGCCCTGGCAGGTCATCATCGCCAGCGGCGAGGCCAAGGAGCGCTTCCGCCAACTGATCTACAAGGAGGCGTCAGGCGGGCTCGGCGACGATTACGACTTCACCCCGCCGCGCGAATATGTCGGCGTCTATCTCGAACGCCGCCGCGAGAGCGGCTTTCAGCTCTACAACACGCTCGGCATCCCGCGCGGCGACAGAAGCGGCTACGCCAAGCAGGCGCTGGAGAATTACAATTTCTTCGGCGCGCCGCACGTCGCGATCATTCACACCAATGAGCCGCTCGGCATCTACGGCGCGATCGATTGCGGGGCCTATGTGTCGAATTTCATGCTCGCAGCACAAGCGCTCGGGCTCGGCACGATTCCGCAGGCGGCACTTGCGCGCCATTCGGGCCTGATCCGCCGCCACTTCAACCTGCCCGACGACCGTCGCGTCGTCTGCGGCATCTCGTTCGGTTATGCCGACAACGCGCACAAGGTCAACAGCTACCGCACCTCGCGCGCAACCGTCGCCGACACCGTGACGTTCGTCGAGAAGTAATCGGGCGGAAATACCCTGCTCACACGCATGCGAAGACGGCCGCGCAAGACGGCCGCCTTCACCGTTGTCGCCTGAGGTCGATTGACGCGCTACCCGCCGCTGCCGCCGATCACGGCGCGCACGGTCTCGTCGGGTCCGAAGTCCTCGGCGCCGTCGACATAGAGCAGCGCAGCGAGCTTCGAGCGTGCGCGGTTGACGCGGCTCTTGATGGTGCCGACCGCACAGCCGCAGATCGAGGCCGCATCCTCATAGGAGAAGCCGGAGGCACCGACCAGAATCAGCGCTTCGCGCTGGTCCTGCGGAAGCTTCTCGAGCGCGCCGCGGAACTCCTCGAACTCGAGATGGGCGTTCTGCGAGGGCTGCGTCTTCAGCGTCTTGGCATAGTTGCCCTCAGCGTCCTCAACCTCGCGCCGCCGCTTGCGATAGTCGGAGCGGAACAGGTTGCGCAGGATCGTGAACAGCCATGCCGGCAGGTTGGAGCCGGGCTGGAACGAGTCGATGTTGGCAAGTGCACGCAACAGCGTTTCTTGCACCAGATCGTCGGCGCGGTCGGCATTGCCGCTGAGCGAGATCGCGAACGCGCGAAGGCTCGGCACGGCCGCGAGGATGTCGTCACGCAGGGAGTTCGTGAGAGGCATTAATCCCTCCCATTGTTGTCGTTGGAGCCCCCAGCCCCATTCTCGTTCTGGGATCCTCCCGGCGCATCAAGCTTTTTGATGAGCTCCGCGAACCGGTCCGGAACCCCTTGCCGCACGACGTCGTCGTACATGGCGCGCAGTTGATGGCCGATCCGGGATTGGATCTCCGGAGTTAGGCCTCCCTTGCCGGGGGTCGTGCTTTTGCTGGCTTGAGACTTGAGATCTTTCATGACCTGTTCCACGTTTCCCCGAGTTAAGTGACTGCAAAATCGAGAAGTTTTCTCAACCGGGAGCCGTTCCCTGGATGAGTTCAATTCCAGGTTCGGCAAAAAGTTCCCAAGCCGTGGGAACTTTTCTTATCCTGAAGCGTAATCAGCCCCAGTAGGGGAACCCGGGCCTCCCCTCGCAGTTCCCTATTTTTAAGGTTGGCCCGAAATGAATGGAGTGGGGATGTCCCGTTCGCAGCTTGTTGCTGAGCACTTGCCCTTGTTGCGCCGGTATGCGCGCGCCCTGACGGGCAGCCAAGCCTCCGGTGACGCCTATGTCGCAGCCATGTTGGAAGCCATGCTGGGTGATCCGTCGGTGCTCGACGAGAGCCACGGGCCGCGCGCCGGCCTGTTCCGGCTGTTCACCCAGATCTGGAATTCGGTCTCGGTCAATGACGACGCCGAGGTGGCGACGCTGCCGATGCCGCCGGAGCGGCGGCTGTCCAACATCACGCCGTTGCCGCGGCAGGCGTTTCTGCTGCTCTCGCTCGAGGGATTTTCGGAAGAGGAAGTCGCCTTTGTTCTCGCGACCGACGTCGCCGAGACGCGCCGGCTGGCTGATGCCGCCGGCCGCGAGATGGCGGCCGAGATTGCGACCGACGTCCTGATCATCGAGGACGAGACCTTCATCGCCATGGACCTCGAAAGCCTGGTGAAGAATCTCGGCCACAACGTCGTCGGCGTCGCGCGCACCCACGCCGATGCGGTAGCGCTGGCCAAGAACAAGCGGCCGGGCCTCATCCTCGCCGACATCCAGCTCGCCGACGGCTCGTCGGGCCTGGATGCCGTCAACGAATTGCTCCGCACCTTCGAGGTGCCGGTGGTGTTCATCACCGCCTATCCGGAGCGCTTCCTCACCGGCGAGCGTCCGGAGCCGGCGTTCCTGATCTCAAAGCCGTTCCAGCCCGCGATGGTGTCGGCGGTGGCGAGCCAGGCGCTGTTCTTCCAGCGCAACTCGCGCAATCGCGCGCCGAAGGCGCCGGCGGCCTGATAAGATTCGCATCGAATGAGCAAACGGCGCGTCTTATGGCGCGCCGTTTTTGCATTTGGGGCTTTGCTCCGACTCAGCAGCTGCGGCAAATGCTGTGAAGCATCGAATTCAGCTTGGTATCGCTCGGCCCGGGCGATTTCGCATTCAGCTTAGCCTGGTCCGCGATCCAGGATTGGAGCAATTTTTCTCGCTCCGGCGACAGCCCGGGGTTTAGCTGGGTCCCATCGAAAGCCATGAGGACGGTGACACTCAGCAGATCATCCTTTGCCACCTCGGGTGGCTTCGGGAACGGCGCGGATCGCTCGACCATGGCGAGGGCTGCGGCATCCAGCGGTGCGGAGCCGGTGCTTTCCACCAAAGCGTTCGAGATTAGTTTGCCGGAACGGTCGACCACGAATGTTACGCCAGCATTGGCCTTTTGTCCGACCGCCTCCGGAGGAAACGCCCTGTTGTGCCAGACATGGTCGGTAACTGCCTTGCGCCAAGCGACCGTCGGATCGGATTCCGTGAGATTGGGGGCCGGCTTGTTCACCAGGAGCGCGAACGGCGGCACGTGAAATTGCCGACCGGCGAAGTTAATCGGCACGGTGAACGAGAACGACTCGTCCCCTAATTCCGAAGGCGGGACCGGGAAAGGTTCGGCGCGAGCGATAATCATGAGTGCTGCATCGTCGAGCGCCTGCGAGCCAGTGCTCTCAGTCAGCGCCCGCGAGATCAATTTGCCGGACCGGTCGAAGGTGAATGCGACCTTGGCATGGCCGGTTTGCCCTAGTCCGTTAGCTGGAAAATATTTGTTGCTGGCGATATGTGCCGCGATCCTTGCTCGCCAGGCTCTGACGTTCTCGGTCGGCGTGTCAGTCTGCGCAAGCGCAGGAAAAGCCAACAGCAATCCGAGGAGTGCAGCTGACAAATGTACTTTGATCTGCATGGGGAGGGGGCTTTGTATGCAATGGCAGGGAGGATTCAGCAGCCGCGGCAGATGCTATGTACATTTGCGCCTGCATCAGGCCGCCCTTGGTCTGGGGTCGATGGAGCCGCCTTCCGGTCCGACAAGAGTGGGACTTTCGACCCTCGCGGGGTAAAGGTGACAGGCACGGTGAAATTCAGGATATCGCCTTCCATCTCGGACGGAGGCTTTGGGAACGGCGCGGCCTTCCTCAGCATCGCCAGAGCCGCGTCATCGAAATCTTTAGAGCCGGAGCTCTCCGCCAAGGTCGCGGAAATGACCTTGCCCGTGCGATCGATCGCGACGGCAACCTTTACCGTGTGGCTCTGACGAGGTCCCTCCTGCTGAGCTTGTCGAGAATTTGAGCTGGTCTGCCGCGCAGATACCAGCGGCGACGGGATCAACAGCAATCCGAAAAACGCAGCCAGCAAAGGGAATCTCATCTGCATCGGTGCAGATACTAATCGCGTTACGGTTGATTGCAAGCCATGGCGCTCGTATTGCGTTCTCGTCATTGTGGGCTATTCGAGCTATCGCGAAACATCACCGCTTGACGGCAATCTTCTTGCCCCCTTGGTATCTCGCCGCGATGACACCCATCGCCGCTTCAAGCCACCGGAGACGTGCCCATGGACCAGCAACTGCTCGACCGCCTCGCCATCCGCGACCTCGTCGAGAACTGGGCGGTGTGGCGCGACGCTGGCGACTGGGAGCGGTTTGCCACCGTCTGGCATGAAGAGGGCTGGATGTCGGCGACCTGGTTTCAGGGGCCGGCGCGGGATTTCATGCGCGTCAGCCAGGAGGGTTTTGCCAAGGGCGTGCGCATCCTGCATTTCCTCGGCGGCACCAGCATCGACCTTGCGGGCGAGCGGGCCATTACGCAAACCAAGATGACGATCTCGCAGCGGGCTCTGGTCCACGACGTGCTGTGCGACGTCGTCTGCACCGGGCGGTTCTACGATTTCCTGGAGAACCGGCAAGGCAAGTGGGGCATCGTCCGCCGCCAGCCGATCTACGAAAAGGATCGGATCGACCCCGTCGATCCTGCCGCGATGCTTCGCCTCGACCAGCAGGCGCTCGCCGCGCTGCCCGAAGGCTACCGTCACCTCGCCTACATGCAGGAGTTGATTGGCTACAAGGTCAAGCGCGACATGCCCGGCCTGATCGGCCCCGAGGTCGAGAAGCTCTATGGCGAGGGGCGGGACTGGCTTGCGGGGAAGGCCAAATAGACTGCGGGCAAGCGAACGCGAGAAAAAAGTAAGGCGCGACTGGCATCACCACGTTCGTGGTGGAATTTCGTGCTTGTCCTCGATCGTTCGCGGAAGGCTTCTAACTCGCTGTAAGATATGATATAATCGTGCCACTGAAAATCCGCAGCTGTTCACGGATGTTCGCCGCAATCCGCTGCAAACCGTGTTCAATGGTGGGGCGGATAGTGGGGCGGAGATGGCCAAAAGACAGTTGCACAAGCTCTCGGCTCGGGAAGCGGAGACCATCGCTGAGCCTGGGCGTCACAGTGACGGCGGTGGGCTTTACCTCGCGATTGAGACGGGTGCGCACGCGCGGCGCCAATGGATTTTCCTGTATCGCGTGCGTGGCACCAGCAAGCGCAGAGAAATGGGGCTGGGTCCCGCCAAGAGCAAAGGCAAAGACGGGATCTCGCTCGCTGACGCCCGGCTGAAGGCTGCGGATGCGCGGAAGAGATTGGCCGAGGGCAAGGACCTAGCGGCGGACCGGCGCGCTGAAATAGTGGCAGCCACGAAGTTCGGAGAATTCGCGGACGACTTTCTGGCATCGATCAAGGCCGGCTTCAAAGGCAAGAATACGCTCGCCGACTGGACGCGCGACCTGAAGGTGCGATGCAAACCCATTCGAGGCATGGACCTTGCCAACATCACCGTGAACGACGTGTTGGGGATTCTGTCGCCCATCTGGATGACGATCAATCGCACGGCCCGGGAAACGCGAAGCCGGATTGAGCGCGTGCTCGATGCCGCAGAGGCGAAGGGACTTCGGTTCGGGAAGAACCCCGCGATGTGGAAGACCTTGAAGCCGCTCTTGCCGAAGTCGAAACGGTCGAAGCGCCATCATAAGGCCGCGCCCTACAAGGACATCCCCGGCGTTGTCCAGGCGCTTCAGGCCAAGCACGAAGCCGCGGACACGACCGTCAACCTCGCCGCTGAATACATCATCTTGACGGCGGTGCGAACCGGCGAGGCTCTCTTGATGCGCGTCCGCGAGGTGAACTTCGCAGAGCGGCTTTGGACCATCCCGGCGGACCGGATGAAGACAGAAGATCATCCAGAAGGCAAAGATTTCGAAGTGCCACTCTGCGACCGCGCAATTGAGATCTTGAAAGCGGTCATCCCGAAGGGGGCCGCGCGCGACGCCTACGTGTTCGCCGGCCAATGGTCAAACGACCATACGAAGCCGCTCGGCATGAACGCCGTGCTCCACGCACTGAAGAGTGTCTATCCGGCGATGACGACGCACGGGTGCCGATCAAGCTTCCGCGATTGGGCAGGTGACGAAACGCGTTTCGAGCGCGAAATTGCGGAAATGGCCTTGGCCCACAAGGTTGGCGATGAAACGGAACAAGCCTATCGGCGTGGCAATGCGTTGAAGAAGCGACGACAGTTGATGGACGCTTGGGGTCGATACGTTGCGAGCGGCTCCAATGTGATCCGACTTCCGCGTCGGGAATCCGCATAGCCCTACGAGCGAATGCCAAACAGCCGCCGGTTTCGCCCTTGGCTCCGGCGTCGCAGCCTTCATTCGCTTTGAGAACGATGGAGCGCTCGCACGAAGCCGGTGGCAACGCGCGGCTCTCTCGAACAAGGGGAGGGACTCTATCGGACTTGCAACCGCTCTCCGTCTCGGCGTACTCAGCCACCAACGTCCACGGCCCGCCGTTGTGGTAGCTCGTGACCGCTTCGCGCTGGGCATCGATCCCATGGCCGCTACGACCCTGCTTGTTGGTCGAGACCCGCAGGTAGGAGATGAATTTCCCTGTGCCACGGCCGAAAGCCGTCATGTGTACATCGCTCAACATCTGGAATCGTGGGAATTCGGAATTGCATAGGTGCTTGCTTCTTTAGGCGATCGGGTATCCTGCCAACATAACGATTCGTTTCCGCAGTGAGGCCACAGCGGCAGGCGCATCCACGCGAAAAGAAATGACCAATGACCCCGAACTTCGATGCGATGAACGAGACAGACGTGCGCGAAATCATCGTGCGTCCGCTTTTGCACCGACTGGGCTACGCACATGGAACGGTTGCTAATATCCGTACCGAAGTCCCGCTACGCTACGACAGGGCTTTCCTGGGACGGAAGCAGCCGAAGAAAGACCCTCCCTTGGCTGGTCGAGCAGACTACATCTGCGATGCGACGTCCTACGGGCGCTGGACTGTGGAAGTTAAAGCGCCTTCGCACTCGCTCACTCAAGATGATGTTGAGCAGGCTCACACCTACTGTGCTCACCCAGAGATTAGTGCGGCATACTTCCTACTGACTAACGGGAGGGAGTTTAGGCTATACGCTACAGCGCAATTGACACAGCCCTATTTGACTTGGACGTTCGAAGAAACGGAACAGAAAATAATGAACCTCTTCAACGTCGTGGGTCACGACGCTATACGAAGGCTGACCGAGATAAACCGCCCCGACGTCAATAAGCCTCTCGGGTTTGGCCTTCCCTCCGAAGTAAAGATTGTTGGCGGGGAGGTATTGTACGGCGAGCACTACTCCGACCATCCTCTGTTTCAAACGAACGTGTTGAAGGGGTTAGTGGGAGGAGTTACGGGCGGTCACGTCAAGCGGAACGAAGATGGACGGCTTCTGGCTTCAGTGAGCGTAAGGAGCCCCTATCAGCAGCTTGCGGCCTTGAACAAGCTCGCGGGGCTTGAGGATTTCAATTTCTTTTGTGCGGACGAATTTATTTCCAGAAACGCCGAAGGACCTACGATCTTGCAGAACGTGGTGAACGGCGAACTTCCACCGGGTCAGAAAGCCCAGTTGCTGCCTGGACTGCCGCCGATTCCTGTCCCCGGATTTAAGTTCACCGTATCAACCTATGCGACCGGCTATGTAGACGGGGCCACATTTGTTGGGGTGCTCGCATTCGACTACAGATACCAACTCGTGCGCGGTTTCTCTTCGGGCAATCCAGCTCTTGATGCACCAATTGCCGCAACTCCGGCGACGGCGCGAGTAGAAGGAGAGGGGACGTTCAAGGTGCTCCTGAATTTGCCCGCGTAAAAGGCCGGGAAAGAAAGGTTAATTCACGCCAACGAGTGGACGGCCTAAGAGACGGAGGCACGATGGAAGACCTTGAACGCTATCTCAATGAAATCGTTGAGCCGACAGTGAACGATTTTCGCTCAAAGCCCTCAAGTGTGAGGACCGGCTTCCTGACCTGCGTAGCAATAGATCATTCTGTCGACTATTTGGCGTTCCCTGGAGACCGTGCCCTGTGGGATGGAAAGGACCATCGCGATAAGCGTGCGGCCCTTCGAAGGCAGTTTAGGGAAGAAAACGAGCAATTTCGATTGGCAAGTGAGGCTGCCAACGCATTCAAGCACGTGAAAACCACCAGCAAAAGGGGCCTCGAAGCAGCCGAGGTGTATGAGCGACCTCCCGCATTGGCAGGCAGGATGATGGCAGGCCTTTCGATGGCCGGAGACAGTACGGGAGCCGTCGTCGTAGATGGTCACAACCTTCTCCAAGTCGTCACCGAGGCTCTGCGCTTTCTGCGCACGAAGACGTGTTAGACAGCGGAAGGGACGGCCACGCTTGGCGGCGCGCCGCGGCCATGCGACCACCCGGTTCAGGGACACTTGCCCTCAAGCCCTGTTGCCCGACGGCATTTTCTCTGAGGATCGCAACGGCCGTCGGGGCCAGCCTGACCGCAGTGAATGCACCGCTTCGACCGGCCAACCGTCTCGCTGCCGCCTCCAAGCCTGATTATCTGCATGGTCGATCCGTCGAGATCTTCCGATTGTTCAAGAACGGTCTCGCCGGCAGGCCGCGCCTCAAGGTCGAGCGCGTGCTCGGCCATCCGCCTGCGTATCGGTGTGGTGCAGGGCGGCATCGGCGAGAAGGTGATCGCGTCGGAGCCTATCGGACGACGGTCGCCAGGTCGGAGTACGGCGGCGTGCCCTTCAGCTTCGTCGCGGATGACGTGGTCTATCAGGCACCATCGGCCGCGATTGCCGATTCCTACATCTTCTATGTCGGCTTAGACCCGCAGGCGCTGAGATCCGCGAAGGCGACGCCGAAGAAGAAATAGTGGACGACACCAGCCCAATATTCCGTTGTCATGCCTGGGCTTACCCGGGGACCGGTACTCCACGGCTCGGTTCGACCGCCGCCGTCGCTAGAATATTGGATCGCCGGGTCCCGGCCCGGCGTGATGGCATTACGTTCGGAAATGATATGTTTGCAGATCATCTTTGGCTGGAAAGATCTGCATACGCTTCTTCTTGACGATACGAATTTGATCTGTATACATATCATTTTGGCTAAACATGATCCGAGAGCATATCATGCCTTCCGTCGCCCCCGACCCCCTTCTCAAGGAACTCGGTCTGCGCTTTCGAAAAGCGCGCAAGGCTGCTGGCTTGTCCCAAGAGCAAATCGCCCTTCGGGCGAATATCAGCAGACCCCGCTATCGCGACATTGAAACGGGCGCCGCCGCCGCCCGCGCAACGACCCTCGTCAACGTTGCTCGGGCCCTTGGCATGGAAATGATGTTGATCCCGCAGGCAATGGTGCCCGCCATACAGTCGATGCTGCAGCCAGCCAATGCCGACGATGATCGTCCCGCCTTCACGTCAGACGTCGAAGAGGAGGAAGGATCATGAATCGGGCTGTCCTCGCGGCTGAACGGATCCAATCCCTCGATATTTCATTGGACGGTCTTGCAGTCGGCACGCTCGTCCGAACGCCGGGTGACTACAACGCGTTCAATCTTTTACCCGCTTATCGGAGCTTGAGTGACCCGCCAATCTTCAGCCTGTCGCTTCGCTCAGCGGATGGCGGCCTCCGCCGGGATCCCAAACCTATACGCGGCGCGCTGCCGCCATTCTTTGCGAACCTGCTGCCCGAAGAGAAACTCCGCGAAGCGATGGAAAAACACCACGCGACGTCAGTAAGACCCGGAAATGACTTCGATCTGTTGGCTGCGCTGGGTACCAACCTACCAGGAGCGGTGCGCGCCCTACCAAGTGATGGCATCCCCGTTCCAGCCGGTCCCGAGGCCGAGGGTAAGAAGAAGGCGCGTTTCTCGCTCGCCGGCGTCCAAATGAAGCTTTCCGTTATAAAAAATTCCGGAAAGGAGGGGGGCATCACACTCGCCGTCGACGACGAACAAGGGCAGTACATCGCGAAATTTCCCTCCCTCACACACATCGGGCTCTCGGAAAACGAATTCGCAATCCTGGCCTTGGCGGAAGCCCTCGGGATGGAAGTGCCGGACCGCGAACTCGTCGACAAGTCGGAGTTCGCTGGCATTCCGGAAGAATTCAACACCACGTCCACAGGCAAGGTGCTGCTTGTCCGCCGCTTCGACCGCGGCGCTGACGGTGCGCGTGTGCATATGGAAGACTTTGCGCAAGTCTTCGGCCGCTATCCCTCCGAGAAATACACGGGTGCAGCGTATCACAATATCGCCGCAGCGTTGACCAGCGGCGTCTCCTTCGATTCAGCAATTGATTTTGTTCGACGCCTCGCGCTCACCGCGATTACCGGAAACGGCGATATGCATCTCAAGAATTGGTCGCTGCTCTATCTCGGTGATGGCCGAACCCCAACGCTATCGCCCGTCTACGACGTACTTTCAACAATTCCCTACATCCCGAAAGACGGACTAGCCCTGAGCCTCGCAGGCGAAAAGTCGTTCAAGGCGCTAACTCCAGAGCGCTGGCGCAATTTCGCAAACCGCAGCCGTCTTCCGGAGGGGGCCGTTATAACAGCCGTGGCCGAGACTGCGGCGGCCGTGCGAGACAAGTGGTTGGTTCTTCCAGAACGCGACGTCGTGCCTAAGCAGGTCCTCACCCGGATCGACGCCCATATCGACGAAATGGCAAACGTTCTCAACCCGTAGATCCCAAGCCACAGAATCAGAAATATGAACTTATGAATCCAGAGTGATTGGCGGACTTACGCTTTGATCCGCATGTTCGGCCGCGAATCCGGACCTCGCGTGAAGTCCGAAAAAGGGCGAGGAGCGCACTCAGGATGACCACGCGACACGGCATCGGTGGCTTCGACGGAGCATGAGATGACGAGCGACAGTCGGTCGCTAATCGTTATTGGCTTCACCTACGTGATCCGACTTCCCCGTCGGGAGACGGTAGAGATATCGCCGAAGTTTGCGTGCCGAGCCACTGGCTTCGCCCTTTGGATACCGCGTCGCGCCCTTAATTCAACTTGCGAACGAACTGCCATGGCAAATCTCGGATGACTGATCGAGAAGTCGGGTAAGCTCAGGGAATTGGCGCGCAATGTCCAGCATTCAGACCCAAGGTTAGGCTGCCTGAAAAACGCAGCAGCTCAAGCATCAGTCCTATAGTCCTATGCGTCTTCTTCGCCGCAAGGCGGCGAGCGGCGTCGCGATCGTGCGGGAAAAATGCGTTTACTCATAGTAACAGCAGGAATAGTGCACTCGATTCAAATAGTAATCTATGGTTGGCCGGCAAGCGGCGACGGCAGCGAGTGCTGCTCTCACTCTGTGATGTAATCGAGAGCGTTGCATGCCCAATCACGACCTTATCTCGGGAAGTCTCCTGGCACTGACTGCGGCTGGCGTTGCGCTGCTTGCTCTAGCCTGCTCGCCTTTGCCTTGATCTAAAGCCAACATACTGACTGCCTTTCACGCTGCAGGAAATGGTTGGCGCTCGGCCATGCAGCCGAGCCCAAGGACACAGGCAGATCATCTGGAACTGCAAGAGATGTTCGATGGTCCCTCGTGAGTCGGTTGCAATGAAGAGATACTATTTTGATATCCGCGACGGCAGCCAATTCATCCGTGACGATGAAGGTCTAGAGCTGCCGGACATCGAGTCTGCGCGGCAGGAGGCGACCGCTGCGCTTTCGGAGATAGCCCGCGAATGGGCCAGAGGCAGGCCGCAACATCGAATGGCAGTTGAAGTTCGCGATGATCGTGGCCCAATCTTGGCGACAAGCTTTAGCTTCGTGATCGAACAGCGCGACACGATAGCCCTCGAGTGGAATCAAAATGCCATTTCGGACGCCGATTGACAGCCGAATTCGCGGATCTACAAGCGCGCTCGTGCACGCCGGTCGTCCACGCGCGGGCGCCGCACGACTTTGGGAAATATAGCTCAATGCGCTTGTGCTGAGCCATGGTGAGCCAGAATTTATCAGACATCGGCAGGTCCTCCTTCCGCACCTGAATCACGATGCGACATGAGATGGAATCCTGCCCTGCCAAAGCGGCTGTGCGGATAAGGCAGCCATCATGGCAATGCCGCGAGCTTGACTTCGCCTGAGGATTCGCCGAGATATTGGCCATGGTTGAGAAGGACATTCATATTGTCGCCCGGTTGGCCGGCATCCCCAAGGCGGGGTGCCGGGATGTCGACCACGCAAACTGAACACGCGGATCGCCAACCCTGGCCTCGCCCTCGCGGACGAGGTCTTTCCGCTTGGAAACGTGCCTCGTCCTCCCTTCAAGGAGGAGATGAACATGGCACAAAACATCTACGACAATCCTGATTTCTTCGCTTGTTACAGTCAATTGTCCCGACAGGTGCACGGGCTGGACGGCGCACCGGAATGGCCGGCAATCCGGGCCATGCTGCCCGAACTGCCCGGCAAACGCGTTGCCGATCTGGGCTGCGGCTTCGGCTGGGCTTCGCGCTGGATGAGAATCCAGGGGGCGGCCTCGGTGCTCGGAGTCGATCTTTCGCAGAACATGATCGCTCGCGCCAAGGCCGATACCTCGGACCTGGCCATCGAATACAAGATCGCAGACCTCGAGACGATCGAACTGGCCAAGGCGGCCTTCAACCTCGTCTACAGCTCCCTGACATCTCATTACATTCGAGATTTCGGGCGCTTTGCGCGCATGATCCAAAACGCGCTGGTTCTCGGAGGAGATCTGATCTTCACGATCGAGCATCCGATCTTCATGGCGGCAGCGCATCCGCATTGGGTTGCCGATGAAGACGGTCGCATGACCTGGCCGGTCAATGGCTATTCGGTCGAGGGCGAACGCCGGACGGATTGGTTCGCCAAAGGTGTGGTGAAGTACCACCGGACTCTCGGCACGACGCTCAACACGTTGATCGGTGTGGGCTTCGAGTTGCGCCGGGTCGAGGAATTCGCCCCGGTGCGCGAACAGATCGAGCAGTTGCCCGAACTGGCCGAAGAGCTGGAGCGGCCAATGATGCTCCTGGTCTCGGCGCGAAAGGTAGACGCGCGTTAAGAGTCGCACTCCGATGCCACATGATTCGGGCGGCTCGCGATTGACTACCACCTCAAGATCGCTGGCCGCTATGGACGAGCAGCGGTCATCTGACGCTTTCACTCGGTTTATGGGGCCTGACCCTAGCTTCGCAGAATGGCTAGGCCGACCGGCCTTGCACCATCGGCTGCTGCCGGGGGCGATGCGTCGACTGGCGCTGCGGCGTTGCGGCGCCACAGGCAGCATGGGAAGCTTACTTGCGTGAGGCTTCTCAGTCGTTTTGTCGAGCGCTCGCTCCTGAGTGGCCGGTAAGGCCGCCTGCTCCAGCGAAGCAAGAAAGTCCCGGCCCCCCTCCGTTATGATCCATTGCCCGGATTCTCGCGCTACCGGCTTCTGTCCGAAAATATCGAGATCCGGCGCCCGATCTGCCAATCGCTTCATACGAGCCGTCCACTCCGGACCGCTGGTGTAGAACACCGCCAGGTAATCCTTCAGGACAGCGAGACTGCCTCGGCCCTCCGGTTGGCCGGCGAGAATCTTTAGTATCGAGAGCTGAAAACTCACATCCGCCAACCAAAGGCACCAACACGAACGCCGCACATGCTAACGGCACCTGCTTGAACCCGCGCTTGGCTTCAAAAAGACTCTGAAAAGGAATGCTAATGCACGGATCGTCCCGCAATTTGGATGCAAGCTTAGACTGTCCTTTCGGATCTGGGAGGGGCCTTTTGATGCTACTCCAGGGCCGTTCCGGCAGGGTCTTCGGGCTGTCAAACACCGAGCTTGACTGATCCTGGACAGCCCAGAGCTTTGCAAGCAGAGCTTACATGGCTCAACGAGAGCCACGCCAAAACTTGCGCGAGCGAGTTTCCAATCTAAAGTCGCGACGTTGCAAGAAGATTGAAAACTACCATATCCGCGTAAATGTATCGGCGCCCTTCAACTTGCTAGGCTTACCGTTCTTATCAACGTAGAGCAGCGTCCATGACGTCGGCATTTGAGACCCGTTAATTTTTCCAATCCAACGGGTGAAAGAATTGCACTGGGCAAAAGTAACAACAAAATACAAGCCGGTTCGACGAACGGCGCCCGATGCAGGATAAGGAATGCCCTGGCACGCAAACCCTTGAGCATGGTTCGTGAAAGTCCCTTGTAGTGCCCCGCCATTGGCGGACCAAACAAACAGTTCCGAACCCCGTTCGTTTTTCCAGTATGACGGAGCAGGAAGCCCCTGCGCCATGGCCTCGCCGGAAAGAAAGAAGAATTGGGCGAGCAGCAAAAGTGACAGAATTCTCTTCATATCAAAGCCCCAACAGCGTTCGCTTAAATCAGCAACTTAGATCATGTACCTTGGTACATCTCCAGGTTACTTTCGCTGCACTTTTCTCGCTTTCGGCAGCGAAATAAAGCGCAGATGCGTGGGATCGCGCTGGATCGCGCTGGATCGCGCCAAGGGCGGAGAGCGTCGAGCCCGGTTAGCGCCCGTGTCCCCGCATCGGCTCGCCTAGGCGGCCGAGCGCCGACCCGAGTAAGCGGATGTTCAGTGGCCACCTACCGGATGCGGAGTCGATCTGCGAGTCTGCTATTTGCTCGCACTGCGCGCCGGTGCGCTGGATTTTCACGGAAGAGCGACCATTTTTGACGGATTTCCCCACAGTGCCCGTGCGAATCTATTTCACATGGTCGTGCGTTGTCGGAACGCTTCAGGCCATGAACCGGTCGTCGCCCCGGATTGGGTGAGGGCGTGACATCGGGCCAAGTGCAAGCGAGCAACAGTGGCACTTTCTTGGATTGTTCCGACAGCGATCTTGCCTTGAATGGCGCCGAATTTGCCTAAGTTAGCAACACAATCCGGAAATGGCTCTACTGAGAGTCAGGAGATGGTGCGGCGATTCGCGTGTGAGATTAGATCGATTAATGTATGTCTCGAAGATATTCGCCATTTCTGGGGCAGTGCACTCGGAATTACCGGGCCACAATTGATGATCTTGATGGCTCTGACTGACTGGACAGGGACAAAGGCGTTCCGGGCAGCGCGATTGCGAAATTGCTGACGGCTGACCCGTCGTTCATAACGATACAATCGAAACTGCTGGAAAAAAAGGATTCCTGCGGCGCAAATCTAGCGCTCAGGATGCACGTGTCATGCAGTTGTTCTTAACGGTTAAGGCCCGCAAGCATCTCGCGAACATCGCTGCACAACAGGAAGAATTCGATCAGTTTTTGTTCGGCGATCTGGGTGTCCAGGAACTGACCAGATCGGCTGGCGGGCTTACTGCACTCAGACCATCGACTAGAGAGAGCTCGGATCGTGTCCCGTTGCGTGGTGTAGCTGGCGGCGGGAGACCGCGTTCGCCGGCAAGAGCCGGGCAGGTCAGCTGGCGATCGCCGGAAGGCTGACAGTGGGATCATCGCTCAACGGCGCGATGGTTTCCAGCGTCATATAGCGGGCGCGCTGGACGGCCCATTCATCATTTTGCTCGAGCAGGATCGCGCCGATGAGGCGGACGATGGCGTCTTCATTGGGGAAGATGCCGACGACCTCGGTGCGGCGCTTGATCTCGCCGTTGAGGCGCTCGATCGGGTTGGTCGAGTGCAGCTTGGTCCGGTGTTGCGGCGGGAACGTCATATAGGCGAGCACATCGGTCTCGGCCTCGTCGAGGAAACCGGCAAGCTTGGGAAGCTTGGGGCGAAGCTGGTCGGCGACCTTCCGCCACTGTACTTGTGCGGCCTCGGCATCGTCCTGGGCGAATGCCGTGGCAATGAAGGCGGAGACGACGCGGCGGCCGCTCTTGCCGGCATGGGCCAATGCATTGCGCATGAAGTGCACGCGGCAGCGTTGCCAGCTGGCATTGAGCACCTTGGTCACGGTGGCCTTGATGCCCTCATGGGCATCGGAGACGACCAGCTTGACGCCGCGCAGGCCCCGGCGGGCGAGTTTGCGCAGGAACGCGGTCCAGAACGTCTCGGCCTCGGACGGGCCGATATCCATGCCGAGCACCTCGCGCCGGCCATCGCTGTTGACGCCGACCGCGATGATCACCGCGACCGAGACGATGCGCCCGTTCTGGCGCACCTTCACGTAGGTGGCATCGATCCACAGATACGGCCAGTCGCCCTCGATCGGACGGGCGAGAAAGGCCTTCACCTTGTCGTCGATCTCCGCGCAGAGCCGGCTTACCTGGCTCTTGGAGATGCCGCTCATCCCCATCGCCTGCACCAGATCGTCGACCGAGCGGGTCGAAACGCCTTGCACATAGGCTTCCTGAACCACGGCAGTGAGCGCCTTCTCGGCCATCCGGCGTGGCTCCAGGAAGCCCGGGAAATAGGAGCCTTTGCGCAGCTTGGGGATGCGCAGCTCGACTGTGCCGGCCCGGGTCTCCCAGGTCCGGTCGCGGTAGCCGTTGCGCTGGGCCAGACGCTCGGGGTTCTTCTCGCCGTAGGCTGCACCGGTTTGGCCTTCGACTTCCAGCTCCATCAGCCGCTGGGCGGCAAAGCCGATCATCTCGCGCAAGAGATCGGCATCAGGGGTCTTCTCCACGAGCGTGCGCAGGTTCATCATATCGTCGGTCATCGGTGGTTCCTCGGTTGCGTTGGCGTGTCGCAACCCGATCCTACCGGAGAACTGCCGGTGACCACCGTAAAGCCGCCCGCCCGCTACGGCGCTAGTTGAGGCGCGCGTCCGGGCGGCTTTGCTCTACCGAGCTACACCACCACCGGGGGCACGACCAGAGCTCGCATGAGACTAGAGTTTGAGCTCTTGGGACGAAAACGTGTAGATCCTCGGAAATGGCGAGGAGATCTGCGCATCTTGACGCGGTAGGGACATGACGCGATGGTAAGCGCTTGTTCTCAGGCCGCGGCTTTGAGCGCTTAAGTGCATTAGGTTCACGGCGCTAGCTGGTCAATCGGTTTTGGCCGTTGAGGATCTCGTTAGGATGTGGGTGAGATTTCCCTCGGGCCCATAAAAGTTGGGCTCAAACGACGCTCCACTATCGACGCCATGCTCTTTCATGAGTCCGTCCAATATCCCAACGAAGATCGTCATTCATTGCCTGCCTCCGGCGATGCTTTGGTTCACCACTCCTCTCGTACCCGATGTTCGTCGCTGTGCCACTTTTGAGTTTTAGTGAGTGTTCCTTCGCTTACCCTGGTATTTAATCGCGGTGACGTAAGCGCTGTCTGCAGCCGCGACCTGGCCTGCAATCAGCCGCCACTTCCTTCCTCGGACCGCTGCCGCCAATCTGGTTACAGCTGAGCCGATAAAACTGATAGAACGCTGCGGCCGAAAGGCCGGCGGCCGGCGGCGGCGGATCATCGAGCGATTTCTGGCGATGCTCCTGATCGTAGTCAGGGGCATCGTGGCCTGGTGGCGGCTGTCGCGGCGGCCGTGACGTAATCGGCTAGGGAAAATGCTTCTAGGCGGGAGGACCTCGCCTGAAAAAATTTTGGGCAGACGACGAATTTTCAGATGAAGAAGACGAAGCCATTCGCCACCGAAGCCGTATGGCGCGGCCGAGCACAAGACCTGGTACTTCTCTGAAAAAGACACTTCGGCACGGCAATCGACTATCACAAGGCAGTTCGCGGCGCATTGGAGCTGGTTCCGAAGGAGAGGCACGAACCGTCTTGGAGCAGGACTACCAACGCATGGTCGAAGACAGCCTTCTGCTCGATGAGGCCGAACTCTTCGATCATTTGATGCAACGCCGCACAAGTATCGAGAAGCGAGCGAACCAGGTCACCTGATGTGGAGGCGCAGGCGGACAACATCCTGACGTGTACGTTTCAGCCCGAGCAGAGCGGCTTCCTTCTCGGGATCAATAGCTGAGATCCGGTGTTCCCGCGCCCCAAGCAACTCCTAAGGTTGGATGCCGTTCGAAGCCGGCTTCGGTGCGCGAACTAGAATTTAAGTGCAATCACTCACGATATGGGCAGTGCTGCGCGTTACCTGCAGACTTTACGTCAGGCACAGATGCGCGAGTCGCCCAGACCAGAACGCTCACTCGTCAATGTCGCGGAAAAGGGAAGAGAGAGCTGCATGCTGAGGAGTTGAGGAACTCGTCGGCGCTGTCGTTGACGGACTCGGCTGATAATCGTCATACATGTCGCCGAGTGCGCGGCTTATCCCGTCCGACGCAGCGCGGAGAACGCCGCTATAATCCCCTCTACAAGACAATGCGCTTACGAAGATTTTCAATGCGGACTCAAAGAGATCAAAATATTCGTCAGGCGGGGTATCGGCGTCCCACTCTCCTCGTAAGCGGCGTATTTGATCATCAACGCTTTGAAAGAGCTCCGTCTCGATCCGGTCCATGAGAGCCTCGCGCTCATCCTCTGTGAAAAGCGCACCCAGTCGAGGCTCTTGGAGAAGACTTGCGTCCGCATATTCAATTGCGGCGTTCTCCAAAGCGCTTTTGAGTTTCTGAAGATGCTCGGAGGGAAGCAAGCCCTGATCGTGCAGTTTGATTGCAAGATCGGCGTCAGTGTCATCCTTAATTGGCACGTGATAGTGGCGAAGTCGATCCAGGACATCTGGACGTTTTTCAAGCATCAGCAGTGAAAAGCTCTTGTTTGAGCGGTAGGAGAGAAAGCTTGCAATTTGGTAATCCTCGAGCGAGGAGAGACGTTTCGCCAGAAGGTCATGCAAGCTGTCGGGCACGATCACCGGGGCGCCTGCGACGACACATCCCGCACAAACGACTTCCCTTGCAATTGAATCAGGCTTTGCCCCTCTTAGGTAGATGTCCACGAGCTCAGCGTTTTGAGCAACATAATGGGCGAATGCATCGCCGACCGTCGGATGCTTGTACGTCCAAAATTGTCCATGATCGTCGGCGGACAGCAGAAGCAGGCTGCCATTCAGTGCGACGAGCTGCTCACGCACAGAACCGATCGTCACGCCGAATGCTGTCGCTGCCGGCGCAATGTCCTTCTCGGAGACAGGCGATCTCACCTGATCGCCATTCATGAATACCACCGCAATGGCAGCTCGACAGTCAGTGGATAAGTTGGTGATCTTCTCCAACAAGAATTGTTCGGGCTCCGCAAAGAACTTCAGCAACGAGTCTCTCGATGTATTCATGGACCCCGCAAAGAAGCTCGACCCCAGCCGGCGCGCTGTCTCGGGCAGAAAATCTTTCCGCTCGGCTATCTCTGGCAAGGCAGGCTTGATCTGTGCGCGGAAAGTCGGCGACTGATCGCCAAGCTTGACATGATTGTAAAGGATTTGAGCCTTTTCCTGCGTGGATAGCTCATGCACGTTGATGACGACCTGACTCTTGCTCAAGATCGGCAGCGCCTGAAACTTCAAGTCGCTTCTTGCTGCTTGCCAGATATAGTCTCTGGAGGTCATCAAGAATCTCGCGCCCGAGGCGACTGCCGCTTGCATGAGCGGGAATACTTGGTTCCAGGCTTCGGACGTCTGCCGCTGATACTGGGTGTTCCCCACGCATCATCAATCCAGAAGAATTGTCGACCGCCTGGAGCCAGGCGCTCTTGAAGCTCTTGGGGCGAAGTAACCTTGACAGTGGCGCACTGCCAGATGTCAGCAGCACCAATTCCCAAACTTGCTCCGATTGTGGACTTGCCAGCGGCAGGCGCCCCCAGCAGGAGCACCAGGTTATGCGCACTGATGGCTCGCACGCTCTTGCGATGTGCTTCCGTGACGACCAAGCGTTGGAGATCGTTACCCATGGCCGACAGGATCAACTGCGCCTGCGCGTAGGCGCGCTCATCGAGGAATTCGTTGAGATCGCCCAGACCGTACAGCCGCGGAGCCATCATCCGCAGCCGCGGAGACGACCGGACCTGCCTTACAATCCAATCATAGCCAAACACGCGGCAGCGTCCCACCCCTTGCTTCTCGAAGGCTTCCTTGATCTTTAGTTCGCTTGCGCCTGATACGGAATGATTTGTCAGGATGATGTAGTCGGCTGCCAATCGCCGCTTCGCAAGCCTTCTTGCCTTCTCCAGCTCATCACCGAGAATACTCATCGTCAGATTCGAGGGCTTCGACGTGAATTTACACTGGATCGTTGACGCACCTGCAGCCGGATCGTCCCCGTCCCATCGACCAATAAACGCGCCATCGCGACCGGCGTCATTGCCAGGCAGAAAATTCTGGACAGGACGACGCAGGCATTCCTCGGCAAGCGCAATGCAAAGATCTTGAAAAGCCTTCCAGCCGAGAAGATGCAGAGGATACGTCATCGCTAACTAATCCACTTTAACCTGCCGTTACGGATTCCGTTTGGTCCAAGTTCGCATGAAGTTGGCAACAAGCCGACGACGAAAAGCACTTCTCAGAGCTGCGAAACGAGACCGGACCGAGAGGTCAGGTCTCGCTACGCAACACTCACCGGGGGACGTATCCCCGGCGTCGTCACTGGCCGATCTGAGCCATGCCCAAATCGTCAAAAGCCGAAGTCAAGTTGTCCCGGAAGGGACCGGAAGTGGGAGCACACATGCTCTAACTTGCCGAAACGCCAACGCAAGTAGGCATTGACGTAAACAGACTTTGGCTGGCCGCCATGATTTGCCATGGCCGCCTCCCTTTCTGCTTGAGCGGGTTACAGCCCGCCAGCTCGGACTCGCGGAACGCCGAGTCCCCGGTTCAGGAGCCCGGCCGATAGGCCGGTCGCAGGGGATTGCTGGTGACGAACTCGGATTTTATCCGATTCGCGCTTAGTTCGCGCCACACGCCGAAAGCGTCGTGTGACAGTGATCTAGCGTCACTATGCCTCGGCTCCAGGGCCGTCCAGCAATGGCGTGTCGAGGCTCTCTATTTCAGGCATGGCTTTCCCAGCGATGCCTTGCAAATCTCCATACATTCCGATCGTGGACTCAATCACGCTCGTTAATTGACTTTCGCGCTTTGCCCAAACGCGTGTCATAAACTTGCGTTCTTTATCCAGATCCTCGCGCATGTCATTGAAGCGTTCAACGATAGCCTCTAGACGTTGCCGGAATCTCTTTCCGGTTAGATACTGATAAACTTCCTCAGCCTTGCTCAGCTGGCCCTGCTGCATGGTACGCGCGCTGTTGACGGCTACAAGGGACTGCCGGAGGGCTACCGCCACCGGGACCGCGCAGCGCGGATGAGCTATCCAAATGCCGTCCACCAAATCGAAGTTTTCGATGTCCTTTGGAAGGGCGTTCGAGATGACCAACGCAACATCGGCGCCGCAGCGTCTTTGATCACCCCGTAACTTGGGCAGCCAACCGTCGGACCAGTTCTTGGTGCGTTTTGATTCCCACAAGATCACGCCCGCAGCCACCCCGATGGCGCCGTTAACACGCTGGATAACATCGGCGCCGAGTTCGCCCTTCGCCACTGGCTCAATTACGTCCGTCGGAAAGCGCGCCCTGAGTACGTCTTCCAGTTCAAGCTCCAGGACCTCCCCCTGAGCCTGCTGTGAGGTCTGCTCGGCCTTTCGCTTCAATTCCTCGATTGTGCGGGTCATGCCGGCGATCTGTTGATCTTTTTCTGAAACCTTGAGCTTTAGCTCGTCCTCGGCCTCCTGCTTGGCCTTCGTCCTCACGCCGGCAAGCTCCTCTTGGACCTTCTTCTGAACGGTCAGATCAAGCTCTCTCCGGGCGTCCTCAATTTCGCGCTGTTTGCGCAGGAGCTCTGCCTGGTCCTTTTGGGCCGCGGCGAGCTTCTCGTTATTTTTCGCCAACAGCTCTTTCAGCTCAGTCGTTTCCCTGTCCTTGTTCTCGAGCTCCAGGGCGGCCGCCTCGCGAGCCTTCTTGGCTTCGTTGGCTGCGATTTGCGACCGTTCACCTTTCAACTTGGTGGCGACCAACTCGTCGATCTGCTCCCGCGCTCTCGCAACCTCAGCCTGCTGTGTCCGAACTTCTTCGGATCTCCTTGCAAATTCGGCTTCTTTGGCTGCTAGCTGGCTCTGAAATTGTTTCTGGGCCTGCTCCAGCAATGGCGCCGCGAGCGATTCGGTCAGCTTTATCTCGCCGCTGCATTTTGGGCAGGTGATAGTTGGCTCGATCATAGTACCGTCCGTTCTTCGCTGCAGCTCCTCTATCTGACTCGCTTGAATTGGAAACCGGCATCCTTGATAAATGTGTTCAAGTAGCTACCCACCGAGGTGGCCGCTTTGAGGCCTTTGAACAGCGCCTCGGGTACAGCAAAGTAGTGATACTCACTGCCATTGCGGAATTGTACGCCCAAGACTCTTGTTTCCTCATCGTATCCAACTGCGCTCACAGTGCTGGATCGCACTTCCACGTAGTCCATTGTTGCCCCCAATGTCTCAAGTCAACGCCAGGATCGCTGCACAAAGGCTATCAAGCGTCGGCATCTTTGCGCCTTTCTCTCTCAGGATCGCCAAATGATCCCCAATGTGGACGGTGTTCTTGACAAAGCTGCCGGACGGATTGCCCAATCCCTTGGTGGCCGCTGAATAGGAACTCTCCCAAAGCGCGGCTCCTGCCTCTTGCTTGAGGATCGAGCCGAGATTCTCCGGCCATATCGCATAGCTGCTGGTCCACACCGGATTGTCGGGGAAAGGCGTGGCAACATCACCGCCCAGCAGGGCTAGAATTTTCAGGTTATCAAGTTTGTGAAGATTGCGGCGTCCCGGATTTTGTTCGTTGCCATCGGAATCAAAGACGACGAAGGTCGGAATGCCCAGTTCCTTTGCTATGAGCAGCGGCTCAATGAGCGAACTCTTTCCATTCGCTGCAACAATGTTGCAGCCTGATTTGCGATAGTCGTCCCAGAGAGACAAGTATGTCATCCACGCGGTGATGTAAGCCGTGTCTTCCAAACCCTCGACCAGCACCAGCTTCTGGGTGAAAAACATCTCGTTGAGGTGTGGCTGCAGAGCTTGATGGAGCTGCGCACGCTCTGCCTCAATCGGCGTCACCTTCTCTCCGGAGATCTCAGATAGCCTCTCGACGACTTTTTCGCAGGTCGTCCAGCGTATGCTGGACTCCCTTTTTGTCTCATCCCTTCGAACCAGACGCACATGTTCAAAATGCCTTCCGGATACAAAGTACGGACTGTGGGTTGAAACCAGGATCTGCGCATTTCCCTCGCTCAACCTTTTGAAAACAGAGGCCAAATGACGTGCTTGCGGGGGATGTTGATAGAGCTCCGGCTCCTCGCATCCCAGAATCAGCCGAGGCTGCGACGTCTCGTTCGTCGCGGCGAGCTCTTGAAGGAGAGCCAGCAGATAGGATCGCTGAAGGCCGTGCCCAAATCTGGCGAGGTCACCTGAAAACGTTCCCTCGCTCGCGAATAGCCGCGCCGCAGGATCGGCTATCTGCACAGACTTGACCGGATCCTCGGTCCATTCCAGCCGCGCAACCGCCTCTGGGTGGGCCCATTCGCCGAGCTTAGCGGTCAGCGCTTGGGAGAGGTCGTCTAACGCGGCTTGCTGCTTCTGGATGATTGTCTTGTAAGCATCGAGGGTGGTGTCTCTAAGTGAGGCGATCTCTCCATCAAAATTCACCTTTGAACGAACTGTCCGGGCGAGCAGCTTGCCCAGGGCCGTGTTGCGCCCTTCGACGTTCTCCTTGGTCGCATCTTTGACCGCGGGCACGTAGACCCATTGGATATAGCGGGACAGACGATCGCCGCCCTTGCTGAAGCCGTAGAATTGATCTTCGCTATCAATCAGAACGCATCGTTCCGGGTGGTCTTCCTCGTATGATCGAAGAGCTTGGCGATTGGCTTCTTTGCTGCCTTTTTTGGGAAGACCGAATTCGGGGTGAGTCTCTCGTATCTCCTCATAGATCCCCGCCAATTCACCCGCAGGAGCTCCGTCGTTGAATCTTCGGAAGAACTCGCTGAACTCCTTCATTGCGCTGCGTTTGGCGAACTGGCGAACCGTAGCCCTGCGCGTCGTTTCGCTGAATTCCGCAACCGCTGACACGACCAGGATACCTGACCGGTAGTATTCGGCGAAATCTGCTTGCGCCTCAGGCTCAAGATCGTGAAAAGTCAATGTAATCTCGATCGGCTCTTTTACGTTGCCGTTGTGGAAATCCTCAACGTCAAGCTCGATGAGATTTGTCGGAGCTTCCTCCGTCTGACGAAAAAAGATGTTCAGCGCGCAGAGAACGGTAGATTTACCTGCGCCGTTCGGGCCCACGAAAGCTGTGTAGTCATCCAGGTCGACCACGGTATTTTTGAACGAACGGAAATTCTTAATAGCAATCGACTTGATCTTCAAAGACGCCCCCACCAAATGCAGTCAAAAGTAGTACAGCCCGTCAGACCTTTCGGATAATGCCCGTAAGCTACCGCGGACAATTTCAAGGTCGCAGTAGCAGCTGGGGCGTTGACCCGGCGGCCGTCAGACATGGCCGCAAAGCGTTTCGTCTCCGCGTCCAACGCGGATGGATCGCTGCTCGTTTGTTTGTGAGCTTACCCTGATGTCGCGCAGCATTTCACCAAGTTGCCTGCTGCTGTGTCTGATGGACATTGCACAGTTTTGATTTGACGCAGCTTTTGCGCATCGCCTCTGTTTGAGATGACCGTTGACCTTGGACCGTTTGTTTGCTGGACCTACTGGCTGTTTGAAACGCTCGCGACGAGCCGAAAAGAAATCCCGAGCCTGGCAAGAACGATCGGCGGAGTGAAGAGTTTTGTCGACTCTATCGCGCCATCCAGAAATCATCCACAAGATGAATCAACAATTAACCAAATGAGGCTAGGATTTTGCTGTGGGGCGCTTCAGCCGAATCACGTTTTGTGGTCATGCTAGGCACGGGTACGACGGAGAGAGACTTGGGCAAGAAAGCGCAAAACGGCTCTCAATCCAAGGAGCCGAAACACGCATTGCGTACCGCAAGCTCAAGCCGCGGCGAAAGCAAGAAGTCGATGCGGACAGCCACGAGGCCGCGCATTGATTCGACGTTATATTTCATCGAAAGAGAAAGCGACGATCTGCCGCTAAGTCATTTTGAGAAGTTTGACATAACTTGACGCTCAGGGAGCGGCCTGCAGCTGCTCGATGGCACGAGCGCGGCTTTCGAATGAGCCGGAGATGGTGCTCGCGCCCTTTGAGAGGCGTTGATTGAGCAGCTTTAGTTTCCTGATTTCTTGACGAAGTTCATCATAGCGCATTCCCTTTCGAAGCAATCTTGCTTTTACCTCGCGCGCGTTGAAGAGCCCGTAAAGATCGGAACCGCCCCTTTTTTCGATGCGCTGTATGGCCTCGGCCGCGAGAGCGATTCCCTTGTCCAGATCGGTCGAGTGGCGCCACTCCCGCTTGGCGCGCAAGATGAGCGCGTTGATCAGGCCGCTTTCGCTATGACCGCGCTCGTGCTCGACTTCAGCTTCCACCAAAAGACGCTGCACTTCCCCATCATCGAACTGATCTCGATCAAGCAGGCAAGAAGCATGCATGTTGAGTATGTTGCCCCGGCCAGTGGGGTCAATCATCTTCGCAAAAATGGGCTCGACAAGTTGTAGCAACTTGACGACAGCCTCATTGTCGCTATCGGGTTGCTCGCTGAGAATTTTGGCTTTTTTGAAGACTGCATTGGCGTACTGATACAGAAGTTCATACTGAGAGTAATATTCAATGCAGATGTCGATGGTCTCGCTGGCGCGATCGAAATCACCGATTAGTCGGTATAGATCGGCGGAGATCTCCGCCAGCTTGATCTCGCCCGCGCGGTTCTTTGAGTCCTGCTCCTTCAACAGATCGCGCGCTCTTTCCAGCGCCTTCTCGCAGAGCCGATACTCGTCCTTGTGGAGATACGCCCTGGCCTGGTATCGTATCGCAAGCCCTTGCCAGTCGAGCAACCTGGCTTTGCTCGCGATTTTTTCCAGTTGCTTGGCGACGCTCAACACTTCTTCGATATCGCGTTTCTTCAACAGTGCCTGTAGCAACTCCTCACTAAGAAGAAGATGCAATGGCTCTGTCGACCGCGGGTCGAGGACCGCGGTAATCCTCTTTGTCCGGTCCGCCGGCGCTGTTCGCCAAGGATTGATTGTGCAACGCAACGCTTCGTGAACCAAGCTGTCGTTTTTGGTTGCAAACAAGGCATCTTGCTTGAAATCGTCGAACGCGCGGATGAGGCGGCGTAGCGTGGCTCGAAGCTCAGGCTGTAGCGCTGCGCGGATATACGCGGTCGTATACCGGGTCATCGCCCAGGGGGGGGTCAAAAAATACTCTAGGTAGGTTATTTCGGCTTCATATTTTCCCTTCAGTGCCGGCTTGGTCATCGAGGCGTGATCGCGAAAGGCTGAAAGGACGAGCTCAAAATCCCGTAACTGCTCCGAGGGAGCAAACTGGCTTGCGAAGATATATCGTAAGACCTTGCGGATTGGCTCTGCGATAGAAAGTTCGCGATCTTTCTCGTAGCTCTGAAAAAAGGCCTCGATGTTGCTTTCGCGCAGGTTATGTCTCTCGCACAATTGTTGGTAGGTCTCTTGCAAAAAGAACCTTGGGAATCCAAGGACTGATAAGGGCGCCAGTTCCTCACCGGCGTGACTGGTCAGCAACTGCAAGAGGACGCTGTCGAGCGTTCCGATGTACGCCTTGGTCTTAAATCTAGCAAAGGGTGCTTCACTACTCATTGCGGGGGACCTCATTGGCCACCTGAACTCGAAGCCGTCTTGGAGGAAGCAATATCTTTATGGCAGCCGCCATACGCATCGGGTCGGTGGAGTAGTCCTCTAAGGCTCTCTCCACAATGCTCTCGATATTCTCATCGATCTTTCGCCCGTGTTCGCGCAACCAATCAAATAGCTCTTCGCGATCGGTTATCGGACCGAGGGAATACTCGCAGCAAACGCGTTTGGTGTGATAGTCGATATTCTCGCTGGCGAAGCTCTGGCAGAAAAATGCAATCTTGGCAGAAGGGATGAGCTTCGGAAGCTTCAGAAGGTGCTTGTATGTCCACGTCCGGATGATGGGATCGCACTTTTCGTAGTTATCGACGATCAAAACGAATGGTCGCTGCCCAAAATAGGTCGCCAGATCTCGTGCAAATGCGTCAAAAAGATCAGAGTAATGCAGCCAAAGATTATCTTCTGTCTGGGCTCTACTGATTGCGTCGATCTGGACATGCTGCGAGTTATTTACTTGCACGCCCTGCACAAAGCTTAGAGAGACCGATGCCGGCGTCCGGCAGGCCTGCAGGTTGGTCTGAAATGCATGCCCGACACCCAAATCGTTAAGAATCGTGTAGATGATGTCTGGTGGCTTCTCGAGACTATTGAGCTGAACGAAGGCAGACATGTGGCTGTCTTTGATCTGCTCGTATAGCCACTCGCAGAGCATCGACTTGCCGTAGTCTTTGGGGGCGCTGATGACACAAAGTCTCAGACCGTCATTGACCAGAAATGCCCGTAGCCTTTCACGCCCTTGCTTGTGGTTGACCAGCGGCGAGGGCTTTGTCATTTCGCGGACGAGGTAATCTTGACGTTTTTGCTGGCGTGATCGATCGATACATCTTCGATGCTGGTCCCCTTGCCGGCCGCCCCGACTTCGATGTCCGTGCCAGCGGCTTTGATTCGCCGAACTGTTGAGACATCCGCAGGGCTGTGCGTTTCAACGGATGCGCCGCCCAGCGGCGACCAGTTGATGCGCTTGAGTCTCGATCTCAACAAGATGACTGCGACAACGGCAAAAATTGCCAGTGCGGCGATAAGGATTGTCGTGTCAGATAGTTTTGCTGCAATCGTTTCCATCATTTTAGCCCTTCACATCGTCTGGATCGTCTTCCTTGGTCCCGTAGCGGTATTGGCCCGGCGCCTTATAGGCGGCAGCTCCCTTTGCGGTCGCGTCTCGATCGACAAACTCGATGACAGCCATAGGAGCGCTGTCGCCATATCGAAAGCCAGCTCGGATGATGCGCAGATAGCCGCCTGGACGTTGGGCGTATCGTGGCCCGATGTCTTCGAACAGCTTCTTGAGGACGTCTTTGCGAGTGAGAACAGCAGCCACTTGCCGCCGGTTGTGCAAACTGTCCTCTTTGCCCTTGGTAATTAGTTTTTCTACGATAGGCCGAAGTTCTTTGGCCTTCGGTATCGTGGTCAAAATCTGCTCGTGAAGCAACAGATTGGATGCGAGATTGCGGAACAGAGATCGCCTGTGGGCGGATGTCCGGCCCAATTTGCGATGCCCATTTCCATGTCTCATTTGGCCGTCCGAGCCGAGCTTGGTGAAAAGAAATGAAAAGAAATCTATTGACTCGTGTTGGTTCAACGGAACCGCAATGTCAAGTGGCAAGTTCCACATATAAACGCTGGAATAGCAACGGGATCAACCGGGAGGGCGCAGCTGGGCCGAGGGCGCTTCAACGCGCACAGCTGGAAATTCGAACCTCGCGCAGCTCCACTGCGTTGACGCTGCCACCGCGACTGTCCGGCATGCCGAAGTCGACGTATTGATGCATTTATCATGGTCGTTACATGTTGCGAGCATTATATGAAACATGCCATGCAGCATTTCAACGGATCCGGCCGGTCTCACGCGCGACTCCGAACTCTTTTGCCTCGTCGTGCATTCTTTCTGCAGCGATCATTTTTCTCATCAAGGATCGTTTGATCGCCAGGGGGGGATTCCATCAGTATCTATCCGTCAATCGGAAATTGGAGCGCGGGCTGCCAATCTCACTACTGGATCGGGGTAACCAGATAGATTGGGTGCTGGGCTTTACCTCTCTCAGGTCGCGGCGAACCGCGCCAGTGATTAACGCGCGCGGCAACAGGCGCATACCGAACGGTACAGGAGAGAATGTGGGTTCTGGGGATGCCTTTGGGATGCGGTCAAAGGTCTTTGGCAGGCCTTCAAAAGTAGGTTTTGATCTAATAAACGAAATGCACGAACAGCGGTGGGCCACAATAGCTCGCTCGCTCATTAACGAGACAATGCGGCCAAGTGCCTTCACAACGATCAGAGGGAAGAAACCTTAAGCGTAGCGACGCCATGCTGCGCAACTAGTTGAGGGACTGGATCAGGTCACCGAGCTTGGCTCGACAACGATAAGGCAATGCGGCTAGATGTCCTCGAGTATTGGAGCCCATCGATCGATTGGAGCCGCGTTGTTCAGGGTGATATCTCCGATCCGGTACGGCGGAATTTCAAGAATTTGGTGACTCTCTGCCATTGTTGCGGGCATTGGCGAGAGAGGCATCGATCTTTACGGCTCACTGCTTCACCGAGACCGCTCTACACTCCCGAAATCCGTTATATGCGAAAGAAACGGCTGGACGAATGGAAGCGCCTATCACTAAAGCCGAGGGCAACATACATCGTTCCGCGCATCTTGTGGATGAAAGGGGCGCTGAGATGCCCTACCTCATCAAGCCAGCGGTTCAAGGAGTGTGGCGTTCGATGCTTTTGATCCGGCTGAACTTAGCGACGCTGATCCCGACACCATTGGACGCCGGTGGCTTGACCGAGCTGGCTACTCGGACGCACAGCCTCATTGAGGATGACGAAGGTTATGAAGAGGAACGTCGATCTGATCCGGAGAATCATGCAGTCCCTCGAGCAGAGTCCGCGCCTGAATGGTCGGAGCGTCTATTCAGTCACGGCGAGTCAACTGCTTAATCTTCCGGATCACAGCGACGATGAACTTGCATATCACCTCATGCTGGTCCATCGATGAGGGATGGCTAGATGGCGAGTGCAACCGGACGTCAGGCGCGTTCGTCATTAAGCGGTTGACGGCGGAGGGGCTCGATTTCATCGATTCGACCAAAGATCCGGAGCTGTGGGATCGCGCCAAGTCGACTGCCAAAGCCGCCAGTGGGGAGACGTTACGGTTTGTCTGGGAAGCAGCTAAGGGGCTAATCCGAGCGGAGTTGTCTCGGAGAGTTGGATCCTTTTTGCCGTAAGATGTTACTCACCAACGCGGTCTCGCGCGCGTCTCGAGGACCAGGAGCAGTAGCCCGCAGCGACCGCCGCGCGGTCGTTTTCGGACGTGGTGCCAACTGATAGCGGTACGACGCCCCCACCTCGTTTAGGTGGACGGGATGAGCGAGACTCGCGCGTGGATTTAACAACGCGAGGGACGCTCATTCCATGCATCAAGACAGACATCAAGACAGGCTTGATGCCGCCTCCTATCAGCGGATCGAGGTGATCACGGGGGAGAGGCGACGGCGCGGTTGGAGCGATGCGGAGAAGGCGCGGATCGTGGCCGAGAGCGGCGATCCGGAGACGAGCATTTCCGAGGTGGCTCGACGCAACGGGGTCAACCGGGGACTGCTCAGTGTGTGGCGGCGCCAGGCGCGGCTCGCGTCGAGCGAAGCGCCGCAGTTCGTGCAAGTCAGGCTCGACGCCGCCGTCGAGGCGCAGCCGAACGCGATCGATAAGGCGCGTGTTCTGGTGAGTCCGGCCGAGCGGATCGAGGTGATGATCGCGGGCGCGACGGTGCGCGTGCCCGTCGGCGTCGACGCCGCGACGCTGGAGCGCGTGCTGGCGGCGGTGAGGTCGACGCGATGATCTCGTTCGGTCCAATGGTCCGTGTGTTCGTCGCGACGCAGCCGATTGACTTTCGCAAAGGAGTTCATGGCCTGGTCGCGCTGGTGGCTGAGGGGTTGAGCGGCAAGCCCTACAGCGGCGACGTTTATGTCTTCCGATCGAAGCGATCGGATCGCTTGAAGCTACTGGTTTTTGACGGCTCGGGAATGGTTCTAGCGACGAAGTGGCTCGAGAATGGGGGCTTCGCCTGGCCACCTGTTCGCGAGGGTACGATGCCGGTGACGGGGGCGCAACTTGCGATGCTGATTGAAGGTCTTGCGGAGTGGTCGCGTGTGGTCCCGAAGGTGACGAAGCAGCCGACGAAAGTTGCCTGAATCGTCTTGTTTTGCTGGCAACTGCGAGTGTGTTCGTGTAGCTCTGCGATATGGCGCTTCGCCCTGAAGATCTCCCCTCTGACCCTGCGGCTCTCGCCGAGATGGTGCTGGCTTTCGAAGGCGAGAACGACGATCTGCGCGCAGAGATCGCCACGTTGAAGAGCCTGATCTTCGGCGCGCGATCGGAGCGCTCGGCAATCGTCTGCGCCGAACAGATTGCGCTCGATCTGGAACGGACCGCGGGCGCGCAGCCTCCGGCCAATGACGACAAACCGGACGCGCCGAGACCGAAGCGGCGCAAAGCGAGGCGCAACATCGGCGCGCTGCCGGCGCATCTGCCCCGGGTCGAGCGGGTGATCGAGCCGGCGTCCACGCTCTGCCCGTGCTGCACGGGTCAGATGCATCGGATCGGCGAGGACAGCAGTGAAGCGCTGGATCGGGTTCCCGCGTGGCTGCGTGTGCTTCGCACGATCCGTCCCAAATACGCCTGCCGCGCCTGTGAGGGGCCGATCGTCCAGGCGCCGGCACCGGCGCGGCTCGTCGAGGGCGGCATGGCGACGACGGCGCTGGTGGCGCATATCGCCGCGGCCAAATATGCCTGGCAATCGACGCTCTACCGCCAGACGCAGATCCTGGCGGGCCAGGGCGTCGTCGTCGACCGTCAGACGCTGGCGCGCTGGATGGGGAGCGCGGCATGGCTGGCCAGGGGCCTCTACGATCTGCAACTGAAGACCATGCACGGCTTCGAGCGGCTGTTCTGCGACGAGACGCCGATGCCGGTGCTCGATCCGGGGCGCGGCCGCACGAGGATCTGCCAGTTCTGGGCGCATGCGACGGACGATCGGGCGTGGAAGGGGCCGGCGCCGCCGGCGGTCGCCTACGTGTTCGCAGGCGGTCGCGGCAAGAAGGAGATCGTGGCGCAGTTGGCCGGCTTCGAAGGCGTGCTGCAAGTCGACGGCTATGCCGCCTACGCCTCGCTGGCAGGCGATGCGAAGATGTCGGGCCAGATCCAGCTGGCATATTGTCTCGTTCACGCGCGCCGCAACTTCGTGAGGGTGCACAAGACGACGAACTCACCCTTCGCCGCGGAGGTTATCGAGCGCGTTGCGGCCGTCTACGCGATCGAGGAGAGGATCCGCGGTCTCGACGCTGGGGAACGCCGCGCGACGCGACAGGCCGAGACGAAGCCGCTGATGGAGGCGTTGAGGGCCCGTCTGATCGCGGTGAAGGACGGAATCTCCCGCCGCTCGACGCTCATCAAGGCCATCGACTACATGCTCGAACGCTGGCAGGGCCTGACGGCGTTCCTGGATGACGGGCGGCTCGAGCCAGACAGCAACACCGTCGAGCGATCGATCAGGCCAATTGCGATCGGGAAAAAGAACTCGTTGTTCAGTGGTGACGAAGGCGGAGGCGAGACCTGGGCGATACTTTCTTCGCTTCTTAACACGGCAAAATTGATTGGCCTCGACCCCGAGGCCTATCTCGTCGACGTTCTCGATCGCATGGTGAGCGGCGCCACGAAGACCAACCAGCTTCACGAACTTCTGGCCTGGAACTGGAAGGCCGCACGCGAAGCCGAAAAGCAGGCCGCAGCATGACAAAGCCGAAGCAACGGCGAGGAAAACGGGCCAAGACGACGATGGCGGACTATGCCATGTCGTTCGAACAGCTCGGGCAATGGATCAGCGAGCGCGCCAGGACGCCGGCGCTTCGGCATCCACAAGCGACGTCACTCTCCATGCTCGACGGCGCAGAGGCTGCGGTCGTCGCCGGGCCCGTCTCAATGGCGTCCGAGGAATGGGTGTGCTCGCTTCTTGGCTTAGATCCCGACGCCTTCAATCACGATACCGAGGAGTTCTCGGCGATCGCCGGCACGCTGATGCGCCACAACGCGATCAGCGAGATGCTGTCGACAAGACCGGAGAGCTTCGAGCCGCTGTTCGTGCGATCGCCGGACGGCGAAGTCGACCCGCAGCCCTGGTGCATGGGCTTCTACGCCGTCATGAAGCTTCGGCTTCTCGTCTGGTGGCGCCTTCTCTCTCCGAACGGCACTGAACACCTTATGCTGCGGCCGATCCTGATCCACTTGCATCGATGACGCCGGTCGGCCCTTGCTACCCCCGGCCCGGCACACGCTGGAAACGCTGCCCGTCGCTCAAAACGCCTGGCGCGACATTCCAGCAACCGTCGAGGCCCTGCGCCAGTTCTGGATGCCTATACGCTTCAAGCGCGGTGCGTAGGCCGCCCGCACCAAGTCCGTGGCCCTCGCGCCCGTGCTGCGGAGTGGACTCGATCAAGTCGAGCAGTTGTCGTTCAGACGTGCAGCCCTTGCTCTTCTTCTTTCGTCGGCACCGTCTGGCTGGCGCGGGTCGAACAGCACGAGGCCGGCCGCGCCCCCCAAAGCGCACCAAGCTCGCCGACCGTGAGCGCAAGCTGCCGGCGCGCCGCCATCGGCACTTGTCAGCTCGAAGCTCTGATTGACCGTTGCCGGCTTTTCTTCAGCGCACCACTGGCTTCGAAATCTTCGAGAGTTCCATCCGTGCAGTTTGGGATCGCTATGGGGTTTGTCAGCTTATCGACAGCAAAACCGGTCAGCATGAGAACGTCTCGATCTGGACTGACAGGCCCGGCCTGATCTGCTCAGATCTAGCAGAGGGAATGATGGATCCCTTTAACAATCTGAAGCGATTGGAGAACTGAGATTTGGTGCGGACGCGCTGTCTCTGGCAGCACTGCTCGGTGGGTAAAATGGGAAACGTGTTGGGCAGTATTTGACGGGAGCCGATCTTTATAATCGCCTGCTTCATCAGTCGTGGTGATCACCACCAGCGGTGACAGCCGCGAGCTTCGAACAGCGCCGCTCCGGCGCATTCCCTTATGATTTGGCTACCGAAGAGACGGCATCGATGAATACAGAACAGCTGCAGCTTGGCGCCGGCGCCGCCTCGGAAACTTCCGAGATCGAAACGTCCGATTCCGAAACCTCCGAACCTGGGTCTCCCGCCGCGGCGCGATGGGCCGAAGCCTTGACGAATACGCGGGTATCCGCCGCTGACCCCGGCTCGTCACAGGATCGGATCTTGGCGGGTTGGGCTGCCGAAGAGAGGCAGGCAGAAGGCGAGAACCGGCAAGAGGCGGTTAGTCGAACGAGTGATTGGCAGGAGCAGGGCGATGTCAATGAGAGCCTGGATCTATCTTCCTTGTCCCTGACCGCCTTGCCCGCCCCCCTTCCGACCAGTCTCCGGCGGCTCTACGCCATCAGCAACAGGCTGAGCAGCCTGCCCGCAGGCCTGCCACCCCGGCTCCGGCGCCTGATGGTCGACAATAACCAGCTAACTCATCTGACCGCTCTTCCTCCAACGCTTCGCGAGTTGGATGCCAGCGGCAACCGGCTGACCAGTCTGCCCGACTTACCAGCCAGGCTCCAGCGCCTGAACGTCGACTACAATCAGCTTACCAATCTGCCCGAGCCCCTCCCCCCAGGGCTCGAGTGGCTGAGCGCTAGCCACAACGGGCTGACCAACCTGCCGGAGACGTTCCCCGCCGAGCTCCTCTGGCTCGGCGCCTGCGACAATCAGCTGACCAGAGTTCCCGATACCCTGCTGACACACCTAGGCCGCGAGTCCAGCGTTGATCTGGAAAATAATCCGCTGCCTGAGCAGGTGGTGACCCACCTGTCGGCAGCCATGCACGCCGGGGACTATGCTGGCCCGCAGATCTTTCTCTCGATGAACGAAGGAGCGGAGGAAGTTGAGCCGCGGCCCCTGCACGAGGTTGTCGCGGACTGGCTGGAGCGCGATCCGGCGGCGGTAGCCGCCTGGCAACGCTTCGCCCAAGAGCCGGGCGCCCAGGACTATGCACGTTTCCTCGACAGGCTTCGGGGCACTGTGAACTATAGCAATGACGCGTTTCGGCAGGCGGTGATCGAGGATCTGCGGCAGGGGATGGCAAGGCCGCCATTGCGCGAGCAGTTCTTCGAGCTGGCTTCCGAAGCGAGCATGAGCTGTGAGGATCGCATCACTTTGACATGGAATCGCATGCAGACCGCACGCGTGAACGCTGATGTCGAGGACGGCGCCTATGACGGTCGGCTCGACGAATTGCTCCAGCATGGCCGTGTCATGTTCCGCTTGGAAGCGCTGGACAGGATCGCGCGCCAGAGGGTCGATTCGCTCCGCCTTGCCGACCCGGACGCCGAGGTCGACGAGATCGAGGTCTATCTTGCCTACCAGACGCAGCTGCGCGAGCCGCTGGAGCTCCGGCACATCGCCCCGGACATGCGCTTCTTGAATGTCTCTCACGTCAGCGAGGAAGACATTGCCAGCGCCGAGACCTCGGTGCGGAGCCAGGAGACGACGGGCTTTGCGGACTATCTGGCAACGAGCTGGCAACCGTGGGAGACGGTTATGAGGCGCATCGCCCCCGAAGACCATGCCGCGATGCAGGCGCGGCTCGCCGAGGCGACGGACGAGGAGTTTCAAACCCGCCTGAACCAGGGGCTCGCCGAGCGTGGTCTGATAGGCGACCGCGATTCCGAGCGCCTGCTCGGAGCCGAGATCATAAAAGAAATGGCCCGCGAGATCAAAAGTGAGGTCATGCACCAGGTGCTCAGCGATCGCGGCATCGAACTGTGAAGCGTTCCTTGATTGCAAAGGGTTGACAATGTCCACTTCCACGGGACTCCGTCGCAATCGTGATCTTTGGGAGGACGGCGTATGCTGCGGCCGATCTTGGTCCATTGCATCGACGACGCCGGTCGGCCCTTGCTACCTCCGGCCCGGCGCACGCTGGGAACGCAGCCCATTGTCCAAAACGTCTGGCGCGACATTCCAGCAACCGTCGAGGCCCTGCGCCAGTTCTGGATGCCTATACGCTTCAAGCGCGGTGCGTAGGCCGTCCGCACCGAGTCCGTGGCCCTCTCGTACCGTTTACTGCCAACTCCGCTCGCCTTGCCGGGCTGCAGTCCTTTTTGCGGCTTAATGCGCGACTTCGGCGTCCAATACGAAACCTTTAGACGTCGTGACCTCGCGTGGGATGGGTGGTGCTCGTGGCGGTCAAGACCGCAAGCATCAACGGTCAACTGGTGTGTGCCGCGCGAACGCCCCTGACGCATAACGTACGATTCTCTCTCGCATCTTCGGTGTCCACGCCACCGATCGCGGAACAAGGCTTATCGAAGCCCGTCGACACAACGTCTGGCTTCGTTCAATGCTCCTTCAAGATGTCTTCAAGGAATCACGTTCCCTCGAACCGGTTGCCAAGTGAAGGCTTGGGGTCATCGAAGTCGAAGCGCCGAGGCAAATCGCTAAGCTGGGCCGGGCGAGTTTACTCGCGTTCAGCCTGTCGCAGCTCTTCCTTAATGGCGTAAGATTCACCTGTTCCGCGATCGGGGTGCAAGCTGCGCTGGGGGATTTGCAGCGGGCGCCCCAATCTGCGCGAAGATTCACGGCGCGTGTAGTCTAGATTCCGCTGAATACTCGCAACGAGCGTGTGGCATGACCATTCTAAGCGCGTTACGCGAAGTATGGAGATCAAGTAATGGCCGTGTATTTGGTCACTTGGGACTTGAATAAACATAAGGCGAATTATACGCAGGCTCGACAAAATTTGATTGATCACATTTCGCGCTACAGTCACATCAAGGATGTGGACCTCGATTCCGTGTGGTTCATCCAAGCGGCGTCGACCGCCGAGGCGCTAGATGCCGACATCCGACGACACATAGACAAAAACGATCGGCTCATTGTCACGAGACTGGTGAGCGGTCAGCATGAAGGCTGGTTGTCCAAAGAGGTCTGGGACTGGATCAACCCCCGCATCTAACCAGGCCCTTACGCCTCGGGTCCAAACGAGAGTCGCAACGCAAAGCAAGAAGATGAGTTCATGGGACGGACTTAGCCCTGGTCAGTTCTTAGCGCGAGTTGCGTTTTCAATCGCTATCACGGCCGCAGTTGCCGTCGGGACCTTGGTCGCAATCCGCTACATGGCGGGCTTTTATCGATGATCAAGCAGGCGCAGCGCATTCCGGCCCCCCAATGTCGCGAAAGCCGCAAAGATAGGCCTTCGCGAGTGTGGACCTTGTCTGAATTCTAGGCCGATCGAGCAGAAAGATGGCGGATGAAAGCCCCTGTACGCTGATTATCGCCATGGCCGCGATGCTAACGTCGGTCTGTTTTTTGCCAAGGGCCAACGTTGTCGTCGCAGGAAATTTCTACCCAGTCGGCTGCTACAGCCGTTCGGGATTTGATCTTCGTACCGATCGAGCGTCATCGCGAGCTGTTCGCGTACTACAATGTGGCGGATTCGGTTTCGGCTAAGCTCGAGGATGGTGCCCGAATTGTTGCCAGACGAAATCAGCGGCCAAAGGAACCTAGCTCTCACGGAGCATGCAAATGTGCTCATCTATTCTGCGCCAACCACGATCGCCGGCGTTATTGCTCTGCGATAAGTCGCTGGCCTGCGGGGAGAGCTCGAGGAAGCGATCGATGAAATCGTCACGGCAAAGCGGCCTGCCAGCTAAGCTTGTGATAACAGCCCGGCGCATGACATCATCACGGAACATAGTCCGCGGGATGCTTTTCTGGACCGCCGTCGCTGGGCTTCTCTATTTCCTCTGGCTGTTGCCGTTCTAACACAGGGTTGGAATGATCACGCTGGTTCACACTCATTATCGACATGCTTTTCCGGGGATGCGCTATCCACATGCCGTCCACAAGATCGAAATTTTCAATGTCCTTTGGAAGGACGCTCGAGATCACCAGCGCGATATCGGCCCCGCAGCGTCTCTGATCGTCCCGCAATTTGGGTAGCCATCCGTCCGACTATTTCTTGGTTCGTTTTGACTCCCATATCAGCCCGGTAGCCGATAGCGTGCGTGATCGCGTTGTCGAGTTCGTCCCCCTTGAGCTCGAAGGTTGTATGGTCACCCGCCAACCCTCGCGCTCCTGCCGGCCCAAAATATCGCGGCCTATGGTCCAGTAGAGGATCACCAGCTCGCGATTTATCGACAAGCCCGCCCGGTGTCGTGCGGCGGAGATCTTCTGCTCCAGATCGCCGACGAAGGCGGTGTAGGTCTGAGCGTCGATTTCGACCGCGGGATCGGCGAGGAGCGGGTTCCGCGCCGGGAGCTCATGCCGCCGCCTTTAGGCGCTTCTTCGCCAGCATGGCGCGGACGAACTTGTCCCATTTCGCCATCCCGGCCCGCTTCTCGGCCATGTAATTCCAGCGGTCGTAGTGCTTCGAGCTGACGTCCTGCAGGGCATGGTTTTGCAGGCGGTCGCGGACTTCCTTGGGGATGCCGGCCTTGCCGGTCAGAGTCTTGAAGGTCCGGCGCAGGTCGCGGTTCGTCACATAGGGGATCACGCCGCGGTCCCGTTGGCGCCACATGAACGAATACAGCGTGCCGTGCCTGACGGGCTTCGATGGGTCCTTGGCCGAAGGGAAGAACCAGCCGTATTCGTTGACGTTGATGGATGAGATCAACTCTGCGGCCAGATTCGGCACCGGAACGGCGTGGGGCTGGTCGTTCTTGGTAGTGGACCAGTCGATGATCTTCTCCTTAGCGTCCCATTGATCGATGTGGAGGCTCGCGATCTCCTCGACCCGCTGGCCGGTCAGCATGAGAATTCGGACTGCGCGAGTATAGGGTGGATGGACAGGCGTATCCGGGCACTCCAGCCAGCGATAGAGCTGGACGAACTCGTCCTCGTCGAGCCAACGCGTGCCCTTGACCTTCGGTTCGGTCGGAATGCCGGTCGCCGGATTGAAGGGGATGCGGAAGCGCCGAGCGGATTGCTGCCGATAATCGTTGTCTGACTTCATGCCCCAGCTGAAGGCAGCGTGTATGTAGGATCGCACATGATCGGCCATCGACTTGGCGCCGCGTTCATAGATCGGGCGGATCAGTTCAATGATTTCCTCTGACTCGATCTCGCGGGCCAGGCGATCGCGACCGAGCGTGCCCGCAATCTTGTTCAGTCCCTTTTCCGTTTCTTTCCACGAGGGTTTGTCCGCGGCCTTAAGTGACGCGACATAGCCCTCAAACAGATCGGCGACGGTTCCTGGGCGCCTGTCGGTCGCGATCTTGATGCTTCGGCCCTTCTGGATCACGTCAGCAAAGTCGCGCTTGAAGATTTCTCGCGCCTGTGCGAGCGACATTGATGGGTAGGCGCCGAGCTTCCTCTTAGTGCGCTTCCCATTGCGCCACTGCTGCGCCATCCAATCGGCAGTGACGCGCTTCGGCATGGGCTTGAGGACCAGAACGAGACGACCCGTGCCGCGCCCTTCGCCGTCGGCGAGGTTTTCTTGCTTCTGGCTCATCTCGACGCGCTTGAGCGCATGTCGGATTGCTATGTCGGTCAGGCTTGGCATGGCGTTCCTCCTGGTCCGGCAACTGGGATCGGTCGAGGAGAAACGGGGGTCGTTTGCTGGGATCGGAAAGCCGTATTCAACCCCTCTAACCGTTCCCAATTTGCCATAACCACCCCCTGTACGCAAAGCACAAAAAGAAGCTAATCGCTTGATGATTAAGTGGTATTTAGCGTGATCTGGCGTGATCAAAATGGGGTAGTGGGATGGTTATGCACCAGAATCAGCGCGGTCGCCGAGAGCTCCAGCGCGCGCTTGATCACCTCGCGCGGATAGACCGGGGTGTGGTCGACGGTGCCGGTCTGCTGTACCTCGTCGGCGATGAGCTGGTTGCGCTTGTCGAGGAAGAGCAGGCGAAACTGCTCCTTGTCGGCGAAGGCCATGCTGGTGCGGCAATAGGCGATCACCTCGTTCCAGGACGACAGCGCGTTGCGGCTGTTGACCTCGCCCTTGGCGACGCGGTGCACCGCCGCGGCGATCAGCTTGAGCTGGTTGATCGCGGCTTCGCCGACGCCGTCGACCTCGCGCAACCGCGCCACCGGCGCATGGACGACCTCGGCGAACGAGCCGAAGGTCTTGATCAGCGTCTTTGCCAGCGGTTTGGTGTCGCGCCGGGGCAGCGCCGGAAACAGCGCCATCTCCAGCAGCTCGTAGTCGCTGAGCGCATCCGCGCCGGCGGTGTAGAAGCGCTCGCGCAGCCGCTCGCGATGGCCGAGATAATGCGGCGTCTCTTCGGGCGTGCTGTCGTCAGGCTTGGCTTTGGCGGGCATCGGCACAACCATGCCGTACGCGGCGCGTTTTGCAACCATGAAGTGTCGGGACGTCCTGCGGGCGGTTTCGCTGCCGCCCGCAGGAGGCGCCATCCAGCCTACGCCGTCAGGCCGCCCGGCGGGGTGCAGATTTCGACCAGCACGTCGCCCGGCGCGTTGCAGTAGAAATGCGGCACGCGCGCACCGCCGCCGCGATCCATGAAGGCGATCCGGCTTGGGTTCAGGCCTGCGGCCGCAAGCTCGGCGTGCTTGGCCTCGACCTCGCTCGCTTCGTCATAATAGAACCCGATGTGGAAGTTGGCGGGATAGTCGGCCGTCTCGCCTGTCTTGCCGCGCATCACGGTGAGGACGAAATCCTCCTTGTTGCGCAGGACGACGAGCGCGTCGCCGCGCCCCGCGTAGAGCGTGAAGCCGAAGAAGCGCTCGAAGAAGGCGGAAAGGGCCGCCACGTCCGACGTCGCCAGGTTGAGATGTTGCAGTCGCATGGGTCTGTCTCCGTTCAAGGTGAATGAACGGACGAGGCGAGATCCAGGCTGAGGCGGCGGCCGGGTTGACACGGTGACACGACACGCCGGTCAGCGTGACGATCGCGTCACTCTGTCCGGCCGTGGGTCCACCCGTGAAGACGGTGGCAGAATTCCTGGACAATCAGGAACAGGCCGGGCTTACCAATCCGGCCATGCCTTTTTCGGCGCGCCCTGCCTAGCAAAGATCGCGCGGAGCGGCAACGATCGTTCAACGGTCGCGCTTCAACCCCGGCACCAGCGCAGCCAGCCGGTCCCCGATCGGGCGTCCGAACATGGGGCCGCCCTGGCCTCCGGGCGGCGGCCCCGGTGGCGGTCCGCCGTGCATGCCGGGCGGCGGTGGCGGCGGGCCTGCACGGCCGACCGTCGCCTCCGCGCGGCGGTCGACGCCGAGCGTCAGCGTCGCGACATAACGGTCGCGCTCCTCCTTCACCGCGCAGAAGGCGCGATGCTCGGGATCAGAGCGCTCGATGACGTGGTCGTTGGCATTGATCACCATGCGCTGCCGTGCGCGGCCGCCGTAATCGGGGACGTTGGTATAGATGAACTCGTTGAGCGCATCCGGCAGGAAGGTCTGCCCGGTCAGCACGGTCCGGTCGCGGAGAAAAACCTTGAAATGAATGTGGGTGGTGCGGCCGTCATACCAGCCGGGATAGATGGTGTTGAACGTCACCCAGCCGGCGCCGTCGGTCGTTTGCGTGCCGCGCAGGAACGTCTGGCCGGTCGCATCGACATTGTGGTTGTCGCTCTGGCCGGCGAAGGCCGAATAGAGCCCCTTCGCGTCGCAGTGCCAGATGTCGATCCGTGCGTCGTGGATCGCCGTGCACGATCCGGCATCGATCACCCGCAGCCGCAAGGTTAGCGGCACCCCGGGCCTGCCCTCGGCGATGTCGGATCGCACGAGTTTCGGGTCGGAATAGAACGGCCCTTCCTCCGCCTGCGGCGTCAGGATGCAGGCGGGCTGGGCGTCCGCGGCAACGGGGGCAGCGTCCGCGCGGCCGGGCAACAGGCCCGCGGCGCTGGCCGACACAAACCCGAGAAAGCCGCGGCGCGTCGATGTGCTCACTCCGTCTCTCCTGTCTGCTTGACGAGAGATCGTCATCGGGAAACAGGATGGCAAGATCAGGCTTTGAAGATGGCGACAATCAGCCCCGTGGTTTCTGATCGTGTCGCGCAGGTGGGGGCGGGATGGCGCGGCCCTCCGGAGGAGCGCCGCCGGAACCGTCGCACTCGGCTGAAAAAAATTTGCGGCTAACCGTTTCCTTTGCACCTCCTCGTTCGTCTCTAGCGCTGTGGGCCTCGTCGAGCGGCCAGCAGGGTTTCCTCAAGGGAGAACATCGATGTCAGAGATCAAAGCCACGCCATCGCGTCGTGCGGTCGTTGCCACCGGCATCAGTGCCGGCGTCCTGTTGGCCGCTCAAAGCGTCCCGTCCTACAGCCAGAACAGGAGTTCGAAAATGGAAGCCACCATTCGCACCGGCAGCGACGTCGCCACCCTCGTCAACGTCTTCACGGTCGAGCCGGACAACCAGCAGAAGCTGGTCCAGCTCCTGAAGGAAGGTACCGAGACCTTCTTCAGCAAGCAGCCCGGATTCATCTCCTCCAGCGTCCATGCCAGCAAGGAAGGCGGCCGCGCCATCAATTACTCGCAATGGCGCAGCGCCGGCGATATCGAGAGTTTCCGCAAGGATCCGAAATTCGCGCCGTACATCCAGCGCCTTGCCGCGATCGCGAAGGCCGAGACGATCCTGTGCGAGGTCGTCGAGGTCAATCATGCCTGACCCTCAGTGGGTGGTATCTCGATTCCGATTGACGTATCACGCCTGTCGGCGACGGGGAGAGCCTGCTTGACCGACGATGTGACCAGCAACAACTCGGGGGCGGTCCGGGAGACCGCCCAGCAAGCCCTCGACCGCCTGGCAGTGGAGATGCGGCCGCAGCTGCATCGCTATTGCGCGCGCATGACGGGCTCGGTCGTCGACGGCGAGGACGTGCTTCAGGAGGCGCTGCTCAAGGCCGTCGAGGCGGTACCGCGGACTGAGTCGCTCGACAATCCGGAAGGCTGGCTGTTCCGCATCGCCCACAATGCCGCGCTGGATTTCTTGCGCCGGCGCGCGCGCTACAACGCTGCTCACTCCGATGAAGATCTGGACATGATCGCCGCTTTGACCAGCCCCGTGAACGACCGCCAGATCGTGGCTGCGAGCTTGCAGACCTTCATGCGGCTGCCGGTGTCGCAGCGGAGTGCGGTGATCCTGCGAGACGTGCTCGGCTATTCCGTCGACGAGGTCTGCACCATCATGGGCGGCAGCATTCCCGCCACCAAGGGCGCCTTGCAACGCGGTCGCGTCCGCCTCCGCGAGCTCGCGAACGAACCCGACGACATCAGGCCTCCCGAACTGGAGACGGCGGAGCGCGCCCGCCTGATGCATTATGTCGAGCGCTTCAACGCCCGCGACTTCGATTCCTTGCGCGACATGCTGGCCGACGACGTGCGGCTGGAGATGGTCAACAGGACACGCCGTACCGGCCGCCACGACGTCGCCGAGTATTTCGGGCGTTATGCGCAGACCAGCCCCTGGCGCTGCGTTCCCGGATTCGTCGACCGGCGCCCTGCGATCATCATGTTCGATCCGCAGGATCTGTCAGGCCCGCCGCGCTACTTCGTGCTCCTCGACTGGAAGAACGGCAGCATCGTCAACATCAGGGATTTTCTGTTCGCGCACTACGCGATCGAAGGCGCCGAATTTTTCACGCTGGACTGACGGCGCGAGGCCGGTAGATCAGGCGATCTGCTTCTCGCCGTGCCGCTCCGACAGCGTGAAGATCTCGACGCCGGTGGCGGTGACGCCGACCGAGTGCTCGAACTGTGCCGAGAGCGAGCGGTCGCGGGTGACTGCGGTCCAGCCGTCGGAGAGGATCTTCACATGCGGCTTGCCGAGATTGATCATCGGCTCGATGGTGAAGAACATGCCGGGCTTGAGCTGCACGCCTTCGCCGGGCCGGCCGATATGGATGATGTTCGGCTCGTCGTGGAACATGCGCCCGAGGCCATGGCCGCAGAAATCGCGCACCACGCTCATGCCCTGCGGCTCGACGAAACTCTGGATGGCGTGGCCGATGTCGCCGGTGGTGGCGCCGGGCTTCACGGCGGCGATGCCGCGCATCATGGCTTCATAGGTCACTTCGATCAGCCGCTCCGCCTTGCGTGCGATCGGGCCGACCGCATACATCCGGCTGGAATCGCCGTACCAGCCGTCGACGATGAAGGTGACGTCGATGTTGACGATGTCGCCTTCCTTCAGCGGACGGTCGCCGGGCATGCCGTGGCAGACCACGTGGTTGAGCGAGGTGCAGGTCGAGTAGCGATAGCCGCGATACATCAGCGTCGCCGGATAGGCGCCATGGCTGAAGGCGAACTCGCGGACGAACTCGTCGATGCGGTCGGTCGCAACGCCGGGGCCGACGATGTCGGTGAGCTCGTCGAGGCATTTCGCCACCAGGGCACCCGCCTTGCGCATGCCGGCAAAGGCGGCCGGCCCATGCAGCTTGATCTGTCCGGTCTTGCGCAGGGAGGTATCGGTGGCTTCGACGTAGCTCATGCGGGCGCTATCTTCTGGAACAGGGCGGAAGGGCTTGATTTGAGGCCCTAATTTAATGATTGCGGGCCTTCGCGCAAGCTTGGCTGGAGCGTTTTCGGGCGAAGTGGGTCCTGGCTCGCATGAAGAAAGCGCGTCAAAACAAGGGGCCCACCCGCCATGTGCCCGAAAGCGGTCTCAATTCGGGACTTCTACGGTGGCTTCGACCGGCAGCGCCCCGCCACGGACGCGGATTTCGCGGACCGGGTAGGGAACCCGAATGCCCTCGCGCTTGAAGGCGTCCCATAGCGACAGCATCACGTCGCTTTTGACGTTGTCCATGCCGTCGGGGTCCGCGAGCCAGAGGGTCAGCGAGAACTTCATGCCGGCTTCGGCGAACTCGGTCAGGATGCAGTTCGGCGGCTTGCCCTTCTGCGCGCGCGGATGGGCGGCCGCGGTCTCGATCGCGAGCCTGCAGACCAGCCTGGGATCGGCGTCGTAGTTGGTGCCGAAGATGATCTTCACCAGCGTGTTCTTGTCGGTATAGGTCCAGTTGACGACCTTCTGTGTCACCAGATCCTCGTTCGGCACCAGGAACTCGCGGCCATCGCCGGCGGCCACGGAAATATAGCGCGTCTTCATCGCGCTGATGCGCCCGGTGTTGTCGCCGATGGTGACGAGGTCGCCCGGCTTCACCGATTTGTCGGCGAGCAGGATGATTCCGGAGATGAAATTGGCGACGATCTTCTGCAGGCCGATACCGATGCCGACGCCGACCGCGCCGGAGAACACCGCAAGCGCGGAGAGGTCGATGCCGACCGCACCGAGCGCGATCACGATCGCGATCGCAAGCAGCCCGATGCGGATGATCTTGACCAGCAGCACCTGGACCGACGGCGTCAGGTCGGTCGTCGCGTTGATCTTGCTCTCGGCGAAATTGCTGGCGATGTTGGTGAGCCAGAGCGCGATGATCAGGAGCGCGCCGGCCTTGATCACCAGCAGCGGCGTCAAGCGCAACCCGCCGAGCACGATGGCGTAGGAGTCGAGCAGCTCGACCGTGGTATCGAGCTGGCCGAGGATGGACAGTGCGGCGAAGAACCAAGCCGCAACCGACACCAGCTTGACGAAGAAGGCGTTGCGCAGCACCGAGGTCACGAGCCGGATCGCGAGCCAGGCCAGCCCCAGCTTGGCGGCGACCATCAGGAGGTAGCTGCGGCTCGGCCAGGTCGCGTGATACATCACGATGCGGGAGATGATCACGAGCAGGGTGAACACCGCCGTCGAGCCGCTCGCGACCATCACGCGGGCGAACTGGCGAAGCGGCAGCGGCCAGCGCATCGCCAGCGAGGTGATGTCGACCCGGTTGCGAATGGCGGCTTCCGCCGCATAGGCGATCCCGGCCGCCGCCAGCATGAGCCCGAACTGCAGGTAGAACCATGGCGAGGCGATTTCCGCCCCGACGCTGCGCGCGGTGGTCTGCACGAACTCCATGAAGTCTTTGAGGTCCATCGGGCAAGTCTCGTTGGAAAGGTCGCGTCGGGACAGGTCTCGTCGGGCGAGGATTTGATTCGAAAGTGCCGCAGAATCCCACAAAGGAAGCGGCCCGGCCATCGATACACCGCGAAGTGAAGCGCGTTAAGGCCGCAAAATACGGGCAGATTGCCGCGAGCGGGAGAAAATGGGTTGGCGCGCCGGTACGGCGACGATAAGGATGCAATTCCAGCGATTTGAACCCGGAAGGTGGATGGCCTCCCTCGACTCTTTCAGCATCGCCATTCTGCTCGGCGCCGTCCTCGTCATGGCCGGTATCCTCTCGAGCCTGCTCGCGCTGCGCTTCGGCGCGCCGCTGCTGCTGGTCTTCCTCGCGATCGGCATGCTGGCGGGTGATTCAGGTCCCGGCCAGCTCCAGTTCAACGACGTCGGCACCACCTATCTGGTCGGTTCGGTGGCGCTGGCCCTGATCCTGTTCGACGGCGGCCTGAAGACGCGTTTCGCCAGCATCCGCACCGTGCTCGCGCCCTCTGTGGTGCTCGCGACCGTCGGCGTGCTGCTGACCGCGCTGATCACCGCGCCGTTCGCGAAATTCGCGCTCGATCTCAACTGGGCCGAGTCGCTGCTGGTCGGCGCCGTCGTGGCCTCGACCGACGCCGCCGCGGTGTTCCTGCTGGTGCATACCCAGGGCCTGCGCCTGCGCCCGCGAGTCGGTGCGACGCTGGAAGCCGAATCCGGCACCAACGATCCCTTCGCCATCTTCCTCACCTTGATGCTGGTCGAATACATCTCGCTGGGCTCGAGCTCGCCCGGCCATGTGGTGATGGAGTTTGTCCAGGAGGCGGCTCTCGGCGCCATCGTCGGCGTGATCGGCGGACGTCTCGTCGTCATCGGGCTCAACAAGGTCGCGCTTCCGCAGGGCCTGCACGCGCCGTTCGTCACCACGGCCGCGCTCGTGATCTTCGGCGGCTCGCAGATCATGCACGCCTCGGGCTTCCTCGCCGTCTATCTCGCGGGCATCATCATCGGCAACCGGCCGACGCGCGCGCACAATTCGGTGGTGGCGTTTCTCGATGCCGCGACCTGGCTGGCGCAGATCGTGATGTTCGTGCTGCTGGGCCTGCTGGTGTCACCGAGCCGGCTCGGCTCCAGCGTGCTGCCCGCGATCGGTATCTCCTTCGTCCTGATGCTGGTGGCGCGGCCGATCGCGGTGTTCGTGTGCCTCGCCCCGTTCCGCTTCAACTGGCGCGAAAAGATCTTCATCGCCTGGACGGGCCTGCGCGGTGCGGTCGCGATCTTCCTGGCCTCGATCCCGATGCTGGTCGGCCTGTCAAAGGCCTATCTCTATTTCGACGTCGCCTTCGTCGTCGTGATCATTTCGCTCCTGCTGCAGGGCTGGACGCTGGCGCCCGCCGCGCGCAAGCTGCATGTGGCGCTGCCGCGCGCCGAGCGCGGCCCGCGCCGCGTCGAACTGGATCTGCCCGGCCAGCTCGAACAGCAGCTGGTCGGCTATCCGGTGCGGCCGAAGAGCCTGTATTTCCGCCGCGGCCTGATCCCCTCCTGGTCCAAGCCGACCCTGGTGATCCGCAAGGAGAGCATTCTGACGCCCGTGGAAGCCGAGCCGATCGAGCCCGGCGATTACATCTATCTGCTGGCACCGCCGGAAAAGGCCGAGGCGCTCGACCGCTTCTTCGTCGATATGCAACCAAGCTCGGCGCCCGATCCGCATCTGCTCGGCGACTTCATGGTCTCCGGCGAGCACACGCTCGCCGAGCTTGCCGAGATCTACGGCGTGACGGCAAGCGACGACGACAGCAAGCTGACGCTGGCCGACTATTTCGACGTTCATCTCGATCGCGCGCCGAAGGAAGGCGCCGAGCTCGCGCTCGGCGAGATCGTGCTCGTCGCGCGCAGCATCTCCGGCGGCCGCGTCAACGTCGTCGGCCTCCGCCTGCCGGAAGACGACGAAACGCCACCGCCGCTGACGCGCAGGCAGGCGTTGCGGAAGAAGCTCGCGGAGATCTGGACGTCGGTGGCGGGGGTCTGACGCTGCTGTGGCTGCCGTAGGGTGGGCAAAGCGAAGCGTGCCCACGCATTTCTTGCGATCGAGAGAGTTGGTGGGCACGGCGCAAGGGCGCCTTTGCCCACCCTACGAAAGCCGTCGTAAGGACGACGACGGAGTTGCTACGTCAGCACCTTCACCCCGCCGAACGACGTGACGCGGCCCTGCCTCAGCATCACGATCTGCGTTGCGAGCTGGCGCAGCTCGGCGACGTCGTGGCTGACATAGACCATGGGCACATTGGCCTCGTCGCGCAGGCGGACCAGATAGGGCAAAATCTCGAGCTTGCGGGCCTCGTCGAGCGCGCCGAGCGGCTCGTCGAGCAGCAGCAGCCGCGGCTTCGACAACAATGCGCGGCCGAGCGCGACGCGCTGGCGTTCGCCGCCGGAGAGTTTTCCGGGGCGGCGGTCAAGCAGGGCACCGATGTCGAGCAGCTCGACGACGCGCTTGTGCTGCGCCGGATCGGCCGCGAGGCGGTTCATCCGCCGGCCATAGTCGAGATTCTGCGCGACGTTGAGATGCGGAAACAGCCGCGCATCCTGGAACACGTAGCCGATGCGGCGGCGATAGGTCGGCACATGAATGCCGGCGGCGCTGTCGTCGACGGTCTCGCCGTCGATCACGATGGTGCCGCGATCGGGCCGCAGCAGGCCTGCGATCATGTTGATCAGCGAGCTCTTGCCGGCGCCGGATGCGCCGAACAGGCCGGTGACGCGGCCTTCGCTTGAGAACGACGCCTGAAGCGAAAATTCACCGAGCTGTTTTTCGACATCGACGCGCAGCATGGTCAGTTCCCGTGCAGGCGCTGCGTGGCGCGGCGGGCGAACCATTCGGCGGCGATCAGCGCGCCGATCGCGAGCCCGACCGAGATCATCACGAGTCGTGCCGCGGCGGCGTCGCCATCCGGCGTCTGGATCAGTGAGTAGATCGCGGACGAGATGGTCTGGGTCTCGCCGGGAATGTTGGAGACGAAGGTGATGGTCGCGCCGAACTCGCCGATCGCCTTGGCGAAGCCGAGCACCATGCCGGCGAGCACGCCGGGCAGGGCCAAGGGCAGCGTCACCGTGAAGAACACCTTGAAGGGCGCCGCACCGAGCGTCTCGGCGGCCTGTTCGAGCCGGCTGTCGATCGCCTCGATCGACAGCCGCATCGGGCGCACCAGCAGCGGAAACGACATCACGCCGCAGGCGAGCGCCGCACCGGTCCAGCGGAAGGCGAAGACGATGCCGAGATGATCGGCGAGAAAGCCGCCGACCAGGCCGCGGCGGCCGAAAGTGAGCAGCAGCAGATAGCCGGTGACGACGGGCGGCAGCACCAGCGGCAGATGCACGACGGCATCTAGCACCGACTTGCCCCAGAAATCCTTGCGGGCAAGCAGCCACGCCAGCGCAATGCCGAACGGCGTTGCCACTAGCGTTGCGATGACGGCGACCCTGAGCGAGAGCAGGATCGCCGTCCATTCGGCGGGAGAGATGTCGAGCATTAAGTCGTAATATCAGATCGCGAAGATCAAGTGGTCGGGCTGATCAGGAACTTAAAGCCGTATTTTTCCAGGATGGTCTTGGCGGCCGAGGTACGCAGGAAGGCGAGATAGTCGTTGGTCTCGGGCTTCGCGGTCGTGGTCGCCGCAACCGGATAGATGATCGCGGGATGCGAATCCGCCGGGAAGGTGCCGACGATCTTGACGCCGGGCTCGACCTTGGCGTCGGTGGAATAGACGATGCCGAGGTTGGCTTCACCACGGGCGACCAGCGTCAGCGCAGCGCGCACGCTCTCGGCCATGGCGAATTTCGGCTCTGCGGCGGTCCAGGCGCCGAGCTTCTCCAGCGCCGCCTTGGCGTATTTGCCGACCGGCACCGACTTGACGTCGCCGGTCGCGATCTTGCCGTCGCCGGCGAGTTTTGCGAGGTCGAAACCCTGCGCGATGGTGACGTTGTCGATTTTGGAATCCTTCGGCGCGATCAGCACGATGCTGTTGCCGAGCAGGTTCACGCGGGAAGGCTCGTTGATGGTCTTCTTGGAGGCGGCGTAGTCCATCCAGTCGGTGTCGGCCGAGACGAACACGTCGGCCGGCGCGCCCTGCTCGATCTGTTTTGCCAGGACCGAGCTCGCGGCATAGCTCACGGAAAACTTGACGCCGGTCTTGGCGGTGTAGGCGGCGTTGACCTCGTCGAGCGCATTCTTCATCGACGCGGCGGCGAAGACCGTGATGGTCTTGTCCTCGGCGGCGGCGGGCGAGAGGCTCGCGCCCGCGAGCATCACGAAGGCGGTGAAAAGTCCGGCAATACGATACATGGATGGCGCTCCGTGCGAGCCCGCGCGCGCAAACGCACGCGCAAATCTGGCGTTGGGTGGGTTCAGGTCGCGACCGGCGGAAGCGCTGTTCCACGTGTCCCCGCAACGGCTTACGGCCGACGGGGATATCGCAGCTGCGAAGATAGCAGGCCGGGGCTTCAGGTCAAAGGCGACCCTTTGTCCAACGCATGATCCGGAAAAGTGTGTCGCGGTTTTCCGAAAAGATCATGCGCAAACAATAACATCCCGCTTATTGCGCCGGCAGGATCGAAATCGACAGCGAATTGTCCTTGGCGCCGCTGACCTGGAGCACGAACGGCTTGTCCGAGAGCTCGTATTTCATGGTTTTGCGGATGCCGTCGCAATCGGTGGCGCCGCTGAAGGCCACCGGCTTGAGGAAATGCCCGTCCTGGACCAGATCGACCCAGGCGCCGGAGGACAGGCTGATGGTGTAGAGCCCGGCCTTGGCCGCCTTGATGCTGGTGAAGCCGGCAAAGGTGCCGTCCTTCGGCGCCCGCTCCGGCGGCGTCGGCAGCTTTGCCTCCTGGGGCGCGACCAGGCCCAGCGTGATCGCCGATGCCGGGACCGCGGCCTGTTCGGCTCCCGAGGCGAGCTTGGCGCGGTCCGGCGCGGTCAGCGCGGCGCGGTCGCGCTCGATCGGCCATTTGAACTTGTCGCAGCCGCTGGGCTCCTCCGCCGCGAGAGCGGAGGTCGCGCTGATCGAGAGCACGGCAAGAAGAGCGAGGACGCGCATGTCAAATCTCATCGTTGGCCGCGCGTGGGCGCAGCTTGCAGTCAGGTTTTGTCGGCGAACGGGATGCGCATCCCGGAATGCCGCGGGCTTACGGCCGCGCGGCAGGACGATCCTAGCGCATGCTCCTCTCCTCGTCATCCCGGACAAGCGCAGCGAAACGAAGCGCAGATCCGGGATCCATACCCACAGGGAGATGTTTGACGAAGACCCGGAGTGTGAGCGATGTCCCACACTCCTCCCTGTGGTTATGGGTCCCCGCCTTCGCGGGGACGACAACCGAAAATGGAGCGGCAGTGTGCCCTATGGCTTCGCATCACCCGCGCGCAGCACCGCTTTGCAGGCCGCCGGCATCTGGGCCAGCGTCATCGGCGGTTTTGGCTTCGGCGGCTCCGGCGGCGGCTTCGGATGCAGCACGCCCTCGCTGAACCAATAGGCGAAATCGGAGGGCTTGCAGCCTTCGTCCTCGGATTGCGACGGCTGGCCCTCGCATTCGCCTGATCCCGCCGGGCAGCGCATGCGGATGTGGAAATGATAGTCGTGGCCCCACCACGGCCGGATCTTCGACAGCCACGAGCGGTCGCCCTTGGCTTCACGGCAGAGCGCCTTCTTGATCGCGGGATTGACGAAGATGCGCTGCACCGCCGGTTCCTGCGCCGCATCGCGCAGCACCAGCACGTGGGCCGGCGTGAACACTTTCGGATCGATGTCGAGCCGGTCCTCGCGCACCATCATCACCGCCGACATCTCCTCGCGCTCCTCGCGCGATAGCCGACGGTCCGGCATCGGCGTCAGCCAGATGTCGGCATCCAGCCCGATCTGATGGCTGGCATGACCTGACAGCGCCGGCCCGCCGCGTGGCTGGCCGATGTCGCCGACCAGAATGCCCGGCCAGCCCGCGTCCTTGTGCGCCCTGGCAGCCAGGCGCTTGATCAGCGCGATCATATCGGGATGACCGTAGTTGCGGTTACGCGACAGCCGCATCACCTGCCAATTGTCGCCGTTGAGCGGCATCTGCTGGGCGCCGCCGATGCAGCCCTTCACGTAGGAGCCGATGACATGCGCCGGTCCTGTCGAGGGCAGCAGTTTTCGCGCGAACAGCTCTTTGGCGCCGAGATGCGGATCGTTCGGATTGGCGAGCGGCGGCAACGGTTTTGCGTTCACGCTGCCCTTGTCCTGGGCCAGCGCGCCGCCGGCGGCCAGCAGCGTCATCATCAGCAGGAGAGGGGCGATTCGGCGGGGACTCATGCTGACGTTCTTATAACCCAAGCCTGCGTCGGGGTTAAGGATGAGGCTCTCGGCGGGACGGCGCCTCACAACGTCTTTACAGCGGTAGCGGCCCTGTTCGCGTGGGCAACACCAAGAGCCATATTTCGGATGAGCGCTCCATCGAGCGCAGCGGGGACATCGTGCGAAAGTCGCAAATTTCCGCTGCGGCGGCGCGATTCTTAACGGCGCGATAACTCTATCCTGCATTGACCAAAATTCGTGCGCGGAACGAGATGCACCTGGCTCCTGCATGCAAGCGGCCTGCATTCCGGAATTGATTCATGGAGACTGCGCGTTTTTGCATCTCCGCTCTCGACGATCGCGACGAGCAAGCTGGTTCGACGCGCCGCCGGCGCCGATTGCGCCTCGCAAACAGGCAAAACGCTCCGCCGTCCGGCTGCTGCAAGGCGCGTCGTCGGAGGACGAGACCACGCAAGATTACTTTTCTTTCAGACACTTGGAGCAAGACTTGCGTCCGCTGGGCGCGGCTAGGACGTGTGAAGTTGAGTTTGGGGTCCAAAAAAACAGGAAAGCGAAAGCGCAACGTGCTTGCCAGGGGCGGCGGACAGCCGCGCAAGCCGCGATTTGCGCGCGCGCCTCATCCGCCCGCCGAGCGCGACCAGCTCGTGCAGAGCCGTGCGGAAGCCGAAGCCGCCATCATCGAAGCGCGCAAATCGCATGAACGGCTGCGCCAGGCCGTCGACCTGCTGCCGCAGGGCATCGTGATCCTCGATCCCGAAGGCCGCTACGTCCTCTGGAACAAGCAATATTCCGAGATCTACAGCAGGACCGCCGATCTGTTCGCCGAAGGCGCGCGCCTCGAAGACACGCTGCGGGTCGGCGTCGCCCGCGGCGATTATCCGGAAGCGGCCGGCCACGAGGACGAATGGATCGCCGAGCGGCTGAAGAAGCTCCACGAGCCCGGCAAGCGCCATGAGCAGACGCTGTCCGATGGCCGCGTCATCCTGATCGAGGAGCGCCGCACCGACGATGGCGGTGTCGTCGGCCTGCGCGTCGACATCACCGAATTGAAGCAGCGCGAGGCTTCGTTCCGCTTGCTGTTCGACGGCAATCCCGTTCCCATGATCGTCTGCGCGCTCGACGACGAGCGCATTCTCGGCGTCAACGACGCCGCGATCGCGCATTACGGCTATAGCCGCGCCGAGTTCGAGAAGCTGAAGATCCGCTCACTGCAGGCCTTCGACAGCGAGCCGCCCTGGACCACCGACCGCTCCAGCGACGAGCAGGCCGCGCGCACCTGGAAGCACGTCAAGGCCGACGGCGCGCTGATCGATCTCGCGATCTATTCCCGCGAACTGAGCTATGACGAACGGCCCGCCGTGCTGCTCGCGCTGATGGACATCACCGAGCGCAAGCGCGCCGAAGCGCGGCTTGCCTTCATGGCCCAGCATGACGGGCTGACCGGCCTGCCCAACCGCAATCTGTTGCGCCAGACCATGGACGAGATGTTGCAGCATTCGCGGCGCAGTCCCGAGAAGGTCGCGGTGCTGATGCTCGGGCTCGACAATTTCAAGGCGGTCAACGACACGCTCGGACACGCCGTCGGCGACAAGCTGCTGCGCGGTGTCGCCAAGCGGCTGCGTTCGACCTTGCGCGACGAGGACGCGCTGGCGCGGCTGAACTCCGACGAGTTCGCGATCGTGCAGAGCGGCCTGACCCGGCCCGAGGACGCGGTGGGCCTGGCAAAGCGCCTGCTCGAAGCCATCGCCGATCCCTATCTGCTCGACGGTCATTCGGTGGTGATCGGCGCCTCCATCGGCATCGCGATGGCGCCCGGCGACGGTGACGAGTCCGAAAAGCTGCTCAAGAGCGCCGACATGGCGCTGTCGCGGGCCAAGTCCGACGCGCGCGGCACCTTCGCCTTCTTCGAGGCCGCGTTAGATGCAAAAGCGCAGAGCCGCCGCAAGATCGAGGTCGAGCTGCGCGACGCGATCCAGAACGACGTGCTGCGCCCGTATTACCAGCCGCTGGTCGATCTCCAGAGTGGCCGCATCACCGGCTTCGAGGCGCTGGTGCGCTGGCCGCATGCCGAGCGCGGCATGGTCTCGCCGGCCGAGTTCATTCCGGTCGCGGAAGAGACCGGTCTGATCAATCCGCTCGGCGGTCTGATGCTGCGCCGCGCCTGCCTCGATGCCGCGACCTGGCCGGACGACGTCCGCGTCGCCGTCAATCTGTCGCCGCTCCAGTTCCGCAGCGGCAATCTGCTGTCGATGGTCACGGACGCGCTGAAGCATTCCGGCCTGCCGCCGCGTCGCCTCGAGCTCGAGATCACCGAGACGCTGCTGCTGGAGAAGAGCGCGCAGGTGCTGGCGACGCTGCATGCGCTGCGCGCGCTCGGCGTCCGCATCTCGATGGACGATTTCGGCACCGGCTATTCCAGCCTCAGCTATCTGCGCAGCTTTCCGTTCGACAAGATCAAGATCGACCAGTCCTTCGTCCGCGATCTCGGCGCCAATCGCGAGGCGCAGGCGATCATCCGCTCCATCGTCAGCCTCGGCAAAGGCCTCGGCGTCATCATCACCGCCGAGGGCGTCGAGACCGAAGCCGAGCTGAGCTGCCTCCGCACCGAGGGCTGCGACGAAGGCCAGGGTTTTCTATTCAGCAAGGCCCGGCCCAATGCCGAGATCATCAGCCTGCTGGCGGCGCAGCGCGGGATCGATGGCGACACCGCACTGGTGGCCTAGCCTATCGGCAGATAGGCTTCTAGTAGCCCGAGTAGGGACCGGACGGCATGCAGGAGTCGTCGACATAGTGGTAGCCGCCGCCATAGCCGTATCCGGAAGGATAGCCGTAGGCGGAATAGCCGCCGCCAGGGTCGCCGCCGTAATAGCCGCCGTAATAGCTTCCATGGCCTCCGTAGTAAGCGCTCGCGATCCCAGCGCCGACGACGGCGCCGGCGACCCCGTAACCGAGGCGGCGGTAGCCGTAGCCGCGATAGCCATAGCCACGATAACCGTAGCCGCGATAGGCCAGGCCGCCACGATAGCCATAGCCACCACGATAGCCGTAGCCGCCGCGGTAGCCGTAACCCCAGCGTACTTCGGTGGTCACGGGATCGACCATCGCTTTGATCGTCGCCACGGATGTCGGCATCGGGCCCGCCTGGGCGCTTGTGACGAGCAGGGCACCGGCCGCGGCGAGAACGGTAGTCTGCAGAGAGTTCGAGAACCTCATGACCATCTCCGTGCTGTGCGGCGGCGCCCTGGCGCGGCCGTCAACAGCCTATTCGGAGGCAGGCGTGCTGCGCCAGACTTGATTTAAGTCAAACAGATCGCAGCCCTTATGCCGCGCGCAGTCTCGCCAGGAACGTATCGACGCTTTTCATCACCGCCGAGGGCGTCGAGACCGAAGCCGAACTGAGCTGCCTCCGCACCGAGGGGCTGCGACGCGGGCCAGGGTTTTTCTGTTTAGCAAGGCCCGGCCCAATGCAGAGATCATCAGCCTGCTGGCGGCGCAGCGCGGGTTGACGGGGAAACGGCGCTGGTGGCGTAGACTTCGTCGCTCCGAAACAGGTGCGCTCCCTCTCCCGCTTGCGGGGGAGGGGTGGGGTGGGGGTATCTCCTGGCGCGAGAACTCCAAGAGGAGAGAACCCTCACCCGCGCCTTCGGCGCGACCTCTCCCGCAAGCGGGAGAGGTGAGCCAGCCCGCGGCTCGACCGTCCTAACCCAAGACGCAACCCTTAGGCCGCGCGCAGCCCCGCCAGGAACGTATCGACGCTCTTCATCAGCGCGGTCGCGTGCTGGCCGAGCTCGCCTGAGGCGACCATGACATTGCCGGCCAGCGCCCGCGACTGGTCCGCGGCCTGGCTTGCGCCGGCGACGTTGGCCGAGACTTCGGTGGTGCCGGTGGAGGCCTGCTGCACGCTGCGGGCGATCTCGCGCGTCGCCGAGCCCTGCTCCTCGACGGCGGCGGCGATCGTGGTGGCGATGCCGCTGATCTCGCGGATGGTGCCGCTGATGTCGGAGATCGCGGTGACGCAATTGCCGGTCGCGGCCTGGATCGCATTGACCTGGGTGGCGATCTCATCAGTCGCTTTCGCGGTCTGGCTCGCCAGCTCCTTCACCTCGGAGGCGACCACGGCAAAGCCGCGGCCGGCCTCGCCGGCGCGGGCCGCCTCGATCGTGGCGTTCAGCGCCAGCAGATTGGTCTGGCTCGCGATCTCGCTGATCAGCCGCAGCACGTCGCCGATCCGCTCGGCGGAGGCAGCAAGGCTCGTGACCATCTCCGTCGTCTCGGTGGCCTTGACCACCGCGCCGCTCGCGACCTGGCTGGAATGGGTGACCTGGCGGCCGATCTCGGTGACGGAGGAGGCTAGCTCCTCGGTCGCGGCCGCGACCGCGTTGACGCTGGTGGAGGCTTCCTCCGACGCGGTCGCCGCGGCGGATGCGCGTTGCGAGGTGCCGTTGACGCTGGAGGTGATTTCGCCCGCGACATGCTGCATGCCCTCGGTCGCCTTGGCGACCGCGGCGACCACGCCCTTGACGTCGGCCTCGAAGCGGTCGGCCATCTGGCGCTGCAGGGCCTGCTTCTCGATCGCGGCCTTGGCCTTGTCGGCCTCCTGCGCCTCGCGCAGCGCGCCCGTTTCGAGCATGCCCTGGCGGAACATTTCGACCGCCTTGGCCATGGTGCCGAGCTCGTCCGCCCGCTCGCTGCCGGGAATGTTGACGCTGGTGTCGCCGCTCGACAGCTTGTTCATGACCGCGGTGATCGCGATGAGCGGCCGCGACAATCCGCGCCCGAGCAGGAACGCCAGCAGAATTGCGGCGGCAAGGATTGCGACCGTGCCGAGGATCAGATTGCGTTCGGAGGCGGCGAAAGCGGCCTCGTATTCGGTGGTGTCCTTGATGATCTCGAGCACGCCGACCGGCTGGCCTGCGTAGTTCTTGATCGGCCCGGCATAGACCTCGGCCGGGTGGCCGTCGAGCTCGGCCTCGCGCAGCAGCGGCGCGCCGCTGATCACGGCTCTCAGCTCGTCCGGCTTGGCGACGGCGTTCTCGCCGAAGGTCGAGGACAGCTTGTTCAGCGATGCGCCGTCGACCGAATAGACCGCCAGGTCGATGCCGAAACGCTTCTTGGCGCGGTCGACGAATTCCTTGCCGAAGGCGGCGCCGACGTCGACATTGGCGAGGTTCTTGCCGTCGCGCACGATCGGCGTCAGGCCGAAGATGCCGAGCGCCTCGCGGCCCGGCTCGACGCCGACGATCTGCCGGCCGGTCTTGAGCGCCTCGACCACGGTGGCGCGGCGCGCGGAGACGTCGTCGCCGAAGGTCTTGGGCGCGTGGACGCGATAGAACGAGGTCGCCGGCGGCAGCTGGAAGGTGATCAGGGGGATGCCCTGCGCCTTCAGCGCCTTGTTGGCGTCGCCGAGCAGCGTGCCCAGGCTGTCGCGGTCGCCCTTGGCGATGGCATCTCCAACCGGCGGGAGTGCCGCGATCACGGCGGAGACCGCCAGGGCCGAACGTCCCTCATAGTCGATCGCTGCGATGACGCTCTCATATTGCAGCTTGAGCTGCTGATCGAGCGCCATCCGTGTCAGCGCCCGCTGCTGGGTGATCGAGAAGCCGGAGAGGATGGCGCAGGCCACCGCAACGGTGAGCGCGATCGTGAGAATCAGGCGAGCCGCAATCGACTTGAGCATGAACATCGAAAATTCCCGGGCATTCCAAAGATTGATCTTGGTTTTGCAGAACGGTCCCAGAAATTGCTTAACAACAAGAGCGGATGGGCTCCGTGTTTCCACGGATTCGCTACGGCCCTTTTGCATGACTCAATGCGATAAGCGCATGGAGGGATTGATCGTTCGCTATCGGCAGAGACAAAGCGACGCGGCGTCGCGCGCGGGCGACTAGCGGTTTTCGGCAAGGATCACCTTGCAGACATCCTCGTAATGCGTGTCGCGCGCCCGGATCTGCCGGGCGATCGCGTGCATGTCACGAAACCGTCGCTCGAACGGATTGTAGCCTGGCGTTGGGGTGTCCGCTTCAAGGCTGAAGCATCGGCTACCGGCGACACTGGCGGATGAACGTTACATTCCTGGCGTACAGGTACGTGTAAGGGTCCACCTGTTCGAGCGCGTGGTGCTTCATCACCCAGTCCCGTACCGGGGGCGCATAGGCCGACATCATCAGCTGAGTTTCGCCGGGATTGATGCTGCGGTCACCGTGATGCGCGGCGTGGAACATGAAGTAACCGCTCGGGGTGATACAGATCTTGTTGAGGGGAACGACCCCGAGGACCGTCGTGCAGGACGACTTGCAGCGACCGTCGATCACCACGCGATCATACTCCGCATTGATGTGCGTATAGGTGTAGATGTGCGCGGCGGTGTTGCCGCCGGGGTCGTGAAGATAATAGATTTTTTCCGCGTGGGCGGAGCCCGCCATGACTAACGTCAAGAGGGCCGTACCGATCACAGTTGGAAGCCGGCGCATATCACCCCCTTTTGTCGCGATTCCTGTAGATGCATGCGACCGCAACGCTGCTGTGATATGCTACTTCAGGATGCGGGCGACGACAAAATCACCTTGCCGACATCCTCGTAATGCGTGTCGCGCGCCTGAATCTGCTGGGCGATCGCATGCATGTCACGAAACCGCCGCTCGAACGGATTGCTGCGGAATACGGCGGTGGCGCCGGCCATGTGATAGGCGGTGTCGACCACTTTTGCCGATTGCTGAATGGTCCAGGTCGAGGCGAGGCGCACGGCGCTGCGATGCGCCGGGCTGAAAGTGCCCGTCGCGGAGAGATCGCGCCACATTGCATTCGCCGTCGCATAGAGATAGGCGCGGGCGGCGCGCAAATCCGCCTCGGTACGGCCGATCAGGCCCTGGACCGCCTGGTTGTCGCGCATGGCGCTGGCCGCCAGCGACTGGTGCTTAGCGCGCGCCAGCGCAATCGCCGCATCCAGCGTCGCGCGCGCGACGCCGAGCGAGACCGCTGCGAAGCCGAGGCTGAAGGTCGAACCGGTCGGGAGCCGGTAGAGTGGGCCCGGCTCGCGCAGCGCGCTCGGCACGTCGCGGAACACGGCGAAGCGATCGGGAACGAAGAGATCCTTCACCTCGTAGGAATCGGTTCCGGTGCCGGCGAGGCCGATCGCCTGCCAGACATCGTGCATCACGGCGCTCGCGAGCGGGAACAGGATGGTGCGCATCTCCGGCGAACCGTCGGCATTCTTGCGCGGCGTGCCGTCGGCATTGGCGATGCGGACATGCGCGCCAAGCCAGCTCGCCTGCCGCGAGCCCGAGGCGAAATCCCAGCGCGCGGTGACGCGGTAGCCGCCCTCGACCGCGCGTGCCTCATGCGCCACCGCGCCCCAGGCGAGGATGCCGGGCGCGGTGTTGAAGATCTCGTGCGCGCTGCCGTGGTCGAGGCTGGCCGCGATCATCGCGCAGACGCTGCACTGGCCGAGGCACCAGGCCGTGGATGCATCGGCCTTCGCGATCTCCTCCAGCATCTGCATGAAGATGTCTGGCGGCGCTTCCGACCCGCCGAGGTCTTGCGGCAGCAGCGCACGATAGAGCCCGTTCTCGATCAGCGCGTCGACGACGGCAGGCGTCAGCCGCCGCGTCCGCTCGATCTCGTTGGCCTCACCTGCAATCAGCGGCGCGATGGCCCGCGCCCGCGCGACGAGATCGACTTCAACGGTTCCGTCCATATCCGCGTTTCCTCGCCCATTCTGCCGTGAGCGGTGAAACGCGATGGTGGTCTATCTGCGCAATTCAATCAAGTCGCAACGGCAGTCGTCGCGTCGTCTTTCCGGGCCAGCGAGAAGAAAAGGCGGGCCGACAGCACGAAGGCGAGGACAAAGAAGATCGTTCGCGCCAATGCCAAAACCTTGGCCTGCTCGGGCGGCACGACCGAGATCAGGATGCCGAAGGGGATGTAGCACCAGAGCACGATCGCAATGATGCGCCCCATTTTGCCGAGGCGGAGAAAGCCGAGCGAGAACAGGAACGTCGCGAGATAGCTGGCGTGAAACTTGACCTGAGAGGCGATCATCTGGACTTCGCCGTCGGCGGCCGAAACCGGCAGGCCCGTCTGGAGCGCGTGCACAACAGTCATGATGTGATGATTTTCCAGCGAATCCAGCAGCAGTGTCAGCATGGCAGCGGCCAGCGCGACGCCGATCAGCCGCGAATCCACCAGCCCGCGCAACCGGGCGGCCAGCGCCACGAAGAAGGCGCCGTAGAAAACCATGAAGAGATTGTCGAGGCCGAGATTGAGCCGAAGCCCCAGGACCGCAAGCGGCGAGGCAATGAAGGCGCGGTAATCGTCGATCGCGCGTGCGCTCTGGAAAAAGTCCTGCGAGCTGTGGGTCGCGAGGATGGAGGCAACCATCGCGGCGACTGTCAACGCTGCGAGACTGGCGAGCAGCGCCAGCGTGCGATCCAGGCTTTTCTGATCCATGTTATATGCCCTCTGAGAAACCATCGATGCAATACAAATATCAATTGATATTCGAATATCAAGTGATATTTAAAGACGAGAGAGAATGTCCGCGTGGCGAAACTGAATCGCGAAGAGAGCCAGGCTCGTACCAGGGGCCTCCTGATCGAGGCCGCCCGCCGGGAAATCGTGAAAAAGGGCTTTGCGACAGCCTCGATCCGCGACATCGCGGAGGCTGCGGGCTTCTCGCTGGGCGCGATCTACTCGAACTTCCCGGACAAGGAAGCCATACTGCTCGAACTGATCCAGCAGCATCAGGCCGAGGAGCGGACGCGGATCGAGGAGAATTTGGCGCGCGCGCAAGGCGACGCCGATGTGGCCATGGCGGGCATCGAGGCGTGGGCGGAGACAGTCAATTCCGACCCTGATCTCGGCGTGCTCGCGATCGAACTGCAATTGCACGCGCTGCGGAGCCCCGCATTCGCGAAGGTCTATAACGAGTCGAACCGCAAGCATCGTCGTGCGCTCGGCACGATGATCGCGCATCTGTTCGAACTGTTCGGCAAGAAAGTGCCGGGAGAACCGTCGGAGATCGCGAGCGGCCTTGCCGCGCTGAGCCGCGGGCTCGCACTCTCTCCGACCGGTGGCGATGACGATCGCGGCGGGCGCATCGTGCTGACCTTCCTCAAGGCGCTGATTGAAGCCGCCCCGTCCGTGGACAAGGCGAAGAAGTCGCGCGGCAAGACAGGCGAGTAGAGGCACATCATGAAGAAGCCGACCCGAGGCGTCGCAGCGCTGCCCGAGCTGAGGCTCGAGGACGCGCCGATGAGCGACATCATCGATGCGTTGGCAGGCGGGCAGGTCACCGCGACGGCGCTCACCAAAGCTTATCGCGCGCGGATCGCAGCCTACGACCGTGCCGGGCCGGCGCTCAATTCGGTCCGCGCCCTCAATCCCGATGCGCCCGCAATCGCAGCCGGGTTCGACGGCACCAAGCCATCAGCCGGGCGACCGCTCGCGGGCGTGCCGATCCTGGTGAAGGACAACATCGCGACCTCCGACAAGCAGCCGACGACGGCGGGCTCGCTGGCGCTGGAGGGCGCACGCGCGAAGCGCGACGCCACCGTCGTCAAATTGCTGCGGAAGGCCGGCGCGGTGATTCTCGGCAAGGCGAACTTGACGGAGTTCGCCAACATCATCGCGATCGAGATGCCCGCGGGTTACTCATCGCTGGGCGGTCAGGTCAAAAACCCCTATGCGCCGGCGCTGATGGGAGAACACGACATCCCGGTCGTGGTCCCTGGTGGCTCGAGCTCGGGGTCGGCGGTCGCCGTCGCGGCCGGCCTGTGCGCGGCCTCGATCGGCACCGAGACCTCGGGTTCGCTGCTGTATCCTGCAAGCATGAACGGCCTCGTTACGGTGAAGCCGACCGTCGGCCTGATCAGCCGCGCCGGCATCATTCCGATCGCGCACAGCCAGGACACCGCAGGGCCGATGACGCGCACGGTGCGCGACGCGGCGTTGCTGCTCAATGTTCTGGCGGCCCAGGACCTGCTCGATCCCGCGACAAAGCGGCAGCGGCGGCCGGCCGATTACACCGCAGGCCTCTCGCGCGACGCCATGAAGGGCGCGCGTATCGGCGTGCCGGGCGACCCGGCCGATCCGCTGAACGATCGCTATTACGGCAAGCTGCAACCCGGTTGGGCCAAGGTGATGACCGAGGCGATCAAGGTGCTCGAGGATCTCGGCGCCGTCATCGTGCGCGCCAACATGCCGACGCGTGGCTGGCTCGGCGGGCCGGGCACGGGCATGGCCGTGCTCAACCGCAATCCGTTGAGCATCAACAAGGGCAATCCGACCGGCTCGCCGATCGTGTTCCTCTACGAGCTGAAATACGGTCTCAATCTCTATCTCGAGGATTGGGCGACCAATACCGACATCAAGACCGTGGCCGATATCATCGCCTTCAACGCGGCGCACGCGAAGAAGGCGCTGCGCTTCGGCCAGGATCTGTTTCTCGCCGCCGACCTCACCAGGGGCGACCTGAGCGAACGCGAATACAAATCCGCGCGCGCGATGGACCTGCTCGCCGCCAGGACGCACGGCATGGATGCCTACATGAACCAGCACAAGCTCGATGCGGTGCTGTTCCCCGGCAGCAGCGGTTGCGTGATCTCGGCGAAGGCGGGCTATCCCAGCGTCATGGTGCCCGCGGGCTTCGTCTCCGGGGCCGGCGACAAGGAGACGCCGGACTATCCGCTCGGCGTGAGCTTCGCCGGCCGTGCCTGGAGCGAGCACAAGCTGCTGCAACTGGCCTATGCCTATGAGCAGGCCTCGAATAGGCGCAAGCCGCCGCCAGGGCTGCCGGCGCTCTGAACCTCGGCGGCGTGGCGCACGACCAACTCCCATGCCGATCGTCAGAATTCTCCTGATCCTGCTCGCTTTCGCGTCGCCCGCATTCGCGCAGGACGGTGCGCGCGATCTGGCCGCCGCGCGCGATGCCGCGAAGGCCTTCAAGGCCTATGTCGATGGCGTCGCGAAGAAGGGCGAGCGGCCGGATCTGACCCGGCCGGAGATCGCAGCCCTGCTTGGCCATGTCTTTGATCTCGACGCCCTCGCCGCGCTGCCGCCCGTGCAGGGCAGCGACATGGGCTGGCTGATGGACTGGACCGACACCGCAAACCAGACCCACAAGCTGTTCATCTTTTACGGCGCGAAGCCGGGGCCGCAGCCCGATTTCGCTGCGCTTGGGCGCAACATGACCGAGTATGGCGACCAATACGCGGTGGCGATGAGTTTCATGATCCGCGGCATGGCCCGCGAGGCGGAGGCGGGCCAATTGTTCTGGAGAGAGCTCCCGCCGGAGCAACGTACCCGCATCCGCGAGGAAGGAATGACAGGCTTTCGCAAGAATAGCGCCGTCTACATCCTGACCACGGTCTGCGCGGCGATCCAGGGCGCCAGCAAGCCCGCCAACGCGCGGCTGGTGGCGGCTGCGCTGCGCGACACGCGCGACGTCTGGGCGAGCTTTCTGCTGCCGCAGGACCGGGCCCGCGTGATCGCAGAGCTGGCCGACCTCCCGAAATGGGCGCCCGACGAGATGGCGCGCGCCGATCTGGCCACCTTCACGGCCGCGCTTCAGGCGGTGAATTAGACCTGCGCTTCCGCTTTCACGTCCACGCTGCTTTGGCCCAGCCGCGGCTCCGTCCCCGCCAGCAGCCGTTGAATGTTGGCGCGATGGCGGATGATCACGTAGAGGCCGCCTGCGATCACCAGCAAGCGATAGGGCAGAGGGTGTTCGAAGCCGCAGACGAGGACGATCGCCGTCAAAGCCGCGAGCATCGAACTGAGCGAGACGATCCGCACCAGCGCCAGCACGGCGCCAAACACGGCCGCTGCACCCAGTCCCACCGGCCACGACATCGCCAGCAGCACGCCGAGCCCGGTTGCCGCCGATTTGCCGCCCGTGAAGTTCAGCCAGATCGAGCGGCCATGGCCGAGCAGCGCGGCAATGCCGGCGAGGCACACCGCCCATGGCACCCAGACCTGCAGATCGGTCGCCGCCGGCGGTGCCGGCGATAGTTCGGCAGCCAGCCAGGGGCAGAACCAGCGCGCAACGACGATGGCAGCCGCGCCCTTCAGCACATCGGCGATCAGCACCGCGAGCGCAGGCCATTTGCCGAGGGTGCGCAACACATTCGTGGCGCCGGTGGACCTGGAGCCGTGCTCGCGAATGTCGATGCCCCTGAGGAGCTTCCCCGCCAGATAGCCCGAGGGTATCGAGCCGAGCAGATAGGCGATCACCAATCCAGTCGCGCCTGCAATCCCGAAAGCCATCGTTCTCTTTCCAGCGTGTGTGTGCCGTGTCCCGGCGGGCTTTAGGGTTTCCGCTCGGTGGCGAGATGATCGCGAAGGAAGCTCACGATGCTCGCGTTGAGCTCGTGATGAAACGCGGTTCTGTCGAAGCCCGGCGGATCGGCGCATAGCCGCGGCAGTTCGGCGGCGAATTTCTCCGTGCACGGCGCCAGGAATCCGAAGTGGCCGGCGGGCATGACGCGCACCTCCGGCTTGCCCGGCAGGCTGCTCGCCGTCAGCACCACATTTTTGGGATCGATGCCACCGCCCCCCGATTTCGATCGCCAGATCAGCAGGGGAATGTGCACGTCGGTCAGTCCGTCCGCAGAGAACATGAAGTTCAAAGCGGTGTCAGCGAGCACCGCGGCGCGAATGCGCGGATCGTGCTGCGGCTCGGGCGGAATGTCGCCACGACGAAACTGCTCGCATCCCGGCGAATTGTTGCCCTCGGTGCAGAGTCCCGCAATCTTTTGATAGTCCGGCTTGGCACCCGCCAGGATCAATCCGGTATAGGCGCCGGCGGAAAAGCCAAAGAAGCCGATCTTTTCGGGATCGATCACCGCGCGATCGCGCCACTCGTTCAGCATGAAGTCCAGCAGGCGGATCGTCTCTTTCGGACGCGCGGCGATGATGGACAGGCTGTCGCTCTGTGAACGGTCGGCGCCGTTGTCGCCGGGATAGTTGATGGCGGCGACGACAAAGCCGGCGTCGGCGAGCGCCTGAGCCGTATCATCGTGTCCACCGAACCAGCCGCCGCGGCCATGCGCGATGATGGCGAGCGGCAATCTGCTCCCGGACACCGGGCAATCCTTCACGCCCTGCAAGGTGGTGATGAAATTCATCGAGACTTTGCCGAGCGGCACCGGCTGCGGCTCCGCCGCGCAGGGATACCAGATCGCGCCGGCCAGAGTGGGATCGGTGTCCAGAAGCTGCAGACCTGCCGCATGCGCGGACGAGGCCAGGCCAAAAAACAAAGCGAGGCAAAACAAATACAACCGGCGCATCGACGCGGCTCCAAAATGTGGCGTTGACCTAGTGGAGTAAAATGGCCGGACTGTGTTGCACTCAGGCATTTGCCTACAATGAAGGCTCCTGCAAAACCTGCAACGCCGCAAAACGGTCACACACAGAACGGCATCCTTGGGTTGCTCGTCGTTGGCAATGGTGGGGGAGAGCCTGACATGCGGACATGGATCGGCGTCATCGCGGCCGCGTGTGCTTTTGCTTCAAGTCCCGTCGCGGCCGCGCCTGCATCCGGTTGCGGCATTCCGCACGAAATCCATGACGGATGGGCGATGACCTCGCCGGACAAGCAGGGGCTGAACGCGGCGCTGCTCTGCGCGATGGACCAGGGCATCAGCGGCGGCAAGCTCGCTGATGTCGACGACATCGTCGTCATCCGGCACGGCGTGCTCGTCTATGAGCGCTACTATGATTATCCGCATCAGATGAATTACGACCCGACCACGCGGCACAACGGCTATTCCATGACCAAGAGCGTCGTCTCGCTGCTGGTCGGCATCGCCATGGATCGCGGCCTGATCAGGGATCTGGACGCGCCGATCTCGTCGTATCTCCCCGATTATGCGGGCTTGGGCGCATCCGACAAGGATCGGATCACGCTCCGCCATCTCCTGACGATGTCGGCGGGATTGGGCGCCGAGCGGGCTCCCGGCGTGTCCTTCCAGTACAACAATGCGGAAACGGAGCTGATCGGCACCATCCTGAAGAAGATCACCGGGAAGGGCGTCGATGTGCTGGCGCAGGAGAACATCTTCGCGCCGCTCGGCATCAAGGACGTTGCCTGGTACAAGAACCCGGTGAGTGGCCTTCCGACGTCGGCGAGCGGGCTGAGCCTGCGGCCGCGCGACTGGGCGAAGATCGGCCAGCTCGTACTCAACCGCGGCGCCTGGCAGGGCAAGCAGATCGTCTCGGCCTCCTGGGTCGATCAATCGACCGCCGAGCACATCAAGACCACGGAGCCGAATTCCTACGGCTACCAATGGTGGGTCGGTCGCTCACAGGACGGCGATCGCACCATCGAATGGGCCGCCGCGAAAGGCTTCAATTCGCAGAAGACCATCATCATCCCCGCGCTCGACATGGTCGTCGTCTTCAACGCGGGCCGGGAATCCAAGAACATGGTCGCACCCGAGCTGGATCTGCTGGATCACTACATCCTGCCGGCGGCGTCGCTGAATTGATCGCGGCCATTGCGGCGCTGCGCTGGCGGGGCCGCTTATGCAGGCCGTGCATAATGATATTTTGACCTGACATTGGATTTTCGCTGATCCGGCCGGCACCTTCTCCGCAAGGGCCCAATTCCTTCCGGGGAACGCGACATGTCCGATGATGATCAGGCAGAACGTCCATTTGATCCGAGGCTGACGCGGCGTCGCCTGATGTCGCTCGCAGCGGCGACCACGGGCGCGATCGGTTCGACGATGCTGGATTTGCCCGCTCTTGCCGAGGAGACGACGACCGTGCACAGCGACCAGATCGAAAAACTATTGCCGGGCTTTCGCCGCAGCCGCATCAGGACCGATGGCGCGGAGATCAACACGCTGGTGAAGGGCGAGGGCGCGCCGCTGCTGCTTCTCCATGGTCATCCCCAGACGGTCGTGTGCTGGCACAAGGTTGCCCCGAAACTGGCCGAGCGGTTCACGGTCGTGCTCACTGATATCAGGGGTTATGGCGATAGCAGCAAGCCGGACGGTGGCAAGGACAGCATCAACTATTCCAAGCGCGAGATGGCGCGCGATCAGGTCGAGGTCATGCGCGCGCTCGGCTTCGAGCATTTTTATGCGGCCGGTCACGACCGCGGCGGACGCGTGCTGCACCGGTTGTTGCTGGATCATCCCGCTGCGGTGACCAAGGCGGTCTTGCTCGATATCGCGCCGACCGCGACGATGTATGCGAAGGTGACCAAGGATTTCGCCATGCGCTACATGTGGTGGTTCTTCCTGAGCCAGCCCGCGCCGCTTCCGGAAACCCTGATCGGCAACAATCTCGACTTCTATCTGCAGGCGCACATCAACAAGCAGAACAAGACGCCAGGTGCGATCGATCCGGTCGCGCTCGAGGAATACCGCCGCTGCTATACGCGCGAGACGCTGCACGCGGTCTGCGAGGATTACCGCGCGGCCGCGGGCATCGATCTGCTCCACGACGCGGCCGATTCGGACAAGCGGATCGGCTGCCCCCTGCTGGTGCTCTGGGGCGAAAAAGGCGTCGTCGGATCGACCTACGACGTGCGCGCAACCTGGCGCGAAAAGGCCGTCGATGTGAGCGGCGAAAGCCTCCCTTGCGGACATTATCTGCCCGAGGAGGCGCCGGAGCTCGTCATTGACCGGCTGGGCGGCTTCTTCACCTGATCGCAGCAGTGGACCGTAAGGCGAACACCGCAAGGGACGCCGCCCTGCCGGGCTCGCTCCGGTAACCCATCCGCATTGAACCTGTCCGGCCCCCGGGCGCACCAAAAGCGCGTATGCCCCGAGAACCGCGACGAAGGAACGCGCGATGAAGGCCCTGAAAGCATCGATCCGTGTCGCGATGACCGCGCTCGCGTTGACCTTGTCGCTCAATGCGCCGTCCCGGGCGGGAGAGGATGACGCGGGCACGCTCACCCTGCAGATGAAAGAGCTCTATCGGGCCGGCAAGTACATCGAAGCGCTGCCGCTCGCCCAGAAGGCGCTGGCCCTGCGCGAGAAGGAGTTCGGCGCCGATGACGCCAACGTCGCGATGCCGCTGAACGATCTCGGCACGATCCACTACAATCTCGGCCAGTACGCGGTCGCCGAGCCGCTGTACAAGCGTGCACTTGCGATCAGGGAGAAGACGCTCGGTCCGGCGCATCCGGAAGTCGCGATGGTGCTGAACAATCTGGGCGACCTCTACCGCGCGGAAGGGCGTTACGCGGACGCTGAACCGCTTCTCAAGCGGTCCATCGCCATTGACGAGAAGACGGTCGGCCCCGACGATCCGTCGATCGTGCTGCCGTTGAGCAATCTCGCCGCCGTCTACAGCGGTCAGCGACGATACGACGAGGCCGTGCCGCTGTTCAAGCGCGGGCTCGCCGTCCTCGAGAAGGCCAACGGTCCCGACGACCCCGAAGCCACGGTGCTGATGAGCAACCTCGCCGACGCCTACATCAATCGTCACCGTTATGCCGATGCCGAGCGGCTGCTCAAGCGCGCCATGGCGGTGACCACGAAGGCGTACGGACCCGACCATCCCGACGTCGCGCAGGCGCTGAACAATCTGGCCGCGCTCTACGCGCGTCAGGGACGCAACGCCGATGCCGAACGGCTGTTCAAGCAGTCGGTGGCCACCATGGAGAGGACGCTCGGCCCGAACCATCCGGATCTCGCCGATGTCCTGGAGAACCTGGCCGGTCTCTACAAGGATCAGGGGCGCTACGCCGATGCCCGGGAGGTCATCAAGCGGTCGATGGCCATCCGCGGCAAGACGGGCGCGATCTGAACCGGCCGGTCGATCCGCTTTCGTGTAAGGATCATCGCGGATCGCGTTGGGAGCTTGTCATGGCGACGCACGCAAGGCTGCTCGGAATCGTTGTCGCGCTGTCGTGGCTCGGATTGTCTGCGGCAATAGCGGCCGGCGGCCCGCCGAAGGACATGTGGCGCGGCGCCTGGACGCTCGAGATGGACCGCTACGATCGGCCCTGGCTCACCTTTTTCGACACGAACCGCAAGACGGTGTTTCGCTTCGGCTGCGGGACGCATTACGAACTGGATGCGGTCTATCCGGGCGAAGCGCCGCAGCAGGAGCACACCGCGGCCACGATCACGATCGGCAACGGCAAGACGCAGATGGATTTCGCCGGCTTCACCTACGCCGGCCCCGAGTCCTTCCCGCCGAACACCGCGATGTTCAACCAGGCGGACCTCGGCCATCCCGAACTTGCCGAAGGCAAATGGGGGGAGTTGGAAACTCGCGTCCTCGATCTTCTGGCCTCTGGGCAACCCCTGACGATCTCGGCCGAGGGCAAGAGCTACGTGCTGCCGCCGACCAGCGCATCGCGCTGGCGCGCGCGTTTCCAGAAGGTCTGCTGAGGCGCCGACCGAAAGCCGGCGGCGGCACGCGCCTTTTCGGCAACATCTTCTCTGTCGCATTTTTTTGTCGCATTGACGGTCGGGCCATGTCGGCATCGACTGGTCTCGACCGTCCTTGGGTGGACACGTCTCGGGCGTCCTGTACAGACCCCCTACGTGACGTCGTCATCTCGAGCCGTCAAAATCGAACTGGAGCAATACCCATGAGGATCACCGTCGAAACCAGCGTCGCCGCCCCCATCGATCAGGTCTGGCGTGCCTATACGACGCCTGCCGACATCGTGAAGTGGAACGCCGCGTCGGACGACTGGCACACGACCAAGGCGACGGTCGACCTGCGCGAAGGCGGCCTGTTCTCGTCGCGCATGGAGGCCAAGGACGGCAGCATGGGCTTCGACTTCGCCGGCACCTACACGAAGATCGTCGAGCACAAGCGGATCGAATACGCGTTCGGCGATCGCAAGGCCGAGGTCGAGTTCGTGCCCGGCGCCAAGGGCGTCGTCGTCCGCGTCGCCTTCGATGCCGAGCAGACGCACTCGGTCGAGCAGCAGCAGGGCGGCTGGCAGGCGATCCTCGACAGCTTTAAACGATACGTGGAAGCGAAGAAGGCGTCGTAGGGCGCGTATGGGGCAAGAGACGGGGAAGCCGGCGGACGCCGTCGGCTCCCTTGCGGGATCTGGCGGGGGTCAAAAGGCGGTGTCGACAATGGTTCTGTCGCTGGTCATCTCGCTACCAGCTGGCCAATCGTCAAGCTCCCGCGCTCATCTATAAGTGCGGCCGAGGCCGGTTGCAATTTCATGAAGCTGCGCCACAATTGGGTGATCTCCATTGAGGCGAAGGCGGATGCAAGTGTTGACGCAAAGGCTGCTGCTTAGGCCATGGAGGGATTCAGACAGGCTGCCCTTCGCGCAGATGTCTCAGGATGCAGCCGTCATGGAATATCTCCGTCCACTCGCGACGCGGGAGGCATCTGACGCCTGGATCGATTTCCAGATCAGCCATCAGTCCTCTCACGGCTTCTGCATGTGGGCCGTGGAATCGAGAGCATCCGGCGCATTCATGGGGGCTGTCGGATTATTGCGCATCGGCTTTGTCGCGAGCTTCACGCCGGCTGTCGAAGTCGGCTGGCGGCTGGCGAGGCCGTTCTGGGGGCAGGGATTTGCCGTCGAGGCTGCGCGAGCGTCGGTTCAATTCGGTTTCGACGAGCTTCATCTCGCAGAGATCGTAGCACATGCGGGCATCCGAAACATTCGATCAAGGCGCCTGATGGCGAAGCTCGGGATGTCCCACGACAGTGCAGCGGATTTTGACCATCCCCGTATCCCGGAAGGTGATCCCTTGCGGCGGCAAGTCCTTTATCGACTGACGCGAGAGGCGTGGATCTGATGCTCTATCGGCGGATCTCGAAGTAAGCCTTTCCCCCTCGAGGACAGCGCTACTGCGCCTCGGCGATCTTCGGTCCGGATGACAGCATCTGCGCATTGGCTGCCGAGGGCCGCTTCGACGGCGATGCCGGATCAGGCGACCGGACCGCGGCGTCGGGCGTCGCGCGGGCAGCAGCTGGTGGAAGCACGATCACTTTCGCGCCGACCTTCACCCGTTCGTAGAGGTCCGTGACGTCGTCGTTGGTCAGGCGGATACAGCCGGACGAGACCCGCTTGCCGATCGTATCGGGCTTGTTGGTGCCGTGAATTCGATACTCGGTCTCGCCGAGATACATCGCCCGGGCGCCGAGCGGGTTGGTGGGACCGCCTGCCATGAACCGCGGCAGATAGGGCTGACGCACGAGCATCTCTGTAGGCGGACGCCAATCCGGCCATTCGGTCTTGCGGGCCACGGTCTGCTCGCCGGACCATGTGAAACCTTCGCGGCCGACGCCGATGCCGTAGCGCATCGCTTGGCCGTCGTTCAGAACGAGATAGAGGAACGTGTTCTTGGTATCGATGATCACGGTGCCCGGCGTCTGGTGACTGGCGTAGTCAACCACCTGCCGGACAAATGCTCCGGGACCATCGGCGGCTTTTGGCGGTTCGACCAGAGGGGCCGGAGCCGGGGCGGGCACCGGAGCCGGCGTTGGCGCTGAGACATGAGCCGGAGTTGCCACGTAAACCGCAGATGACGATGCCTGGGCCTCGTGCACGGACGACTTCCGCGTCGGTTGAACTGTCTCTGGGTGAGACAGCAAGCCGTACCCCAGCGCGGCGACGGCCACAGCGCCAATGGCAACTCTCGCGGCCATTGGTACTGCGAGCGTCTCCGCCTTTCCACGCTTGGCCCGCTTCGCCATATTTCTCTCCGGATCACGATGCCCGGAAGAGGTACCCAGCAAATTTTAAGAAACCTCGAAGCGATTTCCGTTCGGGCTGGAACCGTTAAACGTCGTTAACGCCAGCTCCTGTTCGGCCGTGCAGGCGTTGGGAGCAACGCATTCAGCAACCCCGGCAAATGCCGCTGATCTTGCGGTCGACATTGGCATCCTCCTGATCGAGGAAATCCAAGGGACCCATCGTCGTTGCCGGGATATCGGCGGCGTGCGGCTGGCGATGGCCGACCGGCGCTGTCCAGGGTCTTGTGGTCGTTTCCTTTCCGGCCACCGATGGATGGAACGATTGCGCAGACGCGGCGCCGATCGTCGATGCGAGGACGAGCGCAACCAACAGTTTTGAGGTGATCATCGCGGCCTCCAGATGCCATTCCGCGCGCAATGCGCGGTTCTGACATTCAGATTTGCGTCGGAGACCCGTTATTCCGCTCGTAGCGGAGGCGTGATGCCGCCGTGACCGAGCCTTCCGGCCGGCGTCGCGTCAAACCGGCGCCTTCCTGCCGATCAGGCCGAACACGATCATGACGAGGCTGATGCCGCCGACGACGCCGGAGACCTCTCCGACCGTGCGCATCAGGGCGACAGGATCATTGGACCACAGCGTCATGTCGCGCATCGACAGGAAGAACAGCACGGCCAGCACCAGCAGCACGGTGCCCACCGCAATCAATCGCCAGTTTCGCTGTCGCATGCGAGACACTCCCCGTATCGCCCGCGGACGGGCGAAGCCGCTTACCCTGCAGGAGATAGTGTCGCCGAGGCCGGATCGGGTTCAACTGAAGCGGTGGTGCTTGATCCAAAGCGGATGGGTTCTGATTGACTCGATGCGCGCCCGGAACCCGAATTACCTCTCCCGTAGGGAGAGGTCGGATCGCATCGAAAGATGCGAGCCGGGTGAGGGCTTACGGTCTCACCGTACGTTGCGGCCCCTCACCCGGATTGCTGCGCAATCCGACCTCTCCCCGCTGGGGAGAGGTGAACCGGGACTGTTCACTTACTCATTTCATGATGTGACATGCCGCGATCTCTTCGTCTACGATCCGATCGCGCTACGTTTCGGAGACGCCAAGATGCGAACCATCGGCCTGATCGGCGGCATGAGCTGGGAGAGCACCGCGCTCTATTACAAGCTCATCAACGAACGCGTCCGCGATCGCATGGGCAAGCTGCATTCGGCGCCGCTGCTGCTGTATTCCTACGACTTCCAGGAGATCAAGGAGATGCAATATTCCGGCCGCTGGGCCTATGCGGCGGCAAGCCTTGCGGACGTGGCCAGGCGGCTCGAAGGCGCGGGCGCCGGTGCAATCATTCTGTGCACCAACACGATGCACAAGCTGGCGCCCGAACTCACCGCGCAGCTGACCATACCCTTCATTCACATCGGCGACGCAACGGCGCAACGCATTCGGGCCAAGGGATATCGGCGGGTCGGCCTGCTCGGGACAAAGTTCACGATGGAGGAAGATTTCTACACCGACCGTCTGCGTGCGCATGATCTCGATGTTCTGATTCCGTCTGCCGACGAGCGCGCCGACGTGAACCGCATCATCTACGACGAGCTATGTCTCGGCGTCGTCGCAGCGCCCTCGCGTCGCCGCTATCAGGACGTGATGGCCGCGCTGGTGGCGCGCGGCGCCGAGTGCATCATCCTCGGCTGCACCGAGATCACGATGCTGGTGGGGGCCGCCGATACGTCGGTCGAGACGTTCGACACGACGGCCATTCACGCGGAGACGGCGGCGGATTTTGCGATCGGGTGAGGGCAATGTCGGTGGAGGCTCGATAGGTCGATTTTCCCATTGCCGGCTTTCTGCTCTACTGTCGTGGCGCCGCTGACTGGCGCTCTGGCCAAGGGAGCTCTCATGAGCCGAACGATGCATATTCCCACCGGAATCTTCGATAGCTCGCGATATGGCTTCGCGCAGGTCGCTACTGTCCCCACACCGTTCGGCGATATCGTGCATGTGTCCGGCCAGGTGGCCTGGGACGCAGATCAGAACGTCATTGGAGCCGGCGACATCGGTCGTCAACTCAGCAAGAGTCTCGAAAACCTCAGCGTTGCACTGGGGGCGGTTGGTGCGACCCTCGATCAGGTCGGTGCGTTGCGGCTCTACATCAAGCAAAGCCACATGCACGAGGGCGAGGCAATCAGCGCTGCTCTCAAATCGGTGTTCGGCGATAACCCGCCGTGCACAACCTGGATTGGAGTGCCAAGCCTCGCCAGGGAGCAATTCCTTGTCGAGGTGGAGCCGTCGGCGGTTTTTCTTGTGCGAGGCGGCGGATAGCAGCTCTGGGGCCGGACGCGGATATCGACCCGGGCGCGCCACCCGTCAAACTCCCAAGTGCCGGCCCCTGACCGCAGTCGTTAAGTGGTGCAGCTTGTAGGATGGGTAGAGCGAAGCGAAACCCATCAAACTTCCTTCACGATCGGGTCGAGCTAGTGCGCCCGTCTGTTTAGACGATGGGTTTCGCAACGGCTCAACCCATCCTACGTGCACCATGCTGACACCGTCTAGCCGTGGTGATAGCATGCTCTCCTTACATGCCTGCAAAGTCGTTCTGGTAAATGCGTACGCAAGAACGTTTGAGGAGGCTAAGTCCAGTGAACTGGGGAGCGCTCTGCACGCCGCGCGGTTGCTGCAGGCTTTTCTTGCCCGTGATCGTTGTCTCCGCGGTCTGGACGCCCTTGGCATGCGCAGAGGACGTCCAAAGCTCTTCCGGCGCGGCGGCACCGGCTTTTTCAAATAGCGGCCCCGATGCTGATATCTACGGCGCGGCGTCCGGCTATCCAAAGGGCACGCGGGCGACCACCACACAGCTTGACAAGCTCGTCGGAGCCTACAGCCACTTCGACGAGATTTACCCCTCTCGCCGGATCAGTCGCGCGGCGGTACCCTGGCAATTCAAGCGCGCATCAGAGCCATCAATCGCCTACAGTTTTGGCACCGAGCGGCTGAGCATCGGGGATTACCTCAAGCGAAACCCGGTGACAGGGCTCCTGATCGCCAGGGACGACACCATCCTGTACGAGCACTATCAATATTCGCGGACCGATCACGACCGCCTTCTTTCGCAATCGATGGCCAAGACGCTGGTGTCGATGCTGGTCGGCATCGCGGTCTCGGAGGGACGGATCAAGTCGATCGACGACCTTACCTCAACTTATGTCCCTGGCCTCTCGGGAACGGAATATGGAAACACATCCATCCGAGCCTTGCTGAATATGTCGTCGGGCGTCGAGTTTTCGGAAGTCTATGACGGGCACGACGATATAGCCCGGCTTGGGCGAGCGTTGTTCGTTGAAGAGACAAAAGATCCTGCCGCCGTCATTGCGCAATTCAATACCCGAATCGCGCCGCCGGGGACCAGATGGCACTACGCAAGCGTGGAAACCGAGATCCTGGGCCTGGTCCTGCGCTCCGCCACGGGCACGCCGGTTGCCGACTATCTCCACGATCGGATCTGGGATGCCATCGGCACCGAAGCGGATGCTTCATGGGCGATAGATGGCAGCGGCCAGGAGATCGCGTTTTGCTGCTTCAACGCGACCTTGCGCGACTATGCGCGCCTGGGCCGGCTGCTTGCACACGACGGCGCTTGGGAAGGTCGTCAGCTGATCCCCCGGCAGTGGTTGTTGGATGCCACGACCGTCAGGCCGAGCGACGGCTATCTTGCTCCGAGCGTGGCCACACCCTATTTCGGCTATGGCTATCAGGTGTGGCTCCTCCCTGGCGAGCAGCGCAGATTTGCTCTGCTTGGCATACGCGGTCAGGTCATCCTGGTCGATCCCGTCTCGAAGCTTGTGATGGTGCACACTGCCGTTCGTCAGAAGCCGTCCGAGCCGGGAGCGCTCAGAGAACCGCTCGCGCTGTGGTTCGCGGTGCTTCAGCAAGTCGGGCAATGACGATTTGCCACGGTTTATGAGCGAGACCCATGAAGCGGCGAGAACTTCTTGGTGTTATTGGCGGAGCGGCAGCATGGCCGCTTGGGGTGCGGGCGCAGCAACCCAAGAAAATACCTCGAATTGGCCTCATGGTGACGGGTGCGATCGAATCTCCCGAGGCGCGCGCAGCCCTCAAAGCCTTCGACCAAGGACTACGCGAATTTGGTTATATCGATGGTCAGAACGTGCTCGTAGAGACTCGAGCTGCAGGCCTGAAGGTCGAACGGTTTCCGGCTCTGGCGATTGAACTGGTCCGACTTAACGTGGATCTCATCGTCGCTTCGAATACGCCCGCCGCGCGGGCCGCACAGCAAGCGACCACCACAATTCCCATTGTCGTGCCGGTTATGGGCGATCCTGTGGGGGATGGGCTGGTGGCCAGCCTCGCTCGACCGGGGGGCAACATCACTGGGTTGACCTTCCTCGGCCCGCAGCTTGTGCCCAAGCGCTTAGCACTGCTCAAGGAAGCGCTACCCACGGCCTCGCGGGTGGCCGCTCTTTGGCATCCCGGCGCCTATGGCGAGCGCACGATGAATGACATGATGGCGGAAGCAAAAGAGGCGGCACTAACCCTGGGAGTGCAGCTCCGACTTGTTGCTGTGCACGCCCCCGACGATTTGGATCTCGCATTTTCAACGATCATTGGAGAACGTGCGGATGCCATTCTCATATTTCCGAGCCCGATGCTTTTCAATCAACGAAAACGCATTGTCGACCTCGCGACACCGCGTCGGTTGCCTATAGTGGCTATGGGAAAAGAGTTTGTACAACTCGGTGGGTTCATATCCTATGGAGCGGACATTATGGACTTCAACCGGCGCTGCGTCGCCTATGTTGATAAGATACTTAAAGGCGCGAAGCCTGCTGACTTGCCGGTTGAACAACCAACCAAGTTTGAACTTTTCATCAATCTCAAAACTGCAAAAACGTTTGGAATCGACATCCCACCTTCGCTGGTCGCTCGCGCAGACGAGGTGATCGAATGAAAGTGCTCACTTCCGAAATTGGCCCATCTGCGGAGTTGCGTCTCATCTGACTGAGGTCCGCTCGTCGCGGCAGGGCGGACCGCATTTGCTCAACCCGAGTTTTCGCATTTTGACCCATAGCCGACCACTCATCAGCTTTTAGCGGAGTTGGTTCCGACCGCGCCTTGGAGTATTTTTTGGTCGCAACCAATGAGCGAGGTTTTTTGGCCGCCGTGACGACGAATCATCTAGAGGTAGAGAGACCTGTTGTCTGGACTTGGAATTTGGAATGTCTCCCGGGAACCGCGGCCAAAAGCGGAACAAGGCACAGCCAGCCAAGAACCTGAGAGAGGCCAATCTTCGAGAGTCAGTCTCCGCCTATCTCAAGGAGGGGCGCCACCTTGATGCGCAGCGCCTTTGTGAGCAGGCCCTGTCGGCGTCTGGCGTGGACAAGGCCGAGATCCTGCATCTCATGGGCGAGGTCTTTTTCAGCGCAGGTCATTTCGGGCAGGCGGTCGAGTGGTTTTCGCAGGCGGTTCGAAGCGAACCTCGCCCACGCTATCTGGCGAACTTGGCGACAGCGTTGGCCAAGCAAGGGCGGATCGAACAGGCCCTGCAGGTGGCCGACAAGGCTGTTCAATTGGCGCCAGGCGACGCCTCGCTTTGGTCGCTCATGGGCAACCTCCTGATCGACGCGACCAGATCCTCTGACGCACTGCTTTGCTTCAAGCACGCATTTGAGCTCGATGGACATCTGTGGGAGGCGGCTTACAAGGCCGGCCACCTGCTACACGGGCTGGAGCAATTCGACGACGCTCTCACTTTTCTCGATCGCAGCATCCAAGCGAAGCCCGATCATGCTCCGTCGTTCCACATGCGGGCATTGGCGTTGAAGAGCCTGAAAAGGCTGGACGAGGCGCGCGCGGACAACATGCGCGCCATCGAGCTTGATCCGACCAACGCGGATACCCATGGCAACCTCGGCAACGTCCTGCAGGCGCTCGGTCAGCACGATCAGGCTGTCTTGTCGTTCGACCGGGCGCTGGCGATGGCGCCGCACATTGCACGAACCATCACCAACAGGGCGGCATCTCTTGTCGAGCTTCGCCGCCTCGACCAGGCCAGGACGGAATATGAACGTTCGCTGGCGATCGCCCCCGAATTGGCTGTCACGGAATGGAACCTCGCGCTGCTCCAGCTGCTGACTGGGGAATTCGAAAAGGGCTGGCGGGGGCGCGAAGCCCGATGGGAGATCCCGCATCTGTCTCGCGGCTATCCTCAGTTGGGTTCCCCGCGATGGCTCGGCGATGAGAGTATTGCCGGCAAGACCGTGCTTGTCTGTGCTGATGAAGGGCTGGGCGATACGATTCAGTTTGTCCGCTATATTCCCTTCCTTGCCGCGCAAGGTGCTCGCGTTGTCCTGTTGGTCGAGGAGTCCCTGGCGTCACTCTTTTCGGGCATGGACGGATTGGTCCAATGCGTTCTCAAGCGAGACGATTCCGTCCTGCCCGCCTTCGATTTTCACTGTGCGCTCGACAGCCTGCCACTGATCTTCGGAACCACGCTCAACACGATTCCCTCGGCGCGCTCATACTTGCCGGCCGTTTCGCCAGATCGGATCGCGGATTGGGAAACGCGTCTTGGGCGGCGCGATCGACGCAGGATCGGATTGGTCTGGTCCGGAAATCCACGGCACTGGAACGACCGCAACCGCTCCGTGCCTCTCAGCGTCTTCAGCCGCCTGATGGATGTCGACGCACAGTTCGTCAGCCTGCAGAAGGACCCAAGGCCGCTCGACAAGCAGGTTCTCGATCAACGACCGGATGTCGTCGATCTCACCGGCGACCTCGCTGATTTCTCTGATACGGCCGCGCTGATTTCGGCGCTCGATCTCGTCATTGCCGTTGACACAAGTGTCGCACATCTGGCTGCAGCGCTCGGGTGCCCGACGTGGATCCTTCTTCCCTACGTTCCCGACTACCGATGGCTGCTCGGTCGGGACGACAGTCCCTGGTACCCCACCGTCCGCCTGTTCAGGCAAACAGAGGGCCGTGACTACGACAGCGTCATCGACCGCGTGCGCGAGGCGTTGACGTTACTGGACGGCTGACGAATTTTTTGGGGTGCAGAGAGTCGGCTTAGATGAGAATCGCGATCTATGTCCGTCTTCGGGAGATAAGCCGACCAGCTCAAGTCGGTGCGGAAGTCAGCTGTGCCCCAAGCAGACCTGACTAACCAACTCACTGCGGCTTCGTGGCCGTCCCGGGCGCGCCACCCGTAAAATTCCCAAGTGCCGGCCCCCAGCCGCAGCCGTTAAGTGGTGGGGCTCGTGGGGTCGCACCATGAAAACACCAAAGCCAAAGCAATGGACCGAGCAGGAGATTCGGCGGTTGATCGCGCTGGCCCGGCGGGGCGTTGGCGCATCGAAGATAGCCGCGGAATTGGGCCGTCACGCCGGATCAGTCAGGCGAATGGCGCGAGCGAAAGACATATTATTGAAGAAGTAGCGGCCTGGCGGAGCACTGCCCGATCAACGAGGGCATCAGACGATGTCCTACAGTCCAAAACCTCTGCTGATGTCCCGCATGAGCCGGAGCGCGGCGTCGGTATTGCGACCATAGAGGAATGCTTGATCGAGCTGGGAGAGGAACCCAATCCCGAATAGCGCTATGGCGATGCCTCTCATCATGGTTGTGGACCGGGTTGAACGATGCTGTGAAAGTTCAAACGGCCCCAGCCGCAGGATGGGGTAACAGCCGGGGCCGGCATTCCCATTCCAATGTGCCGCAATCGGCGGTGGGCGGCACTCATCAAGTTACGCACACAGACACTAACAAATTATTTTGTTTCCCAGTCACTCCACAGGGGCCGCAGCTGGTCGTGCAATACTGCGCTCCTCAGGAAGCGGTGAGCAAATCGAGCATTGGTCGACATGATCGCGCGCCGCATCATTGGCCAAATGCTCCCAAAACTCGGCTTCGGCGAGCAGTTTCCAACTTCGATCAGGATGACGCGCGGCTGTCTGACGGCACAGCACTGCCATCGCGCGCAGGCGACCCGCAGTATCCATGTACTCCTCCCACTAATTATTCTTGTTGAAGCAGCCTATTTTCTTTTTTTGCGTCGGAGTCATTACGATTATGAGGCAAAACTAATTTTCAGCCGCGAAGCGCGCTTCGACTTCGTTACACCTTCAAATCGCGTTTCGCGCGCAACTGGCGCAATCTGCAAAGGCTACCGCTCGACGCGCGTCCCGTACATCTACGGGCGTTGCGCGGCGTGCATCCGCTGACGTCATCAGTCATGAAGCGATCATCGAGCAGTTGGTCGAACAACATCAGTCGAGACATTCGACGCGACGGCCATTCGCGCCGAGACCGTGGCTGATTTCGCGATCGGATGAGGGCGGTCTCTTTGCGCTTGGCCCGTCAGACGTCCGCCATCGGAATCAATTCGAGCCTGGCGGCGGACCTTTCCAGCAGCCATGCCTGAGCCGTCCGCCGAGGGTCATTCCGATAACTTTGAAAATCCGCTTCCGATGCGAAGCTGACGATGTGCATTTCCATCGTGCCATCGGAGTTTCGAAGCCGACGCTCCAGACGTCCGTTGAACGCGGGCAGGAGCGGCAGCACCGCATCCTCGTAGGCCCTGAAGTCCGAGATGCCCTCCGCGGGTATCCGGGCGATGAGCGCAAACGTAACGGGGATGGGTTGATGGGACATCGTCGCCTGCCGGTTGCGCCACTGCCATGGTGCTATCCTGCCGGTGTTTTGCCCGACGAGTCAAACAGTTTTCGCAAAAATCGAAATTTCGCAGTTCCGACGAGACGTCAGCTACTGTGCATGGGGTTGTTTTCGAGATTTATGCTGTCCGGCCCCGAACATCCCGGGCCGGATCCCGATACGCCTCAGCTGTCGACCTTCAGCGCGGCAATGAAAGCTTCCTGCGGGATGTCGACCTTGCCGAACTGCCGCATCTTTTTCTTGCCTTCCTTCTGCTTCTCCAGAAGTTTTCGTTTACGCGTGATGTCGCCGCCGTAGCACTTCGCGGTGACGTCCTTGCGCAGCGCGCGCACGGTCTCGCGCGCGATCACCTTGCCGCCGATCGCCGCCTGGATCGGGATCTGGAACATGTGCGGCGGGATCAGCTCCTTCATCTTCTCGACCATGGCGCGGCCGCGGCCTTCGGCGCGGGTGCGATGCACCAGCATCGAGAGCGCATCGACCGGCTCGGCGTTGACCAGGATCTGCATCTTGACCAGATCGGCCGGCTTGTAGTCGGTGAGATGATAGTCGAACGAGGCGTAGCCCTTCGAGACCGACTTCAGCCGGTCGTAGAAGTCGAACACGACCTCGTTGAGCGGAAGATCGTATTTCACCATCGCGCGGGCGCCGACGTAAGTGAGCTCCTTCTGCGAGCCGCGGCGGTCCTGGCACAGCTTCAGCACGCTGCCGAGATATTCGTCGGGCGTGAGGATCGTGGCTTCGATCCAGGGCTCCTGAATCTCCTCGATCTTCACCACGTCAGGCATGTCGACGGGATTGTGGATCTCGAGCTCGGTGCCGTCGGTGAGCTTCATCTTGTAGATGACGCTCGGCGCGGTCGCGATCAGGTTGAGATCGAACTCGCGCGACAGCCGCTCCTGGATGATCTCCAGATGCAGCAGCCCGAGGAAGCCGCAGCGGAAGCCGAAGCCGAGCGCGGCCGAGGTTTCCATCTCGAAGGAGAAGCTGGCGTCGTTCAGGCGCAGCTTGCCCATCGCGGCGCGCAGCGTTTCGAAGTCGTCGGCGTCGACCGGGAACAGGCCGCAGAACACCACGGGGATCGCGGGCTTGAAGCCCGGCAGCATCTCGGTGACCGGCTTGCGGTCGTCGGTGATGGTGTCGCCGACGCGGGTGTCGGCGACTTCCTTGATCGCGGCGGTGATGAAGCCGATCTCGCCGGGGCCGAGCTCGTCGACCTGCTGCATCTTCGGCGTGAAGAAGCCGACGCGCTCGACGTCGTAGGCCGCACCGGTGCCCATCATGCGGACGCGGCTGCCCTTCTTCATGACGCCGTCGACAACACGAATCAGCACGACGACGCCGAGATAGACGTCGTACCAGCTGTCGACCAGCAGCGCCTTCAAGGTCGCGTCGCGATCGCCCTTCGGCGGCGGCAGGCGGGTGACGATGGCTTCCAGCACATCAGGGATGCCGAGGCCGGTCTTGGCCGAGATCATCACGGCATCGGAGGCGTCGATGCCGATGACGTCCTCGATCTGTTGCTTGACCTTCTCCGGCTCGGCCGCCGGAAGGTCGACCTTGTTCAGGACCGGGACGATCTCGTGATTGTTGTCGAGCGCCTGGTAGACGTTGGCGAGCGTCTGCGCCTCGACGCCCTGGCTGGCGTCGACCACCAGCAGGGAACCTTCGCAGGCCGCCAGCGACCGCGAGACCTCGTAGGCGAAGTCGACATGGCCGGGCGTGTCCATCAAATTGAACACGTAATCCTTGCCGTCCTTGGCGCGGTAGGCGAGGCGGACCGTCTGCGCCTTGATGGTGATGCCGCGCTCGCGCTCGATGTCCATGGAATCGAGCACCTGCTCCTTGCCCGCCATTTCGCGGTCGGAGAGGCCCCCGGTCATCTGGATCAGACGGTCGGCCAGCGTCGATTTGCCATGGTCGATATGGGCGACGATGGAGAAATTGCGGATGTTGGAAATGGGGACGGTCGTCATGGGCGCGGGATACCACTCACATCCCCGTGCGGCAACCATATTGCTGTATTTTCAGGGCCTTTCTTCACGCCAAGCTGATTCCACGATGGCCCAAAACGCGCTACGCAACGGCCATGTCAACGACCTCGATCCCCTCCGCCCGCGCCCGCGTAAAACCCCGGGTGAGCTTTGACCGTTTCCGGGCCTGGCTGGTCGCCTACGCGACCGATCCCTCGGCCCGGCTCTGGCTGGTGATCCAGTTCGCCATCCTGCATGCGGTGATCTGGACCCTCATCCTGATCAATCTCAAGGCGGCGCAGGACGTTCACATGGACGTCGCAGAAGCCTGGGGCTGGGGGCAGAAATTCCTGTGGGGCTACGGCAAGCATCCGCCGCTGTCGGGCTGGATCGCCGGCGTCTGGTTCAAGGTGTTCCCGGCGACGGATTGGGCGACCTATGCGCTGGCGATGGCGACGGTCGGCGTCGGCATGGTGATCTGCTGGCTGGTCGCGTTGCGCGTCGTCGATCCGCGCCGCGCGTTCCTGGTCGTGGTGATGGTCGCGCTCTACCCGATCTTCAATTTCAAGGGCTTCAAGTACAACCCCGATCTGCTTCAGCTCGTCACCCTGCCGCTCGTCGTGCTCGCTTACCTCAACGCGTTCGAGAAGCGGAGCTGGCAGTCCGGCGTCTGGCTCGGGCTCGCCGGCGCGCTGGCGCTGATGACCAAATATTGGGTGCTGACCATGATCGGCGCCATCGGGCTCGCCGCACTGATCCACCCGGAGCGCATGAAATTCCTGCTGTCGCCGGCGCCCTGGGTCGCGATCGCGACGCTGCTGGTGGCGATGATCCCGCACATCGTCTGGCTGGCGGATGCGCATTTCGTGCCGCTGACCTATGCCGGCGACACCTACAGCATCGAGGATGCCGGCCTCGTGCATCAGCTCGTGTTCGGCTATGTCCTGCACAATGCCGCGCTGCTGGCGCTTCCGGTGGCGCTCGCGGCCCTTGCGATGGCGCTGGTGCCGCCGTGGCTGACGCTGCTCGTGCGCGCGCCCTCGCGCATCGTCACGCGGGCCTGGGCGCGAGGCGCCAACGCAGGCGTCAATGTTTCCCAGGCGCTGAACATCTGGATCATCCAGATCATCGTTGCAGCCGGGCCGCCGCTCGGCGCGCTCGCCTTCAGCATCTACATGAAGACCGATTGGGGCATCTCGCTGTTCTTCCTGGTACCGCTTGCGCTGGTCGCGATTCCGGCGCTGCGGGTGCAGAGCGCCGTGCTGTTCAACATCATCGCGATCTGGCTGGTGCTCAGCGTGGCGACGCTCGTCGCCTCACCCTGGATCGCCGCGCGTGAGATGGCTGCGAATGCCGGCAACACCGCGACCTATGGCGCGCGCTCGGAGCTCGCGCGCGAGCTGACCCAGGCCTGGCATTCGCGCTTCGCCTCGCGCTGGGCGATCGTCGCCGGCACGATGGAATCGATCCAGCCGATGGTGTTCTACAGCCCCGACCATCCGGTTGCGTTCATCCCGAACGAGGCCTGGAGCTCCGGGCTGACATCGCTGGATGACGTCAAGAAATACGGCTTCATCGGCGTGTTCGATCCGACGGATGGCCGCCTGCCGGCATTCGAGAAGTGGGTGTCCGAGATCGCGCCGAACGCCGAGCGCATCGTGATGACGACGCGCCGCTTCACCCATGGCAAGGCCGGCCCGTCGATGACGTGGAACGTCTACATCGCGCCGCCGGCGAAGTGACCGAGGGGCCTAGACCCCTTCCTCGTTGAACTTGCTTTCAACGAGCTCGGCGATCGCCGCGAGCGCGGCTTCTGCGTCAGTGCCGGCGGCGGCGACCGTGATCGTCGTACCCGGTCCTGCCGCGAGCATCATCAGGCCCATGATCGAGGTGCCGCCGACGGTCTCGCCGCCACGCGTCACCCACACCTGCGCGTTGAAGCGCTCGACCGCCTGGACGAATTTCGCCGAGGCACGGGCGTGCAGGCCGCGCTTGTTGATGATCAGGAGCTCTTTGGAGATCGCACCCGCGGGCACGCCTGTCCCCGCTTGTGGTGCGTCGTCACTCATTTGCCGGCGAGCACGCGGCTGGCGATGGTGACGTATTTGCGGCCGGCTTCCTGAGCCATCGCGATCGCGTCGGGCAGCGGACGCTCCTCGCGCACCTTGGCGAGCTTCACCAGCATGGGCAGGTTGATGCCCGCGAGCACTTCGACCTTCGGTCGGCTCATGCAGGAAATCGCGAGGTTCGACGGGGTGCCGCCGAACATGTCGGTGAGGATCGCAACGCCGTCGCCTGAATCGACGCGGTTAACCGCCTCGATGATGTCGCTTCGGCACAGATCGGAATCGTCTTCAGCGCCGATCGTAATCGCTTCGATTTGCTTTTGTGGGCCCATGACATGCTCAAGCGCTGCCTTGAATTCGTCGGCAAGGCGCCCGTGGGTCACAAGTACTAGACCAATCATCGGAAAACTCCCGCGGGCGCTTTTGGTGCACCGCACGAACGCGCCACTTTGACCATCCAGAGCCCCCGCGCAAGGGGGGATGTTGCGTATCTCCCTGAATCTAGACGGATGGATAAGGGGAGCTGCGCCGGTCTATTCGGTCGCGAGTGTGCGTTTCATATGGTTACCATTTCCCTTCAAACAATCGCCGCAAGGGTTAGGTGGAGGTTAACTCTTGGTAGTGGTCAAGGCTGCGACAACCAAGGGGAGGGGCGAATAGCCGCGCCCGACCGGGATTCGCGGTATTTCGACACCAAAAATGGTGGTTTTCAGCGATTCCGGCGCCGGCAGCCTTTCAGCGTCGTCGGCGTCCAGATCGACCACGAGGCCGACCGTCGCATGCTCCACGAAGTCGCAGCGGCGGATTCCCAGTCCCCGAATCTCGATCAGGCCGGCCAGGAGGGGGGCGGGACGGACCGCAATTTCATCGCCGACTGTCGCCAGATGGACACGGTCGTCGCCGACCAGGATGGCGCTTTCGACCACGCCTGAGCGTCCCGCCATGATCAAATCGAAGGCAAGGCGCGACTTGCCAGCGCCCGAGGGCCCGCGGATCAGCACAGCCCGGGAGCCGACCTTGACCGCGGAGGCGTGAACGCTTCGCTCGCCTTCGTCCAGGCTGCCTTGGCTCATAGCGCCGGCAGCCTCACCACGAAGCGCGCGCCGGCAACGGTCGGCGCCCCGTCCTCGTCAGCGGCGCCGGCGCGATTCTCCGCCCAGATGCGCCCGCCATGGGCGTCGACAATCTGCTTGGAGATCGACAGGCCGAGGCCGGAATTCTGGCCAAAGCCCTGGTGCGGCCGGTCGGTGTAGAAGCGCTCGAAGATGCGCTCCAGCGCGTCGTCGCGGATGCCGGGACCGTCGTCGTCGACCACGATCTCGATCTCGCCGCGCACGCGCCGGCAGGTCAGGCGCACCTTGCTGCCGGCCTCCGAGAACGACTGCGCGTTGGAGAGCAGGTTGGAGACCACCTGCCCGAGCCGCGAATCATGACCGGTGACCGCGAACGTGTCAGTCGGGCTGCGGCCCTCGAAGCGGGCCTCGACTGCGACGTCGTGGCCGAGCTTGGTTTCATTGGCGACCGCAACCAGCGTGCCCAGGAGCCGCCTGAGATCGACCGGGATCGCATCCTGCCGCTGCAATTCGGCATCGAGCCGGCTTGCATCGGAGATATCGGAGATCAGGCGGTCGAGCCGCTTGACGTCGTGCTCGATCACCTCGAGCAGGCGGGCGCGGCTGTTCTCGTTGCGCGCCAGCGGCATCGTCTCGACCGCAGAGCGCAGCGAGGTCAGCGGGTTCTTCAGCTCGTGGGCGACGTCGGCGGCGAACATCTCGATCGCCTCGATGCGCTTGTAGAGCGCGCTGGTCATGTCGCGTAGCGCGCCGGAGAGATGGCCGATCTCGTCGCGGCGGCGGGTGAAATCGGGAATCTCGACGCGGGTCTTGATGCGGCGGCGGACCCGCTCGGCGCTGTCGGCGAGCCGGCGGACCGGACCTGCGATCGTGCTCGCGAGCAGCAGCGAGAGCATGATCATGACCGCGGCGGCGACACCGCCGACCTTCAGGATCGCCAGGCGCTCGGCCGTGACCATCTGATCGATTTCGTCGCCCTGGGTCGACAGCATCAGCGCGCCGTGGATCGCGCGCGCGCGCTGCACGGGGACCGCGACCGAGACGATCACCTCGCCGCGCGCATTGACCCGCACCATCGAGCGCTTCTGGCCCTGGAGCGCATCGGCGACCTCAACATAGCCGTTGCCGTTCTCGCGCCCGAGTTCGCGATAGAGCGGCAGGTCGCCGCGGTTCAGCCAGGTGCGGGTCGCGACCATGGCGCGCTCGACCAGCCCGGGTTTCTCGGACGGTGGCGGCAGCGGAAAGGCCCTGAGAACGTCGAGGTCACGGCTGTCGAGCAACACCGAGCCGTTGGGATCGAAGATCCGCGCGCGGGTCTTGGTCGGCGAGATCAGCGTGCGCAACACTGGCGCCACGCGCTCGGGATTGATCGGAAAATCCAGCGAATCGTCGGGCCCGCCATAGCTCTCGCCCAGTTTCAGGTCGAGCAGCCGTTCGGGGTCGACGGTGATCGCGTTGGTTTGCACCGTCGCCGAGGCGCCGATGGCGCCGGCGATGATTTCGGCCTGCACCAGCAGGCTCTGCGCGCGCGCGTCGATCAGGCCGGCGCGGAATTGCGACAGATAGAGGATGCTCGCGACCAGGGCGACGAGACCCGCCAGATTGAGCGAGACGATGCGGCGGGTGAGGCTCGAGAACGACAGCGCGAAGAAGAACTGGCCGGCGCGCTTGAGCCAGTTCAGCGGTCCCCAGCCGCGCGTAACCGGCTTGTCCTCATGCTCCGAGGCGCCGTGGGCGGTAACGTCCTCGGCGTTCGAACTCGGATCAGGCTGCGTTCGGTCAAGCAATGCTTACGCCCACGTTAGGACAGCTCGTGTGACGGTCCCCGCATCCTAGAGCATGATCCGGAAAAGTGTGCAGCGGTTTTCCGAAAGATCATGCACAAACAATAACCTGAAGCGCGATTGCGCTTCAGAGCATGCCCGGTTCCGATGGAATCAGAGCCGGCGCAGCCCTCATCTGTCGTGAAGGCGCGTGCGCCTCAGGCTTCCTTGAAGCGGTAGCCGACGCCGTACAGCGTCTCGATCATTTCGAAATCGTTGTCGACCACCTTGAACTTCTTGCGCAGCCGCTTGATGTGGCTGTCGATGGTGCGGTCGTCGACGTAGACCTGGTCGTCATAGGCGGCGTCCATCAGCGCGTTGCGGCTCTTGACCACGCCGGGCCGTGTCGCCAGCGCCTGCAGGATCAGGAATTCGGTGACCGTCAGCGTCACCGGCTCGTTCTTCCAGGTGCAGGTATGCCGTTCCGGGTCCATGCGCAGCAGGCCGCGGTCGAGCGCCTTGGCGTCGTTCTCCTTCGGCGCGACGGTCGGATCCTTCGGCGCCGAGCGGCGCAGCACTGCCTTAACGCGCTCGACCAGCAGGCGCTGCGAGAACGGTTTGCGGATGAAATCGTCGGCGCCCATCTTGAGGCCGAACAATTCGTCGATCTCCTCGTCCTTGGAGGTCAGGAAGATCACCGGCAGGTCGGACTTCTGCCTGAGACGGCGCAGCGTCTCCATGCCGTCCATGCGCGGCATCTTGATATCGAGGATGGCGAGATCAGGCTGGGTCGTGCGGAAACCGTCGAGCGCGGAGGCGCCGTCGGTGTAGGTCATGATGCGATAGCCTTCGGCTTCCAGCGCGATCGAGACGGATGTGAGAATGTTGCGGTCGTCGTCGACCAAAGCGATTGTGGGCATGAGCCTCTGCTTTCTGCTTTCCGTTTGGGTCGTGGCTTAAAACGGCGAGCAATCCAGTGATGCGCCGCATACATGGGTGCCGAATTGGCATTCGAACCTTGTCACCGAGCAATGCAAGCTGGGCTGAAGTGTGACCAAGTTCCACGAAACACGGCAGATTCGCCGCGTTTCGACCCATAACCAGACCCTCGTTTACCCGAAAAAAGGCCTGCCTTGCAACCACCTGAGCCGAGAAAGCCCATGCAACCGACCCCTGATTTCGCTCCCCAAACGCTCGCCAAATCGCTGCTCAGGCGGTCGCGACAGGGAGCGCTCGCGACGCTCATGCCCGGCAGCGGCGATCCCTATTGTTCCCTGGTCAATCTGGCCAGCCATCCCGACGGCTCGCCGATCCTGCTGATCTCCCGATTGGCGGTTCATACCAAGAACATCCTCGCAGACAGCCGGGTCTCCCTGATGCTGGACGAGCGTGCCGCGGGCGATCCGCTGGAAGGCGCCCGGATCATGCTGTCCGGCCGGGCCGAACAGGCCGAGGGAGAGAAGGATTTGCTAAAGCGGCGGTATCTCAATGCCCATCCGTCGGCGGAAGCCTTTGTCTCATTTAAGGATTTTTCGTTCTTTCGGATCCGCCCGACCGGAACCCATCTGGTCGCGGGCTTTGGCCGAATCGTCGATCTCAAGCCGGAACAGTTCCTCACGGACCTCGCCGGCACCGAGGACCTGCTGGCGGCCGAGGAGGGGGCGGTCGAGCACATGAATGCCGACCATCGCGAGGCCATGGGGCTTTACGCGACGCAACTGCTTGGCGCGGCCGCGGGCGATTGGCGCTGCACCGGATGCGACCCTGAAGGCCTCGACATGCAGGACGGCCAGACTGCGCTGCGGCTGGATTTTCCGGAGCGGGTCACGAATGGCACGGCACTGCGCAAGATGCTGGTCCGCCTCGCCGGCGAGGCGCGCGCGAAGGCCGGCCAGGCGCAATGATTTGAACGCTGCTGCCCATCGCTGCGACCCAAGACCGTAATGGTCGCAAGGCGCGCAGCGAGAGGGTTCATGACACGCCGTCGTTTGATGCTGGTCGCTGGGTTGGCGCTCGCGATCGCTGCGTCGCTGGCCACGCCGGGCCTTGCCCAGAAGGGCAATCTCGCGACGGAGAGCGCCAGGATCAACGAGCTGACCAAGGCCGGCAGATATTCGGAAGCGCTTCCCCTGGCGCAGGCGATGGTCGCGAGCCTGGAGAAGAGCGACAACGGTCGCGAACTTGCGGCCGCCTTGAACAATCTCGGTCAGGTCTATGCCGGTCAGGGCCGGGACGACCTCGCCGAGCCGCTCTACAAGCGTTCGATCGCGCTGATGGAGAAGTCGCTGGGTCTCGACAACGCGCTGGTCGCGGCCGAGCTGACCAATCTCGCCGCGCTGTATCAGCGGCAGAGCCGCTTCGCCGAGGCCGAGCCGCTGTTCAAGCGCGCGTTGGCCGTCCGGGAGAGGAGCCTGTCACGCGAGCATCCCGACGTCGGCCAGGCCCTCAACAATCTGGCCACGCTCTATGTCAGGCAGCAGCGCCAGGCCGAAGCCGAGCCGCTGTTTCAGCGCGCGCTCGCGATCTACCAGAAAGCCGCCGGGCCCGAGCATCCTGCGGTCGCCACGGTCCTGAACAACATCGGCCAGGTCGATCGCGATCTCGGCCGCGACGCCGATGCCGAGGCGCCGATCAAGCGCTCGCTCGTGATCCGCGAAAAAGCGCTGGGACCGGATCATCCCGACGTCGCACGTTCCCTCAATAATCTCGCCGGCCTCTACGAACATCAGCAGCGCTATGTCGATGCCGAGCCGCTGTATCGCCGCGCGCTCGCCATCCGCGAGCGTGCGCTTGGGCCGGATCATCCCGACGTCGCGACATCCACCGGCAATCTCGCTTATTTCCTCTTTGTGTCCGGGCGAATTGCGGACGCGTTGCCGCTCGCGGAAAGAACGCTTGCGAACGATCGCGCGCAGCTGCGCGTGGTGCTGCCGATCCTGTTTGCGGCGCGCCAGCAATCGCTGCTGCCGCAAGACAAGGCGCTGGACGAGGCGCTCGCCGCGATCCAGCGCGGCACGCAATCCTCCGCCGCATCGGCCGTGAACAAGCTCGCGGTGCGGCTCGCCGCCGGCAGCGACCGTCTCGCCGAGCTGGTGCGTAAGGACCAGGATCTCGGCGCTGAATCTGAATCGCTCGACAAGGCGATCATCGCGGCCGTGTCGAAGCCGTCGGCGCAGCGCGACGTCGCTTCCGAGCAGCGCAGCCGCTCGCGGATCGCAGCCATCGCAAGCGAGCGTGCCGGCTTGCAAAAGACGCTTGCCATCGAATTCCCAGATTACGCCTCGCTCTCCAATCCGGTGCCGCTGACGCTCAAGGACGTCCAGCCGCTGCTGTCGACCGATGAGGCGATGGTGCTTTATTCCGTCGTCGACAACCGCAGCTACGTCATTGCCATCACGCGCGAGAGCGCCGACTGGAAGGAAATTCCGCTTGGCGCGGACGCGCTGGCGCAGAAGGTCACGGCTTTCCGCAGGGGTCTCGATGTCGGCAAGGCGCGCGATGGCTCCGGCAAATCGGGCTTGTTCGACCTCGCCCTCGCCAATGAACTCTATGTCACGCTGCTCGGCCCGGTCGAGGCGCTGACCAGGGACAAGCGCAGCCTGCTCACGGTGCCGTCGGGCGCGCTCACTGCGTTGCCGTTTCATTTGCTCGTCACGGAGACACCGCAATCTGCGATCCCGGAGACGCTCGAAGGCTATCGCAGCGCCGCCTGGCTGCTGCGGCGTCAGGCTGTCTCGGTGCTGCCATCGGTGGTCAGCCTGAAATCGCTGCGTGCTTTTGCGCGCAAGGACGAAGGCGTCAAACCGATGACCGGCTTTGGCGATCCCGTGTTCAATCCCGCCGAGGGCGGCCCCGCCGATCGTCGCGCCGCGAGCGGCAAGGTTGCCGCGCGTAGCATCGCAACGATTGCCTATACCGATTTCTGGCGCGGTGCCGGCGTCGATCGTGCGCGGCTTGCGCAGGCGCTGCCGCAACTGCCCGATACTGCAGACGAGCTGAGTGCCGTGGCGAAAGATGTCGGTGCGACTGACGCCGACATTCATCTCGGTCGCGATGCCAGCGAAGCGACGCTCAAGCGTGCACCGCTTGCTCAATACAGCATCATCTACTTTGCGACCCACGGCCTCGTCGCCGGCGACGTCAAGGGTGTGGGCGAGCCGTCGCTTGCGCTCTCGATTCCCGACCAGCCCTCGGAGCTCGATGATGGCCTGCTCACGGCGAGCGAAGTCGCCCAGCTCAAGCTCAATGCCGATTGGGTCGTGCTGTCGGCCTGCAACACGATTGCCGGCGACAAGCCCGGCGCCGAGGCCCTGTCGGGATTGGCGCGCGCCTTCTTCTATGCAGGTGCGCGCGCACTGCTGGTTTCGCATTGGGCAGTCGATTCGGAGGCTGCTACCCGCTTGACCACTTCGACTTTCGATCTGCTCAAAAACGAACCAACAATCGGCAGAGCCGAAGCTCTGCGTCGCGCGATGTTAACGTACGTTGATGACGCCTCGTCGCCCCGCAACGCCTACCCCGCGATGTGGGGGCCGTTCGCACTGATCGGCGAAGGTGCGGTACGATAGACCCGCGCGTTTGTGCGTCGCAAAACTCCGATCAACGCTGAAACACGCATTTGGTTGCGCGATCATTCGTGATTTTTGCGTAGGCTCGCTCAGAGCTGTCATGCGCGACGTTTGGCGCGGTCCTTGAATAAACCAAATCCTGCGGGATCAGCTTGGCAACGTCAGCGTTCATCAGTATTAGGTCATCCAACCGAGGCCGATGGCCTGTAATTCACGGTGACTGCGACGGCGCCAGGTTAGGTCGCGCTATGTGTCGCGGGTTCTAGGAGGGTTTTTCGTGCAAGAGACGGGCGTGCGCAACGGTGCTTTCGGTGCCGACAAATTCGGCTTAAAGAATCTCAAGCAGGTTCACTGGAACCTGGGCGCACCTCAGCTCTATCAATACTCGCTCTCCGCGGGCGAGGCGGTGCTGTCCGCCGACGGTTCGCTCTGCGCCGACACCGGCGAGTTCACGGGCCGCAGTCCGAAGGACAAGTTCACGGTGCGGGACGCCACCACCGACAAGAAGATGTGGTGGGCCGGCAACCAGTCGATCACCGCGGAGCAGTTCGAGACGCTCTATCAGGATTTCCTCAAGCACGCCGAAGGCAAGAGCCTGTTCGCGCAAGACCTCTATGGCGGCGCCGATCCGGCCTACCGGATCAAGACCCGCGTCTTCACCGAACTCGCCTGGCACTCGCTGTTCATCCGCACGCTTCTCATCCGCCCCGAGGCGATCGAGCTGTCGAGCTTCACACCCGAGCTCACCATCATCGACATGCCGAGCTTCCGCGCCGATCCGAAGCGCCATGGCTGCAAGTCGGAGAACGTCGTCGCGATCGACTTCGCCCGCAAGATCGTGCTGATCGGCGGCTCCTACTATGCCGGCGAAATGAAGAAGTCGGTCTTCACCACGCTGAACTATTATCTGCCCGAGCGCGGCGTGATGCCGATGCATTGCTCGGCCAATGTCGGCGCCAATGGCGATTCTGCGATCTTCTTCGGCCTGTCCGGCACCGGCAAGACCACGCTGTCGGCCGATCCCAACCGCACGCTGATCGGTGACGACGAGCACGGCTGGGGCCCGAACGGCATCTTCAATTTCGAGGGCGGCTGCTACGCCAAGTGCATCAAGCTCTCGCAGGAAGCCGAGCCCCAGATCTACGCGGCGTCGACCCGCTTCGGCGCGGTGCTCGAGAACTGCGTCCTCGACGAGGACACCCGCATCGTCGATTTCGACGACGGCTCCAAGACCGAGAATACCCGCTCGGCCTATCCGCTCGACTTCATCCCGAACGCCTCGCGCACCGGCCGCGCGCCGCAGCCGAAGAACGTGGTGATGCTCGCCGCCGACGCCTTCGGCGTGCTGCCGCCAATCGCAAAGCTGTCGCCGGCGCAGGCGATGTACCACTTCCTCTCCGGCTACACCGCCAAGGTCGCCGGCACCGAGCGCGGCCTTGGCAACGAGCCGCAGCCGGAATTCTCGACCTGCTTCGGCTCACCCTTCCTGCCGCTCGACCCCAGCGTCTACGGCAACATGCTGCGTGACCTGATCGCCCAGCACAATGTCGACTGCTGGCTGGTCAACACCGGCTGGACCGGCGGCAAGTACGGCACGGGTTCGCGCATGCCGATCAAGGTGACGCGCGCGCTGCTGACCGCAGCCCTCGACGGCTCGCTTCGCAACGTCGAATTCCGCACCGACAAATATTTCGGCTTCGCGGTCCCGACCGCGCTGCCGGGCGTGCCGAGCGAGATCCTCAACCCGGTCAATACCTGGAAGGACAAGGACGAGTTCGACAAGACCGCCCGCGCGCTGGTCGGCATGTTCCAGAAGAACTTCGCCAAGTTCGAGGCCCAGGTGGACGCCGAAGTGCGCGCCGCTGCGCCGGACGTGAAGCTCGCGGCGGAGTAATCTTCGCTTCGTTGGAATGCGAAAGGGCGGCCGTGGGGCCGCCCTGTTTGTTTGTGCGGGACATGGGCGCGAGCCACACAATCAGTGTCGTCCCGGCGAAAGCCGGGACCCATACCGCGTGATCTATCGATAGCGTGCGGTGCAAGTACCGGCGAAGAAGAGGTCACTGCGCGTCTTCGTCAAACTACGCCCTGTGGTTATGGGTCCCGGCTTTCGCCGGGACGACAGCGGAGCGAGATCTTAGGCCTTGAAATACGCAATCTGCGTCGTCGTCGCGAGCAACCGCCCGGTCGGCGACCACAACTCGGCGTTCTGATCGGCGTAGCTCTTGTGCATGATCTTCGAATCGGCCGTCGCGAGCACGCGCGTGATGTCTTCTGCGGCGAGCTCCTCCACGTCGGTGTGGAAATACGTCGTCAGCGACACCGTGCCGAACGGCACCAGCTCGCGCCTTGCGTGAAAGATGCGGCCGAAGAAGGCGTCCGACATCGACATCAGCGACGGCATGTCGAGCTTGCGCGGCTCGCGATCGCTGATCCAGAGCTTTGAGTAAGTGCCGGCGAGCTCGGGTTGCGGCGGGCCGAGCCGCATTTCGCCCTCGACGAAACGGAATTCATACTGGTTGGCCCAGGACGCCTTGATCTTCGGGAACGGCAGCGTCTGTTCGAACGGCTTGGTATCCGGATATTGCGCCACCCGGTGCTCCCAGGACGGCCGGCGTTCGGCGAACACGGCGGTCGCGAGCGTCGCGACCTCGCCGCCGCCCTGCGACAGTTCGACGCTCCAGTGCTGGCTGGAGCGGTTGGCCTTCACCAGCCGGATGTCGAGATCGAACGGGCCCTTGGCGATCGGCGCGCAGTAATTGACGGTCAGCGCCAGCGGATCGCCGGAGCGTTCTGGATGCTCGATCAGCGCACGCAGGATGGTCGCGGCGGTGACGCCGCCGAACGGTCCGACGAACGCCCAGTAGTCGTCGCTGGTGTGCCCCTGCCAGTGCGAGTCACCGGCGGTGATGCGGGTGGCGTCGTCGAAGGGATGCGGGAGCTTGGCGTGCATTCTTGGTCCTCGATGCCGACCCCGTCGTCATTGCGAGCGCAGCGACGCAATGCAGATCGACGGCGCTTGGGGATGACGATAGTCATATCATCATCCGCCCAGCGGGATGCAATAACCCCGCAGGTAACGCCGATTTCACGCTGCGGAAAATCAGCTCGCCGCGTCGCGCAGGGTCTCCGCCATCTGGAAGGGCGGCGTGATCGGATTGACCGGAACGTTCCAGATTTCCTCGGCGTATTCGCGGATGGTGCGGTCGGACGAGAACCACGCCATGCGCGCGACGTTGAGGATGGAGGCGCGGGTCCAGGCCGGCGCCACTTGCCAGCGTGCGTCGACGCTGCGCTGCGCCTCGTAATAGGAATCGAAGTCGGCGCTGACCATGTAGTGGTCGAGATAGCGCAGCGCATGCGCGATGGATTCGAAGCGGCCGGGATCGCCGGGCGAGAATTCGCCGGCGCCGATCGCGTTGATGGCGCGCTGGAGCTTTGGCGAATTGCGGATCACGTCGGAAGCGTCCAGCCCCTGCTTGCGCCGGATCATGACGTCGCCGGCTTCCATGCCGAAGATCGCGATGTTCTCGATGCCGACCTGATCGCGGATCTCGATATTGGCGCCGTCGAGCGTGCCGATGGTGATGGCGCCGTTCAGCGCCAGCTTCATGTTGCCGGTGCCGGAGGCTTCCATGCCGGCGGTGGAGATCTGCTCGGACAGATCGGCCGCCGGAATGATCACTTCGGCAAGGCTGACATTGTAGTCGGGCAGGAAGACGACCTTCAGCTTGCCGCCGATGGCGGGATCATTGTTGACGACCTCGGCAACGTCGTTGATCAGCTTGATGATCAGCTTGGCGTAGCGGTAGCTCGCGGCCGCCTTGCCCGCAAAGATCTTCACCCGCGGCACCCAATTGCCGTTGGGGTCGTCCTTGATCGACTGATACAGCGCAACCGTCTCGATGACGTTGAGCAGCTGGCGCTTGTATTCGTGGATGCGCTTGATCTGCACGTCGAACAATGCGGTCGGGTCGACCTTGATACCGAGCCGCTCGCCGATCAGGCGTGCCAGCGCGGTCTTGTTGTGAAGCTTGACGGCGCGGAATTTCTTCTGGAATTCGACGTCGCTGGCGCGCGCATCGATCAGCGAGAGCTGGGTCGGGTCGTCGAGCACGGCTTCGCCGCACGTCTCGCGCAGCAGGTCGGTGAGCTTCGGATTCGCCAGCATCAGCCAGCGGCGGAAGGTGATGCCGTTGGTCTTGTTGGTGATGCGGCCGGGATAGAGATGGTTGAGATCGTGGAACACGGTCTCGCGCATCAGGTCCGAATGCATCGCCGAGACGCCGTTGATGCGGTGCGAGCCGACGAAGGCGAGCTGGCCCATGCGGACGCGGCGGCCGCTCTTCTCGTCGATCAGCGAGACCGAGGCGCGGAAGTCGATGTCGCCGGGGGCGCGCGCTTCGGCCAGCGCGAGATGCTGCACGTTGATGCGATAGATGATCTCGAGATGGCGCGGCAACAGCTTCTCGAACAGCTCGACCGGCCACGTCTCCAGCGCTTCCGGCAGCAGCGTGTGATTGGTGTAGGACAGCGTCGCGACCGTGATCTTCCAGGCCTCGTCCCAGCGGAAATTGTGGAGGTCGACGAGGATGCGCATCAGCTCGGTGACGGCGAGGCTCGGATGCGTGTCGTTGAGCTGCACCGCGACCTTGGACGACAGGCTGCGCAGCTGGCCGTCGGAAGCGAGATGCCGCTTGATGAGATCCTGCAGCGAGGCCGAGACGAAGAAATATTCCTGGCGCAGCCGTAACTCGCGGCCCGCCGGGCTCTCGTCGTTCGGATAGAGGAATTTGCAGATCGCTTCGGCGCGCGACTGCTCGGCGCTGGCGCTGACATAGTCGCCCTTGTTGAAGGCGTCGAGCTTCAACGGATCGGGCGAGCGCGCCGACCACAGCCGCAGCGCGTTGACGTGCTGGCCGCGCCAGCCGACGATCGGCGTGTCGTAGGCGATCGCCTGCACCGTCTCGCCCGCGTGCCAGATCGCGCGGTCGCGGCCCTTGTCGTCGACATGCTCGACGCCGCCGCCGAAATTCACGTCGTAGATCACTTCGGGCCGCTGCAATTCCCAGGGATTGCCGAAGCCGAGCCATTCGTCCGGATATTCCTGCTGCCAGCCCTGATTGATGATCTGGCGGAACAGGCCGTAATCGTAGCGGATGCCGTAGCCGATTGCGGGGATCGACAGTGTCGCCATGCTCTCCATGAAGCAGGCCGCGAGACGGCCGAGACCGCCATTGCCGAGCGCGGCATCCGGCTCGCATTTGCGCAGCTCAGGCAGCGACACGCCGAGATCGCCGAGCGCGACCTCGAAGATCTTCAACAGACCCATGTTGTTGAGCGCATCGGTGAAGAGGCGGCCGATCAGGAATTCGAGCGAGAGATAATAGACGCGCTTGCGCCCTGCGTCGTAGCTGCGCTTCTCGGCCGTGAGCCAGCGATGCACGATGCGGTCGCGCAGCGCCAGCGCCGCGGCCTGGTACCAGTCGTGCTTGGTCGCCATGCCCGCATCCTTGCCGATGGCAAGGCGCAGCTTCGCCAGGATCGCGCCCTTGATCTCCGACAACGCGAGTTCGTCGATGGGCTGACCCGGGGCGGGGAAATTTGGCTGGAACGTTTGATCTTGCAAGGCCGTCACTTCCTGGTCGCGAGAACACCACTGAACCCTACGCGTCTTGCCCCTGCACCGAAACCATCGCTGGCGCGGCCGTGCACTGCGCTGGCGTAAAATTATGCAAGGAACGGGCCGGTTTGGGAACCCGGACGAGCACGGAGGAACGCCGATTTGGTGCTAGATTGACCACAGATTCAGCCATCACTGTGGAGGAGACGCCCCATGAGACTGCTGATCGAAATCGCTGCCGCAGCGCTCCTTGTCATCTGCATCGCCACCTCGAGCGCCGCCTTCGCCGCCGGCCCGCGCAGCGCCGACGGCCTGAGCTGCGGCTTTACCGTCCCGCAAAACGCAACTCCCGCCGCCCGCTGCGCCGCCATCAAGCGCCAATGCGGCGGCAAGTTTTATGCGAGTGCGTGCGGGGATCGGTTGATATCGGCGGCGAATTGAGTAGGGCGAAACTGCATCCACATCGTCGTCCTGGCGAAAGCCAGGACCCATTACCCCGACCGTCAAATGAGGCCCGATCGATCACTCCAATCGGGATTTTCCTGCTCGATCAGCTTGATTTTCCAGTCGCGTTTCCAGAATTTTAGCTGCTTCTCGCGCGCGATCGCTTCTTGCGGTGTGGCGAACGCTTCGACATGCACGAGACGGAAGATCTTGTACCTGTAAACGAACTTCGAGCCTCTTCCTGCGCGATGTAGCTCAAGGCGACCGCCGATGTCGTTGGTGACGCCAATGTACAGCGTACCGTGATGACGACTTGCGAGGATGTAGACGAAGTAGCTGCTGGTGCTCATGGCTCAAGCCCGCAAAGGCAACGCCGACCGGGGTAATGGGTCCTGGCTTTCGCCAGGACGACGATCTCAAACGACGGCCTCGATAATCAACTGTTCAGCATCGGAACAAATTAAGAACACTTTAGCAAGTCTTTGATATATCATTGTGATTCGGCGCATTGCCGACACAATATCTAGGGTCTGACAGCCGTCGCGAGGACTACATGTCCACCATTGCCTTCGATCAATTTGCCCTCACCCGGATCGCCGATTTCGCGCGATCGCTGTCGCGGCTGCATCAGGCGGCGCGGCGCTATGCCGTCGACGACGACCAGTTCGATCGCGAATTCAACGCGGTGTGCCAGTCGATCTGGGGCTACACCATCGACGACATCAGCGACGATCTGTTCGCGCCCGAGGATCATCATTTCCTCGACACACTCGACGAAGCGAATGCGCGCATCTTCGCGGCCGAGCAGGGCTACGACCTCGTCAGCGAGACGGGCATGCTGACCGACTGGTGGGGCTTTTGCTGGATGATCCTGGCCGAGAAGCGCGGCCTGCTGACGGCCGAAAATCGCGCTGCCGCACGCGCGGCGATCGAGGAGAAATATCTGGCGGCGCCGAACGTGATCGGAGTGATCATCGGGCGGTAGTGGTCTCTCTCGTCATTGCGAGCGCAGCGAAGCAATCCCGACTGTCTCCGCGGACGGACTCTGGATTGCTTCGCTGCGCTCGCAATGACGGCTTGGTTGAAAGTTGGTCTTAATCCAACCCCGCACGCTTCGCCGATTTCGGCTGTGTCTTCGGCACCGTGACATCCGGCAGCGCCTCGCGCACGATCTCGGCTGCCGGCGCATCTGCTGCCACCGTCTCTGCACGCACCGGGGCCACCTTCATCTCGCCGAGCCGCGCACGGACCTGCGCGGTGAGGCCGGGATAGGAGGCGACGGGGGTGAATTCGGCGGTCTGCTCCATGCCGAGCCGGACGCCGGTATAGGCGACCAGGCCGTCGGTGGTGGCGATGACGTCGCCGGCCTTCAGTGACGAATCGAGCGTGAGGTCGACCGGCGCGAGCCCGACCGGCTCGCGGCCGTTGCAGGTGCAGTCCGCGCGCAGCGCCTTGCGGTAGGCGAACGCGTTCTCGCTGTCGGCATAACGCTCGCCGCTCTGGCTATAGGCACCGTCGATCGAGGAGCCGAAGAAGACTTTTGTGGTGCTGGCAGGGCAGAAGGCCTGACACATCTGTGCCGGCGAGGCGAGGCCGCGCATCAGCGGAAAATATTTGCCGTCGCAACTGCGCACGCAGAAGGCCGGGCCCGAGCCGCCGGCGGCCGCCGAGCGGGTTGGCGGCACATATTGCGGCTGGCCGGCCGGGTTCTGCTGACTGGCGAAGGGATCGACGAAGGAGTTCGCCTGCTGCGGCACGTCGCGCTGTGGGCGTTGCTGGGCTCCGCCGAAGAAGAAATCGAACAGGCCTTCGGCCGAAACCGGGGCAGGAGCTGCAAGCAGCGGTGCTGCAACGAGGGTAGCGGCCACTAGCATCGCGCGACGCCGCCGGCGCGCATGGGACAACTCTGTACGCAACGCTTACTCCACCCAACGCTACCAAACCGGCCGGGACCATCAGGTCTCAGCACATGATTCACCATAAGGCGGGATGGTAAATGAGCGGTTGAGGGGGCGCCGCGCGCCGTTACGCCCTCAAGAATTCCGACGCCTTGTACAGCGAGCGGAACGGCAGGCCGGCCGCACCAAAGGTGTCGGTGGCGCCTTCCTCGCGGTCGACCATGGTCAGCACCAGCACCACTTCGGCACCGGTCTCGCGCACGGATTCCACGGCCTTCATCGCCGAGCCGCCAGTGGTGGTGACGTCCTCGACGATCACGACGCGCTTGCCTGCAAGCGTCTCGCCCTTCGGCAAGCCTTCGATTGCTAATCTCGCGCCATGCTCCTTCGGCTTCTTGCGCACGAAGAAGGCCGCGATCGGATGGCCCTTGATCCAGGAGATCTGTGCCAGCGCGCCGGCCAGCGGCACCGCGCCCATCTCCAGCCCGCCGATGAAGTCGAGATTGTCGTCCTTCAGCGTCTCGAAAGTGAGCTCGGCGAGCAGCGTCGCGCCCTCCGGGTCCATCATGGTCGGCTTGAGGTTGAAATAGAAATCGCTCTTGCGGCCCGACGCGAGCGTCACCTCGCCCCGGCCGAAGGAGCGGCGGCGGATGATTTCGAACAGGCGGGCGCGGGAGGCAGATTTCGACACGGCGGTCCCTCGGGGGCGTTCTTGGAGGTGGCGGAATTTATCCGCGACGGCGGTGACATTCCAGAGGGGGCGTCCCCCGTCAACAGGGATCGGCCATCCCGGCACGCCGGTTGTGGGGCTGCAACTTTCTGGGGTAGGTGGATGCCCGATATCCCGGGCAGAAAACTGGGCAAGGAAACAGGCAAAAATGACCATCGAGCTGCACACCTGGAACACGCCGAACGGCCGCAAGATCTCGGTCGCACTGGAGGAAATGGGGCTGCCCTACAAGGTGGTCCCGGTGAACATCTCCAAGGGCGAGCAGATGGCGCCGGGGTTCCTGAAACTCTCCCCGAACAACAAGATTCCCGCGATCCTCGACCCCGAGGGGCCGGACGGCAAGCCGGTCAGCATCTTCGAGTCCGGCGCGATCCTGCTCTATCTCGGCGAAAAGACCGGTAAATTCCTGCCGACATCGCTGGCCGGCCGGATCCCCGTCTACGAATGGCTGATGTGGCAGATGGGCGGTTTCGGGCCGATGCCGGGCCAGGTGCACCATTTCATCGCGCTCGAGAACGAGCAGGACCGCGCCTACGGGTTGAAGCGCTACATGGCGGAGACGCGCAGGCTCTACGGCGTGCTGGACCGTCGTCTCGACGGCCGCGACTTCGTCGCCGGCGATCTTTCGGTTGCCGATTTCGCCATTCTGGGCTGGGCCTGGCGCCACCCTCGCCACAAGGTCGAACTCGCCGACTTCCCCAACGTCAAGCGCTGGTACGACGCCCTGATGGCGCGCCCGGCCGTGAAGCGGGGGATGGAGGCGAAGCTGGATTGAGCTCTCTTACCCTCCCCTGGAGGGGGAGGGTCGATCGCGCGCAGCGCGAGCGGGGTGGGGTGAAGGTGTCTCCGCGTCGAACAGCGCCCGTGGGGAGAGATCACCCCACCCCGCTGCGCATTCCGCTTCGCTACATGCGCAGCGACCCTCCCCCTCCAGGGGAGGGTGAAGAAGGCCTCACACCTTCCGCGCTTCCACCGCCATCCGCACCGCAAGCCCGGCCAGCACGGTGCCCATCAGCCAGCGCTGCACCAGCATCCAGCTTGGCCGGCTCGCCAGGAACAGCGCGATCGATCCGGCTCCGAGGGCGATGATCGCATTGACGCTGACACTGAGCGCGATCTGGATCGCGCCCAGCACCACCGACTGCGTCAGTACGCTGCCGGCCGTGGGGTCGATGAACTGCGGCAGCAGCGCCAGATACAGCATCGCGATCTTCGGATTGAGCAGATTGGTGACGAGCCCCATCGCAAACAATTTGCGCGGGCTGTCGACCGACAGCTGCTTCACCTGGAATGGCGAGCGCCCGCCCGGCTTCACCGCCTGCCAGGCGAGCCACAGCATGTAGCCGGCGCCGGCGAAGCGCAGCGCATCATAAGCGAAGGGAATCGCGAGCAGCAGCGCGGTGATGCCGAATGCCGCGCACAGCATGTAGAACACGAATCCCAGCGCGACGCCGCCGAGCGAGACGATGCCGGCCGCCGGCCCCTGCGTGATCGAGCGCGAGATCAGATAGATCATGTTCGGCCCGGGCGTGAGCACGAGACCGAGGCAGACGAGGGCGAAGCCGAGCAGGGCGGAGGTGTGGGGCATGATGAACCGGTGCGGGAGATGCACGCCTTCTAATACGCGCAACGCCGTGGGGCCATCGCGCAATTGCACGGAGGACAATTCGCGTTCGCGGGTCCTACGCCTCTGCCTGCACGGTGGCGATGAACGAAGCAAAGCTCTCCATTGCCAGACGCAACGGCTCGGCAAGTGTAGGATCGGCGACGATGCTGTGCTCGTCCCAGGCGCCACCGAGCAACGGCAACGTCACGCAGGCCTCCGTGGCGAGCCGGACCGACATCGTCTCCAGCGTCAGCGTCAGGGCGGCAAGCGCGTGCGTCGCCCGTGGCGACGTGTTGATCAAGGCAACCGGCTTGTCGGGAAATTCGTGGCTGCCGACCAGCCAGTCGAGCGCGTTCTTCAGCACGCCCGCGACGCCGCGGGCATATTCGGGGCTCGAGATCAGCAGGCCATCGACGCTCCCGATCAGCGCGCGCATCGCTCCGACCGGCGCAGGCACATTATCGCCATCTAGATCCGGATTGAAGAAGGGCAGGTCCGCAATTCCCTCGAACAGGATCACCTCGACACCAGCAGGCGCGAGCCGCGCGGCCGCGCGCAGGACTGCGGTATTGCTCGAACCTGCACGCAGGCTGCCGGAGATGGTGGCGATCTTCATCGCGACGACCGTCAGTGCGCCTCGTCCCAATTGTTCGCCGCGCGCGCGTCGACATGCAGCGGCACCGACAGCAGCACGGCCGGGAATGGCGCGTCCTGCATGACGTGCTGCACGACGGGCAGCGTCTTCTCGACTTCCGCGTCGGGCACCTCGAAGATCAATTCGTCATGCACCTGGAGCAGCATCTGCGCCGAGAGTTTCTTCTCGGCCAGCGCGTCCTCCACGCGCGTCATGGCGCGGCGGATGATGTCGGCGGCGGTGCCCTGGAGACGCGCGTTGATCGCGGCGCGCTCGTTGAAGGCGCGCACCGAGGCGTTGGAGGCCTTGATGTCGGGATAGTGGCATTTGCGGCCGAACAGCGTGGTGACGTAGCCGTGCTGCCGGCAGAAATCCCGTGTCTCGTCCATATAGGCGCGGATGCCGGGGAAGCGCTCGAAGTACTTCTTGATGTAGGCCGAGGCTTCCTCGCGGGCGATGCCGAGCTGGTTGGCGAGGCCGAACGCCGAGATGCCGTAGATGATGCCGAAATTGATCGCCTTGGCGCGGCGGCGGATCTCGCTCGGCATGCCCTTGATCGGCACGCCGAACATTTCGGACGCGGTCATCGCGTGAATGTCGAGCCCATCGCGGAACGCCTGCTTCAGCACGGGAATGTCGGCGATCTCCGCCAGCAGCCGTAGCTCGATCTGCGAATAGTCCGCGGACACGAGCTTGTGCCCCGGCGTCGCGATGAAGGCGCGGCGGATTTTTCGGCCGTCCTCGGTGCGCACCGGGATGTTCTGCAGGTTCGGCTCGTTCGAGGACAGCCGGCCCGTCGTGGTCGCGGCCAGCGCGTAGGTCGTGTGGACGCGATGGGTCTGCGGATTGACATAGGTCGGCAGCGCGTCGGTGTAGGTCGATTTCAGTTTCGAGACCTGGCGCCACTCCAAAATCTTCCGCGGAAAATCGTGGCCCTGCTCGGCGAGCTCGTCCAGCACCTGCGCCGTGGTCGACCACGCGCCGGTCTTGGTCTTGGTGCCGCCGGAGAGTCCCATCTTGCCGAACAGGATGTCGCCGATCTGCTTGGGGCTGCCGACATTGACGGGCTCGCCCGCGATCTCCTGGATCTCGGCCTCGACGCGCGCCGCGGTCTGGGCGAAGTCCCCGGACAGACGCGACAGCACCTGGCGGTCGATCGAGATGCCGCGCCGCTCCATCCGCGCAAGCACGGAGACCAGCGGCCGCTCCAGCGTCTCGTAGACGGTGGCCATGTGTTCGGCTGTGAGGCGCGGCTTCAGCACGCGCCAGACACGCAGGGCGATGTCGGCGCCTTCGGTCGACAGTGGCGCGGCCTTGTCGATCGGCACCTGGTCGAAGGTGATCTTGCCCTTGCCGCTGCCGAGCAGCTCGCTCTCCTTCAGCATGGCGTGACCGAACCAGCGCTCGGACAACGAGTCCAGCTCATGCGAGCCCCGACCGGCGTCCAGCACGTAGGAGATCAGTTTCGCATCGTCGGCGTTGCGCAAGGTGATGCCGTGTTGCGCCAGCATCACGGCGGCGAATTTGACGTCGAAGCCGATCTTGAGGATGCCCGCCGATTCCAGCACCGGGCGCAGTGCTTCGATCGCATCTGCATGCTTGACCTGATCCGGCGCAAGGCCCGCGTCGAACAGGCCGCCGTCGCCGCCGGACTGCTTGTGCGCCAACGGCACATAGCAGGCCTCGTTCGGCGCCAGCGCCAGCGCGATGCCGCAGAGATCGGCCTGCATGGGATCGATCGAGTTCGCCTTGATCTCAATTGCGACATGACCGGCATCATGGATGCGCGCGATGAAGGCGTTGAGCTCGTTCAGCGACTTGATCGCCTGGTACTTGGTACGATCGACCGGAAGCTTGCGCAGCGCCTCTTCGCGCGCGGCGGCAAGCGAGATCGGCGCGCCCTTGAGGCTCGCCGATTTGTCGCCCTTGTCGCCACCCTTCGCGGGGATCGCAGGAGCCGCGAACAGATCGCCTGACGTCTCGGACGACTTTGCCTTCGTGCTGTCGCCGCCTCGCGCCCCGCTGCTGTTCGACGCATCCGCGTCGACATTGGCGGGATCGATCTGCGAATAGTCGGCGACGCGGCGCGTGAGCGTGGTGAATTCCATCGCCTTGAGGAAGGCGATCAGCTTGCGTGCATCCGGTTCGTGGACGGCGAGGTCATCGAGCGGCACCTCGAGATCAACCTTGTCGTCGAGCAGCACGAGCTGGCGCGAGACGCGCGCCTTCTCGGCATTCTCGATCAGCGCTTCGCGCCGCTTCGGCTGCTTGATCTCAGTGGCGCGGAACAGGAGCTGTTCGAGGTCGCCATATTCGACGATCAGCTGCGCCGCGGTCTTGATGCCGATCCCGGGCACTCCCGGCACATTGTCGGTGGAATCGCCGGCCAGCGCCTGGACTTCGACCACCTTCTCCGGCGGCACGCCGAACTTCTCGATCACCTCGGGAATCCCGATGCGGCGATCCTTCATGGTGTCGTACATCGTGATCTTGTCGTTCACGAGCTGCATCAGATCCTTGTCGGAGGACACGATGGTCGTGTGGGCGCCGCGGTCGCTGGCCTGCCGCGCATAGGTCGCGATGAGATCGTCGGCCTCGAAACCGCCTTGCTCCAGGCAGGGCAGGTCGAAGGCGCGCACGGCTTCGCGGATCAGGGCGAATTGCGGGATCAGATCGTCAGGCGCCGGCGGCCGGTGCGCCTTGTAATCGGGGTAGATCTTGTTGCGGAACGTGACTTCCGACTTGTCGAACACGATGGCGAGATGTGTCGGCCGGTTGTCGGCGGGCATGTCGCGCAACAGCTTCCACAGCATGTTGCAGAAACCCAGCACGGCATTGACTTGCAGCCCGTCGGACTTGCGGTTGAGCGGCGGCAGCGCGTGATAGGCGCGGAAGATGTAACCGGAACCGTCGACCAGGAAGATGTGGTCGCCCTTGCCGGCCGCCTTCGCCGCGACCGGTTTGGCAGCAGCTGTCGCAGCAGAGGATTTGGTGTCGGCTTTGGCGGAGGTCTTCGGGGAGGTTTTTGGCATGGCCGCAATGTATGAATTTTTGCGGCAAAAGACAGCCTTGGGAGGGGGATTTTTGCCCTGCCGGAGCCGCTATCCCCACTGTCATTCCCCGCGAAAGCGGGGAATCCAGTACGCCGCGGTCTATCGGTCGACAACGACTGTCTCTGGAATACTGGGTCGCCCGGTCCTAGTGCGCAATTGCGCACTGGCCGGGCGACGACAGCGAGAATGCTACTCCGCCGCCTGCAACACCGCGCCGGCCTTCTTCGGCGCGATCCAGAATGCATCTGGCCGCTCGAACAGGAAGTGCGCATTGAACCGCAGAGCCAGCCGCCAGATCGCGAGCGATCCGAGCACGCCGACGATGGTGACGATCAGCGACACCGTGCCGATGTCCGGGATGATGCCGCTGCGCAGCAGCAGCGTGCGTGTCGCCGCCATCGGCAGGAAGAAGGCGAGATAGATCACGATCGAATGCTCGCCACAGAAGCGGAAGACATTCAGCCAATGCATGCGGGCGAGCAGCGTGCCCGACGTGATGATGGCACATGCGCCGGCGAAGCCGAGCACGAGCGAGACGATCTTCCATTCGCTGGCGCCGTACGCGACGAGGCCGGCATTGACCAGCGCCCAACTCGCGAGCGCCGCAAGCGCGCGTGCGGGATGGCTGCGCGCGCGGTCCGACAATGCGAACACGTAGGGCGCGAACAGATAGCCCGAATAGAAATAGACGAAGCGCGCGCAGAACTCGTCGATCGCGGTCCAGCCGGTCGTGACGCGCGCCGTCTCCAGCGCGGCCGCCACGAGCCAGATCGCGGGTGCGGGGATTCGCCGTGTCAGTTTTGTGACGACGAAGAAGATCGGCAGCAGGTAGATGAACCAGAGCGTGCCGAACGGCTCGATGAAGGATTCGAGATAGAGCAGGCCAGCGTCGCGCCAGCTGGATTCGGCCGCGAAAGCGGGTGCCTTGAAGGCGAACTGGATTGTCACCCAGACGACATAAAAATAAGCGAAATGCACAACCTTGCGATCGAGATAGGTTCGCCAGTCCCGATCGATCACCAGCGGCAGGAACAGGCCCGAAATCAGGAAGAAGTCCGGCATCCGGAACGGCTTTGCGAAGGCCACCAGGACATGCATGAAACCGGTCTCGCCGGCGGCGAGTTCGACCCCAAGCACCGAATGCATCATCACGACCATGACGATGCAGATGCCCTTGGCATAGTCGACCCAATCGACACGCGCAGCGGCCGGGCCCCTGGTGCCCCCGCTCGCGGCGATTGTGCCTGTTGATGCCATGGTGTCCCGTTTCGAGGCGTGTTCCGCCCGGTCCTGTGTGGGCGTGGGGCAGTGTGGGGCCTTGTGGTTTCCGACTTCTTTACCGGTACAAATCGCGTGCCGGTTTCTGAGCGCAGGCTCTTCCTTCCCGACGGGAAAATGCTAAACCGCCCCCGGATTGGGGTTTCGTTAACCAAGACAGACAGGGTCTTCTATGCGCATCACGATGATCGGCACGGGTTACGTGGGACTGGTGTCCGGAGCCTGCTTTGCTGATTTCGGTCACGACGTCATTTGTGTCGACAAGGACGAGAAGAAGATCGCCAGCCTTCACCGCGGCGAGATCCCGATCTACGAACCTGGGCTCGACGAGCTGGTTGCGAACAACGTCAAGGCCAGGCGCCTGAGCTTCACCACTGACCTGTCGAAGCCGGTCGCGGATGCCGATGCCGTGTTCATCGCGGTCGGCACACCGTCGCGTCGCGGCGATGGCCACGCCGATCTTTCCTATGTCTACGCTGCCGCGAAGGAGATCGCGCAGTCGCTGTCCGGCTTCACCGTCGTGGTGACGAAGTCCACCGTTCCGGTCGGCACTGGTGACGAGGTCGAGCGCATCATCCGCGAGGCCAATCCCAAGGCCGACGTCGTCGTCGCCTCCAATCCGGAGTTCCTGCGCGAGGGCGCCGCGATCCGCGACTTCAAGTTCCCCGATCGCGTCGTGGTCGGCACGTCCGACGAGCGCGGCCGCAAGGTGATGGGCGACATCTATCGCCCGTTGTCGCTGAACCAGGCGCCGCTGATGTTCACCGCGCGCCGCACCGCCGAGATGATCAAATACGCCGCCAACGCGTTCCTCGCGACCAAGATCACCTTCATCAACGAGATCGCGGACCTCTCGGAAAAGGTCGGCGCCAACGTCCAGGAAGTCGCGCGCGGCATCGGCCTCGATAACCGCATCGGCACAAAATTCCTGCATGCCGGTCCGGGCTTCGGCGGCTCCTGCTTCCCGAAGGACACCAAGGCGCTGATCAAGATCGCGCAGGATTACGACGTGAGCTTGCGCATCGTCGAATCCGTGCTGGCGGTCAACGAGAACCGCAAGCGGGCGATGGCACGGAAAGTCAGCCAGGCGCTCGGCGGCTCCTTGCGCGGCAAGACCATCGCCGTGCTCGGCCTCACCTTCAAGCCCGACACCGACGACATGCGCGATGCGCCGTCGATTCCGCTGGTCACCGGCCTCCTCGACATGGGCGCAAAGGTGAAGGCGTTCGACCCGGTCGGCATGGAGCAGGCCAAGGGCGAACTGCCCAGCATCGCCTATAGCGAGGACGCCTATTCCTGCGCCCAGGGTGCCGATGCGCTGGTCGTCGTCACCGAATGGGTGCAATTCCGAGGTCTCGATCTCGACCGGCTGAAGAGCGTCATGGCGCAGCCCGTCGTGGTCGACCTCCGCAACATCTTCAGCCCCGAAGACATGGCTGCTGCCGGCTTCACCTATGAGAGCGTTGGCCGGCCGTCGGTTCAGGGCTGATAGCCACATATGATTGTCATACCCCGCGAAGGCGGGGTATCCAGTACGCTGGGATCTTCGGAATGGCCGGGATCCGACATGACTGGATCGTCTGCCCCGGCGCATAATTGCGCACACGGCGGACGATGACGGACCGAGACTTTTGCCCCGCACCTTCGACACGCCCCTCCCCATCGATGCCGTGCTCGACGACCTCTCGCGCACGCTGGAGGCGCACAACGCGGCTGTGCTGGTTGCCCCGCCCGGCGCCGGCAAGACCACGCGGGTGCCGCTGGCGCTGCTCGATGCGCCCTGGGCCAAGGGCAAAAAGATCATCGTGCTGGAGCCGCGGCGCATTGCGGCCCGCGCCAGCGCCGATCGCATGGCCAAGTCGCTCGGCGAGCGCGCCGGCGAAACCGTGGGCTATCGCGTCCGCTTCGGCTCGAAGATCTCGCGGGCCACGCGCATCGAGGTCGTGACCGAAGGCATTTTCACGCGCCAGATCCTCGACGATCCCGAGCTCTCGGGCGTTGCCGCCATCCTGTTCGACGAATTCCACGAACGCTCGCTCGATGCCGACATGGGCCTGGCGCTGGCGCGCGATGCGCAGCTGGGCCTGCGCGAAGACCTCCGCATCCTCGTGATGTCGGCCACGCTCGATGGTGCGCGCGTGGCAAAACTGCTTGGCGAGGCGCCCGTCGTCGAGAGCGAGGGCCGCGCGTTTCCTGTCGAGACGCGCTATCTCGGCCGCAAGGCGGACGCGCCGATCGAGCGGCAGATGGCGGATGCGATCGCATCGGCCCTGCGTGCCGACAGCGGTTCGGTGCTGGCTTTCCTGCCAGGTGCCGCCGAGATCCGCCGCACCCAGAATTTCCTCGGTGAGCGCGTGCAGGATGCCAGCATCGAGATCGTGCCGCTGTTCGGCGCGCTCGATGCCGCCGTGCAGGACCGCGCCATCGCGCCGGCGCCGAAGGGGACGCGCAAGGTGGTGCTCGCGACCTCGATCGCGGAGACGTCGCTCACGATCGAAGGCGTGCGCATCGTCGTCGATTCCGGTCTCGCCCGCGTGCCGCGCTACGAGCCCGACATCGGCCTGACCCGGCTCGAGACCGTGCGGGCCGCGCGCGCCGCCGTCGACCAGCGCCGCGGCCGCGCCGGCCGTACCGAGCCCGGCGTATGCTACCGGCTCTGGGACGAGCCGCAGACGGCGTCGCTTGCGCCCTATACCCAGCCGGAAATCCTGAGCGCCGACCTCTCCTCGCTGGTGCTCGACCTCGCGCAATGGGGCGTCGCGGACCCTGCCGCGTTGTCGTTTCTCGATCCGCCGCCGCAGCCTGCGTGGAAGGAAGCCAAAAGCCTGCTCGAAGAGCTCAACGCACTCGATGGCGATGGCCGCATCACGGTGGAGGGCAGGAGCCTGCGCGCGCTGGCGCTGCCGCCGCGGCTGGCGCGCATGATCGTGGATTCGCATCGTGCAGGCAGCGGCGAAGAAGCCGCCGAGATCGCGGCCATTCTCACCGAGCGTGGACTCGGCGGCGACAGCGCCGATCTCGAGCACCGGCGCGACCAGTTTCGCCGCGACCGTTCGCCGCGGGCGGCAAGCGCGCGCGATCTGGCGCGGCGCTGGGCCTCGCAGGTCGCGGCGTCCGAGAAGCCGGGACAGCAGGAGGATCTCTCGACCGGCTTGATGCTCGCCTATGCGTTTCCGGATCGGGTCGCGCGCAACCGCGGCAATGGCAGCTTTGTGCTTGCCAACGGCCGTGGCGCCGCGGTGGAGCAGACGTCCTCGCTCGCCCGCGCGCCCTATATCGCGATCGGCGAGATGACGGGGACGGCTGCGAGCGGCCGCATCCTGCTCGCGGCCCAAATCGCCGAGGACGACATCGAGCGGCATTTTGCCGAGCATATCGACACGGCCGACGAGATCTCCTTCGACCGCGGCGCGATGGCGCTACGCGCGCGGCGCAAGCGCGTGCTGCATGCGATCACGCTGTCCGAGGCCACGCTTGCCGTGTCGCCCTCCGAAGACACCGCGCGCATCTTCGCCGACGGGCTGATCGCCGCCGGCCTCGATCGGTTGCCCTGGTCGAAGGCCGCAAAGCAATGGCGCGACCGCGTGATGTTCCTGCGCAAGGCGGAAGGCGACAGCTGGCCCGATCTCTCCAACGACGGGTTGGTCGCGCGGCGCGACGACTGGCTGGTGCCGGCGCTCTACGACAAGATCGCGCTGAAGGATATCTCCGCCGGCGATCTCTCCGATGCGCTGATGGCGCTGTTGCCGTGGGAGATGCGCGCGCGGCTCGACCGCGAGGCGCCGACGCATTTCGAGGCGCCCACGGGAAGCGTGCTCGCGATCGACTACGAGGCCGAGCAGGGGCCGACCATCGCGGTGCGCCTCCAGGAATTGTTCGGCCTCAACACCCATCCGTCGATCGCTGCCGGCAAGGTGCCGCTGGTGCTGGAATTGCTGTCGCCGGCGCAACGCCCGGTGCAGGTGACGCGCGATCTCCCCGGTTTTTGGCGCGGCAGTTACGCTGCGGTCCGCTCCGACATGCGCGGCCGCTATCCCCGCCATCCCTGGCCCGAAGATCCGGCAAGCGCGCTGCCCACCCGGCGGGTCAAGCCGCGCGGGACGTGAAAGTGTCGACCCTCATGGTGAGGAGCGCGGAACGCGCGTCTCGAACCATGCAGGCCCAGCTCTCGCCCGTGGCCATCCTTCGAGACGCCCGCTTTCAGCGGGCTCCTCAGGATGAGGACGGGTCGCATTAACCGTACGCTCATCCTTTTCGTCAAAATAGCACCGGCTCGGCCGCGGCGTCGCTCGCGAACGGGCGTGCCGCGTGGTGAAATCGAGCGTTCCGGCTCGGAAGTGGTGTGATGCGTAATATTATGATCATCGCGGCCGTCATGATCGGCCTCGGCACTTTCATGGCGCAGATGGCGGACAAGATGAGCTCCGCCTCCGCCACGTCGGCGCCGCAGACGACGGTCGCGGTTGCCACCGTGGCGCCGGTCGGCGGCCGCAGCCTCAACATTCCCCGCGATGGCCGTGGCCACTTCCAGACCGAAGGCCGCATCGACGGCCAGCGCATCGGCTTCATGGTCGACACCGGCGCCTCCGTGGTGGCGCTGAACGAAACCTCGGCCGCCCGCTTCGGACTGCGTCCTTCGCGCAGCGACTACAACGCCACCGTCACCACCGCCAACGGCACTATCAAGGCCGCGCGCACCCGCATCGCCATGCTGGATGTCGGCGGCCTCATCGTGCGCGACGTCGATGCCATGGTGCTGCCGGATGAAGCGTTGTCCGAGAATCTGCTTGGCCTCTCCTTCCTGTCCCGCCTGAAGCGTTTCGAATACGCCAACGGGCAGATGGTGCTGCAGCAGTAAAAGCGCCTTGTCGCACTGACGAACCGCCATTCGCACGAATTTCCTGGGACGGCCCCAAGCGGAAGGTCGCGCGCCCGGCCGCGCTTTTCCGTTACCAAACTGCCGCAATTATCGGCCATAAGCCTTCATTCCCGCCTTCCGCTGCGGCCCGGCATTCGCTAAGGCTGCACCAAATCCTGCCCTTTTCACGAGATTGTCTCAATGTTTCCCAAGCCGAAATCCGTCTTGTTGCCAAACACCTACGCCTTCGAATCCGAGCCGATGGTGAAGCCCACCGGTTTTCGCGAATACGACGCGCGCTGGTTGTTCCAGAAGGAAATCAACCTCATGGGCGTGCAGGCGCTCGGCATGGGGCTGGGCGCTCTGATCGCGGAGCTCGGCGTCAAACAGGAGATCGTGACCGGCCATGATTTCCGCGGCTATTCGGCTTCGATCAAATATGCGCTGATCTCCGGCCTGATGGCGGCGGGCTGCAAGGTGCACGACATCGGCCTTGCGGTGACGCCGATGGCCTATTTCGCGCAGTTCGATCTCGACGTGCCCTGCGTCGCCATGGTGACGGCCTCGCACAACGACAATGGCTGGACCGGCGTGAAGATGGGCGCCAACCGCCCGCTGACCTTCGGCCCCGACGAGATGACGCGGCTGAAGGAGATCGTGCTCAACGCCGATTTCAAGAACAAGGCCGGCGGCGCCTACCAGTTCCACGAGAATTACCCCGCGCGCTACATCGCCGACCTCACCAATCGTCCGAAGCTCAAGCGCAAGCTCAAGGTCGTCGCGGCCTGTGGCAACGGCACGGCCGGCGCATTCGCGCCGCAGGTGCTGGAAGCGATCGGTTGCGAGGTGATCCCGCTCGACACCGAGCTCGATCACACCTTCCCGAAATACAATCCGAATCCGGAAGACATGGAGATGCTGCATGCGATCCGCGACGCGGTGCTGCATCACAAGGCCGATGTCGGCCTTGGCTTCGACGGTGACGGCGATCGCTGCGGCGTCGTCGACAACACCGGCGAGGAGATCTTCGCCGACAAGGTCGGCGTGATGCTGGCGCGCGACATGTCGGCGATCCACAAGGATGCGCAGTTCATCGTCGACGTGAAGTCGACCGGCCTGTTCATCACCGATCCCGTTCTGCAGAAGCAGGGCGCCAGGACCGCCTATTGGAAAACCGGCCATTCCTACATGAAGCGCCGCACCAACGAGACCGGCGCGCTCGCGGGTTTCGAGAAGTCCGGCCACTTCTTCTTCAACAAGCCGTATGGACGCGGCTATGACGATGGCCTCGTCTCGGCGATCGCGATCTGCGACATGCTCGACCGCGCGCCCGGCAAGTCGATGGCCGATCTGAAGGATGCGCTGCCGAAGACCTGGTCTTCGCCGACCATGTCGCCGCATTGCGCCGACGAGACCAAGTACGGCGTCATCGACCAGGTGGTGAAGCACTTCGAAGGCCTGCAGGCCAAGGGCGCCAAGATCGGGGGACAGTCGATCCGCGACCTCGTCACCGTCAACGGCGTGCGCGTCACGGTGGAGGACGGCAGCTGGGGCCTGGTGCGCGCGTCCTCGAACAAGCCGGAGCTCGTGGTCGTGGTCGAGAGCCCGGTCTCCGAGCAGCGCATGCACGACATGTTCGAGATGGTGAACAGCGTGCTGCGCACCCATCCCGAAGTCGGCGAGTACAATCAGAAGATTTGAGGCGCGCGTCTGCGCTTGCCGTATGCTGCGCTGTCATTCCCCGCGAAAGCGGGGAATCCAGTACGCCGCGGCTTCTCGGTGAATCACAGGCGTCTCGGAGTACTGGATCGCCCGGTCAAGCCGGGCGATGACAGCGCTTTTCAAGCGAGACTCACGCCGTCCGCAGCGACCCCAGGAAACCATCCACTTCGGCCTTGAGGCGCTCGGACTGCGAGGACAGTCCGGCGGCGGCCTGGTGCATCTTCGAGGCGGCCGCGCCCGTTTCGTTGGAGGCCTTGCTGACGCTCGTGATGTTGTCGTTGACCTCACGGGTGCCGGTGGCGGCCTGCTGCAGACTGCCGGCGATCTCGCGCGTTGCCAGGCCCTGCTGATCGACTGCGGTCGAGATCTGGCCGGAGATCTCGTCGATCTCGGCGATGGTCGCACCGATCGCCTGGATGGCGTTGACGGCATCGCTGGTGGCGCTCTGGATGTTCTGCACCTGCGCCGAGATTTCCTCGGTGGCTTTTGCGGTCTGGTTCGCCAGCGCCTTCACTTCGCTTGCGACCACAGCAAAACCCTTGCCGTGCTCGCCGGCGCGCGCCGCCTCGATGGTGGCGTTCAGCGCGAGTAGATTGGTCTGGCTCGCGATGTTCTGGATCAGCGTGACGACCTCGCCGATCTTCTGCGTGCCGCTGGCGAGCCCCTCGACCACCTGATTGGTGCGGCGCGCTTCGTCCGCGGCACGCGCGGCGATCTCGGCGGAGCGGGCGACCTGCTGCGTGATGCTGGTGACCGATGCGGTCAATTCCTCGGTCGCGGCGGCCACCGTCTCGACGTTGCCCGAGGCGCGGGTCGAGGCTGCAGCCGCGGCTGCGGTCTGACGTGCCGTGTCGGCGCTGTTGCTGCTCATCGCGGACGACAGATGCTGGACTTCGCCGGCTGCGATCGCCACCGCTTCGACGATGCCGCCGATGCTGCGTTCGAAATTGGTCGCAAGCCGCTGCTTGGCCGCTTCACGGTCCTGCTTGGCGCGCTGCTCGACCTCGCCGCGCTCCTGGTTGGCGCGCGCTTCCGCGGCCATCGCGGTCTGCGCCTCGGCGGTCTTCACCGCCGTCGTCTCGAACAACTCCTGGAGCTTGTGCGCCAGCGCGATCAGCACGCCGGCCTCGATCAGCAGGATCACCGCATGCAGCACGACGCGGCCGAAATCCGAGCCGCCGGGATAGATCGCCGCGGGCAGCAGGAAGTTCAGCGCGATGTGATGCAGCGCGACCGCAACCGTTGCGGCGACGATCGGCCGGTAATCGCAATAGGCGACCGTGCAGGCCAGCGCCGCGAAGAAGTACATGTGCATGTCGATCTGCCAGGGATGTCCCTCGAACTGCCAGGTGAACATCGACACGCCGCTCATCAGTGCGACGGAGAACACCAGACGCGTGGAGAGGCCATTGCCCGACATGCGCCAGGACAGGGTCGCGACGAGCGCGAAGATCGCCATGAAGATTGCGGGGATGAGCCAGGCCTTGCCGAGTGCAAGGCCGACCGTCACGCTGATCGGCACGTGCAACCAGAGCACCGCGACGAGAATTCTGCTGGTGGTCTGACGCAGCGATTCCAGTCCGTCGTTCTCGACAACCATCTCATCCTCTCCAGGACTGCGAGCCGAATGGCTCCACGCCAAAAGGCTACCTACCGAAACATGCTGAGACCGCTTGCGCGTCCATCACGAACCATGCGCCGGCATCATGCAGGCGGGTCAGTCCGTCATGGTCATCCGGGCGGACGACGAGGAGAGTGGGAAGGGCGGTTGCCCCGACGATCGCCGCTTGCGCGGATCCCGCAGCCTGAAAAACCTGTTGCGTGCTCCACCAGGGCGGAAACGCAACCGCGACAACAGTCGCACCCGGACGAACCTGTAGGGTGAGGATAGCCAGCGCGATCCAGCCTGCGACCAGCAATGCAGTCGCATTTGCCCAGGCGGGCCACCGCCGGGACGGATTCGCCGTTCTCCCCTCCATGGCGCGACAATAGGCGAACGGACCTAATTCTCGGTAAATGCTTGCTTACCGAGGTGCCGAATCGGGCGAGGAATTGGAGTCGAACGGAAATCAGCGGCGCTTTGCCGCTGATTCGAATTGATGGGGTCCGGAGCTGAACGCCGGATTTACGCCGCGACCACGGCCGGGATCGGCAGCGCGGTGACCGACTTGATCTTCTCCATCGCGAAGCGCGAGGTGACGTTCTTCAGCGGCACGGCGCTGATCAGCTTCTTGTAGAAGATGTCATAGGCCTGCATGTCCGCGACCACGACGCGCAGCATGTAATCGACGTCGCCGGCCATGCGGTAGAATTCCATCACCTCGGGCATGGCGCTGACGGCCTCGGCGAACTTCTTGAGCCAGGCGTCGGAATGATCGGAGCTCTCCACCGAGACGAACACGGAGATGCCGAGCCCGATCTTGTTCTGGTCGACCAGCGCCACCCGCTTCAGGATGACGCCATCGGCCTCCAGGCGCTGGATGCGCTTCCAGCAGGGAGTCGAGGACAGCCCGACGCGGTCGCCGATTTCGGCAACGGACAGGGAGGCATCCTCCTGGAGTACCATCAGGATCTTGCGGTCGATGGCGTCGAGGCGGCGGCTGGTCTCGGGGAGTTGGACAGCGACGTCGGTCATTTGAAGAACTTTGTTCCAATATGAGGGCTGAATTCCGTCATATAGAGGAAAATCTTCTATCGCAAGCCCATAATCTCGGCGGGAAGTCAGAATGGCTCTAATGCCTGTCTCGTAAAAACCCTTCAACTTCAATGCGTTGCGGCGCGGCCGGGCCGCCGCCATGGCGGGTGCATTTCAGGGCTGCGGCGGCCGCGGCGAATCGCAGCGCCTCCTGCACGCCGCTGCCCTCGGCAAGCCCAAGCGTGAAGGCGCCGTGGAAGACGTCGCCGGCGCCGAGCGTATCGACGGCGTCGACCGGAAAAGCCGGGGTTTCCTCCAGCGTGCCCGCCTCGTTCAGCCAGATCGTGCCGCGCGGGCCGCGAGTGGCGGCGAGGAAGGCAGGCGTCAGCCCGGCCAGCCGCTTCAAGGCCTCGCCGTCGTCAGCGACGCCCGCGGTCTCCTGGACCTGCTCGCTGGAAAACAAGAGATGCGAGGCGGCCGTGAGCAGACCGTCGGTGAGCGCCATCGCGCGGTCGACGCCGACGATGACGGGAATGCCGCGCCGGCGTGCTTCAATGCAGAGATCGATGCAGAAGGTGCCGCAACGGCTTTCGACGAGGACAGCCTGACAATCGGCGAGGAGTTCGTCGGCATCCGATAGCGTCACGGCCCACAGCGCGGGATCGCGATAGATCGTCAGCGTTCGTTCGCCAGTCGCGTCGATGATGATCGCGGAGACGGGCGTGGCCGCATCCCTCATGCGCACGATATGCCCGACGTCGATGCCCTCGGCGGCCATCCGCTCGAGGATGAAGCTGCTCGACGTCTCCCGCGCATCGCCCATCGGCCCGGCAAACGCGATGCGACCACCGAGCCGCGCCATCGCGATCGCGGCATTGAGCGCATTGCCGCCGCAGATCTCGGCAAGATGCGTGGCATTGGCCTTGCTGCCGCGCTCCGGCACCGCCTCGACCCGAAAGGTCAGGTCGCGCACGGGAATGCCGATGCAGAGGATGCGCGGCGCGATCTCGGAGAGCGCCATCGGCGGTCAGCTCTTGTCGTGCACCCAGCGGCCGAGCAGATGATGCGCGATCGCGAAGGGGTGCGGGCCGGCGAGCCCGTCCGGATGCGTGCGCTTCAGCATCAGCGCCGCCTCCTCGCGCGTGAACCAGCGTGCATCCTCGAGCTCGGAATGATCGACGACGACGTCCTCGTTCAGCGCACGTGCGCTGCAGCCGATCATCAGCGACGACGGATAGGGCCAGGGCTGCGTCATGTAATACTGCACGTCGGTGCAGCGAATGCCGGATTCCTCGAGGATCTCGCGGCGCACCGCGTCCTCGATGGTCTCGGCGGCTTCGACGAAGCCGGCCAGGCAGGAATACATGCCCGGCGGAAACTGCTTCTGGCGGCCGAGCAGACACTTTTCGCCGGACGCCACCAGCATGATCACGACGGGATCGGTGCGCGGAAAATGCTCGGCCTTGCAGGCCGGGCAATCGCGCTTCCAACCGCCTTCCTTCATCGCGCTGCGGGTGCCGCAATTGGCGCAATAGCCGTGGCGCTGGTGCCAGCTGACCATCGACTTCGCCATCGCGATCGCCGACAGCTCCTCGGGCGGAATCGCCCCCTGCATCGCCATGCCGCGCAACTCGGTGACGGTAAAGTCCTCGCGGCCGATCAGCTTCTCGGCGGCGGCCTGTGCGAGGCCCATGCCGAAGATCGCCGCGTCGTCGCGCAGCCCCAGAAAGATCGTGCCGGGATTGGCGCCGCATTTCAGCGCCTCGTCGATCGACAGCAGCGCGCGGGTCTTGTCGCCGTCGCGCTTCACCAGCAGCGAGTCGCGGTAGACGACATAGGCGCGCGACGACGGCTTCTGCTCCATCGCGAACAGTTTTTCGTCATCGCGGCGCAGATGCGCGGCGCGGTCGAGGATGTTGGTGACGAAGGCCGGCTGCCCGAGCGGAAACGAGTCGAATGCTGACATTTCTTGTTCTTTCAACCCAACCAGATTTTTCGGCGAAGTGCGCTGATGAAATTCTGTACTTCAGTGGCGTCATGCGCGAGCGGCGGCATCACACCCCAGACCGGCCGCGGCCAGGCGGCGTCACCGGTGCGGCGCGCGATGATGTGAACGTGAAGCTGCGGCACGAGATTGCCGAGCGCGGCGACATTGAGCTTGTCGCATTTGGTGATCTCCTTCAGCGCGCGCGAGACGCGGGAGATCTCGGTCATCAATTGCGCCTGCTGGACCTCGTCGAGATCGATGATCTCGACCGCATCGGCGCGCCGCGGCACCAGCAGCAGCCAAGGATAATGCGCGTCCTTGATGACGAGCACCTTCGACAGCGGCAGATCTCCGATATCGATGGTGTCCTCTTTCAGGCGGGAGTGCAGCGACCAGGCGGGATCGGACATAGGTGTTTCCAGAATGCCCGATGAGGTCGGGCGTGTTGGGCCGAACCATACGATACCGATTCCCGGAGGGGAAGGATCGGAGCCGCGGGGGCGGCATGCTCCGCTGTCGTCCCGGACAAGCGCAGCGAAGCGGAGCGCCGATCCGGGACCCATAGCCACAGGGAGACGTTTTGCGATGACTCGCGGTTACCAGCTCGCGCCACAACCACTCCCTGTGGTGATGGGTCCCGGGTCTGCGCTGACGCTTGCCCGGGACGACGCGAGGTTGTGGCGCCGTCTTACGCCTCCGCCAGCACCCGCGCATTGGCGCGGATCGAAGCTTCGCTGACACGGATGCCAAGGCCGGGGCCATCGGGCACGACAACGTGACCTGCGCGGTTGGCGACGCGCTCCTCGAGCACGTCCTCGGTCAGCACATGATGCGGCATGTAGAACTCGCAGCCGAGCGAGATACCCGGTGTCGCCGCGATCAGCTGCGTGCCGGCGGCAAGACCGATACCGCCCTCCCATAGTGTGCCGCCATAGCCGGGCAGGCCGGCGATGTCTGCGATCGCCATGATCGCCTGCGCCTCGAACAGGCCGCCGGCCTTCATCAGCTTGATCGAGACGGCATCGGCCGCCTCGCGGCGCACCACCTCCATCATGTCGCGGCGGTCGAAACAGCTTTCGTCGGCGAGCACCGGTGTTTCCAGTGCCGCGGTGAGCTGCGCCATCACGTCGAGAAATTTGCGCGGCACCGGCTGCTCGATGAAGGTCGGCGAGAATTCCTCGACGTCACGCAGGATCTTGATGGCGCCGAACGGCGCCAGCGCCTGGTTGTAGTCGACGCGAAGGTCGACCTTGTCGCCAAACTCCTTGCGGATCGCCGCGAGATGATCGAGGTCCTCGCGATGTGGCTTTACGCCGGTCTTGACCTTGTAGATGACGTTCCCGTCCGGAACCATCTTGCGCATGCGTTCCAGATCGGCGGCGAAATCCGGATCCGCGATCGAGAACGACAACGGAATGGTGTCGCGCACGCGGCCGCCGAGGAGATCGGCGACCGACAAGCCCGAGGATTTGCCGACAATATCGAGTAATGCCATCTCGATCGCGACTTTTGCTTCTGCGTGGCCGACCAGTGCGCGGTCGAGCTCTGTCATCAGCGCGCGGATGCGGCGCACAGGTTTGCCGAGCAGGATCGGCCGCAGATAGATATTGAGCGCGGCGAATGCCGCTTCCGGCGTTCCCGTGAACACCTCCCACGGCGCCGCCTCACCCCAGCCGACCACGCCGTCGCTCGAGGTGAGCTCGATCAGCACGCGCTTCACCGTGCCCTTGACGTTGCCGACGCCCTGCAGGCGCGCCATCTTGATCGGGCTCTCGATCAGGAACAGGCGGAGACGTTCGACGGTTGCTTCGGTCATGTCAGGCCTCCATTGACGTGCCAGACCTGGCCGGTGACGTAGGATGCTTTCGGGGACGCCAGGAAGGCGATGATCTCGGCGACTTCCTCCGGCCGCCCGCGGCGACGCACCGGAATCAGCGCCTCGGTCGCTGCGATCTGCTCGGGCGACAGCCTGCTTTCGCTCGGCTTGTCCTTGACGATGAGGCCCGGCGCGACTGCGTTGACGGTGATGCCATCCCTGGCGAGCTCAACGGCGGTCAGGCGCACGAGTGCTTCCAGCGCGGAGCGGCTCGCAGCGGTGGCCGCGAAGGGCGCGAACTCGGGCCGGATCGCGTGCGCGACGAACGACGACACTGCAACGATGCGTGGATCATTCCCGGCGCGCAACAGTGGCAGCGCGGCATCGACCATCCGCGTGAAGGCCAATGCGGACTCGTCCATCGCTTGCCGAAACTGATCCGTCGGCGTACCGATCGCGCTGCCGCGGCGGGCGTGGCCGCCGACCAGGATCAATCCGTCCAGCCGGCCAAAGGCGCGTTGCGTGGCGCCGAGCGCGTCGGTGACAGCCGCTTCCTCGGCGAGATCGCCGAGACATTTTGCGACTACAGCGCCGTTCGCTTGCGCCTCCGCCGCCGTGGCGTCGAGACCTTCCGCGTTCGAGCGCGTGTGCAGCAGAAGTGCGACGCCCGGCGCCGCGAGCAATTTTGCCGTGGCGCGACCGATGCCGCTGGCGGCCCCGGTGACGAGATAGGCGCGGTCAATATCAGGCATCAGGATGCTGTGGTGGCCGGCGGCAGCGCGCCGGTGCGGTGGAAATGGCTCAGGAAGGCGCGCGTCGCGGCTTCCTGCGGATTGTCGATCACCTGCCGCGCCGGGCCTTCCTCGACCACGACACCGTCGCGCATGAAGATCAGGCGGTCGGCGACTTCGCGGGCAAAGGCGATCTCGTGGGTCACGATCACCATGGTCATGCCTTCGGAGGCCAGCTGCTGGATCACGTTCAGCACCTCGCCGACGAGCTCCGGATCGAGCGCCGACGTTGCCTCGTCGAACAGCATCACATCCGGCTCCATCGCGAGCGCGCGTGCGATCGCGACGCGCTGCTTCTGGCCGCCGGAGAGCGTCGCCGGATATTGGTCGGCCTTCTCGGCAAGCCCGACCTTGGCGAGCTGCGCCCGCGCGAGCTTCTCGGCGTCGGCCTTGGCCATGCGCCGCACCGTGACCGGTCCCTCCATCACGTTCTGGAGCGTCGTCATATGCGGGAACAGGTTGAAGTGCTGAAACACCATGCCGGTGGTGGCGCGGAATTTTGCCAGTGTCTTCACGTCGGGAAGCTTTGAGCCGTCACCGAACGCAAAGCGCGTGTCGCCGACGCGGACGCTGCCGCCGTCGGGCACGACCAGGAGATTGATGCAGCGGAGCAGCGTCGATTTTCCCGAGCCGGATGGCCCGATCAGCGCCACGACACCGCCCTTGGCGACGTCGAGATTGATGTTCTTCAGGACCTCGTTGCTGCCAAAGCTCTTGCGCAGGCCACGGATCTCGATTTTTGAGGTGTCGCTCATTCGCTGACCGCCAGTCGCTTCTCGCCGCGGCGGACGATGATGGTGAGCGGGATCAGGATCGCGGCATAGGCGATCGCAACCGCGGTGTAGGTTTCCAGCGGCCGGTAGCTGTCATGCGCCGCGACCTGACTCTGATAGACGAGGTCAGGCACCGCGAGCACCGAGACCAGCGAGGTGTTCTTGAACTGGATGATCGATTGGTTCATCAGCGCGGGGATCATGCGCTTGATCGCCTGCGGCAGGACGATGCGCCGCATGCTCTGCCCCGGCGTCATGCCGAGCGCGGCGCCGGCTTCCGACTGGCCCTTGTCGATCGAGATAATGCCGCCGCGGATGATCTCCGAATAGAACGAGCCGCCATAGAGCGAGAGCGCCAGCGCCGAGGCCGTGATCGGCGTCATCTCGACACCTGCGAGGATCGGCAGCGCGTAGTAGAACCAGATCAACTGCACCAGGATCGGCGTGCAGCGAAACGCTTCGATGAAGGTGAGGGCGACCAGGCGCACCGCCTTGAACCGCGACAGGCTGCCGAACGCCCCGAACAGGCCGAACACAAGGCCGAGCAGCACGATGACCACCGTGAAGCCGACGGTGACGCCAAGCCCGTTGAGAAAGAGCCAGCGATAGCTCCAGAGGATGCCGAAGTCCCACTGATACATGCGTGCTTTCTTGCTTCACCTCTCCCGCTTGCGGGAGAGGTCGCGTCGCATCGAAGATGCGATGCGGGTGAGGGCTCTTTCCTCTGGGGGAGTCTTGCCAGCGGAGGCACCCTCACCCCGACCCTCTCCCGCAAGCGGGAGAGGGAGAGAAGCGGAGCGCGCCGACAGAGCTCGACCCAAGCTCATCATGCCTTACAGCGAAACGCCCGGCGGAATGTCCGCTTCGGTCACGCCCACCAGCTCCATGTTGGTGATGATCGCGTTGCGGATGAAGCCGAGGCCCTTGTTGAAGTCGATCCAGGTGTTGACGTAGTCGCGGAAGGTCTTGTCGTTCTCGCGGCGGAAGCCGGCATTCGACGTCGTGGCGAAGATCGGCGTCGGCAGCACGAACTGGCCGAGCGAGGGGTTCTTCTTCAGCACCGTCAGCGACAGCATGGTGATCAGGCACTGCGCATCGACGCGGCCGGTCTGCAGCGCGGCGGTGGCGTCGTCGGCGGTCTTCAGCCGCGAGATCTGCGCCTTCGGCGTCAGGCGGCTGACGACCTGGTCGTGCGAGGAGCCCTGGTCGACCGCGATCTTGACGTCGGGCGAGTTCAACTCGGCCCAGCTCTTCGGCTTGAAGTCCTTCTTGCAGAGGATGCCGAAGGCGTTGTTGAAGACCGGCACCGAGAAATCGACCACCAGCGCGCGCTTCGGGGTCGGGTTGAGGCCGAAGAAGATGTCGATCTTGTTGGACTGCAGATCGAGCACCGAATTGCCCCAGGTGGTTTCGGTGATCTCGAGCTCGGCTTCCATGTCGTCGGCAAGCGCCTTGGCGATGTCGACGTAAAAGCCCTTCCACTGGCCGCTGGCGAGGTCCTTCATGTAATAGGGCGCGCCGCCGCCGACCGCGCCGATCCGCATCTTCTTGGTGCGGCGGATGCGGGCAAAGGTCGATTCGTTGGGATCGGCCGCCTGGGCCACGGCCGGAGACGCCAGCGCGCTCGCGGTCGCCGCGCCAAGGGCACCAAGTCCGACAATCGATGCAACATCACGACGTGTAACCATTGGGATCAATCGCTTTTCTGGTTAGGTGGAGTTCCGCCACGCGTTCTTACCAAGGCGACGGAGGCTGTGAAAGCACAGCCTATCGGCTGGGCAGGTCAGGAATTGCCCGGATGCTGGGCAAGATCAAGCTGGTCAAAGTGATACCCGCTTGCTTTCCCGACCTTTTGGCCCCAAATAGGGACCGGGAGATTGGCGGTGGACGAGCCACTCGCCAACCGGGTCAGGTCCGGAAGGAAGCAGCCCTAACGAGGTCCGGATCGGGTCGCTCGTCAGTCTCCTACCTGTTTTTTCGAGCGAATTGCGCCGGCGGGCTTCCCGCCAGCGCGCTCCTGTCCGCAAAAGCCAGCCGAGAGACATTCCATTGCGGATTGACCGATGACCGACGCTGGCGACCCTCCAAATCCCGACAGCGCCGGCCAGGCCGGCAACGCACCGTACCGGGTGCTGGCGCGCAAATACCGTCCCTCTTCTTTCGACGATCTGATCGGCCAGGAGGCCGTGGTCCGCACCGTCTCCAATGCGTTCGAGACCGGGCGCATTCCGCAGGCCTGGATCCTCACCGGCGTCCGCGGTGTCGGCAAGACCACCACTGCGCGTATTCTGGCCCGTGCGCTCAACTACGAGATGCCGGACGGCTCGGTGAAGGGCCCGACCATCCACATGCCGACGCTCGGCGTGCATTGCCAGGCGATCATGGAAAGCCGGCACATGGACGTGCTGGAGATGGACGCGGCCTCGCATACCGGCGTCGACGACGTCCGCCAGATCAATGACAGCGTGCGCTACGCGCCGGCCAGCGCCCGCTACAAGGTCTACATCATCGACGAAGTCCACATGCTGTCGACGGCGGCGTTCAACGCCTTCCTGAAGACGCTGGAGGAACCGCCGGAGCACGCCAAGTTCGTGTTCGCCACGACCGAGATCCGCAAGGTTCCGGTCACGGTGCTGTCGCGCTGCCAGCGTTTTGATCTTCGCCGCGTCGAGGCCGATGTGCTGATGAAGCATCTCGCCAACATCGCCGCGAAGGAAAGCGTCGAGATCGAGCCCGAGGCGCTCGGCATCATCGCGCGCGCCGCGGAAGGCTCGGTGCGCGATTCGCTGTCGCTGCTCGACCAGGCCATCGCGCATGCGGCGGGCCAGGTGAAGGCCGATGCGGTCAGGCAGATGCTGGGCCTTGCCGACCGCACCCGCGTCATCGACCTCTTCGATTCGCTGGCGCGTGGTGACATCGCGAGCGCCTTCAAGGAGTTCCGCGACCAGTACGATGTCGGTGCCGACCCGATCGTCGTGCTCTCGGACCTCGCCGAGTTTGTCAATTTCGTCACCCGCGTGAAGATCGTGCCGGCGACCGCCGACAACGTCGCCTATGGCGAGACCGAGCGCGTGCGCGCGAAGGATTTCGCCTCGAAGATCTCGATGCGCGTGCTGTCGCGGATGTGGCAGATGCTGCTCAAGGGCATCACCGAGGTGCAGGCCGCGACGCGGCCGGCTGCGGCCGCCGAGATGGTGCTGGTGCGCATCGCCTATGTCGCCGACCTGCCGACGCCGGATGAGGCGATCAGGATGCTGGAGCAGAACGGCGGCGGTTCGCCGGTCGTGGGCGGCGGCGGTGCTGCGCGCAGCGGCGCGCCGGCGGCCCCGATGGCCTCCGCGGCGTCCGTTACCTCTGCTGCGCCGGTTCGCATGCCGACCTCGTCGCCGACTGCGTTCGGCGGCGGTGCCCGGCCGCAGATGGCGGCCCCCGCGCCGGACCCGCAGGCGGCCGCACCCCAGCTGCGCATCACCAGCTTTACCCAGCTCGTCGCGCTTGCCGGGCAGAAGCGGGACCTCATGACCAAGGGCGCGCTCGAAGGCGACATGCGCCTCGTTCGTTTCGAGGAGGGCCGGCTGGAGGTCGCGCTCGAGCCGAACGCGTCGAAAACGATGATCTCCGAGCTCGCGCGCAAGTTCGAGCAGTGGACCGGGCGGCGCTGGACCATCATCGTGTCCAACGAGCAGGGCCAGGCGACGCTGCGCTCGGTGAGCCAGGCCGCCAAGCAGGAACATGCACGCAACGCCGAGGCCGATCCGCGCGTGCAGGAGGTGCTGTCGCGCTTCCCCGGTGCGAAGGTCGTCGAGGTCCGCAGGCTTGCCCCCGAGACGCCGGAATCCAATATTAACGCCGACTATGGCTCTGACGATCCGCCCGACGGTTCCGACGCCGACGACGATCTCTAGAACCATTTTTTCCAAGGACGAAAACCCATGGCTGATTTCCTCGGCATGATGAAGCAGGCAGCGCAGCTGCAATCCAAGATGCAGGAGATGCAGGAGCAACTCGCCAACGTAGAGGTCGAGGGCATCTCCGGCGGCGGCCTCGTCGCCGTGCGCATGACCGCGAAGATGGACGTCAAGGGCATCAAGATCGACCCCTCGCTGATGAAGGCCGAGGAGCGCGAGGTGCTGGAAGACCTGCTCGTCACCGCGCTCGGCGATGCCCGCCGCAAGGCGGAGACCGCGATGCAGGAGAAGATGCAGTCGCTCACCGGCGGGCTCGGCCTGCCGCCGGGGCTGTTCGGCCAGTAACATGGGCGCGGTTGCAGGTCCCGAAATCGAGCGGCTGGTCCAGCTTCTCGCGCGGCTGCCGGGTCTGGGCCCGCGCTCCGCGCGGCGCGCCGCGCTGCATCTGATCAAGAAGCGCGAAGCGCTGATGATGCCGCTGTCGTCAGCCCTGCAGGTTGCGCTCGACAAGGTTCAGGTCTGCAAGACCTGCGGCAATATCGACACGCAGAATCCCTGCACGGTCTGCACCGATCCGAAGCGTGATCCCGCCATCATCGTCGTCGTCGCCGACGTCGCCGATCTCTGGGCGCTGGAGCGGGCCAATGCGACCCAGGGGCGCTACCACGTGCTGGGCGCGACCCTGTCGCCGCTCGATGGCGTCGGCCCGCAGGACCTCACCATCGATGCGCTGGTCGCGCGTGCCCACGCGGCCGAGGTGCACGAGATCATTCTTGCGCTGAATGCGACAGTCGACGGACAGACCACCGCACATTACATCACCGACCTGCTTCAGGACGCCAACGTAAAAGTAACCCGGTTAGCGCACGGTGTGCCGGTCGGTGGCGAGCTTGATTATCTCGATGAGGGCACGCTATCGGCCGCCATGCGGCAGCGGACCCTGTTCTAGAGCGTTTTCGAGCGAAGTGGATACCGGTTCGCGTGAAGAAAACGCGTCAAAACGAGAATTTCCATCCAGACTTGACGGAACGGACGACATGACGAAACTTTTCGCCACACGATCGGCTTTGGTCGCGACGATGCTGCTGCTGGTGACACCGGCCATCGCCGCGCCGCAGGAGGACGATGGGGCGCCGCCGCCCTCGAAGCCCGGCAAGCTGATCAGCGCCGGCGAGGTGCTCTCGGGCGAACTCAACGCCATGAAGATTCGCGACACCAAGAACGCCGGCAAGCGGGTTGCGATGTACCAGATCACCTCCGAGCCGCGCCGCCTGCCCGCGCCGAACGGGCTGTGCGATCTCGAAACCGGACCCGAAACCTTCCAGCTCGTCACCTCCAACGACGCGCAGGCCACGCAGTTGAAATCGTTCGTCGGCAAGGAGATTTCGGTCAAGGTCGACGAAATCGCCTGCGCCAGCGATCCCGGCCAGATGAGCGAGGCCGTGGTGACGAAGTGGAGCTTGGTGAAGAAGTAGGAAGCGGCAATCGAGGTGCCGTAAGGTGGGCAAAGGCGCAAAGCGCCGTGCCCACGATTTGGATGCCGTGGGCACGCTTCGCTTTGCCCACCCTACGGGACCGTCAAATCCGCACCGGCCCCAGCGCCTCAAAATGCCCGCGCTTCTGCAGCCAGACGAGCAGCACCAGGCTCGGGATCGCCACCAGCACGCAGATCACGAAGAACAGCGGCCAGCCGGTCGCAGCCGCCACGAAGCCCGCCCCTGACGACAGATAGGTCCGCCCCACCGCGGCAAGCGCGGTGAGCAGCGCATATTGCGTCGCCGTGTGCAGCGGGTTCTGGCACAGCGCCGAGAGATAGGCGACGAAGATCACGGTGCCGATCGCGCTGGTGAAATTCTCTGCGCAGATGGCGAGCGCCAGTGCCCACTGATTGGTGCCGACAATCGCGAGCCAGGAGAAGGTGAGGTTCGCCAGCGCCTGCACCACGCCGCCGATCCAGAGCGAGGTCGCGAGCGAATAACGCCGCGCGACAAAACCACCGGCGAAGCCGCCGATCAGCGTCGCAGCGAGGCCAACGCCCTTCACGATCGCCGCATAGTCGTTGCGGGTGAAGCCGAGGTCGATCACGAACGGCGCGGTCATCGTGCCGGAGAACGCGTCGGTGAACTTGAACAGCACGACGAAGGCGAGCGCCGCGATCGCGTCCTTGCGCGACAGGAATTCCGAGAAGGCGCCGATTGCCGCGTGGAGCACGCGCGTGAACGCGGTCTCTTCGTGCGTCGCAGCTTCCGCGCGCATCGATTGCTCGGGCTCGGTCGCGACCAATGCCGTGATCGTCCCGATCAGCACCATCGCCGCCATGACCACATAGCCCCACATCCAGGCCGAGGTGCGCGTGATGCCGGTGCTCTCGAAGCCGGAGACGATGAACAGCGCACCCGCGGTCGAGACCAGCATGCCGATGCGATAGGCCGCGACATAGGCCGCCATGCCCGCGGCCTGCTCGCTCTCGGGCAGGCTCTCGACGCGGAAGGCATCGACCACGATGTCCTGCGTCGAGGACGTCGTCGCCACCAGCAGGGCGCCGAGCGCGACGTAGAACGGCGAACGTGCCGGATCGGTCATCGCGAGCAGCAGGATCGAAATGATCAGCAGTATCTGCGAAAACACCAGCCAGCCGCGCCGCCGCCCGAAGGCTTGCGTGAACAGCGGGACATGCAGCGCGTCCACCAGCGGCGCCCACAGGAATTTCAGCGTGTAGGGCGTGCCGACCAGCGCAAACAGCCCGATGGTCTTGAGATCGACGCCTGCCTCGCGCATCCACACCAGGAGCGTCGATCCCGACAGCGCCAGCGGCAGCCCGGACGAAAAGCCGAGGAACAGCACGATCAGCACCCGCGGTTGCAGGTAAACGGCCAGACTGTCGCGCCAGGAGGTCGCAGGGGCGGATGCAGCGGCGGGCGAGGTCGCGTCGGGTGCGGTCATGGGACGGTGTTAGCAGATTCTGGGGGCGATGCCTCGGCCACAAAAGCCGTCATGGCCGGGACAAGTCCGGCCATGACGGCCCAGAATCACTCCCCAGCCTGGAGCTTCCTTGGAAACAGCTCCGGCGCGCCGGTCGATACCAGCCGCGGGCCTTCCGGCGCGTCGGTCTTGCTGAAATCGAGCTCCTCAATCCGGCCTGCGCGCTTTTCGATCTTGTCGGCGGAGATCAGGATCTGGCGGACGTCCTCGTTGGCGTCGGCAAAATGCTTCTGCAATTTCAGCACGCGATCCCTGAGACGACCCAGATCGTCGCCGAGCTTGATCACCTCGGTCTGGATCTGGTCGGCGGCATCGCGCATGCGCGCGTCCTTCATGATCTGCTGCATCACCTGGATCGCGAGCATCAAGAGCGAGGGCGACACCAGCACGACCTTGGCGCGATAGGCCTTCTGGATCACGTCGTCGAAACCGTCGTGGATCTCGGCGTAGACCGATTCCGACGGCACGAACATCAGCGCCATCTCCTGGGTCTCGCCGGTGACGAGGTATTTTTCGGCGATGTCGCTGACATGCTTCATCACGTCGCCGCGCAGCCTCTGCGTGGCCATTCGCCGCTCCTCGTCGGTGCGGGCATCGTGCAGCGCGGTCATCGCCTCCAGCGGAAACTTCGCGTCGATGCAGAGCGGCCGCTGGTCGGGCAGGAACACGACGCAATCGGGCCGCTTGCCGGTCGAGAGCGTGAACTGGAATTCGTAGGCCCCCTTCGGCAGGCCGTCCTGGACGATCGCCTCCATCCGAGCCTGCCCGAACGCGCCGCGCGACTGCTTGTTGGCGAGCACGTCGCGCAACGTCGTCACCTGCGTGGTGAGGTCGGTGAGGTTCTTGTGCGCGTTGTCGATGATGCCGAGCCGTTCGTGCAGCGCGCGCAGGCTCTCCATGGTGTTGCGGGTCGAATGTTCCATGGACTGGCCGACCCGATGGGTGACCGAATCCAGCCGCTCGTTGACCGCCCGCGCCATCTCGGCCTGGCGGCCGGCCAGCGCCTGGGTCATGGCGTCGGCCCGGCCGGCGGCCTCGCTCTGGGCGTGCAGGACCTGACTGAGGCGCTCCTCCAGCTCGTCGGCACGGATGGCATGGGCCATGGCGAGTTCCGCGCCGCGCCGTCCGGAGCGCGCGATCACGATGGCAATGACAATCAGCAGGATGAGGACCAGGGCGCCGAAGCCGATCAGCGCATCAATGGTGCGCACCGGCCAGTCGCCCAGCATGAAAATGATCTCGTTCATGCCAGCCTTTCTAACCGATTCGCCGGGGTGCACGAACGAATAGCGAACATTTGTGGTTAACCGATCCCTGATTTTTATGGTTAACAAAAGCTGAAGTTTTATGGTTAGCGGACCGTTAACGCGTTCCCGGCCGCATTGACCGCTTGTCGCGCGCAGCTTAAATCGCCCGCCATGGCCCTCAGAGAAATCATCATCCTGCCCGACAAGCAGCTGCGTCTGGTCTCCAAGCCGATCGAGAAGGTCACGCCGGAGATCCGCAAGCTTGCCGACGACATGTTCGAGACGATGTACGACGCGCCCGGCATTGGCCTGGCGGCGATCCAGATCGCACAGCCGCTGCGGCTGATCACCATGGACCTCGCCAAGCCCGACCCGGACGGCGAGACCAAGCCGGAGCCGCGCGTCTTCATCAATCCGGAGATCATCGCGTCGTCCGAGGATATGTCGGTCTACGAGGAAGGCTGTCTGTCGATCCCCGAATATTACGAGGAGGTCGAACGGCCGGCGAAGGTGCGCGTGCGCTTTACCGACCTCGACGGCAAGCTGCACGAAGAGGACGCCGAAGGCCTCTACGCCACCTGCATCCAGCACGAGATCGACCATCTCAACGGCGTGCTGTTCGTCGACTATCTCTCAAAGCTCAAGCGCGACCGCGTGCTCAAGAAGTTCGAGAAAGCCGCCAAGCGCGCGGAGTAAGTTTTGGTGTTACCCCACACTCCCCTGCGCTCCCTCCCCCCTTGTGGGGGAGGGTGGGGGAGAGGGGTAGCCCAGCAAAAGGCGCTCTTGATTTGCGGAGCGTAAGCAAAGTGCCCGCGCTCAAACCGAGAGAGCACGTCGTGTGGCACCCCTCTCCCTAGCCCTCCCCCACAAGGGGGGGAGGGAACGTACCGAGTCCTTGTCATGCCCCTCCGCCTGATCTTCATGGGCACGCCCGATTTCTCCGTGCCGACGCTGCTCGAGCTCGTTGCGCATGGCCACGAGATCGTGGCCGTCTATACCCGCGCGCCGAAGCCGGGCGGGCGGCGCGGGCTGCAGATGCAGCCCACTCCGGTCGAGGAAGCCGCACGAAAGCTCGGCGTGCCCGTGCTGACGCCGAAGACGTTGAAGACACAGGAAGCGCTCGACGAGTTCAGCGCCTTTGATGCCGATGCCGCCGTCGTCGTCGCCTACGGCATGATCCTGCCGCAGGCGATCCTCGATGCGCCAAAGCTCGGCTGCTACAATCTGCATGCTTCGCTCTTGCCGCGCTGGCGCGGTGCCGCGCCCATCAACCGCGCGATCATGGCGGGCGACGCCGAGAGCGGCGTGATGGTGATGAAGATGGATGTCGGCCTCGACACCGGCGACGTCGCCATGGCCGAGCGTCTCGCCATTACCGACAGCATGACCGCGATCGATCTGCACGATCGCCTGTCCCGGCTTGGTGCCGATCTGATGGTGCGCGCGATGGCCGCGCTCGATCGCGGCGGGCTCCAGCTCAAGAAGCAGAGCGAGGACGGCGTCACCTACGCCGCCAAGATCGACAAGGCCGAGGCGCGGATCGACTGGAGCAAGCCTGCGCGCGCGGTGCTGCGCCACATCCACGGCCTGTCGCCGTTTCCCGGCGCCTGGGCCGAGCTTGAGAATGCGCGTGTCAAAATCTTGCGCTGCGAACTGGCGAAAGGCTCGGGCGAGCCGGGTGCGGTGCTGGACGAGCAGCTCACGATTGCCTGCGGCGAAGGCGCGATCCGCATTATCGAGCTGCAGCGCGAGGGCAAGGGCCGGATGCAGGCCGCGGACTTCCTGCGCGGCGTGCCTGTGAAGCCGCCGATGCGGCTGGCCTGATGCCCCGCTACAAGCTCACCATCGAATACGACGGCGCGCCGTTTTTCGGCTGGCAGGTGCAGGAGACGCTGCCCTCGGTGCAGGGTGCGCTCGAAGCGGCGGTGAAGGCGATGACGGGCGCGGACCTGCGGGTCCATGGCGCGGGCCGCACCGATGCCGGCGTGCATGCGCGCGGCCAGGTCGCGCATGTCGACATCGAGAAGCAGTTTCCGCCGGGCCGCTTTCGCGATGGCCTCAACGCGCATCTGCGCCCGCATCCGATCGCCGTGCTCGAAGCCGACATTGTGTCTGATACGTTCGAGGCGCGCTTCTCGGCCGTGAAGCGGCACTACCGCTACCGCGTCGTCAACACCCGCGCCAATCTCGCGCTCGACGTCGGCCATGCCTGGCGCGTGCCGCGCCGGCTCGATGCGGATGCGATGCATGCGGCCGCGCAGCGCCTGCTCGGCAAGCACGATTTCACCACGTTTCGCGACACCGAGTGCCAGGCCAAATCGCCGGAGAAGACGCTCGACCAGCTCGACGTGCTGCGCGATGGGCGCGAGATCGTCATCGTCACCTCGGCGCGCTCGTTCCTGCACAGCCAGGTGCGCTCGATGGTGGGATCGCTGGTCTGGGTCGGCGAAGGCCGCTGGACCGCGGACGATCTCTCCGCAGCGCTGGAGGCCCGCAACCGCGCCGCCTGCGGCATCGTCGCGCCGCCGGAGGGGCTGTATCTGATGAAGGTGGATTATTGAGGGATGTGAGCCGTAGAGATCGCGCGCCCTCTCGCCACCCCCGCCGCTGTCATGCCCCGGCCTGACCGGGGCATCCAGTACGCCGCGGCCTCCCGGCTCAATCACTGCTATCTCTGGAATACTGGATCGCCCGATCAAGTCGGGCGATGACAGCCGTGTTTGTGGAGGCGACGCGCCTACCCAAAATACCGCGTCAAAATCCCGCGATAGACCTTGGTCAGCTTCTCCAGGTCAACCACCGGCACGCGTTCGTTGACCTGGTGCATGGTCTGGCCGACCAGGCCGAACTCGATCACGGGGCAATAGCTCGAGATGAAGCGTGCATCCGAGGTGCCGCCGCTCGTCGACAGTTCCGGCTTGCGGCCCGTGATCTCTTCGATCGCGGACACGGCGAGATCGGTGAATGGGCCGGGCTTGGTCACGAACACGTTGGAGTTCGAAGGCTCCCAGACGATGCGGGCCTTGATGCGGTTGCCGCACGCCTTGGTCAGGCGCGTCTCCACCAGCTCGCGCAGGCTCGCCTGCGTGTGGTTGTCGTTGTAGCGGATGTTGAATTTAGCGCGGGCCTCGCCGGGGATGACGTTGTTCGCCTTGTTGCCGACGTCCACCGAGGTGAATTCGAGATTGGAGGCCTGGAACTGGGCGCTGCCATTGTCGAGCGGCTCGTCGGAGATCGCCACGATCAGTCGCGAAATATCCGGCACCGGATTGGCCGCACGATGCGGGTAGGCGACATGGCCCTGCACGCCGTCAACATAAAGGGTCCCCGACTGCGAGCCGCGGCGGCCGACCTTGATGGTGTCGCCGAGCGCCTCGACATTCGAGGGCTCGCCGAGCACGCAATGGTCGAACTTCTCGCCGCGCTCTGCGGCCCACTTCAACAGCTTGATGGTGCCGTTGATGGAGACGTCTTCCTCGTCACCGGTGATCAGGAACGAGATCGAACCTTTCCCGTCGGTGCGCGGCTTGCCGTCGTTGGCGGCGAGATGCTCCAGCACCGCGGCGACCGAGCAGGCGATGCCGCCCTTCATGTCGACTGCGCCGCGGCCGTGTAGGAAACCGTCCTTCACCTCGCCGGAAAAGGCACCGACGCTCCAGGCGCTCTCGTCGCCGGGCGGCACCACGTCGGTATGGCCGGCGAAGGTGATGTGCGGCCCTTCAGTGCCGATCCGCGCATAGAGATTGTCGACGTCGGCGGTGCCGGGTTCGCTGAAGGTCACGCGGTGGCAGGTGAAGCCGGCTGCGTTGAGCGCTTGTTCAAGCACGCCAAGCGCGCCGGCGTCGGCCGGCGTTACCGAGGGGCAGCGGATGAGGTCGCGGGCAATCGAAAGAGCATCGGTCATGAGCCCCGCTTAACATGCATGCCGCCGGGTGGGCTAGCGCTCGGCGGCACGAATTCGAGCTCGCGGCTCTGGTCCCAGCTTTTCGCAGGGGAGGCTGCGGGTGGGGAAGGGGCCTCGATCTCGGCGAGCGGGTCGGGGCCGAACCGGTTGTGGCCCGAGGTGCCGGGCACGATGAACAATTCGACGAGCCCCCACAGCCACAGCGCGTAGATCGCCCAGTCGAACGGAACGAACCAGCGCGAGGCAGGAAGCAAGCCTGAGAAATGGAAGAACAGTCTCGGGACGAATACGAAGGGAATGATCCACCATCCGCTCCTGTCACGGTCGTGCAGTCGCTTGATGGCGGTCGCGAGGAAGATCCAGAAGAACAGCGACGTGCCCAGCGCCTTGAGGATCAGTGTCGCGCGATCCGTTGAGGCCAGCGAACGGTAGGTCCGGGGATCGACAGCCTTGAAGACGTCGTCGAGGGCGAAATCAAGATCGATGTCGAAGCCGAGCTTGAGGGCGAGGGTCGTGCCGCCTTCGACGGCCCGCATGACTTGACCGACGATCTCCAGCAAGCCCGCCAGCAAGGCCACGATCAGCAGCGCCTGCCACAGCAGGGCACGGTTGACGCGGCCGTCGAAGCGAAAAAGATACCAGCGCCAGTTCATCGCAAAGGCTCCGGGCCGGAGAGGCGCCCGGAGATTGGTCGCGATGGGGGAGGGGTGGGTTCGATCGTCCCCCGGTGTCGTCCCGGCGAAGGCCGGGACCCATACCGCAAGGTCTACCGATTGTGAACGATAGCAGTACCGAGCGACCAGTCTTCACCAAATAACTGCCTGTGGTTATGGGTCCCGGCTTTCGCCGGGACGACCATGCAGAGGCAGGGCGCGCTGCGATTAATCCCGCAGCAGCTCGTTGATGCTGGTCTTCGACCGCGTGCGCTCGTCGACGCGCTTGACGATCACGGCGCAGGCCGTGCTCGGGCCGATCTGGCCGTTCTTCATGGGCTTGCCGGGCAGTGCGCCGGGCACCACCACCGAATATTCCGGAACTTCGCCCATGAAGACCTCGCCGGTCTCGCGGTCGACGACCTTGGTCGAGGCACCCAAAAACACGCCCATCGCCAGCACCGCGCCCTTGCGCACGATGACGCCCTCGGCGACCTCACTGCGGGCGCCGATGAAGCAGTCGTCCTCGATGATCACGGGCTCGGCCTGCAGCGGCTCGAGCACGCCGCCGATGCCGGCGCCGCCGGAGATGTGCACGCGCTTGCCGATCTGCGCACAGGAGCCGACGGTGGCCCAGGTGTCGACCATGGTGCTCTCATCGACGTAGGCGCCGAGATTGACGAAGGACGGCATCAGCACGACGTTCTTGGCAATGAAGGCCGAGCGGCGCACGACGGCGCCGGGCACCGCGCGAAAACCGGCGTCGCGAAAACGGTTCGGGCCCCAGCCTTCGAACTTCGAGGGCACCTTGTCCCACCAGTTCGCCTGGCCCGGGCCGCCGGGAATGACGTCCATGTCGTTGAGGCGGAAGGAGAGCAGCACGGCCTTCTTCAGCCACTGATTGACCTTCCACTTGCCGTCGGCCCCGCGCTCGGCAACGCGCGCCTCGCCCTTGTCGAGAATCTCCAGCGACTGGTTCACGGCCTCGCGCACTTCGCCCTTGGTCGAGGTCGAGATGCCGTCGCGTGCATCAAAGGCACTGTGGATGGTGGATTCCAGGGCGGACAGGGACATCGGGATTTCCTCTTTGGATCGGGGATTTTGAGGGATTGGGCGCTTTTTCGGGATTTGAGGGGACGGAGTCAAGGCTCCGGTGTCGTCCCGGCGAAGGCCGGGACCCATACCCACAGGGAGGAGTTTGGCGAGGACTCGGAGTTACCGCTTCGCCTAAAACCACATTTCGTGGTTATGGGTCCCGGCCTTCGCCGGGACGACATGGAGAGAGCATGCTGAGCCCGGCCAAAAACCCCGCCAGATCATCCGTGACGTGGTCGACATGGGCGGCGTCGCGGCCCTCCAGTTCCCAGTCCTCGCGCACCACTTCCTTGGTCCCGTCAGGCACCACCAGCACGGTGGTCATGCCGAGCTGATGCGGGACGGTGAGGTTGCGGGCGAGGTCTTCGAACATGGCGGCCTTGGCCGGGTCGACGGCATGAAGGCCGAGAAATTTCTGATAGGTCTGCGCCGCCGGCTTGGGTTCGAACTCGGCGGCGATGATGTCGAACACGCCGTCGAAATGCGAGCCGAGGCCGAGCCGCGCCAGCACCGCATCGACATGATCGACCGAGCCGTTGGTCAGGATCAGCTTTCGTCCCGGCAATTTTGCGATGGCCTCGCCGAGCGCCGGGTTCGGCTCCAGCGGCGAATGGTCGATCTTGTGCACGTAAGCGAGGTAGTCGTCGGCGCGTACGCCATGCAGGGTCATCATGCCGCGCATGGTGGTGCCGAAGCGCTGGTAATAGTCCTTCTGGATCTTGCGCGCTTCTTCCGGGCCGACCTGCAGCCAGTTGCACACGAACTCCCCGATCCGCGCATCGACCTGCTGCCACAGATTGACGTGATGCGGATAGAGCGTGTTGTCGAGGTCGAACACCCAGGTGTCGACGTGGGCGAAGGTGCGGGGTTGGGTCATCTCAATCTCTTCTGTGGGCCGAAGTAGCAGCTCCGCCTTCAATTGTCGTCCTGGCGAAAGCCAGGACCCATACTCCGCAGCCCATCAATGGGGCACTCCGGTCATCGTTCTTCGCCAAACCCAATCCTGGGGTAATGGGTCCTGGCTTTCGCCAGGACGACGGATGAGCAAGAGTAGCCATCATCACCTCACGGCACCGCAAACCGCAGCGTCTTGCCGCCACTGCTCATATCCACCGCTCCAAAACCGGTCGCCGCAAATCCGCGCGCGCCACAATCGGTCTGCTCGTTGGTCTCGAACTTGGTCTCGCGGGTGCAGATCTGCTTGTCGCCGCCCCAGTTCAGCGGCTTGTCGTTCAACTTGATGGCGCGGTTGTCGGCATCAACCGCTTCCGCGAAGCTGTAGATCTGCTTCGGCTGCCCGGTCACATCAGGGTGCAGGCAGGTCTTTGGATCGATGCGGTACCAGCCGCGGCTCGTCACCGACTTGCCGTCGTCGGTCGCGACCGCCGCCATCACCTTGTGCGGCGTGTCGTTGCACCAGGTCAGACCGCTCGGGGACGGCGCCTGCGCCGCATCGACCATGGTCTTGAACAAGTTGGGCGATGAGACCACGTCGGTGGACAGGCCGCGGCTCTTCAGGAACGCAGCGAGCGCGGCCTGCGTCTTCGGTCCGTCGACGCCGTCGATCGCGCCGATGTCATAGCCCGCGATCACCAAAAGCCGCTGGATGCCGGCGAGCCGCGCCTGCTCGTCGTCATATTCGGAATCCTCGGCGAGATAGGCGACGAAATTGCCGTCGTCGCCCTGCGTCGGTGTGATCTGGGTGAAGGCGGCCTGGGTCTGTCCGGTGCGGCACTGCCGCGCGGCCGCGATGATGAAATTGTCCTGCGCCACGCACAGCATGTCGCTGCCGTTCTGCGGGATCGGGGAGGCGCCATAGACGCCGAGCGCCCGCGCATTGAGCAGGATGCGGTCGGCGGTCAGCGTGCCCTGAACCACAACGCGACAGGTGGCGGGATCGATCCTGAACCAGCCGCGCGTCGCAGTCGCCGCCTTGTCGTCGATGCCGATCGCGGCCTCGACGACATAGGACATGCGGTTGCAGATCTTGAGATCGGCGAAGGCCGGCGCGGAGGAGAAGAAGAACGAGACGGCCGCCGCCGGCAGCGTCATCAGCAAACGCGTCAGAGGCGAGCGGCGATGCCTCTGAACTCTCACCTCGTCATGCCCGGGCTTGTCCCGGGCATCCACGTTCTTGGGTCCAGACGAAAGATCGTGGATGGCCGGGACAAGCCCGGCCATGACGATGTCTCTCGTTTTTGCGTCGCTCACTTGTGGATCAGCGTTCCCGTGCCCGTGTTGGTGAAGAGCTCGAGCAGCACGGCGTGCTGCATCTTGCCGTCGATGATGACGACGCCCTCGACACCCTGCTCCAGCGCATAGATGCAGGTCTCGACCTTCGGGATCATGCCGCCGGAAATGGTGCCGTCGGCGATCAGTTTTCGCGCGTCTTTCACTGACAATTGCGGGATCAGCTTCTTCGACTTGTCGAGCACGCCCGGCACGTCGGTGAGCAGCAGGAGACGCTTGGCCTTCAGCGCACCGGCAACGGCGCCCGCAAAGGTGTCGGCGTTGACGTTGAGCGTCTGGCCGTCCTTCGAGGTTGCGAGCGGTGCCAGCACCGGGATCAGCTCGTAGCCGATCAGCTGGTTGAGCAGCGTGAGGTCGACCTTTTCGGGGTCGCCGACGAAGCCGAGATCGACCGCCTTCTCGATATGCGAGTCCGGATCGATGATGGTGCGCGTCGTCTTCGACGCCTTCACCATGTTGCCGTCCTTGCCCGAGAGGCCCACGGCCTTGCCGCCGGCTTCGTTGATGTAGCCGACGATCTGCTTGTTGACAGAGCCGGCGAGCACCATCTCGACGATCTCGATGGTCGCGGCATCGGTGATGCGCAGGCCCGCGGCGAATTCAGAGACGATGCCCAGGCGCTTGAGCATGGTCGCGATCTGCGGCCCGCCGCCATGCACCACCACCGGATTGATCGCGGTCTGCTCGAGCAGCACGATGTCGCGGGCGAAATTCTTCGCGGTCTCCTCGTCGCCCATGGCATGGCCGCCATATTTGATGACGATGGTTTCTTCGTCGTACTGCTGCATGTGCGGCAGCGCTTCGGACAGGATGCGGGCCTGGTCGAGCGGGGAGATTTCGGTCATGAGGCGGATCTCGCTGGCGGGACTAACGCGGCCAGCGTTCTATCTGATTGGCGGGCGAGGCGCAAAGTGTGGTGTTGTTACCCTCTCCCCTTGCGGGAGAGGGTGCCTCGCGAAGCGAGGCGGGTGAGGGGTTCTCTCCGCGAGCGCGCCTGTGGAGAGAGACCCCTCATCCGGCGCCATAGCCGATGCGAAGCATCGGCGTTCTTGAGGAGACGGCGGCCGAAGGCCGCCTACGCCACCTTCTCCCGCAAGGGGAGAAGGAAGAAGCAGGCACTATTTGCTGGAAATCACCGCCGCCAGCGTCACCGCCAGCCAGCTCGCAATCATCAGCGTTCCGCCGGTCGGCGCAGCCATCGGAAACAGTGAGTGCCCGGCATATTGCCGCAAGGTCAGGTCGCCCGCGAACAGCGCCGCGCCGGTCACGAAGCCGATCGCGGCGATCAGGCCAATTCCGCCGTGCAGAAGGCCGCGCGCGAGCAGGGCGACAGCGGCCAATATGGCAGTTGCATGAAACAGCAGCATGGCGCTGGCGGAGGCAAGCCGGCTGGCGTCGGCGCCATGGGCGGAGGCAGCGGCCAGCGCCACGCCGGCGGCGCCCATCAAGCCGGCTAGCGCGATCAGGAGGCGAGCCATCACTTGGTCCGCTCCTCCAGCAGCTTGGCCATGGCGGCGCGCAGTTCGGCCATGCCGGTCGATGAGCGCGACGAGGTCGCGAGCACGTTCGGGAACGCCGCGGGATGCTTGGCCAGCGCCGCCTCGGTCTCGGCGATGCGCGATTGCAGCTCGGAGGCCTTCACCTGGTCAGCCTTGGTCAGCACGATCTGGTAGCTGACGGCGGAGCGGTCGAGCGTCTTGAGCACCTCGAGATCGACGTCCTTCAGCCCATGCCGCGCGTCGATCAGCACGTAGACGCGTGCGAGCGAGGCACGCCCGAGCAGGAATGTGTGGATCAGCTCGGTCCATGACGCGACCTGGCTCTTCGGCGCCTTGGCATAGCCATAGCCGGGCATGTCGACGAGACGCAGGTCGGTTTTCCCGGGGACCTCGAAGAAGATCAACTCCTGGGTGCGGCCCGGCGTATGCGAGGTGCGCGCCAGCGCGTTGCGCCCCGTAAGCGCGTTGATCAGGCTCGATTTGCCGACATTGGAGCGCCCGGCAAAAGCGATCTCCAGCCCCGCCATCGGCGGCAGCGTCTGGATCGAGGGCGAAGCCCAGATGAACTGCCAGTCGCGGGCGAACAGCTTCCGCCCGGTTTCGATCAGCTTGTCGTCTGACTTATCGGTCATCTAAAAATTATCCCCCTCCTAAACGTGGATGCCCGGGACAAGCCCGGGCATGACGCTGTGGAGGCAGTTTGCCTGGCAGTGTCGGACGGCTACGTCGCCTCAGTCGTCACTTTTTTTTTGAACACGTTTCGAATGTTGTCCAACAGCTCCACCTTCACGCCGTTGCGACGCATGATGAAGCTCTGCTGGAGCACCGAGAGCGTGTTGTTCCAGGCCCAGTAGATCACGAGGCCCGCCGGGAAGCCCGCCAGCATGAAGGTGAAGATCAGCGGCATCCAGTTGAAGATGATCTGCTGCGTCGGATCCGGCGGCGTCGGGTTCAGCTTCATCTGGAACCACATCGTGATGCCCATGATGATCGGCCAGATGCCGAGCGCGAGGTAATGGCCGAACAGCGGAAGCGTGGTCGGATCGAACGGGATCAGGCCGAACAGCGTGAACAGATTGGTGGGATCGGGCGCTGAGAGGTCCTTGATCCAGCCGAAGAACGGCGCGTGCCGCATTTCGATGGTGACGAACAGCACCTTGTAGAGCGAGAAGAACACCGGGATCTGGATCACCACGGGAAGACAGCCGGCGACCGGATTGATCTTCTCCTTGCGGTAGATCTCCATCATCTCCTGCTGCTGCTTCACCTTGTCGTCGGGATAGCGCTCTTTCAGCGCCTGAAGCTGCGGCTGGACCGACTTCATCTTCGCCATCGAGGCGTAGGACTTGTTCGCCAGCGGGAAGAACAACAGCTTCACGATCACGGTCACGAGCAGGATCGAGATGCCGAAATTGCCGAAGAAGCGGTAGAAGAAGTCGAGACCGAGGAACATCGGCTTGGTGATGAAGTAGAACCAGCCCCAGTCGATCAACAGATCGAAATGGTTCAGCCCGAGCGCCTTGTTGTAGCCGCCGAGGCCTGCGAACGGGAACACGCCGACGACGCCGGCTTCCTTGGCACCGGCGAACAGCCGCGCGTTTGCGGTCGCCGTGCCGCCGATCGCGACGGTGACGGGATCGAGCAGATAGTCGGTCTGGTAGGTATGGACGTTGCCGACGAGGTTCGAGGAGAACTTCGCCTGAAGCTGGGCACTGGTGTCGGGCAGCAGCGCCGAAGCCCAGTACTTATCGGTCATGCCGAGCCAGCCATTGGTGGCCTTGAAGTTGACCGACTTGGCTTCGTCGATCTTCTTGTAGGCATATTCCTGCAGGCCATCGAGATAGCCGATCAGGCCTTCATGCAGGATGTAATAGCCCGACACCTGCGGCGTGCCGTGGCGCGAGATCAGCGCGAACGGGTAGAGCGTGACCGGCGCGTTGCCGACATTGCTCACGTCGTCCTTGATGGTGAAGAGATAGTGGTCGTCGACCGAGATGGTGCGGCGGAAGGTGAGGCCTTCGCCATTGTCCCATTTCAGCACCGCCGGAGAGGTCGGCGTCAGGCTGCCGCTGCCCTCCTGCTGCCAGACGGTCTGGGCATCGGGCATCTTCGCGGTCACGCCCGTCGCGGCCACCCAGCCGAACTCGGCGTAATAGGGCTCTGCGGTGCCCGAGGGCGAATAGAGAATGATCGGCGGCGATTTCGGGTCGACCGTCTCGCGGAACTGCAGCAGCGCGAGGTCGTCGATGCGGCCGCCCTTGAGCGAGATGCTGCCGGCGAGGCGCGGCGTATCGATCTTCACGCGGGGGCTTGCGGCAATCGCGGTGTCGCGGCTGACGGTCGGCTGGACCTGCTGGTTGGCGCCCGGCGCGGTGGTGGGCGTCGTGCCGGCCTGCGGGGTGGCACCCGGCGTGGCGGATGCGGTCGGCTGCGGATTGGCCTTTTGCAGCTCGGCCTGGGCCTGCTGCTGGGCGCGCTGCTTCTCCATCGCCGGCACATTGTAGAAGTACTGCCAGGCGATCAGCACCAGGCCGGAGAGAATGACGGCGAGGATGGTATTGCGATTGTCGGTCATCACTTTGATCTCGTCATCAATCCGGTTTGCGGCTGGCGGCTGGGCCGGGCCTCGGCCCGCGTCCCTTGTTAGGTCCTTTGGCCGTATGCCGCGCGGGCTTCGTGAACGCTATGCGCAGATCGTCGAGCATGGTCGTGAAGTCGCGCGAGAGCGCGTCCCTGCGGCCGACCAGCACATAATCATGATGGGGTTGCATCGAAACCGGATCGAGCCGCTTCACCAGTTCGCGAAGCCGGCGCCGGATGCGATTGCGCTCGGGGGCGTTGCCGTTCTTTTTGGTAACGGTGAAGCCGATCCGGATCGGGCCAGCGTCGTCGCGGATGCGGCTTTGCAGGACGAACGCGGGACTATTCACCCGCGCGCCATTGGCAACGGCGAGGAAATCCGCTCGCTGCCTCAGCCGATCCATAATGAAATCCCAAAAAGGGGGTCCGGCTCAGGCGCTCAGACGCTTGCGGCCGCGGGCGCGGCGGGCAGCCAGAACCTTGCGACCGCCGGCGGTCGCGAGACGGGCCCGGAAGCCGTGGCGGCGCTTGCGCACCAGTTTGCTGGGTTGATAAGTCCGCTTCACGGGTTTTTCTCCGCTGACCGGGCAATTTGCCTGTAGAATTGATGGTAAAGTCCGGAAGATGCGGCCCCAAATGGGTCCTTTCCGGCCCCAGAAGAGCCGCTCCCGGTGTCGCACCGGGTCATCGCGGACAATTTGCGCGGCTTATAAGCGAGCGACTTGTTTTCGTCAACGCCACAGGACCGCGCAGTTCCGGTGAATATCACTGTTTCCTTGGGGTTTTTAACCCTTGAGGTGGCGGATGGCGGTATCAGCGCCTACATCCCACCTTGGCAGATTAGCGATCCGTAATTTGACCACCCCCAGGGTCGGGTCGCATCCTCCAGCAGTCGAGCTCTATCAGAAGGCCAGCAGGGGCGATTTTCGTGGTAGCGACAGACCTCCAGCAGCCGACCCAGGATCCGGATCGCGTGACCGATCAGGATCCGGATGGGCCATTGGACCAGCCGGTGACGCGATCCCGCGGACCGGGTGGCCTCGGCCTGTCCGGCAAGCTGTTGCTGTTGACCGTCCCACTGGTGATGATCGCGGCCGTCCTGCTCTACGTGCCCGCGATCGCGAACTTCTGGGTCAACCGGCTCAACGACCGCGTCGCCGCGGCCAACACGGCGGCGCTGGTGCTCGATGCGGCGCCGCTCGGCATGGTGCCGGATTCGCTGTCGCGGGAAATCCTCAAAAGCATCAATGCGCGCGCGGTCGCGATCAAGATGGGCCAGCAGCGCCGCCTGCTCGCCAGCGACAATCTCCCCGCCACGATCGAGCATGACATCGATCTGCGCGACATGACGGTGTGGCAGGCCATCACCGGCTCGTTCCAGATGATGCTGGAGACCGGCAACCAGCCGATCCGCATCGTCGGCCCCGGCGTCGGCAACGCCCAGTTCATCGAAATCGTGACCGACGACCTGCCGCTGCGGCAGTCGATGTATCGCTTCTCCCGCAACGTCGTGGTGGTCGCGCTGATCATCGGCATTTTGACCGCCGGCCTCGTCTATCTCGCGCTCCATTATCTGTTCGTGCGGCCGATGCGGCGGCTGACGGCGAGCCTGGTCGGCTTCCACGAAAATCCCGAAAGCTCGGCGCGGATCATCGTGCCGAGCCAGCGCAGCGACGAAATCGGCGTCGCCGAACGCGAATTGTCGGACATGCAGCGCGACCTGATGTCGATGCTGCATCAGAAGAGCCGGCTCGCAGCCCTCGGCCTCGCCGTCTCCAAGATCAACCACGATCTGCGCAATCTGCTGGCCTCGGCGCAGCTCCTGTCGGACCAACTCGCCAGCGTGCCCGATCCGCGGGTGCAGCGTTTCGCGCCAAAGCTGGTGCGCTCGCTCGAACGCGCCATCGCCTTCTGCCAGTCGACGCTGTCCTATGGTCGCGCCCAGGAGGCCGCGCCCGACCGGCGCATGATGCTGATCGAGCCGGTCGTGCTGGAGGTGCGCGAGACCGCCGGTCTTGCCAATGACGTCTCGATTGCCTGGGTCGCCGCGATCGAGCGCGGGCTCGCGGTCGACGCCGATCCAGACCAGCTGTTCCGCGTGCTGCTCAACCTCGTGCGCAACGCCGCCCAGGCGCTGGAGAGCCATGCCTCCGGCGACGGCGGCCCGCAACAGATCCGGATCACCGGAAAACGCGAAGGCGGGGTCGCCATCCTGGAAGTCTCCGATACCGGCCCGGGCGTGCCTCAGAAGACCCGGGAGCATCTGTTCGAGGCGTTCCAGACCTCCGGCCGCCCCGGCGGCAGCGGGCTCGGCCTTGCCATCGCAGCCGAGCTCGTCCGGGCCCATGGCGGCGACATCCATCTGGTCGAAGGCACCATCGGCGCCACCTTCCGGATCGTCATTCCCGACCGCCCCGTGGAACTCCTCTCCATCCGCAACGAGCGGCAGCGGGCCTGATCGGCCAGCGGCCTGCAATCTCCTGTCATTCCGGGGCGCGCCTCTTGGCGCGAGCCCGGAATCCATAACCACCAGCCGGGGTAATGGATTCCGGGCCTGGCCCTTCGGGCCATCCCGGAATGACGAGCGAGTTGAAAATCTCCCCATCCCGGACCTTGCCAATCCGGCCAAGAGCGGTTAGTCAGAGCGCTCTTTCGCACCCCTCCCGGCGCTGTCTGGAGGCTGCAAGCGGGCCCAGCCCGCTGTCTTGCGAAAAACGCGCCCGTAGCTCAGCTGGATAGAGCATCAGACTACGAATCTGAGGGTCGGACGTTCGAATCGTTCCGGGCGCGCCATTCTGCCCCCTGTGCAGAATAAACCTGTCCAACCGCGAGTTTTGATCAGACCGGGCAGCCGTTCGCGCGCGCATCTGCCGCAACCTGCCCTAGGCCGCCACGCCCTGCTTGTCGTCGCCGATCAGACGGACCCGGTTGCGGCCGGCGGCCTTCGCGTCATAGAGCGCGATGTCGGCCTCCGCGAACAATTCGACGATCCGTCGACGATGCGGGCGGCCAACCAGGGCAGCTCCGATCGAGGCACCGACCTGGAGGCGCAGACCGTTCCAGAACAGCGGGCGGTTCAACATCATGACAGTCTGCTGCAGCACGCGCGCGATCCGCGCAGGATCTTTCGGAGCGCGCAGGATGATCGCGAATTCGTCGCCGCCGAGCCGGCCGACCAGGCCGGCATTGTGGAAGGCCCGCCGCAGACGCTGCGCGACCTCGCACAGGCATGCGTCTCCGGCCAGATGGCCTGATGTATCGTTGAGCTGCTTGAAGCCGTCGAGGTCGATCAGAACGAGCGCTGACGCAAAGCTGTGATTCAGGCTGTCGTTGACGACCTCGCGATAACGGGCCTGAAACACCGCACGATTGGCGAGCCCCGTGAGCGGATCGGTTTCGGCCTGCTGCCGCAGGTTCTCCAGGGCCTGCCGGTCGGAGGTGACGTCCTGCTTGGAGCCGAAGATCCGCACCGGCCTTCCGCCCTCGCGCACCGCGTTGATCGAGAGGCGCATCCAGCGCTTTTCACCGCGCCAGGTCCTGATCTCGGTATCGAGCGTGACCGGGCAACCGCTCCGGATCACCTCGGCACGCGCCAGCTCCATGTGGCGCCGCGATTCGTCCATGTAGAGATCGACGATATTCGCGCGCCGCAGCGGATTGCTCTCGGGATAGCCGAAGATGTCGTAGACGCCCTGGGTCCAGCTCAGGCGCTCCGTCCCGAGTTCACATTCCCAGGCGCCGATGCGAGCGGCATTCAGAGCCTGATCGTACAGTCGTACGCGAACCTCGTCCGGCAAAGTCGAGGCAGCATGGTGTTCTGTCATCGACGATCCGGCAGCCCGTCACGATTTCGCCCAAGGACTTAAAGGCTAAGGCGGCTGCGTTAACGAACTCTATACGCCGGCTCGGCTGCAATGATCGAATGCTTCGGTCCGTGCCCGCAATTCCTCCCGCACGCGATCAAGCACGCTCTCATAGTCGCGCGTCTCGGTCTGCCGGAACAGCCGCACGCTCGGATACCAGGGGCTGTCCGCGCGATCGAGCAGCCAGCGGTAGTCGGGCGTCCATGGCAGCAGGATCCAGGTCGGGCGGCCGAGGGCGCCGGCGAGATGGGCGACGCTGGTGTCGACGGTGATCACGAGATCAAGGCAGCTGATCAACGCGGCCGTATCCGTGAAGTCGGTGAGATCGGCGGTCAGGTCGACAATGTCGCTTCGCTCGCGCAGGACCGCCGCATCGTGCGGGCGCGGGGCCTTCTGCAGGCTGACGAAGCTGGCATCGACGTCGAGGATGCCGGTCAGCGTTCGCAGCGGAATCGAGCGGGTCTCGTCGTTCACGTGGTGTGGATCGCCGGACCAGACCAGGCCGACCCGAAGCCTGGTGCGAGGACCGAGGCGATTCTCCCAGGCTTGAACAAGGCTGTCTGGAGGGGCGGGCAGATACGGTCCCGAGGGGATCGTATCGATACGGGTCTTGAAGGCGAGCGGCAGGCTGGATATCGGGCAGTGCAGATCGAAAGCCGGCAGCGTGCCCATGGCCGACCTCGGAATACAAAGGGATGCACCGCTCAGCGTCGACATCAGCCGATGCAACGGGTCCTGAACGACGAGAATGACGCGTGCTCCGCGCTCCGCCAGCATGGGGACGTAGCGGACGAAGTGGATGGTGTCGCCCAACCCCTCGTCGGCCGCGACAAGGATCGTCTTTCCCGCGATGTCGTCCTCCCCGAGCCACATCGGTCGCTGAAACTGAGGGTGTCTTGCCGATGACAGCTTCAATCGGGCCTGGTGTCCGCGCCAGCCGGCTTCGAGATTGCCTGTCAGGAGGTGGGCCAGAGATACATTCCACGCTGTCACCGTGCTGCTCAGCCCGAGCGAATTCATGCGATCGGACAGCGCGAACACCTCGTCGAAGCGATGAAGCTGGAAAAGCGCGACCAGCTTGTTGTCGAAGCCATCGACGAAGCGCGGCTTGATCGAGATGGCCTTGTCGAACCACGCCAGCGCCTCGTCATTCCGGCCGAGCCGCCGCAACGAAAGGCCGAGATTGTTGCAGATCTCGGCATTGTCGGGATCGAGTTCGTGTGCCCGCCTGCCGTCGGCCGCGGAGTCCTCGAACCGTTTCAGGCAATAGAGAACCCATGCGCGCGTCCGCAGCGTCGGGGCATGGTTCGGGCACAGGCTGTCGCTGAGATCAAGAGCTGCCACGGCCTCCTCGTTGCGCTCGAGCTTGTGGAGGAGAGCCCCGCTCTTATACAGAGCGTCGGGGTGATATGGATCGAGCTTGAGTGTCTGTTGAAAGCTCGGCAGAGCCTGATCGAGCCGCGCAAGTTGAATGAAGATGTCGCCGCGCTGTCGCCACAGCTCGGCATCGTCGGGCCGAAGCTGAATCGCCTGGTCGATGACGTTAAGCGCCTCATCGCAGCGCCCATATTGCTGCAGGACCGTCGCGAAGCTCGCCAGATATTCGGGCTTCGGCGCGCGCTGGATCGCGCGAACGATCCACGCGAGGGCCTCGTTGTATTGCCTGGCCTGGAGAAACAGCAGCCCCATGAGATGCTGGGCGTCGGTGTGTTCCGCATCGATGCCAAGGGCCTGCTGATAGCAGGCACGCGCGTCGAGAGGCCGTCCCTCCCTGACATGCGCAAGGCCCGCTTCGCAGAAGGCGGCTGCTGTGCTCATCGCTGCTCAAGTCCCGTTCATGGCGAACGTCCACCTCGACGGCGGCAGCGGCTTCTGACGGGCGCAACCCCGCCTCTCTGGCGTCGCGGTTGATTCGACTTCAGCAGGGGGAGATTGCGCGAGGCTTACGGCCAGGCTCGGAGTCCCTGGGCGTCCTAGCCGTTGAGACCGGGAAGAGACGAAGCGCCGACGGCAGCGGATGCCTGAGGCGCGCTCGCGGCGGGTGTCTTCTTCCTCCGCCGCAGCCTGTCCAGGAGCAGGTACATCGCCGGCGTTGAGTACAGCGTGAACAGCTGGGCGACGACGAGGCCACCCATGATGGTGATGCCGAGCGGCTGGCGGATCTCGAAACCCGGGCCGGTGCCGAAGGCGATCGGGACGGCGCTGAGGAACGCGGCCAGCATCGTCATCGTGATCGGCCGCGCCCGCAGCCGTGCCGCGAGCAGGATGGCGTCATGGGCGTTGAGGCCGCGATGCCGCTCCGCATCGAGGGCATAGTCGACCATCATGATGGCGTTCTTCATCACCATGCCGACCAGCAGGATGCAGGCAATGGTGGTCACCAGCGTGAACTGCGTTCCGGTCGCCCACAGCGCGACCAGCGCCCCGAAGGCGGTCGGCGGCAGGGTCGAGAGAATGGTCAGCGGATGGACGTAGCTCTCGTAGAGCATGCCGAGCGCGAGGTAGATCGCGATCAGCGCGGCTCCGAACAGCGCGGCCTGTTTGACGATCGACTTGTCGGCTTCCTTGGCTTCGCCGCGAAATTCCGCCTTGACGTCGTCGGGCAGCTTGGCCTCGGCCTCCTCCTTGCGGATCGAGGCGATGGCGTCGCCGATCGACGTGCCGGGCTTGATGTCGAAGAAAATCGTCGCGGCCGGAAACTGGGCGCTGTGACGCACCCACATCGCCGCGTGCGCGCGCTGCGGCTTGGTCAAGGCTGTCAGCGGCACTGCTTTGCCGCTGGCGCTCGGCACGTAGATCTGGCTCATGGAGTCGGGGCCGCTCGCCGCCTCCGGCTCGACCTCGAAGATCACACGCGCATAGTTGGTTGGCAGGAAGAGAAGATTGATCTGACGCTGGCCGAAGGCGTCGTTGAGCGTGTTGTCGACCGCGACGGGCGTGACGCCGAGCATCGCGGCGCGAACGCGGTCGATGGTGAGCCCGGCCTGCAGGCCTCCGGTCTCCCAGCTCGCGATGACGTCGATGATCTGCGGAATGCCGCGCACGCGCCGGATCATGCTTTCAGCGGCGCGTATCACTTCCGCTTCGTCGATGCCCCACATCGTATATTGAAACCTCGACCCACCGGACTGGACGCCGAGATTGAGATCCTGGAGCGGCACGAAGAACACCCGGACGCCGTCGATCCGGTTCATGCGCTCGCGCAGGCGCGTGATGACCTGCTGGATCGACAGCTTGCGCACCTCGGGCGGCTTCAGCGCGACCAGCATCTGCCCGACGCTGAGCGCGTTGCCATTGCCCTCGCCGATATAGGATGTGAGACCCGAGATCGCGGGATCCCCGAGGATCGCTTCGCCGACGGCTCGCTGCCGGTCTTCCATGGAGAGAAACGAGATGTTCGACGGCGCCACGGTCCGGACGAACATGACGCCGGTGTCCTGGGTCGGCATGAAACCCTTCGGCAGTTGCAGATAGAGCCAGACGCTGGCCCCTGTCAGGGCTGTGATCATCAGGACGGTGAGAAAACGGTGGCGCAGCGTCCAGTCGAGGCTGCGGGCATAGAAAGTGCGGTGGCCGGGGTCTGCGTCGGGGTTGTGCAGCCGCTGCCGGCCGCGATCCAGCAGATGTCCGCACATCATCGGCGTCAGCGTCAGCGAGATCACCGCCGAAGAAACGATCGCGACCACCAGCGTCACGCCGAACTCGCGGAAATAGCGCCCGACGACGTCGGGCATGAACAGGATCGGGATCAGCGCCGCGATCAGGGCGACGGTGATGGCGATGACCGTGAACGCCATCTGGCGGGCGCCGTTGATGGCGGCCTGCAGCGCCGGCTCACCTCCGGACATGCGCCGAATGATGTTCTCGATCATGACGATGGCGTCGTCCACGACGAAGCCGGCGGCGATGGTCAGCGCCATCAGCGACAGATTGTCCAGGCTAAAGCCGCACAGATTCATCACGAACAGGGTCGCGGCCAGCGAGACGGGGATGGTGACGCTCGGGATCATCGTCGCCCAGAACCGCCTCAGGAACAGCGCGATAACGAGCACGACGAGCACGGAGGCGATCACCAGCGTGAGCTTGACGTCGTTCACGGCGGCCCGGATCAGCGTGGTGCGGTCATAGATCGTGTGCAGCTTGATACCGGGCGGCAGCCAGCGCTGGATTTCCGGCAGCTCGGCCTTGATGGCATCGACGGTCTCGACGATGTTGGCGTCCGACTGCTTGTAGACGAACAGGACGACGCCGCGCTCGGTGCCGTACCAGCCGGCGAGGCGGTTGTTGATGACGCTGTCGCTCACGGAGGCGACATCGCCGAGGCGAACCGGCGCGCCGTTACGCCAGGCCAGCACGATATCGCGATAATCGACGGCTTGGAGCAGCTGGTCGTTGGCTTCGATGGTGAGACGCTGGCCGTCGACCGAGATCGCGCCTTTGGGCAGGTTCTGCGACGCATTGAGGACAGCGACGCGCGCTGCCTCCAGCGACAGGTTCATGGCGGCGAGTCGGGCCGGTGACACCTGGATGCGCACCGCACTACGCTCCGCGCCGGTGACGTTGATCCGCGCGACGCCGGGCAGTTGCGACAGTTTTGGCGAGATCACGCCGTCGGCGAGGCTGTAGACCTCACCGGGCGTGAACACGTCGCTGGTCAAGGCGAGCGCCACGACTGCGAAGCCTGCCGGGTTTGCCTTCCAATAGGTCGGCGGCCAAGGTCCTTTCGGCAGATTTGGCCCGGCCGAATTGATGGCGGCCTGCACCGCGCCGGCGGCGGCATCGATATCCACGGAGAGCTCGAACTGCACCGTGATGCTGGTGCCGCCCATGGCGCTGAACGAGGTGATTTCCGTCACGCCCGGGATCAGCGCGAGCGTGGTCTCGAGTGGCTGCGACAGCGCATTGGCGACCGTTGTCGGGCTTGCGCCGGGGAAAGGTGCGTAGATTCCGATGGTGGGCCGCTCCACCGCCGGCACCGAGGCGATCGGCAGACGGAAATAGGCGACGCAACCCAGCAGGAACACGCCGATCATCAGCAGCGTCGTCGCTACCGGCCGCAGCACGAATTGCGCGGTGATGCTCACGGCGCCGGCCGTTCGGCCTGCGGCAGCGCCGCCGGATCAATGGCGGATCCGGATTTCCATCCGAACCGGGTGCGCAGCGAGGCGAACGCCAGATAGACGACGGGGGTCGTGTAGAGCGTGAGAACCTGCGAGACGATCAGTCCGCCGACGATGGCGATGCCGAGCGGCTGGCGCAGCTCGGAGCCGGTGCCCGAGCCGATCGCCAGCGGCAGCGCGCCGAACAGCGCCGCCATCGTCGTCATCATGATCGGGCGGAAGCGCAGAATGCAGGCCTGCCGGATGGCGTCGAACGAGGACGCGCCGTCCTCGCGCTCGGCCGCGAGCGCGAAATCCACCATCATGATGGCGTTCTTCTTGACGATGCCGATCAGCAGGATGATGCCGATCAGCGAGATCAGATTGAGATCCTGCCGATACAGCATCAGCGCCAGCAGCGCGCCGATGCCCGCCGACGGCAAGGTCGACAGGATCGTGATCGGGTGGATGTAGCTCTCATAGAGCATGCCGAGGATCAGGTAGACCGTCACGATCGCGGCCAGCAGCAGCCACTTCTCGTCCGAGAGCGAGTTGGCGAACTCGGCGGCGGTGCCGACCAGCTTGGTCGTGACCGCATCCGGCAGTCCGATCTCGCGCTCGGTCTGGCGCAGTGCCTCCGTTGCGTGGCTCAGCGAAACGCCGTCGGCCAAATTGAACGAGATCGTGGTGGCGGGAAACAGCCCCTGGTGCGAGATCAGCAGCGGCGCGTGCTGCCGCTCGATCCGCGCGAAGGCCGACAGCGGCACCGGCGCGGAAGCCTTGCTGAAGGCACCGCTGAAGCCGCTGGTCGACTGATCGATCGTGCTGGCCGCGGCGGCGGCCGCGGTCAGATAAATCTTGCCCAGAATATCGGGATCGTTGCGCAAGGCAGGATCGACCTCGAGGATCACGTGATACTGGGTGAGGGGACCGAACACGGTTGCGATCTGGCGCTGCCCGAACGCGTCATAGAGCGTCTGGTCGATCGTGTTCAGGCTGACGCCGTAGCTCGCCGCGAGCTGGCGGTCGATGGTGACGGACATCTGCAGGCCTTCGTCCTGACGGTCGTCGGCGACGTCGGCGAGCTCCGGCCGCTTGCGCAGCGCCTCGACCAGGCGCCGGCTCCACAGCCGAAGCTCGTCCTCGTCGAGATCCTGCAGCGCATACTGGTATTGCGTGCGCGCGACGCGCGATTCGATCTGCAGATCCTGCGCCGGCTGCAGATGCAGCGTGATGCCGTGAACGCCCTCGACCGCATGCTGCAGCCGCGCCATCACGGTTGCCGCGGACGATGTCCGCGCGTCGGGGCTACCGATATCGATATAGAGCCGGCCGCTGTTCAGCGTCGTGTTGACGGATCCGATGCCGACGAAGCTGCCGACGGTGACGACGTCGGGGTCGCGCCCGATCACGGCGGCAAGCTGCTGCTGTCGCTCGGCCATCGCCGCAAAGGAGATGTCCTGGGCCGCATCGGTGGTGCCGATCAAAAGACCAGTATCCTGCAAGGGCAGGAATCCCTTCGGGATCGCGACGTACAGCATCACGGTCGCGACCAGAGTGAGTACGGTGAAGACAAGCGTGAGCTTGCGGTGTCTCAGCACCCAGTCGAGCCCCCACACATAGAAGCTGGCGGAGGCGTCGAAGCCGCGCTCGCTGATGCGGTACAGAAAGCCGTGCTGCGCGTTGGGGTCCTCGTGCCGCAGCAGCTGCGCGCACATCATCGGCGTCAGCGTCAGCGAAACGAGGCCGGAGATGACGACGGCAAAGGACAGCGTGATCGCGAACTCCCGGAACAACCGGCCCACCACGCCGCCCATCAGCAGCAGCGGGATGAACACCGCGATCAGCGACACCGTCAGCGAGACGATGGTGAAGCCGATCTGTCGCGCGCCCTTCAAGGCCGCTTGAAGCGGATCCTCCCCGTCCTCGACATAGCGCGCGATGTTCTCGATCATCACGATGGCGTCGTCGACGACGAATCCTGAAGCAATCGTCAGTGCCATCAGCGAGAGATTGTCGAGGCTGAAGCCGCACAGCGCCATGACGCCGAAGGTTGCGACCAGCGAGACCGGCAGCGTGACGCTCGGGATCACGGTCGCCCACAGCTTGCGCAGGAAGATGAAGATCACGAGCACGACGAGGGCCACCGTCAGCACCAGCGTGAACTGCACATCGTGGATCGCGGCCCGGATCGTCGTGGTGCGGTCGCTAACGACGGAGATCTTCAGCGCCGCGGGAAGCGAATCCTGCAGCTTCGGCAGGATGTTCTTGATGGCATTCACGACCTCGATGGTGTTGGCGCCGGGCTGGCGCTGGATGTCCAGCAGCACGGCGCGCTCGCCCTGGAACCAGGCCGCCTGCTCGGCATCCTCGACGCCGTCGATGGCGCTGCCGACATCGCGCAGCAGCACCGGCGCGCCGTTGCGATAGGCGATCACCGCGTCCTGATAGGCCTCCGCGGTGAACAGCTGGTCGTTGGTGTCGACGTGAAACGCCTGCCTGGGACCGTCGAGCGAGCCCTTGGGATTGTCCGCGGTGGTGGCGGCGATGCCGCGGCGAACGTCGTCGAGCGACATGCCGAGCCCGGCCAGCCGGGTCGGGTTCATCTGCAGGCGTATGGCCCGGGTTTGTCCGCCTTCGATGCTGACGGCGCCGACGCCCGGGATCTGCGACAGTTTCGGCACCAGAATGGTCGCGGCGTGATCATTGGCCTCGTGCAGCGCCATCGTCTTCGAGGTCAGCGCCAGGATCAGCACCGGCGTGTCGGCCGGATTGACCATGCGATAGGTCGGCGGGCTCGGCAGCTGCTCGACCGGAATCCAGCCCGCCGCCGCATTGATCCGCGCCTGCACGTCCTGCGCGGCCGCGTCGATCTTGCGCGACAGGTCGAATTGCAGCGTGATCTGGCTGTAGCCGTAGGAGCTGGTCGAGCTCATGTCGGTCAGCCCGGAGATCGTGCCGAAATAATGCTCCAGCGGCGCGGTGATCGAGGTTGCAACGACGGTGGCCGAGGCGCCGGGATAGCGCGTCACCACTTGGATGGTGGGGAAGTCGACATTCGGCAGCGGCGCGATCGGCAGCTCACGATAGCCGAGCATACCCAGCAGCACGACCGCGACGATCATCAGCGTCGTTGCGATTGGCCGGAGGATGAAGGGCGCGGACATGGCGGACCTCAGTCAACGCGCGGCTCGGAGCGCGGCTGGGTGGCGGGCTGCGCCTTGGCGGTCGGCGTCTGGCCCTCGATCGTGATGCGCGCGCCGTTCTCGAGCCGGTAATAGCCGTCGGTGACGACGCGCTCGCCCCTGGCGAGACCCTTGTCGATCAGCGCGCGTCCGTCGAAAATCTGTCCGACCGTGACGGGGCGAAAGGCCGCCGTATCGTCCGCCTTCGCGACCCAGACGAAATCGCCGCGTGGGCCGTGCCGCACGGCGATCGCCGGCGCGGTGATCGCGTTCTTGCGCGTGTCCACCGTGATCCGCCCGTTGGCGAAATTGCCCGGCCAGAGTTTCAGCGCCTTGTTCGGAAAGGTCGCCTTCAGCTTGATCGTGCCGCTGGCCTGATCGACCTGGTTGTCGACCAGCGTGATCGTGCCCTTGTCGAGCTCGGTGGTGTTGTCGGCGGTGAGCGCGACCACAGGTGCATCGGCCTGGCCGAGGCTGAGCCGGGTCTGGCCGACCGCGACCGCGGCGAGGGTGTAGATCACCGAGATCGGCTGCAATTGCGTGACGGTGACGATGGTCGTCGGCGACACCGCGCGGACGTAATTGCCCTGGTCGACCTGGCGGATGCCGAGTCGTCCGTTGATCGGCGCGCGGATATTGGTGAAGCCGAGCTGCGTGCGCGCATATTCGATCTGGGCGTCGTCGTTGCGGACCTGCGCCTTGTACTGCTCGACCAGCGCGTGTTGCTGGTCCACGACCTGCCGCGAGATCGCGGCGGCCTTCTGGATCAGCGCATCATAGCGCTCCATGTCGATCTGGGCGCCGTCGAGCAGCGCCTGATCCTTCTGCCTCACCGCGATCTGCTGATCGAGCTGGGCCTGGAACGGGCGCGGATCGATCACCGCGAGGATGTCGCCTTGTTTGACGTCCTGCCCTTCCTGGAAAAGGATCTGGACGATCTCGCCGTCGACCCGGCTCTGCACGTTGACGGTGTTGTAGGCCTGGATGGTGCCGATGCCGGTCAGATAGATCGGGACGTCCTCCGCCTTCGCGGCGGCGACTTTGACGGCGACCGGCGGCCGCGGAGGAGGAGCGGGCGCGACACCGCGCTCGGCCTCCGCTGCCTGCATGAAGGGCAGCGCGAACGGGAGCTTGATGTCCTTCAGGTCATTCCTGAAATAATAGGCCGCGGTGCCGGCCGGCAACACGACCAGCGCGCCGATGAGGAGTTTTGCTGCGCGTTTCACGTTCAAACCCATCACCTGAGCCGGCCGCCGGGTCGATCGTCCCGGCGTGGAACCTCCTTAGCACGAAGCAACCTGACGTTGATATATCGGCAGGGCACGATATGCTACCATTCGTAACATTAGCACGTGTAGCATATCGAGATCAACGGCGCCGGCGCTGCTGAACGTCAGGTCCGCTGATGGATTTCGTCGGGGAGGCCCTACACGACTTCGACGGTCGCCGCCTCGAACTGGGTGCCGGCGCCGCGATGGCGGGCAAGCACCTCGGCGGGCAGCTCCGACACGGCGTTCTGCGCGGTGCTCTCGAGCATCGCGTTGACGCGCTGGCTGGAAGCCTTCAGCACGGCCGGATCGAGCTTGCCCGAATCGACGCCGTTGATGATCGACTGGGCGAGCGCGCGCGCGCGTTCGGTGTCAGTCAGATGCGAGCAGATCATCAGCATGTCGTTGCCGGCTGCCATGAAGCGCGCACCGGCATCCGGCGCGTCCAGCCGGCCCGCCATCGCGCGCATGCCGACGTCGTCGGACACGATCACGCCGCGGAAATTCATCGCCTCGCGCAACAGCCCCTGCGTGATCGCGCGCGACAGCGTGACGGGGTCGTTGGCATCGAGCTTCCGGTACAGGATATGCGACGTCATCATCATCCCGATGCCGCCGTCGATCGCGGCGGCAAAGGGCTTCAGCTCGCGCGCCTTGATCTGGTCGAGGTCGAGATCGATGACCGGCAATTCGTGATGGGAATCCACCTGCGTGTCGCCATGCCCCGGAAAGTGCTTGCCGCAGGCCCGGACGCCGCGGCGCTCCATCGCCCTGGCGAACGGCAGCATCGCCTTGATGACGTCGTCAGCGGTGCGGCCGAAGGCGCGCTCGCCGATGACAGGGTTGGCGGGGTTGGAGTGAATGTCGAGCACCGGCGCGAAGTTGAGATTGCAGCCGAGCGAGGCGAGCTCGACGCCCATGGCGTCGCCGACCTGCTCGGAGGTCCCAGCCCAGCGCGCCGCATAGGAAAAGCGCGTGATCGGTGCCGGCGTGCGGCAGACGCGTCCGCCTTCGTGATCGATGGCGATGAACTGCTTGTCGCGCTGCGAGGCGTCGCGGATCGCGGCGATCAGATCCCGGTGGACCGACAGCCAGTCCCGATAGGGCAGGTCGTGGCGGAAATTGCTCTTGTAGAGGATGACGCCGGCGGGCCGGAGATCCCGCAGCAGCGCGCGGTCGCGGTCATCGAGCACGCTGGTCGGCTTCAGGCCGATGAAGAAATGGTCACCGACCGTTGAAAGGAGGGAAGCGCTCATTCGCCAGGCCGCCACAGATCGTTTCGGTTGATTGGGATGGAGCTGGACGCAACGCGAACTCTCAAGCTCCTGCACGAGCCATCGCGTGGCCCGCTTCGTCATCACAATATTTCAAATTCCTTAACGGAATCAACCTCCAAATCAAGCAACGCGGGCAGCTGCGCCGGCAAGGTCAGTGCCTTGCCGGCACGTCGTCTCTCACGCCGCAGCGAACTGTGGCTGCTTCGGCCGCCGCCCGATCATCAGCGACAGCACGGCTGCGACGATGCCGGTCATGCCTGCGATCATGAAGGCCTGCAGATAATCGCCCTGCGACGAGCGCATGAAGCCGGCGAAGAAGGCGGCGCAGGCGGCCCCGAGTTGATGGCCGGCGACGACCCAGCCGAAGATCAGCGGCGCGTTCTTGTCGCCGAAGGCTTCGTTGGCGATACGCACGGTCGGCGGCACGGTCGCGATCCAGTCGAGGCCGTAGAACACCGCGAACACCGACAGGCTGACGAACGAGAAGTCCGAGTAGGGCAGGTAGATCAGCGACAGCCCGCGCAGGCCGTAATAGAAGAACAGCAGCTTGCGCGGATCGAAGCGGTCGGTGAGCCAGCCCGACAGCGTGGTACCGAACAGGTCGAAGAATCCCATCAGCGCCAGCAGGCTTGCGGCCTGCACCTCGAAGATGCCGTGGTCGCCGCAGAACGCGATCAGATGGGTGCCGACGAGGCCGTTGGTGGTGAATCCGCAGATGAAGAAGGTCGCGAACAGGAACCAGAATGTCTGCGTCTTCGCGGCGCGCACGAGGTTGCCGATCGCCGCGACGAACGGATTGCCCTGCGCCGGTGCCGCCGGCTGGTCGTCATGCGTGCTGCCATAGGAGCGCAGGCCGATCGTTGCGGGCCGCTCCGGCACCAGAAAATAGACCAGCGGAATCAGCGCCGCGCAGCAGGCCGCCACCGTCAGCACCACCGGCTTCCAGCCGCCCCATTCGACCAGCGATGCGAGGCCCGGCATGAAGATGAGCGTACCGGTGGCCGTGCTCGCGGTCAGCAGTCCCATGACGAGGCCGCGATTGGTGGTGAACCAGCGGTTGACGATGGTGGCGCCGAGCACGTTGGCGACCGCGCCCGAGCCGATGCCGGAGAGCAGTCCCCAGCTCATGAACAACTGCCACGGCGCGGTCATGAAATAGCTCATCGCCGTCGAGACCGACATCAATGCCAGCGCGCCCAGCACGGTGCGGCGGATGCCGAAGCGCTGCATCACCGCCGCGGCGAACGGACCCGCAAGGCCGTAGAGGAAGATGCCGACCGCGGCCGACGACGAGATCACGCTGACGTCCCAGCCGAAGGCTTTTTGCAGCGGCAGCATCAGCACGCCCGGCGTCGCGCGCAGGCCGGCCGAGGCGAGCAGCGCCAGGAAGATCACGGCGACGACCACGAAAGCGTAGTTCGGGCCGAACGGCCGCCGGGAGACGGAGGTGGATTGAAAGGAGGGTTCGGGCATGTTACTTACCGGTACGTATTGCGATGCGGTACTAATACGTACCGGTCAGTAACATTGTCAAGCCCCGTGCCTGAGACGAGACGAAGCGAGATGCCCAAGAAAGCCGAGAAACCCGCCGAAGCGCCGCTCCGGGCCGCCGACCGGATCCGCGCCTCCGCCAGGGAATTGTTCTACCGCGAGGGCATTCGCGCCGTCGGTGTCGACGAGGTGGTGGACCGCGCCGGGGTGACAAAACCGAGCCTGTATCGCGCCTTCGCCTCCAAGGACGATCTCGCCGCTGCTTATTTGCGCGACTACGATCTGAGCTTCTGGGAAAATTTCGAACGCCCCGGCGGCAAGACCTACGGCAATGCGCGCGATCACGTGCTGGCCTATATCGGCCAGCTCTCGTCGCGCGCCGTGGCCAAGGGCTATCGCGGCTGCGGGCTGAGCAACGCCGCAGTGGAATATCCCTCGCGGGACAATCCCGCCCGGCAAGTCGCCGAAGCGCACAAGAAGGTGTTTCGCAAACGCCTGCGCGAGCTCGCAGCCGGCATGGGTGCGCGCCAGCCGAACGTGCTCGGCGACGCGCTGCTGCTCCTGATCGAGGGCATCTACGTCACCGGCCAGCAGTCCGAAGACGGCCCCGCGCAATCGGCGCTCGCAGCGGCGAAGCTGCTGATCGATGCGAGCGTGAAGGCGGGGTGAGGCTAATCGGCATCTGGAGCCTTCGAAGCGGTGGCCACGCCCTCCGTCCTCATCCTGAGGAGCCCGCCTAAGCGGGCGTCTCGAAGGATGGCCGCAAGCGCAAGTCCGCATCATTCAACTGTCACTGTGCTGTCATTCGCGCTCTATTGATTGCGGCTCCGTTCGCTGCGCATTCGTAGAGGCTGACATGAATCTGATTGAGACCATTTCGTCCAACCGCCGGTCGATTCTGAAAGGCCTCGCGGCCGCAGCCGTGGCCCCGCTTGCGACACCGGCGATGGCAGCCGAAGGCTTGCCGCCGTCGCCGACCGGAACGGCCGCCGCCATCGCCACCGACAAGGCCTATTGGGCCGCCGTGAAGGGGCTCTATGCCGTGACGGGCGATGTCGTCAATTTCGAGAACGGCTATTGGGGCATCATGCCCGAGCCGGTGAGGCGCGAGTTCATCCGCCAGTCCGACATGGTCAACTTCCAGAACACTTTTTACGCACGGCAGCGCGTCGGCGCGGATTTCGAAGCCGTGCGCGCCAGGGTGGCCGAGGCGGTTGGTGCCGCGCCCGAGGAGATCGCGCTGACGCGCGGCGCGACCGAAGCGCTGCAGTTGCTCATCGGCGGCTACAACAGGCTGAAGCCTGGCGACGGCGTGCTCTATGCCGATCTCGATTATGATTCGATGCAGTATGCGATGAATTCGCTCAAGGCGCGCCGTGGCGTCGACGTGGTCAGGTTCGACGTGCCGGAGCCCGCGACCCGCCAGGCGGTGCTGGATGCCTATGCCCGTGCCATCGAGGCCAATCCGAAGACGAAACTTCTGCTGCTGACCCATGTCAGCCATCGCACCGGCCTGGTCATGCCGGTCGCGGAGATCGCACGCATGGCGAAGGCGAAGGGCATCGACACCATCGTCGACGCCGCGCATTCCTGGGGACAGATCGACTTCCACGTCAATGACCTCGAATCCGATTTCGTCGGATTCAACCTGCACAAATGGATCGGCGCGCCGCTCGGCGTCGGCTTCCTCTACATCAGGAAGGACCGCCTCGCCGCCATCGACCGCGACATGGGCGATGAGGATTTTGCGGAGACCGACATCCGCTCGCGGGTTCACACCGGCACGGTCAATTTTGCGACCGTGCTGACGGTGCCCACCGCCGTCGCGCTGCATCAGCAGATCGGCGCCGCGGCAAAGCAGGCGCGCCTGCGTTATTTGCGCGATTATTGGGTGAGCCGCGCCCGCGGCTTCAAGGACATCGAGATCCTGACGCCGGATGAAGCCGGCTCCTATGGCGCGATCACGTCCTTCCGCCTCGCCGGCAAGACCAGCAAGGCCGACAACGAGGCGATCGTGGTGAAGCTCCGCGACAGCCACAAGATCATGACGGTGCGCCGCGCCGGTGTCGCCAAGGGCCAGTGCATCCGCGTGACGCCGGCGCTCTTTACCGATGAAGCCGATCTCGACCGTCTCGTCGAGGCGCTCGCCGTCGTCACGGGCACGAAGACGGGGTGAGGCGGGAGACGGCCGGGCGTCAACCGCGCTTGATGGATTGGATCAGGTCCCAGCGGTTGCCGCAAATGTCCTCGAACACAGCCACGACGCCATAAGCCTCCTGCCGCGGCGGCCGAACGAAACGGACGCCGGCGGCGATCATGCGAGCATGATCGCGCTCGAAATCGTCCGTTTCCAGGAACAGGAAGACGCGGCCTCCGGTCTGGTCGCCGATGCGCGCCGTCTGCGCCGGACCGTCCGCCCGCGCCAGCAGCAGGCCAGAGCCCAAATTGCCGCGAGGCCGCACCACCACCCAGCGCTTGCTGCCGCCAAGCGGCGTGTCCTCACAAAGCTCGAAATTCAGGGCACGCGTGAAGAAGTCGATCGCTTTATCATAGTCCGCGACCACGAGACTGACGAGCGACAGGTGCTGGTTCATGGTGCAATCCGGTGAATGGCGGCAAGAGCGGCAAGAGTGGCAAGGCGGCCGCCCCATTTTATCAGCCGGCAGTCTGGTTTATCTCTGTCACTCCGGCGCCCGGCGCAAGGAGACAGACGCGTGCTCGACCATCTTCTCAGGTTCATGACGCTCGGATCGATCATCGTTGGCATGGCCGCGATTTATGCGGCGCTGCATACCAACAATCGGCGCTTGGGCGCGGACATCTTCCTGCGATATTCCGACCGGGTCTCCGATCTGCGACGCCGCCTACCGGTCTCGGTGTTCGTCGATCACGAGGCTGCCGGCGACATCGAGATCACGGCGGAAGAGCGCCGGGCCGTGCACGAGATCATTCACTCGATCTTCGAGCTCTACGAGCTCAAGGTGCACGGCTTCTTTCCGCCGGCGATCTGGAAGATCCGCGAGCCCGACATCGAACGGCTGCTGTCTCTGCCGGTGTTTCAGCAGGAGCTGGCAAGCATGGAGGGCCGCTATACCAGGCATCCGCGTTTGGCGGCCTGGCTCGCGAAGATCCGGGGTCGGCAAGAGACGAGCTGACTTGCGCAGCGAATTGGGTCGCGGTCTCACCGCCACCCGAGCTCCGGCGCGACATGCTTCACGATCGCTTCGATCGCATCGGCGCAATAGTCGACGCGGAGCTGCTTCGAGATCGTCAGCAACAGCTCATTGCGGCGAGGGTGTCCAATGTTCGAAGGACGGGAATCCGGATTTCTTCACGGAGCCATCTAGTGGCGATCGGGAGCCTTTGCGATGGGCACCTCGGAGGAAACCTGGTCACGAGCGGAGCCGTCTCCCGTGTCGTCATCCTGTTCGGGGGTGTCCAGAGTACGCCATTGCCTCGGTGTCATTCCGGTCCAGCGCTTGAACGCATGGGTGAACGCGCTGACCTCTCCGTAGCCGAGCAGCCAGGCGGTTTGCGAGATGGGCAGCTCATCGTCCTTCAGATAGCTCTTGGCGAGGTCGATCTTCATCTCGTCGAGGATGCCGCTGAAGGTCACTCCCTCCAAGGCGAGGCGGCGCGCGAGCGTCCGATGGCTCATCCCCAAGCGGCGGGCGATCTCTTCGACCCGTGCCTCACGATGCGGGAGCAGGGGGGCGATCGCATTCTCGACGCTTGACCTGAGCGAGGCCGCACCGGATTTCCGGTGCGCGAGCGCCTGCTCGCAATACGTCACCAGCAGGTCGTTCAGATAATGGTCAGCGCTCTCGATCGGGATGAGACCTGTTGATGTCGGGAAGGTGATCTCGTCGACGTCGCAGCCGAATTCGATCTCGCATCCCATGAACGATTTGATCCCCGCAGGCGTCGTGCGACGGCGATGGGCGACCCGCACGCGACTCGGAACCAGCCGACGATTGGTCAGGGCGCGGTTGATCCGAATAATGGTGGTCAGCCAGAATTCAATCTGGTGCCGATCCGATCGCCTGTTGACGCCGACATATCTCAGCGCAATCGTCATGTCCTTGGCGGCAAATCGCAGCGAAACCCCTTCATTGGCGAGGTAGCAATAGCGCTCTGCCTTGGACAAGGCTTCGGCGACCGTGCCGGAGGATGCCGCGACGTAATAGAGCAGGCCGATTTCGCGCAGGTCGAAGTCCCGAGCCAGATGAAATCCGAGCGTGTCGTCCTGCAGGACCTCCGCACCAAGCTCCAGAAATCGGATCTGGCTTTCAGCGCCAAGGCGCGCCTTGCGATCTTCGATCTGCTCGCGCGTCAATCCGGCCCTGGATAATAGTCCGTCCGCCTCGATGCCGGCGTCCTGCAAACGTGCCCATACCAGGCGCGCGATTCCGCCGGTGGCACTGGGCATTGTTTCAAAATGGGGCGAACGGGCAGTCGGCACACCGAACCCTTTCGTCGTTGCCGCTGCGGGCCTTGCTCCCTTGGCTCGCAGATCGTGATCGCGGCAGGAGAAATCAAGTTATTGGCTCACGATAACAAGAAACCGGGGGTCGTGTGACTTAAATCGGTTGCTTGCCCTCCGACCAGTCTTGCGTTGTCGGGGGGCAGCCCCCTTCCCCGAAAGCTACGATGGTCTTGATGTCCAGCAGCGACGGCGCCGCGCCGCCCATCAACGTGAAGATATTGCGAGGGTACGGAACGTTGCTCGGAATTCCCGACGTCGCCCACGGCGCGCGAATCGTCGCGCTCGAACGTGTCGGGGATTGCGAGATCAGCATGTTCGAGGCGCTGGGAGGGGGCTTGCCCCAAAGCCCGTTGTTCTGGATGGAGTTGTTCGACCTTCGCGTTCACGCGTCGCGCGACAGTCGCGGCTGCCACAACATGCGCGATGCAGTCGCAACATTCGAGGATTTTGCTTCGCAAGCGAGCCGCCTGGCTGAGGTATCGCCAGGCATGGTCGGCGAAACGGTGGGCTGACGATTGCCGCGTCCAGGAGCAGCTCCCGTCAAAGCCGTGCAACTGACACGTGGCCTGCCACTGGGGTATGACGCGGAGCGGATGGCCTTTCTGTTCACGATGATGCATGGGGCCAGGATGGTCGACTGCGAGGTCAGCAGCGCAGCGCTGGACGACCTCGATGCCACGAAGGGCACCCGTCCCGACGAAAGGCAGGCCCAGTTCCTGCGCCTCCGCGATGTCATCGAGCGTGTCGCGTCATCCGCCTTCGAACAGCACGGCAAGCGTCGCGGCGTGCGGGTCCGCATCTTCTCCAAGCACGTCAAAAGCCTCAGACCTGCCTGAGGCGGCGCAATCGTCTCACCGCCACCCCAGCGCCGGCGCGACGTGCGTCAGGATCGCCTCGATCGCATGGGCGCAATAGTCGACGCCGAGCTGGTTCGGGATCGTCAGCAGCAGCGTGTCGGCCTCGGCGATGGCTTCGTCCTGCCTGAGCTGCTCGATCAGCGCTTCCGGCTCGGCCGCATAGGAGCGGCCAAAGATCGCGCGGGTGCGCGGATCGATGAAGCCGATCTGGTCTTCGCCGCCGCGTTCACGGCCGAAATAAGCGCGGTCGCGATCGTCCATCAGCGCGAAGATGCTGCGGCTCACCGACACGCGGGGCTCGCGGCTGTGGCCGGCCTCTTTCCACGCCGCGCGATAGGCGCGGATTTGCGCCGCCTGCTGCACGTGAAAAGCTTCGCCGGTCTCGTCGTTCTTCAGCGTCGAGCTCTGCAGATTCATGCCGAGCTTTGCGGCCCATACCGCGGTGGCGTTCGAGCCGGCGCCCCACCAGATCCGTTCGCGCAGGCCTGTGGCGACCGGCTCTAGGCGCAACAGTCCCGGCGGGTTGGGAAACATCGGCTGCGGATTGGGCTCGGCAAAACCCTCGCCGCGCAGGAGGTCGAGAAAGACTTCCGCATGACGCCGGCCCATGTCGGCGTCGCTCTGGCCCTCGGCCGGGCGATAGCCAAAATAGCGCCAGCCATCGATCACCTGCTCGGGCGAGCCGCGGCTGATGCCGAGCTGAAGCCGGCCGCCGGCGATGAAATCGGCGGAGCTTGCGTCCTCAACCATATAAAGCGGGTTCTCGTAGCGCATGTCGATCACGGCCGTGCCGATCTCGATTTGGCTCGTCTTCGCGCCGACGGCTGCGAGCAGCGGGAACGGCGAGGCGAGCTGTCGCGCGAAATGATGCACGCGGTAATACGCGCCGTCCAGGCCGAGCTGTTCCGCGGCAACCGCAAGCTCGATGGATTGCAGCAGCGTATCCGCGGCCGAGCGGGTCTGCGATTGCGGCGAGGGCGTCCAGTGTCCGAAGGACAGGAATCCGATTTTCTTCATGGGGCTATCTGGTGCACGTGGTCTTGGGATCGTGATGTTGGGATGACGTCTGGCGGATTGGCGAACCGTAACCTGTCCAGCGGTGGAAACGGAGGCGGGTGTAGCACTGGAATGCGTCGAACGGGCACACTATGCCGTGTTTCGATCGAGGCGGTGGAGATTTCAATTGCCTCGATGGAGCGCCACGCGGATCATTCGCGCGAGGTCGGATCGGCGATAGGGTTTAGGCAGCAACAGCACGCCCTGTTCAAGCCGGCCGTGACTGAGAAGCGCGTTCTCGGTGTAGCCCGACGTATACAGGACGCGCGTGGTCGGACGGCGCGCGAGCACGGCCTCGGCCAATTGCTGCCCGTTCATCCCGCCGGGCATGATCACGTCGGTCAGGAGCAGGTCGAAAGCAACATCGTTCGCGACCTGCGCCAATGCCTCTGAACCGTTGGCCGCCAGGATTGCGCGATAGCCGAGATGCGCGAGCTGTGCGCTGACATATTCGCTCACCAGCGGATCGTCCTCGACGACGAGGATGGTCTCGTTGCCGCCGCGGATCTCCACATTTGCCGTCGGCTCCGACCAGGGCCCGGTCCCGCTGGCGCGCGGAAGATAGAGCTTGATCGAGGTGCCGTGGCCTGCCTCGGAATAGATCTTGATGTGGCCGTCGGATTGCTTGACGAAGCCATAGACCATGCTGAGTCCAAGTCCCGTGCCCTTGCCGGTCTCCTTGGTCGTGAAGAATGGTTCGAACACCTTGTCGCGGATTGCTTCGGGAATGCCGCTGCCGGTGTCGCTCACGGCCACCATGACGTAGTGGCCAGGCCTCACATCCGGATTCGCGCTCGCATAGCCGTCGTCGAGCACGACATTGCCCGTTTCCAGCATCAGCTTTCCGCCTTCGGGCATCGCATCGCGCGCATTGACGGCGAGGTTGAGGATGGCTGTTGCCAGATGGTTGGGGTCGATGAAGGCCGGCCAGGCGTCTTCTTCGAGGGATGTCTGAATCTCGATCTGTTCGCCCAGCGAGCGTTGAAGCAGTTTGGCGGTGTCCTCCACCAGGGCGTTCAGGTTCGTGTCGCGGGGCTGCAACGGCTGCCGACGAGAGAACGCCAGCAGATGTTTCGTGACTTCGGCGCCGCGCGTCGCCGCGTCGTCGATCATCCGGGTGATCGACGACAGTTGCGGATTATCGGCCACCGCCTGGTGAAGGATCTCGGTCATCCCGATGATGACCGTCAGGATGTTGTTGAAGTCGTGAGCGATGCCGCCGGTCAGATGCCCGACGGCTTCCATCTTCTGGATCTGGCGTTGACGTTGTTCCTCCTCCAGCCGTTCATTCGCGTCCTTGACTTCGCGCGCCCGGGCGAAGATTTCCGCCTCCATCCGCCCGGTCTGATCGCGCAATTCTCGCGTCAGCTTGTCCTGTTCAACGCCGTGCTGTTTGAGGTGAATGAACTCCGTGACGTCTTCCACGCAATGAATGATATAGGCGATGTGCCCGTCCGGACCGAACACGGGGGAGTTCCGCGGGCTCCAGAAGCGCTCTTGAAATCCGCCGCCTTCCGCCTCCGGCTTGCGGATGTCGTATTTCTGCACCGCCATGGGATCGGTTCGTTTGCTGTGCAGGACCCGGTACAGCGAAGCCTTCAGATTGCGGACGCCGTCGGCGGCCGGATCGTCGGGATTATCCGGAAAGACCTCGAACAAATATCGCCCCAGAATCGAAACGCGATCGGTCATCGTCGCGTTCAGATAGGCGTCGCTCACCGCGACAATGTGGAGATCGGCGGTGAGGACGAGGTAGAGGCCAGGGACGCCTTCGAAGATTGCCTGGAAATCGGGCGCGTGCTGCAAAGACGGTTCCGTGCGCAAGCTATTCCTCTCCGCGAATCATTGGCAATCACCGCGAAGATACGCCGCGTTGATGGCATGATGCGCCTGTTTTGCCCGACGGGTCAAGTGTTTTGCGGTTTTTCGGAAATTTTGCACCCGCGCGACGGGTTCGGGCGCGACGACGATTCACTCAAATCTTGATGCGCGATAAGCCCTTGATTTCGCTATCCGCCGCTACGGTGCATGGGGTTGTTTTCGACATTTTGTCTTGGGAGGCGCAAGATCATCAGGCTGAACCGGACCTCGTCCGGTGCCCGCTTTTCATCAATCCATTTTTGGGAGGCGCATCATGCAGGTTTACAATGTGGTCAGGTTCAAGGTGAAGCAGGGTGAGGAGGCTGCCTTCCTCGATGCGCACCGGAACGGCAAGGCCAAGTGGCCGGGCCTCGAGCATGGCGTCATCATCAAGACCGGCGAGCAGACCTTCTGCCTGATCGGCACCTGGTCCGGACAGGACGCGATGGTCGCGGCGCGGCCCGCGATGATCAAGACCCTCGACAGCTTCAGGTCGGTGCTGGAGGACCAGGGCAACGGACGCGGCGTCACGGATGCAGTGTCGGGCGCCGTCGTGCTCGACATTTAGCGGGCGCGATCGCCCGCTACTTCATCAACCGTATGCCCTTGGTCGTGAACTTCTGCGTCTTGCCGCCGGGGCGCAGGGGACGCTTGGTGCCGGCGGCCTTGCCGGTGCCCGGCGGCTGGTGCGCTGGCACGAGCTGGTCGGGACGGGAGCCGATCAGGTCGCGGCGGCCCATCTCGATCAAGGCCTCGCGCAGCACCGGCCAATTGTCGGGGTCGTGGTAGCGCAGGAAGGCTTTGTGCAGCCGGCGCTGGCGCAGGCCCTTGATCGCCTCGACCTTGTCGCTGCCGCCGCGGCGCACGCCGCGCAGCGGATTGACGCCGGTGTGGTACATCGCGGTCGCGGTCGCCATCGGCGAGGGCAGGAAGGTCTGCACCTGATCGGCGCGATAGCGGTTCTTCTTGAGCCAGAGCGCGAGGTTCATCATGTCCTCGTCGGTCGTGCCCGGATGCGCCGCGATGAAATACGGGATCAGGTAATATTTCTTGCCGGCCTGCTCGGCTGCGGCATCGAACATCCGCTTGAACTTGTTGTAGGCGCCGATGCCCGGCTTCATCATCTTGTCGAGCGGCCCGCGCTCGGTGTGCTCCGGCGCGATCTTCAGATAGCCGCCGACGTGGTGGGTGACGAGCTCCTTGATGTATTCCGGGCTCTCGACCGCGAGGTCGTAGCGCACGCCGGAGGCGACCATCACCTTCTTGATGCCCTTGGTCTCGCGCACCTTGCGATAGAGCCGGATCAGGTCGTCATGGGAGGTGTTGAGGTTCGGGCAGATCTCGGGAAAGACGCAGGACGGCCGGCGGCACGCGGCCTCGACCTTCGGGTCCTTGCACGCCATCCGGTACATGTTGGCGGTGGGGCCGCCGATGTCGGAGATCACGCCGGTGAAGCCCGGCGTCTTGTCGCGGATCTTCTCGATCTCGCGCAGAATAGAACCCTCGGAGCGGTTCTGGATGATGCGGCCTTCATGCTCGGTGATCGAGCAGAAGGTGCAGCCGCCGAAACAGCCGCGCATGATCGTGACCGAGAACTTGATCATGTCCCAGGCGGGGATCTTGGCATCGCCATAGGACGGATGCGGCGCGCGCGCGTAGGGCAGATCGTAGACCGCGTCCATCTCCTCGCTCGTGAGCGGGATCGGCGGCGGGTTGAGCCAGAGATCGCGGTCGCCGTGCCGCTGCACCAGCGGACGCGCATTGCCGGGATTGCTCTCACGATGCAGCACGCGCGAGGCGCGCGCATAGGCTTCCTTGTCCTGCTCGACCTGCTCCAGCGCGGGCAGACGGATCACGGTCGCGCCTTTCTGGCGCGTCGCGCCCTCGTCGGCGGAATCGAGATCGTCGGCGTGCAGCTCGGCGTAGTCCTCGGGCACGCGGCGGAACAGCGCGACGCCCCTGACGTCGTCGAGCTCGCGCGGTGCTTCGCCCGCGGCAAGGCGGTTCGCGACCTCGACGACGGCGCGCTCGGCATTGCCGTAGAGCAGCAGGTCGGCCTTGGCGTCGGCCAGCACCGAGCGGCGCACCTTGTCGGACCAGTAGTCGTAATGCGCGATCCGGCGCAGCGAGGCCTCGATGCCGCCGAGCACGATCGGCACATCCTTGAACGCCTCGCGGCAGCGCTGGGCGTAGACGATGGTGCAGCGGTCCGGCCGCTTGCCGCCTTCGCCGCCGGCCGTATAGGCATCGTCGCTGCGGATGCGCCGGTCCGCGGTGTAGCGGTTCACCATGGAATCCATGTTGCCGCCGGTGACGCCGAAGAACACCTTTGGCTTGCCGAGCGCTTTGAACGGCTCGGCCGAATGCCAGTCCGGCTGCGCGATGATGCCGACCCGGAAACCCTGCGCCTCCAGCAGCCGGCCGATGATCGCCATGCCGAAGCTCGGATGGTCGACATAGGCATCGCCCGTCACCAGCACGATATCGCAGGCATCCCAGCCGAGCGCATCCATCTCGGCGCGGCTCATGGGAAGGAACGGCGCCGGCTTGCGCGGGCGTGCCTGGGCCATCAGGGGCTTTTCGGCGGTGACGATCTGGGTGTCCATGGCGCACAGGCATAGGACTCCGGGCCCGCGAATACAACCGACGGACGCGTGAAAGATGAAGGTTCCGTAGTCGCTCGGGCGCGTTAACCGTTCGCAAGCGCCTGCCTCACCTGGGGCACGCTGGCCGGCTCGGTGCCATGTTCGCGGACCATCGGTGGCCCGCCAGCCGCGTCCTCCGCCCGCCTGACCAGTGCCGTCCCCTCTGTGATGCCGTCCACATACCAGCGGGCTCTCGCGCGTCATCCTCTCTCCAGTTTCGAAGGAGAGATTCATGTTTCTGGTCGACGCGCTTTTGATCCTGGCGATGTTGTTTTTCCTGTTCCTGCCGATCACCGATCGCAGAACGGTGCGGATGAGGCTCTGCATGATCTGCGCATTGTTTGCGGTGCTCTCGGTCTCCGTCAGCCGCACCCATGTCGCACCGGTGCTGCTCGCGAGCGTGTCCGGATCTCCCGGAGCGTTGCAATCGCCGCACATCCTCGGAAAGCCGTCTTCCGGCTTCTCATCGTGGTCCGCATCCGATATTCGGTTGCTGCATGGGCAGGGGAATATCTGAAGGCGGTCACGGAGCGGCCGGCGGCGCCGCGCCGTCGGCTGAGCGCTGGCTCGGCGCCATTGCGCTGATCGGTTTCATCCTGGTGGCGACCGCTCAGGCCTCCAATCAGATCCTGGCGCGCGGACTGGCGGGCTCTGTCCCTCCCTTCGCGCTGGCCTTCTTCCGTTGGAGCATCGTTGCGATCGGGCTCGCGCCGATTGCACTTGCGGAGATTCGCACCGGCCGCGTGCCGCTGGGCCAAAATGTCTGGCCGATCCTCGCCGCCGGCTTCATGGGCATGTTCGTCTGCGGTGGTCCGGTCTATGCCGCGGGCGTGTCGACGACGGCGATCCACATTGCGCTGATCATGGCGCTGTCGCCGATCACGGTGCTGATGATCTCTGCGGTGCTCGGCATCGAGCGTGTCGGCCCGCTGCAATGGCTCGGCACGGCACTGGCGCTGTCAGGCGCGCTGCTCATCATCTCCGGCGGCCATCCAGCGACGTTGTTTGCGCTGGAGACGGCATCGGGCGACGGCCTCGTCGTGATCGCGATGCTCGGCTGGTCGGGCTACACCCTGCTGCAGTCGCGCGCCGCGCCAAAGGCCTCCCTGCTTGCGCGCATCAGCCTGTTCTCGGCCGCCGGCGCGTTGTTCTCGCTGCCGCTCGCGGCCTGGGAGATGTGGGCCATGCCCGCCCAGGTTTTCAGCACCAAGGCGCTCGCGGCCTATCTCTTCGCGGGGATCGTTCCGGGCCTGCTCGCCTATGCCGGCTTTGCCTGGCTCGGCGGCAAATTCGGATCGGTGCGGACCTCGCTTGTCCTGTATCTCGGACCGGTCGCCAGTGCGCTGTTGTCGTTTGCGATCCTCGGCGAGCCGCCGAAGTTGATCCATCTCCTGGGCGGTCTGCTGATCCTGGGCGGTGTCTGGGCCAGCCTGCGCCGATAGTTCCATCTCGACGTGTTGTGGTTCACGCGCAGGAACTATCCGCCGCGGCGAACATTGAGGGGAGGGTTTGCAGCGAGTCCGGCTCGCGCGCGCTCGTGTCCAGGATCCGGATGACCTCGATATTCGCCTCGGGCGATGGGGGAGCTGTGAGTACAGTCATAGAGAATTTGCTGTCGCGGAAGCAGAAGCTTGTGGAACAGCTCGAGAAGGCATCGTCGGTCGAGGACCGCGATAAAATTGAGCAGCAGCTCGAGCAGATCAACACCGCGTTGGATTTTCTGGACAGGCCGGGATCGAGAGACGCGCGGTAAGGCATGAACCGGAAAAGCGTGAAGCGGCTTTCCGTAAAGATCATGCTCAAAGAATGGCCTGAATAGTTCAGTCCACCTTCAGCGCTTTGGCGTAGACCAGGCCCGAATTGGTGATGTGCGTCGTCATCGCGGCCTCGAACGCCGCGTGCTGGCCGTGCGCGAACAGATCGAGCAGCTTGCGATGCTCCTCGAAGGAGGAGCGGGTGCGCACGTCGATCGGCGAGGTCAGATTGGTGCGGAGCGCTGCGACGCGGCCCGAGACGAGCTGGTAGGATTCGGCGAGGTAGCGGTTGCCGCAATGCGCGAACAGGCCCTCGTGAAAGGTGGCGTCGGCGCGGCCATAGGCGATGTTGTCGCGTGCCTCGACCGCCGGCTCCATCGCCGCGATCGCCTCGCTCATCGTCGCGATCGCACCGTCACGGTCGTGGCGAAAGGCGAGCTCGGCAGCCTTGGGTTCGAGCGCGATGCGAAACGTGCAGAGCGCGGTGATGTCCTCGGCGCTCGGCGTGAACACGAAGCTGCCGACCTGCGGCCGGATCACCACGAGCCCCTGCGCCTGCAACTGGCCCATCGCCTCGCGCACCGGCGTGCGGCTGACGCCGAAGGAGCTTGCCACCATCTCTTCGGAGATGGCGGCGCCGAGCGCGAATTCGCCGTCGATGATCGCCTGCCGCAGCCGCAGCATCACCCGCTGCGACAGCGATTTCGGCGCATCGAGCTTCAGCGAGCGCATGGACGCCCTCAGATGACCTTGCCGGGGTTGAGCAGCTGATCGGGATCGAGCGCGGCCTTCAAAGTCCGCATCAAGGCGATCTCGGGCTCGCTGCGGGCGTGTCCGAGCCACTTCTTCTTCAGCGTGCCGATGCCGTGCTCGGCGGAGACGCTGCCGCCCATGTCGCGGACGAGACCATAGATGATCGTGTCCATCTCCTCCTTGGGCTGCTGTTCGACGGGAAGGCCCGTGACCCAAGAGACGAGGTGCAGATTGCCGTCGCCGATATGGCCGTAATAAACACTCTCGCAGCCCTTGATGCCGGAGGCGAGCGCCGCCTTGCAGCGCGTGGCGAACTCGTCCATCCGCGCCACGGCGAGGCCGATGTCGTAGGAGATATGGGGACCCAGCACCTGGCCGAATTCGGCGCAGATGTCGCGAACGCGCCAGAACGCCTGCGTCTGCGCCAGCGATTGCGCCACGGCGGCATCCGCGAGCAGCCCGCGTTCCATCAGCTCTTCGAGCCAGGCCTGGAAACGCGGCGCATCGACGCTCTCGTCGGTGCCCTGCGCCTCGACCAGCACGTAGAGACCCTGGCCGGCGGCGACCGGGGGCTTCACGCCGGCACGCGTCGTGATCACGTCCCAATAGTCCGGCCACATCACCTCGAACGCCGACAGCAGCGGACCCAGCCCGCTGCGTGCGGCATCGAGCAGCGCGATCACCGCGGCATAGTCCTTCAATGCGCAGAGCGCAGCCATGGTCGAGCGCGGCTTCGGAAACAGCTTCAGCACCACGCGGGTGATGATGCCGAGCGTGCCTTCCGAGCCGATGAAGAGATGCTTCAGATCGTAGCCGGCATTGTTCTTCATCAGCTTGTTGAGGCTGGTGATGATGGTGCCGTCGGGCAGCACCACTTCGAGACCGAGCACCAGCTCGCGCGTCATGCCGTAGCGGATCACGCGGTTGCCGCCGGCATTGGTCGAGAGATTGCCGCCGATCGCGCAGGAGCCGCGCGAGCCGAGATCGAGCGGAAAGAAGAAGCCGGCTTCATCTGCGGCCTTCTGGATCGTCTCCAGCGGCGTGCCCGCTTTCACCGTCATCGTCATCGAGGCGCGATCGATCTCCTCGATGCCGGTCATGCGCTCCAGCGAGATCGCGACCCAGCCGGCTTCGGGCGCGGCGCCGCGGCAGAGCCCGGTCAAGCCGCCCTGCGGCACGAAGGGCAGGCGCGCCTGCCGGCAGGTCAGAATCGCATCGGCAACGCCCCGCGCATCGATCGGCCGGATCACCGCGAGCGGCGTCTGCGGCAGGCTCGCACTCCAGTCGTTGCAATTGCGCGCGGGCACGTCGCTGCCGGTCAGCACGGCTGCGGCACCGAGCTTGTCACGCAAGGCGACGAGCAATGGCTCGGGATGTCCGACGGGGGTCACCATGTTCATGCGAGACCTCCTCCAATTTTGGCTGCGCCTCATGCGCACGGCGACGGCGGAAAGGATTTGCGTCCATGTTGTATGTAAGGTACAAGATTAAAAGTAAAGCAAAAACAAGGCTCGGTAAACCCTCTTGGATCGCTGGCGATCGGGGCCTATTCGGGAGCTGCAACAATGGGTGGTGCTATGTCGGAGGCAATTCGCGGGTTCTGGGTGGCGTCGGCGACGCCGCTGGCGACGGACGGCAGCGTGGACCCCGCCAAGCTTGCCGCGCATGCCAAAAAACTCTTCGGCAAGGGCGTCGACGGCGTCGTGCTGTTCGGTACCACGGGCGAGGGCACCTCGTTCAATGTCGCTGAGCGCGTCGCAACGATCGAAGCCGTGCTCAAGGCCGGCGTTCCGGCGGAGCGTATCGGCATCGGCGGCGGCTTCCCCGCCATCAGCGATAGCATCGCGCTGACGCGCGCCGTGCTCGGCCTTGGTCTGCGCCACGTGCTGTATCTGCCGCCGTACTTCGACCGCAGCGCGACGCCTGAAGGCATCGAGGATGCGTTCGCGGCGATCTTCGATGGTGTCGCCGACGATCGCCTCCGCGCCTATCTCTATCATATCCCGCAGGTCTCGGGCGTTGCGATCCCGACGACGGTTGCCGCGAATTTGCGCAAGCGTTACGGCAAGGTGGTTGCGGGCCTGAAGGACTCCAGCGGCGACTTCAAGCAGTTCCAGGCATTCCGCGCTGCTGCGCCGGAACTCGCCATCACCGTCGGCAACGAAACCGACATCGCGCGTGCGATCGCCGGTGGCGGCGCCGGCACCATCTGCGGCATGGCCAACATTACGCCAGAGCTGGTCAAGGCGATGATCGACGGCAAGGATGTCGAAGCCCGCATGCAGGACGCGGTCGATATCGTGGTGAAGTCGCCGTCCTTCCTGACGACGCTGAAGGCCATTCTCGCCGCGCAGACCGGCGATGCCGGCTGGTTGCGTGTGCGGCCGCCGCTGCGGGCGTTGTCTGACGGCGCCGCGCTCAAGGCGAAGCTGGACGAACTGACCAGCCCCGCGATCGCCTGAACGCGAGTCTCATTCGCTGTGAACCTCCGCGGTGCGCGCCGACATGGCGCGGGCCGCGACCAGCGCGGCCGCGAAGCCGGCCGCCGCGCCCACGCCGAGCGCCCAGCGCGGGCCCAGATTGTCCGCGACCCATCCGACGATCGGTGCGCCGATCGGCGTGCCGCCGAGTGCGACGCCGAGGCGCAACGCCATCACGCGTCCTCTCATCCGCGGTTCGGTGGAGAGCTGCATCATGGCGTTGGAAGTATTGGTGACCGTCAGCGCCGCGACGCCGATCAGGACAAGGCTGCCGGCGAACAGCCAATAGCTGGGTGCAAGCGCGGCCAGCGTGCATCCTGCCCCGAAAGCCGCGTTTCCCAGCAACAGTGAGACGAATCGCGGCTGGGCGCGCCCTGCCGCCAGCAGCGCGCCAGAGATCGTGCCGACCGCCATCGTCGACGACAAAAGGCAAAAGCCGCGCGCATCGGTGTGGAAGACGCTGACGGCCATGGTCGAGATGAAGATCGGGAAATTCAGCCCGAACGTGCCGATCAGGAACAGCATGATCATGATCGCCCTGAGATCGCTGCGCGCCCACACGTAGCGAAAACCTTCCGTCATGCCGCCCGGTGCCCGCTGCGCCCGCGCATTCGGGCGGAGCTCCGAGCCGCGTAGCATGGCCAGCGAACAGAGCACCGCCATGAAGGATGCGGCGTTGAGCAGGAAGGCCCATCCTGTGCCGATCGAAGCGATGACGATCCCTGCGACTGCGGGCCCGACCATCCGTGCGGCGTTGAAGGATGTGGAGTTCAGCGCGATCGCGTTGGAGAGTTCGCCGTCGCCGACGAGTTCGGCCACGAATGTCTGGCGCACCGGCGCATCGAAGGCCGCGGCACAGCCGAACAGGAAGGCAAACACGTAAACATGCCAGAGCGCGACCTTCCCGGTGACCGTGAGAAGGCCAAGCACCAGCGCCAATACACCCATGGTCGCCTGGGTCGCGACCAGAAGCCGCCGCTGGTTGAAATGATCGGCGGCAAAACCCGTCCACGGCATCAACAAAAGCTGGGGCCCGAACTGAAGCGCCATCACCACGCCGACCGCCGACGCATTGTGCCGCGTGAGCTCGGTCAGAACCAGCCAGTCCTGCGCAGCGCGCTGCATCCATGTCCCGGTGTTGGATACCAGGGCGCCCGCGGCCCAGACGCGGTAATTGTAGTTGCGCAGTGAGCGAAACGTGCCCGCCACCGGCGCGCTCACGAACCCGTGGGCCGGTTACCGCCGTGGAACCGGCCGAACCGCCGCGCGAGAAAGAGGCTCAGGAGCAACGCGCCAAGTCCGAGGGCTGTGACATCGCCCGTGTCCAGCAGAGCGAACTCTCCGACGCGGCAGACGAGGAGATAACCGACGATCACGTTGAAGGCGCCCCAGAGGACATTGATCGTCGAAGAGGACAGACCTTCGCCCGGCGGTTTTGCGAATGGAGTCTGGAACGGTTCCCCGCGCTGCCCGCTGACGAGATGTGGAACGGCGTTCGCCAGAAATGCGCCCCCCCAAAAATAGGAAACGAGATGAAGCCAGTTCATGCCTGCGCGCTCCGGGTTGCCAGTAGATCGATGATCGCCTGTGTCGGGCCGCTCTCGCCGAGCCGCGGAAACACGTTTGCGATGCTGTAGTCGTGCGCCTCGGAACGCGGGTCGGTCATGGCGTCGGTGGCAAGGGTGACGTTGAAGCCCGCCTCATAGGCCTGCCGCGCGGTTGATTCGACGCCGGTGCCGGTGGCGACGCCGGCGATGACGACCTGCGTGACACCGTGCTGCCGCAACTGGCTCTCGAGATCGGTGCTGGCAAATGCGCCCCATGTCCGTTTGGTCACGGTGAGATCGCTTGGCTGCTGATCGAGCTCGGGAATGAGATCGGTCCATCCGTCGGGGAACGGGCCGCGAGGGCGCGGCCGCTCGGTGCGGCCCGGTGCACCACCGGCGACATTGACGAGCACGACCGGCTGGTGATGCCGCCGAAAAGCCGCGGCAAGCGCGCTGGCGCGCGCCACGACGTCGCCCATCGGGGGAACGGAAGGGAGGTCGACGATGCCGCGCTGCAGGTCGACGATGACGAGCGCGGTGATCGGGTCGAGCAGCGTGAGAGCCATGATCTGTCCTTCCGGCAGCGCGACGGGGGCCGCGTCAGTCGTCGACGAGCCGCTTGAGCAAGGAGACGGCGGCGGCCAACTCGTCCTGCTCCCGCGGTGAAAGCCGTGCCGAAATGGTGCGCGAGAGCCAATCCTGCCGGGCGGCGCGACCAACCCGGATCCAGTCGCGGCATGCTTTCGTCAGCGACAGAATGGTCTGGCGACCATCCTCCGGGTCGGGGGCGCCACTGACGAGGCCCGCGGCCAGCAGAGCGGCGACCGCGGTGCTCATCGATTGCGGGCGCATCTTTTCCGATCGTGCCAGGCTCGACACCGTGGCGGGTCCATCCTTTTCCAGGCGGAGCAGGATCGACACCTGGGACGGCGTCAAATCCTCCGGACCTGCCTGCTCGCGCAGCCGGCGCTTGAGCTTTCCGACCAGCGAACGGAGGTCTTCTGCGAGCGCGCCGGCGCGCGCGGAGGGGCGTTGGTCGGACGAATTGATCATCACGGAAGGAAATGGCATATATGAAGATAATCTGTAAAGATCGCCTGTACAGATAATCTGTACAAAAAGACGTGAGCGAACATGCGGCCACGGTGATGTCGTTGGGGCTCGCTTGCATGAGCGCCGAGGTCGCGCGGCAACCGTGCGACACGGCGTCGCGTCGATGGCGCGCCGCCAGCATCGACGATGAGCAGATGCGCTCATTTCGTGCGCGTTCCGATCGTGACATGCCGGTTCCTGCCCACGTAAGCATCACGGCATCGCGCATCGTTGATTGCGCGATCGTTCCCGCTCTTAGAACGATTCAACACTAGAGCGATTCAAGTCACAGCCAGGTTCTCTTCATTCGCAGCGGCTGATAGATGCGCGAACTTCAATGCTGTGACTTGGAAGTGAATTGAAAGTGCGTGCTCCTGTGGATGGCCCTCGTGTGAGCGGTCGTCGAATTCGCGCCGGCAAGAGCCGCGCAAGCCTTCTCATCGGAGCGGCCGTGCTGCTCGCCGGATATCCCTTCGACACCGTCAAGGCGCAAACGGCGCTGCCGCCGGTGAATGTGGATGCGCCGACGCAGCGGCCGAAGCAGGCACGGGCTTCGGAGCAGTCGCAGCGAAGCACACAGGCGGCTGCGCGCCAGCGCAACCGGAGTGCCGTCCCACCCGCAGCGCCGACGCCGTCGGAACGTGCTGCGGCTGAAGCCGCCGCACAACAAGCCGCAAAGCTCGGCTATCGCGCGATGCCGAGCGCGACCACGCTGCGCTCGGGCGCATCGCCGCTCGACACCTCGCAATCCGTCAACGTCGTGCCCGCGCAAGTTCTCCAGGATCAGTTGCCGCGCAATATCGACGATGCGCTGGTCAACATCAGCGGCATCACCCAGACCAACACGCTCGCCGGTACCCAGGACGCCGTGATCCGCCGCGGCTTCGGCGACAATCGCGACGGCTCGATCATGCGCAACGGCATGCCGCTGGTACAGGGCCGCAGCCTGAACGCCGCAGTCGACAGCGTCGAAGTGTTGAAGGGACCGGCCTCGCTACTCTACGGCATCATGGACCCCGGTGGCATCGTCAATACGATCAGCAAGCGCCCGGAGCTCTATCAGCACGGCTCGGTCACGCTGCTTGGCTCGACCTACGCCAACAATCGCAACGGGGCTGACGGCACACTCGACGTCACCGGTCCGATCGGTGATGGCGGCCTGGCCTATCGTTTCATCGGTTACGGCGTCAGCGAGGATTATTGGCGCAATTTCGGCCGCCATCGGGAAATGCTGGTGAACCCGTCGCTCGCCTGGTACGGCGAGACCACGACGGTCCAGCTCACCTACGAGCACCGCGAATTCATCTATCCGTTCGACCGCGGCACCGCCTTCGTCGACGGCGCGCCGCTGGCGATCCCAAAGGAGCGCCGGCTTGATGAACCCTTCAACAACATGTGGGGGACGTCGGACCTGGTGCAGGGCTCGGTCGAACAGAAGCTCGACGACAATTGGAAGGTCACGGCAGCGTACAGCTACAACACCGAGACCTACAGCGCCAACCAGCTCCGCATTACTAACGTCAACGCCAAAACTGGCGTCGAGACTCGCAGCAACGACGGCACCCAGAACTCGCTCAGCAATGCCAGCTACGGCACCTCCTATATGCAAGGTGACGTCTGGGTCGGCGGCTTCCGCAACGAGATCCTGTTCGGCGGCGAGGCGATGTATCGCACGATCGATCGCCGCGACCTGATCCGCCAGGCGACGCCGAGCTTCAATTTCTACAACCCGGTCTATGGCCTGGTCACGCCTGGCACGACCGTCTCGGCAACCGACAGCGAACAGACCGACAAGCTCGGTACCCGCGGCTTCTTCGCCCAGGACACCTTCCATTTGACCAACTGGCTGTCGGTGGTCGGCGGCGTGCGCTGGATGGAGTATGAGCAGCTCGCCGGAAAAGGCCGGCCAGTCTTCATCACCAACACCAATCTTGCGGGCGACAAGGTGCTGCCGCTTGGCGGCGTCATCGTCAAGCTGAGCGAGGAGCTCTCGTATTACGTGAGCTATACGCAGTCGCTGAAGCCAACCTCGACGATCGCGCTTTTCTCCGGAGCCCCCACCGGCTTCGTCGTCGACTCCACCATTGCGCCCGAAGAGGGAACCCAGTGGGAGACCGGCGTCAAATTCGACGTCAATAAGCGGTTGTCCGGCACTTTGGCGATCTACGACATCGAGAAGAAGAACGTGCTGGTCCGCGACGATCTTGGCAACAATGTCATCGCAATTCGGACGTCTGCGAAGGCGCGGTCGCGCGGCGTCGAACTGGATGTGACGGGCAAGCTGACCGACGATTGGAGCATGATTGGGAGCTATGGCTATACCGACGCGCGCCTGGAGGGCGATCCCGTCAACGGCAACGCAAAACTGCTGAACGCCGCGATGAACACGGCGTCGCTTTATCTGGTCTACGATTTCGGCGAGCGGTTGCCCGGACGTCTGCGACTCGGCGGCGGCGCACACTATGTCGGCGACCGGCCGGGCGACTCGCTCAACTCGTTCTTCCTGCCGGCCTACACCGTTGCCGACGTCTTCGCGACCTACGATACAAAAATCGACAAGGTACCCGTCACCTATCAGTTCAACGTCAAGAACCTGTTCGACAAGGTCTACTATACGTCAACCACCGGCAGCGCCTTGGCCGTTGCGATGGGCGATGGCCGGCGCATTTCGCTGTCGGCGACGGTGAAGTTCTAGCGATGGGGATACGGCGCAAAGCCATCGTGGCCGTGATCGCGCTGGCGTCTGTCTGCCTTGCGGCTGCGAGTCGCGCCGAGGAGATCACGCTGTATTCGACCAGGGAGGCTGCCCTGGTTGCGCCCGTTGTCGCGGCCTTCACGGAAGCGAGCGGCATCACGGTGAAAATCGTCTTCGTCGAGGACAGTCTCGTCAAGCGGCTGGCATCGGAAGGTGATGCATCGCCCGCCGACGTCCTGCTGACGATCGGGCTGGACAAGACCACCCAGCTTGCCTCGGGTGGTTGGACACGGGCTTTCGCGTCGCCACGTCTTGAGCAGGCCGTTCCGGCCAATCTTCGCGGAGACAGCTCGCAGTGGATCGCGCTTGCGATCCGCCCGCGCGTCGTGATGGCACGCAGCGACAGCGTCATCACGGCGATCGACTATGAAGACCTCGCGGATTCGCAATGGCGCGGCAAGCTCTGCATGCGCTCACCGCTGCATCAGAACAATGTCGCGCTTGTTGCCGCGTATCTCGCTCATCATGGTGAAGCGGCGACCGAGGCCTGGCTCGCCGGCCTGAAGGCCAATCTCGCCCACAAGCCTGATGGCAAGGACAACGACGTGATCCGCGAGATCGCGCAAGGAACGTGCGAGATCGGTATCGGCAACACCGTGGCATTGGCGCAATTGCGTGACGGACGGGAAGGGGCCGATTGGCGCGCCTGGGCGATGGCGGTCAGGGTGGTTCCGACCGCTTTCAAGGGCGGCGGCACGCATGTGAATCTCACCGGTGCAGCCATCGCGAAACATGCGCCGCACGTCGCCGGCGCGCAGAAATTCCTGGAATTCCTGGCCACGCCGCCGGCGCAGCGGATGTTTGCGGCCGCCGAGCTTGAATATCCGGTGCTAGCCAACGCGGAGCGCGCGCCGATCGTTGCCGAAATGGGCGCGTTCACGGCCGATGCGCTATCGATCGACGAGATCGGCCGGACTCAGCAAGCCGCCATCGCGCTCATCAGGAAGGCGGGCTTCGATGGGTAGGCTTGGCTCCACAATCAAGGCGTCGCTGCTTCAGGTCCATTCCATTGCCGGCCTCGTGCTCGCGCTGCTGTTGTCCCTGATCGCGCTGACCGGCGTGATCATGAGCTTAGAGGACGAGATCGTCGACCATCTGAATGCCGGCATCATGCAGGTTGCGCCACGGACAACGCCGGCGCTGCTGCCTGACGCGCTGTTGGCGCGGTTGAAGGCGGTGTCGGATACCGGCAAGGTTACGGGGATCATGCTGTCGAGCGATCCGTCGGCGGCCGTGCATGTTCGCTTCGCTCGTGACGAGCAGGGCGCGCGGCCGTCCTCGCTCTATGTCGACCCCTATGACGGCGGCGTGCTTGGCGTTCCGCGCGGCGAGGAGTTCTTCGCAACGGTGCGCAGGCTGCATCGCTGGCTGCTCATTCCCGGCGACGCCAAGGGCTGGGGGCGCCAGATCACCGGTGTTGCCGCGCTGGGCCTGATCGTGATGCTGATCTCGGGCCTCGTGCTGCGCTGGCCGCGCCGGGCAAGCAGCGTGAAGACGTGGCTGAAGCCGAATCTCGGGCTCAGGGGCCGCGGCCTGCATCGCTCGTTGCACGCCGTCATCGGCACCTGGGTCCTGCCGGTCTATCTCGTGATGACCTTGACCGGGCTCTGGTACTCGTTCGACTGGTACAAGGACGGTGTAGTCTGGCTGCTGTCGCGTCCACATGTGGCGGCAGCGAAGATGCAGCCGAAGCAATCGCGTCCAGCCGGCCGTTCCGGGCCGGCGGAGCCGGTCGGATTCGATCGCGCATGGTCGACCCTCCAACATGAGGAGAGCGGCGGTTTCGCCAGGGCTCAGCTGACGCTGCAGGCTGGCCCGGGCACGGTGATGCGGATCCGGTCGTGGCCGAAGGACTCGACGCTCGAGTCCATGCGCGATGAATTCCGCATCGATGCCGTCACCGGCCAGGTCGTCTCGGCGGAGCGCTATGCCGACAAGACGCTTGGCGAGAAGGCGATTGCGGGCGTGCTCGATATTCACCGCGGCGCCGTGCTGGGCTGGCCCGGCAAGCTTGCGTTCATGATCGCCGCGGCGCTGATGCCGCTGTTCGCGATCACCGGCGGGCTCCTGTACCTGTCGCGCCGCAAATTGCGGCGTCCATTGCGGCCACCGCTCGGTCGGCTTGTTCCGGGCGAGTGATCGCTGGGCACCCTGCAGGAGGCTCATCGGTTGCCCGGTCGTCCGTCTTGGCGGTTACAGCCAAGCTTATCTCGAGTGGCGGGAGAAACGCTTGTCGGCGGCCTCGCGAGATGGCATCGATTGAAGGGATACACGCTGGAGTCGTGGGGGCTTGATGGCGCGATCCGAACGAGACGAGCTTGAAGAATCAGCGCGGCCTGCAGTGCTCGTCAGGCGTAGCGATTTGCCTGTGCCGCTCGCTCATCCGGCGCGGAGTTTCTTCGGCGGACTTCCCAAGCTTCCTCCGCAGTTCGAATGGCCTGTGGCGGTCGTGACGGCGAACGCGACGCCAGAGAGTGTGGCTCTCACCTTTGTTGCCCAGATCGACTTGGCCGAAGTACCCCGTTCCGGCCGGTCGCCGCTTCCGAAGCGAGGCACGCTCTATTTCTTTTGCAGCTCGGTGTTTGTCGGCGAGGGACACCCACCTTGCCGCGTCCTCTATAGCCCGACCGACGGCAATGCGTATCCGGATCGAGCGCCACCGCTGAATCTCATGCCGCTGGCGGGCGATGACGGAGATGCGCAGGTCAGGTGGCTTGATCCCGCGCTCGATTTTCATTCCAAGGTCGAGTTCAAGTACCCGCTTTCGTTCCTGCCGTTCCGCGACTTTCACTTCCGTGAGGATGCCGTCGGGGGAGAGCTCATGGTCGCAGAACTGTGCAGGGTGTTAGGTCCAGGCAAGCCGCCGGAGCCGGACTTGCTTCAATTCAGAGGGGTCCTCAAATATGAGAAGGACGAGGACTGGCCCTTCAATTGGCTCTTGATCACCTATGTGGTTCGCTCAATCTTGCTGCATGCTCAGCGCGATCTAGCCCCCAGATCCTATTTCAAGCCGCTGACCGACGAGGCGGCCGCAGAACTGAGGCGTTTACGCGGCGGTGCGATCGGATGGCTTGAACGTTGCCGCGCACTGACGCCGATGGACGACGTCGATGCGGACACAAAGGCGGCCTTCAGGTCCTGGTGGCTCGACGTCGCGCAGGCGTATGAGAGGATGAACAGGCAGGTACGCACGTATGCGGCGGAAATTACGGCGGACCTGGGCAATGCCATCAATCACACGATTCGTTGCATGGCGACCTTGGATGATGATGTTTCCGACGATGCCCCTCGAAGCTACGTTGCGAATCTCGTGCAGCAGAATCATTGGAAGACGCCGACCGCGGAAAATGGGAAACATCGCTACTTCAGCACGGCACTTCATCAGATGCTGGGATACGGGAGTGGCCCGCAAGATGCGACTGATGAGCATTTCAAGGACATACTGTTACTTCAAATGCAAGGTGAGCTGGCCTTTTTCGATTGGCACTCCAACGTCGGATGCATGCTACATTTCTGGATTGACCGGGATGCTCTTGCGCAGCTCGACTTTTCTCGAACCGTCGCCACATTCCAATGTGACTAGGTCACCGCTTTTTGCTCCCATACGCTGGTACGACTAGCCAACATTGCGGCAATGGTTCAAAAGCTTCTGGCCCTCTTCCCAAGGTTCACGCCATGAAGCTTTCGACCGTCACACCCGCCGATATCCGCCGCGCGCTGCTGTTGCGCGAGGAGATCGCGCTGCTCGATCTCAGGCACGAGGCCGCCTTCGCCACCGGCCATCCGCTGTTCGCGGCCAACATGGCCGTGGACCGGATCGCAATCGAGGCTGCGGTGAGGCTGCCGCGCAAGGATGCGCCGATCGTGCTCTTCGATGATGACGAGGGGCTCGTCGCATCCGGCGCCGAACGCCTTGCTGCACTTGGCTACAGCAATGTCCGTGCGCTCGATGGCGGGCTGAAAGCCTGGCGTTCGGCTGGCCATGAGGTGTTCGAGGACGTCAATTCCTACTCCAAGGCATTTGGCGAGCTGGTCGAGTCGCGCCGCCACACGCCGTCGTTCAGCGCCGACGAGGTGGCAAAGCTGATCGCCGAGAAGGCCAACATCGCCATCCTCGATGTTCGTCGCTTCGACGAATACGCGACCATGAACATTCCGGGCTCGGTCAGCGTGCCCGGTGCGGAACTGGTGCTGCGGGCCGGCCAGGCGGCGCCGGATCCCGACACCACCATCATCGTCAATTGCGCCGGTCGCACCCGCTCGATCATCGGCACCCAGTCCCTGATCAACGCCGGCGTGCCCAACAAGGTGCGGGCGCTGCGCAACGGCACGATCGGCTGGACGCTGGCGCGGCACACGCTGGCTCATGGTGCCGACCGGCACGGCGCGATCGGGTCGTTCGAGGGCGGCCCGGCCAATGCCCGCGACGTGGCCTATCGCGCCGGCGTCCGCCATATCGGCGCGAACGAGATGTCGGCGATGGTCGCCGAGACCAGTCGCACGCTCTATCGCTTCGACGTACGCGATGTGGAGGAATATGCGGCCGGCTACCTCCCGGGCTTCCGGCACTATCCGGGCGGCCAGCTCGTGCAGGAGACCGACATGGCAGCACCAGTGCGCGGCGCACGCATCGTCCTGACCGACGACAAGGGCGTGCGCGCCGACATGACGGCATCCTGGCTCGCCCAGATGGGCTGGGAGGTCTATGTGCTCGAGGGCGGCTATGCCGGCACGCTCGAGGTCAGCCCGCCGCTGGTGCTGCCGAAACCCGACCCGGCGCATCGCTACCGCCGCCCCTATGAGGGAACCGACATCGCCGAGCGCGCGATGCAGGCCTATCTCGACTGGGAGTACGGCCTCGTCGATCAGCTGCGCCGCGACGGCACGCACGGGTTCTATGTGATCTGAACGCGGCCCGCGTTGATCCACCGGAGTTGCGGGCAAAAACACGTCGCATCGACGATACCGCCATCCGCGGCCAGCAAGTCGCGAAGCGGCTGGGCGCATAAGGCGGATGTTCCGGCGGTTCGGTATGCTTTTAGTGCGTCACCTGGACGGAGCGAAGCGAAATCCCATATCCAAACCCTATTGTGCTGTGCGTCGCCGGCGGTCTATGTGCTGCGGCAAAGCCGCCATTCATGGAGATATTATGCCAGCCCCAGGCCAAAGCCCTGAGCGGAGCGCGAAGGCGCTGCTGCTTGAAGGTGTCAACGACAGCGCCGTTGATCTGTTCAAGAGCGCGGGTTTCACCAATGTCGAGCGTCTGACCAAGGCGCTGGACGGCGAGGCGCTGCGGCAGGCGCTCAAGGGCGTGTCGCTGCTCGGCATCCGCTCCCGCACCCAGATCACCGACGAGGTGCTGGAAGCCGCCGACGGGCTGCTCGCGGTCGGCTGCTTCAGCGTCGGCACCAATCAGGTCGATCTCCTGGCGGCGCGCAAGCGCGGCATTCCCGTGTTCAACGCGCCGTTCTCCAACACGCGCAGCGTCGCCGAGCTCGTGATCGGCGAGATCGTGATGCTGCTGCGGCAGATCTTTCCGCGCTCGGTGTCGGCCCATGACGGCGGCTGGGACAAATCCGCGGCCGGCAGCCGCGAGGTGCGCGGCCGTACGCTCGGCATCATCGGCTACGGCAATATCGGCTCGCAGCTCTCGACGCTAGCGGAAGCCATGGGCATGCGGGTGATCTACTACGATCGCACCGATAAGCTCCGCCATGGCAATACCGAGCCGGTCGAGAAGCTCGAAGAGCTGCTCGCACAGAGCGACGTGGTCAGCCTGCATGTGCCGGAGACGCCCGAGACATCAGGCATGATCGGCGAGAAGGAGCTGCGGGCGATGAAATCAGGCTCGTTCCTGATCAACAACAGCCGCGGCACCGTGGTCGATCTCGATGCGCTCGCCGGCGCTTTGCGTGACGGACACATTGCCGGTGCCGCTATCGACGTGTTTCCGGTCGAGCCGTCCTCGAATTCGGAGCGTTTCAAGAGCCCGGTACAAGGCCTCGGCAACGTGATCCTCACGCCGCATGTTGGCGGTTCGACCGAAGAGGCGCAGGAGCGCATCGGCGGCGAAGTGGCGCGCAAGCTGGTCGACTATTTCATCACGGGATCGACCATGGGCGCGGTGAATTTCCCGGAGGTGCAGCTGCATTTGCGTCCCTCCGGCGTGCGCTTCAGCCACGTCCATCGCAACGTTCCGGGCATGCTGCGCCGGCTGAACGAGGTGTTCCTCCAGCGCGATATCAACATCGCCGCACAATATCTGGAGACCGCGGGCGATCTCGGCTACGTCGTGCTGGACGCCGATCTCGGCGGCGAGGATTCAGGCGCGCTGCTGGCGCAGATCCGGGCGCTCGAAGGCACAATCGGCGCGCGGCTGGTGTTCGAGCACTAGCCCGACGTCACGTTCCGGTTGCATTCCGCGGCGTAAGCTCATTACACTGTCCGTATCATCTTCGGCGTGCTGCAAATCACGTCGAATTTGAGCTTCAGTCGCGTGAGTATCCGCCATGGAACGAGACGCCGTACTGATCGATCTCGCGCTTCAGGGTGGCGGTTCGCACGGCGCCTTCTCCTGGGGTGTGCTCGAGCGCCTGCTGGAGGAGAAGTGGCTCACCATCGCCGCAATCTCCGGAACCTCCGCGGGCGCGATGAATGCGGCGGTGCTGGCGGATGGCTGGACGGCCGGCGGCGCCGAGGGCGCGCGTGACGCGCTGGAGCAATATTGGCGTCGCGTCTCGAAGGCCGCGGCCTTCAGCCCGCTGCAGCGCTCGCCACTCGATCGGCTGATGGGGCGCTGGACGCTCGATACCTCGCCCTTCTACATCCTGACCGACCTGATGTCGCGGGTGCTGTCGCCCTACGATCTCAATCCGACCGGCTACAATCCGCTGCGCGCGGTGCTGGCTGAGAGCATCGATTTCGAGCGGCTCGCACGCTCGCCGATCCAGCTCTTCATCACCGCGACGCGCGTGCGTACCGGCCGCGGCCGGATCTTCCGCAACGCCGAGATCACGGCGGATGTGCTGCTGGCGTCGGCCTGCCTGCCGACCATGTTCCGCGCGATCGAGATCGACGGCGAGCCCTATTGGGACGGTGGCTACGCCGGCAACCCGACCATCACGCCGCTGGTCCGCGAGAGCGATGCGCACGACACGATCCTCGTCCAGATCAATCCGACCGAGCGGATGGATGAGCCACGAACCGCCGCGGAGATCCTCAACCGTCTCAACGAGATTTCCTTCAACTCACCGCTGATGAAGGAGCTGCGGATGATCGCGCTGCTGCGGCAGGCGGCTGATCCCGGCAGCGGCGAGGGCGCGCGCTGGGCGAAGATGCGGACACACCGGATCAAGAGCGACATGCTGGCGAAGTTCGGCTCATCGTCAAAGCTCAATGCGGAATGGGAGTTCGTCTCGATGCTGCGTGCCGAGGGACGCGTCGCCGCGGAGGCGTTCCTCGCCAAACACGGCATGGATATCGGCCGGCAATCGACCGCCGATCTCGATGTCCTCCTGGCGGAGTGCTGAGGCATGGGGCTTCTTGGCCTCTTCGTCGGGCTCGGGCTGCTCGTCCTGTTTGCCTTTCGCGGCTGGAGCGTGCTGCTGCTCGCGCCGGTCGCCGCGCTCGTTGCCGCGCGGTTTGGCGGCGAGCCGCTGCTGGCGAACCTGACCCAGGTATTCATGGTGAACGCGGCGGGATTTCTGGCGCAGTTCTTCCCGATCTTCCTGCTCGGGGCCGTCTTTGGCAAACTGATGGACGATAGCGGCGCGGTCACGTCGGTCGCCGCCTTCATGGCCAAGCGTCTCGGCGAGCGCCGCGTGATTCTCGCGGTCGTGCTGGCAGGCGCACTCGTCACCTATGGCGGCGTCAGCCTGTTCGTTGCCTTCTTCGTTATCGCCCCGATGGCGCGGTCGCTGTTCCGCGCAGCTGGCATTCCGCGCCGGTTGATTCCGGCCGCGATCGTGCTGGGGACATCGACCTTCACCATGTCGGCCCTGCCGGGCACGCCGTCGATCCAGAATGCGATCCCGATGCCGTTCTTCGGTACGACGCCCTTTGCGGCGCCGGGCCTGGGTATCGTTGCCTCTCTCATCATGCTCGGCACGGGATTGTGGTGGCTGCATCGCGCCGAGGCCAAGGCCCGGCGTGCCGGGGAGGGCTATGGCGATGACGTCGAGGATGCGACCGAGCGCGCGGCATCCGACGAACTCGTGCGTGAACGCGCGACGACGGCGCGCGAGTTCGATCCGGCGGAGTTGCAGCATGGCCGCCGTAGCGATCAGCCGTCACCGGTTCTGAGTGCCGTCCTGCCATTGGTCGTCGTCGTGGCGGTCAATCTCCTGATGTCGCTGGTGGTGTTGCCGCGGCTCGACGTCGCCTATCTGGCCGATGAGCGCTTCGGCAACACGTCGCTGGCCGCCGTCGCGGGCGTGTGGTCGGTCGCGGTCGCCTTGACCGCGGCGATCGTCACGACCATCGCGTTGAACTGGGCACGGCTGCCGGCATTGCGGCAGACCATGGATGCCGGAGCCAATGCGTCGGTGCTGCCGGCGTTCAGCGTCGCCAGTCTCGTCGGCTTCGGCGCGGTCGTCGCCGCGCTGCCGGCATTCGCGCTGGTGCGCGAATGGGTGCTCGCGATCGAAGGCGGTCCGTTGGTCTCGCTCGCGGTCGCGACCAACATCCTGGCAGCCCTGACCGGCTCGGCGTCGGGCGGCCTGACCATCGCGCTCGATGCGCTCGGCCAGACCTATGTCGAACTCGCCGCGCGCACGGGCATCGATCTTGCGCTGATGCATCGTGTCGCGGTGATCGGATCGGGGACGCTGGACATTCTGCCGCATAACGGCGCGGTGGTCAGCCTGCTCGCGATCTGCGGCCTGACCCATCGTGACAGCTATCTGGACATCGTGATGGTGGGCATCGTGACGTCGCTGTTGGCGCTGGTGGCCGTGATCGCCTTGGGCAGCGTGTTGGGATCGTTCTGATCTGGACACAAAAGTCAATGAATTGACGCGCCCGTGAAGGTCGCTTTCAATGCGTCCCTCTGTCGGAACGAACAAAAGCAAGGGTAGGAAACGATGGCGCGAATGGATGCGAGACTGTGTGCATTGCTCGCAGGCGCGGTAGTCACGTTCGGCGCGACCGCCGCATTGGCGGCGACGTTGCCGGAGGATGCGGATACCGTCTGCAAAGGTCTCGCCGGCGGTATCGATGCCGTCAAGATCGACGCCGCGATGTTGCAGACAGCGTCTCAACTCGCCGTGGCCGAGCGCGGACCGACGCCGTCGGGACGCATCACGCCGGCCAATCCTGTCTTCTGCAAGGTGCTCGGCCATATCGAGCCCGTCGATCCCAAGGCGCCGCCGGTCAAATTCCAGGTCAATCTGCCGGTCGAATGGAACGGGCGCTCGGTGCAATATGGCGGCGGCGGTTTCAACGGCGTGCTGATCACCGGCCTCGCTTTGCCGCCGGCCTATCCCTTCGGCAAGCCGTCGCCACTCGCGCGCGGCTTCGTCACCTACGGCACCGATTCCGGTCATGAGTCCAAGCCCGGCGAGCCGCCGCAGTTGTTCGCGTTGAATGACGAAGCGTTCGAGAATTTTGCCCACCGCGCCTACAAGAAGGTGCGTGACGCCGCGGTCGCGCTGATGCAGCAGGCTTACGGCAAGAAGCCCGGAAAAATGTACTTCATGGGCTCGTCCGAAGGCGGCCGCGAAGCGCTCACGATGGCGCAGCGTTATCCTGACGATTTCGACGGGATCTTCGCGCGCGTGCCCGTCATCAACTGGGTCGGCCTGCAGCATGCGGGCACCCGCTCCGGTCTCGTCACCATGGGAGCGGGCTGGATCAATCCAGCGCAGGTTAAGCTCGTGGGCGATGCCGTGCGCGCGGCCTGCGACAAGGCGGACGGATCCGACGATGCGCTGGTGCAGGATCCCGTCGGCTGCAAGGCGGCGTTCAAGGTCGAGACATTGCGTTGCGCCGACGGCAAGAGCGGCGATCAGTGCCTCACCGACGCCCAGATCAAGGCGATCGACACGCTGCATGCCACCTACAAATTCCCGTTTACGCTCGCCAATGGTCTCGACGACTATCCGGGCTGGGGCGTGTCGGGTGAGGATACGCCGGCGATCGGGCCGACCGGCGGCTGGATGGCGTGGTGGCTCGGCGCCGCGCCGCCGGCGCAGCCGCCCGCGCCCAACAACGGTATCGCCTGGATCTACGGTGCCGGCGGCATTCAATACGTGTTCGCGCGTGATCCCAAGCTCGACGTCACCACCTACAAGGTGGAGGACCACAAGGCGCGGCTGCTCGAGGTCTCGAGCCTGATGGATTCGACCGATCCCGATCTCAGCCGCTTCCGCGCCCGCGGCGGCCGGCTGATCATGCTCGAGCACATGGCGGACTACGCGCAGAGCCCCTATGCCGGCATCCGCTATTTCGAGAGCGTCGAGCGCAAGCTCGGCAAGGCCGAGACCGCCGAGTTCGCGCGGCTCTACACCGCCCCCGGCGTCGACCATGTCGGCTCCGGCGCGCCCGCCAATGTCGACATGCTGAGCGCGCTGGTTGACTGGGTCGAGAAGGGCACGGCGCCCGGCGATCTGGAGGTCGCCGAGCAGAAGGTCGAGGCACCGTCATTCGCAGTGACACGCGCGATGCCGCTGTGCCGCTGGCCGGGCTGGCCGCACTACAAATCCGGTCCTGTGACGGAGGCGGCGAGCTTCAGCTGCGCACCGTAGCCGCAATGCGAACATGGCGGCGGTGGATTTACCCCGCCGCCATGGCCTGTGCGCCGCCAAGCAATTGCGCATTGAGCCGGCCGCCGGAGAACAGCATGTCGTCGAGCGCCTCGTCGATATCGGCTGACGTTACCGAGTTGCCGCCGTCGCGCGCGATGCTCGCTTGTGCCAGCCGTCGCATCAACTCCTTGATGAACGCGCAACTCGTGCCTTCGCTGCGTCTTGCCGCTTCCGCGACGACGGCGTCGTCGAGTGGCAGTCCCTTGCCGTAGAGCCGGACCAGCTTGGCGCGGCCGGTCCCGTCAGGGAGCGGCACTTCGATCGCTTGATCGATGCGGCCGGGGCGACCCGCGAGAGCGCTCTCAAGCTGCTGAGGCCGATTGGTGGTCAGCACGAACAGGATGTCAGCATCCTGCTTCAAGCCGTCCATCTCGTTGAGCAGCCGGTTGAGTAGCGGTTCCTCGCAGCCGCTCATGTTCTCGCGTTGACGTGCGATCAGATCGACGTCTTCGATCACCACCATGGCGGGCTGCAAGAGGCGGGCGAGATTCATATAGGCGCCGAGCAAGCCGATTTGCTCTGCCGTGATGATCAGCGTCGTATGCCCGGGTAGATGGGTCGCGAGATAGCGGATCGTGTGAGTCTTGCCCGTACCGGGTGGGCCGTAGAGCAAGATGCCTTTCCTGGTCGATTGCCCGAGGCGGCGCAGCATGTCCCGTGTGCCCACGAAGTTCAGGACGTTGCGCTCAAGTAGCCGCAATGTCTGTTCAGGCAAGATCACCTCATCGCGACCGACCGACGGAAGCCGGTGCACCGTGATCCCGCGCGAACGCCCGCGATAATCGGAATCGGCATCGAGAGAGAGAATCTTGCCGCGGTAGGTGCGCGCGGCCTGAACGGCGTCCTCCAGTGCGGTGAAGCACTGCTGGACAAGTGTCGAGCCCGCTGCCCCGGCCGGCGCCATGATTTCGATCCGCACGCCAGTCTCGCGGCCATATTCCCGATGAATGGCCAGAAGCACTGCATAGCGAAGGCCTGAGGTCGCGCAAAGCCAAAGACCATTGCCGAGGCATTTAGCCGGTGTCGGTTCGCCGATATCAACGTCGTTGTACTGAAGCGGTGCGATTGCGGCCGCGAAATTGTCGTTCTGCATCAATCGCGACATGGATAGCGTTTCGTAACCGCGGTCCTCGGCGATACCTAACAGGCGGACCGGTGACGCCAACAATCTGTCGAGAGCGGCCTGGACGTCTGCCCGCATGTGGCCGGGAAACTGGCGTACCGTCGTCACCAACTCTCTCAGCGGCACGTCAGCGAAGTGCCAATTCAAGACTCCAAACGTGTAATTGAACTCCTCCGAGGGCAGATCCTGCGACGCGCTTGCTGCAGCGAGCATGCAATCGGCGCAGAGCCACGCTGTGCGATTGACTAATTGCGCTTCCGATTGCGCTTTAGGCTGGCCGCAAAGCTCGCAGCAAGGCTTCACCGTTTCGCTTGTGATATCGAGCTGGTGGCCGGCGGACGCGACGCGCCGCCGTGCGGATTCCAGCAGGGCGCCAGCGACGGATGACGGATAGGGACCACAGGCTGCCGCGCCATGCCTCTCGATGTCGGCAAAAACGGAGTCGGCTTCACTCTCTGACTTGCCGAAGACGCGACGCAACAGATCAACGATGAATGCACGCGGAGTATCTTCGTCGCCGTGCAGGACAAGCTGGGCCGGCAGGTCGGCGACCTGAGTATCGCTCATGGAATATCCCTTTACGCAACCTATAGTCGATATGAACAAATAGGGAACATAAAAAGGCGCGGCCGTCAAGCGTGACGGCCGCGACAATTCGGTGGTTCGTTCTCTGAGGCGTTAGTGCGCGCCGCCGCCACCGGCGGCCTTCACCCGGCGCGTCAGCAGCACCGCGATCGCGGCGAGCACCAGCACCACGCCGATCACCGCAAAGGTGTCGGAGAAGCCCATCACCAGCGCCTGGCGCTTCACCGTCTTGCCGAGCGCGATGATGGCCTGCTCGCGCGCAGCGTTGGGGTCAGGCACGCCATGGGCGATGAAGTAGTCTGTCATCTGCGCGATGCGGCTGCGGACTTCCTCGCGGCCGAGCGTCACGGAGTGGCCGATGATGTTGGAATGAAACTGCTCGCGCTTGGTGACGATGGTCGCCAGCACGGCGGTGCCGATGGCGCCGCCGAGGTTGCGCATCATGTTGGAGATGCCGGAGGCCGCGGGCGCGTCCTGCGGCGCGACACTGCCGAGGCTGAGCGCGGACAGCGGCGCCAAAGTGAGGGCCTGACCCACGGCGCGGACGACGTTGGGGATGAAGAACTGATCGCCGGAGTAATCGAGCGACATCATGATGTTCATGAACGAGCTCGCGGCGAACAGCAGCAGGCCGATCGTCGCGATGTAACGGGTGTCGAACCGCTGCATCAGCTTCGGCACCAGCGGAATCAGCAGCAGCTGCGGCAGGCCGGTCCAGGCCAGCACGTTGCCGATCTGCTCGGCATTGTAGCCCTGTACCTGCCCGAGATAGGCCGGCAGCAGGTAGACCGAGCCGAACAGGGCAAAACCGAGGAACACCGCGGCGATCGTGCCGACGCCGAAATTCCACTGCGTTAGCAGGCGCAGGCGCAGCAGCGGCTTCTCGACCACGAGCTCATTATAGATGAACAGCGACAAGCTGACCGCGGCGATGATCGCAAGCCGCACGATGAAGGGCGAGCCGAACCAGTCGTCCTTGTTGCCTTCCTCGAGCACGGCCTGGAGCGAGGCGAGTCCGACCGCCATGGTCGCGATGCCGAACCAGTCGCCCTCGCGCAGCAGGGACAGATTCATCGGCTGGCGCTCCAGGGTCGCGAACAGGATCGCCACCATGACCGCGGTGGGCAGCACGTTGACGAAGAAGATGGTCTGCCAGCCGTAGTTCTCGGTGAGATAGCCGCCGATGGTCGGGCCGATCGCGGGCGCGAAGGTCACGGCGAGCGAGAACATGGCAAGGCCGATCGGCTGCTGGCCCTTCGGCAGCTTGGTGAAGACCAGCGTGAAGGCCATGGGAATCAGCACGCCACCGAAGAAGCCCTGAAAGCCGCGCATTGCGATCATCGACGGCAGATCGTGGGTGAAGGCGCAGGCAACCGAGAACGCTGCAAACAGCGTCGCGAAGCTCAGCATGATGTTCCGGAACGAGAACACCCGCGACAGATAGTCGGTGAGCGGGATCACGATGATCTCGCCGATCAGATACGACGTCGAGATCCAGGATCCGTTGTCGACGCCGGTGCCGATGCCGCCCTCGATGTTGAGCAGCGAGGCGTTGGTGATCTGGATGTTCAGGATCGCCATGAAGGCGCCGATCATCGCCGCGAAGACGGCGATCCAGACCGTGGCGCTCGCGCGGTTGGGATCGGCTGCGACGCGCTCAGGCGTCGCGGTCGATGTTGCGGGCGTCGAGATTGAGAGGCTGTTTGACATGGCACGACCCTCCGGAAACAAGCTTCGCTCTGGATGTTGCTTTAGGCGTCGTTGTCGCTTGCGCGGTCGGCGCTGAACGGGTTGCGATCGTCGGGATCACGGACATGCCGGGCCGCAGCTCGATCGCAGGCTGCGTTTCGGCATCCAGCGCGATCTTCACGGGGATGCGCTGCACGATCTTGGTGAAATTGCCGGTGGCGTTGTCGGGCGGCAGCAGGGCGAACTCCTGGCCACTGGCCGGCGCAATGGAGTCGACGTGGCCGTGCACCACCTGGCCCGGGAACGTATCGACCTCGATCTCGACCTCTTGTCCGGCGCGGACATGGGTGAGCTGGGTCTCCTTGAAATTGGCCACGACGTAGGCGCCTTCGGCGGGCACGATCGACATCAGCTGCGTGCCGGCCTGCACGAACTGGCCGACGCGGAGCGTGCGGTTGCCGATGACGCCGTCGATCGGCGAGACGATGGTGGTGTAGCCGAGATTGAGCTCGGCCTGATGCTGAAGCGCGGCGGCACGAGCGGCGGCTGCGTTGGCTTGCGCGATCTCGGCCTTCAGCAGCTCGACCTGCTTGAGGGCGGAGGCGAGATTGGCGGTGTCGCGCTGGATCGCGGCGTCGGCGCCGGCATTGCGCGACTGCGCTTGCTGCGCGTTCTGCACGCTGCCATAGCCCGTGGCGGCGAGATCGGTGTAGCGCTTGTTCTCCTGCTGCGCGAAGGTCTTTGCGGCAGTGTCGACATCGATGGTCGCCCTGGCTGCGGCGATCACCGCATCCTGCACATCGAGCTGCGCCTGCTTGCTCGTGATTGTCGCATTCGCGGCGGCGACATCGGCCTTGGCCTGGTCGAGCGCGACGCGGAAGTCGCGGTCGTCGATCCGGGCCAGCACCTGGCCGGCTTTCACATGCTCGTTATCGCCGACCAGAACGCGGTCGAGATAGCCGCTGACCTTCGGCGCAATGGTGGTGTTGTCGGCCTTCACATAGGCGTCATCGGTAGAGACCAGGAACCGGCCGACGGTCCAGTAATCGTAGCCGTACCAGCTGGCACCGGCCAGCGCCGCAGCTGCGACACCGACCAGCAACAGCTTGCGAAGGTTCAGCTTTTGGCTCCGCGCCGGTTGCGACTGGGCGGGCAGGACGCCTTCCAGTCCGGGGGGCGGGACCACGGTGGCTTCTGTCTTGGACGGGTTGGTGTGGACGGTCATGACCGCCTCCCTGAATTAGGAAACTTGACGATTTCCAAAATAGGACTAGCTTTGGGATAGTCAATGGAATGACAGGCATCATCTAAAAACATGGCTCAGGTAAAACCGTCATCAGAGAGCCGCCCGCGCGGACGGCCGCCGGTGCGCAGCGACGACGAGACGAAGCGGATCGTCATCGAGGCCGCGCGGCATGCCTTTGCCGTCGATGGCTACGCTGCCACCAGCACCGAAGAGCTGGCGCGCGGCGCCGGCATCTCCACCAAGACGCTCTATCGGCTGTTTCCGGGCAAGGCGGCGCTGTTCGAAGCGATGTGCGCGGATCGGCTCGAGCGGCTACTCTCCGACGTCAATCTCCAGGCCAACAATCAGGCCGACATCGAAACGAGTCTGGCTGCCGTGCTCGTCGCCTGCGCCGATCTCGCGCTCGATCCGGAGGTCGTGGCGCTGCAGCGCATGGTGTTGCAGCAATCGGCCACGTTCCCCGACCTTGCCGCGAATTTCTACAGGGACGGCATCGCCCGCACCGCGGCAGCGCTCGCGGGCTGGCTGCGCGACCAAGTCAGGAAGAAGCGGATCGCGCTCGACAACGTCGACGAAGCCGCCGGCATGATGATTGGGATGATGGTGTCGGCGCCGCAGCGCGCCGCGATCTATGCGCAGCTGACGCTGCCTTCGCGCAAGGAGATCGAGAAGCGAGCGCGGATATGCGCGGCGATCCTGCTTGACGGCTGTCGCGGGGCGTCGCGTTAGCGGCGGCGGGCTTTGACATCTCGCCGGACCTATATTATATACTTCGCATGCGAAATAAATCGCCCGAGGCGAGGCACCATCGGCTGATCTATCTGCTCAGCGTCGCGCAGCGGCGGTTGCAGCGCTGGATGGCGGCGCAGCCTTTGCGCGAAGTGACGCCGGCGCAGGCGGGACTGCTGTTCATTCTCGGCAAACAGGATGGTGCCCTCATCGGCGAGGTCGGTGCCGCGCTCGATCTCGGCCCGGCCGGCATTTCGGGCCTGGTCGATCGCAGCGCGGCGGCGGGATTGGTTGAACGACGCGCCGATCGTGCGGACGGCCGCGCCTGGCGGGTATGGCTGACGCCGAAGGGCCGCTCCGTGCTGGCGCAGGCCAAGACCGAGGCGGCTGCCGTCAACGCAGCGCTGACGGAAGGATTTACCAGCGCGGAGATCGACATCGTCGCGCGCTGGCTGACCAGCATTCAGGACAAGTTTCCAAGAGAGCCTTCACAAGACACCACAAGAGATCCAGAGGACTAAGAGGAGACATTCATGACCGAGCATGTGCGAGTTGAAAATAACGCCGGAATTCTCACGCTCACGCTGGCGCGTCCCGACAAGAAGAACGCGCTGACGGATGCGATGTATCGCGTGCTTGCCGACGCCATTGAATCCGCCGAGTCCGATCCGTCCGTGCGAGTGATCCTGTTCCGCGGCGAAGGCGACATGTTCACCGCCGGCAATGACGTCGGCGAGTTTGCGGCTGTTGCCACAGGCAAGTCCGAAGGCAGCCGTAACGTGACCCGCTTCATCCAGTCACTCGGACGCTGCACCCGCCCGCTGGTCGCAGCGGTGCAAGGCCGCGCCGTCGGCGTCGGCACCACGATGCTCCTGCATTGCGATCTCGTCGTGCTCGCCGACAACACCCAATTGTCGACGCCTTTCGTCAGCCTCGCACTGGTGCCGGAAGCCGCATCGAGCCTGCTGATGCCGGCGCGCATCGGCTATGCCCGCGCCTATGAGATGTTTGCGCTCGGCGAGACCGTGCCGGCCAAGGCCGCGCTGGAATGGGGCCTCGCCAACCGCGTGGTGCCGCTCGACAAGCTCGATGCCGAGGCGCTTGCGCTCGCTCAACGCCTTGCCCGGCAGCCGGCCGGCGCGCTCACGGCAACCAAGAAGCTGATGCGCAACGGCGAGGCGCTGGTGGCGCAGATGCTGGCCGAGGGCGAGCAATTCGCGCAGCGCCTGCGCACGGCGGAGGCGCGCGAGGCGTTCACGGCTTTCGCGGAGCGGCGTCCGCCTGACTTCACGAAGGTTTCGTGACGTCGGGGCCTGATTAAAGGTTTGGCAAACCGGGGAATTCCCGGCATTTGACTAAAACCTTAACTGAACATTGGCATGTCGCGCTGCAAGGTGGCCTCTCCTGGAAGTAGGCCCCTTGTGACTCATGGCAATGTTTAAGAAATCGGTAAGCTCGCTTCTCCTGACCCTGATGGCCCTGCTGGCGGCCGGTGCGCTTGCCTCGACGGCGATCCAGATGGTCGGAGCTTTCGGTCGCTACAGCGACAGTCTCGAGACCGCGCGGCTTGCCGCGGCCGACAAGGCGATCTTCCACGGCGTGCTGTCCCTGCGCAACAATCGCGGCGATGCCCAGAGCGCGATCCTCGGCGAGGACGATCCGCGCGCCAAACTCGCCGAAGCCGAGAAGGCAGAGCTGGGTGGCTATGACGGCATCAATGCCGCGCTCGCCACCGTCGATTTCGCCCGTCGTGATGAACTCGCCAGCACGCTGACGCAGCGCTGGGGCGAGGCCGCACCGCAGTTCCAGCTGTTCTACGACGAGGCCAAGCGCCCGCGCGCCGAGCGCAAGATCGAGCGGACCAACTCGTGGTACGACGCCGTCACCAAAGTGATCGACACCGCGAACCTCGCTTCCACCGCAGTGTCGAACCGCGCCTGGATGAACGATCCCTTCATTGCCCGCATGATCCAGGTCCGTCGCCTCGCCTGGCAGGTGCGTGACCGCTACGGCATTCATTGCTCGGTGCTGCGCTCGAACGTCAACAGCAGCAAGCCGCTCGACGACACCCAGAAGCGGTCACTGGCGCAGTGGGACGGCACCATCGCCTCCGGCTGGGCCGGCATGGCCGAGCTCCTGGCGGCGCCCGACGTGACGTCGGAACTGGTCACCGCGGCCAAGGAGGCGCAGGCCAAGACCGACGGTGTTCTCAAGCAGATCGGCGATCTCACCAAGAGCTTCGACGGCAGCGGCAAGCCGGCGATGCCCGCGTCGGAATGGAATACGCTCTGCCAGTCGCCGTTCCCGCTGATCGTCGCGGTCGCGACCAAGGCACTCGACCAGTCGATCGCGCGCGCCGAGACGGTGCAGGCCAAGGCACTGACCAATCTCGTGGTGCAGTCGCTTGCGTTCCTCGTCGCGCTCGCCGTGACGCTCACCGGCGTCTATGTCGTGCGCAATCGCCTGATGCGCCCGGTTCGCGCCATTCTCGACGCCATCGCCCGGATCAGCGCCCGCGATTATGCGACGTCGGTTCCGCAATCCCGCTATCCCGACGAATTCGGTACCATGGCGGCCGCTCTCGAAAGCCTGCGCGAGAGCGCGGCGACCGCGGAGCGTCTGGGCCAGGAACGCGAATCGCAGCAGGCCCTGCAACTCGCCCGCTCCGGTACCGTCGACGACGCATGCCGCAGTTTCGACGACACCGTTCAGGCGGTGATCCAGAGCGTCGCGGCGTCGACCAGGGAGCTCGATGCGACCGCGACCGATGTGCGCACGCTGGTGTCGGAATCGAGCAGCCAGACGGCTGCGGTCTCCTCTGCCGCCGAGCAGGCCACCAACAATCTCGAGAGCATCGCGGCTGCGACCGAGGAGCTCTCGGCCTCCGTCGGCGAAATCTCGGCGCAGGTGCAGTCCAGCGCACGCGATGCCCGCGAAGCGGTGTCGCAGGTCGAGCAGACCAACGCCACCGTCGAGATCCTCGACCAGACCGCGGGCCGCATCAGCGAAGTCGTGAAGATGATCCACGCCATTGCCGGCCAGACCAATCTGCTCGCCTTGAACGCGACCATCGAGGCGGCGCGCGCCGGCGAAGCCGGCCGCGGCTTCGCGGTGGTTGCCGGCGAGGTCAAGAGTCTCGCGGCGCAAACCGCGACCGCGACCGAGGAAATCTCGCGCCAGGTCGAGGAGATCCAGGGCGCGACCGGGCAAGCGGTCGCCGCGATCCGCTCGATCGGCGGTGCCATCAGCGGCATCGACGAGAAGATGACCGCGATTGCCGCCGCCGTCGAACAGCAGCGTGCGGCCACCACCGAAATCTCGCGCAACTTCCAGCACGCCGCCCAGGGCACCCGCGAGGTCACCGATACCATCGGCAGCGTCGCCAAGCTCAACCAGGAGACCGGCAATGCCGGCTCGGTGCTGTCCCAGTCCGTGACCAAGATGTCGGCCGATGCCGACCGTCTCCGGGTCGCGGTCGAGGGCTTCCTTGGCGCGGTGAAGACCGCCTAGGCTTTCATTCCTTGTCCCAACGGCAAGCGGATCGGCATTGCCGTGGGTGCCTGCGACCTGTAAATGGTAGCGGTACCAAGCATGCCCGCGGGCGTGTCGAAACTAACGGCAGGACGACAGGGAGTAATTTCGATGCCGGTCACCCCCCACAAGGCTCAGCGCCCCTATCGCGGCGTGTTCCCGGTCGCGCCGACCATCTTCGACGAGCGTGGCGAGCTTGATCTGGACGGCCAGCGCCGCTGCATCGACTTCATGATCGATGCCGGCTCGCATGGCATCTGCATTCTCGCCAATTTCTCCGAGCAGTTCGTGCTGACCGACGCCGAGCGCGAGACCGTGATGCATGCGGTGCTGGAGCATGTCGCCGGCCGCGTGCCCGTGATCGTCACCACCACGCATTTCAGCTCGGCGGTGTGTGCGGCGCGGAGCCAGCAGGCCGAGGCCGCCGGTGCGGCTATGGTCATGGTGATGCCGCCCTATCACGGCGCGACCTTCCGGGTGCCGGAGAAGGGCATCGTCGAATTCTTCAAGGTGCTCTCGGGCGCGATCAACATCCCGATCATGATTCAGGATGCGCCGGTCGCGGGCACGCCGCTGTCGGTCGAGCTGCTGGCGCGGCTGGCGCGCGACTTCGGCAACATCCGCTATTTCAAGATCGAGGTGCCGGGTGCGGCGTCAAAGCTCCGCAGCCTGATCGAGGCGGGCGGCAAGGACATCGAGGGCCCTTGGGATGGCGAGGAGGCGATCACGCTGATGGCCGATCTCGACGCGGGCGCGACCGGCGCGATGACCGGTGGCGGCTATCCCGACGGCATCCGCCAGATCATCGATCCCTATTTCGCGGGCGATCGGGAGAAGGCGAAGGCCGCCTATGAGCGCTGGCTGCCGCTGATCAATTACGAGAACCGTCAATGCGGCCTGATCGCCTGCAAGGCGATGATGCAGGCCGGCGGTGTGATCAAGTCGGATGCGGTCCGCCATCCGCTGCAGCCGCTGCATCCGGCGACGCGGGCGGGATTGCTGGAATTGGCCAAGGAGCGTGACGCTCTGGCGCTGCGCTGGGGGAAGTAAGGCTCTCCAGCGTCATTGCGAGGAGCTCTCAACGCGTAAGCTCTCGTAGGGTGGGCAAAGCGTAGCGTGCCCACGACCTGCGTATTGTCGAGAAAGGACGTGGGCACGGCGCTTCGCACCTTTGCCCACCCTACGAGACTGCGCACTCCGCTGTCGTCCCGCAAGCGCGCCTGTGCGGGACGCGCTCCAGCTCATCCATCAGCCCACTCTGACTGAAAGCGTCGAATTAACGCGGCTCGGGCGGTTTCCCGTAGCGCGGTGATGACATATTGTACGGCTGCCAACACGCCTGCGGAGCATCTCAAGACATCGCGTAACACCTCTTCATTATGCCGTTATCCCGAGCCAGGTTGGCGCGAACCGACAGAACAGGGAGGCAGTGCCATGACGATGAGGCCGGATCCCACCTTTCACGCATCGCCCAAGCTTGCGATGGAAGCGCCTGCGGAGAACTTTGCCTACACCTTGCTGCTCAGTCCGGATTTCTCAAAGCCGGATGCTCTCGCGGTCGTCGATGTCAAGCCGGGATCGCCGACTTACAGTCAAATCGTCCACACCGTGACGATGCCTAACAAGGGTGATGAGTTTCATCACTTCGGCTGGAATGCCTGCTCGTCCGCCTTGTCGCCGCTCGCCGGACACGCCTTCATCGAGCGTCGCTATCTCGTCATCCCTGGGATACGCTCGTCGCGGATCTACATCATCGATACCAAGCCCGATCCGACCCAAGCCAAAATCCACAAGATCATCGAACCAGAGGAAGTCTTCAAGAAGACCGGCTACTCGCGGCCGCACACGATCCATTGCGGGCCGGACGGCATCTATGTGAGCACGCTCGGCGGCGGCGGCAAAGACGGCACCAACGGACCTCCAGGCGTCTTCATCATGGATTGCGAGACGTTCGAGGTCCTTGGACGGTGGGAAATCGACCGTGGCCCGCAGACGCTGCACTATGACTTCTGGTGGAATCTGCCGCGCGATTACATGGTGACGAGCGAATGGGCGTTGCCGCCGCAGTTCGAGAACGGGATCGTCCCGGAGGATCTCCTCGCGAACAAATATGGCCATCGTCTCCATTTCTGGGATCTCCGCGCCCGGCGCAACGTGCAAACCATCGACCTCGGCGCCAATCATCAGATGGCGCTGGAGGTAAGGCCCGCGCACGATCCGGTTCGCGAGTACGGCTTCGTCGGCGTCGTGGTCGACACCACCAATCTCGAAGCATCGATTTGGACCTGGTGGCGCGAGGGCGGAAAATTCCATGCCGAAAAGACGGCGACGATCCCTCCCGAACCAGCGCCAAAGGAGAAGCTGCCGCCGCTGCTACAGGGATTTGGCGCCGTGCCGCCACTGGTGACAGACATCGACCTGTCGATGGACGACCGGTTTCTCTATGTCTCGTGCTGGGGCACGGGTGAAATGCGCCAGTACGACGTCAGTGATCCGCGCAAACCGAAGCTTGCGGGCTCCGTCCACATCGGTGGCATCGCGCGCCGCACGCCCCATCCGAACGGCAAGGCATTTGCGGCAGGTCCGCAGATGGTCGAGATCAGCCGCGACGGCAGGCGCGTGTATTGGACCAACTCGCTCTATTCCACTTGGGACGACCAGTTCTATCCCGAGGGAGTTCCGGGCGTGGAAGTCATGGCCAATGTCGGTCGCAATGGCGGGCTCGAGCTCGCCAAGGACTACTTCGTGAGCTTCCCCGACGGATATCGTGCGCACCAGATCAGGCTCGAGGGCGGCGATTGTTCGACGGACTCCTTTTGCTACCCGTCGGTCTAGATTGGGGGCACACGAGCCCCGCGCTTGGCTGGCTCTGGCTCGCTCTTGTTGCGAGCGGTCTCTATCACGGGGTCAATCCGGGGATGGGATGGCCGCTCGCTGTTTCGGCGGGGCTCATGGACAAGAGCCCGCGCGCGCTCTTTCGCGCGTTGTGGGCGCTGTCGGCCGGGCATCTCCTGGCAACACTTTTCGTGCTCCTGCCATTCGCATTCCTGCTCGTCCTGGCCGAGTGGCAGCGCGCAATCCAGCTCATCGCGAGCCTTCTCGTCATCGGCTTCGGCATCTATCAGCTGATGGCGCGGCGCCATCCCCGTGCGCTGGCACGAATTCCGCCGACGCAATTGGGGCTCTGGTCATTTGCCGTGGCCATTGCTCACGGCGCCGCCTTGATGCTCGTGCCGATTTATCTCGGACTCTGTCAGGCCTTCGAGCTCGATGCCGGCCATCAGGCAGCGGGCGCGCTGATGAAGGCAAGTCTGGGGATGATGTTGCTGGTGTCCGTGGTGCACGTGACTGCCATGGTCAGCGCCGGCGGATGTCTGGCGTGGCTGGTCTATCGCTATCTGGGATTGAAGTTCATCTCGCGAAGCTGGTTCAATCTGGATGCAGTCTGGGCGACCAGCCTGGTTCTGGTCGGCGCGGTGGCGCTCGCCTTCAATCTCGTGAGCTGGCGTTGAGATCCATATGCGCCAGAGCCCACTCGCCGATGATGCGGAAGCGCGCCTCGGCATCATCCTGCTTGAACAGCGTAATGCGATCGATCGCGAGCGTCTCGAGCTTCAGCGCCGCAAACCGTGCCCGCAGCATCTCCAGAATTGGCCCGCGGCGTTCCGCATCCAGCCGTCCCGTGAGTGTCATGTGGAAACGAAACTCTTCCATCACGTAGGGATAGCCCCAGCGGTCGAGATACTCGCGCGGTCGCTCGCTGAGCTTTTCGGGCTTCCGCCGCGCGCGATCTTCCGCCGTCAGGGCCGGACGAAAGGAATCGAAATCGCGGACGCAGTCGGCCGCCAGTTGCTGGAGCGCGTCGACCGGCTCGGCTGGAATGACGGCGATGAACCCGCTGATGGCATCGACCACGGGGCGGATCACCGGGATCGGCCGCGCCTTCTCGGCGAATGTCGCACAGGCCGCGCTGAGCTCAGCCTCGGTCCTGCCGGATGCCAGCGCCATCGGCGCCTTCAGCGTGCCGTGAAAGCCGTATTTGCGGGGATCGGCGGTGATGTCGCGCCAGTCCGGCGCGACATCCAGAGCGCCTTGCGGAAACGAAACCTCGTCGTCCGCATAGGCATCATAGCCAAGCAACTCGGCGCCGAAGCGTGACAGCGCATTGTCGGCGCCGGCGGCAAAATAGATCGCGTAGCGGGGAAAACCTGTCATTGCCGGAGCATAGCCAATTTATGCCGCAACGACAGTCTCGCGCGGCGTCGCCGCTGTGCCAAGCAGCCGGCTTGCATCGGTGAGATGCACGAGCTTGCCCGCGGCGATCACCGCGATCAGCCGCGGCCGCAGCGTCACGCTGTCGTCGACCAGCAGGATGTCGGCGCGACGGCCCGCGGCGAGCGTGCCGCGATCGGTCAGGCCCGTGGCTTGCGCCGGTGCCGACGAGATCAGCTTCCAGGCCTCGTTAAGCGGCAGCACGCCGTCGGCGACTAGGCGGAACGCAGCGAGCAGCGGCGCCGGATAGTAATAGTCGGACGCCAGCACCGAGCAGAGCCCCTTGGCGATCATGTCGGAGGCCTTGGTCCAGCCGGTGTGGCTGCCGCCACGCACGACGTTCGGCGCGCCGTAGACGATGGCGTCGCCATGATCCGCGGCTTCGCGCGCCGTCTCCTCGTTGACCGGAAATTCGGCGAGCGTCACACCCATGGCGCGAAAGTCCCGGCGCATCGCCGGGGTCGCATCGTCATGCGATAGCATCCGCACTTCGGCGCTACGCGCCGCAGCAGCGAGACGGGTGATGGATGCCGGAACGTCGGCTGCACGCGACACGATCCGCGCGACGAACTTGTCGAACTCCTCGCTCGATAGCCCGGTGCGCTCCACCATGCGGTTGCGCTTGCGTGGATTGGAGATGTCGGCGACGACTCCATCCATGTGGTCGTTGAAGGCGAACAGGTCGACGCGGCCCTCGGCCAGCCATTGGACGATCTCGGTCTCGGCATCGAGATTATAGGTCTCGTGCCGCAGGTGGAAGCGGGTGTCGGCGGCGAAATGCGGGCGTTGCCGCTCGATCGCTTCCAGCAGGCGCCTTGCATTGTCGCCGCTGCGCAGGCCGGGCTCCCACGACCAGGTCGTGGCGTGGAACACCGTAGTGATGCCGTTGCTGATGACCTGGCGATCGGTGTCGGCGAGCGCGACGTCGATCGGGAAGTCGACGCCGGCGCGCGGCATCATCTGCCGCTCGAAGGCGTCGCCGTGCAGATCGACGATGCCGGGCAGCACCAGCAGATTGCGCGCGTCGATCGCCAGCCGTGCGCGGCCGCGAGATGCATCGATCTGCGCGATGTCGGTTCCCGATACTGCAAGGGAGGTCTCGGTGAGCTCGGAGCCGATCAGGGTCCGGCCACCCTCGATGAAAATGTCTGTCACGCGACCGCGCTTCGTTTGCTGGCAGGGGAATGTGCCCCTGCTTCATATGTCGTCAGGAAATCTTCAATCGCGAGCTTGCGGAAATCAGGCAGCGCCGCACGCAATTTGTCGTGATCCCAGTCCCACCATGCCAGCCTGGCCAGCCGTCCGGCAACCTCTTCCGAGAACCGGCGGCGCACGATGCGCGCCGGATTGCCGGCGACGATGGTATAGGCCGGCACGTCCTTGGTGACGATGGCGCCGGCCGCGATCACCGCGCCGGTGCCGATGTTGCGGCCCGGCAGCACGACTGCGCCATGCCCGATCCAGACGTCATGGCCGATATGGACGTGATGCTGGCGCCGCCAGTCGAAGAATTCGGTGTCGTCGCTCTCGCCCGGAAAGTAGGCGCTGGAGCGGTAAGTGAAGTGCGCCTGCGTGGCGCGATGCATCGGATGATTGCCGGGATTGATCCGGGTCATCGCCGCGATCGAGCAGAACTTTCCGATGGTGGTGTAGGTGATCTGAGCGTCGTTGACGACGTAGGAGTAATCGCCCATCGCCACTTCGTGCAGGATGGTGCGCGCGCCGACCTCGGTATAGGCCCCGAGCCGGGTCTCGTGTAGCTTCGCCGAGGGATCGATGGTCGGTTCAACCGAAAGCACTTTGCCGGCCATGTTGCGTCCGAAAGCTTGAGGGCGAGGCGTTCGTCTTCGAGTGGCTCGATGACAATGTCATGACGATGCAATGACAGGGGATGAGGTGTGTTGGATCGCCGCACCGCATCGCGCATGTCACACAAGTGTCAAGCGCCGGGGATAGCGGTGGGCTGCAGCTACTCTGGAGCCCTGCATGCTGGTGGTTGAAGGTCTGACGTGCCGCTTCGGCGCAAAAGCCGCGGTGGACGACGCTTCGTTTCAAATCTCCCCCGGCGGCTTCGTCGGCGTGATCGGGCGCTCGGGCGCCGGCAAGTCGACCATGCTGCGCATGATCAATCGTCTGGCGACGCCGACGCAGGGCCGCATCCTGTTCGACGGTCTCGACGTCACCGCGCTGCGCGGCAAAGAGTTGCGGCAGTGGCGGGCGCGATCTGCGATGATCTTCCAGCAGTTCAACCTCGTCGGTCGGCTCGACGTGCTGACCAACGTGCTGATGGGACGCCTCGCCACCATGCCGGCCTGGCGCTCGCTGACGCAGACCTGGCCGGAGCAGGACAAGGCGCTGGCGATGTCGGCGCTCGAGCAATTCGATATTGCTTCGCTCGCTGCCCAGCGCGCCGATCAGCTCTCCGGCGGCCAGCAGCAGCGTGTTGCGATCGCGCGGGCGCTGGTGCAGCAGCCCGACATCATCCTCGCCGACGAGCCGATCGCCTCGCTCGATCCGCGCAACACCAAGATCGTCATGGATGCGCTTTTGCGCATCAACAAGCATTTCGGCATCACCGTGCTCTGCAACCTGCATTCGCTCGACCTGGCGCGCAGATATTGCGACCGGCTGATCGGCATGGCGGCAGGCCGGGTGGTGTTCGACGGTGCGCCATCCGCACTGACCGACCTCGTCGCGCGTGAACTCTACGATCTCGAAGCCGCCGACGTCATGGGCGGCACGCCTGCGCCGGCGCCCGAGGGCGTTCCGGCACTCGGAACGGCGGCTGCCGCCTGAGCCGCACCTGTTTAGTTGCCAGTTTTGCGTCAACCGACCCCAACCCATGAAGAGGGTATCATGATCACTCGCAGATTAATCCTTGCCGGCGCCGCCGCGCTTGCCTTCACGACATCCGCTTCCGCGGACGACTGGAAGGCCAAGTATCCCGAGCTGACCTTCGCGGTCGTCCCGGCCGAGAACGCCTCCGGCGTTACCGAGCGCTGGGCGCCGTTCATGAGCTATCTCTCCAAGGAATTGGGCGTGAAGGTCACGCTGCGCATCGCCAACGACTACGCCGCCGTCATCGAGGGCCAGCGCGCGGGCAACATCCAGATCGCGTGCTACGGCTCGGCCTCGTTCGCCCGCGCCCGCCTGACCGGCGTCAAGACGGACGCGTTTGCCAGCGACCTGAACGCTGACGGCGGTACCGGCTACTACTCGGTATTCTTCGTCAAGGCGAACAGCCCCTACAAGAACATCGATCAGCTGAAGGGCAAGAATCTCGGTCTGGTCGATCCGAATTCAACCTCCGGCAACAACGTGCCGCGCTTCGAGCTCGACAAGATGGGCATCGCGGACGTGGATACCTATTTCAGCAAGGTCGTCTTCACCGGTAGCCACGAGAACGCGATCCTTGCCCTGGCACAGGGCACGGTCGATGTCGCGGCCAATCAGTGGACCAGCGATGACGATTCGACCCTGGCGCAGATGCTGACCAAGGGCATGCTGAAGAATGCCGATGGCTCGCCGATGAAGAGGGAAGATTTCCGCATCATCCACAAGTCGGCGCCGATCATCGGGCCGTCGATGTACGCCTACAGCTCCGATCTGCCTGACGATCTGAAGGCGGCGATTGCGAAGGCGTTCTTCGATTCGCCGACCAAGGACAAGGAGGCGTTCGATCGCCTCTCCGACGGCCAGAAGAAGGGCTTTCATCCCGCCACCACCAAGGACTGGGATGCCACGATCGAGCTGATCAAGTTCGTCGACGCGCTGCGTAAAAAGAAGGCGTCCTGATCTCAGGGCGACGTCACTGGAGCCGGGTCGATGGACCCGGCTCTTTCTCTTTGATCGAGCATTTGCCCTGATCCGATGACGACAGCGGTTTCGATCCTTCCCGAGCAACAGCTCGCCGCGCTCAACGCCGCCTACCGTCAGGCGGTCGCGCGCAAGCGGCTACGCCTCATGTTGGGGTTGGTGATCTTCGCCGCAGCGTTGGTGCTCGCAGCGATCGGCGCCGAGGTGAATCTGCGCACGCTGTTCACCTATTTCGGCAACTTCGTCAGCTATTTCGACCGCATCCTGACGCTCGACAGTGGCCAGCGCGTCTGGACCGATATCGGCGAGTGGCTGTGGGGCTGGCGCAAATGGCTGAAGATGCTGGGCGAGACGCTGCTGATCTCCTATGTCGGCACGTTGATTGGCGCCACCTTCGCTTTTGTCCTGAATTTCTTCGCGGCCGAAAACACTTCGCCCGGGCCATGGCTGCGCTTCGTGGTGCGGCGTCTGCTTGAATTTGCGCGCACTGTTCCCGGAATCGTCTTCGCGCTGATCTTCGTCATCGCCTTCGGCCTCGGGCCGATGGCCGGTGTGCTCGCGATCGCGATTCACTCCACCGGTGCGCTCGGAAAGCTGTTCTCGGAGATCGTCGAGAACGCCGACATGAAGCCGGTCGAGGGCGTCCGCTCGACCGGGGCGAGCTGGCTGTCCTGCATGCGCTTTGCGATCCTGCCGCAGGTGACCGCGGGCTATGCCAGCTATGCGCTGCTGCGCTTCGAGATCAATGTCCGCGAAGCCTCGGTGATGGGCTTCGTCGGCGCCGGCGGCATCGGGCAGGAACTCGTCGTTGCCATCCGAAAATTCTATTACTCGGACGTCAGCGCCATCCTGCTGCTCATCATCGTCACCGTCTTCATCATCGATATCAGCACGGGCTGGCTGCGCGGTCGCCTGTTCGGCAAGGAGGCGCGGACGTGACGGGACCGCAGGAGGTCGATACCGCTGAGATCCGCGCGCGCTACCCGGATGTGTTCGACCGGCCGGCCTCGGCGCGGCTCGCTATGCCGGCCATGATCGTCGCGGCGCTCGGCATCTTCATTTGCGGTCTGGTCGATCTCGACTTCTCGCCGTCGCAGTTTGTCGCCGGCCTCAGCCAGCTCGGCTGGATCAGCATGATGATGATCCCGCCCGATCCCGGGTCGTCGCTGCCGATCTATCTGAAGGCGCTGGGCGAGACGCTGTCGATTGCGCTGCTCGGCACCACGCTGGCGGCCGTGCTGGCGCTGCCGGTCAGCCTGTTCGCTGCCCGTAATATCGTGCCGGGCGTCGTGCGCTTTCCGGTGCGGCGCCTCCTCGATTCGATCCGCGGCGTCGATACGCTGATCTGGGCGCTGGTGTGGATCAATGTCGTCGGGCTCGGCCCGTTCGCCGGTGTGCTCGCCATCGCCGTGTCGGATTTCGGCGCGTTCGGAAAGCTGTTCTCGGAGGCGATCGAGGGCGCCGACCAGAAGCAGGTCGAGGGCATCCGCGCCTCCGGCGGCAGCGCATTGCACGAGATCCGCTTCGGCCTGATGCCGCAGGTACTGCCTGTGATCGCCGGCCAAGTGCTCTATTTCATCGAGTCGAACACGCGTTCGGCCACCATCATCGGCATCGTCGGTGCTGGCGGCATCGGGCTTCAGCTGGCCGAACAGATCCGCGTGCTGGAATGGCAGAAGGTGTCGTTCCTGATCCTGATGATCCTGGTCGCGGTCGCCGCGATCGATTTCATCTCGGGCAAGCTGCGGTTCGCGATCATTGGCCGCAGGGCCGTGGCCTGAGGTCTCTTCTTCCCTTCTCCCCTTGCGGGAGAAGGTGGCGCGAAGCGCCGGATGATGGGTTCTCTCCGCGCATTCAATCGAGAGTTGGACTCGCGGAGAGAACCCCTCACTCGTCTCGCCGCTACCGCGGCGAGCCACCCTCTCCCACAAGGGGAGAGGGGAAGAGCCCTACGGCTCCACCAAAAACTCCACCCGCTCCGCCGCGAATCGCGAGTGCTTCGTCACCAGCGGCTTGCCCTCGAGATCGAGGTCGGTCGCGTCAACCACCAGGATCGGCCGCCCCAGCGGCAGATCGAGCCGCGCGGCGTCGGTGGCGTCGACGATACCGGCGGTGATCCGGGTGGCGCCGCGGCGGTAGTCGCGGATCCCGTAATGTTCGAGCATCTTCGTCATCGAGCGCGTGGCGGCAAACACCGTGCCGGCGCCCGGAAACAGCTCTGCCGACAGCCAGGTCGTGGAGACGCAGATCGGCGTGCGGTCGGCGAGGCGGATGGCCTCGATCCGCACCAGCGGCGCGCCGGTCTTCAATCCCAACTCTCGCGCGAGCTCGCGGGTCGCCACATCGTCTGATGCCTCGATCATCTGGCCATGCGGCTCGCGGCCGTCGGCGCCGACGATCTCGGAGAAGCGGGTGCGCGAGCGCAAGGGATAAGCGAGCTTCTGCGCCTCGACATAGGTTCCGCTGCCGCGCTCGGCGCGCACGATGCCACGCTCCGCCAGCGCCGCCAGCGCGCGCCGCACGGTGTGACGATTGACGCGATAGGTTTCGGCGATTTCCATTTCGCCCGGCAATTTGTCGCCTGCGGCAAAACGGCCGTCGGCGATGCCGCGCTCGATGCCGTCGGCAACGAGGCGCCACAATGCGACGCCTGAAGAGGCGGTGTCCTGCATGCTCATGTCGGCGGTCAGCCTAGCCCGAAAATCACACGCTTGTCACGAAACAGTCATGGCGCTTCCGTATCAAGTTGTCTATTATCATAGACAACTTGAATTCGGCAAGTTCTGTCAAAACGGTCGGTGGATCCGGTGACCCAACACAACATCCAGCAAGCCCAGCGCCAGGCCGCCATGGCCGTGCTGGCGCACGCGGAGGCGGGCGAGATCGCCGCCCGCCTCCGCACGATTCCCTTGCCCGGTCATCAGGATCTGCGCGAGCCCGAGAACGGTCTGGTGATGCTGCGCGGCCGGGTCGGCGGCGACGGCGCGCCGTTCAATCTCGGCGAAGCGACGGTGTCGCGCGCCGCGGTGCGGCTTGCGAGCGGCGAGGTCGGCTTCGGCTACACGCTCGGGCGCGACGGCGAGAAGGCGCGGCTGATCGCGTTGTGCGACGCGCTGGTGCAGTCTCGCGATTTTGGTGGGCTGGTGGAGCGCGACGTTATCGCGCCGTTGCGCGAGCAGCTTATGATTCGGCGCAGCCGCGCGGCGGAAGAGACCGCCGCGACGAAGGTTGATTTCTACACCATGGTGCGCGGTGAGGGGTGAGGCCATGACCACGATTGCGGAACTGCCGCCGGGGTTCGTCGACAAGGTGTTGTCGGCGCAATCGACCTTTCGCTCGGTCATGGATGCGATGGCGCGACCGGGCGCGGTCCAGCGCATCGTGCCGATGGCGGGAACGGCCGGCCCGATGATGCGCGGCACCGCCGCGATCGCGCTGACGCTGTTCGACCACGACACGCCGCTCTGGCTCGATGCGCGGATGTCGGAAAGCTCCGACGTCCTGAAGTGGCTCAAGTTCCACACCGGCGCGCCGGTGATCCAGGATTCTTCCATCGCGGCTTTTGCGCTGATCAGCGACGGCGTGTTGCTGCCGCCGCTGGAGCGTTTTGCGCTCGGCACCAACGAATATCCTGACCGATCGACCACAGTGATCATTCAGGTCGAGAGCCTGGATTCAGGTCCGAGTTTCGAGCTGCGCGGCCCCGGCATCGACGGCGTCGCGACGCTGCAGGCGTCGTTCAAACCCTTCGACCTGTTTGACCAGCTGCGGTTCAACGAGACGCTGTTTCCGCGCGGCATCGACGTGGTTCTGGTTGCCGATGATGCCGTGGTGGCGATCCCGCGCACGACCCGCGTTACGAGCATGGGAGTCTGACGCATGTATGTCGCAGTCAAAGGCGGCGAACGCGCCATCGAGAACGCCCATCGCCTGCTGGCCAATGCGCGGCGCGGCGACCAGAGCGTTGCGGAAGTCTCGCTCGACCAGATCTCGGAACAGCTCGGGCTCGCCGTCGACCGCGTCATGAGCGAAGGCTCGCTCTATGACCGCGAGCTGGCAGCGCTCGCGATCAAGCAGGCCCGCGGCGATCTGATCGAAGCGATCTTCCTGGTCCGCGCCTTCCGCGCCACCTTGCCGCGCTTCGGCACCAGCGAGCCCGTCAATACCGCTGCGATGCGCGTGCAGCGGCGGGTGTCCGCGACCTTCAAGGACATTCCGGGTGGCCAGATCCTCGGGCCGACCTTCGATTACACGCACCGCCTGCTCGACCCCTCACTCGCTGAAGGTTTTGTGCCGGAAGCGCCGGCGACATCGGAGGCCTCAACCGCGGCGACGCCGCGCGTCATGGACATTCTCGGTCGCGACGGGCTGATCGAATCCTCGCCGCAGACGGAAGACGGCGCCAGCGTCGGTGATCTCACCCGCGAACCGCTGAACTTCCCGGCCGATCGCGACCTGCGCCTGCAAAATCTCGCGCGCGGCGACGAAGGGTTTTTGCTGGCGATGGGCTACTCCACCCAGCGCGGCTATGGCCGCAATCATCCCTTCGTCGGCGAGATCCGCTTCGGCGAGGTTGAGGTCGAGTTCGCCGCCGAGGACGTCGGCTTTGCCGTGCCGCTGGGCGCGATCGAGCTCACCGAGTGCCAGATGGTCAACCAGTTCAAGGGCTCGGCGACGGAAGCGCCGTGCTTCACGCGCGGCTACGGCCTCGCCTTCGGCCAGAGCGAGCGCAAGACCATGTCGATGGCGCTGGTCGACCGGGCGCTACGTGCCCGCGAGCTCGGCGAAGAGGTCGGAGCCCCTGCGCAAGATGAAGAATTCGTGTTGTCGCATTCGGACAACGTCCAGGCGACCGGCTTCGTCGAGCATCTGAAGCTGCCGCATTATGTCGACTTCCAGTCCGAGCTCGGACTGCTCCGCAAGCTGCGCAAGGAATTTGCCGAAGCCTCACCTGACGCCAACGCGCCCGATGCCATGAAGGAGGCCGCGGAATGAACGCGCCCGCCTATAACTTCGCCTATCTCGACGAACAGACCAAGCGGATGATCCGCCGCGCGATCCTGAAGGCGATCGCGATCCCCGGCTATCAGGTCCCGTTCGCCAGCCGCGAGATGCCGATGCCCTATGGCTGGGGCACCGGCGGCGTGCAGGTCACGGCCGCGATCCTGGGCCCGCAGGACGTGCTGAAGGTGATCGACCAGGGCTCCGACGACACCACCAACGCGATCTCGATCCGAAAATTCTTCGCCAAGACCGCCGGGGTCGCGACGACGACGTCGACGGAAGATGCGACCGTGATCCAGACTCGCCACCGCATCCCCGAGGCGTCGCTGCACTCGAACCAGGTGCTGGTCTACCAGGTGCCGATCCCGGAACCCCTGCGCTTCCTCGAGCCGCGCGAGACCGAGACGCGTCGCATGCACGCGCTCGCCGAATACGGCCTGATGCATGTGAAGCTCTATGAGGACATTGCCCGCTTCGGCCACATCGCGACCGCCTACGCCTATCCGGTGAAGGTGAACGCGCGCTACGTGATGGACCCGTCGCCGACGCCGAAATTCGACAATCCCAAGATGGACAATTGCCCGGCGTTGCAATTGTTCGGCGCCGGCCGCGAGAAGCGCATCTATGCGATCCCGCCTTACACCCAGGTGGTGTCGCTCGATTTCGAGGATCATCCGTTCGAGCCGTACCGTTTCAACGCGCCCTGCGCGCTGTGTGGCGCCGAAAATTCCTACCTCGACGAGATCGTCACCGACGACAAGGGCAGCCGCATGTTCGTCTGCTCGGACACCGACTATTGCGAGGGCCGCCAGGCCGCCGGCCATCACGGCAGCATGAGCGCTGCGCCGTACAAGGACAAGGCGCAGGGAGAGGCACAAGGGAAAGCAAATGGCTGACCAGGATCTGCTCGAAACCGATCAGCCGCTGCTGGTCGCTGATACCCTCAGCAAGTCCTACGGCCGCATTGCCGCCTGCCGCGACGTGTCGTTCTCGCTTTATCCCGGTGAAGTGCTGGCGATCGTCGGCGAATCCGGCTCCGGCAAGTCGACGCTGCTGCAATTGCTGTCGGGCCAACTCGCGGCGAGCGGCGGGCAGGTGTCCTATCGGATGCGCGACGGCGTCACCCGCGATCTTGCCGCGCTTGGCGAAGCCGAGCGGCGCCTGCTGTTCCGCACCGATTGGGGTTTCGTGCATCAGGATCCGGCGCAGGGTCTGCGCATGGCGGTCTCCGCAGGCGCCAATGTCGGCGAGCGGCTGATGGCGGTCGGCTGGAATCACTATGGCCGCATTCGCGAGAGCGCTTCCGACTGGCTGACCCGTGTCGAGATCGACGTCGCGCGTATCGATGATGCGCCGCGCACCTATTCGGGCGGCATGCGCCAGCGCCTCCAGATCGCGCGCAATCTCGTCACCGGTCCGCGGCTGGTCTTCATGGACGAGCCGACCGGCGGCCTCGATGTGTCGGTCCAGGCCCGCCTGCTCGATCTCCTGCGCAATCTCGTCGCCGAACTGCACCTCGCCGTCGTCATCGTCACCCACGATCTGGCGGTTGCGCGCCTGCTGTCGCATCGCGTGATGGTGATGAAGGGCGGCCGCGTCATCGAGACCGGCCTCACCGACCAGGTGCTGGACGATCCGCGCGAGCCCTACACGCAACTCCTCGTTTCCTCGATTCTGCCGCCATGAGCTCTCCGATGACCGCCATGATCGACGTCGCCGACGCCAACAAGACCTTCACGATGCACCTGCAGGGCGGCATCGAATTGCCCGTGGTTCGCGGCGTGACCTTCCATGTCGAGCCCGGCGAATGCGTCGTGCTGTCGGGGCCATCAGGCGCCGGCAAATCCTCGATCCTGAAGATGATCTTCGGCAATTACCGCTGTGACTCCGGCCGCATCGGCATCCGCCATCGGGGCGCGCTGATCGACCTCGCCACCGCCGAGCCGCGGCAGGTGCTCAACGTCCGCCGCGCCACCATCGGCTATGTCAGTCAGTTTTTGCGGGCGGTGCCGCGCGTTGCGACCATCGACGTCGTCGCCGAGCCCTTGATCGCTGGCGGCCTGGCCCGCGCCGATGCGCAGGCGCGCGCCGGCGAGCTGCTGCATCGCCTCAATATTCCCGAACGGCTCTGGCAGCTTCCGCCGGCGACCTTCTCCGGCGGTGAGCAGCAGCGCGTCAACATCGCGCGCGGCTTCATCTCGGACCTGCCGATCCTGCTGCTGGACGAACCGACCGCCTCGCTCGACGCCGCCAACCGCGCCGTCGTGGTCGCGCTGGTCGCCGAGAAGAAACGCCAGGGCGTCGCCATGGTCGCCATTGTCCACGACGACGAAATCCGCCATTTGATTGCCGACCGCATCGTCGACGTCACCAGCTTTGCCGCCGCGGCCTGAAGGAAGAGGGACATGAACGCCAAGCCGAAGGACATTGTGATCGCCAACGCCAGGATCGTGCTGGCCGACCGGGTGATCGAACAGGGCTGGCTCGCTCTTGCCAATGGACGCATTGCCGAGATCGGCGAGGGCATGGCGCCCGCGGGTGCGGAGGATGCCGGGGGCGATCTCATCATGCCCGGCCTGATCGAGCTCCACACCGATCATCTCGAAGCGCATTACGTGCCGCGCCCGAAAGTATTCTGGAACCCGGTTGCCGCCGTCATTTCCTATGACGGCCAGCTTGCGACCTCGGGCATCACCACCGTGTTCGACTCGCTCCGGGTCTGGCGCGAAGACGGCGCCGAGGAGGTCGATGGCCGCGCCGGCGTGCTTGCCGCCGCGATCACGGCCGCGCGCGACGGCAATCTCCTGCGCGCCGACCACTTCCTGCATCTGCGCTGCGAAATCCCGATGCCGAGCGTGGTCGAGGAGGCCAAGGAGCTGATCGACCGTCCCGACGTCAAGCTGATGTCGCTGATGGATCATACGCCCGGCCAGCGCCAGTTCCGCGACGAGGGAAAGCTGCGCGACTACTATCGCGGCAAGAACGGCGGCAAGACCGACGCCGAGCTCGACGAGCTGTTCGCGAAGCGCTTCGAGTATCAGCAGAAGTACGCTGCAACCAATATGCGTCAGATTGTGTCGCTGGCGCATGAGTACAAAATTCCGCTGGCAAGCCATGACGACACCACGGAGGAGAACGTTGCGGATGCCGTGCGTGACGGCGTCGCGGTGGCCGAATTCCCGACCACGTTGGAGGCCGCGCGCGGCCTGCACCAGGCCGGCATCGACATCCTGATGGGCGCACCGAACGTGGTGCGCGGCGGCTCTCACTCCGGCAACATCGCCGCGGTGGATCTCGCCCGCGAAGGTCTGCTCGACATCCTGTCGTCCGACTACATCCCGTCCAGCCTGCTGATGGGCGCGCTGCAACTGCCCGAGCATGCGCCCTCGATCAGCCTGCCGGCGGCCGTTCGCACCGTGACCAAGGCGCCGGCCGACGCCGTCGGCCTCACCGATCGCGGCGAGATCGCGATCGGCAAGCGCGCGGATCTGATCCGCGTCCACGTTGCCGGCAGCGTGCCCGTGGTGCGCAGCGTCTGGCGCGAAGGAGGCCGTGTCGCATGAGCGAAACCGTCGCGACGGCGAACGACGCGGCGGGCGCGATCGGGCCCGGGCGGCTCGTGCTCGTGGTCGGCCCGAGCGGCGCCGGCAAGGACACGCTGCTGCGGCTGGCGCAGGCGGCTTGTGCCGACGATCACGATGTCGTCTTCCCGCGCCGCGTCGTGACGCGTGCATCCTCGGCCGACGAGGACAATATTGCGTTGAGCCCGGACGAGTTCGCCCGCGCGCGCGATCACGGCGATTTCGCCGTGCATTGGGACGCGCATGGGCATTCCTACGCCCTGCCGCTGGAGATCAACGACGACATCCGCGCGGGGCGCGCCGTCGTGGCCAACGTCTCGCGCACGGTGATCGCTGCGCTACGCCAAAATTATGCAAACGTCGTCGTGGTCGCGATCACTGCGCCGCCGGACGTGCTGGCGCAGCGCCTTGCCGCGCGCGCGCGTAACACCGACGGCAACATCGCGGATCGGCTGACGCGCAGCGTCGATGACGCCTCGGCCAATGCCGATGTCACGATCCTCAATGCCGGCAGCGCGGAGTATCACAGCCGGCACCTTCTGCGCGTCATCAGGAATGAATGCTGGCGCGAGTAAAGGCCGGCGCAACAAGGAGAACAGAATGTCGGTGATCGAAACGGTCGAACAGCTCGAAGCTATCTACGGCGCCGTTGGTGACGCCTCGACCGTGAAAGTCGCCGACCACGTCACCCCGCTCTACCGCATCTTCATCGAGAAAGCGCCGTTCGCAGCCCTCGCCACCATCGGGCCCGAGGGCATCGACTGCTCGCCCCGCGGCGATCTCCCCGGCTTCGTCCGCATCCACGATCAGCATACTCTGATGTTGCCCGATCGCCGCGGCAACAACCGCGTCGATTCCCTGCGCAACATCGTGCGCGATCCCCGGGTGTCGCTGATGTTCCTGATCCCCGGCTCAGGCAATGCGGTGCGCGCCAATGGTCGCGCCCATCTGTCGATCGATCCTGAGCTGCTCTCTTCGTTCAAGGTCGAAGGCAAGGCACCGCGCAGCGTCATGGTGATGAAGGTGGACGAGATCTACTTCCAGTGCGCCCGCGCCATCGTTCGCTCCGATCTCTGGAATCCCGACAAGCGCATCGACCCGAAGACGCTGCCGACACCGGGCCAGATCCTCGCCGAGATGAGCCAGAACAAGGTCGGCGGAGCGGAATACGACCGCATCTGGCCGGAGCGCGCCGCCGCGACGATGTGGTGAGCATCGGACTCTCCGCGAGTCCGGAATCGTAGGGTGGGCAAAGGCGCAATTGCGCCGTGCCCACGAATTCTCACCAATCATACCCAAATCGTGGGCACGCTTCGCTTTACCCACCCTACGGCATTCCCCGAGCCTGGAAGAGGCGCCGCCGTTGACTCCATCCCTCAATTAAATGCCATCCCGCCGCTCAACGCGATCGTCTGCCCCGTCATGTAGGCGTTGTCGACCAGCAGCATCGCGGCTTTCGCCACCTCATCCGCCGTGCCGAAGCGGCCGAGCGGAATGCGGCTGATGAGTTGCGGCTGGCCGCTCATCATGTCGGTCGCGATCAGTGAGGGCGCCACCGCATTGACGGTGATGCCGTCCTTCACCAGCCGCGCCGCATAACCGCGCGTGAGCCCTTCCATGCCGGCCTTGGAGGCATTGTAGTGCGGGCCGATCGAGCCGGCGCCACGCGCGGCACCCGAGGAGATGTTGACGATGCGGCCCCACTTTCGCTGGCGCATCGACGGCAGCACGGCCTGCGTGCACACGAAGACCGATTTCAGATTGACCAGGATGGTGCGATCGAAATCGTCCTCGTTGAGATCGTCGATGCCGCGTGTGATGGCGATGCCGGCGTTGTTGACGAGAATGTCGATCGGCCCGAGCCCGGTCGTGACGCGCTCGACCATATGGGCCACCGCCTCGTGCTGTGAGACATCTGCGGCAACGACGATGGCGCGACCGCCCTGCTTGCCGATCTCGCCTGCGAGCTGCTCGGCCTGTCCGATCTGCTCGCGGCAATTGATGGCCACGGCTGCGCCGGCCTCAGCCAGCGCGCGGCAGACGGCAGCGCCGATCCCGCGCGAGCCGCCGGTGACGAGCGCGACACGTCCCTTTAGATTGTCCGCCATATCCGGATTTCCCATTCTTGCTTTGCGTTAGCCGCAGTTTACCATGTCGGCGACGCATCTGCGTTGAACTCATCGCGAGATGAATCCGACTGTCAGTGCTTGCGACGGGAGAAGTGCTCCTGCGCGACGCCGCCAAATATGGATAGCCATTTCATTGACCGATCGCGCCAATCGCTCGATATTCGACAGTATCGAAACTGCTCCCGAGCTTGATGCCGCGATATGAGAACCGATCACCAGCGTAACCCTGTCGACATGCATGCTTGCATGACGCGGCGCTGTTTCTCAGCGGCGACCGGCGCCTGTTGTTGTTGCTGACCGGCACCTCACAACGCCTCACACCGAAAATCCCACGACAGTAACGCCGAACTTCGGCGAACGAGCAGTCATGTCCCAGCTCCAGTCCAACGCCTACATCATCGAAATCCACGATCGTGCCGCCGGCATCATCACAAGAGATGAGCGCGGCTTCCGTTTCTTCTCCTCCGAGCGCCTGTTCGACAGCCTCGAAGGTCGTCAGTTCCGTTCTGCACGCGAGGCCGAGCGTGCCGCCCGCGCCGTGTTCTCCGAGCGCAGCCGGCGCGCGAATTCCCCATTTTTCGCAAACTGAAAGGATCGCACCATGATTGCCCGACGACACCTTCTGACAGCAGCGCTGCTGCTCGCGGCGACTGTCGCAGTCCCAGCTCGCGCCGAGGACAAGCCAACGGAAATCCGCATCGGCACGCAGAAAGGCGGCTTCTTCCCCGCCGTGCGCCAACGCCAGACGCTTGAAAACGCGTTCAAGCCGCTCGGCATCGAGATCAAATGGATCGACTTCCAGTTCGGCCCGCCGCTGCTCGAGGCGATCAATGTCGGCAGCGTTGATTTTGGCTATGTCGGCGATGCCCCGCCGATCTTCGCGCAGGCCGGCGGCGCGAAGATCCGCTACGTCGCCGCGGTTAAATCGGACGGCAATACGCAGGCGATCATTGTTCCGAAGGAGTCGCCGATCAAGTCGCTGACTGATCTAAAGGGCAAGCGCGTCGCCTTCGGCAAGGGATCGAGTGCGCACAATCTGCTCGTCGCCGCGCTCGAAAAGGCCGGCCTGTCCTGGTCCGACATCACGCCGGCACCGCTCGCGCCCGCCGATGCGACCGCCGCTTTCGTCAAGGGCTCGGTCGATGCCTGGTCGATCTGGGATCCGTACCTCGCGCTCGCCGAGTTGAAGGAGAATGCGCGCGTCCTCGTCTTCGACAAGGACGTACACAAGCCGAACGCGTTCTACATCGCCAACACGGATTTCGTCGAAAAATATCCGTCGCTGGTCGCCAAGCTCAACACGACCTTCGCGTCCGAAGGCGTCTGGGCCAACGAACACCACGAGGAGGTCGCCAAGGCGCAGGCGGACGCTACCGGCGTCGACATCGAGGCCGTCAGGCGTTTCGTGGATCGCTCCAACTTCCGCGTGGTGCCACTGGATGCTGAGGTGATCGTAACTCAGCAGGCGGTGGCTGATCGCTTTGCAAAGCTCGGCCTGATCCCGAAACCGGTCAACGTCTCCGATATCGTCTGGAAGTGGACGCCTGGCTCCTAGCCTCTCAACGCTGCCAGCAACTCATCCGGGCGCTCGGCCATGATCATGTGGCCCGCGCCCGGCACGACGACGGTCTTGGCATGCGGGATCGCGGCCGCAAGTGCCTTGCCGGCTTTGGCCGGTGTCATCATGTCCCGTTCGCCGAGGATGAGGGTGGTCGGCACCTTCACGCTCGCGGCCGCGGTCAGCGCATTTGCGTAGGCATTGCAGGCCGACAAATCCTTGAACAGCACACCCGGCTCGCACGACTTCAGCACTGCCTGTGCGCCGCCATGCATCCACAGGCCCGGGGCGAGGCTGCCGCCGAGTTCGGCGTTGAAGCCGAGGCCCCAGATCGAGACCATGTCGTTGGCATCCTGCGAGTTGGCTTCGGCAGCCTTCAGCAGATCGGGCCCGACCGTCATGGTCGCCGCCGTGCCGATCAGGCTCAGCGCGGAGACCTTGTCGGGATGCCGTGCTGCGGTCTCCAGCGAGATCAGCGATCCCATGGAATGACCGATCAGATACGCTTTGGCGCTACCGGCCGCGCCGAGCAGCGCCGCCGTCCAGTCGGCCATGTCGGCGATGCTTGTGAGCGAGAGGCCGGCCGAACGGCCGTGACCGGGCAGGTCGGGCGCCAGCACGCCAAAGCCGTGATGGGCAAACCAGCGCGTATGCAGCGCCCAGGTCGAATGATCGAAGCCGGCGCCGTGAATGAAGGCGACCGTCGGCAGGGACTTGTCGAATTCGCGGCCGCCGGTTGCGACAAACACCTCGGCGCCGTTGACGGAAAGCTTCATCGTGTCAAACCTTCTGCGAGAGGCGCAGCGCCTGCGCGAGATCGTCGATGATGTCGGAGGCGGTCTCGATGCCGACCGATAGCCGCACCAGTTCCTCGCCGATGCCGGCGGCTTTGAGCTGCTCGGCATCCATCTGCTGATGCGTGGTCGAAGCCGGGTGGATCACCAGCGTCTTGGCATCGCCGACATTGGCGAGATGGCTGATCATGCGCAGCGATTCGATGAATTTGCGCCCCGCAGGCCGGCCGCCCTTGATGCCGAAGGAGACGATCGAGCCCGCACCGCGCGGCAGCAGCTGCTTGGCGAGCTGATAGTCCGTGTGGTCTTCAAGTGAGGGATGCAGCACCCAGTCGACCGCCTTGTTGGACTTGAGCGCCTCCAGCACGAGGTGGGTATTCTGGATGTGGCGGTCCATGCGCACGCCCAGCGTCTCGACGCCCTGGAGGAGCTGGAATGCGTTGGTCGGCGACAGGCAGGCGCCGAAATCGCGCAGGCCCTCGGTGCGCGCGCGCATGATGAAGGCGGCGGTGCCGAATTGCTCGTCGAAGACGATGCCGTGATAGCCGCCATAGGGCTCGGTCAGCACGCCGAACTTGCCCGACGCACGCCAGTCGAAGCGGCCGCCGTCGACGATGGCGCCGCCGATCGCGATGCCGTGGCCGCCGATCCACTTGGTCGCCGAATGCATCACGATGTCGGCGCCAAGCTCGATCGGTCGGCTGAGATAGGGCGTCGCAAAAGTGTTGTCGATCAGCAGCGGAATTTTGGCGTCATGCGCGATTCCCGCGATCTTCGGGATATCGAGCACCTCCAGCCCGGGATTGCCGATGGTCTCGCCGATCACGAGCTTTGTGTTCGGCTTGATCGCCTTCCGGAACGCATCATGATCGCGCGGCTTGACGAAGGTCGTGGTGATGCCGAAGCGCGGCAAGGTGTGTGCCAGCAGATTGATGGTGCCGCCATAGAGCGAGCTCGACGCCACGATGTGGTCGCCGGCATTCAGCAGCGTGGCGATGGCGAGATGCAGCGCGGCCATGCCGCTCGCGGTACAGATCGCACCGACGCCGCCCTCGAGCGCGGCGAGCCGCTCTTCCAGTACGCCGGTGGTGGGGTTGGAGATGCGCGTATAGATGTGGCCGGCGCGCTCCAGGTTGAACAACGCCGCCGCGTGATCGGAATCCTGGAACACGTAGGACGTGGTCTGGTAGATCGGCACCGCGCGGGCACCGGTCGCGGGATCCGGATGCTGGCCCGCATGCAGGCTCAGGGTTTCGAAGGCAGGCGGTTTTGGCGCGGGCATGCGTGGCCTCGTTGGTCGATCGGCGATGGCGGTCCTTGTGCCACAAAAACGTGCGCCACGTCAGCCCATTGACAGCGCCGCGCGAGCGCGTGCAGCGCTAGGCAATTGTGCCAATCGCCTGCTCGATCGTGCGGGTCTCGCGCAACAGGATCTCCGCGACCTCCTGCTCGCGGCGCGGACCGAGCCTCGTCCGAACGGCGGAGACGGTCATTGCCGCCGCAGGCCGGCCGTCCGGCGTCTTGATCCAGGTCGAGATCGATTTCGTGCCTTGCACGAGGCCGATCTCCCGCATGCCATATCCACGTCGCCGCGCCGCCGTGACCTGGCCGAGCACGGTTGCGGCGTCGGTGCGATAGGTCTCGAACCGCTTCTCGTTTGCCGTGACGATTTTTCGCGCGTCCGGCGCCGGCAGCGCGGCGAGGATGGCGACGCCCGCGCTGGAGACGCCGAGCGGGCGGCGCGCGCCGACCTCGATCGACAGCACCTGAATCGGATAGGCGCCGATCCTGCGATCGACGCACAGCGTGTCGTTGCCGGTTCGCACCGTCAGGAACAGCGTGTCGCCGATCTCGGCGGAGGCGCGGCGCAGCGACGGACCTGCGGCGACCAGCAGCGGCGAAGGCCGGGGGCGCGCGAGCGCCAGTTCCGGCACCTGGTTGCCGATGGCGTAGCGGCCGGTCCTGTCGTGGCGCTCGACAATGCCCTCCTCGATCAGCACGTGGACGATGCGATGCACGGTCGGGCGCGTCAGCCCGGTCGCCTGCACGACCTCGGCCAATGGCACACCGTCCTCGCGGCCTGCGGCAAGAATACGCAGCACCGACAACGCGCGCCGGATCGCCTGCGCGCCTTGTCGCGGTTCTGTCGCACTTGAGGTAGTTCTTCTGTCCATAATATGGACAAGAACGCCACAATTCACTCGACAGGTAAAGTGGCATCTGGAGATTGCGCTCCGATCGGGATGCCCTGCGCGACGTCAGGGCGATCGACTTGAAATTGGAAGCGCCGTCGGGAGGTTAACATGAGATTGATCGGGATCGCCATCGCTGCTGTCGCGGCGATGCTGGCAGCGCCCGCATCGGCCCAGCAATGGCCGGCGCGCAGCGTCAAGCTGATTGTGCCCTATCCCGCCGGCGGCAATGTCGACAGCGCCGCGCGCATCGTCGCCGACAAGCTTCAGGAAAAGCTCGGTCAGCCCTTCATCATCGAGAACAAGGCCGGCGCCGGCGGCATGATCGCGGGCGAAGCCTTCGCGAAATCGGCGCCTGACGGCTACACGCTGTTCGTCGGCGCCAACGGCCCGGTGCTGTTCGCGACCGAGATCAACAAGCGCGACGCCTATAATTGGAAGAAGGATTTCCTGCCGATCTCGACGATCTCGATGACGCCGCTGGTGCTCGAGGTCCACCCGTCGGTGCAGGCCACGACTTTCAAGGAGTTCATCGACCTTGCCAAGCGCGAGCCCGGCAAGCTGACAATGGCTTCGCCCGGACCCGGCACCACCAACCATCTGCTCAGCGAGCTGATGCAGTCGAGCCTCGATCTGCAATGGGTCACCGCGCATTACCGCGGCAACGCGCCGGCGATCAACGATCTGCTGGGCGGGCAGGTGCAGTTCGCATTCGACCAGCTCACGGTCAGCCTCCAGCACATCAAGGCTGGCCTGTTCCGTGCGCTCGCGGTCACCAGCCCGCATCGGCTGAAGTCGCTGCCTGACGTGCCGACCTTCACTGAGCTCGGCTACAAGGACTTTGACGGCCAGACCTTTACCGGCCTGTTCGCGCCGGCGGGCACGCCTGCTCCGATCGTGGACAAGCTGCACGAGACGCTGGTGGCGATCCTGAAGGATCCCGGCGTGGTCGACAAGTTCGACAAGCTTGGCGGCGAAGCCGTCGCGATGACGCCGGACGAATTCAAGGCCTATCTCGAGCGCGAGGACACCAAATGGATCCCGATCGTGCGCAAGGCCAACATCAAGGCTGACTGAGCGATGCGGATCGACCCCGGCGAGCTCGGCGCGGAGCGAATCTACAGGCTGATGACCGGCATCGTGGTCCCGCGCCCGATCGCCTGGGTGACGAGCCTGTCGCGCGGTGGCGTGCTCAACCTCGCGCCGTTTAGCGCCTTCACCTTCGTCTCGCAGAAGCCGCCGATGCTTGCCATCAGCGTCGGCCGCAAGGGCGCCGACTACAAGGACACCGCGCACAACATCCTCGACACGGAGGAATATGTCATCCACATCGCCGACACGCCGCTGATGTCGGCGGTGCACGACAGCTCCGTCGAGCATCCGCCTGAGATCAGCGAGGTCGAGCATCTCGGGCTGGAAACGTCGCCTTGCGAGCGCATCAAGGTGCGCAGGCTCGCCGCCGCGCCGGTCGCGATGGAGTGCGTGTTCCGGCAATGCCTCGAGTTTGGCGAAGCGCGCAGCCGGCTGATCGTCGGCGAAGTCGTGATGTTCCACGTCCGCGACGGTCTCGTCAGTGACGGCAAGGTCGAAACCAGAGCGCTCGACCCGATCGCTCGCATCGGCGGTCCGCGTTATGCCCGCCTCGGCGAGATCGTGACGCTGAACACCGTGTTCCAGACTCCCAAATCGAAGGATTGAGCGTGCGGACGCCTTGCGTCGGCCGCCCGAAGACCATTGGAGAACGACGATGCGACTGGTGAGCTATCTGGTGGACGAAGAGCCGCGCTATGGCGCGGCCGTTGATGGCGGTGTCGTCGATCTGACCAGGCGGATCGGCCGCGAGTTCGCCGACCTCAAAGCGCTGATCGCAGCCAATGCACTGGCGAATGCGCAGGAGGCGGTGACTGGCGAGACGCCTGACTACGCGCTCGAGAAGCTCACGCTGTTGCCGCCGGTGCTGGCGCCCGAAAAGCTCTGGTGCATCGGCGTCAACTATGCCGAGCGCAACGCCGAATACAAGGACAATTCGGACCTGCCCAAATATCCGAGCCTGTTCGTGCGCAGCATGTCGTCGATGACGGGCTCCGGCCAGCCGCTCGAGAAGCCCAAGGTGTCGGAGCAGCTCGACTATGAAGGCGAGCTCGTCATCGTGATCGGCCAGGGCGGCCGTCATATCAAGCGGGAAGAGGCGTGGTCGCATATTTTCGGCATGACGCTGTGCAACGAGGGCACCATCCGCGACTGGCTGCGCCACGGCAAGTTCAACGTCACGCAGGGCAAGAACTTTGACCGCTCCGGCAGCATCGGCCCGTGGATCGTCACGGCGGACGAGCTCGACCCGCGTGGGCCGCACGACATCGTCACGCGCGTCAACGGCGAAATACGCCAGCAGGACACCACCGAGCGGTTGATGTTCCCGTTCGATTTTCTGATCTCCTATCTCTCGACCTTTGCGACGCTCAAGCCCGGCGACATGATCGTGACGGGCACGCCGACAGGGGCGGGCGCGCGCTTCGACCCGCCGCGCTGGCTGAAGGTCGGCGACGTCGTCGAGATCGAGTCCAGCCGCATCGGCGTACTGCGCAACACCGTCGCGGCGGAGCAATAAATCATGCTCGACACCGCCACGATCGAGCGCCTTGCCGCGCGCCTCGATGAAGCCGAGCGCACCAAGGCGCTGATCCCGATGTTCTCGAAGGATTACCCGGATTTCAGCATCGCGGATGCCTATGCCGTCCAGCGCGCCTGGACCAAGCTCCAGCTTGGCCGCGGCCGCGTCATCAAGGGCCACAAGATCGGCCTGACCTCGAAGGCGATGCAGAACGCGGTCGGTATCTCCGAGCCCGATTACGGCGTGCTGTTCGCCGATATGTTCTATGCCGACGCGACGCCCATCCCGTTCGACCGCTTTCATGCGCCGCGGATCGAGGTCGAGCTCGCCTTCGTGCTGAAGGCGCCGTTGCGCGGGCCGGATTGCACCATCTTCGACGTGCTCAACGCGACCGATTACGTCACGCCCGCGCTCGAGATTCTGGAGACGCGGATGCATCGCGTCGATCCCGAGACCGGCAAGGCGCGCAAGGTCGTCGACACGATCTCGGACAACGCCGCCAATGCCGCGCTGGTGCTCGGTGGCCGGCCGTTCCGTCCGCTCGATGAGGATCTGCGCTGGATCGGCGCGCTGCTGTTCCGCAACGGCGAGGTCGAGGAGACCGGGCTTGCCGCCGGCGTGCTCAACCATCCCGCCAACGGCATCGCCTGGCTCGCCAACCGGCTGGCGCCGCATGACGAGCATCTCGCCGCCGGCGAGGTCGTGCTGGCGGGCTCGTTCACGCGTCCGGTCGATATCCGCCGCGGCGACACGTTTCATGCCGACTATGGCGCCTTCGGCTCGGTGTCGTGCCAGTTCGTCTGAATCAACAATAAGAGGAAACGCATCATGACAGGCCCAACGCGGCGCAAGAGCATCCATATCGGCGGCTTCAAGCACGCCAATCCGATTCCGAACGCCTGCCGCATCGGCAATCTCGTGATGTCCGGTGTCATCCTCGGCCGTGACGCGGCCGGCGTGATGCCCGAGAGTCTGGATGCGCAATGCGCCAACATGTTCGCGCATATGAGGGCGACCGTGGAGTCGGCCGGCGGCACCACGGACGACATCATCAAGATGACGGTGTGGTTGAAGGACCGCTCGCAGCGCGCACCCGTCAATGTCGAATGGCTGAAAATGTTTCCGGATGAGCATTCGCGCCCGGCGCGTCATGCGCTGCCGATGGACAATATGGACGGCGGCGCGCTGGTGCAGTGCGACTTCACCGCCGTGATCGACTGAGGGAGTCTTGCGCATGCCGACCTATCTGCCGTTCGATCCGAACCCGCGCCGCCCCGTCAAGGCGCCGCCGCCGAAGACCGTCGACAGCCAGTTTCACGTGCTCGGTCCCATCGACAAATATCCGGAGCGCCCGGGCGCGGCCTATCGGATGCCGACCGCGACCTGGGAGGCGGCGCTGCGCGTGCACAAGACGCTCGGCATCGAGCGCGGCATCATCGTGCAGACCACGACATACGGCGCGGACCATTCGGTCGTGCTCGACGGCCTTGCAGCCATGGGCCCGAACTATCGCGGCTGTGCCAACGCGCTGGTGTTCGCGGAGGCGAACGATGCCTATCTCGCGAAGCTGCATGATGCGGGCGTCCGCGGCGCGCGCTTCAGTTTCCGGCAGGAGCTCGGCGCGGTGCTGTCGGACGCCGATTTCGCTCGCGCGATTGCGCGCATCCGCGAGCTCGGATGGTACGTCAAAATCCAGCCGGAGAAGGACGGCATCGTCTCCAGCGTGGCCAAATACGAAAATCTCGACGTGCCCGTGCTGATCGACCACATGGCGCGGCCGGTGCCCTCGAATGGCAAGGACGATCCGAACCTGCGCAAGATGCTGGAGCTGCTCGCGAAGGGCAATTTCTGGGTCATGCTCTCGCTCGGCGAGAAGACCTCGCAAGCCGGCCCTCCCTACGATGACGTGATCCCGATCGCGCGCACCTATATCGAAGCCGCCATCGACCGCTGCGTCTGGGCCAGCGACTGGCCGCATCCGGTCTCGGTGAAGCAACCGCCGAACGATGCCGATCTGCTCGAACTGATGTATCGCTACGCGCCGGACCAGGCCGAGCTGGAGAAGATCCTCGTGCACAATCCGGCGAAGCTGTTCGGGTTTCCGGATTAGCAAACCCTGATGCAGATGCGGGTGGGTGGGCAAAGCGTAAGCGTGCCCACCACCTCCATCGATTGGAAAGGATCGTGGGCACGCCGCAGACGCGCCTTTGCCCACCCTGCGAGATCTCGCTTGCTCGAGATGCCCGCTTGCGCGCTGTTCGGCCACGCGCGCGTTAACGCTTCGGTAACACCCAAGACGCTCCGTGGCGCCTTCGTGGCGTAACTGAGTTCTTAACGAATTGCCTCTAATTTGCGCATTCCCACCTCGTGATGGCCTGCCGCCTGATTCTCGATGGCGCCGTGCCCAGCAACATCGAAGAGGCAGAATGCCGGCTCTCAAGGACCTGTTTTCGCTGCGCTCGATCGGCGCCAAGCTCGCCCTCATGACCGTGGTCGGTGCGATCTGCATGGCGCTTGTCGCCTCTACCGTGCTGTGGATCGCGCGCAACCAGCTCGTCACCGAGCGCATCGAAAAGGCGCATGCCGCCGTCGACATCGTCTGGAATTTGGCCGACGGCTATTACAAGGCCTACAAGGCCGGCCAGATGACCGAGGAGGAGGCCAAGAAGCGCTTCCTCGAAGCCAATAATTACGTCTGGTACGAAGACCACAGCAACTACGCCTACATCTACGACTACGAGACCGGGTTGTGCGTCTCCAATCCCGGCATCCCGCAATTCGTCGGCAAGGACATGCGTCCGAACAAGGACGCCAACGGCATGCTGTTCGCGGTCGCGCTGATGGACATCGCGAAGAAGGGCCAGGGCTCCTTGCGCTATTCCTTCCGCCGCAGCGGCAGTGATCCCACCCCGCTCGACAAGGTCGCCTTCACGCGCGGTTTCGCGCCGTGGAACCTGATGATCGGCTCGGCCGAATACATGTCGGAGGTCGACAATTCGTTCTGGTCGATGGTGCAGACGGCCTCGATGGTCATCGCCGTCCTGATGCTGATCTCGATCATGATCGCCTGGGCCGTTGGCCGCAGCGTGGTGAAGCCGTTGACCAGCCTGAAGGAACGCATGGCCTCGCTCAGCAAGGGCCAGCTCGACGCGCCGGTCGCGCATGCCGATCGCCGCGACGAGATCGGCGAGATGGCCCGCACCGTGCAGGTGTTCCGCGACGCCATGATCGAGACCAACCGCATGCGCGAAGAGCAGGTGGTGGCCGAGAAGCGTCAGGTCGAGACCCGCAAGGTCGACATGAACAAGCTCGCCGATCAGTTCGAGCGCGAGGTCGGCGAGATCATCGAGCTGGTCTCGGTCGCCGCCGGTCAGCTCGAGACGTCGTCGACGACGCTGTCCAAGACCGCCGACACCGTTTCGCAAGTCTCGAACCGCGCCTCCACGGCGTCGGGCGAGGCGTCGGCGAACGTGCATTCGGTCGCTGCCGCGAGCGAGGAGCTCGCCTCCTCCATCGGCGAAATCTCCCGCCAGGTCGAGACCTCGGCCAGGATTGCGGGCGAAGCCGTCAGTCAGGCGCAGAAGACCGATAGCCGCATCAGCGAGCTGTCGCAGGCTGCGAGCCGGATCGGCGACGTCGTCGATCTGATCCAGACCATCGCCGGCCAGACCAATCTGCTGGCGCTGAACGCGACCATCGAGGCCGCGCGTGCGGGCGAAGCCGGCCGCGGTTTTGCCGTGGTCGCCTCCGAGGTGAAATCGCTCGCCGAGCAGACCGCAAAGGCAACCGACGAGATCAGCCAGCAGATCAACGACATCCAGTCGGCGACGCGGGATTCGGTCGCGGCGATCAAGGAGATTGGCGCGACCATCGGCAAGATCTCGGAGATTTCGGCCGCGATCACGACCTCGGTCGAACAGCAGGGGGCGGCGACGCAGGAGATTTCCCGCAACGTGCAGCGCGCCGCCGCGGGCACCTCGCAGGTCGAGACCAGCATCGCCGACGTCCAGCGCGGCGCCTCCGAGACCGGCGGTGCCTCCGCCCAGGTGCAGTCGGCTGCGCAATCGCTCGCCAATGAAAGCACCCGCCTCAAGCGCGGCGTCGCCAGCTTCATGAATTCGATCAGGGCGGCGTAAGCGGCGCTCTCTTGCGGCCATCCTTCGAGACGCCCGCTTGCGCGGGCTCCTCAGGATGAGGTCCTGTGTTGCTGTTAGACCTCATGGTGAGGAGCCCGCCAACGGCGGGCGTCTCGAACCATGCAGGCCGAGTTGCGTCACGCCGCCGTCCGTTCCGCCAGCCGATCCCGCACCTCGGCCGCAATCTCGAACGAGCGCAGCCGCGCGGTGTGATCGTAGATCTGGCCCGTGGTCATCAGCTCGTCGGCCGCGGTGTCGGCGATCAGCGCCTTCAGCTTTTCTTCGACCATCGCCGGCGTGCCGACCGCGGAGATCGCCAGCGACTGCGCGACGCCGGCCTTCTCGGCCGGCGACCACAGCGCGTCCATGTCATCGACCGGCGGCGGCAGCTGGCCGGGCGTGCCGCGGCGCAGATTGATGAACTGCTGCTGCAGCGAGGTGAACATGCGTTGCGCCTCGCCGTTGCTGTCGGCGGCGAACACGTTGACACCGACCATTGCATAGGGTTTTTCCAATTGCGCCGAAGGCTCGAAGCGCGCGCGGTACTCGCGCAACGCCGGCATCATCATCTGTGGCGCGAAGTGCGAGGCGAAGGCGAAGGGCAGCCCGAGCATGGCCGCAAGCTGCGCGCCGAACATGCTGGAGCCGAGGATCCACAGCGGCACCTTCGTCCCCATGCCGGGCACGGCGCGGATCGCCTGGTTCGGCTGCACGTCGCCGAGCAGCGCCTGCAATTCCAGCACGTCATGCGGAAAGTTCTCCGAGGCAGTCGCAAGATCGCGCCGCATCGCCCGCGCCGTGAACTGGTCCGTACCAGGCGCACGCCCGAGGCCGAGATCGATCCGCCCCGGATAGAGCGACTCCAGCGTGCCGAACTGCTCGGCGATCACCAGCGGCGAATGGTTCGGCAGCATCACGCCGCCCGAGCCGACGCGGATCGTCCTGGTTCCGCCCGCGACATGCCCGATCACCACGGATGTTGCCGCACTCGCGATCCCCGTCATGTTGTGGTGCTCGGCCAGCCAGAACCGCTTGAAGCCCCATTTCTCCGCATGCTGGGCGAGGTCGAGCGAATTGCGAAAGGCTTGCGTGGCGTCGGAACCCTGCTTGATGGGAGCGAGGTCGAGCACGGAGAAGGGGATCATGGGGAAGGCACCGGGGGTGGAAGGCTGCGATGACATGTAATGTCACCGCTTAGGATGGGTAGAGCGCAGCGAAACCCATCATGTATCGTCGGGCAAGGTCTCGATGGGTTTCGCTTCGCTCTACCCATCCTACGAAGCTGGCCCGCACCCGTTCACAACCCTGTTATTGCGACCCATGGCGCCCTTCGTCGCAACTGGGCGTTTCGCGCCTGTTGTTGTACCCTGCATGCAACGCCACCGTCGCCAGGAGGACCTGACATGACCATCGTCGTACTCAGCCGCCGCAACCTCCTCGCGGCCGGCGGTTCCGTCCTCGCAACCGGCGTTTTGACAGCCGGAGTGTCCGGCCTCCTGTTGCCTGCCCGTGCGGACGGCCTCGCACCCACCGAATCGATGACGGGCGGCGCGAACAATTACCGCAAGGGCGCGGCGATCGTGGATCGCATCGGCAAAGGTGGCTTCTGGATGAGCGGCACCGTGCGCCGTGCCGGCGACGGAGCGCCGCTGGCCGGTCAGCGCATCCAGATCTGGGCGCACACGGTCGAAGGCCAGGAGCACGAGCCGCAGAGTCACGGCGCCACGCTCACCGACAAGGATGGCGCGTTCCGGCTCGAGATGCCGCAGATCATTCCGATCTTCGGCCAGCCGCACGGCCACCTCGCCTATGACAGCGGTGAGTTCAAGACCGTCTTTCTGCGGCCGATCATGCGGAGCGCCAAGGACACCAGCCTCGAGGCGCATTTCGTGCTTCAGCCGGCCTGATCGCGTTGCAGATGAAGGGGTGGAGATCGGCCCGGGTGCCACTGATCTGGGCCGCCCTTGCCGTGGCCATCGGCGTGCCGATCGCGCTCGCAGCGACAAGCGAACAGCTCGCATGGCGCGGCCCGGTCTACATCCTCGCTGGATTCGCAGGCATCGTTGCCCTCGCTCTGGTGCTGGTTCAGCCGCTGCTGATCGGCGGATATCTGCCGGGCCTGTCGGCCTATCGCGGACGGCGTGCGCATCACTGGATCGGCGGCGCACTTGCTCTGGCGGTGGTGATCCATGTCGCCGGCCTCTGGATCACCAGCCCGCCCGACATGATCGACGCGCTCACCTTCTCGTCGCCGACGCCGTTCTCCCCCTTCGGCGTGGTCGCGATGTGGGCCATCTTCGCCGTCGCGTTGTTGGCATCATTGCGTCGGCGGTTGGGATTGCGGCTGCGCACCTGGCGCATCCTCCATCTGCCACTCGCGATCGTCATCGTGATCGCAGGCATCGTCCATTGCCTGCTGATCGAGGGGACGATGGAGACCATCTCGAAGGCGGCGTTGTGTGCACTTGTGCTCGCGGCAACCGTGAAAGTCATGGCTGATCTCTGGCGGAAGCGGACGCTGCGTGGCGAGAGCGCCGTGCGGCAGTGAAGGATCGCGCCGATTCCGGGCTGCGCCGCTGCCACGGATCGTCCGATCGGACGATGCGCAACCCGTCCGCTGCTCTGCTTGCCGCGAATTCCGGTGAGGCATATCTTCGCGCGATGACCGTCAGTGCTCCCGATCTGAAAGCATTCCTGCTCGCGACGCCGTTCTTCGGCGGTCTGTCGGACGCGAGCCTCGACCTCCTGATCTCGATGCTGGTCGAATGCCGCTTTGATGCCGGCGCAACCGTCGTGGCGGAAGGCGAGCCGGGACGCTCGATGTTCATCGTCAAATCCGGCCGCCTGGCGGTGACCAAGCGGACGAACTCAGGGCACGTCGTCCCGATTTCCGCTCTGGAGCCCGGCGACTTCTTCGGTGAAATGACGCTGATCGAAATGCAAAACCGCTCCGCCACGGTGGTCGCGGAGTCGCCGACGGTGCTCTACGAGCTGACGGCTCAAAAACTCTACGCCTGCTACAAGGCCGACATCCACGCCTACGTGATCGTCCTGCAGAACATCAATCGCGAGCTGTGCCGCCGGCTACGCCGCTCGGATGACCGGTTCGCGGGGCATCAGATGGGCGAAGACAATTGATCCCTGCGTAGGATCGGCACGCCGGTCCGGCTACAGCAGCGCCAATGAGTGCAGCGAGTTTCGATGAAAACCGAAGGCAATCAAGCCGGAGAGAAGCAGCGCAGTCCCAGTCACGATCAGGCAACACGCAATCACTATTGGAGCCTCTGGTTCGTCGTCGATGACCAAGACGATAATAGATAAAATTTTACCGACAATCGAAAGGAAGAATTAACCTTACCTGCGCGGCCCGGCAGGCAGTGCGTAAGATGGGTAGAGCGGCTCGTCCGCCGTAGCTCGAAGAGCGAAGGCGGAAGCGAAACCCATCATCTCTCATCACGGAGCGAGCCATCGATGGGTTCACCTTCACCCTCTCCAAGGGCACCTATTCGTTCAGTTCGGTCGCAAGGAAGTCGTGCATGTCCTGGACTGAGCGCGATGCAGCGTTGGCATCGTATTTGAGCCAGTGGCCGAACAGCCGCATTCCCTCGTTGAGGTCGGGGGCATCGAAGGCGTGATAGGCTCCGGGATAGATCATCAGCTTGACGCGCGCCCCCTTACCCGCGCGCCGTTCCATCCAGAGTTCACAATCCCTGGTCGGGCTCCAGTCGTCGAGGTCGCCGATCAGGATTGCTGCTGGAATCGTCAACCGGTCGGCGGCCAGGGCGCATAGGGGGTAGTAGGCCACGGCGGCCCTGAACTTCAGCCCATCCGGAACGGCAAAATAATCGACCGAGCGGGGCGAGGCCAATTGCAGCGAGACGATGCCGCCCTGCGATGATCCAACGACAGCAATCCGCTTCGGATCGACGTAAGGGAGCTTCGCAAGATAGCTCAGTGCGCCCAGCGCGTCCCTTTGCCGGGCAAGCAACACGCCCTGCCGGACAACCGTCTGCGCATCACAGGCGTGTTCGATGTCGCGGGTCGTAAAGCTGTCAACGCTGAGCGAGACGTAGCTCCAGCCTGTGAACAGCTCGGCCATCCGCGTGCGGGTCTTTTCCAGCAGTCCGGCGCAGCCGTGGAGATAGACGACCGCAGGGAAGGGGCCGGGTCCCTCAGGTCTGGAGAGGTAGCCTTCGATCGCATCGGGCGTGTTGGCCGGCGTTTCGCCGCGCTCGCGCGCCCGCTGCTGCTGGATTTGCCCCATGATGACGGGCGCATTGTCGAACTTCACCAGATCCCCCGCCGAAGCGACGGTTTGAATCTCGAACGTCGCGAGAATCGTCAGGATGAGACGTGTGATAACCCCACTACGCACGTTTTGGCTCCCGTGGCACGCCGGCTCGCTGAGCCCGCGTAGGATGGGTAGAGCGTAGCGAAACCCATCAGGCCTCTTCACCGAACGGGCCCTCGATGCGTTTTGCTGCGCTCTACCCGTCTTTCGAGCCTAGCTTTCACTCGCGCGATATCGGCACGTGCCCCATTGTGGTCGCCGAGAGTTTTTGAGTAAAGACCGGATTAATGAGATGCGGCTAGCCTGGTTATCTCAGGGCCATTCATGGCGAGCGTTGGGAGTGCCTATGAGCAAAGTCAAAGCTCCCCGTGAGAAGAAGCGGCTAAGTTACGAGCGCGACGGGCGCAACACTTATGGTGAAAACCAGAAGAGTAGTCGGAAAAACATCCCGCGAAGCAAGCAAATCTCTCATCAAGAAGAACGTCGAACTATCCGGCAAGCTCTTATAGGAGTGCAGGGACAGGTTGCCGATGAAGGCTCGGATGAAGCGCAGTCTCTCGTTCTGAGAAGAGGCCAAGTAAAGAAGTTGAAGGCGTTCCGGAAAACAGCGGACACGCCGCTAGGCGAGGTCGTCAAGGATCGGTTGCTCAAGAGAAAGGGCAGCACGTAATGGATGGTGCTGGGGCGTTTGCCGTTTTCCACGCCTACGAGGACGAAAATGGAGACGAGCAGGTGAAATTCATCGGCATCTTCGGTACCAAAGAGAAGGCCCAAGATGCTGTAGACGCTCTAGCGAAGATGCCGGGCTTTGTTGATCACCCTCTTGGCTTCTCGATAGACTTTCATCTGTTTGACCGCGTCAGTTGGTCGGAGGGGTTCGTCCACGTACCGAGCGGTCATGATTAGCTGCTGCTTCTTTATTGCAGTTCGTAGCCCGGATGGAGCGGAGCGCAATCCGGGACGATTGCGTCCACAGTTGTTGCCCCGGATTACGCTTGCGCTTCATCCGGGCTACGCCACTAGAATTTGTAGCCGGTAGGCCGGTGCGGAGCCATGAAACTTGTTGGTCGCGACGGGCAATTCCTTGAACTTCGAATCCTTGGATATGAATTCCCTCATTTGAAGACCGCCGAATACGATTCAAATTGGTTGATCGTAGCTGGCGAGGTTGGGCATTCAAGGGGCACGTGGCAGTTCACCCATCCGTGCCTTCTCACGTATGAAGCCGCGAGATTGGCATCATGGATGGATTCAGTTGCGGATATCAACCCATGTTCTGATACCTGCGGCTTCACTGAACCCAATCTCGAATTTCGAGCGCTATTGAGCCTCGAGCATCCGGTACTTCGGGTGTACTTCGAGCTTGAAGCGCGGCCATCGTGGGCGTCGAGCCGGGTTGCCGGGCAAGAGGATATTTGGGTTGAATTTCCGATCGGAGAACTGAACCTGAGGTCGGCTGCGCAACAGCTGCGCGCTGAATTGACCCCATACCCTCAGCGGGCGTCGCGGTAGGCCAACTGCAACGTCCTTTCGCCAAAAGCCGACATCGCTCGCTATGCCCGTCGGGCAAAACACCCAGCTCCCGCCAAATCCCCGTCAACCCCTTTCCCTGAAAATATTCCACTTTACCGAAATTCGGAATTGCGGCATAGTTCCGCCATCCCGGCCCGAGGAGAGGGGCGATCGTACGTCGTCACGAACGTGGGGCGGGGAAGCGATGGACGCGGCAGCGCCGGCGCGGATGTGAGGGCAGGGCGGGCAGAGGATTGAGCCGACCCCCGTGAGCCCGTCGCAAGCCGTGTCGTACGAACGGCGCCTGTATCCGAAGACGCTTTGGGCCGAAGCCGGGCTTGTCCGGCGAAGCCCGCAGGGCGGAGACGGAATCGCTGCGTACGGCCAAACCGTGTGGTCCCGGCTGTCGTTGCTACAGCCAAGCTTTGGCGAGGATGCATCGTCCCAACCGGGCGCGGTGCATCACCTCTCGTGAAGTGACGGTGACAACTCAGAACTCGTCGCCGGGGAGAGCGCGGCATACGCCGTCAACCCATCGGCAGGGAAGGCCGAGTGTTCGGCGCCACCTGTATGCTGCTGTGCGGTCTCCTTGCGCTACACATTCGCGCAGCGGACCGCGGGTGCCCGTCGGCACCCGGTCTTCCCTGCGCCCTCTTCAGAAGAGGAGGGCAACGGAAACGAGCAAAGCTCGGGCGCTGGATGCCGCGAGAACGCTGATTCATGCGCATTTCGAGAGATGAAATGGTGCTGCCAGACAGGATTGAACTGTCGACCTCTCCATTACCAATGGAGTGCTCTACCACTGAGCTACGGCAGCATGTGCTGGGATAAGAATCGGCCGCCCGAGGGGCCTACCAGGCGGGCCGATATCTGCCACAGGCCTCCCCGCTGTGCAAGCTTGCAAGGACGGCCAAAACGAGAAAATCGGGGCGGTATCGGGGGTTATACGGCTGTTTTGGCCGGAAACGACCGACTTTCCGCCGATTTTGGTTCCACGCGCCCCGGCCAACTGGCCAGTTGGCCCGTGCGGCAGATTCGACCCATTTTGAGTTTCGCACGATCGGGACCGCGCGGGCCTCTTGAGCTGCCGCATTCTCTGGGCATGTTATCGCCAACCGCTGTATGGACCCGTGATGGCTGACGAGAACGACAGAAGCGCGAACCAGGCGAGGACCTCGCGGGACAACCGGCTGAAATCGGCGCTGCGGGAGAATCTCAAGCGGCGGAAGGTGCAGGCGCGCGAACGCGCCGCAAGTTCCGACCCCTCGCAAGTCGACGATGGTTCCCTAGATGAGGGGACCGCCGGGAAGACTTGAGATTCGAATCCCGCAGCCGGAATTTTTTGGAGTGCATGCAGTGACCATGGGGCACGACGATCTACATCAAGCCGATCGCGACGCGATGATGTCGCGGTTCACCCGCCCCGAGCAGACGTTTCCCGCGCTGTCGCCCGCCGAGATCGAGCGCATGCGGCATTTCGGCGAGGTCCGCACCTACAAGGACGGCGAGCTACTGTTCGAGACCGGCAAGCCCGGTCCGGGCATGTTCGTCGTGCTGAAGGGCCACGTCGCCATCACCCAGCGCGACGGGCTCGGTCATGTCGCGCCGCTGATCAACCAGGGGCCGGGGCAATTTCTGGCCGAGCTCAGCCAGCTCTCCGGCCGTCCGGCGCTGGTCGACGGCCGCGCCGAAGGCGATGTCGAGACGCTGCTGCTGCCGCCGGAGCGCCTGCGCGCGCTGCTGGTGGCCGAAGCCGAGCTCGGCGAACGCATCATGCGTGCGCTGATCCTGCGCCGGGTCAATCTGCTCCAGGCCGGCGTCGGCGGCATCGTGCTGATCGGTCCGTCGCATTCGGTCGGCGTGGTCCGCCTGCAGGGCTTTCTCACCCGCAACGGCCAGCCGCATCATCTGCTCGATCCCGAGCGCGACCGCGACGCCGCGGAGGTGATCGCGCGCTATTCGCCAAAGCCCGAGGACTGGCCGCTGGTCGTCACGTCCGACGGCGCAGTGCTGCGCAATCCCGGTGAGACCGAGCTTGCGCGCGCGATCGGCATGATCGGCGGCCCGCGCAATGACCGCATCTACGACGTCGCGATCGTCGGCTGCGGACCGGCGGGGCTCGCGACCGCCGTGTATGCGGCCTCCGAAGGCTTGTCGGTCGCCGTGCTCGACACCCGTGCCTTCGGCGGCCAGGCCGGCGCCAGCGCGCGCATCGAAAACTACCTGGGCTTTCCGACCGGCATTTCCGGGCAGGCACTGACCGCGCGCGCGTTCAACCAGGCGCAGAAGTTCGGTGCCGACATCATGATTCCCGTCACGGTGCAGTCGCTCGACTGCTCGCGCAAGGATGGCGCGTTTGCGGTCGCGCTCGACGGCAGCGATCCCCTGCGCTCGCGCGCGGTGGTGGTCGCGAGCGGTGCGCGCTATCGCCGGCCTGATATCGCAAACCTCGACAAGTTCGAGGGCCGGGGCGTTTGGTACTGGGCCTCTCCGGTCGAGGCGAAGCTGTGCGCCGGCGAAGAGGTTGCGCTGGTCGGCGCCGGCAATTCGGCCGGGCAGGCGGCCGTGTTCCTGTCGGGACACGCCAAGAAGGTGCTCATGATCATTCGCGGCGGCGGCCTGGGCGCCAGCATGTCGCGCTATCTCATTGAACGCATCGAGGCGACGCCGAACATCGAGCTGCTGTTCAACACCGAGATCACGGCGCTCGAAGGCGACGAGGCCTCGCTGCTGCGGCGGATCCGCTGGAAGAGCCGGCTGTCTGATGATGAGGAAACCGCCGACATCAAGAATCTCTTTCTGTTCGTCGGCGCCGATCCCGCCACCGGCTGGCTCGACGGCTGCGGCGTGACGCTCGATCGCGGCGGCTTCGTCGTCACGGGCGCGCAGTCCGAGCTGAACCAGGGCAAGCTGGTGGCGCCGCTGGAGACCTCCGTGCCCGGCGTCTACGCCGTCGGCGACGTCCGCTCCGGCTCGGTCAAGCGCGTCGGCGGCGCCATCGGCGAAGGCGCGCAGGTCGTAGCCTCCCTGCACGGCTATCTCGGCGACGCCGCAAAACCGGCGCTTTAGTCAAGCAGAAGACAAGCAGACGGCAAGTCGAATCCGGCTTGCCATCTTGCCGTGCGATGCCCGACTATCCCCTCGTCGCGAGGCCAATCGCGCGTGGAAACAAAGATTCAACGGGAGGACTAAATGGCCGAACTCGTCGTGCTCTACAAGACGCCCAAGGACGCTGCCGCCTTCGACAAGCATTATGCCGAGACCCACATTCCGCTCGCCAAGAAACTTCCCGGCCTGAAGAAATACGCCGTGAGCACGGGTGCGGTCGGCTCGCCCGCCGGACCGTCAGGCGTTCACCTCGTCGCCATTCTCAGCTTCGACAGCGTGGGCGATATCCAGAAGGCATTCGGCAGCGAAGCGGGCAAGGCGGCCGCAGGCGACGTGCCGAAATTCGCCAGCGGCGGTGCCGACCTCCTGATCTTCGACACCAAGGAAGTGTGATCGCGACGATCGATTCAACTTTCGTCGAAAGCTGCTGTCGTTTGTGACAGCGCTGCGAAAAATTCAGCCATGCGTTTGTCGATTCGCACGATGACGCATGGCTGCACGCACATGTGTGATCGTGCCGCATGTGGCAATCCAATGAGGACCGTAATACTAATCTTCTGACCTCAATGCTGAGCGTAGGAGAGAGATGCCATGGTTCTCGGGATGAGCCTGCAAGCCTTCACACTGGTCCATGTCATCATCAGCCTGATCGCCATCGCGGTCGGCCTGATCGTGATGTTCGGGCTGCTTGGCTCGAATCCGATGCCGGCCCTCACAGCGATCTTTCTTCTCTTCACTATCCTCACCAACGTCACCGGCCTGCTGTTTCCGTTCAAGGAGCTGCTGCCCTCGTACATCATCGCCGGCATCTCGCTGGTGCTGCTCGCGATCGCCTGCTTCGCGCTGTACGGCATGAAGCTCAGAGGCGCCTGGCGCCCGGTCTACATCGTGACCGCGATGATCTCGCTCTACTTCAACGTCTTCGTGCTGGTGATCCAGTCGTTTCTCAAGGTGCCGGCCCTGGCCGCGCTCGCACCGGCAGTGCCGCCGAATCCACCGGGTGGCCCGGTGTTCGCCGCGGTGCAGGGCATCGTGCTGGTGTTCTTCGTGATTGTCACCATCGGCGCTTGGCGTCGCTACAGGCCGGTGGCGTTCGCCTGATCGCATCTCGCTAAAGGAGTCCCGCAAATGCCCACCATCACCACCAAGGACGGCGTCGAGATCTTTTTCAAGGATTGGGGCTCGGGCCAGCCGATCGTGTTCAGCCATGGCTGGCCGCTGTCAGCCGACGACTGGGACGCGCAGATGATGTTCTTCGTCACCCGCGGCTATCGCGTCGTCGCCCATGACCGCCGCGGGCACGGCCGCTCGGCCCAGGTCGCCGACGGTCACGACATGGATCATTATGCCGACGATCTCGCGGCGGTGACCGCGCATCTCGACCTCAAGAACGCCATCCATGTCGGCCATTCCACCGGCGGCGGCGAGGTCGTGCACTACATCGCGCGCCACGGCGAGTCTCGCGTGGCGAAGGCCGCGATCCTCTCCGCGGTGCCGCCGCTGATGGTGAAGACCGAGGCCAATCCCGGCGGTCTGCCCAAGGATGTGTTCGACGGCTTTCAGACGGCGCTCGCCGCCGGCCGCTCGGCGTTCTACCGCGACGTCGCCGCCGGACCCTTCTATGGCTACAACCGTCCCGGTGCAAAACCGTCGGAGGCGGTGATCCAGAACTGGTGGCGCCAGGGCATGATGGGCGGCGCGAAGGCGCATTACGACGGCATCGTCGCGTTCTCGCAGACTGATTTCACGGAGGATCTGAAGAAGATCAACGTGCCGGTGCTGGTGATGCACGGCGACGACGACCAGATCGTGCCTTACGCCGATTCCGCGCCGCTGTCGGCCAAGCTGCTCAAGAACGGCACGCTGAAAACCTACAAGGGCTTTCCGCACGGCATGCCGACCACGCACGCCGAAACCATCAACGCGGACCTGCTGGCGTTCTTCAAGGGCTGAGCAGGTCGCTCACGCCAGGATCGTTCTGATCGCATCGAAGGTCCGCTTGACGAAAGCCTCCGGCTTGTCGCGCGGGCCTTGGCTGAGCCAGCTCTCGCCGCCGACGCGCATCGCGCCGGTGGCGATCATGGCGACGAGACGTGCCCTCAAGCGGTCCGACTTGCGGCCCGAGCGTTGCGCAAGCCCCTCCGCCAGCGCGCGCTCGAGTTTTTCGTATTTGAGCTGATCGCGGGCCTGCAGCGCGGGATTGTCGCGCTTGAGCCGCGACATCGCCGCCGCCTCGGTGGGATCGATCCGCTTCATCGCCGCAGCGATCGCATTCTCCGCCGCCGTCAGCATGGATTCCTCCGCGGGCCGCGCCAGGATTTCGGCGACAAGCGCCGCTGCCGCATCCTCCTGCCAGGCGGCGACCACGTCCTCCTTCGACGCGAAATAATGAAAAAAGCTCCGCCGCGACATGTCGGCCGCTTCGGCGATGTCGTCGATCGTGGTGGCCTCGAAGCCGCGCTCCAGGAACAGGGCCATCGCCGCGCGCTTCAGCCGCTCGCGGGTTTCCTGCTGCTTGCGCTGGCGCAGGCCGGCGGCCGGCGGAGATTTCTCTCCGGCGTTCAACGGCTTGTGGCGTTTCGCGGCGGGCTTCGAAGCCTTCAAATTCTTTCACCTCTTGCAAACTTGCACTCAGTGCACATTTAGACCCGTCGCGGGCCTCGTTCCAGCCCTGAACGGAGATATGGCATGACCGACTGGACCACGGCAGACATCCCCTCGCTCAGCGGCAAGACCGTCGTCGTCACCGGGGCCACCGGCGGCCTCGGCTATGAGACGGTGCTGGCGCTGGCGGGCGCCGGAGCCATCGTCATACTGACAGGGCGCAACGACGCAAAGGGGCTGCGGGCGATCGAAGGCATTTGCGCGCAGTTTCCCAACGCCTTGATCGCCTATGAGCATCTCGACCTCGCCAGCCTGGCGTCGGTCGCCGATTTCGCCCGGCGTTTTGCCGCCAGCAACGACCAGCTCGACCTCCTCGTCAACAATGCCGGCGTGATGGCGCTGCCGAAACGGCTTGAGACCGAGGATGGTTTCGAGATGCAGCTCGGCACCAATTATCTCGGCCATTATGCCCTGACGGCCCGCCTGCTGCCGCAGCTCCGCCGCGTCAAGGGGCCGCGGATCGTCAACCTCTCCAGCCTCGCGCATCGCACCGGCGCGATCCATTTCGATGATCTGCAGAGCCAGCGGTCCTATCGTCCCTGGCGCGCCTACTGCCAGTCCAAGCTCGCAATGCTGATGTTCTCGCTCGAATTGCAGCGGCGCAGCGATGCGGCCGGCTGGGGCCTGCGGAGTGTTGCCGCGCATCCCGGCTACGCGCGCACCGATCTCATTCCGAACGGTCCGGGCACCAACAGCTTCCAGTCGCGCGTGAGCCGGTGGCTCCAGCCCTTCATCAGCCAGTCCGCGGCGGAAGGCGCGCTGCCGACCCTGTTCGCGGCGACCTCGCCGGCCGCGGAGCCCGGCGGCTATTACGGCCCCAACTGGTTCTACGAATTGAAGGGGCCGCCGGTCGAGGCGCGGATCATGCCGCGGGCGAAGGATTTCGCGTCCGCGGCCAAGCTGTGGGATGTCTCGGCGACGCTGACCGGTGTATCCTTCGACGCGATCGCGGCCGCCGCATGAGCCGCGATCCCGGCGGGGACGTCCCGATGCGTGTCATCATTTTCGGCGCGACCGGCATGGTCGGGCAGGGTGTGTTGCGTGAATGTCTGGTCGATGCCGGTGTCGCGCGTGTGCTCGTGGTCGGACGCAGTCCGGTCGGCGTGCGCAATGCCAAGCTGACCGAGATCATCCACGACGATTTCACCGACTATTCGAAGATCGAGGCGCAGCTCGCAGGCTATGACGCCTGCTTCTTCTGCCTCGGCGTTTCCTCGATCGGCATGAGCGAGGACCGCTACCGCCATCTCACCTACGACATCACGCTCGCGGCGGCGGCGACGCTAGCGCGGCTCAATCCACAGATGACCTTCACCTATGTCACCGGCGCCGGCACCGATTCCACCGAGAAGGGTTCGCGGATGTGGGCGCGCGTCAAGGGCAAGACCGAGAACGATCTGCTCAAGCTGCCGTTCAAGGCCGCCTACATGTTCCGGCCCGGCGCGATCCAGCCCCTGCACGGAATCCGCTCGAAGACGGCCTGGGTGCAAGCGGTCTACGACGTGACCTGGCCGCTGTGGTCGGTGCTGCGCCGGATCTCGCCCGGGCTCGTCACCTCGACCGAGCAGATGGGGCGCGCCATGATCCATGTGGCCAGGGTTGGCTATCCCAGGAGGGTGCTGGAGATGAACGATATCAATAGCCTCTAGTCGGTCGTCCACGCGGCCGCTAGTTTGGGCGGAAATATCGGCAGCCCCGCGCGTTGAGCCGTATCAGCCCTCGAGGAGAAGTGTCGGTGATGTCTCCCCAGCTCAAACTGATCGCGCTCGATGCGGACGATCTCGCGGTGATCTCCACCCATGTGCAGGATGCCCGGGTGCAGCCTTCCGACATCATCTGGCGGCAGGGCGAGAAGCGCCTGGTGGTCGGGATGAGCCGGCTGGACTGGGAGCAGACGCTGGCGGGCGAGGCCGAGCCGCGTCGGCTGGTGTCGGCGCTTCGCTTCGACCGCGTGCTCGCCTGCAAGTCGCGCAACATCGATCTCGCGACGCCTGAGGCGGTCCTGGACCTCGTCGGTATCGAGTTTCATCCCCAGGACGGTCGCGATGAGGAGCCCGGCGGCAGCGCGCTCTTGCTGTTCGCCCAGGGCGGCGCCATCCGCCTCGACGTCGAATGCCTGGAATGCGAGCTGACCGATTTGGGCGCGGACGAACTGGGAACGGGGCTGGCGATCGAGGGAGAGGGGTGAGGTTGCCTGTATACCAGCCGAGCCGGCGCGGGCCCTCGCCGGAACGGCAGCTTCCAAAGGGGCTGCCAAGGGTTGACGCAGCTTTCCCGCCGCGCCATTGAGCAGGGGGGCCGGTAAGCCGGACCGCGCCCCCTAAAACCAGCAGAAGCCAAGCCCAAAATGCCCGTTCGTCTCGACCGCAGCAGCGCCGATTTTGACCAGCGATTCGCGGCCTTCCTCGCCGCCAAGCGAGAGGTCTCGGCCGATGTCGAGGCGGCCGCGCGCGCCATCGTCGACGACGTCGCCAAGCGGGGCGATGCCGCGCTGCTCGAGGCGACCGCAAAGTTCGATCGGCTGAGGCTGGACGCCTCCGGCCTGCGCATTTCGGCAGCCGAGATCGAAGCTGCGACAAAGGCCTGCGATGCGGCGACGCTGGATGCGCTGAAACTCGCGCGTGACCGGATCGAGACTTACCATCGTCGCCAGCTCCCGAAGGACGAGCGCTTCACCGACCCGCTCGGGGTCGAGCTCGGCTGGCGTTACACGGCAATCGAATCCGCTGGCCTCTATGTGCCGGGCGGCACTGCGGCCTATCCGTCGTCGGTGCTGATGAACGCAGTGCCTGCAAAAGTCGCCGGCGTCTCGCGCCTGGTGATGGTGGTGCCGTCGCCCGACGGCAAGCTCAATCCGCTAGTGCTGGCGGCAGCCCATCTCGGTGGCGTCAGCGAGATCTACCGCGTCGGCGGAGCGCAGGCCGTGGCCGCACTCGCTTACGGCACCGCGACGATTGCGCCGGTCGCCAAGATCGTCGGTCCCGGCAATGCCTATGTCGCCGCCGCAAAGCGGCTGGTCTTCGGCAAGGTTGGTATCGACATGATCGCCGGCCCCTCCGAGGTGCTGGTGATTGCTGACGATACCGGCAATGCCGACTGGATCGCCGCCGATCTGCTGGCGCAAGCCGAGCATGACGCCAGCGCGCAATCGATCCTGATCACTGACTCGGCGCGCCTTGCCGCCGATGTCGAGAAGGCGGTCGAAGCGCAGCTCAAGACGCTGCCGCGCGCCGGAATTGCCGGCAAGTCCTGGGCCGATTTCGGCGCCATCATCATGGTGAAGTCTCTCGCTGATGCCATTCCGCTCGCCGATGCAATCGCCGCCGAGCATCTCGAGATCATGACCGGTGATCCCGATGCGCTTGCTGCAAAGATCCGCAACGCCGGTGCTGTCTTCCTCGGCGCGCATACGCCGGAGGCGATCGGCGATTATGTCGGCGGCTCCAACCACGTGCTGCCGACGGCGCGCTCGGCGCGATTCTCCTCAGGGCTCGGGGTCGCCGATTTCATGAAGCGCACCTCGATCCTGAAATGCGGCCCGGACCAGCTGCGTGCGCTGGGACCTGCCGCGATGACGCTTGGACAAGCGGAGGGGTTGGATGCCCATTCGCGCTCGATTGGATTGCGCCTCAATCTGTCATGACCCAGCCGCCCGAACAGGACGACTCGACCAATCGCATCGTCGCGGTCACCCTCGACGAAGACTCGATCGGCCGTTCCGGGCCCGACATCGAGCATGAGCGCGCGATCGCGATCTACGATCTGATCGAGCAGAACCTGTTCGCGCCAGATGGTTCGGACGGCAAGGGGCCGTTCACGCTGCACATCGGCATCACCGGCAGCCGGCTGATGTTCGACATCCGCCGCGAGGACGGCACGCCCGTGGTCGCGCATCTGTTGTCGCTGACGCCGTTCCGACGGATCGTGAAGGATTATTTCATGATCTGCGACAGCTACTACCAGGCGATCCGCACCGCGACCCCGGACAAGATCGAGGCGATCGACATGGGCCGCCGCGGCATCCATGACGAGGGCTCGCGTACGCTGCAGGAGCGGCTGAAGGGCAAGGTACGGGTCGATTTCGAGACCTCGCGCCGGCTGTTCACGCTCATCACCGTTCTGCACTGGAAGGGCTAAGTGCGATGGCGGGTCCGCCACGCACACGCGATCCGCAATCGGTGCTGTTTGCCTGCGCCATGAACAGCGTGCGCTCGCCGATGGCCGAGAGCCTGTTGCGGCACATGTTCCCGCAGGGCCTCTACGTGAAATCGGCCGGCGCCAGAAAAGGCGAGCTCGATCCGTTCGCGGTGGCCGTGATGGCCGAGCTCGGCCAGGACATCTCCATCCACAAGCCGCAGACCTTCGAGGAGCTGGAGGACTGGGAGGGGCTGAATTTCGACCTCATCATCACGCTCTCGCCGGAAGCGCACCACAAGGCGCTGGAGCTGACCCGCACGCTCGCCGCCGACGTCGAATACTGGCCGACGCATGACCCCACCACCATGGAGGGCAGCCGCGACCAGAAGCTCGCTGCCTATCGCGAGGTCTGCGACCAGCTGCTGATGCGGATCCGACGGCGTTTCGCCAAGGTCGGCGCGGCGAGCGGGTAGCATGGGACCGACGTAACACCCGCGTCACAGACTAAGGGCACACGCATGTCGGACACCTCGAATCACCAAAGTCCGGGTTCCCGGGTTGTGAAATCAGCCCTCGTCCGATAGGTTCCGCGCGCAATTCACCCCCTGCCTCGACCCCCAAAAATCACCTGATGCTCGGCCGCCCCAAATTCGTTCTTGCCTCCGGTTCGCCGCGACGCCTGTCGCTGCTCAACCAGGCCGGCATCGACCCGGACGCGCTCCGGCCGGCCGATGTCGACGAGACGCCGAAGCGGGGCGAGCTGCCGCGCGCCTGCGCCAATCGCCTGGCGCGGGCCAAGGCCGATGCGGCGCTGAAATCGGTGCAACTGGACGACGAGCTGCGCGGCGCCTTCATCCTGTCGGCCGATACGGTCGTGGCGGTCGGCCGCCGCATCCTGCCCAAGGCCAATCTGGTGGACGAGGCCGCGCAGTGCCTGCGGCTGCTGTCGGGCCGCAACCACCGCGTCTACACCGCGATCACCCTGGTGACGCCGCGCGAGGCGTTCCGCCAGCGCCTGGTCGAGACCCGCGTCCGCTTCAAGCGCCTGTCGGAAGACGACATCCAGGCCTATATCGGCTCCGGCGAATGGCGCGGCAAAGCCGGCGGCTACGCCGTGCAGGGCATCGCGGGCTCGTTCGTGGTGAAGATGGTGGGCTCCTACACCAACGTCGTCGGCCTGCCGCTCTACGAGACCACGACGCTGCTCGGCGGCGAGGGCTTTCCGATCCGTTTCGGCTGGCTCAACGCCACCGCCGTCTGACAAAAAGCGCGAAAACAACCCGATGCACAGTAGAAGCGGGTGGGGACGCGCTTGCGCCCCCGTCGCGGGAACCCGTTTGCCGAAGAGCACTTGAACCTCGTCACAGCGTGTACAGCTATCCCGACCATGGACGACCACGTCAAAAAGCCCGCCTCGCCCCTCAAAACCTGCCCGATCTGCGGCAAGCCGCAGGTGGAGGCCACCCGTCCGTTCTGCTCGTCGCGCTGCCGCGACGTCGACCTGAACCGCTGGCTGAAAGGTTGCTACGTCATCCCCGGCCGGGATGATGAGGTGGATGACGTAGAATAATGATGAATATCAATTACTTAATAGTGAGGCTCGCAAGCCCGCGCACCTTGTGCACAGCCGGGCCGCGCCCGGCGAAGCCACTCGGCGAAGCCGGGTAGACAGGCCGCTGTGAGCCCACTATAAACCGCCCGCTCGATGGGCTTTGGCCCCTCTCGTGGAGCACGCCCAGGTAGCTCAGTTGGTAGAGCATGCGACTGAAAATCGCAGTGTCGGTGGTTCGATTCCGCCCCTGGGCACCACTCAATTTCGGTGCCTCCGTAACCCGAAGACCTCCCGAGCGAGAGCTCGTCCCGGCGTAGCCCGAAGGGCGAAGCCGGATGGTTCGATTCCGCCCCTGGGCACCATTTCCACGCTGAAGCGTGATCTTTCCAAAGAATGTTCGACCTGGAGCAGGTTGCTTCGCGCGACACGGTCCGACCGTGTCCAACGCCCTCAAGCTCTGTCCAGAATGGCTTGAGGAGCTTAGGCTGCCCCGGCGGTGCATATGCCGCACAAATCTATTCGGGACATCTTACGAGAGGTGACGACCATGGATGCCGACAAGGCCATTGCATTGATCTCTGCGGCCGGCATGGAACTCACCGACCGGCGCCGCAACGGTGCGGATAATGGGTGGACTCTCAGTTTCTCCAACGGCGCCATCCTCGAAGTCGGGGACAAGGGGGAGGTGTCAGCCTCCGGCAAGGGAGCCGACACGGTCGCAAACCTTCTCGGTCTCGGCAGCAAAACCTGAGCTCCGAGCTGAAGAACGGCGACGAACGGCTCTTCTGAGCTCCTCACTTCGCTGGCTCATATCCGTCGGTCAGCGTACCAAGGAAGGCGACGACATCGTCGATGTCAGTCGCGTTCAAGGCCGGCGCATCGCCGGCCTTGCGGTCAAACGGCGGCTCCATGTTGACATTGGCCTTGGGCCTGTCGGGCAGGTCGTCATATTTGTCGATGCTGCCGTCGGCTTTGCGCGGATACCAAAGTTCGGGCCGGGTTTCCCGCTCGACGTAGAACCGCACCGCGTCTCGTAACGAATGTACGGCGCCGTTGTGAAAGAAGGTCCGGCGGAGCGCGACATTGCGGAGTGTCGACGTACGAAACAGACCGCAATAATCCTCGCGCTTCAGGAAGTCGGTGCGTAGGGGGCCGCACAAACCGAGATCGAAATAGCCCGGGTCCTTGTTGGCGGGAATGTCGCGATTGCGCGGGATGCCGAGTGCAATCAGTCCGTAATCCGTGAACTGGGGCGGGGTGCCATCATTGCCTCGTTTGCTGATGTGGCAGGACGCGCAATTGCCCTTGTCCGGCGCATTGAACAATTCGAGCCCGCGCGCTTCCTGAGCGGTGAGCTCAGCCTTTCCAGCCAGCACCGCGTCATATTTGCTCGAATAGGGATAAAAGGTTCGGTGGTCCTGCTGGTAGACCTCGAGCGCCTTGAGGGCCGTCTTGTAAACCGCGGCCGGATTGGCAACGGCTTTGGCCCCGGCAATGGCAGCGATAGCCTTGCCATGCCCCGCAGCGAGCACCCGGCGAGCCACCTCGGTTTCATCCCGATTGCCCATCTCGAAATCCGAGAGCAGGGGAATCCTGGCTTGATCGGCGCCACGGTCGACCCGTCCATCCCAGGTGAGGCCTCCTGTTGGGCCATTGTCGATGCTTTCGTCGGCCTCGTCCTCGGAATCATGGAAATGCTCGGTGAAGGACGGCACCACCTGCAGGTATTTCAGGGAGGGAACCGCTCGCGCGCCAGGTTGCTGCATGTCGCCACCGCCCAACTGGACCGCGCGGTCGTTGGCAGGGCCGAAAGCGTGCGCGGGATCGTGGCAGGATGAACAGGAGAGTTTCCCCGATCCCGAGAGCGAAGGATCGAAAAACAGGGCCTGACCCAAAGCTCCGAGTTGCTCGGCCTGCCGACGCGCCTGGCTACGTGACATCTCAGCACTGGTCTGGGCCGGACCAACGGTCGAAGCCGCGAGGACGATCACAGCTGCGAAAACCCAATGCTCAATCCGCATATTGCAAACCGGGTTGATCCTTGGACATCTTCATGGCGATCCGAACGTGCCTTCGGCGAGCGTCTGCGCTATGACGAACGGAACGATAGCAACAATCAGGCTGAAGCAGGGGGCTTGGATGCTGGCGAAATCAGCGGTTTTCCTTTGTGCGTCGAGTGTCGTCATCGGTGCGTTCGGTCCGGCGCTGGCAGCGGGTAACGGACCGGGCCCCCAGAAGAATGCCGCCGACGATCTGACCTTGATCGACACGGTGGTGGTGATTTACGCCGAGAACCGCAGCTTCGACAATCTCTATGGCAGTTTCCCGGGCGCGAACGGCGTGGCGAAGGCGCCCGCCTGGACGCGGACGCAGCGCGATCGTGATGGCAAACCGTTCCGTGAATTGCCGCCGATCTGGGACGGCCTGACCGCAAAGGGCGTGACGCCACCGGTCACCCAGGCCCAGACCGAACATCTGCCCAATCGTCCCTACTATCTGGACGATCCGAAGGGCTTCAATCTCAGCTACGGCACCGTTACGCACGACCTCTGGCACCGCTTCTATCAGAACCAGATGCAGATCAATGGCGGACGCAACGACAGATTTGTCGCTCATGCCGACTCGGGCGCGCTCGTGATGAGTCTCTGGGACGGATCGAAGATGGCGATGTGGAAGGTTGCCCAGAAATATGTGCTGGCCGACAATTTCTTCATGGGCGCGTTCGGCGGCTCCTTCCTCAACCACCAATGGCTGGTCTGCGCCTGCATCCCGACCTATCCCAAGGCCGACACCAGTCCCGCCAAGCCGTCGATCTCCGTGGTCGAGCCCGATGGAGTCACGTTGAAGGAAGCCGCCAACTCGCCGAAATCGGCGATGGACGGCATTCCGAAATATGTCAGCGACGGCAATCTCACACCCGACTTCTACGCCGTGAACACCATGCAGCCACCCTATCAGCCGAGCGGCAACGAACCGGCGAAGGATGGCGACAAGGCTTATGCGGATCCCATGAAGCCGACGACGCTGCCGCCGCAGACCGAGCCGACGATCGGGGACATGCTTAGCCTCAAGCGTGTCAGCTGGGCCTGGTATGGCGGCGCTTGGCAGGACGTGCTGGATCACGGCAACAAGTCGCCGGTCCCGTTCTTTCAGTATCACCATCAGGCCTTGAACTATTATGCCAGCTTCGCCCCCGGTACTGCGGCGCGTGCCGAGCATCTGCGCGACGGCGGCCTGGCGGGCACCGAATTCATCAAGGCGATCGACGACGGCAAGCTGCCGCAGGTCACTTTCTACAAGCCGCAGGGCGATCTCAATGAGCATTCGGGCTATGCCGATATCCAGGCCGGCGACGCCCATATCGCCGACGTGGTCGCGCATCTCGAGAAGAGCCCGCAATGGCCGCATATGCTGGTCGTCGTGACCTATGACGAGAATGGCGGCCTGTGGGATCACGTACCGCCGCCGAAGGGCGACCGCTGGGGTCCGGGCTCCCGCATTCCCGCCATCATCATTTCTCCCTATGCGCGCCGCGGCTATGTCGACCACACGCCGATGGACACGACCTCGATCCTGCGCTTCATCACGCGCCGCTTCGAGTTGCCGACCCTGCACGGCATCACCGTGCGTGACACCGCGATCGCCGCTCGCAAGCAGACGCCGCTCGGCGACCTGACCAGTGCGCTCGTGCTCAAGGAGAAGTGAGGCGGAGTGGCCTCCCACCGAACGCAACTGCTGCGCCCATGAGGTTAGCTCGGACGGCTCGCCGGGCGCGACGCGCTTGCGCTTCTTGGCGGGTGCCGCCGTGCTTCCAACGTCGAATACAGGGCAACGATCAAGACGTTGGGTAGCCACGACGTAAACGACAGGATCGGAGACATGCTGGAATAGCTGCTATAGCCCAAGGCGTAGCCGATCGGAATCTGTAGGCGAAGGACAACGGCTCCGAAGGTCATCGCGTAGCTGAATCGCATCAGTATCCGATGCCACTCAAACCTTGCGCGCACGGCCGAGACCCAGGCAGCCACAGTGGTGCCGATCCACAGGACCGCGAGAATCCCGAAACCCAGGCCGGCCACCTCGCCACCCGAAGCAAATGGTGTCGTAGCCAATGCTCCCGCTCCAGCCAGAACGCACGCCAGGACGTAAACCCGGCCGGAATAGCGATGCAGCGTCGGATGGCGCGCCCGCAGCCTCGGAACGAATTGGAGCGGTCCCAGGAGCAAAGCGACGGGGGCGATCAGCATGTGCGTCAGCGCCTGCAGAGGCGCTTGCAGTATGACGGCCTTGATATTCGGATCGATGCCGAACCAGACGCCTCCCAGCGTGGCGTAGTATCGCAGGGAATGCGCGGTTACGATCGCGGCAAGCGCGGCGATGATGCCCCGCCCCAATCGGGGGATGTATTTGCTGTGCATCCGTCTCGGACCCTTGCCGCGATTGTTGGTCAAACCGTCAGTGTTTCCCGGAGGGAAGCCGGACTATGGTTGAACCGTCCGGGCGGACAAGCATTGGGGGACCGCCGGCGTGGGAACGGGGATGAAAGAACGAGTTCTGGGACGATCGGTGTTTTTGACGGGACGAGCAGCGCTCCAGCACGGCGTCGGCCAACATCTTGACGGTTTTTCGAGTTTCCCTTGCCGTGCATCTTCCGTGGCCGCCAGCAACCTTCCCAGTCTCATCGCGAAATAGCCACACCAGACAGCTCAAATTTTACTCAGATCGGAAAAGGCACAGGACCGTCATGTTCTGGAGAACATCTCGCGCTTTGGCAGCCGCCCTCTATGTCGCCGCATTTCCTGCAAGCGCGCAGCAGGGCGCGGAGCTCGACGCTTGCATAGCCAAGGCCGACGGCGCTTCCTCGAAAATGCTGGATTGCGGCAAGGCCGAAATCGATAAGTGGGACCCGAGGCTGAATGCCGCCTATCAGACGCTTCTGCACAAGTCCGAGGGCAAGCAGCGAGCGCAATTGCAACAAGAGCAGAGGACCTGGCTCAAACATCATTTGAGCGAGACCCGCCGTCTGGCTGTCAGCCCCAACAATGGGTCCGTCGCATTCCTCGAATCGCAGTCTTTTGAATTGGATGACTTGGTCGAGCGAACGTTGGCGCTCGAAAAGCGCGTCAACGAGAAGCCTTGAGCGGCCGACACCTTCGTCAAATCCGCACTTGAAGCGGTTGTCGGTATCGGTAGTTGCGCCTCCAGGATTTGAACCTGGCCCAGGCTCCACAAGGACAGCTCCGCGAGCGTGGGTTTCACTTCGCATCGGAAGCATTCGGAATCGTTGGCTCGAAGCCTGACGGCACACTGTCCAACGCTGCTGATTGCTGCCGATCACTGGTTTGCCGAACGTCGGGCAGATTTCCTGGCACCCCGCGGGCAGGGCTCGTTGGACTACGATTGTCCGCTCTGATCCAATCCAGCCGATCAGCTCTCCTGCGGCTCTGTGATCAGCTCACTCATCGGCTGGCGAGGGAGTATGCATGTCGTGAACGGCGCACGGATTTACGAAGTCCCCCCAAGCGGCGAGGGTCGCAGCGATGAGCAAGAGCTTGTGCACGCATGCTGCCCGAGCGGCAATCCTTGCTGCCGGACTTTTCGTCACGACTGTCTTGCTCGCAGGTGATCGTCGATACGGTCAAGGCGCAAGCGATACTGAGATCAAGATCGGCCAGACGATGCCCTATAGCGGTCCGCTCTCCGCATCTTCCGTGATCGGCAAGGTGCAGGCAGCCTATTTCCGCATGATCAATGATCATGGCGGCGTCAATGGACGCAAGATCACGTTGATGTCCTACGACGATGCGGCGACGCCGTCCAAGACCGTCGAGCAGGTCCGTAGGCTCATCGAGAGCGACGGAGTGCTGTTCACGTTCGAGACGCTCGGAAATGCCTCGAACATTGCGGTTCAAAAATATCTCAATGACCGCAATATCCCTCAGCTTTTCGTGGCCGGGCGGTCGACGCGTTTCGAGGATCCGATCAATTTTCCCTGGACGATGGGATTTGCTCCCAATCTGCGCACGGAGATTCGCGTCTACGCACGCTTCATCCTGGACAATTATCCGAATGCCAGAATTGGCCTGCTCTATCAGAACGATGAGACCGGCAGGGATTATCTGACCGGATTAAAAGACGCACTCGGCGCGAGGGCAAGCGAACTCATCGTCTGCGACGCTTCATACGATGTATCGGACCCGACCGTCGATTCGCAGGTCGTGCGCCTTAAGGCGGCCGGTGTCGACGTCCTCATCAACATGGCTGCCTCGAAATTCGCCGCCCAAGTCATCAGAAAGATGGCGGAGCTCGATTGGAAGCCCGCTCACCTCCTTGGCGTGGGCTCGTCCTCGATCGACGCGGTCCTGAGCCCGGCGGGCATCGAGAATGCAAAGGGCATCATCTCGGCGAGCTCATTCAAGGAGGCCGCTGACCCGACCTGGCGTGAGGACGAAGGCATGAAGCGATGGAGCACCTTCATGGACGGCTATTATCCGGGAGGCGATCGGAAGAGCATCTTCACGGTCTACGGCTATAGCGCCGCCGAGCTGCTGGTGCAGGTCCTGAAGCAATGCGAGGACAATCTCTCGCGCGAGAATGTCATGGCGCAAGCGACGAGCCTGAGAAACGTGAAACTCGATCTGCTGCTCCCAGGGCTCTCCGTCAACACCAGCCCGGCCGACTATCGTGTGGTCAAGGAGTTCCGAATGATGCGTTTCACCGGCGAGCGATGGGAGGCGTTCGGACCGATTGTCAGTGATTGATACTGTTCGGCTGTTTGCTGGTGCTATTCGCGCCGCCTAGGCCGCTCTACCAGGTTGCCGTGCCAACCGCTTACGCCACCAGACTAGGGACAAACAACGGTTCGTCGTGTCGGTGGTTGAGCGACGTCCCTTCCTTCGGCGCCATGGCTCTTCTGTGCGCCCGATCTTCGGAGCAGTTCAGCAAATTTGACGGTCGTGCTACCCCAGCCTTTTCCTCTGACTCAAATACCTCAGCGCGAGCTTGATGAAATTGTGCACCACCATCGAGGTCTCGTCCGCTCGGTAAACGAGAAATACGTCGGCCGCGGGCGGTGAGGGGCGGATGGGGCGAAACGCGATATCGGCGGTCGTGAAACGCGCGATCGACTGCGGCACCAGCGCGACGCCGAAGCCTGCCGCAATGAGGCTCGGGATCGACTGCGCGTCGACGACCTGCTGCGACACTTTTGGCAGGAAGCCGGCATCGACACAGCAAGTCTGAATATAGCGCGCGAAGTCGGAGCTGTCGGGATCGAGGACGACGTGATCCTCCGACGCCAGATCGCCGAGCGCGACGCGCTTGCGCTTCGCCAAGGGGTGGGTGCGAGGCACGGCGAGAACGACCTCTTCGCGCCACGCCAGCTTGCTGGTCAGGTCGCGCTCCGTGGGAACGCCGCGAATGAGCGAGATATTGGTGGTCCGGTTGAGCAGGGCCGCGATCTGTCGCGCCGGTGCCTGCTCATGCACCGTCATCCTCACCAATGGCGCGACCTCACGGTAGGCCGCGAGCAGCTCGGCAAGTCGGCCGCGCAGGATGGAGCCGGTTGCGCCGAGATCCAGCGTTCCGACCAGGCCGGCGCCGATCGAGCGTACCTCGTCTTCCGCCGACTTGACCTGTTGCAGGATCGCGCGCCCGCGCGACAGCATTGCTTCACCGGCCTGGGTCAGCTCGACCTTGCGGCTCGTCCTGTAGAGCAAGGGGGTGCCGAGCTCGGCCTCGAGCGCCTGGATGTGCTGGCTCAGCGGCGGCTGCGAGAGGTTCAGCCGCCGGGCAGCGAGGGTGAAGCTGCGCTCTTCGGCCACCGCAATGAAGTACCTGACCTGGCGAAGATCCATAGTGAAAACCTATCAATCGTGTCGTTCTATATATTGGACTTGATGTCGCACCTGGTCAACGAATGACCGATGGCGCCTTCGTCCGCGTGCAAGGGGCGAATGGCTCCGTACGCAGCGGCGTGACGCCGCTGCCAAATGACAAGAATGGCGAAAGGCTCAAGCCGACCAAGCCAGACAGACAAAAGCCCAGCGAGCGAGGAAAGCCATGCCCAACATCTTCAAGTCACTCTTCTTCCAGGTTGTCGTCGCACTCGCGCTCGGCATTGCGCTCGGCATGGCCTATCCTGATACGGCCCTGCAGATGAAGCCGCTCGGCGACGGCTTCATCAAGCTGATCAAGATGCTGGTGCCCGTCATCGTGTTCTGCGTTGTGGTGCAGGGAATTTCCGCGGCCGGAGACCTTTCGAAGGTCGGCAGGGTCGGCATCCGCGCGCTGCTCTATTTCGAGATCGTCACCACAATCGCCTTGGTGTTCGGCATTGCGCTTGCCTATTACTTCCAGCCCGGCGCCGGAATGAACATCGATCCATCGACGCTCGATGCCAAAGCGCTCAGCGGATTCAGCCAGACCGCGGCCCAGGTTGCCGGCGGCGGCGTCTCCGAATTCCTGATGAAGCTGATCCCCTCCACGATCGTCGGCGCGTTCAGCTCCGGCGATGTCCTGCAAGTCCTGATCGTTTCGATCATGTTCGGTTGCGCAGTGTCATTATGCGGCGAGCGCGCACGGCCGGTCGTCGATTTCATCGAGCGCGTGAACGAGATCATCTTCAAGATGATGAACTTCGTCGTCCGGCTTGCCCCGATCGGCGTGTTCGGAGCGATTGCCTTCACCGTCGGCAAGTACGGCATCGGTTCGCTCAAGCAGCTCGGTGGCCTCGTCGGCTTGTTCTATCTGGCCGTGGTCCTCTTCGTGGTGATCGTCCTCGGAACGATCATGCGGCTGTCCGGCTTCAGCCTGTTCAAGCTGCTCGGCTATCTGCGCGAGGAGCTGATGATCGTGCTCGGCACGGCCGCCGGCGACAGCGTGCTGCCGCAGACCATGCGCAAGCTCGAGCAGCTCGGAATCAAGCGGTCGACCGTCGGCCTCGTCATCCCGACCGGCTATTCGTTCAACCTGGACGCGTTCTCGATCTACCTGACCCTGGCGGCGGTCTTCATTGCGCAGGCGACCAACACGCCGCTCGCCCTGGGCGACCTTCTGGCGATCCTCGGCGTCGCATTGCTCACCTCCAAGGGTGCCCATGGCGTCCCAGGCTCGGCCATCGTCGTCCTCGCCGCGACGCTGTCGGCGATTCCGGCCATTCCGGCAATCGGACTGGTGCTGATCTTGTCGGTGGACTGGTTTATCGGTATCGCTCGCGCGCTCGGCAATTATGTCGGAAACTGCGTCGCGACGGTCGTTGTCGCCGCATGGGAAGGCGATCTCGATCGCGCCAAGGCGCATCGCATCCTGAACGGCGAGATCGTTCCCCAGGGCGAGACATCGCAGGCCGAGCCTGATGGTGCGGATGCTCCCGTCGCGGGTCTGCAACCGCTTTGATCGCGGAAACTTTTGAGGTTGACGATGGCGACACTTTCGATTGAGCCCCTGACCAAGCAGGCGTTCGCGCCGTTCGGCGAGGTCATCGAAACGGACGGGGTGATCCCCCTGTCGATCAACCAGGGTTTTGCGAAGCGCTTCAACGATCTCGCCAGCATCGACGTTACCGCGGAAGGCGGACAGACCAACATCAGCTGGTTTGCCGCATCGCTGCGTCCTGCGCCGATTGCGATCCGCCTGATGGAGCGTCATCCGCTCGGAAGCCAGCTGTTCATGCCGCTTAACGGCGCGGAGTGGCTGGTCGTTGTTTGCACCGACCCACGCAATGCCGCGAGCTATCGGGCGTTCGCGGCGACGGGGCACCAGGGCGTGAACTATGCGCGCAACTGCTGGCACCATCCTCTGCTGGTGCTCAAGGACGCAAGCGCGTTCCTCGTCGTCGACCGCAAGGGCGGTGGCAACAATCTGGAAGAATATTGGCTGGACGAGACCATGCAGCTCGATCTGATGCCCGAACGACACGAGGCCTGACGATGTCATCGCGAACCTATCATGTCCCGCAGGGCGGTCTGCCGCCGCAGACGGATCTTCTCAGCGGCCGTGCGGTCTTTACGACCGCCTACGCCGTCATTCCCAACAGCGTGCAGCGCGATATCGTCGTCAGTCATCTGCCGCACTGGGACAACACCCGTGTCTGGGTTTTGGCACGGCCGCTCTCGGGCTTCGCCGAAACGTTCTCGCATTACCTGATGGACATCGCACCGAATGGCGGTAGCGAAACTCCCGAGCCCGACAAGGACGCCGAGGGGGCGCTGTTCGTCGCGGGCGGGCAAGTCACGCTCAAGCTGGCAGGCAAGGACAGAGAGCTGAAAGCCGGCGGCTTCGCCTATGTGCCGCCCGGGTGCGGATGGAGCCTGCGCAATCGCGGCTCAGGCGCGGCCCAGCTGCACTGGATCCGCAAGCTTTATCAGCGCGTGCCGGGATTGGCCGAACCCGAGCCGATCGTGACCAATGAAGACTCGATCGCGCCGGTGCCGATGCCTGATACGGAGGGGCGGTGGGCCACCACGCGCTTCATCGATCCCTCGGACATGCGCCATGACATGCACATCAACATCGTGACATTCGAGCCGGGGGCAACCATCCCCTTTACCGAGACGCATGTCATGGAGCACGGGCTTTATGTGCTCGAGGGCAAGGCGGTCTACCGCCTCAATCGCGATTGGGTGGAGGTCGAGGCCGGCGACTATATGTGGCTGCGCGCGTTCTGCCCGCAGGCCTGCTACGCAGGCGGCCCCGGCCGGTTCCGCTATCTGCTCTACAAGGACGTCAACCGCCACATGAATCTGCGGCAGGGTGCGCCGCTGATTTAGTCTTGCGCGCATTGGCCGCCCGCTCGATGGGCACTGGCCTTCTCTTTGGGGGCCTTCCCTCAGCACGCCCAGGTCGTTCAGTTGGGAGAGCATGCGACTAAAATTCGCAGTGTCGCTGCTTTTCTCAAACATTGTCGTCTCAATGAGGCCAAGGCAAACCGGCCTGACGCCGACTGAATTGTGCCGCGACGCACGCAGCCGGTCGGCCGCAACGGCATCGGACACCGACGAGAATTTCAGAATCGGCCGATCCGGCCAGGAATCGGCTAGCCGAATTCTGCATCGGGCGAGAACGAACCTGCCGCGCGCGATAGATCTTCTTTTCTTGAAGGGATGCCGGAGTTGAGCCGATGCAGTCAAACGCCGACTCAACGAAGCGAGACCACCTAATAGTTGCGGCAGAAGATTGCTCATGCCAAGGATGTGTTGCATAATATCGACTGTCCTACTCGGGGGCCTGTGGTCGGATGGATGACAGGACGCGATCGTTACGCTCGCTCGTCATCGAACGGTCCCCACCGGCCGGGCCTTCGTTGCGGCGGAAAAAAAGTTGGCTGCTGCCAGCCATCGGGATTTTGGTCTCAGTGCTTGTGCTGGGAGGCGGCACGGTGCTTTGGCTCGGCGGTTTGTCGCCGTCCGCGCAGGCGCCGGCTGCCGAGGTCCCATCCACCCAGGTCGCACAACAGGAGCGTCCGGCCCAATCGGTCGCGCCCGGTGCGGGCGGCCTGATCGCGTCCGGCTACGTGGTGGCACGCCGCAAGGCCACGGTCGCGGCCGAGGTCACGGGCAAGGTCGTCGAACTCCTGGTCGACGAGGGCATGGTGGTGGAGGCCGGCCAGGTTCTCGCTAGGCTCGACGATGTCCTGGCGGACAAGGACTACGCGCTGGCGCAGGCGCGCGCCGAGGCCTCCGAAGCGGCCATGGCCGCGATTGCCGCCGATCTGGCCGACGCCGAGCGAATCCTCAATCGAACCCAGACGCTGTCGGGAAAGAATTATGCCACCGAAGCCGACCTGACCAAGTCGCAGGCTCGAGCCGGCGTGCTGCGGGCCCAGCTCCGCCAGGCGGAGGCCCAGCTTGCGGCGGCCCGGCTCGAGGCCCAGCGCTTTGGCGAGGTGCTCGGCAAGCACCGGATCCGCGCTCCGTTCGCCGGTATCGTGGTCGACCGCAGCGCGCAACCCGGCGAGATGATCTCGCCGCTGTCGGCCGGCGGCGGCTTCACCCGCACCGGCATCTGCACCATCGTCGACATGGACTCGATCGAGATCGAGGTTGACGTCAACGAAGCCTCGATCGGCCGCTTGCATGCCGGCACCCGCGTCGAAGCCGTGCTCGATGCCTATCCGGACTGGCGCATCCCGGGCGCCGTCATCGCCATCGTGCCAACCGCCAATCGCGAGAAGGCGACCGTCAAGGTCCGTGTCGGCATGGATGTGAAGGACAGGCGCGTTCTGCCGGACATGGCGATCAAGGTGACATTCGTGGAAGACGGCGCGCCTGCCACGGCGCGCTCCGATCCCCCTTAAGCGCGCGGGAGCAAGACCCATGTTATCGCCAACCGATCCGATGATTGGCATCGTCGATTTGTCCAAGCGGTTCACCAAGGGGAAGGAGACGATCACCATCTTCGATGGTCTCAACCTTGCCATTCCACGCGGGGATTTCGTCGCCGTGATGGGACCGTCGGGGTCCGGCAAGACCACCCTGCTCAATCTGCTCGGTGGCATTGATCGGTCCGACGCAGGCGGGATCGAAGTCGCCGGTGAACGCCTTGACCGCCTGTCCGAGAGCGAACTTTCGCGCTGGCGGGCATCGCATATCGGCTTCATCTTCCAGTTCTACAATCTGATGCCGATGCTGACCGCGGCGCAGAATGTCGAATTGCCGCTGCTGCTGACGCGGCTCGGCCGCAAGGAACGGCGCCAGCGGGTCGAGACCGCGCTCGGCGTGGTCGGGCTCGCCGATCGGGTCAAGCACTATCCCAAGGAAATGTCGGGTGGGCAGCAGCAGCGCGTCGCCATCGCGCGCGCCATCGTCTCCGATCCGGCGCTGCTGCTGTGCGATGAGCCGACCGGAGATCTCGATCGCGCCACCGCCGACGAGGTCCTGTCGATCCTGCAAGTGCTCAACCGCGATCTCGGCAAGACCATCGTGATGGTGACCCACGACCCGGCGGCGGCGCAATACGCCAAGCGATCGCTGCATCTCGACAAGGGCCACTTCATCGAGAAGGAACTCGCGGCGTGAACGACCTGGTCCTGATCCGCAAGAATCTGTTCCGCCGGAAATTGCGGGCCATCCTGATGATGGTCTCGATCCTGATCGCCTTTGCGATCTTCGGTGTGCTGGCGAGCTTCGAGCGCGCCTTCAACGCTGGACAGGACCGCGCCACGCCCGACCGGCTGGTGGTCCTCAACAAGATCAACTTCACCCAGCCCTTGCCGATTTCCTATTACAATCGGGTCGCCGCCATCGACGGCGTCGCCCAGATCACCCACTTCAGCTGGTTCGGGGGCTATTACCAGGAGCCAAGGAACTTTATCGCGGCCTTTGCGGTCGACCCGCAGAACTGGATGAAGCTTCGCGACAGCGACTTCGTGTTTTCTCCCGAGGCGCGCGCGGCCTTCATCCGCGAGCGCACCGGCGTTCTGGTCGGGGCGCGCATGATGGAGAAGTGGGGCTGGAAGGTCGGTGATCATATTCCGATCTCGAGCAGCGTCTGGTCCCAGAAGAACGGCTCGCACGCCTGGGACTTCATCATCGTCGGCAGCTTCACCGCCCGCATTCCGCAGGCCGACACCAACGTCATGCTGATGGGCTACGACTATTTCAACGAGACCCGCTCGTTCGGCAAGGACCTGATCAACTGGCTGGCGCTGCGCACCACGTCTGTGGCCGCGAACGAGCGCGTGACCAATGCCATCGACGGGATGTTTGCCAACTCTCCCTATGAGACGACGACCGACAGCGAAAAGGCCTTCAACAAGGCATTCGCCGCCCAGCTCGGCAACATCGCGCTGATCGTCGAGCTCGTGGTCGGGGCGGCCTTCGTGACGATCCTGATGATCGTCGGCAACACCATGGTGATGACGGTGCGCGAGCGCACGCGCGAGATCGGCGTGCTGAAGACGCTGGGCTTTTCCGGTGGTCGCATCCTGCGCATGGTGCTCGGCGAATCGATCCTGCTGGCGCTGCTCGGCGGGCTGCCCGGATTAGGCGTCGCGCTTCTTCTGATCACGCGAGTGCGGGACAGCCTGATGAGCTTCGTTCCGACGTTGTCGCTATACCCCGATATCGCCGCGGCGGCAGTCGGGCTGATGGTCGTATTCGGTATCATCACAGGCCTGGTGCCGGCGCTCAACGCCATGCGCCTCAACATCGTCACCGCGCTGGGACGGAGCTGATCCGATGCGCTCGATCTTCCTGCAGATCCTGGCGGTCACCACCATCAATCTCAAGAGCCTGCCACAGCGCCTGTGGCTGTCGCTGGCGACGGTGATCGCGGTCGGCCTCGTCGTCACGGTACTCCTGGCGTTTCTCTCCATGGCCAATGGATTCCGCCGCACCATCGCGGATTCCGGCGCGGAGGATGTCGCCGTGGTGTTGCGCAGCGGCGCGGTTTCGGAGATCAACAGTGTCGTCCTGCGCGACCAGGTCCGGCTGATCGAGGACGGTCCCGGCATTGCCAGGGGACCCGACGGCAAGCCGCAGACGTCCGCCGAGCTCTATCTGACGGTCAATGGGATCAAGCGCAGCACCGGGACCAAGGCGAGCCTGCCGCTGCGCGGCCTCGGCCCGCAGGGCCCCGCGCTGCGTCGTGGCGTCGTCATGACCGCGGGCCGGATGTTCAATCCGGGCAGCAACGAGATCATCGTCGGCAGGGCGCTGGGCAAGGAATTCGAAGGTTTCGAGCTCGACCAGACGGTGACCTTCAACAACACGCGGTGGACGGTGGTCGGAATCTTCGGCGCCGACGGCAGCGTGTTCGAATCGGAGATCTGGGCCGATCTGCCGGTGCTGCAGAGCCTGTTCAAGCGTGCCGGCTCGGTCCAGACCGTCCGCGCGCGGCTGACCAGCCCGGCCGCGATCGAGACGTTGCGCGCATACAGCGACACCGATCCGCGCCTCAAGCTCGACGTGATGTCGGAGGCCGCCTATTTCGCCCAGCAGGCGTCGAATACGTCGGACCTGATCCAGAAGCTCGGCTGGCCCCTGGCGATCGCGATGGCATTCGGCTCGCTGGCGGGCGCGCTCAACACCATGTATTCCTCGGTCGCGACACGCGCGACCGAGATCGCGACCCTGCGCGCCATCGGGTTCGGCGGCTTCTCGACATTCATCGGCACGATGGTCGAGTCGCTGATCCTGGCCGCGGTCGGCGGCGTGATCGGGGCCGCAGCCACCTATCTCGTCTTTGACGGCTTCACGGCCTCGACGATGGGCGCAAGCTTCAGCCAGGTGGTGTTCAACTTCCAGCTCAGTCCGCGGCTGATCGGCCAGGGCCTGCTGCTCGCGCTCGTGGTCGGCCTGATCGGCGGACTGTTTCCCGCTCTCCGAGCCGCCCGCATGCCGATCGTCACCGGGCTCTATGGCTGATTGCTCGCCGCGCCTTTCGGCTTGAGCGTCAGATCTTGATCAAGCCGGTTCCGCCGACACGAGGGCATTGCGAAGCGCTTGGTTAATTCCGGAACCGGATTCCGCTCGCCCCTTGCTGGCACTCCGCTTGCTCAGTTGGCACCAAAGCCAGGCCTCAGCAGGGAGGCCGTGTCAGGTTGAGGCAAGTGATGCACGAAGTGTCCCGTTCTGGTGCTGATGGAGAAATTCGGCTCGACGCGTTGATCGCCGATTTGTGGTGGCGCGTCCGGCTGCTTAACACCGACATCCTGGAGGAGGAGGCAAGGGCCGGGGTGTTCGACGCGCAGCAGCCGTCCTATCCGGCGCTCGCGGCGAACCTTCGCGCGCGACGCGACAATCTGGTCTCGACGATCGGCGTGCTCGAGCAGCGTGCAAGATCAGCGTCGGAAGCGGCCTGAGAGCGTCTCCGCCTCACGCCGGACACCGACGGCACGCCGGGCGAACCCGAGGTGACAGCACTCCCAATGCACGCCCGAACCGCGGGCAGTCGAGATCGCGTGCAAAATCCCTGCGTTGAGAGCGCCGCCACCGCAGCTTGTCGGGTCTCGTTACATCGGGGGGACGATGCCGTTGGCGCCGACGATGACGAAGCCCGCGGTGAGCGTGCCGTCACTGCCGCGTTCGGTGGGTACGAACACGGTGGTGCCTGGCTTCAGGTCCGCCGCAGTCGCGGGCGCCAGGGTGACGACGACCGTGCCGTCCGCAACGGAAATCTTCTTGTCCTTTCCGTTGACCTTGACCGTGACCTCATGCCCATCGACTTCCTTCACGGCATTCGAGACGGTGGCATTGGTCATCGTGCTCTGGGGCTTCAGATCCCAGGGATAGCTGCCCTCGCCGGTGCCTTTCATGGCCGCCGGGAAAATGAGAACTTCAACGGCGCCGTCGCCACCCTTTGATTTGGGCAATGAAGCGATGCCCACGAAATCGCCGGGCTTGATGTCTTCGACGGACGCCTTCGCGACGGCCATGACCTTGACGGCGGCGGCCAATGCGATCGCTGTCGATGCGCCCTCGCGGGTCTTGACGGTCATTTTCGATCCGTCCGTCGCCTCGATCACGCCGCGAACGCGCACGGCATCTGCCGCGATGGCTGCACCATTGAAGCCGTTGAGGATCACGATCCCGAAGCCCAGCGCTGCGGCAGTCAATTTCCAATTCATAATTCTTCCCTCTGATGATGGATCATCATGGGCAGCTACGTTCTGCTCGTGGGAATGTTACGGATCGGAATTCGCGGCACGGTCACGAAGGGGTGATGGACGTCGCGGCTTCCGCCGCTCACACCGGAAATGTCAGCGACTTTGCCAGCCTGACCAGATCGACCTGGCGGCGGCGTCCCGTCTTCTCGAACACATGGAGCAAATGGCTCTTCACGGTGGCGACGGAGACGCCGAGCAACCCCGAGATCGCGTCGCGCGTGTGGCCCTCGCAAATCAGCTCGAAGATGCGGATCTCGGCCGGCGTCAGATCGTAGAGCTGGTTGAGGGCGACGTGGGACATCTGCGGCGGGCCGGAGGCTGTCGCCACGAACAGGGCGGCGGCCGCGCGTTGGATCAGCCCGGCGCGCATGTGGCCGCGCCGCAGCGGCAGCACGTGGATGACGAGCGGGTCGCCGCTGTCGCGAAGGATCGGGATGCCGATGCCTTTCTGGCCGAGCGCCGCCTCGTCCTTCGCCGCCTGTGCGATCGCCTGATGCAATGAGCTGGTCGCGGTCGCGGACGGAGCCGCAATCCGGCCCTGTCGGACCATGATCGGGTCTTCGGCCGCGAGCATTGCGGTGGCCGTGGCGTTGCTGTGGACGATCTTCGCATCCTGGTCGACAAGCACGACGCCGACCGTCAGCGCTTCCACCGTCGCGGAGAATGTCGCGGCCTCCACGCTCTTCATGTCGAACAGATTGCTGATGGTGACGGCACGGCGGATGTGCGGCGTCAGCAGCCGCAACCCTCCGAGCTGCGCATCCTCGATGGGACCGGCCGATTGATGCTGGCTGAAGATCGCGTTGCCGACCATCGCCCGGTCGCGAACGAGGCCGACAGCGACGGCGTCGAACAGGCCCTTGGGGAGGGCCCATTCGCGATAATAGCGATTGGCAGCGATGATGTCCTGCCGGACGGCCTGGGATTGAACGATGGGTTCTCCGAGCGGGTATTGCTGAATGCGCGCGGCGCCGCCCCAAAGCTCGATGATCTCAGGCCCATAGCCGATCGCATTTTGGGCCATCTCAGCCAGGTTGGATCCGGAGACTGCGTTGACCGCGGCCTTCATGTTGGTGAGGCTGGCGACCGAGAGTGCGCCGGTGGCGAAGCCGAGCTTGGCGCAAATCCCCTCCAGAACGTCGGTCCAGTGTTCGGGGGCGATGACGCAATCGTAGATATCGCCGATGATATCCGAGAATTCTTCGACCGAAACCTGTCGCATTCCAAGCCACTCACTTCAAAAATCACCTCATCCGCCGATGGCGGACGTCTCACGGCCGAGCCGGGCTTCACACCGGGAATGTCAGCGACTTGGCGAGCCTGACCAGGTCGACCTGGCGGCGGCAGCCTGTCTTCTCGAACACATGAAGCAGATGGCTCTTCACGGTGGCGACGGACACGCCGAGCAAACCCGAGATCGCGTCGCGTGTGTGTCCTTCGCAGATCAGCTCGAAGATGCGGATCTCGGCCGGCGTCAGGTCATAGAGCTGGGTGAGGGCAAGGTGGGAGATCTGCGGCGGCTCGGACGCCGACGCCACGAACAACGCGGCGGCGGCGCGCTGGATCAGCCCGGCGCGCATGTGGCCGCGTCGCAGCGGCAGAACGTGGATGACGAGCGGGTCGCCGCTCTCACGAAGGATCGGGATGCCGATGCCTTTCTGGCCGAGTGCCGCCTCGTCCTTCGCGGCCTGTGCGATCGCCGATTGCAATGAGGTGGTCGTCGCCGTGGACTGAACCGCGATCCGGCCATGTCGCGTCAAAATCGGATCGCCGGCCGCGAGCATCGCGGTGGCGACTGCGTTGCTGTGAACGATCTTCGAATCCTCGTCCACCAGGACGACACCTGCTGTCAGGGCCTCCACGGTCGCGGAGAATGTCGCGGCTTCCACGGTCTTCATGTCGAACAGATTGCTGATCGTCACGGCGCGGCGGATGTGAGGTGCGAGAACGCGCAATCCGTGGACCTGCGCATCCTCGATGGGGCCGGCCGATTGATGCTGAGCGAATGTCGCATTACCGATCATCGTTTTGTCGCGAACAAGGGCGACGCCGACGGCGTCGGACAAACCCCTGGGCTTGGCCCATTCCCGATGATAGCGATTGCCGAGAATCATTTCCTCCGGAACCGCCTGGGATCGAATGATCGGTTCTCCAAGCGGATATTGCCGAATGCGCTCGACGCCGCCCCAGAGTTCGACGATATCAGCCGCATACTCGATGCTGTACTGGGCTAACGTCTGGACAGGGGCGGTTCCAGCGGCCGCATTTACTCCGATCGTCCGGTTTGTCAGCCTGCATGCCGAGAGTATCGCGGTCGCGAACCCGAACTCCGTGCGAATCTCGTTCAGAACCCTCGTCCACTGTTCAGGGGCGATGACGCAATCGTAGATCGCGCCGATGAGGTCAGAGAATTTCTCGACCGAGGCCTGCTGCATTCCGAACCACTCACTTGAAAAATGTCGCTCAAAAGTCACTTCGGGAACCGCATCATCCCCCGGTGGCTGAAGTCGCGGTCCGTGAGGCAAGTCTCACGTGTCAAATTATTACCACTGCGACTCCGCGACGCAATGGGAGTGCCGAGCACAAACATTTGGATGGCTGCGAGGATTTTACGCGGATCGCATGCGCGTGCCCGTACGGCCGGAAGCCGGTGCTGTATCGGTGCGAGGTCTGACTAAAACTGCGGCACAAGCGATGCCGTGCATGCACGACCGCTCTTCGCCCTACCGCCCGGCCTTTGCGAGATTAGCCAGGCTCGCCGCCAGCTCGTCGCTCCGGAACGGCTTTGTCAGCCGCGACAGGTCCGGCGTGATGCCTTCGTTGTTGGCGTAGCCTGAGACGACGAGGACCTGGATCTCGGGATATTGGTTGCGCAGCGCGAGGCCGAGGTCCGTGCCGCTCATGCCGGGCATCAGGTGGTCGGTGACCAGCAGGTTCGGCCGCAGGCCGTCCCTGACGCGCCGAAGCGCGTCCTCGGCGGAGCTGGCTTCGACGACCCTGTAGCCGAGCTCGCTCAGCATCTCGGCGGTGCTCATGCGCACCAGCGGCTCGTCGTCCACCAGCAGTGCCGTGCCGGCGGGAAGTGGTCGCAGTCTGGGCTGCGTGACGGCATCGATCGCGCCCGCGGCGGCGTGGCTGACCGGCAGCCACAACTCGACTGTGGTGCCTGCCCCCACGGCGCTCTTGATCGTCAGTGCGCCGCCGAGCTGCGAAGCAAGACCGTGGACCATCGAGAGGCCAAGGCCTGTGCCTTGTCCGATGCCCTTGGTCGAGAAGAACGGCTCGACGGCATGGGCCAGCGTCTCGTCATCCATGCCAATGCCATTGTCTGCAACGGAGATGCAGACATAGGTGCCGGGCGCCAGGTCCGAGCCGTGTGCGCGCTCGATCGTCCGGGCCTTGGCGGAGATGCGCAAGCTTCCGCCGTCGGGCATGGCGTCGCGCGCGTTCACGCTGAGGTTCAGGATCGCCATCTCGATCTGGTTGGGATCGGCCATGGCTTCGGGAAGTCCTTCCGGCGTATCCACCGTCACCTGGATCTGCGGCCCGGTGGTGCTGGAGATCAGCTCGCCCATGTCGGTGACGAGCCGGCTGATGTTGACCGGGACAGCCTGCAGCGGTTGCCGGCGCGCGAAGGCCAGCAGGCGCTGCACCAGCGTCTTGGCGCGGTCGGCGGCCTGGATGGCGCCGGCGATCAGGCGATGCTCGCGCTCGTCGCCAATGCCCCGGCGCTGAAACCGGTCGAGCAGACCGACAATCGGCGTCAGCAGATTATTGAAATCGTGCGCGACGCCGCCGGTGAGCTGGCCCATGGCCTCCATCTTCTGGGCCTGGCGCAGAGCTTCCTCGGCCTGAGCGAGCCGCGCCTGCTCCTCCAGACGATCGGTCACGTCGACGCCGGTCAGGAACGCGCCGATCCGCGTGCCGTCGGCGGCGCGGAGCGCCTCGAATTTCATTTCAAAGACGCGGCGGTCGAACTTGGGATCGCCGAACTCCTCGATGTTGGTAAAGGCTTCGCCGGTCAGCGCCCGGCCCCAGATCGCCGTCGCCGCCGCAAGATGCTCGGGCCGGTCGGCCAGGAATTCGTGCATGGAATCGCCGACCTTCGGCCGCTTGCCGTAGATGCGCTGATAGGCATCGGCGCAGGATGTGTTGATGGCGAGCCAGTGGTAGTCGAGATCGAGCGCCTGGATCTGCCCGTCGGTGGTTTCCACGATGGTGGCGAGCAGATGACGCTCGGCGGTGCGTTCGGCAACGCGTTGCTCCAGCGTGGCATTGAGCTCCCTGTAGCGTGCTTCGCTCGCCCGCAACTGCGCCTCGCCGAGCACGCGTTCGGTCGTCTCGGAGACGAGGCACAGCACGCCGCCGACCGAGCCATCGTCATCGAGTACGGCCGAGTAGGAGACGTCCCAATAGCTGGTCTCGCCGTAGCCATGACGCTCGACGTAAAAGGGACGGTCCTTCGCCGCGAATGTCTTTCGCGTATTGCGGACGCCGGCCAGCAGCGGTTCGAGATCGTCCCACAGCTCGCCCCAGTTCTCGATCGCGGGCCGGCCGAGGGCGCGGGGATGATTGGCGCCGATGCCCGGTGCGTAGGCGTCATTGTAGAGCGCGACGAAATCGGGGCCCCAGAACAGGACGATCTGGGCTTGCGCGGCCAGCATCATGCCGACCGTCGTCTTCAGGGCCTGGGACCATCGGCGGGGCGCGCCGAGCGGCGAGCCCGACCAATCGAGGGTGCGCATCATCGCACCCAGCTCGCCTCCGTCGGAGGGGAAGCCCACATCGATTGACTGCCGAGCAGCTTTCTCCGACAGCACCGGACCCCCTCGCGACGCGTGACATGGGCATCCTTGCCCATTCGAGCCCGACGATCGAGGACTCGTACTCAAGGTCTCATAACGCGTATGCAGCCGCGGGGTTCCATTCCCCTCGATTCGCGCCGCCCTTGTGCTATTGCTGCCCTGCGCAACGATGCGAGGTCGCCATGCTCCCCATTCCCGCCGACATCTTCACCGAACAAGAGGACGTTTCGCCCGACAGTCTTGCCAATCTCGGGCCGCTCCGCCGGCTCGCCGGCACCTGGCAGGCGGACAAGGGCATCGACATCAATCCGAAAGCGGAAGGCCCGGAGCGGCGGACCTTCATCGAGCACATCCGGATGGACCCGATCGACCCGCAGGCCAACGGTCCGCAGCTGTTCTATGGCTTGCGCTATCACATCCACATCAACACGCCCGAGGAAGACATCACCTTCCACGATCAGGTCGGCTACTGGCTGTGGGAGGCGGCGACCGGGCTGATCATGCAGACGCTGGCGATCCCGCGCGGGCAGGTGCTGCTGGCCTCCGGACAGGCCAAGCCGGACGACAAGACAATCTCCGTCACCGCGAAGCGCGGCGACACCGCTTACGGGATCTGTTCGACCGACTTCCTGGAACAAGCGTTCCGCACCGACAGTTACCGTTGCGACATCACCTTCAACGACGACGGCAGCTGGAGCTACGAGATCCAGACCGAGTTGTTCGTCCGCGGCGCGCCGTTCAATCATCATGACAGCAACACGCTCAAGCTGGTCGCGCCGCCGAAACTCAATCCGCTCGCGGTGATCGTGAACGATCGCGAGAAGGGCAATAAACCGGCCTGAGAAGCCGGCGCGGAGAATTGGCATGAAGCCCTACATCATCTGCCTGATGCATTCGAGCCTCGATGGTCGCACGCATCCCAGCCGTTGGCGCCCGAAAGGCGCGCACAGCGACTGGTTCGAGAAGATCCATGACGAGCTCGGCGGCGATGCCTGGGTGATCGGCCGCGTCACCGGCTCGGAGTTTGCCAAGGGCAAGCCCTATCCCGCGACGAGTAGCGAAAAACTGCCGCGCGAAAACTGGTTCGCGCGGCGCGATGCGAAGACCTTTGGCGTGGTGCTCGATGCGCAGGGCAAGATCGGCTGGGGCCGCTCGGATATCGGCGGCGATCCGATCGTCGTGGTGCTCACCGAGAGCGTGCCGGATTCGCATCTCGCCGGCCTGCGCGGCGAGGGCGTGTCCTATATCTTCGCAGGTCAATCCGAGATCAACCTCGCATTGGCGGTCGAGATCCTCAATCGCGAGCTCGGCGTCAAGCGCCTGCTGGTGGAGGGTGGCGGTGTCGCCAATGGCGCGTTCCTGCGCGCCGGCCTGATCGACGAATTCAACTTGATCCTCAGCCCCGCGATCGACGGTGCCAAGGGCGCTCCCTTCGTGTTCGATTCGACGGACGCCGACAGCGACAAGCGCGCACCGCTCACCGCGATGACGCTGGAGAGCACGCGGCAGCTCGGCGGCGGCGTGCTGTTGCTGCGCTACCTGATCCAGAACGACGCCGCCGGCCGATAAGCAACGGCAATGTCGGACACGCCGGAGCATATCGTCATTGTCGGCGCAGGCGCGGCCGGCCTGATGGCGGCCCGCGAGCTTGCGCGTGCCGGCAAGCGGGTCACGATCCTGGAGGCGCGCGACCGCTGCGGCGGACGTATCCATCCGCTGCCGGCGTCGGAGTTCGGCTATGCCGCCGACGGCGGCGCCGAGTTCGTTCATGGCGAGGCGCCGGTCACGCGCGGCCTCGCGCGCGAAGCCGGGTTGACGGTGCGGACGATCGGCGGCGCGCAGTGGAGCTTTGACGGTACAGACTTCTCGCGGGAGAGCCCGCGCGATCCCTATGACGAGAGGCTTCATGCCGCCGTGAAGGATCTGACGGACGATCTCACCGTCGCCGATTTCCTGCGCCGGCATTTCGCCGGACCTGAGTACGCACGCCTGCGGCATGATGTCGAACGCATGGTCGAGGGCTACGATGCCGCCGACCCCGAGCGCGCCTCGATACTGGCGCTGCGCGACGAATGGATGAATGACGGACACGCGACACAGGCGCGTCTCGACGGCGGCTATGGCGGCCTGATCGACTTTCTGGAAGCCGGGAGCCGCAAGTCAGGCGTTGCCATTCAGCTCAGTGCCGTGGTCACCGCGATCGAGGAAAGCGGTGGCAAGCTCGCGATCCGCTGCGCGGGCGGCGCGGCGCAACTCTGCGATCGCGTGATCGTCACCGTGCCGCTGCCGTTGCTGCGCGAGATCGCGCTGCCACCAGCCGCACGCGCGAAGGCCGCAGCCGCCGACGACATCGGCTTCGGTAGCGTCATCAAGATCCTGCTGCGATTTAAGCGGCCATGGTGGCGCGAGCGGCGCGAAGAGCTCGCGGATATGCTGTTCCTGCTGTCGGACGAGACGATTCCGGTGTGGTGGACGCAGCGGCCGGATCAGCATCCCGTGCTCACGGGATGGTTCGGCGGTCCGCGAACGGCGGAGCTGTCGCATCTCGATTCGCCGGAGCTGATCGATGCGGCGATCTCGTCGCTCGCCGCAATCTTCGGCATTCCGCGCGAGGACATTGCGCGAGAGGTCGTGGCGGCGTCGGCCACCAATTGGGCGCATGATCGCTTTGCCCGTGGCGCCTATTCCTGGGCGACGCCGCGGACGCGCGCGGCGCAGGAGAGTCTCGCGCGCGCCGATGGCCCCGTGCTGTTCTCGGGCGAGGCGCTCTATCGCGGCCGCGACATGGGCACGGTCGAGGCGGCGCTCGCGAGCGGTCTGGAGACGGCTGGCTTCATCTTGCAGCGCTGAGAAAGAAGGCCCGCATCTCTGCGGGCCCTTTGTCTCGCCAGCGATGGTCTCACCAGCGATTGGCGCCGAAGCCGAACGTCACGCTCGGGCCGCCGCCACCATAATAACCGTACGGTCCGCCGCCGTAATAGCCTTGGTGCCGTGGATAATAGCCGTAGCTGCGATAGTGCGGCCGATAGTAGCCGTGATGATGAGGGTGCCAGCGATGATGGCGATGGCCGTAATGGCGGTGCCTGTGCTGCGCGCTGATGTCGGTCGACTGGCCGATTTGCGCGTTCGGTCCGGCCTTGCCGCCGCCAGCCGCGTTGGCCGCGGATGCGGTGAGCGCAGCCGCACCGATGGCCATCGCGACAAAGAGATACTTCATGTCATCACTCCAGTTGAGATATCGAGTGACAACAGATGGGCGTTGGCAGCGTTCCGGCGAGGGCGGGCGTCGAAACGACGCAGATCATCAACGCGTATTCGCGCTGAGATTTATTGTCGCATGTCTGCGAGCGAGGTGACGACGTCGTTCGTGGTCACGATGCGGGCAAATTCGCCATTGAGATTCGACAGCGTCATCGCGTGAATGGATTCGGCCGAATGCGTGTCGCCATCGGGACCGACGCGGTCGAACGTCCAGGTCGCATCACGCACGAGGGCCGCGTCGAAGCCGAGATTGCCGGCCATCCGCGTCGTCGTCTCCACGCAATGATTGGTGGTGGCGCCGCAGATCACGACCGTGGCGATGTCGCTTGTGCGCAGGCGCGTCTCGAGATCGGTGCCGATGAAGGCGCTGTTGACGCGCTTCACGATCACGGGCTCGCCGGGCTGTTCGCGCGCCTCGTCCTTGACGGCGTAACCGCTGCGCGAGGGCAGGAACGTCGAGTTCGGCTTGGTGCCTTCGTGGCGGATGTGGAAGATCGGCGCACCGCTCGCCCTGAATGCCGCGAGCAGGTCAACGATGCGCGCCACCGCATCCGGATTGTTGCGCCGCTTGCCCGCCGCCTCCCATTCGTCGAATGCACGCTGGACGTCGACGACGATGAGGGCGGGACGGGGGTGGGGCATGGCGAGAGATTCCGGAGTTTTGTGCAGTATGTCGGGCGATTGCGCGATCGGGCAATGCCGATTTTCCCTCGTTTAGGGACGGCTCGTGTCCCGGACGGCACTGTCCCCTACGGATGCGGTTCGGGAAAGCCGTGGCGCTCGGACAGCGCGGCGAGGATGGCGTCCTTGTCGGCGATGAAGGCGCGCCCGTGATGGCTGCCGGTCTGATGCGGCGATGTGGTGCCGTCCGCGAGCACGAGCAACGGCAGCCACTGATTCTCCTCACCGACCAGCGCGATCACATCCTGTCGCGGCTTCGGCCAGGCGATGCGCTCGACGTCGAACCTGTCGGCCAGCGCAGGAAATGAGGTGAGCAGACCTTCGATCAGCGCGCAGTGCCAGCAAAAGAAGCGGCGGCCGGGATAGGCCGGGTCTTCGAAACCCTGGCGCAGCAGAAACAGCCGATCACGTGTCATGGACGTCTCCGAAACTGCCGCTTCTCACCGCAACAATGAGACGAAATGCTGGCGCACCATATGTAGCAGAGCCTGTGCGGTGCGCGACAGGGGTCTGTCGCGCCGGGTGATGACGCCGAGGCTGCGGTGAATGCTGGGGTTGCGCAGCGGCACGGCAGCGAGGCCGGCGACGCCCGGCAGGCTACCGGCGATCTTGGGCACGATGGCGATGCCGACATGCGACAGCACCATCCCGACCGCGGTCTGGAGGTGCTGGACTTCGTAGCGCCAGTTCAGCTTCTCGCGGCGGTGCCCGAGCGCATCGTCGATCAGCACGCGGTTGCCCGCCTGCGGACTGATCCGGATCAGCGGCGCATTGCCGAGCTGCGACCAGTTGATGAAGCGGCGCTTGGCCAGCGGGTCGTCCTTGGCGCACAGCAGCACGAAGGGCTCCTTGGCCAACACCTTGACCTCAACGTCGGCGACGTTCGGCGACACGATGGTCAGGCCGAACTCGGCGGTGCCGGATTGCACGAGCTGCGCGATCTCGCGCGCCGAATTGTCGTAGATCTTCACCGATACGTTCGGATAGGCCGCGCTGAAGTCGCGCAGCACCCGCGGCAGCTGGTAGGCCGCGATCGTCGGCAGGCACCCGATGGTGACGCGCTCGACCTTCTTGGCGCCTTGCCCGCGCACGCCTTCGAGCGTGTCGGATAATTCGTCGAGCAGCGCGCAGGCTTTCGGCAGCAATTCGAGGCCGGCCGGCGTGAGCGAGACCTGCCGCGTCGTGCGCACGAACAGCGCGACGCCGAGGTCCTCCTCGAACTTCTTCATCCGGTGGCTAAGCGCCGTCTGCGACAGATTGAGATGGGCGGCGGCGCGCAGAAAGCTGCCGCGCTCGGCTACGCTGACGAAGGCCTGCAGGCCCAGAAAGTCGATCCGCATTCCCGCCCCCGGCAGCGTCTGTCACCGGACTTGCTGGGCCGGCGTTTGCGTCGGCCACACTGCACGCCGCGGGCCCAACATTCAACTCGTGCGGGAGCACGGCGCGAAGGCCGGACGCGCTGCAACTAATGCGATCCGGCTTCGCCTTGCCGCAGGATCGAGGTCCAGTCGAACGCGGCGACGGGCGTGGGGGCAGGCATCCTCGGCCGCGCCACTGCCGGCTCCGCGGCGGGTTGAGGGGCCGGCTCGGGGAGAGCCGGGGCCGCGGGCGGCGCGCTGTCTCGTGGCGCCAGCGCCAGCGTCACGCGTGTCCCGTTTTTCTCCATCACCACGCGGCCGCGCTGCACCCGACGGAGCGCCCAGCCATCATGCTGCTCGCCGGTCTTGAGGCGCATCGCGCGTTTGGCGATATCGTCGATGAAGATGCCGATCCCTCCGGCTCCATCGGCGTCCGTCACCGTTCCGAGCAGCGAGAGAGCCGGCCTGTCCGGCGTCGCCTGTGCCTGCCGCGGCGTGGATGCTGCCGGCGCTTCGCCCGCCACGGGTCGGGAAGGTCGGCGCGCGGGCGTGAAGATCGGGCGTTCGCCGGTTGCGCTGAGCTCGGTGAGCGGTACTGTCCACAGAGGATTGCCGCCGTGTCGTGCCTGCACAGGCGCCTGGTCCTGGCCGGTCTCGCTGCCGGGCGATGCGCAGACCTGACTTGCCTGGCCAATCAGGAACAGGCCCGTCAGCACGAGCACCGGAAAACGCATCGTCACTGTCCGTGCCCTGTCAAAGTGCGAAAGACGCTGCGCGCCAGCCCCGCCCGGGCATGGCGCGCAGCTTGGTGGCGTTACCTCTGGGCTTCGTCGTGGCGCCCGTCGTCGCCATGCCCGTCATCGTGACGCTTGTCGTTGCTGCAGACGAGCGTGGTCCCCTCGGCATGACACGTCGCCTGCGGGTAGTCGGGCGAGAACAGATAGTTGCCGACGAACTCACTGACCGGCGGCTCCTTCTTCGGCGTGTAGGCGACGAAGTTGGCGGCGACTTTCGGGTCGAGACCGGGGGCTTTCAGCCGCGCCACCGCCGGATAGGGATAGACCGGGCGCGAGGTCGCGGTCGAAGTGTTGGTGGCGACGATCGCGTTCGGCGCCGAGTTGGTCTCGACCCAGGACATCAACGGCGTGACGATGTCGAAGGTGTTCGGGCCGAGCCCGCTGCCGCAATGCGCCATGCCGGGGAACAGGTAGAATTTGGCGAACCGGCCGACCTGATCGTCGCCCAGCAAATCGTTCACCGCATGCCAGTACTTGATGGTGCCGCGCGGCGGGATGTGCTGATCGGCCCAGCCGTGCCACAGCAGCAGCTTGCCGCCATGACGCGCGAACCGCCCGAGATCCGGATTGTTCGCGGCATAGACGGTCGAGCTTGCCACCGTGTTGTTGAAGCCAGGCACGGTGAGCTGGAGGTCGTTCAGCGTCCAGCTCGCATTGTAGGTGTTGAGGAAGGTCTTGTAGGCGGCCCACGAATTCACGAAGTTCTCGCTGCCGACGGAGGCACCTTGGGCTGCCGGCACGAACAGGCTCCAGTCGAGCTCGCCGCCCCATTCGGAATTGGCGGTGGGCTCGAGCCGCTGGCCGTCGGCCGTCACCGCGCCATCGTGGATGCGGCGGACGACGTCGGCTTCCGCCTGCGTCAGGCAGCCGGTCTCGTTGCCGTTGTTGCTGCACACCAGCGTCTTGGTGTCGAAATTGCACGCCCGGGGATCGTCGATCACGCCGTCGACGACGCCGTCGATCGCATCACAGGCGGCCACCGACTTGGCGTGGACATAGGCGAGCTTGGAAGCCAGCAGGACATAGGTGTTCCTGGCCGGAATCGGTATCGTGCCGGGCGTGGTCTGGTTGGTGAGAACGCGCCAGCCGTGGTGATAGGTGTTTTGCACGTCCATGTCGCTCGCCGGAGCGCCGGCGGCGATGCCGTCGAAATCGTGCGGGTAACGCTGCGCCGCCATCAGCGCCTCGCGGCCACCGTCCGAGCAGCCGCTGAAATAGGAGTAGGCCGGCTTCTTGCCGTAGAACTTCGCGATGACGGCCTTGGCGACTTCCGAAGCGACGTGCACGCCGCGATAGGCGAAGTCGATCTGCGCCTGCGGATTGTTGACCGACCAGGTCGGCCCTTGCGCTCCGGTGTGGCCCATATTGGTCGTGGCGCTCGCGATCGTGCCGTTGGTGATCGGCACGCAGCCGGTCGATTGCGTGTAGCTGATATTGTCGTTGCCGCACTCGCCGCCGCAGCCGGTCTGGAGATAGCGCTGCGTCCAGGCGTTGGTGGGCAGGCGCATCACGATGGAGTTGGTCCCGGGCCCGATATTGCCGCGCACGCCGCAATAGTCGGCGGGATTCGTCGCCGAGGCCGCCACGATTGCGGCCGAGGTGATGGTGACGGTGCCGCCGACCTTCTTGCCGACATCGCTCAGATCGACGCCGACCAGCGAACTGCACGTCATCACCGGGGCGATCGACGGCAGATCCTTCAGGCCCGCGGCGCTGGCGCGCGTACCGGGCGCAAGCAGCATCGCAGCCGCCGCAAGAGCGAGCGCGATCCCTGTGGTGGATCTCGATTGAATACTGGCACGCTTGACTGTCATGAACGGTCCCCTCTTCTGGTTCAGTACTTCGGACGACAGATGGTGCACGCGCACTCCGCCATGATGCGTCGATCCGGCAAATCGCATTGCCGGACTGTCAGTGTCGGACGTTTGATCGGAGAGCGAGATCGATGAAATGATGCGCGGGTGAGTTGGGCGCAGCATCCCCCCGGATTGTGTCGTGTTATTTCATACGAAAGTCGGATTTGGCGGCCGACAAAGCAAATGAATTGTTTGGCGGGATTTATGAGCGCCGTGCATCTTTCGCGACAGCGCGTGCGCGATCACACCTGTCGCGTGACGACCAGTGGCAGGCTGATGTGAAACACGGCGCCGCCTGACGGCGCGTTCTCGGCCCAGATGCGGCCGCCATGGGCCTCGACGATGGTGCGTGCGATCGAGAGGCCGATACCCATGCCTTGCGTCTTGGTCGTAAAGAACGGCTTGAAGATCTCGGTCACCTTTCCCGCAAGGATGCCGTCGCCCAGATCGGCGATGGAGACCAGCGCCAGATTGCCGTCGGTGAGACTGGTACGACCGACGACGCGGCGCCGATCGGCTGGAAGATGGGCCACCGCGTCCATGCCGTTGACGACGAGGTTCAGGATCACCTGCTGGAGCTGCACCCTGTCGGCCTTCACGCGAATGGTTGCAGACGACGGCTCCGTCGAGAGCCCGACATCGTAGGTCAGGGCCTGCACGGAGAGGAAGCGAAACACCTCGTCGACGGTCGCATTGAGGTCGATGTCGCGCCGTTCGGTCGGGTCTCTCTTCAGGAACGAGCGCAGCCGGCCGATGACTTCGCTTGCGCGCTGATCGTCACGGCGAATGTGCTCCAGCATGTCCCTGACTTCGCCGAGGTCGGGCGCCGGGCTCTGCAGCACGTGCCCGGCGGTCTCGGCATTGAGCAGGATCGCGGCGAGCGGCTGGCTCAGCTCGTGAGCGATCGAGGCGGACATCTCTCCCGCGGTCGCGCGGCGATTCATGTGGGCGAGTTCCGACATGCGCTGGCGTGCCTCGACCTCGGCCAGGAAGCGCAGCCTGCGCTCGCGCAGCAAAATGGCGATCATCAGCGCCTGCGTCAGCACTACGGCGGCAACGAGCATGGTGTGCCAATAGTACTGCTCCCAGAAGCCCAGCTCGCGGAAGCGCACCTCGCTGCCCGGAGGCAGATTGGCTTCGTCGACGTTCCAGCGTTTCAGTTGCCGCCAGTCGAAGATCGGCTTGACGTTGTCGCCGTCGAAGGCTGCGATGCTCGACGGCGCTTCGCCAGCGAGAATCCGCGTCGCGACGCCGCCGGCTTCCCGTCCGATGACATCCGGCAGCAGCAGGAAGCCACCCACGCCCGATCGTCCGAGGAACGTATCGGACGTGATGATGACCGGGCGGTTTGCGCTCTCGGCGACGCGTGCGAGCGCCGAGGCCGGCGAATAATAGGTGCCTTCGCCGTCGGAATACATCGCCGAGGTCAGGATCGCGGAGCCGGCGGGCAGGGTCGCGACTTGATTGCGGACCTCGCGCAGCGTGGCGTCGGAAAGATCGGTGACCTCGAGACCGGGCATCGCGGCCGCGAAGTCCTGCTTCCAGTGTCCATAGACCAGCGGATTCCTCCAGGCACCGCCGACGAGGACGACACGGGTCAGGTCGGGAACGATCGCGCGCGCGGCCGTCAGGAGATGTGTCGGCCTCACCCTTGCGAAGATGGCGGTCGTGTCCGGCAGAAACAGCGCACGCACCTCGGGCAGATCGGGGACGAAGGCGTACACGACAGGCGCGGCGGGCCAGATGTCCTGCTTGTGCTTCTGGAGGAATTTCGCCGCTGCGACGCCGATCGAAATGATGACCTCGATGGACCGGTCGGCAAATTTGGTCTTGAGGTGACCGACGAGGCTGTCTTCGTAGTCCGGTCCGGGGAAGCGCGCGAGATCGAGGCTCTCGCCGTAGATCACGGTGTGAGCATGGCCGTTCTGCTTCGCGGCGGCGCGGATGCCGTCAAAGATCTCCGAATAAAACGGCGAGCGAAAATCGGCTTCTTCCAGCACCAGGATGGAGCGCTGCCGCGGACCGTCGGCCGCACTGCATTCACGCGACAGGCAAGCGAACAGGAGGACAATCAGGATGCGCCCGAGCCCGGTGATGATACGCATTGCTGGACTCTCGGCCCCGCCTTCGGTTGCTATCGGGCTTCCTCATGAGGACGCACGAAAGAGCATACCCGGCCAACCCGGAGTTTCAACGGAAGGATGCTGTGTCAGGCAGGGTGAGGCGACGGGCCGCTACTTGAACGGATCCTGGACTGAGGGCTGCGACTGCCTGATGCGTCGCACGCTCACCGGCGTACCGTCGGAGACGAACAGCAGTTCATACTTGCGGCCTTCGGTGTCGGTCGCAGAGCAGGTGACGTCGTTGACCTTCCTGGCCGAGAAATTACCGGTCTGGCGGCAGCTACCGGTGGAGGTCTGCGCAGCCGGGACCGGAAGGCCGTCGACCTTCGGCCGGGTCTTGGAGTTGAGCAGCATGCGGTCGACCGGCAACTCGTAGGAATTGTCGTCGGCCCGCTTGCCGTTCTCGCCGGAGAACGACACGACGTGGTTCTCGTCGTTGGGATCGTCGACGGCGACCGCGAAATTGACCCGGCCCTTGTCATCATGGGCAAAGGCCACGGTCTTGCAGGCGAAGGGGCGACCCGCGACCTTCAGCGTCTTGCAGTGGCCCGACATCAGCGCCAGCATGTCGACGAGGGAATTTTGTTGCGCCGGCGGATTGTTGACCGCAATCGCCGTGGAAGACTCGGCAAAACAAGGACTTGCGAGAGCAACGAAGGGGGTAACCAGGACCAGTCGGCGGAGGCGCATCGTCAGGCTCATGTGCCAGGGGGCCAAGGAGGGGGCCACGGAGCGGCAGAGGTTCCGCCCAACAACCATCGAATCGCAAATTGGTTGCGATACCGTTTGCTCCGCCAATCCCGACTGGAATACCACCGCGCCACCCATCGGCGATTCACCTCGATCGCTTCAGCCCGTCCCGGGAGGCACATGCCGCCAGACCGATGTTTTTTTCGTGGCAGACCGCCTCACGCCGCCTGTTTCATGGTCCGCGCAAAGGCCGGATAAGTCTCGGCCAGCTCCGTGAAAACCCGCCCGCGCAGCAGCGACAGCGTTGCGGCGTCCGGCCGCGGCGTTTCGCGCACCACCTCCGGCTCCTGATAGGCGAAGCCGGTGCTCTCGCGGATGTCGGCCGGGGTGAAGGGCGGATGCACGGAGCGAAGCGCAAAGCCGCCTGCCTCACGATCGAAATCGAACAACGCCATGTTGGTCAGCAGCGCATGCGGCCCGCCGCGACGCGGCACCTCCGGCGTGATGGCGCGCGCGCTGACGAAATCGACCTTGCGCACGAACACGCGCGGCGAATGCTCCTCGCGAAACAGGATCACGCGAGGAATGAGATGATAGAGATAGGCCGAGCCGAACGAGCCCGGCCAGCGCACGTGGCTGGTGGGATAATCGCCGGTGCCGACTAGGTTGATGTTGCCGTGGCCGTCGATCTGGCCGCCGCCGAGAAAGAAGGCGTCGACCCTGCCTTGTGCGGCGCAGTCGAACAGCTCGATGCCGCCATTGGTGAAGAAATTGTGCGCCTGCGATCCCAGGATCGAGATGCGTACCGGCGGTTTGCCGTCGCGTTCGTTGCGGGCCCGCAGCAGCATGGCGCCGGCCGCGGGGATCGGCGACGACGCGCCGACCGCGACGTGACGGATGCCGTCGAGCAGATCGGCAATGGTAACGATCAGGATCTCGCGCCGCTCGCGCTCGGTCGACATCAGGCCACCTGCTTGCGATGCGTCAGGAATGCCGACAGATAGGCGCGAAAGCCGTCCTCGCTGCGCGCCATTGCCGCGTAGCGCGCGATCTCGGCCTCGTCGGCCGGATATTCGTCCCACAGCGCCAGCGGCCAGGCGCCGCGTGCGGCGACCGCGACGGCATCGACATAGAGCGAGGGCAGCACGCCTGCGGCGGAATCCTCGCTGTCCAGCAAATTGCGCTCGACGATGCGCTCCACCGTGACCAGCGTGCGCCTGGAGGCGTAAGCGAGATCGGCGAGCTCGCGATGCCGGCCGATGCGGACATTGCCGGCGCGGTCGGCCTCGGGCGCGTGAAACAGCGCGACGTCAGGCGAGATCGCGGGCACCACGACGACCTTGCGTGCCTCGCCTACGGGACTGTCGATCACCTGCCAGTCCGGCCGCACCTCGAGGAGATCGCTGCCGATGATGCCGGCGATCGGCATGAACGGCACGCCCTTTTGGCTCGCGAGCAGGCCGGCATAGATCGCGGGGCAGGTCGAATCGCGCATCGTGAAGGCGCCGCTCTTGATGCCAGCGGTGAAACGCGGTGCGGCGCCGGCTTCGCCGAGCGACACGGCGCTGGTTTCCAGCGAGGCGATCGCGCCGGCGCCGATCAGGAGATCGGCCTGCATGCCGGAGATCGGCACGCAGATCAGCCTGAGGTCACGGATGCCGGACTCCAGCAGCGCTGCGGTCGCCGCCATCGCCACGCCAGAACCGTCGACCGGGATCGCCAGCGACTGCCCGGATGCAACGCGCGCAGCCAGCGCCTCCAGCGCAACGATCTCGGTCATGGGCGTCCTCCGGCCGTGTTTTCTCCATCCTGCCTCAGGCCATCGCCGCCTGCCAGCGCGTATCGCGCAAGGACGGGCGGCGGTGGAGGCGGGCGTCGAGGAGCTTGCGGGCGCGCGGCAGCTCGCCGCTGCGTATCAGGGCAACGAGGTACGTATCCTCGATCAGCTCGCGCTGGGCGTGGCTGCCGCCGATGCGCACGACCTCGGTGAGGACCGGCGCGAGATCGCGCACGCAAGCCGCGTAATTTTCGTCCGCAAAGGCCGCAAGCGCGCGACAGATCGCCGGCACCACAGGGCCTGCCGGCAGCTTGCCGTCGACAAGCCGCTGCTCGATTACGGCAAGGCGCGCGGCCAATGCTTCCTGATTTTGTGTCGCGGCCGCGAACAGCGCCATGTGGACGTCGGCGAAGGCCAGGCCCGATTTGGGGAACAGTTTTTGCGCGGTAGCGTCGGCCTCGGCCCAGAGCGCTTGCGGCACGGCATGGCCGTAAGCCGACAAGCGCCACAGCAGCGAGGCGCTGTCGGTGATGACGTTGAGCGGCGGCGCCTGCGTGGCGCTGGGCTGCAGCACGTCGTCATAGATTTTGAGCGCACGGGCCGCATCGCCATGCTCGAGCGCGCCAAGTGCCTGGTGCCAGAGGATATGGCCGTGGAGAATTCCCGCGCGGTCATAGGTCGGGAGCCATTCTTCGACGAGACGATCGGCCGCCTCGATCGATCCGTCCTCGAACATCGCATGCAGCACGGCATGCGCGGCGTGCGCGTTGGCGCGGCGGAGGTCAAAACCGCGCTCGGTGACGGCGCGGCCGCGTCCGACGTCGCCATTCTCGGTCATCGCCCAGCCGGACATGGTGAGAAACCACCAGTCCTCGCCGTAATGATGCGCGACGCGTTCGCACAGCTCGTGCCGGGCGCGGTCGTGATCGGCCATGCCGGAGAAGGCGAACAGGCCGAACGCGCCGAGCGGCAACGACAGCACCATGGCATCGCGCGGCCAGCGCTCGATATGCCCGGACATCGCCGCGATCGCGTCGGGCCCGCGTCCCTCGATCGCGAGCGCCAGCGTCTCGACATGCGAGCGCTCGCGCTCGCTGCCGCGCCTGGCCACAAGCTCGCGTGCCAGTGCCGCTTTCTGCCGCGCAAGATCGCCCTGCTGGTAGAATGCATGCACGCGGCCGCGGGCGATATGGGCGAGGGCAAAGTCTGGATCGGCCACGATCGCACGCTCCAGCGCCTCCGCCGTGCCGGTCCAGCCGGCGAGCATGAGATCGATGCCGTCGCGATAAGCGGTCGCGGCGGAATCGGACGTGGTGGAGAGCGGCAAGCCGTAGCGGTCTTCAAGCGCCATCGTGATCCCCGAGACTTCAAGCCGTCCGCGCGCGCCGTCCCTCGATCGGATAGGCCGGGTCATTGTAGCCCGGTGTCGACGGATGACCCGGTACCACCAGCCGGTCGATCAGCGCCTCATCCTCTGCGGTAAAGCGATAGTCGAGTGCGCTGATATAGCCATCCCACTGTTCTTCCGTGCGCGGGCCCGCGACGATCGACGAGACGAAAGCGGAGTTGAGCACCCAGGCCACCGCGAACTGGCCGGCGGTGATGCCGTTCTTCTCGGCGTGGCTCTTGATCTCCTGCGCGAGCTGCAGTGATTCCGGCCGCCATTCGGTCTGCATCATGCGGGTGTCGTTGCGGCCGGCGCGCGTCTCCTTGTCGGGGGCTGCGTCCGGCTTGTACTTGCCGGTGAGCACGCCACGCGCCAGCGGGCTGTAGGGCACGATGCCGAGGCCGTAATAGGAGCAGGCCGGAAAGTGCTCGACCTCGGGCATGCGGTTCATCGCGTTGTAGTAAGGCTGGCTCACCACGGGGCGGTCGATGCCGAGCCGGTCGCAGATGTTGCAGATCTCGGCGACGCGCCAGGCGCGGTAGTTGGAGACGCCGAAATAGCGGATCTTGCCGGCGCGGATCAGATCACCCATCGCGCGCACCGTCTCTTCGAGCGGCGTCGCATGATCTTCCTTGTGCAGATAGTAGATGTCGATGTGGTCGGTGCCGAGCCGCTTCAGGCTCTCCTCGGCCGCTTGCAACACCCAGCGCCGCGACAGCCCGACGCGATTGGGATCGTTGCGCGTGTCGTTGTTCATGGGGTTAGCAAGCTTCGTCGCGAGCACCCAGGCATGACGGTTGTTGCCGATGGCCCGGCCGACGACTTCTTCGGAGCCGCCCTTCGAATAGGCATCCGCGGTGTCGATGAAATTGATGCCGGCTTCATGCGCCTTGGCGATGATCCGCTTTGATGCCGCCTCATCCGTCGGCCCGCCGAACATCATGGTACCCAGGCAGATCGGCGAGACTTTCAGGCCGCTGCGGCCAAGTTGGCGGTAGTGCATGGGGCTGTTTCCTCAACGCTTCTGTTGCGGGGGCACCATAACCAGCTCTGCCCATCATTGCGAGCGCAGCGAAGCAATTCAGCAATGCTCTATCTCGTCGTCCCCGCGTTCGCGGGGACGACGACCGAGGGTGTGGTGCACAGCGGTGGTAGTCTCGCGGAGCGAGCCTACGCGGGCCCCTTCAAGATCTTGAACACACCGTTCGCCATCACCACGCAGCGGTCATCGACCGTGATCTCGGTGCTCATGAAGATCAGGCTGCGGGTCGCGCGCACCACGCGGGGGCGGGAGATCAGGATGTCGCCGATCTGGCCGGCCTCGACGAAATGGGTATCGAGCTGCACCGTCGCCATGTAGTCCTTGCCCGACGTGTAGCGAGCGGTCATGCCGCAGGTGCGATCGGCGAACGTCATCATCACGCCGCCCTGGACCATGCCGCGGCGATTGTGGTGCTTGTCTTCGGTGGCGAGTGCGAATTCATATCGGCCGTCGACCTTGCGCTCCCACAGGGGGCCGACCAGGTGCATGAAGCCCGTGGTCACCAGGATGGTCCAGCCGTCTGATTTGAGCTTTGCGGCAGTCTTGCTGGTCATCGCCCCGTCCATCCTTGCAACGCTTGATCTCTCCTCGTTTCATCGAGCGCGGTCCTGGTGTAGTCAAGCATCATGAGAGCTTTCGGCGATGCCACCAGACGGAATATCGCAGAGGCCTGCGCGTCATTCGCGCGGCTACCCGAAGCGGCCGAGCCGTCGGCGCTGAAGCGCGCCGCGGTGGTGCTGGCGCTCACCGCATCCCATGACGGCGATGACACTGCGTTTCTGCTGACCAGGCGTGCATCGAGCTTGCGCTCTCATCGCGGTCAGTGGGCGCTGCCGGGCGGACGCTGCGACGCCGGCGAGACACCGGTCGAGGCGGCGCTGCGTGAGCTCGACGAGGAGCTCGCGCTCAGGCTTCCCGCCGACGCGGTGCTCGGTCTGCTCGACGATTATCCGACGCGCTCCGGTTATCTGATCACGCCGGTCGTGGTCTGGGCTGCCGAGAGCAATGCCATCACGCCGAATCCGGACGAGGTCGCCTCGGTCCATCGCATCGCGCTCGACACGATCGAGCGCGACGATGCCTTCGATTTCACGGATATCCCCGAAAGCAGCCGTCGCGTGATCCGCTTCCATCACCGGATGAGCCTGATCCACGCGCCGACGGCGGCGCTGATCTACCAGTTCCGCGAGGTGCTGGCGGGCCGGCAGACCCGCGTCACCGACCTGGAACAGCCGGTTTTCGCTTGGAAATGATGGTAAACGGCGCGTTAACGTGACGGTTACCGGATGCCTGCTAAGAGGGCAGCATGCATCATTCGATTCGAACACATCTGGCGCTGGTTCCACTCGCGCTCGTCCTGCTCGTTCCCGCCGCGCGTGGCGGCGAGTCCGACGCACTGCCATCAAACGTCAGCAATGCCAACGCCCAGCTGTTGTCGCAGTTCTTTGCGCAAAGCGGCGGTGCATCGCCGGCGGTGCTCGAATATCGCCGCAAGCTGGCCGAGTACCAGCAGATCCGCGGCGCCTTCGACCAGGAGGCCGGTGCCTATTGGAGCCAGGTCTCGGAGAAGCGGAAAGGCCGCAACGCCAAGCGGCGCAGCGGGCAGCAGATCACGCTTGACGATTACATGCTCGACCAGCCGCCGGTCTATACCGGGCCGAAGCGGCCGGTGAATCCGGAGCCCGAGGAAACGCCGGAGCGCCCGGCGCGCAAACCGCTTCCGGTGGCCTCCGACCTTCTGCGCGCCGCGCAGGATCTCTATCAGTTCACGCCGCAGCGCCCCTCAAACGAAGTCGAGTTCAAGCGTGCCTATGCGCGCTACGCGCTCGCCTCGGGGCTGACGCGCGAGCAGGCGGTGCGGGTCTATTCGTTCGAGACCGGCGGCACCGGTAATTACGACGTGCAGGCCGGCATCGAGCATGGCGGCAAGCGCGCGATCTCGACCGCGATGGGCTACAACCAGCTGCTCACCACCAACAGCGTCGAGCTGCTGGCCGAGCAGGGCCATGAGTTCATTCGCGCACTCTCCGACAAGGTGGCGCGCACCTCGGGGCCGTCGCGGCAGTCGCTCGAGCACAAGCTCAGCGTTTTGAAGAAGATGGTGGCGCATGCGAAGTCGGTGCCCGACACCTGGTCGGAGCACGAGAAGATCGGCGACACCGCGCAGGGCTGGGCCATGCATGCGATGGTGCTCGACATCGACATCGGGCCGATGCTGCAGACCCACAAGCTCCTGACCTCGGTGCTGTTCGCCCGCGCCAAGGGCTACACCCGTCCGCTCACCGCCGCCGAGCTCGAGATGATGAACCTCACCGGCGACGGCACCGGCCTCGACATGGTGACGATGCCGCAGGCGATGCGCGAGCAGGTGCCGACCTCGAACTTCTTCCAGCGCGGCGGCTACGAGCGCAACCCGGTCGCGATCCGCCACAACACGGTCGCGAAGCTGCTCGCGGTCACGGATGCGCGAATGGACAGCAACAGCAACAATGCCGGCGCGCGGGAGCTGGCGGCGGCATTTTAGAGCGCTGGGCGAGCTGCCCTTCACCTCGCCCCGCTTGCGGGGAGAGGTCGGATTGCATCGAAGATGCAATCCGGGTGAGGGGGTACAGGTCCGTCGATCATCTCATGCGCGGAGAGAAGCCCCTCACCCCAACCCTCTCCCCGTAAGAACGGGGCGAGGGAGCGCACCGTGATCGCGTCCCCTAGTGGTCCGACCCGAACTTGAACCTGCCGTCGCCTTCGAGATATTGCCCGCTGCGCATGTAGAGCTGGCCGTTCTGGCCAATGAAGAACAGCGTGCCCTTCGGCACCTTCTTGGCGCCTTTCAGCAGCTCGCCGGCATTGTTGGTGCCCATCTTGTAGGAGAAGGTCTTGCCTTCCTTGTCATAGGCATAGCCGGTGTCAGCCTTGAGCTCCCACGGCGTCGCCGCGTTCTGTGCGCATGCGGGAGCGGCGAGCGCGCCCAGCGCGGCTGCAATTGCAAATGTCCTGGTCGAAAATGCCATCATTGAAAACGCCATCGGTCCATCCTCCCCGTCGTTGGGGTGCCGGTTTGAACAAATCACGAACGACGTTTCCGGGTCAATCCGCGATGACGCCGCAGCGCATCACGTCCCGCCCAGCAGTTTGTGATTTTCCCTTCGTCCCCTCGCGACTATGTTCCGCTTTCAGTCTAGAACGCAACACGACAAAGATATTGGTGGGGATGATTCGAATGCGCCACGTCATGAAATTTTGCTGGATTGCCGGGTTGTCGCTGACGGCGCTCGCGCCGGACGCCCGGGCCGATGACTTCCAGCTCAGCCACAACCAGCGGATTTCGTGCAGCCGCGGCCTTGCCCCGGGCAAGCTCAACACCGCAACCTGCAAGTCTTACACCTATCTCTTCAATAGCAAGACCTCGGAATACTTCCGCTGCCAGGTCTCGCTGGCGCTGACCCGCGACAACAAGGAAGTCATCAACGTCCAGACCGACGGCGGCTGCACCAAGAAGCCGCGCATCTTCGAGACCGACGGGCACTATGATTTCGACGCGACCGAGACCGAGCCGCCGAACACCAACTCGTTCTTCGGTCCCGGCGGCTACTCGATCTGGGCCGCCGACATGGCCGCACAGAAGATCCGCGGCTGCATCACCATCTCCTCGGGCCTCGGCTCCGACATCTCCAAGTGCCTGGACATGACGTTTCAGTAACGGCTCGCTGGTGACGGCTTTCTAACGAGCGCGAGGCGCACGCCGGCGATCCGGCTGCGCCACGTCGCCGCACCCAGCGGGTTCCATCAAAACGCAGCTAAAACAGGGGCTTCCGCAGCCCTGTTGTGCCTTTTGGATGGGTTGACCCGCCCTCCTCATCCGGCCAATTTCGCCGCCGGTTTGGGGAGAATAACAACCATGAAACGTACGTTTATCGGCGCAGCCGCGGCTTTTGCTCTGGCGGCGTCGGCACCTTGCGCGCATGCGCAGTCCTTCATCAACGTGCTGACCGGGGGCACCTCCGGCGTCTACTACCCGCTCGGCGTCGCGATCGGGAAGATCTACGGCGACAAGATTCCGAACGTGAAGACGCAGGTGCAGGCCACCAAGGCGTCGGTCGAGAATCTCATCCTGCTGCAGCAGGGCCGTGGCGAAATCGCTTTCACGCTGGGCGACTCGCTGAAGGCCGCCTGGGAGGGCGAGGAGGAGGCCGGCTTCAAGACCAAGCTCGACAAGCTCAGGACCATCGGCGCGATCTATCCGAACTACATCCAGATCGTCGCGACCGCGGAGAGCGGCATCAAGACGCTGGCCGACCTCAAGGGCAAGAGTCTCTCGGTCGGCGCGCCGAAATCGGGCACCGAGCTGAACTCGCGCGCGATCCTGGCCGCCGCCGGCATGACCTACAAGGATCTCGGCAAGGTTGAATATCTGCCGTTCGCCGAATCCGTCGACCTCATGAAGAACCGGCAGCTTGGCGCGACCTTGCAGTCGGCCGGCCTCGGCGTCGCCTCGCTGAAGGACCTGTCGACCTCGGCCTCGATCAATGTGGTGGCCGTGCCGAAGGAGACCGTCGACAGGATCGGCCCGCCCTTCATCGCGGCGACGATCCCGGCCAACACCTATACCGGCCAGGACAAGGACGTGCCGACCGCGGCCGTGGTCAACTATCTCGTCACCAGCTCGGCCGTGTCCGACGACCTTGCCTATCAGATGACAAAGCTGGTCTACGAGTCGCTCCCCGAGCTTGCCAACGCACATGCGGCCGGCAAGGAGATCAAGCTCGAGACGGCCGCCACCGGCAGCCCGATCCCGCTGCATCCCGGCGCGATCCGCTATTACAAGGAAAAAGGGCTGATCAAGTAAGGTCGGCTCTCTCCACGTCGTCATGCCCGGGCTTGTCCCGCCTGCGCGGCCGAAGCCGCTTCGGCGAGGCGAAGGCCCGGGCATCCACGTTCTTGGAGGCGCCGTAAGGCGTGGATGGCCGGGACAAGCCCGGCCATGACGGTCCGATTGGATCGTGTTGCTGCTATAATTGAATGGGCTTGGACTGGGGCGATTTGAAAATGTTGGAAAAGGCAGAGGGCGCAGAAGCGGCGCCCATCAAGGTTGAGTTCGACAATTTCGAGCATGGTTTTCCGGAGGGCTTTGGCCCGGGTTGGTGGGGTACGCTCGCCTACTGGATCGGCATCGCCTTTGCGACCTTCCAGCTCTATGTCGCCGCCTTCAACTATCTGCCGAGCCAGGTGGTGCGCGGCGTCCATGTCGGCTTCCTGGTCCTGCTCACGTTCGGCCTGATCGCCAATTTCACCGCGAAGAGCAGCGCTGGCCGTGCGCTCGGCTGGGTGATCGGCGGCGCCGGATTCTTCTGCGGGCTCTATCAATGGATATTCTACGCCGATTTGATCGCGCGCGATGGCGATCCGACCAGGCTTGACCTCGCCGTCGGCACGCTGCTCGCGGTCCTGATCTTCGAAGGCACGCGGCGCCTGATGGGCGCGGCGCTGCCGCTGATGTGCGGCGCCTGCCTCCTCTACTGGTTCTTCGGGCAGTACCTGCCGTCGCCGCTTAATCATCGCGGTTATGATTTCGACCAGATCGTCACGCATCTGTCCTACGGTACCGAAGGCTTCTACGGCGTGCCGATCTACGTCTCGGCGACCTACATCTTCCTGTTCATCCTGTTCGGCTCGTTCCTGGAGCGCGCTGGCATGATCCAGCTCTTCACCGACGTCTCGCTCGGTCTGTTCGGCCGCACCCGCGGGGGACCTGCGAAGGTCGCGGTGTTTGCCTCGGGCATGATGGGCACGATCTCCGGCTCCGGCGTCGCCAACGTCGTCACCGTCGGCCAGTTCACGATTCCGCTGATGATACGGTTCGGCTATCGCCGCGCGTTTGCCGCGGGCGTCGAGGCGACGGCCTCGATGGGCGGGCAGATCATGCCGCCGGTGATGGGCGCGGTCGCCTTCATCATGGCGGAGACGCTCGGCGTCCAGTACTCGGAGATCGTCAAGGCCGCCGCAATTCCGGCGGTGCTCTACTTCGCCTCGGCGTTCTGGATGGTGCATCTCGAAGCCGGCAAGCACGGCCTCGTCGGCATGAAGCGCTCGGAAATCCCGAGCGCCTGGCGGGCGCTGGTGACACGCTGGTACCTCGTGCTGCCGCTTGCAGCCCTGGTCTACATGCTGTTCGAGGGCTTTACCCCGCTCTATGCCGGCAGCATGGGCCTCGCGCTCACCGTGACGTTGATCCTGGGCGCCAGCATCACGGCCGGCGCGTCCTCCATGGTGATCCGCACCATCTTCTGGGTCGGGCTTGCGCTGGTCGTGGCGGCGCTGTCGCGCGACGGCCTGCAGATCGTGCCGGTCGCAAGCGTCGTCGTCGCGCTGATCGTGATCACCGCCTTCATCCGCGGCGGTCTCAAGGCTCTGCGTGAGTGCCGCGATGCCCTGGCCGAGAGCGCAAAATCCGCCATCACCGTCGGCATGGCCTGCGCCATCGTCGGCGTCATCATCGGCATGATGTCGCAGACCGGCGTCGGCACCATCTTCGGCAGCTGGGTGATCGGGCTCGGTGAGAAGAGCCTGTTCCTGGCGCTGATCATGACCATGCTGCTGTCGATCCTGCTCGGCACCGGCATCCCGACCATCCCGACCTACATCATCACCGCTGCGCTTGCGGCACCCGCGCTGGCCAAACTCGGCGTGCCCCTGATCGCGAGCCACATGTTCGCGTTCTACTACGGCATCATGGCCGACCTCTCGCCGCCGGTGGCGCTCGCGGCGCTGGCGGCAGCTCCGATCGCGAAGGAGAATCCGGACAAGATCGGCTGGGAGGCGATGCGCATCGCGCTCGCCGGCTACGTCATCCCCTTCATCTTCGTCTATTCGCCGGCGCTGATGCTGCAGGCCGGCGATCCCATGGCGGCGAAGCTCGGCTTCTATGGCGCGGTGGCGCTCGCGACCTTCAAGGCGCTGGTGGCGATCGCGCTGTTCGGCATGGTCGCGATCGGCTTCCTGTTCACGCGGATGTCGCTGCTCGAGCGAGTTGTCGCGCTCGGCGCCGCGTTGTGCCTGCTCGGCGACTTCCCGTTCAGCGACACCGCGGGCTTCGTGCTCTCGGCGGCGCTGGTGCTGTGGCAGTGGCGGCAGCGTCCGCCCGCCGTGGTCGAGGCGGTGTGAGCCTCTGCCTTGCAACAGCCGGGGCTGTGAAGGCGCTGGCGCTGTCCGCGTTCACGCTCGCGTGGACGCATTCGATCGCGAAGGTCGAGTGGCAGGAAGACTGGCGCGTCACGCCTGCCGGCCTCGAACTGGTGCAGGCGCGCGTCAAGGGCACCGGTCCCGGCATGGAGCCGCCGCCCGAGGCGCGGCTCGTCGACGGCTGGTTTCAATGGAGGCCTGCGCGCGCGCCGATGCCGGAAGTCGTGCTCGGCAATTCCGGCGCGGCCGGTGAATGGCGGCTATGCCGTGACGGGACGTGCCGGACATTGTCCGAGATTGTCGGCCACGCAATCGGTGCTAATTTCACCAGGATGAGCATCTGCGACGAACAGCAGAAATAAGGGAGACACGCGATGGACCGGCTCAAGGGCAAGGTTGCGATGGTTGTGGGCGCCGGCTCGATCGGACCCGGTTGGGGCAACGGCAAGGCGACCGCGGTGACCTTTGCGCGCGAGGGCGCGCAGGTGTTTTGCGTCGACCGCAACGGCGCTGCCGCCGAGGAGACCGCCAGGATCATCGCCGGCGAAGGCGGCAAGGCGACCGCGTTCACGGCGGACGTCGCGCGACATGCCGAGATCGAGGGAATGGTGGCGGCCTGCCTGAAGGCCTATGGCCGCATCGACGTGCTCGACAACAATGTCGGCATCGCCGAGATCGGCAGCGTGGTCGACCTCGACGAAGAGAACTGGGACCGCGTCTTCACCGTCAACCTCAAGAGCGCCTATCTCGCCATGAAGCACGTCGTCCCTGTGATGGTGAAGCAGGGCGGCGGCTCCATCATCAACATCTCCTCGATCGCCTCGATCCGCCATGTCGGAATCTCCTATGTCAGCTACAACGCTAGCAAGGCAGCGATGAACCAGCTGACGCGCTCCACCGCGATCGAGTTCGCCAAGAGCCATGTGCGGGTGAATGCGATCCTGCCCGGCCTGATGAAGACGCCGATGGTGGAGCATTCCGCCGGCCTCGCCAACAGCTATGCCAAGGGCGACGTCGAGGCGATGTGGCGCGCCCGCGATGCGCAGGTGCCGATGGGCCACATGGGCGAGGCTTGGGACGTCGCCAACGCCGCGCTGTTCCTGGCGTCGGACGAGTCGAAATATGTGACGGGGATCGAGCTCGTGGTCGACGGCGGGATCACGTGCAAGGCGGGGGCGTAGCTCCAATCTCCGCTGTCGTCCCGGCGTTCGCCGGGACGACAGCGAGTTTGTGGGGCGACCGAAAACATTATCCCCCCGCACTCAGCTCCGCCCGATCGAGCTCTTCCTCGAGCCGGTGGAACGCATCATCGCCGATCACTTCGGTGGTGCGCAGGTTGAAGATCGATTTGCGTGCGGCCTCGATGGCGCGGCGGCGCAGCGGATCGGCGGGCAGCTCGCCGTTGGCGATGCCGCCGTGCGGATCGTCGTCGGCCTGCATCAGGATGGCGCGATATTCGAGCCTGAGGATTTCGGCCTCCTCCGACGGATCGTCCTCGATCGCGTCAAGCGCGGCGCGATAGGCGACGGCGCGTGCGCGCGCGACTTCGATGCCGACGGGATCGTCGTCCTTGAGGCCGAAGGCGAGGATCAGCGGCCGCAGCGTCAGGCCCTGGATGATCAGCGAGCCCAGCACCACCGCGAAGGCGATGAAGACGATGAAGTCGCGATAGGGGAAATTCTCCGGCAGCGCGAAGGCGGTGGCGAGCGTGACCAGGCCGCGCATGCCGCACCAGGAGATGATGAGGCCGCCCTTCGGCGAGGCGACCTGCTTCGGGTCTTTCGGGTGATAGATGCCGCGCGCGATCAGCACGCGCAGCGTCGTGCGGTAGAACGTGATCCAGAGCAGCCGCACCAGGACAACCGTGAGCAGGATCCAGGCGGCGGCCACGCAATATTCCCAGCGCACGTCTGCGTCGAGCTTGGTCCAGATCGGCCGCATCTGCATGCCGATCAGCATGAAGGCGAGAACGTTGAGTACGAACACCGTGGTCTCCCACACCGCGTAGGACGGCACCCGCAGCCGCGCCGGGATACGGGCCGGCGCCGTTTGTGCGACGGTGATGGCGTAGACGACGATGGTGAGGATGCCGGAGAGGCCGAGATGCTCGGCGGCGATCCAGACCATGAAGGTGGTGGCGAACTGCATGATGATCGCGCTCGGCACTTCCCTCACGCGTTCCATGAACAACGGGATGATGCGCCCCGCGAGAAGGCCGGCCAGCACGCTGCCGACCAGTCCCAGCGCGATCGTCGGCGCGACCTCGCTCCATTTGAGGTGTTCCATGACGACCGCGCCGACGGCGATGCGATAGATCAGGAGCGCAGTGGCGTCGTTGAGCAGGCTCTCGCCCTCGAGCACCTTGACCATGCGGTAGGGCAGCTTGACCTGGCTCAGGATCGCGACGGCGGCCGCGGCATCCGGCGGCGCCACGATGGCGCCGAGCGCCACCGCGGCGGCCCAGGGCATGTCCGGGAACAGCCGGTGCGCGACAAAGGCCACGCCGATCGTGGTCAGGCCGACCGCCGCGACCACCAGGGTCGCGACCGGGACCCAGTTGTTGCGGAGATCGCGCAAGGATGTGTCGAAGGCGGCGTCCAGCAGCACCGGTGCGACAAAAAGCGCCAGCGCCAGGTCCGGCTCCAGCGTCCAGGTCGGGCTGTTCGGCACGAAGGCGATGGCCGCGCCGCCGATGGCGAGAAAGGTCGGATAGGGGACCTTGATCCGCCGGGCCAGCGCCGATAATGCAACGGCGCCGAGCAGAAGCGCGATGATCCATTCGAATGTCGACACGACGATCCCCGAAACCGATGTGAGCAGCGCCACAAGCTAGCACCAATCCGGCCGTATGATGGATAGTACGGCCCCAAGGCAAGCCCCCAAGATAAGCTCCAAGACAAGACTTTCCGGCTGCAACGAGCATGCGTTTTCAAAAACTTCTTCGATTGTCCGGGGCCGTGGTGCTCGCAACGCTTTCGCTCGGTGCCGCTCGGGCCGCGACCGGGGGTGAGCCGGCGGTGGCCGCGCAGATCGACGTCGCGGCCTGCCTGTCCGCAACTGCGGCCGATGACATGGACAAGGCGACCTCGGCCTGTGCCGCAATCATCGACAACGAGAAGACCCCAAAGCCCGATCTGATCAAGGCGCTGGTCGCGCGCGGTGCGCTGCTGGCGCGGCACGACCAGATCGATCGGGCCATCGCCGACGACAGCCGCGCCTTGCTGCTCGATCCTACCTTGGCCGACGTCTTCAACGCGCGTGGCGAGCTCTGGCTGAAGAAGGGCGACAAGCCCAAGGCCGTGCAGGATTTCGGCGCGGCGCTGCGGATCGATCCGAACCACGAAAAGGCCAAGGCCAATCACAAGGCGATCGCGCGCGACCTCGAGCGGATCGGCGCACAGATGGCGGTCGCCGGCAAGCCCAGCTTCAATTGCGCGGGCGCGCGCCGCCCGGTCGAGAAGGCGATCTGCGGCAACCGCGAGCTCGCCGACCTCGACCGCGAGGTTTTTGCCGCCAATGCGCGCGTGCTGCGCGAGGCGCGCAACGAGGGCGAGGCGAGGAAAATCCAGCGCGAGCAGGATGATTTTGTTGCGCGTCGGAATGCCGGGTTCGGCCGGCCGGGATATGATTTGAAGAAGGCCATGCAGGATCGGCTGCAGCGGCTGAACGGGGTGGACGGGTATTGAAGTTCCCCGCCTCATGAGAGGACGTCATGCCGGGACAAGCACGGCCATGACGTCAGGGACCGGCCCGATTTGAACCCATCACGCGTCCCCCGCGACAATGGTGAAAACCTGATGTCACGGAGTGCTTCGGCATGCGTACGCGTTCTTCCGGGCAGATTTCCAAAGTCTCGCTCCGCACTTTCCTTCTCGGCGCGGCGCTCAGCCTTGTGCTTGCCGCTCCGGCATCGGCCGCCGATTGCGTGATGGGCAGCAAGGCGGCGCCGGCGGACATCATCTCGGCGTGCAGTGCCATCATCGACCAGACCTCAAATCCGAATGCCGACCGCGTCGCGGCGCTGCTGGTTCGGGCCGATGCCAATGCGCGGACCTCCGGCGGTCTCACGCAGGCGCTGCGGGATATCGACCGCGCCATTGCGCTCGATGGCAAGAATGCGCGCGCCTGGCGCCTGCGCGGCGATCTGCTGCGCGAGGCGGGCGGCGACCTCAACCGCGCCACGGCCGATCTCAGCAAGGCGATCGAGCTCGATCCGCAGGATGCCGAAGCCTACGAACTGCGCGGCGTCGCCTACACCAACCAGCGCCGGCTCGACCGGGCGCTTGCCGATTACGACAAGGCGATCAAGCTGAAGCCGGATTATGCGCAGGCCTGGTCCGACCGCGGCGCGACCTTTTATCTCAATGGCGACAACGACAAGGCGGTCGCCGATCTCAGCCAGGCCTTGCTGCTCGATCCGAGCCGGGCGCGCAGCTACACCAATCGCGGCGCGGCCTACAAGAAGCTCGGCCAACTCGACAAGTCGATTGCCGACGACAGCGAGGCAATCAGGCTCGATCCGAAGGTGCCGGAATATTACGACAATCGCGGGCTCTCCTATGCCGCGATGAAGGACTACGACAAGGCGATCGCCGATTACGACCAGGCGCTGCGGCTGGCACCGCGGCCGAACTTCTTCACCAATCGCGGCGATTCCTACCAGTTCAAGGGCGAGTTCGGCGCCGCGCTCAGCGACTACAATGACGCGCTGAAGCTCGATCCTGACTTCGCGAAGACCTACAACAACCGCGCCGTGCTCTACACCAAGATGGGCGACCGCAAGAAGGCGCTGGCCGATTACGAGACGGCGCTGCGGCTCGATCCCGGCAACACCAACGCCGCGGATGGCCGCCGCACCATGATGGCGGAGATCGCGAAGTTCGGCGCCGAGCCGCCGCAGCCTTTGGCTGCGAATTCCGGCAACGGCCCCTCATTCGATTGCGCCTCCGCGAAGCGCGAGGTGGAGAAGGTGATCTGCGCCGATCCGCAGCTTGGCATGCTCGACCGCCAGCTCGCCGAGGCCTATGAGCGCGTGCTGAAATCGATGAGCCGGCGCTCGGCCGCCGACTTACGCAAATCCCAGCATGATTTCCTCGCCACCCGCGACGCCAGCTTCCGCCGCCCCGGCTACGATCTGAAGAAGGTCATGCAGGACCGGTTGCAGCGGTTGAACGCGATGGAGGGGTAGGCGCTTCTCTCGTCGCCTCTCCCCGCGCGCGGGGCGAGGGAGCGCAGCACTGGCGCAGCCGCTGTCCCTCCTCCAAAAGGCCCATCCTTTTCAGCTTGAACCGCGGCCCGTTCCCGGGAAAATAGCCCTCAAACAAGGGCCGGCACTTGATCCCTGTCATGGCGGGACTTCCATCCAGCCGTCAGGTCAAGGCGAGGCCAATCAAGGGAACGGGAGCGCGGGAATGAACGTCCGAGGGAACGGCGACGGAAAGAGTGCCTATCATGAGCTCCATGCGCGCTCGCTGGCCGATCCCGCGGGCTTCTGGGCCGAGGCGGCCAAGGAGATCGACTGGATCGAACCGCCGAAAAAGATCTTCGACCCCACCCAGGGCGTCTACGGCCGCTGGTTCGCCGGCGGCGTCGTCAACACCTGCTACAACGCGCTCGACCGCCATGTCGAACGCGGCCGCGCCGACCAGGTCGCGCTGATCCATGATTCGCCGCTGACCAATTCGGTCACGAAATTCACCTATGCCGAGCTGCTGGCCGAGGTGCAGGCGCTCGCCGCCGTCATGCAGGACTTTGGCGTCGCCAAGGGCGACCGCGTCATCCTCTATATGCCGATGGTGCCGGAGGCCGTGGTTGCGATGCTCGCCTGCGCGCGCATCGGTGCGGTGCATTCCGTGGTGTTCGGCGGCTTTGCCGCAAAGGAGCTTGCGACCCGCATCGACGACGCGCAGCCAATGCTCATTCTCTCCGCGAGCTGCGGCATCGAACCCGGCCGCATCGTGCAGTACAAGCCGCTGCTCGACGAGGCGATCAAGCTGGCGTCCGCCAAGCCCAAGGCCTGCATCGTGCTGCAGCGTCCGCAGCTCACGTGCGACCTCATGCCGAAGCGCGACTATGACTGGGCGAGCCTGCGCCGCAAGGCGATGAACGACGGCAAGAAGGCGCCTTGCGTGCCCGTTGCCGCGACCGATCCGCTCTACATCCTCTACACGTCCGGCACCACCGGTATTCCCAAGGGCGTCGTGCGCGACAATGGCGGGCACCTGGTTGCGGTGAAATGGTCGATGTTCAACCTCTATGGCGTCAAGCCGGGCGAGGTCTGGTGGTGCGGCTCCGACATCGGCTGGGTGGTCGGCCACAGCTACATCATCTACGGCCCGCTGCTGCACGGCGCGACTTCGATCATGTATGAAGGCAAGCCAGTCGGAACGCCCGACGCCGGCGCGTTCTGGCGGGTGATCAGCCAGCACAAGGCGGTCGCCTTCTTCACCGCGCCGACCGCGTTCCGCGCCATCCGCAAGGAGGACCCGGAAGGCAAGTTCATCCGGCAATACGATCTGTCGACATTCCGCACACTGTTCCTCGCCGGCGAGCGTGCCGATCCGCCGACGGTGGAATGGGCGGAACAGCAGTTGAAGGTGCCTGTCATCGACCATTGGTGGCAGACCGAGACAGGCTGGTGCATTGCCGGCAACCCGATCGGCCTCGGCCAGCTGCCGGTGAAGCACGGCTCGCCGACGGTGCCGATGCCGGGCTACCAGGTCGACGTGGTGGATGAGGCAGCGAAGCCCGTGCCGGCGAACACCATGGGCTCGATCGTGATAAAACTGCCGATGCCGCCGGGCTGCCTGCCGACGCTGTGGAATCAGGATGAACGATTCAAGGAGGCGTACCTCACCGAATTCCCCGGCTACTACAAGACCTCGGATGCCGGTTACAAGGACGAGGACGGCTATGTCTTCGTGATGGGCCGCACCGACGACATCATCAACGTGGCCGGCCATCGTCTCTCCACCGGCGGCATGGAGGAGATTCTGGCGTCGCATCCGGATGTCGCCGAATGTGCCGTGCTCGGCGTCAAGGACGCGATCAAGGGCGAGGTGCCTTGCGGCTTCCTGGTGCTGAAAGCCGGCGTGAAGCGGCAGCCCGCCGAGATCGAGAAGGAGATCGTCGCACTTGTGCGCGACCGGCTCGGCCCCGTCGCCGCCTTCAAGCTCGCTATCACCGTCGGCCGCCTGCCCAAGACACGCTCGGGCAAGATTTTGCGCGGCACCATCAAGAAGATCGCCGACGGCGAGGCCTGGACCATGCCCGCCACGATCGAGGACCCCAGGGTGCTGGACGAGATCGGCGAGGCGCTGAAGGGGCGGGTGTGAGGCGAAGCGTCATGCGGGCGAGGTGCTGCCCCAACTTCCGCCGTCATCGCCCGAGCAGGCGGGCGATCCAGTACTCCGCGGCGGTAATTGTCTAACCCAATGTCCGCCGCGGTGTACTGGATTCCCCGCTTGCCGCCTACGCTAAAGCTTCGGCGCGCCCAAGACCGAAACCTCGGCGAAGCCTTGGCGTAGCCGGGTCGCGGGGAATGACAGCGAGCTGGAACGGCGCCAGGACTTACAATCTCCGCATTCCGCGCTAAACAGGGCCGGCCAACAGGGGACCTGCTATGTCATTCGCCACCGCGCCGCGGCTGCTCATTGCCGTGGGTCTCGTCATCGCTCTCTCCGCCTGCTCGGCGCGTTACCAGACGCCGGTTGCAATGGGCAACGACGACGATGATGCGGTGTGCCAGAGCCGCGGTTACGCTCAGGGCTCGCCGGAATATGTGGCCTGCCGCAAGGACCGCGACGTCCAGCGCAATGCGGCGATCGCCCGCGCCGACAGAAGTCAGCGTAATCTTGGCGAATACATGCTGAACCATCCGTAGCTCACGTGTCGTCCCGGCCTAGCGCGCAATTGCGCGCTAGGCCGGGACGACAGCGGAGAGTGTGGTCGCGGCACAAACAAAAACGCGGCAGGTTTCCCCACCGCGTTTGCATCTGACAACGAAAGAAAGAGCGAGGACTACTCCTCCTCTTCCTCGTGCTTCTTGCCGCCGAGGGTCTTGAGCTTGGCGAACACGGCGTCGACGTTGAGGTCGTCGCTCGACTTCTCGGACGGCTCGTACTCGTCCTTCTTGGTGGTCTCGGATGCCGGCAGCAGGGTGGCGCCGCCATAGGCTGCGTCGATCGGCTTCTCCTTCGCCGCGCGCGCCACTTCGAAATCGAGCTCGATCTGCGAGCAGAGGCCGAGGGTGACCGGGTCGATCGGGGTCAGCTGCGAGGTGTTCCAGTGGGTGCGGTCGCGGACGCTGGCGATCGTGCTCTTGGTGGTGCCGACCAGGCGCATGACCTGGGCGTCCTTGAGCTCCGGATGGCTGCGCAGCAGCCAGAGGATGGCGCTGGGGCGCTCGTGGCGGCGCGACACCGGGGTGTAGCGCGGGCCCTTGCGCTTGGGCTGGGGCGGCAGCACGACCTTGCTCTCCTGGAGGCGGAGCCGGTAGTCTTGGTTCCTCTCGCCCTTCTCGATCTCCTCGCGGGTCAGCTGGCCGTTCGAAATCGGGTCCATGCCCTTGATGCCCTGCGCGGCGTCACCGTCGGCGATCGCGCGTACCTCGAGGGGGTGCATCTTGGTGAAATCGGCGACCTGGTCGAAGGTCAGCGCGGTGTTGTCGAGCAGCCAGACGGCGGTCGCCTTGGGCATCAGAGGTGCGTTGCTCATGGCAAATCTCCTTTGTGCTTCGCCCACCCCTCTGGAGGCGAAACCGGTGGTCATCAGCGATGACAGGGAATTCGCGCTATATAAGCCCGGAGGGGGTAGCCACGCAATGGTTCTGCTATAGATAGTGCCTTGACAGCGCCCGAAAGGGGGCCCAATTCCCTCTCAAGTCGCTATAACGTCCAAGCCGACCGTTTTAGGCCCTTTTCCATCCATCGACCGTCCCCCGCCAGAAGGCGAATGGGTGATTCGGTCCCGAGATCGCTCAATGTCAGCCAAACCAGACCTCAAGATCGTGCTTTGTTCTCCCCGCGGCTTCTGCGCCGGGGTGGTCCGGGCGATCGACACCGTGGAACGGGCGCTCGATAAATACGGCGCCCCCGTCTATGTTCGCCATGAGATTGTGCACAACAAATACGTCGTCGACGGGTTGAAAAAGAAGGGCGCCATCTTCGTCGAGGAGCTGGCGGAGATCCCGGAAAATACCACCGCGCCGGTGGTGTTCTCGGCCCATGGCGTGCCGAAGTCGGTTCCGGCCGATGCCACGTCCCGCAATCTGTTTTCGCTCGACGCGACCTGTCCGCTGGTGACCAAGGTGCACCGCGAGGCCGCGATCCACTTCAAGCGCGGCCGCGAGATCTTCCTGATCGGCCATTCGCATCATCCCGAAGTGGTCGGCACGCTCGGCCAGTTGCCGGTCGGCGCCGTCACCCTGATCGAGACCGCCGAGGACGCCAAGACCATCTCGCCGAAGGATCCGAACAACCTCGCCTTCGTGACCCAGACCACGCTGTCGATCGACGACACCGCGGAGATCGTGGCGCTGCTCAAGGAGCGCTTCCCGAACATCAACGGGCCGCACAAGGAAGACATTTGCTACGCCACCACCAACCGCCAGCTCGCGGTGAAGAAGGTGGCGCCGGTGGTCGACGCGCTCATCGTGGTCGGCGCCCCCAATTCGTCGAACTCGCAGCGCCTGCGTGAGGTCGCCGAACGCGAAGGCTGCAGGATCGCGGTGCTGGCGCAGCGCGCCGCCGACATCGACTGGGACAAGTTCGGCAACATCGCGAGCCTCGGTATCACCGCGGGTGCGTCGGCGCCGGAAGTGATCGTCGAGGAGATCATGGACGCGTTCGCCGAGCGCTACACGCTGCATGTGGAGACGGTCTCGGCCGCGGAAGAGAACGAGTTCTTCCCGCTGCCGCGCCAGGTGCGCCCCGAAGCCGCCGCCGAGTAGACCTTTATGGCGGTCTACACCGACGTTGCCGCCGACGAGCTTGCGGATTTCCTGAGGCAATACGATCTCGGCGAGTTGCTCTCCTACAAGGGCATCGCCGAGGGCGTCGAGAACACCAACTTCCTGCTGCACACCAGCAAGGGCTCGTTCATCCTCACGCTCTATGAGAAGCGCGTGGCGAAGAACGACCTGCCGTTCTTCCTCGCACTGATGACGCATCTCGCCGAGCACGGCGTCAGCTGCCCGCTGCCGGTGAAGGCGAGAGACGGCGAGGCGCTGCACGAGCTGCAGGGACGGCCGGCTGCGATCATCACCTTTCTCGAAGGCATCTGGCCGCGCAAGCCGAACGCGACCCATTGCGCCGGTGTCGGAGAGGGGCTGGCGAAGATGCACCTGGCCGGCGCCAATTTTGCGATCAAGCGTGCCAACGCGTTGTCCGTCGCGGGCTGGCGGCCGCTGTTCGATGCCGCCGCGCACCGCGCCGACGAGGTGCAGCCGGGCCTGCATGCGTTCCTCGCGACCGAGCTCGATTATCTCTCGGGTGGCGTCTGGCCGACCAGTCTGCCCGAGGGCGTGATCCACGCCGACCTCTTCAACGACAACGTCTTCTTCCTCGGCGACAAGCTCTCGGGCATCATCGACTTCACCTTCGCCTGCAACGACATGCTGGCCTATGACGTCGCGATCTGCCTGAACGCCTGGTGTTTCGAGCCGGATCATTCCTTCAACGTCACCAAGGCGCGCGCCTTTCTCAACGCCTATGGCCGTGTGCGAAAGCTGTCCGAGGCGGAAGAGGCTGCGCTGCCGCTGCTGGCGCGTGGCGCTGCGATCCGCTTCCTGCTGACGCGGCTGGTCGACTGGCTCAACGTGCCGCCGGGCGCGCTGGTGAAGCCGAAGGATCCGCTGGAGTATTTTCGCAAGCTGCGCTTCCACCAGAGCGTCTCCAGCGCGCGCGACTATGGGCTGATGCCGTCAGGATTGGTCGCGTGAGCGAGCGTCCCGTTGTCACGATCTATACCGACGGCGCCTGCTCGGGAAATCCCGGGCCCGGCGGCTGGGGCGCGATCCTGAAGTTCGGCGACAAGGAAAAAGAGCTGAACGGCGGCGAGCGCCACACCACCAACAACCAGATGGAATTGATGGCGGCGATCTCCGCGCTCGAGGCGCTGAAGAAGCCGTGCAGCGTCGATCTCTACACCGACAGCCAATATGTCCGGCAAGGCATCACCGGCTGGATCCATGGCTGGAAGCGCAACGGCTGGCGCACCGCCGACAAGAAGCCGGTCAAGAACGTCGAGCTATGGCAGCGCCTCGATGCCGCGCTGAAGGCGCATGAGGTGCGCTGGCACTGGGTCAAGGGCCACGCCGGGCATCCGGAGAACGAGCGGGCGGACCAGCTCGCGCGCGACGGGATCGTGAAGGCGAGGACACAAGCGCGGGTGACGGAGTAGGGCGCGCTGTTGGCGCGGTGGCCCAACTGTCATCGCCCGCGAAGGCGGGCGATCCAGTATTCCAGAGACAATTGTGATTGAGCCGAGACGCCTCGGCGTACTGGATGCCCCGCCTTCGCGGGGCATGACAGTGTCTCTTGCCGCTAAGAGATGCTCAGAGCTGCCCCAGCAGCGTATCGCCGCCGGAGACCTCGACCTTGCCGGGCATGGCTTCGAGGTTCAGCTTCTTGACCACGCCGTCCTCGACCAGCATCGAGTAGCGCTTGGAGCGGATGCCGAGGCCGTTGCCGGAGGCATCGAGCTCCATGCCGATCGCCTTGGCGAAGTCGGCATTGCCGTCGGCGAGGAAGATCGCCTCGTCGCGCTGGTCGGTGTCGCGCTTCCAGGCGTTCATGACGAAGGCGTCGTTGACGGAGACGATCGCGATGGTGTCGACGCCCTTGTCCTTCATGGCATAGGCGTTGAGGAAGATGCTCGGCAGATGCATCTTGTGGCAGGTGCCGGTGTAGGCGCCGGGCACCGCGAACAGCGCCACCTTCTTGCCCTTGAAGATATCGTCGGTGGTCTTCACCTGCGGGCCTTCCGCCGTCATCACGCGGAATTTCGCCTCGGGCAGCTTGTCGCCAGTCTGGATCGCCATCGTCAGTCTCCCTGAAAATCGGTCCCGCTTTGTAGACCGTGCGGCCGGGAGGCACAATATTGCCAGCGCGGGAAGCAGTAAGGGCCTCAGCCCTTCACCGTTATGTCATCAGCCGGCAAAACCGCCGCCGTCGAGGAAAGCCTGTTCGTCAGCCGTGGTTTCGCGGCCGAGGACATTGTTGCGGTGAGGGAAGCGACCGAACCGGCGGATGATCTCGGTGTGCTCTGCGGCCGATTTCTGGCTCTCTTTGTTGCCGGTCCCGCGAAACAGCGAGACGCAATGCTCCTGGTCGCCGAGATGCTCGGAATGCATCAGCGGCATATAGAGGAATTCGAGCAGGGCAGGATCGACCCTGCCTCCGGCGCCCCTTTCGATGGCGCGCCGGGCAATGTCGAGCGCCAGCGCGTCGCTGGAAAAGGCCGCTTGCGTACCGCGAAACATATTGCGGGGAAACTGGTCGAGCACGATGAGGAGCGCCAGCGTGCCCTCATCGCTGGCCTCCCAGGACGCCAGCCGGCCGGCAGCGGCCTGTTCCCACACATTGAGATAGCGACGCCTGACCTCGGCGTCGAAAGCGTCGTTGCGCTTGTACCAGGCGTCGCGACCGGCCTCGCGCCAGAAGGCGAGAATGCCGGCTGGCGCCACGTGAGAGATCTCTGACATCAGCAAAAGACGGCTTACGCCGCCTGGGCCTTCTTCTCGTCGCGCAGCTCGCGGCGCAGGATCTTGCCGACATTGGTCTTGGGCAGGTCGGCACGGAATTCGATCTGCTTCGGCACCTTGTAGCCGGTGAGCTGCTCGCGGCAGAACTTGATGACGTCCTCGGCCGTGAGGTTCGGATCCTTCTTCACCACGAAGGCCTTCACCGCTTCGCCGGACCCGCTGTCGGGAACGCCGATCACGGCGCATTCCAGCACGCCCGGATGGCTCGCGATCACTTCCTCGATCTCGTTCGGATAGACGTTGAAGCCGGAGACCAGGATCATGTCCTTCTTGCGGTCGACGATCTTGGTAAAGCCCTTCTCGTCCATCACGCCGATGTCGCCGGTGCGGAAATAGCCGTCCGCAGTCATGACCTTCGCGGTCTCCTCCGGCCTGTTCCAGTAGCCCGACATCACCTGCGGGCCCTTGGCGCAGATCTCGCCGGGCTGGCCGAGCGGGACTTCGTTGCCGTCGTCGTCGCGGATCGAGATCCAGGTCGAGGGCACGGGAATGCCGATCGATCCGGAGAATTCGGTCGTGGTCGCGGGATTGCACGTCAGCGTCGGCGAGGTCTCGGACAGGCCGTAGCCCTCGGCGATGAAGCAGCCGGTCACGTTTTTCCACTGCTCGGCCACCGGGCGCTGCACCGCCATGCCGCCGCCGTTCGATATCTTCAGCTTGGAGAAGTCGAGCTTCTTGAAATCAGGATGATGCATGAGGCCGTTGTAGAGCGTGTTGACGGCCGGGAAGCTGTTGACCTGGTATTTTGCGAGCTCCTTGACGAAGCCCGCGATGTCGCGCGGGTTGGGGATCAGGAGATTGCAGCCGCCGGCGCGCACCGCGAGCAGGTAGCAGGCCGTCAGCGCGAAGATGTGATAGAGCGGCAGCGCGCAGACGATCATCAGCTGCTCGACATGCGGCGGCGCATTGAGTGCCGGCTGCAGCCAGGCGTCGTTCTGCAGCACGTTGGCGACGATGTTGCGGTGAAGCAGCGTGGCGCCCTTGGAAACGCCGGTGGTGCCGCCGGTATATTGCAGGAAGGCGACGTCGCCGGGCGACAGCTTCGGCTTGTTGAAGGTCTGGCCACGTCCGGCCGACAGCGCGTCGTTGAACGAGACCGCGCCCGGCAGCGACCAGGCCGGCACCATCTTCTTGACGCGGCGGACGACGACATTGACGATCACGCCCTTGAAGCCGAGCAGATCGCCCATGCTGGCGACGATGACATGCTTGACCGGCGTCTTCGCGACCACCTGCTCGACGGTGTGCGCAAAGTTCTCCAGCACGATGATGGCTTCGGCGCCGGAATCCTTGAGCTGATGCTCGAGCTCGCGCGGGGTGTAGAGCGGATTGACGTTGACGACGGCAAAACCGGCGCGCAGCACCGCGGCGGTGGCGACCGGATATTGCAGCACGTTCGGCATCATGATCGCGACGCGCGCGCCGCGCTGCAGACCGCGACCCTGCAGGTAAGCGGCGAGCGCCAGCGACATCTGGTCGAGGTCGCGATAGCTGATCGCCTTGTCCATGCAGATGAACGCCTTGCGGTCGGCGAACTTGGTGAAGCTCTCCTCCAAGAGGTCGACCAGCGATGCGTATTGCGTCGGCTCGATATCAGCGGGCACGCCGGGCGGATATTGCTTGAGCCAGATGCGCTCCATGGAAACTCCCCTCTCTTATACCAGAGCCCGTTGTGTCTCGGGCTTGCCTCATTGCCGGCAGTATCGAGCCTGCCGGAACGGCTGGCAAGCGGTCGAGGCTTAGGGCAAAGGCCGGAGAGTGGCTACTGGAATCGTCGCAAGTCGCTGCCGCATGTGCGAAGTGCGGCTCGCGCGTCAACGGGACTGCAGTGTTAACCTAGCTGTTGTTGGGCGCAGGCTTCGGCTTGGTGGCCGCCTTGGGCTTGGCGGGCTTTGCGGCCTGATCGCCGCTCGCCGCCGGCTTATCCGCAGGCTTGGCCGCCGCGTGCTTGCTTGCCGTCGGCTTTGCCGCGGTCTTGGCATCTGTCTTGGCAGCCGCGTCAGGCTTGGCGGCCGCCGGTTTCGCCGCGGCCGTTTTGGCATCGCTGCCGGCGTCGGGCTTCTTGGCGGTACGCGACTTCTTGCCACGCGCCTTCGGCGGGGTCTGCTGATCGCTGTCGGCCGCGACCGCCGCGACCAGGGCCGCGCCGGTGCGGGTTGGGCCGGTGTAGACCACCACGGGCTCTGCAGCTTCCGGGGCCGAGGCCATCAGCTCGGACGCCTTCATCAGCGGCGGCTGGAGGCCGGCGGTGAAGAACGTCACCGGGGCGGCGCCGCCGGTTAAGGAGCCGCTGCCGGTGCCGTTGGTCGCGATCAGCGCATCGTCGTCGTCACTGGCCGGCCGCTTGCGGTGACCGCCGCACATCTCCTCGCGCAGGTTCGGCGGCGAGGCGTCGACAGGCACGAGGTTCTCGACGGTGCCGAGCGAGGGCCGCAGCCACGACAGATTGTCCTGGCTGAAGCCGCGCTCCAGCAGCTGCGCCGCCTTCACCGCGCGCGCGGTGCCGGAATTGGCGCCAAGCACCACCGCGATCAGGCGGCGGCCGTTGCGCGTCGCGGAGGCCACCAGGTTGTAGCCGGAAGCGCAGATGAAGCCGGTCTTGAAACCGTCGGCACCGGGATAGCGGCCGATCAGCTTGTTGAAATTACCGGTGACGCGCTTGCCGAAGCGGATCGCCGGAATGTGCACGAAGTACTCGTATTCCGGCAGGTCGCGCAGGAACGAGCGGGCGAGAATGCCGAGGTCGCGGGCCGAGGTGACGTGTCCGTCCGCAGGCAGGCCGTTCGGATTGACGTAGTTCGTCTGCGTCATGCCGAGCTTCTTCGCGGTGTCGTTCATCATCACGGAGAAGCCGTCGATCGAGCCGCCGAGGCCTTCGGCGAGCACCACGGCCATGTCGTTCGCCGACTTGACCATCATCATCTTCAGCGCGTTGTCGACGGTGAGCTGTGTTCCCGGACGGAGGCCCATCTTCGAGGGCGACTGCGAGGCGGCCGTCGGCGACACCGTCAGCAGCGTGTCGAGCGTGATCTTGCCGTCCTTCACCGCCTTCAACGTCACATAGGCGGTCATGATCTTGGTGACGGAGGCCGGATACCAGGGGATCGTTGCGTTGTCCGCCTGCAGCACCTTGCCGCTGTCGGCTTCGATCAGAAGCAGCGCCTCTGCGTTTGCGATGCGCGGTGCGAGCAGCGCGCCGACTGCGAGAGCCGCGGCCAACAGGTTGAACAGGGGCTTGCGAAGCAGCGGGCGAAAGGCGTGCACTATCCGATTCCGGTCCTTGGAGATCCGCCGGTTCCGGTCGGGATCTCGTGATCTCTGTTCGGTTCTGAAATCCAGCGCCGCCGCTCGCGGCAGCGCAAACCTATACCGGCTCTTGCGTCGAGAATAGGGGCTTCGGCCGGGTATTCCGCAACGAAATAGGCCGAATTTCGACGGTGCTGCGGGGACTTGCTAAGGGGATTTGGCGGCAGAGGCCGCGGCCTCGGCGGCAACGCCAGCCTTCGCATGTTCCTGCACCATGAACTGGGCCTTGGCGAGCTCGGCAAAATGGCCGCCTTTGGCCACGAGTTCATCGAAAGTTCCGCTTTCGATCACCCGGCCGTTCTGGAACACCAGGATCCGCGTGGCATTGCGGATGGTGGAGAGACGGTGGGCGATCACGAAGGTGGTGCGGCCCTTCATCACTTCATCGAGAGCAGCGTTCACCTTGGCCTCGGTGACCGCATCGAGCGCGCTGGTCGCCTCGTCCAGGATCAGGATCGGCGGGTCCTTCAGCAGCGCCCGGGCGATCGACAGCCGTTGCCGCTCGCCGCCGGACAGCATGCGGCCACGCTCGCCGGCGTTGGTCTCGAAGCCGCCGCTGCGTTCGATGAATTCGATCGCCTGCGCACGCTCGGCGGCCTTGCGCATCTCGGCCTCGGTCGCGTCAGGCTTGCCGACGCGCAGATTCTCGGCGATCGAGCGGTTGAACAGCAGCGCTTCCTGGAACACGACTCCGATATTTCGCCGCAGCGATGTCAGCGTGACGCCGCGCACGTCCATGCCGTCGATCCTGATGATTCCGGATTGCGGATCGAAGGCGCGATGCAAGAGCGCAATCGCGGTCGATTTGCCGGCGCCGGTCGGGCCGACCAGCGCGATGGTCTGGCCGGGCAGCGCGGTGAAGGAGAGATCCTCGATCGCCGGCCGCTTGCCGTCATAGGAGAAGGTGACGTCGTTGAACTCGACGAGGCCGGAGAGGCGCCCCGCATCGATCGCGTCGGGCCGGTCGTGCACCGCAGGCACGGCATCGAGCACGTTGAAGAACTCGCGCAGGCGCGGCGCTTCCATGAACACGTTGTTGATGAAGCTCACGACCTGCTCGAGCTTCTGGATCAGCAGCGTCGCGAAGCTCACGAACATCACGATCTCGCCGACCGAGGTGAGGCCCTGGTCGTGCAGGGCGATGCCGAGCGTGAAGATCGCGAGCACGGTGATGGTGGTGGAGGCGCGCGTGATCACAGTGACGAGCGCCCACCATGACAGCACCGGCATTTGCGCCGCGAGCAGCTGGTCGGCGACCGAGCGCAACCCCTGCACCTCGGACTCGACGCGCACAAAGCTCTGCACCAGCGCGACGTTGCCGAGCGCGTCGGAGGCGCGCGCGGACAGCTCGCTATACTGCTCCTCGACCGCCATCTGCATGCCGAAGGTCTTGCGCACCACGAAGGTGGTCAGCGCGGTGAAGACGACGCAGAGCACGAACAGCAGGATCGCCAGCCGCCAGTTCAGGTACAGCGACAGCGGCAGCAGCACCACCACCGACAGGATGGCGGCAAAGTGCTCGCGGAAGAAGCCGAGCCAGAGCCGCCACAGCGCGTCCGTGCCGTTGAGCATCACCTTCATCAGCCGGCCCGAATGCGTGCCGGAATGGAACGTCAGCGGCAGCTGCAGGATGTGCTCGAAATAGCTGGTCAGCACCGCCTGGCGCTGGCGGTGGGAGAGACGGTCGGCCTGCAAGGCCACCAGCGCGCTGCAGGCGATGGTGAACAATCCGAACGCGACCCATGCCATCAGGAACGGCCAGGCCGAGTTCGAGCCCGCGACCGTCTTGCCGGAGAGCACATCGACGATCCGGCCGAACAGCACCGGCTCGGCGAATTGTGAACCCGCCAGCAGGAGGTTGGCGAACGCCAGCAGCCAGCCAAGGCGCGCCTCCTTGCCGAGCAGCTCGAGAACGCGGGTGTAGAGTCGGAGGATGGGCATGCGGGCGAAGAACTCGGGCGGGTCAGGGATCCGATATTCTAAGCAGGGATTGCCCGCGAGATACAGCAGAAGCTGCCGGTTTTGCTCAATTGATGAGCCGGCTTTCGACCGGCGGCAGGAACCGGTCGTCGAAGATGTCGCCCGCCGCCGGACGCTTGCGGAATCTGAAATCTTCCGCGATCTGGTCGATCGCGCGCTCCAGGCGTGCCGGGTCGACGCCGCCGAGGCCGTTACGCCGGACCTCGTCGGTCAGGATGTTGTCGGCGAGCACCGTGCGTAGGCGCGCGAGCTCGAGGTCGCGGTCGCCGTCGTCGATGCGGCCGGCGGCCTCGTCCGCCGCGCGCGCCGGCTCCTTCGCAGTGGCGTTGATGCCCGCAATCAGCGCGCGGACAAAACCTTTCACCGCATCCGGCTTCGCCGCAGCGAAGGCGGGATTGGCGACGACCGCAAAACCGTAGGCCTCGCAGCCATAGTCGGCATAGCGCAGCACGGCGAGGTCGTCGGCCGGCACGCCGCGGTCGCGCAAATTCACCGCCGAGAGATAGGAGAAGCCGGCGACGGCGTCGACCTGTCCCGCCGAGAGCACCGGCTCGCGCACCGCCGCGCTCATCTTGAAGAATTTCACGCGCGAGACGTCGATGCCGTTCTGCCGGGCCAGCGCCGGCCACAGCCGGATCGAAAGATCGCTGTCGGCGACGCCGATGGTCTTGCCGTCGAGATCGGAGAGCAGATGGATGCCGCGGCTCTTGCGGGCGACGATCGCGTAAGGCGCGCGGTTGAACAGCACGAACACCGCCTTGACCGTCGGCACGTCGGCCTTGTCGCGAAAGCGAATGAGCTCGTTGATGTCGACGAGCGCGAGCTCGCTATCGCCTTTCGCAACGCGCGCAAGTGCCTCCGGCGAGCCGGCCGCGCTGTTGAAGGAGACGTTGAGGTGCTCGGCGCCGAACTGGCCGTCCTTCGCGGCCATGAAGAACGGCGCCATGCTCGCATCGACCGGTCGGTCGAAGGTGAGGTGGATTGCCACAGACGGCGCGGCGCTCTCGGTCGCATGGACGTCGCGTGCGGCAAGCACGAGCGAGAGGACCAACAGGACGTGAGAGACGATCGTCTTGATTCCAACCATCGGTCGCGCCGGTTCCGCATTGTTGTGGTTTCGTGACGCTCGCAGCGCCGGCCGCGGACAACTCTGATCGCCTCAACCTGAACGGTAGATGAGCGGTGGTTGCGTCATGATCACGCAGCCCCATTCATCTCCCGTTCGGGTTTGGGAACCCAACATGGGCTGCGGGTGTTTGGAAGACATGAGCCTGTCTCGAGGCACCAATGACGGTCCCAAGGAGGGTCCCAGCGATGTTTGACCGATTTTCGAAACTTGCCGGCCGCAAGGCCGTTCTCGCCACCGCCGCGGTGCTGGCGCTGACCACCGTCGCCCCCACCGCATCGTTCGCAGGCGGTCGCCACTGGCATGGTGGTGGCGGTGCGGCCTTCGCCGGCGCGGCCATTGCCGGCGCCATCGGCACCGGGCTTGCGATCGCCGCGACCCGTGACGCCTACGCCTACGACGCTCCCGCTTATTACGGTCCCGGTCCGGTCTATTACGATGAGGGCCCCGTCTACTACCATGGCCCGTACACCGGCCCGGGCAGCCGCGAATACCCGGGCAATGGCAGCGTCGGCCGCGACCCCTTCGCCAGCTGCAGCCGAAGCGGCGCCGGTTGTTGGTAAGTCATTGACCACGAAAGGCCGGCGCGCTTGCCGCGCCGGCCTTTTTTGTCCTTTATTGTCAACCGTTAACGCGTCGACCGTTTGTTTAGAGTAGTTTTGCGTACATGAGTGATTCGCTTGAGCGGCTATATCTGGCTGTGCTCGCGGCCAGGGACCTTGATCCGGCAACATCGCGCACTGCCCGGCTGTTTCAGCGTGGGCCCTCCAAAATGGCGAAGAAACTGGCCGAAGAGGCGATCGAGGTCGTGATCGATGCGGTCAACGGCGACACCGAGGCCGTGGTCCGGGAAAGTGCCGATCTGCTCTACAATCTCACCGTGCTCTGGGCTTCCGCCGGCGTGCGCCCCGAAGACGTCTGGCGTGAAATGTCGCGGCGTGAGGACATGTTGGGCATTGCCGAAAAGCTGCCGAAGTCGCCGGCGAAGCTGCCCAAAGTCGCGTCAGCGGGTATCTCGGCCCGGCGGCCAATTGTCGCCCTCGAAGGCCGCGCGGCGCGCAAGCGGCACTAAATCGTCACAAAACTGGCGATGGACAAATCCGTCCCATGGTGCTTCATCGCGGCGCCATGCTGAAACGTATCTACGACTGGTGCATCGACGCCGCCCACAAGCCTTACGCGCTCTGGATCATGGGGGCCGTGGCTTTTGCCGAAAGCTCCTTCTTTCCCGTTCCCCCGGACGTGATGCTGATCCCGATGTCGCTGGCGCGCCCACAGCGCGCCTGGCTCTATGCCGCGATCTGCACGGCCACCTCGGTGATCGGCGGCCTGCTCGGCTACGCCATCGGCGCGCTGCTGTTCGACTCGGTCGGTCACTGGCTGATCCAGGTCTACGGTCTCGGCGACAAGGTCGATGCCTTCCGCGCCTCCTACGCGGAGTGGGGCGCGGTGATCATCCTGCTCAAGGGCCTGACGCCGATCCCCTACAAGCTCGTCACCATCACCTCGGGCTTTGCCGGCTACAATCTCGTCCTTTTCGTCCTGTGCTCGATCGTCGCGCGCGGCGGCCGCTTCTTCATCGTGGCGATCCTGCTCAACCGCTACGGCGACTGGATCCGGCACAAGCTCGAGGAGCATCTCGGATTGTGGGTGGCGCTCGGCGCCGCGGTGCTGGTGCTCGGCTTCGTGGTGGCGATCAAGCTGATCTAGGCAAGCTGATCTAGGACTGAGATCCGCAACGCTTTCACGCCGCGCCGGCTTCGGTTACGGTTGTCCCTATGATGGTTCGATCCGGAAACCCGGCAGTGCGGCTCGGGACGCTGATCTCAGCGGTGCTGCTGCTCCTGCCCGGTGCCGGCGGGATCGGGTGGGCGCAATCGGCGCCGCCGTCGCTCGGGTTGCAGGAGCAGGGGCCGCAGGCTGCGCCGCCGCCGTCGACGCCCGCGCCTTCTGAAAACCCCGGGCTGATCAATGAAATGGGCAAGCTGTTCGACAAGCTGCCCTCGATCCTGCCACCGATCAAAAGCCCGAGCGAGACCATGAACGATCTGTCGCGCCTGGCGCGGCCGTCCACCATGGTGTCGGGGCGCGTGGCCTGTCCGGTCTCGTCGAACGGCGGGGCCGACTGCAAGCTCGCAGCCAACCAGCTCTGCCAGAGCAAGGGCTACCAGGAAGGCAAGAGCCTCAACACCGATTCAGCCGAGAAGTGCTCGGCCAAGGTTCTCATTCCGGGCAGGCAACGCAAACCGGATGATTGCCGCACCGATACCGTCGTCACCAGCGCGCTATGCCAGAACTGACGCCGCGCGCGAGCAGCAAGGAGTGCCCATGAGCCGCACGGAGCAGGACTTCCTCGGACAGCGTGAGATCGCCGACGACATCTACTACGGTGTCCAGACCATCCGGGGTAAGGAGAACTTCCACATCACCGGCATTCCCATGAACCAGGAGCCTTACTTCGTGAAGGCGCTGGGTTACGTGAAGAAAGCCGCAGCGATGGCCAACCGCGATCTCGGCGCGATCGACACGAAGGTCGCGGATGCGATCATCCTCGGCTGCGACCGTGTCATCGCCGGCGACATGATGGACCAGTTCGTCACCGACTTCATCCAGGGCGGCGCCGGCACCTCGACCAACATGAACGCCAACGAGGTGATCGCCAACCTCGCGCTGGAATCGCTCGGCTTCCACAAGGGCGAATACCAGCACGTCAGTCCGAACGACCACGTCAATTACGGCCAGTCCACCAACGACACCTATCCGACCGCGTTCCGGCTCGCGCTGATCCTGCGGCTCGAGAGCTACATGACGGCGCTGCGCCAGCTCCAGGAGGCCTTCTTCGCCAAGGGCCGCGAGTTCGAACGCGTGCTGAAGATGGGCCGCACCCATCTTCAGGATGCCGTGCCGATGTCGCTTGGCGCCGAATTCCGGGGATGGGGCACCACGATCGGCGAAGAGGTCGACCGCATCTCGGAGGCGCGCGCGCTGCTGCGCGAGATCAATCTCGGCGCCACCGCGATCGGTACCTCCGTCACCGCGGCGATTGGTTATCCCAAGCTCGCGGTCCGGCATCTGAGTGCGCTGACCGGCGTCGACTTCATTCTCGCCGGCGATCTCGTCGAGGCGACCTCGGACACCGGCGCCTATGTTCAGCTCTCCGGCGTGCTGAAGCGCACCGCGAGCAAGCTGACGAAAATCTGCAACGACATCCGCCTGCTCGCCTCGGGCCCGCGCGCCGGCTTCAACGAGATCAACCTGCCGCAATTGCAGCCGGGCTCCTCGATCATGCCGGGCAAGGTCAACCCCGTGATCCCCGAGGTCGTCAACCAGACCAGCTTCCTCGTCATCGGGCTCGACACCACCGTGACGCTTGCTGCGAGTGCCGGTCAGCTCCAGCTCAACGTGATGGAGCCGGTGATCTCGTTTGCGCTGTTCTTCTCGATCCGCACCATGGAGCGCGCGGTCAACAGCCTGCGCGAGAATTGCGTCGTCGGCATCACCGCCAACGAGGAGCACACCCGCAACATGGTGCTGAACTCGCTCGGCATCGTCACCGTGCTGAAGCCGCTGCTCGGCTACAAGCAATGCGCCGAGATCGCGCGCGAGGGCTACAAGAGCGGCAAGTCGCTGCACCAGATCGTGGTGACCGAACGCAAGCTGCTGACGCAGGAAAAATGGGACGAGATGTTCTCGTTCGAGCGGCTGATCAATCCGGATTTGGTTGGGTGATTCCGTTGCGGCGCTGATGGTGCCACACCTCTCCCATAGGGAGAGGTCGGCGCGCAGCGCCGGGTGAGGGGTTTCGCTTGCTCGTGGACTTGATCCCCTCACCCGAATTGCTACGCAATTCGACCTCTCCCCATGGGAGAGGTGAAGCAGGAATTCCGCGCGTTGGAATTGCGGTAACGGCGTCCGCCACGGCGCCAAAACGCAATACTTGACAGTGGAAAGATTGCCTTGTTGGTATGGCCCCCAACCTTCAATGCGTCTGTCAGCAAAGGATCGCTCCGCAATGTCCATGCCTGCTCTGTTCAAGGGACGCCTGTCGATCCCCGTGATCGGTTCGCCGCTCTTCATCATCTCGGTGCCCGACCTCGTGATCGCGCAGTGCAAGGCCGGTGTGGTCGGCTCTTTCCCGTCTCTGAACGCGCGGCCGCCGGAATTGCTCGACGAATGGCTGGCGCGGATCACCGAGGAACTCGCCGCCTACGACCGCGCCCATCCCGACAAGCCGTCGGCGCCGTTTGCGGTCAACCAGATCGTGCACAAGTCGAACAACCGGCTCGACCACGACATGCAGCTCTGCGCCAAGTACAAGGTGCCGATGATCATCTCCTCGCTCGGCGCGCGCGAGGAGCTCAATCAAGCCGTTCACGGCTGGGGCGGCATCGTCTTCCACGACGTGATCAATCAGAAGTTCGCCCACAAGGCGATCGAGAAGGGCGCCGACGGCCTGATCCTGGTCGCGGCCGGCGCCGGCGGCCATGCCGGCACCATCTCGCCGCTCGCCTTCGTTGCCGAAACCCGCAAGTGGTTTGACGGTCCGATCGCGCTGTCGGGCGCCATCGGCAACGGCAAGGCGATCCGTGCCGCGCGCATCCTCGGTGCCGACTTCGCCTATATCGGCTCGGCCTTCATCGCCACCAAGGAAGCCAACGCGGTCGAGAAGTACAAGGAGATGATCGCGGGCTCGACGGCCGACGACATCGTCTATTCCAACCTCTTCACCGGCGTGCACGGCAATTACCTGAAGCCGTCGATCCTCGCCGCCGGCATGGATCCGGAAAACCTGCCGACATCCGATCCCTCCAAGATGAACTTCGGCACCGACGCCTCCGGCGAGCGCGCCAAGCCGAAGGCCTGGAAGGAAATCTGGGGCTCCGGCCAGGGCATCGGCAGCGTCGAGGGCATCTTGCCCGCCGCCGATCTGATCGCGCGCTTCAAGAAGGAATACGACGAGGCGGTTGATCCGCCGCTATGATGGCTGTCGCAATGCCCGCCATCTACCGTGTCGACGGCAACAGCGTCGTCACCAGCCCCGATGCCGCCGGTCCGTGGGACCGGCGCATGCAGCACGGCTCGGCGCCATCGGCGTTGGTGACGTGGGCGGCGGAGCGGATTCCGACGCCCGTGCCGATGCATATCGCGCGTGTCACCATCGATCTGATGCGCCCGGTGCCGGTGGCGCCGCTCGCGATCGAGAGCAAAGTGTTGCGCGAGGGCCGCAAGATCCAGCTCTGCGAGATCAAGCTGCTTGCCGACGGCGTGCAGGTCGTCGGCGCCACCGTGCTCAAGATCAAGCAGCAGTCACAGCCGCTGCCCGACGACGTCAGGGAGTTGCCGGTCACGCTGCCGTCGCCGGAGGACTCGCTGGTCGAGGACGGCCACGGTGCGACCAGTCCGTTCGCGGGAATGATGTCGATGCGCGCCGCGCGCGGCCGTTTCGGCCAGGCCGGTGCCGGCGCGATCTGGTTTCGCCTCGACCATCCGCTGGTCGAAGGCGAGGTGGTTTCGCAGGCGATGCGAGCCGTGGTCGCCGCCGATTTCTCCAACGGCACCGCTTCGACGCTCGACTTCCGCACCTGGACCTACATCAACGCCGACCTCTCGGTGAGCCTGGCGCGTCAGCCGATCGGCGACTGGATCCTGCTCGACGGCGAATCCTGGATCGGCCCTGATGGCGCGGGCCTCGCGATGTCGCGGCTCGCTGACCGCCAAGGCTATTTTGGCCGCGCGGTGCAGAGTTTGGTGATCGAGAAGCGTTGAGCGTTGCGGCATGCGCCGCGGTTGCTGCGTGGGCCGATTGAACGGCAGGCTTCCGCCGCCGCGGAAGGGATGCATGGCCGTGCTGGACCAGGGCATCCTGCCAGTTCACACTCCGTAGAAGATCTTGATCTCCCACAGCACCACGACGATAGCCGTGATCAACGTGATCGCGGCGACTGCACTTTCCAGGGAAGCGACTCTCATTGCTTACTCCGCTTCCCAGCCCCAATAGCGGTCTATTTGATTCCTTGATTCGCCTGCAATCGGGCGGTCGCCACGGGCACGTACTCCGTCACGCATTGTGGTGCCGCGGCCACAACAGCTCCGTAGAATCCCGGATGGGAATGCTGATCATTCCCGCCATTTCGCGCGATACGTGTATTCCGAACCCGTCGCTGCAATCAGGAAGATTACCCGACCATCCGGTCGCGCCCGCTCCAGAAGCCGGCGCGCAGCACCTTCTTGTCGACCTTGCCGACTCCGGTCATCGGCAGCTGCTTGACGAACTGGATCTGTTTCGGCGCATGCGCGGAACCCTTTCGCGTCCGCACCAGATTGATCAGCTCGTCCGGATCGGGCTTGGCGCCCTCGCGCGGCACGACGATGGCCGTGACCGCTTCGCCCCATTTTTCGTCTGGCACGCCGACCACGGCGACCATCGCGACATCGGCATGTTGCGACAGCACGTCCTCCACCTCGCGCGGAAAGATGTTGAAGCCGCCGGTGACGATCATGTCCTTCTTGCGATCGAGAATGAACATGTAGCCGCGCTCGTCCTGGCGCGCGATGTCGCCGGTGTGGACCCAGCCGTTCTTCAACGTCTCCGCGGTGATGTCGGGCCGCTTCCAGTACTCAGCCATCACATGCGGCGCGCGCACGCAGATCTCGCCGGCTTCACCCGTCTGCACCTCCTGATCGTCGTCGTCGAGGATTTTGACCTCGCACGCTGCGATCGGGAAACCGCAGGACAGGAATAATTCCGGCGTCCTGGGATCGTGATCCTTCTTCCGCAATACCGAGACCGGATAGCATTCGGTCTGGCCGTAGAGTTGCGAGAACACCGGTCCGATACGCTCGATGCCTTCGACCAGCCGGCTCGGCGACATCGCCGACGCGCCGTAGAGCACGAGCTCGAGCGAGGAGAGATCGGTCTTATCAAGCGCGGGATGATCGAGCAGCACATAGATCATGGTCGGCACGAACAGCGTGAAGTTGATGCGCTCGCGCGCGATCGTTGCCAGCACGGCCTCGGGATCGAAGCCTTTCAGCATGTGCACGGTGCCGCCGCGCATCAGCGTCGGCAGCACCTTTGTGCCGGCGACGTGGCTGATCGGGGCGACGGTGAGATAGCGCGCGGCGTCGGGGATCTCGAAATCGGCGAGGATGGCGCCGGCCGCACCGGCGTTCTCGCGATGATAACGCAGCGCGCCCTTGGATTTTCCTGTCGTGCCGCCGGTGTAGTTGAGCGTGGAGAGATCATCGAGATTTGCGAGGCACCGCGCGCTGGCCTGTCCCGCGCCCTCGATCGCGTGCAAGAGGTCGACGCCGTAGTCGGCCGGCCCCATCGTGAAGACCGCCTTGAGGCGGGTTGCCTTCGTAGCGAGCTCGCCGCCGCGATCACGGAAGGCGGCCACATCGACCACCAGCACGTCCGCTTCGGAATCTTCGAGCTGAAACAACTGGTCGCTCTCCGATCCCAGCGGATGCAGCCAGGTCGTGCAGCATCGCGACAATTGCGCGGCGACACCGGCGCACCAGGTGTCGGCGCGGTTCGCGGTGAGGAAGGCGACGCGGGCGCCGGGCTGCAAGCCGAGCCGCATGAATACGCCCTGGATGCGTCCGATCAGATCGAGCGTGCCCTGATAGCTCAGCGATCCGCCGGGCCATGCGAACGCCGTGCGGCCAGGATAGCGCGCCAACGCCCGTAGCGTCTGCGCACAAGTCGGTGACGATGCGTGGAGCGGATCGGACATATGTTTCCTCGTTGCTTTGTCATCGGCTTGTGTCGTGCCAATGTTTGCGCGCAAGGCTAGCACAGCGAATGCGGGATGGAACGACAAAGCCCGCGCGGGAGATTTGCGTGACATCCGATCGACTTCAACGTTTTCGCGATCGTCTCGGCCTCCCCTTGATCGCGGCGCCGATGTTTCTGGTGTCGGGCGTCGAACTGATGGTCGCAGCCTGCCGCAACGGCGTGATCGGTAGCTTTCCCACCGTGAATTGCCGCAGCACGGAACAGCTCGACGACTGGCTCACCGAGATCGCGACGCGGTTGCGTGCACACGAGGATCAGACCGGCCGCAAGGCTGCGCCGCTCTGTCCGAATTTGATCGTGCATCGCTCCAACGCGCGGCTGGAGCAGGATCTTGCCGTGCTGCTCAAGCACGGGCCCGAGATCGTCATCACATCGGTCGGCTCGCCGGCGCCGGTGTTGAAGCCGTTGCATGATGCGGGTGCATTGGTGCTGGCGGATGTTGCCTCGATCCGCCACGCCGAACGCGCGGCGGCGGCAGGCGCCGATGGATTGGTGCTGCTCACCGCGGGCGCGGGCGGACAGACCGGCTGGCTCAACCCGTTCGCCTTCGTCCGCGCCGTGCGCGCGTTCTACGATGGCATCATCGTGCTCGCCGGCGGCATCGGCGACGGCCACGCGCTGCACGCGGCCGAGGTGCTCGGCTGCGATCTCGGCTACATGGGCACGAAGTTCATCGCGACGCGCGAGAGCATGGCGGACGAACGCCACAAGCAGATGCTGGTCGAGAGCAGCGCCGACGACATTCTGCTGACCACCGCCTTCACGGGCCTGCAGACCAGCATGCTGAAGCCGTCGATCGTCGCCGCCGGGCTCGATCCTGATGATCTCCCGGCGCGCGGCGCCATCGACATCGGCAAGGACATCGACGTCGGCGGGCGTGAGAACCGCCCCAAACGCTGGCGCGACATCTGGAGCGGCGGACATTCGACGTCCGGCGTCACCGAGGTGGTGGCTGTCGACGATCTCGTGGCCCGGACGGCCGCCGAATACCGTGAGGCGACGGGGCGATAGCGTTCCGTGCCGCCCAGCACGGTTAATCCCGCATGGCTCCGTAAGCCCGCACTTAACGGCAGATTAACCATCGCCCGCCAAGAATCCCCCTCACGGCCGCCAATCAGGACGAGAGGGACAGGCGATGGATTTCGATTTTCTCAACAGCAAGACAGCCGCAACGCTGGACGAGATCCGCGTCCGCGTCGCGCATGCTCTGGCTCGCCACCCGCTCTGCCGCAATGTTCGCTTCGACATCGTCAGCGTCCCCCGCACCCGCCGGGGCGGCAATTGGACGGTGACGCTGCAATCGGTCGAGCCCCGCGCCGTCTGGGAGGCCTCGGAGATCGTCGCCGACATCCAGGACGCCTACGATCTGGCCGCAGCTGCCTGATTTCATTCGGCTTTTTGGCCTCGTCGCCGCAGGCTTGGTGATTGTCGCCGCAAAGGCACACTCAAGCCTTATTTCGTGCCCTTTTGCCGGGCACCGTTGACAACATCGTGAAGCGGTTCTTCCGGAGAGACGTTTGTCCAGAGCCATCACCCTCATTGTGCTGACCTGTTTCCTCGTCCTCGGCGCCGCCACCACTGCCATCCTCGGGCGCGACAGCGTGCCCAGCGTCAGTGCCGAGATGATCACCCAGGCCCCGCCGAAGCCGCTCGCCGCCAATCGCGCCGCCAAGGCCGACCGGCTGGTTCCGACGCTGGCGCTGGCGTCGGCCGCGATCGATCCGGTGCAGGTTCCCGCCGACCGGCTGTCCCAGGCCCCCGTGCTGACCGAGCCGCTGCGCCAGGCCTTCGCCGCGGCAACCCCGTCCGATTTCCCGATGCCCAAATCGGCTTCATCGGCCAGCGCGAACGAGGCGCCCGCTCCTGCGGAAACCACCGCCGCCATCGAGGCTGCGCCGAAGCCGAAGCCCGTCGCAAAGCCGCAGCCGCAAAAGACCTATTCGCTGCTCTCCGAGGTGCAGATCGCCGGCATCAGGGATCGGCTGAAGCTGTCGTCGTCGCAGGAATATTACTGGCCTTCGGTCGAGTCGGCGCTGCGCAACGTCGTCCGCAAGATCTCGGCGAACAAGCTCTCCAATCCGAACGGCCCGAACGTGCAGATCGATCCGAACTGCGACGAGGTTCAGCAGTTGAAGTCAGCCGCAATGCCGCTGCTGTTCCAACTGCGTGACGACCAGAAGGAAGAAGTGCGCAAGCTCGCCCGCATCATCGGGCTCGAGAAGGTCGCGCAGCAGATCTGAAGCTAGAGTTCCTCAGAGGAACCGCGCGCTCATCAGGAACATCCGGTAATCGACAGGCGTTGCCCGCTCCAAACAGGGAGTGGGCCAAATGCGCGCCTCGACAGCCTATTTCGTCGGTGCCGGATCGATCGTCGCCGCTATCGCCATTGGTCTCGGCGGCGGCATCGTCGCCGGCAATATCATGCATCCGATCGCGCCCAAGCAGGGCCCGGACACGAGCAAGATGGAACGGCGCGCGGAAGCCGCCAAGCCGGCCACAACGAGTGCGCCGTCGGAGCGCGTGCAATATCTTACGGGATCGCAATCCTTCGGTGCGATGATCGCGGCGCCGGCACAGGCGCAGGGTGACGCCAGGCCTGAAGTTAAGCCCGAAACCAAGCCTGATGTGCCGACCACCCAGGCAAGCGCTGAACCCGCGGCAGCGCCGCCTCCGCAGACGACGGCCGCGGTCGAGCCGCCCAAACCGGCTCCGCCGCTTCCGCAGGCGACAAAACCCGTCGAGCAGCAGTCTTCGACCGAACCGGCATCTTCGCCTGACAACTCCTATGCCAAGGCCAGGGAGTCTGACGTGAAGCGTGCCGCGTCCGAGCGGCGGCGTGCGGAACGGCACGAACGCTGGGCCGAGCGTCGCCGTTACGACACGCGCGATGCACGCGGCGGACGCGATCAGACCGATTGGGATGATGTCGCGCGCAACGTTCGCGCGGATTCCGATAGCCGTGATGTCGTCGTCCGCCGTCCGCGCGGTGGCTTCGCGTTGTTCGGTCCTGACGACGACGACTAGCATCCGACCGGCACGTCGCCGCGCACGCGAACGTGAGCGGCGGTTCGTTCGAGGGCAGCGCTTGCCTTAATTTTCAACTTCCGGATGATCCCTGCGCAAGGCATGATCGACGCAGCCAGCCAGAGGCCGCGTCATGGGAGTAGCGCTGCTAGCTTGGGGACGCTTCTTCGGGCCGCACGGCGAGCGCGTGACCGTGCCGGCGCCGGTCGACGGGCGCGGCGCACCCTGGCTGCTCGATTTCCTCGCCACGCATGTCCGCGCGCTGCGCGATGTCGGCTTCACCGCGATCCAGTTGCCGCCGACGTCGAAGGCGCAAGGCGGAGCGGGGCCCGGCTGTGACGGCTATGGTGTGTTCGATCCCCGCGATATCGGCAGCAAGAGCCAGCAAGGCTCGGTCGCCACGCGCTACGGCCCCAAAGCTTCGCTGACGCGTCTGGTCGCCGTCGCGCATGCCTGCGATATCGACGTCTATCTCGATCTCGTTCTGCATCAACGCAGCGGCGAGAACGGCGGTCCCGGCGTGTTCCGCTATCTCGGCGCGGACGGGCAGACGCTGAACGGACGGCACACCACTTCGCCCTCATGGTTTCGCGGCGTGCCGCCGGACGATCTGCCCGATGATGACGTGCCGAGCCCGCCCAACGATTTTCCGTTCGGTCGCGAGCTGTCCTACCAGCGCTGCCGCCCGCCGCGCGTCACGATCGAGGATGCGCTCGACTTCGGCGAATGGGTGTTCCGCACCACCGGCGCGGACGGCGCCCGCTTCGACGACGTCAAGGGCACCTGGGCGCCGTTCGTGCGCGAGTTCATGACGCACGGCGTGATGGCGTCGAAGTTTTTCTATTCGGAGTATTTTGACGGCAATCGCGCCATCCTCAACGGCTGGGCGACGCAGCCGCCGCTCAATGGTCGATCTCTCGTCGCCGACTTCCCGATGCATTGGGCGCTGCAATCCGCCTGCGATGGCGGCAATGCGCGCGTGCTTGATGGCGCCGGCTACACCAGCTGGCGTGCCGATCTCACCTGCACCTTTGTCGACAATCCCGATACCGACACCTCGCCGGGCCAGCAGGTCATCAGCAACAAGCTTCTGGCTTATGCCTTTCTGCTGTCGATCGAGGGCTACCCGTTTGTCTACGGCAAGGACTACTTCCCGCCCGACGTCTGGCCCGGCGCCTACGGGTTGAAGCCATGGATCGATAATCTGGTCTGGATCCACGAGCATCTCGCCAATGGGCCGACCAGCGGCCGCTTTCTGGATGACAAGGTGATCGTGCTCAATCGTACCGGTGCACCCGGCCTGCTGACCGCGCTGAATTTCGACACCATGAATGCGCGTACGATCAGCTGCCAGACCGCGTTCGGAGCCAATGTCCAATTGCATGACTACAGCGGCCATCATGCCGATATCCGCACTGACGGAAACGGCGTCGCGACTTTCACGATCCCGAGCAACGCTTTCAGCAAGGGACAGAGCTATCTGTGCTTCTCGCGTGCCGGCCTGAATGTCGCGTCGATCAGGCATCCCCGTCACACCACGCAAACGATCTTCGGCGCCGCCGATCTCGACACGCTGCCGGCCACCAATGCCGAGACCGAGACCGCGCGGATCTGGGTGGAGCAGGGCAGCAAGATCACCCTCAGGGTCAGTCTCGATCGCCACGGCGTGTCGCCAGATGGCTCGCTCAAGGTCACCGTCAGCGATGCGCACGGGCACAGTGTGGTCGAAGCCGTGTGCAGCGGCGACCATGTCAGCGCGGCCGGAACGGCCGGCGCGACCGGCGAGCATCATATTCGCGTCGCGGGCCGGCAATTGCCGGAGCACGGCGCGGCGTTTTCGATCGACGTCACCTACCTTGCTCCACAAATCGTTTGAGAGGATTGCCATGTCATTGCATTTGTTGTGGACGTCCGCCGACAGCCTGATTGCCGCCTTCGCGCTGTCCTTCGTTGTGCCGGGGCGGCATGCGCTGCCGCTCGCGCTGATGTTCGGCCTGTGCGACGGGCTCGGCTCGGCGCTCGGCATCAGCGTGCCGCTTGCGGGTGGGCTTGGCGCGATGCTGCTGATGGCGTGGGGCGCGGCGCTTTTCGTTGGCCTGCCCATTGCGCAACGCCTGTCGAACGCGCCGGGCTGGCTCTATGTCCTGCCGCCGCTGCTGGCGATCGACAATGTCGTGTCACGTGCGGGCGACGCGCCGGTCCTTGCGGCGCTGTCGAGCGCGATCATGGCCGGGCTCGGCTTTGCCTGCGGAGCCGTCGTGCTGAACGGGGGCCGCGCAGGCTTGCGCAACGCGCGACCGCTGGCTGCGGCCTGCCTGATTGCAGCCGGAAGCCTGCTTGCCTGGGGAGCCTGACCATGGCCGGCTCCGTCACCACCCGCAGCTATGATCTCGCCAGAACCGGCGCGAATAATGCCGAGACCGTGCTGACGGCGACCGCCGTCCGCACCAAAGGCATCGTCAAGCTCTTCAGCATTCCCATTCCCGACGATCCCCGGCTCGAGGCGCAGCCGCTGGCCGTCGGCGGCGTGCATACGGTCGATGGCAAGACCCGCGACCTGATCTTCCAGGCCACCATGGGCAACTGGGTCTACGCTTTCGATGCGGTGACCGGCGAAAAAATCTGGGCGACGAATCTCGGCCGCCCCATCGTCGGAACGCCTGCCATCGATGGCCACATGACCAATGTCGATTGGGGAATCCTCTCGACCCCCGTGATCGACGAAGCGGCCGGCATTCTCTACGCCTGCGCCTGGATCAGCGACGATGGCAGCGTGGCCAGGGCCCAGCATTTTCTTGCAGCGCTTCGGATCCGCGACGGCTCGAAGGTGCATGACAAGCTGTTGAATCTGGAAGGCGCGGTCTATACCCCGCCGGGTGGCTTGCCCGTGCAGAAATTCGTCTCGATCCAGCGCAAGCAACGCAGCGCACTGACGCTGACGCGTAACCACGTGCTGATCCCCTTCGGTACGGTCAGGGAGACCTCGGCGGCGGCGCGGGGCTGGCTGATCGCGGTCGACGTCCAGGCCTGGCATATTGCGGCTGCATGGTGCTCCACCGTGACCGGCTCCGGCGGCGGGCTGTGGCAGAGCGGGGCCGGCCCCGCCATTGCCCCCGACGGTTCGATCTATGTCATCACCGGCAACGGCGCGTTCTCGCCGCAGCAGGGCGATTTCGGCGAGAGCGTGGTGCGGCTGGCCTTGCACACCGGACCTCTCGCGCATTTCGAGGTGCTGTCGTGGTGGACGCCGTGGACGGATGCCAACCGTGTCGGCGCCGCGGCTGCGGCGCTGCTCGATGACGACGACGACGATGCGCACGCGCTGCCGTCGAACGTCTCGCTGACCGCGGTGATCGGCCACGCCAAGCGGATGGGAATGACGCTCACGCCGCTTCATGCGCGCGAGTTGGCGCATGTCGCGGTGACGTCCGGGCCCGACCCGATGGATGCGCAGATCGCGGCGGCCGTGGCGCATCACTTGGCGGCGATGAAGGAATCGGCGTGGAGCGACCAGGATTTCGGTTCGGGAGGACCGGTCTATGTCGGATCGGCCAACGCCGTGCTCGCGGCGGGCAAGGACGGCATTCTCTACACCGGTAACGCCGCGGCGCTCGGCGACACCCAGCCGGGCGATCTTCAGGCCGGTCACTTTGCCGCCAACTATGCCAAGCTCAAGATGCCGCCGATCCTCTATACATTCTTCGATCCCGCCGTGCCGCCGGCGCCGGCCTCGCCGATGCAATTGAATCTGTATCCGGGCGGCGCGACGCGGCATCTGCATGGCACGCCGCTGCTGTTCTCGTCCACGACGCATGGCGTGATGCATATCGTCGGCGGCGAGAACAGCGCGCTGCGGGCCTGGTCGATCGCGGCCGACGGGACCTCGACCTATCTCGCCGGATCGAACGAGATCGCGTCGCCGCAATCGCCGCGTCCATCGGGCGGCATGCCCGGCTGGAGCATCACGCTTGCCGCCAACAACGGGGCTGACGCCATCGTCGTCGCGATGGTCCCCTACAAGGACAGCAACATGATGCTCAGCCCCGGCCGCTTCCTGGTCTATGACGCGCAGAATTTCGCGACCAATCCGGACGGCTCGCAACGGCTCCAGGTGATCTGGGACAGCGAGAACTGGGGCCCAGAGCACGCCTTCATGCATCCCAAGTTCAACCGTCCGATCGTCTGGAAGGGCCGCATCTATCGCCCGACCTATAATGGACAGCTCGACGTTTATGGACTGACGAACTAGGGCGGCTCGATTCGCGAGTCCGAAATCGTAGGGTGGGCAAAGGCGCAAGGCGCCGTGCCCACCAATAGAAGGGGTGGGCACGCTGTCGCTTTGCCCACCCTGCGATTTTGCTCATGTGGAAAGATCGCGCTTCAGCCGCCGTGCGACTCCACCACCTTGCGGCAGCTGTCCGAAAGCTTGGCCTTGTTCTCGCGCAGGCAGGCGTTCATCTGCGGCGGCTTGCCGATATGCTCGGCGCAGAATTTGCCCGCATCGCTGCGGCAGGCCATCTGCTCCTGCGGCGTGGGGCCGGATTGCGCCGTGGCGGGAACGATGGCCGCGGCGAGCAGAAAGGCTGCGAGTACCGAAATTTTCATGAGGCATCTCCTCGGGAATGTCGTTGTCGGCTTGGGATCAAGCGGGCCGGACCATCTCGCGGAGATCCATGGCCGGTCCATGCCATGTTCATGGCATCGGCGCGGCGGCTCGCGCATCGCACCCCCATCTTCATGGCATGTCTTGGCGCATCGTCTTTTGCCATTGAGGCTGCACGTCGGCTGCGAGACCCGGTGACTGCATCGGGCGCCGAACGGGAAGCAGGAGAGCAAGATGTCGAAAATGGGAGCGCTGAGCGCCGGGCTGACGATGATGATGCTGGCGGGTGCGGCGATGGTGTCGCTGGGCACGAGCCCGGCGCAGGCGGTGGTTTATTGCAAGACGGTCGGCGTGCCCAAGGGTTGCGTGGTGCGGCCGGTCGGAGCGGTGGTGGTTGCGCCAGGCGCACCGGTTGCAGCCGCGGCCGTGGCCACGCCCGGCGTCGGTGCGCCCGGTGTCGGCGTCCGCGCCGGCACGCCCATGAATCGTGGCGGTCCGGTCAATCGCGTCGGCGTGCGCTGAGCCTCCTTCCTCACCTCGCCCCGCAAGCGGGGCGAGGGAGAAGAAGGACTTCAGCCCGTGGCCGCGTCGCTGTCGGGAAAGACCTGCGGCAATTGCAGCTGCACGCGCGTGCCCGAGGCATCCGAGCTCAGATCGAGCACTGCGCCGCAGCGCGTGGCGCGGTTTCGCATGTTGCGCAGGCCGCGTGCGCTCTGGCTCGCGCCCGCGGCTTCGCAATCGTCACCAAGCACAAAGCCGCGACCGTCGTCGGCGACGCTGATCACGCCGTACGGTCCCTGGCCGTCGTCGCGCGTCTCGATGGCAACGGCGATGTGGCGCGCAGCCGCGTGCTTGACCGCATTGGTCACGGCCTCGTCCAGGATGCGCACGATCTGGATGACGTGCCAGGGCCGCAGTTCGGGATGCAGCGGCAGGCCCTGCGGCGTCGCCACGCGCCAGTCGAGCGCGATGTCGTGCGGCCGCAACTGCATCGCCGCGCGTTCGCGCCAGGAGCCGAGTGCGAGCATGAGGTCGCCACCGATGTCGTCCATGGAATCGATGACCAGACGCAGATCCTTCAGCGCGGCGCGCGCCGCATCGGTGATGGTCGCGCCCTCCTGCCCGCGTTCGGAGAGCGCGACGATGCTGATCAACTGGCCGCCGAGGCCGTCATGCAAATCGCGCATCAGCCGCGTGCGCTCGTTGGCGAGGGCTGCGGCCCGCGCGCGGGCCTCCTCGCGGGCAAAACTTGCCTTCAGCCGCTCCTCGGCCTCGCGCACGCGCGCGACCAGCTGGCCGGCAAAGCTGTCGACCTGGTTGAGCGCGCGGGCGAAGCGCCAGGTCAGCCCGGCGCCGATCGCAATCAGCAGCGCCGAATAGGACAGCCGCGAGACGAAGGTGCGCTCGTTGGGCATGATCTCGAACACCGAGAGCATATCGTGGACCCAGCAGGTCAGCACGATGGTGGCCGCGCAGCCGAGCGCGAAGCTCGCCACGTCCTTGCGCTTGAGCACGGCGTAGGCCGCGATGCCGGCCATCAGGACCAGGCAGAACCCGACCGTCGGGATGCCCAAAAGCAGGAAAAGAATGCGCGGCAGCGGCGGACCCGCGATGAGGCCGCCGGCGATCACGATGAGTCCCGGCACGAACAGCAGCGCGCCGTAGCGCGGCCAGCGCCAGCCGAGGAAGAGCACTGCCGACACCACAATCAGCGCGCTCTCGATCGGTGCGGACGAGAGCAGCACGCCGGCGAGCCGGGACGAGGTGGCCGGCGGCACCGGCGGCGTCAGGAAGGCCTGCACCACGCCGAGCACCATCGCCAACGCCAGCACGCCATAGACCGGCTCGTGGCGCCGCATCAGCCACATGATGGCGAGGATGACGGCCAGGATCGACTGCCAGGCCGAGAACACCACGGGCAGCGTGACGAACAGCAGCGTGCGCGTCTCGTAGGCCGGGCGCAAGGCGGCATCCGGGCCGACATAGACGGTGTCGAGAAACCCGCGCAGCGGTCCCCATACGAACAGCCGGATAGTGATGTCGTTGCTGCCGTCGTGCAGCAGCGATGGCGGGATGACCGCAATCTCGGGCGTGTTGCGGTCGGGCCGGTTGGCGGTGGGATCGCGCCGGGAGTCCAGGATCGCGACGCCGTTGACCGCGATCTCCGCGCCGTTGCTGAAGCGCGGCAGGAACACCGACCAGGTCGTACCGGCGGCATCGGGCTTGAAGATGAATTTGCCCGAATAGAGCGGCGGATCGGCCAGCGAATAACGCGACGCCGTGAAATGCGGCAGCGTCACGGGCCGCGTCGTGCCGGCCTCGTGCAACGAGAATTCGCCCACCGCAAAATCGTCGGGATCGTGCGGCTCCAGCAGCCGCAGCCCGAGCATGGTGGCAAGCACGATCAGCGCCTGGAGCAGCAGATACGGCACGATGCGCGCGAGCCGCAGCCTGTGCCGCGAGACCACGGCCTTCGCGGCAATCTCGCTCACAGCTTGATCAGGCCCTGCTGGACCGCTTCGAACACGGCTTCGCTGCGCGTGTGCACCTCGAGCTTGCGGTAGATGTTCTTGATGTGGCCGGGCACGGTCTGCCGGGACAGGCCGAGATGGCTCGCGATCTCGGCGTAGCTGAAGCCCTTGGCAATGCCCCAGAGGATGTCGATCTCGCGCGGCGTGAGTTTTGCAGTGTTGAGCACGGGCCCCGGCGGGGGCTCGGCGGAGTTTTGCGTTCGCCGCACGATGAAGCGCGCGATCGAGGCCGAAATCGGCGAATGCCCGGCGACCAGATCGCGCACGGTGGTGGCGATGTCGGTCGGGAAGGCGTCCTTGAGCAGATAGCCGGTGGCGCCGACGGTGATGGCGGAGATCACGCTTTCCTCGTCGCCCAGCGCCGAGATCACCATGATCTCGGTGTCCGGAAAGCGCCGTCTGGTCTCGCGGATCAGCTCGACTCCATGGCCGTCGGGCAGCCGCAAATCGGTCAGCAGCACGCGCGGCGCGCCGCCAGCAAGCGCACCGCGGGCCTCGCCGAGCGAGCCGGCCGTGCGCACCTCGTATCCGGCCTTCACCAGCGCGTCCTGAAGACGCCAGCAGGTCGGTGCGTCGTCTTCGACGAGGAGGATGGTGATGGCCTCACCGGTCTCGCCCTGGTCCGTCATGATCATGGTCCCGGCCGCGCGTCCCCCGCGGCGCGCGAGCCAAGCTTAGCCGCGGCGCCACGTGCGCGACACCCATAATCATGGGGGCGGGGGCGCTGGCAACCGCTGGAGCCGGATCGTCGCCGTTCCGCTGTTGTTTTTGTAGAACTGGACGCGCCGGCCCTGGACCGGCAGGAGCCAGCGCGGCGCGTGCCGCGTGGAGATGAATCGCGGGAAGAGCTGGACGGCGTCGTTGACGTAGAAGAACAATTCGCCGGCCTCGGGCGCCTCGAATTCCGCGACGAACAGCTCGGACAAGCCCTGCTTGCGCCAGAGCGCGCGCGCCGCCGGCAGCGCCGCTTCCGGGATCGGCTCGAAATCCCCGAACGGTTTCCAGACGCGATTCAATTCGCTGCCCGCTGTCTTGAACTCGGCGGAGTCCTCGACATGGATCGGGTAGTTGTTCTTGCTGTCGTCGTCATAGGCCGGCACCGTCGCGTTGACGCGCCGCGGCAGCTCGCTCGCCGGCACTCCGTTGATGGCCTGCAGCGGCAGATCGTATGATCCGCGCGCGCCGATCCGCACGACCGGCTGGAACCAGTTCGCGCCCTGAAGCCGCAGGATCGGAACGGCCATGCGATGGGTCAGATCCGGCGGGGTCGTGAATCCGTTCAGGCCGGTCATGATGGTGCGGTCGAACCACGGATCGGCCATTTGAATCCAGACGCGGTATTTGCGGCCCTTCTCGACCGCGAGGCGGCTTGGCCAGCAGAAATGGCTGACGTCGAACAATTCGCCGTCGCGCGCCGTCACCGGCGTGTCGCCGATGGCACGCGTCGAGGCGCTGCTCTTGCAGAAGTCGCCGACGCCCGCGCGCCATTCGAGATAGCCGCGCGACAGCAACAGCACAGCGGAGCCGAAAATGGCGATCAGGAAAATGCCCGGCATCAGCACGTTGGTGAAAGCCATGCGCACCGGCCAGGCGTGCAGTCGCATCCAGCGGCCGATCGCGAGCAGCCAGCCGGATTTGCTGACCCGCTTTCGCGAGGCCATCCGGTCGGGCCGGTACCAGGCCAGGCGCGCGCGTTCCTGGATGCTGTCGCGCAGCGCCGCATTCCTGTTCCACGCGATCAGGATGATGATGACGAGGACCGTGGTGACGAAGGGATAATACAGCGCGATCGCAAGCCATGGCGCCGCGTAGGACGGCAGCACGCTCGCGAGCAGATCGGCGAACGGCTTGACGACCGTGCTCGTGCCGTTGTCGATCGCCGTGATCACTTTGAGCAGCGTGGTGTCTTCGAGACCGTGCTCCTTGGTCGACCCTACGACGGAGCGCGCGATCCACGGCCATGCGACCAGGACGCCGAGCGCGATCAGCAGCGAGAAATAGGCGAAGCGGCGCCACCACACGGTGTCGAGAACCTGACGCGCCATCTCGGGATTCGGCGGGCTCATCGCCATGAAGGCGTCGGCTTCGGCCGCCCTGTGGCCATCGCCTTCTCGTTTCGCGTAGGCGGACCTCATGGCCTTGCGCGTTTCGTCCCGCGTCAGCGGCAGCACCTGTCCATCCGGCAGCAGCACCCTCGCATTGGCCGGAAGCATCAGCGGCGCATAATTGTCGCAGCCGTGCAGCATGCGCTCGACCACGCCGAAGTGCACCACCGGCGGTCCGCCATCTTCCACGCGGTCGTGGATCGGTCGCGGACCGTAGCGGTACAGCACGCCGGCCCCGCTGCGCGAATCGTGGATCGGCCCGATCGCCGACTGATATTGGCGGAAGTGCTCGATCGTGCCGTCCTGGAAGCGGAGCTGGTCGCCGAGTTGCTCGGCCATCCACACCAGCGGCACGAAGGACAGCGTGGATTCCGGATAGCCGCCGCCGATGTCGGAATGGACGCCGGCGAACCACACCTCCTTGACGATTTGTCCCTCGGCAAGGCCGGCCTGGTCGATGCGCAGCGGATGGAAGGTGGTACGTTCGTCGTCGAGCGCGAGCGCATGACAGGCGTGCTTCACCTTGTCGGAGAGCCGGTAGTTTCGGAACGAGATCGGCCAGATCGCCCAGTCGATCGCGACACGGAGCTCCTCGATCGGAACCCCGAACGCCTCGACCGTGTCGAACAGTCCGAGGAATTCGATTCGGACCTCCTTGCGGCCGTCCATGGCCTCGCGAACCTCCGCATAGGAGCGCTGCCGAAAGACGAGTTGATAGAGATAGATCAGCACGTCGCGGATCCAGCGCACGATCCAGATCGTCGGCAGGCTGTAATAGCCGACCGATTGCTTGCGATACGCCCGCCACGCGGCCATCGTGTTGCGCTGCATCTCCGCATGCGACACGGCGACCTTGTCGATGACGGCCGGCACCAGCCCCTGGCTCGCGATCAGCGCCGCCAGCGTGCGCGCGGTGAAGGCGCCGCGGCTGAAGCCGAAGATGTAGATCTCGTCGCCCTCGCGCCAGTTCCAGCACAGGAAGCGATAGAGCTTGCGGACGTTGGCGGGCACGCCGATGCCGGTGGCACCGTCGAGGGCGGCGAGCGGCGCCCAGCCGGCGGTGCCGACACCCTTGATGTAGTAGGCGATCTGGTCGGGCTTGGTATGGTCGAGCGCCTCGTAGAGGCGCCAGACGCTGGATTCCTGGGTGGTGAAGGCGTTGCCGGTGCCATCGGCGAACAGCACCAGCTTGCGGGGCGCACGCGCGTCGGCCGCATTCGTCGTGGCATTGGAATCTTCGTGCGTTTGGTCCGGCCTTGCGGGACCGCCATGCAGCGCCCTGTCGTGGTGCGTCATGGGCTCCTCCGAAAATCCAGTTGGGATGCTTAAACCTGCCCGGGCGGCATCCTTCAAAATTCAATCAGTGGTTTTGTCGTGAATGAATGGATGTATTTCGCCCATAATCGCGCTGAGGTAGCAAGGACGATTGCGCCGTTTCGCTGCGGCTGTCTATGATCTCCGCCACAATCGGCAAAAGAAATGCCCGGGCAAGCCCGGGCATGACTCCCATCTGCGAAGCGGCCGCTCTTGCGAAGCGGTGGTGTGGTCGGCTCTTACCTGCCGTTGCCGCGGCAGGCCCCGCCAGGGCCGATATGGTAGCCGCGCGGGCAGGCATGCGCGGCGGGGTTGGCGAAATTGCGCAGGCAGCCGCCATAGGGGCCACGGTGCCAGCCGGCGCCGCAGCCGCCGGCGACCGCGATGACATAGCCATTGCCTTGTGCGCCGAACGGCGCCAGCGGCATGGCCTGGGCCGAGCTGACGATTGCGCCGAGCGCGAGCGCCGCGGCAAACACGGTTCGTATCATGCGTCTTGCTCCCTGATGTCTGCGGTCAGTGGGTGGCTGCGAAAGCGATGCCGGCGCGTACTTCGGTGATCGCCTGGTCGATCAGCCCCAGCGCCCGTTCGCGATGACCGCCCTTGTTGGGCTCGGCCTTGACCAGCTCGGCGCGGGCCGATTGCAGGATCGCCACCGCCTCGTCCATGTGCGGTTGCGCGCCGAGCGCGTAGCCGATGCAGAGGCTGGTTGCGATGGCGCCGCCGAGCACGAGGCTGCGGGGTAGAGAGGTTCGCATGTCGTTGTCTCCTCCAGCGGGCGTCAGGCTGGGGCCGCCCGGTTGCCCGGACGCGATTCGCGTGTGGCGGGATGTCGCATCCGCAGCCTGAATAGGATGGTGGCGTGCGGCTCGTCTTGGACTGTCCGGCGCCCGCGGCCTTGCCGCTTGGACTGACCGGCGCAGCTTGAATCGGGTGACGGTACTGGTAGCCTATGACCGTCGGCCTTCAGCGCGGGTCCATCCGCGGCTTGCAAGGCTCAGTCGTTTTCTGCGCGATTTTTTCCGAAAAAGCTTTTCCCGGAAGTCCTTGTCGATGTCCGTCATCAGGAAGTCGCTCTCGACCGCGATGCTGCCGCAGGACTTGTCCGACCGGCAGCGCTTCATCCGTTTCGCCGAGCTGTTCGAGCATTTTTCCAACACCGGCGAGCTCGATCCGGCCTCCGACGTGCCGTTTCGCGCCGCCATGAACTCGATCCATATCGGCACCACCATGCTCGGCCGCTGCGACGGCAGCTTCGTCACGGTGCGGCGGGAAAAGCGCCAGGTGATCGAGACCGGCGATGACCGCTTCTGCCTCGCGCGCAACACCGGCGATCTCTCCTCGCAGGTGATCCATCGCGGCCGCGAATTCACCATGCGGCCGGGATCGATGGTGTTGTTGAAGCTCGACGAGCCGTTCTTCGCTGCCGACGGCGCGAGCCAGAAGCGTTTCACCAACGTGCATCTGCCGGTCGATTCACTGCGCGCGATGGTCACCGACGTCGACGACCTCGTTGGCTGCGAGCTTGAGCCCGGCGGCGCGCTGTCGCTCGTGATGGACTACAGCGATCTGCTGCTTCGTCATCCCTCGGCCGCCGACGAGGCCGGCATGGCGATCGCGTCCCATTTGCTCGATCTCGCCGCGATCGGCCTGGGTGCCCGCAGCGACGTTGCGGCCGCGGCACGACGCCGGGGCCTGCGCGCGGTACGGCTGAAGGCCGTGCAGTCGATTCTCGACGCGCGCTTCCACGAGCCGGATTTCTCCGCGCAAAAGCTCGCCACTGCCGCCGGTCTCTCCGAGCGCTACGTCAACGAGCTCTTGTTCGAGGCGGGCGCGAGCTTCACCACCCGGCTGACCGAGTTGCGCCTGCGCAAGGCGGCCGACCTGCTCGCCCATCGCGAGGGGCGCATCAGCGACATCGCGTTCGCCTGCGGCTTCAATGATCTGTCGTATTTCAATCGCTGCTTTCGCCGCAGGTTCGGCCTGACCCCGACCGCGGCGCGGGGCAAGTGAGGCGCGCCTAAGGCGTCTCCACCCTCGGCGGCGGATATCGGCGCGCCAGCATCGACAGCGGCAGGCGCCGCTCGTCCAGCGGCAGCTCCAGCCAGGCCAGCACTAGCGGCCGCTTCCAGTCGCCGACACCGAACTCCATGTCGACCCATTTCTGCGGCTCGGGCCCGTCGAGGCCGCGGACCCAGACGAAATAGCGGGGCGAATCGTCGGCGCCGGTGTCCGTCGTCGGTCTCCTGGCCATCACTTGCTCACTGTCTCGACACGCATTATCGCAAGGATATAGGTAGCGGCGCCGCAAAGTCGAACGCGGGCCCCGCGGATTTTGCGAAACCACGAAGCGGCCGGACGCCTGGGTCCAGAGCACATGAACGAAACCGTGATCGATGCTTGGGATGATGCGTCGCAGGTGATGACGCGGCTGGCGGGGCGCTGGTCGTTCGACCGGGTCATCGCAGGTCAAGGGAGCATGCGGGGTCTTGCGACCTTCACGCCGTTGGGCGCGGAGCGCCTCGCCTATCGCGAGCAAGGACGCTTGAGGCTCCAGAACGGCACCGAGCTCGAAGCGGAGCGGGAGTACGTCTTCCGCGGGCGCGACCGGGGATTCGAAGTCTTCTTCAAGGAGACGCCGCCACGGCTATTCCACGCGATTGAGCTTGCTGCATCCGATGGTGGCGCTCTGAACGGAAGCGCCGGCCATCTGTGCAATCTCGACAATTATCAGTCGACCTACACCTTCCTGGCCGATGGTGGCTTCGTCATTCGTCACGTCGTGTCGGGTCCGCGCAAGGACTACACGATGATCACGACCTACACGCGGGCCGCGTGAGGCTCGGGGATCGCGACAATCACGTTGCGTCGAAGCCACTGCGGATTGCCGAAGCGTCGTGCGCCACGGCTAGCGCTTCGGCTTGCGAAGCACCATCCTGCCTTTTGAAGTCATGCCATCCCAGCTGGCGGACCAGCTGACTTCCGGGGCGGAGGACTTTTGATCCCAGGTCCCCTGCAGCGCAAACAGGCCGCCTTGGGGATCGACGCATCGCAGGATCCAGCAATCATCCGGCAACTCGATCGGCCCCTGGAGAATCCGGCCTCCGCCGGCATGGACCCGCCTGGCCGCCGCGCCGACGTCGTCGACATTGAAGTAGTGCAGCCAGCACGCGTGCGGCACGCTCGGAAGTTTGGTGAGCATGCCGCCGACCGTCCGTCCAGCCGCCGAGAACAATTCATACACGCTCGCCGGATCGTTTTCGGGAGAGGCCTGTTGCCAGCCAAGGAGCTCTCCGTAGAACGCGAATATCCGGCTCCGATCCGCGGCAAGCAGCTCGTGCCAGCCCACGCGTCCGGGTTCATCCGATCCGCCCGGTTGCGATCGGCCATATGTCAATCCTGTGACCAGCGCAAACGTCGCTCCTTGCGGATCGGCGACTACCGCAATGCGGCCGATGTTGCTGTCTGTCGGTGAGACCAGGATGGCGCCTCCAAGCAGGCCGATGTGAGCGGCCTTCGCATCAACGTCATCGACGGCAACGTAGCCGAGCCATCTCGGCGTTGCCCCCATGCGCACTCCCTCTTCCGGAAGCGCCATGAGCCCGGCGACCGGAGCGTCAGCCGCATTCAGCAGCGTGTAGGCCAGTTCCGCGGTGGACGCATCCTTCGTGGTCCAGCCAACGATCTCGGCGTAAAAAGCAGCGGCCGACCGCCTGTCTGTCGTCAGCAGCTCATACCAGACGAAACCTCCGACCCGATCGATCAAATTGTCTTCTCCGTTCGGGCGGGCAGGCGATTGCGCACTGCATCATGCGCCATGGTCCGGCATGCTCGACGCAAAATTGCCGCGATGTCGTTCATGAAGATTACAAAGCAGCCTCTCGACATCTTGTCGATGCGCAATTCTTGCTCGCTTGGGTTGCTCGGCGTAGGATGCCTAGAGGAATATCGTTCTCATTCTTCCCGGATTTGGAGGATGCGGCCATGCGGCGAACGAAGCAAGCTTCGAAAAAAGTTCGAATGACCAAAGCCGCAGTGCCGGCCCTCGGAGTAGCCGGGCTGACTTTTTCGCTGGCAGGCAGCGCATATGCGACAGCCGCAGTTCCGGCAGGCGACGCGCCGCAAAGGCTGAACGTCATGCCTGGCCAGTTTACCCAGCTCAGCGAGGAAGAACTCGCCGATGTCAGCCTTGCCACTTTCCATCTCGCCAGCGATGAGAAAACCTTGAGCGGCATCCTGCTCGCGCGGGGATGCGGTGGCTGCGGTGGCTGTCGTGGCTGCGGCGGTTGTCGCGGCTGCGGTGGTTGCAGAGGCTGTGCGGGCTGCAGAGCCTGCCGCTGCGGCGTCGGTTGTGGCGTTGGCATTGGCTGCGCCATTGTTGCGCCCGTTGCATGCACCGGGTGCTGCGCATCGTGGGGCCGCTGCCGCTGGTGCTAGGCGTTGGCGCTCCCTGACGGGACATCGACAGGTCGCGATTTCATTGGCCGGGCTCGCAAGGACCCGGCCAGTTTGCTGCGTGCGTCAGGACGTTCGTGTCATGCAGTCCGTCCGCTTGCCGATGGCGAGCGAGTATGTTCCAACTCATGCAGAGAAGGTCGGTGCCCGCGCGAAGCGTTCGTCGCGTGACGGCAATCGGAAATGACGGGAACAGGATCAGCGTGCTGCCCCGATGACAGTCGAGCGAAAGAGCCGCACCGCGAAGCAAACCCGCAAGGACATTTTGCGATTCGCGCCAAACTTCACCGCCTATCTGCTTCCTCCCAACGCGGTCTGTCTCTATTCCGAGGCCCGCAAGTTCTTTTTGCACGGCGACCTCTATTGTGAGTTGGCGCGTGCGATCGGAAAGAACGGCAAGGCTGCGTCCGAGCTCATCCGTGAGCTATCGAAGCGTTTTCCCGTGGCCGAGATCGAAGAGGCGATCAGGCGGTTGCTGGAGCGCCGATACGTCGTCAGCGGAGCATCGCATGGCGGCGTCGTTGACGGATATTGGGCAAGCCTCGGCCTGCCCCCCGACATCGCGGAAGAGAATCTCCGCAACTGGCCGGTGCGGGTGGAATCGATCGATGTCAAAGGCGCGAGCGAGCTGAGCGCGGCTTTGAGCAAGCTTGGGGTTCAGATCGCCAAGCGATCGCCCCGGCTCGTCGTCACACTCGTGAACGACTATCTCGATCGGCAACTCTCCGAGATGAACGAGAAGCGCGTGGCTGACAGGGCGCCCTGGCTGCTGGTGCAGCCATCAGGCGTGTTTCCGCTGGTGGGGCCCGTGTTCAAGCCGGGCGAGAGCGCCTGCTGGACTTGCCTGCATGATCGCATGATCCGCAATCGCGAGATCAAGGGATTTCTCGACCGCGGAGCTGCGCAGGCCGTCGCCGTGTCGCCGCTCGTCAGCGGCACCGTCGGACAGACCGCGATCCACTTTGCCGCGGTTGAAATCGCCAAGGCGATCGCCTCCGGATTTCGCACCGATCTCAGCGATCACATCGCAAGCTTCGACCTGACCGGAGCTGTCATCGCCAAGCACTACGTCGCGAAACGTCCGCAATGTTCGGCCTGCGGCAGCAAGAAGCTCCGGAATCCACGACGAGCGGCGGTGCCGATCGAGATCGCCGAAGGCAGAAAGCTCGTCATGACCAGCGGTGGGTACCGCACCGTGACGTCGCGCGCCACGGTGGCGAGATTCCGCAAACACGTCAGTCCGCTGACCGGCGTGGTGTCGCGGCTCGAGCGGATCGAAGCCGATCTGCCGATGAACACCAATTTCTTCGCGCACCACAATTTCTCCGCGCCGGCCTGGAACGTCGACCAGCTCAGGTCCGGCCTGAGCGGGGGCAGCTTTGGCAAGGGCTCCACGGCCGAGCAGGGCGAGGCCAGCGCGCTGATGGAGGCGATCGAGCGCTACTCGGGCATTTTCCAGGGTGACGAGATCAGGGCGACGCGCCGCTTTGCCGATTTCGCGCCCGGTGATGCCCTTCTTCCCAACGACGTCCAGTTCTTCAGCGATGCGCAGTTTCAATACAGGCATGCCCCGTTGCCTGACGATTCGCATCCGGTTCCCGAGCCATTCGATCCCGCGAGCAGGACCGAATGGTCGCCGGTCTGGTCGCTGCGCGACAAGCGCTTCAAATATCTCCCGACCGGCCTGCTGTATTTCTTCTATGGCGGCTTCCACACCGATTCCAACGGATGCGCGGCCGGCAACACCCGCGAAGAGGCCATCGTTCAAGGCTTCCTCGAACTGGTCGAACGCGATGCCTATGCGATCTGGTGGTACAACCGCGTGCAGCGCGCCGAGCTTGATTTGACGCAGTTCGAGGATTCCTACGTGCGGGATATTCAGCGTCAGTTTGCCGATGCGGGGCGTCGGCTCTGGGTGCTCGATATCACCAGCGATCTCGGCATTCCTTCCTACGTCGCGATCATGCACTGGATGCAGAATGGGCACGAGAATATCGAGTTCGGATCCGGCTCGCATTTCGATCGCCGCATCGCGCTGTTGCGTTCCCTCACCGAGCTGACCCAGTTCATGTCGATAGGCATGATGAGCGGTGGAAGCGGCGAGAAGCCGTCCCTCGACGGTGTTACGCCGCTGCGGCTGGACGATTATCCGTTCCTGATCCCCAGCGACAATCCCGTTCTGCCGCCTGCCCCCGGCCTCGAGGTCCATGACAATACCCGCGACCAGGTCAACGCCTGCGTCGAGATCGCAACGCGCGCAGGTTACGACTTCCTCGTGCTCGACCAGACGCGGCCCGATGTCGAAGTCCCCGTCGTCAGGGTGCTCGTTCCGGGCCTGCGGCATTTCTATCGCCGCTTTGGGCCAGGCCGGCTTTACGATGTGCCGGTGAAGCTGGGGCTGCTGGACCGTCCGCGGCTGGAAAGCGAGCTGACTCCGTTCCTGCCACACACCTGAGGGCTGGCCTCGTTGCGCGCTCCCCGGAAAAAGCCGACCAGGACGAGCGCACCGATCATCGCCGCGCGACTGAACGGCCGTTTCTCCTTTCAAATGCAGGCGGATGGAAGCATCGCCGCCGTCTCGGCCGACTATTCGGTCAGTCTCGGGCAATTCGGCGCGGCGGCGATCGACCGTGCCGGACATCTCGTCACCGGCCTGCCGCTCACCGCCCTTGCCGGCAAGAGCGCGCTGGCCAAGCAGCTTCATGCGCTGGTGCAGCGACTGGCGCGGCACGGGCTGCTCGACTATCGCCTGTACTCTCCGCATGATGCGCAAGATCTCGTGGTCATCGAGCCGCAGGTCGCCGAATACTGGCCGGAGCGCGCAAAGCTTTCGAGCGGCGATACGATTGTGTTGTCACGCTTCGCCTATCTGCGCCGGCGCGGGAACGAGATGGTGCTGGAATCGCCGCGCGCTGGCGCGTTATTCCGGATTTGCGATCCCGCCATCGCCGCGACGTTGGCTCGCTTGTCGCAGCCTCACAAGGTCAACGCGCTTCGCAAGCAAGTGGCTTCCCTGAACTCCGATCTGCTCGCCTTGCTGCTCGATAGCCGGATGCTATTCAAGCTCGGGGCGAAGGACGGCGACGGCACGCGGATGAGCGAAGGGGATGGCAATCTCGTGCTCTGGGATTTCCACGACCTGATGTTTCACACCCGGAGCACGGAGGGCCGCCATGCCGATCCGGTCGGTGGCGCCTACGCCTATGCAGGCGCCGTTCCGCCGCTGCCCGCAGTGCGCCCGCTCTGGCCCGGCAGGAAAATCTCCCTCGGCCAGCCGGCCAAGCCGGAGGCGGTGTCGCCCTTCGCAAGACTGTTGCGCGAACGCCATTCGACACGGGATTTCGACGACCGGCATCCGGTCACGCTCGTCGAGCTCGCGCAGTTTCTCGGCACCTCCGCCCGCGTGCTGTCGGAATGGAAGAGCGGTGCCGATTTCGACGAGGGCGTCGAGGTCACCTACAGTTCGAGGCCGTATCCGGCGGCAGGCAGCGCATACGAGCTTGAATTGTACCTGGCGGTCTCGAACTGCGAGGGGCTGGCTCCGGGACTTTATCATTACGACGCCGGCAGCCACGTGCTGGTCGCGATCGACGCCGCTGCCCAGCACCTGCGGGCGCTTTCAATGGCCGCCGAGTTTGCCATGGGCGCGTCCGGTCCGCCGCAAGTCCTGATCACGATCGCCGCGCGTTTCGGACGGATCTCCTGGAAATACTCCTCGATCGCCTATTCGCTGATCCTGAAGGACGTCGGCAGCCTGATCCAGACATTCTACCTGGCGGCGACCGATATGGGCCTCGGCGGCTGCGCCATCGGCACCAGCAACATCGAACAGTTTGCAAAGATGACGGGGCTCGCACTCGACGTCGAAGGCCCGGTCGGCCAGTTCGCACTCGGACGCGGGAGCAAACCGCCGGGCGCGGGCTAGTCCGATATCTCCGGATGTCGCCGGCGCAAACCGTAAGGGAGGTCCACCTTCACCAAGGCTGCGGCGGGACAGCCTTCGCGGCTTCGCCCGGATCGGGCTTTGCGCTGCGTGGTTCGCGGTCCGTCTTCGCCAAGAGGCTTCGCCGGACACGCTTCGCCCGTTCGGCCTTGCGTGGCTGCGCCACGCGAAGCCCAACGGGCGAAGCGTGGTGCCCCTGGCCGATAATCAACTAGTCGCATAACAAATTGAATTTGTGATACTTTTAGTCGTCGACTGCCTCAGATACCGACAGGAATACCGACAAGATGATGGACGGGAGGTGTTCGCAAAAAATAAATCTGCGAGCGCTCTGCAGCACGCACAGTCTTGCGGTTCTTGTCTTCATAACCGCCGGCCGGAGTCGAACCCGGCTCAGACTCGAAATCTTTAGGGAGGCGGGGCGAGCGCTTACTCAGCAGCTTTCAGTTTTCTTCAAGAAGAGTGATTAAAGATTGTGAGTTTGACTCCCACTCTCTCCGCCATGTGCACGATTTCTACGCCAACCTGCGATTTTGAACGATTTTCTGCGCGGTAGCGCGCTGTCAGATTTGGTGCGTGCGCAAGGCAAAAATGCTCCGGTCGATAGCTCACGTTTGGTCGCAAACGGTGTCAGTCGGCTGACTGTCGAGGTTTCACACAAAGCCAATCAGTCGAGGTGAGGCCAGCCAGCGGTTCACATAATGAATGTTTGTGGAATGCCGGACGAAGGCAGTCCTGCTTGCCCTTACCTCGCAGTTCGGGGTGTAGGAGGGTATTCAATCAGGATCGGTGCAGCGATGTCGATCCGGCCGCTGTTGGCGACCTCGATGCCGAGCCCCAGCGACCACTTTCCTGTTGAAGCGGCCGGCATTCGCGCGCGCCATTTATCCGCAGAGATCCGCTCGGCCGCGACCGTAACGGGAGCGATCTGCTGATCCGATCTAGAAAGTGTCACAGACAGGGCTTGCGCGATCAAAGGCTGCTCGTTGGCATCTTCAAGCTCAATACGAACCACCACGTGACCCTCACGCTCGGGCGAAACTGTAACATTTGCCATGACTTGGGTCCCGCAGATGTGGGTGAAAAAATCCTCCGGCGCTGGCGCGCCGGAAGAAGTTGCCGGCGCAGCGGCCGCGGCCGCAGCAGCGATCATCTGGGGTCCCCGAGCTCCTATGCTTCCAACATCGAAAGTCACATCGATCTTGCCGGCTTTCTCGAAAATCAGCACAGCGTCAATGTGCTCGCCGTCGCTGAAGGGTGCTTTGATGCCGATGAACATCAGATGGCTGCTGCCAGAAGCGAGCGTCACGCTGCCGCCGGGCGGGATGGTGAGCCCATCCTCGACGGGCCGCATCACCATGATGCCGTTCAGAGTCATCATCTCGTGGATCTCGATCTTCGTGGCACCGGGCGTAGCCGCGGAAATCAGCCGATCAGGGGAAGGGCCGTGGTTCTCAATGGTGAGGTAGCCGCCAGCAACCTGTGCGCCTTTCGGCGCGGCTCTGCTCCAGGCCTGCTTGACGCTGATTTCGCCAGCCCGCGCCGATGTCGCCGCCACGAGCAGGGCGATCGACGCTAATACGCCGTATAGTGACAGGCGAATGCGGGTGGGTCGCAAAGCGCATGCTGTCGTGGCAGCGATCGTCATCATGGTTCATTTCCATCTGCAGCAGCAGGCCTGCGGACCGGCGGTCATTGTGTTCAGTTTGTCTTCGGCGGGTGCGAACCTCTTCCAGTGTTCACTAAGTTAGCGCTTCCCTGTCGCAACGGCTGGAGGCGACGACGGCGATAGCGAGCGACCGAGAGCGCTAGTTTCTCTGTCTTGCACCGGATGATTCGGCCGAGCGCGTCGCATGCAGCGCTCCAGCTTCCATCGCGGTTGATGTAGTGTGCGGCCCAGTAGCCGACGCAAGCCTTGGCTCGGGTAGTCATTTTCTGTTCCGTCGCACGCTGTATCCATCGCAAGATGGATGTCCCGCTGATTAGCGCTGCATTTGCAGATTCATCATTTCGGTGTGTGGCATCATATTCTGATTCAAGTCGGCCATGATCACGAGTGAACCTGCGAGGACCAGGAACACGATGAGCACACCAAACGCGAGCGCCAGGACGTTGTTGGTGCTGTCCGGTCCCGTCGTGATGTGAAGGAAGAACACCAGGTGCACTCCCATCTGGGCGATGGCGAGAACGGCCAATCCGGCCGGCGCGCCGGGTGGCCAGATCGCCGAGGTGTTTGCCACCCAGAAAGATGTGACCGTCAGGATCACGGCGAGCAGCAAACCGATCGTGTACACAACGAAGCCGGAAGAAGCTCTTTGTTCCGAGGCCGGGATCGTCGGCCTGTCTCCCGGTGCAACATCCCAACGCATTTCAGTCATGGAAGGACTCCCATCAGATAGACCACGGTGAAAATAAGAACCCAGATGATGTCGAGCGCGTGCCAGAACAGGGAGAAGCAGTGCAGGCGGCGCACCACGACGTCCTGAAAGCCCCTCAGTGACAGCTGAACCATCATGAGAACCAGCCACGCCAGTCCGACCGTCACGTGCAGTCCGTGACTGCCGACCAGCGTGAAGAACGCGGAGAGGAATGCGCTACGTTGGGGCGCCGCTCCCAACGCAATCATGCCCTGGAATTCGCGAAGCTCGAGGGCAAGAAAGGCTGCTCCCAGGAGGAATGTCGCCGCGGCGCCAAGGAAGGTAGCAAGATATCGCCGCGAATTGATGGCCAGGGACATCATTCCGCAGGTGTAGCTGGAGAGCAGTAGCAGGGCGGTCTCTATTGCGACGTTGCGCTGGTCAAACAGCTGAATGCCGGTCATACCGCCGGCACTCGCTTTTGCGAGCACGGCATAGCCTGCAAACAGCGCCGAGAACATCACGATGTCGCTCAGCAGGAAGATCCAGAACCCGAAGCCGGCGATGACCCGCTTCGAGGCGGGGCCTGCCTCACTTGCGTTCAGCAACTCGCCTTCGCGGACCGCATCCATCTCAACTGCGACGTTCATAGCGAAACCTCCACCGGGTGGGCGCGATCAAACAGGCTGACCTCATCTGCTGGAATTTCGACCTCGTCCTTCCTGCGGAACATGAAGGCAAGCAATGTCACGGCCGCGCCGATAACTCCGAAGCCCGCCATCCACCAGATGTGCCAGATCAAGGCGAAGCCGGTGATCACTGTGAAGAACGCGGTCATGAAACCGACCGGACTGTTCTTGGGCACCTCGATCGGCTGGTATGCGTGTTGCTGCACCGGCAACTTAGCCAGCACGCGCTGCTTGTATGCCCAGAAGGCGTCGAGTTCGCTGACACGCGGCAGCACCGCAAAATTCCAGGCCGGGGGCGGCGACGCGGTGGACCATTCCAGGGTGCGACCGTTCCAGGGATCGCCCGTCGTGTCGCGGAGTTGCTCGCGGTGGCGAATGGACACAACGATCTGGACGATCTGGCAGATGATGCCAGCAAAAATCACGATTGCGCCCACCTCGGCCAACAACAACCAAGGCTGCCAGGCAAGGACATCGGAGTGCTGCAGACGGCGGGGCATACCCATCAGCCCCGTCACGTAGAGCGGCATGAAAGCGAGGTGGAAGCCGATGAACCAGCACCAGAAGGCCGCCTTGCCCCAGCGCTCATCCAGCTTGAAACCAAATGCCTTGGGGAACCAGTAATTGTAGCCAGCGATCGCCCCGAACAGGACGCCCGGGATGATAACGTGGTGGAAATGGGCGACCAGGAAAACACTGTTGTGGACCTGCCAATCGACCGCCGGCAACGCCAACAGCACGCCGGTCAAACCGCCGAACACGAACGTCACCATGAACCCGATCGTCCACAGAACCGGCACCGTGAACCGGACTCGACCGCCGTACATTGTGAACAGCCAATTGAAGACTTTGACGCCCGTCGGCACCCCGATGATCATGCTTGTGATGCCGAAGAAGGCGTTGACGTTCGCGCTGGCGCCCATGGTGAAAAAATGATGCAGCCAGACCGTGTAGGAGAGCACGCAGATCGCCATGGTCGCGAGCACCATCGACCGATAGCCGAACAGCGACTTTCCGGAAAACGTGGCGGCCACTTCGGAATAGACGCCAAATGCAGGCAGGACCAGGATGTAGACTTCGGGGTGGCCCCAGATCCAGAACAGGTTCACATACATCATCACGTTGCCGCCGGCATCCACGGTAAAGAAGTGAAAGCCAAGGTAGCGATCGAGAAGAAGCATGGCGAAAAGCGCGGTGAGCACGGGGAACGCCGCCACAATCAGCAGGTTCGATGCAAGCGCTGTCCAGCAGAAAACCGGCATGCGTAGGTAACTCATGCCGGGAGCCCGCATCTTCAGAATCGTGGTGACGAAGTTGACGCCGCTCAATAAGGTCCCAATGCCCGAGATCTGCAACGACCAGAGATAGTAGTCGACGCCGACTCCGGGTGAGAATTGCAGCTCGCTAAGCGGCGGATAAGCGAACCAGCCGGTCTTCGCGAATTCGCCTATAGCGAGCGACATGTTGGTGAGGAGAACACCGGACGCGGTGAGCCAGAAGCTGATCGAGTTCATCGTAGGGAACGCGACATCGCGCACGCCGAGTTGCAACGGGACAACAAAGTTCATCAGTCCGATCACAAACGGCATGGCCACAAAGAAAATCATGATCGTGCCATGAGCCGAGAAGATTTGGTCAAAATGCTCGGGCGGCAGGTACCCTTGCGCTCCGCCGACTGCAACGGCCTGCTGCGTGCGCATCATGATGCCATCCGCGAAGCCGCGCAGCAGCATGACCAGCGCCAGGACGATATACATGACGCCGATGCGCTTGTGGTCGACGGAGGTGATCCACTCGCGCCAGAGATAGGGTACGTAACCCTTGAGCGTGACCCACGAAAGGACCGAGCCGATGGCGACGACCATGACGCCGACCGTGCCCATGATGATCGGCTGATCGAAGGGAACGGCACTCCAGTCCAACTTGCCAAGAAGCGTCATTTCTCTGCCCTCATCGATGTGGGATAACTGCGGCACAAGGCAGCGTCGGACTGCATTGATGTCGTCCGGATGCTGTCAAACAGACCGGGCGCGACCGAGTGATAGGTGAACGGAGTCACGGCGGCGCTAGGCTTGGCGAGATCGGCATAGCTCTTCGAATCCAGCACCGGACCAGTGCTGCCGGTCGAAGAGACCCACTGCGCAAAGCGTTCGGGTGGCATCGCGTCGACGTTGAAGTGCATATCGGCGAAGCCGTCGCCGCTGAAATTGGCCGACAAGCCGCGATAAGTTCCCGCGTAGTCGGCCCGCAAGTTCAGCCGCGTCACCATTCCGGCCATGGTGTAGATCTGGCCGGCAAGTTGCGGCACGAAGAAGCTGTTCATGACGCCCGATGATGTCAGCTCGAAGCTCACCGGAGTGCCGACGGGTATGGTCAGGTGATTGACGCTCGCGACACCCAGCTCCGGATAGATGAACAGCCATTTCCAGTCGAGCGAGATGGCTTGAACCTTGATCGGCTTCGTCGAAGAGGCAATCGGCTTGGGCGGATCGAGATCGTATGCGCCAATCCATGCCACAGTGCCGGTGAGCAAGATGGTCATGAGGGGGATCGACCAGACGAGCATCTCGAGGCGGCCGGAATAGACGAACTCCGGCCGATAGCGTGCGTGGTCATTCGATGCGCGGAACCAGAAGGCAACGCCAAGCGTCGCAATCACCACCGGGATCACGATCGCCAGCATGATGCCGGTCGCGTTGAACAGAATCTGCCGCTCGGCGAAGGCGATGGGTCCCTTCGGATCCAGCACGCCCTCGGTACAACCACCGAGCATCGAGGCGCCGATCAGGACCAAAGCAAGCAAACGGTATCGCATGTCAGACCTCGCGCGTGCTGAGATTGGTGAAGCCGCTTGCGCCGCGGGCCGTGCCTGGCTGGGCCTCGGCATGTACCCATCCGCCGCTACGGCCAGCATGCGGGGCAGGAATCCGCAAGAATGAACCACCGTCGTGCTCGACCAGGAGCGCTGCAAACAGCACGAACAGATAGGCGATGGAAAATAGGAACAGGCTGTGGGCGGCGCGACGATCGGTTTCGCTCTTGTTCAACTGGTATGCGAGCAGAAAGAAAAGCGCGCCGCAGGCAGTAGCGATCGCGCCATAGATCGCGCTGGCAAACCCGAGTACCCAAGGCAGTTCTGACGCGAGAACAAGGAGGCCGCTGTAGATCAGGATCTGCCTCGTCGTCGCAGCTCGTCCCGCAACAACCGGAAGCATGGGAACGCCGGCACGGGCATAGTCATCGCTGCGATTGAGCGCGAGAGCCCAAAAATGGGGCGGTGTCCAAAGGAAGATGATAGAAAAAAGCACGAGGGGCTCGAGCCCGGCTTGTCCGGTCGCAGCGGCCCATCCGATCACCGGTGGCAGGGCGCCGGCGGCACCGCCGATGACAATGTTCTGGGATGTGTTGCGCTTCAGCCACGTCGTGTAGACAACAACATAGAACAGGATCGTGCAGGCAAGCAGCGCGGCCGCCGCGAAGTTCGTCGCCAGAGCGAGACCAGTGACTGCAACCACGCCGAGGACGAGCCCAAAGACAAGCGCCTCAGCTTTCGAGACCTTGCCGCGGGGAATCGGCCGCATCGCGGTTCGCGCCATGATCGCGTCGATATCGGCGTCGTACCACATGTTCAGTGCGCCGGCGGCGCCAGCTCCGGCTGCGATGGCGAGAATTGCCATGAAACCAATGAGCGGATCGAGGCGGGTCGGTGCGACCATCAATCCGACAAATGCCGTGAACAGCGCGAGCGCCATAACGCGCGGCTTCATCAATGTGACGAAGTGGGGCAGCCGCTTCACCAAACTCGGCCGTGAAGCCAACGAACGACGCGATAATGGAATCGCTGTGGTATTCATGGTGGTCGCTTCCTCAAGCCAGAGCTTTGTTTGAGTGAAACCCTTCATTTCGCCGTCGCAAGGATCATGCGCCTCTCTGACAGTTAAACTGACGAGCTCCAGCGACGTGAGTGAAGGCTGCCAAATCCCAGCAAATTCTTCCTAGCGATCGCAAACATCTAGAGTCCGCAGGTATCGGTGCGCGAGAACTGCGCGATGCACCCGGCGGCGCGCATGCCGAAAATGAGCTCTTGCGCGACATCACTCATTGAGTTTGAGGTCTTCCGGCTAAGAACGCGCCACTAGACATTTCGAGGCAGGTCAAAAGCTCAACATAGCTCTGCGCGTCGCCATTGGTGCTCTCAGCGACGCATGTCTTCTTGTTCGATGCGTCAAATTCAGGCCATCGTCTGTCGAGCTCGTCCTTGGCATCCGTTTCGTCTTTCGCGCAGTCTGCGATTTCGGTGCCGACGACTGCCACCTCGGCGCTGCAATTTCGGACAATATCGAAAGCAGGTATTCGGTCGGCGGCCGCAGCGCGATCAATCGCCCATGAAGCAGCGACAATGGCGGCTACAGCAAAAGGAAGGGTGCGCATTTTGATCTCTCCGTTGAATACTTGTCGAACGCCGTCCGGTTCATGGCACGGCGCGCTCAATCACCTTATCGGGCTCGTCCGGTCGGGGGAGTGCGCCTAGCGGATCTGGCTTCAGCGTGGTCAGGAACATCGCGAAGCACAGGGCTCCCATGATGAACGTGACCACGGTCAAGATGTGTTTCATGGGTGGTTCCTGCGCATTTCATCCGACGCCGCGGTGACGCCTCTCACGTCCCAGCTTGCGCGGCACCGGACACGGTGCGACGCTCGTCAAATGCTGCAAGCAGAAGACTATTCGGCCGGTACGTGTGTCGGTCTCTTCGCAAAATGCCGCTGGGAAGGCGGCAGTCGGTGAAGATGGTCTTGCGGTCGGAGCTGTCGGGAGCCATCGAGTGATTGCGGCCCCGCTCAGTTCGGGAACGAACAGCCAGCCGGCGCGAGTGGTGCGCGATGAGGTCGTCGATTCAATCGCTTCGAGCGTCGTCATGGTCTTTCCGTCGGTGTCGCAGTTGCGTGGGCTCTTCTTGCGTTCGTCAGCCTCTGTTTGACGCGGAGACGCGGCCACCGCGAGTTAAGCGTCGCGAATCGCTCCAAATTTCTAGGAGCGAGAAGGCGGTCCACATGTGCCGGATCAGGCAAGATCAAAGAACGGCTGGCATTTCTCAGGCGATCGGGTGCCATTTGTCGCGCCGGAGAGGACGAGCATGGCGCACAAGTGCTTGGTCCCACTCATCCCGGAAAGTCCTGCTGGAGCTTCTCAGGTGGTGCCGCATGCGCCAAACAGCACGGGCTCGGATGCAGCTCTCGGATCGTCTGGGAGAACGGCGAGTGCGTCTTTCATTGCGGCCGGCGACTCGATGATGACGGTAGCGCCGCGTCGTGCCGCTCGCTTCTCTTGCCGCTGACGGTCTGCCCCTCGTCGCTGGCGTGTGATAGGATATCTCTGAGGTCCGGCTGAAACACAGCGCACGAGGCGGTAAGGCCTAGAATGGCGAAACGGCTGAAACCAACTCCGTTACCGCGGTCCAAGCAGGACGAAGGCGCCCCACGATCGAGGGGGCTAGCCTTGCAGGGACGAGAGACAGAAATCGCCCTGATCAATCAACTTCTCGACCGGATCGATCAAGGTGGCTCGTCTCTCGTGATCAGCGGGGCACCCGGGATCGGGAAATCAGCGCTGCTTGAAGAAGCAAAAAGCCGGGCGCGTGAACGCGGCATCACCGTATTGGGCATGACGGGTGTCCAGGCTGAAGTCCATATTGCATTCGCGGGACTTGAGCAGGCACTGCGGCCGCTCATGAAGCAGGCAAAATCTTTGGCTTCTGGCCAACGGTCTGCTTTGCTAACTGCGTTTGGTATGGGCAATGATGCCGCTGCGTCCCCGGATATTTGGCTGGTCGCCCTGGCGACGCTCGCGCTTCTGACTGGAGGTGCGGGTCGCAAGCCCTTTTTGCTTGTCGCTGATGACGCCCAATGGCTGGATGAGGCGAGCCGCAGTGTCTTGTCCTTTGTCTCGAGGCGATTGAGTTCGGACCCGATCGTTCTGGTGTTGGCTGTACGTGAGGGTTTCGAACTGCCGTTTGGTGATGCCGATACCCTGCGACACATTATTCCGGCTCTCGGCGATGCCGATGCGGAACGCTTGCTGGAGATCCAGGCGCCTGGCCTTTCAGATGATCTACGCGGCCGAGTGCTGAGAGAAGCCGTCGGCAATCCGCTCGCCCTTATGGAGCTGCCGAGCGCAATCCAGGCGGCAGATGATCGTGAGGCCCGATGGCTCCCGTTGACGGAGCGCCTTGAACGCGCTTTTTCCAGTCGCTTGTCCGAGCTTCCCAGTACCACGCGGACGCTCCTGTCCGTAGCTGCGGCAAACGATGGGGCGTCTCCTCACGAAATCATGCGCGCCGGCGAAGTGCTGCTCGACCAGAATATCGGAGTTGACGCCTTCGCGGCCGCCGTCTCGGCTAAACTGATCGAGCTCAATGCAACGGAGGTGCGGTTTCGACACCCGCTCGTACGATCCGCGATTCATCAAGTCACTGACCTGGCGGAGCGGCAAAGGGTTCACGCCGCGCTCGCGGCGATCATCGAAGATCCGGATCGCCGGCTTTGGCATCGTGCGGCAGCGACAATCGGACCGGATGATGAACTGGCTGCCGAACACGATCTCCTGGCAACCCGCACGCGGCAGCGGGGTTGTATCGCCATGGTGGTCGAGATCCTGCAAGTTGCAGCGAAATTGAGTAGCACAGCTGGGGCAAGGAGGGAGCGACTTCTGAAGGCCGCCGAATTTGCTGCCGATCTCGGGAGCCCGGAGTTGGTCGAGCATCTATTGCTAGGGGCCGAGGTAGATACGTCGGATAGGCTGAGCGCAGCGCGAATCGGGTGGTGTCGCGAGATAAGCCAGCCTCCGATATTCAATGATCCAAGAAAGATCTCCGCGTTGGTTGGCTTTTCCGACCACGCACGCGCCGCAGACGCGAAGGATCTCGCAGCCAATCTCCTCTGGCGGGCCGCACAACACTGCTGGTGGAGCAACGCGAGCAGCGACGTCTGCGCGGTCGTTCTTGCTGCGGCAAGCCGGTTGGAATTACCGGAGCTCGATGCGCGCTCGATCGCAATTTCCGCCTATACTGAGCCGCTTCGCCGAGGCGGTGACGTGTACGCGAAGCTGAAGGCGCTCTCTCGAAGAAGTATCGGCAACGCAAATATTGGGCGCTTCCTGGGAAGCTCCGCCAACGTCATCGGGGCGTTCGATCTCGGTGTCAGCTTTCTGGCGGAGTCCAGTGCAGAGCTGCGCAGACAAGGTCGAATCGGCAACCTGCCGCGTACGCTTGTCGCTCAAGCGTGGGCCGAAAGGGAAGTGGGCGATTGGGTGGGGGCAATGAGAGAAGCCGAGGAAGCGGTGCGCCTTGCCGAGGAGACGGGAAGCGGCTTATGGACCGCTGCGGCCACGATCATGAAGGCGGAGCTCGCGGGTATGCAAGGCGATCTGGAGCAGTCCGAAGCACATGCGGCGCAAGCAGAGCGTCTCGTCTTATCCACCGGCGCCAAGTTCCTGCTGGCCCAGCTGCAGTTGGCGCGAGGCGTAACCGCGATCGGTGCCGGCCGATATTTGGAAGCCTTTGAGCATCTGCGCCGCCTGTTTGCGCCTGCCGATCCGGCCTTCAACTCCCGTCTGCAAGTGTTTGCGCTCGCCGATTTCGTCGAGGCGGCGGTCTATTCCGATCAGTCGCAAGCTGCGCGTAGTGTGATCGATGAGATCGAGCGCGTCTCGGCTCCGAAGCCGGTGCCGTGGGTCGAGACGATGTTATTCTACGGCAACGCGCTGATCGCGACTGAAGAAGATGCGGAGCGGCTCTTCCTGCAGGGGCTTGGGCCGGCTGCAAAGAATTGGCCTTTCTTGCGAGGGCGCCTCCTGCTCGCTTATGGCGTGTGGCTACGCCGACACCGCAGGCCCGCCGACGCGCGGGCGCCACTGCGCGACGCCCGGGGCATTTTCGACGCGCTTGGCGCTAGGCCTTGGAGCGATCGCGCGCGCGTGGAGTTGCGAGCAGCCGGCGAAACCAGCCTTCGTCGAACCGAACGAATTTGGGAGAAGCTGACCCCACAAGAGTTGCACATCGCGCAGCTCGCTGCTCAAGGGCTTTCTAACAAGGCAATCGGCGCCAAACTGTACTTGTCACATAAAACCGTCGGCTACCATCTGCAGCACATCTTTTCAAAGACCGGGATCACCTCCCGATCCAGCCTGGGACCCATTCTCTCCACAAGCCCGTAGCCTGGCAACTTGACCTCCTGAGTCGTCGGACTGGGCATTTGCCAGATGGCGCCCGTCCTCGGTCGCTATACGTTCAAACCCGCGAGACAATTGTCGGAGCCGCCTCGGTCGGTCGGTGACGCGCCACGCTAGGTTATAATGCCAGCATTTATGGACGCTCGGCGGATCCCGAATTCAATAGGAGTGAACATGAGTGAGGTTGTTCGATTTATTCCAAGATCGGGGCTTAACGAAAGACACGCCGCTCAACGTCAGGATATGGACAAGGTAATCGTCGAGAAGCGAACCGAAGCCGCCGATTTCCGGCCAACCAAAGTTTTCTTTGGGCCGTTCTCTCTGCTCCCGACGCAGCTTCTCCTGTTGGAGGGCGACAAGGTGGTGCCTCTCGGAAGTCGTGCCATGGAGATCCTAATTGCCTTGCTGGAACGCTGCGGTGAGCTTGTCAGCAACCGCGACTTGATGGCCCGCGTTTGGCCTAACCTTTTCGTCGACCCGTCCAACCTCACGATCAACATGTCTGCTCTGCGACGCGCGCTGCGCGACGGCCGGGACGGACGTCGGTTCATCGTCAATATCCCCGGACGTGGCTACCGCTTCGTCGGCTCAGTGGATGTGTCGGGAGACGATAACTGAGCTCGAGTGGTAAAACGTCCGCATGACGCCTTGCGCCTGCGGCTACTGGTGCGCAAGCTCGCTACAGCCGCCATCGCAATCGGGAACGAGATTGAGCCCCTCATGGACCTCGCTGCACAGACTGCCTTTGCCCCGGAGATCGGCCGCCGCGAGCGGGAGCTGCGCGAGCACCACATGCAACTGGCGCACACGAACCGCCTCGTAACAATGGGGGAACTTAGCGCCTCTATCGCACACGAGGTCAATCAGCCGATTGCGGCGGGGCGCAACAACGTCATTGCGGCGCTGCATTTCTTGAACAGGGATCCGCCAGATTTGCAGGAGGTTCGAGAAGCGCTCGCTGCCGCTGTCAAGGACGCTGACCGGGTCAGCACCATTGTCGGTCGTATGCGTGCGCTCATGCAGAAAGGGTCGCCCCGACTGGATCCGGTAGATATCAACGAGGCCCTGCAGGAAGTAATCGAGCTGACCCGGGGAGAAGCGCTGAAGAACGGGGTGGTGGTGGAGAGCCAACTCGCGCAAGGCCTGCCTGTCATAGCCGGTGACCGGGTCCAGCTTCAGCAAGTCGCTCTTAATCTCATTCTCAACGCCGTGCAGGCGATGGGCGCAGTGGGTGAGGGCGCGCGACAGATGCTCATCACCAGCCGTCAGACCGACTTGAACGATCTGTACGTCGGCGTTCGGGATACTGGCCCTGGGCTGAGCCCGGAGACCGTCTCACGTCTGTTCGAGCCATTCTACACGACAAAACCCAACGGCATGGGAATGGGACTGACAATCTGCCGTTCGATCGTCGAAGCCCATGGCGGACGCCTGTGGGTCAGCGCGGGCCAGCCACGTGGAGCCCTATTTCAGTTTGCGATCCCTGCGCGGCCGTCTTGACCAACCGATTGTCTGTGCCCGTCGCGTCATTTTGCAGGCCCGCAGCAATCAGGTCGAGTGTACGGTCAAGGCGGACATCGACTGGGAGGCAGGACCGGCTGGCCCAGTAGAGAATGACCCAGAGCAGCCCTCGGACGCATTTCTTCGGGCTCAGGTTCCAGCGTGGGCTATCCGAGGGCCGGGCTGGGGTCGATAGCATCTCCGACGAATCGACATCGCTTCTAGGTGATCCATCGGCTGCCCTTCCATATTTTGGAAGGACAGTTCTCGACTTTCCATATCGCGCCAGACTTCGGAACGCTTAGGTCTACACGGCACAACGGAGAACGCGGCATTGAGAGTTATCGAAACTCTCGGTCAGTAGCGGCGCATTGCCGAGTCGCGCGTCCATTCGACGCTGCCGCAAGTAGATTGGAGATTGGGCGATGGACCAGCTCGCAACCAGCGAGGCGTCCGAAGGTGCTCACGGCCGCTCAGATTTGCAAAAGGAGCTGGAGGAGGTCCTTCGGCAGCGGGCGGCCATCTCGGCAGTGCTGCGCGCTATTGCCAATTCACTGCACGACTTGCAGCCCATATTCGACACCATCATCGAGAGCGCAGTGCATCTCTGCCGAGCAGAATGGGGCGCCTTCCGTCTTGTCGAGGAAATAGGCTTTCGTCTCGTTGCCTATAAAGCAAGCCCAGAGTTGTCTGAGGTGTACTCACCGCCACTGCTTCGGGAACACAGCAGCGTTTCAGGTCGCCTCTTCGGATGCAGTTCGCCGGTCCACATTCCCGACTTAGCTACATATCTCGAGCGCATGGGAGCCACGGACGAAGGTGATCGAGAGGCTATATCAAGTGGTGCTAGGACAGTTCTTTTTGTGCCGATGCTCAGAAACGACGAGCTAATCGGAACGCTTAACCTTGTGCGGTACCGCATAGAGCCCTTTACGGAGAAAGTGATCGAACTGGTCACGGACTTCGCCGCGCAGGCTGCCATTGCCGTGGACATTACCCGTCGCGAGCAAGCCTTGCGCGACAGCGAGCGACGGTCGCGCTCCGCAATTGACGGGATACCTGGTCTCGTTGCGATCCTGGCCCCGAACGGTGACGTCGAAGCCGTCAATCGCCAAATCCTCGAGTATTATGGCCTCCCACTGGAAGAGATGAGGAACTGGGGCACCAACGAAATGCTCCATCATGAAGATCGTCCCCATCTTATTGAAATTTTTACCAAATCAATCGCCTCCGGTGTTCCCTACCAGCATCAAGTTCGCCTTCGACGCTTTGACGGCGAATATCGGTGGTTTGATAGCCGAGGCGTCCCAATTCGCGATGACTCTGGGCGTATCACGCGCTGGTATGTTCTCCTGACGGACATCGAGGATCGCACGCAGGCCCTGGCGCGGCTACAGCAGATGCAATCGGATTTCGCCCACATCAACCGCGTGACCGTGATGGGAGAATTGGCCGCTTCGCTGTCTCACGAAATCGCACAACCGATTGCCAGCGCGCGCAACAACGCCCGCGCGGCCCAGAACTTCCTAAACATGCAGCCGCTGGACCTGGGCGAGGTCCGGGAAGCACTCGCATGTATCGTTGGCGATACTGATCGAGCCCGAGACATCATCGATCGCATCCGAGAGCAAATGAAGAACGCGCCGCCACGAAAGGAGCGTTTCGACCTAAGTGCGGCGATTAACGAGCTGATTGTCTTGGCGCGAAGCGTGACCAACCGGAATGGCGTCTCGGTCCAGACCCAGCTTGCGGACGGATTGTTTCCCGTTGAGGGGGATCGCGTTCAACTTCAACAGGTCTTGTTGAACCTCATCCTGAATGCGGCTGAGGCAATGGGCTCGGTTGAGGTTGGGGCACGAGAGTTGTTGATCAGCACCGAGCAAGACCGGACAGGCGTCCGCGTGGCCGTGCGCGATTCCGGGCCGGGCATTGATCCGGCGCATCTGGAACGGGTCTTCGACGCCTTCTACACCACGAAGTCCAGTGGAACAGGCATGGGGCTGTCGATTTGCCGCTCCATCATCACCGCCCATGGGGGGCGGCTATGGGCAGATGCGAACGAACCTCGCGGTGCTGTGTTTCAATTCACCTTGCCCAACGCCTCCGGATAACTTCCGGAATTGGCCGTAGCCGACCTTTGCGCAGAACGCTGCTACGACCGTTTTCGGATGGGAATCCGACCTAGGTCAAGCGGGCTACCGTGGTCGGCTTGCGGACCCAAGGCGGACGTTGGCGTCGTTTTCCGCTGGATGTAGCGAATCCCTGGCCCCACCGTGGGCATTGCCGGAGCGATGATGGCGGTACGCTGCAGGTTCGAGCTTGCCGCGGAAGACGCGATACCCGACCACGGCGTAGAGCAGCATAAGGGGATAGACGAAGAGACCCGCGCCCCAGAACATGAAGGCGAGGCTGGAATAGGGGGCCGCGCCGGAATCGATCGTGATGGCAAACGGAATCATGTAAGGCCAGAACGAAAGCGCGAGCGTGCCGAAGGCCGAAACGAAGATGAGCGTAACCATACGGAATGGCCAACGGTCGTCCTGACGCAAAATGCTGAGCGCAAGGATCGATGCCGCAACGCCCCCGATGGCTGGGAAGACGAGAAGATATGGGCGGTCGATCCATCGGTGCATGATCGGAAGATGTTTGTTCAGCGCGTGTAGGAAGACAACGACCAGGAACGCCAATACGGCGGTTGCGAGAACGGGCATCGCGCGGTGCGCCAAGGCCCTGATCTGGCCATCGGATTTCCTGACGAGCCAGCAGGCCCCAAGAAGTGCGTATCCGAAGCAAAGCCCGACGCCACACAACATTGCGAAGCTCGTCGTCCAGCCGAAAGCGCCACCGGAATATCGGCCATCGGTGAATTGCAGTCCCTCGACCAGAGCGCCGACCATCACGCCCTGCATGAAGCTCGCGGCAAGCGAGCCGCCAGCGAAGCAAAGATCCCAGATCCAGCGTCGCTGCGCCTCATTGCGAAACTCGAATGACACGCCGCGCAGGACCAAGCCTGCCAGCATGACGACGACAGGAACGTAAAGCGCAGATAGCGCTGTCGCGTAGACGACCGGAAACGCGCTCCACAAGACTACGGCAGCGACAATGAGCCAGGTCTCATTGCCGTCCCAGAATGGCGCGATGGTGCGTAACATGATGGTTCGGCTGGCCTCGTTCCTTGTCAAGCCGAGCAGCATGCCGACGCCAAGATCGAACCCGTCAAGCAAGAGATACAGGAGCATGCTGATGGCGAGAACCGAAACCCAGAACATGACCATTTCTATTCTCCTGCAGGCAGAAGGATCGAAGCCGCGGCGTCACCGCCGGCCAACGACATAGGCCGGCCGGGAGTAGCGTCATACGGAAGCGCGGTGGCATGTCGCGAGGGGCCATCGCGCAGGAGCCGGTAGATGAAGAGGGTGCCGAACGAGAAGATGAACAGGTAGACTGCGCCGAACAGGATGAGCGAGCTCAGCGCGGTGCCAGCCGTCAAGAATGGTGTCATCGCCTGATCCGTTCGCAACACCCCGTAAACCGTCCATGGCTGGCGGCCGACCTCAGCCGTGTACCATCCCGTGAGGATGGCAATGAACGGCAGGGGAAAGCTTAGAAAGATGGACCAAAGGAGAAGACGGCTTCGCTCGAGCCGATGCGTGACGCTCAGATAGGATCCGAGCCAGGCAAGCACGAGCATGATGAGTCCGCAGCCGACCATGATGCGGAAGGTCGCAAACGGGATCAACACTGGCGGACGATCCTGCGCGGGGAAATCGGTCAGACCGACCTCCTTGGACGTCATGCTCATGCTGCCGATAATGCTTCCGAGCACCGGTATCTTGATTTCGTACGTGTTGGTCTCGTGTACCGGATCGGGCAGCGCGATCACTACCTCGCTCGCCGGCTGCTCAGCGCGCCAACGGCCCTCGATCGCCGCGAACTTCGCGGGCTGAAAGTCGTGTACATAGTCGCCAACCAGGTGGCCGAACCCCAACTGAACCGGCATAAGCAGCGCCGCGAGGACTAGCCCCATGCGGAGCATGATCAGGGCCTCAGCGCGAGACTTGCCTCGCAGCAGATACCACGCACCAGTTGATGCGACGCAGAATGCACCCGTGAGATACGACGCCAACAGCATGTGTGGAAAACGCGACCAGACCACGGAGTTGAAGATGATCGTTGTCCAATCATCAGGAACAAACTGGCCATTTTGCACGACGTAACCGACCGGCACCTGCATCCAGCTGTTGTTCACCATGATCCAGAATGCCGAAAGCGTCGTTCCAAGCGCTACCATGGCAGTCGAAAAGAAGTAGAACCAAGGGGATACACGCGTTCGACCCCAAATGAGGACGCCGAAGAAGCCGGCTTCGAGCGCGAAGGCCGTGAATGTCTCATAGGAGAGCAGCGGTCCCTGGATCGGTCCCGACATATTCGACAGCACGCTCCAGTTCGTGCCGAACTGAAAGGCCATGACGACGCCCGACACCACGCCCAGGCCGAAAGCGACGCCGAATATCTTGAGCCAGAACTGAAACAGGGTCCGGTAGACGGCGTTGCCCGTCCGCAGATGCTTTGCTTCCAGCAAAGCGAGCCAGGCGGCCAGACCAATACTAAATGCCGGGAAAATGATGTGAAAAGAAATGGTGAATGCGAATTGCAGCCGCGACAGAAGAAGTGCCGAAGAGTCCATCGAAGTCTCCTATCTGCTCACGCAGGCTCTTGCACGCTGTCGCTCATTGAGTTTGACGTCTGCTGACCAGGAACTCGCCACTGTACATTTCGAGGCGGATCAAGAGCTCAATATAGCTCAGCCCGGCTCCATCGAATTGCGCCGGTTCGTGGCGCGAACACGCTCAATCATCCGATCCTGGGAGGTTCAGGTATCAATCGCGAACTGCGCTGGCCCGTGAAATACGACCAGAGCCACTGGTGCTGCACGCGCCAACGATTCTGTAGCTGCGGCAGGGCGAGGACGTGAACGAACGCCCACACCAGCCACGTCAGCGCTCCGCTTGTGCGCAGCCAGCCTCGCTCAAGCACCGCGTAGTTTTTGCCGACGACCGCCATGTTGCCCTTGTCGAAATAGCGGAACGGACGCTTGACTTTCCGTCCATTCAGCTCCTTCGCGATCAGCCGCCCGACATAGTGTCCTTCCTGGATCGCCGCCTGAGCCACGCCTGGTACCGGTTGTTCGTTCTTTTGCATGACCGACGCTGCATCTCCCACGACGAAGACGCCGGGCGCGTCCACGACCTTCAGGAAGGGATCAACGAGCGCGCGTCCAGCGCGGTCGGTCTTGGCGCCGAGCATCTTGGGGATCGGCGATGCCGCAACCCCCGCGGTCCAGAGCACCGTGGCGCTCGGGATCCGGCTTCCGCCGGCGACCACGCCCTGCGCGTCGACGGTCTCAACCTTCACTCCGGTCATGACTTTCACACCGAGCTTTTCGAGCCGTCGGGTCGCCCGGCGGGACAGCGACTCAGCAAAGGTCGGCAGAACCCGCTTGCCTGCGTCGAGCAGAACAATGTTTGCCTGTGCCGGATCGATGCGGCGGAAGTTGCTGCGCAGCGTGACCTTCACCATTTGCGCTAGCGACGCGGCGAGTTCCACGCCGGAGGGACCCGCGCCAACCAGCACGAACGTCATCTGACGCGCGCGTTCGGTTTCATCCTCGGTCGTTGCAGCCAATTCGAACGCGCCCAGGATTTTGGCTCGGATCGTCTCGGCGTCGCTGAGGTTCTTGAGGCCCGGTGCATATTGAGCGAACTCGTCGTGCCCGAAATAGCTCGGACGCATGCCGGTCGCGACTACCAGATAGTCGCAGGCGAGCTTGCGGACGCCCACGCCCGGTGAGGATGCGTCGATCGTGCGGGAGGCAACATCGACGCCGGTTACCTCCGCCAGCAGCACGCTCAGGTTTCGCTGCTTCACCTCGAGCTGACGGATCGGCGCGGCGATCTCTGCAGGCGAGAGCACCGCCGTCGCCACCTGGTAGAGCAGCGGCTGAAAGATGTGGTGATTGCGGCGGTCGATGAGGACGACATCGACATCGGCATGCCGCAGCGCACGCGCCGCTGCGATCCCTGCAAAGCCGCCGCCGATGATGATGACGCGCTTGCGCTCTTGGCGGGGGGGCGCGGCAACGACGGTCGGCTTGTCAGCCTGGGTTTCAGCCAACATCGCACTCATGGTTCATCTCCTTGCGCCTGCGCCGCACCGTGCTCGATTCGACGCCTATCGATTGCTGCCGTCGCGGATTATTTGGCCGCGACGGGCGCCTTCGTCTTGTTGAAATTGGGCGGACGCTTCTCGAGGAAAGCCGAGAGCGCTTCCTTGGCGTCTGCCGAAGTCACCCGCGCCATGAACTCCTGGCTTTCGCTTTCGATCGCCGCCTTGAGCTGGCCTATCGAAGGCTGCTTGAGAAGCCGCTTGCTCGCCACCAACGCGCCGCTCGGTTTTGCCGCCAGCTTGTGCGCCGTTGCGGTGGCGGTCGTGAGCAGATCGGCGTCGGGCACGACGCGAGTCACGAGGCCTAGCTCCGCGGCCCGCGTGGCCGTGAAGGGCTCTCCCAGCAAATACAATTCCGCCGCTCGGAGGTGGCCTATGCGTGCTGGTATCGAAAAACTCGATCCGAATTCCGGCACCAGCGCCAGGTTGATGAACGGTAGCTGGAATTTCGCGCTCTCGACCGCGTAGATGAAATCGCAGTGCGTCAGCATCGTGGTTCCTCCGCCGATCGCCGCGCCTTGTACGGCCGCGACGATCGGTTTTTCGAACCTGACGAATGCGTCCATCAAGTCGCCTTGCGGAAATGCTCCGGGCCTGGGCGGATTCTTAAGGAAATCCACGACGTCGTTGCCGGCGCTGAACACGTTCCCCGTGCTGTGCCAGAGAACGACACGGATCGCGTCGTCCTTGTCGGCTTCGTTGAGGAGGTCGGCCAGGTTCGTATACATGGCGGACGTCATCGCGTTCTTCTGGGCCGGGCGATTGAGCTGGATCCGCAGGATGCCGTCGCTGCTCTCGGTGAGAATGTCGCTCATCGTTTGCTCCTTTGTTTGCAAGTCGTCGTCGCAACTTTTCAGGCGTGTTCCTTGACCTTCGGTACAGCGCCGGTTGCTCGCAGGTCCTCGATGCCATCAGCATCAAATCCCAGGTCACCGAGGATCTGCTCGGTGTGCTCGCCGAGGTCGGGCGCACGCCGGGCCGGCACCTTGGCGACACCGTGCAGCTGAATTGGGCTGCTAATCGTGGAGGTGAGCTTGCCGCCGGCGCCTTCGAGCGGAACGACGATGTCGTTTGCCGCCAACTGCGGATCGTTGATCACCTCTTGCGGCCCGCGCACGGCGCCGAACGTGACGTTCACGCCGCTGAGAACCTCATTCCAATGCTCCATCGGTCGCGCGGAGAAAGTCTCGTCGAGAATGGCCGTGAGCTCCGGCATGTTCGCTGTCAGCTTTGCGGGATCGGAAAACCGCGGATCGGTCAGGAGATCCGACCGGCCGATCGCCTTCGTCACGGCTGCCAGCCTGTCGGGCGCGACGACCAGAACGAACCAGGTGCCGTCGGAGGCGCGGTACACGTTGAGCGCCGCATTGGCCGGATGCTTGCGATCATGCAGCCCGTAGAAACTCGCGCCGGACAATGCGGCCTGGATCGAAACGCTCGCCGACCAGACACCCGTGGCGAGCAGTGAGGTCGTGACATACGTTCCCTTGCCGGTTCGCTCGCGACGGTAGAGCGCGGTGACGATCGCCGAATAAATTCCAACCGCGGTCGCGTTGTCGCCGCTACCGGCCACCGGCCAGGTTGGCGGTGCGCCGGCATCGCGCGTCATCGACAGCAGGCCGCTGCGCGCCCAGTACGCCGTGAGATCGAAGCCAGGCAGCGCGGAATCGGGCCCTTGTTCGCCGAAGCCAGTAAGATCCGCGTAGATCAGCTTCGGGTTCCATTGTGCGACGTCGGCGTATTCGAGCTTCAGTTTCTTGCGAGCGGGATGCGGTGTATTGACGATGAAGACGTCGGCCCACCTGACCAACTGCTCGACGACCTGCTGCGCGCTGGCCGACTTCAGATCGAGCGTGATGCTGCGCTTGTTGCGGTTGGCGAGATGCCACTGATAGGGATCATCTGAAGCCGGCTGCGGTGGGATCTTGTGCCCATGTCTCCAGGGGTCGCCGCTCGGTGGTTCGACTTTGATGACGTCGGCGCCGAAATCCGACAGCATGACCGCCGCGCCGGGCCCCGCGATGAAGCTCGCGAAGTCAACCACCTTCAGTCCAGAGAAAATGTTGTCGCTTGGCATTGGATCTCTCCTAAATCGTCGTGCTTGCTTCACCGCCCCAGGAACTTGGGGGCGCGCTTCTCGAGGAAGGCGGACGTGCCTTCCTTCTTGTCCTCCGTCCCGGCGCACAGGCCGAAATAGGAGGCTTCCAGCGCAAAGCCTTGGCTCTGGCTCGTGTCCATTCCCTTGTTCACCGCCTCGAGCGAGAGCTTGACAGCGATAGGAGCGTTCGACGCGATCATCTTCAAAATGGCTTCCGCGCGCGGGACGAGGTCGGCTGCCGCGACGACTTCGTTGACGAGCCCGATGCGCCAGGCTTCCTCCGCGTTGATGATCTCGCCGGACAGAATGAGCTGAAGAGCGCGGCCCTTTCCGACCAGGCGCGGCAGGCGCTGCGTGCCGCCACCGCCGGGCAGCAATCCCAGCTTGACTTCGGGCTGGCCGAACTTCGCGTGCTCGACCGCGATGCGGATGGTGCAAGCCATTGCCGTTTCGCAGCCGCCGCCCAACGCAAAGCCGTTGATTGCCGCGATCACCGGTTTGCCGAGATTCTCGACGAGATCGAGCACCTCCTGGCCGGAACTGCTGGATCGTTCGGCGTCGATCGCACTCGCATGTGCGAGCTCGCTAATGTCGGCGCCGGCAATGAATGCCTTGTCGCCCGCGCCAGTGAGAATGACGCCGCGCACGGCGTCGTCGTCCTGTGCATGCTCGAAGGCCGTCCGCAGATCCTTCCATGTCGGCGTGTTCAGGGCGTTGAGCACCTTGGGCCGGTTGACGGTCACATAGGCGATCGCGCCCCGCTTCTCGTACAGGACGTTTGCGAGCGTCAGCACGGCTGCCAATGAATCGGCAGGCACTGCTGGGGGCGGAGGTGGCAGCGTGATTGTTGTCGATGACATGTTGATCTCTCTTTCCAGTTCGCGACCCGGCGCAGAGCGCGGCGGCTCGCTTGAGGTTCAGATGAAGGCGCTGAACCCTGTGATCTCCTTCCCGACGATCAGGTGCTGCATCTGGTACGTGCCCTCGTAGGAATAGAGGGCCTCGGCATCCGCAAAGAACCGCGCCACGTTGTAGTCGACGAGGATGCCGTTGCCGCCGAGCAGCTCTCGCGCCCAGGTAACCGTCTCGCGTGTCTTGGACGTCGTGAACGCCTTCGCAAGCGCCGATTGCTGGTCTGTAAGCTTGCCTTCGTCCGCGAGCCGTGCGGTACGGGCCACCATGCATTGGCAGGCAGTGATGTTGCCGAGCATCTTCGCAAGCAAGTCCTGAATGATCTGGAACGAGCCGATTGGCTTTCCGAACTGCAGTCGTTCCTGTGCGTACTTGAGCGCATTCTCGTATGCACCCATCTGGCATCCCGTCGTTTCCCATCCCACAAGGTACCGCGTCCCACGCAGCACGCGCGCGGTGTCGCGGAAGGACTGGGTGCCGGCTCCAAGATGATTTGCCTCCGGAATCCTGCAGTCCTTCATCGTGATCTGGCCGTTCTGGACTACCTTGAGCGCAATCTTGTTCTCCATCTTCTCGACGGTGAAGCCGGGCGTGGTCTTGTTTTCGACGATGAAGCCCTTGACCTGGTTGTCGTCGACGTCGCGCGCCCAGATGATCGAGATATCGCACCAGGGCGCATTGCCGATCCACCGCTTCTGGCCGTTAAGGACCCAGGTGTCGCCCTCGCGTTTTGCCGTCGTGGTCAGGCCGCCACCCGCGCCGGAGCCGACCAGCGGCTCGGTCAGGCCGAAGCAGCCGATCTTCTCCATGCGGGCCATCGGCGGCAGCCACTTTTGCTTCTGTTCCTCCGTTCCAGCGATCGCGATCGAACCCATCGCGAGGCCGCTGTGGACACCGAAGAAGGTTGCGAACGAGGAGTCGACCCGCGCCATCTCCATCGCAACAAGACCGACCAGCAATTGATTCCCGCCGGCGCAGCCGTGTCCCTCGATGCCGACTCCGGCGAGGTTCAGCTCCTTGAATGCGGGCAGCAGCTCGAACGGAAAAGCGTCTTCGACCCAGTACTTGTTGATGATGGGCTGGACTTTGGACTCCATGAACGTGCGCACCTTGTGCAGAACCGCTCGTTCGTCTGCGTTCAGGGTATTCGCGAGGTGATAGAAATCGCTGTTCGGCGTCGGAAGCTGCTTCTGGGCTTTGGTAAGCATTCTGGGTCTCCTGTTGCTGTGGCCTGAAGGCCGGAAGAGAAGAGGCGGCGTCAGTTGCATGTCCGATCTCCGCGGTTGCGCTTTCGCTTATGCGACCGGCTCGATCGATTTGGTCTGGTTCGACTTTGCGACCTTGTTGCGCAGCTCGATCAGGCCGAGCAGGACTTCGTCGCGTTCTGCCTCCAGCTCCGCGATGGAGCGCGAGCCGACCTCCGCGTGGACGCCGTCGATGAGGTTCTGCTGCACTTCCGGCGTCAGCACGGGCGAGCCGAGAGTCTTCCACCAGGCCGTCATCGGCCCCGAGAATTGATGGAAGAAGTGCTCGATCCCACCCGGGCCACCGCCAAGGTGATTGAGCATCATGTTGCCCATGACGCCCCAGCGCAGGCCCGGGCCCCAGGAGAGGGCGGTGTCGACATCGGCCGCGCTCACCACGCCCTCGGCGACGAGATAGTAGACCTCGCGCGCCAGCGCGGACTGCAAGCGGTTGGCGACGTGGCCGGGCATCTCCTTCTTGACCCGCACGGTCTTCTGCCCGATCGACGTGTAGAATTCCTCCACGCGCTGGATTGTCGCTTCCGAGGTCTTGGCTCCGCCGACGATTTCGGTCAGCGGGATCAGGTGCGGCGGATTGAATGGATGGGCGATGACACAGCGCTCCGGATGGGTCTTGGCGCCTTTCTGGATTTCGCTCATGGTGAGCCCCGACGAACTCGATGCGATAACGACCTCGGGTGGCAGGAGATCATCGAGCTGCCCGTAGAGCTTTTGCTTGAAATCGATCCGCTCGGGCCCGTTCTCCTGGACGAGGTCGACGCCGGCAACCGCCTGCGCGAGATCGGCGGTGAACGTGACGTTCGACTGCGAGGCTCCCGGCGACAGGCCCAGTCGCTTGAGCGCTGGCCAGGCCGTCTCCACGAACTTGCGGAGCGAGGCTTCTGCGTTTGGCGCGGGGTCGGTCGCGACGACCTGCAGTCCCTTGGCGAGAAACAGCGAGGTCCAGCTCGCTCCAATCACGCCGGTCCCGATCATGGCGATGCGGCGAATGGGTTTATTGTTCGACATGGTTTGTTTCTCCTCCTCGATCTTCAGACTTCGGCGTAGGCAACGCCGGTGAGGTTGCCCTGGGCGTAAAGGAAGTTGCGCTCGTTCTTGCCATCGAGATCGGCGGAATAGATCGATCCCGCGAAGTCGGTGACGAACATCCGGTTGCCGGGGACATCAAGCGCGATGCCGATGGCCTCCATCAAATGCGTGACCACGATCTCCGGGGCAGCCTTTGTGTCGATCGGCACACGAGTGACGGTGTTGCCGCGCGGAGGATCGCCGCGGTCGGTCCAGTAGAGGATACGGTTCGCCAGATCGAGCTCGAGGTCGACGGGTTCCGGCAGATGATCGAAGAGCAGCTCGATGTCGGAGCGGTTCGTCGGGGTCTCGCCCTTCGGGATCTCGATGTTGGCGCGGAAGATGCGGCCCAGTCCGCCCTTCGTCGCGCCCTTTTGCGTCCAGTAGATTTTCTTGAACTTCGGATCGATAGTGATGCCGACGCACCAGCGGGTTTCATCGAGCTGGTCCTTGTCGCCGCGGCCGCGTTCGACCAGCGTTTCGACCTGGGAGCCGTCGAGGTTCGCGCGCATCACGCGCATGCCCTCGCGGTCGCACCAATAGAGCTTGCCGTTCTCCTTATCGAGGTGCATCTGCTTCGGCGTGTGGGTGACGCCTTGCGGGATGATGACCTTGCGGTTGCCGCCATCGAGGTCGGCGCGCTCGATCGAGCCGTCGTTGAGAGGAGGAACGCCCATGTTGGTCCAGTAGATGTGACCAGCCTCGACATCCACGGCGATGCCGTCGGGGAGGCGGCAATCGGTGACGATGGTCTTGCGGTCGGAACCGTCGGGATTCATCGCGTGGATGCGGTCCCCGCTCAGTTCGAGAACGAATAGCCTGGCGGAGCGGGTGACGCCCGATGCGGCCCTCGATTTGGTTGCTTCCAGTGTCGTCATGGTCTTTCCTTCGGAGTTACAGTTGCCTTGTCTCGAATTGCCTTGGTTGACCTCTATTTGACCCACGTGTGTCATCGTCGCGAGTAAAGCCCGGCAAATCGCGCCAAATGGCTGCTAAGAAGAGGGCCGGTTCGGCGCATTTCGGATCATGCAGGATCAACGGACGGCTGGCATTTTTCAGCCGATTGGATACGATTTCTGCAGACCCGAGAAAGGCAGGACCTTTGTGCACCTAATGCGGTGCTTTGCCTGACCGTTTCGGGGCCCGGATGCCGGAGTCTGACAGATGGTGCCGCATTCGCAGGACGTCGCGTACTCAGAAGATGGCGCTCAGGTCTTATGGAGAGACAGCGAACGCGTCTTTCAACGCGGTTGGCGACTCGACGATGAGGGCAAACGGCGCCCCGTGCTGCTCGTTGTTCCTGCCGCCGATCGCGCGTCTCGTTCAACTCTTGAACACTTCAGGCACGAATACGAACTGAAGGACGAGCTCGACAGCGCGTGGGCGGTGCGGCCGCTGGAGCTCGTGCGCGACGCCAATCGAACCATGCTGGTGCTCGACAATGTGGATGGCGAGCCACTCGAGCGGTTGCTCGGTGTGCCGATGAAGGCGGGGCGCTTCCTGGGCCTCGCCATCGCGGTCACCTCGGCTGTCGGCAAACTTCACCAGCGCGGGCTCGTCCATAAGGATATCAAGCCGGCCAACATCCTGTTCAACGAGGCGACCGGTGAGGTGCTGCTGACGGGATTCGGCATCGCCACCCGCTTTGCGCGCGAGCGTCAGTCGCCGCATCCGCCAGAGATGATCGCCGGCACGCTCGCCTACATGGCGCCGGAACAGACCGGACGGATGAATCGGTCGATCGATTCAAGGAGTGACCTCTACGCGCTCGGCGTCACCTTCTATCAGTTGCTTACGGGTGCCTTGCCGTTTGTTGCCGCGGAGCCGATGGAATGGGTGCACTGCCATCTCGCCAAGCGGCCGGTGCCGCCGGCCGAACGGCTGAAGGAAATCCCCGGCGCCATTTCGGCGATCGTCATGAAGCTGCTCGCGAAGAGGGCCGAAGACCGCTATCAGACGGCGGGTGGCCTCGAAAGCGACCTTGGCAGCTGCCTGATCGCATGGGAGGCGCAGGGGCGGATCGACGAGTTTCCGCTCGGCGAACACGACACGCCTGACCGGCTGTTGATTTCCGAAAAGCTTTATGGGCGTCAACACGAGGTTGACACCTTGCTCGCTGCGTTCGATCGGGTCGTCAACGGTGGCGCCCCGGAATTGGTCCTGGTCTCCGGCTACTCCGGCGTGGGCAAATCCTCGGTCGTCAACGAGCTCCAGCCGGTGCTGGTACCGCCGCGCGGCCTGTTCGCTTCCGGCAAGTTCGATCAACTCAAACGCGATATTCCCTACGCAACGCTGGCACAGGCCTTTCAGGGCTTGATCCGTCCTCTACTCGGCGAGAGCGAAGCCGACCTTACACCCTGGCGCGACGCCTTGCGGGAAGCGCTGGGGCCGAACGCAGGGTTGATTGTGGATCTCGTTCCTGAAGTGAAGCTCATCATTGGAGAGCCGCCGCAGGTTCCCGAGCTTCCGCCACAGGACGCGCAACGGCGTTTTCAGCTGATGTTTCGGCAGTTCATCGGTGTCTTTGCTCGGCCTGAACATCCCCTGGCACTCTTCGTCGATGACTTGCAATGGATCGATGCAGCTACGCTCGACCTGTTGGAAGACCTGTTGAGCCGGCCCGATCTCCGCAATCTCCTCCTCATCGGCGCGTTCCGCAGCAATGAAGTCACAGCAACGCATCCGCTCACGCGCAAGCTGGAGGCGGTCCGTGCGACAGGAAGGGTACAGGACATCAAGCTGGCTCCGCTCACGGCCAAGGAGCTGGGAAACCTTGTCGCAGATTCGTTCCGCTGCGACGCAGAGGAGGCTCATCCCCTCGCAGAGCTGGTGGATGTAAAGACCGGCGGCAATCCGTTCTTCGTGATCGAGTTTCTTCACCTGCTCGCCAACGAGGGTCTCCTGGCCTTCGATCATGAGTGGGCGCAGTGGACGTGGGACCTCGGCGGCATAAATGCCAAACGATATGCGGACAACGTCGTGGAGCTCCTGGCAGGGAAGCTGACACGGCTGCCGCTCGACACGCAGGACGCGTTACGGCGGTTCGCTTGCCTCGGTAATGTTGCCGATGTCGCGGCGCTTTCGATCGTTCTGGGAACGTCGGAACAACAGGTGCACTCGGCTCTCTGGGAGGCCCGGCGTCAACAGTTGATCGACCGTCTTGGGCGGTCCTACAAGTTCATTCACGACCGCGTGCAGGAAGCTGCTTACGACCTGATCCCGGACAACGCGCGCGCCGAGGCACATTTGGCGATCGGCCGGCTGCTGCTGGCGCAGACCCCCCCGGGAGAAACGCGACGAAGAAATTTTTGAGATCGTCAATCAACTAAACCGCGGTATATCGCTGATCACTTCGCACGACGAGCGCGAACAACTCGCCGAGCTGAACCTGATCGCTGGCAAGCGCGCCAAAGCTTCCACGGCCTATGTTTCAGCATTGCGCTATCTTACTGCGGGCGCGGCAATTTTGCCAGACGATGCATCGGAGCGAAGGCCAGATCTCATGTTCGCGCTGGAGCTGCACCGAGCGGAATGTGAGTTTTTGACTGGCGAACTGGCCGCCGCGGAGGAGCGCCTGACGATGCTGGCATCCCACGCCGCAACGATCATCGATCAGGCGGCAATCGCCGGCTTGCGTATCGATCTTTATACGACGATGAGCCGGGTCGACCGTGCAGTCGAAGTCTGTCTCGGCTACCTCCGTTGTCTCGGTGTCGAGTGGTCGGCTCATCCGACGGCGGACGAGGCGCAAGGTGAATACGAGCGAATCTGGTCGCTGCTCGCAGGGCGCGAGATCGAGGCTCTCGTCGACTTGCCCATCATGAGCGAACCAGAGGCTCTGGCCTCCATGGATGTTCTGACGAAGGTCGCGGTCGCCGCAATGAATGTGGATTTGAATCTGTATGGCCTGGTGATGTGCCGGATGGTCAATCTGAGCCTTGAACGCGGCAACACCGATGCCTCCTGTGCCGCCTATGTCTGTGTGGGAGCGATTGCCGGAATGATTTTTGGCAACTACAAGGCCGGCTTTCGCCTCGGCCGGCTGGGATACGATCTGGTCGAACGGCGAGGGCTGAAGAGATTCCAGGCTCGGACATACCTGGATTTCGTCGTTCTCATCATCCCGTGGACCAAACATCTACGAACCGAGCGGGATTTGTACCGTCGAGCGTTCGAGGCCGCCAATAGCGTCGGCGATCTCACCTACGCGGGATACGCGTGCCATAACGTCAATCACAGGCTTCTGGCGATAGGTGATCCTCTCCCCGACGTGCAACGCGAAGCCGAGCACGGCCTGGAGTTCTCCCAAAAAGCCCGTTTCGTTGGCGTCGTTGACGTTATTGCGACGCAGCTTGCGCTCATCCGTAATCTTCGCGGCCTCACAGTGAGTTTCGGTAGCCTGAGCGACGCGCATTTCAATGAGGTTGAGTTCGAAGGCCGGGAGGTGCCCCCGATCGTGGCGTGTTGGTATTGGTTACGGAAGCTTCAAGCGCGCTTCTTTGCGGGCGACTATGCGGCGGCCGCCGGCGCATGGCTGAAGGTGCAAGAGCTGCTCTGGACATCGCCGTCCTTTTTCGAGGCGGCAGAAGCGTACTTCTATGGTGCGCTAAGCCACGCGGCGTCCTGCAATGGCGCATCGCCCAATGACCTCCAGCAGCACGTCCAGGCACTGAGTGCCCATTACCGAAGATTCGTGGAATGGGCAGATAACTGCCCGGAGAATTTCGAAAGCCGCGCCGCCATCATCGGCGCCGAAATCGCCCGAATCGAAGATCGGGAACTCGACGCGGAGCGCCTCTACGAAAAGGCGATCCGTTCTGCGCGCACGAACGACTTCGCGCAACTTGAAGCGCTTGCCTGCGAACTGGCCGCCCGCTTTTACGCGGCGCGCGGCCTCGAGGAGGTTGCGCATCACTACCTGGGAAACGCGCGGCGGGGTTATCTGCGATGGGGCGCTGGCGGAAAGGTGCGGCAACTCGACCAGCTACATCCGCGGCTAAGGCAGGACGAGCGCGCGCGGAGCCCAACGGGTACGATCGAGGCACCGGTCGAACATCTCGATCTCGCAACGATGATCGAAGTCTCGCAAGCGCTCTCTGGCGAAATAGTTCTGGAAAAGCTCGTCGACAAACTTATGCGCGCGGCCCTCAAGCACGCCGGCGCAGAACGAGGTCTCTTGATTGCCCCGCGAGGCGATGAGCTGCAGGCAGAAGCGGAAGCGACGGCCAGCGGAGAGGACGTATCCGTGCGTCTGCGGGACGGGCAACATAATGCAGCCGCGCTGCCGGAGTCGGTGGTTCGTTATTCAGCACGTACCCAGGAGACCGTTATTCTCGACGACGTATCATCTCAGAATGCGTTTTCTGCCGATCCCTATATCGTCCAGGGGCGCGTCGGTTCTATTCTCTGTTTACCGTTGATCAGTCAGGGAAAGCTCATCGGCATTCTCTACCTAGAGAACAACTTATCACCGAACGTTTTCACACCTGACCGCGTCGTTCTGTTGAAGGTGCTTGCATCGCAAGCAGCAATCTCGCTTGAAAATTCGCGGCTCTATCACGACCTTGCAGATCGCGAAAGCAAGATTCGTCGTTTGGTCGACGCCAACATCATCGGGATATTCATTGGCGACCGCGAACGTCGGATTCTTGAAGCCAATGACGCGTTTCTACATATCATCGGATATGACCGTGAGGATCTGGTTTCGGGTCGCTTGCGCTTGGCCGATCTGAGCCCGCCGGAGTGGGGTGAGCTCGACAAGGGTATCTGGGCCGAACTGACTTCCACCGGAATCATTCAGCCTTTCGAGAGGGAGTACCTTAGGAAGGACGGCAGCCGCGTTCCTGTGCTTGTTGGTGCTGCGCTCCTCAACGAAGGCGGGAGCGAGGGCGTCGCGTTCGTGCTCGACTTGACTGAGCGCAAGCGCGCGGAAGAGGCGCTGCGTGAAAGTGAACGAAGTTTGCGCTCGGCCATTGATGGGATACCTGGTCTAGTTGCGATTCTAGCCCCAAATGGTGAGCTCGAAGCCGTCAATCGCCAAATCCTTGAATATGGCGGACAGTCGCTGGAGGAGTTGAGGAATTGGGCAACGAACGGGACGATACATCCCGACGATCTTCCCAATGTCGCCGAAGTCTTCACAAAATCGATCGCCGCCGAGATTCCCTACCATATTGAACAACGCATTCGACGCTTCGACGGTGAATATCGCTGGTTTGATAACCGCGGCATCCCGCTTCGCGATGACTCTGGACGTATTACCCGTTGGTATGTCCTCCTGACGGACATCGAGGATCGCACACAAGCGCTGGCGCAATTGCAGCAGATGCAATCGGATTTTGCCCACATGAACCGCGTAAGCATAATGGGAGAGTTGGCAGCCTCGCTCTCTCACGAGATCGCGCAACCGATCGCCAGTGCCCGTAACAACGCCCGGGCGGCCCAGAATTTTCTAAAGATGCAGCCGCCGAACCTGGGTGAGGTCAGGGAAGCGCTCTCCTGTCTGGTTGCGGACGCAGATCGATCAGGAGAAATCATTGATCGTATCCGGGAGCAAATCAAGAAGGCGCCGCCGCGAAAGGAGCGCTTTGATTTCAACGCGGCAATCAATGAAGTGATTGGATTGGCGCAAAGCGCGACGTTCCGGAATGGCGTTTCGGTCCGAATCCAGCTAGCGAAGGGACTGCGTCCGGTTTTGGGGGATCGCGTCCAGCTGCAACAAGTCTTGTTGAACCTGGTTCTCAACGCAATTGAAGCAATGGCTTCGGTTGAGGAGGGGGCGAGAGAGCTGTTGATCTGCACCGAGCAGGACCAGGCGGGCGTCCTCGTGGCGGTGCGCGATTCCGGGCCGGGCATCGATCCGCTGCATCTCGATCGGGTCTTCGACGCCTTCTACACGACGAAGTCCAGTGGAACAGGCATGGGGTTGTCGATTTGCCGCTCCATCATCCATGCTCATGGGGGTAAGCTGTGGGCGGGAGCAAATAATCCTGGCGGTGCCGCATTTCGGTTCACCTTGCCCGATCTCGAAAAAGGAGCTCACGGCTCTTCTTCATGAGGGCCAGCCGACCTGAGGGCTTCGCGGACACACTGCGTAAGATGCTCGTCATCCACCGGCTTGCCCAGGTAACATGCGACCCCGTCATTCAGGGCGCGAGCCCGGTCGGCATCATTGGGAAACGCGGTCACGAGGATCGTCGGAATCACCTGGCCCGTGTCGATGAGGCGTCGGTAGAGTTCGAGCCCCGTCATGGCCGGCATCTGGATGTCGGCGATTAGGCAGGCTGTTTCGGCGAGGCGCGGGGAGGTAAGAAATTCGGCTGCAGACGAGAAAACGTCGGCTGTATGGCCCAGCGATCTCAAGAGCCTGCACAAGGACTCGCGACAAGACCGATCATCATCGACGACCGAAACCAGTATCTTTCTCGTCATGCCGCCTTTGGTCATTCGGTGGACCCGTCGTTTGGGCAGCCAACTATGCCGACGCTCTGCATGGAATTGCCCGATCTGGGCGAGAATGCCACCAGTGCAATGCCCATGCCCCATAAACTTTGGCTTATCTTGACGACAACTGCGAAGCTGGACGGATAGGGCTTGCGATCGAGAATTTCGGCTGATCGAACGGGGCGCCGGGATCGCATCGGGCGACCTTAGGACTAGGTCCGGGTGCCATAAGCCTTGGTATCGTCATCTTGCCCCCTTTGGATGCCCGATGTCGACCTGTGCTCAATTGAGCTCTTGGTGACCGTCCTCCTAGTCTGCATGCGTACGAAGTTCGCACAGGCCAAGAGGAGAGGACAATGTCTTATCGCTCGGAAAGTCGCGGCTCTGACAAGGCCACGCGATGCGCAGTCTGTGATGGCAAGTTTGGGCTCGTTCGACATTATTCGTGGCGAACGCCGCTTTGCTCAAGGAGGTGCGTCGATCGTCTCAAGGCGCGCCGTCAAAGTGACCGTAACTGGATGAGCTGGCTCCAAATCGCCATCGACCAGTCGCCCGTGACCCGCGCGAGGGAGTCATGACTCTTCAGATCTCGCAACGAGGCAAGGAATATCTGAAGACTGCGCAGACCTTGCTCCGTTCCGCCAAGACCATGACTGACCAGGCGATTGCGGGGCAGCTCAAGGCGCTTGCCGACGACTACGAGCGCCGAGCTGAAAAGGCCTCGCGTGATGATGCAGCCAGGGCGTTGGCTCGGTCAGCTGCCGGCCCGGAACAGGAGTGGCTCGTGTGAGCCGATGGATAGGCTCGCTCAGCGGCTATCAGGCGGACGGTAGATCGAACTTCAGCCAAAATTCGGCCCGCACCTCCGATAGGCACGGACAGTGTCGGCACATAAACTTTGGCGTACCCCGCGCGCGTGCTCTTAGGAAAAATGGGGCTGTTCAGATTTCAGGATTAGGACTAGAAATGCGCGATCTGGCCGCACGCACAGGCTGATTTTCGCGATCTTTTTCTGAGCAGCAGCGATGTCTGACGCAACCTCCACGGTGTTGGTCATCGACGACGATCCGGATCTCCGCGCTTCGGTCGGGCGTCTGTTGCGGTCGCTCGGTATCAATGTTCAGCTATTTGCCTCCATTTCCGACTTCCTCAAATCCGATCCTCCGAACTGCCCTACTTGCCTGGTGCTCGATATCAGGCTACCCGGCCAGAGCGGCCTCGATCTCCAGTGCGAGCTCGCCGCAGCAAACAGGGAGATCCCGATCATCTTCATCACCGGGCATGGGGACATTCCAATGTCCGTGCAAGCGATGAAGAGAGGTGCCATCGAGTTCCTGACCAAACCGTTTCGCGATCAGGATCTCCTCGACGCCATTCAGCTCGGTCTCTCTCGCGACCGTACACGGCGGGAAAATGACAAGGACCTGGCCGTTCTCAGGGAGCGTTTCGGGTCACTAAGTCCCAGGGAGCGCGAGATCGTAACTCAGGTTGCCCGCGGTCGCCTGAGCAAACAGATTGCCCATGAGATCGGCATCGCTGAGGCCACTGTGAAAGTGCATCGCAGCAGGGCAATGCAGAAGATGCAGGCCGGCTCGCTTCCCGAACTCGGCCGGATGGCCGACAAGCTCAAGCTGGTGCCTGGCACGCCGCGACGTTCCTAGGCTGCCAATTTGGTGGAATCCTTCACCTGCACGGCAGGCGCGCCCAATTTCTTGCGGCAATCTGCAGGGCGCCGTGTAAATTTGAGTTTAGCTAATACAGCTAAATTCGCCGTGACGCGCCACCCGCGTGCAATAGCCCACCGCACTCCAAGCCGTCAGATTACGCCTCACAAGCATCTTTGCAGGGATTAGCTCTCCCAACGCACGCGAGGTGATAATGCGCGCATCAGGATCGACCGCAACTTTCGGAGGCTTGGCGCAATTTGATCCCGAACCGGAGCTTGACCAGAAGCGTCCCGTTCACGCCAAAGTGTTGTTCGGACCGTTCTGCCTCCTTCCGACGCAGTTTCTATTGCGGGAAGGCGACAGGCCCGTGCCTCTTGGAAGCCGGGCTCTGGAAATTCTGATCGCTTTGCTTGAACGCCGCGGTGAGCTGGTCAGCAACCAGGACTTGATGGCTCGGGTGTGGCCCAACGTCTTTGTCGAGCCTGCCAACCTCACGGTCCATATTTCTGCGCTGCGTCGCGCGTTGCGCGATGGCCGTGACGGGCATCGGTTCATCGTCAACATTCCCGGACGTGGCTATTGCTTCGTTGCTTCAGTGGATGTCGCGGGACACGAGAATTGAGGGCTAGTGGCGAACTATCCGCCGAGGTATCACCGTGGTCGCGACAACATCAGAGCAGCCGCTCACTGTAGCGAATATCCCCCTCAGCTCCTGGAGCTTCGCCATCCGGGTTTGGCTGGCCATGCTCTTGGCCTTGCTCGTGAGTTTTTGGCTGCAGCTTGAGGCGCCGGCGTCGGCGGCGGTCACTGTTGGAATTCTTGCCGAACCGACCCGCGGTCAGGCACTGGAGAAGGCGGGCTTTCGGTTGCTCGGCACTATTGTGGGCGTGGCCGCATCAATCGCAGTCACTGAGCTCTTCTCCCAGGAGAGAGATCTGATCCTCGCTGCATTTGCGGTATGGATCGGTATTTGCGTCTTTGCGGCGAACCTTCTGGACGGCTATCGGGCCTATGCCGCAGTCCTGTCTGGCTACACTGTCGCACTTATTGCGACACAGCAGATCGACACTCCGCAGCACGTGTTCGAATCCGGTCTGGCGCGTGGTGCCGCGATCTCGGTCGGCATTCTGTCGATGGCGGTTGTAAATACGTTCATGTATACCCCCGACCGTCATCCGCGACTCCTGGTGCAACTCACGGCGATTCGTCGCCGCGTTCGCGAGTATGCGAGCGCGGCCTTCCGCGGCGAACAAGGCAGCTCGACTACATTCCTGGCGCTGCTTCGGGAAATCGTGGCGCTCCGGCCTGAGATCGCAAGCGTGGCTCTTGAGACGAGCAGCGGATCCGTTAGGAGCATCGCTGCTCGCAGCGCGGCGGTCGGATTGGTTGCTGAATTACAGACCGCCCGGATCTTGAACGTTGGTCCTGTTGAGGCCGATAACATTGCTTGCAATCAGGCAAGGCCTGCATTCGTACGAGCCGGCGATTCCGGTTTGCCGGTGCAGCGGCTGCTGGAACTCGTGGCGGGACAGAGACCTGTACGTGACGTTGAGACCGAAGCGTCGGCCTGGGCAGCCAGGCAATTGCTGCTTCGGGATGAGGAGGTTCGCCAGGATCTGTTAGCCCTGAGGTCGGCGCGATGGCCACTGCGGGCGTGGCGCGCGCCCTTGTATCGATCCTACAGAACTGCAGCTGAAAGCGGAGTCCGTGCGGCTATTTGGTTTGCAATCGCCGCGACGTTCTACATTTGGGCTGGATGGCCCGCTGCGAGCGTTTCGCTGTCCTTTGTCGCGCTGATTATCGGATTGGGGGCCACAACACCGAGCCCGCGCGGCTTCACCACCATCACGCTTATTGGTACGCCGATCGCGGCTGTACTGACCGGTATTCTCGAGTTCATCATCCTCAATGGCGCCGACGCCTTTCCTGTGTTGGCGGTCGCCATGGCTCCGTTTACGATCGGCGCAGCCGCTCTGATGAGGTCACAAAGCCTTTTGTGGTCATCACTCGGTCGCGTCAATCTGCTGTTCGTCCCGGTTCTCCTGGCGCCGAGCAATCCGCAGACCTACAATCCGCAGAGCTTCCTCTTCACCTCTCTATTTCTTGTGGCGGCAGCGGCGCTGTTGCTTGCCGCACAGACGTTAATTCCTCCCGTGTCCGATGACGAGCGCAGCAAGCGGCTGCTCCTGGAGGCACGTAGCGAGCTGCAGGAACCAGCCCATCAGACTAATGAGGCTTCAGAAGAAGCAACGTTCAGGGACGCCTCGCGAATTGGACAATTTCTTTCCGTCGGAGGAGCGCAAGACGGTCGCGCCCTGGCAGAAATGCTCTCCTGCTTCGACCAATCGGTGATGGTCCGGCTTTGCGAGGAAAAGCTGAAGTCGCTCGCCGATGAGCCACTTGCATCGCTGGCAGACGAAGCGCGCCTGGCGATCGTCAATCGGGATACGGCGATCCTGCGCACCATTGCGCACCGGTTGCGTGACGGGGCCACACAGAAAACCTCGATTGAGGCCGATCTTGCCGCGTGCCTGATCCTGACAAGCAGGATCCTCGACCGGGGTAGCGGCATCGATTTCTCTCAGGAGGTAATCTAATGGGGCACACCTTTGCGGAGCTGGTGGTCGAAGGCGTCCTGTTCGCGCCGTTTGTAGCCTATTTGGTGGCAGCTCTTGTCCTCATCGTTGTCCTGCGACCGCTTTTGCATGTCGTCGGCTTTGCGAAGATGTTCAGTCACGCCTCAGTTGCTGAGTTCAGTCTGTACGTGGCCATTCTGAGCTTGTTGGTGCTCTTGTTCTGAAGGAGGTGGCCATGGATGCGGCCGTTCATGATGAGGCTGTTCGGCAAGACGTGATGCAGGCAGCCGTCACGAAATCTTCGCCGAGTGTCGATGGCGCATCGGCTAGCCGAGCCAGTGAGCTCGACGACGTCGCGCAAACGGTGTCGGAAGGATATTCAAACGAAGAACCGATTGTCTCGTCCGCCGGAAAGCAGGTGGTGCGGCGTCGAGGCGACGCCTTGCGAACCGTGCGGTTTCTGTTGCGCAAAGTGGCTACAGCCGGGATCGTAGTGGTTGCGGTTCTGATAGCTCTCGTCACTTGGGACCACTATAACGCCGGGCCCTGGACACGCGACGGGCGTGTGCGAGTTCAAGTTGCAAGTGTGGCGCCGCAGATTTCCGGTCAGATCACTGAGCTGCGAATTGTCGACAACCAGTTCGTGCACAAAGGCGACCTTCTGTATGTCATCGATCCCTTTGATTTTGACGTCGCACTGCGGACGAACAAGGCGATCTTGCAGCAAAGGATGGCGGACCTCAACGTAAAGGATCTGCAGTCCGAACGTCGGCGCCGCTTGTCGGATCTGGCGAGCAGCACCGAAGAGAAGCAAATCTATGAGGGAAACGCGCTGCAGGCAAAAGCCGCCGTCGATTCGGCTCAGCAGCAGGTACGGCAGGCGGAGATCAATCTGCAGCGCACTGAAGTGCGCAGTCCGGTGAATGGAATTGTCACCAACCTTCTGCTGCGAGAGGGAGACTACGCACATCAGGGCGCCACCAATGTTTCGGTCATCGATACAGATAGCTATTGGATCGACGGGTATTTCGAGGAGACCAAACTGGCCCGCTTGTGCATGGGTGACCGAGCCGAGGCAAAACTGATGGGCTACCCGGCGCCGATCACGGGGCGCATAGCAACAGTGACGCGTGGCGTCAGCGTATCCAACGCGGCTGCGTCCACGCAGGGGTTGCCCAACGTCGATCCCGTCTACACCTGGGTGCGCTTGGCGCAGAGAGTGCCAGTCCGGATCGCAATCGACAACGTGCCACCCGGCGTGCCGCTGGTGTCGGGTTTGACCGCAACTGTCACGATTCGCGACGGCAAGAACGGCGAGAGTGGAGGGCTCTTGCAAAGAGTCCTTGCCGATCTGGAGACCAGCTTCTTCGGATTGATCGGCAAAGCTTCGCCGCGGCCCGGCTGTATTCCTGGCCCTTCGCCTCCGCAGCGGTAGGAAGCAATTATCAGCTGGAAGGACAGACCACTGCGTCCGTCGCCAACTGAGCTTGGTGCCATCAACTGGCCAAGAGGGCGGTGGTCCTGTCGCATCCGGAACCGTCGCTCGCTTTTCTAAGCCAAGGCTTATGTGGCGCAACCACAGTCGTACTCAGAACGACTGGCGTGCAATAGAAGATAGACACGTAGAACTGTAACTCTCCTCGCAACAACTCGCTTTATGGAGTTCGCCTCGTGAGGAGAATCGCTGTTCTCATCGCATTTGCCGCGATTAACGCATCTACGATTCCCGCGAGTGCCGCGGAGTGCCCCTCAAACAAGGGCATTGGCGGCTCTTGCGCGTCGTTGGCGACGGTACAGAGCCAGCCAGCTAACGCCATTGACAAGGAGAAAACTTGTCGCGCCTACGCCGCCTCATTCTATGAGTCAGTGGTGCTGCGGCGCGCCGCTGCTGACCGCGTTGACGGCGCGCAAGTGTTGGTGGCGCTCGATTCCGTGATCAATGCCTTCAACGACCTGCTGGCGACGAAGTGCGGCGGCTAGGCCGCACAAGCCTCAACAAATTGCAACCTCTGAGGTGCGCAGATGATCCTATCTCCTCTCATGCCACCTGGATGTGGTTCAAAATCTTCATGGTATCACCGCTTCCGGCTTTCGTGCCGCGCTGTCTAGGAGAGCAGAAACGCTGATCGCGTGGCTATCTGCCTATCTTGAGGAGGCTCGACATGACCCAGGTCTATTTCCACTGCTCCAACACGAGGAAGGTTTTCGTCGATTACCGCGGCGCGGTGGTGGACGATCTTGCTGAGGCGCGCGATCATGCGTCCCGTGTCGTGCAATCCTTCACCAACGAGCGTAGCCTCGAGGATTGGCGTGACTGGGTCCTACATGTCAGCGACGATCAGGGCGATGAGCTCTTCGTTGTGCCCTTCACTTTCGTGCTGGGGAAGCCCCACTGAAGATTGTCACTATTCCGGTCGATCCTTTGGCTCAGTCAGAACCTGTTCCATCTGGAAAGCTGGCGCCTCGAGCTCCGCAAAGACTTTCTTCAGCCTCGGGGCCGCAAAGTCGAGGAAGGCGCGCACCTTGATCGGTAGAAACCGATTGGCCGTGTACACAAGATTAACCGGTAGTGGCAGGGGCTGGAATTCATCGAGCAGGGGCGTAAGGGCTCGGCGCTCGAGAGCTGCCCGGAAATGATAGGCGAAGGCTGAGGTAATTCCGATGCCGGCGCATGCTGCATCGCAGGCGGCCTCGACGCTGCCGACCACGAGCCGTGCGTGCACGGGTACCGCAACGGCGATCTGATCTTTGAAGAATGTCCAGACATCGGGTGACATGAAGCCCGCATAGGTGATGCAGTCATGCCCGGCGAGATCGTCGGGCGTGCGCGGCGTTCCGTGCGCAGCGAGGTAGGCGGGACTGGCGCAAACCATGCGGCGCGTGGTGCCGAGGCGTACCGCAATCAGGCTGCTGTCGGGCAGCGCGCCGATGCGCAGCCCAAGGTCGATCTGCTCCTGAAACAGACTCTGCACGCGATCGGCGAGGAGCAGATTGGCCTTGATATCCGGGTAGGCCTTGAGGAAATCCGCCAGGATCGGGATGAGGTAAGCGCGGCCAAGCCCGACCGGAGCCGTCAAGATCAGCTCTCCTGTCGGAGCGGTATATTCGCCGGAGGCGGCGCGCTCGGCCTCGGTCACGTCGGCCAGAATCCGCTTGCACGCGGCAAGATAGGAGCTGCCTGCGTCAGTAAGGACCAGCTTCCGGCTCGACCGGTTGAACAGCTTCGTCCGCAAGTGCGACTCGAGCTCGGAGACCTTGCGGCTGACCGTTGCCAGGGGCGTTTTCAGTTGCCGCGCCGCGGCCGACAGGCTGCCTGTCTCGACCACGGTCAGGAAGGTCGACATCGCTTCCAGACGATCCATCAGCTCCTCTTCCATATTTTGGAAGGATAGCTCTCGACTTTGCCATATAGCGCCAGATTTCGGAAGGTCTTAGCTGTAGACGCAACAGAGGAGAACGTCCATGAGCACCACAATCAAAGGCACTGCGTTGATCACCGGCGCATCGGCTGGCATCGGCGCCATCTATGCCGACCGTCTGGCCCATCGGGGTTATGACCTGATCTTGGTCGCCCGCGACAAGAACCGTCTCGCCGGCCTCGCGCAACGCTTGAGAAGCTCGACCGGCCGCTCTGTCGACACGGTCGCAGCAGACCTCAACGACAAGACGGATCTGGCCAAGGTCGAGGCAATCCTGAGCACGAACGCGGACATCACGCTGCTGGTCAACAATGCTGGCGTTGGGGCCACGGCGCCGCTGCTTGACGCCGACGTCGAGAAGATGGACGAGATGATCCGCCTCAATGTCGGCGCGCTGACCCGACTGACCTACGCCGCGGTCCCGGGCTTCGTCGGCCGCGGCAGCGGTACCGTCATAAATATCTCGTCGATCGTGGCGATCTCTCCCGAAACGCTCAATGGCGTTTATGCCGGAAGCAAAGCCTTCGTGCTGGCCTTCTCCCTCTCGCTGCACCATGAGCTTGCCGACAAGGGCGTGCGCGTCCAGGCCGTCCTGCCCGGCGCCACGGCGACCGACTTCTGGGACATCGCCGGTGTGCCGGTCCACCAGCTACCTGCTGCGATCGTGATGACCGCCGATGACATGGTCGACGCCGCACTGACCGGCCTCGACCAGGGCGAGGTGGTCACCATTCCGTCGCTCGCCGACAAGGCCGATTGGGACCGATATGAGGGCGCGCGCATCGCCATGTCAGGCAAGCTCTCAAGCGCTGTCCCGGCCCCTCGATACAACGCCAGAGAAAATGTCTCGACGTCGAAAGCTACCGCAATGTCGACGCGGTGACCCGCCGGCAAGAGTTTAAGGTCGACAACAAAGGGTCGAAGCGAGGCGCTAGAGCCGACTAGATCGGAGAAGCCATGCAGTTTGATTTCGAAAGAATGGCAGCACTCGAACGCTACAGACTGCTGCTGGCGACCGTTTTGCCACGGCCGATCGCCTGGGTGACGACCCGCGACGCTGCCGGCGCAATCAACGCCGCGCCGTTCTCGTTCTTCAATGTGTTCGGCAGCGATCCGGCGACGGTAGGTATTGGCATCGGTAGCAAGGGGCCGGCTGAGCCAAAGGACACCCGTGCCAATATTCGTACCAATGAACAATTCGTCGTCAATCTGGTGCCGTTCTCGTTGGCCGAGCAAATGCGTATCACGTCGATCGCGTTTCCAAGGGGCGTCGAGGAGCCGAAGGAGGCAGGCCTGTCGCTGGTACCCTCGTTACGGGTCGGCGTACCCCGTATCGCAGAAGCGCCGGTCTCGATGGAATGCACCTTCATGCAGGAGATTGCGCTCGGCAGCTTCTCTCTGGTGCTCGGCAAGATCCTGATGGTGCATGTCAAGGACGAGGCTGTAACCAATGCGGCCCGCCAGCATGTCGATGCCGAAAAGCTCGATCTGATCGGCCGCATGGAAGGCGGCTGGTACACGCGCACGCGCGAGCGTTTCGAAATGCCGGCGATTGCACTTCAGGATTGGAAAGGAAAGCCATGAACGAGTTGCTGACGAAAGTTCTCGACGCGCACGGCGGTTTAGAGCGCTGGCGCAGCTACAACAAGGTTGAGGCCACCATTATCAGTGGCGGCGGCTTCTTTGCCTTGAAGGGCGTCTTGCAGGATGCAAATCCGCGCCGCATGACTGTCTGGCTTAACGAGGAGCGATCGTCCGTCACGCCATATGGGGCGGCGGATCAGCGCACGATGTTCACGCCCGACCGGATCGCTATCGAGAAGCTCGACGGTACGGTGGTTGCCGAGCGGCGCATGCCCAGGGATTCGTTTGCCGGGCACCAGATGCACACGCCATGGGACCCGCTGCATCGCGCTTATTTCAACGGCGAAGCGCTATGGACCTACCTCGCCACGCCCTTTGCCTTTGCGATGGATGGCTTTCACGTCGAGGAGACCGCGCCCTGGCAGGAGGGGAAGGAGACCTGGCGAGTGCTGCGTGTCTATTTTCCCGGCTCCATCGAGACGCACTGCCAGGTTCAAGATTTCTTCTTTGACGAGACACTCGAGCTTCGGCGCCACGACTACAGCGTCAATATCGCCGGTGGCTTCCCCGCCGCGCAGCTGATGCTGGAATACACCGAGGCCAATGGCGTGCGCTTGCCGAGCAAGCGTCGCGCATACACGCGCGGTCCCGACCGGCGCCCAATATTGGATATGCTGATGGTATCGATCGACATCAGCGACGTTGCCTTCTCTTAGACGGCTGAGTCTGTATGCGACTCGCGTCGAGGTACTCGCACGCGTATTCGCCACGATTTGCTGGGATTTGCATTGCTTCACTCGCACCGACGCCCCTTGTCGCATATCAATTGGCCTATCGGAGGCGAACGATACTCCTGAGTGCTTGGCCCCGGCGTCCCGTCCCTTCGCCGCGGCTTCCCGCGGCCGGTCCTTTCCCTCCCTGAGGACCGGCCGCCCCCTCCGTAAGGCGGATGGACCGCGGTGTTGGATCGGATGGGCATGGAGGAGGTTGTTCGGATCGCGCTCGGTATCGAGACCAACGATCACAACTTTTGGAGCAAATGATGAAAAAGCTTTTCACTTGTGCGACGGCAGCGATTTGCTTGGTCGCATTTGTCTCCGCCGCGCAAGCCCGTCCTGCGTATGACGGGTCCTGGGACCTTTCCTTCGTGACGCAAAGAGGCGCGTGCGATCCGACCTATAGCTTCTCGGTCAATATCACCAACGGCGTCGTCACGCATCCAAATCTGGTGAGGTTCAGAGGCCGAGTGGCACGCTCGGGTGCCGTGCGCGCTTCCGTGACTGTTCAGGACAAATACGCGGCCGGCTCAGGCAGACTCTCGAATGGTTCAGGTCGCGGAACGTGGAGCGGTTATTCGGGAGGCGCGCGTTGCTCAGGCTATTGGACCGCCGTGCGAAACTAACGACAGTGTGGCGCTAGCAGTAGGAGCTTTTTGGTCCGGGAAACTGCCGCGATCCTGCTTGAGGGAGGGGTAACCCATGAACGAGTTGCTGACGAAAGTTCTCGATGCGCACGGTGGTCTGGAGCGCTGGCGTAGCTACAACAAGGTTGAGGCCACAATTGTCGCTGGCGGTGGCTTCTTTGCCTTGAAGGGCGTTTTGATGGACGCAGATCCACGCCGCTTGACTGTGTCGCTGCACGAAGAGCGATCGTCACTCACGAATTTTGGGGCAGCGGATCAACGCACCATGTTCACCCCCGACCGGATCGGCATCGAGAAGCTCGATGGAACCATCGTCGCAGAGCGGTTTGCGCCCAAGGATTCGTTTGCGGGGCACCAGATGCACACGCCGTGGGATCCTCTGCATCTCGCCTACTTCAACAGCGAAGCCCTGTGGACCTACCTCGCGACGCCCTTCGCCTTTGCAATGGACGGTGTCCGGGTCGAGGAGGCGGAGCCCTGGCAAGAGGGGAAGGAGACCTGGCGGGTGCTGCGTGTCTATTTTCCCGGCTCGATCGGGACGCACTGCGAAGTTCAGGATTTCTTCTTTGACGAGAAATGTGAGCTCCGCCGCCACGACTATAGCGTCAATATCGCCGGTGGCTTTCCGGCCGCTCAACTGATGCTGGAATATACCGAGGCCAACGGCATGCGCTTGCCGAGCAAGCGTCGCGCTTTTACGCGCGGCCCCGACCGGCGTCCGATCCTGGATATGCTGATGGTATCGATGGAGATCAGTGACGTCGCCTTCTCTTAGGCATGTCGGTCGATCTGAACAAGTTCGAGAAGATTGCAGGAGTTCATATGGCAACGACGCTAACCATCAATGGTCAGGAAAGATCCATCGATGTGCCGCCAGAAATGCCCCTGTTGTGGGTCCTGCGGGACATTCTCGGTTTGACCGGCACGAAATTCGGATGCGGCATGGCACAGTGTGGCGCTTGCACGGTGCATGTTGATGGCAGACCGGTGCGCTCTTGTGTGCTCCCCGTTGGCAGGCTCCAGAGCCGCACGATCACCACCATCGAAGGCCTCGGTACGACGCCGGTAGGGGCGGGGGTGCAGAAAGCGTGGTTGGATCTCGAAGTCGTGCAATGCGGCTATTGTCAGTCCGGCCAGATCATGTCTGCCGCCGCACTATTGGCTTCGACGCCGGATCCAGACGACTCCGACATCGACGCAGCGATGGCGGGCAACATCTGCCGCTGCGGCACTTATGTGCGAATTCGAGCTGCCATCAAGCAGGCAGCGTCCACTCAGAAATCGTAAGGTGCGCATGACCGTCACGACCGAAGTTTCGGAGATCTCGCGTCGTCGCATCCTCGGTGGTGCACTGGCGACCGGTTTCGTATTCGCATTCCATCTCCCGGTTGGCGCAGCCCGGCCGCCGCAGCAAATGGATACGGCCGACGGAAAGTTTGCACCAAACGCGTATATCCGCATCGACGAATCCAACCAAATTACGCTCATTATGCCACAGGTCGAAATGGGGCAGGGCATCTACACCGGCGTCGCGACGATCCTTGCCGAAGAGCTCGATGCAGACCTAACTCAAGTCGTTCTCCAGCACGCGCCGCCGGACGAGAAGCTCTATGCGAACCCGTCGTTCGGCATTCAGGCCACCGGCGGATCAACCTCCGTTCGGGCGTTCTGGACCCCACTGCGCGAAGCCGGCGCAACCGCGCGGGCTATGCTCATCAAGGCCGCTGCGGACCAGTGGCAAGTCACGCCGGCAAGTTGCAGCGCGGCCTTTGGCGCGGTACTCCACGTCGAAAGCGGCCGTAGGTTTCGCTACGGCGAGCTCGTCGACACCGCCAGCAAGCTGTCTGCGCCAAGCGATATTCCGCTGAAGGACCCGAAGAACTTCGTTCTAATCGGAAAACCTTTGAAGCGTCTCGATACGCCTGACAAGGTCAACGGCAAGGTGATCTATGGCATCGACGCCATGATACCCGGCATGAAGTTTGCGACGTTGGCGCAATGCCCGGTCTTTGGCGGCAAGGTTGCCGATGTTGAAGACCATGCCGCGATGCAGATCCCCGGCGTAAGGCAAGTCGTGGTGCTGGATGATCTGGTCGCTGTCATTGGCGATCATACCTGGGCCGCCAAGCGTGGGCTTGAGGCCCTGAAGATCACCTGGAACGAAGGCAAGAACGCCAACGTCAGTTCAAAGGACATTTGGGGCCATCTTCGCGCCGCCAGCGAAGGCGCAGGTGTCGTCGCCAAATCCGTCGGAGACGTCGCCGACGCGCTGCACCTTGGCGAGACGTACGAAGCCTCCTACGAAATGCCGTTCCTTGCCCACGCAACCATGGAGCCTCTGAACTGTACCGTCCACGTGACACCGAATTCCTGTAACGTCTGGGTGGGAACGCAGATCATCGCGCGCGCGCGGTCGGTCGCCGCCAAGGCGGCCGGGCTTCCAGAAGACAAGGTGACGATCCATCAGCACCTGCTCGGCGGTGGATTCGGGCGCAGGCTCGAGGTCGACATGATTGCCACGGCGGTGCGCATCGGTAGCAAAGTCGATGGCCCGATCAAGATCACCTGGATGCGGGAGGAGGACATCCAACACGACATCTACCGGCCAGTTTACCGCGATACAATTTCAGCAAGACTGTCCGGCGACAAGGTAGTCGCCTTCAAGTACCGCGTCGCCGGATCTTCGGTGATTGCGCGATGGTTGCCGCCCGGCTTTCAGAAAGGCATCGATGACGACGCCATCGATAGCGCCGCCGACACCCCGTACGATATTCCAAACTTCCAGGTGGAATATGTCCGTGTCGAGCCGCCTGCGGTGCCGACCGGCTTCTGGCGCGGCGTCGGTCCGAACAACAACGTGTTCGCCATCGAAAGTTTCATGGACGAGCTTGCCGGCAAGGCGAACAAGGACCCAATCGCATTTCGACGTGACATGCTTGGAAAGACGCCGCGTCTCCGGCACGTGCTGGACCTCGTGGCGGAAAAGTCGAACTGGGGCCAGCCATTGCCGCGACGCGTCGGCCGGGGCGTCAGCGTCCAGCCGACGTTCAATACATCGATTGCTACCGTGGTTGAGGCAGAGGTGGACTCTGGCGGCGACGTCTACATTCGCCAGGTGACACTCGCTGTGGATTGCGGGCTCGCCATCAATCCGGACACCGTCCTAGCACAGATCGAGGGCGGCATGATCTTCGGTCTCACCGCCGCATTGTATGGCGAGATCACGCTGGAGAAGGGGCGCGTTCAGCAATCCAACTTCCATGATTATCGCATGCTGCGCATCGACCAGATCCCGAAGATCAATGTCCATCTCGTCAAGAGTGCCGAGGCGCCTGGCGGGATCGGTGAGGCCAGTGTGGTCGGAGGACCCCCGGCCTTGCGCAACGCCATCTACGCGGCGACTGGGGTCGCATTGCGTCGGCTTCCGATCGATCGGCGGCTTATTGCGGAGAAGAAGTCGTGGCTTTGAAGCAGCTCATCGGGGCTATCATCATCATCGGCGGCATCGTTGCGCTGGGCGCAGTTTGGTACGTGCGCGGCCCTGGTCCGTTGGCCTTCACCGGCGGTAAGAGCGTCGCGCTGGCTGACTACAAGGATGGTGATCCGACCGGCGTGCCTGCCTCCATGGGACAGGCCAGCCTCCTCGAACGTGGCAAGTATCTCACGGAGGCTGCGGACTGTGGGGTTTGCCACACCGCGCCTGGCGGCAAGGAATATGCGGGCGGTTTTGCGTTCAAAATGCCCTTCGGAACGATGTACTCCACCAACATCACGCCCGACAAGGAGACGGGTATCGGCAAGTATACCGACAAGGAGTTCCTCGACGCGATGCATCGGGGCGTCCGCCGCGATGGCGCGCGACTTTATCCGGCAATGCCCTACACGTCCTACACTTACATCACGGACGCTGATGCACTCGCGATCAAGGCGTACCTGTTTAGCCTTGCGCCGGTGCGCGCGGTCCCGCCGGAAAACACGTTGCTATTCCCATTCAACCAGCGTTGGGCGATGATGTTCTGGTCAGCGGTGTTCAATCGCGATACGCGCTTCCAGCCTGATTCTTCGCAAAGCCTCAAATGGAATCGGGGGGCCTATTTGGCTGAAGCGCTGGCGCATTGCGGCGAATGCCACACGCCTCGCAACATCGGCTTTGCACTCGATAACCGCAAGAAGTTTGCCGGAGCTCCGGTGGGAGGCTGGCGCGCCTTCAATATTTCTTCCGACAAGGCTACAGGCCTTGGCAGCTGGACCGATGAGGACATCGCCTCCTATCTTTCGCCCGGACATGCACCGGGGCACGGCACTGCATCAGGAGCGATGGGTGAGGCCGTCGATCACTCTTTCAGCAAGATGACGCAGGCTGATATCGAGGCCATGGTCGCGTTCGTACGGAGCGTTCCACCCAGCACAACACTCGAGTTGCCTTCACGATCGGCGCCCGCGTCGGCCTCCCACAAGGATGGCGTAACCGCAAACCTTCTTGGGAAGAAGGTCTTCGAGGGCGCTTGCGCGAGTTGCCACGGCTGGACCGGTGAGAGCGCGGTATCGTCATTCGCGACGCTGACTGGAAGCGCTGCCGTGAACGATCCGAGTGCGACGAACGTGGCACAGGTTGTTATCGGCGGTACGAGACGCCTGACACCCGCTGGAGCGTTGTCGATGCCGTCGTTCGGCGCGTTCTCCGACGATGAGATCGCCGCGGTCGCCAACTACGTCACCGCCCGCTTTGGAGCCAAGGGCTCATCGCTCACGGCGCAGGATGTCGCGAACCTCCGAACACAAAACTGATCAGCCACCACGCAGAACGAGCTCGGTTTGATGCTTAAGCCTTCCACACCCGCCCTTGATGTGAGCGATATCCAGGCCACGGTCCTGCGGCCACGCCCGTCGCCCTACGTGGGAGAATACGTCGTTCTTCGCATCGACGACGCGGCGCAGGGGCGAGAGATGTTACGCCGAATAATCCCGCACGTCGCGCCCGCCGACGAATGGTGGGTGCCATCGCTACCAGGCTGGCTAGGAATCGCCTTCACCTACCAGGGCCTCAAAGCATTAGGGCTGCCGCAGGCCTCCCTGGACAGCTTTCCCATCGAGTTTCGACAGGGGATGGCCGCTCGTGCCGCGATACTGCACGATTTCGGCGGCAACGCGCCGAGCAATTGGGAATATCCGTTCGGCAACTCCGAAATGCATGTCGCACTAGCGGTCTACTCGGACAATGAGCAGCATCTCGGCGAAGTTCTGGAACGGGCGCGCCAGTCCCACCATGATCTCGCGCATGTCTCAGTCGTCTATCGCATGCGCTTCAATGAACTGCCGGGCGGGCGCAATCCATTCGGTTTCCGGGACGGACTGCACAATCCGCACGTCGAAGGGAGCGTCGCTGAAGAACACATCGCTCTTGTCGCAACCGCAAGCGAGCCACCGATCAAGGCCGGCGAGTTCGTCATGGGTTATCCGGACGAACTCGGCCAGATTGTGCAGGCGCCGATTCCTGAGGAGCTGCGGCATAACGGCACCTTCGTGGCCTTCCGCAAGTTTCAGATGGATGTCGCGGCGTTTCGCAATTACCTGCGCACGCAGGCAGCGTCGCCCGAAGAAGAGGAGCTGCTCGCGGCCAAGATGATAGGGCGATGGCGCAGCGGAGCGCCCCTCGCGCTGGCGCCCGAGCATGACGATCCCACGCTTGGCGGTGATACGAACCGCAACAATGATTTCGGCTATGCAGATGATATGAAGGGATTGAAGTGCCCGTTCAGCGCGCACATCCGCCGCATCAATCCGCGCGATGCCCTGAAGGACGACGTCGTCGACGTCAATCTCCACAAATTCCTGCGGCGCGGCACGAACTACGGATCAGCCTTGCCGGAGGGAGTGCTCGAAGATGACGGCGCCGAGCGCGGCGGCGTCTTCCTCTTGATCGGCGCACACTTGCAGCGGCAGTTCGAGTTCGTGCAGTCGCAATGGGCGACCGACGGCAATTTTATCAGTCACGGAACCGAACAGGATCCGGTCATCGGCAACAACGATGGTGAGGGCGTCTTCACTATTCCCAAGGTTCCGGTTCGGCGTCGTCTGCACGGGCTGCCTAGCTTCGTCTCCGTCCGGGGCGGTGAATATTGCTTCATGCCTGGCCTGCGCGCGCTGCAATGGATCGCGCGCTTGGGCGACGATACCGGCTAGACGCGCGCAGCGTTAGCAAGGCTTTGCATCGCTTTGTCAGCCTTCACTCGAAGTGCAGCGCAAGATCACCTAATTCAAAGCTCGATACTGCCGAAGATTTAGGAGAAGCACCGTGCTCGTCGATGTCCGCACTTATCAGGTCAAGCCGGGAAAACTCACCCAGGAGCTTGATCTTTACGCCAAACACGGACTGGCGGCGCAAATCCGTCACCTGGGTGCGCCGCTTGCGTATTTGCACGCTGAAAGCGGCGACCTGAACACCATGGTTCATCTCTGGACGTTTGAGGATGCCGCCGATCGAGCCTGCCGCCGCGCCTCCATGATGGCGGACCCGGAATGGCTGAATTACCTGAAGCTGGCCGATGAGGCCGCTTACCTGGAGGGGCAGCGCAACAGCCTCATGGTGCCGGCGAGCTTTGCCCCCATCAAACGGTGAGTGCGGTCATCGGTAACAAGGATTGTTCGACCATGTCCGATCACTTCTCCGGGCCTCGGGCCCTCTCCGAACCAGCTGCCGACATCACGGATGTGTATGCGTTTCCGGCGCCCGACAGTCCAGATCACCTTGTCTTGGTGCTGGACGTGTTCGGCAAGGCCGGCCCCTCGGCCGTCTTCTCCGACGCGATCATCTATCGGTTTCGAATACGGCCGGTTGAGATTGCTGCAATGGGTCCGGAAGCGGCCTTTGCACCGAGTCAAACTGAGTTCACATTTGACTGCACGTTCGACGTCCCGAGTGGCACCGGCAACGCAGTGCGCCCGGTTCAGTACGGCCGCTGTCTCACGCCGGATGGACGTGTCATCTCGTTTCGCGCCGACGACGAGAACGGCGGTGTGGATGACGGCGTCCAAGTATTCGCGGGCCAGCGTTCTGAACCTTTCTTCCTCGACGTGCGGATGATCGAGAAGACGGCAGCCACCGGCAAATTGTCGTTCAAACCCAAAGGGTCTGATACTCTCTATGGCACCAACATACTTGCCATCGTGATCAAGTTCGATTGGCGCAAGATGCTCAACGGCGGACCGCTCTTCGCCGTCGTGTGCGAAACGCTCGCGGCCGGCAAGCGACCAGTTCGAATTGAACGAGTCGGCCGTCCTGAAATCAAGAACGTCACTTTGAGCTGGAAGCAATTCGATCAGATCAACAGAGACCTTGAAATCCGCGATCTCTACAACAGCGAGGACGCCTTCGACGTCAAGCCCGACTATTTCGATGTCTATCGGATGCGGATGAACGCCAATCTGGCATTCCACGATGGACTCGACGGCAAGATCGATTGGCCGTTCGATCAGCACGGCAATCATCCGCTCACCAAGCTGCTGTTGGCGGACTTCCTGGTCGTCGATGCCTCGATGCCTTTCGCTGAAGCGAGCTACTTCGATATCGAGCATTCGATGCTCGAGGGCCGATCGCACACCACGCCTGGCGGCCGTTGGCTCAATCAGGATTTCATGGATTTCGTTTACACGCTCTATGTCAACGGCATAAACGGCCCGCCCATCAACGATGGCGTGGACGCGCCGATCGCCTGGTCGTCTAAGGCATTTCCGTATCTTGCGCCGCCCAACCCAACGAAGGCAGCGGTAGCATGATCGATCCGTCCGGAATCTCCGCGCCGGCCATTTGGCCCGCCGCCAGCCCGCTCACGCTGACGGACGGAACGATTGCCCTGCTCAATCTGCAGGCCCAAATCGATGGCCTCGAAGGTCACTGGACCTCGGCGGAAACAGCAACCCTGATCGATCTGCTCATTCTTCGGGGGCTCATCCTCGGGCGCATCAGCGATTATGAGCGAGCCGCGGAGCTGGCCAATCGTGCGGTCGGCGCTGCAACTGTGGACGCCGCAGCCTACATGGCGCGCGCGCGGACCCGCGCGGTATTTCATCGTTTTGCAGAGGCGCTTGACGATCTTGATAACGCCGATCGGATGTCGCCCGACGACGCCACCGCAAAGCGGGAGCGTGCGGTAATCCTGCAGGCGCAGGGGAGGTATCATGAATCGCTCGCAGCATACGCCACCACTGACGACCGTGTGAGCCAATTTGAACGATCTGCTGCGTTGACGGGCCTGTGGGCCGAGCGGGGCGAGGCTGACACGGCGCAGCGCCGTTACCTCGATAGCCTGCGCAGCTACCGCGGCATTTCTCCGTTTCCGGTGGCGCTACTCGATTTTCAACTGGGCGTCATGTGGATGAGGCATCAGCGGCTGGAGGAGGCGCGAACGTGCTTCGAGGTGGCGATAGCTCGCGTGCCGGCCTATGCACCAGCGCAAGGACACTTGGCGGAGGTCGAGGCAGATCTGGGCAACCCTGAATCGGCGCTGACGCGGCTGTACCCATTGGCCGTCTCTTCCGACGATCCCGATTACGCGGCGCAACTCGCGCGCATCCTCGGCGAAATGGGTCGGGACGACGAGTCCAGTGTTTGGCGCCGCAGGGCTGCGGACCGCTATGACGAGTTGACCGCGACGCACCGCGAGGCGTTCGCCGATCATGCGGCGGAGTTCTGGCTCGGTCCAGGTAAGGATCCAGAGAAGGGTCTACGCCTCGCAACGCTCAATCTCGAAGTGCGGGAGACGCCGCGTGCGCGTGAACTCCTGGCGCAGGCAATTGATGCGAACATCGCGGGAGCGACATCTGCTCGTTGCTTCAGCGTCACCTAACCCAATTGAGCAGCAACTCAGTCATGAGGAGAACACAGTGACCGCGAAACTCATCGAAAACGAACGCACCGCGATGTCGCAGCACATATCTCGTCAGCCCGACGGGCCAGGCAAGCGCATCGGAAAGAAAGGAGAAATTTCTGGCATCGGAAAGGTCGCTCCGGGCGGAGCGCAGCTGTTCCGCGAGCGCCTGCCGCAAATCCAGGCTGAGGCCGGCTACTGGGAAACGCGTATCGGCACAGTTCACGACTTCCGGGTAACGCTCATCGACAACGATACCCGCATCCTCTTTACGATTGTCTTCGATGGCGACTTCAAGCCCTACATCGCAGACATCCTGAGGGAGGCGTCTCCCTGGCTCGACCAGATCTTTCTCGGTGTGTGGGACGGGTTCAAGGGTACGCAGGACCGCAAATCTGTTGAAGAGCTCTTGGGCTTTGCTTTCGAATGCGACTTTTTCTTTGTAAGCAATCCGGATGTCACGGCCCGAGACGTGGCGAAGATGCGGCGTCTGAGCGGAGCCGTCAGCGAGCTGCTTGATGCGGCGACTTGAGGGTCACCGTCTCGAAGAGACCTTCCAGTCTTGCTTCAGCCCACTGCACTCGCGGGCAAGACCATCGCGGTCGTGCGTCACGTTTGCTGAAATTTGGATTGTTTTACTCGCACCGACGCTCCTCGTCGCATACCAATTTGCCTTGCAGGGGCTGACAGCTTCGCAAGCGATTGGCCCCGGCGCCGTCCCTCCGCCGCGGCTACCAGTGGCCGGTCCTTTCCCTCCCGGAGGACCGGCCGCCCCTCCGAACGGCCGATGGCTCGCGGATGCTGGATGGGATGGGCATTGGTCTCTTGGATCGGGGAAGTCCCAATCGTTGAGCCGAAAACGGACGGAGATTTCGCTCCATGGTCTACGATCATTTCTTTTCCGCAGCGCTTGCCCGCCTTCATGCGGAGCGGCGCTATCGCGTGTTTGCCGATATCGAGCGTATTGCCGGTCGATTTCCACACGCGATATGGCATTCAGCGGACGGTCCGCGGCCGGTCGTGATCTGGTGCTCGAACGACTACCTCGGCATGGGCCAGCATCCGAAGGTGATCGGCGCTATGGTCGAAACCGCGACCCGCATGGGTGCGGGCGCCGGTGGCACCCGCAACATTTCCGGTACCAACCATCCGCTGGTCGAATTGGAGCGTGAGATCGCCGACCTCCATGGCAAAGAGGCGGCGTTGGTTTTCACTTCTGGCTATGTATCCAACGAGACCGGCATTCCGACCATTGTGAAACTGCTACCCGACTGCGTGATTCTATCGGATGCCTGGAACCACAATTCGATGATCGAGGGCGTGCGCCGTGCCGGCGTTGACAAGAAGATCTGGCGTCACAACGATGTCGGTCATCTCGAAGAACTGCTGGCGGCGGAGGCGCCCGGGCGACTGAAGCTGATCCTGTTCGAGGCGCTCTATTCGATGGACGGCGACGTAGCGCCAGTGAGCCAGATTTGCGATCTCGCGGAGCGCTACGGCGCCATGACCTATATCGACGAGGTCCACTCGGCGGGCATGTACGGCCCGCGCGGCGCCGGCATTGCGGCGCGTGAAAGGGCGCTGCACCGGATCGACGTCATCGAGGGTACGCTGGCGAAGGCCTTTGGAGGGCTTGGCGGCTATATCGCGGCGAATGCTGACGTCATCGATGCGGTGCGCTCCTACGCGCCAGGATTCATCTTCACCACCGCGCTGCCACCGGCGGTCTGCGCCGCTGCCACCGCAGCCATCCGGCACCTGAAAACCTCGCAGTGGGAGCGCGACCGCCACCAGGAACGCGCGGCGCGGGTGAAGGCCGTGCTCAACGCAGCGGGGTTGCCGCTCATGCCTAGCGAGACGCACATCGTGCCGGTGATGGTTGGCAATCCCGAGAAGTGCAAGGAGGCCAGCGATCTCCTGCTCACCGAGCACGGCATCTATGTTCAGCCAATCAACTATCCGACTGTGCCTCGCGGATCCGAACGGCTGCGGATCACGCCGACGCCCTATCACGATGATGCTCTCATCGATGCGCTCGCTGAGGCGCTGGTCGACGTCTGGGAGCACCTCGGTTTACCTCTCCGTCACGGCGCGCTCGCGGCAGAGTGAGAGTAACAGTGGGGCGCTTCAACCCAGCTCTACCGACGATGCTGACGTGTAATCCGGCTCTCGCGTGTGCAGGAGCGAAGGAGAATGCGGGTGCTTGATCATATTCTGCGATTCATGACGCTTGGCACCGTCATCGTTGGCAGTATTGCGATCTACACTGCGCTTTACACCAACAATAGGCGTTTGGGGGCCGACATATTCCTGAAATACTCTGATCGAATTGCCGACGTGAGGCGCAACCTCCCAATAGCTGCTTTTGATGGACTTGACGGGCCTTGTCATTTGGAGATGACTCCGGAAGAACGTCGAGCAGCACATGAAATCATCTACTCGATCTTCGAGCTCTATGAGCTCAAAGTGCATGGCTACCTCCCATCGGAGGTCTGGAAGATAAGAGAGCCCGATATCAAAAGAACTCTTTCTCTCCCGAGTTTTCGACAAGAATTGGAAGCATTGGAGGGCAGATTTGCAAGACACCCACGCTTTGTGAGTTGGCTCGAACAGGTCAAGCGGACATAGCCCGGCTTGCGACCTGCAGAACATGTTTAGAGGCATGACTTCGGGAGGACTCGCTTGAAATGTCAATGCGAGCCCGATCCGGCGGTCGACGATCCGGCCGTGAAGCGAGATCACTTCAGGTCAGGAGCCCTCGAATTTGAATGAGACGTTGAGTTTGGCGCGATAGGCTTCGATCTTTCCCTGGGCGTCCAGTTGCATATCGAGCTTGACGACTTCTGCAACGCGAAGATCTCGCAGGGATTTTGCGGCTTGCTCAACTGCATTGGCGGCGGCCTTTTCCCAGGAAGTGTCGCTGGTCCCGATGAGCTCAATGACTTTGTAGACGCTCTCAGCCATGTTGTTCTCCCGTTCGGTATGAAGCAGGAAGCAGGTACTTCCTGCCGACGTCGAACCTAGCATCACGATGTCGGCGCTGAAAGGACGCGATATCGCCGCAGGGCAGGTGAGCTGGGCCGTGTTGCATCGCGGCAGGTCCGAGTGAGCGCCGGTTTGAAGGCCGGCTCAGGCTCTGGCAGATCCTAAACTTAGGTTTGGTCTTGTTAGCTAATGCACCGTACGCGATCGACCTCTGTGCAATGGTTTGGTTCTCCTCTCGTGGACTACGCTCGGGGCGTCAATTGTCCGATCTATCGCGCGGCAGTCGAGGAGTCACAGCGATGGGAATCATGGATGCAAGCGCATTGTCGGGTCTTGCTCGCAGGACGGCCGGGTCGGCCTCTGATTTCGCCGGTCTCGTTCGCAATCTGATTCTGGACGTCCGCGACAGCTACCGGCCCGAGTTGCACGACATGCGAGGTCCTGGTCAGAAATGGAGCGCCAAGCATCAGCCTTGGTCGAAATTCGATTCTCAAGCCGCACTCCCAGCTGGGCAGCAACAACTATCGCCGTCGTACGCACGGCGCGATGCGACCAGTCCCATTCGATAGTCAGCTGAGGTTGCGGAATCATGCCCGTCTCGAGGGGCGGATCCTTGGATTGTGCCCGTACCTCCGATCTGACCTCTGCTCGCGCTCCTTGGGCGGCGGTCGAGCTCCCGCGTAAGCTAGTGCAGGGGAGCGGCTTCGTGGCCGGTACCGCTGCGAGCGGGACATCTCCGGAGCCCGCGAAATCGATCCAGTCAGCTGAAGCCGTGGGGCGGAAGGGCGGCGTGAGGACCGTAGTGGCGGTGCCTGGACAAGAGTAGCGGGTCAGAGGAGGCCGCAACTCTGCGGCTCGCTCGTCGCGCCCCTTTTCTTCGGACTCGCTCTTGCGCCGCCCAAGTAAACTAGTTCGTTACTAGCCACTTCAGGAAGATGGCCAAATGGCGCGCTATGCCCGATCGATGCGTTCCGTCGCGGCCTGCCTACGCAGCACGGGCGCCGGGGCCTGGATGCACGTGGACTGCCTTGGCCGTCAATGGCTCGCCGCATTCCGAGCACACCATCACGGGGTCGAACATCTTTCCGCAGTTCTTGTGTTCGTGCAGCATCGGCCTTCCGCGCGCATCGACCATGTGGATGTTGCCCCAATGCACGATCGACATGATGATCGGATAGAGGTCGAGGCCCTTCTGCGTCAGGATGTATTCGTAGCGTTTGGGCGAGTCCTGGTAGGGAATCCGGCGAAGCACGCCAAAGCGCACCAGCTTCTTCAGCCGGTCGGCGAGAAGGTGGCGGGTGATTCCCAGCGACGCCTGGAATTCATCGAACCTGCGGATACGCAAGAAACATTCGCGGAGGATGAGCAGACTCCAGCGGTCGCCGATCACCGCCACTGTGCGGGCCAGCGAGCACGGCTCCTCCTCGAGCGTATCCCATTTCATCGATCTCTCCAGCGAATCCACCACGCGGTTACAAATAAATTCTAAATCGGAACTTACGGGAAATCAACAGGATGCGCAGAATGCGCGGCTATTGCCTGCATAATATGATCATCATCATATTGACAGTTCTAAAATAGAACCGTATCGATGGGGCACATCAATCGCGGGGCAAGCAAGCGCCGCCATCGCAGGGAAGGGTGCTCCATGGCGGCTCCGCTTAAGGTCGAGTTTCACTTCGATTTCGGCAGTCCCAATGCCTTCCTCGCCGAGCTTGCGTTGCCGGAGATCGAGCGCAGGACCGGCGTGAAGTTCGATTACATTCCCGTGCTGCTCGGCGGCGTCTACAAGGCGACCGGCAACATGTCGCCGGCCGAGTCCCTGCACGGCATCAAGAACAAGCCTGAATACAATGCGCTGGAAACCGAGCGCTTTCTGCGGCGCCACAACATCATGAACTTCAAGTCGAACCCGTTCTTCCCGGTGAACACGCTGATGCTGATGCGCGGGGTCGTCGCGGCCCAATTCGAAGGGATGTTCGAACCCTATTTCCGTGCCGCCTATCATCACATGTGGGTCGAGCCGAAGAAGATGGACGACTCGCAGGTGTTCCGTGCGGCGTTCCTGTCGTCCGGCCTCGACATCGACCGCATCATTGCCCGCGCCCAGCAAGACGAGGTCAAGAAAAAGCTGATCGAAAACACCAGCGATGCGGTTGCGCGTGGTTCGTTCGGCTCGCCGACCTTTTTTGTCGGGGACGAGATCTTCTTCGGCAAGGATCGCCTGCGTGAGGTCGAAGACGAGATCGTCGCCCAACTCGCTGCAGGGCAGCGCAAATCCGCATAACCGGGATCACGCGAGGCAATAACGGGGCCCAAAGGGCTGTCACAGGGAGGATTGATCGGTGGCTTCGACCCAGACGACGAGCGCTATTCCCGAGACTTTGCCAAACCGGATTCATGAGGTGATGGACCGATATGTCGATGCGACGCCCGACAAGCTGGCGTTGGTCGACGACAAGGCCAGCCTGACATATCGCGCGCTCGACCGGACCGTGGCCGGCGTCGTCGAGGCACTCGGGGCGCTCGGCGTGCGGCCTGGCGACCGTATGCTGATCGTTAGCGAGAATTCGATTCCGCTCGCCAGCCTGATCCTCGCCGCAAGCCGGCTGAACGTCTGGGCGACAGTCGCCAATCCACGCCTGTCCGCACGGGAACTCGACCAGATCAGGGACCACAGCGGCGCGCGTCGGGTGTTCCTGACGGCTGACGTTTCACAGGAAGCCGCTGCCCACGCCACGCGTTTGAATGCGTCGGTGCAGGATGTAGGCCCGCTCAAAGGGATAGGCGTCACCGCGTTGAACGAGACGACATTGCCTGAGCCGGTCGAGGCCGATGCCGCAAAGCAGGTTGCCGTCCTGATCTACACCTCGGGGACGACGGGGACGCCGAAGGGCGTGATGCTGACGCATCGCAATCTCCTGTTCAGCGCGCGTGGCACCGCGATATGGCGCAAAATGACGGCAGCCGACGTGCAATATTGCGTGCTGCCGATCTCGCACATCGTCGGCATTTCGCTGCTGACGATGACGCTGATGGTCGGCGCGACCGTGCGCCTGGTTGCCAAATATGATCCCGCCGCGCTGGTGAAGGCGATGGCTGATGAGGGCATCACCATCCTCAACGGCGTGCCCGCCACCTATCAGCGTCTGATCGAATATCGTCGCAATGCCGGCCTGCCGAAGCTCGATCGCGGCGCGCTGCGCCTGATCGCGGTCGCCGGCGCGCCGCTCGATCTCGACCTCAAATCGCGGGTCGAGCAGGAACTAGGCCTTTCGCTGCTTAATGGCTACGGCATTACCGAGTGCTCGCCCGGGATATCAGGCGTGCGGTCGGAGTCGCCGCGGGCTGACCACGCTGTCGGCACCGTGCTGCCTGACGTCGAAGCCAGGCTGGTCGGTCGTGATGGCAAGATGGTCGCCAACGGCGAGGTGGGTGAACTGCATGTTCGAGGTCCGAACGTGATGCGCGGCTATTACCGCGCACCTGACCTCACCGCAAAAGCGATCGACCCCGAGGGCTGGTTCAATACCGGAGATCTCGCTCGCTTCGAGGGCGAGGCGCTCTACATCGTGGGGCGCACCAAAGAGATGATTATTCGTTCGGGCTTTAACGTCTATCCCGCGGAGATCGAGGCCGTCCTTAGCACCCATGATGCGGTGGTGCAGTGCGCCGTGGTCGGGCGGCAGGTCGAGGGGAACGAGGAGGTCGTGGCCTTCGTCCAGTTGATCAAGGGCTCGACTGCGACCGCGCAAGATTTGCTGGCGCATGTTGCTCCCCAGCTCACCTCTTACAAGCGCCCGTCGGAAATCATCCTGCTCGACGCGCTTCCGGCGACATCCACCGGAAAGATCCTGAAGCATAAATTGGCGGAACAGTTGCGCAGCAGCTAAGGCGGCGCACCCGCCAACAACGTTTGCAGAACTCAGCGGAGAACATCATGCAGAAGAGAAACGCCACGGTGGCCGTGATCGGCGCAGGGGACTATATCGGCGGTGAGATTGCCAAGAAATTCGCTGCCGAAGGCTTTACGGTGTTTGCGGGCCGCCGCAATGGCGACAAGCTCGCGCCGCTGGTCAAGGAGATCGAGGCGGCCGGCGGTGAAATCCACGCCCGCTCGCTCGATGCTCGCAAGGAGGAGGAGATCATCTCCTTCCTCAATGACGCCGACAAGCACGCGCCGCTGGAAGTCTGCATCTTCAATATCGGCGCCAACGTCAACTTTCCGATCCTGGAGACGACCGAGCGGGTATTCCGCAAGGTCTGGGAAATGGCGTGCTATTCCGGCTTCCTGGCTGGTCGCGAAGCGGCGCGACTGATGCTGCCGCGCGGTGGCGGCAACATCTTCTTCACCGGTGCGACCGCGTCCTTGCGCGGTGGCAGCGGCTACGCTGCCTTTGCCAGCGCCAAGTTCGGTCTGCGCGCGGTGGCACAGGCGATGGCGCGTGAATTGGGGCCGAAGAACATCCACGTCGCCCATCTCATCATCGATTCCGGCGTCGATACCGAATGGGTGCGGCAGCGCCGTGCCGAGGCTTTGGGTCCCGACGCCCTCGACAATCCCAATCTCCTGATGCCGCCGTCCTCTGTCGCGACGTCCTACTGGCAGCTCTATCTGCAACCGAAGAGTGCCTGGACCTTCGAGCTGGAAATTCGTCCCTTCGGCGAGAAGTGGTAGGAGCCGGTCCAATGGAGCTCGCGTTATCACCGGAAGATGCAGAATTTCGCGACGAGGTGCGCGCCTTCATCGCCGCGAACTACCCGGCCGAGATGCGGGTTCCCAATCCGGAGACCGATCTTTCCAAGGAGCAGATGCTGCTCTGGCATCGCATCCTGAACAAGAAGGGCTGGATCGCGCCGCTCTGGCCTAAGGAATATGGCGGACCCGGCTGGTCGATCACGCGCCGCTTCATCTTCGAGCAGGAGACGTCCTGCGCCGGGACGATGCCACCGCTGGCCTTCAGCGTCACGATGGTCGGCCCTGTCATCTACACGTTCGGCAACGAGGCGCAGAAGAAGAAGTTTCTGCCGCGCATTCTCTCGGGCGAGGACTGGTGGTGCCAGGGCTATTCCGAGCCGGGCTCCGGATCTGACCTAGCCACTGTCCGCACCAAGGCCGTGCGTGACGGCGACCATTATATCGTCAACGGTCACAAGACTTGGACCACGCTGGCCCAGCACGCGGACTGGATCTTTTGCCTGGTGCGGACCGATCCAACCGCCAAGCCGCAGTCCGGTATCTCATTCCTGCTGATCGACATGAAATCGCCAGGTGTAACGGTACGGCCGATCATCACCATCGACGGCTCTCATGAGGTCAACGACGTCTTCCTGGAAGACGTTCGTGTTCCCGCCGAGAACCTGATCGGCGAGGAGAACAAGGGCTGGACTTACGCCAAATTCCTGCTCGGCAATGAGCGCACCAGCATGGCTGGCATCGGCCGCTCGACGCGCTACCTCGCGAAGCTCAAGAAGATCGTCAAGGCGGAGATTCCGGACGACGATCCGGCGTATCTCGAATTCATCAAGGAGATTGCCCGCATCGAGCTCGACGTGCTGGCACTGGAAGCCACCGAGCTGCGGGTCGTGGCGCAGATGGCGCGCGGCATCGATCCGGGGCCGGCGGCCTCGCTGTTCAAGATCCGCGGCACCGAGATATTCCAACAGATCACGGAGCTGACGCATCGTGCGATCGGCAATTATGGCCTCGCCATCCGCGAGCATCCGGTCAGCGCGAACCACTTCATGCCGGGGCCGGACTATGGCCACACGGCGTCGGAAAAGTACCTGAACTCGCGCAAGCTCAGCATCTACGGCGGATCGAACGAGATCCAACGCAACATCATCGCCAAGGCCGTGCTCGGTCTCTAGCAACAGCGCCATAAGAGGATCGGATGGATATCCAATTCACGGAAGAGCAGGAATTGCTGCGATCCAGCCTTCAGCGACTGCTGCGCGACCAGTATGATTTCGACGCGCGTCGCAAGATCGTCGCAAGCGAAGAAGGCCTCAGCCGCAAGCAATGGGCTGATTTCGCCGAGCTCGGCCTGTTTGCGGCAGCGTTTTCAGAGGACGCCGGTGGCCTTGGCGGCGGGCCGTTGTCCACCATGATCATCATGCAGGAGTTCGGTCGCCACCTCGTTGTCGAGCCGTTCGTGGAAACGGTCGTGCTTGCCGGCGGCCTGATCGAGCAGTCCGGATCGGACGCACAGAAACAGGCCTTCATCCCCGACATCATCGCCGGCACGAAGATCTGGGCCCTCGGCTGGACGGAAAAGGACTCGCGCTTCGACCCGGCGGCGGTCGCGACCACGGCGCGGCGCGACGGCGACGACTACGTTCTGACCGGCGAGAAGACCGCCGTGATCGCAGCGCCGTGGGCGGATTATCTCATCGTGTCTGCCCGGACTTCGGGAGGTCGCCGCGACCGCGCCGGCGTCAGCCTGTTCGTGGTCGATCGCCGTGCGGCCAATCTGCATCTGCAGGGCTACAAGACCATCGACGGACGCCGCGCCGCGGAGGTCAGCCTGAACAATGTGCGGGGCGAGCTGCTCGGCAATGAGGGCGAGGGCGTCGCCGCGCTCGAAGCCTGCCGCGATCGGGCCATCGGGGCATTATGCGCGGAAGCCGTCGGCGCGATCGGCGAGCTGAACGCGGCGACGCTGGACTATTCGAAGACACGAAAGCAGTTCGGAACCACGATCGGCTCGTTCCAGGTGCTGCAGCACCGGATGGTCGACATGTTCATCGCGCATCAGGAAGCGCTGTCCCTGATGCAGCATCTCAATCTTTCCCTCGGCGCGGACGAGGCCGGCGTCTCGCGGCTGCCGTCGGGGGCAAAATCGAAGATCGGCTATGCCGGCAAGTTCGTCGCCGACCAGGCGGTGCAGCTGCATGGCGGCATGGGCATGACCGACGAGCTCAACATCGGTCACTACTTCAAGCGCATTTCCGCGATCAACATCCAGTTCGGCGACCCCGCCTATCACCTGCTGCGGTACGCGCAGCCCGATGTGGCGGCCTAGACAGAGAGGCAAGCATGTCAGTTGATGCAGTCATCGTTTCCACCGCGCGCACCGGCGTCGGCAAGGCCTATCGCGGCGCGCTCAACAACACCGACGGACCGACCCTGGCCGGCCACGTGATGGCCGAGGCCGTCAAACGGGCCGGCATCGCCCCCGGCGAGGTCGAGGACGTGGTGATGGGCTGCGCCATGCAGCAGGGCACCATGGTAATGAATGTCGCGCGCAAGGGCGCGATCCGGGCCGGCCTGCCGGTCACGGTGGCCGGTACCACCATTGATCGTCAATGCGCCTCCGGCCTACAGGCGATCGCGGTCGCCGCGCGCTCGGTCATGCTCGACGGCGTCGAGATCGCAATCGGCGGCGGTATCGAATCGATCAGCTTGGTGCAGAACGATCACATGAACCGCTTCCACGCCGTCGACGACGAGCTGATGGCGATGAAGCCGGAGATGTATATGTCGATGCTGGAGACGGCCGAGGTCGTCGCCGAGCGTTACAAGATCGGTCGCGACAAACAGGACGAATACAGCCTCGAGTGCCAGCGCCGCGTCGGCGCGGCCCTTCAGGGTGGCCGGTTCAACGACGAGATCATTCCGTTCACGACCAAAATGGCCGTGGTCGACAAGGACACCAAGCAGGTCAGCTACCAGCAGGTCACGCTGGCCAAGGACGAAGGCCCGCGCCCGGATACGACCGCCGAGGGCCTTGCGAAGATCAAGCCGGTGTTCGAGGGCAAGACCATCAGTGCCGGCAACGCCAGTCAGCTCTCCGACGGCGCCTCGGCTTGCGTCATCATGAGCGATCGGATCGCGGCCCAGAAGGGGCTGAAGCCGCTCGGCATCTTCCGCGGTTTCGTCGCCGCCGGCGTCGAGCCCGATGAGATGGGCGTCGGTCCGGTTGCCGCGATCCCGCGGCTCCTGAAGCGCCACAATCTGAAGATCGACGACATCGACCTCTGGGAGCTCAATGAAGCCTATGCGGTGCAGGTGATCTATTGTCGCGACAAGCTCGGCATCGATCCTAACAAGCTCAACGTCAACGGCGGTTCGATCGCGATCGGCCATCCCTATGGCATGACCGGATCGCGCCTCACCGGCCATATCCTGATCGAGGGTCGGCGGCGCAAGGCAAAGTATGGCGTTGTCACCATGTGCATCGGCGGCGGCATGGGCGCCGCCGGCCTGTTTGAAATCGTCCATTGATCGGAAACGCGGGAGATCTTCGTGAAGACAGCAATCACTGAACTGTTTAGCATCCAGCACCCGATCATCCAGGGCGGCATGCACTATGTCGGCTTTGCCGAACTCGCCGCCGCCGTGTCCAATGCCGGCGGTCTCGGAATCATCACCGGCCTGACGCAGAGGACGCCGGAACTGCTGGCGAAGGAAATCGCGCGCTGCCGCGACATGACCGACAAGCCGTTCGGCGTGAACCTGACGTTTCTGCCGAGCTTCACGGCGCCGCCTTATCCGGAATACATCGCCGCGATCAAGGAAGGTGGCGTCAAGGCGGTCGAGACGGCCGGCCGCAGCCCCGAGCAGTACATGCCGGCGCTCAAAGCGGCCGGGATCAAGGTGATTCACAAATGCACCTCGGTGCGGCACTCGCTCAAGGCCGAGAAGATCGGCTGCGATGCGGTGAGCGTCGATGGCTTCGAGTGCGGCGGTCACCCTGGTGAAGACGATATCCCCAACATGATCCTGCTGCCGCGCGCCGCAGATGAATTGAAGATCCCGTTCGTGGCGTCGGGCGGCATGGCTGATGCGCGGAGCCTCGTCGCGGCTCTGTCGATGGGCGCGGCCGGCATGAACATGGGAACCCGCTTCGTTGCCACCAGGGAGGCGCCGGTCCACGACAACGTCAAGCAGGCGCTGGTCAAGGCGACAGAGCTCGACACGGTTCTGGTCATGCGCGCATTGCGCAACACCGAGCGCGTGCTGAAGAACAAGGGCGTCACAGAACTGCTTGAGATCGAGCGCGAGAAGGGCGCGAGCTTGAAGATCGACGACATCCACGAGCAGGTCGCTGGCGTCTATCCCAGGGTGATGGTGAACGGCGAGATGGATGCGGGCGCCTGGAGCTGCGGCATGGTGGTCGGCCTGATCAAGGACATCCCGACGGTCAAGGAATTGGTCGACCGGATCATGAGGGAAGCGGAGCAAATCATCCGCCAGCGCCTGACCGGCTTCCTGGATGCGACGATCGACGACACGCCGGCGCGCGCCGTCGCCTGACGGCCTCATGCGGGAACGTCTAACAACAACATCGATGGGAGGAAGGCATGCTGGTCGCGGGCGCTTATCAATACCCGACGATGGAATCGGTGATCTACGGCAAGCCCGCGGCCGAGGCCTTGCGTGAGGAAGCGGAGCGGCTTGGCGCCAGGCGCGTCTACCTGATCGTCAGCCGTACGCTGAACAGCAAGACCGATGAGATCGAAAAGATCTGGAAGGGCCTCGGCGAACGCCATGCCGAGACGTTCGACGGGGTTCCGCAGCACACGACACGCGAAGCGGTGGTGCAGATCGCAAAGCGCGCGACGGAAGCGAAGGCCGACCTGGTCGTTGCCATCGGCGGAGGCTCGGTGGTCGACGCGGCGAAGATCGTGCTGATGTGCATGGAGCACGAGATCTTCGAGCAGGACGGGCTTGACGGCTTCGAGACTACGCCGGAGCGACGCTTCGGTCAGTTCCGCACCCCCAAGGTGCGGATGATCGCCATCCCCAGCACGCTATCCGGCGGCGAGTACAATTCCGGCGCACTGGTCACTGATACCCGCCGCAAGCTGAAGCAGATCTTCAACCACCCCATGATGATGCCGCGCAGCATCATTCTCGATCCCGCCATGACCAGATATACGCCGGAAAAGCTCTGGCTCGGCTCCGGCACGCGGGCCATGGATCACGGCATTGAGGCGATCTGTTCGAGCCGTCCCAATGTGCTTGTCGACGCGGTGTGTCAGCAGGGGTTGCGCTATCTGCATGATGGTCTCGGGCGCACCAAGCGCGATCCCGACGACGCGGCGGCGCGATTGAGCTGTCAGCTCGGCTCGTGGCTGTCGGCCTTCGGCTTGCAGGCGCGGGTGCCGATGGGCGCGAGCCACGCCATCGGTCATGTGCTCGGTGGTACCTGCGACGTACCGCACTATTTCTGCACGGCCGTGATGATGCCGAGCGTGTTGCGTTACAACCGCCCTGCCACGGAAGCTGCTCAAAAGACGGTCGCAGCGGCGCTCGGCGCGCCGGGACGCGACGCCAGCGAGGCCTTCGCGGGGTTCATCGCGGAGCTAGGCCTTCCCAGGACGCTCGCCGAGGTCGGCGTTGCCGAGGATCGTTTCGAGCTGATCGGGAAGAACGCCATGCTCTCGATCTTTACGCGCGCCAACCCGCAGCCGATCCGCGAGCCCGGCGATATCGTCAAGATTCTGAAGTTGGCCGCCTGAGCCGACCGAACAACAAGCGTCAAGCCTGCGATGGGCGAGGCGCGTCAACATTGGAGGAATGCGCAATGTTTAGGAGCATCCGGCTAGGCTGTGCGCTCTTGTTTGCTATGTCGGTCTCGTGCTGGGCAGGTGACACGCCCGGTGTCACGGCAACGTCCATCAAGATCGGCGGGATATTTCCCTTGAGTGGACCGGCCTCCTCGATCGGCCAGACCGGGCAGGGCGTACGCGCTTATGTGCAATCGATCAACGATCGCGGTGGAATCAACGGGCGCAAGATCGACTATATCATGCTCGACGATGCCTATAGCCCGCCAAAGGCATTCGAGCAGGCGCGCAGGCTGGTGGAGAGCGACGAGATCGCCTTTATGTTCAGCCAGCTCGGTACAGCGGGAAACTCCGCCGTGGCAAAATACCTCGCTGCGAAACGCGTGCCGACGATCGCGATCGTGACCGGCGCGAGCAAATTCACCAGCGTCAAGGACTATCCGCTGACGACCACGGGACTTGTCAGCTACGACACCGAGGGAAAGATCTACGCAAGATATCTGCAGCGCACCTTGCCCGCCGCGAAATACGCGATCCTGTTCCAGAATGACGATCTCGGCCGTGACTACGTGAACGCGTTCAAGACAGTGCTGGGTGCCGATTTCGACAAGCGCGTGGTGACGGCCAGTTACGAGGTGACAGAGCCGACAGTCGACTCGCAAGTGGTCACGCTCAAGAGCTCAGGCGCGCAGGCGCTGTTCATCGCGGGGACGCCGAAATTTGCCGCGCAGGCGATCCGCCGCGCCGCCGAGAGCGGTTGGAAACCGACAATCTTCATCAACTTCCCTTCGTCGACGATCGCGGGTACGCTCAAGCCAGCGGGATTGGAAAACGCGATCGGCGTGATCGTGGGAACGCCGAACAAAGATCCCAGCGATGAGAAATGGGCGGATGATGAGGGCGTCAAGGTCTATCGCGCCTTTTTCGAACGATATCTGGCCGGATCCGATATCAGCAACACCAGCTATCTGACCGGGTACCAGCAGGGCATGGTGCTGGAACAGATCCTCAAGCAATGCGGCGATGACCTTTCGCGCGAAAACATCATCAAGCAGGCGAAATCGTTGAAGAACCTCTCGCTGCCTACGGCGCTGCCCGGAATTCAGATCAACACCAGCGCCAACAACAACATGATCTGGACGCAACTGCAGCTCCAGCGATGGACGGGCACCGGTTGGCAGCAGTTCGGTGAAGTTCTCGACGGGAGTTCAGAGTAGGTCACAAGGTTCGTTAGGAGCGATACACGATGGCTGATCTGCGAATATTCTCCTATCTGCCGAACCCGCGTGTCTGGAAAGCGACCATCGCGGCCCGGTTCTGCGCCGTGGATGTCGAGGTCAGGGGAGCGTCGGCCAAGGAGTTGAGAGACTGGCTATGGGATTATGATGCGCGTCCCCTGGCCGACCACGAGCGTCAATCGCTATCGGCCCTTGCGCGTACGGGGCGGGTCGGGCTGACTGGTGCACAGCTTTTCAAGACTGACGCGTTCCTTGAAGCGCAGCCCTTCGGCAACGTGCCCGCCGCTTTCGGGGCGGACAGCAAGACCGGTATTTTCGAGTCGAACAGCATCATGCGAGCGGTGGCGCGGCTGGGTGAGGCGGCGTTCCCGCTCTATGGGCGTGATGCTTACGAAGCGTCCAGGATCGACAGCTTTCTGGATGTCAGCCTCGTCTTCGCCAGAGATACGCAGATCTATCTGCTCGCGCTGTCGGACGGCACGGTGAATGCTGCGATACACGCCCGCGCCAAGGAGGCCTTTGCTATCTATGCCTCGGGACTGGAACAGGCGTTGTCTCCGCGACGCGATACGCTGGTGGGAGAAGGCGTCACGCTCGCGGACATCTGCTTTGCCGCCGAGCTTGCATTGTTCATGAACGAGCATGCGCGGGCCAGGCAGTTGAGCGAGCATGGGCTCGATAAGATCCTGCATCCGGCAATCGAAAACGTCTATCCATTGGTGTTCGCGCACTTCGCGCGGCTGGTCGATCACGAGAACTTCAGGCCGGACCTCAAACCGTATGTCGAGAAATTGGTCTCAAAGGCGGCGGCCTGAAGGGAAGGGCCGTCCGCTCCAACCAGGAGGTTTAATCGCATGACCGCGCCCGTTTGCCTGATAACGGGCGTTGGACCCGGCACGGGTTCGGCGCTTGCCAGACGATTTGCCGAGGGCGGCTACCGCGTGGCGCTCCTCGCCAGGAGCGAGGAACGTCTTGTCGCGCTCGAGAAGGAGCTACCGAACGCGCGGGGGTATCGATGCGACGTTTCGGATCCGGCACAGATCGAAGCAGTCGCCAGCTCCGTGGAACGCGAGCTAGGCCAACCTGGCGTCGTTATTCACAATGCAGTTGGCGGAGCTTTCGGCACGTTTCGGGAGATCGATCCGCAAATTCTCAACCGGAACTTCCAGATCAACACGATGGGGCTGCTGTATCTGGCGAGGCGCTTTGCGCCGGCGATGGTCAGCTCCGGTAAAGGTGCCATCGTCGCCACCGGCAATACGTCCGCACTCCGGGGCAAGCCCGGTTTCGCCGGCTTTGCACCGACCAAGGCGGCGCAGCGGATTCTCGCCGAATCGATGGCGCGCGAGCTTGGGCCGCGAGGGGTCCACGTAGCCTACGTAGTCATTGACGCGGTGATCGACCTGGAATGGACGCGGAAACGTTACCCGGAGCGCTCTGACGACTTCTTCATCAAGCCGCGGGCGATCGCAGAGGAGATCTGGCACGTCGTTCACCAGCCTCGCAGCGCGTGGTCATTCAACGTGGAGCTGCGGCCCTTCGGAGAAAACTGGTAGTCGCAGCGTAGAACGTTACGAAAGCGGGTAGTTCGCCGCCAAGATGGCGGGGAAGTGACCTCGCCAGATCGAACAACAGGCAACGTCCCGCTGCCGGCGGGCGGTGGGACCGTTGCAGCATTACTCCTTCGCGGTGGCAGCTAGCGAAGCGGGCTTTCCATACGCGCCGCCGGGTTCGCCGACCTGGCGATCAGCAAGCTGAAAGCCGCCTAGGTAGATCACACCGAGCGCGAATACCGCGGTTCAGAGATTCCGAAATCGAACCTGCCGTCGCTGCTTGGGGTGGTCGCACGCGCCGTCGTCTTGCGCGTCATCTGCTCAATTCGTTCGGAATAGCGAAATTCGCCGCGAACGGCTGTTCTCCCAACTACCGCCAAAAATACCGACAACACGCACGGCTGGAGCGAACTTTTGCGCGTGTTTTCAATGTGCGTTGAGAATTTTCCCGAAAATCTGGAATCGAACCAGCATTGTAAGATATTGTTATTATTGATGTTTTCGTCTTGGTGCCCCTGGCCGACGATCAACTAATACCATAACTATATGAATTCAAATCTATTTTTGTCGTCTACTCCCACCGATACCGACAGAAATACCGACAGCCTGACGCGCGGGATGAGCTGAAAAAAATTTTAGCGGGGCTCCCCGGCGATAGGCTCGCCCCATGCCGTTTCCATCCGCGCAACCGCCTCGCCCGGAATCGAACCCCGGCTGCAAACCTCTGCGCGATCGGTTCTGCTTCGTCCGATTTGTCCGCTACGGCGCGCTGCAGTGATCTGGCGTGCGAGATTGACGCCGAAATCGCCGATCGCGCGACGCTGATCTGCTGGACTTGCAATGACAATGGCAGGCCAATGTCCGACAACATTGAACGAGGTGTGAGGACTTTGGCTCGGCGACGACCACCCCGATGCGCCGTCGGCCACGCCGTCGGAGAGACCGCGTTCGGCGGCGATGAACGGATGGCGGGGACGACGGTCAGACAGCGTTCAGGGTCGCTTCGGTCGTCTTGATCTTGCCGATGATGTCTTGGTCTCATGCGGGTCGAGCGAGTGGTCCGTCCAAGATATATCCCGGGATCGTGAATTGGTGAGATGCACCTTCCGCTTTCCGCGAAGGGCGGTGCATGTCACCATCATATGCAACGCGGAGGTCCACTTATGCAGGCTCGGTGGGGCGTCTCCATTGGACCGCTTTTTATAGCGGGCCTACTCGCCGGCACCAGCGTTGCCGGTGTCAGTGGACGGCAGGAGGCTGCGGATAAGCAGGCTGCGCCCTCGGTCGATGTTGAACTGGTTATCGCGGTCGACGTCTCCTACTCAATGGACCTCGACGAATTGGCGGTCCAGCGGGAGGGGTATGCCCAGGCAATCGTATCAAAGGAATTCCTGCAGGCGCTGAGGGGCGGGCCGAACGGTAAGATCGCGATCACGTATTTCGAGTGGTCGGCCTTCAGTGACCAGAAGCTGATTATTCCCTGGCGGGTGATCGATGGGCCCGAGACGGCCGATGCCGTCGCCAACGAAATCATGCAGACTCCTGTCAGGCGAGGGTCACGCACGTCGATCTCAGGTGCCATTCTCTATGCGATGCCGCTGTTCGACCAGAACCCGAACCGTGGCCTGAGGCGCGTGATCGACATCTCCGGCGATGGTCCAAACAACAACGGACCGCCGATTACACCGGCACGTGACGAGGCGCTGGGAAAGGGTATCGTCATCAACGGCCTGCCGATCATGGTGAAGGAGCCGTCCTATTCGACGATGGATATCGACAATCTCGATTGGTACTACGAAGACTGCGTCATCGGCGGGCCTGGTTCGTTCGTGGTGGCAATCAAGGATCGCGACAAGTTCAAGGAAGCGATCCGGACCAAGCTGCTGCTCGAGGTCGCGGACCACCGTGACGTGCACAAGGTCGTTCCGGTCGCCGAAAAGGAGCCGCGGGTTAGCTGCCAGATCGGTGAACGGATCTGGCAGGAACGTTGGGGACGTTAGAGTCTGGTTCTGATGCGCCTCTTCATGCGGGCCAGTATTCACTTTATTCGAAGACCCACTTTTAGCCTGGATTTTCGAGGCTGAACGTCTCCGACTGCTCGTCATAAGCGAATAGCTCGCCATAGCGGGCCCACGATACGGCGGTGCGGAGTGTCTCGTCGGCGTCGTCCTCCGACATGTAGTCCTCGAGTTCGCTGCGGAACCGTGCGGCCGGTGCTGTGTGCGACGGGCGTTCGTCCAGCACGCGCCGGATCAACCCTGCGACGGGCACATAATTGACGAGGTGTTCTGCGAACAACCTCTTGCGCGCGTCGGTTTCCAGATGCGCAAATCGCTTGCCGGCATCCGTGAGCACCAAGTCACCCTCGCTGAGCTGGGCGAAGCGCAACAGTTGCAGGGATTCGCCGGGATGGAGGATCTCGTCAGCCTCCATTTGCAACTGGCCTGCCAGTACCGGCAAGTCGGCATGGCCGTCGTAGGGCGGCGCCGCGATGGTCTCGATCAGGCCGGACAGCACGTTGGAGGAGACGTGGTTCAGAACCATGCCAACCCCGGTGCCCGGAATGCCGTCGATAGACGTCGGCCGCGGCTCCGCGCGCTGGGTCATGCGCGCATAGAGCTGGTCGACGAGCTGCCGGAATGCCGGATCGAGCCGGTTGCGCGGATGCTGAAGCTCGACCTTGACCTCGGCGGCGACACGCCCCGGGTTCGACGAGAACACCAGGATTCGGTCGCACATCAGCACGGCTTCTTCGATATTGTGCGTCACCATCAGCACCGACTTGATCGGCAAGCGTCCTTCGATCCAGAGATCAATCAAATCGGTGCGCAGCGTCTCCGCCGTCAGCACATCCAGTGCCGAGAACGGCTCGTCCATCAGCAATAGGTCGGGATGCACGACCAGGGCGCGCGCAAAGCCGACGCGCTGGCGCATGCCGCCCGACAGCTCCTTGGGGTAAGCGGATTCGAATCCGTCGAGACCGATCAGGTCGATCGCCGACAGCGCGCGCTTGCGGCGCTCGGTGGCGTCGACGCCCAACGCTTCCAGCCCGAGTTCGACGTTCTGCAGCACGGTCAACCAGGGGAATAGCGCAAACGACTGGAACACCATGGCGACGCCGTTTGGCGGGCCTGCGATCGTTTCGCCGCGGCAGGTCGCATTGCCCGATGACGGCGCGATCAGGCCGGCGATGATGCGCAGCAGGGTCGATTTGCCTGATCCGGAGCGGCCGAGCAGGCCGACGATCTCGCCGGCACGGATCGTGAGGTCGACCTTTTCGAGCACCAACAGTTCTTCGCCGCTGCCCTTTGGAAACGAGCGGCAGACGTTACGGATATCGATCAGGGGAGATGTCTTGGGTTGGTCGAGCATGGACGATCCTCCTGATCAGCCGAGACGGAGCCGGCGTTCGCCGAACGCATAGAGCGGGCGCCACAGCAGGCGGTTGAACAGCGTCACCAGGACGCACATCACGACGATGCCGAGCACGACCTGTGGAAAGTTACCTGTCTCGGTGGCCTGCGCGATGTAGGCGCCGAGCCCGCTGGCGGTGAGATGCGTATCGCCCCAACTCGCCACTTCTGCGACGATCGAGGCGTTCCACGACCCGCCCGACGCGGTAATCGCGCCCGTGACGTAATAAGGAAAAATGCCGGGGAGCACGACCTTCATCCACCAGCGCCACCCTTTCAGATGGAAGCTCCCCGCCGCCTCGCGCAGATCGGTCGGGAATGCGGCGGCGCCCGCAATCACGTTGAACAGGATGTACCATTGCGTGCCCAAGATCATCAGCGGGCTCAGCCAGACGTTCGGGTTCAAGCCGAAGCGCACGATCAGCACGACGAAGACGGGGAAGGCGAGATTTGCCGGGAACGCCGCAAGGAACTGCGCGAGCGGCTGGATCCGCTCTGCCAGCTTTGGCCGCAGTCCGATCCAGACGCCGATTGGCACCCAGATCAGCGTTGCCAACGTGATGAGGACGACGACGCGCACCAGCGTGATCAATCCATAGCCGACAGCAGTGACGACGTCGGTGAGGCCAAGATTGGCGGACAGATACTGCGCGGCGATCCAGGCCGCATAGCCCGCAGCGGCGACGATGATCGCAATCCATACCACATCGATGGTGCGGGAGGATGGCGCGATCTTCGCGCGGGTCCGTAGCGCTGTCGGCATCCGGATGCGCAGGGTCGAAATCGCCTTGTTAGCTGCGGCGAGCGGGTAGGTGAGGGCGCGCAGCGCGCGCGTGCGACGAAACAGATCGAGCATCCAGGAGGTCGGCGCCTCGCCGGAGGCGGTCTGCTCGAAGCGGAATTTGTCAGCCCAGGCGACGATCGGACGAAACAGCAACTGGTCATAGGCAATGATGACGAGCAGCATCGTGACCAGGGCGTAGCCGATCGCAGGCAAGTTCTGCTGCTGGATCGCGAGCGCGACATAGGAGCCGACACCGGGCAGCGTCACTGTGGTGTTGCCGACGGTGATCGCCTCGGAGGCCACCACAAAGAACCAGCCGCCGGACATCGACATCATCGCGTTCCAGATCAGGCCGGGCATTGCGAAGGGCACATCCAGCCGCCAGAAGCGTTGCCAGCCCGAGAGGTGGAAGCTGGCGGTCGCCTCCTCCAGGTCCTTCGGCACGCTGCGCAGCGACTGGTACATGCTGAAGGTCATGTTCCAGGCCTGGCTGGTGAAGATCGCAAACACGCAAGCGAGCTCCGCGCCGAGCACCCGGCCCGGAAACAGGTTCATGAAGAACACGACGGTGAAGGTGAGGAAGCCGAGGATCGGCACCGACTGCAGGATGTCGAGCAGGGGGATCAGCACCAGCTCGGCTCGGCGGCTCTTGGCGGCGACGGTCGCATAGATGAAGGTGAAGACGGTCGAGCAGACGATCGCCAGCAGCATCCGCATCGTCGTGCGGAGCGCATAGAGCGGCAAATGCTGCGGATCGAGCGAGACCGGCGTATGCTCGAGCTCCGACAACGGCACCACGGTCTGCTCGCCGCCATAGACCATCAGCACCATCGCGCCGACCAGGAGCAGCAGCGCGATGAGGTCCCAGACGTTGGGCCAGAGGGCGCTGCGCCCCACGACGGCCGAACGGATATCCTGCAATGTCATCCGGTCGCCCTCCGTCAGAATTCGGCGTGCAGCCGGCCGGAGAAGACCGACACCGAACCGCGATCGGCGTTGTAGGCGGGGTTCGCGACGAACTGATAGTCGAATGTCAGCGTCGTCCAGGTGTTGAGCTTCCAGGCATAGTAGGCTTCGAGGATGCGCTCCGGGCTGTAGTTGAGCTGCCCGTCTCCGATCAGTAGGCCCGTGCCGCCAGCAGCAAGGAAATCGCGGTGCGCGGCGGAAAGCCCGTTGATGGCGCCGCCGATGCCGACCGTATCGTCGGGCCGCCCCCAGAAGCTACCCTTGACTGACAGGCCGCCGGACAGGCTGCGGTCGATGTCGGTGAACGACAGGATCTGGTTCTGGCCGTCATTCCAGCTCGCGCGGGCGAACAGCCCGACGTCCTTGACGATCTGCTGCTCGAGATTGGCATAGAAGCCGTATTTCATTCGGTCGCGCTGATTGGCGATAGTGATGTCGTTGATGTCGAGCGCCGGATTGACGGCCGCGATCGCGAGCACGTCGCGATAGTTCGCGGTATTGCCGCTATTGTAGAACGCGCCAAGGCGCAGCTTGCCGGGTTGATCGGCGATCGAGTGCCGTTCCTCGAATTCGATCACGCTGCCGCCGGTCTTGAAGGTAAGCACGTCGCTGTTGGGCGCCGATGGCACCTGGAGCAGGGCGGCACGCACCGCCCAGTCCTTGCGGTTAAGCTCGACCACGGCGCCGCGCGTGTAGCCAGGCAAATCGGCGGGGAAATCGTAGGCACCCGACGACCACATCGCCCAGTTCATGAAATCTGCACGCGGGTCTTTCGCGTAGGAATTGCCGTCAAAGAAGTCGCCAACCGCAAAGCGGCCGACAATAACGGTGATGCGGTCGATGTCGCGCTTGCCGGCAAGCTGGTTCGGCCCATCGGCGACGTCTTCCTGCTCGCCGCCGAGTCCGAAGGTCTGCTTGAGGTAATAACGCTGGGCGCGGATCTTCGGGAAGGCGGCACCGGCCTTCTGAGCTTCGCCGTTGGAGAAGCCGGCGAGGCCGAGCGTGCCATTGAGGCCGAAGCCCTGGGCAAGCTCCGGATTGAAGTAGACCTCGCCACCGTCCCAGAGCCGTGCACCGAGGAAAGCTGTCGTCGTCCAGGTCGCCTGCAACTGGCCGCTGCCGGGAAGGCTAAGCGGGCTCGCATAGGGCGAATGGATCGGCCCATAGCCCTGCGGCAGGACGGTCGTCTGCGCGTGGACGTTCCAGTCGGTGGATTCCGGCAGCTTGGTTTTGTCGCTGACGGACGCCATCCACGGCGTGTCGTCGAACTGATAGTTCAGCCCGAGCTTGAACAGGTGGATGCGCGGATCGGCGTCGACATTCGGCAATCCGAAACCGCCTAGATCGTAGGTCCGACGTGCCAGGTCGACATATTCGTACTCGGCCTTTGCGGTCCAATTGCCGCTGACCGCGAACTCCAGGCCGAGTCCCGCGGTCCAGCCGGTCTGGTAGTGGCCGACTGGGAACACGGCCGTAACGCCGTCGCCATCATTGACATTGATGTGGGTATGCCCCCAGGCGAAGCCGCCGGTCACGTAGGGCATGAATCGTCCGAACGCGTAGCCCATCCGGCCGCGCACCGTCCCGACATAATCGATCGTCGTATTGAAAGGGCTCGGCGCGCGCGCCAGTGCGGGGCCATCCACTGGACTGGTGAAGGTGGAATCCGCTTCAACGCCAAGCACGACGCCGTTGGCGAGCTGACGATTATAGCCAAGCTGATAGCCGCCGAGGAGTCCGGTCGCGCTGTGCGGCAGAAATACGCCCTGTTCGGGCAGCGGATTGGTCCCGGGCCCAAAGCTCGCGTCGCCATAGCCGAAGTGACCGCCGACATAAAATCCGGTCCAATTGTACAAGATATGTGCCGCCGGCGCCTTCAACGGCAGATCGGCTGCAGCCGCCGGGAGCCAATTGCCGGCGAGGCTTGCGCTCGCGATCGCCAGAATATGCTTCATGGTCATGCCCTGCGTGCCTTCCGTCTCCCCGTCTGCGGATAAGACAGTTGGAAGACGCCTGTATGAAACTGCGTTATCGTTTGGTTGAGAGGACGTTGTAGCCCGTCGCGAGGCCTATCGCGTCGAGCAGTTCGCTCTCGCTGAATGGCTTTGCAAGATATGCGCTGACGCCCGCACCCAGCGCTCTCGCACGTGTTTGCTCATCCGGATAGGCGGTCACAAGAATGGTTGGGATGGGTGTCCCTCGCGCCACCAGGCGGCCGTACAATTCCAAGCCGCTTATGCCCGGCATCTTGACGTCTGAGATCACGCAGGTGGTCAGGCTGAGACGGTAAGAGTTGAGAAATTCATCCGCGCTGGCAAATGCCTTTGCCAGAAGATCATGCGAACGCACCAGGGCAATCAGCCCATCGCGTACGGCCTCATCGTCATCAATGATGGCAATCGACGGCTTGATCGGCATGTCTTCCCCGAGGGCCTATGAGCTGAGACCAAGCAGGACGCAGTTGATACATTCGGGGAAATCGCCGATTTCCTCCCAAAAGGCGATTATACCCGGGTATACGGATCCGTCGGACACCGGGCCAATTCGGCGCTGGACCGAGATCAGTGGAGCGCGCCGTTTCCGAGATGGCGAGAGAGGATATCCGCCTTTCGTACAAGATCGATGAGCGACATCGCCTTCATCTTCCGCATCATCTGGGCGCGTTGGACCTTGACCGTGATTTCACTCAGGCCGAGATGAGCCGCGATCTGCTTGCTCATTTGACCTGCCACCACAAGCCAGAGGATTTGCTTTTCGCGCTCCGTGAGCGACTCGAAGCGGCGCGTCAATGAATCGGCTGCGGCAAGGCTTGCTCGGCGTAGGCGGTCCCTTGCTAGGCCCGCGTGCACCGCATCCAGCAACGCGTCGTCCGGAAACGGCTTGATAATGAAGTTGATCGCACCCGCCTGCATGGCCCGCACCGACATCGGCACGTCGCCATGAGCGGTTATGATGACTGCCGGCATCTGAACGCCGAGCTCGCCCATCTGGTCGTGGAAGTCGAGGCCGTTCACGCCGGGAAGGCGAACGTCGAGCACAAGGCACGCGGGTGCGTCGGGCAGCTTGCAGGCCAGGAATTCCGGGACCGATCCGAACGACAGCACGCGCAACCCCACCGAGCGGAACAGGCTGTCGAGCGCCTCCCGCACGGCCAGTTCGTCGTCGATAACGAAAACAGTTGCCTCGCTTTCCATCGCTCTGCCCAGAGTCTCGGGACCGGGCTCATGCCCGGCTCAGGCGAAAGAATGTAACGGCTCACCTGAAACTGGTAGGAAGAACCGTACGATTGCGCCTTGCGGTTTCGCGCCTTCGGCCCAGATACGGCCCGCGTGGGACTCGATGATGGACCTGGCGATTGCCAGGCCCATTCCCAAGCCTTCGTCCTTGGTCGTGTAGAAGGCATCAAACAGCCGGTCAAGGTTGCCCCCCAGGCCGGCGCCGCTATCCTCCACCGTGACGACCACTCCTCCCGGGTCCCTCGATGTCGTCAGGTGCAGCTTCCTGGAAGCCGCATCGACCTTCGCGAGTGATTCCACAGCGTTGACAAGCAGGTTGAGCAAGACCTGTTGCAACTGGATCTCGTCGCACCGAACGGTAGGCAGGCCCACATCGAGCTGCGTGCTCAGAGAGATCCCATGGTGACGGACCTGATTCTGGATCAGGCTTATCGTCGCCGTCACTGTATCGTTGAGGCTGAACCAGCTCGGTGCGGGGGGAGATCTCCTGGCGAGGAGACGTATCCGACCAACGATTTGGCTCGCTCGGTTTGCATCCCGGACGATGCGCCTGATGGCCGTAGCAGCCTCTTCGCTGTTCGGCGGAGAGGATCCAAGCCACCGCAAGGCAGCATTGCCGTTGGTGATCACCGCGGTGAGCGGTTGGTTCACCTCGTGGGCTATCGAAGCCGTTAGTTCGCCCAACGTCGTGACCCTGGTCACGTGAGCGAGCTGGGCGCGTGTTTCGTAGACCGCGACACGCGCCGTCTCGATTCGGAGGACGAGGTAAGTGGTCGCGGCGATCGCAGCGATGCTGATGAGGCAATTGATTGCACCGGAAAAGGCTGCTCCGGATCGCGTGAGCAGAAAACTCGCTATGGTAAGAACGATGCATGTTCCGCCGATGAGGAGAACGCCGCGCCCCTGTGCGAAGCTGACGGATAGCAGGATGACGATCACGTAGAGAGCGGCGACAGCGATTTCCAGGTCGGTCAACGTGTCGAATATGAAGATCGAAACCGTCATAAGAACCGCCAGCCCCGGCAGGAGCAGATCACGCATAGTGAACCAGTATCGCTGAGCAAGCTGCATGGAAGCCTCGATTGAGCAACGCGTCGGAGCCTACCATCGCTGTTACGCATGCTGAATACGGCTGGTTGGCGGACCTCGGTTGGATCCTGGGGGCGATCCAAGTCGCGGAGAAGACGAGGCTCGGGGCAATCGCTTGTCGCCGAGCCACTTTCGCTCAGCGAGTGCTTGTCTCGAGATTGCTTACTCGCTCGCATATTCGGAGTTTTCCGCCCGGACGGACGTATCGCGCTGGAAAACAACGAGAAGCTGGCGCACCCGACAAGATTCGAACGTGTGACCTTTGACTTCGGAGGCCAGGGCTCCGCGAAAGTGGTGCGCCCTCTAAATTTTAGAGCGCTGCGCGTCCGATAGAAATCGCGACATCCCTAGTGTTGACTACATTTAGTCCCTTGTCAGGCGCAAAAAACGGTCCAATGAAACGTCCAACATGAAAATGGGTGAATCGATATAAGACATTGTATTTGCTTAACTAATTGCATTCGAGATTTCGAAACAGAGCGCTTCACCCGCTCCACGATTTTCTACGATATTTTGCGATTGTGCGCGTTCTATTGCGTTTTTGAACGCCGAATTCACGTCTTTTCGAGCCACTCGCGCAGCAGCCAAAGCCTGTCGGTGCCCCAGAACAGTTCGCCGGTCTCGTCGACGACGAACGTCGGCACTCCGAAGACCCCGCGTTCTTCCGCCTCTGCGACGACTTGCGTGTACTCCCGAAGACCTTCCCCGGAACGCACTAGGTCTTCGTAAGCGGCTCCGTCCGCCCCGGCCTTGACGAGGACGTCCCGGACGGCTGTCAAGTCTTCGATCTCCAGATCCCTGCACCAGAAGCGTTCGTACACTTCGTCGTGGTATCTTCGAAACACGTCGTTTCCTGCCCGCTGGGCGTGCAGCATGCCAATGTGGACGTTGTTGCCGTTGTAGATTTTCTGCGGGCCGCGGACGATCAGGCCCCGCCGGTTCGCGAGCCTGCGGGCATCCATGTAGGAGTAGCGCACCTTCCGCCAGTCGCGTTCCGTGCGTTCCTCGACGGTGCCGCCGTAGGCGCTTTCGATGTCGACGGCGAACGGCCGCCAAGCGATGGTCACGCCGAGCTCCTTCTCGAGCGCATAGGCCTCGTCCTTGGCAAGGTAGGAGAACGGGCTCCGGTAGTCGGCGTATAGCGTGAGTGATTTCGTCATCGGGGGTACTTGCTTCAACCGAACTGGGGCTTGCCGAAAAGGTTCGTCTTCGCGTCGTCGCTCTTGGTGACGTCCACCCATTTGTCGATCATCAGCTTGATACCGCGCTCGACGGCCGGTCGCGAGCGGATGGTCGAATACCAGCGCGAAATTTGGGGTAGATCGTCCAGGCTCTGGTTCGCCATCTTGTGGATGCGAACCCAGGCGAAGCAAGCGATGTCGGCGATGGAGTATTCGTCGACGAGAAAATCGCGCCCCTCCAGTCGCTTCTCCATGACCTTGAGCAGACGTCTTCCTTCCTTCGTGTAGCGCTCGATTCCGTACGGAACCTTTTCGGTCGCGTATCGGTAGAAATGCTGCGCCTGGCCGAGCATCGGGCCGAGGCCGCCCATTTGCCACATCAGCCACTGCAAGACTTCGGATCGCGCTCGCGGGTCGGACGGCATGAACCGGCCGGTCTTTTCCGCGAGGTAGATCAGAATGGCGCCGGTCTCGAAGACCGTGAAGGGCCTGCCGTCCGGTCCTTCCTCGTCGACGATGGTCGGCACCTTGTTGTTGGGGTTCAGGGCGAGATAGGCCGGCTCGAATTGCGCGCCTTGCGTGATGTCGATCGGGTGGACGCTGTAGGGGAGTCCGATCTCCTCGAGCATGATCTGGACCTTGTGGCCGTTCGGGGTTGGCCATGTGTAGAGCTTGATCATGAGCAGTCTCCGTGTGTGCGGTTCTGAATGGCTACGCCGTGCGGATCTCGGCCAGGCTCAGTTCCTGAACCATTGCCTCGCGCATGACGAACTTCTGGGCTTTGCCGCTGACCGTCATCGGGAAACTGTCCACGAAGCGGATGTAGCGAGGGATCTTGTAGTGCGCGATCGCGTCGCGGCAGAAAGCACGGATCGCATCCTCGTCCGACGCCTGGCCGTCCTTGAGCCGGATCCAGGCACAGAGTTCCTCGCCGAACTTCGGGTCCGGAACTCCGAACACCTGCACGTCCTGGACGTGCGGGTGCCGATACAGGAATTCTTCGATTTCCCGCGGGAAGATGTTCTCGCCGCCGCGGATGACCATGTCCTTGATGCGGCCGGTGATGTTGCAGTATCCCTCGTTGTCGATGGTCCCGATGTCGCCCGTGTGCATCCATCCTTCCGGATCGAGCACCTCGGCGGTCTTCGAGGGATCTTCCCAGTAGCCCTTCATCACGGAATAGCCCCGGGTGCACAGCTCTCCCGGCACGCCCCGAGGCACGACATGGCCGTTCACGTCGACGATCTTGACCTCCAGATGGGGGTGGATCGTGCCGACCGTGGAAACACGCCGCTCGATCGGGTCCGCGCGGTCGCTCTGGAAACTGATCGGGCTGGTCTCCGTCATGCCGTAGGCGATCGTGATCTCGCTCATGCCCATTTCGTCGATCACGCGCCGCATGACTTCGACGGGGCACGGCGCCCCCGCCATTGCGCCGGTCCGCAAGGAAGACAGGTCGTATCGCGTGAAATCCTGATGCTGCAGGACGGCGATGAACATGGTCGGCACGCCATGCAGCGCGGTGCAGCGCTCCGCCTGGACGGTCTCCAGCACAGTCAATGGATCGAAGGATTCGCCGGAGATCACCATGGTGGCGCCCTGCGTGACGCACATCAGGCTCGACATGACCATGCCGAAGCAATGGTAGAACGGGACGGGGATGCAGAGCTTGTCGGCGGGTGTAAATCCCAGCGCCAAACCGAAGAGGTGGGCGTTGTTGAGGATGTTTCGATGGGTCAGCGTGGCTCCTTTAGGAGAGCCCGTCGTTCCGCTGGTGAACTGGATGTTGATCGCGTCGTCGGGGTCCAGGTCGACCGAGGGCGCCGGAGCGCCGGCCCCGATCTTGCTCACCTCGTCGAACGCGATCAGGCCGGGCTCCGGGAATCCGCCGATCCGGATGACCGTGTGCAGGTCCGGAAGCTTCTCGAGTTTGAGCCGCCCCGGCGTCCCCGTCGCGATCTCCGGCGCGAGCTTCCGCAACATCCCGACGTAGTCGCTCGACTTGAAGGAGGTCGCGGTGATCAGCGCGGAGCAGCCGACCTTCCGCAATGCGTATTCCACCTCATGGGTCCGGTAGGCCGGGTTGATGGTGACGAGGATGAGGCCGAGCTTCGCGGTTGCGAACTGCGTGATGACCCATTCCGCGTTGTTGGGCGACCAGATTCCGATGCGGTCGCCTTTTCTCAAACCGAGCGACGCCAGACCGCGTGCGAAATCGTCGACGGCGACACCGAGCTCTCGGTAGTTCCATCGGCGCCCCTGGGCGCGAGAAACCAGCGCCGGACGGTCGGGATGACGCCGAACGATCTCGTCGAACCGGTCGCCGATCGTCGTTTCGAGCAGGGGCGGCGTGGTCGCGCCCCGCACAAGACTGGACGCATCGCTTCCACGGGCTGCAACGTCGGCAGTCGACATCGGCTTCCTCCTAAATGGTTTCGACGATCGACGGCTTCGTGGATGGCTGTCTTTCTTCGTCGCTCGGCTATGCGTTCGATCTGCGAGCCGCTCTTTCGGACTGACCGTTTTCGAAGGTGGCCAAGGCCTGGTCGACCAGCTTGTCGACGTCGAGCGACAAAATGCGAAGGCGACCCGTTCTCAGCATGAGGAGGAGACCGAACATCCAGGAGGCGCCGGCGGCCCCTCTCTCGAGCTTGTTCGAGGCGGTTGCGAGTCCGTCGGCTTCGAGAGCGTCCGCTGCGGCCGCGTACACGCGCTTGAGCAGCACGTTCAGTTCGCGATTGAGGTCCTTGCCGACGCCGGCGGGCTTCGCGCCGCCGTAGAGGTAGAAACCGAGATCGTATTCGGCCGGCCTCGCGCGAAAGTATTCGAACCAAGCGCGGAGCGCTGCCGCGCCTTTGCGGCCCACCGGGGCCGCCCGCGCCGCTCCTCCCACCGCTTCCGCCATGTCCTGCAGGGATTCCCGCAGAATGTCGGCATAGACGGCTTCCTTGCTTTCGTACTGCGAATAGATCGCGCCGGTTGTGCATCCGGCCACTCGAGCGATTTCCCTCACCGAGGTCGCGTTCAGGCCGACCTCGACGAAGACTTGCTTCGCCGCCTCGCGGATCAGCGTCCGCTTGAAGGCACTGACGGCGACCCGGCGCTTTTCACTGTTGTCGTCCGACGAGCTCGGCATGGTCGCACCTGCGTTCTGCAAATGTAATGTTGAAATCCTAATATAACAGTGTTATGGATTGCAAGAGGGCGGCGATAATTTTGTCGGGAGAGGGAACATGACGACGATCGACGCATGGATGCAGCACCCGAACGCCGGATGGATCGGCGACCCCATGTTCGCGTCCCTTCGCCGCTGGAAGCCGGGCCCGTGGTCCGAGACCAGCCGGCCGGTCGAAGAGACCCTGGCCGAAATGGACAGGGCGGGCGTTTTCGTCGGTATGCTGTGCGGATGGCACGGCCCCCAAGGCGCGATGATCAGCAACGAGGAGGTCGCCCAGCATTGCCGGGCGCATCCGGATCGCTTCGTGGGCATCGCGTCGGTCGATCTTTACCGGCCGATGGATGGCGTGCGGGAACTCCGTCGGCGTGTCCGGCAGGACGGATTCAAGGGACTCCGCGTCCTGCCCTGGCTATGGGGGTTGCCGCCCGACGACCGACGCTACTACCCGCTGTTTGCCGAATGTTGTGAGCTCGATATTCCCTTCTGCACGCAGGTCGGGCACGCCGGGCCCTTAAGGGAGTCCGAACCGGGACGTCCCATTCCGTATCTCGACCGCGTCGCCATCGAGTTTCCGGAGCTTCGCATCCTGGGCGGTCATATCGGCGTGCCGTGGTTCGGCGAAATGCTGTCGCTGATGATGAAGTATCCGAACGTCTTCATCGACACCTCGGCCTACAAGGTCAGCCGCTATCCCAAGGAAGTGGTCGAATACATGCGGGGTAATCCGAAGCATCGCGTCCTGTTCGGGTCCAACCATCCGTTCTGGCCCGCCGGCGACTGCATCGAAGGGCTTCAGGATCTGCAGCTCGGCGACCCGGCCCAAGCGGCGTTTCTCTCGGGCAACGCGAAGCGCGTCTTCAAGCTCGGCTGAACCCAACTCCTTTGTCATCGCGATAGGGATCAATTATGGCCTGGACCATCGAACGCAGACACGACCACGTCGTCGTCGTGACCATGAACACGAACAAGGTGAATGCCCAAAATCCGGCGTTCTTCGACGATCTTCACGCGGCGTTCGACCGCCTCGAGCGCGAGTTCGAGGACTGCGCGGTGGTCCTCACCGGGACCGGACGGGTATTTTCAGCGGGCCTCGATCTCGACCACCATTTCGCGATGTTCGCCCGCCGGGATCTGAAGGAAATCGACAAATGGTTCGCCGCATACCGCGCGACGAACCTGCGGCTCTTCACGTATCCGCGGCCGACCGTGGCCGCGATCAACGGCCATGCCTATGCCGGTGGTTTCATCACCGCGATCGATTGCGACTATCGCGTCGCCGCCCAGGCCGATCTGCAGTTCGCGCTGAACGAGGTGCCGATCGGCATCCCCATGCCGGCAGTCTACTGCGAAATCATCAAGCATGCGATCGGCTCGCAAGCCGCATCGGAGTTCACGCTATTCGGCCAGGTGTACGATCTGGCCGCAGCGACGCGGATGGGCGTTGTGCAGAAGGTCGTCCGGCCGGACCAACTGCTCGATGCGGCGGTGGCTTGGGCGGCCAATGTCCCTCCCGATTGCTATCCCGCCTATGCATTTGCCAAGCGCGCGCTGCAGGCGACGACGATGGCGGCGATCGATGCGGCGGCAAGGCTCGATCTCGATCTTCTGTCGCGGGGCATGTCGGATCCAAAAAGCCTGCAAGCGAATGCGCGCCGCTATCGCGAGCTGAAGGGCCGGGACATCACCTGGCCGATGCCAGTCTGAACCGACTGTTAGAGATTTGCGCTCCGGACGGCTCGACGTCGAGCACCGGTTGCCAATTCCGAGAGATCCCAATGGGTGCCAAACAGGAATTGCGAAAGCTGGCGTTCTGGGCGGACGTCCTCTCGGAGGAGGAGGCCGAGCGGGCGATTGTCGGCATCAGCGAGCGCCGCTACCGCGCCGGCACCTACATCTGCCATCGGGACGACCGCCTCGATTACTGGACCGGAATCGTGACGGGTCTCGTCAAGATGAGTGCGATCTCCGAGACGGGGAAGCCCATGACGTTCGCCGGCCTTGGCGCCGGCGGATGGTTCGGCGAAGGCAGCCTACTGAAGAACGAGGGACGCAAGTACGACCTGGTCGTGTTGCGCGATACTCATCTGGCGATGTTGAACCGGAACACGTTCATCTGGCTGTTCGAGAATTGCCCTCGGTTCACGCAGTTTCTGGCGCAGCAGCTCAACGAACGGATGGGTCAATTCATCGCCGCCATGGAATCGGATCGCCTCCACGATCTCGCGGTACGCGTGGCACGGCATCTGGCGTGGCTGTTCAACCCGATCCTCTATCCGAACACCCGCTCGCTCATCGAGATCACGCAGGAGGAACTCGCGCTTCTGGCCGGCCTCTCTCGCCAGGCGGCGAACAAAGCCCTCGCGAGCATCGAGGCCGCGGGCCTCGTCACGACGCGGCACGGAAAGATCTTCGTTCCCAGCCCCGAGAGGCTGGGGCGATATGCCCCGCGCGATGCCGGGGACTGCGGGACGCGGATGCTGTTGACCGGGACGGGAAGGACCGCATGAATCGACTTTCGAAGCGCAGCGCCGTCGAGCCGTATCGGGCGATGGACATCATGGCGGGCGCGTTCGCGCTCGAGCGGGAAGGGCGGCGGATCGTGCACATGGCGGTCGGCGAGCCCGGCGCACCGGTTCCCGGGCCGGTGCGCGAAGCGGCCGCCGCGGCGCTCTCGAACGGTCGCATCCGCTACACCGAGGCGCTGGGCATTCCGGCTCTGCGCCGACGCATCGCGGCCTACTACGGAGACGCGCACGGACTGGACGTCTCGCCGGACCGCATCGTCGTGACGACGGGATCGTCGGCGGCGTTCAACCTCGCCTTCCTGTCGCTTTTCGACGTCGGCGACCGGGTAGGCGTTTCGACGCCCGGCTATCCTCCGTACCGGAACATCCTCCAGACGCTGGGTCTCGAGATCGTCGATCTCCCGACCGAGGCGGAGACCCGATGGATAGTGACGCCCGAGATGATCGCCGGGGCCCATTCGCGCAAGCCGCTGCAGGGATTGATCCTGGCGAGTCCGAATAATCCGAACGGCACGGTGATCGCTCCGGACGACCTACGCGCCATCGTTGACACGTGCCGCGAACTCGGCATCCGCCTGATCATGGACGAGATCTATCATGGGCTGGTCTACGGTTTTCCGGCCAAGAGCGCGCTTGCCTTTTCGGACGGCGTGATCGTCGTCAACAGCTTCTCCAAATACTACTGCATGACCGGCTGGCGGATCGGCTGGATGGTGGTGCCGGCGGAGATGACGCGGTCTCTGGAATGCCTGCACCAGAACCTCGCGATCAGCGTGAATGCGCTCTCCCAACAGGCCGCGATCGCAGCGTTCGACGCCACCGATGAGCTCGAGGCCGTCAAGGCGGGCTATGCGGCGAACCGTGAACTCTTGCTCCGGGAGCTGCCCAAGGCGGGACTTGGAGATCTCCATCCGGTCGACGGCGCCTTCTACGTCTATGCCAATGTGCACCGGTTCACGAATGACAGCGTCGATTTCGCGCGGCGCCTCCTCGTTGAAGCCGGCGTCGCCGTCGCTCCCGGCATCGATTTCGATCCGGCTCGCGGCGCCAACTACGTCCGGCTTTCCTTTGCCGGGACGCATTCGGACATGGCCGAGGGAGCGGACCGAATAGCTGACTTTCTGAGCCGCACGGGTGCGATGGGATGAACGGCCATCGAAAACGCTGCAGCCCGCACATCACGAAGGAGTAACGAATGCAGATCCGATCCTCATTTACGCCGCCGTTCGCTCCGAGGGGCCGCGCCGCCGTAGCGCCTTTTCCCCCGTGGCACTACGCGGCTGATTTCCTGACCGTCGCGTTCGAGGCGCCCGAAGCCCGGGTCGCTGAAATTCTCCCGCCCGGTCTGGCACCCGATGCGCGCGACGGAGCCGTGTTGTGCACGGCGTCGTTCGCGGCGTGGCAGGCATCCACGGACGAAGGCGAAGAGTTTCTCGATCCCAGCCGATCGCAGTACAACGAATGTCTCGTCTTCGTAGGAGCTCGGCTAGGTGATCAAGCGGTCTTTCACTGTCCGTACATCTACGTCGATTCGGATCTCTCGATGGTGCGTGGATGGCTCCTCGGATATCCGAAGAAATTCGGCGTCGTGCACACGACGCGAGCGTTTCCGCTTACGTCGCCCGCTGCGCCCAGTCTGGGGCCGTCGGGACGGTTCGGGGGGACTCTCGCTCTGCACGGGCGCAGATTGGCGGAGGGAACCGTCGCGATAGAGACAGAGGCCGAGCCCGAGGCGCCGGTCTTCGGAAGCAAGCCGATCATCGCACGCCGGCACTTCGCTTCTCTGTACGAAGGCGAGCATGACCGGCCGGCGGTCGACGAACTGACCCGGCTTCACGGAGAGAACTTCCAGATCTCGCAGGTTTGGGCAGGCGCGGCGACGCTCGCTTTCGGAGCATCTCCCACGGAAGATCTCGACCTCCTCGCTCCGATGCGAGTGCTGCGCGGATACCGATATTCGGTCGCCATGACCAACAAGTTCAACACCAAGGTACGCGACCTGAGGCAGGCATCATGACTGACGAACTCATTGAGCGTCTCAAAGATTTGAGTACCCCACACTTGGCAGATGCTTGTCTGAGGACGAGCGTCGCAGTGCGATGCGCACCGGCGGCACTGCGGCCGATCGCGCCTGACATGCGATGTGTCGGCCGGGTGCGGCCGGCGCGCCACTGCGGCAGCGTGGACGTATTCCTGGAGGCTCTGGAAGTGGCGGAGCCCGGCGACGTCCTTGTGGTCGACAATGGTGGTCGCATCGACGAAGCGTGCGTTGGCGACCTGGTCACGCTCGAAGTGTCTAACGCCGGTCTAGCGGGCATCGCCATCTGGGGACTGCACCGTGACACGCCGGAGCTTCGCGAGATTGGATTGCCTTTTTTCTCGCTCGGTTCATTGCCGACGGGGCCTCAACGGCTCGACAAGCGTGCTCCCGACGCTCTTCTCTCAGCGCGCGTAGGCGAATGGGTGGTCGGTCCTGACGACGTAGTCGTGTGTGATGCAGACGGGGCGATTTTTCTGCCGCGCGAGCGGCTTGTGGACGTGGTCCAAGCCGCGGAAGCAATCAGGTCAACGGAGCACCGGCAGGCCCGCGAAATGCGCGCAGGACGTAGCTTCAGGCATCAAGCTGCTTTTGCGCAGTATCTCGCGCATCGTATGGAGGATCCAACTTTCGGCTTCCGAGAGCACCTGAGATTGATCGGCGGAGCAATCGAGGAATAATTCTGATGAATCAAACTTTTAGGGTAGTGACGCCGCGAAAAACTTCTAGACCGACATGGTGCGAACGCTCATGCCGACTTCCGCACGCGGCATCCAATACCACCCCTACGAAAGCCATCGAACGCTATGGAGCCGTTTAACGCGGTGAGCGAGACGAACATCGAAACAAGCTATCGATACTCAGTCCCGAATCTTTGTCGTATCGCTTACTCGCTCGAATGAGGCCGAACTGAAGTTTCAGTCCAAGAGCGCACATCACACTGCGAAACAAAGCAAAATTGGCGCACCCGACACGATTCGAACGTGTGACCTTTGCCTTCGGAGGGCAACGGTTAGTTCAACTCAAATCAGGACAGATTTAGTCCCGCGCAAACGAGCCGAGTCACTGGTTCGCGGCTTCAGAACTTGATTCGATTCCGGTTGTAATCGGCCGTTCGATTCCAGCTCACCGCACGGGATTTCGGTTTGGTGTTCGCGCCATCGTTCTTGCGGCCCGCCTGCTCAATTCGTTCGTTCGGCAATAACGAAATTCGTTCCGAAGGTTTGGATTTGCGATACCGACAAAAATACCGACAAAACGGATGGCTGCCGCGGACTTTTGCGTGCATTTTCAATGCGCCAAGAAGAACTTTCCTGAAAGCAGGAATCGAACTAGTCCATTAAGTAATTGATATTATTGATGTTTTATTCTTGGTGCCCCTGGCCGATAATCAACTAGTCGCATAACAAATTGAATTTGCGATACTTTTAGTCGTCGGTTGCCTCAGATACCGACAGGAATACCGACAAGATGATGGACGGGAGGCGTTCGCAAAAAATAAAATTGCGAGCGCTCTGCAGCACGCACAGTGTTGCGGTTCTTGTCTTCATAACCGCCGGCCGGAGTCGAACCCGGCTCAGACTCGAAATCTTTAGGGAGGTGGGCGAGCGATGGCGGGATACGTCGACACGCTGCTTCGCCCCAACGATCCGTCCGCACAGGCACAAGGGCAATCCTATCCGCGGCCAGAAATGGTGCGTCTGCTGACCACCGACTTCCGTGCCGGAGGCGATGTGAACGCGAACGACAAAACCTACATCGCCAAAGTCGTGGCCGCGCGCACCGGCCTCAGCCAGGCCGATGCCGAGAAGCGCGTGAACGACGTCGTGACCTAAGCCAAGGCCGACCTCGATGCCGCTCGCAAGGCCGCGATGCAAACGGCCATCTGGCTAACGCCGTCGCTGTTCATTGGTGCATTTTCCGCGACCCTCGCCGCCATGGAAGGCGGCGGACTTCGGGACGGGACATGGGGAGGGAAGCGCTGCGCAACCACTCAATCATCTTCGGCAAGAAACTGAGGAGATAGAACCATGCCCATTCTGCTTTGGCTCGTCGGAATTCCGATTCCGCTGATCATCCTGATCATGCTTTTGCGCTGACATCATGGCCGCCGCGCGCTCTTAAGCGTGCGGCGGCAAACATGACGTTGTCGTGCCAACCATGGTCATGGCGGCTCGACCCGGACTGGCGCTGGTATCGTGATCCGTGGCGCTCCCGCCACTGCGACGGGTCTCGCCGGTTGCCCCGAGCCGCTGCTCCTTAGCCGGTCCGTTGCGCGGTCCAATATCCGGAGCAGCGCCCGCCGGCCGCATGACCGCTCCAGCTCCCGCGACCGGCGTCTCCCGTCAGCTTCCCCGAGCCCGACGCGTATTTGTCATGGACGGTTACCGACGCATGAACCGCGCCCGATCGTCCGACGTGCCCCGTAAACTTCACCAGATTGGGATGCGTCACGATCCCGTCGTTGATGTTCACCGAAAAGTTGTAGGTTGAATCGCAGCTTCCGCGCTGCGTAACGAAGAGAAGGTCCCAGGAACCGTCGTAAGAGGTTCGGGCCTCGGCGGCCGTCGCCAACGTAAGGCAGGCACAGCCGATGACGGTCGCTATCAGTCGTTTGTTCACTGTTTTCTCCTGTTGAAGTGATGGGCGTGGCCGTATCGTCTTGGTCTATCCCGGTTGTTCGTCGATCATCTTCTCAGATCGCCCGTCTCAAGAAGCCACGTCGCGTTTCCGCGGGCTCTATGCGGCAGTCCAACCGCCGTCGATGGAAAGGTTGGCACCAGTGATCTGAGCAGCGTCCTGGCTGCACAGAAACAGCGCCAACGAAGCCACCTGCTCGACCGTGACGAATTCCTTCGTAGGCTGAGCCGCGAGCAGGACTTCGCTGATCACCTGATCTCTTCTCATGTTGCGTGCGTTCATCGTGTTCGGGATTTGCTTCTCCACCAGCGGCGTCCAGACGTAGCCAGGGCTGATGCAATTACAGGTGATCTTGGAACGGGCGAGCTCCAGCGCCACCGTCTTGGTGAGTCCCACGATGCCGTGCTTCGCAGCGACGTAGGCCGACTTGAAGGGGGAAGCGGCCACGGAATGCGCCGAGGCCGTGGTGATGATCCGACCCCAGCCGCGCCTCTTCATGCCAGGCACTGCTGCACGGATCGCGTGGAAGGCGGACGACAGGTTGATCCCGATGATCGCATCCCACTTGTCGGCCGGAAACTCCTCGATAGGGGCGACATGCTGGACGCCGGCATTGTTCACGAGGATATCCACGCTGCCGAATGCGTTCTCCGCAAGAGCGACGAGCTCGGGGATTTCGTCCGGCTTGGCCATGTCCGCGGGCGAATAGACTGCCTTCACTCCGAATTCGCTCTCGATCGCAGCTCGCTCCTTCTCGACCTCGTCCGGCGCTCCGATTCCGTTGAGCACGACGTCGGCCCCGGCGCCGGCGAAAGCACGCGCATACGCGAGACCGATGCCGCTGGTGGAGCCGGTCACGACTGCGACCTTGCCTTTCAGGATACTCATTTGGCCTTTCCTTGTTGATCTATGAGGGTCTTCCGGCCGATGCCGCGGTCTTCCTGGACTCGCGCCGCCGATCGCAGTCGCCTATCAGGTGACCAGGGCTCTCTCGTAGCTTCGGAGAGGACGGCGGATCGGCTGCTGCAGATAGTCGTGCACGACCTTGCCCAACCCCAAGGTAAGGTCTGCGCGGATGTGAACTGCGGAAGCGATCTCGAGGACGGGCAGATCCGCCACGGGAGCGAGCGCGTGAGGCGTCAAGGAGAGAGCCGCGGGCCCGGTCCACGCCCCTTTCAAGGCAACTTGCTCGAGGCGATATTCGACCAGCTCGCAAATGCGCGGACTGCCGTCGACGTGCGGGATGATCTTGAGGAGGAAGTTGGGTTCATCGAGAGCGGCCTTGACTTGCGCCAGGTCGGCTTCGCGGTGCTTATATCCCATCGTACCGGTTGCGACCCGCAGCGGCCCGTAATCGAGGGTGCCGATGAGTGTATCGACCTCGGTCCGCAACGTCGGCTGGCCGAGCTTCTTGGGAAATCCCCAGAGCTCCCGGCCGCCCACGATCGGTCCCTCATCGTTGAGGAACATGGAGTGGGTGTAGCCGCCTCTACGGCCCCGGAACGTCACCGGGATGACCTGGCCGCTCTCGGTGTAGTCGCCGAAGCCGTTGGAGTCCGGCATGCGGATGAATTCGTATTTGACCAGCGCTTCGCATTCATCGAATTCAAGCGGAGCCGGCACGACCGATCGCAGCTTCGCAGGGTCGGTGCGATAGCTGATGATCAGATATTCACGGTTGACGAAGCGATATGGTCCCGGCGGGTAGGCCGGATTGGTGAGCGGCATCGCGAATGCCTGTCTCACGACTTCATTCTCGTTCATTCAATTCTCCTGTCGGTGGGAAAGGCAGGGGGGCCTATTCGCGCCCATCATGCTCGAGATCGAACGTAGCGACGCCGTCCGCACTGGTCGGACGGGCCAGCACTTCGGGATGGCGAAGGGTGCGCAATGCATCGTGATAGCCGGCGCGCCAATGGTCCTGCATCGAGAGGCGAGAAAATTCATAATCCTTGGAGTGGCCTTCGTAGTCCCGCGCGCGATAGATCAAGTGGACGAGGTTGTGCACGTTGTGAGAGGCAGCCGTCCTGAGTCGCCTGACGTCCTCGTGCTCGAGCATTTCGTCAGGCAGGCGGGCCAAAAGATCCGCCAGATCCCGCTGCAACCGATGCAGGCTCTTGAACTGGTCCGTGCTCGCCCGCGTGCGGCTGGAGTATTGGATCTCTTTCTGACGCGTGACGACGTCCGCCATATTGCGCGGAATTTGGCCGCGCGCGCTCCAGAGGTCGACCTGAAAAACGAGCGTGTCCTGACGCGCGCCACACTCGATCACCCACTGCAACGGGGTGTTCGATACGAGGCCACCATCCCAATAGTGTTCGCCGTCGATCTCCACCGCCGGGAAGCCCGGCGGCAGCGCTCCACTGGCCAGAATGTGCTCTGGCCGAATTGTATGAGTGGCAGTGTCGAAATAGACCAGATTGCCGGTCCTCACGTTGACGGCACCTGCGCTGAATCTCGTCATGCCCGCGTTGATGCGATCGAAATCGACGAGGCGCTCCAGTGTGGCCTTCAACGCGCTGGTGTCGTAGATGCTCGTGGCGGCAAGCGTTCCACCCGCCTGTAGCCACGGCGCGAACGGCCGCGCGGAAAAGAATCCGGTTGCGCCAAACACCGCCGCGAAGCTCGCGTTCACCTGGTTGAGGAAATTGCGGGTGTGATCGCTGTTCATCAAATCGGTGAACGGCGCATCCAGCGTCACCTGCGTCCAAAATTCGCGAAGCCGGTCGACCCTCGAATCCGGCGGATTGCCGGCGATGATCGCAGCGTTGATCGCCCCGATCGAAATGCCGGCGATCCAATCCGGATGGATGCCGGCTTCCGCCAGGGCCTCGTAGACGCCTCCCTGGTAAGCCCCCAAAGCGCCGCCACCCTGCAGGAGCAGAGCGATGCAATCGAACGGCAGACGCCGGTCGACGGCAGCGAGGTTTGTTCGAGGCTGGAAGTTCATGATGCTTTGCCCTTGATTTCCGTTTGCTCAAGCCAGCGCCGTCCGGTCCGCATTTAATAAACTATAACGTATAGTGTATTAAATGATCAAGATGGTGACGTTCACATGCGCGTGCTCAAGTGATTTCCCCCGTTCGCCCGTCGGGGTCGTCGATTGCGCCCAATCAGCTCGGTTGCTGACGCATCGTAAAGGACGCACGAGCGTGATCGTCAGTCGCAGACCAGAACTCGCCGGTGCCGCGTGTAGGTGTAGTAGCAATCGCCATCGGAAGAGTAGCCGCGCCCATAGGCATAACCCGCAGCGGCTCCGGCGTAAGCGCTCGCCGCATACGCCGCGCGATATCCGTACCGCGATTCACCGTAACGGCCGTAGCCGCCAAAGCGGCTGTAGGTGAGCGATGTGGCGCGAGTGGCGTTTGCCGCGGCCGGTCCGCCCCGGCCGGCCCCTGCGAGAGCGCCGTGCGGTGCGGATCCGGCGCCGAAACGAGGCGCCGGGCTACCGGCGCCGGCACGGAGCGCACCACCAGGTGCTACCGGGGGACGAGCCGCGAAGACCGGAGGACCTCCGGCAGCCAGCGGAGGCGGCCCGCCGGCTGCAATCGGCGGAGGCCCGGCCATCGGGGGCGGCGGGGGAAACTGCGCGAAGGCTGCTTGTGTTGACAACGCCAAGGTCGCGAGGGTCGCAGCGACTGACAGCATCGGCGGGATTTTGCGGGACATGGTCTTTTCTCCTCTCAGAAATGAGGTTCGGGTACGGGCGCGGAAATCCGCTCGGGCCCTGAGGCGTCGAACTCCGGCACGACAGGTGCGACGGCGGGCTCGTGCGTCGATGTTGAATCGCCGTGATCGGGATGGATGCGGAACCAGGCTACATACAGCGCCGGCAGGAACAGTAGCGTCAGCAGCGTGCCGACGATGATGCCGCCCATCATCGCGTAGGCCATCGGGCCCCAGAAGATCTCGCGCGCGATCGGGATCAGCGCGAGACTCGCGGCGGCCGCGGTCAACAGGATCGGCCGCATGCGATGCTCGGTCGCTTCAACCACCGCGTCCCAGGCCGGCCGACCCTCCTTCCTAAGGTCCTCGATCTGGACGATCAGGATCACAGAGTTGCGCACCAGGATGCCGATCAAGGCGAGCACGCCGAGGATGGCGACGAAGCCGAGCGGCGCTCCGCTTGGCAGCAGCGCCATCACCACGCCGATGATGGCGAGCGGCGCGACCGCGAAGACGAGAAACAAGCGATGGAAGCTCTGCAACTGGATCATCAGGATCGTTGCCATGACAAAGAGCATGATCGGCACGACGGCCACGATCGGCGCCTGGCTCTTGGCGCTCTCCTCGACCGAGCCGCCGATCGTCACCGAATAGCCCGCCGGCAGCGATTTGCCGAACTCAGCCACCTTCCGCGCGAGCTGGTCCACTATCGTCTTCGGCTGGACGTTGCCGATGACGCTGGCTTTCAGCGTGATCGTCGGAATCCGCGCGCGCCGCCAGATCGTAGGCTGCTCGAGTTCGTAGCGCAGATTGGCCACGGCCCCGAGCGGCACGGATTGACCGCCGAGCCCCGTCAATTGCAGATCGCGCAGCGTGTCGATGGACGCACGTTCCGGCGCGGTCGCACGTCCCGTGACATTGACGAGGTAGATGCTGTCGCGCACCTGGGTGATCGGCGAGCCATCGAGAACGGAGTTCAAGGTCGTGGCGATGTCCTCCGAGGTCACGCCGAGCTGGCGCGCCTTGTCCTGGAGGACGTCGACCTTGACGACGCGGGCCGGCTCCATCCAGTCGAATACGACATTGCCGAGATCGGGGTTGCCCCGCACGATGCCGGCCAGTTTCTGCGAGAGGTCCCGCACCTTGGCGATGTCGGGTCCGCTCAAGCGATACTGCACGGGACGCCCCACCGGAGGACCGACCTCGAGCAGCTTGACGTAGGTGTCGGTCCCGGGAAACGTCTTCCTAAGGTAGTCCTCGAACTGCGCCTTGACCTTGTCGCGCGACTTGATGCCCCCCTTGGTCACGACCACCATCTGGCCGAACCAGGCGTTGGCGGTCTGCAGGTCGAAGGACAGGACGAAGCGCGGCGACCCCGTGCCGACATAGCTGGACCAGTGATCGACCGAGCCGTTGCCCTGGAGCTGTTCTCGCTCGAAGCGCGCCATTTGCGCATTGGAGTCCGCGATCGACGCGTTCTGCGGCAGGTTCCAGTCGATCACCAGCTCGGCGCGGTCCGACGACGGGAAGAACTGCTGCTGCACGAAATTCATGCCGAACAAGGCGAGCAGAAACGCTGCAACGGTGACGCTGATCGTCGTCCAACGGTGTTTCATGCAGAGGAGCAGCAGGCGCGCGAATAATCGCGCGACGCGTCCCTTCTGCTCATGATGGCCCTTGATTTCGGCGGGCAGAATGGCGACGCCCAGCAATGGCGTGAACAGCACCGCCACGATCCAAGAGACGATCAGGGAGACGGCGATCACCACGAACAGCGTGAAGGTGAACTCGCCGGCGTTGCTGCTGTTGAGCCCGATCGGAATGAAGCCGGCGACGGTCACCAGCGTGCCCGTCAGCATCGGGAACGCGGTCGACGTATAGACGTGCGTTGCCGCCTTCTCCAGGGGATCGCCCATCTCGAGCCGCGCCACCATCATCTCGACGGCAATCATGGCGTCGTCGACCAGCAGTCCGAGCGCGATGATCAGGGCGCCGAGCGAAATCCGTTGAAGCGAAATGCCGGCATAGGCCATCACGACGAAGGTGATGGCGAGAACCAGCGGGATCGCGACCGCGACGACGAGACCGGCGCGTGTACCCAAGCTGAGAAAGCTGATGCCCAGGACGATGATCACGGCCTCGAACAGCGCCTCGGTGAAGCCCGACACGGCATGCTCGACGATGATGGGCTGATCGGCGACGAGGTGAACGCCGACACCGATCGGCAAGTCGGTGATAATCCGGGTCATTTCCTCCTTTAGCGCCTCGCCGAAGTGCAGCAGATTTGCGCCGGACTTCATGCCGATTGCGAGCGCGATGGCGGGCTGTCCATTGTACCGGAACAGCGTCTGCGGCGGGTCGACATAGCCGCGCGTAATTGTCGCGACGTCGGTCAGAGGAAAGAAGCGATCGTTGATACGCAGGTTGACCGCCTTCAGGCTTGCCTCCGACAAAAACTGGCCGTTCACCCGTACGCTGATCCGCTCGGGTCCCTCCTGAAACACGCCGGACGGCGCGACCGCGTTCTGTCCCTGCAACGAAGTCATGATCGAGTGGACGTCGAGGCCGAGGGCCGCGATCTTGCGGGTAGAGAATTCGAGATAGATCACCTCGTCCTGCGCACCCAAGATGTCGACCTTGCCGACATCGGGGACGGTGAGGACTTTGGCCCGGATGTCCTCGACTTCATCGCGCAGTTGACGCTGGCTCAGACCGTCGCTGGTGAAGGCATAGATATTGCCGAACACGTCGCCGAACCGGTCGTTGAAGCCCGGTCCTATCACTCCTTGTGGGAAGTCGCCTTTGATATCCGCGATCATGTTGCGGACACGGATCCAGGTCGGCTTGACGTCGGCAGCCTTGGTGCTGTCGCGCAGATAGACGAACACCGTGGTCTGGCCAGCGACCGTCACGCTCTTGGTGTAGTCGAGCGATTCCAGCTCCTCGAGCTTCTTCTCGATCCGGTCAGTGACCTGGCGCGTCATCTCTTCGGGCGAGGCGCCCGGCCACTGGGCCTGGATCACCATGGTCTTGATGGTGAAGTCCGGATCTTCCTGCCGGCCAAGCTGAAGATAAGCAAAAAGGCCCGCCGCCATGAAGGCGATCATGAAATACCAGACGAGCGAGCGATGGCCGAGCGCCCAGTCGGAGAGGTTGAACTTCATGGCTTGTCATCCTGTTCGATGCGGACCTGCTGTCCTGGCTTGAGGCTGTGGATACCGGCGGTAACGACACGCGCGCCAGGAGCAAGGCCGCCGCCGATACGCGCGCCGGCCTGGTCGGTGACGACATCGATCCTTTGCAACGACACAGCGCTGGTGGTCCGATCGACCGTCCAGACGAAGTTCGCGCCGTCTTTGGCGAGGACTGCGGTGGCCGGCAGGCGCAGGATTGCGCCCTGTGGCTTGTCGAGCTTTGCCGTGACTGTCGCACCAAGGCGGAAATTGTCGGGCGGATTGCTCAGCGCAATCCGGACCCGGCGCAAGCGCGTCGCCGGATCCGCCTGGGGGGCGATCTCGCGAATGCTGCCTTCCACTTGCACTGCCGGCAGAAGCTGCAAGCTGACCGTGAACGGCAGGCCGACTTGCAGCGGCACCGGAAAATCTTCGCCGATATCGACAACAGCCTCGCGGACATCGGGCCTTGCGATGGTCACCACGCTTTGGCCCGGAGACACCACCTGTCCGACTTCGGCCCCGACCGCGGTTACCACGCCGGCGAAGTCGGCCTTGATTTGCGAATAGCCGAGCTGCTCGATCGCCTTTGTCAGATTCGCCTGCTCGTGCGCCACCGTGGCTTCCGCGCCGGCGCGGGCCTGCTCGGCATTATCCAGCGTCTGTTTCGTGGTGGCGTCGGTCGTGATGAGCGTTCGCTGCCGTTCCTCGGTCGCTCTGACCGTCGCGAGTTGCGCCTCTGCCTTGGCGAGCTGCCCTTTGGCCGAGCGTACGGCGAGTTCAAGGGCCGTCGAGTCGATGATGCCGACCGTCTGTCCCTCTTTTACGAGATCGCCGACATAGAAAGGACGCGTCGTCAGGCGCCCCAGCAAGCGGAACCCGAGATCGGTCTTGTAGCGCGGCTCGATCACGCCGACCGCAACCACATCGTCGGCGCGGCCAGCTTCGAGGAGCACCGATTGGACAGGCCGCACGGGCTCCGGAGCCTTTGCTTCCTGCTGACATCCGACCAGCGCGAGCGCGCATGCGAGCGGGCCCGCCGCAATAATTCCGCGGCTGATCATGAGCGGTCTCCTTCGTAAGTCACGGGTTGGCCGACGCTCAAGAGCTTGCCGCCGTCGACCACGACACGCTCGCCCGGCTGGAGACCTGCCTTGATCAACACCTCCCCGGACTCATACCCACCGACCGTCACTGGCTTCAGCGAGGCGACGCTCGTCGCCGGATCGACGGTCCAGACCGCGGGCTTAGTGCCGGCCGCCATCAGCGCGCTCCACGGCAGTGCGATCTGCCGCTCGGCCTTCACTTTGACCGTTCCGGCGACGACGCTTCCGAGCGTCATCATGCCGGGCGGATCCTGGACCGCAACTTTGACCCGAATGGTCGAACTCTTGGCGTCGACGGCCGGCGAGACCTCCCGGACGTGACCGCTCGCGGTCACGCCTGAATCCGCGACGAGCGCCAGCGAGACTTCGCTGCTGTCGGCATTCCTCAGAAAAATCGACTCATAGACGTCGAAGACCGCGTCCCGCTCCCCATCTTGCGCCAGCGAAAGGACCGGTTGCGCGGCCTGCACGACCTGGCCGGTCTCCAAGTTGCGCCCGGTGACGACGCCGTCTGCTTCGGCTCGCAGGGCCGTGTAACCGAGGGCGTCTTTCGACGTCCCGAGCAACGCTCGTGCCGCTTCAAGTGCGCCTTCCGCAGTCCGCAATCCTTCCTGCGCCTGATCGTAGGCCGTCCGCGTGGTGAAGCCACTCGCGATCAGCGCCGTCTGCCGGTCGAAAGTCGCCTTCGCCACGCGCAACTGGGCCTCCGCGGCCAGGACAGCGGCGGTCGCTGCGTCGACATCGGCCTCCTGCTCGGCGGAGTCGAGAAGCGCCAGCACTTCGCCGGACCTGACGTGAGACCCGACGTCGACGTAGCGCGCGATCACGCGTCCACTGACGCGAAATGAGAGATCGGCGCGGAAACGAGGCTGGACCTCGCCGGTCAAAGTGATCGAGGCCTGCCGCTCCTTCGGCTGCACGATCTCCGTGCGTACGAACGCGGCTCGCGCCGCCGGAGCGGCCGCACGATTGTCGCAGCCGCCAAGCGCGGCTGCCCCAATCGCGAGCGCCAGGCCGCAGAGAGGATTCATCAGGCGCCTTGCTTGGACGAGGTCCGGACAGAGAGATATCATTGCGCCGCCATATGTTGAGAGGGTGAGAACAGTTGGCCCAGGGCATCTCCCGGTTTGCGGAAGGAAGACGCTTCCTCGTTGAGTCCGACCGACGGAATCGGCTCGGCTGCGACAGGAAGCGTGGCCGCGGGAGATGGTCGGAGGGGCGTGACATTGGCGGTCTTCGCCTTCAGGCGCCGCGCGAGCCTCATGCGGCGCGTCGCCATCCCTTGATTTGCCTGCTGCTCGCGCTCGGTCAGTGGAAACGAGAGGACAACGGACGTGAACTCGCTGCCGATCCCCTGCTCGACGCGGCCCCCGAGGCTTCTGGCGACATCGTTGTCGATCCGGAGCCATCTTCGAGCATCGGATCGGACCGAGCGTGAGCCATTGTCCAGCACGACGCAATTCACCAGCGCCCCACGGCGGCTCAACCGAACCTTGATCTCACCGGCACGCGCATCGAAACACGCGTGTTTGGCTGCCATCGCGATCAGGTCATGGACGATCAGGCCGAGCCTCCAGCACCGCTCAGCCTGAAGTGGTACACGCTCGGTGTCGAGCGTCAGCCGGATCTTCATCATGTCCAATCGGGACTGTCGCAGCGCGCAGCCCAGTTGATGGACGTACGCCGCAGCATCGAGAAGGGCTTCGCCGTCGGCCCTCGCGAGCATTCGATGCACCTCGGCATGTCCGAGCAGCAAGGAGACCACATCGCTCAAGGCGGCCTTTGCTTCAGCACCTTCAGCCCTGATGATCGCAGCGGAGACAAGATCGATCGCCGAGGCGACGCCATCTGCGATCCTGTGCTGCCATTCGCGCAACAGGACGCCCTCTTGGGGACGACGCTTCCGTGAGCTCAAGACGGTTCTCCTGACGTAGATCGAAAGTAGCGGGCAGATTTTCAGCGGCCCCGATGATCCGAACCCCTCACAGCGTCGGGCGGTGCTGCGTGGTTAAATAAACTATACCGTATATTTTCTTTTAGTTGCCTTTTACCGCCGCGTATGTCAAGTGCGATCTGCGTGCGCACAGACTCGTGATTGGGAGACCGGACGATGACGAAGAAGAACGCTCCAAAACGGGGCCGACCGACCAAGGAGCTCGCCGGCGACGCCCCGTCCCGGATCCTCGATGCGGCCCAGCAGCTCTTTCTCGAGAAGGGCTACCGCAGCGCCAGCATCGACGACATCTCCGAGCTGGCCCCTGCGAGCAAGCCGACGATCTATGCGCATTTCCCCGGCAAGGAGGCGTTGTTCGCAGCGGTGGTCGCCCGCACAATCAGCGGGCTGACGGATTTCGAAGGTTTCGAACCCGAGGGCCGCACCCTGGAGGACAAGCTCATGAGCCTCGGCACCGCGATCGTGGAGAAGGTCATCGAAGAATCGTTGGGGATGGTTCGCGCCACGATCGCGGAAGCGCAGCGCTTCCCCGAGTTGAGCCGCAACGTCCATGACGCCGCTCGGGACCGCTCCGTCGGCGCGATATCTCAGCTTCTGAACCAGACGACGCAAAAACTTGCACGCGCGCCAAAAGGCCCTTTCAGCGGGAAGCGAAGCGTTGCCACCGCTCAGATCTTCCTGGACTTGATCCTACTTCCGATGCTCTTCCGTTCGCTGGTGGGAGAGACGCCCAAAGACCTTCGACGGGAGTTGCCCTCTTTCGTGCGGGAACGCGTCGGCTTTTTTCTTGCGGCGTGCGAGGCGGATTGGACCCCGTGAGCTGCACTCCGCTAGGCGCGCTAGGCCAGGCATGTCGCGGGGGATGGCGACGGTAGGCCGGCGACTTGCGCCGGCGCGCCGGTTTGGAGCGCGCCTACACAGAAGTTCATCATCTCATCGAAGGCCGGCCGGCCAGCCGCCAGTTCGAGGCGCGACGGATCCAAATAAGCATCCATCGCGTCGAGCATGCATCTGGCGAGTGCCATCGGGCTGCCTGTCCGGAATTCGCCGCTCGCCTGCCCGGCCGCGATGATCGACCGCACGAGATGGCCGAGCTTGTCGGCGTGGGACAGGGTGACCCGCCAATTCGCTTGTCCTGCGGCAACGACCAGTTCGTGGAGCCTCGGATCGTGCGCTCGCCTGAGTTGATGATGCTGGAAGATAGCCCCAAACGCGGCCTCCAAGCGCTCCCGGCTCGAGATGCGGCTGCGAGCGGCGGCTTCTGCTTCCACAAACACCTCGTCGAGCAGTCCGGCCACCACGCACTCTTCGACCGCCTGGCGGGAAGGAAAGAATCGATACAGATTTGCGGGGGACATCGAGGCGCCGCGGGCGATGTCCGCAACCGTCGTCTTCCGATAGCCGACGGCGCGGTACAGCCGGATGGCGGTCTGCACGATTTCTTCGCGAGGTTGGGACGATCCGTCACGCAATGACCTCTGGGCCTGGTTCATGATCGACCTCAACGAGACGGAATTGCCTGCATCTCGCGCCGGCAAGCCTCTCCGAATTCACGCAGCGGATCCATTTCCTCCATGAATCCCGGCAAATCGACGAATGACGTGTTCGGTGCGACGTACGTCTCGATGATCAGCCGGCCTGCGCGCTCCGCTGCATGAACCACCTCATCGTCGGATAGTATCCGCATGCGCCCGATCAGCGCATACAAGTTCACCAACGCTGGAATCTCGGATTTGTCGCTGGTCAACGCGTCCGCGTAAAGCCGCGACGCTTCCTCCATGAAACCGCGATAGAGCTTTTCGCGTTTGGTGACCGCGTGGGCATGATGGCGCTCGCGGAGCCTGCGACGGCGGGTCATCCACCCCGTCACGATCGTGGAAATCGCCCCGAACGCCGAACCTCCGAACGCGGCGAAAGCGGGAAAATAGATCGTATTCATGCGATCATTCCTCATTTTTTGCGCCACGATACCGACGCGATCCCGTCGTTCCGACAGGAGCCGCGGCCGCCGCGGCGTCGAAGACTGCTCCGCAGGCTTCGCTCAGCCCCGCCTTGTTTTGCCTGAGACAGGCTTCCACGTCGGTGGGGTCGGGGATGTAGCTGGCGCACAGGCGAAACGCGTCGGGCGCGCATGCGGCCCTTTGCTCCGCCGTGCCGCGGTTCTCCTGCGCGAAAGCCGCGCCGGCCATCGAAACCAGCGTCGCACCCACGAGCACTGCTCGCTTCTTAAACATATACGATCCTTTCTCCAGTTGAGGCATCCGACCGCGAAACCGCGGCCTGCCGAATTCTCGCGCCGACCAGCACGAACACGCGCTTGTGAGTCTTCGCTCTTGACACGTTTCGCGATCTGCGCTGTATACGAAATATACGGTGTAGTTTATTTAGGAGCCGAACGATGTCAAGCTTGTTGTGGGTGCTCGCAAGGGAAAATCCCTTGCCCGGGATCGCGGCCGCATCTTTCAACCTGATGGTGGCCTTGTCGCTCGTGAGCATCGGTCTTCTGCTGGCTATCACCATCTCGGCGATGGCCTGTCTGCATGCGCTTGCCGACCGCGATTCCCTATCGGTGCAATATGCCGCCCGGCGCGGGCCTCCGCTGCCGCTCGTTCGCGCCGCCCGTCCATCCTGATCGGAGTGCTGAAATGCTCAACGTCATCGAAGTGTTCGACGTCATCCAAACGGATCCCGCGACCGGCCGTTCAATGTGGGCCGGCCTCACAGGTACGCGAAAGGCCCTGAAGCGGGACGGACACGCGCTCGACCCCAAAGCGATGACCTATTGTCCGGCCGAATGGGTCGACGAGCGCGGCTATTTCAACACCGAGCTCGTGCGCCAACATCCGCGCCTTTGGGGCATCTGACATGGGATATCAATCCAATGCCTGAGAGTCAGTTTCCATGAGCAGGAAGTCTGTGCTGATGAGACGCTCTGGCATCCTTGACGAACCCGAGCTTCCCCTGCGGGCCTATTTTCTGTGGGTCGGAAGCGCGTTGATGCTGCTGCTTCTTGCAGCCGATTGGGCGCTGCCTGCACCTCTTCCGAGCCGAGTCACTGACTCGCATTCCACGCTGCCGCCGATCCGCATCTACACAGAGATGAAAGTCCCAGACGCGGTGGTCATGGATACCGGCGGATTTGGATTACGCACGACGCGCGCCGAGGACGACATTGCGAATGATCGGGCGCAAGCGCCCGAAGCCGAAATCGCGAGCCCGGCGCCGTCGTCCGATCCGCGCCTTCGCGAAAGCCTGGCACAGTTACCTTCCGACGTTCAGGACCACAAGAGCGAAACCGACGGCCCTGGCGACGTCGCGGCACGAGGTCGAAGGCCCATTCAAGCGCGGACCACAAAGCAGCGGCTGGCTCGACATCCGGCTCTCGAAACCAGCGTTGGTCACGGAATTTCGGCGTGTCGTGAGCGCCGTCCTTGCCGATACGCCTCGGCACCGAACTAAGTCACCGATCATGTTTGAACGAACGATAGGATTTGCCGTGCCAAAGATGCAGTTGCTCGCCCTCTTGTTTTGTTCCGTCGCCCTGACCGGGACGGCCGCGATGGCGGGCATTACCAAGGATTCTGCCGACGCGGAGCAGCAAAACTCTGCCGCGGAGCGCGATCTTGATGAAGCGACGCGTCGCGTGCTCGAACAATTCCATACCGTTCGTGTGCCGTTGAGTCAGGCAATGGCGATCGCCGAGCGTCTGCACGAAGGCTCGAAGACGGCTGACGTCAGCTTCGAAATATCCGGTCCGCCGGTCTACCGCGTTCGCACGGTCAGGAATGAGCGCGTCTACGAGAACGTGATAGACGCGAACGCCGGGAGCGTGTCGGATGGCGAAATCGCATCTTCACTCAAGGAGCTCGATCGGGAAGATCTCTCCAATATCATCGCCCTGAAGTGGATCAGGCAGAAGCTGTCGGACGCGGTGCAGGTCGCAGAAAGGGCCTCGGCGGGCAGCGCTCTCGCCGGCGGATTGATGAAGCAGGATGGCAAACTCAACTTTATAGTCGTCGTCGCCACGGGCGATCGCCTGAAGGAAGTATGGCTCGAGCCGCCGAAGATCGGACAGCAGCCGGCGCACCGCTAACCGCGAAGCGCAGCGGCGCACCGCATGTTTCCCGCTTGCCTGAGTCCCCCGCGACTATGCTTCGGTGGCGGCTCTCGGAATTCCTCGCTTGACCCGACCACGACACACATCGAGCTGAGGAGTCGTGAGGTTGGCCTATCTGTATGAGGACGTACGAATGTCCAGTCATGCCGCGCCGCCGCGGCGGTGGTGGCGTCGCGTCCAGGCAATGAGCGCCACGACCCATCCAGCGATCTGCATGCGGGGACGTTTGTAGCCCTGTCGATCCGGCACGGGAACAGCAAAATGCGCCTCTTATCCGGCGATCGTTGGAACGAACCTGCGCGCCCGGCAATGGTTCCAAGCGGCAGTGCGGAGGATCATTGCGGTTTGGGGCCCGTTATCTGTCCTAACGGCATAGGCAGCGAATGATGGACGACAAGGTTTACAAGGTGGAGCAGGGCGCGGGGAAATCGGCTGGCGGATTTGTCAGGGTGCGCGGTGCGCGCGAGCACAATCTGAAGAACGTGGACGTGGATATTCCGCGCGATGCGCTGGTGGTGTTCACCGGCGTCTCGGGCTCGGGAAAATCATCGCTCGCATTCGGAACGCTGTATGCGGAGGCGCAGCGGCGATATCTGGAATCCGTGTCGCCCTACGCCCGGCGCCTGTTCCACCAAATGGCCGTGCCTGAGGTCGACGAGGTCGAAGGGCTGCCGCCGGCGGTGGCGCTTCAGCAGCAACGGGGATCACCGACCACGCGATCCAGCGTGGGCAGCGTCACGACGCTGTCGAACCTGTTTCGGATGCTCTATTCGCGCGCCGGCGATTATCCGAAGTCGCAACCAATGCTGTACGCGGAGTCGTTCTCGCCTAATTCGGCGGAAGGCGCCTGCCCGAAGTGCCATGGCCTCGGCCGTGTCTATGACGTGACCGAGCGCTCGATGGTCCCCGACGACACCCTCACCATCCGCGAGCGCGCCGTCGCGGCGTGGCCGACGGCATGGCACGGCCAGAACCTGCGAGATATTCTCACGACGCTCGGCTACGACGTCGACACGCCCTGGCGCGAGCTTCCCAAAAAGGACCGCAACTGGATCTTGTTCACGGACGAGCGGCCTACGGTCCCGGTCTATGCCGGCTACGATCTTAGGGAGGTCCAGCGGGCACTGCGGCGCAAGGAAGAGCCGAGCTACCAGGGCACTTTTACCGGCGCCCGGCGCTACGTCATGGAGACGTTCGCCAACACGACCAGCGCGATGATGAAGAAGCGCGTCTCGCAATACATGCTGAGCACCGAGTGCTCGGCCTGCCATGGCAAGCGGCTGAAGCCCGAGGCGCTGTCGGTCAAGTTTGCCGGCATGGATATCGCCGACATGGCACGCGTTCCGTTGAAGCAGTTGGCGGCGCTGATGCGGCCTTATTGCGAGGGCAAGGTTGGCCGACAGGATGCTCACCCGGAAAAGGCAATCGTTGTTCAACGGATCGCGCAGGACCTCAGCGCACGGCTTGGCGTGCTGCTGGATCTCGGCCTCGGCTATCTCACGATGGAGCGGAGCACGCCGACTTTGTCTCCGGGCGAGCTTCAGCGTTTGCGCCTGGCGACGCAGGTGCGCTCCAATCTGTTCGGCGTGGTCTATGTGCTCGACGAGCCGTCTGCCGGTCTCCATCCCTCCGACACCGAGGCGCTGCTCCGCGCGCTCGACCGGCTGAAGGCGGCCGGAAACTCACTCTTCGTCGTCGAGCATGAGCTGGATGTCGTGCGTCATGCCGATTGGATCGTCGACGTCGGGCCGGACGCCGGCAGGCGTGGCGGCGAGATCCTTTACAGCGGCCCTATCGACGGGTTGGAGTCCGTCGCGGGATCGCGCACCGCAAAATACCTGTTCGGCCAGGCCGTTCCGCCGCAGCACAAGCAGCGCTCGCCGCAGGGATGGCTCAGGCTGAGCGGTGTCACGCGCAACAATCTCAGGGGCATCGACATCGCATTCCGGCTGGGCGTGCTGACAACGGTCACCGGCGTATCCGGTTCGGGCAAGTCCAGCCTTGTCAGCCAGTTCCTCGTCGAGGCGCTGAGCCGGCATTTTGGACAATCTCATGCAACCGAGGATGACGGCGAAGACGTGCTGGAACGCGCGCCAGTCGAGACCTCGAGCGGGAAGATCACCGAAGGGCTTGACCGCCTGAAGCGGTTGGTTGTCGTAGACCAGAAGCCGATCGGACGGACGCCTCGCTCCAATCTGGCGACCTATACCGGTCTGTTCGACGACGTGCGAAAGCTGTTCGCGCAGACGAAAGAGGCGCGCCGGCGCCGCTTCGATGCCGGGCGGTTCTCTTTCAACCTGCCGAAGGGCCGCTGCCCGAATTGCCAGGGAGAAGGTTTCGTTTGCGTCGAGCTGTTGTTCCTGCCGAGCGTCTATGCGCCATGCCCGGAATGCCATGGTGCCCGCTACAACAGGGAGACGCTGCAGATCAAGCTCAACGGCAAGTCGATCGCCGACATTCTCGGAATGACCGTCGATGAGGCCCATGCGTTTTTCGTCGACGACGCGCATATTGCGCGGTCGCTCGATGTAATCCGGCAGGTCGGGCTTGGATATATCCGCCTTGGTCAGCCCGCGACGGAGCTGTCCGGCGGCGAGGCGCAGCGCGTCAAGCTTGCCACCGAGCTGCAGCGCGCCCAGCGCGCTGGCAGCATCTATGTCCTCGATGAGCCGACCACGGGTCTGCATCCCTCGGATGTCGAAAAACTCATCGTCCAGTTGGACGGATTGGTGGAGGCGGGGAGCACCGTGATCGTCGTGGAGCACGACATGAGCGTCGTCGCCGCGAGCGATTGGGTGATCGACATCGGACCGGGCGCCGGCGACGAGGGCGGGCAGGTCGTTGCAGCGGGACCGCCAGCGGAGATCGCGCGGCACAAATCGAGCCGCACGGCGCCGTATCTCGCGCGGGCGCTGGACGAACATCGGATGCGATCATGAGCAGCAAGTCGGAGGTCGCCGAAATCCGGGACGCCGTGCACCTTTGCATCGACATGCAAAATATCTTTGCGCCAGGCGGCCTCTGGGAAACTCCCTGGATGGAGCGGGTCTTGCCCATGATCGCGTCGATCGTGTCGCGCTATCAGACGAGAACAGTCTTTACGCGCTTTATCACGCCGCAGGCGCCGGAGGATCGCCCGGGGCAATGGGAAAGCTATTTCCGGCACTGGCACCAGGCCACGCGCGACCAACTCCCGCCGTTCGCTCTCGACCTTGTGCCCGCGCTGGCGCGCTACGTTCCGCCGGTCCGCATCATCGACAAGCCGGCCTATTCCGCGTTCAGCAATCCGGCCCTGGCTAGCCTGCTCATCGAAAAGGGCGTAGGCACCGTCATCGTCACCGGCGCGGAGACGGATGTTTGCGTGCTGTCGACGGTGTTGAGCGCCGTTGATATTGGCTTCAGGGTTGTCATCGTGGAAGACGCGTTGTGCAGCTCATCCGACGTCGGGCATGATGCGCTGATGACGATGTACCGCACCCGCTTTCACGGGCAGGTAGATCTCGTCACCGCCGAAGAGCTGATGGAGCTCTGGCGCGAGTAACTACCCGACCGGCTGCTTGTCCTCGCGTGGTTGGGCTGCGTCAGCCAGCGGAGCCACACGTCAGCACGACCTTGCCGGCTGTATGGCCGCGCTCCACAGTCGCCAGAGCATCTGCCGCCTGCTCAAGCGGGAAGGTGGCCTGAATGTGCGGCTTGAGCTTGCCTGTATCGGCCAGTCGTCCGATCTCGGCCAGCTCTTCGCCATCTGGCTCGACGGTGTAGCGCATCGCGGTCACGCCAAGCTCCTTGGCGCGCTCTTGCGATGGCTCGGTTAGGGTCGAGATCAGGCGCCCACCTTTCCTGAGCAGCGCCCAGGAGCGCTCGCGGGTCTCGCCGTCGATCAGGTCGAAGACCATGTCGATATCCCTGGCGACCTCCTCAAAGCGCTCGGTCTTGTAGTCGATCACCGTGTCGGCCCCAAGCGATCGTACGAAGTCGACGCGCTCGGTCGATACGGTGGTCAGCACGCGGGCGCCGATGGCCTTGGCGAGCTGGATCGCGAAATGGCCGACCCCGCCGGAACCACCGTGGATCAGGACCGTCTCTCCAGCCTTGAGCTTGCCACGCCGGAACAGACCTTGATACGCCGTCTGCCCCGCCAACGGGATGGCCGCGGTCTGAACATGATCGAGCCCCACGGGCATGTCGGCAACCGCGCGTTCATCCAGGACAACTCGTTCGGCGTAACCGCCGCCGAAGACCGGGACCATCCCGAAGATGGCGTCGCCCGGTCGAAAACGTGTCGCCTGCGCGCCGCATGTCTCGACGATGCCGGAGACGTCGCGGCCGGGCGTGTAGGGCAGGCGATCCTCCTGCACGGACGGATACTTGCCCGACCTGATCTTGAAGTCGACGGGATTGACGCTGGCTGCCCGAACGGACACCAGGATCTGGCGGGCGTCGGGGCCCGACTGTTCAAGCCGGTCGACGCGAAGCACGTCATTGCCGCCGAATTGATGAAATCGAATCTTGATGAGCTTTGCCATACCGGCTGACGCCCTGGGCAGGCGAGCGTTCCTATTCACGGGGCGGCATGCCCGGCCTCGCGATCAATTGACAGTGTCCCCCAGCATGTTCCGCGTGGCAGCGATGACCGCCGCGAGGCCGCTCGTTCCCTGCATCAACGCGATCTCGCCCTTCTGCTCGTGGCGGATCGCGTGAGCCATGACGCGCAGGCGTGGGTCACCGCGGCTGCGCCACATCTGATCCGCCATCTTTACCGCGCCCTGGTGATGCCGGCTCATCATCTCGACGAAGATCGAGTCGAACTGATCGGGCGGCGCAAGCTTGACCATCCGCATCTCGGCCGGCGACAGGGAGCCCGGCATGGCGGCGCGCTCCCCGGCGCTGCAATCCGGCATGTCGGTGTCGAACCAGCTCAGCCACCAATTCTCGAAAATCCTGACTTCGCCGGCCTGGCTGGCGACCATCGGCATCGCGAGTTTTCGCAGATGCGAATTCTGCGCCCGCCGGGAGCCCATGAGCGCGAGCTCGATGCCCTGAGCATGATGCGTCGTCATGTGGCGGATATAGGTCTGGTCCGCATCTCTGTCATGCCCCATCCATGGCGGCTCGTAACCGTGGCTGCCGAACAGAGCGATGATGCCGAGCGATGCAATCACAACCAGGGCACCGCCGAGCCAGGCGTTGGCGAAGCGCACGTCCGCCACTGGCGCGTTGCCACGCGACCAGCGCAGCCGGGCAAAGAGCGGGTACATCAGGGCTGAAGAGGCGTGGACGAGTAGCCCGATCCAGTAGGGCTGCTGGAGCGTGAACAATGGCTGCCGGAACGGAAACAGCGGCACCAGCACGAACCATTCCATGCCCGAGGAGAATAGCGCCCACGGCAGTCCCAGCAGCAACATTGTCCGCGGCCGCAGGCCGGCGGTCCAGCGCCCGAGCACGCCGAAGAAGACCACAGCCCAGGAAAAATCGGCCCACTGGTGGAAGGCGATGCCGGCGAAGATCGCGCTCCAGGTGGGCTCGGCGCCGATCGCCCAGTCGCGCGTTGGAATGGCCGCCACCGTCATCCAGTCGATCGCCGCGTCGCGGCCGATGCGTGCCGCTGAGAGCTGGCTGACGATGGTCGAGAGGCTGCTGCTGATCAGACCGAGCGCGACGGCGGCGATCCAGCGAGAGCGCCGCCTTGTGCCGGGCTGGTCAAGAGGTGACACCGGCCGTTGTGTGCTGGACCATATCCTTCGCACGACCTTTCGCCGCCGCCAGTCCCTTTGGGAAGCCGCTGCGGCTCGGATAGAGCTTGCGCCTTGCATCGCGCGGCGGTCGCCGCGGCTTGGTGTCTTGCGCAGCGCGATAGTCCAGCACCGCGATGCCGCCGACCATCAGCAGCGCCAGCGCGATGTTGCCCTTCTTGGGATTGTCTGATGTCAGTCCGGAGAGCAGCGCGGCGGCGTCGAGGCCGTCACCGCCGACGCGGGCCAAGAGGCCGGCATTTTTATCGACGGACAGCGACATGATACCAGCCATGATCTCGCGAAGGCCGAAGGCGCGCACCATGGTCTCGCTGCCTTCCATGCCCAGCGTTTCCGTGACCCGCCTTGGCGCGAACAGTTCCACGACGCCGAGACCGATGCTGAACCAGCCAAGTGCGCGGGCGAGCTGATCCTCGGGCCGCTTCAGGCTTGGTCCGCCCTCGATGATCGTCGGATCACCCTTGGAGCGAACGAGGTTGGAGAAATGAAACATTGATGGCTCCTTCAGGGCTTCAGAACGACCTTGACACAGGAATCCCGCTTGTCGCGGAACACCTGGTACATCTCGGGACCTTGCTCGAGCGGGACGGTGTGGGTGATGACGAAGGACGGGTCGATCTCGCCTTGCTCGATTCGGTGAAGCAAGTCGTCGGTCCAGCGGTTGACGTGGGTCTGGCCGGTGCGCATCGTCAGCCCCTTGTTCATGAACGCGCCCATGGGCAGCATGTCGGAGAACCCGCTGTAAACGCCGGGAACGGAGAGAATGCCGCCGGGCCGGCAGACATAGATCATCTCGCGCAGGACATGAGGGCGGTCGCTCTCCAGCATCACCATCTGCTTTGCACGGTCGAGCAGGGTATCGGGCAGGGAGGCCATCACATGCGCTTCCATGCCAACGCAATCGATGCATTTTTCCGGACCCTTGCCGTCCGTCAGTTCCTTCAGCCGCTCCAGCACGCTTTCAGTCTCGAAATTGATGGTGGTGGCGCCCGCGGCCTCAGCCATGCTGAGCCGCTCGGGCAGGCAATCGATCGCGATGACCTGATTGGCGCCGAGCAGCATCGCGCTGCGGATCGCCATCTGCCCGACCGGGCCGCAGCCCCAGATCGCCACTCTGTCGGTCGGCACGATGTCGCATTGCACGGCGGCTTGCCAGCCGGTCGGAAAGATGTCGCTGAGAAACAGCAGCTGCTCGTCGGGAATGCCCGCGGGAACTTTGATGTGCGTGGCATCGGCAAAGGGCACGCGAAGATACTCGGCCTGACCGCCGGGATAGCCGCCGGTGAGATGGGTGTAGCCGAACAGTCCGGCGGTCGCATGCCCGAACACCTTGTCGGCGAGATGCCGCTTGCGGTTGGTGGTTTCGCAGACCGAGAAATTGCCGCGCTTGCACTGGTCGCATTCGCCGCAGATGATGGTGAAAGGCACGACGATGCGGTCGCCCTTCTTCAGCTTGCCGTCCATTCCGGAGCCGACCTCGACCACTTCGCCCATGGTCTCGTGGCCCATGATGTCGCCGGGCAGCATGCCCGGGATGTAGTTGTGGAAGAGGTGGAGGTCCGAGCCGCAGATCGCGCAACTGGTGACCTTGATGATGGCGTCGCGCGGTTCCTGGATCTCCGGATCGGTGACGGTGTCGCAGCGGATGTCTTCCTTGCCGTGCCAGACCAGCGCCTTCATCGTCCGTCCTCCGCCTGAAATTACGGGCATCTAAGTCCAGGACGGAACGATGGTTGCTATTGCTGTCGCGAATCTTCGCGGGCCACGCGGATAGGAACGAGCAGGCGGCCGGACGATTGGGCGTGATCAACGCCAGCCCCCAAGGATACACTCATGTCCGCCCAAAAATTCGCCGTCGTGACCGGCGCCTCCACTGGAATCGGCTTGGAACTCGCAAAGTGCTGCGCGGAGGACGGCTTTGATCTGCTTATCGCCGCGAACGAGCCTGCGGTCGAAGCCGCGGCCGCGGATCTGCGCAGGCGCGGCGGCAGCGTCCAGGCGGTCGAGGCCGATCTCGCCACGACGGAAGGCGTCGACAAGCTCTATGCGGCAGTCGGCGACCGGCCGATCGACGCATTGTTGGCGAATGCCGGCGTCGGTCTCGGCAATGCGTTTCTCGATCAGGATTTCGGGCGGATCAGGCGCGTGGTCGATACCAATATCACCGGCACGCTCTATCTCATCCATCGCGCCGGCAACGAGATGCTCCGGCGCAATTCGGGGCGCATCCTCATCACTGGGTCAATTGCCGGCTTCCTGCCCGGCAGCTTCCAGGCCGTCTATAATGGCACCAAGGCGTTTCTCGATTCCCTCTCCTTCGCGCTGCGCGAGGAGCTGCGCGACAGCGGAGTCACCGTCACTTGTCTGATGCCCGGTGCAACCGAGACTGAATTCTTCCGTCGCGCAGATATGATGGATACCAAGGTCGGCACCGATGAAAAGGATGATGCGCATGAGGTCGCAAAAGCCGGCTTCGAGGCGATGCTCCGCGGCGAGTCCGACATCGTCACCGGCATGAAGAACAAGCTCCAGACGACGGTCGCCAACGTCACACCGAACGAGGTGCTGGCAAGGCAGCACCGCAAGATGGCCGAGCCGGGCACGGCGAAGCAGTAGCAAAGGTTGAGGTGGCGCGTGCGGTAGGAAGGCTGCACGCGCCGGGAACAGGTTAGACGTCAGCGCGTACCGATGCGTTGATGTCGTGGGCAGAAACCGGAAAAATGCGCCACGTCCGTCGTTCCCTGTTGTGTCCGGTTGTCACCCGGCGGTGCCGGGGTCAACGCCCTCCGGCGCGCGTGGTTCAATGCTCGCCACAATCTCCTGCGTTTCGGAACGATAGGCGCCGAGGAACCCCCTGGTGGTCGTTCGGGTTGGCCCGTTCAAACGAACCGGACGAGGAGCAGCATGACGGAACCGGACGTTCGCAAAGGGATGCCGCCGGTCAAGCTGTCCCGTGAAGAATTCGAGCACCGCTACAGGCGTCAGTTCGTCGATCCTGCCTTTGCGCCGCTCCAGCGCGAACTCGATGCCATCATCGGAGCGGCCTGGGAGGCCTACAGCCATTCGCGTAAATCCCCGGTGACACGCAAGGCAGGCGAGGGCTTTGCCGATCCCGACTATGCTTTATCCGTGGATTGGATCGCCGCGCGCGCGGCTATCCTTGAGGCGCAGCGGCAGCACGACAACGCCGACGGGACACCGCGCATTCTCGTCATCAACGGCTCGGCCCGTAGCGAGCACACCTGTCCTGGCGAGATGTCCAAGACCTGGCGCATGGTTGAGCTCGCCGAGCCAGTCCTCACGGACATGGGCTTTGCTGTCGATATCCTGGATCTATCTCGCCTGACATCCGAGTTCGGCAAAAACATCCACCCTTGCAAATCCTGCGTCTCCACCGCAATGCCGCTCTGCCACTGGCCGTGCAGTTGCTACCCGAATTATTCCCTGGGCCAGACCAGCGACTGGATGAACGAGATCTACCCGCTCTGGGTCGCGGCCCACGGCATTCTGATCGTGACGCCGGTGAATTGGTATCACGTGCCTGGCGGCCTCAAGGCGATGATGGATCGGCTGGTTTGCGCCGATGGCGGCAACCCCGATCCGACATCAACGCACGGCAAGAAGGCCGTCGAGGCCAAGGCGCTGGAGTTGAAGGGCTGGCCCTATCCGCGACATCTTTCCGGCCGCCATTTCGGCCTCATCGTTCACGGCGACAGCGTCGGCGCCGAGGGCGCGCGCCGAACCCTGTCCGACTGGCTGACCGACATGCACCTCATCTCGGCCGGCCGCTTCGGTGAGATGGACGGCTATGTTGGCTACATGGCGCAATATGCGACCTCCCACCAGGCACTGAACGAAGATCGTGCGTTTCGCCAGGAGGTGCTGAATACAGCCATGGCGCTGGGCCGGTCGGTGCAGCTCGCCCGCAATGGGCGATTCGAGGACCCCGGCGCGGGACTCTCCGATCCGGCTCCGAAATGATCGAGGATGTCGGTGGGTGACCAACACGGTGGAAGGATCGTCGAAGACCATCGTTTACGCCGCGCTCGCCGGCAACCTTCTCGTTGCGGTGACCAAGATCGGAGCTGCGATCTGGACCGGAAGCTCCGCGATGATGAGCGAGGCGGTGCACTCCGTAGTCGACACCACCAATGAGGTGCTGCTGCTCTACGGCTACCATCGGGCGAGCCGCCCGCCCGATGAATCCCATCCGCTCGGTTATGGGCGCGAATTGTATTTCTGGAGCTTCATCGTCGCTCTGTTGATTTTCTCGCTTGGCGCGGGCGTCTCGCTCTATCAAGGGGTGATCCACGTCATGGCGCCGGAGCCGATCCAGGATCCGATGGTCAGCTTCGTCGTGCTCGGCCTGTCGTTTGTGTTCGAGGGGGTCTCATGGCTGTTTGCCTTTCGCCATTTCCGGTCGGAGCACGCGCGGCTTGGCTGGTACGAAACCTTCGTCCGCAGCAAGGATCCTCCCGCCTTCATGGTCTTGCTCGAGGACAGCGCCGCGCTGGTCGGTATCGTCATTGCGGCCGCAGCAACCGCTGTGGCGGCGCTGTTCGCCCAGCCGGTCTGGGACGGCATCGGTTCGATCCTGATCGGCATTCTGCTGGGGATCACGTCGATCGGGCTCGCCAGGGAGAGCAAGAGCCTGCTGATCGGCGAGCCGGCTCATACCGAGTTGTCGCGATCCATCCTCGATATCGCGCGACACTCTCCCGGCGTGCTCAAGGCCAATGGGCTTTTGACGGTGCAGATGTCGCCGGCCGAAGTGGTCGCGGCGCTGAGCGTCGAGTTCGCGGACGACAAGCGCGCCGACGACATCGAGCAATGCGTGGTCGCGATCGAGACCGAGATCCGCAGACAGCATCCGATCGTGGCGGCGCTGTTCATTAAGCCGCAGACCAGCGCGCGATTTCACGCCGCTCGTGCGAGGCGCTGGGGCACGGGGGCCTGAAACAGCTTCGCCACGGCGAGGAACCAAGGAAGCAGCGTCCTTTTAGTTGGAGGGCAAGCGGCGGCCCCCACGAGCAATGGGAGTGGCTGCCTGAAGGAGCAGCGCATGCTGGAAGAAAAACTCAAGGAAGCCATCCTCGACGAGCTTACGCACCAGGCGGCTAATAGGCCGCAAGCGCTGAAGTCGAGGGCTCCACGGAAGAGTTGATCGTCAACGGAAAGGTCGATTTGGCCGACCTTGTTATGGTGATCGCGGGCTCGGTTGCCGGCGGGCCGTAGCTAAAGAAGCGACTTCAGCTTCAGTGCATCGGCAGGAGCCGCACTCTTCTGGTCGTTGTCGAAATAGACATAGACATCGCAGCCTTGCCGCTTCCAAGATTTGATCCGCCGCGCCCATTGCGCCAACGCCGGCCGGGTATAATGACCCCGATAGCGTCCGCCCGGACCATGGCCGCGCACATAGACGAAATCTGCCGTTCGTTTCCACGGCGCCGGCGCGTCGTGATGATCGGAGAGGCAGAGCGAGATGTTTTCGTCGGCCAACATCCGCAGGACGCGGGGTTGATACCAGCTCGGGTGACGAAACTCGAAACTGTAGCGCCGCTTCTTCGACAGCAGTTTGAAGAAGGAGGCGAGCCGGTCAACGTTCACCTCGAATTGAGGGGGCAGTTGAAATAGAACTGGTCCCATCTTGCCCCGCAAGAAGGCGACACGATGTTCGAGCAGTTCGAGGCTGTTTTCGCTGGTTTCGGACAGACGTTTCCAATGGGTGATGAACCTCGACGCCTTCCAGGCGAAGATGAAGTTTTCGCCGGTCTGTTGCCGCCATGCCTTCACGGCTTCCGGGGTCGGCGTGCGATAGAACACCCCGTTCAATTCGGTGCTGTCAAATTGGCCGGCGTAGTAGTGCAGCTGCTCCTTCAGCGGCAAGCCTTCCGGAAAGAAGGGACCGCGCCAGGAGTCGTAGTGCCAGCCGGAAGTACCGATCAGGACGCGTGCCATGTCTGCAGGCCGTTGTTGCTCGCGGGACGTTGAAGCAATCGCTCGAGCAAAGAACGCCAATGCACTGAAGACGTTGCTCGGTTTGTCCGAAAGGATGTTCGCGGCGGTGTCCGAAATGTGCTCGAATTAACCTATGTTCCTGCACGTCTTTTCCAGTCGGAGCAAAATCGCTCCATCAGAAGTTGGAGTGTCCGATGGGATTGAGACGCAGGCGGCTTAAACACACGCTCTCTCTCGAAGATCCGCTCGTGAAATTCGCGAGGGAGATGCGGGATCGGGCCAAGAAACAGCCGCCGGGGCAAGCACGGAACGAGTTCCTGAAGCGCGCTTACAATGCCGACCAGGCCGCCGATCTCGATCGGCAGCTTCGCGAAAAGCATTAGGAAGGATGAGGAACGAGCCGAGGTGAGCAGGATGGCTTTACATCCCATGACCTCTCCACTCGGCCTCCGCCTTCGCGGAGGCCCTCTTTCTGTGGGCGAGGTCTCATGGCGATCACGGCCTCGCCAAGTCTTGCTTGTCAGCCCCGCTTGGCTGCGCGCGTCTTGGTCGGACGCCTGTTATAGGGCGAGCGATTGACCGGCCTTAGCGAAATGCCTTCCCGGTGCGCCTTGCTGCGGATCGCCGCGATCGGGCGTTGAAGCTTGATGCTCATGACGCCGGTCGGCGTATTGCCCTTCGCTAACTGGCGCAGCATCCTGACGTCTGCCGTCGACCACGGCTGGCGCGAGCGACGCTTGTATGAGGGATTTGCTTTACGCGGCCCCTTCTTGCCGATCGGCGATCCGGGGCGCTTCCATGTTACTGTGCGTGCCATATTGATCCTCCTGGAATCCTAAGGCACGAATCGGCGTGATGGTTCCGATCTCGACGAAGCGCAGACGATTGGCGAGAAGTTCAATTCCCGGCGCAGGATCTCTTGCCTGAGCCGATCAGCACGCTCGCGCAGCACGACCGACCAAACGGTACTTGTCGCCGACGGCCTTGTCGGCTTCGACCTGATGCCGAATTCCATCATACAGCTGGAGGATGCTCTGATCGCTCAGATGCTCGAAGCTTCCCCGCAAGGGCCAATTTGGTTGAATCGTGCTGAGTTGTCGTGCGCGCGGGCAGGAAATTCCAATGCGCCCGGTTGCGAGGGACGATTTTGATGTCGCCTGCGGGCCAAAAGCTTCAAAGATATGGTCGTGCCGCTAATTGATCGTCAGCAGGGCGAGCACGTCGGCGTGCCGCATGCGCGGCGCGGAACCGAGGTTCGACGGCCTGCGACAGGATTCCGACGCTGGATAGAGCATCGGCATGCCTATGCTTCCGGACAGACATAAGACAGGGCCTGGTCGGCTCGCCCATGCAGGTGCGCGCCGGTTACGATGCCGAGCGCGCACAGGAAAGTGATCACCAGGATCAGCGGCAGGATGAAGGCCACGCGGATGCGCGCTACGTAAATCTTCCCCGCTGCAGACGTCCGCACTGGAATCAAGCCGGTCCGGAATTCAAACGAGCCACTCTATTTGCCAGACCTGCCGCGCGCGTTGGACCTCGGCGCGTGAACGATTGACGTCTGTCAGCGTGCTTCAACGCTTCTGGCATTATCCAGCTTTCAGATTCCCACGTGGAGTTCAGATGATGTCAGATGCCGCGATTCATGTCATCCCCAGCGCCAATTTCGAGGGCTGGATCGTACGAACCGACGCGGGCAATGAAGTCGCTCATTATGCTACGCGCGAAGAGGCGGAGCTGGTCGCCCAGCAGATCGCGCAAGGCCGGGCGATCGATCTTGTCGTTCATCTTCCTGATGGAAGAACCACTCGAAAGAGCTTCGCAAAAGGATGGCTATCCAAGCTATTCGGAGAATGACCATTGCGATCGCCGCGGCTCGCGCTCACGGCATGCGACATGGTCTTGGATCCATATCATGAACTGCGGCAAGAATCATGAGTCCCGATCTGCGCGCGTTTTTGGCGCTCGGGTACACCGACCAGGCGCTGCGAGACGGTTTGTGGCATTTGCCGCTCCTGAGCACCACGTCTACTTAGGAAGAGACATGCAGGCGGCCTGTTCATCGCGTCGGAGGGCTTGACTGATGCTGCCGCGCTGCAACGACCATTTCACATTCGTCGAAACGGTTGCGCTTTGACGGTCGTCAATTTCGCGTGCGCCAACTTGCGATAAACTGATCTCTGATGAGAGGTGAGCAATGGCGATATTCTGCCGACATCTGGCGACAATCCGCGACGTTGTTCCCAGCGCACCTGGCTGTGAGGAATGCCTGAAGACGGGCTCACAGTGGGTGCATCTGCGTATCTGCAGAAGGTGCGGGCACGTCGGCTGCTGCGATGAATCGCCCAATCGGCACGCGACCAAGCATTTTCGCGCGACCGGACATCCCATCATCGAGGCGTATGATCCGCCAGAGGGCTGGGGCTGGTGCTACGTCGACGAGGCCATGTTTGATCTTTCGGACCGGCCGACGCCGCATCTCGGACCGATTCCCCGGTATTATTGAGCCGCAGGCACGCCGAGCGCGAGGCAACCACCGCGCTCACCGCCAACGCTGCTCGACGCAGGCTTTCGGTTGTTCGCCGCAATCCTGCGCCAGCGAGGGTAGTCGGTATAGCTCTTCTGGCGGCCGCTATAATAGGGGAGCGGATCGTCCTTGTTGAGAGGCACGCCAATGCGAAGCCGCTCAGGCAAGTCCGGATTGCAAACCGGCCGAATGCCATCAGGTCCTCGAGTCCTTCGCGCGGCTAGCGCGTGGCGCCGTTTGCTTGGACCCCGCCGGCTACGATAACAGTGTCCTGATACTTCGTTCGGAGTACGTGGACCATTTTGAGCGCCTGCGGGTCGCGCTCTTGTCCGTTCTGCATTTGCTCCAAGCGGTGGGTTGACAATATGCAAATAGGCCAAACCATAATCGTCAAGCCGCTCCGGGAGATTGCCGAAGGTGGATTCGGGGTTGTCGTCGTGGATGTCGTTCAACTTGCCAAGTGACGACAAGCGCACGCCAATGCGATCTGCTCCCAAGTTCGGTGCTCTGATCTCGGAAATTGTCCGGGCAATCGTTGACGAACGCCAATGCGCGAGCGGAGCACGCGGGTAGCATCTCCATGGCGATGGGCTAGATGGGCTAAGCTGTACGTAAACTGCGCTTGTCGGGTTGGATGCTCAATTCGTCGGGCAAACAAAGTGGAGATCTGCGATGAAGAAGGCTCTGATCACGCTCGCCATTGGAACGTCTTTGGCACTTGCCGCAATTGCGAGTCCGTCATCGGCGCAAGCTCGCTGGAGGCACCCTAATTTCCCGGTCGCTCCTGTGGTGGGCGGGCTCGCGGCAGGGGCTCTGATTGGCGCTGCGCTCGCGGCACCAAGACCGTATTACGCATATGAGCCTGCTTTCTACGGACCGCATTGTATCGTCAGACGCGAACGGCTCTGGGATGGATGGGCTTGGCGATTTCGCAGCGTAGAGGACTGTTACTGAGCTTTGCCTAGGAGCGGCGTGCGCCGGAGAAAATCTACGGACTATCGATGCTCGTGGATGGCAGACCCGAAGGACGCGCCCGTGAGCCATGCGCGCAGTTTGGACGGGAGAGCATCGGATGATCAAGGACGCCAGATGGCGGACCATCTCGCCCGGCACGATGACAAGGTCGAGGTCGAGGCCATGCCGGCTCCCGACATCGATGTTCCAAGTGCCATTCTATCCTATGCAGCTGATTGCTCAGCAAGTCTGATCGTTATGGGCGGCTATGGCCACGCCCGGATGCGGGAGTTCATTCTCGGCGGTGTCACCCGCGACATGTTGAAGTCGATGACCGTTCCGGTGTTCATGTCGCGTTGATCATGCAGTTACTGGACCTGTATCGGGAGCCCGCAGCATGCGGCCTGGTCTTTACGCCTTCGCTGTCGCCGCCGCCTTTCTTGGGGCGACGCTCTATATCGGGGTAGTCGAGCAGCCAGCCCGTCTGGAGCTCCGCGGCCGCGCGATGTTAAAGGAATGGACGTTTAGCTTTCGTCGCGGCACGCTCACGCTGTCCGTCCTCGCGGTCGCGTCCGCAGTCCTCGCTTCCATTCAATTCAGACTTGATGGCGACGTGCGCTGGATCATCGGCGGCATCACGATCCTGGCGAGCTGGCCATATGTATATTTCGTGATGATGCCGATGAACATCTGGCTCTGCGCCATGCCACCTGGACAGGTGATCTCCCCTGTCCGCAAGCTGATGCGGGATTGGGGATTGCTGGAATGGGGGCTCACGTTGATCGGTTTCGCTGCCTGTTGCTCGTTCGCCTGGGTGCTTGAACTGCCGGCTCATTGACGTTCGTCAGCTTCGCAGGCGAAGTTTGTGGCAAGGCTATACAGGAGGCGTTCCGCTGGTGAGATGAGACAACCATGCTTCACATCACCGACGTGCCGTGTCCTGCTTTATATGCCCACGTCGCGTCTCGGCACGGACGCCCAGGTCGGTCGATCGTCCTATTTCTGAGGATCTTGCCGGGAGCGCTGGCGCAGCTGGGGGCTGGAACGATAGGAGGGAGATTGCCGTTTTCGAGCAGCGCTTCGATCGCATCACGGGTGCTTTTGCGCCCAGTTCCGCATCGAGGCGGGGCGCGCCTAGCCGTTGGGAGGGAAACGGCAGGCGCGTCCCGCAAGCCGGCTGGGGACTTCAAGCGGCTTGTCTGGTTTCTTCCTTACCTTCCTTGACCTCGATTTTCTTCGGTTCGGGTTTGGCCGGCTTGGGAATCGAGATTTTCAGGACCCCATTTGACATTGTCGCCTGCACGCACGACGGGTCGATTCCCGGCGGAAGCTGCAGCACGCGCAAGAACACGCCGTAGCTGCGCTCGCTGTGCTGGACGTTCTTGTCGGTCTTGTCATCCTCAATTTTCTTCTCGCCGCGAATGGTGAGCATGTCGTCGTCGATCGATATCTCGACGTCCTTGCGCTCGAGCCCGGGCATTTCAGCGCTGACCTCAATCGACTTATCGTTTTCCGAGACCTCGATCTTCGGGACAAGCTGCGCGCCGTTTTGGCCAATGCCCTGGGCGACTTCATTGAACAACCTGTCTATCTCGCGATGCAGGCCGAACAAGCCGAAATCGGGCTGCATCAGCGCGCCGGGTTCGCGAGACGGGACCAGTGATTTTAATCTCATGGGAATCTCCTAATCGTTTTGGGTCGACTTGTGGTTTGCTTGCGCATGAGACCCGCGGACAGTGCGCGGGCGATGGTTTAGTAGGGGCTGACCACGATGCGATCGTCGACCTTAGTGACGCCAGGTGCCGACCAGGCAACGCGCTCCGCTTCCTCGCGTTCGATCCAGGAGCGAACGGTTCCTTTCAGGACCACCTCGCCGCCATTCGCTTCGACGGAAATATGGTCCGCATCAACCTCCGCATTCCGCTTGAAGGCGCCCATAATCTTGCGCTTGATCTCCGTCGGCTCAAGATTGGGCTTCACGGTGATGACGTTGGTCACGCCCTTGACGCCCTTGATCTTCCGCACCGCGTTTTCAGCGGCCGTCTTTTGATATTGCCACTCGACAGCGCCTTCCAATGTGATCCACCCGTCCTTGACAACGGCCTTGATCTTCTCATGGGAGATCGGCAACTCCTGCTTCAGCGCCGCGACCGCATCTCGCGCGATATCCGGATCGGGGCGCTGATCGATCGAAGGCAGCCGAACCTCGATGTCATTCGCCACAGCCTTGACGCCGGCCACGCGCTTTACTGCCGACTCCGCTTCAAGCCTGTCGGCATAGCTGTGGGTGAAGCCCGTAAGGGTCACCACGCCATCCTTGACCGAAACGGCGATATCGGAGGCGTCGAGATCTGGATCCCATTTCAACTCGTCGCGGACATCACGTTCGATTTCGCTGTCGGATTTCATTTTCGTTGTCTCCTTGCTACATCAATTGCGCGTCGGCTGACCAAGTTACCGATCGCCCCAGTTTAGAAATGGGCACCGTCGATGCCATGACGACCGTCAATTTCTCTACTTCGTTTCCTCCCCGCATTAATGATGCTTAGGGCACAAGCTGCACTAAGGGCACTCCCGCGGTGTTCATCGCCGCGGCCGGCATCCGTCGCAGCGAATGGAGCGGGCACTCTGTGCTTCTTGAGTTTCGATCTCGCGGACATGGACTGCTTCGCCGCCACGCTTAGTCAAGATTTTCTGGACTATCATCTCGTTCTCTGGGTGAGTGTGAGTTGACCGTACCCAGATCTGCAAAACATTCCACTCAGAGAACGCTTCCGGTCCCTCGCGAGTTGTGGCTGCAGGCGCGGCGCACCGCATTGTTGGCAAGTCCACTGGAAAAAACGCAAAACAAAATCGGTCCCAAGCGCAACGGACATAATCAACTTATTGTCCAACCGAGGTAGACCGCGGTGCCTACTGCCACACCAAGCAAATTCTCTCCTGATTGCGATGCGGAGCGAATAGCTCTCGGCACGTCCAGTGCGGCGCTGACTATTGTCAATTTGGATTGTCTATTCGTTCGCGCCGGCTTGCGGAGGAGTGCGGATGTCCTTGATCATCTTTGTCTCAGCGAGGGGCTTTGCTCGGCCCCTCATGCCTGGCGGCGTTAAGTATTATTACTTACGCAGATTTCCTCCGTTTCTGGGTTGTTAAGGCGGACCGATAGTTTGGTCTCGCTCGGTGAGAATATCTCAGGACACAAAGAGCTGCTTGCCAGAAAAGGTGACGCCTATGAAGGTTCCAATGCACGCGGCAGATCACTATCGTCGAATACTGTCGGTTCAACCTCATGCGCTGAGGCGACTTGATGGGGCAGCCACAATCTTGAAATGCAATCGGGATCAGGAAATTCCGGACCGTTCGGAAACTGCCGGGCACTGGTGCTACCTCATCGCTGGAGCAGTTCGCCGCAGCAAGATCCGGCCCGACGGACGGCGACAAATCCTCGAACTCATGTTGCCGCGCGACTTCTTTTTTGTTTCTGACGATCAAAGGGAGGAAACGGTCGAGGCGATCGCTGAACCGACAGTTCTCGCGAGCTATCCTGCTGAACGTGTCGATTTGCTTGCCGACGGTGATCGCGAGCTTGCGCGGGAATTGCGAGGACTTTCGTCCCAGTTGCTGAGGCGAACCAGGGATCAGCTCATGATTCTCGGGGGCGTCACCGCCGTCGAAAAGGTCGGCTGGTTTTTACTGGCTCTTGAGAAGCGGGCGTCCGATCAACAGGGACAGCTGGAACTTCCGATCACCCGGTATGACATTGCCGAATACCTGTCGGTCTCGGTCGAAACGGTTTGTAGAGCCATCACAGATCTGCAGCAGCGCGGCATTATTGCCCTGGTGGGCACGCGGAAGATCAAGATTCTCGACAGAGCTGCCTTGGAGGAGCATGGCGGAAAGACGCCGCAAGGCCGCAAACCGGGTTTGATCGCAGCCTAACACTTTGATGATGGTAGTCGAACCTAGCCGTGTCACACTTCCGGCTCAGTGGCTTGGCGTATTCTAAGGCGCTCTATCATTCGCGCTCGATGAACCCTGACCGTGTGCGCACGCTGATTCCGAGATCATAGGCGATCAGCTTGTTTGGTACCCGAGGGCTGCCACAACGGTGGTGGCTTCGGTAAGCCCCACTATGACAACCCCGTGATCGTGAACGCACAAATTTTATGCCGTGCAAGAAAATCGCCCGTAGCTGACGACCATCAAGGGGAGGCCGGCCTGTGCACTGTATCATGCGCCGAGGACGGCCGCTAAGGCGAACGGCCGCTTGCTGTTGGAGCCGTTCGACCTGCCGGACTGATCGAATGCATCGACGAATTAATGAGATCGAGTTGCGGCCGGTCCTCGAGCTGCGAGAACGGCAGAGTAGCCAAACATCGCGACGGCTGTCGTGAGGAAGGAGAGAGCAATGATCAAGGATGTAATGGTGTGGCTGGACGGCGGCGCCTCCGACGAAATCCGCTTGGCAGCCGTCGCCGATATAGCCCGCCAGCTCGAGACCCGCGTGGTCATCGGGTTGTATCTCAATGTTATGCCATTGCCGGGGCCGATCGAGGGCGACACCACCGCCGCGATTGTCGAGCATGCGCGCGAAACTGGTGACGCGATGGAGGATGCGCTAGCCAAGCGGCTGCGTATGCTGGATCGGCCGGTCGAGATCCGGCGGTTCGATGTGCTGTCCGACGACGTTGCCAGAATTGCCGCGCGAGAGGCGCGCTCCTCCGATACCTTCGTGGCGCTTCGTCCCAATGGCGCGATGGATCCGGAGCAACTCGTCGAAGGCGTGCTGTTCGGCTCGGGCAGGAACGTCTATCTCGTTCCTGAGACGGAGCGGCCGAAGATCGCTTTCGACCGTATTATGGTCGCCTGGAACGGGAGCCGGGAAGCCGCTCGTGCGCTTGCCGAAGCGATGCCGTTTCTGCACAAGGCCGAAAAAGTGTCGGTCATCGTTGCGACCGGCGAAAAGCCAACCGAGGAGGACGCCGTGATGGGGATCGATGCAGTCAATCATCTTCGGCATCACGGAATCGAGGCTAGCCTGCATCGCATCAAGTGCCGCTCTGGCGAAGTCGGCCCGCAATTGATGGCGGAGGCCGAGCGCCGGAAGGCGAACCTTATCGTCATGGGCGGATATAGCCATATGCGCCTGTTCGAGCGGCTGCTCGGCGGGGTGACCTACAGTCTGATGCATGAATCGCCGATCCCGCTGCTGATGGCGCACTAGGAGAGATCGCCTGACGCCGACAGGGAGATTGCAAATGCCGACGTCTTGCCAGCAGATTGGACGTTCTGCTGCCTGGCGGCGTCGTCAATCCCTACAAGCCTCGCGTGCTCCCAAACGGATTTGCGCCGGTGTACCGTTATCCAAACCAACGCGGCGCACGGCCGTCGCATGACCTGCTTGTCGGCGATGACGAAGCGCAGGTCGCCCTGCCAATCCGGCTCGGAAAGAGACTCGGCTTTCAGCGGTTATCCCGCCGCCACTCTTCCGTTGCCAGCCGCATGGCTTCCGTGCGGTCGCAGCCGGTCCGATCCATCCAGCGCTTGATCAGGCCCTCTTTTCCCTGCGCGCTCGTCATGGAAAAGACGCGCTGAAAATCCCGCTGGATATCAGATTGCCGTCCCAAGTCGGCGTGTCGCCGCGTTGCGGGGGCCGGCCGCAGGGCCTGCGGTCTATGCTGCGAGAGGTAATAGGCGACGCCGCCGACTAACAGCAGGAGCAATAGAGCTAGAACGATTTGTACCGTATCCATGTTCGCCACTCCGCTTGTGAAGGGCGCAATATCCCTCCGGGTCCGGCCATTTGCATTGACGGATAGCAAGCCGGTGGGTGACGGATCGCTAGCCTGCTTCTTGAGATGATGACGTCGGGTCTTGACAGCACGCGTCGCGCTGGCAGGAAACACTTCGTCTGAATTGATCGTTGTCAGCGCGCAGAAACGGGCTGTCGGCTTGTAATCATCGAGAACCCGTCGGATTCTCACTCGGAGACTCGAACAATGGCGAAGAAGCTCGAAAAATCGCAATGGAGGGGCTACTTCGATCTCATATCGAAAGCACTGACCGGCAAGCGTGCCGAGATCGAGGTGGCGTCGCTCAATCGCGGCGATCAGATCGAGGCGGAATGGCTACCGTTCTATGGCATTTCCTATGATCCAAGAAACGACGTAGTCGCGCTCGCTCTCGAAGGACACGACCATCTGATCCACAAACCAAGAGAGATATACATCGAAGGAGAAGGTCTGGTGCTGTCCAGTCTCGAGGTTATCGATGCGGATGGCGTGCGGCAGATCGTCGTCCTAAGAGATCCTCTGATGCTGCCAGCGCCATCCTCGGCAAAAGCGGGCTGATCGCTCCAACGATCTGAATAATCAAACGGACGCTTCTGCGTTGGAGCGCTTAGCGCCTCTAGACGGCAACTCTAGCGGTTGCCAGGTTAAGGTGGACTCACACAAGCGTGGTTCGGAACGGATCTAAGGCATCGAGGGCCGGCCGACAATGCCGTAGCATCGACTTGAGGGTGAAGGGCTGCAATTGATCGCATGCATGATTGTCGGCTCGTGCGCCGAGCGAGGCCGGCACGCTGCGGATTGTGCAGTTTGGCCCAATTGGTCATCTCGCCGCCAGGCGCGTTAATCCTATTCCTAAGGAGCGAGCGATGCCCGAACTAGCCATTTCCCGCGAAAAAATCAGCTTTCTGATTGAAAAGGCGCACGAGTTTGATGTCAAGGATTTGCCGACGGATGAGGAATCCGGATCGAATCCTACTGACGATGCTGAAGTCGACGTATTGCAGGACGACGGTAGCGACTCGGTCGCTGCCGAGTTGGCAAGCTTCATCAGGGCCTTGAACGAGGACGAGCAGATCGACCTCATCGCGCTGATGTGGCTCGGACGGGGCGATGGCACGATCGACGAGTGGAAAGATCTGCGTAACCGCGCAGCTGAACGGCGGAACGGATATCGCAACCCACGCTGGGAGACCGTGCACTACCTGCTCGGCGAGCCCTTGTTGGGTGATTTCTTGGCCGAGGGCCTCGACGAGTTCGGAATATCCTGGGTCGATGAGGCGCCCGCGACTTGATGAGCACAATCGAACGCGAACAGCTTCAGATCGTGCACTTCCATCTTGAGATCTGTTCGGGTCGGCTCTCCGGCAGGTTGCGCCGCTCGAGCGTCCTGCAAGGGTATCGAGTGGATCTGAGAGCATCGCGCGCCGGAGCTAGGTGCTTCGCATCGACCGGGCTGCGTCAGGCCATGATGCCGTCGTGTGGACACCCAATCCGGGCCGGCCGCGACTCGATGGGCGGGCTCTGCCCACCATCCTGGCGTCAGGAGGCGTGTATTGAGAGGACGATCTTGCCAACCACGTGCCCCTCGGCAAGTCGCTCGTGCGCCTTGTAGGCGTGGGTGAGGGAATAGCATTCAGCGATCGCGACCTTCAGTTTTGCAGCCTGCACCGCCGCGTTGAGACGTTCGAACTCGCGAACGCCGGATATTCCGTCGTAGCGGATCAATTCCACGCCGCGCCGCTTCTTCGGCGCCGGCTCAACACCATTCGGATGCGCCAGCCGGCCGCCGGGCCGAAGCACATTCATGCATTTTTCCAGCGCGTCGCCACCGGCGAGCGCCAGTATGGCGTCGGCGCCATCGGGAGCGAAGCGCCGCGCCTGGTCATCGATATCGGCTCGCTTGCCGTCGACACTCATATGGGCGCCCAGCTCCTGCACCAGTTCCACGCCTTCGAGGCCGGATGCCGTCGCAAACACTCGGGCACCGCGGAGTCTTGCGAACTGCACCGCAAGCGTTCCGACGCCGCCTGATGCAGCGTGAATGATAATGGTCTCGCCCTTTTTCAGCTTCAGGGCGTCGTCAATGCCTTGCAGGGCCGTCAAGCCCGTGATCGGGATTGCGCCGGCGTGTCGCAAGTCAAGCCGCTTTGGGATCGGCGCGACCTTGTCGGCGGGCACAGCGACGTATTCGGCATAGAAGCCGCCTTTCGGGTTCTCCCAATTGTAGGAATAGACCTCGTCGCCGACTTTAAGCCTCCGCACCCGTGATCCAACTGCGGCGACAATGCCGGAGCCGTCGTAGCCGAGTACCAAGGGAAAATGCGGCTTGCGGGGCGCAAAGTACCCTTCGCGGACGTCGGCATCCCACGGGCCGACGCCGGCGGTATCGACAGCGATCATGACTTCGTCGACGCCCAGCGGCGGCACCGGTAAAGCGTGACCGGTGATCACCTCCGGTCCGCCGAAGCGGTCGATTGCCGCAGCGAACATGGTGCGGGGGACCTGCATCATCTGATGCCGGGGCAGTGAAGCATTGCGGGTACGATCGAGCATATTGGCAATCTCGCAGATTTTAAGCTACATGGACGAGATTGCCGGGCGCTGCGATGACGTCGGTCAATTTTGCGAGGCAAATTTGCGAGGCAAATGCGTGGCCCACAAGCCGGCAGACCGGCCTGTCAGCGGGACCGCGCCGCCCGCCGTTCCGTCGTGGTCGCGTGCGTCATCCCGGGCAGGTTCTGCTGGTCGGTTTGCGGAGAATCAAAGGCGGCTTCGACAGCTTCGTCGACCCGTTCGAGCCAGACGAAGCGAATCTGCTTGCGCGCTTTTTCGGGGACGTCCTCGATGTCCTTGCGGTTGCGTGCCGGCAGCATGACCGTGGCGATACCGGCTTGGATCGCCGCCAGCACTTTCTCTTTCACGCCGCCGATTGGAAGCACCAGGCCGCGCAGCGAGATTTCGCCGGTCATGGCCGTGTCGCTTCGGATTGTGCGCCCCGTCAGAAGCGACGTCAGGGCCATAAACATTGCCACGCCGGCGCTTGGACCGTCCTTAGGGATCGCGCCGGCCGGAACGTGAACGTGGACGTCGGCCTTCTGCAACTTCTTCGTGTCGATGCCGAATTCGAGGGCGCGCGACTTCACCAGCGTCAGTGCGGCCTGAGCGCTCTCCTTCATCACATTGCCAAGCTGACCAGTGAGGATCAGATTGCCGCGGCCGGGAATGCTGGTCGCCTCCACGAACAGTATTTCGCCTCCGGCGGGCGTCCAGGCGAGCCCGGTCGCCACACCGGGCACGCTGGTCCGCATGGCAGTCTCTGGCTCGTACCGCTTTGGTCCCAATATATTCTGGAGATCCGCCACCACGATGACGACGCGCGTTGACTTGCCCTCAGCGATCAGCATCGCGGCGTGCCGACAAATCGCGCCGATCCGGCGCTCGAGGCTTCTCACCCCGGCCTCGCGCGTATAATCGCGGATGACTGCCAGCAGGACGTCGTCGTCGATCTGGCATTGCCCCTCGTTGAGCCCGGCCGATGCCAGCTGACGTTTGACCAAATAACGTTTCGCGATCGCCAGCTTCTCGTCCTCAATGTAGCCGGGCATTTCGATGACTTCCATCCGGTCGCGTACCGCGGGAGGGATATTATCCAGCACGTTGCCAGTACCGATGAATAGGACTTTTGAAAGGTCGAAGGGAACGGCAAGGTAGTTGTCGCGGAACGTCGCGTTTTGCTCCGGATCAAGAACTTCCAACAGTGCGGCGGCGGGGTCACCGTGGAACCCAGCGCCCAACTTGTCCATCTCGTCCAGCATCATCACTGGGTTGCGGGTGCCGGCCTTGTTGATCGACTGGATGATGTTGCCGGGCAATGCGCCCACGTAGGTGCGCCGGTGTCCACGTATTTCACTCTCGTCGTGTACGCCGCCGAGGCTGAGGCGCACGAACTTTCGATCGGTTGCGCGCGCGATGCTCTGGCCGAGCGACGTCTTGCCAACGCCGGGAGGGCCGACAAAGCAAAGAATGGGACTCTTGCCTTCCGGATTGAGCTTGCGTACCGCTAGATATTCCAGAATGCGACGTTTCACTTTCTCGATGCCATAGTGATCCTCTTCGAGGATCTGACGCGCTACATCAATATCAATGCGCTCGGGATCGCACTTTGACCACGGCAACTCCGCGAGCCATTCGAGATAGCTCCGGACCATGCCATACTCGGCCGCTATCTCCGGTAGCCGTTCAAGGCGCTTCAGTTCTCGCCGGGCCTGCTCCTCAGCGTTCTTTGGCATCCCGGCCTTCTCGATCTTTTCCCCCAGCTCCTTCAATTCCGCGGATTTGGGGTCGTCGTCGCCCAGTTCCTTCTGAATGTGACGAAGCTGTTCGCGAAGAATGTGTTCGCGCTGTTGCGATGACAGGGTTTGTTCGGTTTGTTCACCGATTTGCTTCGAAAGTTGCAGAACCTGGATTCGCTTCGCTAACAGCCCGAGCAGCTTGTCAAGAAGCTGAGTGACGTCGAAGGTCTCGAGCAGATCCTGCTTTTCGGCGACTGGAATGTCGATGATCCCGGCGAGGAAGTCGGCGAGCGCCGACGGTGACTCCAACCCTTCGATCGCGGGGCCGATCTCTTGCGGCAGGTTGGGTAGCAGCTGAATCGCGTCGCGCGCGCGCATCTTTAGCAGGTGCATCCGTGCTTCGATCTCGGGCGTGATTACCTCCGATACGCCGATCTCCTTGACCCGCGCGATCAGAAATGGATAGCCCGGGAGAAAGTCTCCCACACGGAATCGCCGCAGTCCTCGGCAGATGACGTAGTGAGTTAGGTCCGAGGTGACATAGCGCAATATCTCGGCAATGGTGCCAACGCGCCGCAAATGCTCGGGCTCCGGCTGTTCGATATTGGGATCGTCCTGCAGCAGCAGGCCGATCTTGCGTGCGCTTCGAACGGCCTCCTGGACCGCCGCGATTGAAGACGGTCTGGCGATCGTCAACGGCAACACAATGCCCGGAAACAGCAACATGTTTCGAATGGGAAGGATAATCGTCGCATCCTCCGGAATGACGGGATGGCTTTGAGTGGCCGCGGCGCTCGAATTGCCGGTCGCATCAGGCATGGAGCCGTCCTTCCATCTACCGTTGTTTGGTGAACTTCAGCGAGAGGCAGCCAAAGGCGAGTTCGGACTCACTAAGCTGAAGCCGCCTGCTGGGGAAACTTATCTGCCGTTCGAACCTTCCGTAGGGAATTTCGAGCCGATGAACGAGGCTCCCGCGCGGGATCGAGCTCGGACGGCGCAATCCCACCACGAGAACGCTGTCGGCATCGACCGATAACTTCACCGTATTCTCGTCAACGCCGGGGAGAGCAACGGTGATCAGGATATCGGAATCGGTCTCGACAATATCGACTGGCGGTTCCCAAACCGCGTCACCGATTGGCTCCGCTGTTGGCCGGAAGAACTGGCGGTGCAATCGTTCCGCGCGATCGATCAGTTCACACGCTCTGGTCCACATCAGCTCTCTTGGATCGATCGCGGCCATGAAACGGTTCCCGAGCTAGGCCGAACGCGCGCTAGGCTTTCTGCCGTCCAGCTATTTCCAATCGGCTACCCTGTTTGAGCCACCCTATGATGCGCGGCGCGAATGAACCTTGACAGCCGTCAATCGCGAATTCGGGACGTAAGATCGGCCCGGCACTAGTGCGCGATGAGTAAGGGAAATGGCGCGATGCGCAGGATCCGGGTGGTCGTGCTGCCTGGCAGCAATTCGTGCAATCCTGAGTGACCGTAACTGCCCAACACTAACAGGTTCGCACTGAGGCTGCGGCATTCTTCGACCAGGATGTCGGCCGTATCATCCTCCTCGCCGACTGCGCGATATTTGACGGCATCGATGCCATGATGCCGGAGGTGCTGTACGGCGTCGTTGGCTTTCAGCGGATCCCCGCTGCTTAGACGCTCGCCTTCCACTACAAGCACGCCAACCTTTTTCGCAAGCTGCAACAAGGGCAGGGCCTCCGCAATGGCACGCGCGGACTCTCGGCTGCCATTCCAGGCGACGATCGCGTTGTCCAGGGGCCGGAAACCCGTCCAGTCATCTGGAACGAGAAACAGATGGCGTCCAGTACCGAAAAGCAAATTGTCGATCAGGTCCGGCGGCTCATTGGACCGACCGTTCGGCCGGAGCGCTACAAATGTGTCGGCGGTGCGCGCCAACAGCAATGCGGTCTCGGACATATCAAGATCGCCGATTACGTCGAAGCGACGTAAGTTTGTTGAAAGCTGCAAGCGTGTGAGACGCTGGAACAGTATGGCTTCAGTGGCGTCGCCGGCCTGCCTTGCCGCCTCTTTCGATTGTTCGGTTTGCTCGGCGCCGCCGCCGTCAAGTTCCCGAACAATATTGAAGAACAATCCGGTTATATGGCCGTCGAACATTGCTGCGATCTGGGCAGCGGCAGCCAAGCGCGCGTCATCCGCAGATGTCCCGTCCAGCCGGATCATTACATCCTTGATCATGGCGTTCGTCATGGCTTGAGTTCGAGTGCGCAACAGTTGACCAGGCCCACCGACAGCAGGACTGCGTCGACCGCGCCCCCGCGGAGGGGGTGCAGTTTGCGATCCTGTCCACTAATCGAGACGTATTCGCAGGACGAGAATCGATGGGCGCCGAACGTATAGCCCGCCTCATCGTGATTATCCTCGTCGGAATTGTAGTCGAACACCCAGCGCGCGAGCTCTGTCCCGCCGAGCTTATGAACGAGGCAGCCGACTTCATCCTCTTCGCCCTGCCACACTCGCCGCACGCGACGATCGGCTCGATATTTTGGCCGGAGCTCCGGATCGATGTGTCCGTCGGCGTCAAGCGGCGCAATGAAGTCATGCCCACGACATGACGCGCCTTCGGAATATTGCCTGGAGCGGGCTGGATTGAGCAAGATGCGGCTGAGATCAGCCAGCTGGGTGCACTCAGGGCGCTCAGGTACTGCAGACGGGGTAGCCATGGTGCGATCCAAATGTTTTCGTCGGAGCAAAAAGCCAACGTTTTCGCAGAGCCACCATGATGGTCGTCAATTGGAGCACGGTAATTCCATAACGGCACACACGAGCGTGCGTCTGCACAGCGCGAGCGATCAGTAGACGCCCATCAAACGTGTGGGAATGGAGATAGATGTCGCCTGCGAGCTATCGGGACCACTGCCGAGCTGCCCTTACTGCTTGTGCTGATCAAAATTCTAAGCGCAATGCAGTCATTCGGATTCGGGTTCATGCTTTTCTAGGGCCCGCAATCATCGCGGCGCTCTGACCGTATGACGCCAATGGGTCGGTATCCGGGAGTGAAGGTCCCAATTGCATCGCGATTGGAATTGAAAAGAAGGACCGCGCGGCTTTTGCCGGCGGTCCAAGTCGCGGGGGGCCCGGGAAGGGCAAGCGACGTGAGGAGCCGCTAAATGCATTTTCTCAGAAAGAAGAGCCGCATGCATTGACAAGGCTCAATTTTCTGATTGGGGTACCTTGCGTGCAGACACAGAACCGCCGACCCCACGCTCGTCGTCCACATCGCTCTCCAGCGGCTTGATCAGCACCGCCGGTTCGTCATAGCCGCTGCGGCTGCTGTAGAACACCAGCGTCATCAAGCCCACGCCTACTACCAGCGAGAACACCACGCCCATCACCAGAGCGACGTAGCCGGACTCCGGCACCTGGTTATCCGTACTGGTCCAGCCGAGGTAGCCGAGCACGCAGGCCGTGATGAGCAGCGCGATCAGCACAGCAATGATCGCCCATCTGGCGAGCTTGCCGTCTCGCGGGTTGGATGTCTCGAGCGTCGATGGACTTTTGGTGCTGGTCATGGACCTCTCCTCAGGATGAGTGTCGAACCACCACCCCGAACTATGGTTCGGTCGAGTTGGTCGCAATCGCATGTAAGGCAGTCGTGATCGCGCTGACGGCGGCCTTAATCCAGCTTGGATATCTCATCGTGATTTTGGTTCCGGTCGATCTCAGCGAATATCTCGCCGATCACCATCCGCCGCTGTGCTCGACTGCGGGCTCGACCTCCATCGTCGCACTGATCCATGCGCTAACCGGCCCGCGAAATTGCGTTCGCTCGAGACTGATCTGAGCGCCGCAAACTGGGTTTCTAAGTTCTGAGCCGGCTTGGTCGATATCGGCATCGCGCGCTCATTTACCGTTGCCAGAGCCGCTCACTCTCCAGACCGCGTTCCCGACATCGTCCGCGACGATGAGTGCACCAGTCCGGTCAAGTGCCACGCCGACCGGCCGCCCGTGAACCGTTTTTTTATCCGGCGCAAGGAAGTCCGTCAGCACCGGGGTCGGCATCCCGCTCGGCCGTTCGTTTGCGAAGGGAACGAAGATGACCTGATAGCCGTTGAGCGGATCCCGGTCCCAACTGCCATGTTCACCCACGAACGCCCCGTTGGCGAATTGCGGTGACAGCGTTTCCCCCTGACTAAATACAAGGCCGAGTGCCGCAACATGGGAACTAAGGCCGTAATCCGGCTTAATCGCCTTCGTCACCATTGCAGGATCCTGCGGATGGACGCGTACGTCCACATGCTGCCCCCAATAGCTATACGGCCAGCCGTAGAACCCGCCGTCCTTGATGGATGTAAGATAATCCGGAACCAGGTCGGGGCCGATCTCGTCCCGCTCGTTGACCACAGCGAACAATTGCCCCGTTCCAGGCTGAATGGCGAGGTTCGTCGGATTGCGCGTTCCAGTCGCGAAAAGGCGCTTTGCACCTGTGAGCCGATCTACTTCGTAGATCGCTGCACGCCCTTCTTCGATGTCTACCCCATTCTCGGTGATGTTGCTGTTAGAGCCGACCCCCACATAGAGCTTTGACCCACCCGGGCTGGCCACCATCGACTTGGTCCAGTGGTGATTGATCGGGCCGGCGGGCAAATCGGCAAGCTTCGTTCCGGGCGCCGTAATCTCCGTCTGGCCCGGCGAGAAGGGAAAGGCGATGATCGCGTCGGTATTGGCGACGTACAAAGTTTCCGCTACCCATGCGACGCCATATGGCGAGTGAAGATGGTCGAGCAGAACAGTCTTTATTTCCGGAACGCCGTCGCCGTCGGCGTCGCGCAACAAAGTGATGCGATTTCCGCCCTTGTCGGACGCACCGGCCCGTGCCTTCACTTTGCCTGAGATGTAATCCTTGGGCCGGAATGGCTTGGTGCCGGGACCGTTGGCTTCAACGACGAGGATATCGCCGTTGGGCAACGGGTAAACCGTGCGCGGATGCATCAGTCCGGTCGCCATCGCTTGGATGCGCATACCCGCGGGAACGGTGGGCGTTTCCCCGGTCTGCCAGCCAACCGCCTGCGGTACGCTCATGGGCGGCACCAGATATTGGTGAGCTTCAGGAAGGTCGGGATTCGGTCCATATTGTTTTGATGGATCGCCGCCTTGGTCACTGCAGGCCGCGAGCACCGCGAGAATCATAAGTCCCGAAGTCACTCGAACGGGATTCGCGATCATTCGCGTTCTCCCCGGCCCACAGCCTTTACGGCGGTAACGCACCAGCCCCGAACACCGGCGGCAAGCAGCAGGATCGTGACGATCGTGGAAAGGGTGATGCCAGTCGGGACAACGGAAGTCCACGCATCCCGCGTATGAACGAAGACGTTGACCAGGGAGAGGATTGCGGCGGCCACTACCAACCCAAAATCAAGCCAGCGGATCGCTCCGGCCCTTCCGAGCGCGACGTCAACTACTAGGAAGATCGTACCGATGAGCGCCAGCACGAGGCCCCCTGTGATCAGCCAAACCGAGAAGTTGGCCCACTGCGAGAGCGAGTTGCTCGTATACATAAAGTCGGTGAACAGAGCGGCCATGAGCAAGGCGCCCCCCAGTCCAACGAAAAATGGGTGCAGTGGCGCATGCGTATGGCCCCCGCGAATTGGCAGCGCCATGTCTTTCTCCCGTTTACTTCGAACCAGGGCAACGTTTCTTCGCATGTGCTACCGAGGCTGAGCCACATGGGATATCCATTAAATACGATTCGCGGCGAGCGCGTTGACAGTCATCAATTATGGTCGCGTCTGCTCCGCTGTCAGTGGCTGCGAGTTCAAGACGTCCGCTACGGAACGCGGATGTAACGGCCCAGCTCTTTCAAACGGAGACTCCGGTATGATGCTCGTCACAATGAGAGTCGACATCACTGACAATCGTCAACCAGGCGGTCTCGCTCGAGCAGATGACCAAGGCTAAGAGTGTTCGATCGCATCAGCCGCCCGTTACGGCGAGAACCGCCTCCTTGATTTTGGCGAGTGCAAAGTGCCCGAACTGCTCCAAATCAACATGGGGCACGTTAGGCATCTCGTCAGCGACCACGACGGCGTCCACGATTGCTGGTCCTTCGGCGGCAAATGCCTCAGGCAGCGCCGACATCAGTTCCGCCGGATTCCTCGCTAGGAAGCCGTGCCCTCCGCAGGCCCGCGCCAGCGCTGCAAAATCCGGATTAGGAAATTCGATTGCCCGGCGGAACGGCACGAGACCGACGCTCTCGGCCTCGAGCTTGATTAGGCCGAGCGATGAGTTGTTGTAGATGACGACCTTGACCGCCAGTTTATGTTGGACTGCCGTGAGGAATTCGCCCATCAGCATGTTGAAGCCGCCGTCACCAATCAGCGCGATCACTTGACGCGACCGTTCCAGGGCCTGCGCGCCGTTGGCCTGCCCAAGGGCCGTCCCGACGGCAGCATTGTTGAATGAGCCGAGAATCCGCTGCGAGCCGGTCTGACGCATCCAGTTAGCAGACCACAGCGTATTCAACCCGGTGTCCAGAGCAAAGATCGCATCGGGGTTGGCGAGATCGCTGACTGCGCGCGCCACCACTTGTGGATGAAGGTTGTCCTTGCTGCGGCGCAGGTCGGCCTGCTTGTCGAGCATCTCGTCCCATTTCCGTCGTTCTCGCGTAACCAGGTCCCAGAACAGGCCATCAGTTTTTGGGGCGACCTTGCCGAGCAGCAGCGCCAGCGTTGGCCGCGCAGAGCCGGTGACGCCAAGCGTCGTCGGCGCGCGCCGGCCTAGAACTTGCGGTCGTACGTCGACCTGAATCACCTTATCTTTGTCGGGCAGGAAGCTGGAATAAGGATAGTCAGTACCGACCATCAGCAAGAGCTCACAATCCTGCACCGCTTTGTAGACCGGCTTGGTCCCGATGATGCCGAGTCCGCCCATCCAGCGGGGATCGTCATACGCCATCAACTCCTTGCCGCGAAACGAATGAACCAGCGGCGCCTTGAGGCGGTCAGAGAGCCTCCGCAGTTCTTCGATCGCACCGCGGCAGCCGGCGCCGCACATGATCACGATGTGGTCGACGGCATCGATTCGGCGCGCCATCTCGGCAACGTCATGCTCGTTTGCTGCAAACTCCGGCCGCGGTTGGAGGGTGGCGATGCTGGCAACACTGCCCTCGGCCTTCGTGGCCAGCACATCCTGCGGAAGCGTCAGATGCGCGACACCAGGCCCTGCGTAGGCTGCGGCGATCGCCTGATGGATCACTGCACCGGCCTGCGCCGCGGACGCAATCGTTTCAGTGTAAAGCGACACGTCCCGGAACAGAAGATCCGGCTCGGTGGTCTGGATGTAGTCGGTGCCATGGAATTTGCGCGGCATATCGCCCGAGAGCGCCAGCACTGGTGCGTGATCGCGGCAAGCCTCATAGAGGCCGGCGACAAGATGGTTGCTGCCTGGACCCGTCGTGCCCGCGCACACCGCGAGTTGTCCGGTCAACTTTGCTTGTCCCGCAGCCGCCAGCGCCGCCCCTTCCTCGTGCCTGACGCCGATCCATTCGACCTTGCTGCGGCGCACGGCATCGGCAAGCGGATTGAGCGAGTCACCAATCAAGCCGAAGATGTGTTTGACGCCGATCTGTTCGAGTGCGCCAACCAGAACGTCCGCAACTGTCTTTGACATCTTGCGCTTCCTTCCCCGATCGCCCAAGCCGAGAGGTTTAATGCCGAGATCAATGCGTGCGCGCCTTGACGGGCGTCAACGTAGCCACTTGGCGCAGCCGATCCGGCGATGTGGCAAACGGCGGCGCAGACGGTGAAGGAAGAGACTGTCAAAAAAGCCATAGTAGCTATCCGGCGCGGTCTGCGCCGCGCTTGACAGCAGCCTCGCGCTGGCCGTTGCCAAACTGCAAGCGTATCCGGGTCTCCGTGAGGCCTTCGCTGGTGACCCCGTAGAAGACGGGCAGCGCCAGGAAGATAACCAGGGCGAGCTTCGGCATCGACAGCCCCACCACGCCCGCCACCGTGTAGCAGACGATGCCAATGATGGCGCGCAACCGCTCCTTGGGAAAGAACTCAGAACCGATGTGGTGCTCGACGAGCCACGGATGAATGCTCAGAACGTGAAACAAGATGAGCCAAGCCAGGCACATGCTGCCGGCAATAGCCGCATAGAGCACGACGGCAATCCTTGCATCAAAATCATTGCCGATCTGGATGGAGGACGAAAGGATCGCGGTCGGGAACGGGATAAGCCCGGATGTCAGCAGCAGAAATAGATTGGCAAGATGTAGGCCGCGGTCGCAGTAGCGCACGCGGGCAAACACGGCGCGATGATTGAGCCAGATGACTCCCGTGTAAAAGAACGACGCGAGGAAAGCGATGTAGCTGGGCCATTGCTCGACCAGTCGGTCAAGGAGTTGACCGGGAGCATGTTCGGGCCGGACGATTTCGGCGACCAGCAGCGTGATTGTTATTGAGAGTACGCCGTCGCTGAAGGTTTCCAATCGATCGGTACCGGATAGCCGTACCTGCGGCAACCGGGACGCTTCCACCGCTGCCGCCGTGCGACGAACATCCTGCCTCGATGTGCTTTCAGTTTTCACGAGGAGTACCCTGCTCTAGAGGACTCAACAAGCATGGGGCTGATTCCGGGGAGGGCAATTGATAACCGTCAGGGTACGGCCGGCATAATGATGTGAAGATGCCGCACTATCATCAACGGAGGCGGATCCGTCGCGGCAAAAACAAGTGGACCTCTGTGACGAAGAACAACCTAATCACGATTGCTGCGGAGCCACAGGCACTGCCATTTCTCCGACCGCGACACAGGCTTGATGGCATGACGGTTTTCCGTCGCTCCCGTTGTAGGGGCTGGGCGGCGGGCGTATTGATCGGCGCCGCACTCGCCGCGCCTCATTATTACTATGAGTCGCCACGGACTGTGCTGTGTCTTCCGGCGTGAGCGCTTCTAAGGATGGCTTCTAAGGATGGATGGGGCTGGAACGTGCGTTCGTCGCGGTGAGGATCGCTACTGACGCCTGAAGCGTGCGCCTCACGGAGAGGTAACTTCTCGATGATCAAGGATATCGTCGTCAATCTGGAGCATGACGTCTCACGAGACCGGGCGCGCGAGTTCGCGATCACGGTCGCGGAAGCATTCGATGCTCATATTGCAGGCGTGGCCTTTGTCTATGCGCCGGACTTTCCAGGCTATGTGATGCTGGAAATGCCGCCCAATATCGTCGCAATGATGGTGGAGGAGAGCAAGAAAGCCGCGGAGGCAGCAATCAGGAGGTTTGACGAGGCCGCAAGGAGCCGCCAGCTCTCGGCGGAACATCGTCTCGTCAGGACCGTAAGGCCGGAGGCGCCAACGCTGTTCGCGGCGATCGCTCGACGCTCCGATCTCAGCACGTTTCTTCAGTCCAGCCCAGACGGGGTAGCCAATGACGACATGATCGAAAGCGCGCTCTTCGAGTCGGGACGTCCACTCATCGTCGTGCCATATATCCATAAGAACGGATTGAAGCTCGACCGCGTGGTATGCTGCTGGGACGGCAGCCTCACCGCGGCGCGGGCAATCAACGATGCGCTACCGCTGCTGGCGAGGGCGGACCAGGTTGATCTGCTGATCATCGAGAACGACAAAACGAAGAATGAGACCACCGAGATTCGCGGGGTCGAAATGGCAAGCCACTTGGCGCGCCACGACGTCAAGGTCGAGATCGAAATCATCCCGGCACCGGATATCGAGGTGGCAGACGCGATCCTGTCTCATGTCGCAGACGAGTCCGGAACCCTGATCGTGATGGGTGGCTACGGTCATGCCAAGCTCCCTAGTTTCGGCAGCTCTCGCCTTTGTCCACTATCGGATCGGCGGTGACGTGCGCTGGATCATCGGCGGCCTCACGATCCTGACAAGCTGGCCCTACGATTACTACGTGCTGGCACCGGTGAGCATCTGGCTGTGCGCCATTCCACCTGAGAAAAGGCTCGGCGCCGGCGCGCAAGTCGATGCGGGATTGGGGTTTGCTGGCGTGGGGTTACACCCTGATCGGATCGGCTCCCTGCGGCGCATTTGGTTGGGCGCTCAAGCAGCTTCCGTCATTGACGATCGTCAACGTCATTTGGCGACGATGTTGCGAGAATCTGCATTACGTTTACCGGCACCCTCGAGGATCCGATGCTTCACATCGATCTACCAACCGTAGCAGAGTTCAGGGATCTAGCGCAGCTAAGGGCCCAGTTCTGTGTTTCCCTGTACATGCCAACGTCTCGCCTTGGCGAGAGGGCCGAGGCGAATCGTACCCTGTTCAAGGATCTGGCGAAGCAGGCGCTCGCGCAATTGCGCGACGCTGGCGCCGACAAGCGTGTGATCGAAGCGTTCGAACAGCGCTTCGATCAGTTCGCCGGCGGCCAACATGACCCGGATCAAGACAAAGTCCGGCAGCGCCAGCGGACGAAGCCGGACGAGACTCTCTCGTTCTGGAACCATCAGGGTAACGGACTTGCGGTGCTCGCGCTGCCTGAATCCCTGCGCACCTTCCGTCTGGCGGAAGCGCCAAAGCCGCTCGCCGAGGTCGCGGATCGCTTGCACCTGACGCCGGTGTTGCGGGCGATGACCTCGCGGCACGATGCCTTCGTGCTTGCACTTGCGAAAGAGAGCGTCCGACTGATTCACGTCTTTGCCAATTTGCCGCCGTCGCGGTTATGGGTGCCAGGACTGCCAAAGAATGCGGAAGAGGCAACGCAACGTCCATCATTCCATGTCCGCGCGCCGCGCGGGCATTTGCAGAATCTTGAGGGCGAGAAAGTGCTCTTGCACCAATATGTCGAGAAAGTGGACCAGGCCGTCCGCGATACATTACGCGGACATACGGCGCCGCTCATCCTCGCCGCCACCGAGCCGCTGGCTTCGATGTTCCGTGCGATCTGCAACTATCCGGAGTTATCCGAGGATATTATAGAGGGAAATCCTGACCGATCTACCGACCCGGCGCTAGAGCATCAGGCGATCCCGATCCTTAATCGATCGACCACACGGGAAATCAGGGAGTTGATCGGGCGGTATGATGAGTTGAAGCCGCAGCGCGGCACAACGGATGTTTCTTACGCAGCCCACGCAGCAACCGCGGGTGCGATCGAGCAGTTGCTGGTCGACTTCGACGCCGTCGTGCCAGGGCTCGTCAGCGGTATCGACGGCAGCGTGACTTACGCCGCTTCCGATGATGCTGAGGTCTACAGCGTCGTCGACGAGGTGGCACGGCGCGCGCTATGCACCGGGGCAAGGGTATTGGCCGCGTCACGAGAACAATTGCCGGAGCGCGCTCCATTGACGGCAATCCTTCGCTATCAATTCATTTGACCGCGGCCGGCAGACGGTATTCGGCTCGCTGCCCCGGCGCCACGACCAGCGGTTCGTTGTGCTGTAGAACATTAGCGCCAACAACACGACGTCCATGAGTAGCGAGAACATCACCCGGTACAGCGCGAAATTGCGGAGGGCGGAACATCCATGATCGACCGTCAAGCGCCGATAAGGCCATGAAACGGCAGCCCCGAGCAGCGGGCAATAATACCGCGACGCGGCGCGCCAGAGGCGAAAGGCTTTTTGGGGCTCGGGAGCAGCGGGGGGCGCCGGCCCGCAATTTGAACCCGCTACGATCGGGCTGTCAGATATTGCGAGATGTCGCTGACGCTCAGGCCGGTCAAGTCCTTTGCAAGCTCCGCAACAATGGAGTTTTGGACCTTGGGAGAAAGTGATCGACGCAGGTCTGCGAGTGTTCGCGGCGGTGCTACGATTACAAGACGCTCTGTTTGTAGCTCTCCCAGAAGGCGATCCAGAGCACCTGCGACGGTGCGCGCGAACCTATGCTTCTCGATGTCATGCCAGTCCGTCTGCTCCATCGCGCTGCGGTTCGGCTCGGTGGCAGACAGAGCTCGTCCGGGCTTGTCCGATCCTTGCTCGTGAGTCGGCGGGTTCTCATCTTCAAACGCCTGTTGGACTACAAGGTGTGGTTTTAGACCATCCCCTTCATTTAGAAGAATGAGGGCCTTGCTGCCGTCTCCGATAAAAACGACTGCGCGATGCGGCAACCTGATGTAGGGCTCTTTTTTCGGCATGGACGCCTCGCAAGGTTGAGGTTTCAATCACGCCCTGCGAAAGAGCTAGCGATCGCAGGGGAAGGGTGCGGATGGCCTGCACTTTCCGACCCATTTCCGTTCATGACGGCTGTGGTGTTCATGGACACGGTGTCATTCGCTAGTGCCTCCCGGGATCCCTATTGTGCCATCCGGTCCTCTGGACTCCATCATGACCTCTTGTTCGGAGCAGGGCGCGTCTAGGTGTGGTCGTGCGCACGAGAGAAATGGGATGGGCGGTCACCTGCTGGCCCCCAACAACGGTCGGCCGCCCTCGTGCATCGTCGCTGCAGGATGCCCGCAAGACTCTCGATTAGGCATCGACGCGCCATGACGGCCGTCAATATTCCGGCACGCTTTCCCGCATCAGATTGACACACTAGGCCGCCTGATCTGAATGCGCCTTGCGGGTGCCACCTTTCCCACTCCTGTTTAGGTGGTGGCCCCTTTCTAATTTAATGGTTGGCCCCTTTCCGGTCGTCGCCCAAACCCCATGTTCTGAGCGGGGCGTTTGGAGAGTTCATATGCATACCGAACAACAGACCTTTCGCGGCTACGAAATCCGGGTCACGAACAACCCCGCCCTTTGGCACGCCGCGATCTATCGGACAAACCCGACGCTGCCGGAAATTGACTGGGTGGCCTTGAACATTCGAGCCACTAGCGTTTCACCAGCATTTGAGGAGGCAAAGGAAGTAATCAATAAGGCCTTGGGAAGGTGAAGGTCGATCGCCTGAGTAGTCCTATCAGGGCCGCCTCAGTTGGCGGCCTCTTTCTTATGAGGGAGACCAAGCCGCTTCTTTTTGCGCTTCACATGGTGGCCTTTTCGATCAGGCGGCCCGACGCGCGTCAAGGCGGTCCAGCATGGTGCGTCGCTTGCCGGGAAGGTTTCGATCAGGCTTTCCTCCAGTAACTCTTCGCCATTGGCCTTCTCGGCATCACCGACCGGACGGTCCTGTGGCGGACCATCCGGCTGGCTCGGCTTGCGTGTGGCGGAAGTCATAAAATGTCACCTATGCCTGAGTACCCGCCGTGCTGGGCGTGGCCGCATGCCGATGCCTGGAGCGGAGCTGGAACGACAGAATGATCAAAGAGATACCGAATACGAGTGCATAAGCGCCCATCCACCACGTGAGCACGACCGCACCGATGAGCGGCATAGCGATCAGCAGCGCCCCGTAAATCAGCGAACACAATCCGCCGAGCACCAACCACCATCGTCCGTGGCTGATGCTCAGTCGGAACCCGGCCGCCATCATCAATCCACCGGAGATGATGGCCCATGCAGCGACCAGGAGCACGAACGCAACCACGGTGACGCCGGGCCAGAGGAAAGCGACCATGCCAACAGCAATGTTGAGGAGACCCTCGAAGATCAAGAAGCCCCATTGGTCTCGGCGGCGCATTGCACGGACCGCGGAAATGATGCCTGCCGCTCCGTCGAGCAGCATATAGGCCGAGAACAAGATCACGAGGGACAACATGGTTGGTCCGGGAAAGAGCAAAGCAGTCAAGCCAAACACGACTCCGAAGATGCCGCGAAGTGTGAACAGCCACCAGTTTCGCGCGAGCCCATCGCTGGCAGCGACGGACGAGGTATCGAAGGGTGAATTCATTGTGGTGCTGGCCATGGCATTCTCCGAATTTGAGACGTGCTCTGCGTGATTGCCTCACTAAGACCGTAGCCCTCCGGCTGCAAGTTGCGCCTTGACGACCGTCACCCCATGCGCTGTTTCCGCGCCAGAAGGGCACGAGCTACAGTGGATGGCTATCAGCGCCCGCCAACGGCATGCGCTCCTCTCGTTGGACCGTCATCACGGCGCTCTTTGGTCGATCAGACAAGTCGCATACCTTCTGAATCGCGTGTGCGGGGGCATTCTGACCAACGCCGCCGTGGGTCTCCTGACGCTCTCTGTCTGGATCGTGCGCGATGTCCTCGCGGCACTCGCCTGGGCCGCCTTTGCCCATATCGGCGAGGCAGTCGGAGCTGCCGTTCTTTTCTGATTCATTGCAAAGGTTCGGACCACGCTATCAGTGCCCGACATAAACCGGCAGCTTCGAGAGCGAAGTGCGGCTTGCGCCCGGCAGAACCGCATAGTCGGGTGAATCGTCCAGCTGGAATTGACGGAGTGGAATGGCCACGGGATGGCCAGGCAGGCCTGTCGAATCGTCTACCGCAACGACCACATAAATATTGCCGTCTTTGCCGAAGATGAAGTCGCTGATTCTTCCTATCCTGTCGTGCTTGTCGCCGACTACAGACCGAAATTTGAGCGCCTCGGCGCTATAGCCTTTGGCGACCTCCGTCGCCTCCAGAGGCGTCAGCCCGATCTCTTGGGCGACTGCGTGATCGATCTGCTTCGAAAGCGTGACGACGGCCAAGGTGGCTACCAGGAGCAGCGGGAGGTGGGGAATGTTCATCAAAACTCCTTCGCCTTCAAGGTTGGGCCAGGCCGTTGGCCGAGGCACTGGTAGTGCTACCGACCCTGGTTGCCGGCCGTCGACCCGGTGGTGGCCGACTCGGTGACGATTTCGGATATCAGCTTGGTGTCGGGGTCGATGAGCAGGATACGGTCTGGCAGCTTGACAAAGAGCAGTTCCTTCGCCTCGGGGACCTGGTCAACGACGTTATGCGGCATGGATTGCGCCGACATGGACTCTGGAACCTTGTCACCGACTTGCGGCTGCGCGCCCGATGGTGCGGATTGCGAGGGTGTGCTGGAGAGGCTGTTGCTGACCATCTGTTGCTGTGCCGGGTTCAGCGCCCCGTGAGCGTTGTTGCTTTGAGTAGTGTCGCTTGCGTTCTGAGCTGTGGCGACGGTACTGCCGAGAACGACAAGCAAAGCGCCGGAATAGAGAAGTCGATTCATGATGGTCTCCTTGATTGTGATGGATCCGAGCCGTACCTTTTGGGCGTGTCCCAGCGATGGTTACTGAATAAGGTGACGCACGTGCCGTGTCGGCGACCATTGCAGCCGGGACACTTGCGCGCGTCAGCTCGGTTGTCACTCTAATCTCCGCGCGGCGGGGGGATTGAGCCTTGATCGTTGTCAAGCTGTCGGCAGTAATTTTCCGTAGATCGCGCTGGAGTTCGACTACCGCCTCACGAGTGCCCTCAGAACCAGAGTGCCATCGGCTAAGCCGGATGTGGCATGAGGGATGATGCCGATTTGAAGTAACTCCGCTCGCGCTCCTCGTCATTGATGTTCATCGCAGGACTATGCTCGCAGACTCCCTCGTCCCAGGAGCCGGTGGGCGCGGCGGCGCTGGCGATTGATAGTCGTCAATGTGTGCAGAGGCATGTGGTTGTAGTCTGTCTGCCGCAACCGGTCATTTCTGCGGCGAAACACTCGTGAGTTATTATGCAGCTTCATGGACTCACACCAAGCAATGACGGTGGGCTTCGGTCGATCGGCGCGTTAGAGCCAACCTTCGATTCACGCGCCCGGGCTATCATCCAATCAGCTATTGCGATCGCGGTAGTGCTCTTGGCGCTCTGGGTTGCGCGTGGGTTCCTGGTGGCGCTGACCTGGGCAGCGTTAATCGCCATCGCGATCTGGCCGGCTTACATTCATTTCGCACGGCTGATCTCCAGCCGTCGTTCTTCCTTGTTAGCCCCGTTGCTGTTTACGATTCTGACCGGACTTGTCCTGCTTGTGCCCCTGATTTTGGTTGCGCATCAGATTGCACAGGGAAGCGGCGCTTTTCTAAGTGCGCTCGACCGCTTGCGTGAGAGTGGAATTGCAGTCCCGGTCTGGCTTGCGCAGCTGCCGATCGCCGGCCAGCAACTCGAGCTCTGGTGGCGCACCAACCTCAGCAATCCCGACATTCTGAGGGAATGGCTTCGCGGTGTGAATATCGAAAATCTCACGTCGTGGACCGGTGCCCTCGGGGGCGCGCTGTTGCATCGTCTATTTCTCTTTGCAATTACGCTGATCGCACTATTTGTAGCGCTCCGTGATGGCGTCTGGCTGGCGGATCGTGCCATGACCACCGCCGGCGATCTGATCGGAGATCCCGGCGCGCGCTTGATAAGCAGGATCGCCGATGCAATCCGCGCCACCGTGAACGGGACGATCGCAGCTGCGATCCTGAAAGGCGCCGCCATCGGTATCGCGTATGTCGCGACGGGAGTGCCGCATCCGCTGCTGTTCGCTGCTGTGACGACGGCGTTGGCGATGGTGCCCCTTGGCGCCTGGATCGCGCTCACGACGGCTGCACTGATATTGGCCTCTCACAGCAGTACGTTGCTGGCGCCCGTAAGCCTAATCGTTTTTGGCGCAGCAATCTTGCTGATCGGCGACAATCTCATTCACCCGGCCCTTATTGGAGGCACTGCGCAGCTACCATTCCTGCTGGTACTGATCGGAATCCTCGGCGGAGTGGATTCGTTTGGATTGATAGGTCTCTTTCTCGGCCCGGTGATTATGGCGGCTCTGCTCACCGTGTGGCGTGAATGGATTGCGTCGAGGCTTGACGAATAGAATGTCGAAACACTCATCAAATATCGAACCCGCCTTCCTGTTTGATCTCGATGGCACGCTGGTTGATAGCGTCTATCAGCATGTTCTTGCATGGAAGGAGGCGCTCGATGCAGAGGGCATCGAACTCTCGGTTTGGCGCATCCATCGCAAGATAGGAATGAGCGGAGGCTTATTCATCAATCAGCTTCTTCGCGAAACCGGCATCGAAATTGGCACTGAACGCGTTGAGCGGCTTCGCCGCGCCCATGCTGCCGCCTACCGACAGCAGTCAAATCGGGTTCGGCCATTGCCTGGAGTTCGCGAATTGTTGAAGTGGTTGTCGCAGGCCGGCATTCCATGGGCGATTGCGACCAGCGGCCGCCTGGAAACCGCAGCCGTCAATCTGACTTCGCTTGGGGTCGATCGGGATGCGGTTCCAGTCGTTACGCGTGATCAAGTCAAACATGCCAAGCCCGATCCGGATTTGTTTTTGACGGCTGCCGAACGGCTGAGCGTTCCCATCGAAACCGCAGTCGTTGTTGGCGATAGTGTCTGGGACATGTTGGCGGCGATCCGATGTCGCGCGTTGGGTATAGGTCTTTTAAGCGGCGGCTATGGGCCTGACGAGTTGCGACAATCCGGAGCGTTCCGCGTCTATGAAGACCCAGCAGATCTCCTGAGTCGCATCGACGAGGTTGCGGGTCGACGCTAAAGACGGGCTTCCAGCAGCTTCTCAAGGCGACCGAGCTGTATCTCGCAACAGGAGATCCCGTCGACGCGGTTGAGGAAATTCCGGCTGGAAATTTGCCCGCACAGTTCCCATCACCTGCTCGCGTACGGCTCAGGCCCTTGCTAAAGGACAAGCGGCTCGTCGGGTTCTCGAAGGATGAGATTTGAGCTTGCAGCATGACCGCTCAGGATGAGGGAGCGGGCTAAGCGCCTAAGCGGCGCTCTTCTTGGCGGCGGGAGCGTCGGTGAGGACGCCCATGATGTCGCTCTCCTTCATGATCAGCAGATCCTGGCCGTCGAGCACGACCTCATTGCCAGACCACTTGCCGAACAGCACGCGGTCGCCCACCTTGAGATCGACCGGGATTAGCTTGCCGGCTTCGTCGCGGCCGCCCGGGCCTACGGCGGTGATCTCGCCCTCGGAGGGCTTTTCCTTGGCAGTGTCGGGAATGATGATGCCGCCCTTGGTCTTCTCTTCGGCTTCGATGCGCTTGACCACGACGCGGTCATGGAGCGGACGGAATTTCATGCAGTTCTCCTTAGCTGTGGTGATTATTTCTGGCATTCGGAATGCGCGGGTGCGAGCGGCCCGTCACCTAAGGTTGTGGCACTAAAGTAGAATGTCTTCGGCGTGCAAGAAAGATTTGGTTTCCACGGTGATGAGCTCCCATTCGATTTGTCCGATCGGCCGGCGCCGCATCTCTCGTACTACTCAGGCGTTCCGGGTCCAGGCGTTGCCACCTTTTGTGGCCTGACCCCTGATCCGTAATCGATCAAGTAGAGCATTCGCAACGGCTTCCGAGGATGCCGGATTCTGTCCCGTGATCAGATCGCCATCGGAAACGGCATAGGGCTGCCACTTGTCTTTCCGGGAATAACTGCCGCCATTGTTCCTCAACATATCTTCGACCAAGAACGGTACGGCGTCCGTCAGTTCAATTGCAACCTCCTCGAGGTTGGAAAACCCGGTGACCGATTTGCCGGCGACAAGTGGACGGCCATTTGAAGCCATGGTGTAACGCAAGGCGCCGAGGCCATGGCAGACGAGCGCTAGAGGACGACCCGTGCGGAACATGGTTTCGATCAACGCGATTGAGTGGGGGTCATTGGCGAGATCCCACAAGGGGCCGTGGCCTCCTGGATAGAAGGCGGCATCATGGTCGCGGGCCGAAATGCTAGACAGCATCCGGGCGTTCGCCAACTCAGCTTGCGCGTAACCGTCGCGCCGAAAGCGAATAGTCGCTTCGGTCTCCGCCTCGGGCCGCTCGCTTCTTGGATCGACCGGCGGCAGGCCCCCCTCGGGAGACGCAAGTGTAAGAGCCATGCCGGCATCCCTAAAGATGTAGTAGGGCGTAGCGAACTCATCGAACCAGAAGCCGGTCTTCTTGCCAGTGTCTCCAAGTCGGTCGTGCGAGGTTAGTACGATCAACATCTTCACCTCAGGGTTGCTCCTCTTCAGCGCCTCCGTGGCAGTGGAGCATCAGGCATCATTGCTTGACGTTCATTGATGGCCATCAGTTTTGCCGTCAAAGTTCACACCAACGCTTATCGACGCACCGAGCTGGGCCGCGATAGCGCGGAAACGTGCAGCCTCTCACCTCAACCTCTCCCCGTGAAGAACGGAGAGAGGGAGAACATCCGGTCTTAGTCGATCACCTGGACGATCTTCTGCTGCTGCGGGTCAACCAGCACCACTTCGTCGCCGATAGCGAGATAGCGGTAGTTGGCGAGCTCTGGATGGTTGCGCGCCAGTTCTTCCGGCACCGGCTGTAGCGACAGACAGTTCGACGCGGAGGTTCCGCCTCCGCCGGCTGAAGGCGAGGTCGAGCCGACCGTCGTCGAAGAGCTGCGCACCAATTCCCTGAACCGCCTACGCGTGTCATCGCCGATGACAACCCGGTCGCCGCTGTAAGCGGCCGCCCTGCTGTAACCCGGTCCGTCGTCGAGAATATCGACGACCTCGCGTCGCCGCGGATCGATAATGGCAACGCGATTGTCGATCACCGTGTACTCGTAGTCCCGGTATTGCGGCATGATCCGCACGATATCGGGCGGCAACCGGCGCGCCTGCACGCCCCGCGGCAACCGTGTGCCTACATTGAGCTGGACATTGAGGTTCTGGCTGGTGGCAGTCCTGTCGTGCCGCAGCTGATCGACGACTTGCCTGCGCTGATCGTCGTTGACCGCACCCGAGGAAGTCTGGCGGTTCGATTGATCCGGCGCCCCTCCGGTCTTCTGGGTCTGTGTGTTGTCGGCCGGCCGCGCGCTCTGCTGCGGCGAGGATTTGGAGGGCTGGGCGGCGTGATCGAGTTGCTCTTTGCGATCTCGATCGATCTGCTGCTGGGTCTGCTGCTGCTTCGTATCGGCCGACCTGGTGGCGTCCTGCGCGCGGTCCTGCTTGGGCTGACCCTCGCGGGCCCGCAGCTTTTCCTCAGCCTGTTGCCTCTGGTCGGCAGCCGGCTTGGCATCGCGGCCCTGCTGCAGGTCCTTCTGCTGCGCCGTGCTCGAGGGCGCGCGCTCGCCACGGCTGGGCTGATCCTGGCTCTGCCGTGTCGGCTCATTGGACTCGCGGCCCTGCGGCTTCTGCGCCTCCTTGCTGCGCTCGGCCGGCGACGGTGCCTCACCGCGCTGCATGTCCTGGGCGCCGCCCATCGGCTCGGACTGCGCGCGTTCCTTGATGCGATCCGCCGCGCCGCCGCGATCCATCTCCTTCGACTGGGCGGCTGGACGGTCCATTTCCCTAGACTGAGATGCCGGTGACTGGGCGCGCGGACTCTCCTCGCGCTTCTGCGAACCTTCCGGCGATTGCGCAATGGCGGGACCGGCGCAAATCACCAATGCCGTCGCCGTCGTGTAAAGCCAATTTATCCTCATGGGAGACTCTCCTGTTGGTCCCCCCACCCGTCGGGATTGGGTAATCTAGGTTGCTGCGTTTGGTTCCACCATGACGACGGTCAACCGGGGCGAGGCGATCTACCGCAGCCTGCTCAAAAGTGGGATCAGCGCCTCACACTCGCTTGAGTCCAGCGGCGCAAAAGCCGCCCGCATAGAGCTCAATAAGTGGCGGTCGGAACGCGCCTGAAGAAACAAAACCTCGAGCAAGCTGAAGTCGCGGTGTTCTGTCTTCCGCTGCCCTCCGCTAAAGACTTTCCGGCAGAGCCCTGACTGATTTGCAAAGGGTGAGCTTGTCGCGAAGGTCTGTGCGACCCGCGCCCGATCCCGACGGCGATGCATTATCGGCGACGACACTCTGTTTTCAGCGCGCCGATGGCGTGGAAGCCGGTTGGCGAGCGATTCAGCCTTTCCTTGAAGCCTGGAGAAGTGTGGCAGCAGAGGACTGAAACTCTATTCCGCGGGCAGCAGGGGCCGTTTTGGCGCGTTCGAATTGTTGAGGCGTGACGGCCGAGGCTGACGGAAGATCTGACCGCGGTGGGCTTTCGGAAGCAGCCGCGCGATTGTGGAAGGATCCAGCGGCGGTGGTGGACGCGCGTGCTTCACTGTTGGCTTGAGGCGCTTGCTTGCGGGGCAATGATAGCCACTGATCAAGGGATGCGACAATCTCGGCTTGTTTGGCTTTCCTTAGCAGATGATCACGTTGGCTTCCGAAAGGAAGCCGAGCCGCCTCGTGCCGAGCGTTCGCTGCCAACTTCAGCAACCGATCGCTTAGCGGCGCTTCCTGTTTGAAGCGCTGCCGTCTTTTTTTGGCTTTCGCTCGCTTCCCATCCATAGGTTAATCCTGGGCCTTCTACCGCTGAACTTTGGCCGGAGGCCGCGATCGCGGACGCTGATTGTCGATAACGCCCGTGCTTAGATCACGCGATCTTGGGTTCTGGCAGCTGGAGGCTTGGCCGCCACATGGCATTAGGCCCGGACGCCTGCATTGACGAGGCCAACGATAGGGCTCACGGAATATCGGAACCGACAATCCAATAGTACCTGACTTCCCAATAGTCGTAGACGTCCTGATTGCGGGTCCGAGTTGTTTGCTCCCAGTTTTCGCCTGGTACGATTTTCGGGGCGTTCTTGAGCTCCTCTTCGGTGATGTCGACTTGGAAGCCATCGGGCTTTTCGTTGTAGGTCAGCATCGACCAGGGTATCGGATACTGATCCTCGCCGATGCCGAGGAAGCCGCCGAAACTCAGGATCGCATAGGCGATCTGGCCGGTGAGCTTGTCGATCATGAGGCGCTCGACTTTACCGATGCGCTTGCCGCGTAGGTCAAAGACAGGCATTCCTTCGACGCTGTCGCTAGATATGAGAGACGAAGTCTGGTCTGGTGTGGGTTGCTCCCAATAGCCATAGACCTCTTCGTCGCGGCCGCGGTTCGCTTGCTCCCAGCTTTCCCCTTGTTCGATTTTCGGAGCGTTCTTGAGTTGCTGTTCGGTGATGCCCACGCGGTATCCGCCGAGCTTCTCATCGAAATCCAGCATCCGCCAGGGAATCGGGTAGTGGTTCGCGCCGATACCAAGGAAGCCTCCAAAACTGAGGACGGCGTAGATGACGCGACCGCCAGACTTGTCGATCATGAGATGTTCGACCTTTCCGATACGCTTTCCCTTTGCGTCGTAGACCGCAGTTCCCTCCACGCGGTCACTTGCGATCAGTGAGGATGTAGTCCCGCGTTCGGTCGCGGATGCGCGTTGCGTTGTGGTCACCATATCGTCTTCTCCATTGCCAACCGTGCTGCCTTTGCAAAGCTCAGTTGCTTGGCCCCCGGTTCGCTATTTGTTGGCCCGGGGGTTTTGCGCTCTATTGCAGCACCTACGCCACAATCGCGCTCGCTGCATTGACGCTCGTCATTGCCGATACTGGTCGGCCTTGCTCCGGTTGGGCAAGGGCGGCTTCCTCAACCAACTCTTGCGGATACCTGGAGCGAATGGGGGTTGCATTCGGCGCGGGCGCCATCGTTGGGGCAGAGCTGCAGACGGCGCTTGCAATCGGCCAGACCGCTCTGGTGTGCGAGCTGCGAGGCCAAAGGGCGCGGTGCGTAGCCAATACCTGCACGAGACCGTAAGCTAGTTTGCAAAGCCGCGGTAATGATCTGCCAGGTTGACTGTTATCAAGGCCGGCCCCGGTGGATCATATAACTTCCCTTGAAGTACGAGCCGCTAGGCGAGATCGCCATGGCCTTAACAGCTCACGGCCTTACCAGCTCTTGGCACGCAATCATGGAAACTTCCTTGCGCCAATTGAGCCTTATCATTCTCGTCTCGCTGCTGATCGGCGCCGCCCAAGCCCGTGACGACGGCCGCTATTCGCAATCTCCACTCAAGCCATGGTTCGATAGTCTCAAGTCCGGCAAAGGTCCATGTTGCTCGGTTAGTGACGGTCTCGCGATTGCCGACCCGGATTGGGAATCGAAAGACGGTCATTTTCGTGTCCGCATCGACAACGAGTGGATCGTGGTTCCCGATGATGCCGTGCTCACCGAGCCGAACCGGGCTGGGAGGGCGATGGTCTGGCCGATCAAGGGATCGTTGGGCACCACGATTCGATGCTTCCTGCCGGGTAGCATGACGTGATCTGGACTACGGTCCTTCTCGATTCCGTGTTCTCTGACTCTGTGGTCTGCGACTCTGTGGTCTGCACACTCTGTCTGCCTCGGTCGCAATCGCCTTATGGACGCTCGATATATTGACGGCGGTCAAGGCAGCGCGCGCCGCTTTATGGCATCAGGAGAGAGCCACTTGAACTCCTTCCACTAGAGTGGATGGCGGTCGCCCGCCGATTTGAGCCGCCGAGAGCTCCAGCAGCACGGCGGTCTCGGCTCGGGGAAGCCCGCACCATTTCACCAATTCACGGTCAGCTGTTCGTGATAGACCTGCAGCCCAACCAGAAGCCACGATCCTGTGCCCTTGTCATCTTCGGTGTCACTGGGGATCTGACCAACCGGCTGGTGATCCCTTCGCTGTACAACCTCTCGGCAGCCGAACTATTGCCGGAACAGTTTTGCGTAGTCGGCGTCGCGCGGTATCCCATGTCGAACGAAGCGCTGCGCGAGAAGCTCATGAAGGGGTTGCGTCAGTTCGCAACCCGCCCCATGGATGACAAGGTCGCGCGTCGCCTTCTCGAATGTGTCACCTCCGTCGCAGCCGACCCTGGGGACGCCCTGTCCTTCGACAGGTTGAAGGAGCGGCTCGAACAATTGGAGGCCTCGCGCAATACCGGCGGCAATCGGCTATTCTATTTGGCGACACCGCCTGATGCTTTTGCGCCGATCGCGCGCCAGCTCGGTCGTGTCGGCTTATTGAAGGAAGAAGACGGCACTTGGCGACGGCTAGTGGTGGAAAAGCCGTTTGGGACGGACCTGGCGTCAGCGCACGCACTGAATGCGGAACTGCTGAGCATTCTCGATGAACACCAGATCTACCGAATCGATCATTACCTGGGCAAGGAGACAGTCCAGAATATTCTGGTTCTGCGCTTCGCAAACGGAATGTTCGAGCCGATCTGGAACCGCCATCATATCGATCACGTGCAGGTGACCGTGGCTGAAAAGATCGACGTTGGCCACCGCGGCAGCTTCTATGACGCGACTGGCGCGCTGCGCGATATGGTGCCGAACCACCTGTTTCAGCTGCTATCGCTAATCGCAATGGAGCCTCCGACCCGTTTCGACGCCCACAACGTGCGTTCAGAAAAGGACGAGGTACTGGCTGCGATCCAGGCCCGGAGCGAGGAGGATGCGCTGAACAACTCCGTGCGTGGGCAGTATACCGCTGGGAAGATCGGCGATACCGAGATTCCGGATTATCGCGAGACCCCAAATGTAAAGCCGGATAGCGTGACGGAGACTTACGTCGCTATGAAACTGCATATAGACAACTGGCGCTGGGCCGGTGTCCCCTTCTACCTGCGCACCGGCAAGGCGCTCGCCATGAAACGCACGGAGGTTGCGATAAAATTTCGCGAGGCGCCCTTTGCGATGTTTCAGTCTACGCACGTCCAGCAGCTGGCTGAGAACTATCTCGTCATCTGCATCGAGCCGACGGAAGGCATTACGCTGCAGTTCAACACCAAAGTGCCGGGGCCCTTGATCAGGACCGACGGCGTACAAATGAAGTTCCGCTACCGAGACTACTTCAAGACCGAACAAGCGACGGGGTATGAGACCCTAATCTACGACTGCATGATTGGGGACAACATTCTGTTTCAACGGGCCGACGGTGTCGAAGCCGCCTGGCGGGCGGTGCAGCCGTTCATCGATGCCTGGAAAAAAGCTGGCGCGAAGGGGCTGGAATTTTATCCCGCCGGCAGCGAGGGTCCCCCGGGGGCATTCGAATTGTTGAAGCGCGATGGCCGCAGCTGGCGGCCGCTCTGACCGTCATTGTCATGCGCAACTATCGCTATCTGATTTCAATTCCCGATCCGCAAGCGCTTGCTGGACGCGGCGGCGATAAGGCGGGCCATGACGCTTCGCTTACAACGCAGTTAAGTAGTTTCAACAAATTGCCGGTTGTAGTTGCGACATGTAAATGCCGCTGAGTCGTAGCGTTGCCTCAAACGCCCATGTCTAAAAAAAGAGTATGGAGATGCCGACCATGACAGACGTGCTTGATCCGCGACATTGGCGAGAACGCGCTGAGAGGACGAGAGACAAGGCGGAGCAATTCAGCATGAGACACTCGCGCGATCGCCTGCTGAAGATTGCCGAGGAGTACGATCGGCTTGCCGAGCGGGCGGCCGAACGGCAGGCGGTCGCCACGGAAGCGGTGTGATCGCGACCGCGTCGGTATGCGTAGCCACATGCTCGAAATCAATGCGCCGGCAACCTTTGGTGATGGATCTGCCGCATCAACGAAAATGGGAACGGTTTCGGAGGGGTGAGGTTGCCTGTTGGATCGACGAGCGTAGTTCGAGACGAACGTGACAGGCGTGCTCGCAGTGGGCGATGTGCGTTCCGACGAGTCAAGCGCGTCGGCGCAGCGATCGGTGAGGGGGCGACCGTCGTGCAGCAGTTTCACGCGCTTCTGGAGATGGTGCGGATCAATCGAAGGGGGCAGCCGGTACAGACCGCCGCTGCGGCACGATCTCGAAGAAACGGAGATTATTATGCGAGTACCGCACACACAGGACTACTCTGTACCACCACCAGGAACCACGGAAGCGATCCAGCTTGGTTGCACATGCCACGTGATCTACCACGAGGCCAAGGCGGAGGAGTTGGAGCCCGCCGGTATGCTTGCGGCTCCCGACGCAAACTGTCCGGTCCATGGCAGCGCCGCCCAACTGGAGGAGCACAACTGAATCAGCTCGCGGGTACGGTGACGCCAAGACCGTTCGCCGCCGCAGAGGTGGCCTTACCGCGGTTCGACAATGACTGTTCCCCTCACCACGAACAGGGTTCGGTTACCGTCAGTTACTTCGGTGGCGACATAGGTGTTGCGGGAACGCTCCGCAGCTTTTTTCAGGCCAGCCGGCATCCGCTGCGCGGCTCTGTGGCATGCTGCGGCATCGCTCGGGAATAGTTGCCCACGCGTATCTTCAGTCTTTTGGCCACCTACATGCTGATCAAAGAAGTAACGGGGCATTGGGGCCGCCTTGCTCCATTCAAAATTCAACGAACGGTAGGCGGCTTGGTTCAAAAGTGAACTTTTGGGGGTAAGCCGGGAAACTCCGACGCCGAAGCGTCGGAGCCCCAGTGGCCTCGGTACTCCCGGTGCACCAGGGATCACCCCGGAAACCACCATCTCCATCGATAGAGCGGACGCGATGAACACTCGCTGAAAATGCGGTAGTTCCCAATAGGTGGAGGCCGCATTACTCTCCGGCGTCCTGAACGGTACGGATCAACTTGGCCCGCTGGGCGAGTCCGTCATAGGTGTTGGCTATCTTACGGAGCGATTCCTTGACCTGCTTATGCTCGCAGTTGTCCGACTTCGCGCGGAACTCCCCTGCGCGCATCTCCCAGTATTTTGGTGGATGCATCTTCTCGATGCCAATGACGCCCACCGCTTTTGCCGTGTGCGGTACGTATTTTGGGCTCATGTCTCGTTGACGAATGTCAAACACCGGAGTTGCGAATGCGGAGTCGCCGCTCGCCCTTGCTCTACTGTTGCAGTCCTCATTATCTCGTCTTCGGTTGAGTATTCGACGGCGGCCTTGACGATCATCAATGCGCGCAAGCGCATCCCATGCGATGGCATCGCCCCCATCCGCTTCTGGTGAAGGGGACGTGTGGGAAATGCCTCGCAGGCGACCTTTTCTCCACACCGCAGCAGTTGCATACGGGCATGCGCCTTGCCGTCGGACAGCCATGGTCGATAGGGAGGTTTGCAGCGCTATACCAAAGGACACCGCATGAACAGAGATGTACCCTATGCGATCATCTTCGTTCTCTTGATGGCTTGCGTTGGAGTCGTTCTGATGCTCTGGGCTATGGAGGGGACCAGTAGCGGACGACGGGAGCACCAGGCCTCCGACACACCGCGAAGCGCATTTACCGAGCCTAGCGCAAGCCCCGTTCCTGCGGCGCCTCAGCCCAATAATGACACCCGTGCCTACAGCACCAGGGGGGCAGCGGTACCCCCAAATAATAGCCGGTAGCTTGGTCGATCGGACCGGGCAATTCTCTAACGGAGAGAGGCAATGAATCGTATGCAGCAGGCTCGACGGGCGAGACTATCATGAATGCGACTGAGACCATCACGTTGGTCGAGGCATATGATGCGATGCGGGTCTTCTTGGAAGAGGTACGGCAGCGTGAGGGTGGGACTTCGGCGGAATTAGAGCGCCTCATCGGAGCCCTGAAATGGGCCGATGGGACACCGGTTGATCCGGCGGCGTGGCAAGACTGGCTGCGGGCGGTGGAAGTGGCGAAATCCCGGCTGGCTTCTTGAACGCTGCCAAAATGAACGCTGCCAAAATGGCCAAGAGCGACTGAACCACCTGCGTACATACAGCTATGCAGGCAATTCCACAGAGACGGTGCCGAGCGCGAGCGCAAGCGCTCCTTCCTGAAGCTTCGCAGTCGATGCCGCTCTCGAGCAGGGGTAGATGAATGCTCGGCGCGTGAAAGTCGAGCGCACGCATAGCAGCGACTAAATGCTGATATTACTGATATTCGTCAAGGTGCTCTGCGGACGATGAGTGAGACTGGCCTGCATCGATACATGGGGCTTCAGGAGCACGGCGAGCTTTACCGGAAAGCCAGGCTGGGAAGCTTTCGACTGAGAAGCGCCATACACCGCCGATGAGGTTTGCAGCGGCCCTGCATGCGCATTACGGGCGCGTCAGGCGCGATTGTGCCCCCGGTGGCAATGAGCCAACGTACGGAGCAAGCCATGAGCTATTACGACTACAACCCGCAACGACCGTCGCGCGACGCAGGTGTTCCGCCGTCACTGGATGCCCAAATCGAGGCAGGGCTGCGCGTCCACATGCAGCGGGTCTACGGCTATATGGCCGGCGGCCTCGCGCTGACGGGTATCGTGGCCTATGCCGCCGCAGCTTCCGGCTTCTATCAAGCCATCGCAGGGACGCCGCTAATCTGGCTGGTGATGTTGGCGCCGCTCGGCTTCGTGTTGGTCTTAGGTTTTCTCATCCAGCGCATGAGTGCAGACACGGCGATGCTGCTGTTCGCGCTTTATGCCACCGTGATGGGGCTGTCGTTGGGTGGCATCTTTCTGGTGTTCACGGGAGCCTCGATCGCGCGCGTGTTCTTCATTACGGCAACGACCTTCGGCGTGATGAGCCTCTACGGTTACACGACGCGGTCCGATCTATCGGGCTTTGGATCCTTCCTGATGATGGGCCTGATCGGCATTGTGATCGCCTCTATCGTCAACATCTTCATCGGTTCAAGCGCGCTGCAGTTCGCGATCTCAATCATCGGCGTGATCGTTTTCGTCGGCTTGACCGCATACGACACCCAACGGATCAAGCAAATGTATCTCGATACTGAATCGCACGAAACAGCTGGCAAAAAGGCGGTGCTGGGCGCGCTGGCACTCTATCTTGATTTCATCAACCTGTTCATGATTCTGATGCAATTGTTCGGCCAGCGCCGCGACAGTTGACGACGTGCTAAGAGGTTATCATGCGGGGATATGCTCTGATAGTGCTCACTTGCGGGTATCGATGTTCCGCTCGATCAATAGCTATCCGCGATTGGCCGATGAGACTATCGAAGGCTATCCGGAAGCGAAAACGGGCGCCGCACTGGAAGGCGTCGACGAACTGAAGCCGCCGCACGCCACAACTGGTTTCGTGACCTATTCGGCATCCAACGATGCGGAAACATACAGTGTCGTCGACGAGAAGGCACGGCGCGGGCTGAGCACCGGCGGCAGGGTTCTGGCTCGCGGAAGCAGGAACTGGCGGACCACGCGCCGCCTGCCGTCGTTCTCCGCGTTGAATTTCTCCGAGCTGGATTTCATTGGTCACGAAGCGATCGGCGGAGAATGGTTTGTCCGAACGATGGCTGAATACGAACGTGACCGGAGCGACGGGGCACCGCGAATAGCTGGAGGCGATTGTGATTCCCTTTTCAGTACTGGACCTTGCGCCGATCACCCAAGGCAGCGACGCCGCCCAGGCCTTCCGCAACTCGCTCGATCTCGCCCAGCATACCGAGCGTTGGAATTACAGGCGCTTCTGGCTGGCCGAGCATCACAACACGCCGGGCATCGCAAGCGCTGCGACTGCGGTGGTGATCGGCTACATTGCAGGGGGCACCAAGACAATCCGGGTGGGCTCCGGCGGCATCATGCTGCCGAACCATGCCCCTCTGGTCATTGCCGAGCAGTTCGGAACGCTTGAGTCTCTCTACGAGGGCCGCATCGATCTTGGTCTCGGCCGCGCTCCCGGAACGGACCAGCGAACGGCGCGTGCTTTGCGACGGAACCTGACGGCCGGCCCCGAAAACTTCCCCCGCGACGTCATGGAATTGATTGCGCTGCTCGGACCTGTGCAACCAGGTCAGGGGGTGCTGGCCGTTCCCGGCGCCGGACTCAGGGTGCCGGTCTGGCTCTTGGGTTCGAGCACGTACAGCGCGCAACTCGCCGCGACGCTTGGGCTCCCATTTGCATTTGCGTCGCACTTTGCGCCCGGAGAGCTGCTCAACGCCCTGAACATATACCGCTCCCGGTTTCAGCCGTCGCAATTTCTGCAAGTGCCGTACGCCATGGTGGGCGTCAACGTCTTTGCGGCAGATACTGATGCGGAGGCGCAGTACTTATTCACATCGTTGCAGCAGCAGTTCATCAACTTAAGGCGGGGCTCACCGGGACCGCTGCCGCCGCCGGTCGACGACATGGATCGGTGCTGCTCGCCCGCAGAGCGGTCGATGGTCAAGGAGTCGCTGGCTTATTCGACCGTGGGCAGCCCCGCCACCGTGGAAAGCGGGCTGGTCCGGATCATCGCCGAGACCCGCGCGGATGAGCTCATTTTGACGGCCCAGATCTACGACCATACGGCGCGACTGCGCTCGTTTGAAATCGCCGCTGAACTTGTTCCCGAGGCCGCTGCGCTTGCCGCCAGCCTCACCTGAAACCCGTGCAACGTCCAACTGCCTGACCAACGTGCCGCTCGAGACCGAGCGCCGCCGGACGGCTACGCGTTGCTCGTCAATTTTGCTCTTTTGCGCTACCCGAGGCAGTAACGCCGGAAAATGCAATATCCGCGATGACAGGCAGATGATCCGAATAGGCCTTCGCGTCCTTATCGGTCCACGCCGCCAGGATTTCGCCGTTAGCCGTGGTGTAAATGCGATCGAGGCGTAGGATTGGCAGCCATGACGGAAATGTTCGCAGGCGCGTACGCTCCGGGCAACGCCCGGCCAATGCGCGCCGTACGGACTTAACCCAAAGCCAGTCGTTGAAATCGCCGACCACCACTGTCCAAGGACTATCGACGAGGCTGGCGATCGCGCGCGCCTGCGCCTGGCGCTCATGGATCGAAAGACCGAGGTGAGTGGCAACGACGGTGACCTCGCCGCGGGATGTCCGGAGGCGGACTCTGATCGCGCGGCGCGGTTCCCGTTCCTGATAGGAGACGTCTGTAATCACGGGCGGGGCCGCGAACGGGTGCCTGCTAAGCAGGACCTGGCCGTAATCGCCGTCCGCGGTAACGATTGAGCGGGCTTCTGCGCGATGTTCGCCCACTACATCTGCGAGCTTTGTGAAGGGATCGTCGGTGCGTCCGCGCGAATCGACCTCCTGCAACGCGACCACGTCCGGCGACCATTTTTTTAAGATGGCGCTGACACCTTCCAGATCAAAGTTGGGATTGAGGTTGAACGTGCCGTGCACGTTCCATGTCATGACGCGAAGAGAGTCCGTCACCGCTTGCGCCCGGCAAGCCAGGTGACCACGAACTGCGCGCCGAGACAAACGCCGATCCAGGCCGCGATGGTAACGCCGAGCAGCGCCGCGCTAGACCAGGATGCGTTGCGGGCAAAATCCGCGATCTGCGCACCGAGGGCCGCCATGGTGGCAATTCCCGGCGCCATTCCCAGTATAGTACCGATCAGAAAATCGCGCAGGGTCAGCTGACTGGCCCCGGCGAGCAGATTGACGAACGAGAACGGCGCGATCGGCACCATGCGGATCAAGGCGACCGCAACCACCCCCTTGCCCACGATGCGATTCTGAATTCGCAGGGCGCGCATGCCCATCAGCGATTGCAGCCGCTTGTGTCCCATGAAGCGGCCGATCATGAACAGAAGCGATGCACTCAGTAGCACACCGGTGAGGGAACTCGCAAAGCCGAGCCATGGGCCGAGCGCGGCCGCTGTCGCGGCGATGAGAACGAGGACCGGAAACACGATCAGTCCACCCAGCACGAACGCCGCGATCGCAAACAGCGGAGCGAATTTCGACGGTGTATTCTGCGAAATGACGTCGGTAACGTAACCGACCTCCGTGAAGGCATTGAGCGCCGTGTACTGCCATGCGAGCGTCAGTCCGACGAGCGACAGCCCAATGCCCGCGACGGCGATCATTGTCCGTGCCGTCCACATCCGGCGCGCGGTGCGCTGCAGGTCGAGCGGCCTCCTGGGATCGGCGATAGGCTGCACAAACTCCGTCATGGCGCGCATGGAGATGCCTTCCTCTTCAATCGGCACTAGCTTCTTGCCGGCCGCGGACGATCGGTGACGGTCGATGAACCCCAGAAGGTCATGCTCATTGGACGCGATCTCACGCGCCTCGAGCGCGAGAAAGTGGCGGATTAATCGATGCCGTACGCTGCGGATGAACGACTCGTGCTCATCGCAGGTTGCCTCAAAGGCGAGGTCGCATTCGGAATCGGCCCCCAGCGAGCGGTTATTGAGGTTGGCCGAGCCAACACGAAGAAAGCCGTCGTCGACGATCATGACCTTGCTGTGAACCATGATGGCGGTGGCATCAGATTGCGGTTGCTCCGAAGTGGGATAGAGGATGCGCAGCCGTTCGGTTACGCCGGCGGCGACGAACGGAGACATGAAACTGAGCCGGCCTCCCTGCATAGCCTGCGATTCGAACCAGGACGAGTGCCCCCGCGGCGCGACGATCAGCACTTTCAACGAAGGCACGATTGCCATGCGACGTGCCAGAGCAAGCGCGATTTCGTTGGCGCTGGTGAATTGGTTTTCGATGTAGATCAGCCGGTTGGCTGTTGCGATCGAGGCTTCGAACAACCGCGACACTTCCGTGATTCCGGGTTGATTGGCGGTTTGCGGTGCGGTCCTGGCGATGCCGACCATGAGATCGCGTCCGTCGATGGCGACGAAGTCCGGCCATCGATCGCCGCTCTGCCGCTGGGCGTCCGGCACGGCGCAACCGGCGGCGCCCCATCTCGCCCGAGCGACTTCGCCCAGCGCTGCCGCGGCATCGCTGTCGACCATGCATTGCACGTCGTGAAATGGCGGATAGGGCTTTCCTTCGTGATCGATGCGAAGAGGATTGCTGGCAGCGTGCTCGCTCGTGTCCCAGCGCCGCACCGTGAGATCTAGGCCGCCGACGAACGCGACGAGATCGTCAATCACGACGATCTTTTGATGTTGCGCCGATCCAAGCGGCAGGCTGTCATCAAGGCAAAAGCGAATGCGGCCACCGGTGCCGGAGCCGAATTTTTCCGCTGAATTCCATTCACGCTCCGCGGCATACAGAGTAGCAAAGTCCCAATCCAAAATGTTGACAACGAGCTTTGGCTTCTTCTCGATCAACGCTTTCAGGAATGGTCCAAGCATTGGCGGAAGGCCATCATTCACGCGACCGGTGGGACCCACGAGATGTGCCTCGCTATGGATGTCCCATCCGATTATGTATACCTCGTGCTCGGCGAGGAGCAGCGCGGCCCGCAGTGCCGCAAAATATTCGGCAGCATCGTTCAGGATCGCGACGCGGTCTGCTCTGCATCGTCGCCAGACGGTTTCGCCGGGGATGAGAATGGAAGACGTGCTAAGCAGAGGCGACCTGCGTTGGCTGACGGGGCTAGCTGAAACGCTTGCACGTCCAATCGGTTCCAATGAGCCGCGTGTGGCGAGCCGCTTTGACGGGCGGCGCAGGGAAGACGACACACCGTCGCGTCTCATCTCGAGAACGCACGCCGCAAACTTGGAGCGGTCTCGGTCGTCCAGTGCGTTGTTCTCGCCTTACGTCGGGGCCCTTTGGCTTGATGCGTTCCGGTCGCACGCGGCCTCTCGAAGTGAGTCCGGCGGGACGAGAGGCGCTGCTATTCCGGCAGCGAGAGGAGATTGAGGACGGCGCGAGCGAAATGATGTGAATGGGCGGCAGCGGGCCGCATGCGAACTTGAGATGCGCCAATGTGAACCCGCGGCGCGACGGTAAAGTTGAGTTCGTGCCGAGCAGCGGAGTTCTCGCGCACACTGTCGCCGCAGGGATGCCCGGACTCCTAGGCACCAGGCACCACTCGGCGACAGGTTTATGGCGGGCTCCGCGGGTGGCCACGGCCCCGGAGTGACGGAAGACAATCGGCCTCGATGCTCCTGAAGGACGCCGGTTGGGCTGTAGCGGTCTAATCCAGCGTAACCCGTTGATTTCCCAGACCTGGCCGATCGATGTTTCGACGCGAGGGATGTCTCATTGATGCATCCGAGCTGGTCGCTGATCAATTCTCACGGTTGACCTGCCTGCGAGGTATGGCGTCGCCGCGACGAGTGGTTAGAGGTCCCGCTGAGCCTGCGGAGTTTGCGGTTTCAATCGACCTCGGTCGAGCAGCAATCCTCGATTGCACGGCGTGGAACCAATCGCCCGGTCCGAGTTCGTGGCCCGCCGGCCCGCCAGCGGAACGTCAGCACCGCCTCCAAGGCTCGGCCGGCGGATTGGAAGCAATGGTAAGGTCGCCGAGCTCTCGAGAAATTCGTCATGGCGGCGCGAGCTGAAGTACGGGAGCTCATCGAGCTCGCGGTCCTTGCGCATGCGAAGAAGGTGCCGATTCAAGGAATTCGGAAAGACGGAGACGTTACCGTCATACGATGTCCGCATGGAGCTGGTTTCGCATCTGTCGCGCCGGCATCGGATCGGCACGCGCGGCTAGTCTGGTTGGAGTAAAGCTACTTCGGCTCGGCGAGATCGCTGGCCAAAGGCTGCAGTGCCTTTGTCACTTCGTTGGAGTCGCTTTTGCCATTCGGCGCGGACCAGCCGGGGGCGGGGAAAATGGCTGCAACAGATGCGCAACACGGGTAGATAAGCTCTTGATTTCCCATGGCGTGACACGGTTCCTAAACGGTAGGTCGCCGCTGACGGAAAAGGGGCGCTGAGCCCCGGAAGAGGGATACGAATCCCTCCCTTTTCGCCAGGATAAAACGGCTTCAAGAAAGCCCCGTAAACTCAGGTCTTACTGCACGGCAGAGGTCTCTGGCGTAGCCCTGGGTGTAGCCCCAAGGCCGATCTAACCTGCCATGGCGGGCCGCAAGTTTAAACGCGCGTGGAAGGACAGGCTTGATGGGCGTCGGACACACCATCGATAGCGGGACCCGGCCGCCGCAGGCTACCAATGCTTCGAATCGATGAGCCTTCGGATATCCGCTCACGCCCGCTCTGCAAAGCTTGCGAGGACCAAAAGTCGGACAGCTTCGGCGAACTGACGCACGCGCAACCGATCCATCATACGTGAGCGGTGAACCTCGACCGTGCGCACACTGATACCAAGATCGAAGGCGATGACCTTGTTTTGCTGCCCGGCCACGAGCGCCTCGAGAACCTGCCGCTCGCGCGGACTGAGCGTATTGATTAACGCGACCGCCGCAGCAATATCGTCGGTCCGGCCCTTTGCTGCGCTGGTCTTCAGCGCGGACTCAATCGCCGCTATCAGGGCGTCGTCGCTGTAAGGCTTCTCAATGAAGTCCGCAGCTCCCGCCTTCATCGCTCGGACAGCGGTCTGCACGTCGCCTTGAGCCGTCATCACAATGACCGGCAAGTTCGGGTTTACCAGCCGAAGGCGAGCATGAACCTCGAAGCCGTCCAACTCCGGCATACGAAGATCCAGCAAGACGCAGCCCCCGAGTAAGCTGCCGGCGACGTCGAGGAACGCTTTTGGCGTTGCATACGACGTCACCTGAAAACCGACCGCACCCAGCAGCCGCTCCAACGATCGGCGGATCGCCGGGTCGTCATCAATTACGTAAATGGACCGTTCGGCAGCCATCGGTCGACTCATCGTTCCAGCGGGGCGGGCAGCGTCACACGAAAGATTGCTCCGCCGCCGCAATTGGGCTCATACCCCAGCTTTCCGCGATGGGCCTCGACGATCGAGCGGCAGATCGAGAGTCCCAGTCCCATGCCATCGACTTTCGTTGTGTGGAATGGCTCGAACAGGTGTTCGACAATATCGTTCGGCAGGCCCGAGCCACGATCTGCTACAGCGATCTCAATCGATTCGTCATCGAGACGCGCTGTGACCACTTCCAACTCACGCCATTCGCTCTGCGCCATCGCCTCGTGCGAATTCCGTATCAGATTAAGCATGACCTGCTGCAGTTGAATTCGGTTTGCAAACACCGCCTCGGCACGGGGATCGAAGCTCAGCCGGACCTGCACGCCGTGCGGCCCGGTTCCAGTCAAGGCAAGATGACTGGCTTCACGGATCAGGTCAGGCAGGTTTTCGATCCGCATTTCCGTCTCGCCGCGCGTCACGAACTCTCGCAGCTGCCGAATGATCTCGCCGGCGCGGAGCGCTTGCTCGGCGGCTTCGTCAAGGACATCTCGTATAGTATCGACCCTGTGGGGTGCGTCGTTTGCCATCATCCGGCGCCCAGCGTTGACCGAATTGGTGAACGCGGTCAGCGGTTGGTTCAATTCATGCGCCAACGCGCCGGCCATCTGACCTGCTGCGCTCAGCCGCGACGCATGAAGAAGCTCCAATTGTAGCTTCTGCGCGCGGACATCCGCGCGCGTGCGCTCCTCAGCTTCGAGCGTCAGTCGCTCGAGCGCTTCCGCCAATTCCGATGTCCGTTCCGACACCCGCTCCTCCAATGCTTCGTTGAGGCGTCGAAGATCGCTCTCCAGCTTTTTCTGAGGCCTCAAATCGCGGCTGACGGTTGCCATATTCGTAGGGTGACCCGTGCGCTTGTCGTCGATGCGGAACCAATCTACCAGGAACGGAATGATCTCCCCGGTTCTGAAGTGACGAAGGTCGAGTTCGCCGAGCCAGCGTCCGGTTCCCATTACCATCGGAAGCGCCTCGTGAAGCGCCCGAGTGCGCTCATGGGGGGCCATGAAATCGAAGATGTTAAGCCGCTGCATTTCCTCAATGCCTGAAAGGCCGAGGAGCTCGCAGGCCGCCTTATTGAGATATTGCGGCGTGCCGTCTAAATGGGCAAAACCAACGAACTCGGACGACCGCTCGATCACGCTTACCAGACACCGTTGCTCCGCCTCCGCGTGGCGGCGTTGCATGGCGAGCGCTGCTTGGTTCGCCGCGATTCCGAGAAGGAGCCGGTGTGTTTCGCTCGGAAATTGCGGATTGACGGAACCTGCGACGATCGCAGCGTCGCTGCCAAAGCTCATCGGCGCCGCCGCGATCCGTAAGGTTCCCGTTCCGAACGGGTTGTCGATCGCGGATATCTGCTCGCGGCTTCCGCGCGACGCGCTGCGGAGGATGCGCTCAATGTGACCAGACGATCCGATTGATACCGTATGGCTCATGCGCACCACGTCGGCCACGGGTTCGTCACGCAGCCCCGGCGCAGTCACGTAAATGACGTCGGCGTTGAGCATCGAAAGTAAGGCGGCCGCCACGCTGTCGGCGATCTGCCGCGAATTGTAGTCTTTCCAGATTGCTGGCAGCGTCGAAAGCGCGACGAGATCGCGGATGCAGCGCCTGAGTTCTTCCGGCTCCGAAAGTCTATCGACCCAAGGCATATCGCCCCATCCAATCCAGAGCCACACCGCTGAAGGAGAAGTACACTTTTGCCGTCGACCGATCGGTTTCGGCGGTCACCTCCGTACAGGACAGCTTCACGGGCTGGAGGCGCGACTCAGTGCTGCCAAGGACATCTTGCGAGAGCGCGTTGAGAATGCGTCTGGCGCACTGAGACATGATGAGGCTCCCTATGCAGGTTCGGCGGGAGCGCAGGAGCGTCTCTCAGCCGCTGAAGCCGTTAAATCTCTCAGTGATAAGAAATCTAGCTCTTCCGACTCGGAAAAGCGAGCTTCGGTTCCTAACCGGATAGGCAAATCTTTCAGAAAACCTCCACTGGGCGGGACGGGCGGCCGCGCGGGGGAGCAGCAACAAGATGTCTCGCAAACGCGATTTGATTACATCGGATTTCGCTGGTTGGCGGTACAAACATGATTACGTAGAATTACTCAATCTGCTTGGCCACTATCTCTCCTTACATTTTTGCATCGTTTGCCGCGACAATGTTGGCACGACACGGACTTCGGAGGCAAAGGCGATGGCAACCGTCAAGGAGCCGCTCACCCCTGTAACTGGGCACGAAATCGAGGTCGTTCTGCAGCGGCTGAGAAATTCCAAGGATGTGGGTGCTGATCTGCTGCGGGTCCTCGATATCGCGATCGGCATAACAGGTGCCGACATGGGCACGCTGCAACGCTTCGACGAAAGAGCCGACTGCCTGATAATTGTTGCCAGCCGCGGATTCTCGCCCGAAGCCCTGAATTATTTCGGCGTTGTGCGCCGCGACACGAACACCACATGCGCGGCCGCGCTCATGCGGCGCATGCGTGTGTTTGTCGAGGACGTCTCAACGAGTTACCTGTTTGTGGGAACACGTGAGCTCGATGTGCTGCGTTCCTGCGGCATTGCTGCCGCGCAATCGACGCCGCTCATCAGCAGCAACGGCCACCTTTGGGGCGTATTCACAACACACTTTCGCGAACTGCAGATAGAGCGCGAGTTCGATCATGCTCCGCTGGATCGGCTTGCGGTGCAGGTCACGGACAGCCTGGAGCAACGAGAGGATCTGGTGCCAAGCCAGCACTTTCACGACAAGCAGATCGCAGAGGACTCTCAACCCGGAGGCTGACATGAATTCAACTGCCGAGCCGATTCCCTTTGGACGATCCATGCTACGGGAGCACCGGCATGTCTGCGCGTTCTTCAGTTCGGCAGTGGAGGAGTACGACGCGTTACTGCCGTTCATTTGTGACGGCATCAACTGCGGCCAGCGCGCGTTTCATGTCCTCCCGTCTCAGCACAGGGAGGATCACCTCAATTGGTTGCGCAACGCCGGCATCGATGTGGAGAAGACGATGAAAAGCCGTCAGCTCGAAGTCGCGCTGCCGGAGGACACCTATCTCAAAACCGGACGCTTCGACAAGGACGCCATGCTCGTCCTGATCCAGGAAGCCTTGAAGGCCGGCCCCGGACTCGGCTTCCCGTTGACGCGGATGATCGCGCACGCCGAAATGGCCGTGGACGACTGGAAGAGCGGCATCGAATGGGCCGAATACGAGATGCGACTCAATAGCGTGCTGCCGAATTACGACGACCCGGTGGTTTGCACCTTTGATGCCAATCTGCTGACGGCGCCACATGCATTCGATATTTTGCGAACGCACCCTATGGTCATCCTCGGCGGCGTCTTGATCGAGAACTCGTTCTTCACGAGCCCACAGGAGTTTATCCGCGAGGTCCAGTCGCGAACCGGACCAAGCCAGTCCTATCGGGCCTAGTCCGACGAAGCACAACGTCGTGTTCGCAGACCCGTGAAGCGCCAGCCTTGGCGATGAAAGCCGCTTGTGAATTGACGAATGTCAGTGCGGGCTTGCCGAAACCAAAAGAACATGCGGTGTGCGTGCCTTTTGCGAATAATTCGCTAAACGGCGTGCGGTTGGCGAGCAAATCGTGGATCGTCAATACCTTGATCGTGATCGAGCGCAAACCGGTACGCTCCTTTTGCTGATCGCACTTCGGGGGCGGAGTGGCACGCCGAGGGAAGACGACGATGAATATTGAACAATATACCGAGCGCTCGCGCGGTTTCATCCAATCCGCGCAGTCGCTGGCGATGCGCGAAGGTCATCAGCAGTTTTCCACTCTGCATCTGCTGAAGGTCCTGCTTGACGACAGCGAGGGTCTGGCTGGCGGTCTGATTGACCGCGCCGGCGGTAATTCCCGTGCAATCCTGAAGGCGACCGAGGACGCGCTCAACAAGGTGCCGAAAGTGTCTGGCGGCGGCGCCGGCCAGGTTTATCTTGCCCCCGAACTCGCGCGAGCCTTCGATGCAGCGGAAAAAGCAGCCGAAAAGGCCGGCGACAGCTTTGTCACGGTTGAGCGTCTCCTGCTCGGCCTCGCCATGGACAGGAATAGCGAGGCCGGCCAGCTACTGGCGAAGGGCGGCGTTACGGCGCAGAACCTAAATGCTGCGATCGAATCCCTGCGAAAGGGCCGCACCGCGGATTCCGCGACGGCCGAGAACGCCTATGACGCGCTAAAGAAATATGCCCGCGACCTGACCCAGGCTGCGCGCGACGGCAAGCTCGATCCGGTGATCGGCCGCGACGAGGAGATCCGCCGTACGATTCAAGTGCTGTCGCGCCGGACCAAGAACAATCCCGTCCTGATCGGTGAGCCCGGCGTCGGCAAGACCGCGATCGCCGAAGGGTTGGCGCTGCGCATCGTCAACGGCGACGTGCCGGAGAGCCTGCACGACAAGAAGCTGCTCGCGCTGGATCTTGGAGCGCTGATCGCCGGCGCGAAATACCGCGGTGAGTTCGAGGAGCGGCTGAAGTCCGTGCTGCAGGAAGTGACCGCGAGCGAAGGCAATTTCATCCTGTTCATCGACGAGATGCACACGCTGATCGGCGCCGGCAAGACCGACGGCGCAATGGATGCCTCCAACCTGTTGAAGCCCGCACTCGCACGCGGCGAACTGCACTGCATCGGCGCCACTACGCTCGATGAGTACCAGAAGCATGTCGAGAAGGACGCGGCCCTCGCGCGGCGGTTCCAGCCGATCTTCGTCAGCGAGCCCTCGGTCGAGGACACCATTTCGATCCTGCGGGGTCTGAAGGACAAGTACGAGCAGCACCACGGTGTGCGTATCACCGATTCCGCGCTGGTGGCGGCTGCGATGCTGTCCCACCGCTATATCACAAACCGTTTCCTGCCAGACAAGGCGATCGACCTCATGGACGAGGCGGCGGCGCGGCTGAAGATGCAGGTCGATTCCAAGCCGGAAGAGCTGGACTCGCTCGACCGGGAAATTGTCCGGCTGAAGATCGAGCAGGAAGCCCTGAAGAGGGAGAGCGATCCCGGCTCTAAGACTCGGCTGCGGTCGCTGGAAAAGGAGCTCGCCGATCTCGAGGAGAAAGCTGCGGCGCTAACGGCGCGCTGGAGCGCGGAGAAGAGCAAGCTCGTGAACGCCCAGAAGCTGAAAGCGGAGCTCGATGGTTTGCGCGTCGAACTCGCCAACGCCCAGCGGCGCGGCGAATTCCAGAAGGCCGGCGAGCTGGCCTATGGCCGGATTCCGCAACTCGAGAAGCAGCTTGCCGAGATCGAGGCCCGTGAAGGCTCCGGCGAGATGGTGGAGGAGGCGGTCACCGCCAACCACATCGCGCAGGTGGTCTCGCGCTGGACCGGCGTGCCCGTCGACAAGATGCTGGAGGGCGAGAAGGAGAAGCTCCTGAAGATGGAGGAGCAGCTCGGACAGCGTGTGGTTGGTCAGGCCGAGGCGGTGCATGCGGTCGCAACCGCCGTGCGCCGCTCACGGGCGGGCCTGCAAGATCCGAATCGGCCGACCGGCTCGTTCATGTTCCTGGGGCCTACCGGCGTCGGCAAGACCGAGCTGACCAAGGCGCTCGCGGAGTATCTGTTCGACGACGAGACTGCGATGGTCCGCCTCGACATGTCCGAGTACATGGAGAAGCATTCGGTGTCGCGACTGATCGGCGCGCCTCCGGGCTATGTCGGTTACGACGAGGGCGGCGCGCTCACCGAAGCGGTGCGGCGCCGGCCTTACCAGGTCGTGCTGTTCGACGAGATCGAGAAAGCGCATCCGGACGTTTTCAACGTCCTGTTGCAGGTGCTCGACGACGGCCGCCTGACCGATGGCCAGGGCCGTACCGTCGATTTCCGCAACACGCTGATCATCATGACCTCCAACCTTGGTTCTGAGTTCCTGGTGAACCAGCCGGAGGGTGAGGATACGGGTGCGGTGCGCGAGCAAGTCATGGGCATGGTGCGGGCGCATTTCAGGCCGGAATTCCTGAACCGCGTGGACGAGATCATCCTGTTCCACCGCCTGCAGCGGAGCGAGATGGGACGGATCGTCGAGATCCAGTTCGCCCGGCTTCAAAAGCTACTGGACGATCGCAAGATCACGCTCGCGCTCGATGCGGACGCGAGGGATTGGCTCGCAGCGAAGGGCTGGGATCCCGCTTACGGCGCGCGGCCGCTGAAGCGGGTGATCCAAAAGTATCTGCAGGACCCCTTGGCGGAGATGATCCTAGCAGGCGAGGTGAAGGACGGCGACAAGGTCGCGATCTCGGCGGAAGGCAATGTCCTGACATTCAACGGCAAAGCGCCGCAGACGGCGGAAATAGCGCAGTTCAACGCGCCCTCTCCGAAACGACAGTTGCATTAATTGGCTTGCCTGGATGCCGGCGCAGCACGCTGCACCGGGAAATATCAGACAAAAGCGGCCGGACGTTCGGCAACGAGGCAGGAATTGAGATCAGGCAGAGCACAGTAGACAGAAACTGAGGGATGACATGGCACAGCGTTGCAGACACCTGGCAGGAATTCACGACGTCGTTCCCCATTCCCTCGGGTGTGAAGAATGCCTGCAACTGGGCGATCCATGGCTGCACCTGCGCGTCTGCCGAACGTGCGGTCATGTCGGTTGCTGTGATCAGTCACCCAATCGACACGCGACGAAGCATTTTCATGCGACCGGCCACCCAATCATCGAAGCCTATGATCCGCCCGAAGGCTGGGGCTGGTGTTTGTTGATGAACTGATGTTTGACTTGTCAGATCGGCCCACGCCGCAACTTGGTCCGATCCCTAGGTTTTATTGACGCGCTGCACGATCAGAGGCTCTGAGGCGTGGGCGACCCTTTCATGAGCAATCGATGCACGATGCTTTCCCCCGTCTACGTTGACGGCTGTCAAGGTGGAGCGTTGCTCGACGCGTCATCGTCAGCTGCGAAAGCCAACCTGCCAAGGAGATGGACATGGTCGCGCGCAGTGCCAACCGTGGTTCCGACCGACACGAAGCCAGAAGACCGGATGGCACCAGAATTCAAACGAGAGATCCGCAAGCTTATGATAAGTTGGAGCTGCTGCCGATCGCCGGGGACTGGCGCCATGGTCAGGCAGAGCGCAGGCTGGTCGACACGAATCCTTTTACCGGCGATGTCCTCCTCGAAATCAAGCAGGCCGATCGTCACGATCTTGATGCGGCGTTTGCAGCGGGTGCCAAGGCTCAGGTGGAGTGGGCTGCCTCAACACCGGCTGTGCGAGCGCAGGTATTTCGTCGCGCGGCAGACGTGATGGAAGCGCGCCGTGGCGAAATCGTCGACTGGCTGATCAGAGAATCCGGCAGCACGCGACTGAAGGCGAACCTTGAGTGGGAAGTGACGCATACGGTCATGCTGTGGGCGAGCTCGGTGCCCCATGCTGTCGAAAGCCGCTACATTCCGTCCGACATTCCGGGCAAGGAAAATCAGGTGCGGCGCAAGCCGGTCGGAGTGGTCGGGGCGATCAGTCCTTGGAACTGGCCGCTCCATCTCAGCAATCGCACTGTCGCGCCGGCGCTCGCGGTAGGAAATGCCGTTGTGGTGAAACCGGCGAGTGATACGCCGGTCACGGGCGGATTGCTGCTGGCCAAAATCTTCGAGGAGGCCGGTCTGCCGGCAGGGCTCCTGAGCGTCGTTGTGGGCGCCGGCAGCGAAATCGGCGACGCTTTCGTCAGTCATCCCGTTCCACGGGTCATTTCGTTCACCGGCTCGACGCCGGTCGGCCGCGGGATCGCGGAACTTGCGGCGAAGGCCCCGATCATCAAGCGCGTGGATCTGGAGCTCGGTGGCAATGCTCCCTTCGTTGTGCTCGCGGATGCCGACCTGGATCAGGCCGTTGAGGCCGCAGTGTTCGGCAAGTTTCTGCACCAGGGCCAGATCTGCATCGCTATTAACCGCATCATTGTCGAGGAGCCCGTCTATCACACGTTCGTCGAGCGCTTCACGGAGCGGGTGGCGAAATTGAAAACCGGCGATCCCCGCGATGGCGATACCATGATTGGTCCGATCATCAACAACTCGCAGCTTCAGAAGCTGATGGAACGCGTTCGCCGTGCCGGCGACGACGGCTGCAAACAGGTACTTGGAGGCGAGCCGGACGGACTCGTGTTGCCGCCGCATGTCTTCGTAAACGTCACTAACCGGATGGAGCTTGCCGCAGAAGAAATATTCGGCCCGGTGGCGCCGATCCTCCGGGTCGGCAGTGCCCAAGAAGCCTTGGCTGTGGCCAATGAAACAAGTTTTGGATTGAGCGGCGCCGTATTCACGCGCGACGTGCACCGGGGCGTGCACTTTGCCCAGCGAATGCAGGTCGGTATGGCTCATGTCAATGATCAACCCGTCATCGACTTGCCGACCTGTCCGTTTGGCGGCGAGAAGAATTCCGGCATTGGCCGATTCAATGGCTCTTGGGCGATCGAGGCTTTCACGACGGACCAGTGGCTGACCGCGCAACACGCGCCGCGGGGTTTTCCTTGGAATGCTTCCGCCGTGCAGGGGCCGTGGTCCTGAAAGGCGCATAGGATGGATGACCTATCCAACACGGTTGTCGCCGGTCTCCAGACGAGCGGCAACGGCATGCTTGAGTCCCGCCACGAACACATGTTTCCCAAGTTCGCGCCGGATGAGATCGATCGCATGCGCCGGTTCGGCGAGATCAAGCATTATGACGTCAATCAATATCTATTCCGGACGGGTGAGAGTCCGGCGGGCATGTTCGTCATGATTTCTGGCCGGGTATCCATCGAAGCTCGCAACCGACCTGGTCGGACGGAGAAGATTCTGGAATTGGGTGCAGGCGAAATCATCGCCGAAGTCGCCCAACTCTCCGGTGGACCCGCCCTGGTCGATGCGCGTGCAACCGAGCCCGTTGAAGCGCTGCTTGTTCTGCCGGCGAGACTTCGCGCCTTGCTGATCGCCGATGTTCAACTCGGCGAGCGCATCATGCGCGCCCTTATTTTGCGACGGGTGTTCCTTATCGAGGCCGGCGCCGGCGGCCCTTGTCTCATCGGGCACGACGGCCATCCGGGAATGGTGCGTCTGCTGGAATTTTTAGCCCGCAATGCCTATCCGCACCAGGTGCTCGACCCCACCAAGGATCCGGATGCGCAAGCATTCTTGAAGCACTATCCTTGCAAGTCGGAAGAATTGCCGCTGGTGGTCTGTCCGAACGGGGCAATCCTGAAAAATCCGAGTGAAGCTGACTTGGGGCGGGCCCTGGGGATGGTGCCTCCGGATCTCGAAGGGCGCCGATACGACGTGGCAATTGTCGGTGCCGGTCCAGGAGGGCTTGCGGCTGCCGTGTATGCGGCATCCGAGGGCTTGTCAGTCGGCGTCTTCGACGCACGGGCGTTCGGGGGACAGGCCGGTGCCAGCAGCTGTATCGAGAACTATCTGGGATTTCCGACGGGAATCTCAGGCCAGGCGCTAGCTGGGCGTGCCTATGTGCAGGCACAGAAGTTCGGTGTGGAGATGATCATCCCCGAGACGGTCACGAACCTTCGTTGTGAGCGCTATCCATTCGCGATCGAGCTTTCCGACGGTCGGAGCGTCACCGCGCTCACCGTTGTGATCGCGAGCGGCGCGCGCTATCGCAGGCCGAACATACGGAGCTTGGAGCATTTCGAGGGACGGGGAGTATGGTATTGGGCCTCCCCGATCGAGGCTCGTCTATGCCGAAACGAGGAGGTGGCGCTGGTCGGCGGAGGCAACTCCGCAGGGCAAGCGGCGGTGTTTTTAAGCCGCTATGCCAAGAAGGTATGGATGCTTGTGCGGGGATCCAGCCTGGCCGCGAGCATGTCGCAATATCTGATCGACAGGATCGCGGCGACGGAAAATATCGAGTTGCTCACCTGCACGGAGATCGTAGGGTTGTCGGGTAACGAGCAGGGCCAGCTCGAACGAATCCGCTGGCGCGACAGGACCGGCGCGGAAGTTGAGAAAGCAATTCGCAACGTCTTCATGTTCATCGGTGCGGACCCCGCAACAGAGTGGCTGAGCGGCTGCAACGTCAGCCGCGACAGCAAGGGGTTTGTGCGAACAGGCACGAACATACCCCCCGACGATCTCCTATCGGTTGACGGCGCGAGCGTGCCATCGCTCGAGTCGAACGTGGCTGGTGTGTTTGCAGTGGGTGATGTTCGTTTCGGATCCGTCAAGCGCGTTGGCGCGGCGATCGGCGAGGGAGCCACCGTTGTACAGCAGATTCACGCTTTTCTCGAGACGGCGCAGACCAGCCGGAGCGAAGAGCCGGTGCACGCCGCCGCGGCATGATAAGAGCTGCAAGCGGTTCGTGAAGAAGATCCCTCGTATATGACGCCTGTCAATGCGACTGGCGGCGATAAATGGCAAACCTATCCGATGATCGCGCAACTTCCCCCCGACAAGATGCCGCCGCCGCGCCCGGTGGGCGCGAGGCAGTTCCAGCGACTGTTTCGCGGGGCGGCGGGTCTCCACTTGGATAAGGCTGACCTCAAGCGCTACGAGGAGTTCATCGATCACAGGATTTATCGACTATTACTGCGCGCCGAGGCCGACGCCAAAGCTGGCGGCGACGTCTTGATCGAGCCCTGGAATCTCCCTATCACCGCCGGGCTCCAGGAGTGCATCGAGCAATTCAGGAAAATGGATGAAACGATAGAGCTGGCGCCGATTCTCGACCGTCTGGCTCATCGGCCGCCGTTGCATTTCAGCTATAGCGCCGAGACTGAAGCAATGCTGCCAGATCTTGCCGGGGGACTTGGCGTCGCAGTCGCACGCGCATTGAAGATCATCGAGCCGGATTTGAAAAATCCGCAGACCGCGCAGTGGGAACTCGCCTCGCGGATCTTCGAGCTGCTGCTATAGCTCTCGCACCTAATCCTGCTGGAGTTCCACATCAATATCGGAGTCATCTGCCGGTGATTTGGTCTATCGAGCTCGGCAGTGGCGATGTTCATTTTGGCGATATGAAGCTCAGTCCCGTTGTAGAAGACAAGGGAGTGCACCTTATGACTCTGATGGAGACCAGCTGGACGATCGTGCTTCCTTCAGGTGAACATATTCCAAGGCTCGGCCAAGGGACTTGGCACATGGCCGAGAATGCGCTGAAGCGAACGGAGGAGGTCAACGCGCTACGTCTCGGCATCGATCTCGGCATGACTCTGATCGATACGGCCGAAATGTATGCCGACGGCCGCGCCGAGCGTGTCGTCGGCGAGGCGATCAAGGGGCGGCGGGACGAGATATTTCTGGTGAGCAAGGTGCTACCTCAGAACGCCACGCGGCACGGTACGATCGCGGCCTGCAACCGAAGTCTGGCTCGGCTTGGGGTGGATGAGATCGACCTCTATCTGTTGCATTGGCGGGGGGCGGTTCCGCTGGAAGAGACCGTCGATGCCTTCGAAACGCTGGTGGGCGCGGGCAAGATCCGAAACTGGGGCGTCAGCAATTTTGACGTCGCCGACATGCAGGAACTTGTCGACTTGCCCAACGGGGCAAACGTTGCGACCGATCAGGTGCTCTACAATCTCGCGCGCCGCGGTATCGAGTACGATCTCATGCCTTTGTGCCAGCGCAGCGGCCTGCCGATCATGGCCTATTCGCCGATCGAGCAGGGTCGTGTGTTGCATCACGTCACGCTCAAGACGATTGCAGCGCGTCTCGGCGCAACACCGGCACAAGTGGCGCTGGCCTGGGTGCTGCGCCAAGACGGCGTATGTGCGATACCGCAATCGGGCAAGCCGGAGCATGTGCGCGAGAACCGTGGGGCGCTCGACGTCCGCCTAACGCCTCAGGATCTGGCCGAAATTGATGAAACCTTTCCTCCGCCGGATCGCAAGCAACCTTTAGCGACGCACTGATCGGGAGACATTGTGCCATGAGCAAAGAGGCCCGCCACATCGTTTGCCCGCATTGTACGAGCACCAACCGTATTCCGGCCCAGAGAGATGCGCGCCAAGCGAAATGCGGACACTGTCGACAGCACCTTTTTACGGGACATCCGATGCCGGTTTCGGCCGGCAGCTTTGCCACGCACATCCAGCGCAACGAAATTCCGGTTGTGGTCGATTTTTGGGCCGCATGGTGCGGGCCTTGCAAGGCGATGGCGCCGGCTTTCGAGCGCGCCGCCGGCGAGTTCGAACCCGAGCTTCGCTTCCTGAAGGTTGACACCGAGGCGGAAGCAGAGCTGGCGGCCCGCTACAACATTCGAAGCATTCCGACCCTGATGCTATTCCGCAGAGGAAATGTTGTCGCTCAACGCGCCGGCGCCGTGGGCGTCGAGGCTTTGCGCGACTGGTTGCGCCAGCACGCGCTTTCAGCCGCGCCTGCAGCCTCATGAATTAGAACAGAGTGCCTTCACGGCAGCCTATCTGTATTGACCGTAGTGTCCTAGTACGAATTTTGAAGTGCACTAATAACGTTGCCTCAGTTTAGCGTCCTCTTTCGTGCACTAAGGATCAAAATGATGATGTCAATGTTTGCAACGTGGCTCTACGTAAGTTCCAGTTTGCTTGAGCAGAATGCTGACACAGAGATCGCCAACATTCGAAGCACCGCGGAAGCTCGAAATCCCGAACTTGGGCTGACTGGTGTTTTGCTGTTTTCCGGTCACCATTTTGCTCAGTTCCTCGAAGGTGCAGAGACTAACCTCCATATCATAAAGGCTTCGATTTGTAGCGATGACAGGCATACGAGCCTTGTGACGTTGCAGACAGAGCCCGTCAAAAAAAGAAGATACGGGCGTTGGGCATTGGCTTATTCGGGCTGGGCCACGCATATTGACGGGGTCCTTGCTGACGCTTTGCGGACAAACGACCGGCGAAAATTGTTGCGTTACATGGACGAGTTTGTAGCGGGGCGTCGCTGAAGAAGGAGACTGCCCACCTTAGCTATCCGCCCGCGGTCTGCGTCGGGCTGATTGCGTGTTCTTTCCAGAATCGATACGCGCGGTTGAAGCCGGCCATCTGAGGCGTTTTCTGATCCGGAAAGGCAATGTCAAACCGCGTGATAGCCAAATGAATGGCAATCCCGACCTGCGCCGTGCGTATGACGATACTCTCTGTTCGCCGACTCTCGCCGGTCCGATCGAGGACCGTGCCACGTGCGAGCCACTGGGCAATGGTCTCGACGCCCGCTGAACAGGTTTCCGACGCGCACAGGGCGGCGTTGTCGATGGCCGAGAGCATTCCGTAGGCAGCAGCGGCCAGGGTCGCTGCGCACTCGAAATCGCCGCGATGGAAATGGTCCATGGCTGCGTGTATTTGGCGCATCGAAGCGTATCTGACGGAGGTTTGGATGAAAGGCAGACTGATTATTTTGCTCTCCCCGTCTCGGTGGCTATCAAGGAGAGCTCACGTGGCGGCCGCAGTTCGCTGTTAAAGAGGTTCGAAATATCCCGTCGCTGCATCGGATCGCTGCAAGCGGCGCCTGTTCGGCTGGCGTCGGTCTCTCGCTGGCGAAGCAGGCGCAGCATTTTAGCGCATTCTGGACAAGGATATGACCCGTAGATTCTGCCCATCGATGGTGCTCGCGCCTGTTTGAACCTTGATATTCTTCTGCAACGCGCAAATTGCGACCATGATACCCGTCAATAGATAGGAAGAAATCGCGGATGGAGGAATGCTGACGATCCGCGCCGGGTAGGAGCGACCGGAAGAGCGGAAGGAAGCGCGGAAGCGGCTGCCGCTGGAAAAGTTCGGTTGCTTGAAGGCGCTCGTTGAGGCATGACGCGTCGTGTCATGTCGCTTTTCTCACCGCGCGAGATCGTCAGGCTGAGTTTCCCTTTGCGGCACGATCAGCTTGCTTGCCGCTGGTGCGACTAATCCGCAACCGTTCGACCAGCGTGTTGGCCACGCCGTTCGACGACGCGGGATTCTGTCCTGTGATGAGATCGCCATCAGATACGGCGTAAGGCTGCCACTTGTCGTGCTTGGTATAGTTGCCGCCGTTATTCCTCAGGATGTCCTCGACCAGGAAGGGAACGACATCAGTCAGCTCCATCGCGGTCTCCTCGGCGTTGGAAAAGCCGGTGACAATTTTGCCGGTGACGAGGGGCCGCCATTCGCGGCCCTGGTGTAGCGCAAGGGCCAGCCCCATGGCAGACCAGTACGACGGGACGCCCCGTGTAAAATGAGGTCTCGATGATTGTGATCGAATGCGGGTCATTGGCCAGATCCCACTACAGGCCATGACCGCCAGGATAGAAGGCAGCGTCATAATCGCTGACTGAAATACTCGACAATGTTCTGGTATTCGCGAGCTCGGCCTGTGCGTAACCATCTGCTTGGAACCGAATGGCCGCCTCGGTCTGCATCTCAGGTCGTTCACTCCTGGGATCAACTGGAGGCAAGCCGCCATTGGGAGACGCAAGCGTCAGCTCGGCCCCGGAGTTCTTGAAAATGTAATATGGTGTAGCGAATTCCTCAAACCAGAAGCCGGTCTTCCTTCCGGTGTTTCCGAGCTGGCTGTGCGATGTGAGGATGATCATATTCTCATGCAGACTGGCTCCTCTGCATCATCGCCAACGCTGGTCGACACAGGCTTTCACCTTTTCGCCGCGGTCCTGTTCCAGGGAAGGATAGTCCGTGTAACCCTTCTCGCCGCCACCATAGTATGTCGTCGGGTCGTCCACGTTCAGTGGTGCATTGGTGCGCAGCCGTTCGGGCAGGTCGGGATTGGCGATAAACTTGCGGCCGAAGCCGATCAAGTCGGCCTGGCCATCGCGTAGCCATTGCGCGGCGGTATCGGCGTTGAAGCCTCCGGCAACGATGAGGGTTCCCTGATATTTGTTCCGGATCAGCCGGGCCATGTGGAGGGCGTAAGGCTCCGGCTTCTCGCCATTCTGCATCTGCTCGAGCGCCGGATTGACGATGTGCAGATAGGCCAAACCATAGCCGGAGAGCTGCTCGGCGAGGTAACCGAACGTCGAGTCCGGAGCGTCGTCGCTGATGTCGTTCATCTTGCCGAGAGGTGAGAGCCGGACGCCGATCCTGTCCGCCCCGAGAATGGGAATTAGGGCTTCCGTGATTTCAAGCAGAAGCCGCACCCTATTTTGAATTGTGCCGCCATAGGCGTCGCTGCGTCGATTGGTGCTGCTCTCGATGAACTGATCAATCAGGTAGCCGTTGGCCGCATGAATCTCTATGCCGTCGAACTCGGCGGCCTCCGCATTCCTCGCCGCGCGCTCATACTGTTTGATGAGGTATGGCATCTCCTCCAGCGTGAGCGCGCGTGGACGCACAAATGGTACCAGTTCTCCCTCGCCACGCTCGTTTTCGATGAAGGCCTTGCCCGCGGGCGTGATCGCCGACGGCGCAACGGGCAGCATGTTGTCCGGCTGCAGGGCCGGATGTGAAATGCGACCTACGTGCCAAAGCTGGTTGAAGATCAGTCCATTGGCCTCGTGCACAGCCTTCGTGACCTGCCGCCAGGCTTCGACTTGTTCGCGGCTATGGATACCCGGAGTCCAGGCATAACCCTGGCCTTGCATCGAGATCTGGGTGGCCTCGCTTATGATCAGGGCGGCAGAGGCGCGCTGCGCATAATAGCAGGCCGCGAGTTGAGACGGCACATTGCCGGGCTGTCGTGCTCTTGAACGGGTCAGTGGCGCCATGACCACTCGATGGGGCAGGCTGAACGGCCCAAGCCGGCATGGTTGGAAGAGGGGGTTCGTGTCTCCTTTTTGGACCGCGTGGAGCACGCCGCTGTGCGCTGTAGTGCTAACCATATTGCCTCACGTTGAAGCAGTTAAGTGGCCGAAGATCTTTGGATCTCTAGACTGCAATATATCGGCGGATCGCTAGATCGCGCTGACAATCGTCAATGCTCTGAATTTGAAAGAAAGAGGGTGGTCGCGCAGAGACAGAGACCACCGACATTCGCAATAAACGCCAGCGCGCTCAATTACGCCGCGTGACAGCTGTCGGTTGTTCGTAAGTGGTTCCCGTGTTGCTTCGAATCCGGCGCTCGACTTACGGTCAAGAGTCAATTGGTACGCGCGTGATCGTTCGTCCCCGTTCATCGATGACAACGACAGAACAGCCGGACCAGTCGCCATCCCGCGCCAACTCACGAGCAATGGTCAACCCGCGTTCCGCAGCGTGGCGGGGCGATAGGAGAACGCTTCCGCATTCGTCGGGATATTTGGCTCCGTTCTCAATATGAAAGAAGTAGCGGCCTCCTGCGGGTTTGGTCGTTTGCGGATCGCGAAATTGCTGGTCGCCGTTCAGGCGATCAAGATGGCAGCGCGCCGCATACCTTAGGGGTTCCGTGATCGTGGCCATCAGTGGCTCAACATCTTGAGGAAATTGACGGCCGATCCGTTGGTGAATACCAAGAATGACGGAATGATCCGCAGTGTCGGTGAGCCGGGTTCCCAGGATGTCGCGAACGCCGCAGCTCAGCACAAACTCATTGTACCACTCACTTCTCCGCAAAAGTGCCTCTGGAAGACATGTGGAGAGCATGATCCAGCGCGTATCCAGCAGGGGCGAGTATGGATCGAGCGTGGCGTAGTGGTCGACGTAGCGGGATTTAAACTCGGCGCTGAGGCCGCAAAAGACGGCTTCATCGACCGTACCAGTCGTCTTGTTCGTGACAATCAACGCCGCACCCGCCACGCCCGCCTTATCCATAAGCCTTCGAAGTGCGTCTGGCCAGGCATCCGAGGACATCGTTGCCTCGTGAATTGTTGCGAGAAGTGACTGCATGATCCCTGGCCTTCAAAGAGATTAGCGAAGCCCGAATTGTATGCTTATGTTAGCCGATCAATTGCAAACGCATCAATTGGAGCGTCCGGAAGCTGTGGTCCGCATCGCCTGGATGTCTCGCAGCAGGCAGCGTAGCCCATATATTTGATCCAGCAGATACAGGACCAGCGCGATACCTTCGTCGTTGACACCCAGATCGCTCCTGAGATCCTGGATGAGGCGCGCACGGGCGAGATCCTGCTCGGAAAACTGATGCCCCGGTCGATGCGCTACCAGCCATTCCGCATTCACCCAGGCTTCAATCGTGGAGGAATCGAGGTGAGATCGATCGGCGAATTCCTGGAGCTTCATTGTCACACTCGCATCGACTGTCTTGGGCTATCAGAAGGCTGCCACTCACTCACAAACCGTTCGAGATCCGGGTCTGGTTTTTTCGGCAGAACCAGTTTCAGCGTGACGTACTGGTCACCTCTTCCGCCATCGGCGCGCGGCACGCCGCGTCCCTTGATCCGAAGAACCCGGCCCGAACTCGACCATTTTGGCACAGAGACCGCGACAGCGCCGCTCACGGTTGGTACCTTGAGTTTCGCGCCCAGCACGCCCTCTTTCAGTGAGATCGGCAGGTCCAGGTGGATGTCGTCGCCTTTGCGGACGAAGTAGGGGTGCGGCAGGACACTGATCTCAATCAGGGCGTCGCCTGGCGGACTGTCTCCGGCTCCCCGACGACCCTTCCCCTTCAGGCGGAGAATCTGGCCGTCGCTGGTGCCGGGAGGAATGTTGACCTCAAGCGTACTCCCGTCGGGCAGGACAATGGATTGCTTGCCGCCGTTGACGGCATCGAGAAAGTTGAGCTCGAGGTGATATCGGACGTCAGCCCCCCGTCGCCGGGTGGTCCGGCCGGCACGTCCAAAGATCTCGGAGAGAATATCATCGCTGCCGGCGAAGTCACTGAAATCGGCAAAGCCGGCCCCGCTGGTGTAGCCCGACCCGCCGTCCCGATCGGCGAAATCCCGGTAGTATTGCCGGGGCTGCTGCTCGGTGCCTGACGCATCGATCTCGCCGCGGTCGAAGCGCGCGCGCTTGTCCGGATCGTTCAGCAGATTGTAGGCGGCGGAGAGTTCCTTGAATTTGTCCTCTGCCGTCCTGTTGCCTGGATTGAGATCAGGATGCAGCTTCTTGGCGAGCCGGCGGTAGGCCTTTTGAATGTCGGCCTGCGTTGCGTCCTTCTTCACGCCCAGCGTTGCATAGGGGTCTGCAGCCAACACGAGCTCCTGTTTGCGCGTCAGCGGGGCCGAGCGGCCTGCCGGTCACTGTTGCGGCGATGGTTGCGATTGTGGCGCCGGCGGTTTGGCTACAACGACCCTGGCCGGCCGCAAGAGACGGTCGTGAAGCATGTAGCCATTCTCCAAAACGTCCGCGACGTTCCCGGGAGACTGGTCGGACCGATCGGTTTCCATCACTGCTTCGTGCTTCATCGGGTCGAATGGCCGGTTCAGAGCCTCGATTTCTTCGACACCGAAGCGCTTCAGGATCTGTGACAAGATCCGATTGGTGGCGACAACTCCGGCCAGCAGGCCGTCGTCGTCCTCGGCTTCCTGGTCCGGCGAGCCGGCGTCGATGGCTCGTCGCAGATTATCCGACACCTGTAGCAGTTCGCGAGCAAAGTCGGCGATCGCATATTGCCGGGCGTCTTGGACCCGACGCTCCGCAATGCGCCTCGTGTTCTCGGCGTCCGCAAGTGCACGCATCAGGCGGTCGCGCTCGGCGGTGGTCTCCTGCGGCTGGTCGCTTTCCTTGCGCTCACCCGCGGGAAGCTCGCCGAGCTCATCAGCCATGGTCTTGGTAGCCATCTCGCGCTCCATCTGTCGCGTTCGGGCCGATTGGAGGCTTCAAGAAGCCTTCCGATCGCCGGGGTCGACTTCTTCGAATTCCGCGTCGACGACGTCCTCGCCGCTGCCTGACGATCCCGCCTGTCCGCCGCCGGAAGCGCCGCCTTGGGACGCCGCGCGGCTCAAGGCTTCGCCGATCTTGGATGCCGACTGCTGCAAGCGCTGGGTTGCCTGCTGGATCGCTGTCACGTCCTCGGCGCTAAGCCGTTGCTTTGCCTCGGCGACCGCCTGCTCAATCTCCCTCTTGACGTCGGCAGGGATCTTTCCCTCGGAGTCCTTCAAGGCCTTCTCGGTGCTGTAGATCACAGCGTCGGCCTGGTTGCGGGCTTCGATGAGCTCCTTGCGCCGCTTGTCCTCGTCGGCATGGGCTTCGGCCTCCCTGACCATCCTCTGGATGTCTGCTTCGGTCAGGCCGCCGGACGCTTGGATCCGGATACTCTGCTCCTTACCACTCGCCTTGTCCTTGGCCGATACGTTGACGATGCCATTGGCATCAATATCGAAGGTCACTTCGATCTGCGGCACGCCCCGCGGTGCCGGCGGGATCCCGACCAGATCGAATTGTCCAAGCAGCTTGTTGTCCGCTGCCATCTCGCGTTCACCCTGGAAGACCCGGATCGTGACCGCGGTTTGATTGTCCTCCGCGGTCGAAAACACCTGGCTCTTCTTGGTCGGGATCGTGGTATTGCGGTCGATCAGCTTGGTCATCACGCCGCCAAGGGTCTCAATGCCCAATGACAAGGGTGTCACGTCGAGGAGCAGGACGTCCTTGACGTCGCCTTGGAGAACCCCGGCCTGGATCGCGGCACCCACCGCGACCACTTCATCGGGATTGACGCCCTTGTGAGGTTCGCGTCCGAACAGCTTCTGTACAGTCTCCTGAACCTTTGGCATGCGGGTCTGGCCGCCGACCAGCACGACTTCGTTGATGTCCGATGGCTGCAGGCCCGCATCCTTCAATGCTGCCTTGCAGGGATCGATGGTGCGCTGGATCAGATCGTCGACGAGCGCTTCAAGCTTGGCGCGCGACAGCTTGATATTGAGATGTTTCGGTCCGGCCTGATCTGCGGTGATGAAGGGCAGATTGACGTCGGTCTGGGTGGCGCTGGAGAGTTCGATCTTGGCCTTCTCGGCCGCATCCTTGAGCCGTTGCAGGGCGAGGCGATCTTTGCGGAGGTCGATTCCGTTTTCCTTGCGAAACTCGTCCGCCAGATAGTCGATGATCCGCTTGTCGAAATCCTCTCCGCCGAGAAAGGTGTCGCCATTGGTTGCCTTGACCTCGAACACGCCGTCGCCGACCTCCAGGATCGAGACATCGAACGTGCCGCCACCGAGGTCATAGACCACGATCTTGCCGCTGCCTTTCTTGTCGAGACCGTAGGCCAGGGCGGCCGCAGTCGGCTCATTGATGATGCGCAGGACCTCCAGCCCGGCGATCCGGCCAGCGTCCTTGGTTGCCTGGCGCTGTGCGTCGTTGAAATACGCGGGCACGGTGATGACGGCCTGTGTGACGGCGCCGCCAAGAGTGGCTTCCGCGGTTTCCTTCATCTTGGTGAGGATGAAAGCGCTGATCTGGCTCGGACTATATTTCTTACCCCGGACGTCAACCCAAGCGTCGCCGTTGTCGCCCGGCACGATGTGATACGGCACCATGGTCTTGTCCTTCGCCGTGATCGGGTCGTCGTAACGCCGGCCGATCAGGCGCTTGATGGCGTAGATCGTGTTCTCGGGGTTGGTGATACTTTGCCGCTTCGCCGGCTGCCCGACTAGGACTTCCCCATCGTCCGTGAAGGCCACCATGGACGGCGTGGTGCGCCCGCCTTCGGCATTCTCAATGACCCTGGCTTTGCTGCCTTCCATGACGGCCACGCAAGAGTTGGTGGTCCCGAGATCGATGCCGATTGCTTTTGCCATGATCAGATTCCTTCGGATTGTGAATGCGGCGGACGGCTGCACCGTCGTGGATGTTTGGGGACGGGAGGCGAGACGCTTCGAGCCGGGCTGTGAGGAGATAAATGGCTCGGGCGTCTCGCCGCGCCGACGGTCAAGCAGCTTCCTTGACTTCGATCTTCTTCGGTTCCGGCTTTGCAGGCCTTGGAATCGTGATCTTCAGGACGCCATTGGCCATCGTCGCTTGGACGGAGGACGGGTCGATGCCGGGCGGCAGCTGCAGCACGCGAAGGAACACGCCGTAGCTGCGTTCGCTATGCTGGACATTCTTGTCGCTCTTGTCCTTGCCGCTGTCCGTGTTCTGCTCCACCTTCTTCTCGCCGCGAATGGTGAGCGTATCGTCCTCGATGGAGATGTCGACGTCCTTGCGCTCGAGCCCCGGCATTTCAGCGGTGACTTCGATCGCCTTGTCTGTTTCCGCGATTTCGATGTTCGGCACGAGCTGCTGTCCGTTAGGGCCCAAGCCCTGCGAAAACTCGCTGAACAGACGGTCAATTTCCCGGTGCAGGCCGAAAAGGCCAAAGTCGGGCCGCATCAGCATTCCTGCATCACGAGACGGGACGAGTGATCGTAACCTCATTGGATTCTCCTTTTTCAGCTTGCGATGCAACTCTCGGTTCTAGGGGCTCACGACGATGCGATCGTCGACCCTGCTCACGCCGGGCGCCGACCAGGCGACACGCTCGGCCTCCTCCCGTTCGATCCAGGAGCGTACGGTTCCCTTAAGGACCACTTCGCTGCCGTTAGCCTCGACCTGGATCCGGTTGGCGTCGACTTCCGCGTTTCGCTTAAAGGCGTCCTGGATCTTACGCTTGAGTTCGGAGGGTTGGACTTTCGGCTGGACCATGATCACGTTGATGACGCCCTTGACGCCTTTGACCTTGCGGACCGCGTTTTCAGCTGCGGTTTTTTGATATTGCCATTCAGCGGAACCTTCCAGCGTGATCCAGCCGTCTCTGACGGTCGCCTTGATCTTTTCGTGAGAGATCGGAAGCTCCGACTTGAGCGCGGTGACGGCGTCGCGTGCGATATCGGGATCCGGGCGCTGATCGATCGATGGCAGCCGAACCTCGATGTCGTTGGCTACGGCGCGAACGCCCGCTACGCGCTTCGCCGCTGACTCGGCCTCAAGTCGATCGGCGTAGCTGTGCGTGAAACCTGCAAGCGTGACCACGCCGTCCTTGACCGAAACGGCAATGTCGCTGGCATCGAGGTCTGGATTCCATTTCAGTTCGTCGCGGACATCACGTTCGATCTCACGGTCTGACTTCATGATTGGCTCCTGGCTTTTGCGAGCGGCATTCTCGGCGCGGCTCCGTCGTCGTCGGTGGGGGCAATTTACGCGTGACGAGCGAGCGAGCCATGACGACCGTCAACTTCCGTCCCGACTTTCTCGCTTGAGCTCGTAAAGCCGAACTGGATGAAGGTCGCCAGCGATGACCTGTGTGACGGAGTGAGAACAGCTGGGAGAAATGACGCAGGCGTGGCATGTGTCGCCGCCTCGTTACGGTCGCCCGAGGCGTTCGTCACCCAGCCAGGGATCCGGACGAAGTGAGTGCAGCGGCAGATCTTCCGGCCGCTTTTCCAGATCGATTTCATGAACATGCACGGCCTGCCCGCCATGCCGCATTAGAATCTCCTGGGCCTGAGCTTCCTTCTCAGGTGCGCGACCCCGAACCCATATCAAGACGCCATCCCATTCTGCCACCGGCTCCAAGCCTCTGGCGCGCACGCGGCGCAGTAGTCGGTATATGGGCACTATGACGACGGCACCTGTGAAGATCCCGATCAGGATCGACCACATGGCGACTGCCATAACCTCATAGCCTTTGATTATCAGGAAAAGAGCGGAGCCAACCGCTGCGATGCAGCCGAGAACGCTGCTGGCGACGGCTTCAGCGCCAAGCAAATCATCGCTGCCAAAGAAAGGTTGTCTCGGCGTCGTCGACAGGTCGGCGAGATCGGCCGGAGGGATCACCGCGTAATTCAGCCGTCGCTGCACTTCGTCGGGAGATGCGCTGATGTCGATGTCCGAGCGATCGAATCCCGACAGAAGAAGATCCTGGGCCGCGTCATCGAGCGCACGTCGTGAATGAAAGACGCCGGTCACTTCGCGGATACGGCTACGGTCCAGGATCGTGTCGGTTGATCTTGACGTCGACATAGGATGCAACCGTCAAGAGGATCGGTAGTGGAATTCCGATAGCTTCTTGAGCTCTTCTTTGGATGCGCCAGGAAGGGTGACCTTGCTGCCGGTGTCGTCCATTACGAGGCTTTCAAATGGGACTGCGACCAGATGGCCGCCTACGCCGAGGAAGCCGCCGACCTGCAGGATCGCAAAGTCGAGTTGTTTCTTATCTTTGGCGGCAATCACGTCGTCTAGGCTGCCGATCTTCTCATTCTTGTCGTTGATGACGGTGCTGCCGATCAGCTTGCTCATTCGATAGCCCTGAGAGACGACGCTTAAGTCGACCTTGACGAGAGCTACGCCAGCCTGCGGCAGGGCGGGATTGATGCTGAGGACAGCCAATATTCCGGCAAGTGTCGCCAGGCCCGAAAATCGCGTCCACTTCGCGGCGTTCCGCCGGCACGGTTTGGCTGCGCTGATGATGAGCTTCGAAAGGGGACGGGGGATGGTTGCTTCCATGTCGCGCTCCTGTGACTGACAGTGGCTTAGCGAGTACGCCCTTTGGACCAGGGGCGCACTGACCATTGTCAATTTGCGGATCGCTTTAATCGACTCTGCGACCGAATGGCCCGATTGCCCAACCGTCGTGCCCCATTTGCGGCAGCCTCCGCGTGGATCGATTTCGAGAGAGGCGAAGTTGTAGGGACCATCGTGCCTTAAACCGTTGGTGAAGAAATAGGGAGGCGATGATTCCGTCGCACACACCGCCAAGAGGGCTATCGTGGAGCGTGTCGCGATGCCGCCCGGTCAAGGGCACCTTGCAGGGCATCGCTGCAAAGCCAAGCTCGCGGCCGATCAGGGAAATGATCGACTCGTTCGCGATGTGCTGATTTTGGAATAGCGCCTCGTGCATCTGCCAGAACATGCCGGCTCCGGCTGCGAACTCGGCGCGTCCCGCCGCGATCTGGAGATGAGGATCTATTTCGGCCAGAGGGCATACGCGATTGTGGTGAAACTGGCCGTCCTCCCAACGAGGAGAGCGTGAGCTCTTGAGCAAGAGTTGCGTGCAGTGCGAAATCGAAGGCAATTGTTCCTACAGAGTCATGTTGTCTGCCTCACGCACGAGCGACGAAAATGCCGTTGGCGGTCCAAGCATTCTCGTCATTGACCGCGCCTTAGGTTTCAATGCCGTAGGGCTTGGGCGCCGTTACGTATTTTTACGCACGAAGATTTCCCACGTTTACGCGGTTGTGTTGTTGAGAGTTGATTGCGTTCGAGCGGATCGTTCCAGCCGCAGTGCGCGGAAGATGAGGGACAGAGAAATGAAGCCGATAATCCACCCAGCGGACTATTATCGAAGGATGCTCGCCGCACAGCCGCACGCGCTGAAGCGGCTCGACGGCTCGGCGGCAATCGTCAAATTGAACCGCGACCAGCAGGTTCCGGAAGACGACGGTACCGCGGGACATTGGTACTACGTGATTGCAGGTTCCATGCGATGGTCGACGGTCCGCACCGATGGACGACGGCAGATCCTGGACCTAATGCTGGTGGGAGATTTTTTCTTTGTCGGGAGCAACCAGAGAGAAGAGGCGATTGAGGCCGTTTCGGAAGAGACAGTGCTGGCGGGCTATTCCGGAGCGCGGCTTGAGAATCTCGGCGAGCGCGACCGCCAGTTCGCAAGAGAAGTGAGAGAGATCACCTTTCAATCGATAGAACGTACCCGACAGCAGCTCGTTGTCCTCGGGGGGGTCACGACGGTGGACAAGGTGAGTGCGTTCCTGCTGCTGCTTGAGAGGCGCTATGGAGATCAACGGGGAGACATACGGCTTCCGCTCACGCGGTATGATCTCGCCGAGTACCTGGCGGTGTCCGTGGAGACTGTGTGTCGTGCTTTTTCAGATCTGCAGCAGCGCGGTATCATTGCTCTGATTGGGATTCGAACCGTCCGAATTGTGCGCCGCGATGCAATGGAGCGCCAACTCGGTAGAAAGTATCCCAATACGATCGCCGCATAATTGCGCTCTAATGGTCAGGCAGCAGTGGGAGCGAAACATTACTTCCGGCTGCATCTGAAGTCGTCTGAGAAGGTCTCTGTAGACAAGGCAAGGGCTGCCGATGCTCGACCTCTGGTACAAGAACGCTGCGATCTACAGCTTGAACGTGGCTACGTACAAAGATGGTGACGGAGACGGTGTCGGCGATTTCAAAGGATTAGTGGCGCACCTCGATCATATTGCCCAGCTGGGAGTGAATTGCCTGTGGTTGCTTCCATTCTATCCAAGTCCAGGGCTCGATCATGGTTACGATGTGACGGACTACTACAATGTAGCGCCCGCCCTTGGAACGCTCGGCGACTTCGTCGAATTCAGCCATCAAGCGCGCCTGCGCGGTATGAGGTTGATAATCGATCTCCCAATCAACCATACTTCTGAGCAGCATCCGTGGTTCCAGCAGGCTCGCGCCGATCCTCAGTCGGCATTTCGCGAATACTACGTCTGGTCAGACACGGAACCGGAAGACAGCACGGAGGGCGTCGTATTTCCGGGCGTGCAGCTGAGTGTATGGACTTACGATCTTTGCGCCCGAGCCTGGTATTATCACCGCTTTTACCAGCACCAACCCGATCTGAACATTGCATCTTCCGCCGTTCGCGAAGAAATTTTCAAAATCGTCGGCTTTTGGCTTGAACTTGGCGTGTCGGGATTTCGTATCGACGCCGCCCCTTTCGTTGTTGAGGAGATACGCCCGGACCGTCCGGCAACGCGCCGATACGAGTTCTTTGGAGAGCTTCGTGACTTCTTGTCATGGCGCAAAGGTGATGCTGTATTGCTGGCTGAAGCGAATGTTGCCCCTTCCGAGCTCGATCATTACTTCGGCAGTGGATCGCGCATACACCTTCTATTCGCGTTTCTCCTAAATCAGCACCTATTTCTTGCGCTTGCGCGCGGAGATGCCCAGCCACTCCGGTGGTGTCTGGCCGCACTACCTCGGTTGCCACCGTTCGCTCAGTGGGCCCAGTTCTTGCGCAATCACGACGAGCTTGACCTGGGGCGTTTGAAACCTGAAGAGCGTGAGGAAGTCTATGCTGCCTTTGCTCCATCCCGAAAAATGCAACTTTACGGACGAGGGATTCGTCGGCGTCTGGCCTGCATCCTTGGCAATGACCGCCGGCAGATCGAACTCGCATATAGCCTGCTCTTCAGTCTCCCAGGCACACCGGTCATCTATTACGGAGATGAATTGGGAATGGGCGACAATCTCGCGCTTCCGGAGCGATGGCCGGTGCGGACTTGCATGCAATGGACGGATGATGAAACCGGTGGATTCTCTACTCGCCCGGCGGCCGGATTGCGTTACGACATGATCCAAGATGCCGAGTACGCGCCGTCCAAGGTCAACGCTGCCGCCCAGCAGCGCGATCCGGACTCTCTTTTCAACTGGATGCGGCGCCTCGTCGAATTGCGCAAGTCTTGCACGGAAGTTGGGTGGGGTGATCTGAGTTTTCCGAACGCGAATTCTCTCTCCATTCTGGTTCAGAAATTCGAGTGGGAAGGTCAGTCGGTGCTGATATTGCACAACCTGTCGCAGTCCGAGTGCCGAGCGCAAGTCGATGACTTCCCGGCGGCGCACAAGTTAACTGATCTATTCGGCAATCGCGTGTACTCATCGAAGTCCTGCGAGGACTCGACGATCGAACTCGACGGCTACGGGTATCGTTGGTTTCGGATCGACCAATGAACGCACTCCGACTGATATACGCGACCCTCGCCAGGGTCCTTCGCTGATGCTTGCCGGTCTGAATGCTGGCGGCCGGAACGCAAGCGCCATTTGGGAGTGATTGAATGAAGATAGCTCAAATTGCTCCGCTGGCCGAAAGCGTCCCGCCGAAGCTCTATGGTGGGACAGAAAGAGTGGTCGCTTGGCTCGTCGATGCACTCGTCGAACTCGGGCACGACGTCACCCTTTTTGCGAGCGGAGATTCCAGGACCCGAGCTACGCTTTTTCCAGTCTGGCCAAGAGCACTCCGCCTTGGTCGTCCGCGCTCAGACCCGAATGCGGCTTTGGCTGCGCAACTGGAAGCAATTTTTGATCGCGCCGATCAGTTCGACGTAATTCATGCTCACATCGACTGGCTACATCTCCCCATTCTCAATCGCGCAGGAGTGCCGTTTATCACGACGATGCATGGCCGGCTGGACCTTCCGGGACTGCCGGCCGTGACCAGCAAGTTTCCAGAAGCTTGCTTTGTATACATCTCAGAAAATCAGCGTATTCCGCTTGCAAGCGCAAACTGGTGTGGAACGGTGTATCACGGTCTGCCCATCGACCAGTTCCGTGCCTCATTTGCTGCCGGATCATACCTGGCGTTTCTCGGGCGCTTGACCGCCGAAAAAGGCCCCGAAGATGCTATCCGCATCGCTCTCGCAGCAAGAATGCCGCTTAGGATTGCTGCCAAGGTCCCTCGCGCCGAAAGTGGGTACTTCAGAGAGAGGATAGAGCCTCAGATCGACGGCAAACAAATCCAGCTCGTCGGCGAGGTAGATGACGCCTCGAAACAGCCGTTCCTTGCAGGAGCCGCTGCTTTGCTCTTCCCAATCAAGTGGCCCGAGCCGTTTGGATTGGTGATGATTGAGGCCATGGCCTGCGGAACGCCGATCATTGCCTACCGGTCCGGTTCGGTGCCCGAGATTATAGAGGAAGGCGTGACAGGCTTCATCGTCCAAAACCAGGACGAAGCAATTGAGACTGTGACGCGGCTTGGGCAGATCGATCGCCGGCGCGTCCGCGCGCGTTTCGAAGAGCGTTTCACGGCGGAGCGGATGGCACGGGACTACTTGCGCCACTATCGCGCTCTCTTGGCCCAGTAGAGCTGGAGATCCTATGTGGTCAAGGAATCGCTCTGTAACATCGCCGAGAGCTATGAGGACCTTGCCTGGCGAGCCAAGTTGATCCGCACCGTTCAATACGCCGCAGGGTAACGCCGCCTTAGACGATCAATCTCTTGGGAGCTATTGTTGATTTTCAGCGAATGTTCATCGCGGCCGCTCTATCGACTGAGATGGTGGTTTCCGGGGTGATCCCCGGTGCACCGGGAGTACCGAGGCCACTGGGGCTCCGGCGCTTGGGCGTCGGAGTTTCCCGGGCTACCCCAAAAGTTCACTTTTGAACAAACCGCTCTGCCGCTCATTGACTCTTGAATGGAGAAAGGAGGCCCAAATGCCTCGTTACTTCTTTCATCAGCATGTGCGCGGTCAAAAGATTGAAGACTTGCGTGGAAAGCTATTCCCGAGCGATGGGACAGCATGTCACCGAGCCGTGCAGCGGATGCCGGCCGACCTGAAAAGAGCTGCGGCGCGTTCCCGCAACACCTATGTCGCCACCGAAGTAACTAACGGCGACCGGACCGTGTTCGTGGTGAGGGGAACAGTCATTGTCGAACGGCGGTAAGCCCACGCGGGCGGCGGCGAACGCTCTCGGCGGTCACCGTGCCGCCCTCGCCGATGAGGTTGTCGAGTAGTTCCGCCCTTGCTGCGGTGCATGAGTCCGGAGATGGCCCACCGCGACATATTGCGCTGCCGCACTAACTTTGCCGCCGTCGAGATGGCTCACGCCGCCGCGGCGAGTGAGCCAGTCTGCTCGTTTTGGCGCGCGCGCAACTTGAAGGACAGCACCACCAGCGCAATACCAAAGGCCATCGCGTAAGCTCCCATCCACCACGTAAGCACCACCGCCCCAATCAGCGGCATAGCGACCAGCAGCACGCCATAAACGAGCGACAACAGCCCGCCCAGAACCATCCACCAGCGGCCATGATCAAGCTTGAGGCGAAAGCCAGCAGCCAGCATCAGCACGCCAGAGATGATCGCCCAGGCGGCGACCATGAAGACAAAGGCAAGCACCGTCAGGCCAGGCCAGATAAAGGCAGCAACGCCGACGGCGATATTAAGAAGGCCTTCAAAGATCAACAGTCCCCATTCATCCTTCCGTCGCATCGCACGAACGGCGGAAATGATTCCTGCTATGCCGTCGACCAACATGTAGGCCGAGAACAATAACACCAGCGAAAGCATGGTGGGACCCGGGAAGAGAAAAGCGAGTAACCCGAAAACAATTCCGAATATGCCCCGCAGTAGGAACAGCCACCAGTTCTTGGCAAGCATCGCGGAGGCCGAGTCGATGTTGAAGTCAGCATTACTGTTGAAGGTCGTGCTGGTCATGTCTAGCTCCAAGAATAGCCGTCGGTTCCAGGTCCGGCCATACTAGCGACCTGCCACCACGACGTGCCTTGACAGCTATCAAGCTTTGCGTGTTGCGAAACAATTCGAATGGCGGAGGCCTTACGTAGTCCTCCTAAATGGCAGGACCGGCGCCTCGCGAGCACCATGATGAGCTGGGGCGCGGAGTACTTTGTGTCGAGAAGGAGAAGAGCATGCCGAAAGACCCTCCCATGAACGGGGTTGAACCCGAGAAGTCAGAAGATGACATTCAACGCGAGCTGTTGGGGCCGCGCGGCGTTCCCGGAGCGCCAGACCCCGCCAAGATGACGCCGCAGCGCGCCAAGAAGACGCCGCTCTACCATTTGGATCCAGGGCACCCTTCGTAGATGGGGGACGAGTTCTCGCTGCTCGTCCCATCCGTCAGCGACGATCATGCTGCTCTGCTGACCATAGGGGTTCGCTGATCCGCGCCGGCGATACCTGATCTCGCATTCACGTGGAAAAGAAAGGACCGCGCAGCTGTGTGCTGGCGGTCCAAGTCAAGGGAGGACGCCCGGGAACGGGCAGCGAGGGTGGGACACCTCGCATTTGGAGCATCGCAAGTGCCAAAGGGCCGTGCATTGATGGTTCTCAATTGGATCGCGTAAAAAGTGATGAGCGTGGCACCATGAGCGCCGGACATCTGCTGACAGCAGTCAAGGCGGAAGAATATTCACCGGCTATATGGTCCCGTGCGGTCCCGGCTGACGGCTAGGCGCGACAATGCGCGTCAGGTCAGCGAAAGGAAGAGGGCGAAGGCGATCATGTCGACTAAGGATGCATTCCAGGAGACGAAGAGCGAGTTCGGGTTGACGTCACTTTATCAATGGTTTGAGCACGCTGTAGTGCTCTTCCTGACGTTCCTGATTGCGATCGTAGTGGTCGCGGCGGTCTGGACACTGAGCCTAAAGATATTGTTCGGGCTGGTGCTGGCGGGCAGTCTGGATCCGTCTGATTTCAGGGTATTCCAGGCCGTTTTCGGCATGATCTTTACCGTGATCATTGCGTTGGAGTTCAAGAAGTCCCTGTTGGTCGTGGCTGAACGTCGAGAGGCAGTGGTGCAGATCCGGTCCGTGATCGTGATCGCGCTGCTTGCCATCTGCCGAAAGATCATCATTCTCGATTTGAACGAAACGGATGCCCTGCACACGCTGGCATTCGCGACCGTTATCCTCGCGCTGGGTGTGGTGTATTCGCTGATACGCGACAGCGATTGCCGACGGGAAGAAACAGCCTAGAGGAAAGAGCCACGGTGGCGCTATGGGCTGCCGAGAAGGCAGTTTTCCAAGAGCTGCCTGATGGTGCCTGGAAGCACGATCTCCCCGCGTGGATCGTCGAGCTTGAGGACACGGAAGGTAATTGCGACGAGATGACGACCGGGGCCAACGCGACCGCTGACCGCGAGGATGGCGTAGATGTTGCCATCCTTGCCAAAGATGAAGTCGTTGATCCTTACGATCATTTCGCCCTTGTCGGCTTGAGGGCGCTTAAGCCCGATAGCCTCTGGCGACCTCCTTTGACTCCATCGGCGTCAGGACGATTTCCTGATCTGCGGCTCGGCCGAGCCCCTGGAATGGGGCTGTCAGAATCAGACAGCTCGATTTGCGTTCTGCCAGAACGGGCTTCGGCCGGACCTTCTCCATAGGCAAGCGGCCCGGTCGCTCCCTGTTACCGTGGACATCGAAAGTCAACGAGCAGCCCGCAAAAGATTGACGTTTGCCAAGGCGCCATTCTTCTGGGTCGCTTATTTTCGTGAACGAAAGAGTAGCGCCACCGTTTTCAAGCGGATCCTATGAGGAGCAAGCCATGGCCGCAACCAACCGTGCAGTCACGTTTCTAGGGCCTTACAAACTGGAGGTCCAGGACAGAGGATATCCGAAGCTTGCGGACCCCAAAGGGAAGAAGATCGAACATGCTGTTATTCTAAAGCTGATCACAACGAATATCTGCGGCAGCGACTTGCACATCTATCATGGCCGCTTCGCTGCACCCTCAGGAATGCAATTGGGTCATGAGAATACGGGCGAAGTGGTCGAGGTGGGCTCGCATGTGGAGCGCATCAAGGTTGGTGACATCGTCTCTGTGCCTTTCAACGTTGCCTGTGGCACATGCCGGAACTGCAAGGAACGTCATACCGATGTTTGTCTCAACGCCAATGAGGAGCTCGGATATTGCGGAGCGTACGGCTTCAATCTGGGTGGATGGCAGGGCGGCCAAGCCGAATACATGATGGTGCCCTGGGCAGATTTCCAGCTCTTGAAATTTCCTGACAAGGAGCAGGCGATCGAGAAGATCAGGGATCTCACTCTGCTATCGGACATCCTGCCTACCGGATATCACGGTTGTGTCGAGGCGCGCGTCGGCACCGGATCAACAGTCTACATTGCCGGCGCCGGCCCGGTCGGACGTTGCGCTGCGGCCAGCGCACACTTGCTCGGAGCCTCCTGTATTATCGTCGGCGACCACAACAAGGCGCGGCGCGATCTTGTCAAGAACACCGGTTACGAGGTTGTTGATCCCTCGAGCGCCACGCCCGTTCCCGATCAGATCGAGAAGATCCTCGGCAGCGGCTCGCGTTGGGTGGACGCCGCCGTAGATTGTGTCGGACTGGAATGCCACGGTTATGGGCCGGACGGCAGCGGAAAGAACGAGGAGGAGGCTGTCCTCAACACCTTGATGGAGGTGATCAAGCCCGCAGGCGCCATGGGCATCCCTGGCGTCTATACCAATCTCGATCCGGGTGCACCGAACGAACTCAACAAGAAGGGCTTCATGGCCTTAGGTTTCCCCGCGGCTTGGGTCAAATCGCCATCTTTCACCGCCGGTCAGTGCCCAGTCATGCATTACAATCGCGAGCTGATGATGGCCATTCTTTGGGACCGGCTGCCGTATCTCACGGGACTTCTGAATACCGAAGTCATATCACTCGAGAGAGCGGTGGAAGCATATCAGAGCTTCCATGACGGATCGGCCAAGAAATACGTGATCGATCCACACAACACCACCAAGCTCGCATCGACGAGGGGGACCGGTGAACGCGTACATGCGCGAGCTTCCGCTTGATGCGCGCTTAGACGAGGGAGACGAACCATGGCCGGACCACTTCAAGACAAAAAGATTGCCATTCTTGCCACCGACGGGTTCGAGTATGTCGAACTGGTCAGGCCGCGGGAGGCGCTTGACGAGGCTGGCGCCAAAACCAGCCTCGTTTCACCGAAGACGGGTCGCGTTCGCGGCTGGAACTTCACCGATTGGGGCGATGAGCTGTCGGTCGACGTGCACCTGGACCACGCAAGTCCGGCGGATTTCGACGCGCTGCTCCTGCCCGGCGGTGTCATCAATCCTGATTCCTTGCGCATGCAGCCAAAGGCGGTCGCATTCGTGAAAAGCTTCTTTGATGCAGGCAAACCTGTGGCGGCAATCTGTCACGGTCCATGGACCATCATCAATGCCGATGCAGCGCGCGGCCGGCGCATGACATCCTGGCCGTCACTCGAGATCGACCTTCGGAACGCCGGGGCGCAGTGGGTGGATGAGGAAGCAGTGACCGATCCAGGTCTGGTGACCAGCCGAAAGCCTGACGATATCCCGGCTTTCAACCGCGCAATGATCGATCTGTTTAGTCGGGCGCGAACGCGGCACCCCGCCGCGACTGATTGAAGCGAGAGCCCAATCACGCCAACGTCAGGCGCCAACCGCTGCATCGATGGTGTCGCAGCGCACCGAAAAAGTCAGTGGCCGCAATAGAGTAGTTCGCTCGATGCTATCGACGTTAACAGATGCGCAGGAATCGTCAGCTGCAGGTCGTGATTACTTACATCCGGCGAGCCAGCATCTGGCATTCGCTTGGCGTGATGCCGTAAGCGGCTTTGAACCTGCGGCCGAAATAAGTGAGATCGCCGAATCCCCACCCATATGCAATCTCGCTCACGGTACGATGAGCTTGATCGGGATCTTCCAGAGCGTATCGGCACCGGGCCAGACGCCTTGTCAGCACCAGTTGCATGATGGACGTGTCTTGCGCTGACAAAAGTTCATTCGCATAGCGAACACTGATGCCGACCGCGTCAGCTATGTCCTGAGCGTGTAAATTCGAATCGGTAAGCCGCGCTTCTATCGACGTACGAATGCGAGCGAGCAAAACTGCCTTTGATGACGAAACACGAACAGTATCCCCCTCAAGAGTTCGGGCGATGGACAGGGCAATCAGGTCTACGGCATGATTGCCCACCATCTCCTCCGCGACAGGCTTCATCTTCCCGGCGAGAGAGGGCAGCATTGCTGTGAGCCTCAGTGTCAGGCTGTCATCGACCCGCACCTGACGAACGAGACGGGCGACAAGTTCCCGATTTCGACCAAGGCGGGCCCGCAACTCGAGCCGCGGCACTTTCAGAACAAGCGTCTTTGAACCATCAAGAAATCTGCACTCATAGGGAAGCAATGGATCGATCAACGTAAGGTTTCCCGCGCTCAAGGTCACCTCACGTGCATTTTGCGCCATGAAGACGGATCCAGAGACCTGATAACACACGAACAGTTGGTCGGAACGCGTTCGAGTCGAGTGCGCCAGCGTGTGGCTTACCTGCATAGGGGAATTGTGGAACTGGACTAGCTCCAGATTGCCCAAGCCACCCACCTCAATTGAGGCGGTAAAGTTCAACCGATCCGCCGGGATCGTCTCGTGCTCCACGATCCTTTGGCAAGCGACGCTATGCCAATAGTCAAACCGGTCGCGAGCATGGACCTTCTCGGTTGAGAAAACTGTCTGCACGTAACGAGTCCTTTACCGTCGTTTGGCCGAGCAATGGCGCTCATTCAACCGAGCGCCGTGCCAGGAGCGGCTTATGTTCACCTTGTTCGAATTTCAGAACTGAGCCCTCCTTAGCCAACTGTCAAATAACGACCGAAAGTTCCCTTCTAAGACCCGTAAAACTACTTGCGCCGTGCAACGATGCTGAACACGTCAGAACACGAAGAGAAACCGCCGTCGATAACTCCCAGGAAATCGAACGGATTGGATGCCGCGAAGAGCCGACCTCATACGTTGGGCTTCCCAGCACTTCGCACCGAATCAAAAAGGGTCACGTTCACTGATCCACTGGATGCGTGGTGCGTCGCCCTTGACGAGTCATGGTCGACCGATTGCCAAGTTCTAAGCGTCTGGGATGGCGGAGCGCGATTATTGGTCCGAGATCCGCGAAACCTAACCACGTTCTTTCTTATTTTCGCGTCAAGCCCGAAGCCGGTCTTTCGACGATGCAAGCGGGTCTGGGTCCGCGGGAACGAACTTGAAGTCAACTATGAACGGCAGCCGTCTTGCTACGCACTGGAAAGAAATCAGCTCGATGAAGCACCCGCGCGACTTCTCGATCGATGAGATCCTGGCTACGAACTGGGACAAGCGGCTTGCAGACGACATTGCGGCCGAATTGGAGCTCGCTTCGGGTGAGCCACGCATCAGCATCCCGGAGATCCGGCGCTTCTTCGCGATCAAGTCGTTCCGGAATCTGTTAGGTCGGCTCGAAAGCATACGGAGCGGCAAATCGTCGTTTTCGGCGCTTAGGGCAGTCGCCGGTGAAATGCGCCGGTTTGCGGTCGAGCACCCTGGACTGGCTGCAGCAACTTTTCGTGCGCCTTTAGGCGAATGTCCGGAATGGCGCCGAGCTTATCAGGAACTCCACGAGTTCATGGTCGCCGTGTTCGCTGAATGTAATCTCCACGGCCGTGAAGGCGATGACGCTCTGCAAATCCTCCGATGCCTGGTCCGCGGCTTTGCTTTGCACGAATTCATGGACGCGTTCTTACATACATATTCTTACGATGAGGCTTACGAGCGGGCGCTGGACATTTTTATTGCGGGCTTGCGTATCAGCAAGACAGATCGCTCTGAACTAGGTTTCCGGTATTCCATGTCCGCGACGAGCGAACCACGGATCTAGTTCAATCTCCGAAGGTTGATGACCTCTGCTTAACGTCGAATCGTGCCCAATAGGCCGACTGATTGTTCCCAAGCGGCCGAGCGAGATGAAAGCGGCTGATGCATCAGCGTTGGCTCAAAACGCGATGGATAGCTCACGGATGAATCAGAGCCAGCGGACTGCCGCACTCTTTATTGACGGGGACAGTCTCCATTTGACCGCAAGAGCCCTGCGCTTCGATGTCGATTACCGAAAGCTACTCGGCGAATTTCGAGGCAGGGCGAACGTCCTACGAGCCTTCTATTACACCGCGATCGTCGACAACCAGGACTACTCCGGAGTTCGACCTCTGCTCGACTGGCTCGACTATAACGGTTTCACGGTGGTCTCAAAGCCAGTCAAGGAGTTTTCTGACGAACGGGGCCGCCGAAAATTCAAAGGTAGTATGGGCATCGATCTCGCAGTCGGCGTCATGCAATTGTTGGAACAGTTAGACGAGATTTTCCTGTTTTCAGGCGACGGTGGGTTCAGTTCGCTGGTCAGGGCCGTCCAACGACGCGGCGTCCGCGTAACGGTTGTTTCGAGCTGTTCGACCCAGCCAACGGTGATCGCAGATGAGCTAAGACGGCAGGCGGATGACTTCATTGATCTGGCCCAGCTGCAATCAAGAATTGAACGTAATTCCGGGAGGATGGGGGAGCATATGTGAACTCGCGCAGGGTCGGGCGCCTCAAAGTCTGCAGTACCGTGCAGCCAACGACCACCGGCCGAACGGACGAGATCGCCACACTACCATCCTAACAGGACATCGTCAGTTCGGCAGACCGGATCAGGTACTTTACGGAATCGGATCAGGCTTTTCTTCGTTTGGCCACAACCGAACGATGGTCCAGCGACCAAGGTATCGTCAAGATCGCGATCCTAGCCAGCCGGATCGCTGAGCGACGTTCGTGCGCCCTCTACCTGCGCAGAGACTTGCTTCTGCCGGATTATCCCCAAGGCGTAGCGGTTGCGCCCGCTCCCCCTTGTATCTAGCGCCCGCGCGGCTGCACTCCGATAGGGATACCATCACCGCTCCTCCGGTCGCGCTGTCGCAGCGCGATGTTGTAGCCGGCGAAGCCGTCCTCGTCGGCGGAGGTCATGCCGCATCCCGCATAGGCAAACCGTCGCGCAGCTGATCGAGAAGACGTTCTTCGCGCTCGATCCGCTCCAGGTACAACGCGCGTTCCCTCTCGGTCTTGGCGCCGGCGAGCAGAAGCCGATAGTGCCCGACGACCTTCTCGCTGCCGCGGATGAGCAACTCTCGTACCGCGGTCATGACACGGCTCCCGCGATCGCCGGTGTGGGCGCTTCAGCCATGTCGAACGTGAGAGGGAAGGTGCTGGACACCAGCGTCCGAAGCGCCGAGTTCTCTTCGGAGAGCCGCCGTTCGATGAACCGGCGTTCGAGATCCGAGAGCCGCGTCTTCAGCAGCTTGCGATAGCGGTGGATGTTGTTTCGGTGCGCACGGATACGGGCAAAATCTTCGTCGAGCATCATCGCCACTCCTGACGGTCTTCCAAGTCCTTCGGGGTTCGAGAACGGGAAAAGAATTCCCTGCGCAAAAGATATTCGGCGGCCGGACGCTGTCAAGATGGCAGTGGTGCGGGCGCGAACGCTCCGCGGATCGCTACTCGCTTAGTTCAAAAAATTTTCGCCGACCCTCTTGAACGGTTCTTGCGTTTTTCTATCTCGTTTTTCGCCGCGAGAGCGGTGTGCGGGTCGCCTTCCAGGGTCCCGCGCGGGCGCAGGCCGGAAGTCTTGGGACCGACGTCCTGCGTTCCTTCGTAACCAACTTGCTCTTTGGAGGACTTGGATATGAGGACGACCTTCGACTTCGCGCCGCTGTGGCGCTCCACCATCGGTTTCGACCACTTGGCCGGTCTCGTCGACAGCGCGCTGCGCCAGGCCACGGACGACAACTACCCGCCCTACAACATCGAGCGTTCCGGCGAGGACCACTACCGCATCACCCTGGCGGTCGCCGGTTTCGGCGCCGACGACATTTCCGTCACCGCCGAGCAGAACGCGCTCACAATCGAGGGGCGCAAGCCGGACAAGCCGGCGGGCGAGTACCTCTTCCAGGGCATAGCCGCGCGGCCGTTCCGCCGCGTATTCAACCTGGCCGACTATGTGCAGGTGAAGGATGCCGCCTTCCGCGACGGTCTCCTCGTCATCGATCTCGTCCGCGAGGTGCCGGAGGCTATGAAGCCGCGCCGCATCCAGATCGCCGGCGCGACCGGAACAACTCAACAGATCGAGCAGAAGAAGGCCGCCTGACGGCTTGGGGCGGCGGCGACCCCGCCGCCACCGCGCTCGCCAAACCCATCCCTTGAAAGGAGCGTAAGAAGGGAGACGACCTATGACCAATGCGAATACCAACGCTGGCAATCTCCATCATCTTTTCCACCCCGCCGCCCACTACGCATCTCCGGACGACGTCCTGAGCGATGCCGCGCTGTCCGCCTCGGAGAAGCGGATCATTCTGTCGTCGTGGGCGTCGGACATGTTCGCCGTCGAATCCTGTCCCGCCTTGCGCGAGATACCCGGCATGGAGCGCCCCATCCGTCTCGCCGACATCCTCGCCGCATTGCGTAAGCTGGACGGCAATGACGATGACCCGCCGCGCGGCGGGGGCGTCCCGATGCGGTTGCGGCGGCCCTGGGCCGCCGCTTTTCGGAGGTTGCCGGGATGATGACGCAGGCTGTCCTGACGATAGTGATGCTCGGCAACGTCGCGGCGGCTTGGGCAGTGCCGTTCGTCGCGATGTCGACGACGCTCCGGATCGAAGGCTTTTCGCCTCCTCGACAGTAACATCTCCTCCGGCCCAACCTGTCATCGGATGGGCGGAACACGTGGACAAGCTTCAGCCCTGCCGATTGCGAATCCCTGCCGTGTGCTTACCGCCCGGAACGAGCGGTGGGCGGGAGAATTCGTCCTGCAGGAGCGATCTCGATGCTCAAGACGAAGGAAACACCGAAGGCGATCCGGACGCTGGGCGGATGGGCGATCCACGTGCTGCAGGACGCCGGCGCCATCCACGAATGCGAGGAGCATGGCTTGGCGAAGGACCGGGCCGATCCCCACGCCCGCAACCGGGCGGTCGACATCGCACGCCGGCATCCTCCCGAAGGCGTTCCCGCCGATGAAGCTGCTGCTGCGCTTCGCGACGTGCTCGATGGCATCGGCGACACCTATCCCGAATGTCCGGACGGAGATTGCTGAAGACAGGCGGATCGCGATATCCGAATTGAGATGACGCCGACGTTCCTCCTCACCGCAGAACTGGATCTCACGAGCTTCGCCTGGCTGGACGGCCTACGCCGGGGTCACTTTCCTCCCGAGCGCAACCTGTTGCCGGCGCACCTCACGTTGTTCCACCGTCTCTCGTCGGCGCAGACGGCGCGCCTGTGCAAAGTCCGCCTTCCACTCGGCCCGATACCGATTTTGCTGGATACGCCGCTCCTGCTCGGCTTCGGGGTCGCGATCCGCGTCCGGTCGCTGGAGCTTGAACAGGTCCGGTCCGCAGCGCGTCTGGCCATGGGCGGCGAGTTTTCCAGCCAGGACAGCCAAGGCTGGCGACCGCATGTGACGATCCAGAACAAGGTCGCCGCCGACGATGCGAGGCGGCTTCATCGGGAGCTCTCGACGGGCTTCGAGCCGCGCGCCGGCGCGGCTACCGGACTTCTGGTCTGGGAATACCTCAACGGGCCGTGGAAGCTGGTAGACCGGCTCCCCTTCGAGTAAATGCCGGCGCTTCTCGCGTGCTGCGCGATGTTTCGCGCCGTCCCGTGAAGATTCGGAGGGACGGCGTCGCAGAACCGAACGGGAAAAATCGGTACTGTCGGAGCGCTCACATTTTCAAGCCCCGCAGCCCGCGGATCGCTCTTCTAAATCGACGTTTGTTGTTCCCGCAGCGGCCGGCGATAAGTCGTGCGCCGGTTGAGACCAAGGCTCCGGCCATCCCCTCATTTCCCGTCAAAGTGAAAGGTCTCTGTTGACCGACCTCGAGGAGCGCGTCGAAGAGATCGAAGCCAGAGCCGCAGAGAGCGAATTGCTCGGCAACCTGTCGATGGAGGAGGAGGCGCGCATCTACAACCGCCGCCTGGCCGTCGAACTCAAGGAATACGCGCTAAAGCTCCGCGGTCAGATGGAGAGCGTCGGGAAGGAACCCAAACCGGGCGCCTGACATCGCGAAACCTTTTGCCTGCATGTCCGTATCTGCGGCGAGATGAGGGACGAATTCAGGGCGATGGTAAGCGGATGGTTCGGCGACGACGCCGTCGCGCTCGCGACGCGACTGCAGGCCATCGAAAACTGGCTTGCGCGCAACAGCGGAGCGAGCCAAGCGGACGACGACGAGCGCAAGACCGTCGAACTGATGGCGAAGCGCCTTGCGCTCCTCGCAGGAACGTATCAAGACGTCATCCGGTAGGATGGAGGACATTTCATGCGCAGGACGAACTCGACGTCGCCGGATACTCAATCGGACCAGGACATAACCGACGTTCTCAGGCAGATGGTCCGCGAAGATATCGCGGAGCAACGGCAGACCGTCGAAAGGCTGCTTCGCAAATTGGATCCGCGGATACCTCCGAAACTGAACTAGGTCTGCCACCTTACCCCGATCGCCCGTCTCCTATTCCCGCGTGCGGCGAAGCGCGTCCCTGAGTGTCTCCCTTTCGGCTTCCCAGCGCGCGTCCTCGGCCTCTATCCGCTTCTCGACATCGCGCCGCTCGGCGTCGAGCGCCTCGGACCTTTCTTCGTGCTCCCGTTGCGCGGCGTCCAGCGCCGCCTGGGCTTTGTCGACCAGCTTCTCGCGCCTGGCGCGCTCCTTCTCCCATGCCGCCTCCTCCTTGCGACGTTCGACGTCCCGCCGCTTCTGCTCGCGCTCGAAAGCCGCAGCGGCCTTTTGCGAATCCTCGACGCTGGCCTTGGGAGCCGCTCGTCGCTTCGGCTCCGGACGGCGGCTCTTCTTGGGCTTGGCTCCTTCGTCCACGTCCGGCAGGTCGGCATGTTCGGCGAACCGCCCGCTGGAGCCGGCAGGCCGCTTCAGGACCACGCCGGGTTTCGCCATGGTCGCGGCGACGACGTCTGGATCCTCGGTCTCCGTGGCGTGTCCTTGGTGAAAGAGGTTGCTGCCGGCACACCACGCCTCCAGCGCGGCCTTCATCGAAGGCGCGGCGATCGCGAGGTCGTAAAATCCGAGCGAGGTCTGGTAGGTCTTTAGCTTTCGCGGCACCTGAGTTCACCTGCGCGACGGGGAAACGCCAGTGTAACACGCGGCGTAGCGCCCGGCAGGTCCGACCGCCACTGGTCGACTTCTCTTGATCGCCGATTTGTCGAAAGTTGCTCACCTCCGCTACTCGTCCGCCAGTGGCGCGGGAATCCTAAGCGACCCCCGCTCCAAGAAGCCGCAGGGCCGTCTCGATCTTCGCGAGCAGCGCCTGGATTTCGGTTCTTTCGTTGGGTCCGGGCTCTGCCTCGAGGCGCTCCAAAAGCTGTCTCTTCTGTTCCGTGAGTTTCGCGATCGCAGACATATGGTACTCCCTTGATCGGAAGGGCCGCGCGGGCGGCCCTTCCTTCTCAAACAAGCCCTCTCGGTACGGTCAGTCGATCTCTTCGATCACGCGGCGCTCGCGCGGCTCGACGATGTAGGTGTGGCTGTCGCGGTTGATGTACCGGTACTCCCGCAGCGTCGGCGCGTCGCGATAGACTTCCTCGGGGAAAGTCTCGACCTCGACGCCCTCGGGCACGCGCTCGCCGGTCCGGATCTCGGTACGGACCGTGCTGCCGGTAGTCACGTGCTTCTCGCGCTCGACCGGGCGCGCCTTCGCGTGCTTCCGGATCACCTCGCGGTCGCGATCGCTGAAGGTGGTCTTGCGCTCCTCGCTGCGGGCGGGCGCTGACGCCGTGGACCTACCGGAATACGGCAGCGTGGCGACGATCTTGTAGCTGGACGGCTCGACGATGACGATCTCATCCTTCACGACGACGAAGTCGTAGCCGCGGTATTGCGGGACGATCTCGACGACGTCGGCCGGCAACTGCTGCAGGCGAACGTCGCGCGGAACGACGGTGCCGACGGACACCGAGAAGTTCACGCTGGTGAGCGGTCTCACGTCTAGACGCGCGATCGACTGGCTGACGCGGGTGCGCTGCTGGTCGTTGATGTTGACCGACGCGTTCACGTTGGTCGACGAACGGTCGGCATTGTTCTGCCGGTCGTCGGTTCGCTGCGCGGCATTGGTGGAGTTCGAGCCGGTCTGGTTCTGCTGCGCCTGATTGCTGCCCGTCGCCGGCGGATTGGCCGACTGGGTCTGGCCGCTGGAGGGCTGGCTGGTCTGGGCCTGGTTCGATGGCGGATTGGTGGTGTTGGTCTGCGCCTGGCTCGGCGAAGTCGAAGTTGCCGGCGCCTGCGACGTGCTGGTGTTGCTGCCGGAACCCGTCGACTGACCCGCGGCGCTCTGGTTGGAGGTCGAAGGGGCCTGCGTCTGCGCCGAATTTGTCGACGAAGGATTCGAAGTCTGGGCGGAGCCGGTCGGCGTCGTGCTCGACGTCGACGGACTGGTGGTCGACGCGGACGGCGCGTTCGTCGTCGCAGGCGTCGAAGTCGACGTCGTAGAATCCTGCTGACGCTGCGCCGACGGGGCGGTTGTCGAAGTGTTCGTCGAAGATTGGGCCAAAGCCGAAGTAGCGATAGCGACGAAGGCGGTGGTCGCCAACAAAATACGTTTGTTCATCTGAACCTCCTGAAACATGGGTGCCCATCAACATTCCATGGTGTCAGCGGTTCCAAATCGGGAATTAGCGGCAATCCGTTTCGTTTAGCAATATTCGATTGCGCGAAAATTGCATCGAGGCGGCTTCGGAGGTCGCGCCGGATTTCGGGAAAAAAAGGAACTATCAGCCTTCCCTCTCGTTTCCGTGATTACTTGATCACTACTGGAGGAGAAAGCATCATGAAGAAACTGATCGTGTGCGGCGCTCTCGCCGCTTTCGCTCTTGGTACCCAGGCCGCAAGCGCCGCGGAGTTCTACATCGTGCGCGACGCGACCACGAAGAAGTGCACCGTCGTCGACAGCAAGCCGACAACGACCACCACCACGGTCGTAGGCGACGGCGTGTACAAGACCAAGGTCGAGGCGGAATCCGCAGTGAAGACCACGAAGATCTGCACCGAGCAGTAACCGAAGGGCCGCCAGGTCCTTCCGATAAAATTGAGGAATGAAGGAGAACGTCATGCCCGTCGTCTTGTTGTGGGCCGTCCCCGCAGTCATCTTCGTCGGCGGTGCCGGATATTTCCTGGTTCACATGCACTGAACCGGTTGACGCCGGAGCGGCCCGCCGGGAAAAACCCAGCGGGCCGTTTTCTTCGGATGGACGCATCCGCTTTTTAGCCCTTCGACCACGAAGCGCAGCGCCATGACGATCGCGGCGGACGCGAGACAGGCGATCGCCAGCAAAGTCCAGTAAGGCCTGGTGCTTCAGCGAGCCACCCGCGCAACGAACGTCTTGAGCCGCGTCAGCATCCCTCTCTAGGAAGACGGTCGAGATACGCTATCCCGAAGTTCGCGAGTTCTTCGGAGTCGCTTCGTCGCTCTTCCCATCTCCTCTGCAGATGACGTTGCAGCAAGCAGTGCCGATCATCTCGCGCATCGACGTCGGGGTGACGCGAGCGGTATACCGTCCACGCCGTTTCCGCAGCCGTCTTCAACACTTCATCGTCGAACATTTTCGGGCCGCCGCATTGCTGTCGACGCAAACTCCATGCGCAGGCGAAAGTTTCCGGTTTTTCCCGATCGATGCGCGGAGGCGTTCACGCCTTCGCCCTTGCTTTTTCGCGTGCCGCGCGGCGGCGTTGCAGGCGCCTGCTTCGGGCGCCCTTTGTCCAGGCGAGGAGCCTTGGAGTGGCCTTCTCGGAGGCGGGGATTTCGGCGGAAGCGCCTAGCTCCGCCTTCGCTTCGACAGGCCTTGCTTCCATGAAGTCGAGCACCGCGCGTCCCGTATCGGTGATCCGCCATCCGCCGTTCAAGCGCTCGACGAGTCCTTGCGAGAAGAGGTCGAGATCGGGGGCGCGGGCGGCAAGGCGGCGAGTTCTGTCCGCCCACTCGCGGCCGCTGGTGGCCAGGATGGCCATGTCCCGCTTGAGATCCGCCATGACGGCGAACCCGTCGGGATAGCTGACGAGGATCTTGAGCACCGTGACCTGGAAGTTCACCCGTGTCCTGCCTTGTCGAATGCCGCCGCCGCAGCAACTATTGCCTATTTTTCCCGTTAACGGCCGGGGCACGCAATGAGAAAGGAATTCCGATGAAGAAGATTGCAATGTCGGCGCTCATGGTCGGCGCACTCGGTCTGGCTTCGGTGGCCACGACGTCTCCCGCCGAAGCTCGCTGGCGAGGTGGTGGCTGGGGCCCTGGCATCGCGGGTGGCCTGGTCGCAGGTGCCGTGATCGGCGGGCTTGCGTCCTCGGCGTACGGCTGGGGCCCCGGCTACGGATATTACGGCGGTCCCAGCTACTACGGCGCCGGCTATTACGGCGGCCCGTACGCCTACGATGACGGGTACGACGAACCCTATCGCTGGGGCGGCGGCTACACCACCACCTACTACAGCGCGCCTGTCTCCTACGGCTACCGCTATCGACGCGTCGTGCGACCCGCGTACGCCTACTACGGCGGTTCCTATCCGGTGGTTCGGCATCGCTGGCATCGTCACCATTGGTGAACCTGTCGGTCCGACGCAGAAGAGGCCGCGCTCCGCAAGACGCGGCCTCTTCCTCTTCTCTTACCATTCGGCTGAAAACGTGTCGCGCCGGTCGAAGGCAAGCTGCCGCTCGGGTGCTCTTTTCGACAGCTTAGCAAGGCGCTTGGGGCGTGGACGGGGCGCTCCGGAGACGCGTATCGGCTGCTCTTTCTTGGCCTCCCGAAGAGGCGCTGCGGGCGCGGCGGCCATGGCTTCGCGTACAAGCTGCTGCGACCGTTCAGCCGCCGGATCGGCCTGCGCGATGGCTGAAACGTCGGACCGCGGACGCGTATCGAAGACGATCTTGTCGGGAAGCCTTCTCGCCGAGGCAATCCGGATGATGGTTCTGTCCGGGTCGGCCGCCGCCACGCGTTCGACGGGAGCCGGCAGATATCGGTCGGCCGCGAAGAGCAACGCCAGCAGCAGCGCGCCGACGAAAGCGAAGTATCGGATGATGGGCATGGACGGCCGCTTGCGGGAGGAATCAACACTCGGCGGGCGCCGGATTGATGTCGGGGCGGGCCGTCCGTTCGGCGACCCGCCCCGAAGGACTCAGTCGATCTCCTGAACGACCGTGCGGGTCGACGGGTCGACCAGCATCACGCGTTCGCCGGAGTAGACGTAGCGATACCTGGTGAGCGATGGACCCCAATCGGCGGGCACGGCTTCGAGTTCGACCTCGCGCGGCACCGGCTGGCCGATCACGATCTTTTCGCGGCTCTCGACCGGGCGGATCTTGTGTTCGGTCACGTAGGTGCGGATCTTGGTGCGGTATTCCGGTTCGATCTGGACCGCGGCGGTATGACCTGTGCCGGTGGTGGTGACGACCGTGGATTGTGCCATCGCACCGGTCGAGATCAGCGCGGCGGCCGCGCACGTCAGCAACAGCTTCTTCATGAATGTCTCCCTGTCCGCAACATGCGGCATGCGAGAACACGCGGATGGTGGCAAGGTTCCAGATTTGCGGCAGACCGATTGCCTATTTTTCCCGGCGAATGCATTTGCTCGCAGCCTCGGCGTACTGCGGCCGCTGTCGGAGGAAGGAGCGATCCGGATGATTCGGGACTTGCGTTCTTAGAGCGCTTCGCCCGTCTTCCGTTAGGACGATACCGAACCAATGGTGCGTGCCCGGCGTTCCTGTCGCGTGAATCGAGGATCGTCGGTGCAGGATAAGACAAAATCGGTCGTGCGGGTGCTGGTTGTTGACGCCCATCCTGTCGTCACGACGGGATGCCGCGCGCTGTTCGCATCGGACCGTTCCGTCGAAATCGAGGAGGCCTTCGACGCGAAGACGGGTCATCAGGCGTACCTGCAGCAGCATCCGGACGTGACCGTCGTGCACCTGAGGCTTCCCGACCTGACGGGCTTCGAGTTGACGCGCCGGATCCGCAAGGACGATCCCGGCGCGCGGATCGTGATGCTCAGCGTGAGCGAGGATCCGGCTTTCGTGGTGCGCGCCGTCGAAATGGGCATTCAAGGATACGTCTCAAAGAGCGACGATCCAACATCCTGGCCGAGGCGATACGGAAGGTTGCAGCGGGCGGGCGCTTCGTATCGCCTCGCTTGGCCGAAGCGACGACCTTCGCCGGGGCTGAGATCAAAGCCAGCCCGTTGACACGGATGAACGCGCGCGAACTCGAAATACTCAGGCTGCTGGGGGGTGACAGGATAGCGGAAGTGGCATCCGAACTCGGCATCTCCTACAAGACCGTCGCGAACGTCACTTTGGCGCTCAAGACGAAGCCACTCGGACCTGGTCAGGGGTGGCGGTCGAGATCGACCTGCACTGACAGTGCAGCCGACAGCGCTCGCTTCACGCAACTTCCAAGCCTTGCTGCACGCGCTCAGTGTGTTCCAGCATCGGAACATTCGCCATTTTATCCCGTTGGATGGGTCCATTACGAAATGAGGAGTTCGGATATGAAGAAAAATCTTGCAATCGGATGTCTGCTGGCCGCGACGACGGCGACCGGGGCCTTCGCTGCCACCACTGTGCTGACAGCGGCGCCGACGGAAAGCTGGACTGTGACAAACTACTACAAGCAGGCTGTTTACGATCCGAAGGAGAGCAAGATCGGCGACATCGACGACGTCCTCGTCGACAAATCGGGCAAGATAACGGGACTCGTCATCGGGGTGGGCGGATTTCTCGGCGCGGGCGAGAAGGACGTCATCGTGCCGTTCAACGCCGTTAAGACCGCGAAAAAGAACGACAAGTGGTGGTTGACCCTCGACGAAACCAAGGACGACCTGAAGGGCGCCCCGGGCTTCAAGTACGATCGGGCCAGCACCACTTGGGTGCCGGAAAAGAAGTAACTGGACATCGCGGAGGGCGAATGCGAGCGAAGCGCTCGCTCTCCGATCCAGGCGTGGAAATCTCGGTTTGTGCCCCCGCCGCCAATAAAATCCATGAGAGGCAGCTTCTCGATATAATCGATGCAATGAGGGAAGCTCGGCAGGAAAATAGAGCGGTGCGTGAACCGATCACCGGAGCCACTTGTTTCGTGGCGGAGGTTCTGCCGATGACCCCGTCTGACCCTGCCCAGATTGCGCACAACGGACGCCAACGAAGGCTGCTGGTGGTGCTCGCGTTGGGATTCATCGTCTTCGCCGCCGCCGCGGCCGCTCTCTACTACATCCTGCAGCCCGAGACCCTCCGTATCGCGGTTGGCCCCGCAGGCAGCGACGACCATCGGGTGGTCGAGGCGATGGCGGATGCCTTCGGCGAGGAGAGCAGGTCGGTCAGGCTATCCCCGATCACGACGGAAGGCGCGGCCGAGTCCCTCGCTCTGCTTGGCGCCGGCAAGGCCGATCTGGCGGTCGGTCGCGGCGATCTGAGCATGCCGGCGGATGCGCAGACGTTGGCCGTGCTGCGGAAGAACTACGTCATCCTTTGGACGCACTCTGGACGACCGGGCAAGGACTCCCGGAAGAAGGCAACTGGGAAGATCTCAGAGATCGCCGATCTGGCAGGCCACAAGGTCGGCATCATCGGAAGGACCGGCGCCAATTTAGCGCTTCTGCGCACCGTTCTGATCGGCTCGGGCGTGGAGCCCGATAAGGTTGCGACGGTCCAATTCGGGACCGACCAGGTCGAAAAGCTCGCGCAGGACACCACTCTCGACGCATATCTCGCGGTCGGTCCGCTTGACAGCGGGATCACGGCCGACGCGATCGCCGCGACCTCGCGATCGCGCGGAGTTCCGAAGTTTCTTCCGATCGACGCATCCGAATCGATCGCCTTGAAGCAACCGCGCTACGAGGCCGAGGAAATTCCCGGCAGCGTATTCAGTGCGAACCCGGCCTGGCCCGACGACAAGGTCGACACCATCAGCGTCAGTCATCTCATTCTCGCCAGAAGGACGCTTTCCGAAGCCAAGGCGGCGGCCTTCTATCGGCAACTTTTCGCCGTCCGCGACACGATCACGCGACGCGTGGCCGGCGCCGCACACATCACCAAGCCCGATACCGAGAAAGAGGCCGAGCCCTCCGTACACAGGGGCGCCGCTGCGGTCATAAACGGGACCGAGCGGACCTTTCTGGACAAGTACAGCGACTACTTCTGGTTCGCCTTGCTGCTTCTTTCCGGCATCGGCTCAGCGGCCGCTTGGCTGCGTCGCTACCTGAACAGGGACGACCGAGACGACGATGCCGGCCGCCGCAACCGTATCCTCGCCCTGACATCGAAGCTCGAGGAAGCTGGGTCCGAAGATGACTTGCTGGCAGCCCAACGAGAAGTCGACAGTATCATCGGCGAAACGCTGAAGTGCTATGACGACGGTTCGATCGAACAAGACGACATGGTGGCTTTCGGCCTCAGCCTCCATCTGTTCGACCATGCCGTCGCCGAAAGGCGGGCGGCGTTAGAGGGCGGTCCAGCCGGTCCGGCAAGACGCGCAGGCACGCCACTGGCCTTGCGCCCGTGAGCTTTAAGGGCACCATAGCCTCTCCATGAATCGGAGGTGGTCGTTCCTGACTTGCGGGGTGTTATTCCGAACCGGCTTTGTCTCCAGCTCGGCCGCAAGAGGCGACGACCTGGTCTATGCCGGCAAGGTCGATCATGGATTCGACAAAGTGTCCGCCGCCGACCTCTAGAAGCGCCTGAAACCGCTGAGCCGGAAGACGCAGCCCTACGCGAAGCGGATCGCCCACAAAGGCATCTGGGTCGAGCCGAAGCTGCATGCCGAGGTCGAGTACCGGGCCAAGTCCGCGGAAGGGAAGGTCCGACACCCGTTCTTCAAGGGACTGCGGGAAGACCTGCAGTAGCATCCTTTGCGCCCTCGCGGGGCGACAGGGAGTGGCGGCTCTGCGCGTCGAAAAGCAATTGGCGTCTCTTCCGAACAATTTCGAGGCGCCCGGGTTAGAACGCCACGAGTTTGGATTCTTGAGGAAGCAGCTGTGCGCGTGTTGCTGGTGGAGGACGATCCGCTGATCCGGGAGTTCGTGGTCGAGGCGTTGCAAGAGGCAGGCTTCGACGTGATCCATGCCTCCAATGGGTGCGAGGCACTCGCCTGGCAGGATCGGCAGGCCGTCGATGTTCTGGTGACCGACATCAAGCTGCCGGGGCCGATCGACGGGTGGCAGATCGCCGAAGGCTTCCGGCTGCACAATCCACTTCTGCCCGTGATCTACGCGACGGGATTTTCCCCGGTCGCTCCGCGGCCGGTCGCCGGCAGCGTGCTGCTACAAAAGCCTTTTCACCCTGAGGAGGTCGTACGCGCCGTGAAGCATCTCGCCGATCGGCCACTCTTCCGGTAGCACGGGACCTCCCTCGGAGAGAAACGCACGTGCTCTCGTCGGCGAAAGGGACGCCTCATCCGCTGCTCGATAGGCTGGCTAGTTTGGCAGCGAGCTCGTTGCTGCTGAAGGGCTTGACCATCCGCGGAAGATCCGGCGCAACGCCCTCGCTTTCGGCGTAGCCCGACATCAATAGCACCTTCGTCCCAGGCAGTTCGGAACGAACCAACCGGGCCAGATCTGTGCCGTTCATTCCTGTCATGAGATGATCGGTGATAAGCAGCTGGGGCTTGACGCCGCCGCCGATCAGCCGGATTGCCTCTTCCGCCGAGCCGGCTTCAAGAACCGCGTATCCGAGATCTGTGAGCATGTCCGCGGCCGCTGCGCGCACCAGGGGCTCGTCATCGACGAGAAGTGCAATGCCAAAAGTCCCTCCGGTTTGCGCAGAGGCCGCTTGCTGATTCTCCGACCCTACAGGCTCGTCGGTCGAAGGGAGCCAGATTTCAATATTCGTACCAATCCCTGGGCGGCTTTGAATGGTCAGAGCGCCGCCTAGCTGCAATGCCAGGCCGTGAGCCATCGATAGAGCGAGGCCCGTACCTTTTCCGATGCCCTTAGTTGAGAAGAATGCCTCGATGGCCCGGGCCTTCACAGACTCGTCCATGCCGATGCCGCTGTCCGCCACCGACAGCCTGACGTAACGCCCGGGCTTCAAGTTCGCGCGGTGTCCCAAGTCGATGTCTTGGGTGTCCGCAGTGATGCGCAACGAACCGCCATCGGGCATGGCGTCACGCGCATTGACTGCGAGATTGAGAAGAGCCATTTCGAGCTGATTTTCATCGACCTTTGCGGTTGGCAAGTCCTGCTCGATCTCGACCGAAACCTTGACCTGCGGACCGGACGTACTCGCGATCAGGTCGCCCATCCCGCGAATGAGGTCGCCCACCTGGGTCGCTCGGGCTTGGAGCGGTTGCCGCCGCGCGAATGCGAGCAGCCGCTGCACAAGCGTCTTGGCCCTATCCGCGGACTGCATCGCTCCGGTTATCAATCGCTGCTCGCGATCCCCGCCTACGCCTCTGCGCTGCAAGGCATCTAGGGCGCCAACGATCGGCGTCAACAAATTGTTGAAGTCGTGGGCGACGCCACCGGTAAGCTGGCCCATCGCTTCCATCTCCTGTCCCTGACGGAGTTGCTCCTCCGCCTTTGCCAGCCGCTCCTGCTCCCGGATGCGCTCGGTGACATCGTAGACGAACTGATAGGCGCCGATCCGATCCCCTTTACCGTTCCGGAGGGTGTTGTACTTCATTTCGTAGTGGCGGCGTTCGCGACCGCGGTCGCCGAACTCGCGGATGTCCGTGAATTCCTCACCGGACAACGCGCGGGCCCAGACCGCGCGAACGGCTTCGCGCTCGGCGGGCAAGTGCTCCAAAAGATCGAGCATGCGCTGGCCGGTCTGCGGACGAACCCCGAAAATCTTCTCGAATTCGTCCGCGGCGGCCTTGTTGATGGCAAGCCAGCGGAAATCGAGGTCGACGACCTGGACGAAGGCGTCCGTCCCTTCGACGATGTCCGCCAAAACCTTCCTTTCCTCCAAAACTTCCGAGATGCGGCGCTCCAACGTCTCGTTCAGCTCTTTTAGCTTTGCTTCGTCCGCCTTACGGGTAGTGATGTCGATGGCGGTGCCGGTCACCCGGACGCAGCGGTCCCGGGCATCGAACACACCTCGCCCTTTCGCAGCGACCCAGCGAACACGACCGTCTTCCTTGCCGACGGTTCGATACTCGACGTCATAGAGGGCTCGCTTGTCGGGATCTGCCGCGGCTGCGTAAGCTGCGCTGACGAACTCCCGGTCCTCGGGATGAAGGCCCGAGTAGAAGTCCAGCATTGACACGGCTACGTCCGGCGAGATGCCGAACATTGCCTTGACCAACGGCGGCCAGTGCAGGACTTGATTGACCTCGTCAACGTCCCAGAAGCCAACGTCCGCGTTGGCCGTAGCCAGGCGCAGCCGTTCCTCGTTCTCCCGCAAGGCTATGTTCATCGCCTGCAGTGCCTCGTCGGCACGGCGACGTTCGGCCTCTGCTTCCTCTCTCTGCGTGATATCGACATTAACGCCGATCATCCCAAGGAATTCACCTGAAGGCCCAAGACGCGGATGGGCTACGGTTTCCAGCACCCGGTATGTTCCCGAAGCGCTGCGGTATCGCCCTTTCAGCTCGACTGGAGTCCGTCTCGCGATTGCGGCCCCGACCTGTTCGCCGACGGCCGCGGCGTCGTCGGGATGTATCGTCGACGACCAGTTGAAGTCGGAAATCGCTGCTTCCTCCACGCCCCAGAAGCTACGCAGCAGCCGATTGAGGTGGAGGCAATTGCCCGCGGAATCGCTTATCCAGATCATGACCGGAGCGTGCTCCGACATGAGCCGGAAGCGCATCTCGGACTCCTTCAGTTGCGCTTCGGTCATTATCCTGTCGACTGCCAAGCTAAGCTGGCGTGCAATCGTGCTCGCTAGTCGGGTCTCGCGCTCGCTGAATTGGTGCGGGCAACGATAATAGGTCATGAACTTGCCGAAGACGTGTCCGTTGGCGAGGAGCGGAATGAAGGCAAGGCCACGAATTCCTTCTGCCTCGATCACCTTCTTCAAGGCATCAGGTTCGTTCGTATCCCGAATGTCGGTGACAAAGATCGGTACCGCGACGGTCGTCTCTGGCGTCCACGGCGAGTGGCCGTCCACGGCTTTGCGGTATTCCTCACTGATGCCCTTCCATGCGACGAAGCGCATGACGGAAGTCGAATCGAACAGAAGAATCGATGCGCGCTCGCATTCAAGCGCTACGGTAATCGCCTCTAGCAGGCTGTTGAAGAAGTAGCCAATCGGCGGGCGATAAAGGGAATGTCGTCGCCGCCGTCGAGGCATATCTCACCTTCAAGCGAGCCATCGGCGAGCTGTTCTGCCCAGCCACGGCCTCTTGCGGGCTCCATCTCGTCGCTGCCGTCCCATGTGAACTCGACGGCATCGCCTTCGCAACGGCCATGTATTGCCCCCGTGAGGCAATCCAGGGCGAACTCGCCGCCTTCGTTTGTGAACAGAAGGTAAGAGCCCGACCCAGCCATGTCGTGATCGGGCGTTTCCACGACACGCCATTTGCCCCGTACGCTCATAGCTGCACCGCCAGCAGCTTGGGCAGGCGGATCAGATTGTAGGCCGCAAGCGCCAACGTAAAGACGGCGTCCACGCGCTCGCGCCCCCGCAGCTTTACCTTGGCCAGACCGGCGGAGCTCTTGATCCACCCGAACACCTCCTCAATCCGCTTGCGGCAGCGTTGGCTGACCTCGTAGCCGGCGTGGCGGGTGGTGCGGGCGTCGACCGCCGTCTTGCGCGGGATTCCGGTCTTGCTGAGGTGTCCGTCGATCGCGATATGCGGCGTCACCGATCGTTCTCTCAAGTCGTGCACGAACTGCGTAACGTCATAGGCCTTGTCCGCGCCGAGCGTGATCCGCCGGCCGCTACGATGGCGACTATCAATCAACGCCAGCGCCGTCTCTCGTTCGGCAGTGCCGGTCGCCTGGCTGACGATGCCGCCCACCGCCAGGCCATGGCGGTTCTCCATCAGAGCATGCCCCATGTAGCAGAGCTTGGCCGGCTGACCGTCGCCCTTCTTGTACAGCCGAGCCTCCGGGTCGGTCGTGCTTTAGTGCGTCTCGTTTGAACGCTTCTCCTTGTGGAAGCTGCGCTCAGCGTTGCGTCCCGGACCCTCACGGTCGTTGTCGTCTCCATCCTTTCTGCGGAAGCTCTTGATCGAAGCCCACGCCTCGATCACCGTGCCGTCCACCGAGAAGTGATCGCTCGACAATAGCCGCTTCACTTTCGGCTGAGCCATTACCGCCGAAAGGAACTTAACGGCGATCTCACCCTCTAACAGCCGGTCGCGATTCTTGGAGAAGGTCGAGTGATCCCACACCTGATCGTCCACGCCCAGACCGACAAACCAGCGGAATAACAGGTCGAACTCCAGCCGCTCCATCAATTGTCGTTCCGAGCGGATGCCGTAGAAAGCCTGCAACAACATCGCCCGAAGCAGCCTCTCCGGCGCAATCGAGGGCCGGCCAAAGTCCGTGTAAAGCCCTGCAAATGCCTTCGATAGATCGTCCAGCGCGGCGTTCACAATCTCCCGGATCATCCGTAGGGGATGATCCCGGCGAACCCGCGCTTCAAGGTCCACGTAACTGAACAGCGATCCAGACCGCTCGTCCGATCCCCGCATCCTGGCCTCCCGATTCAATCATCGAGAGAATCACGTCCAATTCCATCCCGCCAGAGACTTCTTCAACAGCCTGCTAGCGCCGCCTCGTACACCTCTTCGGCGGATTTCGCGGCCTGAAATCGCTCGGACAGGTGAAAGAGTGTTTCGAGCTCCCGGATCGTCCGCGATAGAGATTCCGAGACGCTCTTGCGTTCACTTATGTCCCGGCAAAACGATGCTCCGCCCACGATCGAACCATTCTCATCGCGCAGCGGAGCGACCGTAATCTCCACGGGGAGGGCTCGGCCATCCTTGCCCACCCTGACGGTTTCGAACGGGCCAAAGGATTCGCCGACGCTCACGCGATTGATCATGTTCTCGGCCGCTGAGCGCTCCGCTTGCGTGACCAGGTCAAGTAGAGAACGACCGGCGATTTCCGAACTCTCGAACCCCAACAGGCGTTCTGCCGCTGGATTCCACTGCGTGATGATGCCGTCGGTGCGCGCAACACCAGATCGCGTCGTGGGACCCGGCCAAGATCGCCGAAAGCGCCACCGGTCCTGGCTCATCCGCCGCGTGGACATAGGATTTCCGTTTGACTGCGGAAACTGGCCTATCTGCTCCACTAGACATCATTCGACCCCCCCTGGCGGCCGCCTTGGGCAGAAAGCGGCTCTCGGATATCTTCAGCTTGTGCCCCGGAGAACAACCTCGTCTAACGACAAGGATCTGCGTTGGTTCCTATCGAGCCCGCCAATGCTGAACTGCGGCTGCTCAATGGACGCTTTATGCTTTCGCGACTTGCATGGCTGGGGAAAATCAGTTTCCGTCAAGTAATGCAAACCGGTCCCGGTCATTCCCAGAGTAAAGGCACCTTTCCCCCCGGAGGGGGCGAATTGGCCGACCTTATGCGCTCGCTTGACTGGTCCACGACGAGCCTCGGCCCGATCGCCGGTTGGCCTCCGCACCTGAAGGCGGCTGTCACCCTCATGCTGCCCGCCCAGGCACAGATCGTGCTGTTCTGGGGCGCGGAGTTCGTGGCCCTGTATAACGACGCGTATGCCCTCACCATAGGCGAGAAGCACCCAAAGGCGCTTGGACGACCGGCTCGGGAGAGCTGGTCTGAACTATGGGATGATTTGGAGCCCCTCCTTCGGCGCGTCCTGGAGACGGGCGAGACTGTATCCGCCAAGGATCGTCCCTTCTACATCGAGCGACATGGCTATCCGGAGAATGTCTATTTCGACATCTCCTACTCTCCGGTCCGAAGCGACACGGGTGAAATCGACGGCGTCCTGTGCATCGTGAGCGAGACGACGGAACGGGTTGTCGCACAAGCCGAGCTGGCCCGGGCGCAAGAACGACTAACCTTGGCCCTCAGTGCCTCTGGGATGGTGGGTACCTTCGATTGGCACGTACAGTCTGACACCTTCTATTCCGACGCCCGCTTTGCGGAAATGTTCTCGGTCGATCCCGACAAGGGCGAGAAGGGCGCCCCGCTGGCAGAGTATCTTGCCGGGATCTATCCGGAGGACGTTGACCGGATCGCCCGAGCAGTCGATCGCGCCGTGACTACCCGGGAACGGTACGTCCAGGAATACCGGGTGAAGAAGGGTGGAGACATCCGCTGGGTCGAGGCCCGCGGCGAGTGCCTTTATGACAAGGACGGCAAACCCGATCGCTTCGTCGGCGTGGTGGTGGATGTGACCAGCCAGAAAAACGCGCAGGAGCGACAACGGCTCCTTGCACGCGAAGCCGATCACCGAGTGAAGAACATTTTCGCGAATTTTCACTCCTTGATCAGTTTGAGCGCTCGATCTTCGCGCACCCCTCAGGAGATGGCTCGAGCACTTCGTGGCCGCATGGACGCGCTGTTGCGAGCGAAGGATCTCGTCCGACCGGGAATCATGGGTACGGAGCACGAAAGTGAGCGCACGACAGTGGACGCGCTGGTGCGCACCGTCCTGCAGCCCTATGAAGATGGCTCGCATGGCCGCATTGTCCTGCGCGGGCCGGACGTTCCGGTCGGGGCCAAGTCGGTGACTGGCCTCGCCCTTGCGCTGCACGAGACTGCGACTAACGCCGTGAAGTACGGCGCGCTCTCCCAGCCGAACGGGTCGATTCATGTCACGTGGGACGCCGACCAGGATGATTTTCATCTTGAATGGGATGAAGCCGGGGGCCCTGTCATTGAAGCAAAGCCGCAGGCTAAAGGTTTCGGCACGATACTTACCGAGCGAAGTGTAGCTTCCGAGCTTGGCGGCAAAATCGAGCAGGGAAGCAGGAAGCTGGCCATGGGCGAGACCGCCGCACCGCAACGTCGCTTATGAACCGGGATCTACCGCTCCGCCAACGGGATCCTGCTGCAAGCGGGGGGCGCCGAGCTCGAACGTGACGGTGTGCTGCTCGCCCGAGCCGGATCCCCGCTCCTCCGAGCCCCTCGAATTCGACTGAGATTGACACCCGAATGGGCAAAGCCAGTGGTACACAGCGGTGGTCACCAATTCCGACCGAGCTTTCTAGAAATCCTTGTTTTTCGGCGGTTTTCGCGCGTACGGCGCTATGGGGAAGGAAGTCCCACTCTCTCCGCCACGCTTCGCTACAACTCACCCGCGTAAGCCGCTCGCCGCCAAGATGGCGGGGAAGTGATCTCGCCAGATCGAACAACAGGCAACGTCCCGCTGCCGGCGGGCGGTGGGACCGTTGCAGCATTACTCCTACGCGGTGGCAGCTTGCGAAGTGGGCTTTCCATACGCGCCGCTGGGTTCGCGACCCGGCGAACAGCAAGCTGAAAGCCGCCTAGGTAGATCACACCGAGCGCGAATACCGCGGTTCAGAGACTCCGAAATCGAACCTGCCGTCGCTGCTTGGGGGTTAGCGCACTCGCCATCGTTCTTACGCGTCATCTGCTCAATTCGTTCGGAATAGCGAAATTCGCCGCGAACGATTGTTCTCCCAACTACCGACAAAAATACCGACAACACGCACGGCTGGAGCGAATTTTTACGCGTGTTTTCAATGGCCGTTGAGAATTCTCCCGAAAATCTGGAATCGAACCATCATTGTAAGCTATTGTTATTGTTGATGTTTTCGTCTTGGTGCCCCTGGCCGGAATCGAACCAGCACTCCTTGCGGAACTCGATTTTGAGTCGAGCGCGTCTACCAGTTCCGCCACAGGGGCCCTCGGTCGGGTCCCGGAAGGAGCCTCACGAAGCCGGCGGACTATAGCCATGGAGAAACCGGGGTCAACCCGCGCCAAAGTGATCCCGGGCGTTCTCGACAGGGGCCTGGGCCGGGGTTAGAGGCTAGTAGCGTTTTCGAGCGAAGTGGATACCGGTTCGCCTCAGGAAAGCGCGTCAAAATGAGAATCTAGCGCCACGCCCCATCCGAAAGAGGCCGCCGTGACGACCCAGAGTGCCGCAATGCCCGCATTTCGACCGGCCGCGAGCGCGCCTGCGCTGACCGGCTCGCTGGCCGTCACCCTGATCGCCGCGGCGACGATTGCGGGCGCCTGGTTCTTCCAGCTCGTCCTCGAGATCCTGCCCTGTCCGCTCTGCCTCGAGCAGCGCTACGCCTATTACCTTCTGATCCCGGTCGGTGCGCTCACGGCCGTTGCGGCGCGGAGCTGCGCGCCGCGGCCGCTGCTGCTGGCCGGGCTCGCAATCCTCGCGCTGGCGGCGCTCGCCAATGCCGGCCTCGGCACCTATCACTCGGGCGTCGAATGGGGGTTCTGGAAGGGCCCGACCGATTGCAGCGGCCCGGTCGTCAATCTCGGCAGCGCCGGCGATCTGCTGTCGCGGCTCGACACCGTCAAGGTGGTGCGCTGCGACGAGGTGCAATGGCGCTTCCTCGGCCTCTCGCTCGCCGGCTACAACGTGCTGATCTCGCTGTTGATGGCCGCGATTGCCGCCTGGGGCTTTGTGCGGACGGCGAAGCGAGCATGATCCGGAAAAGCGTGCGGCGGTTTTCCGAACAGATCATGCTCAGATAACAACCTAGATTGCGCTCTCGCCTTCGTGCTGGAAGCCGAGATAGCTGGCCGCTACCCGCTCGTTCGCCGCGATGTCGCTGGCCTTGCCGCTGAGGACGAACTCGCCGAGCTCCATCACATAGGCCTGGTCGGCGATCTTCAGCGCGGCCTGTGCGTTCTGCTCGACCAGCAGCACGGACACGCCGCTGGCGCGCAGCTCGGTGATGATGCGGAAAATGTCGGCGACGATGATCGGCGCGAGGCCGAGGCTCGGCTCGTCCAGCATCAGGAGTTTCGGCGCGCCCATCAGCGCGCGGCCCATGGCGAGCATCTGCTGCTCGCCGCCGGAGAGCGTGCCGGCGAACTGCTTGCGCCGCTCCTTCAGCCGCGGAAACAGCGCGTAGACCTGCTCCATCGAGGCCTTCGCCTTGCTGCGCTCGATGCGGAAAGCGCCGAGTTCGAGATTGTCCTCGACATTCATGGTCACGAACAATTCGCGGTGCTCAGGGACCAGGCCGAGCCCCATCGCGACGCGATCGTCGATGTCGAGCCGGGCAAGGTCCTGGCCGGCAAAGGCGACGCGGCCCTTCAACGGCAGGATGCCCATGATGGCCGACAGCAGCGTGGTCTTGCCGGCGCCGTTGGCGCCGACGATGGTGACGATCTGGTTCTCGCCGACTTCGAGCCCAACCGAGCGCACGGCCTCGACCTTGCCATAGGCGACATGTGCATCGGTGACGGACAACAGCGCGCTCATGCCGCCACTCCGAGATAGGCCTTGATCACTTCGGGATTGGTCTTGATCGTGGCGGGCGTGCCTTCCGCGATCTTGGTGCCGAAATCCAGCACCACGATGCGATCGGCGAGATTCATCACAAAGCCCATGTCGTGCTCGACCAGCAGCACGCTCATGCCGCCGTCGCGCAGATCGCGCAGCAACTTCGCGAGCTGCTGCTTCTCCATGTGGCGCAGGCCGGCCGCGGGCTCGTCGAGCAGCAGCAGCATCGGATCGACACAGAGCGCGCGGGCGATCTCGACGATGCGCTGCTGGCCGAGCGAGAGCGATCCGGCGAGCTGGTGCATCTGGTCGGCAAGGCCGACGCGCTCGATCTGGCGGGCGGCTTCCGCGAGCAGTTTTGCTTCATCGGCGCGGTCGAGACGCAGCATCGAGGCGAGCGGCCCGGAATGGCCGCGCAGATGCGCGCCGATCGCGACATTTTCCAGCACGGTCATGTCGGGGACCAGCTTGACGTGCTGGAAGGTGCGGGAGATGCCGAGCTTGACGATCTCCTGCGGCGGCGCGCGATCCACTTTCTTGCCGAGCACCGAGATCGAGCCGGACGTTACCGACAGCACGCCGGTGATCAGGTTGAAGGTGGTGCTCTTGCCGGCGCCGTTGGGACCGATCAGCGCGACGATCTCGCGGGCTTGGACGTCGAAGGAGACGTTGTTGACCGCGACCACGCCGCCGAACTGCTTGCGCGCCTTCTCGACCTGGAGCAGCACGCCGGACTGGCCGGGTGCGCGGGAGCGCGCCTCGAGCTTCAGCGAGGTGTCCGGCTTCCTGCCGCCGGTGCGCTCGGGCAGGAACGACATCAGCCAGGGCCAGACGCCGCCGGGCGCGAGCTGCAGCAGCGCCACCAGCATGATGCCGAACACGATGGTCTCGACCTGGCCGGAGCCGGGCAGGATCATCGGCAGGTAGCTCTGCAGCGCCTCTTTCAGGATCACGACGATCGCAGCCCCCAGCACGCCGCCCCAGACGTAACCGGCGCCGCCGACCACCGCGATGAAGAGATATTCGATGCCGGCCTGCGCGCCGAACGGCGTCGGGTTCACCGCGCGCTGGAGATGGGCGTAGAGCCAGCCGGAGAGGCCGGCGAGCACGGCGGCGTGGATGAACACCAGGAGCTTGGCGCGCGGCGTGTGCACGCCGAACGCTTCGGCCGCGACATGGCCGCGCCGCAGCGCGCGGATGGCGCGGCCGGTGCGGGAGTCCAGCAGGTTCATCGTGAGCACGGCGGAGAGGATGACCGCGACCCAGATCGCAAAGTAGATCGAGCCGGGATCGAGCATCCTGAACGAGCCGATCGACAGCGGCGGGATCGCCGAGATGCCGTCGTTGCGCCCGAGGAATTCGAGCTTGCTGAAGAGGTAGAACAGGCCGAGCCCCCAGGCCAGCGTGCCGAGCGGCAGGTAATGGCCGGAGAGGCGGACCGTGACCAGGCCGAGCAGCACCGCGAGCGATCCGCTGACCACGAGCGATAGCGGCAGGGTCAGCCAGGGCGACAGGCCGTAAGCCGTCGTCAGCAGCGCGGTGGTGTAGGCGCCGAAGCCGACGAAGGCGGCCTGTCCGAACGAGGTGAGGCCGCCGACGCCTGTGAGCAGCACGAGGCCCATCGCGACCAGCGCGGCAAGGCCGATATTGTCGAGCAGCACGATCCAGAACGGCGGCATGCCCGGGATGAACGGGATCGCTGCCATCACGAGTGCGAAGATGAGGATGGGAAGCCGGCTCTGCATCTCAGCCTCAGTCCTTCTCTTCTTCGACGGCAGGTGCTGCGAGCGAGCGCAACAGCAGCACGGGGATCAGGAGCATGAACACGATCACCTCCTTGTAGTTGGAGGCATAGAAGGACGAGAACGCCTCGACGATGCCGACGAACAGAGCCGCGACCGCCGTGAGGGGATAGCTGACGAGGCCGCCGATGATCGCGGCGACGAAGCCCTTCAGGCCGATCAGGAAGCCCGAGTCGTAGTAGAGCGTCGTGATCGGGACGATCATGATGCCCGACAGCGCGCCGATGACGGAGGCCAGCAGGAAGGCGATCTGCCCCGACAGCGTGGTGCGGATGCCGGCGAGCCGGGCGCCCAGCCGGTTGACGGCGGTGGCACGCAACGCCTTGCCGTAAAGCGTCAGCCCGAAGAACAGCCAGAGACCGACGATGAAGGCGATGGTGATGCCGTAGACCGTGAGGCTCTGGCCGGTGAAGCGCAGCGAGCCCGCGGTGAAGGCACCGGAGAGCACGGCCGGTCCGCGCTGGCCCTCGGCGCCGAAGAACAGCAGGCCGAGCCCCTGAAGCGCCAGATGCACGCCGACCGAGGCGATCAGCAGCACCAGCACCGAGGTGTGGGCCAGCGGCTGGAACGCGATGCGGTAGAGATAAAGGCCGATCATGGCCACGATCACCAGCGACAGCGCGATGCAGACCGCGACCGGCGGCTTCTGGGCGGCGAAGGTGATCGTCAGCGCCAGCACGATCGCCGGCAGCACGACGTTGGCGAGGACGCTGCGGACGATCAGCCGGCCATGCAGTGCCTTGCGGGCTACGAACAGGTCGAAGGCGCAGGCGCCGATGCCCAGGGCCAAGGCAAGCTTGGCCGTGCCCGGCATCTGGCCCGAGGCCAGCGAGGCATAGGTCAGCGCGCCATAGGTGACGAATTCGCCCTGGGGGATGAGGATGACGCGGGTGACGGCGAACACCAGCACCAGCGCCAGGCCGAGCAGCGCATAGATCGCGCCATTGGTAATGCCGTCCTGCAGCAGGAACAGCATGATGGTGGTGTTCAAGACCGGACGCTCCCCCTTAACGATCCGGACCGGCCTCCGTGGTTGCGGTGGATGGTCCGTTCACAGCCATTGAAATACGCTGACGATATTTGATATGGTCCATAACAATTATCAAATATAATCTCAAGGGCGGCGAACGACCCGTCCCGAATTTAGCGGGATTGCGAGCATGAGGCGATGACCGTTTCGAAATCCGCTGAAAAGTCTGCCGAAAAGGCGCCCGACGCGACCAAGGGCCGCAAGGATGCCGCCGAAGGCCTGCCCGAAGCCCTCCAGCTCGGCGAGCTCTCGGAGCAGCTCGGCTACGTGCTCAAGCGCGCCCAGCTCAAGGTATTCGAGAACTTTTTGCGCTGCATGGCCTCGCTCCAGCTGACGCCGGCGCAGTTCTCGGTGCTGCTGCTGGTGGAGAAGAACCCGGGCCGTAACCAGACCGAGATCGCCTCCACCCTCGGCATTCTCCGGCCGAATTTCGTCGCCATGCTCGATAATCTCGAGAGCCGCGACCTCTGCGCGCGGATCCGCTCCACCAACGACCGCCGCTCGCACATCCTGGTTTTGACCGACAAGGGCAAGGCGGTCCTGACGCGCGCCAAGAAGCTCGTCGCCACCAAGCACGAGTCGCGGCTCAACGAGCTGCTGGGGCAGGCCAACCGCGAAGCCCTGCTCGGGATGCTGTCGAAGATCGCGAACGAGTTTTGACTCTTACCCTCCCCTGGAGGGGTCCGAGACGAGCATAGCTCGCTCGTGGGTCGATCGCGCGAAGCGCGAGCGGGGTGGGGTGATCTCTCCACTCGGGCGCTGTTGGATGCGGAGAGACCGTCACCCCACCCCGTCTCGCATCTCGCTGTGCTCGATTGCGAGCCGACCCTCCCCCTCCAGGGGAGGGTAAGCGCGACCTCAATCCACCAAAATCACGCGGATGTCGTTCACGTTGGTCAGCGTGGGGCCGGGCTGCAACAAATCCCCAGTCGCCTCGAAGAACGTCGTCGCATCATTGTTGTCCAGATACGCCTGCGGCTGAAGCGCCAGCGCCTTCATCTTCGCAAACGTCGCTGCATCGATCAGCGCGCCGGCGGGATCGGTGGGGTGGCCGGCGCCGCCGTCGGCGCCGTCGGTGTCACCAGCGAGTGCCGAGATGTCGGGTGTGTCTTTCAACAGCGAAGCCAGCGCCAGCGCATATTCCTGGTTGGGGCCGCCGCGCCCCTGGCCGCGCACGGTCACCGTGAGCTCGCCGCCGGAGAGGATCGCGACGCGCTTGCCTTGCGCGCGGGCGGCAAGCGCCAGCCTGGCGTGATCGGCCGCGACGTCGCGTGCCTCGCCCTCGAGATCGGCGCCGAGATCGATGGTCTCATAGCCGGCGTCTTTCGCGCGCTTCACCGCGGCGTCGAGCGATTGCTTGGGACGCGCGATCAGCTCGAAATGCGCGCGCGCAAAGGCGGCATCGCCGGGCTTGGCACTTTCATTGGCGGGATCGTCGAGCGCGCGGCGCACGGCATCGTCGATGGTGAGCTTGTACTTCGCGACGATCGCGCGCGCATCCGCCAGCGTGGTCGGATCGGGTACGGTCGGGCCGGAGGCGATCGCGGACGGATCATCATGCGGCACGTCGGAGATCGCGAGCGTCACAATCTCGGCGGCGTTCCGGCCCGCGCGCGCCAGTCGCCCGCCCTTGATGCGCGAGAGATGTTTGCGCACGATATTCATCTCGCCGATCGGCGCGCCCGAGCGCAGCAGCGCCTTGTTGACCGCCTGCTTCTGGGCAAAACTGATGCCGTCAACCGGCGCGATCCAGTTCGCCGAGCCGCCGCCGGTGAGCAGCACCAGCAGCAGATCGTCAGGGCCGGCCTCGCCCGCGAGCGCGAGCGTGTCGGCGGCGCCCTTGAGGCCGGCCTCGTCCGGGACGGGATGGCCGGCCTCGACGACGCGGATGCGACGCGTCGGCACGCCATAGCCATGGCGCGTGGTGGCGATGCCGACGAGCCGCTCCGGCGCGAGCTTGAGCGTGTCGAGATAATGCCGCTCGGCAGCCGCGGCCATCGCGGCCGCGCCCTTGCCGGCGGCGAGGCAGATCACGCGCCCCTTGGGTGCGGGGCGCAGATGCGGCGCCAGGATCGTGTTGGGATGGGCGGCGGCAACAGCGGCATCGTAGAGCGCGCGGAGCAGGGGGCGTCGGTCGGTCATGACGAGGGCCTTCAGCAAACTCGTGAGCAGACTAGAGCTGTGGCGAGAACGTCGCCATGCCCCTGCCTAGCGCATCGGGCGCCAAAGGGTAAGCAGGCTTTACCATCATTCGATTGTGCAATCGCGTGATCATAATCGGCGCACAGCAAAAACCCCCTGCGATCATCTCGCAGGGGGCCTGATATCGTCACAGGGGACGACGGGTCAGCCGCCGGCGTCGGCGCTGATGACGTCGCCGAACAGTTCCCATTTCTCGCCCTTGAACTTCTCGAGCTGGAGCTGGCTGATCGGCGCAAAGTCGTTCGGCCCGGTGTTGATCTTGATGCCCGGCAGCAGCGCCTCGGTGCGGAAGTCCTTCAGGCTCGCCGCCTGCTTCATGATGTTCTCGCGCGTGAGATCATCGCCGCACTGCTTCAGAACCTGGACCAGCGTCTGCGCCACCGCGAAGCCGACGATAGTGCCCTTGTCGAGCTTGTCGCCCTCGGGGAAGTACTTGCCCATGAAGGCCAGAAATTCCTTCATGCCGGGATCGTTGTTCCATTCCGGATCCGACACGTCCTTGAGATAGTCGGCCGAGATGATGTCCTGGCCGTTCTCGTATCCGGCGGGCTTCATCACGCTGCCGACGGAGGCCGAGACGTTGTTGAGGAAGTGCAGCGGCTTCCAGCCGATCTCGGCGACCTTCTTGATCGCCTGAGCGGCGAATTTCGGCGTCGTGATGTTCATGAAGACGTCGGCGCCCGTTGACCGCAGCTTGACGATGTGGCTGTCGATGGTCGGCTCGGAGGTCTCATAGCTCTCCTCCATGAGGATCATCGAAGCGGCCTTGGCGCCAAGTCCGTCCTTCAGGCCCTTGAGATAGTCCTTGCCGTAATCATCGTTCTGGTAAAGCACCGCGATCTTGGCGTCGGGCTTGTTCTTCAGAAGCCACTTGGCATAGATCTGCGTTTCGCTCTGGTAATTGGGCTGCCAGCCCATCGTCCACGGGAAGTTCTGCGGATCGTTCCACTTGGTGGCGCCGGTGGCGACGAACAGCTGCGGCACTTTCTTCGTGTTCATGTATTTGTGGATCGCCGAGTTCGACGGCGTGCCGAGCGAGTTGAAGATGAACAGCACCTCGTCGCTCTCGACCAGCTTGCGCGCCTGCTCCACCGTCTTCGGCGGCGAGTAGGCGTCGTCATAGGAGACGTAGTTGATCTTGCGGCCGTTGATGCCGCCTTCGTCGTTGATCTTCTTGAAATAGGCGGCTTCGGTCCGCCCGATGATGCCGTAGGCGGAGGCCGGTCCGCTGTAGGGCATGATGTTGCCGATCTTGATCTCGGTATCGGTCGCGCCGGTATCGTATTTCTTCTGGGCCGATGCGGTGGAGGTCGCGGCTGCAATGAGCGCGAGCGCCAGTGACGCGGCCGCAAGCTTGCCGGTGACAGCGGGCATTCCAATCTCCCTATTTTTCTTGGTGTGTGTGCGCTCCTTTTCTTGCCTTGATTGTTTTTGGCGGACGCAGCCGCAATTCAATACGATTTGCCCTGGGCCTTCAACAGAAAGCCCCCGCGACAACGCCGCAGGGGCTGCGTCTTTAGTAGTCAGAACCGCCTGTGCAACTGCGAGAAGGTGAAACCGTCTTGAGTTGCCTTCAGAAAATCTGACTATTCTGAGTTGCGATCAGTGACCGAGATCACTCGAGATGATTTCGCCGAACAATTCCCAGGTCTTGCCCTTGAACCGCATCATCTGGAGCTGCTCGATCGGCGCGAAATTATCGGGCGCGGTGTTGATCTTGATGCCGGGCAGCAGCGTGTCCGGCTCGAAATCCTTCATGCTTGCCGCCTGCTTCATGATGTTGTCGCGGGTGAGATTGTCGCCGCACATCTGCAGCACCTTCACCATGGTCTGGGCGGCGGCATAGCCGAACACCACGCCGGCATCGAGCTTGTTGGCCTTCGGATTGAACTGCGCGACGAAGTTATAAAATCGCTTCATGCCCTCGTCGGCGTTCCATTGCGGGTCGGAGCCGTCCTTGGTGTAGCTCGCCGACAGGATGCCTTGCGAGATCTCGAAGCCTGCCGGCTCGATCACGCCGCCGACCGATGCCGAGACGTTGGAGATGATGTGCATCGGGTGCCAGTTGATCTCGGCCGCCTTCTTGATCGCCTGCGCCGCGAATTTCGGCGTGGTGATACTGATGAAGACGTCCGCGCCGGCGGCCTTCAGCTTCACGACGTGCTCGTCGATCGCCGGCTCCGACGTGTCGTACGGCTCCTCCATCACGATCATCGCGGCCTTGGCGCCGAGCCCGTCCTTCAGCCCCTTCAGATAGTCCTTGCCGAAATCGTCGTTCTGGTAGAGCACGCCGATCTTTCCGTCCGGCTTCTCCTTCATGATGTACTTGGCGTAGATCCTGGCTTCGCTGGCGTAGCTCGGCTGCCAGCCCATGGTCCACGGGAAGTTCTTCGGATCGTTCCACTTCGAGGCGCCGCTCGCCACGAACAATTGCGGCACCTTCTTCTCGTTCATGTATTTGCGGATCGCGCCGTTGGTCGAGGTGCCGAGCGAGCCGAAGATCAAGAGCACGTTGTCGCTTTCGACCAGCTTGCGCGCCTGTTCCACCGTCTTCGGCGGCGAATAAGCATCGTCATACGAGATGAACTTGATCTTGCGGCCGTTGATGCCGCCCTCGCTGTTGACCTTGTTGAAATAGGCTTCCTCGGCCTTGCCGATCACGGCGTAGGCCGAGGCCGGGCCGCTATAGGGCATGATGTTGCCGATCTTGATCTCGGTATCGGAAGCGCCGCTGTCGTAGGACTTCTGTGCCAGTGCGGGATTCATCGCAGTGCACAATGCAAATGCGGCCGAAATCACCACAACCTGAAATCGAACGGCAGACATCATTCTCCCACCTCACCTGGATCGGCGCCGCATTGAACAAGATTGATGCACGACGTCAACAAAAAGCCCCCGCGATTGCTCGCGGGGGCTTTTCGACCTTGGACTCCAGCGTCAGCGTGTCACTCGGGAGCGATGTCGCCGCTCAGGATATCGCCGAACGGTTCCCACTTCTCGCCCTTGAACCGCTGCATCTGCAGCTGGCTGATCGGGGCGAAGTCGTTCGGTCCGGTGTTGATCTTGACGCCGGGCAGCAGGGTGTCCGGCGTGAAATCCTTGAGGCTCGCCGCCTGCTTCATCAGGTTGGCGCGGGTGAGATCGTCGCCGCACTGTTCCAGCGCCTTGACCAGCGTCTGCGCGGCGCCGTAGCCGTAGACGACGCTGGAGTCGGTCTTGTCGGCGCCGGGCATGTACTTGTCGAGGAACTCGACCCACTTCTTCATCTCGGCATCGTCGTTCCAGCGCGGGTCGGCGCCGTCCTTGGCATAGGCCGCCGACAGCACGCCCTGCGCGGCCTCGAAGCCGGCCGGCTTCATCACGCTGCCGACCGAGGCCGACACGTTGGTGATGATCTGCAGCGGCTTCCAGCCGAGCTCGGCGGTTTTCTTGATGGTCTGGGCGCCGAACTTCGGCGTCGTGTAGATCAGCAGCACGTCCGGATTGGCGGCCTTGATCTTGACGATGTGGCCGTCGATCGACGGCTCGGAGACCTCATAGCTCTCTTCCAGGATGATCGTGGACGACGCCTTGGCGCCAAAACCGTCCTTGGTGCCCTTGAGGTAGTCTTTGCCGAAATCGTCGTTCTGATAAAGGATCGCGACCTTGGCGTCGGGCTTCTCCTTCATCAGCCACTTCGCGTAGATCTGCGCTTCGCTCTGGTAGGAGGGCTGCCAGCCCATGGTCCAGGGGAAGTTCTTCGGATCGTTCCACTTGGTCGCGCCGGTGGCGACGAACAGCTGCGGGATCTTCTTGGCGTTGAGGTATTTCTGGATCGCGGTGTTCGAGGGCGTGCCGAGCGGGTTGAACACGGCGAGCACTTCGTCGCTCTCGACCAGCTTGCGGACCTGTTCGACTGCTTTCGGCGGCGAGTAGCCATCGTCATAGGTGACGTAGACGATCTTGCGGCCGTTGATGCCGCCCTTGTCGTTGATCATCTTGAAATAGGCTTCTTCGGTCTTGCCGATGATGCCATAGGCCGAGGCCGGACCGCTGTACGGCATGATGTTGCCGATCTTGATCTCGGTATCGGACGCGCCGGTGTCGTATTTCTTCTGGGCGAGGGCTGCGCTGGAGGCGAGGGTTGCGACCGCAGTCGCGAGCGCTGCGGTTCGCAGTGTTCTTCCGAAAAGCAATTGGGTCTCCTTGGTTAAACAAACAGTCTTGTCGAAGTTTCAGTTTTTTCTGAGCCGCCCGGCGAGTTGCTGGCCCAGGATTGCGACTTGCCTTGCGCCATGCGGCACCAGGTAGATTACGAGGAACAGCAGCACGCCGAACACGGCGCCCGAGAGGCCCTTGGAGATGCCCTCGGCGATGTTCGGCACGAAGATGATGAAGGCGGCGCCGACGATCGAGCCGGGCAGCCAGCCGACGCCGCCGACGACCATGCCGAGGAACAGCTGGATCGCCAGCGTGATGGTGAAGCTGTCGGGCGCGACGAACTGCACCGCGATGGCGCTCAGGCCGCCGGCGACGCCGGTGATGGCGGCGGAGACGCCGAAGGCCAGCGTCTTGTACAGCGCGACGTTGACGCCCATGGCGGAGGCCGCGATCTCGTTGTCGCGGATCGCCATGAAGGCGCGGCCCGAGCGCGAGCGCAGCAGATTGACCGCGAAGATGTAGATCGCGAGCACGACGACGAGCGTGAAATAATACAGCCACATGTCCTGCGACATCGGCAGGCCGAACGGCGCGTCGGGCTTGGTGACGACGAGGCCCTGCACGCCGCCGGTCCAGTGCTCAAGGAAGTTCAGCTTCAGCAGCTGCGGCATCGCGGTGGCGAGCGCGAAGGTCGCAAGCGCAAGATAGACGCCGGAGAGCCGCAGCGCCGGCTGGCCGAACAGGAAGCCCGCGCCGAAGCAGAGCACGGCCGCGACCGGCAGGCAGAGGAAGTAGGGGACGTTGAACTGCTCCATCATGACGGCGGTGACGTAGGCACCGATGGCGTAGAACGCGCTCTGGCCGAGCGAGAACTGGCCGCTTCCGCCGGTCAGGATGTTCAGCGCCAGCACGGCGAGGCCCAGATACAGCAGCTGGGTCAGCTGGAAGATTACGAAGTTCTTCGCGAACAAGGGGACGGCGATGAGAAGCAACAGCACCACCACCGAGGTGCCCGTGCCCAGCGTCATGGCCCGCTTCGGAACGGCTTCGACCGCTTCGTGGCCTTCGGCGACGACTTCTTCTGCTGCGCTCATGATCAAACTCGCTTGACGATGTGCCGGCCGAACAGACCAGCGGGTTTGACGACCAGGACGGAGATGATCAGCGCGAGCGCGATCGGGAGTTTCAGCTCGTTGCCGACGCCGGGGATGTAGGTGCCGGCAAGGTTCTCGAAGATGCCGACCAGGAAGCCGCCGACCACGGCGCCGAACGGGCTGGTGAGACCGCCGAGCACGGCTGCGGCGAAGCCGTAGATCAGCACGCCGCCCATCATGTTGGGCTCGAGGAATACCACCGGCGCGATCAGCATGCCGGCGATCGCGCCGATCGCCGTCGCCATGCCCCAGCCCAGCGCAATCATCCAGCTCGTGTTGATGCCGACCAGGCGGGCCGATTCAGGCACGGAGGCGGCCGCGCGCATCGCAAGACCGATGCGGGTGTACTGGAAGAAGAAATAGAGGCCGAGCAGCAGCAGCACGGTGACGCCGATCATGCCGGCCTGGTGGGTCGAGATCAGCTGGCTGCCGAGGAACGGCGCGGAGCCGAACGGCGTCGGATATTGCTTGATGGTGAAGTCCCAGATCAGGCCGGCCGACGAGTTGATGATCGCAAACAGCGCGATGAAGCCCGCGACGTTGGTCAACACCGGTGCCTTCGCAAGCGGCTTGAACAGGATGCGCTCGATCGCGATGCCGGCGACGAACGAGAACGCCAGCGTGATCAGGAAGGCGACCCAATAGGATAACCCCCACTGCATCAGCTGCCAGGAGATGAAGGTCGAGAACATCGCCATCTCGCCTTGCGCGAAGTTGAGATGGTCGATCGCCTGGTAGATCATGACCACCGCGAGCGCCATGCAGGCGTAGATGGCGCCCGTGGCGATCCCGGCCAGGACCTGGTTGGTAAACAGTTCCATTGTGCCGGCTCCTCAGTAACCCAGATAGGATTTGCGGATTTCTTCGTTGTTCGCGATGTCCTTGGCATTGCCCGACATCACGATACGGCCGGTCTCGATCACATAGGCCTGGTCGGCGAGCTCGAGCGCGAGCTGGGCGTTCTGCTCGACCACCAGGATCGACACCTTGTCCTCGCGGTTGATCTTGCCGAGGATGCCGAACAGGTCGCGCACGACGAGCGGCGCAAGGCCGAAGGACGGCTCGTCGAGCAGCATCAGCCGCGGTCGCAGCATCAGCGCGCGCGCGACCGCGAGCATCTGCTGCTCGCCGCCGGAGAGCGTGCCGGCCTGCTGGGTATGCCGCTGCTTCAGCACCGGGAAATGCGCATACATGCGCTCGATGTCGGAGACGATGCCGGCATTGTCCTTGCGGGTGATGGCACCGAGCTGGAGGTTCTCCTCCACCGTCATGGTGGTGAAGGTGCCGCGGCCCTGCGGCACATGGGCGATGCCGAACCGCACGATGCTTTCGGTCGATTTGTTGTTCAGCGGCTTGCCGTCGAACTCGATGCCGCCGGTGGAGCGCACCATGTTGCAGATCGCGCGCAGCGTCGTGGTCTTGCCGGCGCCGTTGGCGCCGAGCAGCGTCGTCAGCGAACCCTCGTTGAGCGAGAAGGAGAGGCCGTGGAGCGCCTGGACCTGGCCGTAATAGGCGCGCAGGTCCTTGACGTTGAGCAGCGTCGTCATTGGTCCTTGCTCCCGAGATAGGCCTTGATGACGTCGGGGTCTGCCTGCACCTGCGCGGGCGTGCCTTCCGCGAGCTTCTTGCCGAAATTCAGCGCGACCACGTGGTCGGCGATCGACATCACGAGGCCCATGTGGTGCTCGACCAGCAGCACCGTCATGTGGCGCTCATCCCGGATTTTGCGGATGAGGTCGCCGAGCACGTAGACTTCTTCGTGGTTCAGGCCGCCTGCGGGTTCGTCGAGCAGCAGGATCTTCGGATCGGCCGCGAGCGCCCGCGCCAGTTCGACGCGCTTCTGCGTGCCGAAGGGCAGGCCGGAGACGACGGTGTGGGCGACGTCCTCGAGGTCGAGATAAGCGAGGATCTCGTGCACCTTCTTGTTCACGCTGGTTTCGCTGCGGCGAATCCAGGCCAGCCGCAGCGAGTCGCTGATGATGTCGCTCGACGTGCGCGCATGCGTGCCGACGCGGACATTGTCCATCACCGAGAGGTTCGGAAACAGCGCGACGTTCTGGAAGGTGCGGCCGATGCCGATCTCGGCGATCCGGTGCGGCGGCCGCGTCAGGATGCTCGCGCCTTCCATCAGGATGTCGCCGGACGACGGCTGGTAGAGGCGGGAGAGGCAGTTGAAGAGCGTGGTCTTGCCGGCGCCGTTGGGGCCGATCAATCCGAGGATCTGGCCCTTGTGCATGTCAAAGGACACACCGTTGAGCGCGACGATGCCGCCGAACACGACGCTGACGTCGCGAACGGCGAGCAGGGGCGATGTCCCCTGCGCGAGCTGTGCCTGCGTCATGTCGTCTCGCCCACACTATTCAGTGGGCGACAGGGCGATGCGAACCGCTCCCGATGATGACAAAGGCTATCTGAACCCCTCGGCCACACGCGCAACTTTTCCTCCTGATTTCAGCTTTTTGCTGATTTCTTTTTTGGATTGCGGCATCAGACCCCCAAGTGCCGCTTCGATGTTCCTTACCATCGCCAGCAGTCGCGGTCCAATGTCGTTGATCAAGCGTTCTTCCGTGAAGCGGAATGCCGGTGCGCCGCAATTGAATGCGTAAGGACCGGTTCCGTCGTTGAGCCTGAGTGCGACGCCGGCGGCGCCGATGTCGTCATGCCAGTCGCCGACGGACATCGCGAAACCGTATTTCGCAACCGTCTCGCCCGAGCGTTCCAGTCCGTCGCGCATCTTGGGCCAGCGGCTGCCGTAATGTTCGCGCAGGATGCGCGTCACTTCAGCGCGCCCATCTTCGTCGAGTGCCCAGAAGTAGGCGCGGCCCATCGCGCTGGTTGCGATCGGCACGCGGGAGCCGACGTCGAGTTGAACGCCGACCGTCTCGCTGCCACGGCTTTGCCCGAAATAGATCATGCTGTGACGGTCGCGGCCGCCGATGGCGACGGCGCCGCCGGTGGCGCGCATCATTTCCTCGCGGAACGGCTCGGACAAATGCCGAACGCCGAGATTGGCGAGCGCAGCGTAACCGAGCGCCATGGCGGCGGGCGCCAGCTGATACTTCTCGAAACGGGGAACCGGTGTCAGATAGCCGAGCTTCGTCAGCGTATAAGTGAGCCGCGAAACCGTCGGCTTCGGCAGGTTGGTGCGGGAGGCAATCTCCTGATTGCCGAGAAGTCCGTCACTGGGTTGGAATGCTCGCAATACGTCAAGCCCGCGGGAAAGCGCGACGACGAAATTCCGATCGGTCGCTGTCTTCTTTCCTGTACGCTTCATCCCTGATCTGCTCTTGCGCGGAGTCGTTGACAAGCCACGTGCTTCAAAATAACCCTGCCGTCAAGATGCGGAATTAAATTCCGCACCGCGAAATCGAACAAAAGTAAATCCCCACCAAGGAGGGAAACCGTGAGCGAAGTGGTCAAGCTTGAGCGTCATGACGAAGTCGGGATCGTCACGGTGAATAGCCCTCCGGTCAATGCGCTGAGTGCCGCAGTCCGCGGTGGTATCCTGGAGTGCATCAAGGCCGCCATCGCCGATCCCGCGATCAAGGGCATCGTGCTGACCTGCGCGGGGCGCACCTTCATTGCCGGCGCCGACATTACTGAATTCGGCAAGCCGCCGAAGCCGCCCGGCCTCAACGAAGTGCTGGCCGAGATGGAGAATTCGCCGAAGCCGATCGTGGCGGCGATCCACGGCACCGCGCTCGGCGGCGGCCTCGAGGTCGCGCTGGCCTGTCATTTCCGCGTAGCTGTCAAAGAGGCCAAGCTCGGCCTGCCCGAGGTGAAGCTCGGCCTGCTGCCGGGCGCCGGCGGCACCCAGCGCCTGCCGCGCGCGGTCGGCCCCGAGCTCGCGGTCAAGATGATCGTCGGTGGCGATCCCATCGGCGCCGCCGAAGCGCTGAAGAACGGCCTGATCGAGGAGATCGTCGAAGGCCCGGCCTCCGGCGGCGAAGCCTTCGTGCGCAAGCTGCTGGCCGAGAAGCGCCCGCTGCGTCGCCTCCGCGACGACGATTCCAAGATCGCCGCCGCCAAGGCCGACCGCTCGATCTTCACCAATGCGGTTGCCGCCATGACCAAGAAGTCGCGCGGCCTGGAAGCGCCGTTCGCGGCGGCCGACGCCGTCGGTGCGGCGATCGACCTGCCGTTCGACGAAGGTCTGAAGAAGGAGCGCGAGGGCTTCCTCAAGCTCGTCGCCAGCGACCAGTCCAAGGCGCAGCGTTATGCGTTCTTTGCCGAGCGTGAAGCCGCCAAAATCGCAGGCGTCCCTGAAGGCACCAAGTCGCGTCCGGTTAACCGTGTTGCCATTCTCGGTGCGGGCACGATGGGTGGCGGCATCGCGATGTCCTTTGCCAATGCCGGCGTTCCCGTCACTCTGATCGAGACCGGTGAGGAGCAGCTGAAGCGCGGCCTCGGCATCATGCAGAAGAACTGGGAAGCGACCGCCGCACGCGGCGGCATCCCGGCGGACGCGCCCGCCAAGCGCATGGCGCTGATCAACGGCGTGGTCGGCATCGAGAACGTCGGCGATGCTGATCTGGTGATCGAAGCCGTGTTCGAGACCATGGCCGTGAAGCAGGAAGTGTTCGGCAAGCTCGACCAATACGTCAAGCAAGGCGCCGTGCTCGCCTCCAACACCTCGTACCTGAACATCGACGAGATCGCGAAGGCGACCAAGCGTCCGCAGGACGTGCTGGGCATGCACTTCTTCTCGCCGGCCAACGTCATGAAGCTGTGCGAGATCGTGCGCGCCGACAAGACCGCGCCGGACGCGCTGGTCACCGCGGTGAGCATTGCGCGCAAGATCGCCAAGGTGCCGGCCGTGGTCGGCGTCTGCGACGGCTTCGTCGGCAACCGCATGCTGGCCCAGCGCGGCAAGCAGTCCGAGAAGCTGTTGTTCGAAGGCGCGCTGCCGCAGCAGGTCGACGCCGTCGTCACCAAGTTCGGCATGCCGATGGGCCCGTTCGCGATGGGCGATCTCGCCGGCCTCGACATCGGCTGGCGCTCGCGCAAGGATCGCGGCATCAAGTCGGAGATCGCGGACGCGCTGTGCGAAGCCGGCCGCTTCGGCCAGAAGACCGGCAAGGGCTACTACAAGTACGAGGCGGGCTCGCGGTCGGCGCTTCCCGATCCGGAGGTCGAGAAGCTGATCGACGAGACGCTGCTGCGTCTCGGACGCAAGAAGCGCGTCGTCAGCGACGACGAGATCCTCGAGCGCATGATGTACCCGATGATCAACGAGGGCGCGAAGATCCTCGAAGAGGGCATCGCGGCGCGTCCGTCCGACATCGACGTGGTCTGGCTCTATGGCTACGGCTGGCCGATCTATCGCGGCGGCCCGATGTTCTGGGCCGACACCGTCGGCCTCAAGCACATCGCCGACCGTCTCGCCTTCTACGCCAAGGAGACCAACGACCCGAGCCTCGAGCCCGCGCCCCTGCTGAAGAAGCTCGCGGCCGAAGGCAAGACGTTCGCCTCGCTGGCGGCCGCGTCGAAGGCGGCTTGATCAGGTTGGTGGTCGCCGCAATGTCTGGCTCCGGGCAACACTCTCTCCGTTCCCTCCCCCCTTGCGGGGGAGTGTCAGGGAGGGGGGTAGCCCCGGGCGAGGTCCGAGTTTGTGGCCACCCCCTTCCCCAACCCTTCCCCGCAAGGGGGAAGGGAGCCTATCCGTCGGTGCCCACCTCACACGGCCCTGTCACGACTGTCTTGCAGAGTATCGACCGTTAATGACCCATCCCGGCGAACAGTTTTACCCCGAGGGCGTGCATTGGGACGACACCATCGTCCAGGGCACGCTGCCTGACCTGCTTTCGACGGCCGCGGCAAGCTACGGCCCGCGGACCGCGCTGGAGTTTCGCGATCGTCCGATCACCTATGCCGAGCTCGCTGCCATGGCCGAGCGCGCGGCGGCGGCGTTTCTGCGCGCCGGCATCGGCAAGAACAGCTCCGTTGCGCTGTTCCTCGGCAATACGCCCGATCACCCCGTCAATTTCTTCGGCGCGCTGAAGGCCGGCGCCCGGGTCGCGCATCTCTCGCCGCTCGACGGCGAGATCGCGCTGACGCACAAGGTCTCGGACTCCGGCTCGCGCCTGCTCGTCACCTCGAACCTCCAGGCCTTGCTGCCGACCGCGCTGAAATTTCTGGAGAAGGGGCTGATCGATCGCCTCGTCGTTTGCGAGGACGACGATTGGGGTAAGGTCGGCACGCCGCAGGCGGCGATCCCCGATGATCCGCGCATCGTCACCTTCAAGGCCTTCGTCGAGGGCGCGCCGCTGCCGGGGCAATGGCCCGCCGTTGCAGTCGATGACGTCGCGCTGCTGCAATATACCGGTGGCACCACCGGCCTGCCGAAGGGCGCCATGCTGACGCACGGCAATCTCACCTCCGCCGTGTCGATCTACGACGTCTGGGGCAAGCCGGCACGCGCGGCGCGCGGCGACGCCATCGAGCGCGTGATCTGCGTGCTGCCGCTGTTCCACATCTATGCGCTCACCGTCGTGCTGCTGTCCTCGCTCAGCCGCGGCAATCTGATCTCGCTCCATCAGCGTTTCGATGTCGAAGCCGTGATGCGCGACATCGAGGTCAAGCGCGCGACCTATTTCCCGGGCGTGCCGACGATGTGGATTGCGATCGCCGCGCTCCCCAATCTCGACAAGCGCGACTTCTCCTCGCTCACCGCCATCGGCTCCGGCGGTGCACCGCTGCCGGTCGAGGTCGCGAGCTTCTTCGAACGCAAGGTCGGCAAGAAGCTCAAGAGCGGTTGGGGCATGACCGAGACCTGCTCGCCCGGCACCGGCCATCCGCCGACGGGGCCCGAGAAGCCCGGCTCGATCGGCCTGATGCTGCCCGGTATCGAGCTCGACGTCGTCTCGCTGGAAGACCCGAGCAAGGTGATGCCGACGGGCGAAGTCGGCGAGATCCGCATCAAGGGCCCGAACGTCACCAAGGGCTATTGGAACAAGCAGAAGGACGTCGCGGAGTATTTCTCCGACGGCCGCTTCCTGACCGGCGACATCGGCTACGTCGACACCGACGGCTATTTCTTCCTGGTCGACCGCAAGAAGGACATGATCATCTCCGGCGGCTTCAACGTCTATCCGCAGATGATCGAGCAGGCGATCTACACCGTTCCCGGCGTGCACGAGGTGATCGTGCTCGGCATCCCCGATCAATATCGCGGCGAGGCCGCAAAGGCCTTCATCAAGCTCAAGCCGGATGCAAAGCCGTTCTCGCTCGACGAGCTGCGCGCGCAGCTCACCGGCAAGGTAGGCAAGCATGAATTGCCGGCGGCGGTCGAGTTCGTCGACGATCTGCCGCGTACGCCGGTCGGAAAGCTGTCGCGCCACGAATTGCGCCAGCAGCAGAAGCCATCACAATCCACGCAACCAGGAGGTCGCTCTTGACCGACGCCGTCATCGTTTCCACCGCCCGTACGCCGATCGGCAAGGCCTATCGCGGCATGCTCAACGCCACCGAGGGCGCCACGCTGCTCGGCCATGCCATCGGCGAAGCCGTTGCGCGCGCCAAGGTCGATCCGAAGGAGATCGAGGACGTCGTGATGGGCGCAGCGCTGCAGCAGGGCGCGACCGGCGGCAACATCGCGCGCAAGGCGCTGCTCCGTGCCGGTCTGCCCGTCACCGTCGCCGGCACCACGATCGATCGTCAGTGCGCCTCGGGCCTGCAGGCGATCGCGCTCGCCGCGCGCTCGGTGATCTTCGACGGTGTCGAGGTCGCGGTCGGTGGCGGCGGCGAGTCGATCTCGCTCGTGCAGAACGACAAGATGAACGGCTTCCACGCGCAGGATCCCGCGCTGCTCAAGATCAAGGGCGAGGTCTACATGCCCATGATCGACACCGCCGAGATCGTCGCCAAGCGCTACGGCATCTCGCGCGAGAAGCAGGACGAATATTCGCTGGAGAGCCAGCGCCGCACGGCAGCGGCGCAGCAGGGCGGCAAGTTCAAGGACGAGCTTGCGCCGATCACCACGCAGATGGCGGTCACCGACAAGGCGACCGGCGCCGTGTCGATGAAGGACGTGACGCTGTCGCAGGACGAAGGTCCGCGCCCCGAGACCACGATCGAAGGCCTCGCCGGCCTCAAGCCCGTGCGCGGCGAAGGTTTTTCGATCACCGCCGGCAATGCCAGCCAGCTCTCGGATGGCGCGAGCGCGAGCGTGATCATGAGCGACAAGGAAGCGTCCAAGCGCGGCCTCCAGCCGCTCGGCATCTTCCGCGGCTTCGTCTCCGCCGGCTGCGAGCCGGACGAGATGGGCATCGGCCCGGTGTTCGCCGTGCCGCGCCTGCTCAAGCGCCATGGCCTCAAGGTCGACGATATCGACCTCTGGGAGCTCAACGAAGCCTTCGCGGTGCAGGTGCTCTATTGCCGCGACAAGCTCGGCATCGATCCCGAGAAGATCAACGTCGATGGCGGCGCGATCGCGGTCGGCCATCCCTACGGCATGTCGGGCGCGCGCCTGACCGGCCACGCTCTGATCGAAGGCCGCCGCCGCAAGGCCAAGTACGCGGTCGTCACCATGTGCGTCGGCGGCGGCATGGGCGCTGCGGGACTTTTTGAGGTGTTGCAGTAGTCGTCGTCCCGGCGAAAGCCGGGACCCATACGTCGCAGCAGACGTATGGAACGCAGATGGTCGTGGCCTTCGCAAGACTATGAGGGCCGGTGGTTATGGGTCCCGGCCTTCGCCGGGACGACAAGGGAAGCTCACAGGAGGATCCGATGGATCTCGCATTCACGAAAGAAGAACAGGCGTTTCGCGAGGAAGTGCGGTCATTCTTCCGCGACAACGTGCCGCCGGATACGCGGCGCAAGCTGGTCGAGGGCCGTCATCTCTCGAAGGACGAGATGGTGACGTGGTGGCGCATCCTCAACAAGAAGGGCTGGGGCACCAGCCACTGGCCGACGCAGTATGGCGGCACGGGATGGACCTCGGTGCAGCACTACATCTTCAACGAGGAGCTGCAGTCCTATCCGGCGCCGCAGCCGCTCGCCTTCGGCGTCAGCATGGTCGGCCCGGTCATCTACACCTTCGGCAACGAAGAGCAGAAAAAGAAGTACCTGCCGCGCATCGCCAATGTCGACGATTGGTGGTGCCAGGGTTTTTCGGAGCCGGGTTCGGGCTCTGACCTTGCTTCGCTGAAGACAAAAGCCGAGCGCAAGGGCGACAAGTGGATCATCAACGGCCAGAAGACCTGGACGACGCTGGCCCAGCACGCCGACATGATCTTCTGCCTTTGCCGCACCGACAACAACGCCAAGAAGCAGATGGGCATCTCCTTCATCGTGTTCCCGATGAAGTCGAAGGGCGTCACCGTGCGCCCGATCCAGACCATCGACGGCGGCGTCGAGGTCAACGAGGTCTTCTTCGACGACGTCGAGGTTCCCTACGAGAACCTGATCGGCGAGGAGAACAAGGGCTGGGATTACGCAAAATTCCTGCTCGGCAATGAGCGCACCGGCATCGCCCGGGTCGGCGTCTCCAAGGAGCGGCTGCGCCGCATCCGCGACTTGGCCTCCAAGGTCGAGTCAGGTGGCAAGCCGATCATCCAGGATGCCGCGTTCCGCGAGAAGCTGGCGGCCTGCGAGATCGAGCTGAAGGCGCTCGAGCTGACGCAGCTCCGCGTCGTTGCCGACGAAGGCAAGCACGGCAAGGGCAAGCCCAATCCGGCCTCGTCCGTGCTGAAGATCAAGGGCTCCGAGATCCAGCAGACCACCACCGAGCTGCTGATGGAAGTGATCGGCCCGTTCGCCGCGCCCTACGACGTGCACGGTGACGACGGCTCCAACGAAGCCATGGACTGGACCGCCCAGATCGCGCCGAGCTACTTCAACAACCGCAAGGTCTCGATCTACGGCGGCTCCAACGAGATCCAGCGCAACATCATCGCCAAGGCGGTGCTGGGGCTTTGATTCAACAATGACGGTGTCGTCCTCCGCGAAAGCGGGGGACCCAGTACGCCGCGGCGGTCGTGAGTACGGCAGGCTGCTGCGTTTACTGGATCCCCACCTTCGCGGGGATGACGTCTGAGGGTGAGGCGACGGCAGGGCAATTCCCGCCGATTTGGAGAGAAACATGGATTTTGATTTGACCGAGGAGCAGCGGCTCCTGAAGGACAGCATCGACGGCCTGCTGACCGATTCCTACGATTTCGAGAGCCGCAAGAAGTACATGAAGGAGAAGGGCGGCTGGAGCAAAGCCGTCTGGGGCAAGCTCGCCGAGCAGGGCCTGCTTGGTCTGCCCTTCAGCGAGGCCGATGGCGGCTTCGGCGGCGGCGGCGTCGAGACCATGATCGTGATGGAAGCGCTCGGCAAGGCGCTGGTGCTCGAGCCTTATCTGGCGACCGTCGTGATCGGCGGCGGCTTCCTGCGCCATGCCGGCAGCGATGCGCAGAAGGCCGCGCATGTGCCAGGGATCGTCGACGGCAGCAAGACGCTGGCGTTCGCCCAACTCGAGAAGAACTCGCGCTATGATCTGTTCGACGTCACCACCACGGCGAAGAAGAAGGGCGACGGCTGGGTCATCGACGGCGAAAAATTCGTCGTGCTCAACGGCGAGAACGCCGACACCCTCATCGTGACAGCGCGAACCAAGGGCAACCGCCGCGATACCACCGGCATCGGCGTGTTCCTGGTTCCGGCGAACGCCAAGGGCGTGACCAGGAAGTCGTACCCGACCCAGGACGGCCTGCACGCCGCCGACATCACCCTGACGGGTGTCGAGGTCGGCAGCGACGCGGCGATCGGCAACCCCGATGACTCGCTCGCTCTGATCGAGCGCGTGGTGGACGAAGCCCGCGTCGCGCTCTGCGCCGAGGCGGTCGGCCTGATGGACGAGTCGCTCAAGACCACGGTCGAGTACATCAAGACGCGCAAGCAATTCGGCGTTGCGATCGGCTCGTTCCAGTCGCTGCAGCATCGCGCCTCCGACATGTTCGTCGCGGCCGAGCAGGCGCGCTCGATGTCGATGTTCGCGACCATGGCGAACGATTTCGAGAACGCCAAGGAGCGCTCCAACGCCATCGCCGCGGCCAAGGTGCAGATCGGCAAGTCGCTGAAATTCGTCGGTCAGCAGTCGATCCAGCTCCACGGTGGCATCGGCATGACCATGGAGGCGAAGATCGGCCACTACTTCAAGCGCCTGACCATGATCGAGAACACCTTCGGCGACACCGACTACCATCAGCGCCGCGTCGCGGATGCGGGTGGGTTGGTTTGAGCTGATCTAGACCACACGACGACTGTCATCCCCCGCGAAAGCGGGGGATCCAGTACGCCGCGGCTTCTCGGTTCTAGCCGCGTCGTCTCTGGAATACTGGATCGCCCGGTCCCGATGCGCAATTGCGCATAAGGCCGGGCGATGACACCGAACAAGCATCGGCAACGGAGCAACAACAATGAAAAACACCCCGTTCGATCTCACCGGCAAGGTCGCAATCGTCACCGGCTCCAGCCGCGGCATCGGCCGCTCCTCGGCCGAGCTGCTGGCAAAGCTCGGCGCCAAGGTCGTGGTGTCCTCGCGCAAGGCCGACGCCTGCAAGGAGGTCGCCGACGGCATCAATGCCTCCGGCGGCGACGCCACCGTCATCCCCTGCAACATCGCGCGCAAGGCCGAGGTCGAGGCGCTGATCGCGGGCACGATCAAGCACTACGGCAAGATCGACATCCTCGTCTGCAATGCCGCGGTGAACCCGTATTACGGCCCGCTGCTCGACATCACCGACGAGGCCTTCGACAAGATCATGGGCTCGAACGTCAAGAGCAATATCTGGCTCTCGGCGCTGGCGATCCCGCAGATGGCGGAGCGCGGCAACGGCTCCGTCGTCATCATCTCCTCGATCGGCGGCTTGCGCGGCTCGACCGTGATCGGCGCCTACGGCATCTCCAAGGCCGCGGATTTCGCGCTATGCCGCTCGCTCGCCGGCGAATGGGGCCCGAAGGGCGTCCGCGTCAACTGCATCGCGCCCGGCCTCGTCAAGACCGATTTCGCCCGCGCGCTGTGGGAGGACGAAGCCAACCTCAAGCGCCGCACCGCCACCACGCCGCTCCGCCGCATCGGCGAGCCCGACGAGATCGCAGGCGCCGTCGCCTATCTCGCCTCGGACGCATCGAGCTTCATGACCGGACAGACCATCGTCATCGACGGCGGCGTGACCACCGCGGCGGTATAGCCGCCGCTGCTCCGCTACCGGCCTCGCTCGGCCAGGGCGTCTTCGATCGCGCGCACGACGAGCAGGGCGGATCTCTCGTCGAGATGCACGCCATCGGCCCAGCGCAATTCGCTCAAGCGAGGATTGATCGGCAGCCAGCGCGCGCGATCCGGGAACGCCGCGTGGACGATCTCCTCCGTGGTGCGGACGAAGCGAGAGTCCTCGATCTCCGGCGCGAAGGGAATGTGGATCAGAAGGGCAAGCGTGCCGCGCCGCTGCAGGTCGTCGATGAGCGCCTTGATCAGGGCGACGTTTGTGCGCGTCGGCCCGGTCGGGTCTTCATCGTTCATCTGTTCCACGGCGCGGTCGAGATAGACCTTGTTGTCGAATGTGTCTGGTGGCTGGCTGAGCAGGCGATCCTGCTGTGCTCGCGCCTGCGCAGGATCGGGGCTGGCGTGATTCCAGGTCTCATACGCCGCGGTTGCCGCGCGTATCGGACGCAGGAACAGTGTTTCTGCGCCAACGCCACCCGAGAATTTCTCGATCAGCGCGGTGTCCGGCATGCGCGTGAGAACGTTCGTCTCGATGAGGACGAGCTTCGGCAGGCTTCGCCGCTCGGCGAGAATCCGCAGGCTGGTCACTGGCGAGCCTCCGGCCAGAGCCAGGTTCCGGACTTGGGGGCGCGAGAAATACTCTTCCTTGAGGCGCCACATGACCGAGCTGCCGACCAGCACGATGTCCGGCGTCGGCTCGCGCGCATAGCGGTTCAGGGTGACGAGGCTGCCGTCGCGCGTGGTGACGGCCGGCTGCTGCAGCGCGGAGCCGAAGCGCGCGGTGGCAAGGCCGCAGGCGAGCAGCATCGCCACTGCGACAGCAGCGCATTTGATCAGCCATGAAAACCGGGATGCGCGCTGCATGGTCAGAACTGGAAATAGATGAAGGCGGCGTCCGGGCCGGCCTCGAGAAAGGCCATCGCGGCGAGCGCGCCATAGAGATACGGCTCCCATCGCCGCAATCTACCCTCAAGCAGCGCGCCGATGCCGAGGTGCTGGATCAGCACGGGCAGGGCGTAGAGCAGCGCCATGTTGCGGAACAGCTTTGTCGGATTGGGATTGTCGGTCGGTGAGAACATGCCTGCGAGGTAGCCGAGCGCGTGATCGAAGTTCGGCAGCTTGAAGAAGATCCACAGCATCGTCACGCAGAAAAACACCACGCCCATGCGGACGACCCGCACCACGGGCCCGGCTTCGCCGAGCAGTTTCAGGAACGGCCGCTCGACGACCAGCAGCAGGCCGTGCAGCATGCCCCACAGTGCGTAGCTCAGGCTCGCGCCGTGCCAGAGCCCGCCGAGCGTCATCACGATCATCAGATTGAGGCAGGTCCGGACCGGCCCCTTCCTGTTGCCGCCGAGCGGGATGTAGAGATAGGTCCGCAGCCACGTCGACAGCGAGATGTGCCAGCGCGTCCAGAACTCGGAGAACGAGGCCGAGATGTAGGGCAGATCGAAGTTGATCGGCAGGCGGTAGCCGAACAGCAGCGCCAGGCCGAGCGCGATCGCCGAATAGCCGAAGAAATCGGCATAGATCTGGTAGCTGTACAGGAACACGAGCAGCCAGCGGTCCGCCGTCGCCACGGTCTCGTAGAGCGGATAGTCCATATAGGACGTCATCTCGTTGAGGTTGTTGGCGACGTAGAGCTTGAAGAAGAAGCCGGACAGGATCCATTTTGCGGCCTCCACAAAATCGACGTCGCCGAGCCGCTTGGGCGCGATCTGCGGCATGAATTGCCCCGCGCGGGTGATCGGCCCGGACACCAGCTGCGGGAAGAAGATGATGTAGAGGAACACGTCCCGCAAGCGAGGCGGTTGCTTCTCGCGCGTCAGGTCGACCAGCAGGCTGATGTTGTGGAACACGAAGAACGAGATGCCGATCGGCAGCGGCAGCCGCAGCAGGACGTCGATCGGCGCAATGCCGGTCGGGTGCACCGAGGTCGGGTCGATGAACAGCAGCTTGTATTTGAAGAACGCCAGCAGCGCGAGATTGAAGACGATGCCGGCCGGCATCCAGACCGCGCGATTGTCGAACGCCAGCACCAGGCAGAGATAGGTCCCGAGCACGGCAAGCAGCAGCAGCGGCAGCAGGTCCGGCTGGCCGGAGCCATAGAACACCAGGCTCGCCAACACCAGCAGCTGAACCTGGAAGCGGCGCAACGGCGGCAGATAATAGGCGCCGAACACCACCGCAACGAAGACGCCGAACTGAACCGAAGTGAAACTCATGCCGCCCCGAAATGCCCGATCCGGCATGTAGCACTTTGGCCGAGATGGTCATAGCCTTGTTGGCTCTCGGGGACGACTTATAGTTGCCGGGGTGCAGTGCTTCGCTTACTCTCTCCTGGAGGGGCGAAGCCACAAAAATGGTCTCAACATCGATCCGACGCGCAGCTGCAAAGAAACTGAGAGCCAATGCAACACCGCACGAACGTACGCTGTGGCGAGCTCTCAAGGACCTTCCGCTTGAAGGCTCCCACTTCCGCCGGCAAGCGCCGATCGGTCCCTACATCGTTGACTTCTTCTGCCCCGGCAAGCGCCTCATCATCGAGCTCGACGGCGGACACCACAACGAAGACGATGTGGCCAAACGAGATCTCGAACGCCAACGTTGGCTTGAGGGCGAAGGATATCATGTCATTCGGTTTTGGAATTCAGAGGTCATGGGCGATCTAACCGCCGTGCTCGAACGAATCTATGTCGAGCTGTATGGATCCCGCGATGCAAAATCCTCACCCTTGAAGCATCGTCGAACTTAGCAACGCGGCCGCCGCTCTCTTACCCTCCCCTGGAGGGGGAGGGTCGGCTCACATTGAGCGTAGCGAAATGTGAGACGGGGTGGGGTGACGGTCTCTCCGCATCGAACGCTGCCCGTGTTGAGAGATCACCCCACCCCGCTCGCGCTGCGCGCGATCGACCCTCCCCCTCCAGGGGAGGGTAAGAGAAGCGCGCGCATCCCACCTTGACCTTCCTGCCCTAATCCGCTCCTTTTGGCGCGACACAATGACCCGTCACCGGGAAAAAACGCCAAGGTAGCTTCCATGTCTTTCGTCCTCGCCATCGACCAGGGCACCACCTCCTCGCGCGCGATCGTGTTTCGCAGCGACATCTCGATCGCCGCCCGCGCGCAGCAGGAGTTTCCGCAGCATTTTCCGGCCTCGGGCTGGGTCGAGCACGAGCCGGAGGACATCTGGACCTCGACCGTGATGGTCTGCCGCGATGCGATCGACCAGGCCGGCATCACGGCGAAGGACATCGCCGCGATCGGCATCACCAACCAGCGCGAGACCACCGTGGTGTGGGACCGCACCACGGGCCAGGCCGTGCACCGCGCCATCGTCTGGCAGGACCGCCGCACCGCGGGCGTCTGCGCCAAACTGAAAGCCGACGGCCGCGAGCCGCTGATCTCGCAGAAGACCGGCCTGATCATCGATCCCTATTTCTCCGGCACCAAGGTCGCCTGGATCCTCGACCACGTCCCCGGCGCCCGCGCGCGCGCCGCCCGCGGCGAGCTGATGTTCGGCACCGTCGATTGCTACCTGCTCTGGCGCCTCACCGGCGGCAAGGTGCACGCCACCGATGCCACCAACGCCTCGCGCACGCTGCTGTTCAACATCCACACCGGCCAGTGGGACGACGAATTGCTCGAGATCATCGGCGTGCCGCGCTCGATGCTGCCCGAGGTGAAGGATTCCTCCGCGCGCTTCGGCGAAAGCACGCCGGACCTGTTCGGCGGCCCGATCGCGATCTCCGGCATCGCCGGCGACCAGCAGGCCGCCACCATCGGCCAGGCCTGCTTCCGCCCGGGCATGATGAAGTCGACCTACGGCACCGGCTGTTTCGCGCTGCTCAACACCGGCTCCACGCCGGTGGTGTCGAAGAACAAGCTGCTCACCACCATCGCCTACCAGCTCGACGGCAAGCGCACCTACGCGCTCGAAGGCTCGATCTTCGTCGCGGGTAGCGCCGTGCAATGGTTGCGCGATGGCCTCGGCATCATCAAGCACGCCGCGGAGACCGGGCCGCTCGCCGATCAATCCGACTCCATGCAGAGCGTCTATCTCGTGCCGGCCTTTGTCGGCATGGGCGCGCCCTACTGGAATCCGCGCGTGCGCGGCGCGCTGTTCGGCCTCACCCGCAACACCGGCCCGGCCGAGCTTGCGCACGCTGCGCTGGAGAGCGTCTGCTACCAAACCTTCGATCTCTGGGCCGCGATGCGCGCGGACTGGCCGAGCTCGGAAACCGCGAGCGTCGTGCTCCGCGTCGACGGCGGCATGACCGCGTCGGACTGGACCATGCAGCGGCTCGCCGATTTGCTCGATGCGCCGGTCGATCGTCCGGTGATCCAGGAAACCACCGCGCTCGGTGCGGCCTATCTCGCCGGCCTCAATGCGGGCGTCTATCCCGAGCCGACGAAGTTCGCCGACAATTGGCGGCTCGAGCACCGCTTCAAGCCGAACATGAGCGAGGCGACGCGCGACCGGAAGCTTGCCGGCTGGGCTCGTGCGGTGAAGGGCGTATTGGCGAGCGACGAGGGGGAGGAGTAGGGCAGGTCGTCCCGGCCCCCGCGCGCAATTGCGCGCTAGGCCGGGACGACGATAGTGGGGCAGCACGGTGGCCAAGGTTTGAATCGGCAGCGAGCAACAAAAAACAACAACCAGAGGACCAACAATGAACACGGATTTCAACCGCGTCATCCAAAAGCTCAGCATTGCAGCGATCTGCGCCGCGTTGCTCACCTCCACCGCCATCGCGCGCGAAAAGCCGAGCCCGCTTCTCAGCGCGCGGCAGGTCAAGACTGACGTCGCCGGCCTCAACGCCCCCGCCCAGATCCTGGTTGACGTCTGGGGCATCCCGCACATCTATGCCGGCAACGAGCACGACCTGTTCTTCCTGCAAGGCTTCAACGCCGCGCGCGACCGGCTCTGGCAGATCGATCTCTGGCGCAAGCGCGGCCTCGGCCTGCTCGCGAAGGATTTCGGCCAGGCCTATGCGGAGCAGGACAAGGCGCTGCGGCTGTTCCTCTATCGCGGCGACATGAATGCGGAATGGGCGGCCTATGGCCCCAAGGCGAAGACCTATGCGGACGCCTTCGTCGCCGGCGTCAACGCCTATGTCGCCGACGTGCGCGCGGGCAAGCGTCCGCTGCCGATCGAGTTCAGGATCGCCGGCACCATGCCCGATGCCTGGACCGCCGACGATGTCGTGCGCATCCGCAGCCACGGCCTGACCCGCAATGTTTCCTCCGAGGTCAAGCGCTCGCTGGTCGCCTGCGCCGCCGGTCTCGATGCCGATCGGTTTCGCGTCAAGCTCGAGCCGGCCTGGACCACGAAAATCCCCGAAGGCCTCGATCCCTGCAGCGTGCCGAAGGGGGTGCTCGCGGCCTACGATCTCGCGACGCGCCCCGTCGCCTTCGCCGCGCCAAAGGACCAGAAGGCCGCGCTCGCGCACGATCCCGACAAATACCTCACCGAAGCCGATCAGCAGCGCGACACTATCGGCTCCAACAATTGGGTGATCGCGGCCTCGCGCACCGCGACGGGTCGGCCGATCCTCGCCAACGATCCGCATCGCGAGCACAGCGTGCCCTCGCTGCGCTACATCGTCGGTCTCAATGCGCCCGGCCTCTCCGTGATAGGCGCCGGTGAGCCGGCGCTGCCCGGCATCTCGATCGGCCACAACGGCACCATCGCCTTCGGCCTCACCATCTTCAACGTCGACCAGGAAGACCTCTACGTCTACGAGCTCAATCCGCAAAATCCCAACCAATACCGCTACGGCAACGGCTGGGAGGACATGCGCATCGTGCACGAGAAAGAAGAGGTGAAGGGCGAGGGGAATCGCGACCTCGAACTAAAGTTCACCCGCCACGGCCCCGTCATCTTCGTCGACGACGCCAACAAGCGCGCCTTCGCCGTGCGCTCGATCTGGTTTGAGCCCGGCACCTCGGCCTATTTCGGTTCGTCGGATTACATGACCGCGAAGGACTGGACCGGTTTTCTCGGCGCCATGCGCCGTTGGGGCGCGCCGTCGGAGAACCAGGTCTATGCCGACACCAAGGGCAATATCGGCTGGGTCGCCGCCGGCAAGACGCCGCGCCGCGTCAACTTCGACGGCTTGATGCCGGTGCCCGGCGACGGCCGCTATGAATGGCAGGGATTTTTGTCGCTCGACGAGCTGCCGAAAGCCTATCAGCCGAAGCAGGGCTTTTTCGCCACCGCCAACCACATGAACCTGCCGCCCGATTATCCCGTCAACGAGCGCAGGGTCGGCTTCGAATGGTCCGACAGCGCGCGCTGGCAGCGCATCACCGACGTGCTCGCGGCCAACAACAAGGTGACGCTCGCCGACGCCATGGATCTGCAGAACGACGATACGGCCATGATGGGGCGCCGGTTGGTCAAGCTGTTGCAGCGGCTGACGTCCGACGACGCTAATGTGAAGCAGGGCCTCGATCTGCTCAAGTCATGGGATGCGCGTGACAGCGCGGACAGCGCGGCGGCGGCGGTGTTCGAGGTCTGGATCGCCAATCATCTGGGCCCCGTGCTGCTGAAGATCACGGCGCCCAAGGCGGCAGACTTGATCGCGCCCGAGGCTTCCAGCATTTCTGCGCTCGTCGCCGCGCTGGAGTCTCCGGATGCGTCGTTCGGCGCCGATCCCGCGGCCGCGCGCGACCAGATTTTGCGCGACAGCCTCGGTGCTGCCGTGGCCGATGTCGCCAGCAAGCTCGGCCCTGATCCGTCCACCTGGCGCTGGGGCCGCTTGCATGTCGCAAAGTTCGATCACGCGCTGATGCCGCTCGCCGACAAGGCCACCGCGGCGCAATTGTCGGTCGGTCCGCTCGCCTATGGCGGCGCCGCCAACGTGCCGCGCGCTGCCACCTACCGCCGCTCGGATTACCAGCTCACCGCGGGCGCCTCGTTCCGCATGGTGCTCGACGTCGGCAATTGGGATGCGAGCCGCACCATCAACACGCCCGGCCAGTCCGGCGATCCCTTCAGCGGCCACTACCGCGACCTCGCCCCGCTCTGGGCAACGGGCCAATATGTGCCGCTGCTCTATAGCCTGTCCGCGGTCGAAGCCGCGACGGCCGAGGCGATCACGCTGACGCCGCGGTGAGCGAGGCGAGCTCCGTTTCACCTCTCCCCGCTTGCGGGGAGAGGTCGGATCGCTCTTGCGATCCGGGTGAGGGGGTACAGGTCTCACGACGATCTCAATCGTGGAGAGATGCCCCTCACCCCAACCCTCTCCCCGTAAGAACGGGGCGAGGGAGCGCATCACCGCTTTGGCCTGAACTGAACGAGCCAGCCCCATGATCCTCCCCGACGGCTATTCCGACATCCCCGCCGGCAAGATCGCCGCGATCGTCACCCATCTGGAGATGACCGCGCGCCCTCCGCATCGCGACGAACCGCCCGGCACGTGGTCGCTGCGCAAGGCCGACGCACCGGAGCTTGCGTGGTACCGCGATCTCTTCCGCCGCGTCGGCGAGGACTGGCTGTGGTTCTCACGCGCACGCATGAGCGACGCGGAGCTCGCCGCGATCATCCACACCGCCGGCATCGAGATCTATGCGCTCGTCGTGGACGGTCGCGAGGAGGGCCTGCTCGAGCTCGATTTTCGCGACCCCGGCCAGTGCGAGCTGGTCTATTTCGGCGTCACCGCAAACCTGATCGGCACCGGCGCCGCCCGCTTCCTGATGAACCGCGCACTGGAGCGCGCGTGGTCCGGCGACGTGCGTCGCGTCTGGGTGCACACCTGCACCTTCGATCACCCGTCGGCCGTCGCGTTCTATCAGCGCTCGGGATTTCGTCCGTTCCGGCGGCAGATCGAAGTTGCGGATGATCCGCGGCTGGATGGCACGCTCTCGCGCGACGCGGCGAAGCATGTGCCGATTGTCGAGTGTGAGGGGGGGGCTTGTAACCCCATGATCGAAGCGACGTGGTGCGCGCGGATTGGGCTTTGCCCCTTGCAGGCGATCCTCTCTGGAATTGGCCTCCACCGAGAGCAAAAGTTAACGGTCAGCTCCTACCTTTTCCGGAAATCATCTCTATAGTGATAGCTATGAAAAAGGTGACTGACCTTACCCCTACCGAACTGGGTTCGCTCGCGCGCGAAGCGTGGTCTGTTGCGGCGCAGCAGGCACTTTCAGCCGGGCAATCGATTACTGGTTCTCGGGACGGACGCAGGATTAAGTATCATCCTGACGGACGTATTGAAGATTTGGGGCCGGTCGCTGAGCTTCCCAAAGAGGGGGAGGTTGCTGTTTCCAGCAAGTCGGGACGTTCCGTGGCCTAGGACGGATGGAGCTAGGCTTTGAGCGAACCGTTCTTGCTCATTGTCGCCGGCCCGAATGGGGCTGGCAAAACAACCCTTACTCAGCATCTTCGAAAAAGTGATGTCGATTTGGGCGAATACATCAACCCAGACGAAATTGCCGCCGAATTGTCTGGATCGCTAACTGAGCGGAGCAAACAAGCTCAGCAGATTGCAGACATTCGCCGAGACGACTGCATCAAGGTCAGGAGAAGTTTTACCTTCGAGACGGTGATGTCGCATCCTTCAAAGATCGACATTCTAGTACGTGCAAAGGAGGCTGGGTACAAGATCATATTGTACTTTGTCGGAACGGACGATCCTCAGACGAATGTTGAGCGTGTCGCTCTTCGTGTGAGCCTCGGCGGCCATAGTGTGCCTGATGAAAAAGTTCGTGGCCGCTGGTTTCGTACCATGCGGCTATTGCACGAAGCGATTCGATCTTCTGATCAATCCTACATTTTTGACAACAGCACGGCAGGGAAAATAGAAACTATTCCGCGCCTCGTGTTTCATCGGACGGCATCGCGAACAGGGCGGCTGCCTCAGTATGAGCTTGTCGGAACGCCTCCAGCTTGGGTAACTCGTTTCGTCCTGGAACCGTTGGGCGTCAATTTTTTCGATAACTACGGATCCACGCGGCGCGGATCTAATGTTGGCTCTATCGTCAGCTTCCCCGCCGAATTAGGAATTCAGCGCGAAGCGCAGTCAGAAACGATTGCCACAATCGCTGATGCAGGACGCCAACCCATTCCTCACGACATTGAGGCGGAGCAACGCGTTTTGGCGGCAATTATGGCCAACGCCGATGCATTCCGAGAATTGTCAGATTTGATCGAACCAAAGCACATGTTTGAGCCGATACATCAGACCATTTTTGAAGCCGCTGGAAATCTGATTCGTGGGGGGCGATCTGCGAACTTGGCTGATCTTCAGTCCGTTCTTCCAGTTGGAACCAATCTAGCCGGACTAATGACTCTTGGTCGGTATCTAGAACATATAGCTGCGATGGAGGTTGCATTTCCGAAAGTGCTTGAGGATAGCCAGACCGTCCGCGAACTCGCTATCCGGCGAGAAGTAGTTGATTTTGGTCGAACGATAGCAAGCGCCGCTGTGGAGGTTGGAGCTGGCAAAGCAAGCAATCTGATCGAGCTCGCCAGATCACGTCTCGCGGACCTTGAGGCTAGTCAGGAGATTCGGTCTGAACCGACTCTTCCGCTTCAGGCGCCTACGACTCATGGCCTACATCAGTTCAGCAAAGCGCTTGTGGATGCCATTGGCTCCGCGGCCCGGGCGATTAGCGGGACTGGTTACGGCATCGAGACCGGGCTCCGAGATGTCGATCGCAAGATTGCGGGACTTCAACCCTCAGAACTTATCGTCTTGGCAAGCCGTCCCGGTATGGGCAAGACAGCCCTTGCGACAAACATAGCGTACAATGTCGCTCGGTCATGGACAGGAGAGCAGGCCGGGAACGATACGCCCTATAAGGGCGGCATCGTTGGCTTCTTCTCGTTGGAAATGTCCGCGGAGCAAATCGCCACGCGTGTGATCTCGCAGCAAAGCGGCGTTCCCATCACCGACATCAGACGGGGCAGGATCAATGAGCGAGATTTCTATCTTATCCGCGATCGATCGATCGAATTTCAAACGCTTCCGCTATTCATCGACGAAACCACAGCGCTTTCGATTGGACAGCTTGTCAGTCGCGCTCACAAGTTAAAGTCTGACAGAGGCCTTGACCTCCTGATTGTCGACAATTTGGAATTGTTGCGCGCTGCTGCTCGGACAGGGGCTGGCAATGAGAAGGCCAATACGCGCCAGATTACGCGCGAGTTAAAAAAACTAGCCAAAGACCTTGGCATTCCGATCTTGCTGTTGGCGCAACTCCCATCAAAGGCAGATAAGCGTTACCAGGACAAGCGGCCTAGGCTGGAAGATTTTAGCGATAAAGGCGCAGTCGAACAGGATTCCGACATCGTCATTTTCCTTCATCGCGATGATTTTTTTCTTTTCAAGGAAGAGCCAATGCCAGGCACTTACGACTATACAAATTGGTTGAGAGAGATTGAGCTAGCCTTTGGCAGGGCGGAATTGATTGTTGCCAAGCAACGTAACGGAGAAACCGGCAGCATCTATCTGCACTTCAACTCTAGCAATGGATCATTTTCCGATTTGGAGGCCTAACATTTGCACCGGCGACGATATAGTCAGTGTGGCTTGCTGGGCTATGGGCGTGCTACTTCGTAGTCTTAATAATTATACCGCACGCCGAAGCTAAACCCCTGCGCGAGCAGGTTCGTCGTGTTGAACACCGGCAGTGGCCGCACCGGTCCGACGGCGGGACCCGGCGGCACCAGGGTCGGGTTGACGCCGGTGTCGATCAGTCCGCCCGCACGCTGCACGCCGGTCCAGTACATGACATCGTAGCCGGCGATCAGCCGCCAGGCGGGTGCGATCTGGTAGCCGGCCTTGAGCGAGATCTCCGGCACCACCGCAAAGCGGGTCTGTTCGAAATGACCGATATTGCTGGGGGCGGCGAGGAAGCCGCCCGCGGTCGTCGTGGTGACAGCGCCGATCGTGCTCGTCGTCGAGCCCGAGATATCGGCGGTTTTGAGATTGGCGCCGAGCGCGACCTTGCCGCGCCATTCCAGCGACCACGGGCCGTTGCGCCACTCCCCGGTGAGGCCGAGATCGAGGCCGTGGAAATTGCTCGCCGCCTTGAAATTGTCCGTCGGCGTGAACACCCCGAAGGCCGCGCTGTTCAAGGTATCGGTGATCCACAGCGTGTCGGACGAACGCAGATAGCGATAGCCGATCAGCGCACTCACGCGCTGTCCGCTCCACGAGCCGATATCCTGCCGATAGAGCGCGCCGGCACCGAGAAGGCGCGAGGTTTCGTTGGCATTGACGCTGCCGGTGCCGATGCCGGGGAAGCCGGCGATCAGCGCGTCCTGCGCGCCGGTCGCGACGTTCAGGAACGGGCGCATCAGGATCGGGGTAGCGCCGGTGTTGGCGGCAAAACCGGTCCCGATATTTTCCAGCCCGAAGAACGAGGCCTCGATGCCGCGGCTGCGCTGCGGATCGAACCAGTAGCCGGCCGTGATCCGTCCACCTGAACGCCAGTCCTTGTTGACGCTGGAATCGCCGAACAGCACCGTCGTGGTCGGTTGCCCTAACACGCCGGCCAGGCCGAGCGGTGTACCGACGGGGGCCGTGGTCACCAGCGCCGGCAGCTTGTCGCCGCTCACGCTCCAGGCGAGGTAGTCGGCCTCGGCCCAGAACGGATTGAAATCAACGGCTTTCGGCGGCGCCTTCACCGGCAGATCGGCGGCAAGCGCGCTCGTGCCGCCAAGTGCCGTCGTAGCCAGGATCATCCCGGTCGCTACAGCGCAAACTGCCCGCCGATTCATGGCCGCTCCCCCAAGCTCCCGAAGATGGAACCATGCGACAAATTGTTCGGCAAGGCGGAGTTGACGAGAGCGGCGAAGGAAACCGGCGGCTGTTGCCGCAAAGCCTCGTTGTCAAATGGGGGCTCGTAGCCCGGATGGAGCGAAGCGCAATCCGGGGCTTTCTCACCCGTGGATCGATTCCCGGATTTCGCTTCGCTCCATCCGGGCTACAGCGCCGAACCGCTAGCTATCGAAGTTCACCGCCGTTGTATTGGCACCGCAGACCAGCACGCAGATGCGTTCGCCTGCCGACGGGCGATAACGTCCGGAGAGCAGCGCTGCAAACGCGGCTGCGCCGCCGGGCTCTGCGACGAGACGCAGGCTCGACCATAGCGCGGCCTGCGCCTGCCGGATCGCGTCGTCGCTGACAAGGACGACGCGATCAACATGGGCGCGCGCGATCGGAAACATCAATTCACCGACGCGTCTTGGCGCGAGGCTGTCGGCGGCGACGCCGCCGGCCGGCGCATCGACCGGTGCTCCTGCCGCGAGCGCGGCGTGCAGGGTCGGCGATAGCTCCGGCTCGACGGCAATGATGCGTGTCCTCCCGGCGCTCCACGCCGCGATGCCGCCGATCAGTCCGCCGCCGCCGACGGCCACCAGCAGCGTGTCGAGCCCGGGCGCGTCCTGCTCCAGCTCCAGGCCGACGCTGCCCTGGCCGAGCAGGGTCTCGGCCTGGTCGTAGGCATGAACGGCCAACGCGCCGGTCTGGGCGAGATGCGCTTCGCTCGCCGCGAGCGCGTCGGCATAGCGGCTGCCCGCGATCACGAGTTTCGCGCCATAGTTCCTGATCCGCTCGGCCTTGGCCGGCGAAGTGATGTCGGGCACGAAGATCGTGGCGGGAATGCCGAGGCGCTGCGCCGCATACGCCGCCGCCGCGCCGTGATTGCCGCCGGACGCGGCGACGATTCCGGCTTGCGGCACCTGCCGCAGCAGCAGATTGGCAAAGGCGCCCCGCGCCTTGAACGATCCGGAATGCTGCAGCATCTCGAGCTTGAACGTGACGGGCGCCGGGGCAAGCCCGAAATCGGCGAGATCGGCCTGGATGAGCGGCGTTCGCCTGATGTGCGGACGGATGACGGCCTCGGTCGCCGCGATCCGCTCCCGATTGATGTCTGATGTCGCTGTCATGATGCCGTCCTTGATAGCGCATTCGGGAGACGCTGTCGCGAGCCCGTTGCATTCGACGCAAGGCTGCATGTCCGGGATTTTCCTTGCGCGGCCGCAATCTCATCGTGGAAACTGATCGGCCCTGCCTTTTTCAACGCCAGAGAAGAGCGAGAACCATGTTCCTGATCGGCCAATATGATTCCCCCTTCGTCCGCCGCGTCGCGATTGGGCTCCGGCTCTACGGGCTCGCGTTCGAGCATAAGCCGTGGTCGACCTTCGGAGATGCCGACAAAATCGTGCCGTACAATCCGCTGCGCCGGGTCCCGACTCTGGTGCTCGATGACGGTGAGGCGCTGATCGAGAGCACGATCATCCTGGACTATCTCGACGAGCACGTCGGTGCGGAGAAGGCGATGCTGCCGCGAGGCGGCGTCGAGCGTCGCCGGCATTTGCGCATCTGCGCGCTCGCGACCGGCCTCGGCGACAAGGCGGTCAGCCTGCTCTACGAGCGCGTGCTGCGGAAGGAGCAGCTCGCGCTATGGGTCGAGCGCTGCCAGGCGCAGATCGGCGACGTGCTCGGCGTGCTGGAGGCTGAGCGCGCCAAGGTGGCGACGCCGTACTGGCTCGGTGCCCGCATCGGCCACGCCGACATCGCAGTCGCCTGCGTCCTCAGATTCACTCGCGAGGCTCATCCGCAATTGTTCGACACGGCGCGCTATCCGGCGCTGAGCGCGCATGCCGAGCGTTGTGAAGCGCTGGCCCCGTTCAGGGACATCGTGCAGCCGCTGGCGCCGCCGAAGGGGTGAGGCCTCTTACCCTCCCCTGGAGGGGTCCGAGACGAGCGGAGCTCGCTCGTGGGTCGGCTCACATGAGCGTAGCGAAATGTGAGACGGGGTGGGGTGATCCCTCCACACGGGTAGTTTTCACCGCAGAGACACCGTCACCCCACCTCGGTTCGCATTCCGCTTCGCTGCATGCGAACCGATCCTCCCCCTCCAGGGGAGGATGAGGACCGCCCTTAAGGACGACAGTTGCCACCAAGCGCGACACCCGATCCTGCCATACTACAGGTGTTTTGCCCGACGGAGCAAGCAATTTTCGGTTAAACCGAAAATCATCAGGCCATTCAACCCCATCCCTACTGTGCATGGGGTTGTTTTCGCGTCTCGCGTTCAGTGAGCCTAACCCGCGCCTGCGCGCTTCTTCTGCCAGACCAGATGCACCGCGCAATTGCAGCCGGGCGGATGCGAGGCGAGGTCCTTCGACGTCTCGTCATTCGCAGGCGTCGCGGCGAAGGCCTTGTCGGCGTCCTGTTGCGAGGGGATGTAGTTCAGCACCGGCGCGAGCCAGCGCTCGGTCTCGGCCACGCTCATGCCCTTGCGTGCGGCATAGTCCTCGACCTGGTCGCGCTCGATCTTGCCGACGCCGAAATAATAGCTCTCGGGGTTTGCGAAATAGAGCCCGGACACGGATGAGCCCGGCCACATCGCAAAACTCTCGGTGAGCTTCACGCCGGCAGTGGCTTCCGCATCGAGCAGCTCGAACAGCGTCGCCTTCTCGGTGTGGTCGGGCTGCGCGGGATAGCCGGGCGCGGGGCGGATGCCCTGATATTTTTCCAGGATCAGCTCGTCGTTCGAGAGCGCCTCGTCCGGCGCATAGGCCCAGAACTCGCGGCGCACGCGGGCATGCATCCGCTCGGCAAAGGCTTCGGCGAGACGATCGGCCAGCGCCTTGCACAGGATCGAGGAGTAGTCGTCGTTGGCCATCTTGAAGCGGTCGGCGACGGCGTCCTCGCCGATCCCTGCGGTGACGACGAAGCCGCCGACATAGTCGGGCACGCCCGCGGGCGCGATGAAGTCGGAGAGCGCGGCGTTGAAGCGGCCCTCGCGCTTCTCGAGCTGCTGGCGCAGCGTGTGCAGCGTCGCGATGCGCTTGGTCCGGCTCTCATCGGCATAGAGCACGATGTCGTCGCCTTGCGCGTTCGCCGGCCAGAAGCCGACGGTGGCGCGCGCCCGGAACCACTTTTCCTTGACGATGGTGTCGAGCATCTTGCGCGCATCGTCATAGAGCGAGCGCGCGACTTCGCCGACCTTGTCGTCCTTGAGGATCGCGGGGAAGCGACCGGCGAGCTCCCAGGTCTGGAAGAACGGCGTCCAGTCGATATAGGGCACGAGCTCGGCGAGGTCGTAGTCGTCGAAGCTCTTGATGCCGAGGAAGGTCGGCTTCACCGGCTTGTTCGCCGCGAAGTCGACCGGCACGCGGTTCTTGCGGGCGTCGGCGAGTTTCAGCCGCTTCTTGTCAGCCTGCGCGCGCAGATGCGCGTCCGAAATCTTTGCGTATTCGGCACGCACCTCGGCGGCATAGGCTTCGCGCCTCTCAGGCGAGAGTAGCGAGGACGCGACGCCGACGGCGCGGCTGGCGTCGTTGACATGCACGACGGGACCGGCCCGATAGCTCGGGTCGATTTTCACGGCCGTGTGCACGCGGCTGGTGGTGGCGCCGCCGATCAGCAGCGGCAGCTTCAACCCTTCGCGCTGCAATTCGCCGGCGAAGAACGCCATCTCGTCGAGCGAGGGCGTGATCAGGCCCGACAGCCCGACGATGTCGGCCTTCTCCGCCTTCACCGTCTCGACGATCTTGGCGGCCGGCACCATCACGCCGAGGTCGATGACCTCGTAATTGTTGCACTGGAGCACGATGCCGACGATGTTCTTGCCGATGTCGTGGACGTCGCCCTTGACGGTCGCGAGCACGATCTTGCCGGCCGACGAATTGGCGCCGCTCTCGACGCCGTTCGCAGCGTTGCGCGCCTTTTCCTCTTCCATGAACGGCATCAGCCAGGCCACGGCCTGCTTCATCACGCGGGCGGACTTCACCACCTGCGGCAGGAACATCTTGCCGTCGCCGAAGAGGTCGCCGACCACGTTCATGCCGGCCATCAACGGACCTTCGATCACGTCGAGCGGGCGCGAGGAGTTCTTGCGGGCCTCCTCGGTGTCCTGCTCGATGAACTCGGTGATCCCGTGCACCAGCGAATGCGACAGCCGTTTCTCCACCGGCCATTCGCGCCAGGCCAGATCGGCTTCCTTGCTTTCGGTCTTCTTGCCGCGGAATTTCTCCGCGAGCGCCAGCAAGCGTTCGGAGGCGCCCGCGTCGCGATTGAGGACGACGTCCTCGCAAGTTTGGCGCAGCTCGGGATCGATGTCGTCATAGACGATCATCTGTCCGGCATTGACGATGCCCATGTCCATACCGGCCTTGATGGCGTGATACAGGAACACCGAATGCATGGCCTCGCGCACCGGCTCGTTGCCGCGGAACGAGAACGACAGGTTCGACACGCCGCCCGAGATGTGCGCACCCGGCAGGTTCTGGCGGATCCAGCGCGTCGCCTCGATGAAGTCGACGCCGTAATTGTTGTGTTCCTCGATGCCGGTCGCGATCGCAAAAATGTTCGGATCGAAGATGATGTCTTCCGGCGGGAAGCCGACGCGGTTCACCAGGATATCGTAGGCGCGCTTGCAGATCTCGGTCTTGCGCGCGAACGTGTCGGCCTGGCCGACCTCGTCGAACGCCATCACCACGACAGCCGCGCCGTGGCGGCGGGCGATCTTGGCTTCGTGAATGAACTTGTCCTCGCCTTCCTTCATCGAGATCGAGTTGACGACCGGCTTGCCCTGAACGCATTTCAGGCCGGCTTCGATCACCGAGAATTTCGACGAGTCGACCATCACGGGCACGCGGGCGATGTCGGGCTCGGCGGCGACGAGGTTGAGGAAGGTCACCATCGCGGCTTCCGAATCCAGAAGCCCTTCGTCCATGTTGACGTCGATGATCTGCGCGCCGTTCTCGACCTGGTCGCGCGCGACCTGCAGCGCGGCGGTGTAGTCGCCATTGGTGATCAGCTTGCGGAAGCGGGCCGAGCCCGTGACGTTGGTGCGCTCGCCGACGTTGACGAAGGGGATGGCATCCGTCAGCACGAACGGCTCGAGCCCGGAGAGGCGCAGCTTTGGTTCGATCTCCGGCACGCTACGCGGCTTGTGCGGGGCAACGGCCGCGGCGATCGCCGCGATGTGGTCCGGCGTGGTGCCGCAGCAGCCGCCGACGATGTTGACGAGGCCGGACGCAGCAAACTCGCCGACGAGACGCGCCATGTACTCCGGCGTCTCGTCATACTGGCCGAATTCGTTCGGCAGGCCGGCGTTGGGATAGGCGCAGACCAGCGTGTCGGCGACGCGGCCGATATCGGCGATATGCGCACGCAGGTCTTCGGCGCCGAGCGCGCAGTTGAAGCCTATGGTGACGGGCTTTGCGTGCCGCACCGAATTCCAGAACGCCTCCGGCATCTGGCCCGAGAGCAGGCGGCCGGATTTGTCGGTGATGGTGCCCGACACCATCACGGGCATGTCGATGCCGAGCTCTTCGGTGATCTCGGCGATCGCATAGAGCGCGGCCTTGGCGTTCAGCGTATCGAAGATGGTCTCGACCAGCAGCAGGTCGACGCCGCCGTCGATCAGGCCGCGGATCTGCTCGCCATAGGACTTGCGCAGATCGTCGAAGGTGACGGCGCGGTAGCCGGGATTGGCGACGTCAGGCGAGATCGAGGCGGTGCGGTTGGTCGGGCCGATGGCGCCGGCAACGAAGCGCAGCTTGCCGTCTTCGGCGGCGACGCGTTTTGCGGCGTTGCCGGCGAGGCGGGCGCCTTCGCGCGCCATTTCATACACGATGTCGGTGAGGTCGTAATCGGCCTGCGCAATCGAGGTCGTCGAGAAGGTGTTGGTGGCGACGATGTCGGCGCCGGCGCGCAAATAGGCGGCGTGGATGTCCTCGATCGCCTGCGGCTGGGTCAGGATCAGGAGATCGTTGTTGCCGCGCAGGTCGCGATGGAAGTTCTTGAAGCGCTCGCCGCGGAAAGCCGCCTCGTCGAACTGGAGGTTCTGGATCATCGTGCCCATGGCGCCGTCGAGCACGAGGATGCGCTCGCGCGCGGCGTTGATGAGGGCGGTTCGCTTGGGCGAAATGGATACGGTCATGATGTCTTAAGCCGCCTTCTGCGCGCTCTTGGCGCGAATGCCGAGCAAATGGCTGATCGCGAACACGAGATCGGCGCGGTTCATGGTGTAGAAATGGAAGGTGTCAACGCCGTTCTTGGCGAGCTTCTGCACTTGGCCCGCCGCAACCGTCGCGGCCACCAGCTTGCGGGTCTCGGCATCGTCGTCGAGGCCCTCGAACTTCGCGGCGAACCAGTCCGGCACGGTGGTGCCGGCGCGGGTGACGAAATTGCGGGCCTGCTTGAAATTGTGCATGGGCATGATGCCCGGCACGATCGGGATGTTGATGCCGCGGGCGCGGACGCGATCGAGATAGCGGAAGTAGAGGTCGTTATCGAAGAACACCTGCGTAATCGCGCGCGTTGCACCCGCGTCGACCTTGGCCTTGAGCGTATCGATGTCAGCATCGAAGTCGCGTGCTTCGGGATGCTTCTCGGGGTAAGCCGAGACGGAGACCTCGATATCGCTGTGCCGCTTCTTGATGCCGGCGACGAGCGCGTCGGACGTCTGATAGCCGTCGGGATGGCTCGCGTAAGGCGTGCCGATTCCGCCGGCGGGATCGCCGCGCAGGCCGACGATGTGGCGGACGCCGACCTCGTGGTAGCGGTCGACGATCTCGTCGATCTCGCCGCGCGAGGCGCCGACGCAGGTCAGATGCGCGGCCGGCAGCAGCGCGGTCTCTTTGAGGATGCGGGCGATGGTCGAGTGGGTGCGTTCGCGGGTCGAGCCACCGGCGCCATAGGTCACCGAGACGAATTTCGGGTCGAGCGGGGCCAGCCGGTTGATGGTCTCCCAGAGATTCCGCTCCATATCTTCGGTCTTGGGCGGAAAGAACTCGAAGGAGATCGCGGGCCGCTTTGCGGTGAGGTGCCCGTCAGGGTGGGCAGGCGTCGTCAAATCGGTCATGGCACCACTCACTCCAGGGGCGCGCGCCAGCGGTTTCGCGGCGGCGGTCGGGTCCAGCTTGGGAGCGGCTAAGATAGGGCAATGGCGGATTTCTCGACAGCCCATCAGAGATGGGAAGTCGCCCACTTTTGCTAGGAGAGTGTCAAATATTGCGCTGCGGAGGAACGGAGTGGGACGCGGTGCTCAGGAGAATAAAATATAGCATTATAAATATGTTAGTTCTATTTTTGTGGCGTGTTGATCGCGCAGTTCAGGGTGGGCAGGATGAATTTGATGTTGCATGACCTACGATCGTCCCAACGCCGCGCTCCTGCCGCCCGCACGGCCTCTCCGCCCGCACACGCCAGACCTGCGCTGTTGGCCCATTGCCGCCGCGCGGCCCTCCACTACGTTAGCGCGCCATGATCCCGCTTTCAGTCCTCGACCTCTCCGTCGTCACCACAGGCACAAAGCCCGCCGCGGCGCTGCGCAACAGCATCGACCTGGCGCGCCATGTCGATGGGCTCGGCTATGTCCGCTACTGGCTCGCCGAGCACCATAACCTTGCCTCGGTCGCGAGCCCGGCGCCCGACGTGATGATCGGGCAGATCGCTGCGGTCACGAAGCATATCCGCGTCGGCTCCGGCGGCGTGATGCTGCCCAACCACGCGCCGCTGGTGGTGGCCGAGCGCTTCAAGATGCTGGAGGCATTGTTTCCCGGCCGTATCGATCTCGGCCTCGGCCGCGCTCCGGGCACTGATGGTGCCACGGCTTATGCGTTGCGCAGCCGGCTCGACCGCCGCGAGGGTGACGATTTCCTGGAGCGGCTGCATGAATTGATTTTGTGGGAGACCCGCGAATTTCCTGCAGGCCATCCCTACCACAACGTCGTCGCGATGCCTGACGACAGTCCGTTGCCGCCGATCTGGCTGCTCGGCTCCAGCGATTATTCGTCGGAGCTTGCCGCGCAAGTCGGCATGGGCTTCGCCTTCGCGCATCATTTCGCGTCTCACGATGCGATTGATGCGATGGTGCACTATCGCAACCGCTTCCAGCCCTCGGCCTGGCGCGCGACCCCGCATGCGATCCTTGCGGTCGCCGTCATCACGGCGGATACAGACGAAGAAGCCGAAAAGCTCGCGACGTCCTTCGATCTCAACCGGCTGCGCCGCGACCGTGGTCAATATCTGCCATTGCCGAGCGTCGAGGAGGCGCTGGCCTATCCCTATACGGATTCCGAGCGCGTCTCGATCGTGCGCAACCGCTCGCGCCTGTTCGTCGGCAGTCCGGCGACGGTGCAGAAGAAGCTTCAGCCGCTGATGGATGCGAGCAAGCCGGACGAATTGATGGTGATCACGGCCGTGTACGATCACGAGGCGCGCAAGAGGTCCTATTCGCTGCTCGCGGAGGCCTTTGGGCTGGCGAAGCAGGCGGCGTAACTTACCCTCCCCCTCCAGGGGAGGGTGAAAGATCAATCCTGCTGCGTCTCGCTGAACGTCGCGCGGAACGGGTGGCCGGGATACACGCCGACGATGCGGAATTCGCGTGAGAAGAATTTCAGCTCCTCGATCGCAAACGCGAGGCCCTTGTCGTCGGGGTGGCCGTCGACGTCAGCATAAAACTGCGTGGCGAAGAAATTGCCGTCGACCATGTAGCTCTCGAGCTTGGTCATGTTGACGCCGTTGGTGGCAAAGCCGCCGAGCGCCTTGTAGAGCGCGGCGGGAAGGTTGCGCACGCGGAATACAAAAGTCGTGACCAGCGGACCCGAACCTTGGACCGCCCATTTCGGCTCGCGCGCCAGCACCACGAAGCGCGTGGTGTTGTGGGCCTCGTCTTCGATGTCCTCGGCAAGGATGTCGAGGCCATAGATCTGCGCGGCCAGCCGCGAGGCGATCGCGGCGACGCTCTTGTCCTTGCGCTCGGAAATGTCGCGGGCGCTGCCGGCGGTGTCGGCGTGCACGATGCCTTTGATACCGAGCTTGCGGATGATGCGGCGGCACTGGCCGAGGGCGTGCACATGGCTCTCGACGGACTTGATGTCCGACAGTTTGGTGCCCTTGATCGCCATCAATTGATGCCGGACCGGCAGGAACCATTCGCCGATAATGAAGAGGCCGGAGGCCGGCAGCAAATGGTGGATGTCGGCGACGCGGCCGGCGACCGAATTCTCGATCGGGATCATGCCGAGATCGGCCTCGCCCGAGGAGATCGCCGACAGCGCGTCCTCGAAGGTGGCGCAGGGCATCGGCTCGGCGTCGGGGTAGGCCTCGACGATGGCGATATGGGAATTGGCGCCAGGTTCGCCCTGGAATGCGATTTTCAGCTTGCTCATGACGGGCCTTGTAGCAGCGGCTCAGGATTTGGAAAGGATGCTGCGCGCGGTTTCGAGGTCGGGCGGCGTGTCGACGCCGCGCGGCACGCTGTCGACGATCATGATGTCGATCCGCATGCCGTCCTCCACGGCCCGCAACTGCTCCAGACTCTCCTGGCGCTCTAGGGGCGAGGGCGGCAGGGACACGAACCGCTCGAGCGCCGCGCGGCGATAGGCGTAGACGCCGATATGGTGGTAGCGCGGTCCGTTGCCATGAGGTGCGGTGGCCCGGGTGAAATAGAGCGCCCGCAGCCGTCTGGGGCCGATGCGGGTGCCGATGGCCTTCACGACGCTGGGCGCGAGGTCCTCTTCCTCGGTGTGGATCTGCGAGGCCAGCGTCACGATGTCGACCGCGGGATCGGCGAAGGGGGGAAGCACCTCGCGGAGGCTCTCAGGCGCAATCGTCGGGAAATCGCCCTGGAGATTGACCACGATCTCGGCCTTGCCGTCCGGATCGAGCTTCTGCATGGCCTCGTGGATGCGGTCGGAGCCTGAGGGGTGCTCCGTGCGGGTCATCACGGCCTCGCCGCCATGGGCGGTCACGACTGCAGCGATTTCCGCCGTGTCGGTTGCCACCGCGACCCGGCCGATGCCGGCGGCCTCGGCGCGCCGCATCACGTGCACGATCATCGGCAGGCCCGCGATATCAGCGAGCGGCTTGCCGGGCAGGCGGGTGGCGGCCATGCGGGCCGGGATCAGCACCAGGATGCGGGGATCGGTCATCTGTTCAAGGGCCTGGAAACGGGGCGTTTTCCGCACCGAGAAATGGGGTGGGGATGGGCTGAAAGCCGGGTCGCTTATACGGGTTGCCAGACCCCGGGCAAACCGATATCTCAATGGCAAAACTCGGGGAAACAATAAGGAACGTTTTTGATTCTCCCGAGGCTCGTCCTGGCGGCCGCCCGGCCGCCTATTCCTTCTTGCGGTGTGGGGCCTGGCCGGAAATGGACTCTTTCGAACTCAATAAGATTCTCGGTGCTCTGCTTGGCACCTGTCTCGTTCTGCTGGTGACGAGCTTCACCGCGCAGGCGCTGTTCTCGCCGAAATTTCCGGAAAAGCCGGGCTTCGAGATCGCCGTGAAGGAAGAAGCCGGCGACAAGGGCGGCGCGGGCGCTGCCGCGGCCCCGTCCGAGCCGATCGAAAAGCTGCTCCAGACCGCCTCCGTCGAGAAGGGCGCGTCCGCCGCCAAGAAGTGCGGCGCCTGCCACACCTTCGAGAAGGGCGGCCCGAATCGCGTTGGTCCGAACCTCTACGGCGTCGTCGGCGACCACGTCGGCGAAGGCCGCGGCGGCTTCAACTTCTCGGCCGGCATGAAGAGCAAGGGCGGCACCTGGGACTTCGACGCGCTCAACAAGTTCATCGCCAATCCCAAGGCTGCCGTTCCCGGCACCGCGATGGGTTTTGCCGGTATCCCGAAGGACAGCGAGCGCGCCGACGTGATCGCCTACCTGAACAGCCTCTCCGACAGCCCGAAGCCGCTCCCGACCGCGGCGAAATAAGGCTCTCCGGTCTCTCGATATTGGATGTGCGGCCAGGCCTCAAAGCCTGGCCGTTTCCGTATTCGGGCCTCGCGACGTTGTTATCGGGGCGTTTGGCCGCATCTGGCAGGCCGTCCGGCCTTCCAACATGAGGAAAAAGCAACATATTCCGTCGAAACCTCGCCTATATTGAGCACTTAAAGGGGTAACCTCCTTCAAGACTGGGATGTTGATTTGGCCATTACCCGACGCGATCTCCTGCTCACCGGCGCTGCATTTGCTGCGCTCCCCGCCCTCGGCTCTGTGGCGGGCCTTCCCGTCATCGGAACTGCCGAGGCGCAGTCGGCCGGCGAGCTCCCTTGGCGCCACGCGCTGTCGCTGTTCGGCAACGTCAAGTATCCCGCCGACTTCAAGCGCTTCGATTACGTCAATCCGGACGCGCCCAAGGGCGGTACCGTTCGGCAGATCGCCATCGGCACCTTCGACAATCTCAACATGGTCGTCTCTGGTGTGAAGGGACAGGTCGCCGGTGCCATCGGGTTCATCTATGAGGCCCTCATGACGGAGGCGCTCGACGAAGTCTCGACCGAATACGGCGCGCTGGCCGAAGCCGTTAGCCACCCCGACGATTTTTCCTTCGTGGTCTATCGTTTGCGGCCGCAGGCTAAATGGCATGACGGCAAGCCGGTCACTGCGGATGACGTGATCTTCTCGTTCGATTCCTTCAAGAAGCTCCACCCCAGATACGCGGCCTATTACAGCCATGTGGTGAAGGCCGAGAAGGTGGGCGAGCGCGAAGTGAAGTTCGTGTTCGACGCGCCGGGCAATCGCGAACTGCCGCAGATCGTGGGGCAGCTCACGGTCTTGCCGAAGCACTGGTGGGAGGGCACCGACGCGCAGGGCCGCAAGCGCGACATCTCCACGACCACGCTGGAAATTCCCCTCGGTTCGGGTCCTTACCGTGTCAAGGCGTACGACGCGGGCCGGTCATTCACGCTCGAGCGCGTGAAGGATTATTGGGGGCGCGACCTCGCCGTCAATGTTGGCCGCAACAATTTCGACGAGATCCGCTACGAGTATTTCCGCGACACCACTGTGGCGATCGAGGCCTTCAAGGCCGATCAGGTCGACTGGCGCACCGAGAACAGCGCGAAGAACTGGGCGACGGCCTACGACTTCCCGGCCGTGACTGAAAAGCGGGTGATCCTCGAGGAATTCCCCAATCGCAGTTCGGGCGTCATGCAGGCGTTCGTGCCGAACCTGCGCCGCGCCAAGTTCAGGGATCCCCGCGTGCGTCGTGCGCTCAATTACGCATTCGACTTCGAGGAGATGAACAAGCAGCTCTTCTTCGGTCAGTACAAGCGCGTCAGCAGCTATTTCGACGGCCTCGACGAGCTCATGGCGACGGGCTTGCCGCAAGGCAAGGAGCTCGAAATTCTCGAGACCGTCCGCGCCGATGTCCCGCCCGAGGTCTTCACGACAGCCTACACCAATCCGGTTGGTGGTAGTCCGGAAGCCGTGCGTGACAATCTGCGCGAAGCGCTACGCCTGTTCAAGGAGGCCGGCTACGAGGTGCGCGATCGCAAGCTGATCGACGTCAAGACCGGTGCCCAGTTTTCCCTTGAGCTGCTGAACTCGGATCCGAGCTTCGAACGCGTTACGCTGTTCTACAAGCCGTCGCTCGAACGTCTCGGTATCGCTGTCAACGTGCGGACCGTCGATCCGACCCAGTACGAGAACAGGACTCGCGAGTGGGATTTCGACGTCATCACCAACTCGTGGGGCGAGTCTCAGTCGCCGGGCAACGAGCAGCGCGAATACTGGTCGTCCAAGTCGGCCGACGTCGTCGGTTCGCAGAATTATGCCGGCATCAAGAATCCGGCGGTCGACAAGCTGATCGATCGGGTGATCTACACCAAGGGGCGCGACGAACTCGTCGCGGCCACCAAAGCGCTCGACCGGGTGCTGCTGTGGAATCACTACGTCGTGCCGCAGTGGACCTACACGAAGGTGCGCACCGCGCGCTGGGATCGTTTCGGTCGGCCGGCGGAATTGCCCAGATACGGCCAGTCCGGCTTCCCGTTCGTCTGGTGGTACGACGCAGACAAGGCGGCACGGATCGCAAAGAAGTCGTGAAGGACGTGTTTCGCATGGCGCAGCTTTCACGCCGGCATGTGCTGGTCCTCGGTGTCGGCGGCGCGCTTGGCGCTGCCGTAATCCGCAGCGCGGCGGCGTCCGAGGGGCCCGCTGAAGCCCACGGCATGTCGGCGTTCGGCGATCTCAAATATCCCGCCGATTTCCATCATTTCGACTACGTCAATCCCATTGCTCCGAAGGGTGGCGCATTCTCGCTGATCCCGTCAACGCGCGGCTACAATCAGTCCTTTTTTACCTTCAACTCGCTCAACGCCTTTGTCCTGAAGGGCGAGGGCGCACAGGGCATGGACCTGACCTTCGTCACGCTGATGGCGCATGCCGGTGACGAGCCCGATGCCATGTACGGCTTCGCCGCGAAGTCGGTGCAGATTTCTCCCGACAAGCTCGCCTATCGCTTCACGATACGGCCCGAGGCGAAGTTTCATGACGGCACGAAGCTGACCGCGCACGACGTCGCGTTCTCGATCAACGTGCTGAAGGAGAAGGGTCATCCGCTGATCCAGATCCAGATGCGCGACGTCAAGGGCGCCGAGGCGCTCGACGAGACCACGGTGATCGTGACCTTCGCCGAGAAGCGCGCGCGCGATGTGCCGCTTTACGTGGCGGGACTTCCGATCTTCTCCAAGGCCTATTACGCGAACCGGGTCTTCGATGAGACCACCACGGACACGCCGCTGGGCTCGGGTCCGTACAAGGTCGGCAAGTTCGAGATCAACCGCTTCATCGAGTTCGAGCGCGTCAAGGACTGGTGGGGCGCGGACCTGCCGGTCTGCCGTGGCAGCAACAATTTCGACGTGATCCGCTACGAATTCTACCGCGATCGCGACGTCGCCTTCGAAGGCTTCACCGGCAAGAACTATCTCTATCGCGAGGAATTCACCTCGCGTATCTGGGCGACGCGCTACGACTTCCCAGCCATCAAGGACGGCCGCGTCAAGCGCGAGGAGGTGCCGGATCAGACTCCTTCGGGCGGCCAGGGCTGGTTCCTCAACACGCGGCGCGACAAGTTCAAGAATCCTAAGGTGCGCGAAGCGTTGAACTGCGCGTTCGACTTCGAATGGACCAACAAGACCATCATGTACGGCGCCTATGCGCGCACGCGATCGCCGTTCCAGAATTCCGATCTCGTCGCCGAAGGGATGCCGTCGCCCGAGGAGCTGAAGCTGCTCGAGCCCTTCCGCGGGCAAGTGCCTGACGAAGTCTTCGGCGAGCCGTTCGTGCCGCCGGTATCCGACGGTTCAGGCCAGGATCGCACGCTGCTCCGCAAGGCGCAGCAACTGCTCCAGGAGGCGCAGCTTCCGGTCAAGGACGGCAAGCGGCTGCTGCCGAACGGCGACGTCTTCAGCATCGAGTTCCTGACCGACGAGGCGTCGTTCCAGCCGCACCACGCCTCGTTCCTCAAGAACCTGAACATGCTCGGTATTGATGCGAACCTGCGCCTCATCGATGCCGTCCAGTATCGCGCCCGGGTCGAATCCTTCGATTTCGACGTGGCGATCAACCGCCTGTCCATGACGGCGACGCCCGGCGACAGTCTGCGCACCTATTTCACGTCGCAAGCCGCTGCGACGAAGGGATCCTACAACCTTGCCGGCGCCGCCAATCCCGCGCTCGATGCGCTCGTGGACAAGGCGATGGCGGCCGAGACGCGCAACGACCTGATCGTCGCCTGCCGCGCGATCGACCGCGTTTTCCGCGCCGGTCGCTATTGGGTGCCGCAATGGTACAATACCAGCCACCGGCTGGCGTATTGGGACGAGTTCGGCCATCCGGCGAACTTGCCGCGTTATCCGCTCTCCGACTACGCGAGCGGCGTGGGCGAGCGGACCTTGTGGTGGTATGACCGCGCCGGGGCGGCCAAGCTCGAGCAGGCGAAGTAATCATGAGCGCCTATATCGCCCGCCGTATCCTTCTGATGATCCCGACATTGCTCGGAATCATGTTCGTCTCCTTCGTCGTCGTGCAGTTCGCGCCGGGCGGCCCGGTCGAGCGCGTGATCGCGCAGTTGTCGGGCGCCGACACCGGCGGCACCTCGCGTATTTCCGGCGGTGGCGACTTTGCGCAGCGCGCGCCGGGTCAGCTCGGCGCCGGCGGCGACGCCATCAACTCGAAATATCGGGGAGCACAGGGTCTCGATCCGGACTTCATCAAGAAACTGGAGAAGCAATTCGGCTTCGACAAGCCCGCACCGGAGCGCTTCGCGCTGATGGTCTGGAATTTCTCCCGCTTCGATTTCGGCAACAGCTATTTTCGCGACGTCAGCGTGCTCCAGCTGGTCAAGGAAAAGCTGCCGGTCTCGATCTCGCTCGGCATCTGGCTGACGCTCCTGACCTACCTGATCTCGATTCCGCTCGGTATCCGCAAGGCGGTGAAGGACGGAACGCGCTTCGACACCTGGACGTCGACCGTGCTCGTGCTCGGCTATGCGATTCCCGGCTTCCTGTTCGCGATCCTCCTCATCATCCTGTTTGCGGGCGGCTCGTTCTTCAACTGGTTCCCGCTGCGCGGATTGACGTCGGACGGCTGGTCGCAATTTCCCTGGTACTGGAAGATCATCGATTACTTCTGGCATTTGACGCTGCCCTTGATCGCCATGGGGTTAGGGGCGTTCACGACCATGACGTTCCTGACGAAGAACTCGTTCCTCGACGAGATTCGCAAGCAATACGTGATGACCGCCCGCGCGAAGGGCTGCAGCGAGAACCGGGTGCTTTATGGCCACGTGTTCCGCAATGCGATGCTGATCGTCATCGCGGGCTTTCCCTCCACCTTCATTCACGCCTTCTTCTCGGGCTCGCTTCTGATCGAGACCATCTTTTCGCTGGACGGGCTGGGGCTGCTCAGCTTCGAGAGCGTTCTCAACCGTGACTACCCGGTCGTGTTCGGCACGCTCTTCATCTTTTCGCTGGTGGGCCTCGTGGTCAATCTCATCTCTGACCTAGCCTATATGTGGGTCGATCCGCGGATCGATTTCGAGGCGCGGGAGGTCTGATGACGCTGACCGCTCCGACCCCGATCGAGACCACCGCGAAGTCGCCGCTCGGTGACGCCGTGCCGATCACGCGCAAGCCGTTCGCGCCGTCGCCGCTCAACAGGCGGCGCTGGCAGAACTTCAAGGCGAACCGGCGCGGCTATTGGTCGTTCTGGATCTTCATGATTCTGTTCGTCGTGTCGCTGTTCGCCGAGCTGATCGCCAATGATCGGCCGTTCATGATCAAATATGACGGCCATCTCTATTGGCCGGCCTTCGTTACCTATTCGGAGACAACGTTTGGCGGCGACTTCGAGACGGCGGCGGATTATCGCGATCCCTATTTGCAGAAGCTGATCAAGGACAAGGGCGGCAGCATCGTCTGGCCGCTGATCCGCTATTCCTACGACACCCACAACCTCGATCTGCCGACACCCGCCCCGTCGCCACCAACCTGGATGCTGACGGAAGCGCAATGCAAGCCGGTGGTCGAGAAGAAGGGCCTCAAAAGCTGCCGCGATCTCGAATATAACTGGCTCGGAACCGACGATCAGGGCCGCGATGTGGTGGCGCGGTTGATCTACGGCTTCCGCATCTCCGTGCTGTTCGGCCTGTGCCTGACCATTGTCTCGTCCGTCGTCGGCATCGCGGCGGGCGCGGTGCAGGGCTATTTCGGCGGCTGGGTCGACCTGTTCTTCCAGCGTTTCATCGAGATATGGACCGCAATCCCGTCGCTCTATCTGCTGCTCATCCTGTCCTCGGTGCTCGTGCCCGGATTCTTCGTGCTGCTCGGGATCCTGCTGTTGTTTTCCTGGGTGTCGCTGGTCGGGCTCGTGCGCGCGGAGTTCCTGCGCGGGCGCAATTTCGAGTACATCCAGGCGGCGCGGGCACTCGGCGTGTCGAACGCCACGATCATGTTCAAGCATTTGCTGCCGAATGCGATGGTCGCGACAATGACGTTCCTGCCGTTCATCGTATCGTCCTCGGTCATGACGCTCACGGCTCTCGACTTTCTCGGCTTCGGGTTGCCGCCCGGCTCGCCGTCGCTCGGCGAGCTGCTGTCCCAGGGCAAGTCCAACGTTCAGGCGCCATGGCTCGGCTTCTCCGGCTTCTTCTCGGTCGCGATCATGCTGTCGCTCCTGATCTTCATCGGCGAAGCCGTGCGCGACGCTTTCGATCCGCGCAAGGCGTTCAAGTGAGGGCGTGATGGACGCGATCAACCAGCCTTTGCTTGCGGTACGCGATCTCTCGGTGGCCTTCCACCAGGGCGGCGCCACGACGCTTGCGGTCGACAAGGTCTCGTTCCAGATCAAGCGCGGCGAATGCGTCGCGCTGGTCGGCGAGTCCGGTTCCGGCAAGTCGGTCAGCGCGCTCTCGATCCTGAAACTTTTGCCCTATCCCAGCGCCTCGCATCCCACCGGCAGCATCCGCTTCAAGGGACAGGAACTGATCGACCAGTCCGAGCAGCAGATGCGGGAGATCAGAGGCAGCGACATCTCCATCATCTTCCAGGAGCCGATGACCTCGCTCAATCCGCTGCACACGATCGAGGCGCAGATCGGCGAGATCATTCAGCTGCATAATCCGACCAGCAACGCGCAGGCGCGCAAGCGGACGCTCGAGCTGCTGACGCAGGTCGGCATTCCCGAGCCGGAGACGCGGCTGAAGAGCTATCCGCATCAGCTCTCCGGCGGCCAGCGCCAGCGCGTGATGATCGCGATGGCACTCGCCAACGAGCCGGATTTGCTGATCGCGGATGAGCCGACCACGGCGCTCGACGTCACCGTGCAGGCGCAGATCCTGGCGCTGCTCGCCGAGATCCGTTCGCGGCTCGGCATGAGCCTGCTCTTCATCACCCATGATCTCGGCATCGTGCGCCGCATCGCCGACACCGTCTGTGTCATGAAGGGCGGCGAGATCGTCGAGCAGGGGCCGGTCGAGCAGGTGTTCAGGGCACCCAAACATCCCTATACGCGCGATCTGCTCGCGGCCGAGCCGAAGCCGGATCCGGCACCGCCCCAGCCGGATGCGCCGGTGGTGATGGCGGCCGATGATCTCAAGGTGTGGTTTCCGATCAAGCGCGGCCTGATGCGCAAGACGGTCGGTCACATCAAGGCCGTCGACGGCGTCAGCGTCGCCGTGCGCAAGGGCGAGACGCTCGGTGTCGTGGGCGAGTCCGGCTCAGGCAAGACCACGCTGGGGCTCGCGCTGCTGCGGCTGATCTCGTCGAACGGTCGGATCGTGTTCCTTGGCAAGGACATCCAGGGTTTGCGCTTCAAGGAGATGCGGCCCTTCCGGCGCGACATGCAGATCGTGTTCCAGGATCCGTTCGGCTCGCTCAGTCCGCGCATGTCGGTCGACGACATCATCGCCGAAGGCCTCTCGGTGCATCAGCCCAAGCTGTCGCGCGACGAGCGGGAAGCGCGGGTCGTCAAGGCGCTGGAGGATGTCGGGCTGAAGCCGGATACCCGCTTCCGCTACCCGCATGAGTTCTCCGGCGGCCAGCGCCAGCGCATCAGCATCGCGCGCGCGGTGGTGCTGGAGCCGGATTTCGTCGTGCTGGACGAACCGACCAGCGCGCTCGACATGCTCATCCAGGCGCAGATGGTCGACCTGCTGCGCGAATTGCAGCGCAGGCGCGATCTCACCTACATGTTCATCTCGCACGATCTGCGCGTCGTCGCCTCGCTCGCAAGCCATCTCATCGTGATGCGCGGCGGCAAGGTGGTCGAGGAAGGCCAGGCCGCGGAGCTGTTCAAGAATCCGAAGACGGATTACACCCGCGCCCTGTTCGCGGCGGCGTTCCGGCTCGAGACGGCGGGCAACGGCTCGGTCGCGACGTAGGACCTGTAGGATGGGTAGAGCGAAGCGAAACCCATCATTCTAACGGCGCGGCCGCAAGGCGATGGGTTTCGCTTCGCTCTACCCATCCTACGAGCTGCCTTGGCTCTTCCTCAGATCAGCAAACTCTTGCCGGAGCAGGTCCACCACCGTTCTGACTTTCGGGAGATCCACCATGCGCTTATGGCAGATGATCGAGATGGCTGCGCGGAGAGACGTTGGAAGGACAAGCTTTAGCTCGACGAGTTCGCCCGGTCGTTTGAGCCGATGGGAGGTCTTGAGAAGGATCATTGCGCCGACCCCGGCGTGGCAAGCCGCGACTTGAACGCTGTAATCGTCAGACGTGAAAGCGGGACGAAAGTCCGGGATCCTGGCAGCGAACTCCGGATTCGGGCTCACCATCTCGAGCTCTCCTGCCCATGCGATCCAGTGGAGATCGCGGAAGTCGTATCTCGCGGGAAGTCTCCGGGCGTAGTCTCTGCTCGCATACGCGCCGATCGGAACAACGACTTCGTCGACTGTGATGAGATCAGGATCATCGGATGGATATCTCCTGAGCGCGATGTCGGCTTCGCCGCGCGCGAGGTTCAAGCGTTCGGTGCCGGAAAGAACTTCGAGAGTGATCTGCGGATGCTTCCTCTTGAGCTTTTCCGCGATCGGAGGCAGGAAATCAAAGGCGAATGCCGGTACGGCCGCGATGCGCACGCGGCCGCTCACGGCTGAGTTCTTCGCGTCGACTGCGCGATTTGCTTCCGTCGCCCATTGCGCCATGCCCTGGGCTGCGGGCAGCAACCTGGCTCCGGTTTTCGTCAAGGCGATGCCCTGGTTCTTGCGAATGAAAAGGGGCTCGCCGAGCGCGTACTCCATCTCTGCTATTCTCCGGCTCAAAGTGGGTTGACTTGCCTTGAGGCGGCGCGCGGCGCCACTGAGGCTGCCGGCGTCGGCGACGGCGAGAAATATCCGCAGATCGTCCCATTGCAGGTCCACGTTCGCTCCTCGGCTTTGTCCTAGGCCCATCCATTTATGGATGGCGACATAGGAATTTAGGCGATTGCCATTCTAGCAGCCCAAGGCGAAAGCGGTAGCAGAAACGAGGAAAAACCGATCATGCTCCGCAAGTCAGGACTCTCTTTTATTGGCGCCCTTGCCATCGTCGCGCTTTCCGGGTGCGCCCAGAGCTCCCATCAGACGAAGTCTGCCGGCCTTGGCAAGCCGATCAACTCGGCGGCCATGGAGGCTCTCATCGATCAGCCGGGACCGATCGAACTCAAGACGGTCGTCAGCGCGGATTGGGTCGCCGATCTATCGGGGCTGCTCAATCTGAAGGACTCCCAAGCCGTCCAGGCGGGGCTCAAGGACCACGAGGAGCCGATCCAGATCTATGCGCATCTCCTGCGGCATCCGACGCAGGGATTCTACATGGTCGACACCGGCGTTTCGAAGCGGCTTGTCGAGGACCCCAAGAGTCTGGGCGTCGGATGGGTGGTGCGGAACTTCGCAAAACTCGACAAGATGCAAGTCCGGCAAGACTCCTTGTCGATCATCAAATCGGAAGGGACTCCCCTCAAAGGGGTGCTGATGACTCATCTTCATCTCGATCATATCTCCGGGATGCCCGACATTCCGAAAGATGTGCCGTTTTATACGGGGCCTGGAGAGGCCGAGGAAAAGAAGCTGGAGAACTTCTTTGTCGAGGGGATGGAAGACGCCTTCTTTGAGGGGCGGCCAGCGATTCAGGAATTTCAGTTCGCCAAGGATCCGGACGGCAAGTTCGAAGGGGTGATCGATGTTTTCGGTGATGGCTCGTTGTTCGCAATCCTGACTCCAGGACACACGGCGGGCCATCTTTCCTATCTCGCCCGCACTCCGACAGGTCCGGTGCTCCTCACTGGCGACGCTTGCCACACCCGCTGGGGCTGGGAGCACGGAGTCGAACCTGGCAGCTACACGTTCGACCGCGAAGAGGAACGGAAGAGCTTGCTCGCATTGAAGGCCCTGAGTGAACGTCATCCGCGGATGATTGTGAAGCTGGGTCATCAGCCCTGAGCTACGAGTCTTTCGCGGCTCGTCGGCTGGAGTGGGGACCTGATCCCAGCGTGATCGCAATCACGGCAATGGTGCGATCTTTGCCGCATCCTGTGTGGGTAGTCGCGGGGCAGTCTCGCGGCAGCGACAGGAGGACAGAGATGACATTGACTGGAGTCGAAGCGCAGGTGAAGCGTGAGTTATCGGCAGGTGAACTCGAGCAGGTCGCCGGCGGCAGCGTATTTGGCCATCCCGGCTGGATCAACGAACCGCATCTGCCGGTGCGTGTCGAGAACCCGCCCCAATTGGGTGGCGGTGGTTTGCTGAAGAATCCGCAGCTACGCCTGTTCTAAGGAATGGAAAGTGGGATGGGTGGAGCTGACGATCGCTCTCGCGGAGCTCCGCCCATCTCAAGAGATGCCGCAGCGTCTAAGGACGACTTCCACTTTCCGGCCCATTGCTGACCTGCCGTACCGTCCGCCGTAATACCTGCAGGATGGGTAGAGCGAACCGAAACCCATCATTCTAACCGCTCGACGGCAGAGCGATGGGTTTCGCTTCGCTCTAGCCATCCTACGAGCTTCTCGTCAGCCCACCAGTTGCGGCGGCGACGCGCGGCGCCAAAGTGACGTGTTCGACCCATAGCGGTCGTCAAGCTAATGGCTGGTCTTCTTCATGCAAACTGGCTCACTGTTGGGGACACTCTTGCAATCCCAATCTGGGCCGAAGCCAGATGCCTGATGAACGGACGGATATCGAACAAGAATGACAGCGCAGACACATATCAGAACTACGGCAAAAAGGACGACGAAGACGTCACTGCGCGTGAACTGCCACCTGAGCCATCTCATCGTTCATTCCAAGGGTATGTACTGATGTCACCACTAGCCTCGCCTCCCTAACGGTTCGTTCAACCAAATTCGGAGAAATTGAGCAATTGGGGCGATTTTCGGCGTGTGGCGTTCGGGGCAGTCGGGCCACGTACCTGATGATCCGTCCGCCATGTCGCCTGTTGGCCCAAAGCAAACATGGGCTACGGCGGCTTCAGTACCTGTAGGATGGGTAGAGCGCAGCGAAACCCATCGCTTTGCGGCCGAGCCGTTAGATTGATGGGTTTCGCTTCGCTCTACCCATCCCACGAGTTGCGTTGGGTCGCTCGCGGGCAAGAGCTAGTTGAACGCAAACCAGGCCTTGGCAACGAATGTCGCGCCGCACCAGTTCGAGACGAGGCCCTCTGGGTTGGTGACGGGATTCATGCGGCCGCCCGGTCGCGCATTTGGATCACCCGTAAAGACGAAGCAATTTTCTTTCGACAGATTGCTATCATAGTAGCGCAGATCGAGGTTGAAGGCCTTGTGGGTGAAGGTCACGCCTGCCTGCCAGTTGAGATAGGCTGGTAGCGGGAAGCCGCCGAGTTGCGCGGCCTGATTGCCGAACCAGGAATAGCCGGCAGCAGCCGTGAACGACACGGCCAGGTTTTGCGGCACCAACTGGCCGGGCATATCGTAACCGATGCCGGCCGCGGCATATTGGCTCCACGCACCGGTGTTCGAGACGCTCGGAGAATAAGCGTAGCCGGCCGCGATGCGGAGATGCTCGCCGATGTGACGATCGCCGCGGATCACCGCCTCCCAATAGTTGATGCCGTTGGTCTCACCTGGAAGCCTCTCACCGGGATAGGCGAAGTAGGTGACACCGAGATCGAAATCGATGTTTGCGATCTTAGGTCGGATCCCGCCGGCGAAGGTGAGTTCGGCGGCTGGCAAAGTCGGCAGCTTGACGGTGGCCGCTGTGGTTCCAGCGTAGAGCGCGCCGAATCGCGCTTCGAAGGCCGTACCGACCGCCGGCCCATGATCGGACAATGTGGTCCCGCGATAGATGTAATCGGATGCAACGCCCGCACGGGCACTGAATTCGAGCTCGGTTGCAGAGGTTTCACGGTTGGTGTCGGCGGCCGACCATCCGCGGTTGCCGAGACCGATCGCACCGCCTGGACTTGGGGGACTGGCCTGCGCCAGCGCGCCGGTCATGGGTGCAAGCCACAGCCCGGCCAGCGCAGCGCATGAGGCATCGCGTAGCCGCCGAACCGATGCTCCGCCCCACGGCCTCGCCATCGCTATCCTCCGAGAATCACCGCGACACCAACCAGCGCACCACCAAGGGCCACCATCGCAAGACCTGCCGCCCAGGGCCGCAGCCCGCTTTGAACTCCAAACACGTAACCGCAGAAGAACAGCATCAAGATGGCGACGGCGTAGGAGACGCGCAGCGCCATCCTGGCGTCGCTCAGGAAGATAAACGGCATGACCACCGGGAAGGTCGAAAGGAAGCTCAGCAGGCAAAGGCCCAATGCCCCGGTCCAGTCGCGCCTGGTCAAACTGACGCGGCGAGACGGCACGGGCAATTGCTGCAACTTCTGCCGCATCGCTTCCAATTGTTGCGCAGGCAGAAACGCCGCCAATTCCGATGGCAGGGCGTCGGCGATGATGCTGCGTGCGGTCTCGGAATCCGGCGCCTGCCGCACCGCGTGGAGCATTCGAATCTTGCCGCCGCGACTGTTGATCCGACCCAGCAGATAAAGACCGCCATCGACGATACCCCAGGCAAGGTTGCAGCCGAGTGCGCCGATCAGCATGGTCTGAAGATTGATGTTGGATCCGGTCGCGATGCCGAGCGAGCAGATGAAGGTGAGAGCCATGATCAGCCCGAACAGGGTCTCCGAGATCCGCTCCATCGGATCCAGCGCGCCGCCGAAGGAGGAATCTGAAGCTTCCGGCATCCTGGTCACAAGTCCCATGACCTGATGGTCCTGTATCGAGCGGTCTGCATGTTCACCGGCAAACCAGCACAGGGATTTTCGCGTAGGTCAGAACCTTGTTTGTCACACTGCCGATGAGAAGCGTCGAAAGACCGCTGCGGCCATGCCACGACATGACGATGAGATCGCAGCCCTTGGCATCGGCCGCTGCGACGATGGCTTGGTCAGGCTGACCGTGCTCCACCTGAATTGTCTCGCAGGATACGCCGGCCTCCCGTGCCGCTATTTCCGCGTGATCCAGCACGCTCGCAAAATCGCCGGTGATGGCAAGCAGCGGTTCCACGACATAGATGAGAGACACCTTCGCGCCCTCGGATTTGGCCAACGCCAATCCATGCGCCACCCCGCGCTGTGCCAGCTCGGAGCCATCTGTCGGAATGAGAATATGCCGATACATGCCAACCTTCCGATCTCCCGGACGCAACTCCGGTTTGTGAAGGTAAGCTGGGTCCGCATTTCGGACGGAGCTTGAGATAGATCAATCTATCGCTTGCGCGGGGTATGGAACAGCAACTTATATGGGCGCGGTTACAGCCGCTTGATCGCGACGACCTCGCTGCCGGCCGCCTTGATCCGCGCAATGGCCGGCGCGATTGGCTCGATCACCGTAGCCATGTGATGCGCGTTGGCGTGAACCATCGTGGTGCCATCCCGCACGATGGCGACGTGGCCCTTCCAGAAAATCAGATCGCCGCGGAGCAAGTTGTTCCGCTCGTGCGGCTCCAGTGCGCGGCCGAGCCCGGCCTGCTGCATGTCGCTGTCGCGCGGGCAGCCGGTGCCGGCCGATGTCAGCGAGACCTGGACGAGGCCGGAGCAGTCGATGCCAAGACTGCTCTTGCCGCCCCAGAGATAGGGCGTGCCGACGAAGCGCTCGGCGACTGCAACGAAGTCCTGTTCGCGATGGTCGAGCGGCGCGAGATGGGTTTTTGGCAGGAATGTACCCTCGCGCGTGACGGCAAAATTTCCGTCCTCGCGCGCGATCGTGAACTTTGATCCCAGCACCAGCGTGTCGACCGGCGGCAGCTTGATCGAGGGACCGGGAAAGGCGAGCGTCCGTAGCGCGCTGACCTTGTGCGTCGGATCGGCCGCTGGCTTCATCAGCGCAGCGTCCGGCAGCCAGCCGACATAGCCATCGCCACCGAGCTGGCCCCAGGCCCAGCCTTCGCCGTTGCGGTCGTAGATCGTGACACGCTCGCCGCGCAGCGCCTCCGTCATCAGCATCGCGTTCGAGGACGGCTGTTCGCGCACCGGCGCGATGGGGGCGACCACCTCGAATTCGTCGCCCGTGACGAAGCGATCGGCCTGCACCTTGCCTTCGAGATATGCCGCGGCGAGATCGCCGCGCGCTGGTGTCAGCCGAGGATCATGCATAGCGCTCGCTCAGCACCTTGTAGATGGCGCGGGCGGCCTGGCATTCGCCGCCCTCGGGGCGCGCCGGCTTGGCCGACGGCGTCCAGCCATAAATATCCACGTGAAGCCAGCTTTGGGCCTGTTCGACGAAACGTTGCAGGAACAGCGCGCAAGTGATCGAGCCGGCAAAGCCGCCGGACGGTGCGTTGGTGATGGTGGCGGTCTTGGAGTCCAGCCAGGCATCGTAAGGCGGCCACAGCGGCATGCGCCACAACGGATCGTTCTCCTTCGCCGCGCAGCGCGCGACGTCGGCGGCCAGCGTCTCATCATTGGTGTAAAAGGGCGGTAAATCCGGTCCCAGCGCGACCCGCGCGGCACCGGTCAGCGTGCCCAGATCGATCAGCAGCTCAGGCTTCTCCTCGTCGGCCAGCGCCAGCGCGTCGGCGAGCACCAGCCGTCCCTCCGCGTCGGTATTGCCGATCTCGACGGTGATGCCCTTGCGGGAGGTGAAGATGTCGAGCGGGCGGAAGGCATTGCCGGAGACCGCGTTCTCGACGGCCGGAATCAGCACGCGCAGGCGCACCTTCAGCTTCGCATCCATCACCATGCGCGCCAGCGCCAGCACGTTGGCGGCGCCGCCCATGTCCTTCTTCATGATCAGCATGCCGCTCGACGGCTTCAGATCGAGCCCGCCGGTGTCGAAGCAGACGCCCTTGCCGACCAGCGTCACCTTGGGATGGCCGGGATCACCCCAGCCGATGTCGATCAGCCGCGGCGCACGGCTGGATGCCATGCCGACCGCATGGATCAGCGGGAAGCTTGTCTCCAGCTCCTCGCCGATGGTGCAGGCGTAGCTTGCACCGAACTCAGCGGCGAGCTCTTGCGCGGCCGCGGCCAGCTCCTCCGGCCCCATGTCGTTGGATGGCGTGTTGATGAGATCGCGCGCCAGCATCGCGGCATCCGCCATGCGGTTGATCTCGGCGGGGTCGACGCCGTCGGGCGGCACCAGTCGGACGTCGGGGCGGTCCGCCTTGCGGTAACGGGCGAAGCGGTAGCAGCCAAGCGCGAAGGCGAGCGCCGCCAGCCGCGTATCGTGCGGTGCATTGGCAAAGCGATAGGTGCCCGGCGGCAGCAGGCCCGGCAATGCGCCCGGCCGGAACGGATCGCGCGATCTGGCACCGTCGTCCTCGAGCCCGAACAGCACTTGCGCGATCGTTCCGTCGGGCGCGGGCAGCGCGAGATAGCCGCCCGGTTTGGCGGCGTAAGCGCTCGCGGTGGCGAACTGGCGTTGCGCCGGCGGCAGCGTCTCGCGCACGGCATCCCAGCTCGATTTGGTGACGAAGGTGATCGGGGTGGCAGTCGTGGACGTCTCGAAGACGGAAGGCATTGGCGGGTCCGCAAGGTCATTCGGGTGGAGGAGACTTCGCAGAGTTTTGCGGTGGCTGCAATCGGCTTTGCTGTCACCGCTCAGTGAGCCGCTACTCGCAGAGCAGCAGCCATGCTAGGTTCCGGCGGCGGTTGCCAGGTTGCACAGAGAACGCCGGTGACCGAAGACGAAGCGTGCCGGGAGGACTTGCAATGGAATTTGTGTGGGGCGTGATCACATTCATCGGCCAGGCCGTCGAGGCTGTCTTTGGCTATGTCGAGCATCACCACTGGGTCTTCGCGTTCCTCGCCGGCGGCTACGTCTTCTATCTCCATGACCGTTCGATTCATGCGCGGTTCGATGCGCTCGACAAGCGCATCGACGAAATCCGCAAGCGTCTCGCCATTGAATATTGATCGTGCCAGCGAAACAATCGGCTGATTGCGCGCGTATCTCGTTTGAGAACTGCCGTTCACGAGCGCAGTGCCGCAGGGCTTTACTAGCGCCGCGGTTGTGGCATTATTGCTCGATATTTTTAGATTGTGTCGCGCGCGACTGCACGTATCGAGCGCAGCAGCGCCGCTTGAATCCGGGTTGATGCCGATCCGGGTTGATACCTGGCTGCACTCTTCGTCGACGGCAATCCTCTCAATCGTTTGGGCGACGCAGCATTCGCAATGAGCGGCGCAACATGGATAGATCGTTTGTCATTGCGCAGATTTCCGACCTGCATCTGGACGGGTCCGGCCGGCTGCTTGCGACGATCGAGGCCCTTGCCGAAGCGTTGCGCGAACGGATGGCGGACTTTGCGGATGTGCCCGATCGCATCCTGCTGATCACAGGCGATATCGTGAACGACCCGACGCCGCGTGCGCTCGACGAAGCGCTCGCGGTCATCGCGTCCTTCCGGCAGACCGGCCTTTTCACCGACATCCAGGCGGTCGCCGGCAATCACGACGTCAAGCGTCCGAGTCAGCGCGGCGGCCGGCACGATGCCTATGACTATCTGCACCTGCCGCGCACCTCGAAGAGCGTCTATTACCGCCAGGCCGGTCTCGATCTGGTGCTGCTCGATTCCAACAGGGCAAGCCTGACGACGCTTGCCCGCGGCAACTTCGATGAGCGGGCCTATCACGCGTTGGTGGCGCAATCGGCCCGGCTGAGCGTCGAGCTCGCGGGCAGCATGGGCTCGGCCGGACGCGCGGATTATTCCGAGCCCACGGAAAATCTGGTGCGCGTGCTGGCGTTGCATCATCATCCGCTGCCGCAGGCGACCGGCGAGGGCAAGCGGTTTCTCGGCGTCCCCGATGAGCCGCTGATGTATCTGGCCGCCCCCGCGACCTTTCTCGAAGCCGCCACCTCGCTCAACGTCAATCTGGTGCTCCACGGGCACCGGCATGTCGAGGGGCTCACCCGCTATTCGATCCCCGACCCGCGTGCGCCCTTGAGCGGGGCTGAGGATTTCTGGCGCACGATCTATCTGCTCTCCTGCCCGTCCTCCACCGGGCAGGGCGGCGACGACGCCGGCTTCAACATCATCCATTTTGGCGCGGCCGCCGACGCCGCGCGGCCCGAGTACTGCTTCGCAATCGCCCGCTATTCGCGGCCACGCAATGATGGCGCCTTCAGGCCGCTCGACTCGAATCTGCCGGATGGCGTCGTCAGGCTTCCGGTGGGACGAGATCTGTCGCGCGATCCCGCTGTCCAATCCGTGATCGAGATCGCCTCATGCGCATCGCTGAAGCGGGATCAGGTCGTGGCGCTGATCCGTCGGCTGCTGTCGCGTCGCGCCTTCTACGATGATGGCGGACAGGACTGGGCGGACATCCTCTACACCTATCTCGTCACCTCCCATGCCTGGGCAGATCTCTCCGGCAGGTTCGCGAAGTCGGCCCAGAGGTCCGACCTCGCGGCGCTGGCAGACGTGAAGCGGCTGCTCCATCAGTTGATCGGACAATGCGCCGACACGCTCGGCATCGAGCGCGCCGCGCTGGACGAACTCCGCGCCGACCGCCTGGTCAATCGCGACGACCTGTCGCGGCAGTGGCCGACGCTGCCGCGCGAGGCTGCCGACATCGCGCCGAGGACACAGCAGCGACTGCAATTGCTGCGGGACCTGAACGACCAGGTGAAGCTGCTCGGCCTCGATCTGGGCCTGGGTGGCGAGATGCCGCCACAGGGCGGCGGTCCGCCACGTTAACCGGCCATTAGGGTTAACAGTCTATTGCTGACGCGTTCTGCTCGATCAATCGGCTCGAGAGTCAAAGCGTCATGCGTCAATGGTTCCGTCCTGCCCGGCTTCTTGCCTCCGCCTCGCTGATTGCGCTCGCGGCCGCGAGCCTCGGCGGCTGCACGGCAATGTCAAAGCTCTCGGATGTGACCGGCTCGATCGGCCCGAAGGCGGAGGCCGCCCCGGCCGATCCGGCGCGCGCCATGGAGGCCTATAGCGAGCGCTATCGCGCCAACCCCAAGGATCCCGACGCGGCGCTGGCCTACGGCCAGGCCCTGCGCGCCAACGGGCAGCGTGCCCAGGCCGCCGCCGTGCTCGAACAGGCGACCATCGCCAATCCCGGCAACAAGCCGCTGCTTGCCCAATATGGCCGCGCGCTCGCCGACACCGGTAATTTCCAGCAGGCCTTCGACGTGCTGTCGAAGGCGCATTCGCCCGACAATCCGGACTGGCGCCTCCTCTCGGTGCAGGGCACGGCGCTCGATCAGATGGGCCGTCACGAAGAGGCGCGCAGCTACTATGCGAGCGCGCTCAAGATTGCGCCCGGCGATCCCGGCGTGCTCTCCAATCTCGGCCTGTCCTACATGCTCACGAAGGAGCTGCCGAAAGCCGAGGAAGCGCTGCGGCAGGCCTACGCCTCGCCGCATGCGAGCGCCCGGGTGCGGCAGAACCTCGCGCTGGTGGTCGGCCTCCAGGGACGCTTCGCGGAAGCGGAGACCATCGTGAAGGCGGACCTGCCGCCGGACCAGGCGGCGGCCAATGTCGCCTATCTCAAGGAAATGCTGAACCGCAATGATGGTTCGCGCGGCGCGCCGAAGCGGACGCCGGTTGCCTCGCTCAGCCAGGCGGACTGATCCGCCGCCCTCGGCGCGATCAGGAGAATTTCGTCAGATACTTCGGAGCTTTGCAGCGATCCACATGGCATCGGGCCGGCCTTGGCCGGCTACTGTGCATGGGGTTGTTTTCGCGGTTTTGTCCTGCTGCGTCAGTGCAGCTCGGAGATCTTGATGCCGGTCGGTCCGAGAATGACGACGAACAGCACCGGCAGGAAGAACAGGATCATCGGCACCGTCAGCTTCGGCGGCAGCGCGGCGGCCTTCTTCTCGGCTTCGTTCATGCGCATGTCGCGGTTCTCCTGCGCCATTACGCGCAGGGATTGGCCGAGCGGGGTGCCGTAGCGTTCCGCCTGCTGAAGCGCCAGACACACCGATTTGACGCCTTCGAGCCCGGTGCGTTTCGCCAGGTTTTCATACGCCACCTTGCGGTCCTGCAAATAGGACAGCTCGGCGGTGGTCAGCGTGAACTCCTCCGACAGCGCGATCGACTGGCCGACGATTTCGGTCGCGACCTTGCGGAACGCCATTTCCACCGACATGCCGGATTCGATACAGATCAGCAGCAGGTCGAGCGCATCGGGAAACGCGCGCTTGATCGAGAGCTGGCGCTTGGAGATCGCGTTCTTCAGGAACAGCATCGGGGCCTGCAGGCCGAGATAGGCCGCACCGACGCAGATGCCGATCTTGATCGGCATCGGGCGATCCATATGGGCGATCAGGAACACGTAGACGACCGAGCCGACGAACAGCACGAGCGGCGCGACCATGCGGGCGAACAGGAAGGTGACGTAAGGCGCCTGGCCGCGATAGCCCGCCATGATCAGCTTGTCGCGCGCAGCTTCCTGCGCCAGCCATTTGGTAAGGTTGAAGTCGTCGACCACCTTGGACACGAGCTGCTTGGGGGTCTGGCGCAGCGAGACCTTCTCGCTCTTGTTGAGGCGTTCGCGCTCGCGCTGCCGGATCCGCTCGCGCTCGCTCGCCACCGCCTTCATGCGCTTGGCGAGACCCTCGCCGGCGAACAGCGGCATCACCAGCGTATACACCGTGGCACTGGCGGCGATGGCCGCCAGCAGCATGGTCATGAAGTGCGGGTCATGCAGTTTCGTAACGAGGAAGTCGACCATACGGCACCGTCAGAAATCGAAGTTGATCATCTTCTTCATCACCATGATGCCGACCGACATCCAGGCAACGCAGCCGACCAGCATGAGCTGGCCGGTGGGATGGGTCCACAGCAGGGAGATGTAGCCGGGCGTCGTGAGATAGACGAGGAACATCACGATCGGCGGCAGCGAGCCGATGATGCCGGCCGAAGCCTTGGCTTCCATCGACATCGCCTGGATCTTTTCCTTCATCTTCTTGCGGTCGCGCAGCACCTTGGAGAGGTTGCCCAGCGCTTCGGAGAGGTTGCCGCCCGACTTCTGCTGGATCGACACCACGATGCCGAAGAAATTGGCCTCCGGCAGCGGCATGCGCTCATAGAGGCGCGAGCAGGCTTCGCCGAGCGGCATGCCGATGGCCTGCGTCTCGATGATGGCGAGGAACTCGCTGCGCAGCGGCTCCGGTGCGTCGGCCGCGACGACCTTGATGGATTCGAACAGCGGCAGGCCGGCCTTGATGCCGCGGACGATGACGTCGACGGCGTCGGGCAGCGCGGCCAGGAACTTGTTTTCGCGGCGCTTCTTCAGGAAGCCCAGCGTCCAGCGCGGCAGGCCGAGGCCGCCGGCAAAGGCAAGACCGGCCGCGCCGATCAGGCCGCCGCCACCGAATAGCGCGCCGAAGAAAAACACGCCTGCCACGACGGCGGATGCGATCCAGAATTTCTGCGGCGTCCAGTCGAGCCCCGCTTGTGAAATGCGGACGTGGAGTGGAACGCTCTTTTCCTGCGCCCGCCTCGCCTCGAGGTCCTTGAGCGAGGTCTCGACCTGCTCGCGGCGCGAGCGCTGGCTCTTTTCAGCCTGCTTGGCCGCGGGCGCGTCGGCGCGCCCGATCGAGGCCCGGCGGCTCTCGGCCTTCCGTTCGCCCGACAGCAGCGGATAGAGGAAGACCCAGGCGATGCCGCCGACGGCGGCGGTGGCGAGGAAGGCGAGGGCGAGGACCTGCATGTTCATGGCTGTACCGACCTGCTCACGTGTTCGGTGCCACTTCCGCGGCGTCGAGCGCGGCGCCGAGGCGTTTCTCTTCGCCGTAGTAGCGGGCGCGCTCCCAGAATTTCGGGCGGCCGATGCCGGTCGAGCGGTGCTTGCCGATGATCTTGCCGTTGGCGTCCTCGCCGACCAGGTCGTAGAGGAAGATGTCCTGGGTGATGATGGTATCGCCTTCCATGCCCATCACCTCGGTGATGTGGGTGATGCGGCGCGAACCGTCGCGCAGGCGCGCGGCCTGGACGATGACGTCGATCGAGGCGCAGATCATTTCGCGAATGGTGCGCGAGGGCAGCGAGAAGCCGCCCATCGTGATCATGGATTCGCAGCGCGACAGCGCTTCGCGGGGATTGTTGGCGTGCAGCGTTCCCATCGAGCCGTCGTGGCCGGTGTTCATGGCCTGGAGGAGGTCGAAGGCCTCCGGGCCGCGGACTTCGCCGACGATGATGCGTTCAGGACGCATACGCAGACAGTTGCGCACCAGCTCGCGCATGGTGACCTGGCCTTCGCCCTCGATGTTGGGCGGCCGGGTTTCGAGCCGCACCACGTGGGGCTGCTGCAGCTGGAGTTCGGCGGCGTCTTCGCAGGTGATGACGCGCTCGTCGTGCTCGATATAGTTGGTCAGGCAGTTGAGCAGCGTGGTCTTGCCCGAGCCGGTACCGCCGGAGATCAGCACGTTGCAGCGGACACGTCCGATGATCTGGAGGATTTCCGCGCCTTCCGGCGAGATCGCGCCGAACTTGACCAGCTGATCCAGCGTCAGCTTGTCTTTCTTGAACTTACGAATGGTGAGCGCGGGGCCGTCGATGGCGAGCGGCGGCACGATGGCGTTGACGCGGGAGCCGTCGGCGAGGCGCGCGTCGCAGATCGGCGAGGATTCGTCGACGCGCCGGCCGACCTGGCTGACGATGCGTTGGCAGATGTTGAGGAGCTGCTGATTGTCGCGGAAGCGGATGCCGGTTTTCTGGATCTTGCCGCTGACTTCGATGAAGACCGTGCCGGCGCCGTTCACCATGATGTCGGCGATGTCGTCGCGCGCCAAGAGCGGCTCGAGCGGACCATAGCCGAGCACGTCGTTGCAGATATCGTCGAGCAGCTCTTCCTGCTCGGCGATCGACATCACGATGTTCTTGATCGCGATGATCTCGTTGACGATGTCGCGGATTTCCTCGCGCGCCGACTCGGAATCGAGCTTGGCGAGCTGGGCGAGGTCGATGGCCTCGATCAGCGCGCCGAAGATGGTCGCCTTGACCTCGTAATAATTGTCCGAGCGGCGGGTCTCCATGACCGGCGCCGGCCGGGAGGGGGCGAGCGGCGGCGAGGCGACGGCCGGCGGGGGCGGCGCGCGTGACACCGTCGGCGCCGGAGCCGGGGCAGGCTCTGGCGACACGGCGCCGGGCTTGGGTGCCCGAAGGTCGGTGTCTGTTCCGCTACGCTTACCGAACACTTAACGACTCCATGCGGCGGCCTATTTTCCCCGCAACTTCTCAATCAGCGGTGAAAGCAGGGACGACTTTTGTTTCTTCGTCTCGCTGCGGCCGGTCAGGCGCTGGGCGATCTGGAGGAACATCTCGATCGACTTGTGGTTGGCGGAGATCTCCGCGATCATCTGGCCGTTGTTGGCGGCCGCCCCGAAGATCTGAGGCTCGAACGGGATCGAGACGACCGGCTGGCTCTCGATCGCCTTGGCGAATTCGGCCGCCGCGATCTCCGGCCGCTTGGGAACGCCGACCTGGTTCAGGCAATACAGCGGCGGGCGGTCGTTGGGACGCGCGGCCTTCAGCAGATCGAACAGGTTCTTGGTGTTGCGGAGGTTGGCGAGGTCCGGCGCCGCCACGATCAGGATGTCGTCGGCGCCGATCAAGGCGCGCTTGGTCCAGCCCGACCATTGATGCGGGATGTCGAGCACGATGCAGGGCATGGTCGAGCGCAGCGTGTCGAACACCGAGTCGAAGGCGTCGGTGCCGAAATCATAGACCCGGTCGAGCGTTGCAGGCGCCGCCAGCAGGCTGAGGTGATCCGTGCATTTCGACAGCAGGCGGTCGATGAAGGCGGTATCGACGCGATCGGGCGAGAACACGGCGTCCGCGATGCCCTGCGGCGGGTCCTGGTTGTAGTCGAGCCCGGCGGTGCCGAAGGCGAGGTCCAGATCGGCGACGACGGCGTCCATCGCGAGATCCCGCGCGATCGCCCAGGCGACGTTGTGGGAGATGGTGGAGGCGCCGACGCCGCCCTTGGCGCCGACCACGGCAATGATGCGGCCGACCGCCTTGGCTTCCGGCGCCGAGAACAGGTTGCAGATCGAGCGGACGACGTCGATCGCGCCAACCGGCGCGAGCACGTAGTCGCTGACGCCGCGGCGCACCAGCTCGCGATAGAGCATGACGTCGTTGATGCGGCCGATCACGACAACGCGGGTGCCGGCGTCGCAGACGGTCGCGAGCTGGTCGAGCCCGGCCAGCAAATCGGTGCGGGCGTCGCTCTCGAGCACGATCACGTTGGGAGTCGGCGCAGACCGATAAGCTTCGATCGCAGCCGCCATGCCACCCATCTGGATCTTCAGATGGGCCTTGCCGAGACGGCGGTCCTCGCCGGCCGATTGCACGGCGGCCGCAGTCTCCACGGTTTCGCAGAAGGCCTGAACCGAGACGCGCGGCGCGGGTGCAATATGCTCCTCGACCGGCGCAGGGGCCTCTGGCTGCTCTTCTTGAGTCTGGCGCGCGTAGCTGATCATTTGCCGGTGTCGCTGAGTTTGGCCTTGTCGGCCTCGGGATAGGCCACCGCCGTTGGAGTTCCCTTGCGGTACTTCTCGAAGGCGGCAGTGCGGCGCACCGTGTAGGCCGGAGTTTCAGACCGCGGCTGCTCGAGGTCGGACGGGTTGTCGACCATGGCCGCGATGTTGCGCTGATAGGCGCAGCCGTAATTGTAGTAGTCCTTGTTCTCGAACCAGCTCTTGTTCTTCATCGAGGGGCCGAGATCCTCCGGCCACAGGCCGCAGGGGCCCGCAACCGCGGCGATCTTGGAATAGGTGAGCCGGATCGGCGGCAGGAAGCGCTTGTCTTCCGGCTGGTAGGGACGTGCGATGATGCCGCGCGGGGGAACGCCCGCCGCCGCCAGCATCGCCTGAATCTCCCGCATCGATTCCGCCACTGGACGCGCATTCGGCGTTCCGGACGGCACGTCGATGTGGATGGCGCCGGTGCCCTCATGCATCCAGGTCGAGGCCAGGCCCATCACGTCGGCGCGCTGGGCTGCGGTCAGGCCACCGCGAGCATGACCGACGAACACGACGATCGAACGGTTCTGTTCCTCGATCGCGATCGGATGACGCTGCTTGTAATCGTCGGGGATCGAAGCGGTGGCCTCGTCGTGCTGGCAGCCGCCGAGCGCGAGCGCGATACCGACGAGCGCGGCGCCGAGGCCGGCGGCGCGGTAGCGGGTCTGGGGTCGTGTTGTGATCATCCTATGTCCCCGTTCCGCCATCAGTCCGTGATGAAGCCGTAGGTGCCGCGATAGTTCTTTGCCGGTTCGTTCCGGCCCGGCACGCCATAGATGCGATTGATGTTGCCGATCAGTTCGGCTTGCGGATCCGCCGGTGCCGCGAAGCCGTCATCCGGCCGCGACAGGTCCTTCGGTGCGGCTGCGCGAACGACATAGGGCGTCACGATCACGACCAGCTCGGTCGTGTTGTTGACGAAGTCGCGGCTGCGGAACAGCGTGCCGAGGATCGGGAGCTGCATGAGCCCCGGCAATCCGCTGATAGCCTGCTTGGTCTGCTGCTGGATCAGGCCGGCCATCGCCATCGCGCCGCCGGAGGGAATTTCCAGCGAGGTTTCGGCGCGGCGGGTCTTGATCGACGGCACCGTCAGCGAGTTGACGGAGGTCGAGGTCACGGCCTGCGACAGCGTGATCGCATTTTCGTTCGACAGTTCCGAGACTTCGGTCATCACGTGCAGGCTGATCTTGCCCTCGGTCAGCACCACGGGGGTGAAGTTGAGCGAGATGCCGAACTTCTTGAAGCTGATCTGGGTGGTACAGACATGCGTGGTGGGATCGCAGGCGTAGCCTGCCGGCACCGGGAATTCACCGCCGGCGATGAAGGTCGCGGACTCGCCGGAGATCGCGGTCAGGTTCGGTTCGGCCAGTGTCCGGATCACGCCCGCGGTTTCCATCGCGCGCAGGGTGGCCTGCACCGACGGCGCTGCGCCGAACTTGGTGGTCAGAGCGTTGCCGTCGACGAGATTCTTGCCAAGCGCCGTGAACGGGTTGGAGTTGGAAAAGGTCACCACCGAGGTGCCGTAGTTCAGGTTCGCGGTGAGATCGATGCCAAGCTGCTTGATGACGGTGCGCGCGACTTCCGCGACAGTCACCTTCAACATGACCTGGTCGCGGCCGCGGACCACGATCGAATTCACCACCTTTTCGGGGCCGCCGGCAAGGCGTACGGCGAGGTCGTTGGCCTGCTGCGCTTCGAGCGGATTGGCCGCGCTCCCGGTCAGGATGACGCCGTCGCCGAGACCGTCGATCTGGATATCGGAATTGGGTAGGATCTGCTTCAGCGCTGCACGAACGCCGTTGAGGTCGCGCTTGACCGCGATGTCATAGGCCGCGATCTGCTGGCCGGCGGAATCGAAGAACACGATGTTGGTCTGGCCGATCGAGGCGCCGATGATGTAGGCGCGCTGCGACGAGCGGACCACCGCGTTGGCGATCTTGGGGTCGGCAACCAGCACATCCTTGATGTCGCGCGGCAGGTCGATCACGATCGACTTGCCGATGCCGAGCGAGAGGAAGCGCGCGTTCATCTGGCCGTCGGCTGCAACCGGCGCCGCGGGACGGTAGTCCGCGGCGATCACGGGCGTCAGCGCGGGGTTGAGCGTCAGCGCGAGAGCGGCCGAGAACGACAGGGCGCGAACCATCGAAGTCCGCATCGTCGCCAGATCTGCCCTGCATTTCATGTCGACTGTCCTCATCGTGCCTTCGTCGCCTGGGTCGGAATGCCGTAGCGAATGATTGAAACGCCATCGCGCTTCTGGGCGGAATCATCGAGCGTGATCTCGCTCGTCTTGACGTCGGCAATGCTGCGCAGCGCCAGCGACAGCGTTCCGGCCTGGCGGGACGAGGACAGCAGCTGGGTTTGCGCGGAATTGAGCTCCAGCGTCACGGTCTTGCCGATCACCGCGTTCTGGCCGTCCTTCTCCTTCGGCGCCTGGTCGATGGCGAGCACGCGGACATTGACCAGAATGACCTCGGACGTGATGACGTCCTGGGCGCCGGCGCTCTGGTCCGGGTTCTTGAGGCGGCGCGTCAGCAGCACATCGACGCGATCGTTCGGCAGGATGAAGCCGCCCGCGCCGGTCTCCGGCGAGATTTCGGTGGAGATGGCGCGCATGCCGGTCGGCAGGATCGCAGCCATGAAGCCGGACCCATCGGCCTTGACCAGCTTCTGGTCGCGGATCGGCTCACCCTGGATGAAGGGCGCGCGCGCGATCGAGCCGACGACCTGGGTCGCGCCATCGGGGCGTTCGGTGCGGCGGATGAAGGTGGCGCTGGCGGTCGCGGTGGGCCAGGTCTGCCACTGCACGTCTTCCGCCTTCACGGTCTGGCCGAGGCCGATGTCGTTCTTGGCGACGAGCACGTCGGTGGTGGGAAGCTGCGCGACCGGAGCCGCTGGAGGCGGCGCAGAGTCCGAGCCGCTCGCCAGATACGCGGCGACGCCGCCGGCGCAGATGGCGACCGTCAGGACGACTATGCGTGCCCTATTCATACGCTTCACTTTCCACAGAACGCCGCGACGCTGCCGCCGCCGTATTCGGCAGTTGACCAGCTATTCGTCAAAGCATGGTTAATGAGGCGTATCTAAATCGCCTTAACGCCGGGTTTATCCGGAACCTTCAGCGCAGTGCGAGGTGAGCGAGGTCGATCGCTTTCACCCATTCGGTCTCGGGGTAGACCATCAGTGCGCCGAGTGCGAGCGCGATGCCGTAGGGAATACCGGTCTGCTTGTCGTGGAGTCGCGCGAGCCAGGCCTGACCGGCAAGCCCGTAAGGCAACGGCCATTGCCGGAACTGGAGCAGAAGCAGGGTCAGCGCACCGCCGAACAGCGAAGCGTAGAGCAGGAAGTCCATCAAGGGGCCGAAGCCGAACCAGAGCGCGACGGAAGCTGCGACCTTGGCGTCGCCGCCGCCCATCCAGCCCATCGCAAAGCAAGTGAAAGCCACGACGAGGAGCAGCGCGCCGGCGCCGACATGGCTGAGCATCTCGTAAGGTGCCATGCCACCGGCAAAGGCGAGCACGAAGAAACCTGCCACCAGCGCCAGCGAGACGCGGTTCGAGATCGTCATGGTGAAGAGATCGCTGGCGGCTGCGAACGCCATCAGGGCTGGGAACAGCAGAAGGCGCGCGAGGTCGAGGATCATGGGCTGCGTCTTGAGGCCTGGGTCTGTCGCCCGGATCGGGGCGTCGGCGCATGCTAGGGGGCAGTGCTAAACAAACCGACAACGACCGCAGCGGCCTCGGGGCCGGTCATCCGGCGCCGGAAGGTTCACCACATGCTGGCGATGCGCATCGCGAGGGTGACCATGGCGAGCAGCAACGCAAGGCAGATCCAATAGGCCGAGGCGTCGCCTCGCGCCGTGTCCGCCTCGTTCGCCGCAATCGCGGCATCCGTTCTGTGCTTACGCAACGCCACTGGAACTCGCACTGTCCGCAAAAAACAAAGGCCCCGGAGGTCCGGGGCTTTTGCGATCGTCTGCCGGTCGGCTTACTTCAGCGAGGAGCTGATCGAGCCGAACTTGGCGTTCAGCGTGGTGCCGAGGTTGTTGACGACGGTGATGATGGCCAGCGCGATGCCGGCGGCGATCAGACCGTATTCGATGGCGGTGGCGCCGGATTCATCCTTCGCGAAACGCGCAATCAGGTTCTTCATGAACTAAACTCCATCTGGGTGAGGTCGCCTCGATCGGCGCTGTCTTGACGCGACGAGCATGTGAGCCGAGCTCTTTCGGTAGAGTTAATTCGTTCGGTCAAACACGCATCTCACGCGATGCTTTTGGCCAGAGTGAACATCGCCTTAAGGCGGCCGTCTAAATTCGTTCCAGCCCCGAACGCGCCGTCAACTTCATCCTCCTTTAAATTTCGCGGAGTAGGCCTAAGGGGAGATCAAGCAGACTGGAACAGAAGCGATGATGTCGAGCCTACCCATGCAAGTCGCCTTGATGCTCGGCGAGACCATCGAGAAGGTAATCCCGGTCACCTTCATGCTCGCGGTGGTCTTCACCGTGCTCGAGCATTTCTGGGCGTGCAATTCCGGTCCGGTGTGGTGGCGCAAGCGCGAGATCGTGACCGACATCTGCTACTGGTTCTTCGTTCCGGTATTCGCCCGTACCATGCGGATCGGGCTCCTGATCGTTACCGCTGGTGTCGTCTTCAACATCCACGACGCCGACGAGCTGATCGCCTTCTATGACAACGGCCACGGCCCGCTGGCGCAGCTGCCGCTCTGGGTGCAGGGCGTGCTGTTCCTGGTCCTGGCCGACTTCATGCTGTACTGGCTGCACCGGCTGTTTCACGGCGGCGGGTTCTGGAAATATCATGCGATCCATCACTCCTCCGAGGAGATCAGCTGGATCTCGGCGGCCCGCTTCCACCCGGTCAATCTGATGCTCGGCACCATCGGCGTCGACGTCGTGCTGCTGATGGCCGGCATTTCGCCGAACGTGATGATCTGGGTCGGCCCGTTCACGACCTTCCATTCGGCCTTCGTGCACGCCAATCTGAACTGGACCTTCGGCCCCTTCAGATATGTGCTGGCGACGCCGGTGTTCCACCGTTGGCACCACACCTCGCTCGAGGAGGGCGGCGACACCAATTTTGCCGGCACCTTCCCGATTTGGGATGTGCTGTTCGGGACCTTCCGCATGCCGAAGGGCGAGCTGCCGCAGGATTACGGCAAGGATGAAGCGGCGATGCCGAAGGAGATCGGCGGCCAGCTCGCTTACCCGTTCCGCCAGTAGGAGTGCGTCCGGCGCCGGGGCGACAAAAACGCCGGTCCGTTCAAACAATACTTGCCGAGTTTGCGGAACGTTCACGAATTACAGGCAGGTTAACCGGGTCGGGCGCCGGCTCCGCTTGCTGATCGATTCTGCCGGTTTGTGACGTCCCGGGGTAAGAGTATGCGTAAAGAGTTTCTGCGCCGCCACGCGCGCATCTGTCTCCTGGCTGCGGCTGCCGTGCTGGCTTCGCCGGCCATTGGCCTTGCCGAGCCCACCGCCGATACCATCGCGGTCAATGTCGACCAGGCCAAGCTGGTGCGCCTGCCGGGCAAGGTGGCAACGATCGTGGTCGGGAATCCCCTGATCGCCGACGTGACGCTGCAGCCCGGCGGGATGATCGTCGTGACCGGCAAGGGATACGGCGCCACCAACTTCATCGCGCTCGACCGCGGCGGCGAGATCCTGGTTGACCGGCAGATCCAGGTCGAAGGCCCAAGCGATCGTCTTGTCACCGTCTATCGCGGGATCGAGCGGGAGTCCTATAGCTGCCTGCCGATCTGCCAGCGCCGCGTCACGCTCGGCGATAGCGACAATTTCTTCAGCACCACGATGAATCAGGCCGGAACGCTGAGCAACAGTGCCAGCGGCAACGGCGCCGCGGCTGCCAAGACGAACTAGCGGGATCAGCCGAGAGGCCCACCGGCGGGACCACCCGGTCCCGCGCGAGGCGTCGTGCGCGGCAGGCTTTCTGTTCTCCCGCGTCCGCGGGCCGGCGTGGTTAACCCGATCTTAACGACTCGGTCCGGCCGGTACGGATTGTCTGAAACACTTAAACAATCAGTTCTTGGTACTGATCGGGGCAGAGATCGCTGCCGCTGGGGAATTTCACGCGATGCCATCGCCTGCACCTTCGAGGTTCACGCTCCGGACTGCGCTGCGCCGGTTTCGCGGCAATCGCCGCGGCTCTGCAGCAGTCGAGTTCGCGCTGGTCGCGCCGATCTTCTTCGGGCTGCTGTTCGCGATCATCGAGACGGCGCTGATGTTCTTCGCGAGCCAGGTGCTCGAGACCATCACGCAGAGCTCCGCCCGCGTCGTTCTGACCGGGCAGGCGCAGTCTGGTTCGGTGACGAGTTGTGCGGTGAACACCGTGGCCACGCCGTGCACCCAGGCGACGTTCAAGACCTACGTTTGTGCGCAGATCCCGGCGCTGTTCGATTGCAACAGCCTCAGCGTCGACGTCCAGAGCTATTCGGACTTCTCGTCGGTCACTCTCGGCAACTACACCGCCTGCAACTTCGATCCCACCACGGTGGGGTACAATCCCGGGAGCTCCGGGCAAGTCGTCGTGGTGCGGCTCTATTACAAGTGGCCGCTGTTCGTGACCGGGCTCGGCTACAATCTGGCCTGTAGCACCACCAACAATACACGGCTTCTCGTCGCGACGGCCGCATTCCAGAACGAGCCCTACTAGGACCATCGGATTTGAGCAGAACCATGCAGGCGATCCTGAAAATCTTGCAAGCTGGCCGTATCTCTGCAGGCAAATTCCGCGCGGACAACAAGGCCCTCGCGGCAACCGAGTTCGCGGTGATCGTGCCGGTGATGCTCGTGATGTTCTTCGGCACCGTCGAGCTCTCATCCGCGGTGGCGGTCGACCGCAAGGTGACGCTGATCGCGCGAACCCTGTCCGATTTGACGTCGCAGTCCTCAGGGACGCTGACCGACGCCAACCTCCAGAACACGTTCACGGCGAGCATGTCGATCATCACGCCGTACGACAATACGCTCGTGAACGGAACGATCGCCCAGATCTATATCGACGCAAACAGCGTCGCCAAGATTCAGTGGAGCAAGTCCGCCGTCATTACGAGCGGTGCGACGCAGGCCAGCCTGACGGCTCCGCCGCCGACATTGGCGGCCAACACCACGGTCACGTCGATGATTCCGTCGACGCTCCTGCTTCCGTCGACCTATCTCATCTTCAGCCAGGTGAGCTACATCTACACAGCTCCCGTCAAATACGTCCTGAAGACGGGCGTTACGCTGAGCGATGTCTCTTATACGCGGCCGCGGCAGGTCACCTGCGTCTACTATGGTGGCGTTCCGACGACGTGCTGAGCCGCACAGCGGCCAGGTTCGTCGATATCGCATAAAAAAAGGCCGTGCATCCCGCACGGCCTTTTTCGTTGTTCGGTGCGCTCGCGCTGGAGATCAGCCTGCGTCGCGAAGGTTGTCGGCAGCCGACTTGCCGGACCGGCGATCGGCGACGATCTCGTAGGAGATCTTCTGGCCTTCGCGCAGCGAGCCGAGGCCGGCGCGCTCGACGGCGCTGATGTGAACGAACACGTCCTTGCCGCCGTCGTCGGGCTGGATGAAGCCATAGCCCTTGGTCGCGTTAAACCACTTCACGGTTCCCATGCTCACGTGGGTAGTCCCTTCTCAGATACACAATTTAAAAGCCTGCTTGCGCAGGCAGGTTAGATCGAATTTTTGGAAGGGTCGTTAGCGTGTCTGAACCGGCTGTACCGGTGGATGCCAATGTCGTCCGGCCGAAAATCGATGTGTTCATTTTATTGGAACTAAGGCCCCAAAACAATCCTGACGTGCACGATTTTTTGATCCGCCGTGATGCCCACGGCGGATCAGCATACAGATCAGCATTTCATTCCGCGCTTGCGCGCGGGGCCGTTAACGGCGGCGGAATTGGCCGCCGCGCTGTCCGGGACGTGGCGGTCCGCCGGCGGTCGCGGGACGTTCGTCCTTGTGGCGGAAAATCAGCCGGCCCTTTTCGAGGTCGTAGGGCGACATCTCCACCGTCACGCGGTCTCCCGCCAGCGTCTTGATGCGGTTCTTCTTCATCTTGCCGGCGGTGTAGGCGACGATCTCGTGCCCGGCGTCGAGCTGCACGCGGTAGCGCGCGTCGGGGAGGATTTCGGTGACCAGTCCTTCGAACTGGATCAGCTCTTCCTTAGCCATGAATTTCTCCAGGTCGTGGACGGCTAGTGCGAATGAGGTTTGCGGTTCGGGTGGCCGTTCGGCCGACTCTCACGGCGCAAAAAGGCCACGCCTTGTATCCCATCGGGCGCCCCGGCGCTATGCGCGGAACGCTGTTCCGGGCGGTCGGCCGGCGAAGAATGCACCTTTCCACCGGAGCGGCGGCGGCGCGACCCTTTCGAGGCCTGTGCGCCATTGCCGGACCTTCCATCGGCATGCCTTCCGTCAGCATGCCGGGGGTCGCCGTGCCGGCCGTCGCCCTGCTTGCCGGCGCTGTGGTGGCGTCCATCGCCATGCCGTTCGTCGTTGCGCCGTCCCTCGCCATGCCGTGCGCCTTGCGGGCGCTGGCCCGGGCGGCCGCCCGGCCGGCCCTGACGTTGCTGCGGCGGCGGAGCGCCTGCATCGCGGCGGCCGGCATCGGTGCGCAGATCCTCGCGCGGCAGCGCCACCTTGATCAGCCGCTCGATGTCGCGGAGATAGCTGAGTTCCTCGCCGCCTGCGACGAGCGAGATCGCGGTGCCTTCGGCGCCGGCGCGCGCGGTGCGGCCGATCCGGTGGACATAGGTCTCGGGCACGTTCGGCAGGTCGTAGTTGATGACATGGGTGATGCCGTCGACGTCGATGCCGCGGGCGGCGATGTCGGTGGCGACCAGGGTGCGGATTTCACCGGAGCGGAACTGGGCGAGCGTGCGCTCGCGATGGTTCTGCGACTTGTTGCCGTGAATGGCGCTGGCGGCGATGCCGGCCCTCTCGAGCGTCTTCACCACCTTGTCGGCGCCGTGCTTGGTGCGGGTGAACACCAGCGCGCGGTTGATCGGCTCGTCCTTCAGCAGCTTGGTCAGGAAGGTGGCCTTGGCCGAGAAATCGACCTGGATGATGCGCTGGTTGATGCGTTCGGCGGTCGAGGAGACCGGGGTCACCGCGACGCGGGCAGGATCGCGCAGCATGGAATCGGCGAGCTCGGCGATGTCCTTCGGCATGGTGGCCGAGAAGAACAGCGTCTGCCGCTTGATCGGCAGCTTGGCGACGATTTTGCGGATATCGTTGATGAAGCCCATGTCGAGCATGCGGTCGGCTTCGTCGAGCACGAGGAATTCGACGCTGCCAAGCTTCAGTCCGTTGCTCTGCACGAGATCGAGCAGGCGGCCAGGGGTGGCAACCAGCACGTCGACGCCCGGCATCAGGGCGCGGACCTGGCGACCCATCGGCACGCCGCCGATGGCCAGTGTCGAGGACAGGCGGATGTGGCGCCCATAGGCGTTGAAGCTGTCGAGGATCTGCCCCGAAAGCTCGCGGGTGGGCGACAGCACCAGGACGCGGGCCGTCTTGGGCTGCGGCTTGATGCGGTTTTCGAGCAGGCGATGCAGGATCGGCAGCGCAAAGGATGCGGTCTTGCCGGTGCCGGTCTGGGCAATGCCGACGACGTCGCGGCCGGTCAGCGCCGTGGGGATCGTCTGGGCCTGGATGGGGGTGGGGGTGACGTAATTCTCTTCGGCGAGAGCACGTGCGATGGGTTCGGCGAGGCCGAAGTCCTGAAACGAAGTCAAAAGATGGGTTCTTTCCATGTCAAATGCGGTCGGCCCGGCGCAATCTGCGGGGCGCGCGCATAAGGGTGTCGAGAAGACACCTGCGTGTTTGGGGTGTCGGATGGCTTGGGAGATATGGGGCAAGCCAGAGGCCCGTAGAGGGCTTAAGAACACGCGGCTCGCTATGACCGCTCGATTCGCGAACGATCTCCACAGTTATATGGAACATTGACGGGGCGCTTTCAAGGCAGGCGATCACCTAGCGTCGATCGCAGTGCAAAAATAGTTATGCCGGAATTTTAGCCAGCAGCAGCGTTTTGCTCAAAAAATGAACTGGCTGCCGCATAAGCATACATTTTATTCGCCCAAGTTTTGAGCAGTTAGACTGCGGCGAAACTGGGATTGCGCCGAAATTGTCTAGACTGACCAATCACTTGGCAGGTGCCCAGCCCATGGCATGGTTCTTGCGATTCCGTTAATCGCAGGCGGCCGTGGGGCCGTTTCGCAGCGTTTTTCACGTCTGCGTCAGGGAGATGATACATCCATGCCTACCAAATCCATTCACGATATAGCGGCGTCATTTAGCCGCCGCGGCGTTCTCGCCGCGACCACCGGACTGATGCTCGGTCTGGCGTCCATTTCCGGTGCCAAAGCCGCGGACGACACCATCAAGGTCGGCGTCCTGCACTCCCTCTCCGGCACCATGGCCATCAGCGAAACCACGCTGAAGGACACCATCCTTTTCCTGATCGACGAGCAGAACAAGAAGGGCGGCGTGCTCGGCAAGAAGCTCGAGGCCGTCGTCGTCGACCCCGCCTCGAACTGGCCGCTGTTCGCCGAAAAGGCGCGCGAGCTGATCACCAAGGACAAGGTCTCGGTCGTGTTCGGCTGCTGGACCTCGGTGTCGCGCAAGTCGGTGCTCCCGGTGTTCAAGGAGCTCAACAACATCCTGTTCTACCCCGTGCAGTACGAGGGTGAAGAGTCCGAGCGCAACGTGTTCTACACCGGTGCTGCGCCGAACCAGCAGGCGATCCCGGCCGTCGACTATCTGATGAAGGACGAGAAGGTGAAGCGCTGGGTGCTCGCGGGCACCGACTACGTCTATCCGCGCACCACCAACAAGATCCTGGAAGCCTACCTGAAGTCGAAGGGTGTGGCCCAGGAAGACATCATGATCAACTACACGCCGTTCGGTCACTCCGACTGGCAGACGATCGTGGCCGACATCAAGAAGTTCGGCTCGGCCGGCAAGAAGACGGCGGTGGTTTCGACCATCAACGGCGACGCCAACGTCCCCTTCTACAAGGAGCTCGGCAACCAGGGCATCAAGGCGAAGGACATCCCGGTGGTCGCGTTCTCGGTGGGTGAGGAAGAGCTCGCCGGCATCGACACCAAGCCGCTGGTCGGCCATCTCGCCGCCTGGAACTACTTCGAGTCGATCAAGACCCCGGCGAACGAGAAGTTCATCAAGGATTGGCAGGCCTACACCAAGAACCCGAAGCGCACGACCAACGATCCGATGGAAGCCCACGTGATCGGCTTCAACATGTGGATCAAGGCCGTCGAGAAGGTGAAGTCGACCGATCCGGACAAGGTGATCGATGCGCTTCCCGGCATCGAGGCGCCGAACCTGACCGGTGGCGTGTCGAAGATGCTGCCGAACCACCACATCACCAAGCCGGTGTTCATCGGCGAGATCAAGGGCAACGGCCAGTTCGACGTGGTCTGGAAGACCCCGGGTCTCGTCGCTGGCGACGCCTGGTCGAAGGAGCTCGACGGCTCCAAGGACCTGATCGGCGACTGGGTCGGCAAGAAGTGCGGCAACTTCAACACCAAGACCAACAAGTGCCTCGGCTCCGGCTCCTGATCCGGATCTGACGTTCGACTGCACAATGGGAGAAGACGGCTATTCCGCCGCCTTCTCCCCACTTCTGCCGGGGTGATCCACAGTGCCAACCAATCTATCCGCTCGTTTCCGTACGTTTGTCCTCTCGCTGTTCCTGATCGCGTTCGCACTGCCGGCCTTTGCCGGTCCGTTCGAGGATGCGGTCGCCAAATTTGCCAACGACGATTATTCCGATACGGACGAAGCGATCGGCGTGGTCGCCAGCAGCGGCAACAAGCTTGCCTTTCCCATCATCAGCGCGCTCCAGGACGGTCGTCTCATGGCCGATCCGGACAGCAAGAAGGTTTACGTCACCGGCACCGACGGCAAGTCGATCGACGCCGCGACCGGCGAGCCCGTGGCCAGCGTGCCCGATAGCGCCAGCGCCGTTCGCCTCAACAACCGTCTGCGTCGCAGCGTCGACGCTGCGCTCGGCAGCCTGACGCTGCAGTCGCCCGATCTCGGCGCGCGGCTGCAGGCCGCGCAGTCCGTCTTCAAATCGCATGAGGAGACCGCGCTCGAGCCGGTCGAAGCGGCACTCGCCAAGGAAACCAACAAATCGGTCAAGACCGCGCTCGGTGAAGCGCGCGCGGCCATTCTGCTGTTCAAGTCCGACGCCACCGAGGTGCAGAAGCTCGAGGCCGTCGCCACCATCAAGGCGCGCGGCGATCAGGAAGCGCTGGCGTTGCTGTCCGACATCGGCACCGATCAACCGCCCTCCGTCGCAAAGGCCGCTGCGAGCGCCATCGGCTCGATTCAGAGCTCGTTGGCGATCTGGTCGGGGGTGCAGAATGCCTGGTACGGCCTGTCGCTCGGCTCGGTGCTGCTGCTCGCCGCGATCGGGCTCGCCATCACCTTCGGCGTGATGGGCGTCATCAACATGGCCCATGGCGAGATGGTGATGATCGGGGCCTACACCACTTTCGTGGTGCAGGAGGTGATCCGCACCCGCTATCCCGCTCTGTTCGACTATTCGCTGCTGATCGCCGTGCCGCTCGCTTTCCTCGTCGCCGGCGGCATCGGCGTGCTGATCGAGCGCAGCATCATCCGCTTCCTCTATGGCCGGCCGCTGGAGACGCTGCTTGCAACCTGGGGCCTGTCGCTGGTGCTGCAGCAGGCGGTACGCACCATGTTCGGCCCGACCAACCGCGAGGTCGGCAACCCCTCCTGGATGAGCGGCGCGTTCGATCTCGGCCAGATCACCATCACCTATAACCGGCTCTGGATCCTCATCTTCACGCTCGCCGTGTTCATGATCCTGCTCGCGATGCTGCGTTACACCGCGCTTGGCCTCGAGATGCGTGCGGTGACGCAGAACCGTCGCATGGCGGCCTCGATGGGCATCGCCACCTCGCGCGTCGACGCACTGACCTTTGGGCTCGGCTCGGGCATCGCGGGCATCGCCGGCGTGGCGCTGTCGCAGATCGACAATGTCAGCCCCAACCTCGGCCAGAGCTACATCATCGACAGTTTCATGGTCGTGGTGTTCGGCGGGGTCGGCAATCTCTGGGGCACGCTGGTCGGCGCCTTCACGCTCGGCATCGCCAACAAGTTCCTGGAGCCGGTCGCCGGCGCCGTGCTCGGCAAGATCGCGATCCTGGTTCTGATCATCCTGTTCATTCAAAAGCGGCCGCGCGGCCTGTTCGCGCTCAAGGGCCGTGCGGTGGAAGCATGACCCCTCACATGCTGACGCGATCGCTGGACCGCGGCGCGGCGATCTTCCTCGCGATCGTCGCCGCCTGCGGCATCCTCATCCCGCTCTCCAACCTGCTGCTGCCGGCGGGCTCGTTCCTGCAAGTGCCGACCTATCTGGTCGCGCTCTGGGGCAAATATGTCTGCTACGCCATCCTGGCGCTGTCGATCGACCTGATCTGGGGCTATTGCGGCATCCTCTCGCTCGGCCACGGCGCCTTCTTCGCGCTCGGCGGCTACGCCATGGGCATGTATTTGATGCGGCAGATCGGCACCCGCGGCGTCTACGGCAATCCGATCCTGCCTGACTTCATGGTGTTCCTGAACTGGCAGAAGCTGCCCTGGTACTGGTACGGCTTCGACATGTTCTGGTTCGCGGCGCTGATGGTGCTGATCGTGCCGGGTCTGCTTGCCTTCTGCTTCGGCTGGCTTGCCTTCCGCTCCCGCGTCACCGGCGTGTATCTGTCGATCATCACGCAGGCGATGACCTATGCGCTACTGCTCGCCTTCTTCCGCAACGACTTTGGTTTTGGCGGCAACAATGGTCTGACCGACTTCAAGGATATCCTTGGCTTCAACGTCCAGGCCGAAGGCACGCGCGCGGCGCTGTTCGCGCTGAGCTGCCTGGCGCTGATTGTCAGCTTCCTGATCTGCCGCTCCGTCGTGTCCTCCAAGCTCGGCAAGGTGCTGATCGCGATCCGCGATGCGGAATCGCGCAGCCGATTCCTCGGCTACCGCGTCGAATCCTACAAGTTGTTCGTGTTCACGCTGTCGGCCTGCATGGCCGGCGTCGCCGGTGCGCTCTATGTGCCGCAGGTCGGCATCATCAACCCGAGCGAATTCGCGCCCGGCAATTCGATCGAGGCGGTGATCTGGGTCGCGGTCGGCGGCCGCGGCACGCTTGTCGGCGCGGCGCTCGGCGCGATCGTCGTCAACTACGCCAAGACCTTCTTCACCTCCGGCATGCTGGCGCCGTACTGGCTGTTCATGCTGGGTGCGCTGTTCATTCTAGTGACGCTGCTGCTGCCGAAGGGCATCGTCGGCACCTTCAATGCCTGGCGGGAAGCGTCGAAAGAGAGGCGTCCTGCTCAGGCCAACGCGAGCGCGGCAGCCGAAGACGGCGTCACCGAACCGAAGATGGCGGAGTAGCGGTCATGAATGTCATGGATACCCGCGCAACCTCCGCGATGCTCTATCTCGACGGCGTGCACGTCTCGTTCGACGGCTTCCACGCCATCAACAACCTGTCGCTGACGCTCGCGCCCGGTGAAATGCGCGCCATCATCGGCCCGAACGGCGCCGGCAAGACCACGATGATGGACATCATCACCGGCAAGACCAAGCCGGACGAGGGCACCGTGTTGTTCGACGGCGTCACCGACCTGACGCGGCTGGACGAGACCCGCATCGCCGAGCTTGGTATCGGCCGCAAATTCCAGAAACCGACCGTGTTCGAGAGCCAGACCGTGCAGGACAACCTCCTGCTCGCGCTCAATGTCGATCACAGCGTCAAGGGCACGCTGTTCTGGCGCGGCAGCAGGGCGGAGTCGGAGCGCATCGACAAGGTGCTGGAGACGATCCGCCTCACCGACGCCCGCAACCGCCTCGCCGGCAGCCTCAGCCACGGCCAGAAGCAATGGCTCGAGATCGGCATGTTGCTGGCGCAGGACCCAAAACTGCTCCTCGTCGACGAGCCCGTGGCTGGGATGACCGACGTCGAGACGCATCTGACCGCCGAGCTGCTCAAGGAGATCAACAAGACCCACACGGTCATGGTGGTCGAGCATGACATGACGTTCGTGCGCGAGCTCGGGGTCAAGGTCACCTGCCTGCATGAAGGCACGGTGCTCGCCGAAGGAACCATCGACCAGGTCTCGTCCAACGAGCGGGTCATCGAAGTGTATCTGGGGCGCTGAGCAATGCTTGAGGTCAAGGACATCAACCTGTTCTACGGTGCGGCCCAGGCACTGCGCGGCGTATCGATCGCGGCCGAGCCGGGCAAGGTGACGTGCGTGCTCGGGCGTAACGGCGTCGGCAAGACGTCGTTGTTGCGTGCCATGGTCGGGCAATATCCGATCTCCTCGGGCGCGATCATGTTCGATGGCAGCGACATTACCGGCTTGAAGCCCTATGAGCGGGCCCGCAAGGGCATCGGCTTCGTGCCGCAGGGGCGCGAGATCTTTCCGCTTCTGACGGTCGAGGAGAACCTCAAGACCGGCTTCGGCCCGCTCAAGCGTGAGAACAAGCACATCCCGGACGACGTGTTCTCGTTGTTTCCGGTGCTGGAGTCCATGCTCGGCCGGCGCGGCGGCGATCTCTCCGGCGGCCAGCAACAACAACTGGCGATCGGGCGCGCACTGGTGATGCGGCCGAAATTGCTGCTGCTCGACGAACCGACGGAAGGCATCCAGCCCTCGATCATCAAGGACATCGGCCGGGCCATCTCGTACTTGCGCAACCTCGGCAACATCGCCATCGTGCTGGTCGAGCAATATCTCGACTTTGCCTGCGAGCTCGGCGACAGTTTCGCGGTGATGGATCGCGGGGCGGTGAAGTTCACCTGCGACCGCTCCAATCTCGACCCAAGCGAGATCAGTCGCCAGATGGCGCTGTAAACCGGGACATTGTAGGCTAGAAAAATCCTGCCGCGACCGGCTGGGGGAGACGGATGCGCAGCGACGCCTTGGTCACATCTTTGGCGACATCTTCGGTGTTCGAGGCCAACCGTGCCCGCGGCGCGGTGCGTTTCGACGTGCACGCCCGCGACGGCGTGACGCGGCGCGGGGCTCTGCATGAATCCGGCTCGTTGCGCGTGCGCTTTCCCTCGCCGGAGGACGATGGCCTGTCCGGCGTGTTCGTCAACACGGCCGGTGGCGTCGCCGGCGGCGATCGCTTCGACATCGAGATTTCGGCTGCAGACAGATCGCGGCTGACGCTGACGACGGCCGCCGCCGAAAAGGTCTATCGCGCGCCGAGCGCGGCTGCGCGGCTCAACATTTCCCTGAGGGCTGCCGCTGGCGCGCATCTCGGCTGGTTGCCCCAGGAGACGATCCTGTTCGATCGCGCCCGGGTTCATCGCCGCTTCGACATCGAACTCGATGAGGCTGCCTCGCTCCTGCTTTGTGAAATTGTCGTCTTCGGCCGCACTGCCATGGGCGAGCGCATGGAGCAGGGCGAATTCGTCGACCGCTGGCGGTTGCGCCGTGGCGGCAAGCTGGTCTTTGCCGAGACGATCAGGCTCGAGGGCGATATCGGCGCGAAACTCTCGCGATCGGCGGTCGGGAAGGGCGCTGCTGCGATCGGCACGGCCCTGATCGCGCCCGGCGATGAGGCATTGGTCGAACGCGTCCGCGAGGCATCGGATTCTTTCGCGGGCGAGGTCGGAATCTCGGCCTGGAATGGCTTTGCAATGGCGCGGTTCTGTGCCCAAGATGCGGCGCGTTTGCGTGCCGACATGATGGCTGTGCTGGCGCGCACCGGCGCCGCGCTGCCCCGGCTGTGGCTGAATTGAAGTGTTGAACGGAAGAGATTTCGCATGAACCTGTCTCCCCGCGAAAAGGACAAGCTTCTGATCTCGATGGCGGCCATCGTGGCGCGCCGCAGGCTCGACCGCGGCGTCAAGCTCAACCATCCCGAGGCGATCGCGATCATCTCCGATTTCATCCTCGAGGGCGCGCGCGACGGCCGCACCGTCGCCGAACTGATGCAATCCGGCGCGCAGGTTCTGACACGCGATCAGGTGATGCCGGGTATCCCCGAGATGATCCACGACATCCAGGTCGAGGCGACGTTCCCTGACGGCACCAAACTCGTCACCGTGCACGAACCGATCCGATAGGAGTAAGACGCATGATCCCCGGCGAACTCTTCATCCAGGACGGCGAGATCGAGCTCAATGCCGGCCGCAAGACCGTGACGCTGACGGTCGCCAACACCGGCGACCGCCCGATCCAGGTCGGCTCGCACTACCATTTCTTCGAGACCAACCCCGCGCTGAAATTCGACCGCAAGAAGTCCCGCGGCATGCGCCTCGACATCGCCGCCGGCACCGCCGTCCGCTTCGAACCCGGCCAAACCCGCGACGTCCAGCTCGTCGCGCTCGCCGGCAAGAAGACGATCTACGGTTTTCGCGGCGACGTGATGGGGAAGCTGTGATTCATGCTCTCCGCCGTCCGCCTCATCTCCGAAGCTGCTGAGCTGGCCGCGCGCCGGCACAATGGCATGGCGCGCAAGGGGCGGGGGAATGAGCCTTACATCAACCATCTCGCCGAGGTCGCGAATCTGCTCGCGGCTGCGACCGATGGGGCGGATGCCGAACTCGTTGCCGCCGGATGGTTGCACGACGTGATCGAGGACACCGCGGCCACGCGCGAAGAGCTGGCGCAAGGATTCTCCGATCGTGTCGCTTCCCTCGTCGTCGAATGCACCGACGACATGAGCCTGCCGAAAGCGGAGCGGCGGCGCCTGCAGGTTGTCGACGGACCGAAAAAGTCTGCCGGCGCAAAGCTGATCAAGATCGCCGACAAGGTCAGCAATATCGGCGCGCGCATTCATTCCGATCCGACCGCGGACGAGCGCGACGACCTCGTCGACTATACCGGCTGGGCCGAGCAGGTCGTTGCCGGCTGCCGCGGCGGCAATGCCTGGCTCGACACGACATTCGACGACATGGTGCGAAAGGCGAGGGCTTCGCTGTGAGCGCCGACCTGAAATTCAAACGCAAACGGGGCTTGTGATGTCCGTCAAGATGAAGCGTTCCGTCTATGCCGACATGTTCGGTCCGACCACCGGTGACAAGGTGCGACTCGCCGACACCGATCTCATCATCGAGGTCGAGAAGGATTTCACCACGTACGGCGAGGAGGTGAAGTTCGGCGGCGGCAAGGTAATCCGTGACGGCATGGGCCAGTCGCAGGTCACCAACAAGCAGGGCGCGGCCGACACCGTCATCACCAATGCGCTGATCGTCGACCACTGGGGCATCGTGAAGGCTGACGTCGCCATCAAGGAGGGCATGATTTCGGCGATCGGCAAGGCCGGCAATCCCGACATCCAGCCGGGCGTGACGATCATCATCGGCCCCGGCACCGACGTGATCGCGGGCGAGGGAAAAATCCTCACCGCCGGCGGCTTCGACAGCCACATCCATTTCATCTGCCCGCAACAGATCGAGCACGCGCTGATGTCCGGCGTCACCTCGATGCTCGGTGGCGGCACCGGTCCTTCGCACGGCACCTTCGCCACGACCTGCACGCCCGGCCCCTGGCACATGGGGCGGATGATCCAGTCGTTCGATGCTTTCCCGGTCAATCTCGGCATTTCCGGCAAGGGCAACGCCTCGCGCCCGGCCGCGCTGGTCGAGATGATCAAGGGTGGCGCCTGCGCGCTGAAGCTGCATGAAGATTGGGGCACCACGCCGGCGGCGATCGACAACTGCCTGTCGGTGGCCGACGATTACGACATCCAGGTCATGCTGCATTCCGACACGCTGAACGAATCCGGCTTCGTCGAGGACACGATCAAGGCGTTCAAGGGCCGCACCATCCACGCCTTCCACACCGAGGGCGCCGGCGGCGGCCACGCGCCCGACATCATCAAGGTCGCAGGCCTGAAGAACGTGCTGCCGTCCTCGACCAATCCGACGCGGCCATTCACCCGCAACACCATCGACGAGCATCTGGACATGCTGATGGTGTGCCACCACCTCGATCCCTCGATCGCGGAAGATCTGGCGTTCGCGGAGAGCCGCATCCGCAAGGAGACCATCGCGGCCGAAGACATCCTGCACGATCTCGGCGCGCTCTCGATGATGTCGTCGGACTCGCAAGCCATGGGCCGCCTCGGCGAGGTCATCATCCGGACGTGGCAGACCGCCGACAAGATGAAGAAGCAGCGCGGATCGCTGCCGCAGGACAAGGGCAAGGACAACGACAATTTCCGCGTCAAGCGCTACATCGCCAAATACACGATCAATCCGGCGATCGCGCATGGCGTGTCGAAGCTGATCGGCTCGGTGGAGAAGGGCAAGCTCGCCGATCTCGTGCTGTGGTCGCCGGCCTTCTTCGGCGTCAAGCCGGACTGCATCGTCAAGGGCGGCATGATCGTCGCAGCCCCCATGGGTGATCCCAACGCCTCGATCCCGACGCCGCAGCCGGTGCACTACCAGCCGATGTTCGGCGCGTTCGGCGGGGCGCGCACAGCGTCGTCCGTCGTTTTCACCTCGAAGGCCGCGATCACCGGCGGTCTCGCCCGGAAACTGGGCATCGAGAAGAAGCTCTACGCGGTCCAGAATACCCGCAGCAAGATCTCGAAGAAGAGCATGATCCACAACGACGCCACGCCCAATATCGAGGTCGATCCGGAGACTTACGAGGTGCGCGCCGATGGCGAGCTTCTGACGTGTCCTCCGGCCGAGGTGCTGCCGATGGCGCAGCGATATTTCATGTACTGAAATAGCGCCTCAACGCATGTCCCTGGCGCATGTCTCATTGCATGCCCGGAGGCGGCTTTTCCGGTTTTGCGTTCGATCCGGGCTGGTCTAATGTCCCGCCCGGTGTCTTGAACCAGAAGAAAAGCCGGGAGGATTTCTCGTGATTTACGTCGTTGCAACCCTGACCATCAAGCCTGAGACGCGCGCCGAATTCATTGCAGCTGCCACCGCCTGCATCAAGGAGACGCGGAAGGAACCGGGCAATATCGCCTACGATATGCACGAGAGCGTCACCGATCCTACCAAGATGGTGTTCGTCGAGCAGTGGGAGAACGCCGAGGCGCTGGTGCCGCATCGCGGCCAGGAGCACATGAAGACGTTCGGCCGAGTTGCGGTGAAGTGCTTCACGGCGCCGCCGAAGGTCGAAATCATCACGCCCGAGAAGGTCGAGACGAGGTAACAACGCATGATCCGGGCGACGCAGGTCAAGGGACAGCACCGTTTCACGGAAACGCCGGCGGATACGGTCGTGCTCGATTTCGACGATCGGCACCGCCGCCGCATGGCGATGACGGGGACGCGGGGGCTCGAATTCCTGCTCGACCTGGAAAACGCCGTCGCGTTGCGCGGCGGCGATGCGCTGGTGCTGGAGGACGGAAGGCTGGTCGAAGTGGTTGCGGCGCCCGAGCCGCTGCTGGAGATCCGTGGCCACGACCCGCATCATCTCATCCGCGTTGCCTGGCATCTCGGCAATCGCCATCTGCCGACGCAACTGATGGCCAAGAGCTTGCGTATCCGCCGCGATCACGTCATCGAGGCCATGGTGAAGGGCCTCGGCGCGCGCGTCGTCGAGATCGAGGCGCCGTTCGATCCCGAAGGCGGCGCTTATGCCGAGGCGAGCCATGCGCATGGTCACGATGACCATGCCCACCATGACCACGATCATCATGATCACGGCCACCACGATCATGGTCACCACGATCATGGCCACCATCACCATGATCATCACGGCCACGACCACCATCATGATCATGCCGCGCATGACCATGGTCATGATCATCACCATCACCACGACGAGCACTGCGATCATCCCGACCATCATCACGGCCACAAGCATGCTCATGACCACAAATGAGCCGGTGAGTGCCTCCGACCTCGCCGAGCGCGAGGCGGCGGCGCTGTACCGGCTGATGACGTGGCTGTCGCCGGCGTTTCCCGTCGGCGGGTTCTCCTATTCGAGCGGCATCGAATGGGCGGTCGAAGCGGGGGACATCACCGACATCGCGACGCTAGCCGATTGGCTGGATGCCATGCTTGGCGACGGCTCCGGCTTTTGCGATGCGACGTTTCTGGTCCACGCCTATCGCGCCGCCGAGGCTGGCGAGGATGCGTCCTTGAGTGATGTCGCCGAACTCGCCGCCGCCTTCGTGCCGTCGCGCGAACGGCAACTCGAGACGACCTCGCAGGGGCGCGCCTTCATCGACATTTCCCGCGCGGCGTGGGATGCCGAGGGCCTCGATATCATGGTCGCGGCGTGCCGCACGCCACTGGTCTATCCCGTCGCCGTCGGCGTCGTCGCGGCGTTGCACGGCGTGCCGCTGGCACCGACGCTGCACGCCTTCCTGCATGCGCTGGTCTCGAACTGGATCTCGGCGGCGAGCCGGCTCATTCCGCTCGGCCAGACCGACAGCCAGCGCGTGCTGGTGAAATTGGAAGCCGCCGTCGCCGCGACCGCCCATCGGGCACTCGCGGCGACGCTCGACGATCTCGGCAGCGCGACCTTCCGCGCCGATCTCGCCAGCCTGCGGCACGAGACACAATATACGCGGCTGTTTCGGTCATGAGAGGCGCGAGGTCTAACCGATCGTCGTCCCGGCGAAGGCCGGGACCCATAACCACAAATGTGTGTGGTTATGAAAGGACGCAGCCATATCCCGTCTCATCAACTGACTTCGGTGGCTATGGGTCCCGGCCTTCGCCGGGACGACATTAGGAGAGAGTATGTCGAAATCTCACGGCCCCTTGCGTGTCGGCGTCGGCGGCCCCGTTGGATCGGGCAAGACCGCGCTGATGGATCTGCTCTGCAAGACCATGCGCGAGCGCTACGACATCGCTGCGATCACCAACGACATCTATACCAAATGGGATGCGGAATTCCTCGTGCGTTCCGGCTCGTTGACCCCGGACCGCATCGCCGGCGTCGAGACTGGAGGCTGCCCGCACACGGCGATCCGCGAGGACGCCTCGATGAATCTTGCCGCGGTTGCGGACATGCGCGCCAAATTCCCGGGGCTCGACCTCGTGCTGATCGAGTCCGGCGGCGACAATCTCGCGGCGACCTTCTCGCCGGAGCTGGCCGATCTCACCATCTATGTGATCGACGTTGCCGCCGGTGACAAGATTCCGTCCAAGGGGGGGCCCGGCATCACCCGTTCCGACCTTCTGGTCATCAACAAGATCGACCTCGCGCCCCATGTCGGTGCCTCCCTCGAGAAGATGGACACGGATGCCAGGCGCATGCGCGGCGAGCGCCCCTTCGTCATGACCAATTTGAAGAAGAGCGAGGGGCTCGACCGCATCGTCGGCTTCATCGAGACCAAGGGTGGGCTGAAACGCGCGGGCTGACGGACCGCGGCGACGTGGCGCAGGCATTTTCCGCCGTTAACACCTGAGGCAAAGCCGCCTCGGCGGAACCAATGTCGGACACGGCGATTATCCACCTCCGGTGCCCGGAGCAGAGCCGCTGTTGGCCAGACGATCGGCCGGGCGAATTAAGCTTTTTCGGCGACCGAAGTTGCGTACAGATGCCTCCTCCGTCATTATCTCTGCCACTGGGGTCCACCCTGTTTCGGCACATGGTCGTTCGAGCGGCGTTGATATGCTCCGTGTTTATTGCCGACCTCCTGCCTTCGCCTGAGTAGTCGCGTGGTCCGGCTGGGTTTCATCATCGGCTTCATCGCTCTGCTCGGAGCCTTGCTCTCCGGGCTTGCGGCTTATCGTGTCCACGACCAGGAGCTGGCGCTGGATCGGATTGCGCTGGCCCGCGCGATCGACGTTCATGCGAGCCTCGTCCAGGACAGGTCGACCGAGCGTGAGCTGCTGGCGCGTGTCGCCTCAGGCCTGTTCCGCGCGCCGTCGGTGCTGAAGCCCAACATGCTGGAGCCGTTGCGCTCGGCGATCTACGCCTTCAAGACCGACTTCGTGGTGGCCGGCTGGGTCGCCCGGCTGCAGCCGAGCGAGCTCGCCGCGGCGCAGACCGCGATAGCGGCCGCCGGCTTCCCGAAACCGCAGATCCGTGACTACAACGACAAGCCGATCAACCCGGCAAGCCTGACCCAGCCGATCGACGTGCTGATGGACCTCGAGCCGCGCAGCGACGAGACCAAGGCGCTGCCGGGCCGCAGCTACGATGACGAACCGGTTCGCAACGCCATGCTGACGCGGGCCAGGGTCGAGAAGCGGTCGGTTGCCTCCGACCCTTTACCGCTCTTGCGCGACAACGGCCCGATCGGCGTCATCGTGGCCGCCCCCGTTATTCCGGAAGGCGCTACCGAGCCGGTCGGCTTCGTCACCTTTTCCTACGAGCTGGCGTCGCTGATGCTGACCAATGACGATCTGTCGTTGTTCTCGGTCGCGCTGAAGGACCCGCGCAAGGAAGGCAGCGAGCTCGTTGCCAACGATCAGGGCATCGTGTCCACCCGCATGACGACGCCGGACGGGCCGGCCCCGTCGGCAACGCGCACCATCAGCTTCGGCGGCCGCGACTGGCAGCTCGGCTATTACGCGAAGACCAATTCGGCTCGGCGCGCAGAGCAGACCGCAATCATCGTTGCGGCGATCGGCTTCGCCATTACCGCGATGGTCTGCGGCCTGTTCGGTTACGTCGCCTACAATAATTTGAGGCTCAGCCGCGAAATCCAGGTGCGGATCGGCTTCGAGCGCCGGCTGACCGCGGTCATCGACGAGCTCAACCACCGGGTCAAGAACATCCTCGCGGTGATCCAGTCGATCGTGACGCGCACGCTGCGCCACGGCTCGGACATCGATGTCGCGCGCGAGCTCCTGATCGGCCGCATCCACGCCATGTCCAACGTGGTCTCGCTGCTCAGCGAGAGCCAATGGCAGGGCGTCAAGCTGAAGGGCCTGTTCGAAGCGCGTGCCATTCCGCATGCCGATCGCATCGCCGTCAGTGGCCCGGACATCGCGGTCAGCGCGCGTGCCGCCCAGAGCCTGTCGCTGCTGTTCTTCGAGCTTGCCTCGCACTCGGACGAAGGCCTGTCGCTGGTCGGCAAGCATCCGCACATCACGGCAAACTGGACGGTGACGGGCGAGGAGCCGGAGACGGTGTTTCATTTCCGCTGGGAGGAGTTCAACACCAGCGAGGCGACCCGCCGACCGGATTCGGATTTCGGCCTGATCCTGCTCGACCGCGTCGCGCCGGAAGCGCTCGGCGGCACCGCCAAGCGCTACTTCACCGACGTCTCCTATGTCTATGAATTGACCGCGCCGATGGAAACGGTCGTGGACATGACCGAGCGCGACCGCACCGAAAAACTGTCGCAGCCGGTGAAGCCGGTGCGCTAGCCCTTCGGCCGCAACACCAGGTCGACCAGGTTGCGTGCGTAGGCTGCCGTGATCGGCGCGATGCCGAAGACGTAGCGGTAAAACAGGCTGCCATAGATGGCGTCGTAAAGATCTTCCGCCGGAGCCTCGGCCAGAATGCTGCCGTCACGCTGGCCGGTTGCGATCATCTCCACCAGCGCGTCGCGGCGGAACTGGAGGTAGCGCGAATAGAACAGCTCCGCCGAGCCGGTCTTGGAGATGCATTCGGAGATGACCGCAAGCTGCACCTTGCCGAACTCGCCCTGCAAGGCTTCGGCATAGGCCGTGGCATGGCGGCGTGCACGTGCCGCAGGCGTACCCGCGCTCGGCGGCGGCAGCGGCAGCATCTGCGCGGCGTGGTGGAGAAAAGCGTCGATCAGCAGCGCCTCCCGCGACGGCCACCATTTGTAGATCGTCATCTTGGAGACGTTGGAGTGGCGCGCGACGGCATCGATCGTGGTTGCGGCAAGGCCGGTCGCGGCCATCAGCGCATAGGCGCTTTCGAGGATGGCGTTGGTGGTCTCGATCGAGCGCGGCCGGCCGCGCCGGGGCGCGCCCTCGGCCACATCGCTCGTGCTCTTCGCCATGACCAAGCCGGCCTCCCTGCGCGGCCATTCCCATCAGCCGCCGCCGCCTCGTCCCGCATAGCGTAGCCGAGGTCTCCGGCCTAGCGAAATCGCGCGAGAGCCTTGCGGCTAGGCCCGTTGCCGTACGGCTGCCGGCTCATCCTGACGCTTCGACCAGGAGATATAATAGGCCACCGCCGTCATCGCCGCGAAACCGGCAAGGCTCACCCCGATCTGCATCACGACCAGATTGGCGCCGGTGATCAGGATGAGATGGCCGGCGAAGGACAGGAATACGCCGACGCAGAACACGGCGAGCCATTCCTCGCCGCATTTGATCACCATCTGGAGCGGCTTCCATTGCAGCCCCGGATGGTCGGCCGGGATGAGGTGGGTCGCGATGAAGGCGAGCGCGAGGAAATGCAGCACGCGATAGGGCGCGAGGTTTTCCTTGTCGGCCGGCGAGATGCCGTTGAGCACGACATCCGGCAAATAGGCCGACAATGTCGGCGAATGGCGCATCAGGGTGATGGCCATCGCCGACACCAGGTAGGCGCCCGCCAGCACGCGGAGCCAGGGCAGGTTGCGCAACGCGCGGCCCGACGCGCCGGTGACGGCGAACCAGCCGCCCAGCACCATCAGCATCTGCCAGCAGTACGGGTTGAACGTCCATTCCTGGTCCGGATAGGTTCGGAAACCCCACTCGAACCAGCGCGCCGCGAAATAGAATGCAACAGAGAGCGCCAGCGTCACGTTCGGCCGCCGCAACAGCCCCCACAGGGCCAACGGAAAGAATGCCATCAGCGGGATCATCAATTGCAGCAGGTCGAGGTTCAGCGGCTCTTCCTGCAGCACGAGGCCGCGGACCAGGATGCGCAGCGGATGATCGAGTATCCCGGAGATGTTGTAGTCGCTGATGATCTCCGGCGCCATCGATTGCGATGCGACATAGGCGATGGTGTCGATGTAGACCACGAACAGCACGACATAGGCGGCATAGAGCCGCCAGACACGGCCGAAGATGCGCGTCGCGGCGACGACATAACCGCGCTCCAGCGCCATCCTGCCGTAGATGATGGCGACGCCATAGCCCACCACGAACACGAACAGGTCGGCAGCGCCGCTGAAGCCGAAATTGCGCAGCGTCAGCAGGTTGACGACATTGTTCGGGATGTGATCGACGAAGACCGACCAGGTCGCAATGCCGAGCGTCAGGTAAAGACGGACATCGTGCTGAAATGCGGAGAGGTTCGCCTTGACGGACGGCTTCATCGTGGAAATGACTTTTGGAATCAGGGGCGATGCTTTTAGCGGCAACCGCCTGCCTATCCGAGTAGCGATTGCGTGAAGGAGGGTAGATTTACCGCGCCTGATTAAAAATTGCGCAGAGATAAGCCGTGGAATTTCCTCCAGCGCGCTCGTCCGGTCGGCCGCGCAATTTTCTTAATGCGATCGCGCCCCTTACTCGGCCGGCTCGACTGATGCCTCATCCGTAGCGCCAGCGCGGCTCGCCATGATTCCGAGCGCGACGCCGCCGATGGCCAGGATCGGCAACAGCCGCTTGACGCCGATAGCGCGGACGATCTGCAAGCCTGTTGCGATCAGCATGGGATCGGCGAGCATGCTCGGGGCCGCCTTTGCGGCGCGCTCGGCGGCGATGCGAGCGCGCGTCCGCATCTCCCGCTTGTAGCCCCAATAGCTTCCCGCCGCGGCGAGCGTCAGCAGGAAGAAGATGCCGGCGCCCGTAAGACAGGCCTGAACCGGACCGTATTTCTCCAGCACCGAGATGAAGGCCGCCGCGCAGAGGAAGCACGTGGTGATGAACAGCGCGAACGCCGCACCCGCCGCCAGCGAGGTCAGCCGCACAGTCGTGCCCGTCGATGCGCTGATGCCGTCGATGATGCGCTGAAACACGGTCTTGCTCCTCAGGTCCCCACAAGCCAATTGGTCACGTGCCGGTCACGGCAGCACAGGCCGTCGTGACCTCATAATCCATCTTGCGTCCTAGCGGCGCCAGGCGAAGCCGATGAGGAAGCCGATGCCGAGCGCGACACCGACGGTCGCGAGCGGCCGCTGCGTGATCGCGTCTTCCAGCGTTTCCTCGATCGAGCCGTAGGCATCCTGCGCCGCGTCCATCATTGCGCTGCCGCGCTCGGAGAAGTCGTCGATGGTCGAATCCATGTTGTCGCGCGCCTGCTTGTAACCGCGTCGGGCCTGTTTGCCCGTGGCGTTGGCGAATGTGTTGAGGGCGTCGGTGATCTGGTCGGTGAGGGCGGCGATATCGCTTTTCACGGCTGCTACATCCTTCTCGAGGCGTTCTGCGGTGGCTTTGTCGGTCCAGTCTCTCATTCTGGCTTCGCCATCGGATATTGACATCACGGGCTCCGAACTGTTGGCGGTGAGATGGGCGGAAAACGCTTCGTCTTCAGGTAAGTTCCGTTCATGGCCGGGCTCACGCCTGCGGAAGCTGCGGCGAATTCTCCGGCAACAGATGCTCCTTCATGATCAGCCCCACGATGAGGAGCGGCGACGACAAAAACGCCCCCATCGGTCCCCACAGCCAGGTCCAGAAGGCGAGAGCGATGAACACGGCGAGCGCGTTCAGCGCCAGCCTGCGGCCGATGATGGTCGGCGTGACGAAGTGCCCTTCCATGAAGGTAATGCCGCCGAAGGCGATCGCCGCGACCAAGCCGCCGCCGAGGGTCGGGAAGGCCACGACACCGACGACGGCCAATATGACGAACATGGCGACGGGACCGATGATGGGGATGAAGTTGAGGGCGGCCGCGAGTGCCCCGAGCCCGGCCGGATTGGGCATTCCGGTGACTGCGCAGACGATCCCGGCCGCGACGCCCACGCCGATATTGATGAGGGTCACGGTCAGGAGGTAGTTGCCGAGATGGACCTCGATCTCGTTCAGAATCCGCAATGTGCGCAGCCGCGCGTCGCGGTCGCTGAAATTCATGATCATGGCGCGTCGCAGATCGCGCCAGCTGGCGATGAACAGGATCAGGGTGGCGAAGAACAACAGGAATTCGGCGAAAGTCGGTGACAGGAATTCCAGCGTCGGCTGCACCCAGTCGAACTTGGGCAGCTGGAGGCTCGGCAGCCCCTCGGAGCCACCGATCATGGTCTGCAGCTCTCGCCACAGCGCCAGAGGCCGGTCGAAGACGTGCATCTTATCCTTGAGCTGCGCGCCCAACTCCGGCAGACGCGAGCTCCATTCCATGGCTGGTGCGGCGATCAGCGCAAAGACGAAGGCAACCAGCGCGGTCACCGCGATCACGATGAGCACGGCGCCGACGGCACGCGGCACGTGCCGCTTCTCCAGGAAGGTCGCGGCCGGTGACAGCATCGTTCCGGCGACGATGGCCATGACGACCGGCAGGAAGAACCCCTTGGCGACATAGAGCACCGCGACGATGGCGATCAGGAGCAGGCCCGCCAGCGCAAGGGCAACGAACTCGGTACGCCGAATCACCGGCGGCAGCTCGACATGGCTGTCGGGGAGCGGAGTACCCTCGTCGTTGCCGGAAATCAGACGTTCACTGGGAAGGACGCGCACAATCTCTCTCCCCGCACGGAGGTCTCCGGGCGCCCATTGGTCATCAGGAAACGCCCCACACCCGCTGCGGTTCCATCGCGGCTTCGTGAAGTTGCGCTCGCTTGACTGTGACGTCGTTGCCGCACGGGCAGGCGGAACTTGAGTCGGCTCTGCTGCGTTTGTTGGGAAGCCGCATCACTCAAGATGCCGACATCACACGGGGCAGCACATGACCAAGTTCTCCGTAGTCCGTCGCAGCTTCTCGCCGCGCGTCGTCACCGCTTGTGCCTTTGCGACAGCTTTGCTGACCGTGCCGTTCGCGGCTCAGGCCCAAACGCTCGGTTATGTGCCGATGCAGCCGCAGGCCTATCCGCAGGATCAGACCTATTCTTCGCAGGGTTACTCGAGCGAGGCGCCGCGGGCCGCTGACGAAGATGCGGCGCTGCCGGATCGCCTGCGCCGGCAGATCGTCAGCTTCGACCGCAACGAGCCGGCCGGCACCATCGTCATCGATACCGCCAACACCTATCTCTACTACGTGCTCGGTAACGGTCGTGCGATGCGCTACGGCGTCGGCGTCGGTCGCGAGGGATTCACCTGGTCGGGCGTGCAGAGCATCAGCCGCAAGGCGGAATGGCCGGATTGGCATCCGCCGGCAGAGATGATCGCGCGCCAGCCCTATCTGCCGCGCTTCGTCGCCGGCGGCCCCGGCAATCCGCTCGGCGCCCGCGCGATGTATCTCGGCACCAGCGAATACCGTATCCACGGCACCAACGATCCCACCACGATCGGCAAGTTCGTCTCTTCAGGCTGCATCCGCCTCACCAATGAGGACGTGAGCGACCTGTTCAGCCGCGTCAATGTCGGCGCCAGGGTCGTGGTGCTGCCGAAGAATGCGCCGCTGATGGCGCGCGGCGGCGATCCCCTGCGCAAGCGGCCGGCGGCGACGACGCTACCCTCGGGGCGTCAGGCGCTGAACATCTCTGCGTCGTCGGTCGATTGAAGAGTTGAGTGAGGTTGCATGATGAGACGTTCGATCACCAGGCTCGCTGGCGGAACGGCTGCGTTCGTCACGGTCGCTTGCCTCGGCCTTGTGCAAGCGCCCTCGGCGCATGCGGAGGATTTCTTCTCTGCGCTGTTCGGTGGCTTCCGCATGCGGCCGCCGCCCGAGATCCGGGTGCCGTTCCCGAACGACGATATGCCGCGCTACGACGCGCCGCGCCAGCGCGCTGCCTATGGTGGTGGCACGGCCTATTGCGTGCGCGGCTGCGACGGGCGCTATTTCCCGGCGCAGGGCAACGACGCCGAGAGCAAGGCGCAATCCTGCAAGAGCTTCTGTCCGGCGTCGGAAACCTCGCTGGTCTATGGCAGCAATATCGACGACGCCACGACCGACAGCGGAAAATCCTATTCCGATCTGCCGAACGCCTTCCGCTATCGCAACGAGATCGTGTCCGGGTGTACCTGCAACGGCAAGGATCCGGCCGGCCTCGCTTCGCTCAAGGCCGAGGACGATCCGACCTTGCGCAAGGGCGATATCGTTGCGGGTAGCGACGGCCTCGTCGTCGCCAATCGCAACGCCAACGATCGCCGCGGTATCGCGATGAACTTCTCGCCCTTGCCGGAAAAGATCCGCGCGAAATTCCGCCAGGTGCCGGTGGTGGCGAAGGAGTAGGGGGCCTACGCCGCGCGGATCTTGCCCAGGAAGTCGCTGACCTGATCGCCGAGCTGACGGCTCTGGGTCTCCAGCATCTGCGAGGCCTGCTTGACGTTGTCTGCGGCGCCGGCCGCGGTGTCGGCGTCGGCCTTCACGCCGGTGATGTTGTCGGAGACGTTCTTGGTGCCCTGCGCGGCATATTGCGTGCTGCGGGTGATCTCTTGCGTCGCTGCGCCCTGTTCCTGCACGGCAGCGGCAATCGCGGTCGCGACCTCGTTGACCTCGCCGATGATGCCGCCGATCGCCTGGATGGCGTTGATGGCGTCGCCGGCGACCTTCTGGATATCGGCGATCTGCTCCGAGATCTCCTCGGTCGCCTTTGCGGTCTGGCTCGCCAATGACTTCACCTCGGAGGCGACAACCGCAAAGCCGCGGCCGGCCTCGCCGGCCCGCGCAGCCTCGATCGTGGCGTTGAGGGCGAGAAGGTTGGTCTGTGCCGCGATGGTGTTGATCAGTCCGACGACCTCGCCGATGCGGCCTGCGGATTGAGCCAGCCCCTGCACGGTGCCGTCGGTCTCGCGCGCCTGGTTGACGGCGCGGCTGGCGATCCCTGCGGCATGCGCGGCCTGCTGGCTGATGTCGTTGATCGAGGCTGAAAGCTCTTCGGCCGCCGCCGCGACGCTCTCGACGCTGGTGGAGGCGTCGTTGGAGGCTTTACCGGCGACCTCGACGCGCTCGTTGGTCTGGCGCGACACGGCGGAGAGATCGCCCGAGGTCTTGCGCATCTCGGCCGAGGCATCGCTCAATTCGCCGAGCGACTTGCGCACCACACCCTCGAATTCGCCGACATAGGTTTCCATGGCGCGCTGGCGCGCGGCCGCGCCGGCATTGCGCTCGCGTTCCTGCTCCTCGATCTTGAGCTTGTCGATCGCCTGCTGCTTGAAGGTCTCCAGTGCACCGGCGAGCGAGCCGATCTCGTCGTGACGGTCGAGATAGCCGCTGTCGACGCCGAGATCACCGCCGGCGACCCTGAGCATGGCGTCGCGGATCCGATGCAGCGGCGTGATCACGCGGCGGCTGACGGCCAGCATTGCAGCACCGGTCAGAACGATCGCAGCGATCAGCAGGGCGGTATTGACGATCAGCCACTGGACGGCCGATGAGCGCTGTGCCGCGGAATGATCCTTGGCGGCCTGCAGCGCCGCATCGGCAAGCTTCACTGCCGTCATCATGCGCGGCACCGAATAGGGGCTCCACTGGTTGGCGGTCATCGACGCCTTCTCGCCCTTGGCGACGGCAGCAATGATTCCGTCGCGCGTGGCGGCGTATTGCGGATCAAAATAGGTCGATTTGGCTTCGGCCATCGCCGAGCTCAACGCCGGCGGCAATTGCATGCCGGTCGCGGCAAGCTCGATCGCATTCCAGGCAGTCTCGGTGCCGCCGACCCATTTCGTGTAGGCGAGCTGGACTTCCGGGGCGATCTTGCCGCTGCCGAGCGCATTGCCGACGATCAGCGAGGACTCGCCGGCGTTCAGGCGCAGCAGCCAGGCCATCTGCTTGATCATCAGCAGCTGATCGATCGTCGCGTCCTGGTGGTTGACGCTCGCGGCAAGCAGCGGCGACAGCTTCTCGAGCACCGACATCAGCCCATCTTCGGCGTCGGTGTATTCCTTGGCCAGCGCCAGGCGGCGCGACGCCTTTGGCTTGGCGGCTTCGGTCCAGAACTCATTCTGCGCGGCGAGCAGCGCCTTGTTGAACCGGTCGAGGTCGGTCACCATCGCTTCACGCTGGGGCATGTCGATCGAAGGCAGGATTTCCAGCGTGCGGGTCAGCGCCGGCATCAGCGCTTCGCGGATATCGCGGATGTATTTTTCGATGTCCTTGTCCATCGGGACGTCGGAGGTGAGCTGGCGGTTGCTGGTCGAGCGGTCGGCCCGGATGTTGGCCATCGCCTTGAACATCTCGGCCGAAGCCGCCGAAGCCGCGACGATCCGGTTGGCCTGCTGCAGCCGGCCCCATGAGCTCCATGCGCTGATCGAGAAGCCGATGACGACGACGAGCGCGGTAGAGAGAATCACCGCCTTCAGCAGCGTGGATACGGTCAAGCGATTCAGCATCGGACACCCCGGTACGCATTTCGAAGTTCGTGGCTCCGAACGGCAGCCCCACGAACCTCGAAACCAAAGGGATGCCGCAATAGACGCGCCTGCATACAGCGGGCGCCGGGCGCATTTGGCCTGAAAAGGGTAAAAACTTAGACAGTGTTCCTGCCGTAAAATTACCTAGCCGCGCACCTTATGCCGCGCGGATCTTGCCGAGGAAGTCGCTGACCTCTTGGCCGAGCTGGTTGCTCTGGGTCTCCAGCATCTCGGAGGCGCTCTTCACATTGTCTGCGGCCGCGGCTGCGGCGTCTGCATCCGCCCTCACGCCGGTGATGTTGTCCGAGACGTTCTTGGTGCCCTGCGCCGCATATTGGGTGCTGCGCGTGATCTCCTGTGTCGCCGCGCCCTGCTCCTGCACGGCCGCCGCGATCGCGGTCGCGACCTCGTTGACCTCGCCGATGATGCCGCCAATGGTCTGGATCGCGTTGATGGCATCGCCCGCGACCTTCTGGATGTCGGCGATCTGCTCGGAGATTTCTTCCGTTGCCTTCGCGGTCTGGCTCGCCAGCGATTTCACCTCGGAGGCGACCACCGCAAAGCCGCGGCCGGCTTCGCCGGCACGTGCGGCCTCGATGGTGGCGTTGAGCGCGAGCAGATTGGTCTGTGCCGCGATGGTGTTGATGAGGCCGACGACCTCGCCGATGCGGCCTGCGGACTTCTGCAGGCCCTGCACCGTGCCGTCGGTCTCGCGCGCCTGCGTCACGGCGCGACCGGCGATGCCGGCGGCGTGGGCGGCCTGCTGGCTGATGTCGTTGATCGAGGCCGAGAGCTCTTCCGCGGCGGCCGCGACGCTGTCGACGCTCATGGAGGCGTCGTTGGAGGCCTTGCCGGCAACCTGGACGCGGTCGTTGGTCTGCCGCGAGACGGCGGAGAGATCGCCCGAGGTCTTGCGCATCCGCCCCGACGCATCGTTCAGCTCGCCCAGCGTCTTGCGCACCGCGCCCTCGAACTCGCCGACATAGGCCTCGATCGCGCGCTGCCGCGCAGCGGCTCCGACGTTGCGTTCGCGCTCGTGCTCTTCGATCTTGAGCTTTTCAGTGGCCTGCTGCTTGAAGGTTTCCAGCGCGCCGGCAAGGGCGCCGATCTCGTCCTGGCGATCCAGATAGCCGCTGTCGACGGCGAGATCGCCGCCGGCGACCTTGAGCATGGCATCGCGGATGGTGTTGAGCGGGTTGATGACGCGGCGGCTGACCAGCATGATCGCGCCGACCGCGAGGCCGATCGCGAGCGCCAGCAGCACCAGTTGCACGATCAGCGCGCGCTGCGCGGCGCCACGCTGATCGAGGGTGTGCGCCCTCGCGGCATCGAGGGCGGCTTCGGCGACCGCGACCGCGCTCGCCATGCGGCCGACCGTGATCGGGCTCCACTGGTTGGCCGTCATCTCGGCCTTCTCGCCCTTGACCAGCGCGTCGGCGAGGCGATCACGCAAGGCCAGGTATTGCGGATCGAAATAAGCGGTCTTGGCTCCGGCCATGGCGGAGGCGAGCGCCGGCGGCAGCTGCATGCCCGAGGTCGACAATTCCAGCGCCTTCCACATCGCGCTCGTGCCGCCGACATATTGGGTATAGTTGTAGCGGGCTTCCGGCGTGATCTTGCCGGCGGCAAGCCCCATCGAGACGATCAGCGAACCTTCGCCCGCGGTGTTGCGCAGCAGCCAGGCGTTCTGCTTGATCGCCAGCAACTGGTCGATCTCGGCGTCCTGGTGGTTGACGGTGGCGGCAAGCGTGTTCCCGAGATTGTCGAGCACATCGAGCAGCCCCTGCGTCGTCTCCATATATTCCTTGGTCAAGCCCGCACGGCGCTGGTCTTTCGGCTTGGCGACGTTCTCCCAGAACTCCTTCTGCTCTTCGATCAGCAGCTTGTTGAGGCGCGCGAGCTCAGGCACCAGCGTGCCGGATCGCGGGAAGTCCATGGACGGCAGCAGCACGAGCGCGCGTGCCATCGCGGGCATCTGCGCATCGCGCAGCGCGCGGAGATATTTCTCGATCTCGGAGTCCATCGGTTCGGTCGCGTTCAACAGCCGCGACGTGGTCGAGCGATCGGTACGCAGATTGTGCATCGCCTTGAATAGGTCCGCGGAGGCGTCGGCGATCGCCGAGATGCGATTGGCGGTGTTGAGGCGATCCCAGGATTCGTAGGCGGTGAGCGAGAGTGCGATCACCACGCAGCTCGACGTGATCGCGATCACTGCCTTCAACAGTGCGGACACGGTCAGACGATTGAGCATCGAAGTCCCCCCAAATTCCCATTTCAAAGTTCGGCACAGACGCCCCGGCAAAATCGAGAAAACGGGGGGCGGTCGCATCGGCAATCGCATACCGTTCGCGGCGCGCAGGCCGTACGGTTTCCGCATCTGAAACGAAAAGGGTAAAGTTTTAGGCAGGCCGCCTGCCGGTAGAATTACGCATTTACCAGAAGTTGTAAGGGGTTGCGCGGGTGGAACCGGCGCGCGAGACAGGCGTTAGGACCTCGTTAGCAATTTGCCTGAAGGGGGCCCTGCAATGCTGGTCGGCGTACTCGTCACCTTTCTCGTCATCATTCTCGTGCTTTATCTCATCAACATGCTGCCGATGGACGGGCGCGCCAAGCAGATCGCGCGCGTCGTGGTCATCATCATCGGCATCGTGTCGCTGCTGAAATACCTCGCGGTGTTTTAGCGGGCGACACAGACGCCCAACAAAAAAGCCCCGGCGCGAGCCGGGGCTTTTGGTGTTCGGATGATCGGCCTCGGCCCGCTGCTTTAGCCCAGCGCCTTCGCCTCGCGGCGGCGCGCGGTGAGGATGTACTCGGTGTAGCCGTTCGGCTGCTCGCGGCCCTTGAAGATGAGGTCGCTAGCCGCCTTGAAGGCGACACCGTCGAAGGCGGGTGCCATCGGCTTGTAGATCGCGTCGCCGGCGTTCTGCTTGTCGACGACGACGGCCATGCGCTTGAGCGATTCCATCACCTGCGCTTCGGTGATGACGCCCTGGTGCAGCCAATTGGCGAGATGCTGGCTGGAAATGCGCAAGGTGGCGCGGTCTTCCATCAGGCCGACATCATGGATGTCAGGCACCTTGGAGCAGCCGACGCCCTGGTCGATCCAGCGCACGACGTAGCCCAGGATGCCCTGGCAGTTGTTGTCGATCTCCTGCTTGACGTCGTCGGGCGCCCAGTTCGACTTCGACACGGGAATGGTGAGGATGTCCGAGAGCTTTGTGCGCGGACCGCCCTTGGTGAGTTCTTGCTGCCGCGCGATGACGTTGACCTGGTGATAGTGCAGGGCGTGCAGGGTCGCCGCAGTCGGCGAGGGCACCCAGGCCGTGGTGGCGCCGGCCTGCGGATGGGCGAGCTTCTGCTGGAGCATGTCCGCCATCTTGTCCGGCGCAGCCCACATGCCCTTGCCGATCTGGGCATGGCCGGGCAGGCCGTCGATCAAGCCCATGTCGACGTTCCAGTCCTCATAGGCCTTGATCCAGGCCTGCGCCTTCATCTCGTTCTTGCGGATCATCGGACCCGCTTCCATCGAGGTGTGGATCTCGTCGCCGGTACGGTCGAGGAAGCCGGTGTTGATGAACATGATGCGCTTGGAGGCACGCTGGATGCAGGCCTTGAGGTTGACGGTGGTGCGCCGCTCCTCGTCCATGATGCCGACCTTGAGGGTGTTCTCAGGCAGCGCGAGCATCTTCTCGACGCGGTCGAAGATCTCGCAGGTGAACGACACCTCGTCCGGGCCGTGCATCTTCGGCTTGACGATATAAGCCGATCCGGTGCGGCTGTTCTTGACCTTGGAGTTGCCCTTGAGGTCGTGGATCGCGAGCAAGCCCGAGACGGCGGCGTCGAGCAGGCCTTCCGGCACCTCCTCGCCCTTCTCGTCCAGCACCGCGTCGGTGAACATGTGGTGACCGCAATTGCGCATCAGCAGCAGGCTGCGGCCGTGCAGCTTGACCTCGCCCTTGCCGTCCGGCGTCTTGTAGCTGCGGTCGGCGTTGAGCGAACGCGTCAGCGTCTTGCCGCCCTTCTCGAAGTCTGCCGACAGCGTGCCGTTCATCAGGCCCAGCGTGTTGCGATAGACCAGCACCTTGTCCTCGGCGTCGACGGCGGCGACGGAGTCTTCCATGTCGAGAATGGTCGACACGGCCGATTCCATGATCATGTCGGCGACGCCGGCCGGATCGTCCTTGCCGATTACGCTGCTGCGGTCGATCTTGACCTCGACATGCAGGCCGTTGTTGGCGAGCAGCACAGCGCTCGGCGCGGCCGCATCGCCCTGGAAGCCGGCGAACTGCGCGGCGTTCTTCAGCGCGGTGGCGTTGCCGCTCTTCAGCTTCACCGCGAGCTGGCCTGCGACGACGCTATAGGCGGTGACGTCGGTATGGCTGCCGGTCGCCAGCGGCGCGGCGGCGTCGAGGAAAGCCTTGGCCTTGGCGATCACCTTGTCGCCGCGCGCCTTGTTGTAGCCCTTGCCGCTCTCGGACGGATCGTGCGGAATCGCGTCGGTGCCGTAGAAGGCGTCATAGAGCGAGCCCCAGCGCGCATTCGCGGCGTTCAGCGCGTAGCGCGCATTGGTGAGCGGCACGACCAGCTGCGGGCCGCAGATCTTGCCGATCTCCTCGTCGACATTGGCGGTCTCGACCTTCTGCGTCGCCGGCTCCGGGACGAGATAGCCGATCTCTTTCAGGAAGGCGGTGTAGGCGTCGAGGTCGAACGCCTTGCCCTTGTTGGCGCGGTGCCAGTCGTCGATCTTGGCCTGCAGTTGATCACGGAAGGCGAGCAGCGACCGGTTCTTCGGCCCCAGCTCCTTGATGATGCCTGCCACCCCGGCCCAGAACGCATCCGGCGCGATCCCGGTTTTCGGGGCGGCTTCCTTGGCGATGAAATCGAAAAGGACGGGGGCGATCTTCAATCCGTGGGCGTCGACGCGTTTCATGATGGTCTTTCTTGTTCGAAATGGCTGTTTTTGGCTGCTTTTGACCCGACAGCAGCAAAATGCGCCCGCTCAGGGCGGCTTTCGGGACCTATTAGCCTCAAAATCGGGGCGGTGAGAAGACCCCTAAAGGTCTGTCAAAATGTCAAGGAGAGGGGGCGGCACAGCGCTCCGCTGTCATTCCCCGCGAAAGCGGGGAATCCAGTACGCTGCGGCTTTCTCCGCATCCCAACGCTGTCTCTGGAATACTGGGTCGCCCGGTCAAGCCGGGCGACGACAGCGGGGAATAGGAGGCCTCAAATATTCGCGGCGAGGTCCACGACTTCGTCGAACAGCACGCCGGTCGTCTTCAGCATCTGTTCGATCTCATCCGCTGCATCCGTGACGGTACGGGCAGACGTGTCGATCACAAGCTCAGCCGCCTCGGGCCGCTCGTAGTCGTTGCCGATGCCTGTGAAGGAGGCAAGTGCGCCGGCGCGGGCCTTCTTGTAATGGCCCTTGGGGTCGCGCTCCTCGCAGATTTCGGCCGGTGTCGCGACGTGGATCTCGCGGAATGCGGTGTCGGCGATGCGCCGCGCGGTGGCGCGGTCCTCGCGGGCCGGCGAGACGGCGGCGACGATGGCGATGTGGCCGTTGCGGGCGAGATGCGTTGCGACCTCGGCAAGCCTGCGGATGTTCTCGCTGCGATCGGCGGCGGAAAAGCCGAGATCGTTGTTGAGCCCGGCCCGCAGCGTGTCGCCGTCGAGCAGGATCGGCGAGCCGCCATTGGTGAACAGCCGCCGCTCCAGCGCCTTGGCCAGCGTCGACTTGCCGGAGGCCGGCAGGCCGGTGAGCCAGACCACCGCGCCGTTGTGGCGATAGCGCGCGGAGCGCTCGTCGGCGCGCAGCGCCGATTCCACCGGCACGATATCGACAGGCACGGCGCGCTGGCCGGCATCGACCGACAGCACCAGGCCGCCGCCTGCGATGCGCCCGGACACCTCGATCACGAGGCGGCCGGTGCGCGGATTCTCGGTGTAGGGATCGGCGGCAATCGGATTGGACAGGGAGATGTCGATCTCGCCGACATGGTTGCGGCCGATCGCCTTGTTCTCGCGGCTCTCGAGCTCGCCGGGATCGACTGCCTTCTCGATGGCGACTACCGTGGCGCGGCTTTCCTTCGGCCCCGAGCGGACCAGGATCTGGTCGCCCTTGGCGAGCGGCTTGTCGTGCAGCCAGAAGATGCGCGCGCGCAAGCGCCGCGTCTCGCGCGGGGCGGTGTTGGCATGCGCAATGATGTCACCGCGCTCGATGAACAATTCGCGGTCGAGCGTGATGCCGACCGAGCGGCCGGCGCCCTGGCGCGTTGCGACCGGCGTCACCGGCCAGCTTTCGACCGTCTTGATCTTTGCGATCTTGCCGGCCGGCATGATCACGATCTCGTCGCCGGCAATCAGGCTGCCGGATTCGATACGGCCTGCCACGATGCGGCGATCGTCGAACTTGTAGATCGCCTGCACCGGCAGGCGCAGCGCCAGCGCTTCCAGCGGCCGCGCCGGTTCGAGCCGATCCAGCGCCTCGACCACCGTCGGACCCTTGTACCAGCCGATGCGATCGGTGCGCTCGGCGACGCCGTCGCCGTCGCGCGCGGAAATCGGGATGATTGCGGTCGGCGTCACGCCGAGGCCGTTGAGATGCGCGGAGATCTCGTCGCTGATCTCCTTGAAGCGCAGGTCCGAGAAATCGACGCGGTCCATCTTGTTGACGACGACCGCGACCTGCTTCACGCCGAGCAGATGCAGGAGATAGCCGTGACGGCGGGTCTGGTCGCGCACGCCTTCGAGCGCGTCGATGATCAGCACCGCGCCATCGGCCTGCGAGGCGCCGGTGATCATGTTGCGCAGGAATTCGGCATGGCCGGGCGCGTCGATCAGCACGATGTCGCGCGAATTGGTGCGGAAGCGGATCTGCGTGGTGTCGATGGTGATGCCCTGGTCACGCTCGGTCTGGAGCGCGTCGAGCAGGAACGACCATTCGAACGGCATGCCGCGCCGCGCGCTGACGGCCTTCAGCATCTCGAGCTTGCCGTCGGGCAGGCTGCCGGTTTCGTGCAGCAGGCGGCCGACCAGCGTCGACTTGCCGTGGTCGACATGGCCGACGATGACGATGCGGACCTGCGGACGCGTGGTGCCGTTGGGCGTGGCGGGCGACGTGGGGGTGACGAGCATGTTCATGACCGCGATGCGTCCTTGATCAGAGATAGCCGGCGACGCGGAGGCGCTCGAAAGCGTCCTCGGTCTCGTGGTCGAGCGCGCGGCCGGCGCGCTCCGGCACCTTGGTCTGCTCGAGCTCGGCCAGGATCTCGTCGATGTTCGTTGCCGTCGAAGCGACCGGATTGGTGATGTCCTGATCGCCCAGCGAGCGATAGCGCTTGCCGTCCTTGGCGAGGTAGAGCGGGATGATCGGGATGTTCTCGCGCTTGGTGTAGGCCCAGATGTCGGCCTCGGTCCAATGCAGGATCGGATGGATGCGCAGATGCGCGCCTTGCGGCGGCGATGCGTTGAAATGATCCCAGAATTCCGGCGGCTGGTCGCGCACGTCCCAATTGCCTTCGAGACCGCGCGGCGAGAACACGCGCTCCTTGGCGCGGGTGGCTTCCTCGTCGCGGCGAATGCCTGCGATCAGGCCATCGAAGCCGTATTTGGCCAGCGCCATCTTGAGGCCTTCGGTCTTGCGCGCGGCGGAACGGGCGGCCGGCGGCAGAGTTGGGTCGACGGCATCGATCGGCGGGCAGGGCTCGACGCGCAGATCGAGCTCCCACTCTTTGCCGTAATGATCGCGGAACCGATACATCTCCGGAAACTTCTTGCCGGTGTCGACGTGAAGGGCCGGGAACGGCAGGCGGCCGAAGAACGCCTTGCGCGCCAGCCAGATCATCACGTTGGAGTCCTTGCCGAGCGACCACAGCAGGGCGATCTTCTTCAGACGGGCGAAAGCCTCGCGGAAGATGTAGATGCTCTGCGCTTCCAGCTGGTCGAGATGGTCCATGCTGGGGGCGGTCAGCGCGACGGGAATTTGCTCGGAAACGGGAGCTTGGGAGTCCCGTCCATCTGCACCGGAATCGGTCCTGAGAAGATGCATCTCTGCCACTTTGCGTTTGGAGGCGAATTTTCTATAGTTGCGGTGCAGAAGAGAAGAAAAAATTTTCTCTTTGCGCGCTCGAAACGACACATATATAGAAAATAATTCCAGTCAACCCCGGATGTGGGGGAAGCGAGTATCGCATGCGGTTCTTGCCGGTGTTCCTCGATCTCAAGGCCGGTCCGGTGGTCGTCATCGGCACGGGTGAGCTTTTGCGCGCCAAGCTGCGCGTGCTCGCGGCCGCCGGTGCGCGCCTCCGCGTGCATGCGATCGACGGCAATCATGAGCTGGGCCTGAGTTCTGACGATGCGGCGCGTGTCGAGATCGCGACCGTCGATCCGCTCACGGCCGATCTCGCAGGCGTCATCGCCGTTGTCTGTGCGGGCGCTGGCGATGTCGGTGTGGCGATGTCGGCGCGGGCGAAGTCGCTCGGGCTGCCCGTCAACGTCATGGATGATCTCGAACACTCCAGCTTCATTTTCCCGGCCATCGTCGATCGCGGCGATGTCGTGGTCGCAGTCGGTACCGGCGGAACGTCACCGGTGGTGGCGCGGCGCGTGCGCGAGAAGATCGAGGCGCTGCTGCCCGCGCGCATCGGCGAGCTCGCCGAGTTCATCGGCGGCTTTCGCAAATCGATCAACGAGCGCATTGCCGAGTTTCCGCTGCGCCGCCGCTTCTGGGAGCGCGTCATCGACGGCCCGATCGGCGCCGCTGTGTTGGCCGGCCGCAAGGGCGAGGCTGATGCCGCGCTCAAGCAGATTTCCGATCCGACCGCATTCGCGCGCGCCGACAAGCCGGAAGGCTCGGTCGCGTTGGTCGGTGCCGGCCCCGGCGATCCCGATCTCCTCACGATCAAGGCGCTGCGCGCGCTGCAGGATGCCGATATCGTCTTCCACGACGAGCTGGTCTCGCCCGACATTCTCGACCGCATCCGCCGCGACACCACGCGCGTTGCGGTCGGCCGCCGTGTCGGCAAACCCGGCATCGGCCAGGACGCCATCAACAGGCGCATGATCGAGGCCGCGCAAGCCGGCCAGCGCGTCGTGCGGTTGAAGGGCGGCGATCCCTTCGTGTTCGGCCGCGGCGGCGAAGAGGTGGAAGCGCTGCGCGCGGCCGGTGTTGCCTATTCGATCATCCCGGGTATCACCGCTGGCCTCGGCGGCGCCGCTGATTTCGAGGTGCCGCTCACTTTCCGTCACGAAGCGACCCGCATCACCTTCCTCACAGCGCACAAGGCGCGCGACGCGGAGACGGTGGATTGGTCGACGCTGACCGACACCAGGATGACCGTCGTCGTCTACATGGGCATGACCGCTGCGCCTGCGATACGCGCCGGCCTGTTCGCCGCTGGCCGTTCGCCGGAGACGCCGGTCGGCGTGTTCGCCCGCGTCACGCGGCCGGATGCGCAGGGCGCAATCGGCACGCTGCGCGACTTGCCCGAGCTCGTGCGGCAGACCAATGGCGGTCCCGCCATCCTCATCATCGGTGACGTGGTCCGGCATGCCGGCTCGCTTCATCGCCAATCTCCAAAGCAAATCATCTCTGACCTATTGGATGCAGCCGAATGACCTCTCCGCTTGAACAGAAGAAAATCAAAATCGCCGGCCCTTCGGTGGTGACTGCCAACCGCACCTGGGACGGCATCGTGGTGTATCGCACTGCCGCCAAGAGCTGGTCTGCGGACCTGTCGGAAGCCGCGATCGTGCGCAACTCGGACGAAGCGAAGGCGTTGCTTGCGGAGTCGGTCGCCGATGACGTCGGCGCGATTGGTCCCTATATCGCACCGGTGCAGGTCGGCGCGGACGGCAAGATCGAACCCGGCAATCTGCGCGAACAGATCCGCCGCACCGGCGTGACCATCGGGTCGTCGGCCCAGGCTTAAGGCACTCTCTGATGTATGCTTACGATGAAATCGACCGCACGCTCGTCAATGAGCGCGTCTCGGAATTCCGCGACCAGGTGAAGCGCCGCCTTTCGGGCGAGCTCACCGAGGACGAATTCAAGATCCTGCGCCTGCAGAACGGCGTCTACCTGCAACTGCACGCCTACATGTTCCGCGTTGCCATTCCGTACGGCACGCTGGCGACGAACCAGTTGCGGGCGCTCGCCCATGTCGCGCGCAAATACGACCGCGGCTATGGCCACTTCACCACGCGGCAGAACATCCAGTTCAACTGGATCAAGCTCGCCGAGCTGCCGGACGCGCTGGAAGATCTCGCCAAGGTCGGCATCCATGCGATGCAGACCTCCGGCAACAACATGCGCAACGTCACCTCGGACCAGTGGGCCGGCGTCGCGCCCGGTGAGATCGAGGATCCGCGCATCTGGTCCGAGCTGATCCGCCAGCACACCACGCTGCATCCGGAATTCTCGTTCCTGCCGCGCAAGTTCAAGATCGCGATCACGGCGTCGGATCATGACCGCGCCGCGATCAAGATCCACGACATCGGGCTCAAGCTGATCAAGAACGAAAAGGGCGAGACTGGATTCGAGGTGCTCGTCGGCGGCGGTCTCGGCCGCACGCCGTTCATCGGCAAGACCATCAAGCACTTCGTGCACGGGCGCGATATCCTCAGCTATATCGAGGCGATCCTGCGCGTCTACAATCAGTACGGCCGCCGCGACAACATCTACAAGGCGCGCATCAAGATCCTGGTGCACGAGCTCGGCATCGAGAAATTCTCGCGCGAGGTCGAGGAGGAGTGGCAGCACATCCGCAATTCCTCGCTCCAGATCGACGACGAGGTGATCGAGGACATCCGCTCGCGCTTCAGCTATCCCGCTTACGAGAAGCTGCCGCACATGCCGGACGAGCTGCGTCAGGCCGCGGCCGACGCGGACTTCGAGGCGTGGCGCAAGAACTCGGTGGCGCCGCACAAGGTGCAGGGCTACTCGATCGTCACGATCTCGCTGAAGCCGATCGGCGCGCCTCCGGGCGATGCCACGGCCGAACAGATGGATGCGCTGGCTGATCTCGCCGACAAATATTCCTTCGGGGAGATCCGCGTCGGCCACGAGCAGAATCTGGCGCTGCCCCATGTTGCCAAGCGCGACCTGCCGGCGCTGTGGAAGGCGCTCGACAAGCTCGGGCTGGCGACGCCGAACGTCAATCTGATTACCGACATCATCGCCTGCCCGGGTCTGGATTATTGCTCGCTGGCCAACGCGCGCTCGATTCCGATCGCGCAGGAGCTGACGCGGCGCTTCGCCAACCATGAGCTCGCCAATCTGATCGGGCGGCTGCACATCAACATCTCCGGCTGCATCAACGCCTGCGGTCACCACCATGTCGGCCATATCGGCATTCTCGGCGTCGAGAAGAACGGCGAGGAGGTCTACCAGATCACCATCGGCGGCCGCGCCGACGAGGGTGCTGCGCTGGGCAATCTGATCGGACCCGGCGTCAAGTTCGACGAGGTCGCCGATGTCATCGAGGACGTCGTTGAAGCGTATCTGGCGCTGCGCGAGCGGCCGGAGGAGCTGTTTATCGACACCGTAAAACGCCTCGGCGTCGAACCCTTCAAGGAGCGCGTCTATGCCACTCGTTAACGGCGGAAAAATCATCGACGACAGCTTCGTCAAGCTGGCCGTCGACATCCCGCTGCCCGAGAGCGGCGACATCCTGGTGCCGGCCGAGCGTTTCATCGGCGAGGCCGACGCGTTGCTCAAGCGCGCCGGCAAGGTCGGCGTGATCTGGCCGAACAACCGCGACATCGACGAGCTGGTGCCGTATCTCGGCAAGGTGGCGACGGTTGCGCTGGTGTTCCCGACCTTCCGCGACGGGCGCGCCTACAGCCAGGCGCGGCTGCTGCGCGAGCGCTACAACTATCGCGGCGATTTGCGCGCGACGGGCCAGATCCTGCGCGATCAGTTCGTGTTCATGCTGCGCGCCGGCTTCGATTCCTTCGAGGTGAAGAAGCAGGCGGACGCGGAAGCGTTCATGCAGACCGCGAAGCGCTACTCGGTGTTCTACCAGCCGACCGGCGACGGCCGGATCACGGCGCTGCACCGGCGCATGCAGTTGCGTCACTCCGAGGGTGTCGGCACGTGAACGCGATGGCGCCCCAGGTCTCATCCGTCTCGACGCTGCCTTCGGCGGCGGAGCTCGATCGCGCGTTGCGCGAGGCCTCTCCTGCAGAAGTCATCGCGGCGGCGCTCAAAGCCGTCGGGCGCGAGAAGCTTGCGCTGGTGTCGTCCTTCGGGACGGAATCGGCGACGCTGCTCAAGGTCATGGCGGATGTCGATCCGGCCATCCCGGTGATCTTTCTCGACACCGGCTGGCTGTTCGAGGAGACGCTGGCCTATCGCGATACGCTGATTGCGACGCTCGGCTTGAAGGACGTCCGCTCCATCAAGCCGGCGGAAGAGACGCTGACGCGCGAAGATCCCGAACGCGACCTCTGGTTCTCCGATCCCGATGCCTGCTGCCGTATCCGCAAGGTCGAACCGCTGGCGCGCGCGCTGAAGCCGTTTTCGGCCTGGCTTAACGGCCGCAAGCGCTTTCAGGGCAATTTGCGCGCCGACATTCCTGTCGTCGAGGACGATGGTGCTCGGTTGAAGTTCAACCCGTTCGCCAACGTCTCGCGCGAGGAACTCGAAGCGATTTTCATCCGCGCCAAATTGCCGCGTCACCCCCTTGCGGCGTCTGGTTTTCGCTCGGTTGGGTGTATGCCTTGCACGAGCAGAACGGCCGAGGGCGAGGATGAGCGCGCAGGTCGCTGGCGTGGCCGGGCCAAGACAGAATGCGGCATCCACACGATGAAGGCTTCGTAGCACAGGCAAGCTGCCCCGCTTCGAACAAGAAAATCCGGTTCCGTTGACTTGAGTGCGTTTCGCCATGAGTTTCGCCTGCATGCCTTTGCCGACATTGGCGTCGTCGAAGTGAATGGAGATGGACATGATGCGCCGTATCGTTCCGCTCGCTGCAGGACTTCTCACGACGGGATTCTTGGCTAGCGCGGCTCTCGCTGCTGATATCAACCTCTTGAACGTGTCGTATGATCCGACGCGCGAACTCTATGTCGAGTTCAACAAGGCGTTCGCGAACGCCTATCAGAAGGAGACCGGCAAGAGCGTCGAGATCAAGCAGTCGCATGGCGGCAGCGGCTCGCAGGCGCGCGCCGTGATCGACGGATTGCAGGCCGATGTGGTGACGCTCGCGCTCGCCTATGACATCGATGCCATCGCCGGTAAGGGCCTCATTGCAGCCGATTGGCAGAAGCGGTTGCCGCAGAATTCATCACCCTACACGTCGACGATCGTGTTCCTGGTGCGCAAGGGCAATCCCAAGGGCATCAAGGACTGGGACGATCTGCTCAAGCCGGGCGTCGCCGTGATCACGCCGAACCCGAAGACCTCGGGCGGTGCGCGCTGGAATTACCTGGCAGCCTGGGGCTTTGCGCAGAAGAAGTTCGGCTCGGCCGACAAGGCCAAGGACTTCGTCGGCAAGCTCTATCAACAGGTGCCGGTGCTCGACACCGGCGCGCGCGGCGCCACCGTGACCTTCGTCGAGCGCGGCGTTGGCGACGTGCTGCTGGCCTGGGAGAACGAGGCCTATCTCGCGCTGAAGGAATTCGGTCCGGAGAAATTCGAGATCGTGGCGCCGCCGCTGTCGATCCTGGCCGAGCCGCCGGTCGCGATCGTCGACAAGGTTGCCGACAAGAAGGGCACCCGCAACGTCGCTGATGCCTATCTCCAGTACTGGTACACCAAGGAAGGACAGGAAATTGCCGCGCGCAACTTCTACCGTCCGCGCGATGCCGAGATCGCTAAAAAGTATGAAAACTCCTTCGCAAAGGTCGAGCTGTTCACGATCGACGACGTGTTCGGCGGCTGGACCAAGGCGCAGAAGGAACATTTTGCCGACGGCGGCGTCTTCGATCAGATCTACAAGAACTGATCGGGCGCTGTCGGAACGGCAGTAGGGGGCCTGGTGAGCGTAATCGCAGCACGACGACGGACTCTTCCGGGTTTCGGTCTCACGATGGGACTGACGCTGACCTGGCTGTCCGTCATCATCCTGATTCCGCTCGCCGGGCTGTTCCTGCGATCCACCGAGCTCAGCTTCGATCAGTTCTGGGCCATCCTCTCCAGCCGCCGCACACTGAATGCTTTGCGGGTCTCATTCGGCCTCGCCTTTGCGGCGGCCTGCGTCAACCTCGTGATGGGCAGCATCATCGTCTGGGCGCTGGTGCGCTACCGTTTTCCCGGCCGGCGAATCTTCGACGCCATCGTCGACGTGCCCTTTGCGCTGCCGACGGCGGTGGCCGGCGTCGCGCTGACGTCGCTGTTCGCCGAGAAGGGCTGGCTTGGTGCGCCGCTTGCCGCGCTCGGTATCAAGGTCGCGTTCACGCCGCTCGGCATCTTCGTTGCCATGATCTTCATCGGCATTCCCTTCGTGGTGCGGACCGTGCAGCCGGTGCTGCAGGATCTCGATCCGGAGATCGAGGAGGCCGCGGGCAGCCTGGGGGCCAGCCGCTGGCAGACCATCATCCGCGTGATACTGCCCTCGCTTGCGCCGGCGCTGCTCACCGGCCTCGCGCTCGCCTTTGCGCGCGCGGTCGGCGAATACGGCTCGGTGATCTTTATCGCCGGCAATCTGCCTAATGTCTCCGAGATCGCGCCGCTGCTGATCGTGATCCGGCTCTCCGAATTCCGTTACGCCGATGCCACGGCCATTGCCGTGGTCATGCTGGTCGTCTCCTTCGTCATCATCTTCGCGGTCAACCGGTTGCAGCGCTGGGCGCAGAACCGGGTCCCGGTGCACTAGGGCGGTATGCGATGACGATGCAGATCGCCGATTCCGTTTCGCTCACCTCGCCCGAGGCGAAGGCGCGCGTCCACGCGGCCGCCGCGCGCAACAATCTCCGCACCGAGCCCAAGGCCGTCCGCATCGCCATCATCGTGCTGGCGATCGCGTTCCTCTCAGTCTTCGTCGTGCTGCCGCTGGTGCTGGTGTTCGCGCAGGCTTTCTCGCGGGGTGTTCTGGCCTATTTCAATGCGCTCGCCGAGCCGGAGGCGCTGGCTGCGATCAAGCTGACGCTGTTGGTCGCGGCGATCTCGGTCGGTCTCAACCTCGTGTTCGGCCTCGTCGCCGCCTGGGCGATCGCCAAGTTCGAGTTCAGGGGGAAAACCTTCCTGATCACGCTGATCGACCTGCCGTTCTCGGTAAGCCCGGTCATCTCGGGTCTGGTCTTCGTGTTGCTGTTCGGCGCGCAGGGCTATTTCGGCGGCTGGCTCAGGGATCACGACATCCAGATCCTGTTCGCGGTGCCCGGCATCGCGCTCGCCACCACCTTCGTGACCTTCCCCTTCGTGGCGCGCGCGCTGATCCCCTTGATGCAGGAGCAGGGCACGCAAGAAGAAGAGGCCGCGATCTCGCTCGGCGCCTCCGGCCTGCAGACCTTCTTCCGCGTCACGCTGCCCAACATCAAATGGGGCGTGCTCTACGGCGTCCTGCTCTGCAATGCGCGCGCGATGGGCGAGTTCGGTGCGGTCTCCGTCGTCTCCGGCCATATCCGCGGCGAGACCAACACCATGCCGCTGCTGGTCGAGATTCTCTACAACGAGTACCAGTTCGTCGCCGCATTCGCCATCGCCTCGCTGCTCGCGATGCTGGCGCTGATCACGCTGATCGCCAAGACCATTCTCGAACGTCATCTCGACGAAGGACACGACGTCAATGACCATTGAAGTCAAAAATCTCGTCAAGAGGTTCGGCAGCTTTGCTGCGCTCGACGGCGTCGACCTCAAGGTCAATGACGGCGAGCTGCTCGCGCTGCTCGGCCCCTCCGGCTCCGGCAAGACCACGCTGCTGCGGATCATCGCCGGCCTCGACTGGCCCGACTCGGGCGAAGTCGCCTTCAACGGCGAGGATGCGCTGGCGCAAGGCGCGCGCGAACGCAATGTCGGCTTCGTGTTCCAGCACTACGCGCTGTTCCGCCACATGAGCGTGTTCGAGAACGTCGCCTTTGGCCTGCGCGTGCAACCGCGCGCGATCCGCAAGGACGAAGCGACGATCCGCAGGCGCGTGAAGGAACTGCTCGACCTCGTGCAGCTCGACTGGCTCGCCGACCGCTATCCGAGCCAGCTCTCCGGCGGCCAACGCCAGCGCATCGCGCTCGCCCGCGCGCTCGCGATCGAGCCGCGCATCCTGCTGCTCGACGAGCCCTTCGGCGCGCTCGATGCGAAGGTGCGGAAGGAGCTGCGCAAATGGCTGCGCTCGCTGCATCATGAGATCAACGTCACCTCGATCTTCGTCACCCACGACCAGGAGGAGGCGCTCGAAGTCGCCAACCGTGTCGTCGTCATGGACAAGGGCAGGATCGAGCAGGTCGGCTCGCCCGACGACGTCTACGAGACGCCGGCGACCGCCTTCGTGCACGGCTTCATCGGCGAATCCATCGAGCTGCCGGTCCAGGTCGAGGGCGGCGTCGTCAGGCTCGGCGATCGTCCGCTCAATCTTGGGGCGGACGGGCTTGCGCCTGGCGCGTCAAAGCTGTTCGTGCGGCGACACGACATGCTGGTCGGCCCGCCAGGCTCGGGTGCCTTCGAGGGCGCGGTCCAGCATGTCCGCAATTTCGGTCCCGTGCAGCGAGCCGAGGTCGCATTGTCAGGCGGCGAGACCATCGAGATCGACGCCCCTCGTGACCGGGAACTGCGCGCCGGCGACACGATCGGCCTCGAGCCCCGCCGCTACCGCATATTTGCGGGCGCCTGAGGTGCCTTAACGGGGTGAATTTTCCTCAAAATTCACCTTTCAGCCACGGTTGGTATGCAACAACGGCCCTTCCTTTGGGGGCCTCGATTCATGCGCGCTGCGGCCGCAATACTCATCACTTTGCTTCTCGCCGGCTGCGCCGGCAACGAAGCGCCGGTCCAGCAGCCGTCGATGTATGCCGACATGTCGGTCCCGGGCGCCAAGCTCGATGCGCCGGCGGCCGCGATCATGATCTCGCAATACCGTCAGAACAACGGCCTCGGTACCGTCATCGTCGACCCCGATCTGATGCGGCTCGCCGAATCCCAGTCCAACGCCATGGCTGCCGCCAACAAGATGGACCATGACGTCCGCGCGCCGCTCGCCAAGCGCCTTGCCGCCGGTGGCTACCCCGCGACCGTGGCGGTCGAGAACATCTCGGCCGGCTATCATACGCTGGCGGAAGCGTTTTCCGGCTGGCGCGACTCGCCCCCGCACCGCGCCAACATGCTCAAGGGCGGTGTCACAAAATTGGGCATTGCGGCGGGCTATGCTCCAGGCACCAAATACAAGGTGTTCTGGACCATGATCCTGGCGTCGACCGACCCCCGATAAGCCAGACTTGATCCCGGGATGCATTGACGCCGCGGCAGACTGTCGCCACGGTGGCTCGCCTTTTGCTATTGTTCCCGAATGACAGATCATAGCCCGGAAGTCGCAACAGTCCCCGCGAAGGCGCAGCGCGTCCTGGTTCTCCAGGGCGGCGGCGCGCTCGGCTCCTATCAGGCCGGCGCCTATCAGGCGCTGTGCCATTTCGATTTCGAACCGGAATGGGTTGCCGGCATCTCGATCGGTGGGGTCAATGCCGCCATCATCGCCGGCAATGAGGGCCACATCCGCGTCAAGCGGCTCAAGGAATTCTGGGAGATGGTGTCCGCGCCAGTGCCGTGGAAGCCTCTCGGCAAGAGCGATCACAGCCGCGAGCTGTTCAATTCCACCAGCGCCGCGCTGATTGCGACCTTCGGCGTGCCCGGCTTTTTCACGCCGCGCCTGCCGCCGGCGCCGCTGTGGCCGCCGGGCAGCCCGCAGGCCGAGAGCTATTACGACACGGCGCCGTTGAAGAAGACGCTGGAACGGCTGGTCGATTTCGATCGCATCAACGATTTGAAGACGCGCTTGTCGGTCGGCGCGGTCGGCGTCACCTCCGGCAACTTCAAATATTTCGACAATTACGAGTTCAAGAAGCTCGGCAAGAAAATCGGCCCCGAGCACATCATGGCCTCGGGCGCGCTGCCTCCGGGGTTTCCGTCGGTCGTGATCGAGGGCGAGCATTATTGGGACGGCGGCATCGCCTCCAACACGCCGCTCGACTTCGTGCTCGACGCCGAGGTCGATCGCGACATGCTGATCTTCCAGGTCGATCTGTTCAGTGCGCGTGGCGACCTGCCGAACTCGCTGCTCGAGGCCACCGAGCGCGAGAAGGACATCCGTTTCTCCAGCCGCACCCGGATGAACACCGACAAGAACAAGCAGCTGCACAATGCCCGCCGCGCCGTGCGCGACCTGATTTCGAAATTGCCCGATTATCTCAAGAACGACCCTTCGGTCGAGTTCCTTGCGAAGGTTGCACGTGAGAGTACGGTCACCGTGGTGCACCTGATCTATCGCAGCAAGAACTACGAATCCTCGTCCAAGGACTACGACTTCTCGCACGTCGCGATGGTCGAGCATTGGGAAAGCGGCGTGCGCGACGTGCATCTGTCGATGCGTCACAAGGACTGGCTCGAGCAGCCGCAGTCCGGCGAGACCATGGTGACCTACGATCTCACGGGGGACGTCACCGCGCCCCCGCCAAAAAGGAGCGAATAATATGGGTACTCTGTCAGGCAAGAACGCCGTCGTGACCGGTTCGACCAGCGGCATCGGGCTCGCCTATGCGCGTGCCTTTGCGGCTGCCGGCGCCAATGTCGTCATCAACGGTTTCGGCTCGCCGGAGGACATCGAGAAGGAACGCGCCAAGATCGAGTCCGATTTCGGCGTGAAGGCGGTCTACTCGCCCGCCGACATGACCAAGCCGGCCGAGATCGCCGGGATGATCGCGCTCGGCGAGAAGTCGTTCGGCTCGGTCGATATCCTCGTCAACAATGCCGGCATCCAGTTCGTTTCGCCGATCGAGGAGTTCCCGCCGGAGAAGTGGGACCAGATCATCGCGATCAACCTGTCCTCGGCCTTCCACGCCATCCGCGCCGCCGTCCCCGGCATGAAGAAGAAGGGCTGGGGCCGCATCATCAACACCGCGTCGGCACACTCGCTGGTCGCCTCGCCCTTCAAGTCGGCCTATGTGTCGGCCAAGCACGGCATCGCCGGCCTGACCAAGACCGTGGCGCTGGAAGTCGCGACCAACAAGATCACCTGCAACTGCATCAGCCCCGGCTATGTCTGGACGCCGCTGGTGGAGAAGCAGATCCCGGATACGATGAAGGCCCGCAACCTCACCCGCGAGCAGGTCATCAACGACGTGCTGCTCGACGCCCAGCCGACCAAGGAGTTCGTCACGTCCGAGCAGGTCGCAGCGCTGGCGCTGTTCCTGTGCAGCGACGATGCCGCGCAGATCACGGGTACCAACCTGTCGATCGACGGCGGCTGGACCGCGGAGTAAGGGGGCGTTGCCGGAGGGCTCGCTGCCGTAGGTGGGCAAAGGCGCGCAAGCGCCGTGCCCACGATCTCTCTCCAATCGAAAAAGGTGGTGGGCACGCGTTCGCTTTGCCCACCCTACGAGACCTACGATTCCGTCCCTCGGTCGAGTCTCAATGGCTCCAGGCCAGAGCCGTCACGATCGCGGATTGCAGGTTCAACTCCGCGAACATGATCTTGCCTGCGACGACGACAAGGACGCTGGCGAGCGTCAGGCGCAGCACCGTCTCCGGCACGCGCGTCGCGCTGTAGCTGCCGATGATGATGCCGGGCAGCGAGCCCAGCAGCAGCACGCCCATCAAACCCCAGTCGACCGAGCCGAGCATCCAGTGTCCGATGCCGGCCACCAGCGTCAGCGGCACGGCGTGGGCGATGTCGGAGCCGACGATGGTTGCCATCGGCAGGCGCGGGTAGAGCAGCAGCAGCACGGTCACGCCGACCGCACCGGCACCGACCGATGAAATCGAGACCAGCACGCCGAGCACGATTCCGGTGACGACGGTCGCAATCATCGTGGTGCGCTCGCTGACCTGCTCCATGCGCCGGCGATAGCGCTCCATGATCGACCTGCGGAAGATCAACGATGTCGCGGTCAGGATCAGCGCGAAGCACAGCACCAGGTTGACGAGGTTGCGCTCGGCATCGCTTCTGAGATCGAGCTTCCACAGCACCAGCAGCGTCAGCGCACTTGCCGGGATGCTGCCGCAGGCGAGCCGCACCACGGCCGGCCAGTGCACGCTGCGCGACCAGCCATGGACCACGCTACCGCCGGTCTTGGTGGCAGCGGCATAGAGCAGGTCGGTGCCGACGGCGGTGGTCGGGTGGATGCCGAACAACAGGATCAGCAGCGGCGTCATCAACGAGCCGCCTCCTACGCCGGTCAGCCCGACAAGCAGGCCGACGCCGAATCCCGAGGCGACGTAAAGCGGATCAATCATGGTTGGGGAAATCTAGATTTATCTCGTCAGTTGGGCAATAAGACGTAGAATAAATTTCCCCTGAGGCGCAACCTCTTGGGTGGAATAAGAAAAATTGTGCTCTGAGATGGAAAAGGGCAGGCAATTCGCGCTGTCCTTGGGTGCGTTGCGAGACAGCCGTTCCCCGGGGGCGCGGGCAGGGACGGGCGCGTCGTACCTATTTACCAAACGCCAGGACGTGCAGCCCCAGGCGCTGCCGCACGATCCAGAACAGCAGTACCGTCTCGAAGGTGAGCGAGATCGAGGTCGCGGCCGCGGCGCCGTGGCCGCCGAAGCGTGGCACCAGCGCGATGCAGAGCACGACGTTCATCACGAACGCCAGGGCGTAGGCCAGCGCGCAGATCTTCTGCTGGCCCAGCATGTTGAGCAGGCGCTCCACCGGGCCGATCGCGGCACGCACCACGAGGCCGATGGCGGCGACGAACATGATGTCGTAGCCGACGACGAATTGCGGCCCGAACAGCCAGAGCAGGGGCTTGCCCAGCGCGAGCAGCACGGCGGTCGCCGCCAGCGACGGCCAGAACGTCCAGTTGATGGCGTGCGCGACATAGGCCGACAGCCGCGCCTTGTCGCCGAGCGCGTTGTATTCCGCGAAGCGATGCGCGGTCGTCGCCGACATCGCGTAATGAATGAACGAGACCAATGCCAGCGTCTTGACGACAGCAAAGTAGACGCCGACCTCGTCGGACGGGCGGAACTGCTGCAGCACCAGCACGTCGGTGTAGGACAGGAGCAGGTAGAAACTTTCGACCAGCAGGATCGGCAGCGACACCGCGAGCCAGCCACTGACGTCATAGGCCTTGGGGCCGGGCGCGATGTGCTCGGCGAGCTTGCGGTTCAGCACCACCATCTGCCCGGTCATCGCGATCCAGACCGCGCCGGCGCTCGCCACCATCGCGGCGATCGCGCCGAGATGATAGCCGAGCAGGAAGGCACCGGCGGTGATGCCGATGATCAGCGCCTGGCGGATGATGAACTGCGGCATCAGGCCGAGCTGCATCCAGTCATGCGAGCGCGCGATGCCGTCCTGGGTGTTGGCGACGACGAAGGCGGGCAGCGTCATGCAGCCGATATAGAGCGGCAGCTCTTCGGCCGGATTGATCCAGGGCGACAACAGCTTGACGACGCCGGCCAGTCCCAGCGACACCAGCGTGGAGAAGGCGAAGGTCAGCCAACGGCTGCCGGAGAGAAAGCCGCGCAGCAGGGCATGGTCACCGCTGGCGCGATATTCCGGAATGATTTTTTGCGCGGAGGCCGAGATGCCGAAATCCATCATGCTGCCGAGCAGCAGCACCCAGGTCCAGACATAGACATAAATGCCGTAGTCGGACGTCCCCATCCAGCGCGCGAGCAGGACCTGCGAGAAATAGGCGAGTCCCGCGCTGATCACGCGAATGATGAAGATGGTGCCGGCCAGCCGCCGCGTCAGCGACGCTTCGCTCGAACCGCCGGTCAGCCTGGCGCGCAGCCGCGCGATCAGCCCGGCGGGTCCGGTCGTTACGGGTTCTGCATCCATCACGGCCAATTCTGGGAATCCCCGGGCGTTCCGCATGCTGCGGCAGGCTCGGGATTAGCAACCATTCGTTAAGATTCGGTTGGGTGGGGCGTGCTGTCCTTGGTGTCGCGCCAACCCCCGCTGTCGTCCCGGCGAAGGCCGGGACCTATAACCACAGGGAGCAGTGTGGTGCTCGCTGGCAACTCCGAGCCTTCGCAAAACTATTGCTGCGGCGTATGGGTCCCGAATCGGCGCTTCGCTTGTCCGGGACGACAGCTGAGAGTGCCGCGACAGCCCGGGCTACTCCAAATTCGTATTGAACTCGTACGATTTCTCCGGCCCGACCAGCGTGAACTTCAGCGCTGCACCGTCGGGCTTGACGCCCGGCGGCAATCCGTCGAGCTCGAAGGAAAACCGCTTCACGCCGGGCGGGCTGTGCTCGACCGGGTCTGGAATCGGCAGCGACCATTCGGGCGTCGGCCCTTCCACGAACAGATTGACCTTGCTGTCCGCGGGCGCAACGACGTCGACCACCACGTTCTTGGGCCCGTCGCGCCTGACGTCGCGGATGGTCAGCGGATTGGGATCGCCGATCGTGGCGGGCTTCGGCACGGTGTCGAGCGCCGTACGCAGATTGGCATCTTCGGTCGAGGCGACGTTGTTGAAGCCGAGCTCGACATTGGCCTCGACAGGAATGCAGAGCTTTTCGCAGACCGCATAATTGATCTCGGCGCGCAGCGTCACCGGCTTGTCGGCAGCCTTGGCCACGATGCGCAAGGGCAGCACGATCTGGTCGTGATAGCCGATCGAATGACCGCCCGCGCCGTCGTCGAATTTCAGCGGCGCCGGCCACATCACGGTCACCGCTTCGACATTGTCCGATTTGGAGAAGTCGAACCGCGGCGGCACGCCTGAATCGCCCGGCATGCGCCAATAGGTCTTCCAGCCGGGTTGCAGCTGGAACGCGATACCGCCGAGCAGGACCGCGCCGCTACGCGATCCCGCGAGCAATCGCACCGCGGAATGTCCGTCGCGCTGCCACAGTGAAGCGTCGTCGGCGTGGGCGCCCATCGCCATTAACGACGCAAGCAAGGTTGTCGCGACGCCAATCGCCGCTTGCAGGGGAACTCTTGTCAGCATGGCACGTCTTTACAGGGTCGTTTCGGGGCAAACCATTGAATTGCTTGTGATGGATGCAATTGAATCAGGTCTCTGCAAGCCTTGATTTGACAGCGGCCCGGCCCGACATCAGGATAGGAATTGAAACCGGAGTGCTTCATCCATGGCTCCCACAGGCAAGAGGACGGGCGAAAGCACCCGCAGCGGGCTCCCCAGTTCGGCCGGTTATCTCGACGGCCGGCTCCTGATCGCGATGCCTGTCATGGGCGACTCCCGCTTCGAGCGCTCGGTGATCTATCTTTGCGCGCATTCGGCCGAGGGCGCGATGGGCATCATCGTCAATCATCCGGCCGGCAGCATCGATTTCCCGGAACTGCTCGAGCAGCTTGGCATCGTCAAGAAGGGCGAGCACATCAAGCTGCCCCAGAATGCCGAAAGCATGAAGGTGCTGGCCGGCGGCCCGGTCGACACCGGTCGCGGCTTCGTGCTGCATTCCAGCGACTTCTACATCGAGCACGCGACGCTGCGGATCGACGACGGCGTCTGCCTCACCGCGACCGTCGACATCCTGCGCGCGATCGCCAACGGCTCCGGCCCCAAGCACGCCATCCTCGCGCTCGGCTATGCCGGCTGGGCGCCAGGCCAGCTCGAGACCGAGATCCAGAGCAATGGCTGGCTGCATTGCGATGCCGATGCGGATCTGATCTTCGGCGACGACGTCGACGAGAAATACGGCCGCGCGCTGCGCAAGATCGGGATTGATCCCGGCATGCTGTCGAACGAGGCGGGGCACGCGTAGCGGATCGCTGCGCTCTCCCCTGTCATGCCCCGGCTTGACCGGGGCATCCAGTACGCTGCGGCCCATCGCCTCCATCACAACCGTCTCGGAGTACTGGATCGCCCGGTCAAGCCGGGCGATGACACCAGTTGCTGAGCAGCGCTTCGCTTGTCCGGGACGACAGCGGAATGTGCCGCACCTACTCCGCCGCCTGCTGCTGCACCGTCGGCTCGGTCCCCGCCACCGTCGCCCTTCGCATGTCGCGGGGTTGGGACTGGTCGTAGCGGCGGACGCGGTGCATGGTCTGGCGGTTGTCCCACATCACGAGGTCATGCAGCTTCCATTTGTGGACGTAGACGAATTCCGCGTTCGTCGCGTGCTCGTTGAGATCGCGCAGCAACAGCCGCCCCTCCGGCACGCTCATGCTGACGATCTTGCCGGCATGCGACGAGAGATACAGCGACTTGCGGCGATGCACCGGATGCGTCCGCACCAGCCGCTGCAGCACCGGCTTGAACATGGCCTTCTCGTCGTCGGTATATTCGGTGAAGCCGAGCGAGCCGCGCGAATACATCAGCGAATGCTCGCAGACGAGATCGTCGATCTCGGCCTTGGTCTCGTCATCGAGTGCGTCATAGGCCGCGCGCATGTCGGCGAATTCGGTGTTGCCGCCCTTCGGGTTCACCACGCGCGCCGACAGCAGCGAGAATTTGGCCGGGATCGGGCGGAACGAGCTGTCGGAATGCCACAGGCAGTTGCCGAGGTTGAACAGATGCGTGCGGCTGTCCTTGGCGAGCGGCTTGCCGTCCTTGCCGAGATTGGAGACGTCGTTGAGGCCGGACTGGAGCCGGTAGTCCTTTTCCTTCGTCACCGTGCCGCCGCGTGCATCCTCGCGCTGACCGAAATTCAGCGCGAAGGCCATCTGCTGCTCGTCGGTAATGTCCTGGTCGTGGAAGACGAGCACCGCGTATGTGTCCATGGCAGACTCGACTTCGCGGGCCTCATCCGGTGTGAGCGGCTTCCGCAGGTCGAGGCCGGAAACCTCGCCGACAAAATGCTTCTGAAGCTGCCGGATGGCGATCGTCATGGCGTCTCTCCCGCAAACCGCGAGCGGTTGGTCCCGCTCTGTCGATGAAAAAGCTACTCCCGCACCCGTCGTTGTCAACGCTCGCCGCGCATGGCTCTCACGCGTTGCGCGCCATCAACCCGCCGTCGACGGGAATGACCGCACCCGTCAGGAACGACGCCGCCGGCAGGCACAGGCTCAGCGTCATATGTGCGACCTCCTCGGGATCGCCGTAACGACCGAGTGCGGTGCGGCGCTTGGCGTAAATTGTCTTGTGCTCCTCGGAGATCCGGTCGGTGATGGCGGTGCGGATCGGCCCCGGGCAGATGCAGTTGACGGTTATGCCTTCGCGGCCGAGCTCGACCGCGAGCGAGCGGGTGAGGCTGGCGACACCGCCCTTCGCCGCTGAATAGGGACTGTGCAATGCGGTGGCGCCAAGCGCTTCGGTCGACGCGATGTTGACGATGCGCGGGCTGTTCGACTTGCGCAAGTGAGGCAATGCGGCGCGGATGATGCGCGGATGCGCCGTCAGCATCACCGCGATGCCCTTGGCCCAGGCGTCTTCGTAAGCCTCGTCGTCGATCGCGACGCGGACGGAGATGCCGGCATTGTTGACGACGACGTCGAGCCCGCCGAAATGTGCGGCGACATCGTCGACCACGCGCCTGATCTCGCCGCCGTCGGAGACATCGAGCTTCCACGCCTTCGCCGAGCCACCGCTCGCTGCGATCTCCTTCGCGATCGCCTGTGCGCCTTGCTCGTCATAGTCGGTCGCGGCGACATTCGCGCCCTCAGTGGCGAACACGCGCGCAGTCGCGCGCCCCATGCCGCTGGCTGCGCCGGTGACGAGAACGGTCAGGCCCTTCACGGAGCGGCTGAGCTGCTTGAATTCGGACATGCTGTTTCCTCGCGTCTCTTGTTTCTTGTTATGAGATTGACAAGGCTGGCATCGATCCGCAGACAGGTCAAACAAGCAAAACAAAAGGGGAGGCCGCGATGGCAAACGAGCTCGATTTCTCCGGCAAGCAGGTGCTGGTCGTCGGTGGTTCCAGCGGTATCGGCAACGGCATCGCGCAAGCCTTTCGCGCGAGAGGCGCGGCCGTCGCGGTTTGCGGCACGCGCGCTCGTGCGACGGAATATTCGGTAGAGGAAGGCTCTGATCTCAGCGGCCTGGCCTACGCGCAGCTCGATGTCAGCAACCCCAGTGCGATCGAAGCGTTCAAGCCGCCCTTCGACAAGCTCGACATTCTGGTGCTGGCGCAAGGTGCTGTGATCTATCGCCGCGGCGAGTTCGAGATGGCGGGCTTCCGCAAGGTCGTCGAGGTCAACCTGATGAGCCTGATGGCGTGCGCGACGCGCTTTCATTCCATGTTGCGGGACTCCAAGGGCGCGCTGATCATGGTGTCCTCGACCGCCGCCTATCATTCCACCATGGGCAATCCCGCCTACAACGCCTCGAAGACCGGCGCGGTCGGATTGACGCGGACTTTGGGAGAGGCGTGGGCTGAGGATGGCATTCGCGTCAACGGCATCGCGCCCGGTCTGGTCGACACCAAGATGACGAAGGTGACAACCGATAATCCCAAGCGGCTCGAAGGTGCACTTTTGCGCATTCCGCTGCGGCGATTGGGCACGCCGGCCGACATGGCGGGCGCGGCGCTGTTCCTGGCCTCGCCGCTGTCGTCCTACATCATCGGCCAGACACTGGTCGTCGATGGCGGGCTTATTCTCTAAGCCGCACTGGAACTGCGCTGCTCCTGATCGGTTACTCCGGCAGACCCCCGAGGAGGAGCATCATGGACAAGGACAGGATCGTCGGATCGGCCAAGGAATTCGCCGGACGTGCGGAAGGCGCCATCGGAGACATGGCAGGCGATGCGCAGACACAGGCATCGGGCAAGGCGCGCGAAGCCGCCGGCACGGTGCAGAATCTCTACGGCCAGGCGAAGGACGCCGTGCGCGACGCCACGGACACCGCTGCGAGCTACGCCAAGGATGCCTACGAGAACAGTGGCGAGACCCTTCGCGGCGGCTCGCAGGCGATCTCGCAAAAGGTGCAGGACAATCCGCTCGGTGCGCTGCTGATTGCCGGTGGCATTGGCTTCGCGCTCGCGCTGCTGATGTCGCGCCCCGCCCGTCGCCCGCCGCCGCGCTGGCGTTATTACGGCTGACGGCGGCCCGTCATTCCGGGGCGCGCGAAGCGCGAGCCCGGAATCCATCGAGCCACCGTCAATGTCGATGAATGGATTCTCAGGTGCGCAATTGCGCACCATAGCTCGCGCCAAGAGGCGCGCCCCGGAATGACAATTTAATTCAGAGCAACGACTACCGCGCCACTTCCGCCGAGCGCCCGACATTGCCGGGCGGTCGCGGAATCGCAGGGTTTGGATTCGGGTTGCGCGGGGCGGGCGCCAGTTGACGCGGCGCCGGCTGCGGCGAGCCGAAGCCGAAGAAATCACGCAATGACGGCGCGGCCTGTGCCGGCTGCTGCGGCGGTGGCGTCGGCTTCTTCGGTGCGAGCGGCTTGGGTGGCGCGATCGCCGCGGCTGCACCCGGCGTCGTGCCGGGGGCCGCAGCACCACCGTCAGGCGTCGTCGCGGCCATCGGCGTATCGCCCTTGGCCTGCTCGCGACCGACTTCGCGGCGCGGCCATGAATAATCATCGGCACGGCCCGCGGGTGCGGCGAGCGGCTCGCCCTTCACCAGCGTTCTGGCGGCGAGCGCATCGACGGCGGCGGGGCGCGTGCCAGGTCCACCCAGCAATTGATCGGTCGAGATCGAGGCTGCAACCAGCGGCACGATCGGGCCCGCGAGCGGTCGCGGCGCCGGCTTGCCGGGCTCGGCACTGGTGTCGGGCGTCGCCGGCTCGCTCGGCAGCGCGATCGGGCCGGAGCGGCCCGCCAGCAGGCGCGTGATCTCGCGCTCGACATAATGGGCGAGCTTGCGGGCGCCGGGCTTGGTGAAATAGACGCCGTCACCGCTGCGGAGCTGACGGATCTGGCCTTCGAAATCCGGACCCTTCTGCAGGAAGCGACCGGCTTCGTCGACAAAGCCGTCCCAGACGTCGACATAGGTGATGCCGGCCTTGGCGGCGCCTTCCCGGTAGAGCGAATCCAGGAACAGCATGTCCGCGGTGCCCTTGGGTCCGCGGATCGCGGGCAGGCCGACCCAGAGCACGGGCACGCCCTTGGCCTTGAGGACGTTGGCGAGCTCCTCGATCTTCTTGCCGTAGAGCTCGACCCAGTGGTCGTCGCGGAATTCGTAGAGGCCGTTCGGATTGCGCGCGGTCTTTTCCGGCGCGGCCGCCGGCGTATCGGCGTTGTCGGCGTCGTCCTGCGGCAGGTCGGTATCGGCCGGCTTGTCGTCGGGCTTGGCGGCGGTGTCGGGCTTGGCATCGCCGGGCTTCGCCGGCGGCTTGCCGCGCGCGCCCTTGTCGTTCTTCTTGTCCTTGTCGGCCGGCTTGTCCGTTTTGTCCGGCGCGGCTTCGCGGATCGCGATGCGGTCGTTGAGGCCGAGCATGACGACGATGACGTCGGGCTTCTCGGTTTCCAGAATGCCCTTTGCCGCAGCCGCCCAGTCCGAGGGCTCACCCTTCGGCTGGTACTTGATCAGGCCCGACGTGGTCTTGTGCTTGCGGATTACGCCCATGTCGGGCTGCTCGGTGTAGGCGTCTTCCAGGCCGTAGGCGAGCCAGTCGGCCATGGCGTCGCCGATCACCAGCACGTTCTTGTCCGGGATGGTGTCGCGCTTGCCAGGTGCCGGCGCGCGCGAGAAATCCTGGCGCGGGGCCTGCTGCTGCTGCTGTTGGAACGGCGCAAAGAAATCGCCGCCGAACCAGCCGCCGCCACCGCTGCGCGGCGGAGCCTGGCGCTGCGGCGGGCCGCCGAAACCGGGGAAGTTGAAGAACTGCGCCGAAGCCGGTCCCGCGATCGAGACCATGATCGCAAGCGCCGTTCCCAGCGCGATCAACGGGCCGGTCTCGGTCAGCGCCTTGAAAAAGGATTTTGGCTTCGACATGCGATCTCGGGCGCGCGCAACGGGGTCTGGAAGTAGGTCGTTATAATAACGGAATCGGGCGCCAAACGGGCAAATTCTCTTGCAGATTCTTGGGGCCAACCACCGCCGATCGGGCAAAATCCCGCCTCAGGGTTACTTTCGGCGCGATTTTACCGCCCGCGCAGCCGGTCCAGCACGTCGGAGGAGGCAAACCCGTCCGCGGGCACCCCGATCGAGGCCTGGAAGTTGCGCAGCGCGTCCCGGGTCTGGCCGCCGAACTGGCCGTCCGGGGTACCCTTGTAGAAGCCGCGCTGGACCAGGAGTTGCTGGAGTTCCAGCCGCTCGGTCCGGGACAATTCCCGCTCCTGCCGCGGCCATTGCTGCACAAAGGGCTGGCCGCCGCGCAGCCGGTCGGCGAAATGGCCGATCGCCATCGCGTAGGCCTCGGCCGGATTGTATTTCATGATGACCCGGAAATTCTGCAGCATCAGGAAGCCGGGCCCCTGCGCGCCGGCGGGCGCCAGCAGATAGGCCTTCTCCGCCGGATGCGGGAAGGGCTGGTTGGTTGCGCGCTTGAGCCCGAGCTTCTCCCATTGCGCGATCGTCATCGCCTTGGCGCGATCGGCCAGCATGTAGTTGAAGCCTTGGGGCACCACGACCTCGAAACCCCAGGTCTGGTCGCTCTGCCAACCGTCCTTCTTCAGATTGTTGGCGGTGGAGGCGATCAGGTCGCTTGCGTTGTCGACGACGTCGCGCCGTCCGTCGCCATCGCCGTCGACGGCGAAGCGCTTGAACGCGGTCGGCATGAACTGGGTCGGGCCGAACGCGCCGGCCCAGGAGCCGCGCATCTGCTCCGGGCGCAAATCGCCGCGGTTGAGGATCTCCAGCGCGGAGAGGAATTCGTCCTTGAAATAGGCCTGGCGGCGGCCGACGCAGGCGAGCGTCGCGGTCGATTGCAGCACGCTGCGGTCGCCCATCTGCGTCGAATAATTGGACTCGATGCCCCAGATCGCGGCGATGATGTAGCGGTCGACGCCATAGGCCTTCTCGGTCGCGTCGAACTGCGCCTTGTACTTGGCGAGAACTTCCTTGCCCTTGGCGAGCCGGTTGTCGTTCACGAGAATGTCGAGATAATCCCAGATCGACTTGGTGAACTCGGGTTGCGAATCCATTAGGTCCATGATGCGCAGATCGGGCGAAAGGCCAGCGGTGAAGCGCTGAAAATTCTCCTGTGTGATGTTGCGCCGTGCGGCATCAGGCCACATCCCGGCAACGCAATTGTCAAAATTGCCGGCAGCCTCGCGGATCGCAGCCGCCGTCATCAGCGGATGGCCGGAGGCGCCGTCCTCGCCGCTCCAGGGTTGCGCGCCGCCCGGGGCGGGCGCGGGCTGCGACGGCGCGGGGTCCGGGCCGGAGAAAATGCCGCCGAACAGCTTCGACAGCCCGTTTTGCCCTTGTTGTCCTTGAGCCTGTGCGACCGCAGGGAACAGAAGCGCGGCCGCAATGATTGTTGCGCCGGCCAGAGATCCCCCGCGTTTTGCCAAGCCTGCCACCGATTGCCTCATGTCCCATCCGTCCGGCCAAAAATCAGCCATCAGGAGGCCTCGTTACGGTTGCCAATATCTTAACAAAGGTGAAATTTCAGTGGTGGCCTTTTCTCAATTCCAACGGCCGAGCCCTACATCCGCCTTTGTTACCGGCTGCAAAACGGTTAGCAAGATGCCATTGCTTCTTTCACGTGCGCCCCAAGGTATTCGATCAATCACATGAAAATCCGCAAAGCTGTATTCCCCGTCGCCGGCCTCGGCACCCGCGTTTTGCCGGCCACCAAGGCGATGCCGAAGGAAATGCTCACCATCGTCGACAAGCCGCTGATCCAGTACGTCTATGACGAGGCGAGGGAAGCCGGCATCGAGCACTTCATCTTCGTCACCGGCCGCAACAAAAATGTCATCGAAGATCATTTCGACAAGATGTTCGAGCTCGACTCGACGCTCGCTGCGCGCGGCAAGAAGGCCGAGCAGGAGATTTTGGCGCAGAACCAGCCGGAAGCGGGCGCCGTCAGCTTCACCCGTCAGCAGGCGCCGCTCGGCCTCGGCCACGCGGTCTGGTGCGCGCGCGATATCGTCGGCAACGAGCCGTTCGCGGTGGTGCTGCCCGACGAGCTCGTGCTCAACACGCCCGGCTGCCTGAAGCAGATGATCGAGACCGCCGGCAAGCTCGGCGAAAAATCCAACGTCATCGCGGTCGAGGCGGTGCCCGACCATCTCACCCATCAATACGGCATCTGCGGCGTCGGCAAGCGCACCGGCAAGATGTTCGAGGTCGACGGCATGGTCGAGAAGCCGGCCAAGGGCACCGCGCCCTCCAATCTCTCGATCACCGGCCGCTACATTCTGCAGCCCGAGATCTTCAAGATCCTCGAGACCCAGGAGCGCGGCGCCGGCGGCGAGATCCAGCTCACCGACGCCATGATCGGCCTCGCCAAGTCGCAAAAATTCTACGGCGTCGAGTTCGAGGGCGAGCGCCACGATTGCGGCTCCAAGCCCGGCTTCCTCCGCGCCAACATCGCCTACGGCCTCAAGCGGCCGGAATTGCGTGATGGGCTGATCGCGGAGATGAAGAAGTATCTCGGGCAGTAGTCGCCGCTGTTTCGCTGTCGTCCCTGCCTAGTGCGCAATTGCGCACGGGGCGCAGGGACCCATACCGCGGAAGCCATCGATCGCGTTCGGCCGCAGTACCGAACGACGAGTCTTCGCCAAATTCTTCCCTGTGGTTATGGGTCCCCGCGTTCGCGGGGACGACAGCGATGATCTGGCCGATTGCGTCACGCCTGACGACGACAGCAGCCCCTCACGCCACCAGCGACAGCTTCGGCAGGCTCGCCACCACCGACTGGTTGCGGCCACCGGCTTTCGCCGCATAGAGCGCCTTGTCGGCAGCGGCGACCAGGACGGTCCAGTCCACGCCGCTGGTGGGCGCGAGGCTGGCGATGCCGCAGGAGACGGTCGACCCCGCGCTGCCGTCGGACCAGCCCAGCACCTTGGCCCGGATGGTCTCGGCGATCTTGAAGGCGTCGGTGGCGGACGTGTTCGGCAGCAGCACGGCGAACTCCTCGCCGCCATAGCGCGCGGCGCAGTCGCCGGCGCGGCGCACCGAATCGGAGATGCAGATGGCGATGCCGACCAGCACCTGGTCGCCGGCCTGGTGGCCGAAGGTGTCGTTGTAGGCCTTGAAGTGATCGGCATCGATCATCAGGAGCGCAACCTGGGTCTTCTGGCGCATGGCGCGGCGCCATTCGGTGTCGATCGTCTGGTCGAACTTGCGGCGGTTGCGCAGGCCCGTGAGCGCGTCGGTCGTCGCCATCTCCTCCAGCTTGTTTTCGGCATCCGCTCGCCGGCCGATCTCGCGGGCAAGCAGGATCGCCGAGCCCAGCACGAACAGTGCGAGCACCAGAACCACGGCGCCGATGCGAAGCGCTTCCTTCCGCCACAGCGCGAACACCGTGCTCAGCGGCTTGCCCGCCACCACAAACAGCGGGCCGGTGCCGGCGCTGCGCGCATAGAGCCGCGCGGTCGGATCGACCGGGCCCTGTCCCGCAAACGAGCCGCCGACGCGCAAGTTGTCCGCCTTCCAGCTCTGGCGGTCGTTCAGATTCTTGCCGATGATGTCGAGATCGAACGGTCGCCGCATCATGATGGTGCGGTCGCGCTTGAGCACGGTGATGGTGTCCTCGGGGTCGAGGCTCAGCCGCTCGAACAATTCGTGGAAATAGGTGAAGCGGATCGAGCCCGCGACGACTCCTAGGAAGCCGCCGTCGGTATCGCTGAGACGCCGGCTCAGCACGATGGAGTAGGCGCCGCGGAACAGCATCGGACGGCTGATGAAGAGGCCGGCATCGGGATTGTCGCGATGGACCGTGAAGTACTCCTCACTGCCGCGATTTTCCGCAACAGGGTCGAGCGTGGACGCATCGATGGACAGATTGCCGTCCGCATCGAACACCTGGATGGCGCCGAAATGCTTTGCGGTCGTGGCGTGGTCGAACAGGATGAGCTGGCGGATCGGCTTGGAGACCGTGTTGATCTCGGGCAGCAGCATGTTGCTGGCGACCGCCTTGAGGGACAGGTCGTAGATATCGATGTTGCGGCTGATGTCAGCGTCGATCGAGGTCGCCAGGTTTTCCAGCGTCTGGCGGGCCAGTGCCTCCTCGCCGCGGCGCATGTCCAGCATGACGTTGACGCAAATGGCCGAAAAGCCGATCACCGTCACGACGGACGAGATGATCAGCAGCTTCGCCGAAATACGCCAGGGCCGGCGGGCCATGGCTTCGCGCCATCCAGACAGCATCCTTTGCTCCCGACCCTAACGGATGCGCCTGAAATCTTGCGTAGTGTTTAAGCCGCGACGGCGCTGCTGCAATCAGTTAAGGATTGGTTTCCGCGGGCATCGCTTTTCAGCAGATCAGGCCGCGGGCATTGGTGAGGACGGCGGTGAACGATTACGACGCGCTACGCGACTACCTGCTGCGGCAGAAGCAGATGGAATTCATGCTGAGCTTCGAGCAGATCGAGGAGATCATCGGCGCGGCCCTGCCGCGGGCGGCTAACCGTGCCTCATGGTGGGACACCGCGCGCAGCCCGGATATCCAGATGCCGCAACGCGAGGCCTGCATCGCCGCCGGCTTCAAGGCCACGCGGATGCCGGATGGCCAGACGGTGCGGTTCACGAAGATGAAGAAGGATGGGCGCAGGCCGGGGTAGAAGGTGACGGAGACCTTCTTCCCCTCTCCCCTTGCGGGAGAGGGTGGCTCGCCGCGGAGCGGCGAGACGGGTGAGGGGTATCTCTCCGCGTGCGACTCTTCTTGTTTCTGAATTTGCGGATGCAACCCCTCATCCGGCGCTTCGCGCCACCTTCTCCCACAAGGGGAGAAGGGAAACAGAAAGATCAGCTCGCCGCCTCTAACCGCACTTCCGTCAGCAGCCGCATCGCGGCGTCCGCGTCCATGGGCTCGCCAAAAGCAAAGCCCTGCGCGTACTCGCAGCCAAGCTGATAGAGCTCCACCGCATCGGAATCGGTCTCGGCGCCTTCCGCCACCACGTCCATGCCGAGATCATGCGCGAGCGCAATGATCGACTTCAGGATCACCGGCCGGGTGCCGCGGTTGGTGGTGCGCACGAACGACTGGTCGATCTTGATGGTGTCGAACGGGAAGCGCTGCAGATAGGCGAGCGACGAATGGCCGGTGCCGAAATCGTCGAGCGACAGGCCCGTGCCGAGCTCGCGGATCCGCGTCAGCATTTGGGCCGCGTGCTCCGGATTCTCCATCACCAGCGATTCCGTCAGCTCCAGCTTCAGCGTGCCGCGCGCCACCGAGGAGCGCGACAGCACGGTGCGGATGTCGTGGATCAGATCATGGCGCAGCAATTGCCGCGAGGAGACGTTGACGGAAGCGAAGATCGGCTCGCGCGAGCGCATCGCGCGCTGCCAGATCGAGAGCTGCTTTGCGGTCTGGTCGAGCACGAACATGCCGAGGTCGACGATCAGGCCGGTCTCTTCGGCAATCGTGATGAATTCCGACGGCGCCATGCGGCCGAGCTTCGGATGATCCCAGCGTGCCAGGGCTTCGAAACCCGCGACCGAACGATCCTCCAGCCGGACGATCGGCTGGTACAGGATGGTGAGCTCCTGCCGCTCGATGGCGCGGCGCAGCTCGCTCTCCAGCGTCAGACGATCGGTCTTGCGGGCGCGCATCGCCGGCTTGTAGACGTCGATGCGATCGCCGCCGATGCGCTTGGAGTGATACATCGCCAGCTCGGCGTCCTTGATGATTTCGTCCGTGAGCTGCGTCTGCGGGTCGGACAGGGCAAGGCCGATCGAGGCCGTCAGGAAAATCTCGCGGTCGTTGAAGGCGATCGGCGCGCGGATGGTCTTGCGGATGGTTTCGGCAAAGGCGGTGATGCGGGCCGGGTCCTGTTCGGACAGCAGGATCAGGCCGAACTGGTCGCCGGCGAGACGCGCCAGCGTGTCCTGCGGCTTCAGGATGCGGGTGAGGCGGCGGGCCAACGTCAGCAGGATGGAATCGCCGACCGCGATGCCGACGGAATCGTTGACCTGCTTGAAGCGGTCGAGGTCGATCACCATCAGCGTCGGCCGCAGCGTCGGCATCGATTTTGCGAAATGCGCGACGGCACCGAGCCGGTCCATGAACAGTTTGCGGTTGGGCAGGCCGGTGAGGTTGTCGTGCACGGAATCGTGCAGCAGGCGTTCCTCGGCGTTGCGCAGCTCAGTGACGTCGGTGAGCGTGCCGACCACGCGCGAGACCTCGCCGTCCGAGCCGACCACCGGACGGGCCTTCAGCGCGAACCACATGAAATGGCCGTCGGGGGTGCGCAGGCGGAAATCCTGCACCAGCCGGCCGCGGCGCTGGTCGAGCACGCTGTCCAGCGCGGCACGGAAACGATCCTGGTCGAGCGGATGCAGCACCTCGAGCCAGGAGGCTGCGGGCCCTTCGAGCGTGCCGCGCTTCAGCCCCAGCAGGGCTTCCGTCTCGGGGCTGGTGAACACCTTGTCGGCGGAGACGTCCCAGTCCCAGATCAGATCGCCGGAACCGGCCAGCGCCAGTGCCCGGCGCTCGATGTCGGAGACGACGCCGGTGGTGGCGCCGCCGCCGGCGAAGGCGTGCTGCATCACCGTGAAGCCGATCAGCATCACGATCAGCACGAGGCCGCCCAGCAGCGCCGGGCCGACGATGTCGTTGGTGACGGAACCGGCCACCGTCATGCCGGCCGCGACCACCCAGACCACCAGCAGGAACCAGGTCGGGATCAGCAGCACCGCGCGGTCGAAGCCGTGGGTGGAGAGATAGACGATCAGCGTGAAGCCGGCGAAGGCGATCAGCACCAGCGAGATGCGCGCGATGCCGGAGGCGACGGCCGGGTCGAACAGGGCGAGCGCGACCAGCGAGCCGAGGAACGCGAGCCAGCCCACCGTGATGTGGGAGTAGCGCACATGCCATCGACTGAGGTTGAGATAGGCGAACAGGAACACCAACAGCGTCGCCGCCAAGATCGCTTCACCCGCCGCGCGCCAGATGCGCTCGGCGTTGTTCGACATGTCGAGCACCTTGCCCCAGAAGCCGAAATCGACGCCGATATAGACCAGCACCGCCCAGGCCAGGGCAGCTGCGGCCGGGAACATGATGCTGCCCTTCACCACGAACAGAATCGTGAGCACGAGGGCGAGAAGGCCGGAGATGCCGATCACGATGCCCTGGTACAGCGTGAACGAGTTGACCTTGTCCTTGTAGGCTTCCGGCTCCCACAGATAGAGCTGCGGCAGCTTGTCCGTGCGCAGTTCCGCCACGAAGGTGACGACGGCGCCGGGATCGAGCGTGATGCGGAACACGTCGGCGGTCGCGCTTTCCTGACGCTCCGGCCGGTCGCCGATCGAGGGCGTGATGGTCGCGATGCGCGACAGCCCGAGGTCGGGCCACAACAGGCCCGAGGACACGATGCGGTAATGCGGGGCGACGATCAGGCGGTCGAGCTGGTCGTCGGTGTTGTTGGCGAGCGCGAACACGATCCAGTTCTGGCCGCCCTCGCGCGCGCGCACCTCGATGCGGCGGACGATGCCGTCGGTGCCAGGCGCGGTGGAGACCTGGATGCGGTCGGCGTCGCTGCGCTGATGCTCGAGCACGCCGGTGAGATCGATCGCGGGCGCGTCACCGCGGACGCTGACAGCGTCGAGCGCGCGTGCAGGCGACGCGGCGACAAGAATCATGAGGCCCAGCGCGATGGGCGCGAGGCACCTGATCAGACGCAAGGCCAGTTCTCCGCGTTCGACGCAAACTCAGTGAGCAAGACTGTCAGGTAAAGACGATTTCACGCCGAACGGAAGTCGTTCGGCGCGTCGCGATAGATGCCACGAAAGCGAGGAAAATCAAAGGGTTTCCGGCGTCCCCGGTCGGCCAGCGGCCTAGACCTCCAACACAATTTTGCCAATATGTGCGGAGGTCTCCATGCGCCGGTGCGCCTCGGATGCCTTTTCCAGCGGGAAAGCGCTGTCCATCAGCGGCTTGACGCGGCCCTCGCGCAAAAGCGGCATCACTTTCGCTTCAATTGCGGCCACCATGGCCGCCTTGTCCGCATTACTACGGGGGCGCAAGGTCGAGCCGGTATGGGTCAACCGCTTCACCATCACCTTGGCGATGTTGACGCTGACCTTGGGGCCGTTGAGCGTTGCGATCTGCACGATGCGCCCGTCGACCGCGGCGGCGTCATAGTTGCGGTCGACATACTCGCCCGCCACCATGTCGAGGATCAAATTGACGCCGGCCTTGTTCGTCTCCGCCTTGATCACTTCGACGAAGTCCTCGGTCTTGTAGTTGATGGCGCGGTCGGCACCGAGCTTCAGGCAGGCATCGATCTTGTCCTGCGATCCGACGGTGACGAACACTTTTGCACCGAACGCCTTCGCGAGCTGGATCGCCATGGTGCCGATGCCGGAAGAGCCGCCATGGATCAGCAGCGTCTCGCCGGCCTTCAGGCCGCCGCGCTCGAACACGTTGTGCCAGACCGTCATCAGGGTTTCCGGCAGCGCGCCGGCTTCCTTGATCGACAGTGCCGGCGGCACGGTCATCGCCTGGGCGTCCTGCGCGATGCAGTACTGCGCATAGCCGCCGCCGGCGACGAGCGACATCACGATGTCACCGACCTTGTGTTTTTTGGCATTGCTGCCGACCGCGACCACTTCACCGGCGATTTCGAGGCCGGGCAGGTCGCTGGCGCCGGGCGGCGGCGGATAGGCGCCGGAACGCTGCGCCACGTCGGGCCGGTTGACGCCGGCGGCCTGCACCTTGACGAGGATCTCGTCGGGACCGGGCTGCGGAACGGGACGCTGTTCCGGCACCAGCACCTCGGGTCCGCCGGGCTTGGAGATGGCGACCACGGTCATTTGCGCGGGCAGCTTGTCCATGATGTATCCTTGAGCAAAGGTGCGAGGGAGAACGAGCCCTTTGCTTAGCCAGCGCGGTTCAGGCTGGCAACCGCCTCGGCCATGTGGTCCGGCCCGCGGACGCAGGAGGAACGACGATGCCGATGGAAGACGACGACCGCCCGCGCAAGAAGATCACCCACGAGATTGGACAGGATCTCTCACTCTTGTCCGTCGAGGAATTGACCGAGCGCGTCGCCCTGCTGCAGACCGAGATCGCAAGACTGGAAGAAGCCGCCACGAAAAAGCGCGCCTCCCGCGATGCGGCGAATAGTTTTTTCAAGTCGTAGTGGGTTTATCACCGGTGTCGTCCCGGCCTAGTGCGCAATTGCGCACGGGGGCCGGGACCCATACCGCGTGATCTGTCTATGGGCTTTGACAGCGGTACCGAACGACGAGTCTTCGCCAAACTCCTCCCTGTGGTTATGGGCCCCGGCCTTCGCCGGGGCGACGGTGAGAGTTCGTTCCGCTTCCCCGCTCGGCCTCTGGCCGACATGGCTAACGAACCCTCAAAAAATTCGTTCGTTTACGGTCGATTAAGCTTTTCACTTTATGACTCGACTGTCCTCGTTTGGACACCGAGTGGCTCCTGTCCACTCTGTTTGACGCCTCCCTGTTATCAACTTTCAAAGCCGCCGGTCTCCGGCGGCTCTTTTTTTGCCTCCGAAGCGTTTTCGAGCCGTCTAGTCCCGGTTGAATTCCGAGGAATGACCCGCGGAAACCATATCCGCGCTTGCCGCTGGACTCCGCGCTTCCCCCGCGCAATGATTTGTTCATCATAAGCCGGCGCCAAAGCCGGACGGGTAAACAGTTGCGTAAGGGGCGTTAACCATGGAACGTTTGCAGGCCGACGGGGCTCTCGTTCAACTCAGCGAGCGTTTCACCAATTCTGCGGCGTTCGGCGCGCTGTTCCGTGAAGGCATGGATCTCGTCGAAGAGACCGCGGCCTATCTCGACGGCGCGGGCCGCAACGAGGCCAAGGCGCTCGATCGCGCCATCAGCCTGACTTACGCGACCGAGAGCATGCGCCTGACCACGCGCCTGATGCAGCTCGCCTCGTGGCTGCTGCTGCACCGCGCGGTGAAGGAAGGCGAGATGACGCTGGTCCAGGCCAACCGCGAGAAGACCAAGGTCAAGCTCACCGCCGCCGATCCCGGCCCCGCCGACACCATCGAGAAGCTGCCGTCGATGCTCCAGGAGCTGATCCATCGCTCGATGAGCCTGCAGACCCGCGTCCGCCGCCTCGACACCACCATCCACACCCCGCCGACCGACCACATCGCGATCGGCAACCCGCTGGTGCCGCATCTCAACGCGCTGAAGGCCGCGTTCGAGCGGTAAGGTCTAATCTCTAACCGTCACCCTGAGGTGCTCGCCTCTATGGCGAGCCTCGAAGGGGGACGGCCCGGCTGCATCTCGGCCGTTCATCCTTCGAGGCTCCCGGCGCGATGCTTTGCCTCGCGCCACTCGCACCTCAGGATGACGGGTCTGGTAGCGACGGTAGCCCCCAAAAACAAAAACGCCCCCGGTTTCCGGGGGCGTTTTTCGTCTCCAGCCTTGCGGCCAGGATCAATCCTTTTTGAGGAAGCCCGAAAACTTCTTCTGGAAGCGCGAGACGCGGCCGCCACGGTCCATGAGCTGGGCATTGCCGCCGGTCCAGGCCGGGTGCGACTTCGGGTCGATGTCGAGGTTCAGCGTGTCGCCTTCCTTGCCCCAGGTGGAGCGGGTCAGGTACTCGGTTCCGTCGGTCATGACGACCTTAATCGTATGATAATCCGGATGAATTTCGGCTTTCATGGCAATTCCTAGGGCGCCCGGCGCCTTGCTTGAGTGACTATCGAATGACGGATTTGGCCGGGTCTATACCCCACAGGAGCCCCTAAAACAAGCCATTGTGGGGACTGGAGAACCGGGCCGTCACCTAAGGGACATCCCGGATTTGCCTCGCCCCCTGCCGCGGCCTATGTGGAGCCAACGTCTCTCTTTTGGTCGGATCCCATGAGCGCAGTAGAACGGCTTGAAACCGGGCCGGCAGAAGCCCCGTCGATCGAAGCCGAACTGATCGAGCAGCCGGCGAAGGGCCGGGCCAAGTTGCGGCCGTTGATGGCGCTTGCGCCTTACGTGGCCCGCTATCGCGGCCGGGCGGTCCTGGCCTTCGTAGCGCTGACGGTTGCGGCGCTGACCACGCTGCTGGTGCCGGTCGCGGTGCGCCGGATGATTGATTTCGGCCTGACGCCGGAAGGCATCGCGCTGATCAACAGCTACTTCTCGGTGATGATCGCGGTCGTCGCCGTGCTCGCGCTGGCGAGCGCCTCGCGCTACTACCTCGTGATGACGATCGGCGAGCGCATCGTCGCCGATCTCCGGCGCGATGTGTTTGCGCACCTGCTCTCGCTCTCGCCGGCCTTCTTCGATTCCGCGCGCAGCGGCGAGCTGGTGTCGCGGCTCACCGCCGACACCACGCAAATCAAATCCGCGGTCGGTGCCTCCGTGTCGATCGCGCTGCGCAACCTGATGATGTTCTTCGGCGCAGCGGCGATGATGGTGATCACCAGCCCGCGTCTCTCCGGTTTCGTGCTGCTGGCGATCCCCTTGATCGTGCTGCCGCTGGTCGCCTTCGGGCGCTGGGTGCGGCGGCTGTCGCGCAATGCGCAGGACACGCTGGCCGATGCGTCCGCCTATGCCGGCGAGCTGGTCGGCGCGATCCGCACCGTGCAGGCCTATACCAGCGAAGGGCTCGCAGCGAAGCGTTTCGGCGGCGAGGTCGAGCAGGCCTATGAGGCCGCGCGCACATCCACGCAGGCCCGCGCGGTCCTCACCGCCATCGTCATCTTCATCGTGTTCGCAAGCGTGGTCGGCATCCTCTGGATCGGCTCGCACGACGTGCTGACCGGCGCGATCACGCCGGGCCGGCTCGGCCAGTTCGTGCTCTATGCGGCCTTCGCGGCCGCAGGCCTCGGCCAGCTCAGCGAGGTCTGGGGCGAGGTGTCGGCGGCATCAGGCGCGGCCGAACGCCTGTTCGAGATCCTGCATGTGCAACCCGACATCAAGGCGCCGGCATCGCCGCGCGCATTGCCGGTGCCCGGGCGCGGTGAGGTTGGCTTCGATCATGTCAGCTTCTCTTATCCGGCGCGGCCCGACGTCAACGTGCTCGACGCGGTCTCGTTTGCGGTGCGGCCCGGCGAGAAGGTCGCGATCGTCGGCCCGTCCGGCGCCGGCAAGAGCACGATCTTCCATCTGCTGCTGCGGTTCTACGACCCGCGCAATGGTGCGATCTCGCTCGACGGCGTTCCGGTGAAGTCCGCCGACCCGCGCGATTTCCGCTCCCGCATCGCGCTGGTGCCGCAGGAATCCAACGTGTTTGCCGCGAGCGCCCGCGAAAACATCCGCTTCGGCCGGCCCGATGCGACCGACGCCGAGGTCGAGCGTGCCGCCGAGCTCGCGCACGCCACCGAGTTCATCCGCCGCCTGCCCGAAGGTTTCGAGACCCCGCTCGGCGAGCGTGGCGTGACGCTCTCCGGCGGCCAGCGCCAGCGCATCGCGATCGCGCGCGCCATCCTGCGTGATGCGCCGCTGTTGCTGCTCGATGAAGCCACCTCCGCGCTCGACGCCGAAAGCGAGACGCTGGTGCAGACCGCGCTCGAAGAGCTGATGAGCCACCGCACCACCCTGGTGATCGCGCATCGCCTCGCCACCGTCTTGTCCTGCGACCGCATCCTGGTGATGGACCAGGGCAGAATCGTCGAGCAGGGCACGCATGCCGAGCTCGTCGCGGTGAACGGGCTCTATGCGAGGCTGGCGAGGTTGCAATTCGAGGGGGTGTGAGGCGGTGTCTCACGCCACCAACGGTGTCATCGCCCGCCTTGTGCGCACTTGCGCAATGGAGCGGGTGATCCAGTACTCCGAGACAATCGTGCTCAACCGAGAAGCCGCGGCGTACTGGATTCCCCGCTTTCGCGGGGAATGACAGCGGAGCTTGTCGGCCCGCTCACGGACATTTCGGCGAGCCCATCGGCACGTTCGGCCACGGCCAATTCTTCCAGCTGCCGCCTTCGCCGATGCAGGCGGATCCGCCGTTGGCCGGAGCCGGGCTGTCGGCCGGAGCAGGTGTGCTCGTCGAACTTGGCGAAGGCGTCGTCTCGCTGGCTGCTTTGGGCGGTGCGGCCAGGCGCTGGTCGACATACACAGTCGACACATAGCCGGCGACGATGACGCCCAGGAAAACCGAAGACCCCTTGGCCAGATCGCTCAGCCGCATCGATCCTCTCCATCTGCTTGCTTGATGTCACGCTAGCAAACCGCGCCGCGCTTTTGCGTGACGTCAGTCACGGCCGCCACGCCATCTTCAGCACCGGCCGTCCCGACGTCGGGTTCACGTCCTCGCCTTCATGCGCAAAGCCGTTACGCTCGTAGAAACGGATGGCGCGGCTGTTGTCCTTGTTGACCAGCAGGGTCACGCCCGATGGCGACAGGCGCTTGGCTTCATCCACCAGCAGCCTTGCCGCGTCCGAGCCCCAACGATTGGGGTCGACCACGAGCTGGTCGAGATAGCCGTCGCCATCGATGGTCACGAAACCCGTCAGCGCGCCATCTTGTTCCGAGACGACGATCGCGGCCTTCGGCACCAGCTCGTTGCGCCAGCGCTCGCGCCACCAGTCCACGCGCGCGGCAAAATCGATCTGCGGATAGGCCTGCTGCCAGGTGCGATGCCACAGCTCGATCGTTGCCGCTTCGTCAGCGTCCACGTAGGGGCGGAGGCGGAGCGCGCTCACTACCGCTCCGTCAGCTTCAGCTCGATGCGGCGGTTGCGCTTGTAGGCGTCTTCGGTGTTGGCGGTGTCGAGCGGCTGGAATTCGCCGAAGCCGGCGGCAACGAGGCGCTGGGCGGGGACGCCGAGCGAGATCAGATATTGCACCACCGAGATCGCGCGCGCCGCCGACAGGTCCCAGTTCGACTTGAAGTTCGCGCCGCTCACCGGCCGCACGTCGGTGTGGCCGTCGACGCGCAGCACCCAGGCGATCTCGGTGGGGATCTTCTTGTCGAGCTCGATCAGCGCGGCCGCGACAGTGTCGAGCTCGGCGCGGCCCTCGGGCAGCAGCGTCGCCTGTCCGGTGTCGAAGAACACTTCCGACTGGAACACGAAGCGGTCGCCGACCACGCGGATATCGGGACGGTTGCCGAGAATGGCGCGCAATCGACCGAAGAATTCGGAACGGTACCGTGACAATTCCTGCACGCGCTGCGCCAGCGCGACGTTCAGGCGCGAGCCGAGATCGGCGATGCGGTTCTGCGATTCCTTGTCTTTCTTTTCCGAGGCGTCGAGCGCTTCCTCCAGCGCCGCCAATTGCCGGCGCAACGCGCTGATTTGCTGGTTCAGCACCTCGATCTGCGCCAGCGCCCGCGCCGAGACGGCTTTCTCGGAGTCGAGCGCCTTGCCGAGCTCGGCGGTCTTGCCCTGCGCGTCGTTGCCGGCATTGGCGAGGCCCTCATAGAGACCCTTCATGCGGTCGCGCTCGGTCTCGGCCGAGGCGAGGCCGGCCTTCAGCTGCGAGACCTGGTCGTCGAGCGAGAGCTTGCCGAGCTTCTCCAGCGAGAGCAGCTCGGTCAGCTGGGCGATCTTGGCGTTGAGTTGTTCCAGCGCCTTGTCCTTGCCGGTCACCTCCTGGGACAGGAAGAACTGCACGACCAGGAACACCGAGAGCAGGAACACGATCGACAGCACCAGCGTCGATAGCGCGTCGACAAATCCTGGCCAGTAGTTGAAGGCGCCGTCGCTACGACGGCCGCGGGCTAGAGCCATGCTCGCCTCTCAAATGCTGATTGCTTAACTCTTCTCGGGCTGGCGCGCGATGCGCTCCAAGAGGCGGCGGATCTCGCGGTTCTGCTCGCCCTGGCCGTCGGCCCATTCGCGGATCATCTGCTGCTCGGTCCGCATATGCGAGACCAGCGCCTGGATCGCCTCGGCGAGGCTCGCCATCGCCGCCGTGGTGCCGCGACTGGCGCTGCCTTCCTCGAGCACCGAGCGCAAGCGCTCGACCGCGGCCTGAAGTTCGCCGCTGGCAACCCCGCCGCCGGCGGCGGCGGGAGCCGCGACCGCGACCTCGCCGGCGCCGTACTCGCGCACGGTGGTGGCGAGCCAGTCTTCGAGGTCGGTGTAGAAGCGGTTCTGCGCCTGGCTCGATTGCAAATCGAGGAAGCCGAGGATCAGCGAGCCGGCGAGACCGAACAGCGAGCTCGAGAATGAAATGCCCATGCCGCCGAGCGGGGCGGCGAGGCCTTCCTTCAGCGTGTCGAACAGCGCGCCGGAATCACCGCCGACCTTGAGGCCGTCGATCACCTTGCCGACCGAGCCGACCGTCTCGATCAGGCCCCAGAAGGTGCCGAGCAGGCCGAGGAAGACCAGCAAGCCCGTCATGTAGCGAGAGATGTCGCGGGCCTCGTCCAGGCGGGTCGCGATCGAATCGAGCAGATGCCGCATCGTGGTCTGCGTGATCGACATCCGCCCGCTGCGCTCGCCGCCCAGGATCATCGCCATCGGGGCCAGCAGCTTGGGATGCCGGGCCGGCGCCAGGCCGGGATCGGCGATGCGGAAATTGTTGACCCAGGACACCTCGGGATAGAGCCGGATCACCTGGCGGAAGGCCAGGATGACGCCGATGAACATCACGCCGCCGATCAGGGCGTTCAGCCCGGGATTGGCGAAGAAGGCCTGGATGATCTGCTTGTAGAGCACCACGCCCACCAGCGTGCACAGCACCAGGAAAACCAGCATCCGCACCAGGAAGACGCTGGGGGAGGACAGTTTTGTGTATTCGATGTCGAGGGAGGAGCGGGGCGAGGCGCCTGACGGCATGGCCGGTATCATCCGTTACGAAGCTTGCTTGCATCCGCACTATGGCACAGCGCCGGCCCAAAAAAAGCGCCGGTTGTGCCGATTTCGGGGCTGATCCGGGAACCCAAAGCTGAAACCGCGCTTTGATACCGACGTATTTTGCAAAACTTCGGCATTCCACAGGCTTAGCTCGGATTTTTTGCATGGCGACGTATCTTGGCGGACTGGCGGCCATCGCGCTTTCGCTCGCGGTCCTGATGGCCTTCGCCTGGGTTGTACAGCAGCGCACCGGCAATTCCGGCTGGGTCGACACGATCTGGACCTTTGCCGTCGGGCTGGTCGGCGCCGGCAGCGCCCTGTGGCCGGTCGCAGGCGAGGGGCCCAATGAACGGCAATGGCTGGTTGCCGGCCTCGTCGCGGTCTGGTCGCTCCGGCTCGGCACCCACATCGCGATCCGCACCGCGGGGATCAAAGATGACCCCCGTTATGCCACCTTTGCCGCGGAGTGGGGGCTCAATGCCCCGCGGCGGATGTTCATCTTCCTGCAGAACCAGGCGCTGGGCTCGGTGCCCCTGGTGTTTTCGATTTTTGTCGCCGCGCACGTCCCTGTATCAGCCTTGCGGATCCAGGACGTCCTGGGTGCCGCGATCCTGCTGATCGGGATCGCGGGCGAGGCGCAGGCCGATGCGCAGTTGCGCCGCTTCCGCCGCGACCCCGCCAATCACGGCAAGGTCTGCGATGCCGGGCTGTGGCGCTGGTCGCGCCATCCCAATTATTTTTTCGAATGGTTCGGCTGGCTCGCCTATCCCGTGATCGGACTTGCGGCCGGCTATCCCTGGGGCTGGGCCAGCCTGCTCGCACCCATCTTCATGTACTGGATCCTGGTCCACGTCACCGGCATCCCGCCGCTGGAAGCGCAGATGCTGCGGTCGCGCGGCGAGCGCTACCGCGCCTATCAATCCCGAACCAGCATGTTCTTTCCGTTGCCACCGAGAGAGGGAATGGCCGCATGAGCGTCGTGTCCACGATCATCGGGACTGCCGAACGCGTGCCGCTGCCGGATCTCGTGGTCCGCGCCGCCATCCAGCGCCTGTGCTCGCGCACCGCAACGCGTCTCGCCGCGCATACGGCGGCCGACGATGCCGCCTTCGCCGGACGGATGATGATGCGGCCGATCGCCGAACATACCGACGCTGCCAACACCCAGCACTACGAGGTGCCGCAAAGCTTCTTCGCGCAGGTGCTGGGCCCGAATCGCAAATACTCCTCCTGCTTCTACAAGACCGAAGCGACGACGCTGCAGGAGGCCGAGGAGGAAGCGTTGCGCCAGACGGTCGAGCATGCCGGCCTCGCCGACGGGCAGACCATCCTCGAGCTCGGCTGCGGCTGGGGCTCGCTGTCGCTGTGGATCGCCCGGCAGTTTCCGCATGCCAGGGTGACCGCGGTGTCGAACTCGCAATCGCAGCGCGCCTATATCGAGGACATCGCGCAGAGCCGTGGGCTCTTGAACCTGCGCGTCGTCACATCAGACATGAACGTGTTCGCGCCGGACGGCCAGTTCGACCGCATCGTCTCGGTCGAGATGTTCGAGCACATGATGAACTGGCGTAAGCTGATGACCCGTGCGCGCGCATGGCTTGCGCCGGAGGGGCGCTTCTTCATGCACATCTTCACCCATCGCACGGGCTCCTATGCGTTCGACCGCGCCAATCGCGAAGACTGGATCGCCCAGCACTTCTTCACCGGCGGCGTGATGCCGAGCCATCAGCTCATCCGGCAATATGCCGACATCTTCGCGATCGAGAAGGAATGGTGCTGGAGCGGTACGCATTATCAGCGCACCGCGAACGACTGGCTGGCGAATTTCGACGCACATCGCGACGCGATCGAAGCCGCCTTGCGCAACGTCTATGGCGACGAGACCTATTTGTGGATGCGGCGCTGGCGCTGGTTCTTCCTCGCCACCGCCGGTTTGTTCGGCTGCGCCGACGGAACGGAGTGGGGCGTCAGCCACTATCGGATGAAGGCGGCGGTGTAGTCCGGGCCTACCTAAGTATGGTCGCGCAATACCTGCGCGCAATGGCCCGACCAGGTCCTCGGTGTTACCGATACATCCACGGTGAACAGCAACGGAACCGGCCTCCGAGCCGGCAGTTGCGGGACAAGGCCGGCGGCGTAGCGCCCACTGGCCTTATCTCCCGATTGAGCCGCGCTTTGCCGCTCAATTGATGCTTACGGCCACAGCTGGTGCAGCGAGTACGCCATGAGAAACATCGCCGATCTCCTCATGTGGTTCTGGCAGGGCAGCCGGCCCGCATCCCATACTCAGGTTGCGGCCATGGCTGAAAACCAGGATCGATCCAGCATGGCTGATTTCGTTCGGATCCTGCAGGCTTACGATCAAGCCCAGTGACTCGCTGTCATTGCGATGTTCTGTCGCAGCGTGCCGCGATGGAACCGGACTCACAATCTGGTGAGTCGCAAAAATCAGCCTGAACTCAGCGCCATAGCGCGTGTGACATTGAGCCGCCCGCGCGATGCGTTGCGTCGCAGCAAGTCCATTCTATTTTGATCGCATCAGCCGCGCAGTCATTGCCCAGAACGGGCGTTGCGCGCGACGCGTGATCAGTTTCAACAATTTTGGGGCACCCCACTTCATGTCAGGACTTCGAGCGCGATCGGCATGCGTTGCAATGATGCTCGCGGCCCTTGCGCCGCTGCTAGGCGCTTGCGACGAATCTTCTTCCGCCGTTGCCACTGCCCAAACCTCTGAACCCGATGTCAGCATCGTCACCGTCAAGCCGCAACCGCGCGCCGTGGTACGCGAGCTGCCGGGCCGGATCTCGCCGACGCGCGTCGCCGAGGTGCGGCCGCGCGTGTCGGGCATCGTGGTCGAGCGGCTGTTCCGCCAGGGCAGCGAGGTGAAGGCGGGCGATGCGCTCTATCGCATCGATCCGCGCCCGTTCGAGGTCGAGGTGATGGCCAACGACGCGGCGGTCGACAAGGCCGAGGCGGCGTTGATGCAGGCGCAGCAGCAGGCGCGGCGCATCGCGACGCTGACCAGTCAGCGCGCCGCGCCCGAAGCCGAGAACGAAAAGACCATCGCCGCCGAGCGCCAGGCGCAGGCCGACGTCGAGGGCCGCAAGGCCGACCTCGCGCGCGCCAAGCTCAATCTCGATTATGCGACCGTGCGCGCGCCGATCGACGGCGTGGTCGGTGCCGCGCTGGTCAGCGAGGGCGCGCTCGTGGTGCAGAACGAGACCAATCTCGCCACCGTGCAGCAGCTCGATCCGATCTATGCGGACTTCACCCAGTCGGTGACCGAGCTCAACCAGCTGCGCCGCGCTTTCGAAAGCGGCGACCTCGATCGCATCGCGGCCGATGCCGTCAAGGTGCGCCTCGTGCTCGACGACAACACCATCTATGCGCTCGACGGCAAGCTGCTGTTCTCCGAGGCCAAGGTCGACGCCCATACCGGCCAGGTGACGCTGCGCGGCGAATTCCGCAATCCCAAGCGCGAGCTGCTGCCGGGCATGTATGTCCGCGTCCGCCTCGATCAGGGCCTCGATTCCGACGCGATCGCGGTGCCGCAGCAGGCGGTCCAGCGCAATGGCGGTGGCGGCAGCGAGGTGTTCGTCGTCAAGGACGACAACCGCATCGCGGTGCAGCCGGTGCGCACCGGCTCGGTGCAGGACGGCGTCTGGTTCGTCACCGACGGCCTGAAGGCCGGCGACAAGGTCGTGGTCGAAGGCTTCCAGAAATTTGCGGCCGGCGACAAGGTCAAGCCGCAATCCTGGTCCGAAGCCGAGGCGAGCGCGGACAACCGGCACGCCCTCAAGGCCGCGCGGTAACGCACCATGGCGAGCTTCTTCATCGACAGGCCGATCTTCGCCTGGGTCGTCGCGCTGTTCATCTGTCTGATCGGCGCGATCTCGGTCCCGCTGTTGCCGATCGCGCAATATCCGATCATCGCGCCGCCCTCGATCTCGATCTCGACGAGCTACCCGGGCGCGTCGCCGGAAAACCTCTACAACAGCGTCACCCGCCTGATCGAGGAGGAGCTCAACGGCGCCTCCGGCATCCTCAATTTCGAATCGACCAGCGATTCGCTCGGCCAGGTCGAGATCATCGCCAATTTCCAGCCGGGCACCGATACCAGCGCGGCGTCCGTCGAGGTGCAGAACCGCATCAAGCGCGTCGAGGCGCGGCTGCCGCGCGCGGTGATCCAGCAGGGCATCCTGATCGAGGAAGCCTCGAGCGCGGTGCTGCAGATCATCACGCTGAACTCGACCGACGGCAGCCTCGACGAGGTCGGCCTCGGCGACTTCATGATCCGCAACGTGCTCGGCGAAATCCGCCGCATCCCCGGCGTCGGCCGCGCCACGCTCTATTCGACCGAACGCAGTCTTCGTGTGTGGGTCGATCCGGCCAAGCTGGTCGGCTACGGGCTGACCGCCGACGACGTCAACAAGGCGATCGCCGCACAGAACGCGCAGGTCGCCTCGGGCAGCATCGGTGCGGAGCCGTCGACGGACAGCCAGCGCACCTCCGCGCTGGTGCTGGTCAAGGGCCAGCTGTCGTCGCCGGACGAGTTCGGCGCCATCATCCTGCGCGCCAATGCCGATGGTTCGACCGTGCGGCTGCGCGACGTCGCGCGCGTCGAGGTCGGCGGTCTCAGCTACCAGTTCAACACCCGCCTGAACGGCAAGCCGACGGCCGGTCTCTCCGTGCTGATGTCGCCGACCGGCAATGCGCTTGCGACCGCGAGCGCGGTCGAGGAGAAGATGAAGGAGCTGTCGCGCTTCTTCCCGGCCAACATCTCCTACGAGATTCCCTACAACATCACGCCGGTGGTCGAGGCCTCGATCAAGAAGGTGCTGACGACGCTGGTCGAAGCCGTGGTGCTGGTGTTCGTGGTGATGTTCCTGTTCCTGCAGAACATCCGCTACACCATCATTCCGACCATCGTGGTGCCGGTGGCGCTGCTGGGCGCCTGTACCACGCTGCTGCTCGCCGGCTACTCCATCAACATGCTCTCGATGTTCGGCATGGTGCTCGCCGTCGGCATCCTCGTCGACGACGCCATCGTCGTGGTCGAGAACGTCGAGCGCATCATGACCGAGGAGGGCCTGCCGCCGAAGGAAGCGACGCGGAAGGCGATGTCGCAGATCTCCGGCGCCATCATCGGCATCACGCTGGTGCTGATGGCCGTGTTCGTGCCGATGGCGTTCTTCCCGGGCTCGGTCGGCATCATCTACCGCCAGTTCTCGGTGACCATGGTCGCGGCGATCGGCTTCTCCGCCTTCCTCGCGCTGTCGCTGACGCCGGCGCTGTGCGCGACCCTGCTCAAGCCCGTCGCGGCCGGCCACGGTCACGCCAAGAGAGGCGTGTTCGGCTGGTTCAACCGCATGCTCGAGGGCAGCAAGGAGGGTTATTCCCGCACGGTCGGCTTCTCGCTGAAGCGCACCGGACGTTTGATGCTGGTCTATGTCGCGCTGCTCGCCGGCCTGTCCTGGGCCTTCGTCAATCTCCCGGGCGGCTTCCTGCCGGTCGACGACCAGGGCTTCGTCACCACCGACGTCCAGACGCCGTCGGATTCGTCCTACGGCCGCACCGAGGCGGTGATCGAGAAGGTCGAAAAATATCTGGCGCAGCGCCCGGGTGTCGACAACGTCACCTTCCTCACCGGCTTCAGCTTCTCCGGCCAGGGCATGAACACCGCGCAGGCCTTCATCACGCTGAAGGACTGGTCGGAGCGTGGACCGAACGAATCCGCGGCTGCTGTTGTCAACGACATCAACCGCGATCTGGGGTCGTCGATCCGCGACGCCAAGATCTCGGCGCTGCAGCCGCCGCCGATCGACAATCTCGGCAACTCCTCCGGCTTCTCGTTCCGTCTGCAGGATCGCGGCCAGAAGGGCTATCCGGCCCTGATGCGCGCCGCCGACCAGTTGATCGCGCAAGCCAATGCCAGCCCGGTGTTGCAGAAGGTCTATATCGAGGGCCTGCCCGAGGCCGGCGTGGTCAATCTCGTGATCGACCGCGAGAAGGCCGGCGCCTTCGGCGTCACCTTCGAGGACATCAACAACACGATCTCGACCAATCTCGGCTCGAACTACATCAACGACTTCCCGAATCGCGGCCGCATGCAGCGCGTCGTGGTGCAGGCCGACAGCCGCGACCGCATGAGGACCGAGGACATCCTCAACTACAACGTCAAGAACTCCCACGGCCAGCTGGTGCCGTTCTCCTCCTTCGCGACGGTTGAATGGTCGCGCGGTCCGACGCAGATCGCGGGCTTCAACTACTATCCGGCCGTGCGCATCTCGGGCGAAGCCAGGCCCGGCTTCACCTCGGGCGATGCGATCGCCGAGATGGAGCGGCTCGCCGGACAACTGCCGCGCGGCTTCGGCTACGAATGGACCGGACAGTCGCTCCAGGAAAAGCTGTCGGGCTCGCAGGCCCCGTTCCTGCTCGCCCTCTCCGTGTTCGTGGTGTTCCTGTGTCTGGCCGCGCTCTATGAGAGCTGGACCATTCCGCTTGCGGTGCTGCTCACCGTGCCACTCGGCATCGTCGGCGCGGTGGTGGCGGCCATGCTGCGCGGTCTGCCTAACGACGTCTATTTCACCGTCGGCCTGATCACGATCATTGGCCTTGCGGCCAAGGACGCCATCCTGATCATCGAGTTCGCCAAGGATCTGCGCAAGGAGGGCAAGCCGCTGGTGGAAGCCACCATCGAAGCCTGCCGCCTGCGCTTCCGCCCGATCCTGATGACGGGTCTCGCCTTCATCTGCGGCGTGCTGCCGATGGCGATCGCTCACGGTGCCGGCGGCGCCAGCCAGCAGGCGCTGGGCTCCGTCGTGATGGGCGGCATGATCGCGGTGGTGATCCTGGCGCTACTGATGGTGCCGGTGTTCTTCGTCTCGGTGCAGCGCGTGCTGGCGGGTGACCGGGAGCCGAAGGTCGCGAAGGACGGCGGGGCGTATGGCCCGCCGGCGCCGGTGAAGCCATAGGGCACTCGTCATTCCGGGCACGCGCCAAGAGGCGCACCCCGGAATGACAAGCGGAGCACTTGCCTTCCCAAGTTGGTCAATCCAGACTACACCTCTGGATTGAAGGCATGTGTAGTCGCACTGCGCCGCGACTGCACACGGCCTGCCGATTGAGAGCATGTGATGCGTCCGACCGACATTGCGATCTCGAACTATCGCTCCATCCGCCGGCTCTCCCTACCAATTCACCCCCTGTCCGTGTTTGTGGGCGAGAACGGCGTCGGCAAATCCAACCTCTACAAGTCCTTGTCGCTGTTGCGCGACGCGGCAACCGGGCGGATCACGCGGACGATCGCCGACGAAGGCGGATTGAATTCGGTCTGCTGGTCCGGCGTTCGCAAACGCGGCGAAGATGGGCGACTGCGGTTGTCGGCCAAATTCGACCGTCTCAAATATTCGATCGAGATCGGATTTCCCGGTCCCCTCGAGGCGGCGTTTTCCGGCGAGCCGATGATCAAGGCCGAGAGTATCGAGGCGGAGCAGGGCAAGCGAACGGTTTTGCTGATGGAGCGGAAGAATTCGCTTGTCAGCGTCCGCAGCGACAGCGGCGCATGGAGCAGCCACAAGGACGCGGTGCTGCCGTCCGAGACGGCGCTTGCCGGCTTTGCAGATGGCAAGGAATGCCCGGAAATCGATCTGATCAGAAACGCCATGCTGGGCTGGCGCTTCTATCACGACTTTCGCACCGATCCGGCGTCGCCGATACGAAAGCCGTGTCTGGCGATCACGACGCCGTCGCTCAGTGCCGATGGGACCGATTTGGCCGCGGCGCTGGCGACGCTCTATACAATCAGGGAAGACGCCGTCGACCTGCAGGACGCAATCGAGGATGCATTTCCAGGCGCTGAGCTCCGTGCATGGGAGCAAAATGGCTTGTGTGATTTTGACCTGCAACTGACGGATATGCCGCGGCCGTTCAGCGCGCACGAACTATCCGACGGGACGCTGAAATACATTTGCCTGCTTGCGGTGTTCATGGGCTATCGGCTTCCGCCGTTCATCGCGCTGAACGAACCCGAGACCAGCCTGCATCCGTCACTGCTGGCGCCATTGGCCCGGCTGATCGTCAAGGCATCGAGCCGCGCCGACATCTGGATCGTCACCCATTCGGAGCAGTTGATGGATGCGTTGCGAAACGAGAGTTCGGTCCCGCTTCGCCGGGTGATCAAGTCGAAGGGCGCCACGACGATCGAAGGCCTGACCCTCGGCGGCGAGTATCGCGACGAGGAGCCTGATGATGACGACTCTTAGGCCGTGTACTCATAAGCCGCTGGCGATGTCCGCTTTGCGCCGATAGCGACCACCTTTGTGCAGCCACAGCAAATGACGCGATGGGTCACAACCGGACCTGCTGACATTCAGCGGCGGGAAGGCTAGGTTACTCATATTGAGCCAGATATCGGTTGAGGGTCGTCGATGGCCATCTTGTATTTCGAAGAGGCTGAGGTTGGCAAATTACGTACGGCCGGCCCGTATCTTGTCTCGAAGGAAGAAATCATCGAATTTGCCAGAAAGTACGACCCGCAGCCTTTCCACATCGATGAAGAAGCTGCCGCACGCTCGGTTTTTGCGGGCTTAACAGCCTCGGGTGCTCACACATTCGCGATAGTTATTTCGTTGCTGCCCAGAGCACAGCCTTATTCGCTTCGTATCCTTGCCGGCCTCGGCTGGGATGAACTCAGACTGCCGATCCCGGTCCGCCCGGCAGACGAGCTTTATCTTGACGTGGCCATTCTAGAGAAGCGCGAGTCGAAGTCGAATTCTGACAGGGGTATCGTCCGCAACCAAATTCAACTCCGCAATCAAAAGCGCGAAATAGTGTTGCAATGCGTCAACACCGTCCTCGTCGCGCGTCGGCCTGCAGAACCCTGATACGTTGCTAGCTGTGAGTTCGGCGCGCCGACGTTTGGTTCGTGCTGTTTGAGACAGCAAGACGGGAGCTGCAATGTCTGTCGTGGGTCATTTTCGACGGTGTTAGCGGGGATCGTCGGCAGGTTGATGTGCCCGTGAGCGCCGGGGAGGCCCACGACGCTCGACTTGCGCAAATTCTTACGAAAGCTTCACGTTCTCCGACGGAACCGACTGCCGGCAAATCTGTTTGCCCGCGGGGTTAGGGTTCCACGGAGAAATCGTCCCAATGTTGAAGAAGATTCTTTCCGCTGCCGCTGTCGGCACCGGCGTGCTGATGATGTCCACCTTCACCGCATCGGCCGCGATCGTGTGTCAGGGCCACACCTGCTGGCACACGCATGAGGCCTACGAGTTTCCGCACGAGGCGGGCGTCGTCGTTCACGAAGACAATTGGCGCTGGGGACCGCGCGAAAAGTTTGCTTTCCGCGAGCACGAGGGCCGGGGCTATTGGCACGGCCGCAAGTGGGTGGCGTGGTAAGCCGCACGACATGAGACCGGAGGCCGCGATGTGCGGCCTCTATTCTCTCGGTCTTACGGGTGCGCGCAAACGACGTGACGAAAGAGTCCGTCTACTTCCGCAAAATCTTCACCAACTCGCCGTGAACGAACTCGTTTCCGCACACGACGTCGCCCGTCACCAGGGCGTCGCCCGGCGTGCTGATGTCGCTCACGGTGCCACCGGCTTCGCGCACCATCAGCATGCCGGCGGCGATGTCCCAGGATTGCAGGTTGCGCTCCCAATAGCCGTCGAGGCGGCCGGCGGCGACGAAGGCGAGGTCGAGCGAGGCGGCGCCGAAGCGGCGCAGGCCGGCGACGCGGTCCTGGATCGCGGTCATCTCGCGGCGGAATTCCTCGTGGTCGCCGCGGCCGATATGGGGCAGGCCGCAGGCCACCACGCATTCGTTGAGCTGGCGGCGGCCGGCCACGCGCAGGCGCTGGTCGTTGAGGAAGACGCCCTTGCCGCGCTCGGCGATGTAGAGCTCGTCATTGGCGGGATTGTAGATCACGCCGGCAATGATGGTGCCCTCGCGCACAAGACCGATCGAGATCGCGAATTGCGGGATGCCGTGCAGGAAGTTGGTGGTGCCGTCGAGCGGATCGACGATCCAGGTGTGGCTCTTGTCGGAGCCTTCCCGCGTGCCGCCTTCCTCGCCGATGAAGCCGTAGCCGGGCCGGGCCTTCGAGAGGTCCTGGTAGAGGATCTCCTCGGCGCGCTTGTCGGCAAGCGTGACGAAGTTGGCAGGCCCCTTCAGCGAGACCTGGAGATGCTCGATCTCGCCGAGATCGCGCTTGAGGCTGCGGCCGGCGCGGCGCGCGGCTTTGACCATGACGTTGATAGTGGCGGAATACAGCATGAGCTCTGGTCTTGATCGGGGGAGGAGACGCGGAATGGCGCCATTTGAGGGGATTGGGTGCCCCGCGAGGGACCAAACGTCAAGCCTTCAGGGCACCTGAAGTCAGGTCATTTGTTCCCGAGCCATTTCTTGGCGCCGGCCTCCGCCTTGGCGCGATCGTCCGCGGGCAGATCGGACAGCTGCTTGTCGAGCTCCGGATCGCCCTTGCCGCCGGTTTTGGCCACCAGATGCCATTTGAAGCCCTCGACCTTGTCCACGGATGTGCCCATGCCGTTGATCAGGACCCAGGCGAGGCGGTTCTGCGCGATCGCGCTGCCCTGGCGGGACGCCTTGCGCAGCAAGGCCACGGCCGCCGGCTGGTTCTTCGGCGTGCCGGTGCCGTTGAACATGGCGATGGCATACTCGACCTCCGCATCGACATTGTCGGCCAGCGAGGCCGCCTGCAGCAGCCGCACCGACCGTTCGGGGTCCTTCGGCACGCCGGTGCCTTCCTTGTAGAAGGTCGCGAGTGCGTATTGCGCCTCGGGCAGCCCGGCATCGGCCGCCTGGCGCAGCAGCTCGGCGGAGCGCTTGACGTCCTGCGGCAGGGTCTGGCCGTCCAGATACAGCAGAGCGAGGTTGTAGGCTGCCTTGGGCTCGCCGAGCTTGGCGGCTGAGGCCATCAGCTTGACCGCCTCGCCCTTGTCGACGGGGCCGCCACGGCCGGCCATGCGCAGCATGGCGAGCGCGAACATCGCCTCGCGATCGCCGGCATCGGCAGCGCGCTTGTACCATTCGACCGCCTTGGCGTAGTCGCGCCTGATGCCCATGGCGTTGGAGTAGAGCTCGCCCAGCATGGTCATGGCCTTGACGTCGCCGGTCTTGGCGCGCGCGCTGGCGAGGTCGAAGGCGGTCTTGTACTGGCCGCGCTGATAGGCGCCGAACACCAGGTCGACGTTGGAATTGTCCGTTGCCGGCGCCGGGATCACGGTTGCCGGCAGCGTCGGGCTCGGCGAGGCCGACGGCTTCGGCGCCGGGGCAGCCTCCTTCTTCTTGATCGTGTGCGGCGCGACCTTGGGCTTTTCCTTCGCCGGCTCCTTTGCCGCTTCCTTTGGCTTCTGCTTTTCGGCCGCAGGGCTCGGGATCGTGGCCGGGGGCGTGATCTGGAGCTGCGCGGCCGCAGGCGCCGCCAACAGCAGCGTGGCCAGAAGGGTGATGCGCGGGAGCGTCATGGCGGGCGCTAGCCCTCGCCCACGACAACGGCCGCGAAGGCCTTCTTGATCGCGGCGTCGGCCTCGATCAGCGCGGCCTTCGGCCCGCGCGAATCCGCCCAGACGAGATCGCCGACCAGCACGAAATCGGCGCCGCTGGCGGCGAAATCGTGGGCCTCCTCGAACGTAACAGCGAAGCCGACGCAGGGCGGCTCGAACAGCTCGGCCCACCAGTCGAGCCGTTCGGCAATGGCTTGCGCCGACGGTCGCTGCCCGTTCGCATCGGGCTCGCCGAACAGCAGATAGTCCGCGCCCATCTCGCCCGCGTCCATCGAATGGTGCCGCGTCGTCAGCCCGCCGACGCCGGCGATGCGATCGGGCTTGAGCGACGGCATCGCCTCTTTCAGTGCGGCGATGCCCGGCAGGTGTGCGCCATCGGCGCCGCCACGCGCGACGAGCTCAGGATGGCCGTCGACGAGCAGCGCCGCGCCCGCGTTCTGCACGATCGGCGCCAAGGCCTTGATCCGCGAGATCATGGTGCGCTGGTCGGTCTCCTTCAGCCGCACCAGCACGGCTGCGACATCGACTGCTGCGAGCAGCGCCGGCAATTCGGCGATGAGCGAGGCGGGATCATCGACAACGGGCGTCGCGAGATAAAGGCGCGGCGCCGGGCGCGGCGGAGGCGATTTGTTCGACAAGATCTAGGCTGCCTTCTTTTCCAGGCTGCTTTGCCATTCGCCCTTGGAGGCGAGGCCATTCATGCGGGCGCGATGACTGAATGCGTTCTGTCCGGCCGCGACATTCTCAGGCCTACCCGACCAAGCCTTCTGCGGCGCCGCCTGCAGCGCGCGGCCGTAGGAGAAGGTCAGGCCCCACGGCAGCGGTCCGAGCTTGTGCATGGCGTTGAGATGCGCGGTCGCCTCTTCGTCCGACTGGCCGCCGGAGAGGAAGGCGATGCCGGGCACCGCCGCCGGCACGCACGCCTTCAGCAGCCGGATCGTCTTCTCCGCGACCTCCTCCACGGAGGCCTGCTTTGCGCTTTTCTTGCCTGAGATCGCCATGTTCGGCTTCAGCACCATGCCTTCGAGCGCCACGCGCTGCACGCGCAATTCCTGGAACGTCTTGTTGAGCACGCGGGTCGTGACCTCATAGCAGCGATCGATGTCGTGATCGCCGTCCATCAGCACCTCCGGCTCGACGATCGGCACGATCTGCGCGGCCTGGCACAGTGCGGCATAGCGCGCCAGCGCATGGGCATTGACGCTGATCGCGGTCATTGAGGGAATGCCGCTGCCGATGTCGATCACCGCGCGCCATTTGGCGAAGCGCGCGCCGCGCTCGTAATACTTCTTCAGCCGCTCGGCGAGCTTGTCGAGCCCGACGGTGACAAGCTCGCCCGGGCACATCGGCAGGGCCTGCGTGCCTTCGTCGACCTTGATGCCGGGAATGGCGCCGCTCTGTTCGATCAGCTTCACCAGCGGCGTGCCGTCCTTGGCGTCCTGCCAGATCGTCTCGTCATAGAGGATCACGCCCGAGATGTACTGGCTCATGGCCTCCTTCGACCGAAACAGCATCTCGCGATAGTCGCGGCGGTTGCCTTCCGTCGATTCCACGCCGATCGCGTCGAACCGCTTCTTGATGGTGCCGGAGGATTCGTCGGCGGCAAGGATGCCCTTGCCCGGCGCGACCATGGCGGTCGCAATTCTGTTGAGCTCAGTCAGATTCATCGAGAGGTCCTCCCAAAACGATTCTGCCCTTGCCTGTGAAAATAGACGGTTCTCGGGCAATTGCCGAGTTAACGTTGGTCGCAGGGTAAAGGGGGGAGGTCGTCGGGTAAATGGCTGGCCCGGCTGGGCGCCCTTTCACCTCGCCCCGCTTGCGGGGAGAGGTCGGATCGCCCCCGGCGATGCGACGCATCGTCCGGTGCGATCCGGGTGAGGGGGTACAGGTCTAGCGATAGAGCACAACGCGCGAAGGGAGCCCCTCACCCCGCCCTCTCCCCGCGAGGAGCGGGGCGAGGGAGACGATAGAGCGTACCGGCCTTACGCCACCCACGCGATCGCTTACGCGACGCGGGGGTCCAGCTCGCCCTTGGCGTAGCGCTTGGCCATGTCGGCGGGGGTCAGGATCTTCTTGAACTTGGCGGCCTGGCCGGCGGTGTTGAACTCCTGGAGCCGCTGCTTGCACAGCTTGGTCATGGCTTCCATTGCCGGCTTCAGGTACTTGCGCGGATCGAACTCTTCCGGATTGTCCTTGAGGACCTTGCGGATCTGGCCGGTCATGGCCATGCGGTTGTCGGTGTCGATGTTGATCTTGCGTACGCCGTGCTTGATGCCGCGCTGGATCTCGGCGACCGGCACGCCCCAGGTCGGCTTCATCTTGCCGCCATAGGCGTTGATGATGTCCTGCAGGTCCTGCGGCACCGAGGAGGAGCCGTGCATCACCAGATGCGTGTTGGGCAGCTTGCGGTGGATCTCCTCGATCACGTTCATGGCGAGGATGTCGCCGTCCGGCTTGCGGGTGAACTTGTACGCACCGTGCGACGTGCCCATCGCGATCGCGAGCGCGTCGACCTTGGTCTCCTGGACGAACTTCACGGCCTCGTCGGGATTGGTCAGGAGCTGGTCGTGGCTCAGCTTGCCTTCGGCGCCGTGGCCGTCTTCCTTGTCGCCCATGCCGGTCTCGAGCGAGCCAAGCACGCCGAGCTCACCCTCGACCGAGATGCCGCCGAGATGGGCCATGTCGGTCACGGTCTTGGTGACGCCGACATTGTAGGTCCAGTCACCGGGGGTCTTGCCGTCGGCCTTGAGCGAGCCGTCCATCATCACCGAGGTGAAGCCGGCCTGGATTGCGGTCATGCAGGTCGCGGCCTCGTTGCCGTGGTCGAGATGCACGCAGACCGGGATGTGCGGATAGATCTCGGTGACGGCGTCCATCATGTGCTTGAGCATGACGTCGTTGGCATAGGAGCGCGCACCGCGCGAGGCCTGGATGATGACGGGCGCGTCGACCTGGTTGGCCGCGTCCATGATCGCCAGCGCCTGCTCCATGTTGTTGATGTTGAAGGCCGGGACGCCGTAATCGTTCTCCGCAGCATGGTCGAGCAATTGACGCAACGTGATCCGAGCCATCTGTCTTTTTCTCCGTTCGGGCCTCAGGGCCGCTTGTTTCTTGCCGTCTGATTACTTGATGCGCAGAACTTCGACGCCGGGCAGGGGCTTGCCCTCCATCCATTCAAGAAATGCGCCACCGGCGGTCGAGACATAGGTGAATTGACCGGCCACTTGGGCCTGGTTGAGGGCCGCAACGGTGTCGCCGCCGCCTGCGATCGAGATCAGCTTTTTCGCCTTGGTACGCTCGGCGGCGTGCTTGGCGGCGGCGACCGTGCCGCGGTCGAACGGCTGCATCTCGAAGGCGCCGAGCGGTCCGTTCCAGACCAGCGTGGCGGCGTCATCGATGGCGGCGTGGATGCGCGCGATCGACTGCGGGCCGACATCGAGGATCATGCCGTCGGCCGGGATCGCATCGAGCCCGTAGGCGTGCGACGGCGCGTTGGCGGCGAAGTGATACGCGACGGTGGCGTCCACCGGCAAAATGATGGCGCAGTTGGCGGCTTCTGCCTTCTCCATGATGCGCAGCGCGGTGGGTGCGAGATCCTTCTCGGCCAGCGACTTGCCGACGCCGACGCCCTGGGCGTGCAGGAAGGTGTTGGCCATGCCGCCACCGATCACGAGCGCGTCGACCTTGTTGACGAGGTTTTCGAGCAGGTCGATCTTGGTCGACACTTTTGCGCCGCCGATGATCGCGATGACCGGCTTGGTCGGCGAGCCCAGCGCCTTTTCCAGTGCGTCGAGCTCGGCCTGCATGGTGCGGCCGGCATAGGCCGGCAGCTTGTGGCCGAGACCTTCGGTCGAGGCATGGGCGCGGTGCGCCGCGGAGAACGCATCGCTGACCCAGATGTCGCCGAGTTTCGCCAGTTCCGCGACGAAGGCGGGATCGTTCTTCTCTTCCTCTTTGTGGAAGCGGGTGTTTTCCAGACAGAGGATATCGCCATCCTTCATGTCCGCCACAGCCTTGGCCGCGGGCTCGCCGATGCAGTCATCGGCGAAGGCGACCGGCTTCTTCACCACCTTCGACAGCGCTTCCGCCACGGGCTTGAGCGATTCCTTGGGATCGCGGCCCTTCGGCCGGCCGAAATGCGCGAGCAGGATGACCTTGCCGCCCTTGTCCGCAATTTCATTGATGGTCGGCGCGACGCGCTCGAGCCGGGTCGCGTCGCTGACGCGGCCATTGTCCATGGGCACGTTGAGATCGACGCGCAGCAGCACGCGCTTGCCCTTCACGTCGACGTCGTCGAGGGTGCGGAATTTGTTGGCCATTGGACACTCTCTCTTGTCCCGGGCGCACTGCGGCGCGAAGTGCCGCTGTGCAGAACCGGGACCCACGTTGCGGCGAGTCCCGTAGCTGAATGGGTCCCGGCTCTGCGAAGCAGCGTTTCACGCTGCACCGCGTCCGGGACACGAGACCTACGTCCTTAGATCACCTTCGCGAATGCAACGGCGGTGTCCGCCATGCGGTTCGAGAAACCCCACTCGTTGTCGTACCAGGACATCACGCGCACCAGCGTGCCGTTCTGCACCTTGGTCTGGTCCTCGTGGAAGGTCGAGGAGTGCGGGTCGTGGTTGAAGTCGATCGAGACGTTCGGCTGATTGGTGTAGCCGAGAATGCCCTTGAGCTGCTGCTCCGAGGCGCGCTTCATCGCCGCGTTGATTTCCTTGGCGTCGGTGGCGCGCTTGGCGACGATCTTGAGATCGATGACCGAGACGTTCGGCGACGGCACGCGGATCGAGACGCCGTCGAGCTTGCCCTTCAGCTCGGGCAGCACCAGGCCGATCGCCTTGGCGGCGCCGGTCGAGGTCGGGATCATCGACATCGCAGCCGCGCGGCCGCGATAGAGATCCTTGTGCAGCGTGTCCAGCGTCGGCTGGTCGCCGGTGTAGGCGTGGATCGTGGTCATGAAGCCGGTTTCGATGCCGACGAGGTCGTTCAGCACCTTGGCGACCGGCGCCAGGCAGTTGGTGGTGCAGGAGCCGTTGGAGACCACCATGTGGTCCTTGGTCAGCGTGTCGTGGTTGACGCCGTAGACGATGGTGGCATCGGCGCCGTCGGCCGGAGCCGAGACCAGCACGCGCTTGGCGCCGGCGGCGAGATGCGCGGAGGCCTTGTCCTTTGCGGTGAAGATGCCGGTGCATTCCATCGCGATGTCGACGCCGAGATCCTTCCAGGGCAGTTTTGAGGGATCGCGCTCGGCGGTCACCTTGATCTTGCCGCTGCCGAGATTGATGGAGTCGCCATCGACCGTCACGGTGCCGGGGAAACGACCATGAACGCTGTCGAAGCGAAGCAGATGGGCGTTGGTCTCGACCGGACCGAGGTCGTTGATGCCGACGACCTCGATGTCCTTGCGGCCGGACTCGGCGATAGCCCGCAGGATGTTGCGGCCGATGCGGCCAAAACCGTTAATTCCGACGCGGACTGCCATGTTTCATCTCCTTATGACCGTTCAATGACGGGCTCGATAACGCCTAGTCTTCCCGCACAACGCGCGAGTTACGCGCCTGCGAGGGTTTTTTAGGGGCGGACGCCCGGTTCAGCCGGGCGGTGCTTGATCATATGAGAGATTACGTAGTCCTTTTTTTTGGCAAGCTCAACTCTCAGCTAACGCGCTTCAGCACAGCGTTAACCGCGGCCTCGGCGGTAATGCCGAAATGCTTGTAAAGGTCCTTCGCCGGCGCGCTCGCGCCGAACGAATGCATGCCGATAAATTCGCCATCCTGGCCGATCACGGCATCCCAGCCCCAGCGCACCGCGGCCTCGATCGCGACCTTCACCGGCGCATTGCCGATGATGGCGGCACGCTTGGCCTCTGGTTGCGCTAACAACAGCTCGAGCGAGGGCACCGAGACCACCCGCGACGGGATGCCGCGCTCGGCGAGCTGCTTCTGGGCGGCCACCGCGATCTCGACCTCGGAGCCGGAGGCGAACAGCGTCGCCTTGGCTTCGCCCTCGGCGGCGACCAGCTCGTAGGCGCCGGCCGCGCAAGGGTTGTCGTTCGGCGCATTGGTACGGAGCTGCGGCAGGTTCTGCCGCGTCAGCGCCAGCACGGTCGGGCCGTCGACGCGATTGAGCGCGAGCTCCCAGCACTCGGCGACCTCGATGGAATCGGCGGGGCGGAACACGCGCATGTTCGGAATGGCGCGAAGCGCTGCGAGATGCTCGACCGGCTGATGGGTCGGGCCGTCTTCGCCGAGGCCGATGGAGTCATGCGTCATCACGTAGACGACGCCGGTGCCCATCAGCGCGGCCAGGCGCATCGCGGGCCGCGCGTAGTCGGTGAACACCAGGAAGGTCGCGCCGTTCGGCGCAAAGCCGCCGTGCAGGAAGATGCCGTTCATCGCGGCACACATGCCGTGCTCGCGGATGCCGTAATGGATGAAGCGGCCCTTCGGCGTCTTGGCGGAGAAGGCGGTCGCCGACTTCGCCTTGTTGTTGTTGGAGCCGGTGAGGTCGGCGGAGCCCGCGAGGAATTCCATCGGCATCGCGCCGGCGATCACCTCGATCACGGCTTCCGACGACTTGCGGGTCGCCGCGACAAGCGGCTTTTCCAAGAGCTCCTTCTTGTAGGCGCGCACGGCCTTGGCGAGCGAGGCCGGACGCTCATGGCGCAGGCGGCGCTCGAACTCGGCGCGCTTGCGGCTGCCGAGCTCACCGAGCCGGCCTTCCCATTCCTGTCGTGCGACAGCGCCGCGGCTGCCGGCTGCGCGCCAGGCCTTCAGCACGTCGTCGGGCACCGAGAACGGCTCGAGCGAGATGCCGAGATTTTCCTTGGCGGCCTTGAGCTCGTCGGCGCCGAGCGCTTCGCCATGCGCCTTCGCGGTGCCGGCCTTGTGCGGCGCGCCGAAGCCGATGGTGGTGCGGCAGGCGATCAGCGTCGGCTTGTTGGATTTTTGCGCCCGGGTGATCGCAGCCGCGATCGCGACCTGGTCATGGCCGTCGATCTTCTCGGCGGCCCACCCCGCAGACTTGAAGCGCTTCACCTGGTCGACGGAATCGGCGATCGAGGTCGGGCCGTCGATCGAGATGCCGTTGTCGTCGTAGAGCACGATCAGCTTGCCGAGCTTCCAGTGGCCGGCCATCGCGATCGCTTCCTGCGACACGCCTTCCATCAGGTCGCCGTCGGAAGCGAGCACGTAGGTGTGGTGGTCGACGATCTTCTTGCCGAACTCGGCGGCGAGCATCTTCTCGGCGAGCGCCATGCCGACCGCGGTCGAGATGCCCTGGCCGAGCGGGCCGGTGGTGGTCTCGATGCCCTTGGTGTGGAAGTTCTCGGGGTGACCCGGCGTCAATCCGCCGAGCTGGCGGAATTGCTTGAGCTGGTCCAGCGTCATCGCGGTGTTGCCGGTCAAGTACAGCAGCGAATAGAGCAGCATCGAGCCGTGGCCGGCCGAGAGCACGAAGCGGTCGCGGTCCGGCCAGTCGGTGACGGCGGCGTCGAATTTCAGGAACTGCGTGAACAGCACCGTGGCGATGTCGGCGGCGCCCATCGGCAGGCCGGGATGGCCCGACTTCGCCTTCTCGACAGCGTCCATCGAGAGGCCGCGGATCGCATTGGCCATACGGTTGGGGTCGACCTGCGTCATGTCTGAAATCCGTCTGAAATGAGGCGCTTGTGGCTGTCTTCGCCGCGCTGGAAGGAGCCTTTCGGCCGCTGGGGTCGCGGCTGGGATAGCATCTCGGTTCCGGCAGGCCAAGGCAATCAAACGCCGGTTTGGCCGTAAAAGTTGCTTAGCAGTGCATAGTTTCGCGGCGACGTTGCGCTCGGCTAGCTTGCCACGTAAATTTCTGCTTCTAACCGCTTGCCGAACCGAGTCTTTTGCCGGACGGCAAGCTCCGAGGTAAAGGCCACGGATCAGGCCCACAGGTTCCGCCGCTGACTGCATGAACGATCGCGTATCCAATAGCGCTGCCATGACGGAGTCCTCCGCCGTCGAGATCGAGATCGCGACCCGCAGGCTCACGGCGGCTCTCGACGCGCTCGAAAGCGCGGTCGAGCGACGGCGCGATGCCGATCGCGACGAGAACGAGCTCGCGACGCGAATCCAGGCGCTGGGCGCGGACCGCTCGCGGCTTGCCGACGAGCTCGACGGCGCGCTGGTGAAGGCGCGCAAGCTCGAGCGCACCAACCGCGAGATCTCCGATCGGCTGGATTCCGCGATCGTCACGATACGTTCGGTGCTCGATACCGGAGAGGACGGATGAGCCACATCAACGTCACCATCAACGCCCGGCAATACCGCATGGCCTGCGAGGAGGGCCAGGAGGTGCGGCTGTTGAAGCTCGCCGAAGGCCTGGAGACGCGGATTCAGTCGCTGCGCGGAAAATTCGGCGAGATCGGCGATGCGCGCCTCACCGTGATGGCGGCGCTGACCGTGTGCGACGAGCTGGTCGACGCCGGCAACCGCATCCGCACCATGGAGCAGGAGCTGGTCGAGCTTAGGGATTTCCGCAACGCCGCCGTCGAGCGCGCCCGGATGACCCAGACCGCCGTGGTCAACGCCCTGAACGCCGCCGCCGAGCGCATCGAGAAGTCGACCCAGGTCCTGAACCGGACAGTCGGGAACGGAATCGCGATCGGCTGAGGTCCACCCTCCCCTGGAGGGGTCCGAGACGAGCGTAGCTCGCTCGTGGGTCGATCGCGCGTAGCGCGAGCGGGGTGGGGTGATCTCTCCACTCGGGCACTGTTGGAGGTGGAGAGACCGTCACCCCACCCCGTCACGCAATCTCGCTTCGCTTGATCGCGTGCCGACCCTCCCCCTCCAGGGGAGGGTGAGACTGTGAACGCCGCGCCAGTGCGACAGTTACCGGGCTGGCGATTCGTCAGTATCGTTGTTACATTGCGACGGCGAGGCTGCGACGCGCGTCCGGAGCCATATATCCCCGGGGCCTTATCGATCCTTTAGGGAACTGTCCCTGGCCGGGCCCGTGGGCTCGGACATATGGTGCCCACCTACTTTCGTAGGGAACTCCGGGATCGAGTGCTTCAACGGCGTCCGCGGCTTCGCACTTTTGTTTGCTGGCAATGCGTTCTTGTCGAATGGCCGTCCACGACAAACCGGCAGTGTCATGCCCCGGCCTAGTGCGCAATTGCGCACGGGGGACCGGGGCATCCAGTACGCCGCGGCGTCGATGTTTGATCACTGGCGTCTCTGGAATACTGGATCGCCCGCTTCCGCGGGCGATGAAGGCGGAGCAAGGCTCCGCCTTCGGAGCAAGCGCACATGCCCAACACCAAATCCGAACTCCGTGCCAAGGCCCTCGCGGCACGTGACGCGCTGAGCGAGAAGAAGCGCATCGCGGCTGCTGCAAAACTCGCCAAGCGCGGGCTGCCGTTCGAGCTCCTTCCCGGCACCATCGTCTCCGGCTACTCGCCGATCCGCAGCGAGATCGATCCGATGCCGCTGCTGAAGAAGCTCGCCGAGGATGGCGCGAAGCTCGCGCTGCCCTGCGTCACCGCGCGCGGCCAGTCGCTGGTCTTCCGCCTCTTCCATCCGAACGACCGCCTGATGCTCGGCCCGCTCGGCATCCCCGAGCCGTCGCCGGCCGCCGCCGAGGTCATCCCCGACATCATGCTGACGCCGCTCGCGGCGTTCGACCGTCTCGGCCACCGCATCGGCTATGGCGCGGGGCATTACGACTTCACCTTCGCGCATCTGCGCAAGGCCAAGAACATCCTCGGTATCGGGCTCGCTTTTGCAGCGCAGGAGATCAAGGCGGTCCCTGCACTATCGCACGACGTGGCGCTGGATTATGTGCTAACGGAATCGGACGTGTTTGATTTCCGGAGTTCTGAAGTTGCGCATTCTCTTCGTGGGTGACGTCGTCGGCCGCAGCGGCCGCGATGCAATCGCCGAATATCTTCCCGGCATGGTCAAGGACTGGTCGCTCGATTTCGTCGTCGTCAACGGCGAGAATTCGGCTGGCGGCTTCGGGATCACCGAGACGATCTATCAGGAGTTCATCGAGGCCGGCGCCGACGCGGTGACGCTCGGCAATCATTCCTGGGACCAGCGCGAAGCCCTCGTGTTCATCGAGCGCGCCGAACGCCTGGTGCGGCCGGCGAACTATCCGCGCGGCACGCCCGGCCGTGGCGCCGCCCTGGTCGAGACCAAGAACGGCAAGCATGCGCTCGTCGTCAACGCGCTGGGGCGCGTGTTCATGACCCCGTTCGACGATCCCTTTGCCGCGCTCGAGCGCGAGCTCGGCGCCTGTCCGCTCGGCGTCGCCGCCGACGCCATCGTGGTCGACTTCCATTGCGAGGCGAGCAGCGAGAAGCAGGGCGTCGGCTTCTTCTGCGACGGCCGCGCCAGCCTCGTCGTCGGCACGCACACGCATGTGCCGACCGCCGACCACCAGATCCTCACCGGCGGCACCGCCTACATGACCGATGCCGGCATGACCGGCGACTACGACTCCATCATCGGCATGCAGAAGGAAGAGCCGCTGCGCCGCTTCACCTCGGGGATTCCGTCGGGCCGCTTCGAGCCGGCCGCGGGCGCGGCGACGCTGAGCGGCGTCGCGGTCGAGACGGATGACGCGACGGGCCTCGCACTGAAGATCGCGCCGGTGCGCGTTGGGGGAAGGCTGGAGCCGGCGACGCCGAAATTCTGGTTGAGCTGAGCGGCCGCGCCACACACTCGCTGTCGTCCCCGCGAAGAAATCGTAGGGTGGGCAAAGGCGCACTTGCGCCGTGCCCACGATCTTTCTCGATCGCTAAAGGTGGTGGGCTGCCACCCTCCCCTGGAGGGGGAGGGTCGATCGCGCGCAGCGCGAGCGGGGTGGGGTGATCTCTCCCCACGGGCACTGTTGGATGTGGAGAGACCGTCACCCCACCCCGGCTCATGTCTCGCTTCGCTCAACATGAGCCGACCCTCCCCCTCCAGGGGAGGGTTAGGCAGCGTCCCGCATTTCGACGATGTCACGCCGCGGCGCGAACCGCTTGCCAGAGGTCCAGCACGTCCGCACGCGAAATCCCGCGCGTGATGAAGACGATGCGCGAGCGGCGATCGCTGTCGGGCCAGGCAGCCAGCGCCACCGGCGGATGAAACACATGGTGCACGCCGTGGATCACGATGGGCGCCGGCTCGCCCTGAAGATTGAGTATCCCCTTCACCCGCAAGAGGTCTGCACCGCGCGCGCTACGCAAATGCGCGAGCCAGTGCGTCACGGCCATCCAGTCGAGCGGCTCGTCGAACGCGAGCATGAAGCTGGTGATGGAGGCGTCGTGATCATGATGATCATGGTCATGCTGCGCGTGCTCATGATGCGAGTGACCGGCATGCGCGTGCGGCCCGGTAAAGGCGTGCTCATTGAGCCAGCGCGCGACGTCGATCTTTTTCTTCTCGGGATCGATCAGGCCGGCGCCGAACAGGTTCGCCGGATCGATCTCGCCGTGATCGACGGTTTCGATTCCGGCGGCGGGATTAAGCTGGCGTAGGCGCGACTGCAGCGCGCTGATGTCTTCGACAAGATCGCGCTTGGTGATCAGCAGCCGGTCCGCCAGCGCGACCTGCTTCACCGCCTCAAACTGACGGTCGAGCTGATGCGATGCGTTGACGGCGTCGATCGTGGTCACGATCGCGTCGAGCCGCAGGAAGTGCGAGACGAGCGGGTTGTTGAGCAGAAGCTGGACGATCGGCGCGGGATCGGCGAGCCCGGTGGTCTCGATCAGGATGCGGTGGAACGGCGGAATCTCGCCGCGGTCGCGCTTCACCAGAAGGTCGCGCAGCGTCTGCTCGAGGTCGCTGCGGATGGTGCAGCAGATGCAGCCGCTTGCGAGCACGGCGACTTCACCATCGACGCGCTCGACCAGCAGATGATCGAGGCTGACCTCGCCGTATTCGTTGATGATGACGGCGCTGTCCTTCATGTCGTCGTGGCGCAGCAGGCGATTGAGCAGCGTGGTCTTGCCGCTGCCGAGAAAGCCGGTGATCAGCGATACCGGTAGCCGCTGCGCCGATTTGTCGCTTTCGAACAGGCTCATGGGAAGCTCGCGCGCCGACTGTCATATTTTTGCCGCTGGACAACAGCGTAGCGGAGGAGGAGGCTGGCGGAAACAATTTTAGAGTCAGAGCTTATTCTGACCACAACCTGGGAGGGTGCAATGTCTAATGAGATCAATAACGTAGATCAAGACGACAGCGGCTCCACGACAGATCGCCGGACCCTGCTCCGCACCGCGGGCATCGCCGGCGTTGCCGGAGCCGCACTCGCCGGCTCGATGCACGGCAAGTTCTCGCTCGCCCCGATCAGCGAAGCCCAGGCGCAGACCGCAACCTCCATGCCCAAGGGCACCGACAAGCCGTGGTGGCCGTCGAAATGGGGCAAGGACGATGAGTGCGGCGCATCCAATCACATCACGCCCGAGAAAGTCCTCGACACCGCAAAATGGATCAAGGACGGCAAGATCTACAAGATCGGCCGTGTCTACGAAGGTGGCATGCCGCTGTTCGGTCCGCGCGCGTTCACGCTGCGCATTCCCGGCAGCCCGACCGGCGGCCCGTTCGGCGACAACAAGATGGTCTATCACGACGAATTCCTGACCACCGAGATCGGCCAGACCGGCACGCAGTTCGACGGTCTCGGCCATATCGGCATCCAGCTGGGCAAGGACGGCGACAAGAGCGAGATGAAATTCTACAACGGCTTCACTGCCCAGGAGATCAGCGACGCCTACGGTCTGAAGAAGCTCGGCGTCGAGAAGCTCAAGCCGCTGTTCACCCGAGGCCATCTCGTCGACATGGTCGCGCTCAAGGGCGGCATGATGGACGCCGGGCAGGAGATATCAGCGGCCGACATCAAGGCAGCCTTGGCCAAGCAGAACATGAATGAAGCCGACATCAAGCCAGGCGACGCGATCTTCTTCCACACCGGCTGGGGCTCGCTGTGGATGAAGAACAACGATCGCTTCAACAGCGGCGAGCCCGGCATCGGCCTCGACGCCGCAAAATGGGTGGTCGAGAAGGATCTCTCGCTGACCGGCGCCGACACCTGGGCGGTCGAGGTGGTGCCCAATCCCGACAAGTCGCTCGCCTTCGTGGTCCACGCCGAGCTCCAGACCAAGCACGGCATCCACAACCACGAGAACCTCTTCTTCGACGATCTGATCGCCGACAAGAAGTACCAGTTCGTCTACTGCTTCGCGCCCGCCCCGATCAAGGGCGCCACCGGCAGCAACGGCTGCCCGATTGCGATTACGTGAGGGCAAAGATCGGCGCGGGCGTGTGAAGCGTCCGCGCCGATGCTGTGGTTTAGCCAACGCCATACAATCGGTGTCGTCCCGGCGAAAGCCGGGACCCATAACCCCAGGGAGTAGTTGCAGCGCGAAGCTGGTCACTCCAAGTCTTCGCAAAACTTTTGCTGCGGCGTATGGGTCCCGGATCTGCGCTTCGCTTGTCCGGGACGACGGTGGAGATTGGCGCGCGATCGCGCGTCAATCTTGCCATCACTACTCCGCCGTCTGCTCCCGCAACTCGGCCACGTCCTTCGCCGTCAGCTTCGAGCCCTTGGTACCGAACCGCGCCGTGACGTAGTTCGCCACCGCGGCGATCTCGTCATCCGTATACGCATTGCCGAACGCCGGCATCGACAGCGCGCCGTCGGGCGTGTGCCGCTTGGTGCCTGAGATCACGATCTGCGCGACGTTGGTGGCGGCGGGGTCATTGACGGCCCAGGTGCCGGTGAGCGTCGCCATCGGCGACACCGGGCTCTCGCCGCTCCAGCCATGGCAGCTGGCGCAGGCGCTGGCGAACACCTTCTTGCCGCGTGCGTCGGCCGTCACGCCGTCCTTGTGCGAGGCGGGCGCGACCGGCGCCGTGGTGGCCGGCAGGTCGGGCGAGGGCACCGGCGGCACGCTGCGCAAATAAGCAACGATGGAGCGGATGTCCTCCGGCGCGAACTGGCTAAAGCTGTGGTCGACAGCTTCGCCCATCGGACCCGAGGCCGAGCCGTGACCCGGCGCATGGCCGAGCGACAGATAGGCGATCAGATCCGCATCGCTCCAGTTGCCGAGGCCGGTGGCCTTGTCGGAGGAGATGTTGAAGGCGTGCCAGCCGGCGGTGATGGCGCCGGCGAACTTCTTGCGGTTGTCGAGCGCAAAGCCGAGATTGCGCGGCGTATGGCACTCGCCGCAATGCGCCAGCGCTTCCGCGAGATACGCACCTCTGTTCCACTCTGGGCTCTTCGACGTGTCGGGCGCAAAGCGCGTGTCCGGATTGAACACGGCCGACCAGAAAATCATCGCCCAGCGCTGGTTGAACGGGAACGACAGTGTGTTGTCCGGCGCCTTGGCGCGCACGGCCGGCAGGCTGAACAGATAGGCCTTCACCGCCAGCACGTCGTCATCGCTCATATAGGTGTAGGACGTGTACGGCATGGCCGGATAGAGCCGGGCGCCGTCATGCCGCTTGCCGCGCTGGACCGCGTTGAGAAAATCCTGGTCGCTGTAATTGCCGATGCCGGTGTCCTTGTCGGGCGTGATGTTGGTCGAATAGAGCGTGCCGAACGGCAGCTTGAAAGCGAGCCCGCCGGAATAATCCTTCTCGCCGGGCTTGGTGTGGCAGACCATGCAGTCGGCCGCCTTCGCCAGATATTCGCCGCGCTCGACCAGGCTTGCTTTCTCCAGCTTGGCCGGCACGCCCGTGGGCTTGCCGGCGCGGTAATCGGCCAGCGCAACCCTGGTGCCGCCGGCGAAATCGAGCGGACCGGGTCCGCGGATGATGAAGACGCCTGATACCACCGCGACGATGGCGATCACGACGAGGCTTGCAAGGATACGCATTGTCCGGCTCATGCCTTCCTCCCGGCAGCCAGGAGTTTACGGTCGATCGGCAGGCGCCGCAGCGCCACGCCGGTTGCGGCGTAAATCGCGTTGCGTAACGCCGGCGGTCCGGCATTGACGCCGGCCTCGCCGATGCCGCCGGGCGCCTCGCCGCTCTTGACGACGATGACCTCGATCTTCGGGGTCTCGTTGATGCGCATCATGCGGTAGTCGTGGAAGTTCGACTGCTGCACGCGGCCCTTCTCGATGGTGATCTCGCCATAGAGCGCGGCGGTGAGGCCGAAGATCAGTCCGCCCTCGATCTGCGCCTTCACCGTATCGGGATTCACGGCGATGCCGGTGTCGACCACCGAGGTGACGCGGCGAAGCACGATCTCGCCGATGTCGTCGATCTCCGCTTCCACCACGGTCGCGATGAAGCTCGCGAAGGACGGCTGCACGCAGACGCCGCGGCCGACGCGCGCCGGCAGCGGTTGTCCCCAGCCGGACTTTTCAGCAACCTGGTTGAGCACCGCGAGCATGCGCGGGTTCTTGGTCAGCATCGACTTCCGGAATTCGATCGGATCCTTGCCGGCCTTGCGGGCGAGCTCGTCCATGGCGCATTCGACCGCGAACACGTTGTTGTTCGGGCCGACGCCGCGCCAGAAGCCGGTCGGCACCGCCGGCGGCTCGGCATGGACATATTCGACGTGGAAATTGGCGAAGTCGTAGGGCGCGTCGACCGCCGCATCGATCGCGTCGATGTCGATGCCCTTCTGGAACGCCGGCGGCAGCCAACGCGCCAGCACGGCCGAGCCGGCGACCTTGTACTTCCAGCCTGCCACCTTGCCGTCGACCAGCGACGCCGTGACCTGGTCGCGATAAACCGGACGGTAGACGTCGTGCTGGATGTCCTCCTCGCGGGTCCAGATCACCTTGACGGGATAGTCGACCTGTTTTGCGATCTTCACCGCGGCAATGACCATGTCCGGCTCGAGCTTGCGGCCAAAACCGCCGCCGAGCAGGTGCTGGTTGACGATCACCTTGTCGATGGGGAGGCCGGCGGCCTTTGCGGCCTCCGACTGCACGCGCGTCATGATCTGCGTGCCGGTCCAGATCTCGCAGGAGTCTTTCGTGACCCGCACGGTGGCGTTGATCGGCTCCATCGAGGCATGCGCGAGGAACGGCAATTCGAAGGTCGCCTCGAACTTGTCGCCGGTCGCGAGCGCCTTGGCGATATCGCCGGTGGATTTCGCGATCGCACCGTCCTTCTCGCTGGCCTTGCGCAAATCGTCCCAGACGTCCTTGGTGGAAATCTTGGCGTTCGCTCCCTCGTTCCACTCGATCTTGAGCGCCGCGAGGCCTTGTTTCGCCGCCCACATGTGATCGCCGATCACGGCGACGGCGTCGTCGAGCACGACGACCTTGCGCACGCCGGCGATCTTCGTCGCCGCGCTGTCGTCGACCTTGCCGACCTTGCCGCCGAACACCGGGCAATTGGCGATCGCGGCGATCTTCATGTCAGGCAGGATCGCATCGATCCCGTAGAGCGCCTTGCCGTTGACCTTGTCGGGCGTGTCGAGCCGCTTCAGCGGCTGGCCGATCAGGACGAAATCCTTGGGGTCCTTGACCGCGACGTCCTTCGGCGGCGTCTGGCCCTGCGCGGCCAGCGCCAGCTCGCCATAGCCGAGCTTGCGGCCGCTCGCGGCATGCGCGACCTCGCCTTTCGATGCCGTGCAGCTTGCGGGCTCGACGCCCCACTGGGCGGCCGCTGCCTGCACCAGCATCGCGCGCGCGGTGGCGCCGGCCTTGCGCAGCGGCATCCACCAGGCACGGATCGAGTTGGAGTTGCCGGTGACCTGGAGGCCGAAGGTCGGGTTGGCGTAGAGCTTGTCGTTGGGCGGCGCGTGCTGCACCTCGATCTTGCTCCAGTCGGCATCGAGCTCCTCGGCGAGCACGGCGGAGATCGAGGTGTAGGTGCCCTGGCCCATCTCGACCTGCGGCATCATCAGCACGGTGCGGCCGGTCTCGTCGATCCGGATGAAAGCGTTGGGCGCAAACTTGCCGTCGGTCGCATCCTTCTGCACCGGCTCGTTCGCGGCGGCGCGCAGCGGCAGATGGAAGGCGAGCACGAAGCCGGTGGCGAGGCCGCCGGTCAGAAGCGCGCGGCGGGAGACGCTGTGATGTGCATTCATGGCGGACCTCACGATTGACGGCCGGAGGCGGCCAGCTTGATGGCCTCGCGGATGCGCACATAGGTGCCGCAGCGGCAGATGTTGCCGGCCATCGCCGCGTCGATGTCGGCATCGTCAGGGTTGGGCGTTGCCGCCAGCAGCGCCGCGGCCGACATGATCTGGCCGGACTGGCAGTAGCCGCACTGGATCACTTCGGCCTCTAACCAGGCTTTCTGCACCTTCGCGCCTGACGGCGTGCTGCCGACATGCTCGATGGTGGTGATGGCGCGGTTCGCGACCGCGCTGATCGGCAGCACGCAGGAGCGCACCGCCTTGCCGTCGACATGCACCGTGCAGGCGCCGCATTGCGCGATGCCGCAGCCGAACTTGGTGCCGGTCATGCCGAGGATGTCGCGCAGCACCCACAGCAGCGGCATTTCGGGCGGCGCGTCGAAGGATTTCGTTTCGCCATTGATGGTGAGAGTCGTTGCCATATGCATCCCCTTCTTCGCCGGATCGCTTACGGCGATCTAGGTGGCGAACTCGCGCGCGACAATAATCATACCGATGTGAAACGATGAAGCGTCGAAATTTCCGGCAATGCATATTTGCTTTGCCGGAGCATCAGGCCATGACGTTCACGAATTTGTGCAGGAATAGCTGCAACGGTTTTGGGCTAATTGATATGATGTGCGTCATTTTCTGACGCTTTTGCATCATCTGCGTCTTTGGCCGTCGCACATCACCGTGCGAATTCGCAAAACGGTGCGAACGCGAACTCGTGCGATTGCGAAAGGCGGGGATGGCGAGCGCATTGCTCGTCTGATGGGATCGACCGTAGCGACGTGAGGGCCGACCTGCCGACGATGACACCATGCTCCTGTTTTGCCCGACGGAGCAATGGCGACATTCAACGCCGAACGTACTGCGATCAAGCTGGATCGAGCTGGCTAGCGCCGCAGTAATGCTCTCTCCGTTCCCTCCCCCCTTGCGGGGGAGGGGCAGGGAGGGGGGCCACACGGGGACTCTTTCCGTCGTCGTGCATCTGCCCTCGGTGCCGCATCAACAGCCGACACCTTTTCCTGGGCTACCCCCTCCCTAGCCCTCCCCCGCAAGGGGGGAGGGAACGCACCTGCGTTGGGGCGCTAGACAGGTCTTGGTCTACAGAAGCGATAAGCTATTGATTTCGCGCACCGCGGCTACTGTGCATGGGGTTGTTTTCGACGTTTTGATCCGGATCGATCGTCGTGTGGGGCTTCAGCCCTGCCGGAAACCCATCCGGAATGCGCCCCAGTGCTTGCCGCGGACCGTAATCGGCGACGACAAATCCTTCATCAGGACGAATTGCCCGCCGCCCATGTCGCGGCGGTAGGTCTGCAGGAGGAACGGCTTTGTGTTGGCCGCGACCTTTTTCACCGCGCGGTCGGTGAACAGGCGGCGGTTGCGGCAATTGGCGTTGTTCCAGACGGGGTCCTTGCCCTGCGGCAGGCGGTAGTTGGGATTGTGGGTCGGCAAATAGCCGCCCTTGGCCCAGGCGACGCAGAAAACGATGCGGGGGTCGGACTTCTGGATCGGGTCCTGGATCGCGGGCAGCACGCGGTCGGTGAAGTCGACATAGGCGGTGTTGTACTGCTTGGGATCGGTGCCGGCGATTTCCCGGTAGTTCTCGTCCATGAGCTGGTCGAGCGTGATCTCGCCGCGATCGACCGCGGCCTCGAACTCGGCCGAGATCCGCTTGGCGGTATCGACGACAACGCGGATCAGCGGCGCATCCGACGTCTCCACGCCGCTGTCGGCGATCAGAGCGATCAGCCCCTCGGAGGTGTCGAGCAGTTTCGTGACACGCTGGTCGGCGCTCCTGAGATCGCGCGAGGAAAGGTCGACGCCCTTGGCGAGCTCGTTGAGCTCGTTGATAACGGTGTCGCAATGGCCGAGATTGGAGGTCGCCGCACGCGTGACGCTGTCGATCTCGGCTTCCACCGAGGCAAAGCCCTGCTGGACGCGCGAGATGATGCCGGAAATCTGCTGGGCACCTTCGCCGGCGGTCTTCGCGCGCTGGGATGCGTCGCTGCTCTCGCCGATCAGGCCTTCGATCTGGCCGTCGAGATCGCGCACGGTGTCGGAGATCTGGTGGGTGGCCTGCCGGGTTGCCTCGGCGAGGTTCTTGACCTCGCTTGCGACCACGGCAAAGCCGCGTCCGGCAGTGCCGGCCCGCGCGGCCTCGATCGTTGCGTTCAGCGCCAGCAGATTGGTCTGCTTGGCAATCGCCTCGATCGAGCCGGAGACTTTTGCGACCTGCGCCAGCGCCGAGCCGACGGCGGAGAGGCGTACCTCGATCCGCTCCACCGCCGCGACGAGCTCGGAAATATGGCTGACCGCGGTGTCGACCGCGCCGCGCGACTGCGCGATCTCGCCGACCGCCGCCGACGTGGTCGACTGCACCGCCTGCGAGGCGTTGGCGATGTCGTGGTTGGCAGAGACCATGGTCTCCGCCGTCTTCTGCAGGTGATGGAACCGCTCCGACTGGTTGGCGACGCGGTTGGCGACCTCCTGCACATTGCCGGCGATGTCGGCGAGCTCGACGCCGAGCCCGCCGATCCGGTCGGCGAGCTGGTCGATCAGCCGCTCGGCGAGCGTCCGGTTGGATGCGGTGTCCATGACTGCAAGCTGGGCGAGGGACATTTACGGCCTTCCTCAAGTCAGAGCCGTTCGCCGGCCCTCCGCGGCATTCCCATTCCAACTTCACCTAAAGACGTGATTCGCGGGCCGCGTCTTGCCCGAGAGCGCACTAAGGCACAATTCGGGCCTTAGTTTTTGAGTTTGGGCATGGTCTTGTCGAAAAACCGCTGCACACTTTTTCGGACCATGCCCTACAGCTTGTAAGCCGTGCGAAATCCGCCCCAGTGCCGGCCCTGCACGCGGATCGGGACGTCGATCTCGCGCATCATCACGGTGTTGCCGTTGCCCATGTCGCGCGCATAGCTCTGGATCAGGTACGACCGCAAATTGTGCGCCGCGGCCAGCCCCGCCGGATCGTTGAAGATGCGGCGGTTGCGGCTGTTGGCCATGTTCCAGGCGGCGTCGCCCGGCCGCTGCGGATGCGAGTAGATCTTGTTGTGCACCGGCAGGAAGCCGTTGCGGTCGACCATGGCGCAGAACGCCATGCGCGGTTCCTTGGCGAGAAAGGCTTCCTGGAACGGCGGCAGCGCGCGGTCGGCCCAGTCCAGATATCTTGTGCGGTATTGCTGCGGATTGGTGCCTGATATCTCGGCGTAGTCGGTGTCGAAGAGGTCATCCATCCTGACCTCGCCGCGCGCGACGGCCTGCTCGAAAATCCGGGTCAGCGCGGTGCCGGCCTCCATCGCGCGGGTGACGAACTCGGTGTTCTCCTCGTGGATCGACCAGAGCTTGTCTTCGATCTTCTCGCGCTGCGCGGCGTTCGGGCTGACGAATTGCGTGCGGGCGCCGGCCTTGGACTGCTCGATCACGCGCAGGCGGCAGGCGCCGACGTCTTCGAGGCTGCCGTCGATGATCGCCTGCGGCGCCAGCCGGCCTGCTTCGCTACCACCGATCAAGACGCCGTCCATCGCGATCTCGTAGACCGGCAGCACGCCGCGCGGAGTTTCGAATGTGAGGTGGCAGGGCAGCCGTTCGGTCTTGCGGCGGTCGTCATGCTCGCTCTGGCGGAGCAGCACGGCGCAGCGCGATTTCAGCTTCCGGGCAAAGGTCGTCACGGCCTTGCCGGCGCTGGCGACGTTCTCGCCATGGGTCTCGGCGGCCTTGGTCGCGGCGTCGATCTCGGCCGCGCTTTCGCCGACCGCGATGATGAACTGCGATGCACTGGTCGCGTTGCCGGAGACCTCGCCGGTGGTGGCGGTCTGCTCGGCGACCGCGCCGTTGACGGTGTCGAACACCGGGCGGATCGCCTCGATCGCCTGCGAGATGCGGTGCACCGCGTCCGCCGAGCCGGCGGCGTCGCGCTGCAGTGCGTCGATCTTCCTGGAGATCTCCTCGGTGGCACCCTGGGTCTGTACCGCGAGCGCCTTGACCTCGGTGGCGACGACGGCAAAGCCCTTGCCGGCCGCACCGGCGCGCGCGGCCTCGATGGTGGAGTTGAGCGCGAGCAGCGTGGTCTGCCGCGCGATCTGGGCGATCAGATTGACGACATTGCCGATCGCCGCGGAGGATTCGCGCAGGCGGTCGACATTGGCGCGGGCCTCTTGCGCTGCGGCGCTGGCCTCATCGGCGAGCTTGCCGGCCTCGCGGACCTGCGCGCCGATGCCTTGCGCGGATTGGGTGAACTTGTCGGCGGCATGGGCAAAGCCCGAGGCGTTCGACTGCGCGGCGTTGGTCCGCCCGGTCAGCGCATCGGTACGCTGGCGGATATCGGCAAGCGTCACCGCGGTCGCCTCGGCGCCGCCCGCGACCGAATTGGCCGCGCGCTCGAGCTGGCGGATCATGGCGCCGAGCTCGAGTTCCAGCAGTTCCAGGATTTCCCGGGCCGAATCGACCTCGGTGGCCGGCGCGGCCGCCGGCTGCGCAGCCTGCAGGGCTGGGGCCGGTGCGGCCGTATCCGGCAGGCGCTTCCGAAATAATGCGAACGCCATTGGGTCTACTCTTGTCGGGAGACGGGCGGAGGCTATTTTCGCAAGCCGGAATGAAATCAGGGTTAACGATGCCTGACTTCCGGGCACGGGCGACTACTGTATTACCTTAAAGTATGAGAGGCTCTTTCATTCCGGTGGGTTGGCGGCCTATAAGGCCGCGCTTCCCCAAGCTCACTTTTGGCGCACGATTCCCTAGAGAAGATCACGCATGGCCGGACATTCCCAATTCAAGAACATCATGCACCGCAAGGGCCGGCAGGATGCCCAGAAGTCGAAGCTGTTCGGCAAGCTGGCGCGGGAAATCACTGTCGCAGCCAAGCTCGGCACGCCCGACCCCAACATGAACCCGCGCCTGCGCGCGGCCATCATCGCGGCGCGCCAGGAGAACATGCCGAAGGACAATATCGAGCGCGCCGTGAAGAAGGCGCTCGGCAATGAGGGCGAGAACTATGACGAGATCCGCTACGAGGGTTATGGCCCCGGCGGCGTCGCCGTGATCGTCGAGGCCCTGACCGACAACCGTAACCGCGCCGCCTCCGACATCCGCTCCTTCTTCACCAAATCCGGCGGCAATCTCGGCGAAACCGGCTCGGTCTCCTTCATGTTCGACCGCACCGGCATCATCGAATACGACCGCAGCGTCGCCGATGACGATGCCGTGCTCGATGCCGCGATCGAGGCCGGCGCCGACGACGTGGTCTCGGGCGAAGGCGGACACGAGATCTACGCCTCGACCGAAGGCTACCGCGACGTCGCCAAGGCGCTCGAGGCCAAGTTCGGCGAGCCGCGCAAGGCCGCGCTGATCTGGAAGCCGCAGAACACGGTCGCCGTTGACGACGAGACCGGCGAGAAGCTCTTGAAGCTGATGGACCTGCTCAACGAGCACGACGACGTCCAGAACGTCTATGCCAATTTCGAGATTTCGGACGCGCTGATCGCCAAGATGGGCGGGTAGGGCTCAGGCCCCTTTCTCCGGGGACTTCTGTTCTGTTTCTGTTTCGCTATCATGGGCCAACCGCTATCACTGGCCCATGACCGCGCTCCCGATTCGCCAACCCGTTCGCATCATCGGCATCGACCCCGGCCTGCGCCGCACCGGCTGGGGCGTGATCGAGGCCGACGGCAACCGCTTGATCTATATCGCCTGCGGTTCGGTGGAACCGCCGGATCATTTGCCGCTGTCGAGCCGGCTGCTCGCGATCCATGAGGGGCTTACGGCGGTTCTCTCCGGTCACGATCCGATGGAAGCCGCGGTCGAGCAGACCTTTGTGAACAAGGACGGCGTCGCGACGCTGAAACTCGGCCAGGCCCGTGGCGTCGCCATGCTGGCGCCCGCAATGTTCGGCATCTCTGTCGCCGAATACGCCCCGAACCAGGTGAAGAAGACGGTGGTCGGCGCCGGCCACGCCGACAAGCAACAGATCGCGATGATGCTGAAGATCCTGCTGCCCAAGGCCGAGCCGCCGTCAGCGGACGCCGCCGACGCGCTCGCCATCGCCATCACCCACGCCCATCACCGCCAGAGCGCGGCGCTCAGGCTGAAGGTGGTGGGACTATGATCGGCAAGCTCAAGGGCCTGATCGATTCCTACGGTGAGGACTATGTCGTCCTCGACGTCGGTGGCGTCGGCTACCAGGTGCATTGCTCGGCGCGGACGCTGCAGCATCTGCCGTCGCCCGGCGAAGCAGCGGTGCTCTCGATCGAAACCTATGTCCGTGAGGATCAGATAAAACTGTTCGGCTTCCGCACCGACCAGGAGCGCGAATGGTTTCGACTGCTCCAGACCGTGCAGGGCGTTGGCGCCAAGGTCGCGCTCGCCGTGCTCGGCACGCTGGCGCCGGCCGATCTCGCCAATGCGATTGCTCTGCGCGACAAGGCCGCCGTGGCGCGCACCCCCGGCGTCGGGCCCAAGGTCGCCGAGCGCATCGTCACCGAGTTGAAGGACAAGACGCCGGCCTTCGCCAATGTCGATCCCGCCGTCGTGCATCTCGCCGGTGCCGTCGACGAGCAGCGCGCGCCGCGCCCGGTGGCGGATGCCATCTCCGCGCTGGTCAATCTCGGCTACGGCCAGCCGCAGGCCGCTGCGGCGATTGCCTCGGCCTCGCGCAGTGCCGGTGAAAACGCCGAGACGGCGCAGCTTATTCGCCTCGGCCTGAAGGAGCTCGCGAAGTGAGCGATCCCAAGGCCAACCGCATGGTTTCGCCCGAGCGCCGCAGCGATGACGTCGGCGACACCGCGCTGCGTCCGCAATCGCTGTCCGACTTCGTCGGCCAGCAGCAGGCGCGCAAGAATCTCTCGATCTTCATCGAGGCAGCGCGCAAGCGCGGCGAGGCGCTGGATCACGTGTTGTTCGTCGGTCCGCCCGGCCTCGGCAAGACCACGCTGGCGCAGATCGTGGCGAAAGAACTTGGCGTCGGCTTTCGCGCCACCTCAGGCCCCGTGATTGCCAAGGCCGGCGATCTCGCCGCGCTCCTGACCAATCTCGAAGAGCGCGACGTGCTCTTCATCGACGAGATCCATCGCCTCAGCCCGGCGGTCGAGGAGGTGCTCTATCCCGCGATGGAGGACTTTCAGCTCGACCTCATCATCGGCGAGGGGCCTGCGGCGCGTTCGGTCAAGATCGAGCTGTCGAAGTTCACGCTGGTCGGCGCCACCACGCGCGCGGGTCTGCTGACCAACCCCTTGCGCGATCGCTTCGGCATTCCGGTCCGCCTCAACTTCTATACGATCGAGGAGCTGGAGAGCATCGTCACCCGCGGCGCGCGCGTGCTCAATGTCGGCATGAGCGCCGATGGTGCCAACGAGATCGCGCGCCGTGCCCGCGGTACGCCGCGCATCGCCGGCCGCCTGTTGCGTCGTGTGCGCGATTTTGCCTCGGCCGCCAATGCCGACAAGATCGACCGCAAGATTGCCGACCATGCGCTCAGTGCGCTCGAGGTCGACGCGGCCGGCCTCGATGCGATGGACCGTCGCTATCTCACGACTATCGCGATGAACTATGGCGGTGGCCCGGTCGGCGTCGAGACGATGGCGGCGGCGCTGTCGGAGCCGCGCGATGCGATCGAGGACATCATCGAGCCGTATCTCATTCAGTGCGGCTACCTCCAGCGCACGCCGCGCGGCCGCCTCCTCACCTCCCACGCCTTCCGTCATCTCGGTATCGCCGAGCCATCGCGTGATGCGGCAGCCCAGTTCGGCCTGTTCGGCACGGACGAGAGCGACGATTGATCTCGCGCAGTCGCGCAGCGTCCCGGTGTCATGAACTTCCGGTAATCTCGTGCAGACGATCTGCACAAGCGCACCCCAATTCCGCTCAAATCCGACCGCATCAAGCAAGTGCATCAGAAGCGGACTTCCATGATCAATCGGCGTCATCTTATCCGTTCCATCGGCGGTCTCTCCGCCCTCGGCGTCTCGACCGCCGCTTATGGCGTCGGCGTCGAGCCGGTGTTGCGGCTGCGCGTGACGCGCTATCATCCAAAGCCGCGGCAATGGCCGACGGATTTTCCGCTGAAGATCGCCGTCATCGCCGACATCCATGCCTGCGATCCCTGGATGTCGCTGGACCGGATCGAGGCCATCGTCGAGCGGACCAACGCGCTGAACGCCGACCTCATCGTGCTGCTCGGCGACTATGTCGCCGGTCATCACCATGTCACGCGCATCATCCCGGCCAGCGAATGGGCGGGGGTGCTGAGCGGTCTCAAGGCGCCGCTCGGTATTCATGCGGTCATGGGCAACCACGACTATTGGGACGACAAGATCGTGCAGCGGGCCGGGCGCGGGCCGACGGTCGCCCACCGTGCGCTGGAAGCGGCTGGCATCCCCGTCTACGAGAACGACGTCGTGCGTCTCACCAAGGATGGGCGCCCGTTCTGGCTCGCCGGCCTCGGCGATCAACTCGCCTATGCGCCGTCGCAGCGCTACGGCCGCGCTCAGCGTTTCGGTGCTGACGATCTCACCGCGACGCTCGCAAAGGTCACGGACGACGCCCCAATCGTCCTGCTCGCGCATGAGCCCTATATCGCGACGCGCGTGCCCGCGCGTGTCGCGCTCCAGCTGTCCGGTCACACCCATGGTGGTCAGATCCGCCTGTTCGGCTGGTCGCCGGCGCTTCCGCAGCAGCGCGGCGTTCCACTCGTCTACGGCCATCTCCGGCTGAAGTGCGACGTCATCATCTCAGGCGGCCTCGGCTGCAGCATCATGCCGGTCCGCGTCGGTGTGCCGCCCGAGATCGTCGAGGTGACGCTGGGGCGGGCGCCGGTGGCAACTGTGTCCTAGCCGGCTTGCGCAGCCGGCCGTTTTTGCGCAAAACGGGCCGGTAGCGACAAGTGAAGAGGCTCGCGACGTGACAGCTCATCTCGACGGCGAGATCCGCGACGGCCGCCACCACATGCAGGTCCGCGTCTACTACGAGGACACGGATTTCTCGGGCATCGTCTATCATGCCAATTACCTGCGCTACATGGAGCGCGGGCGCACCAATCATCTGCGGCTGATGGGTGCCGAGCAGCAGGCGCTGTTCGATCAACCCGAGACCGAAGGCGCGGGCTTTGCCTTCGTCGTGCGCTCGATGCATCTGGATTTTCTCAAACCTGCACGGATGGACGACGTGCTCGATGTCGTGACCTGGCCCGTTGCCGTGAAGGGGGCTTCCATCATGCTGGCGCAGGAGGTGCGGCGCGGTACGGACGTGCTGGTCAAGGCTGAGGTGCGCGTCGCTTTCATCAGCGGCGGCCGGGCGCAACCGATCCCGAAATCGATCCGCGCTCTGATGAAGGCCGATTTGATTTCCTGATCGCCCGATAAGTGATCGGCCGACAGGTCACGGCCTATCGACTCCGTCAAATGCAGCGATAGATTGCGCCTCCAAACCAACCGATGAGGCCATCATGTCGCGCCCGCCGCTTCCGCCCTTCACCCGTGAGACCGCCGCGCAAAAGGCGCGCATGGCCGAGGACGCCTGGAATTCGCGCGATCCGGTGAAAGTCTCGCTAGCCTATACCGAGGACAGCCGCTGGCGCAATCGCTCGGAAGTGTTTCAGGGCCGCGAGGCCATCGTGGCGTTCCTGACCCGCAAATGGGAGAAGGAGCAGGAGTATCGCCTGATCAAGGATCTCTGGGCCTTCGACGAGAACCGCATCGCGGTGCGCTTCCAGTATGAATGGCACGACGCGAGCGGCCAGTGGTATCGCTCCTACGGCAACGAGCAGTGGGAGTTCGACGAGCACGGCCTGATGCGGCGGCGCGAGGCCTCGATCAACGACATCACGATTGCGGAGAAGGATCGCCGGTTCCACTGGGCCGCGCCCGGGCCGCGGCCGGCGGATGTGCCGGGGCTGGGAACGGATCCGTTCTGAACTCTCATCCCTCATGGTGAGGAGCCGCCACCGGGTCCGCGCAACGCGCGGCCCGATGACAGGCCCCGCGGCGTCTCGAACCATGCAGGCCCCGCCGCTGCAGCGGGGGCCTCGATCCTTCGAGACGCGGCCTTCGGCCGCTCCTCAGGATGAGGGGGCAGATTTGCGCGCGAGGAACCGCGTAATCGCCCCACCGAGCTTCGCGTTGTCCATCGGCTGCGCCAGCGAATCCCTTGCCGTTGCCAGGACATCATCCGGCGCTTTGCCGTCGCGCAATTCGCAGCACACTTGCGCGAACTCCACGTCGAACTCCGGATGCGGCTGTACGGTCAGCGTTGCGCCATTGGCGTAGAGCAGGCCGGCATGCGGGGTAAATTCCGACGAGAGGATCGTGAGCGCGTCGTTTGGCGCCTCGATCACCTGGTCCTGATGCGAGCAGGCGATGGCGACGGCCTCGCCCTCGACGACGCCGTTCTCCGGCAGCACCTGATAGACGTGCCGGCCGATGCCCCAGCCCTTCTCGGATTTGCGCACGGTGCCGCCGAGCGCCTGTGCGATCAGCTGATGGCCGAAGCAGATGCCCACCATCGGCGTCTTGTTGGCGTAAGCGCTGCGCACGAAATCTTCCAGCGGTGTGATCCAGTCGAGCCCGTCATAGACGCCGGCGGCAGCACCGGTGATCAGCACGGCCTCGAGCTTGCCCGGATCGGGCAGCGCATCGCCATTCGGGATGCTGACGACGTCAACCGTAGCCGTCGGATCCTCGGCGTGGACCATGCGCTCGAACATGTCCGGAAACGAGCCGTGCTGTTCGCGATATTTTGGCGGAACCTGTCCGGTCTCGATGATGGTGATGCGTGCCATGTGCCCCTCAGGTCAAAGATTGCGAAGCTCAGTCGCTTCCTGCCCCATGTTGCTGGTGTGGCGCTGTGCGCTCCAACTGCGCACTCTCCTTGCGGATCTCGGCGAGAAACGCCTTGGCCAGACGCGACAGCGGCTCGGCTTCCGACCATAGCATGTAGGCGACCGCGCGCGTCGTCGGCGTGAACGGCCGGACCACGAGGCCGTGGCCACCGTTCTGGCGCGGCGAGAAGGGATCGACCACGGCGGCGCCGACGCCTGCGGCCGCGAGCACGCAGGCCGTATTGCAATAGCGCACCTCGACCGTCGGCTGGAACGACGCGCCGGCGCGCGCAAAGCTGTCGCGCACGGCTTCGCCGAGCCGCGTGCCGCGCTCGAGCCCGATGAAGGGGAGACCGGACAGATCCGCGGCCGAGATCACTGGCTTGTCGGCGAGCGGATGCTGTGGCGGCAGCACGCAGACCATCTCGCCGGTGTGCACCACCTCATGCGCGATGCCGGGATGATGGGTCAGCCCGAGCGCGAAGCCGAGCTCGGCAACGCGGCTGAGCACGCCCTCGATGATGCCCTCATAGCGCCTGACGTCGAAGAACACGCGTGTCTCCGGACGCCGGCGCAGGAAGCCCGATAGCGCGGAGGGAATGATGCTGTAGGCGAGCGGCGGCGTTGCCACGATGGCTAGATGTCCGGCGCGGTTCTCGCGCAGATCGCGGACGCGGTTCTCGAGCTTGGCGTGCAGCGCAAAAATCGCCTCGCTCTCCTTGTAGAGCGCCATGGCTTCCGCGGTCGGAAACAGCCGGTTGTTGACGCGCTCGAACAGCGCAAAGCCCGCCTGCGCCTCCATCGTCTTCAGCGCATTGCTGACCGCGGGCTGCGACAGTGCCAGCTCGTCGGCCGCCGCCACCGTGGTGTGATGGCGGATGACGGCACGCAGGATCTCGAGCTGGCGCAGGTTCATATCACCGCCGATTATACTCTAGGTCAAAACATCATAGCACGATGAATTGCTTTTGCAGCCCTCCTTGCGCCTAATGGTCGCGGATTTGCATGCTGGATCAAAGGGTTCATTCGCCCATTGAGGCAGCATTGCGCACAGATTGGAGGCAGTCTTGGTTCGTGTCCTTCGCGCCGCCGCAGCCCAGATGGGGCCGACGCAGAAAGCCGATACGCGCGAGCATACGCTATCGCGAATGCTTGCCATGCTGGAGGAAGCGGCGAGCCGCGGCGCCAGCCTCGTGGTGTTTCCCGAGCTTGCCTTCACCACCTTCTTCCCGCGCTGGCTCCTGGAGGGCGATGCGCTCGACCACTATTTCGAGCACGGCATGCCGAACCCGGCCGTGGCAAAACTGTTCGATCGTGCGCGTGCGCTGCGCGTCGGTTTCTATGTCGGCTATGCCGAGTTGACCGCCGAAGGACGCCGTTACAATTGCGCCATCCTGGTCGATCGCGACGGCGAGATTCTCGGCCGCTATCGCAAGGTGCATCTGCCGGGCTCGGTCGAGCCGCGCGAGGGCGCGCGCTACCAGCAGCTCGAGAAGCGCTATTTCGAATATGGCGACCTCGGCTTTCCCGCGTTCCGTGCCGGCTCGGCATGGGCACATGCGATCATGGGCATGATGATCTGCAACGATCGACGCTGGCCGGAATCCTGGCGCGTGCTCGGCCTGCAAGGCGTCGAGCTCGTCTGCATCGGTTACAATTCGGCGGCCTATGATCCCAATGGCGGCGCCACGGAAGATGCTTCGCTGCGCACCTTCCATTCGACGCTGGTGACGCAGGCCAATGCCTACATGAACGCGACCTGGGCGATCTCGGTCGCCAAGGCCGGCGACGAGGACGGCTCGGGCCTGATCGGCGGCTCCTGCATCGTCGATCCCAACGGACGCATCGTTGCTCAGGCCGCGACCCTGACCGACGAGGTGATCGTCGCCGATCTGGACCTCGATCTCTGCCGTCAGGGCAAGGACAAGATGTTCAATTTCGCCGCCCACCGGCGGCCTGAGCAATACAGGGTGATCACCGAGCGCGCCGGCGTCATCGAGCCGGCCGTGCTCGACGCGGACTGACGATCTGGCACAGCGCTGGCAAAGGAGCTGACATGATACGCCTCTCGCTTTCTCTCGGTTTCGCAGCGCTGGCTGCCGTGACGTCTGCGCAATCCGCGGAGCTTCCGGCGGAGATCAAGCAGGCGGGCACGCTCAAGCTCACGGTCAATTCCACCTACGCGCCGATGGAATACCGTGATCCCGCCAGCAACGAGCTGGTCGGGCTCGACATCGACCTCGCGAACGAACTCGCCAAGCGGCTCGGTGGCCTCAAGATCGTCTGGAGCGAGACGCCGTTCGCCGAGCTGATTCCGTCGCTCCAGACCAAGCGTGCCGATTTCATCATCTCCGGCATCTCCGATCGTGCCTCGCGACGCGAGAGCGCCGATTTCGTCGATTACCTCACGACCGGCCCGCAGTTCTTCGTGATGGCGGACAGTGCGGCCAAGGATGCGACCGATCTCTGCGGCAAGAAGGTCGGCACCACCCGCAGCACCAGCTTTCCGGTCGAGATCGAGAAGTGGAGCAAGCAGAATTGCGAGGCGGGCGGCAAGCCAGCCATCCAATATGTGCCGGGCGAGAACTCGATCGACGTCCGTAACCAGCTCAAGCAGGGCCGCATCGACGCTGCCGTACAGGGCAGCGAGACGTTGCCTTATGCGCAGACGCAGGAGCCGGGCAAGTACCGCGTCGTCGGCGAGTCCTTCGCGAAGGGCTACCAAGGCATCATGTTCCGCAAGGACGATGCCGCGCTCCGTGAAGTCGTGACGGAGAAACTCACCGTGATGATCGCGGATGGTTCCTACAAGGCAGTTCTCGACAAATGGGGTCTGGGTGCGAATGCGGTCACCCAGCCCATGCTGAACGCGGCACCGCAATGAAGGCGGCCCCGGCACTCGCGGAAGGTTTTCCCGATCTGTCGGGAATGCGGATCGCGCGCGAGCCGCACTGGTTTCGCTGGCTGAGCGCGGCCCTGATCGTCCTGGTGCTGGCGGCGATCGCGCGGGCGTTTGCCAATGGCCAGATCGAATGGTCCTATGTCAGCCGCTTCATCACCGCAAAAGTGATCATCGAGGGCATCGTCAACACCATGGTGATGGCGGTGCTGGCAATGGGACTCGGCATCTTCCTCGGAATCGTCGTTGCGATCATGCGGCTGTCGCCGAATCCGGTGCTGAAGACGGTGGCCGCCGGCTACACCTGGCTGTTCCGCGGCACGCCGCTGATCCTGCAACTGCTGTTGTGGTTCAATCTCGCGCTGGTATTTCCGACCATCGGCATTCCCGGCCTGTGGTCCGCGCGCGCCGTCGACGTCATGACGCCGTTCCTCGCGGCCCTGCTCGGGCTCGGCATCAACCAGGGCGCCTACACTTCCGAAGTCATGCGCGCCGGCATGCTGTCGGTCGACATCGGGCAATATGAGGCAGCGCAGGCGATCGGCATGGGACGGCTGCGCGCGCTGCGCCGGATCATCCTGCCGCAGGCGATGCGCGTCGTGATCCCGCCGCTCGGCAACGAGTTCATCGGCATGGTGAAGGCGACGTCGCTCGCGAGCGTCATCCAGTATCCGGAAGTGCTGCATAACGCCGAAAACATCTATTACGCCAATTCCCGCGTGATCGAGCTGCTGATCGTCGCCGGGCTCTGGTATCTGCTCGTGGTCTCGATCTTGACGCCGCTCCAGATGCTGCTCGAACGCCGTTTTGCACGCGGCACCATGCGGTTGGCGCGATGACAAAACCCCTCGTCGCGATCCGCTCGGTGAGCAAGAGTTTTGGAGAGTTTCAGGCTCTCAAGAACGTCTCGCTCGACGTCTGGCCCGGCGAGGTGATGTGCCTGATCGGCGCCTCCGGCTCCGGCAAAACCACGCTGCTTCGCTGCATCAACCAGCTCGCTGTCATCGATAGCGGCGGCATCTGGCTCGATGGCGAATTGCTTGGCGTGCGCGAGCAAAGCGGGCGGTTGCATCGCCTCAGCGAGAACGAGATCGGGCGGCAGCGGCTGAAGACCGGCATGGTGTTCCAGCGCTTCAATCTGTTTCCGCACAAGACCGCGCTGGAGAACATCACCGAAGGCCCGCTGCAGGTGCAGGGCCGCAAGGCCGACGAGGTCCGCGCCGAGGCGATCGAACTGCTGCGGCGCGTTGGGCTCTCGGCGAAGGCCAATTCGTATCCCGCGCAACTCTCGGGCGGCCAGCAGCAACGCGTCGCGATTGCGCGGGCGCTCGCGATGAAGCCGATGCTGATGCTGTTCGACGAGCCGACCAGCGCGCTCGATCCCGAGCTCGTCGGCGAAGTGCTCGCGGTGATGAAGGAGCTGGCGAAGAGCGGCATGACCATGATGGTGGTGACGCACGAGCTCGGCTTTGCCCGCGAGGTCGCCGACCGCGTCGTCTACATGGACCAGGGCGCGATCGTCGAACAGGGCCGCGCGTCCGAAGTGCTGGGCGCGCCGCGCGAAGAGCGCACCAAGGCATTTCTTTCGGCTGTGATCTGAAATGGGGGCGTATTGATGAAAAGACTTTTTGTTGCGGCGGCGCTTTTCGGTGCCATGAGCGTCTCGGCGCTTGGTACTAAGGCTTGGGCGATCGAGCTGCCGCCTGAAATCGCCAAGCGCGGCAGCCTCAAGGTGGCGCTGGTGCCGAACTATCCGCCGATGGAGTTCCGCGATCCCGCGACCAACGCGCTGTCGGGCTTCGACATCGATCTCGGCGAGGCGCTCGGGCGCAAGCTCGGCGTCAAGATCGAATGGACCGAAACCAGCTTTGCCGAGTTCATGCCGTCGATTTCGACGGGTCGGGTGGACGCCATCCTGTCCGGCTTCACCGACTATGCGAGCCGGCACGACATTGCCTCCTTCGTCGACTATTTGCGTAGCGGCCCAAAATTCTTCGTGCAGCAGTCCCGTGCGTCCGAGTTCAAGGACATGGCTGCACTGTGCGGAAAGAAGGTCGGCGCCAGCCGCCGGACCATGTTTCCGGCCGAGATCGACAAGTGGAGCCAGAAGAACTGCGGCAGCAACCCGATCCAGTTCGTCGGCACGGATGGCTCGGCAGATGCGCGCACGCAGCTCAGGCAGGGCCGCATCGACGCCGCCGTGCAGGGCAACGAGACGCTGCCCTATGTGATGGATCTCGAGCCGGGCACCTATGCCCCGGTCGGCGATCCCTTCGCAACGCAGTTCACCGGCATTGCGCTGCCGGTCAAGGAAAAGGCACTTCAGCAGGCAATGCTGGAGGCGGTCGACGCGCTGATCGCCGACGGCACCTACAAGACCCTGCTTGCCAAGTGGAAACTGACAGACAACGCACTCGAAAAGGCGACCATCAATGCTGGACAGTAAGGCCCTCCAGAGCATTCCGCTCACCCCAGCCAACACCGCGGATCCCGCACCGGAATATCCCTGGCCGAAGCCGTACACATCGGCGATGTTCCTGTCCTTCGACGTCGACGCGGAAAGCGCGTGGACCAGCAAGGACGCCGTGCACGCCCAGCGGCTCATCACCATGAGCTATGGCGGCTACGAGGCGCGCGTCGGCACGCCAAAGCTGCTGGAGCTGCTCGATCAGCTCGATCTCAAGGCGACGTTCTTCGTCACGGGCTGGTCGGTCGATGCGCATCCGGCGATGGCGGAGTCGATCCTCAAGGCCGGCCACGAGATCGGCCATCACGGCTATCATCATCTCCTGCCGGATCCCGGCGATCCCTGGATCGAGGAGGAGCTGGAGCGCGGCTTCGAAGCGCTGAAGCGTCGGCTCGGCGTCAAGCCGACCGGCTATCGGGCGCCATACGGCGAATTCACCGAGGAGCTGCGCGCAGCACTCGTGCGTCACGGCATCGTCTACACGTCCTCGTTCCGCGACGACGTGCGGCCCTATCGGCATCGCCTCGCCGACGGCAAGCCCGGTACGATCGAGCTGCCGGTGACGGCGAGCTATGATGACTGGATGCATGGTCTGTCGGCGCGCTTCAGCCCGCGCTCGATCTTCCCCAAGGAGCACGTGCTCTCGATCTGGAAGGACGAGCTCGACGAAACCAGGGACTGGGGTGCGATGGTGACGACCGTGCTGCATCCGCAATGCAGCGGCCGTCCGATGCGGCTGCGCCTGCTGCGCGAGTTCCTGACCTACGCAAAATCGTGCCCGGACGTCTGGATCACCACCGGCGAGAAGATCGCTGAGAACTTCCTGCGCCACGAGGCCGCCAACCGTTGAGGAGTGCCATGACCCGTCGCCGCATCCTCGTCATCAACCCCAACTCGTCGGCGTCGGTCACGGCGGCGATCGACGAGGCGGTGGCGCCGCTGCGCATCGCCGGCGGGCCCGACATCGAGGTCGTCGGGCTTGCCGAGGGACCGCCAAGCATCAGCTCGCAGCGCGATTCTGACAGCGTCGTGATGCCGCTGGTCAACCGCGTCACGCGCGACGATGCGGATGCCTTCGTGCTCGCCTGCTTCAGCGATCCCGGCCTGCATGCGGTGCGCGAGGCGGCCGGCGGCCGTCCGGTGCTGGGCATCGCCGAATGCGGGATCTTTCGAGCGCTGATGCTGGGCGAACGTTATGGCGTCATTGCGCTGTCGCCATCGAGCATCCGCCGCCAGCAGCGCATGGCGCGGGTGATGGGCGTCGACAGCCGCTATGCCGGAAGCTGGTCGGTCGGTGCAAGCGCGGCGGAAACCGCAGGCGCGGATATCCGCGGCCGGTTGATCGACGCTGGTCGTGCGCTGGTCACGCACTATCGCGCCGATGTCGTGGTGATGGGCTGCGCCGGCATGGCCTCGCATCGCGCGGCGATTGCGGAAGCGATCGGCGTGCCCGTGATCGAACCGGCGCAGCAGGCGGTCGCGGCTGCGATCGGCGCGGTGTTGTTGAATACGTAAGATCTCTGGAGCTTCTTGGAATGCCCATCTCTCGCCGTTCGCTCCTCAAGGCCGCCGCAGCCGTGCCGGCGCTTTCGTTGCCGGGCATCGTCCGTGCCGAATCCCAGAGCACGCTGCGCTTCATTCCCGTGATCGATCTCGCCTTTGTCGATCCGATCTACTCGACCGCGCAGGTGTCGCGAAACCATGGCTTCATGGTCTACGACACGCTCTATGGCATGAGCTCCTCGCTCCAGGTCTCGCCGCAGATGCTGTCGGGCCATGCGATCTCGGGCGACCAGCTGCAGTGGGACCTCAGCTTGCGTGACGGCTTGTTCTGGCACGACGGCGAGCGCGTGCTTGCCCGCGATTGCGTCGCCAGCATTCGCCGCTGGGCGGCGCGCGACGGTTTTGGCGGCGAGCTGATGGAGGCGACTGCCGAATTGTCGGCGGCGGACGATCGCACCATCCGCTTTCGCCTCAAGCGTCCGTTTCCGCTGCTGCCGCAGGCGCTGGGCAAGGCCGCGATCAATCCCTGCTTCATGATGCCGGAGCGGCTGGCGAGCCAGGACCCGTTCAAGCCGTTGACCGACGTCATCGGCAGCGGTCCGTTCCGTTATCTCGCCGACGAGCGCGTGCAGGGCGCCCGCAACGCCTACGCCAAATTCGAGCGCTATCAGTCGCGCACCGACGGCAAGCCGGATTGGACGGCGGGTCCCAAGATCGTGCATTACGACCGCGTGGTCTGGACCACCACGCCCGATGCCGGCACCGGTGTTGCCGCGCTCCAGACCGGCGAGCAGGACTGGCAGGAGACCACGCCGCACGATCTGCTGCCGATCATCAAGGCCGCGGGCGACATCGAGACGCGCATCCTCGATCCCAGAGGCTACGCCTGCATGCTGCGCCTCAATCATTTGCAGCCGCCGTTCGATAATCCGGCCGTCCGCCGTGCCTTGCTCGGCGCCATCGACCAGTCCGCCTTCATGACGGCCGTCGCCGGCACCGATCCGGCGTTCCAGGTCTCGCCGATCGGCTTCTTCGCACCTGATACGCCGATGGCGAGCGACGTTGGCCTCGACGTGTTCCGCGGCCCGCGCAACTACGACAAGGTCAGGGCCGACCTGAAGGCCGCCGGCTACAATGGCGAGAAGATCGTGGTACTGGTCCCCACCAACTCGCTGGCACAGAAGCCGCTCGGCGAGATCGCGGTCGATAGTTTGCGCAAGGCCGGCATGAATGTCGAATATGCCGGGCTCGACTTCGCCGTCGTCTTGCAGCGCCAGTTGAAGAAGGATCCGATCGGGCAGGGCGGCTGGAGCGCGGCGGTCGGTAACTGGCAGGGCATCGACTGGCTCAACCCGGCCGGCAACACCAACATCCGCGGCGAAGGCAAGGTCGCCGGCTGGTATGCGAGCGAGAAGATGGGACCCTTGCGCAGCCAGTGGCTGGCGGCGTCCGAGCTCGCGGAGCAGCGGCGCATCTGCCGCGAGATCCAGGCAGTCGCCTTCGACGAAATCCCCTATATTCCGATCGGCCTGTACAAGCAGCCGACCGCCTATCGCAAAGACATCACCGGCATTCTCGACGGCACCGCCGTCTTCTGGAACGTACGCCCCGCATGAGCACCACGGCAATTTTCGGCAGCTATGTGCTGTCACGCAAGGACGGCGCGCAGGGTGTGCTGCGCGACCATTGGGTCCTGATCGAAGGCAAAAAGATTGCCGCGATCACACGTGACAGGCCGAGCGCGGATCACGTCTACGACCGTCCCGGCCGCTTCGTCCTGCCGGGCCTGCTCAATCTGCACAACCACTGCTTCTCCGAAGCCGTGGCGCGCAGCCATAGCGAGGACGGCAACGGCCGCAAGAACAACCAGAGCATCGTCTATACGGTGCTGCTGCCACTGACCAAGCGCGGCGCCGAGATTCTATCGGCCGAGGAGCGACTGGCGGTCGCGCGGCTCGGTATCCTCCAGCTCCTCAAGGGCGGCGCCACCACGGTGATGGAGCCGTTCCGCAATTCGATCCCCGAGATGTTCGACGCCGCGGAGGAGATGGGCATTCGCTTCTACGGCGCGCCGTATCTGTTTTCTACGTCCGACGCGAAAGCAGGTGCCGACGGCGTAGTCCGCTATTCCGGTGACGACGGCGCTGCCGACATGGCGACATGGGATGCGCTCTATCAGCGCTGGAACGATCGCGGCGACGGCCGCATCAGCCTCGCCATGAGCCCGCACGCCACCGACACCTGCGGCCCCGATCTGCTGAAGGCCTGCGCCACGCGGGCGCGCGAGCTCGGGGTTCCCATCACGACGCACATGGCGCAGAGCCGCGCCGAGGTCGAGACCATCGGCAAGCGCTATGGCGGCCGCACGCCGGCGGAATATCTGGACTGGCTCGGCCTGCTCGCGCCCGATCTGATGGCGGCGCACTGCATGTTCAGCAGCGACGATGATCTGAAGCTGATGGCCGCGCGCGGCATGACTGTCCTCAATTGCCCGCGCGTCTTCGCGCGCGCCGGCGTGACCGCGGCGTTCAGCCGCTTCGCGGAGCACGGCGTGCGCACCGTGGTCGGCACCGACGGCTACAACATGGACCTGCTCGGCGAGCTCAATGCGGCGTCGCTGATCTCAAAGGTGACCTCGCAGCGCGCCGATGTCGCGAACTCGCCGGAACTGATCGAGGCGAATACGGCGGTGGCCGCCGACGTCATCAAGCGACCGGACCTCGGCCGCATCGAGCCAGGCGCCACCGCCGATCTCACCGTCGTCGATCTCACCCATCCGCATCTTCAGCCGCTGTTCGATCCGCGCCGCGCACTGATCGCGCTCGCCAACCGCGCCAACATCGATCAGGTCATGGTCGACGGCCGCATGCTGGTCGATGCGGGCCGCTATCTCGGCGCTGATGAGGCCGCGATCACGGCGGCGGGCACCGCCGCGATCGGCAAGATCTGGGACTTGCCGGAGGCGCAGGCGGCATTCAACGGCTAGCCCTCGAAGTCGACGAGCGATTTGCGCATGGTCTCGACCAGATCGAGCGCGACCGGAGAAGGGCTGCGCTGGGCAGGAAAGACCGCGGAGAACTCAAAATCGATGCGCGGCAGGAAGCGACGCACCACGACGCCCCGGGTGGAGAACTCCTGCGCCGTGAAGGGATCGCAGATCGCAACCCCGAGCCCCGACGACACCATGCCGCACATGATCTCGGATAGCGCGGTCTCCACGCGCAGCACGCGGCGAACATCGTGGCGGTGGAAGAGCTGGTCGACGAGATGCCGGCTCGACGATCCCGCGGACAGCGAGATGAACGTCTCGCCTTCGAAGTCGCGCGGCTCCAGGACTTCCTTCTCCGCGAGGCGGTGACCCGTCGGCAGCACCGCGACGCGGGCCGGCGCGGGCAATTTCATGGTTGGCAGGCCGGAATGCGCGATCGGCACCTCGGCAAAGCCGACGTCGCATTGGTTGTTCAGCACCCAGTCGACCACGATCGGCGAGATCACGCCGAAGAACGCAAGGTTGAGATTTGGCCGTTCCTTCAGGAAGTGACCCGTCAGCCGCGGCAGATAACCGTTCGACAGCGCCGGCAGTGCTGCAATCCGCAGCGAGCCGGTGCGGCGGCCGCGGATTTCCTCGGCTGCGGCGGTGATGCGTTCGAGGCCGACGAAGGACCGCTCCACCTCGGTATAGAGCGCCATTGCTGCGGCGGTCGGCACCAGGCCGGTGCCGCGCCGCTCGAACAGCTCCATTTTCAGCAGCGCCTGGAGGTCGCGCAGCAAGCGGCTGACCGCCGGTTGCGTCACCGTCATCAGCGCCGCCGCCTCGGTGACGCTGCCGGTCAGCATCGTTGCCCGGAAGGCCTCCACCTGCCGCGAATTGATCCGCGCCATCCCGATTTCCATTCATAACATTTAAGCATGCAGAGGGTGCCATTATTCATTGGACGATGGAAGCCGGGGTTTGCGATCTTTTTCATCAGAGCTGGAGACAGCCCGCTTTTTCGGCAGATTGGAGGGGTTCAAACCTCCAAATCGCACCAAATCCGCGAAGCAGGGGCCGGAGCCCTGCTTGAGGGCGGGATCGGTGCGGAAGGAAATGCGGAAGGCGCTTTGGCTAGTGGGACTTGTCGGCACGTCACCTCATCCCGGTATTGGAGATCGGACCACATGAAGACTCTCAGCCTTCTGACTGCGGCCAGCATCGCGGCGCTCATTGCCGCCCCGGCTTCGGCCCAGCAAAAGACGCTCTATGTCGCCGGCTATGGCGGCTCGTTCGAGAAGACGATCCGGGACGAGGTGATCCCGACCTTCGAGAAGGAGAACGGCGTCAAGGTCGAGTATGTCGCCGGCAACTCCACCGACACGTTGGCAAAACTTCAGGCCCAGAAGGGCAATCAGCAGATCGACGTCGCCATCGTCGATGACGGTCCGATGTACCAGGCGATCCAGCTCGGCTTCTGCGGCAAGCTCGACGGCCTGCCGGCGGCCGATCTCTACGACACCGCGCGCTTCAAGGATGATCGCGCCGTCGCGATCGGCATCGTCGCCACCGGCCTGATGTACAACACCAAGGTGTTCGCCGAGAAAGGCTGGGCGCCGCCGACCTCGTGGAATGACCTGAAGGACACGAAATACGCCAAGCAGCTGGTCATTCCGCCGATCAACAACACCTATGGCCTCGAAGCGCTGGTGATGTTGTCGAAGATGAATGGCGGCGGCGAGTCCAACGTGGACTCGGGCTTCAAGATCTTCAAGGAGCAGATCAATCCGAACGTGCTCGCCTATGAGCCGTCGCCGGGCAAGATGACCGAGCTGTTCCAGTCCGGCCAGGCCGTGATCGCGGTGTGGGGCACCGGCCGCGTGCAGAGCTTTGCCAATACCGGCTTCCCCGTCGATTTCGTGTACCCGAAGGAAGGCGCGGCAACGCTGCTGACGACGGCTTGTCCGATCGCGAAGCCCAACGCCTCGCCGCTGGCATCGAGCTTCGTGAAGAAGCTGCTCGATCCAAAAATCCAGCTCGTGATGCTGAAGGACTATGGCTACGGCCCGGTGCTGAAATCGCTGGTGGTGCCGCCGGAGCTCGGCAAGATGGCCCCGATCGGCGAGCGCGCGGCAAAACTCTATAATCCGGACTGGACCACCATCAACGAGAAGCGTGAGGAGTGGACCAAGCGCTGGAACCGCGAGGTCGAGCGCTGATCTGATCGTTCGCAGCGGAGACAGCTCATGGCCTATCTCGAGCTCGATCGGGTCGCCAAACAGTTCGGCGCGCAGACCGTGGTCGATGACTTCAGTCTGGCGGTCGGCAAGGGGGAGTTCATCTCCTTCCTTGGCCCCTCCGGCTGCGGCAAGACCACGACGTTGCAGATGATCGCGGGCTTCCTTGACCCCACGCGCGGCGCAATCCGGCTCGAGGACAAGGACCTGACCGCGATCCATCCGGCCAAGCGCGGGCTCGGCATCGTGTTCCAGAGCTACGCGTTGTTTCCGCACATGACCGCGGCGGAGAACGTCGCCTTCGGCCTCGAGATGCGCAACGCCCCGCGCAACGAGCGAGCCGAGCGCGTTCGCGCCGCGCTCGCGATGGTGGGCCTCGCCGGTTATGAGGATCGCCATCCGCGCCGGATGTCCGGTGGCCAGCAGCAGCGCGTCGCGCTGGCGCGCGCGCTGGTGATCAAGCCGAGCGTGCTGCTGCTCGACGAGCCGCTGTCCAATCTCGATGCCAAGCTACGCGAGGAGATGCAGATCGAGCTGCGCCAGATCCAGCGCACCATCGGCACCACGACGATCCTCGTCACGCATGACCAGAACGAAGCGATGTCGCTGTCCGACCGCATCGTGGTGATGAGCCAGGGCAAGATCGAGCAGATCGGCACGCCGCAGGAAACCTATGAGAAGCCGGCCTCGGCCTTCGTCTCGCAGTTTCTGGGCAAAACCAACGATTTTGCCGGGACCATCGATCGGACTGCGACCCCGGCGCGGTTGGTGGCCGGTTCCTGGAGCGCGCCGGCGCCTGCCGGCTTGAGCGGCCCCGTCACCGTCAGCATTCGCCCCGAACGCATCGGTTTCGGCGATGCCGGCCTCAGCGCAAAGATCGTCACGCGCATCTTCCAGGGCAATCACTGGCTGTTCCAGTGCGGCAGCGAATGCGGCCCGGCGATCGTGATCCGCCAGAATGACGGTCAACCGCAGCCGGCTGAAGGCGAGGCCGTTCGCCTCACCTGGCGGCCGGAGGACATGAGCGTGCGTGCGAGGAGCGTCGCATGAGCGCGGCCGCCGAGGAGCGCAGTGCGCGTGCCCCATGGGCGCTGACGGCGCCCGCCCTGATGCTGTTCGTCGGCGTGCTGCTGATTCCGCTGGCGATGACCGTGATGCTGTCGTTCCACGATTGGGGCCAGTATAAGGGCATCGAGCCGGTCTTCATTCTGAAGAACTGGCAGGAGATCGCGACTGATCCCTATTACGCCGAGATGTTCTGGCGCACATTTCGCATCGCGATCCTGACCACGTTGCTCACCGCTCTGCTCGGCGCGCCCGAAGCCTACATCCTCAACCGGATGAGCGGCCGCTGGAAGAGCTTTTTCCTGCTGGTCATTCTCGGGCCGCTGCTGATCTCCGTGGTGGCGCGCACGCTCGGCTGGGCGCTGCTGTTCGGCGGCAACAACGGCCTCGTCAACAAGCTGCTGATGATGCTCGGTGTAATCCGCTCACCCATTCCCTTCATGTTCACCGAGACCGGCATGGTCGTCGCGCTCGCGCATGTGATGATGCCGTTCATGGTGCTGTCGGTCTGGGCCGCGCTGCAGCGGCTCGATCCACAGATCGAGAATGCGGCGATGTCGCTCGGCGCGGGACCCGTGACCATTATCCGCCGCATCATCATGCCGCAGATCATGCCGGGTGTGCTGTCGGGCGCGATCATCGTGTTCTCGCTCTCGGCCAGCGCCTTTGCGACCCCCGCGATCATCGGCGGCCGCAGGCTGAAGGTCGCGGCGACGCTTGCCTATGACGAATTCCTCAACACGCTGAACTGGCCGCTGGGAGCGGCGGTCGCAACGCTGCTGCTGGTGGCGCTGGTGCTGATCGTGGTCGGCAGCAACGCGCTGATCGAACGCCGCTATGCGGAGGTGTTCCGATGAGACGGAACGGCCCGCTGGCCCTGATCTTCCACACCATCTTCGTCATCGTGATGGTGGCGCCGATCCTGGTGGTCTGCCTCGTCGCCTTCACGCCCGAAGGTTTCCTGTCGCTGCCGACCAACGGCTTCTCGCTGCGTTGGTTCAGGGCGATCGGCAATTATCCCGAGTTCATCCATGCCTTCTGGGTCAGCCTCGGGCTCGGCGCGCTGTCGTCCTTCGTGGCGCTGCTGTTTGCGGTGCCGGCGGCGCTCGCGATCGCGCGCTATCGTTTCCGCGGACGCGATGCGCTGGCGGCGCTGTTCCTGTCGCCGCTGATGATCCCGCATGTCGTGCTTGGCATCGCCTTCCTGCGCTTTTTCACCTCGGCGGGCCTCGGCGGCAGTTTTGCCGCGCTGATCATCGCGCACGTCATCATCGTGTTTCCGTTCGCGCTGCGGCTGACGCTGGCGGCGGCAACCGGCATGGACCGCACGGTCGAGATGGCCGCGGTCTCGCTCGGCGCCGGCGGCTGGACGCTATTCCGCCGCGTGACGTTGCCGCTGATCCTGCCCGGCGTCATCAGCGGCTGGGCGCTCGCCTTCATCCAGTCGTTCGACGATCTCACCATGACCGTCTTTCTCGCAGCACCCGGCACTGAGACGTTGCCCGTGCGCATGTTCCTTTATATCCAGGACAACATCGATCCGCTGGTGACGTCGGTCTCGGCCTGCGTGATCGCTGTGACCATGACCGCCCTCATTCTGCTCGACCGCTTCTACGGGCTCGACCGTGTGCTCGCCGGCAAGGGCGATACGGGACGATAGGAGAATCTATGTCTAAAGCGTTTTCGAGCGAAGTGGACGCCGGTTCGCGTAAAGAAAACGCGTCTAAACAAAAGTCCGACTATGACGTCGCCGTCGTTGGCGGCGGATTGCTCGGCTCCGCCATTGCCTGGGGCCTCGGCCGGCTCGGCAAGAGCGTGGCCGTGCTCGACGAAGGCGACATCACCAAGCGTGCTTCGCGCGCGAATTTTGCGCTGGTCTGGGTTCAGAGCAAGGGCCTCGGCATGCCCGCCTATACGGTGTGGACCGTGCAGGCGTCGCAGGCCTGGGGGCGGCTCGCGTCCGAACTGAAGCAACAGACCGGGCTCGACGTCGCGCTCCAGCAGAACGGCGGCTTTCATCTCACGCTCGGCGAGGACGAATTCGGCCAGCGCACCGAACTGGTCAAGCGCATGCATAACCAGGTCGGCGCGGCCGACTACAAGATGGAGATGCTGTCCGCATCCGAGGTCAGGAAGTCGCTGCCGCTGATCGGTCCCGAAGTCTCGGGCGGCAGCTACTGTCCGCTCGACGGCCATGTCAATTCGCTGCGGACCTTCCGCGCCTTCCACACCGGCTTCAAGGCATTCGGCATCGACTACTTTCCGGAGCAGCCGGTCTCGGCAATCAGCAAGAGTGGCGGCGAATTCCGCCTGGCCACGCCGAAGGGTGAGCTGCGTGCCGCGAAGATTGTGCTTGCCGCCGGCAATGCCAACCAGACGCTGGCGCCGATGGTCGGCCTCTACGCGCCGATGGGGCCGACCCGCGGCCAGATCGTCGTGACCGAGCGCACCATGCCGTTCCTGCCGCATCCGCTGACCACGATCCGCCAGACCGACGAGGGCACGGTGATGATCGGCGACAGCAAGGAGGATGAGCTCGACGATCGCGCGCTGAAACATTCGATCAGCGCTGTCATGACCGATCGTGCGCAGCGGATGTTTCCGCATCTCGCGCGACTGAACGTGGTCAGGAGCTGGGCCGGCATTCGCGTCATGCCGCAGGACGGCTTTCCGATCTACGAGCAGTCGGAGACGCATCCTGGCGCCTTCGTCGCCTGCTGCCATTCGGGCGTGACGCTGGCCTCCAACCATGCCTTCGAGATCGCGCGCATGGTTGCGCAAGGCGCGCTCGAACCGGAACTGGTCGGCGCGTTCTCCGCCAGCCGTTTTGGTAGCGCGGGCGCTGCGAACAACAGCGGCTATTAGAGATAATTGAAGGAGCCAAGAGGCATCCCATGTTCAGACGATCCGAGCAGGACAAGCGCCCGCAAGTGCAGATCTTCGTCGACGGCGTCGCCGTCGCGGCGCGCCAGGGCGACACCGTCTCCGCCGCGCTGCTGGCATCCGGCCAGGACGCGCGGCGCTCCACCGCAGTGAGCGGCGCGCCGCGTCTGCCCTATTGCATGATGGGCGTGTGCTTCGACTGCCTCGTCACCATCGATGGCGTCGGCAATCGCCAGGGCTGCCTCGTGCCAGTCGCCGAGGGCATGCAGATTGAAATCCAGAAGGGCAAGCGGGAGATCGGACGATGAGCGTGGCTCCCAAGCGCGAAGAATATGATGTCGTCGTGATCGGCGCCGGGCCCGCGGGGCTCGCGGCGGCGGCGACGTCCGCCGAAGCCGGCCTGTCGACGCTATTGCTCGACGAGAATATCGGTCCCGGCGGCCAGGTGTTTCGCGCGATCTCGTCGACGCCGGTGACCGACCGCGATCAGCTCGGCGCGGACTATTGGGTTGGTGCCGATCTCGTGCAGTCGCTCCGCGCGAGCAGTGCCGAGGTCATCCACCGTGCGACGGTCTGGAGCCTCGATCGCAACCTCGATATCGCGGTGTCCATCGGAGGGGCGTCGGCCTTCATCAAGGCAAGGCGCGTGATTCTCGCGACCGGCGCGCTGGAGCGGCCGTTTCCGATTCCCGGCTGGACATTGCCGGGCGTCATGACGGCAGGCGCCGCGCAGACCATGCTGAAATCGTCGGCGCTGGTGCCGGATGGCCGCACCGTGATCGCGGGGCAGGGGCCGCTGCTCTGGCTGCTGGCCGCGCAGATCTTGCGCCTGGGTGGCCGCATCGACCGCATTCTCGACACCACCGAGCGCGGCAATTATGTCGCGGCGCTGCCGCACGCCTTCGCCTTCCTGACTTCGCCTTATTTCACCAAGGGCTTGTCGATGATGCGAGAGGTGAAGGCCAGGGTGCAGGTCGTCTCCGGCGTCTCTGAACTCTCTGCGGCCGGCGATGGCCAGCTCGCCAGCGTGAGTTATGTCGCCGGCGGCAGGCGTGAGACCATCCCTGCGGATCTGCTGTTGCTGCATCAGGGTGTCGTACCCAACGTCAATCTGGCGATGTCGGCCGACATCGAGCATCGCTGGGACGATTTGCAGCTGTGTTGGTCGCCCGTCCTCGATGCGAGCGGTAACTCTTCGGTCGCCGGCATCGCGATCGCCGGCGACGGTGCCGGCATCGGTGGTGCGAATGCCGCCGTCGTACGCGGCCGCATCGCGACGCGCGCGGCAGTGGAGGCATTGGCGCCTGCGGCGGCCGCGAAGCTTCCCGCGATGGCGACGCTCCGTGCCGATCTCGCCAAGGCGGAGCGCGGCCGCGTCTTCCTCGACACGCTGTTCCGTCCCGCGCCGCAATTCCGCATTCCCGCGGGCGACACCATCGTCTGCCGCTGCGAAGAGGTCACCGCAAAGGACGTTCTCGATTCCGTTGCGATCGGCGCGACAGGGCCGAACCAGCTCAAGGCCTATCGCCGCACCGGCATGGGCCCGTGCCAGGGCCGGCTCTGCGGCCTCACCGTCACCGAGCTGATGGCGCAGGCGCGTGGCAAGACCCCGCAGGAGATCGGCTATTACCGGCTGCGCGCGCCGGTGAAGCCGATCACGCTCGCCGAGCTCGCCGCCGTTCCGAAGAGCGAAGCGGATATCAAGGCCGTGGTACGCGGATGACCCAAAACGTGGATGCGATCGTCGTCGGCGGCGGCATCCACGGATGCTCGACCACGCTGCACCTGTGCCTCGCCGGTCTGAAGCCGATGCTGATCGAGAAGGACTATGCCGGCCGGCATGCGTCCGGCGTCAATGCCGGCGGTGTCCGCCAGCTCGCGCGGCACATCCCTGAGATTCCGCTGTCGATCCGCTCGATGGGGATCTGGGAAAAGATCGCTGATCTGCTCGACGACGATTGCAGTTTTGAGAGCTACGGCCAGGTGCTGGTCGCGGAAAACGAGGAGGAGCTTGCCGTTTGCCGCGCGCGCGTCGCCGAGCTCAACGCGCTCGGCTTCACCCATGAAGAGCTGATCGACGCGGCTGAACTGCGACGCCTTGTGCCCGCTGTGGCGGAGACCTGTCCCGGCGGCGTCGTCTCGCGCCGGGACGGCGCAGCCAACCCCGCGCAGACGACGACGGCGTTCCGGCGCAAGGCCCAGCAGCTTGGCGCGATCGTGCGCGAGGGCGTAGCCGCCTCCAACATCCGCTACAGCGACGGCCTCTGGTACGTCGACGTCGGCACTGAAACCTTTGCCGCGCCGGTGCTCGTCAATGCGGCCGGCGCCTGGGCCGGCAAGATCGCCGCTGATCTCGGTGAGCCGGTGCCGGTCGAGACCGTGGCGCCGATGCTGATGATCACCTCGCGCGTGCCGCACTTCATCGATCCTGTCGTGATCCTGCGCGGGCGAAAGCTTTCCTTCAAGCAATTCAAGAACGGCACCGTGCTGATCGGCGGCGGCCATCTGGCCACCCCCTATCAGGACCGCAACGAGACGGTGCTGGACTGGAAGAGCCTCGCGATCAGCGCCCGCACCGTGTTCGAGCTGTTCCCGGTGATGCGCAGCGCCACGATCGTCCGCGCCTGGGCCGGCATCGAGGCCAAGATGAAGGACGACATCCCCGTGTTCGGGCCGAGCAGCCGCCACAAGGGGCTCTATCACCAGTTCGGCTTCTCGCTGCACGGTTTTCAGCTCGGCCCCGGTGCCGGCGCCGTGATGGCGGAGCTGATCGTCAACGGCGGCACCCAGACGCGAATCAGCGATCTCGGCATCGACCGCTTCCATCCCTCCACGCTTTAGGAAGAAGACGTCATGAGCATCACCCGCAGCATCCGCACGCCCATCATGCACCGCGCCGTCGAAGCCAATGGCTTCGTCTTCGTCGGCGGCACGATTGCCGACGACACCTCGGTCTCGATGGGCGATCAGACCCGCAACATCCTCGGCAAGATCGCCGGCTACCTGAAGGAGGTCGGCACCGACAAGAGCCGGATCGTCAGCGCCTCGATCTTCGTCACGGATCTCTCCAGGAAGAAGGAGATGGATGCGGCCTGGACCGAGTTCTTCGGCGACGATCTGCCGACCCGCGCCACCGTCGGCGTCGCCGATCTCGGTGGCGGCGCGCTGATCGAGGTGGTTGTCACCGCGCTCAAGGGCTGATCCGCTCAGTCCGATTTGGCGAACATCCCGACCAGGGTCTCGCGCAGCCAGCGCTGCGCGGGCACGGTGTCGTTGCGCTGGTGCCAGAACAGGCTGACGATGCGGGCCGGCGCCTTGAGCGGCAGCGGCATCGCATGCAGGAACGGCGCGTGGCGCGACTGCGAACGGAGATCGCTTGGCAGTACGGCAATGAGGTCGGACTGCCGCACGGTCTCGTAGGCTGCGCTGTAATGGTTGACGGTCGCCACCAGATTGCGCGACAGCCCGCGCGAGGCGAGAAACAGATCGTAGGACGGCTGTGTCTTGCCGGCGAGGCTCACATCGACATGCCTTGCGTTGAGAAAGGCGCGCGTGCTCAGCCGCTTTTGTGTCGCCAGCGGATGGTCGCGCCGCATGAAGCAGGCATAGTCGACCGTCCATAGCAAACGCGAGCGGATGGCGGCCGGCTGCTGCGCCTCGTTGACGTAAACGCTCAAGACGCAGTCGACCCGGTTGTCCTCGAGCTGGTCGGCGATCTCCACGATGGTGTTGGGAACGGTGTGCACGCGCGACCTCGGCGCGACCTTGCCGAGATGATTCAGCAGGTCCGGCATCACCAGCGAAGCCACATAGTCCGACATCGACAGGGTGAACTCGGTCTGGGCGCGGCCGGGATCGAATACCTGCTCGTCGAGCGCGCCGCGCACGCTTTCCAGGGCTTCACCGATCGGCTGCCACAGCACGACGGCGCGTTGCGTGGGACGGATGCCGGTGCCCGATCGCACGAACAGGGGATCGCCGAGCGCGTCGCGCAGGCGCGCGAGTGCGTTGCTGACGGCGGGCTGGGTCATTGTCAGAGCACTCGCGGCGCGCGTGACGCTGCCCTCGGTCATCAGCGCCTCGAAGACTTTCAGCAGGTTGAGGTCGAGCGCGCGGAACGACACACATTCACCATGGTGATATACGAGATCAAGATTATAAATTATGACGATAATGTCACTTTGTCTATGCTTCGCTCCCGAACGACGCGCGGTGTGCCGGGCCGCAATCGAGGGGGATTTCCATGTCAATGATATCGGCGCGCATCGAGCGCCTTCCGTTCGCGCGCTTCCACATGCATCTCCTGCTGATGGGCGGGCTTGGCTACATGTTCGACGCGATGGATGCGGCGGTGCTGGCCTTCATCCTGCCGGTGCTGCGGACTGCCTGGAATTTGTCGAGCGTCGAGATCGGCGTGCTCGGCAGCAGCACCTATATCGGCTTCCTGTTCGGAGCCCTGTTCGCCGGCACGCTCGGTGACCTGATCGGGCGCCGTGCAGTGATGATGTCGGCGCTGGCGCTTTACTGCGTGGCGTCGATCGTCAGTGCGGTGGTCGATAGCTGGTCGGCGTTCTTCGCTGCACGCGTCGTCGCCGGCATGGGCACCGGCGCGGAGAGCGCGATCATCGCGCCCTATCTCGCGGAATTCGTGGCGCGGCGTTACCGCGGCAGCTTTACCGGCGCGCTGGCCGGCTTCTTCTCCTTCGGCTTCGTCGCGGCGGCCTTGCTCGGCTACTTCATCGTGCCCGCCTATGATAACGGCTGGCGTATCGTGCTGGTGATCACGGCAATACCCGTCGTCATGCTGTTGTGGTGGCGTCGGGCCCTTCCGGAATCGCCGCGCTGGCTCGAAAGCCGCGGACGGGAGAAGGAAGCCGAGGCCGTGCTTGATCGAATCGAGGCCGGCTTTGCGCGCGAGGGCCATGTCCTGCCGCCGCCGGTCGTCGAAGTTGCCCCGCCCACCGGGACCGGCGGAACGCTGCTCGCCAATTTCGCGGCACTTCTGGCGGCCCGTCAGGCCCGCATCACCATCATGACCTGGATCATGTGGCTTGCGATCACCTTCAGCTATTACTCCTTCTTCGTCTGGATCCCGGGTCTTCTGGTCCAGAACGGCATGAGCATCACCAAGAGCTTCGGCTATTCGATCGCGATCTATTGCGCGCAGATCCCCGGCTATTTCAGTGCCGCCTATTTCAACGAGCGCATCGGCCGGCAGGCGACGATTGCGACCTACATGGTGCTCGGCGGCATCAGCGCGCTCGGCCTCGCCTTCGCGCAGACGGATCAGCACATCATGCTGGCGGGAATTCTGCTGTCGTTGTTCATGAACGGCACCTATGCGGGCGTCTATGCCTACACCGCCGAGGTATTCCCGACGCCGGTCAGGACCACCGGTGCCGGGCTTGCGTCCGCAATCGGTCGCATCGGCGCGATCGTGTCGCCGATCCTGGTCGGCTACCTCTATCCCAATTTCGGCTTCGCCGGCGTGTTCGGCGTCACCACCACCGTGCTGCTGCTCGGGGCGGTCACGGTCGTGCTGATGGGCGTGCCGACGCGCGGCCGGTCTCTGGAAGAGATCGCGGCGGGCGAGGTTGCATGACGCGGACCAAAACAAAGGCTGATCCCTGGCTCTGCGCCGTCGCGGCAGCGCAGAGCAGCGTCGATCAGCCGAAGGCGTTGTTCGCGGCGCTCGACCATGCCATGAAGTCGGCGATCGGGCACAAGCTGTTTACGATCCTGACCTACGACGACGCCAGTGGCGAAGCCGCGCGGGTCTATTCCAATCTTCCCGGGCCCTATCCTGCGGGCGGGCGCAAGCGCCTGGCGCCGGGGCCGTGGACCGAGGCGGTGCTCGACCGTGGCGAGGCCTATATCGGCCGCACGCTGGACGATCTGCGCGACGTGTTTTCCGACCACGAGCTGATTGCCTCGCTTGGCTGCGCGAGCGTGCTCAACATGCCGGTGCGCTGGCGTGGGCGCACGCTCGGCTCGCTCAATCTGCTGCACGAGGCGGCCTGGTACGACGAGGACGACGTCGCGGCCTGTCTCCCCTTTGCCCAATTGACATTGCCGGCACTTCTGGCGCCAGCGTCCTGACAGGAAACCACCATGCCCAGCATCCTCTTCAAGAATGCCGCTCTGCTTGATCCGCTCCAGCCGGAGCTGCTGACGGGCCATGACGTGCTGGTCGAGGACAATCTGATCAAGGAGGTCTCGGACCGGCCAATCAAGGTGACAGCCGATCGAACCATCGATGTGAAGGGCAAGACGCTGATGCCCGGACTGATCGATCTCCACGTGCACACCATCGCGATCGAGCTGAACCTGGCGCAGCAGGTCCACATTCCCAACGTGCTGGTGACGCTGCGCTCGACGCTTCTGCTGCGCGGCATGTTGCGGCGAGGCTTCACGACCGTCCGCGATGCCGGCGGCGCCGGCCACGCGATGAAGCAGGCGATCGAGACCGGCCTGACCGACGGTCCGCGGCTGTTCGTGTCCGGCCGTGCGCTGAGCCAGACAGGCGGCCACGCCGACATGCGGGCGCGTTCCGATTACCTCGCCAGCGACACGGCCTGTCCGTGCTGCGTGCGCGTCGGTGCGTTGGGGCGTGTTGCCGACGGTGTCGACGGCGTGCGCAAGGCTGTGCGCGAGGAGCTGCAGATGGGGGCCGACCAGATCAAGATCATGGCGTCCGGCGGCGTTGCCTCGCCGACCGATCCGGTCGGCGCCTTCGGCTACTCCGAGGACGAGATCCGCGCCATCGTCGAGGAGGCGCAGGGCCGGCAGACCTATGTGCTGGCTCATGCCTATACCGCGGCGGCGATCGCGCGCGCGGTTCGCTGCGGCGTCCGCACCATCGAGCACGGCAATCTCGTCGACGAGCCGACTGCGCGTCTGATGGCCGAGAAGGGCGCCTATGTGGTGCCGACGCTCGTGACCTATGAGGCCCTTGCCAATGAGGGTGCGCAATACGGCCTGCCGCCGGAGAGCGTCGCCAAGATCGCCGACGTCCGCGATGCCGGCCTGCGCTCGCTCGAGATCTATCGCAAGGCCGGGGTGAAGATGGGCTATGGCAGCGATCTGCTTGGACCGTCGCAGCGCCTCCAGAGCGATGAATTCCGCATTCGCGCCGAGATCCAGGGCACACACGAGGTCATCGCCAGTGCGACCGTGATCGGAGCGGAGGTGCTCGGCATGGAGGGCAAGCTCGGCCGGATCTTGCCCGAAGCTTTTGCCGACCTGCTGGTGGTTGATGGCAACCCGTTGCGCGACGTGACCTGCCTGCTCGGTCAGGGCGAGCACATCCCGCTGGTGATGAAGGCGGGCAAGGTTCAGTTCGACAGGCTGGCCGCATAACCCTGAGGCAATAGGATGCCCGCCGAGGACATGGCTTGATCTTGTCGCCCGGCGGGATTATGAGCGGGCTCTCAATAAGGATATTCGCAGCCATGGATTTCACCCCGACCGCAACGCCGATCCGCATTGCTCACGGGGAATTCCATGCCTGCTTCAATCATCCTGTCGCGCCTGTCACTGTCCACGCCTGACGGCCGCTCGCTCCTTTCCAACATCGATCTGACCTTCGGCTCCGAGCGCGCCGGTCTTGTCGGCCGCAATGGCGTCGGCAAGACAACGCTCTTCGCCGCAATCATGGGCGAGCACCTTCCGCAGTCGGGGCGTGTGATCGCCAACGCTACCGTCGGGCTGCTGCGCCAGGACGCCCAGCTCAGTGCCGGCGCGACGGTGGTCGACCTCTTCGGCGCGCGCGCTGCCCTGGACCTGCTTCGCCGTGCCGAGCGCGGCGAAGCCTCGGCCGAGGATGTCGCCGATGTCGACTGGACCCTGGAAACACGGCTTGCATCCGCGCTTGCCCGCGTTGGCTTCGATATCGCCGCCGACACGGAGTTGGACCGCTTGTCGGGTGGGCAGGTCACGCGCGTTCGTCTGGCCGCGCTGCTCTTCACCGAGCCGGACTTCCTGTTGCTGGACGAGCCCACCAACAATCTCGATCGGGACGGGCGCCGTGCCGTGATCGATCTGCTGGCCGCCTGGCGCGGCGGCGCGATCGTCGTCAGCCACGACCGCGCGCTGCTGGAGACGATGGACGCCATCGTGGAACTGACCTCGCTCGGCGCTACGAGATACGGCGGCAATTGGAGCAGCTATCGCGCACAGAAGGCCGTCGAGCTCGCCGCCGTCAGGCACGACCTCGTCCATGCCGAGAAGCATCTGTCCGAGATCGACGGCAAATCGCAGGAGGCGGTCGAGCGCAAGGCACGCAAGGACAGTGGCGGAAGGGCGAAGCGCGCCAAGGGCGACATGCCGCGTATTCTCGCCGGTGCGCGTCGGGATCGCAGCGAGGACAGCGGCGGCAAGACTGCGCAGATCACGGAGAGGCGGCGCGCGGAAGCGCTTGATGCGGTCGATACCGCACGCCGACGCATCGAGATCCTCCAGCCGCTGTCCGTCAAGCTACCCTCGACGCAGCTGCCGGCGGGGAGGGAGGTGGTTTGGCTCGATCGCGTCAGCGCGGGCTATCAGCCGGAGCGACCGATCCTGCGCGATCTATCGCTCACCATCGTTGGGCCGGAGCGGGTCGCGATCATCGGGCCGAACGGCTCTGGCAAGACGACGCTGCTGAAACTCATCGCCGGTGAGCTCCCCTCCAGCTCGGGCACCGTGCGGGTCAGGCCGGATTTTGCGCTGTTCGACCAGAAGGTCAGCCTGCTCGATCCCGCGGTCTCGATCCTGGACAATTTCGCGCGCCTCAATCCAAGGGCGGGCGCGAACGAGTGCCATGCCGCGCTGGCGCGCTTCATGTTTCGCGCCGATGCGGCCTTGCAGATCGCCGGCAGCCTGAGCGGCGGGCAGCTGTTTCGGGCGGCCCTCGCCTGCGTGCTGGGCGGATCGGCGCCACCGTCACTGCTGATCCTGGACGAGCCGACCAATCATCTGGACATCGAGTCCATCGAAGCCGTCGAAGCCGGCTTGAGGGCCTATGACGGCGCGCTGCTCGTCGTCAGCCATGACGAGGCGTTCCTGCAGGCGATCGGGATCACGCGGTGGCTCGATCTCGCCGCCTCGGGGTGATTGTTCGGCATGGCAGAACAATGATACCGGCGGCCGGCTGATTATCTTTCGCCGGAAAAGGGGCAAATCCTCCCGTGTCAGCCGCAAGCAGCGGCCGGGAACCACGGAGAAGGCAAATGTCCAACGGAAGCAAACAGGTCGCCATTGTCACCGGGGGCTCGCGCGGCATTGGGGCTGCGATTGCCGAACGGCTCGCCGGCGACGGCTTTGCCGTTGTCATTAACTATGCCGGCAGCGCGGCCGAAGCGGAGGCGCTGGCCGCCAGGATCGCGCAGGCTGGCGGCCGGGCCATCACCGCGCAGGCCGACGTCAGCGACGCAGCCGCCGTGACGCGGATGTTCGACGCGGCGGAGACCGCGTTCGGTGGCGTCGATGTGCTGGTCAACAATGCCGGTGTCATGCGGCTGGCGGCGGTTGCGGATGCCGACGATGCCGTCTTCGACAGCCAGATCGCGATCAATCTGAAAGGCACCTTCAACACGCTGCGCGAGGCAGCACGCCGGCTGCGCAATGGCGGGCGCATCGTCAATCTGTCGTCGAGCCAGGCCGGTCTGCTGTCTCCGACCTACGGCATCTATGCGGCGACCAAGGCGGCCGTCGAGGCTCTGACCCATGTGCTGGCCAAGGAGTTGCGTGGCCGCAACATCACCGTGAATGCCGTGGCGCCCGGTCCGACTGCAACGAAGCTGTTTCTGGATGGCAAGACTCCGGCGGTGATCGATCATCTCGCCAAGCTCGCGCCGTTGGAGCGGCTGGGCCAGCCCACGGATGTCGCGGCCGCGGTCTCGTTTCTCGCCGGCCCCGATGGTGGCTGGATCAACGGGCAGGTGCTGCGCGCCAATGGCGGGATCATCTGATCCCGCCCCGCAGATCCTGCTGCAATTCTTCAAAAACCCGACGCCCTGCCCCCAGCGCGTCGGGTGGAATGAATGAGTATCAATCGGTGATCCCAACGCCTTGTTGTGACGCGTGATGCACCAATTGACCACTCCGGGAAACTACCGCGACGGAACCGACTCACCTGGTGTCGAGCGGTGCGTTACGCACTGCCGCCAGGCTCCAGCGCTTCGCCCATCTCTAGCGGATGCGCCATGGTCTCGTGCAGCGCCTCGCGGTCGAGCTCTCCCTCCGAGATGCTGATGACGACGCAGGCGACGCCGTTGCCGATCAAATTGGTCAGCGCGCGGCACTCGCTCATGAACTTGTCGATACCGACCAGGATCGCGATCGACTGGATCGGGATATCAGGCACGATCGAGAGCGTCGCGGCGAGCGTGATGAAGCCGGCGCCGGTCACGCCCGATGCGCCCTTCGAGGTGATCATCGCGATGCCCAGAATGCCGAGCTCCTGCCAGATCGTCAGATGCGTGTTGGTGGCCTGTGCAAGGAACAGCGTCGCCAGCGTCATGTAGATGTTGGTGCCGTCGAGGTTGAAGCTGTAGCCGGTCGGAATCACGAGGCCGACCACCGAGCGCGAGGCACCGAGATGCTCCATCTTCTGGATCATCTGCGGCAGCACCGTCTCCGATGACGAGGTGCCGAGCACGATCAGCAGTTCGTCCTTGATGTAGGCGATGAAGCGCAGGATCGAGAAGCCGGCGAGCCTGGCGATCGAGCCCAGCACGATCAGCACGAACAGGATGCTGGTGAGATAGAATGTGCCGATGAGGGCGGCGAGGTTGAGCAGCGAGCCGAGGCCGTAGGCGCCGACGGTGAACGCCATCGCGCCGAACGCGCCGATCGGCGCCACGCGCACGATGATGCGGATGATGCCGAAGAACATCTTTGCGGCCTTGTCGATCGCCTCCGCGATCGGCTCGCCGGTCTTGCCGAGGAAGGCGATGGCGAAGCCGGAGAGGATGGAGACCAGCAGCACCTGCAACAGGTCGCCACGCGCGATCGCGCCCACATAGCTGTCCGGGATGATCGCCATCAGATGGGCGACGATGCCGTCTTCGTGCGCCTTGGTCACATAGGTCGCCACCGATTTCGGATCGATCGTGGAAGGATCGATGTTGAAGCCGCGCCCGGGCTGGAGAATCTCGCCGACCAGGAGGCCGATGGCGAGCGCGACGGTCGAGACCGTCTCGAAATAGATCAGCGACTTCAATCCGACCCGGCCGACACGCTTGAGGTCGCCCATCGAGGAGATGCCGTGCACCACGGTGCAGAAGATCACCGGCGCGATCATCATCTTGATCAGCGCGATGAAGGCGTCACCGAGCGGCTTCAACTCCTTGCCGAGGTCCGGATAGAAATAGCCTATCAGCACCCCGAGCACGATCGCGATCAGCACCTGGACATAGAGGATCTTGTACCAGGGCTGGTGCCGGCGATGAACGGCTGGCTGGATCGCGACTTGTGTCATATGGCTTGCCCCGGAACGCTTTGATCTTGCATGATTTACATCATGTGATGTTCGCCGCATAAGCAACAATCACATTTTTGTCGGATCGCACGAAGATCAATCGCTGCACCGCAATGGGGGGAACATGTCGAACGCAACAGGCTCGGACGAGCACGCGAACAGCTATTTTCCGCGTTGGAAGCTGAAGACCTCGGGCGTGATCATGCCGGAGGAGCGGCTGCCGTGGGGCCAGACCATCGTCTCCGGTCTCCAGCATTGCGTTGCAATGTCGGGGTCGACGATCATCGCGCCGCTGCTGATGGGGTTTGATCCCAATGTTGCGGTCCTGTTCTCCGGCGTCGGCACGCTGATCTTCTTCGTCATCGTTGCGGGACGCGTGCCGAGCTATCTCGGCTCGAGCTTCGCGTTCATTGCCGTTGTCCTCGCCGCCACCGGCTATGCCGGGCATGGGCCGAACCCGAACCTGTCGGTTGCGCTCGGCGGCATCGTTGCGGCCGGTGTGCTGTACGCCGTGATCGCGCTGATCGTGATGTGGTCGGGGATCGGTTGGGTCGAGCGTTTGATGCCGCCGGCCGTCACCGGCGCCGTGGTTGCCGCGATCGGCCTCAACCTCGCGCCCGTGGCGGTCAAGGCGGTGAGCGCCAATGCGTTCGAGACCTGGATCGGGCTCGCGACGGTTCTGATCATCGGTGTGCTCGCCGTGGCCGCCCCGGGGCTTTGGCGCCGACTGCCGATCATCCTCGGCGCGATCGGTGGATATCTGTTGTACCTGCTGTTCGCGAACGGCCTGGGCTTCGGCAAGCCGATCGACTTCACGCAGCTTTCGGCGGCGCCGTGGTTCGGCCTGCCGAACTTCACGACGCCGACCTTCCATGCCGATGCGATCTTTCTGATCGCGCCGGTCGCGGTCATTCTGGTCGCCGAGAACCTCGGTCACATCAAGGCGGTCGGCGCCATGACGGGCCGTAGCCTCGATGGCTATCTCGGCCGCGCCTTGTTCGCCGACAGCCTCGCGACGATCGTGGCCGGCTGCGGCGGCGGCACCGGCGTCACCACCTATGCCGAGAACATCGGCGTCATGGCGGCGACGAAGGTCTATTCGACCTTGCTGTTTGCCTTCGCCGCAACCGGGTCGCTACTGCTCGGCTTCTCGCCGAAATTCGGCGCGCTGATCCTGTCGATCCCGGGTCCCGTCATCGGCGGCCTTTCGATCGTGCTGTTCGGATTGATCGCGGCGATGGCGGGCCGGATCTGGGTCGAGAACAAGGTCGATTTCGCCAATCCGGCGAACCTGATCACCGTCGCCGTGGCGCTGACCGCAGGCGCCGGCGATCTCACGCTGAAATTCGGTGCGTTCACCCTCGGCGGGATCGGCACCGCCACCTTTGGCGCCATTATTCTGTACCAGATCCTGACCTCGCCGATCGCGCGCCGCGCGGAATGAATCCCAGCGATGCGTTGACGGATGGAACAAAAGACCGGTTCCATCCATGATGATGCATCCCGGAGAAAGCTCATGCCACAGACCGACCTCTCAGCTACCTTTCCCTCACGCCTAGTCGGCCGATATGCGCTGGTGACCGGCGCGTCCCAGGGCATCGGCCGTGCCGTTGCTGTCAGGCTCGCCCAGGAAGGGGCGACTGTTGCCATCAATTATGTCGATCACCCCGAGAAGGCGGAGGAGACGCTTGCGCTCGCAAGGACCGGATCGGGCGATCGCGGCCACGGCAAGCTCGATCATGTCATCGTCAAGGCCGACGTCAGCAACGACCATGAGGTGGCTGCGATGTTCGAGACGATCCTGGCACGTTGGAAGCGTCTCGATTGTCTCGTAAACAATGCCGGCTTCCAGCGGGAATCGCCGAGCGAGGCGCTCGATATCGAAACCTATCGCCGCATCATCGACGTCAACCTGAATGGCGCCGTGCTCTGCGCGCAGAAGGCGCTCGCGCATTTCGTTGCGCGCGGCGGGGCTGGCTGCATCATCAATTGCTCCAGCGTGCATCAGATCATCCCGAAGCCGGGCTATCTCGCTTATTCGATCAGCAAGGGCGGCATGGCCAATTTGACCCGCACATTGGCGCTGGAATTTGCCGGCCGCGGCATCCGCGTCAATGCGGTCGGTCCTGGCGCGATCGACACGCCGATCAATGCGGCATGGACCGGCGATGCCGACAAGCGCGCCAACGTCGCGAGCCATATCCCGCTCGGGCGCGTCGGCGCGCCGGAAGAGATCGCCGCCGTCTTCGCCTTCCTTGCCTCGGATGATGCCAGCTACATCACCGGGCAGACCATCTATGCCTGCGGAGGGCTGACGTTGTTTCCCGAGTTTCGCGACAATTGGGCGAGCTGACCCCGGGAAGTCTTGCGATGCAATCCAGCAACAGTCGGAAAGAACCGCAGCCTCGGCGCGACACCTACAGGCGAACTCAACCGAACGGTTGATGTCCGATCCTGTCTCCTGGCCCACAGTCCCGGCGGCTCGGAGGTCTGCTTGCAATGAAACTGCGATGGTTGGGCGCAGGCCTGGGGCTTCTGGTTCTTGGGCTTTTAGTTCTTGGGCTTGTCGTGGTCGATGCGGTGACGACGTCTGCGCAGCAGACGCCGCCACAGCCGCACCAGGCTGCGCCGCCGCCGCAGCAACCGGCAGCCAAGCCCGCCAATATCGACCGCAACGGCGTGTTGATGCTGATCCGCTCGACGCTGCTTGCGGTCGATCAGGCCAACAAGACCGGCAACTACACGGTGCTGCGCGATCTCGGCGCGCCGGGCTTCCAGGTCAACACCGCGGCAAGGCTCGCGGAGATTTTTGCCAAGCACCGCGGCGACAAGCTCGATCTCTCCGGTGTCGCCGTCATCGATCCGCAATTGTCGCTGCTGCCGCAGATCGAGCCCAGCGGGCTGTTGCACATGGCCGGGTTTTTCCCATCGGTGCCGTCGCAGGTGAATTTTGAACTGCTGTTCGCGCCGGTCGACGGGCAATGGCGTGTGTTCGGCGTGTCGTTGTCAGTCGGGCAGTCCGCGCCGGTCGCGCCTGCTGCGCCGGAACCGCCGGCGGCCAAGGCCGTGGTGTCGCAAAAGCAGGCTGCGCCAACCAAGCCGAGCGCTCCCTCGAAATGATCGACGACGGTCCCGACCCCGTGACATCTTGCTCAACGAAACAGCAAAACGATCACAACGTAAGCCATTGGCAATGTCACACCGCCGCTTCGGGCATGGAGCCCTGCATCATTCGTACGGTTGAAGTTCTGCCGTCGGTGTCGACATCGTGATAGTGTGTGACTGAAGGCGCAAATGCCAAATGCCTTGTTCGAAATGCTTGAGAGCCGGCCGTGACGTCTGAAGCCGCTTTGCTTTCAGAGGTGATCGGCCTCGTCTACGACGCCGCACTCGATCCGAGCCTGTGGCCGCGTGCGCTGGAGCAAGCCTGCCTGTTCGTCGGCGGTTCCTCCGGCGCCTTGTTCTGGCATGACGCAGCCACCGAGCAAACCGCGGTGCTGCACCTCTTCAATGAAGCGCCGGACTTCACCAAGCTCTATCTCGAGAAGTATCTTCCATTGAATCCCTGTTTCCCGGCGGCCACGTTCTGCGAGGCGGGTCTTGTCTATGCATCCACCGACTTCGTCCCCTTCGAGGAGATGGCGGAGACGCGCTTTTACGAAGAGTGGATGAAGCCGCAGGGCATGATCGACGCGCTCGGGGCGAATCTGGAGAAGGGGGCAACCAATTCATCGATTGTCAGCGTGCGTATGCATGAGAAGGACGGCCTCGTCAGCCCCGGCGCTCGCCACCGGTTCGCGCTGATCGTGCCGCATTTCCAGCGCGCAGTCTCGATCGGGCGGCTGTTCGATCAGAACAAGGCGGCTCAGGCGGTGTTGACCCAGACGCTTGACAGCGTCACGGCCGCCGTCTTTCTGGTTGGCCCCAACGGACGCCTCGTCTTCACCAACGCGCCCGGACGCATGGTGCTGGACGAGGCCGCGCTGGTCGCCGAACGAAACGGAATGCTGTTCGCCGCCGCTCCCGAGGCGCAGCGCGCGTTGCGCGACGCGCTTGTGGCCGCCGAGAACGGCAATGTGCCGGCCGACAGCGCCGGCCCGATCCCGCTCGCGACCTCGCAAGGCCGCTGGTTCGCCAGCGTGCTGCCGCTCACCTCCGGCGACCGACAGCGCACCGGCGCGCTGCATTCCGCCGTCGCCGCCGTGTTCGTCCGCAAGACCTCGCCCGCAAGTCCGCCGCCGCTGGAGGCGCTGGCAAAGCTCTACAAGCTCACCGCCAGCGAGATCCGCGTGCTCGATGCCGTCATGAAGGTGAGCGGTGTGAAGGCCCTCGCTGTGGCCCTCGGCCTGACGCAGGCGACGGTCAAGACGCATCTCCACAATGTCTTCCGCAAGACCGGCGCCGCGCGACAGAGCGAACTCGTGAAGCTGATCGCCGGATTCGAGCCGCCCGAGCGGCCGTGATCTGGCAAAACCGGCCGGCGCAGCCTACATCTGCGCCATGACAAACCCTCCGCTCAAGGAATTCGTCGGCCGGCACGAAAAACTGTTCGTGCTGACCGGCGCGGGCTGCAGCACCAATTCGGGCATTCCCGACTATCGCGACAGCCACGGCAACTGGAAGCGCACCCAGCCGGTCAACTTCCAGGCCTTCATGTCCGAAGAGCTTACGCGCCAGCGCTACTGGGCGCGTAGCCTGATCGGCTGGCGGCGATTCGGCCAGGCCCGCCCGAACGATGCGCATCATGCGCTCGCCCGGCTCGAGGCGAATGGGCGGTGCGAGATGCTGCTGACCCAGAATGTCGACCGGCTGCATCAATCCGCCGGCCACCGGCAGGTGATCGATTTGCACGGACGGCTCGATCTCGTCCGCTGCATGGGCTGCGGGGCTAAGACGCCGCGCAACGAATTCCAGGATGCGCTCGGCCGCGCCAATGCGGAATGGCTGACGCTCGATGCGGCGGACGCGCCTGATGGCGACGCCGATCTGGAGCATGCGGATTTCTCCTCGTTCAACGTGCCTGCGTGCGAAGCCTGCGGCGGCATTCTCAAGCCCGACGTCGTGTTCTTCGGAGAAAACGTCCCGCGCGATGTGGTGGCGACCGCGCAGGATCATCTGGCGCAGGCCGACGCGATGCTGATCGTCGGGTCGTCACTGATGGTCTATTCCGGCTTCCGCTTCGTGAAGGCTGCCGCAGATCGCCAGATTCCGATCGCCGCGATCAATCTCGGACGCACCCGCGCCGACGATCTTCTGACGCTCAAGGTCGAGGAGCGCTGCGAGGCGGCGCTTGCATTCCTGCTCTGATCTGATGCGGCGCGAACACGTCTTGCCTATTGCATAGGTGCCAAGCAGAATGGCCTGGTGCAGCGTTCCGAGTGTGCCGGATGGCACGGAAATTGCTGTACTTTTGCCCTCAGTCTTGACGATCAGCCGGAGAATTTTGGAATGCTTGAAGGAGCCGAAGTGCGGCTTGCCGTTGATATCGGTGGCACGTTCACCGACATCGTGCTGGACGTGGGCGAAGTGCGCAAAACCCGCAAGGTGCTGACGACGCCGCAACGGCCCGAACAGGCGGTGCTGGACGGCATGCGTCTCATCCTCACCGATGCGCGCGCGCATATCAGCGACATCGACGTGTTCATCCACGGCACGACGCTGGCGACCAACGCCATCATCGAGCGGCGCGGCGCCAAGACGGCGCTGATCGCGACCGAGGGTTTTCGCGACGTGCTCGATATCGGCACCGAGAGCCGTTACGACCAGTATGACCTCAGCATCGACAAGCCGAAGCCGCTGGCGCCGCGCAGCCTGCGTTTCACCGTGCCCGAGCGCATTGACGCCCATGGCGCGGTTCGCCTCCCGCTGGACGAAGCAGCCGTGCGCGCGCTCGCGCCAAGATTGCGCGAGTTGAAGGTCGAGAGCGTCGCGATCGCGTTCCTGCATTCCTACGCCAATCCCGAGCACGAGCGACGTACTGCCGCGATTTTGGGCGAGGAGATGCCCGGCATCTCCGTGACGGTATCGTCGGCCGTGTGTCCGGAAATCCGCGAATATGAGCGCACGTCCACCGCGGTGGCCAACGCCTATGTGCAGCCGCTGATCGACGGTTATCTCGCCCGCATGGCCGACGCCTTGCAGGTCGAGCAGTTCCGTGGCGCCATCTATCTCGTCACGTCCGGCGGCGGCGTCACCTCGATCGAGACGGCGCGGCGCTTTCCGGTTCGTCTGGTCGAATCCGGCCCCGCTGGCGGCGCCATCTTCGCGGCGCAGATCGCGGCGCGTCTCGGCGAGAGCAAGGTGCTCTCCTTCGACATGGGCGGCACCACGGCAAAGATTTGCCTGATCGAGAAATACCAGCCCGAGACCTCGCGCGTGTTCGAGGTCGATCGTGCCGCGCGCTTCCTCAAGGGCTCCGGCCTGCCGGTGCGCATTCCCGTGATCGAGATGGTCGAGATCGGCGCCGGCGGCGGCTCGATCGCCCATGTCGATGCGATGAAGCGTGTGACCGTCGGCCCCGAGAGCGCGTCCTCCGAACCGGGACCGGCCTGCTACGGCCGCGGCGGCCGGCGTCCGGCCGTGACCGATGCCGACGTCGCGCTCGGCATGATCGACCCCGACACCTTTGCGGCCGGCACGATCAAGCTGGATCCAGAGCTTTCGAAGCAGGCGCTGCTGCGCGATGTCGGCGAGGCGCTGGGCCTGTCGGCGGAAACCGCGGCCTATGCCGTGCACGAGGTCGTCTGCGAGAATATGGCGAGTGCGGCGCGCGTGCATGCGGTCGAGCGTGGCGAGATCGTTGGCCAGCACACGTTGATTGCCTTTGGCGGTGCCGCGCCGCTGCATGCTGCGCGTGTCGCCGAGAAGATCGGCGTGTCCCGCGTGATCGTGCCGTCGAACGCCGGCGTCGGCTCGGCGGTCGGCTTCCTCGCCGCGCCGATCGCCTATGAGCTGGTGCGCAGCCGCCACGTGCGGCTCGACGATTTCGATACGGCTGCAGTTTCCGAACTCCTGCAGGAAATGGTGACCGAAGCGCGTGCGCTGGTCGAGCCCGGCGCTGCCGGCGCGCCGGTGCGCGAGCGCCGCGCCGCGTTCATGCGCTATGTCGGCCAGGGCCACGAGATCACCGTCGAGCTGCCGAACCGGCCGCTGACGTCGGCCGATCTCGCCGGCCTGCGGCAAAAGTTCGAGGCTGATTATTCGGCGATGTTCGAACGTCCGATCCCGGGCGCCGCGATCGAGGTGCTGAGCTGGTCGGTGCTTGCGACGACGGAGGCACGTAATCCCTCTGTTGTCGCCGCCGTCACGCGTAAGCCCGCGGCCAAGGCCTCCGGCAGCCGCAAATTCTTCGACGGCCGGGCAGGCGAGGTGATCGAGATCCCGCTCTATCGCCGCGAGGACATGGCGCCGGGCGCGACGATTGCGGGGCCTGCGGTGATCGCCGAGGACGAAACCTCCACCTTCGTCTCGAACAGTTTCGACGCGCATATCGACGGTGCCGGCAGCATCGTCATGGAACGGAAGGCGGCCTGATCATGAGCAAGACCAAAGGCGCGAGCCTGATCGACCTCCAGATCATGTGGCACCGGCTGATCGCCGTGGTCGAGGAGCAGGGGCAGGTGCTGCTCCGCACCGCGTTCAGCCCGATCGTGCGCGAATGCGGCGACCTCTCGGCCGGCGTGTTCGACCTCAGGGGGCGGATGCTGGCACAGGCCGTGACCGGCACACCCGGTCACGTCAATTCGATGGCGGAATCGGTCAAGCACTTCATCAATCATTTTCCGCTGGAGACGATGAAGCAAGGTGATGCCTACATCACCAACGATCCCTGGATGGGCACCGGCCATCTCAACGACTTCGTCGTCACCACACCCTGCTTCAAGGACGGCAAGATCGTCGCGCTGTTCTCCTGCACCAGCCATCTCATGGACATCGGCGGCATCGGCTTCGGCCCCGACGCCACCGACGTGTTCATGGAGGGGCTCTACATTCCCATGCTGAAGCTGATCGACCAGGGCGTCGTCAACGAGACGCTGATGGCGATGATCCGCACCAACACACGGCTGCCGATCGATACCGAGGGTGACACCTATTCGCTCGCCGGCTGCAACGACGTCGGCTGCGAGCGCCTGGTCGAGATGATGACCGAGTTCGATATCGACACGCTCGACGAGCTCGGCGACTACATCTGCGATCGCTCGCGCGAGGCCGTGCTCGCCGAGATCGCGAAATTGCCGAAGGGAACGTGGCGCAACACCATGGTGGTCGACGGCTACGATGCGCCGGTCACGCTGGCGGCGACGCTGACGATTTCCGACGAAGGCATCCACGTCGATTTCGACGGCACCTCGGCCGCCTCGAAGTTCGGCATCAACGTGCCGCTGTCCTACACCACGGCCTATACCGTGTTCGGCCTCGGCTGCGTCGTTGCCTCGCAGATCCCGAACAATGCCGGCTCGCTCTCGCCGCTGACGGTGTCGGCACCTCTGGGTGCCATCCTGAACGCGCCGAAGCCGGCACCGGTCGCCTCGCGCCACATCATCGGACAGATGCTGCCCGACGTCGTGTTCGGCTGCCTGCGCCAGATCATTCCCGAGCGCGTGCCTGCGGAAGGTACCTCGTGCCTGTGGAATCTCAACGTGCGCGGCCAGACCCGCTCGGGCGTCGGCGGCAATTACGGGTTCTCGATGGCGGTGACGTCCAACGGCGGCACCGGTGCGCGTTTCGGCAAGGATGGCTTGTCCGCGACCGCCTATCCCAGCGGCGTGCGCGGTACGCCGGTCGAGATCGCCGAGACGCAGACGCCGTTGATCTTCTGGCGCAAGGAACTGCGTCCGGATTCCGGCGGAGCAGGGCGTACCCGCGGCGGCCTCGGCCAGATCATCGAGGTCGGTACCGGCATCGACGCGCCCTTCGACATCCTCGCGGCCTTCGATCGCATCGAGCATCCGCCGCGCGGCCGTGACGGCGGCCAGAATGGCGAGGCCGGCTATGTCGGCCTGAAGTCCGGCCAGAAGATGCGCGGCAAGGGCTTTCAGACCATTCCACCGGATGACCGGCTGGTGGTGATGACGCCGGGCGGCGCCGGCATCGGCGCACCGGGCGAGCGCGATCGCGCGGCGGTGCAGGACGATGTCGAGAGCGGGCTGGTGTCTTCGGACAAGGCCATGGCGATCTACGGACGCGGGTGAAGCGCTGACGATCTGGCCTTGCATCGCCTTGATCTTGGCGGTCGTGCACGACCGCCAAGACACTTCCGCCAAGACGACCACCAAGACATTTCGGTCCGGGATTTGTCGATCGAGACGAAACGGTCAGCGCGGCTGCCGTTTTAATTTCGCGTCCGCGCGTCAAATCCGCGCCGTGCGCGCATTCCGTCGTTGCACTCCCCGCGATCCGGCGTACGCTGTGCCCGCGAACAGAAGTACAATCGCAACCACTCCAGTGAACATAGCTCCATTGGCGATATGCGCCGAAAGAGGGGGACATCCGTTGGCACATCATGCCCGACGGAGAGCGATCGACGTATCTTGACCTGCCAACATCCCTCGCAGCGGCGCCTACAAGACGCAATGATCAAACATAAAGCGGGAGGAAGTGCACATGAGGAAGCAGTGGCTTAACTCGGGCTTACCTGTTCTCGTTGCAGCGACACTTGCGGCGTCGGCAGCGTGGGCTCAAGCCGTGGATACTGCCCGGATCGAGTCCGCCGGTCAGAACGATTGGCTCACCTATCACGGTTCGTACAAGTCGTATCACTACAGCCCTCTCTCACAGATCAACACCAGCAATGTGGGCAATCTGGGCGTGGCCTGGATCCACATCCCCGGACGTTCGACCCGGGGGCTGCAATCGATGCCGCTCGCGGCCGATGGCGTGCTCTACTACACCGGCTCCTATAGCCGCACCTTTGCGCTGAACGGCGCTACCGGCGAGGTGATCTGGTCCTACTTCCCGGAGCTGGATGAAGCCCTGGTCGCGCGGCAGACTCATTCGCCCTACAATCGCGGCGCCGCCCTCGGCGAGGGAAAGGTCTATGTGGGGACAATGGATGGCCATCTCATCGCGCTCGACATGAAGAGCGGAAAGGTGATGTGGGACACCAAGCTGATTGATTCCCAGAAACTGACCGTTGGTTTCACCGGAGCACCGCTTTACGCCAAGGGTACGGTGGTGATCGGCGCACAGGGCGGCGAATGGCCGGGCCGAGGCCCGATCTTCGGTGTTGATGCCACCACCGGCAAGAAGAAATGGGAATTCCTGACGGTTGCCGGCACCGACGAAGCCACGAAGACCTGGGGTAATGACTCCTGGCGCACTGGCGGCGGCGGCGGCTGGATGCCGGGCACCTTCGATGCCGAGAACAACACCATCCTGTGGGGCACCGCCAACCCGGCGCCGCTCTACGACTGGTCGGGAGCCGATTACAAGACGCAGGGCGCGCGTCCGGGAGATAATCTCTACACCACCTCGGTGATCGCGCTCGATGTCGATACCGGCAAGCTGAAATCCTATCACCAGGAACTGCCTCACGACGCCTGGGACTTCGACAGCGCGGTCGGCGAGTTCGTGATGCTCGATCGCGACGGCCAGAAGTACGTCGTCCATCCGAACAAGAGCGGATACATCTTCGTCTATGACCGCAACCTCGGCGTCAAGAATGTCTGGCGGATCACGCAGAACAGCAATTTCGTCAAGGACATCGATCCCAAGACGGGTGAGCTGATCGGTCGTCGCGACTTCTCGGCCGGCAAGGTTTCCGAGCCGTTGTGCCCGCACATTTCCGGTGGGGTGAGCTGGAACGCCGGGTCGTACAACCCGAAGACCGGGCTCTATTACAAGCTCGGCCAGGAATGGTGCATGACGCTCGAAGTTCAGAAGACGACTCCGATCGTTGCTCCTCAGGCTCAGCTCAACATTGGCGCCGACTTCAAGATCGCGCCGCCGCCCAGCGGTGAGATCTATGGCCATCTCGACGCGCGCGACCCCATCACCGGCGTCAAGAAGTGGGAAGTGCGTTTCCCTGAACCACCGCTCGGAAGCGTCATGTCGACCGGAGGCAATCTGGTGTTCGTGCCGGATTCGCGAGGCACGGTTCACGCCTATGATGCCGATTCCGGTGCCGAGCTCTGGAGCCACGGCGACGGCACCGGCCATCAGGGCGGCATCATCAGCTATGCCGTCAATGGCAAGCAGTACATCGCGGTCGTTGCCGGCTTCGGCGGTATGGCCTCCGATGATTACGCGCCGACGTTCGGCGGCGTCTACAAGAGCATGCCGCGCGACGACGGCGCGCTTATCGTCTACAGTCTGAAATAAGCCCTCGTGGCGCTGGGAGGGAGCGTCATGACGCTGCTCCCTCCCCCGTCGAAGCGGGGCCGCTGAGCCGCGGCGCCAATTGGATTTCCGAGAGGTAGGTTTGGCCGGTATGCGATTGGCTTGGACCCTTGCGACATTGTCGGCGCCGACACTTGCCGTGCTCCTCACGATTTCAGCCTTGCCGTCCCGCGCGCAGCAGCCTGCGTCGCCCGCGCCGGACAGCGAGCAGCTCGATGTCGGACAGTTGTTCGCGACGACCTGTGGCTGGTGTCACTCCGCCGGCGGTCGTGCGGCCGGCAAGGGGCCGCAGCTCATGGACACCAAGCGAGACGACGACTTCCTGCGCATTCGCATCAAGAACGGCAAGGAAGGCGCCATGCCTGCCTTCGGCGCCGTGTTCAACGATGCGCAGATCGACGAGATCATCAAATACATTCGCGCCCTGAAGCCGAGCGAAGGCTAGGTCGGCAAGAAAGTACGGATCCACACTGGACATCTCATGAAGACCTGTCTCCCCTTCGTGGTCGTCGCACTGTTGGGACTCAACGGTGTGGCGCAGGCCCGCTCCCTCGAGGCGATCCGCGACTCCGGTGTGCTCGGACTATGCGCCCACCCCAACTCGTTGCCCTTCGCCAACAAGGCTGGTGACCCTCCGGGATTTCAGATCGAGCTGGGCAACGCGTTCGCGCGCGAGCTTGGCGTTTCGCTCAGGCCCGACTGGATCATCACTCAGTACCAGATGCGCAGTGCGGGCTGTGACATCTTGCTCGACGTCATCGCCGACCGCGAAGCGCAGGGCGAAACCCGATTGAGGATATCGAAACCGTATTATCGCACGGGCGTCGCGCTCGCGGTGCCCTCATCCAGCGCGCTGACCTCGTTCAAGAGCCTCAACGGGTCGACCAAGGTGGGCGTGCAGGTCGGATCCGTTGCAGCCATGATCATCGGTCAGCGGCGCGTCCCGACATCGACATTCGGATTCGAGACCGACAGCCTCGATGCCGTGTCGAACCATGAGATCGACGCCGCAGCAGTCACGCCGACCGCGGCGAGCTATTTCAATCTGACGCATCCGGACAAGGCGCTCCGGATCCTGGATCGCGACGAAGGCGAGGCCGATCTCAATTGGAACGTCGCTGTCGGCATGCTCCGCCCGGATGATGCGTTGCGCGAAGCCATCGACCGGGCGCTGGAACGGCTTCGGAACGACGGTACGATCGATCGGATCTACGGCCGCTATGGGATCGTGCTGCAAGCCCCGAAATAGCTGATTGCTCGAACAGCGACGTCGTCCAGGCCCAACCGGGACGACGTCGTCATGCGAACCGATAAGCGTCGGCGTTACGCCGCCGCCTTCTTTCGAGCCTGTTCGGCCTTGTACAGCTCGAACTCCTCCGCGATCGCTTTCGCGATCGACGGCCGCTGCCGCAGGCGCTCGTAATAGGCCTTCACGTTCGGCCATTTGGCGAGCTCGATCGGCGGCGTCGCCATGGTCCAGTTGATGACCGTGACGAGATATGCATCAGCGACGCTGAAATGCTCGAGCAGGAACTCGCGCCCCTTCAGGTAGTTGTCGAGATAGTCGAGCCGCGACAGGTTCTTCTCCAGCACGTAGGCTTTCACGTCCTGCGACGCCTTGCGGTCGAGCACAGGCACGAACAGGCCTTTGTGCAGCTCGGTGCCGATGAAGCAGAGCCATTGGTGCAGCCGCGTGCGATCAATGCCTGCCGCCGCGCCGAGGCCCGATTGCGGAAAACGGTCGGCGACATATTGCAGGATCGCCGCGTTCTCGGTCAGCACCACGCCCTCGTCGGTGCGCAGCGTCGGCACCAGGCCGATCGGATTGACGGTGCGAAAGTCGGAGCCGTCGTTGAGCACTTTCTTGGTCGGCGGATCGACTTCGAGATAATTCGCCTCGGCGCCGGCCTCATAGAGCGCGACGCGCGTCGCCATGGAGCAGGCGAGCGGCGAGAAATAGAGATCCATCTGTAGCCTCCTTGGGCAATTCTCTTTGTGAGTGTCGCTCAACCTGGCCAGATTGATTTTTGTACTGTCTTGCATATTATGTCGAAGGTCAAGGATTAACTTGCGAGATGGTACAAAAATCAAAGCCGCCAGCTGCTGCCACTGAACCCGGGCGTCGCGGCGAACCCAAGCGCCGCGGACGGCCGCGCGCCTACGAGCCCGACGTCGCGCTCGGCAAGGCGCTCGACCTGTTTCGCAAGCAGGGCTTTGCCGCGACCTCGCTCGATGATCTCAGTGAAGCCACCGGCATGAATCGCCCGAGCCTTTATGGCGCATTCGGCGACAAGCGCGAGCTCTACATCAAGAGCTACCAGCGCTATCGCGAGGATGCGCGCGCATCGATGGTCGAGATCTTTCGCGAAGAGATGCCGGTGCGCCAGCGGCTGGAGCGTATCTACGCTGCGGCGCTGAATATCTATCTCTCCGGCGAGACCGGCCCGCGCGGCTGTTTCACCGTGGTGACGGCGGCGTCCGAAGCGGTGGGCGACCCGGAGATTCGCGCCATGGTGCTGGAGGGGCTGTCGGAGCTCGACAAGGCTTTCGCGAATTGCTTCCGCCGCGCCAGGGAGAAGGGCGAACTCCCGGCGAGTGCCGATCCCGCCGCACTGGCGCAACTCGCGTCCGCCACCATCCACACCATCGCCATCCGCTCCCGCGCGCGCGTCTCGCGTAAGGAGCTGGAGGGAATCGTGAAGGGCGCGATTGACGTGATGGTAGGAGCAGCCACGAAACCCTGAGCCGTCTCCTTGGGTGTACCAAGCGCCAGCGCGGGCACGTAACCCCAGGAGGCGTTCGGCGACGACTGAGGATTAGAGCTTCGCCCTGAAATTCTTCTCTGGCGTCATGCCTCCCGGCCGAGTGCCGGCGCCGATGTCGCGGCCTCGCGGAAGGCGTCGCGCAGGGAGCCGAGCAGTGTCTGCACCCGAGCGAGGTTGGAGCGCGTGGCGGGAACAAGTGCCTTAACCCAGAGATCGGGGACCTGGAGTTGCGGGAGCATCTCGACCAGCGCGCCGGACTTGAGCCGATCGGCCACGGCGGTGCGCGAAGCAATGGCTATTCCGCTGCCGGCGCACAGGCTGTCGATGACGAGCGCGCCGTTGTTGGTCACGAGGTGCGGCCGAACCGTAACCGTCGTCACGCCGTTGCGCCCTTCGAAGGTCCATGCCGGCCCGATCGGCGAAAACACGATGCAATCGTGATTGACGAGATCACGAGCGTGCCGGGGATGGCCGCGCCGCGCCAGATAAGAGGGCGCCGCACACAGCACGCGTTCGAAGACGTGCAGGGGCTCCTCGAGCACGCCATCGAAGGATGACGGCATCATGGTGAGCACGATGTCAAAGCCTTCCTCGACCGGGTTCACCGTGCGGTCCACCAACACCGCGTCGAGCGTCACGCGCGGGTACTTGATCTGAAACGACGATAGCAATTGCGCAAGGTCGATGATCATCGGCGACGCCGGCGCCTTGATGCGCAACTGGCCTTCGAGCTCGTTCGGGGATCGCATGATCCCCTTCGCCATCTCGTCGTATTCGCGCACGATCTGGCGGACGCTGTCGAGGTAGCGCTCGCCGACCTCGGTCAGCGCAAGACGCCGCGTGCTCCGCCGCAACAGCGTCGTCTTCAGCGACCATTCCAGCTGTCCGACCCGCTTGGTGATGACCGATGGTGCCACTCCAAGCTGTCGGCCCGCCTCTGAGAAGCTTCCGGCCCGTGCCGTCGCCAGAAATGCCTTCATATTCAGCAGGCTATCGGCCATTTAATCCAACCTGGAAAAGATGATCGCTCAAAATAGCATATTCTCCTCCATTCCCGAAGGAAATAGGCTTCCCGGCTACCACAAGCCGTCACCAAAAAACGAACGGCAACGGGGAGGAGGATGAGTATGAGTGCATCCGACATCATCGATGTCACCGATGTCATCGAGCGTCAGCGCCGTAACGGCCTGGTCCTGACGGTTCAGATCCTGTCCACCACGATGATGTTCCTGGACGGTTATGATCTTCAGGCAATGGCCTTTGCCGCGCCGTCGATCATCCGGGACTGGGGCATCGACCGGGCCTCGCTCGGGATCGTCTTCAGTGCAGGCATTTTCGGCATCCTCGTCGGCGGCCTCGTGTTCGGATCGCTCGGCGACCGCATCGGCCGTCGTCTGTCGATCGTGGCCTCCATGCTGGTGTTCGGCAGCTTCACACTGGCGACGGTGTGGGCCAACGACATCACCAGCCTGATCGTGCTTCGCTTCCTCGCAGGCATCGGCATCGGTGGCTTGTCGCCGTTGTGCTACGCGCTCAACCTCGAATATGCGCCTAGCCGGTATCGCGGCACGGCGGTCGCGATCATCATGGTCGGCTATGTCGCGGGCAGCAGCATCGGCGGCTTCATCGCTGCCGGTCTCGTGCCGCACTTCGGCTGGACCATCGTGTTCTGGATCGGCGGCGTGCTGCCCCTGCTGGGCGCTGCGCTGTGCTACTTCGCGCTTCCGGAGTCGATCAAGTTCCTCGTGGTACGCAATCGCGAACCCGCGGAAATCGCGCGCATCCTCAACCGGATCGAGCCCTCGCTCCAAGCGCAGGCGACGACCCGCTTCGTCCTGCGTGACGAGACATCCGGATCTGCCGCCGGCACCGGGCTGACGTCACAACTTGCGACGCTGTTCGACGGACGGCTTGCGGTCATTACCCCATTCCTGTGGGTGGCTTATATCGCGAGCTCGATCACGATGTTCTTCCTCAACAGCTGGACGCCGATCCTGGCGGAAGCGTCGGGGCATACGCCCGCGCAGGCGGCCATGGGCTTGACCGTGTTCAGCCTCGGAGGTGCCGTCGGCGGTCTCACCATTGGGCGAGTGCTCGATCGTTTCGGCGTCATTGCCATAGCGATCGTGCCGCTGATTGCGTCACCGCTGGTCGCTTCGCTCGGCTGGCTCGGTCTTGGTGACAGCACCTACCTGGCGACGATGGTGTGCGTCGGCTTCTTCGTGGTGGGCGGTCACCAGGGCCTGAACAGCTCGGTCGGACAGTTCTATTCCAGCGCCAACCGCACCACGGCCGTCGGCTGGGCGCTGTCGGTCGCCAAGATCGGCTCGATCAGCGGACCGCTGGTCGCCGGGATACTGCTCGCGCAGCATCTGCCCTTCTCGAACCTGTTCCTGCTGGCCGCTCTGCCGCCGCTGGTGATGGCGGCTTGCGTCCTGGTGCTGGGAATCGCGCAGCGCAAGCATGCGGCAGCCGCCCCCAAGATCGATCAGACGGCCGCAGCCTAGACGCGTTGGCGCGAAACGATGGAGTCCGAAACATGAAAATGCCCTTTGCAGGCGCGATCGATTGCGACCTGCATCCGCCGATGCCGAGCATGGCGCAGCTCCTGCCGTATCTCGACGACTACTGGCGCGACCAGATCACCAACCGTGCGATCGACCGGATGTCGTTCGCGATGATGAGCTATCCGCCGAATGCACCGATCACCGCGCGTGCCGATTGGCGCGCCACACAGGCCGGGTCGAGCGATCTCGATAGGCTGCGTGCCCATGTCCTCGACGCTTTCGATCTCCAGTTCGGCATCGCCAACGTGATGCACGGCGCGATCACGCTCTACAACGACGACATGGCGGCAGCGATCTGCCGTGCCGTGAACGACTGGCTGCGGGCGGAATGGCTGGATCGCGAACCGAGGCTGCGCGGGTCCATACTGGTGTCGCCGCAAGATCCGGCGCAGGCCGTTGCCGAGATCGAGCGCCTCGCGCCCGACCGGCGCTTTGTGCAAGTGGTGCTGCCGGTGATGGGCGAAAAGCTGCTCGGCCGGCGCGAATTCTTCCCGCTCTACGAGGCGGCAGAACGGCACGGGTTTGTCATCGCCGTGCATGCAGGCAGCACCTATCGGTACGCGCCGACGATTGTAGGCTGGCCGTCCTATCAGCTCGAGGACTACGTCGCGCAGGCACAGGCTTTCGCCAACCAGACCATAAGCCTTGTCGCAGAGGGTGTGTTCCGTCGCTTTCCGCGCCTCAAGGTCGTGATGCTCGAGTCCGGCGTGAGCTGGCTGCCGATGACCGTGTGGCGCACCGACAAGACCTGGCGCGGCGCGCGGCCGGAGGTGCCGTGGGTGGACCGCTGGCCGTCCACGATCATCCACGAGCATTTGCGCTTCTCGATCCAGCCGTTCGATGCACCCGATGCGACAGCGGTCGCGCAGACGCTCGATCGCATCGGCTCTGACGCGTTGCTGCTGTTCGCCACCGACTATCCGCACTGGCAGTTTGACGGCGACGATGTGCTGCCCGACGGGCTGCCGCCGGACTCGCTGCAGAAGATTCTCATCGACAATGCGCTCGCAACCTATCCCCGCCTGGCGCAGGGCGCGGCCGTCGCCGCCGGGCGAGCGAAGGAGGACGTGAGATGAACGCACCCTTCGTCGAACAAAAGGCCCGGCAGACGTTCGCGGTCGTCGATTGCGACATCCACCCGGCTCACCGCACGCCCGGCGAACTCTTGCCCTATCTCGAACCGCGCTGGCGCGAGCACTATGAGACCCATGGCGTCCATGTGCGGCAGGCGCTGCAGAGCGGGCTGATGTATCCGCGCATGATGGCCGCGGGCATGCGCGCCGATTCGCTCCCCGAGAAGGGCGGTCCCGCGGGGTCGGATCTCGATCTTCTGCGCAAGCAGCATCTCGATCCCGTCAATGTCGAGTTCGGCCTGCTGATGGCGCTCAGCAAGGGGGGCATGGAGGAGCGAAATCCCGGTCTTGCGGCGGCGCTTTCGCGCGCCACCAATGACTGGCAGATCGATCGCTGGGTGCGCGAGGAGCCGCGGCTTCGCGCCGGCATCGTCGTGCCGCAGGAGTTTCCCGAAGCGGCTGTGGCCGAGATCGAACGTTGCGCCGGCGATCGCCGCTATGTGCAGATCATGCTGTCGTCGCGGCCATCGGATCCGCTGGGTCATCGGCGCTATTGGCCGATCTATGAGGCTGCAGAGCGTGCCGGCCTGCCGATCGGGCTGCATCCGGTCGGCTACAATGGCGGTCATCCTTCCACGGGCTCCGGCTGGCCGACCTTCTATTTGCAGGAGCACTATGTCTTCGTGGCCTGCATGGAAGCCCTCGCCAGCAGCCTGATCATCGAGGGCGTGTTCGAACGCTTCCCGAAGCTGAAGGTCGTGTTGGTCGAGGGCGGCTTCGGCTGGGCTCCGGCGCTGGCGTGGCGCATGGACAAGCATTTCGACAAGTTCCGCAAGGAGGTCGCGCATCTCAAGCGGCGTCCCTCGGAATATCTGCGCGAGCACATCTGGTGGACGACACAGCCGATCGAGGAGCCGGCGCAGGCTCGCCATATCGTCGAGATCATCGACTGGATCGGCTGGGATCGCCTGCTTTACTCGTCGGACTATCCGCACTGGGACTACGACAATCCGTCCTTTGCTTTCAAATTCCCCATGACCGAGCAGCAGCGCCGCATGATCTTCAGGGACAATGCTCTGGCATTGTATCGCCTCGCATGAGCCGCCATGTGGTCTGCCCGGCAGCCGAGCTGCCGCCCGGTGCGCGCAAGGTCGTCGTCGTCGACGGGCGCGAGATTGGTGTGTTCAATGTCGAGGGGCGCCTGCATGCGCTGCTCAACCGCTGTCCGCACGGTGGGGCCGCGATCTGCTCTGGCGTGGTCACCGGCCTCAGCCAGTCGTCCGGCCCGGGTGACTATCGCCTCGAACGCCGGGGTGAGTTCTTGCGCTGTCCCTGGCACGGTTGGGAATTCGACATGGCGACCGGCCAATCCTGGTGCGATCCGCGCCGGACCAAGGTGCGCAGCTTCGAGGTGAAGCTCGAAGCCGGTTCCGACCTCGTGATGGGACCCTATGTGGCGGAGCGATATCCCGTCACGGTCGAGGACGCTTATGTCGTCGTCGATTTCTAGGAGGCCGGAGCGCGTCGAGTGAGGTTAGGCGAAGACTCGTCGTTCGGTACTGCGACCGGCCGTGATCAATGGATTCCGCGGTATGGGTCCCCGCGTTCGCGGGGACGGCAATGCGTGTGAGGCGCGAAGCTGCCTCTTCCAGGCGGATCGAGCCCTAATACCCCCGCCCGCGATCCACCACGTTCTCCAGCGCGCCACCCGCCTCGAACCTTGCGATCTGTTCGGCGACATAGGCCGAGATCGCGTCCGCGTCCGTGTCGGCCGCGTTGTGCGGGGTCAGCACCACCTTGGGGTGGGTCCAGAACCGGCTGTCCTTCGGCTGCGGCTCCTGGACGAAGACGTCGAGCGAGGCGGCGCCCAGCGTGCCGTCGTCGAGGCAGGCCAGGATGTCGGCTTCGTTCTGCAGGCCGCCGCGGCCGGCATTGATCAGCACGGGCGCACCGAGCGGGCTGTTGCGGTTGAGCTTGGTGAAGACGTCGCGGTTGAGGATGCCGTGCGTATCCGGCGTCAGCGGCAGCAGCGACACCAGGATGTCGGTCTTGCGCAGGAACGCGTCCATTCCAGCCGTGCCGTGGAAACATTCGACGCCGTCGATCGTGCGCGGGCTGCGGCTCCAGCCGGCGACGCGGAAGCCGAGCCGCTGCAGCACGTCGGCCGCGTCGGCGCCGAGCGTGCCTAATCCCATGACGCCGACCGTGACCGCGCTCGCCGGCCACTGATATTTCGGCTCCCAGCGCTTTGCGCGTTGTGAGTCGCGCAAGTAAAGCTCCTGGCGGTGGTGCATCAGCACGTGCAGCACGACATATTCGGTCATGCGGTTGGTGAGGTCGGGCACGGCGACGCGCACCAGCGGAACGCTGGGTAGGCTCTTGTCGGCCATCAGCGCATCGACGCCGGCGCCGAGGTTGAAGATGGCTCGCAAATTGGGAAAGGAGCCGAGGTCACCCGGTACCGGCTTCCACACCGCGGCATAGTGCACTTCGGCCGGATCGAGCCCGGCATCCGGCAGCAGCACCACGCGGCGGCCGCCGCAGACCGCGTCGAACCGGGCCTTCCAGCGCTCCGGCAGCCAGTTCTGCTGCGTGCTGTTGATCAGGACGGCCAGTGTGCCTTTGGTCATTCGAAGTGCCTCGTGGGTTCCGCTTTTGATGGCCCTCCTTGGCATGATCCGCCGGATTTTTCTTGCAGTTTTTTTCCGCAGCCCTGTCGGGGCGGGGCATAGTGGATCGTCTTTAAAACAAGCGTTCAGGGAAGGTGCTGCCCATGCTTTATGCGATCCTTTGCTATCACGACGAGGACTTCGTCGGCTCCTGGAGCAAGGACCAGGACGAGGCCGTGATGAAGAAGCTCGCTGTGGTGCAGGAGAAGCTCACACAGCAGGGACGGCTCGGGCCGGTGGCCCGGCTGCTGCCGACCACGGCGGCGGCGACCTTGCGCAAGGAAGACCCGCCGCTGGTGCTCGACGGCCCCTATGCCGAGACCAAGGAGCAGCTGCTCGGCTTCTACATCGTCGACTGCAAGAACCTCGACGAGGCGCTCGACGTCGCGCGCGACCTTGGCGCTGCCAACCCCGGCGGCGCCTATGAGGTGCGGCCCGTCGGCGTATTCCGCCCCGGAGGAATTTCGGCGTGAGCGACACTGATACCGCTTGGATCGAGACCGCGCTGACCTCGGCGCGACCCCAGGCGGTGGGTGCGCTACTCCGCTATTTCCGCGATCTCGATACGGCCGAGGAGGCGTTTCAGAACGCCTGCCTGCGCGCGCTCAAGACGTGGCCGCAGAACGGGCCTCCGCGCGATCCCGCGGCCTGGCTGATCATGGTCGGCCGCAACGTCGCGATCGACGAGGTGCGTCGCACCCGCAAGCAGCAGCCGCTGCCGGAGGACGACCAGGCGATCTCCGATCTCGACGATGCCGAAGGCGCGCTCGCCGAGCGGCTCGACGGTTCGCACTACCGCGACGATATCTTGCGGCTGATGTTCATCTGCTGCCATCCGCAACTGCCGGCGACGCAGCAGATCGCGCTTGCGCTGCGCATCGTGTCAGGCCTGACCGTCAAGCAAATCGCGCGCGCCTTCCTGGTCTCCGACGCGGCGATGGAGCAGCGCATCACCCGCGCCAAGGCCAAGGTCGCCGAGGCCGGGACGCCGTTCGAAACGCCCGGTGCGATCGAGCGCTCCGAGCGGCTCGCCGGTGTCGCTGCGATGATCTATCTGATTTTCAACGAGGGCTATTCGGCGAGCGGCGACACCGCCGAGATCCGCAAGCCGTTGTGCGAGGAGGCGATCCGGCTGGCGCGGTTGTTGCTGCGCCTGTTCCAGAGCGAGCCGGAGATCATGGGGCTGACGGCGCTGATCCTGTTGCAGCACGCGCGCAGCGCAGCGCGCTTTGCCGCGGACGGTTCGCTGATCCTGCTCGATGACCAGGACCGTTCGCTGTGGAACCGCACCATGATCGCGGAGGGCCTCGCGCTGATCGACAAGGCGATGCGCCATCGCCGCAGCGGGCCCTACCAGATCCAGGCCGCGATCGCCGCATTGCATGCGCGCGCGGCGACGCCGGAGGAGACCGACTGGACCCAGATCGACCTGCTCTACGGCGCGCTCGAAGTGGTGCAGCCGTCGCCGGTGGTGACGCTCAACCGCGCGGTCGCGGTCTCCAAGGTGCGCGGGCCGCAGGCCGCGCTCGACCTGATCGAGCCGCTGGCGCCCAAGCTGGCCAATTATTTCCATTTCTACGGCGTGCGCGGCGCCTTCCTGATGCAGCTCGGCCGTAACGACGAAGCCCGGGTCGCCTTCGACCGCGCCATCGCGCTGGCCAACACCTCGGCCGAGGCCGCCCACATCCGCATGCACATTGATCGGCTGATCCGGGACAGCCAGCCGAAGGGAGCCAATGGCGGGGCCAGGCAGGGCGCCAAGGCGAAGTGACGGCCAACTCTCTCCTCGGCGTCATGCCCGGGCTTGACCTGGGCACCCACGTCTTTCTTCGCCAAGAACGTGGATGGCCGGGACAAGCCCGGCCATGACGACCCAATCAAATTATTCGTTCCGAATTGTCGGCCGCCGTCGTCTCCCTTCGTCTTAATCCCGTATCCAGGGAGTCATTCATGCTGAAAGCCATTGCCATTGTCGCCATCGTGCTCGCGGTCGGGATCGCGGGCGTCCTCGTCTTCGCATTGACAAAGCCCGACACGTTCCGTGTCGAGCGCTCGCTCGCGCTGAAGGCGCCGGCCGAGGCGATCTATCCGCTCGTCTCCGATTTCCACTTCTGGACCAGCTGGTCGCCCTATGAAGGGCGCGACCCCGCCATGAAGCGCACTTACGGGGGAACTGTGAAAGGGAAGGGCGCGACCTATGCCTGGGATGGCAACAACAATGTTGGTGCCGGCCATATGGAGATCCTCGAGGCGAGCACGCCGTCGAAACTCCGCATCAAGCTCGATTTCGAACGGCCTTTCGAAGGTCACAACACCGCCGAGTTCACCTTTGTGCCGCAAGGCGATGCCACACTGGTCACATGGGCGATGTATGGTCCGGCTCCCTTCATGTCCAAGGTGATGCAGGTCTTCATCAACATGGACACCATGATCGGCAAGGACTTCGAGGCCGGCCTCGCCAGCCTGAAGAAGCTCACCGAGAAGTAATGCCAGCCACCGCCCAGAAGCAAAGAGGAGAGAAGCGATGCTCAATCCCTATCTGTTCTATCAGGACACCTGCGAAGCGGCGTTCAACCATTACGCCAAGGTGCTCGGCGGCAAGATCGAGATGATGATGCGCGCGAGCGAAGGGCCCGCCGATATGCAACCTTCACCCGGACGGGAGAAGATGATCATGCATGCGCGGATGTCGCTGCCCGGCGGGAACGTCCTGATGGCCTCCGACGCGCCGCCTGATCACTACCACAAGCCGCAGGGCTTTGCGGTCTCGATCACCGTTGCGGATCCCGCGGAGGGCGAACGCAAGTTCAACGCGCTCGCCGACGGCGGAACCGTCACCATGCCCTTCGCCAAGACGTTCTGGGCCAAGGGCTTCGGCATGTGCGTCGACAAGTTCGGCATTCCCTGGATGGTGAACTGCCCCGCCGAAGGAATGTGAGCGCGACGCTCCGTTGCCTCCCCGAGCTGGCTTCCTCTCTCGATGTCTTGAGAGAGGAAGCGCCCTCGTCAGCGGATCGATCCGGTGACGTCCTCACCCGGCGGCTGCGTCACGCAGCTCCGGCAGATCACGAGCTTCGAGCCGAGCTGCCTGTCGTTCTCGGCCTCGATCTCGCTCTGGACCGCCCACCAAGCGTCGGAGTAGGGACGCAGCGTGCCCAGCACCCGTTGCCGCTCAATATTGGGATCGCTCTCCGGTGCCGTGTGATTGGCAAGGCGGCGTTTTGTGACAGCTGGACGATTGGGATTCTGACCGAGCCCGTCCCATGCGATCGGACGATGCTCCGCCGCCGGCGCGCTTGCGCATCCCACGAGCGCTGCGCAAAAACTGAGCAAGACGAGAATGTGTCGAGCCATCCCGGGCCTTCCGTGCGGTACACCACGCGAATTCGCGTGAAAAACTTTGCGTCGCAACGCGTACACGGGACTTGAGGGAAAACGACGTCACCGGCATGGCCGAAAGGAGATTCGTGCGCGCGATTCACTTTGCGGAAGCGCGCAAGCGTGTTTGTGACACGAAGCGAATTGCATCGCACAACAACTGGCGCAAGATTAGGCTGTGAACTTCGCGTCCGAATCGCTAAGTTTGTTCACAATACCTACAAATTAGGGTGGGCGTGACTTGGAAGGGAGCGACCGATGGCAGCGGCGCTACAAATCAATTTTGCTCTTTGGGGAATGCTGATCTGCGCCAGCGTGAAGCTCGCGCCGGTGATGCAGATTCTCTTTTACTGAGAGAAAAACCAGCCCGCCACGGCCACGGCTCCCTGTGCGAGCACGTAGAGCCAGCCGACCGTTGCGACCGCGCTCGTGACAAGGAACGTCAGGGTGAAGGCCTGATCGCTCCCTTTCCGCTGAAGTGATGACTGAGCTTGCGAATCGACAGGTCCGTCGGTGCTGATGCTTGTCATGAATTCCCCTGCGGACATCGGTGTCGCCGTGTTTATCTATGTCAGCTCAACCTTGGCTTTAGTGTGACGTAGCTCACGCGAAGCTTGTGGACGCAGCATCGTGCATCAGCTGATGAACAGCGCGATCAGCATGAAGCTCATGCCCATCACGACGATCATGGGAACCACGAGATTGCGTTGCCGCGCGTGATGACGTGGCGGGAGCTTTCGCCGCTGCGGCGTCTCGCGCATTTGCGACGCAGGTTCCGATGGCACGAGCGAGACCTTGGCGTCCGAGCCCATGTACTTCACATACAACTCGAGCAGCCGCAGTTCGGAGGTCAGGTCGATCAGGCCCTCGCGGTCACGCCGCGTCAGCTCTTCGAATTCGCGGGTTTCTTCCGAACTCAGCGGGCCGAGGACGATCCGCCCCTCATCCGACAGGCGGTAGCGAAAATCGATGGACTCCATATGCGTCCCATTTGAAAATGACTGATCTTGAAAATGTGGAACCATTATATTCCGCGACCGCTGCCGGGATATGACGGTCGCGCAGTCATCGCGATGCGCGACGACCCCGGTCTGGCCAGCATCATCATAAACGCCAGGAGAAAGCGGGAAATCGCGTAAATTGTGCACGCATTGCGATGTAGTTGAGCGGATTTCGCGTTCCAAGGGCCGGAATCATCGGCCGATGCCTAATCGTCGGACAGCAGGGGATTCTTCGCGGTCAGACCGTCGCCCGTCGTCGCGACGTCATCGACAACGCGGATAGATCGCGGCGAGGTCGCGTCCCTTCAGCAACAGCAGGCGCGAGGTGAGGCCGCCGTGACGGCTGATCCAGTCGCGAACCGGACCCGGATAGGCCGCAAGCACGGCTTCGGATGCTTCCGGCTCGGCATAGAAGCGTCCGCGCCGGTCGACCGAACGCGCCGCGTGGAAACCAAGCACGGCACGTTTGGTGACGCAGATGCGCTCGCCCGGCACGATACTGAGAACCAGCGTGCAGGCGGACAGGCAGGGACCGTCGATCACCACGCGGTCGCCGCTCTCGCGCACCTTCTCGAACAGATCGAGGAATGGCCCGACCTGTCCGCCGGGGCTCTGGATGATGCGGATCTCGGCTTTGGCGGGAACGGAAGCGAGCAAAGCTGTCGATATCGCGAACAGGGCGAGGCGTCGCATGGCGTCTCCACAAACTCAATCTCGGAGGGTGCGCAAAGGTGCGCAAGCGCCGTGCCCACCATTGTCACCTCGAATTGTTCAGATTGTGGGCACGCTGCGCTTTGCCTACCCTACGAGATCTGTGCCTACCCGTTCCGCCGTTCGCCGCGCAGCGTCGGCAGGCCGATGCCGGCCGCATCGAAGCCGCCATCGACGGCCAAAATTTGGCCGGTGATGTAGCTCGCGCGCTCCGAGCACAGGAAGAAGATCGCTTCCGCGAGTTCCTCCTCCAGGCCGTAGCGGTTGAGCGGGATGGCGTCGTGATAGTCGGCGCGGATCTCCTTGGAGTGCACCTGCTTCGCCATCGCGGTGTCGACCGGCCCTGGCGCTACCGCATTGACGCGGATGTTGAGCGAGGCCAGCTCGACCGCGAGCTGCTTGGTGAGATGCGCAAGTCCAGCCTTGCTGGTGCCGTAGGCCGAGCGCAGCGTCGAGGCGCGCACGGCCGAGATCGAGGTGATGTTGACGATGGCGCCGCCGCCTTGCTCGCGCATCAGCGGCGCGGCCGCCTTCGTGCAGAGGAACGGGCCGTTGAGGTTGACCGCCATGATCCGGTTCCAGTCGGCATCGCTGGTCTCCAGCACGGGGGCAAACACGGCAACGCCGGCATTGTTGACCAGCGCATCGAGGCGGCCGAAGCGGTCCATGATCACCGCCATCGCAGCGCCCACGGCTGCCGTATCGGATACGTCGCAGGTGATCGCCAGCGTCGTCTCGCCGCGTCCGATCTCGGTGACCGCCCGGCCGAGCAACTCTCCCTCGATGTCGAGCAGCGCCACGCGCCAGCCCTCGGCCAGGAATTTCTTCGCAGTCGCAAGCCCGATGCCGCGTGCGGCTCCGGTGACGAGGGCGACTTTTTGCGGGGCCTGCGGCATTTGCTATTCTGTCCTGTGTTCGAAAGGGGAGGGCATCCCCTGGGATTGGTCTTTTACTTCGCTTTGACCCCGACGAGAAAGGCCCTGACCATGCTCATCGCTCCCAGCGCGAACCCGCTCGAGGAATGGCGGCCGGGTGTGAAGACGCGCATGGTGACATCCGCGCGCAATGGCGCAACCGCGCTCTGCATCTTCGAGCAATGGGTCGATCCCGGCACGGGGGCGCCGACGCATAGCCATCCGGTCGAGGAGGTGCTGACCGTGCGCGAGGGCGAGGCCGAGATGTGGATCGAGGGTGAACGGATCGCGGTCACGGCCGGCCAGTCGCTGCTGGTCCCCGCCGGCCGTCAGCACGGCTTTCGCAATTCGGGCACGGCGACGCTCCACATCCATGCCGTGCTGGCCGCCCCGGTGTTCGAGGCGTTGCCGGAAGGAGCAAGCGAAGCGACGCGGCGGTGGGAGCGGTAAGGGGCGGCAACCTCAATCGTGGTCCGTCACCCCTGAGGTGCCGGAGCGAAGCGGAAGCCTGGAAGAGCGACGGCCCGGCCGCATTCGTCCTGCGAGGCTCACCGTGCTTTGCACGGCGAGCGCTTCAGGATGACGTGGAGGGCGTTTGCTCTACGACAGTTCCGCCGACGCGCGCTGCATGTTCGCCGACATGTCCGCGGTCACGGCGCTCTGCTCCTCGACCGCGGCGGCGGTCGAGGCGATGAACTCGTTGACGCCGGCGATCGCGATCTTGATCGCTGTCAGTGAGCTCGCGACGTCGCCGGAAATGGTGTTCAGCGCGTCGATTTCGGAGGTGATCGTGTCGGTCGCCTGCTTGGCCTGGTTGGCGAGGTTCTTCACCTCGGAGGCGACCACGGCGAAGCCCCGGCCGGCTTCACCCGCACGCGCGGATTCGATCGTGGCGTTGAGTGCGAGCAGATTGATCTGGCTGGTGATGCCGGCGATCATCTCGACGATGCCGCTCATGGCCTGCGCGGCCGCGTTCAGCCGCTGCGCCTGGCCGTCGGCGGCGTCGACCCTCGTGGTCGCAACCTTGGAGTTCTCGCGCGACTTCGCCATGGTCGCGGAGATCTCGCGGATCGAGGCGCTCATCTGCTCGCTGCCGGCCGCGACCGCTTCGATCAACCCGCGGGCATTGTCGGCCTTCTTTCGGCCGATCGCCTGCGCGGTGATGTCGGTGGCGTATTTCACCACCTTGTAGGGCTTGCCGTTGAGGTCGAAGATCGGATTGTACGACGCCTGGATCCAGATCTCGCGGCCGCCCTTGGCGAGCCGCTTGTACTCGGCGGCCTGGTATTCGCCGCGATTGAGCGTCTCCCAGAACTGGCGGTAGGCGGCCGAATTCTTTTCGTTCGGCTCGACGAACATGGAGTGGTGCTGGCCCTTGATCTCGGCCAGCGAATAGCCCATCGCGCTCAGGAAATTCTGGTTGGCGGTGCGGATGGTGCCGTCCATGTTGAACTCGATCACCGCCTGCGACTTCTGGATCGCGGCGAGCTGGCCGTCATTGTCGGCGGCCTTCATCTTCTGCGCGGTGACGTCGGTTGCGAACTTCACCACCTTGAACGGCCGGCCCATCTCGTCGAGGATCGGGTTGTAGGTCGCGAGAATCCAGATCTCCTTGCCGCCCTTGCCGAGCCGCTTGTATTCGGCGGCTTCGAACTGGCCGCGGTTCAGCCGCGCCCAAAAATCGGCATAGGCGGAGCCGGCGCGATCCTCCGGCGTCACGAACATGCTGTGATGCTTGCCCTGGATCTCGTCGAGCGAATAGCCCACTGCATTGAGGAAGTTGTCGTTGGCGGTGACGATGGTGCCGTCCATGTTGAACTCGATGACGGCCTGGGCACGGCTGATCGCAGCGAGCTTGCCCGCTTCCTCCATGCTCCTCATCTTGTACGCCGTGATGTCGGTGGCGAACTTGATGAAGCTGACGACCTTGCCGCTCTCGTCGAGCAGCGGCGCGTAGGAGGCGTGGACCCAGACTTCCCTGCCATCCTTGCCGTAGCGCCTGTATTGCGTGGTCTGGAACTCGCCGCGGTTCAGGCTGGCCCAGAAATCGCGGTAGCGGGCGCTCTCGCGCTCGGCCGGGCTCACGAAGATGCTGTGATGCTTGCCCCTGATCTCCGCGAGCGAATAGCCGCTCATCTTCAGCAGATTTTCATTGGCATCGAGAATGGTGCCGTCGAGACCGAACTCGATCACCGCCTGCGACCGGTCGAGCGCCTCGACCTCAGCGACTGCGTGCCTGACTTTCTTGCTCTGAAAATTGAACAATTGATGCTCCGCAATGATTTGGGGCGGTTCATGAATCACGGTACCGCCACGTTTGATCTGAAAAGTTGCATGAGCGGATTGAGCAACTGTAAACAACTGCACACAGCTGCGGGCCTTCCGTAATTTCACGTGTGATTCCGATGTCGTTCAGTTCACGCGCGTTCTGGCTTCATAAGCACGGCGGGGTTCATACGAGTGCGTGCGTCCGTCCGTAGTTGTACGGTCGCGTTTTGAAAAATATGTTCTGCCGCGACGAGCTGTCGCGTGCCCATCCGCCTGGCCGCGGTTTGGCGCCTGCACGCCGCCGGATGAGTCGCAATGACCTCCGGAATAATTTTCACGGCTCTGTCGGCCTTGTAGAACGCCGTTCGTCTTACAAGGGAGTGCGGGCCATGTGGTCCGCTGATCTTCCCGCCATTCCGTGGTGCGCTTCGCGGCGCATGTCGCGGCGCGCCATGTGGAATGACGGGGCCAGTGAGGACCGTATGCGATTCATGATGCTGATGATCCCGCTCGGCTACGAGACCGCGCCGGCGGACGTGCAACTCGATCCCGAACGCGTCGCCGCGATGATGCGCTACAACGAGGCGCTGAAGGATGCCGGCGTGCTGATCACGCTGGACGGCCTGCATCCGCCGTCAATGGGCGCCCGCGTCTCGTTTGCCACCGGCCTGCCTGTCGTGACCGACGGCCCGTTCGCGGAAGCCAAAGAAGTGCTGGGCGGCTATTGGATGATCGAGGTCGGCTCGCGCGAGGAGGCGATCGCCTGGGCGAAGAAGTGCCCGGCTTCCGCCAATGAGATCATCGAGATCCGCCAGGTGCAGGAAATGTCCGATTTCCCGCCGGAGGTGCAGGCGGCCGCCGCCGGTTTTGACGATCTGAAGACCTAGCGGCCGCGACATCGCGGCATCAAACGATCAACAAGGGAGCGAACCGATGAGCACCGACACCTATCTCGCCGTTTTCCTCGGCAGCAAGGACAGCCCGAAATTTGCTGCGTGGAATGCGATGTCCGACGCCGAGCGCAAGGCCAAGGAGATGGAGGGCATGGCAGCCTGGAAGGGCTGGGTCGAGAAGCACCAAGGCGCGATCCAGGCCATGGGCGGCCCGCTCGGCAAGACCAAGAAGGTCGATGCCAAGGGCGTCGCCGACATCGCCAACGAGATGGGCGCCTTCACCGTGGTCCGCGCCGCCTCGCACGAGGCCGCGGCCAAGATGTTCGAGAACCACCCGCATTTCGCGATCTTCCCCGGCGAGCGGGTCGAGATCATGCCGGTGCTGCCGATCCCGGGTGGCTAGGCTGCGCCTTTGCGGGAAATACGGGTTCACCAAAACCCGCCCCTGCTAGTGACCTTCACGCGCGGCTCATGTAAAAGTTGTTCACATGAGCTGGCGCAAGGAGCAGCGCCGCGCCGAGCGCGGCTATCACCACGGCAATCTGAAGGAAGCACTTCTGCAGGCCGCCCTCGGGCTGATCGCCGAGAAGGGCGCGGCCGGGTTCACCTTTGCCGATGCCGCGCGCATGGCCGGCGTCAGCGCGGCGGCGCCTTACCGGCATTTTCGCGACCGTGACGAACTGCTGTCCTCGATCGCCCAGCGTGGTTTTGAGCAGTTCGAAGCGCGTCTCACGGCAGCCTGGGACGATGGGCGCCCCGACACCGTCACCGCGTTCGAGCGTGTCGGCCGGGCCTATCTCGCCTTCGCCCGCGAGGAGCCCGCTTTCTACAACGCGATGTTCGAATCCGGCCTGCCGGTCGATGCCAATGCGGCGCTGCAGGCCGCAAGCGAGCGTGCTTTCAACGTCATTCGCGCCGCCGCGGAGCGTCTTGCGGCGCTGGCGCCGCCCGGCACGCCGCGTCCGCCGGCGATGATGATGGCCCTGCACATCTGGTCGATGGCGCATGGCGTCGCCTCGCTGTTCTCGCGCGGGGACGCCGCGCGACGAAAGCTGCCGATGTCGCCGGACGAACTGCTAGAGGCCGAGGTGCTGATCTATCTGCGCGGCCTCGGCTTCCCGACCGACCGCAGGCCGCAGGCGAAAAGCGCCGAGCCGCCGCCGGTGCCGCCGGAGGCTCCCTCCGGTTCCGGAGTGCCGCCGGGCGGGCCTTGGGGCAAGCCGAAATAAAGTTGCGCAAATAATTACGAGACCGTGTTTGGCGGTCAGCTTGACAAAATCGCGGGATGGTCTAGCTATGTAAATGTTATTTACATTCACAACGGCAGATGCCGTGATGGAGAAGGGAAATGGCCTACACCGCTGATGTCAATCGCTGGCGCGGCCCCTCGGACCAACAACAGCAGCAGTACGAGCGGCCCCACATGCTCGATACGCCCTGGCATCCTGGCTGGATTGCCGTGACCATTCTCGGCTTCATCATCTGGTGGCCGATCGGTTTAGCCCTTCTCTTTTTCACACTCGGGAGCAGAAGAATGTCGTGCTGGAGCAACTCTGATCGCTGGCAGAACAAGATGGAGCGGATGCAGTACAAGATGGACCGCATGCGCGACCGCATGGAGCGCCGAGGCTTCGGCGGCTTTGGCTTCGGCCCGCCGTCCTCCGGCAATCGCGCCTTCGACGAGTATCGCTCTGAAACGCTGCGCCGGCTCGAGGAAGAGCAGGTCGAGTTCAAGAACTTCCTCGACCGCCTGCGCCACGCCAAGGACAAGGAAGAGTTCGACCAGTTCATGGCCCAGCACAAGACGCGTCCGACCCCGCCGCCGACCGACCAGCAGCAGGGTTGATCCCCCTCAAAGCCTTCAGGCGCATGCCCCCAAAGTCCTGATGGCCCCGAGCCGCCCGCCTGCGCACCCCGCAGGCGGGCGGTTTGGTTTTGGGGAAGGGCTTCAAAGAACCGTCATGCCCGGGCTTGTCCGGGGCATCCACGTTCTTGGTGCGTCGGAGTAAGGCGTGGATGGCCGGGACAAGCCCGGCCATGACGCGCTGAACCAGTTGGAGAACCAACATCGGACGTACTGACACTAAGACGTGTGCGCCGTTCGCGTGCCGATTTTCTGTTGGATGACGTCATGGACCTCACCACCCGCCTGCTGCTCGGCGCGACCGCCATCGCGGTGCTGGGCTATATCGGCTTCGTCTATGGCAGCTGCGCCGGCGATCCCGACTGCCATGTCCGCAGCTGCGGCCGTCAGCTCTGTGGTGTCGTCTACAACCATCCGCAGGACCGTCCGGCGCCATAGAACCCGATCCGCGAGCTTCAGCGCGCGGTCACGACCTGCGCACGAACCGACGTCAGGAAGTGCTCGTAGGCGTGGTCGACGATCTCGTTGAGTGATCGCGTTCGCGCGAACATTGCCCTTGCTTCCGCGAGAAACTCGTCGCGGGTCGGAATCTTCGGCAGATGCAGATGCGTCAGCGCATCGACGCCGTCATGCGCGCGATTGAGGATGTCGTGCAGCGTCGGCAGTTGCAAATGGGCCGGATCGGCCCGGTGCAGCGCCGACGAGATCGCGTGCGCGAGAGCGTGCGCGTCGAACCGCCCGGCAAGCTCGCGGGCTGCGCGATTGATGACACGTGCGCCGAGCGGCTGCTCGTTGCGCAGCACCTGCTCGGGCGGCGCCTTCATGTTCCAGACGATTCCGCACCACGATAGCACCTTCAGCACGTAATAGGTCATGTCGATTTCCCACCAGCGAAAGCCCTGTCGCACGCTGCTCTGGTAGGCGTGGTGATTGTTGTGCCAGCCTTCGCCCATGGTGAGCAGCGCCAGCAGCCAGTTGTTGCGGGAATCGTCGCCCGTCACGTAGCGCTTGCGTCCGTGCACGTGGGCGAGGGAGTTGATGCAGAAGGTCGCGTGATAGACCAGCACCGTGCTCCAGAGGAAACCGACGACCAGGCCCGACCACCCTGCGAACGCGAAGCAGAGTGCTGCAAGCACGAAGGCGGGCAGCAGCTCGAGCCGATGCAGCCACATCAGCTCCGGATAGACCGCGAGATCGCCGACTTTCACGAGGTCGGTCGTGTCGTGCTCCCGGTAGAAGATCCAGCCGAGATGGCTGTACAGGAAGCCGCGATGCCGCGGCGAGTGCGTGTCGTGTTCGGTGTCGGAATGCAGATGATGGTGCCGGTGCTTGGCCGCCCACCACAACACGCTCTTCTGCGCGCTGCTTTGCGCAATGAAGGCCAGCATGAACTGAAACACCCGGCTGGTCGCATAAGCCCGATGCGAGAAATAGCGGTGGTAGCCCGCGGTGACCCCGAACATGCGCACGACGTAGAGCGAAGCGCAGATCGCGACGGCCTGCCAGGTGACGCCCGACCAGATGGCTGCGAAGCAGCCGAGATGGACCAGCACGAACGGCACGGCGGAGGGGTACATGATGTCGTCGTGCTGGTCGTCGGCGGGCGCGTTGGGCGACATGTCTTGGCGTGACCTCGGGTAACATTATCTGGGATTTGCTTCGGCCGGGCCGAAGACCATCGGGTACGAAAAACCCGCGGATGGCGGACCACCGCGCGGGCTTGAGATGCTTTCGAGAGTCCCGGCCAACGCAGCGTCGGCCGGAAATCCGCCGGACTATATGGTCGCGGGCATCTGGCATGCAAGCTCGTAGCCTCACGGGGAGCTGCGGCATGATGCTCGGGTCGGCCGCGCCGCTGGTGCCGCTTTGCCCACCACCTATATAGGGAAGCATTAAAATACCGGAGGCGACGATGGCACCAGCTGCGGTCATGGCGAGCGACGACCTCTGGCAGGCCATTCGCGACGAGGCGCGGCGCACTGCTGCCGCCGATCCCGTCTTTGGCAGGACTGTGGCCGACGCCATTCTGCCGCATGATGATCTCGCGGCGGCGCTCGCCGATCTGATCGGGCGCCGGCTTGGCGGCCGCGCCGGCGAGCGCGAACGCTTCACGGCATTTTCCCTGAAAGCCTTTCGCGGCTCCCCCGAATTGATCGAAGCGGCCGGCCGCGATTTGCAGGCCATCGTGCGCAGCGATCCGGCCATCGCCAGCCTGTTGGCGCCGCTGCTGCATTTCAAGGGCTATGTCGCGCTGCAGGCCTGGCGCGTCTCGCGCTGGCTGTGGCGTCATGAGCATCGCGATGCGGCGCTGTTGTTTCAGAACGAGGCGTCGAACGTCCTGCAGGTCAGCATCCATCCGGCCGCGCAGATCGGCTCGTCCGTCTATCTCGACCACGCCACCGGCATCGTCATCGGCGCCAATGTCGTGATCGGCGACGAGGTCACGATCCTGCAGAACGTCAGCATCGGCCGCGGCAGTGAACTGCCGACGCGCTCGCCCCGCGTCGGGCGCGGTGTCTATCTCGGCGCCGGCGCGACCATTCTCGGCGACATCAGCGTCGGTGATTTCGCAAAAATCGGCGCCGGCACGGTCGTGACATCGGATGTGCCCGGCGGCTGTACCGCGGTCGGCAATCCCGCGCGGCTCACCAACTGCCCCGAGCCTGCCTCGGTGGCGTGATTGATCCCATCATCAGCTTTTCAAATGTTGGAGCGTGCAATGAAGACGGCAATCGTGATCGGCGTCGGACCGGAGCGCGGCCTTGGAGCCCAGCTCTGCAAGCGTTTTGCAGCCGAGGGGCTCAGGGTGATCGTCGCGGGCCGGACGCAGTCGGCGTTGCAGGCGGTCGTGGATGACATCGCGAAGGCCGGCGGCATCGCTACGCCTGTCATCGCCGACGCGACCAGGGAGAGCGACATCACTGCCCTGTTCGATGCCGCCGGCGAAGACCTCGACCTCGCGATCTACAACGCCGGCAACAACACGCCGGGGAAGATCATCGAGATGGACGCCGATTATTTCGAGAATGCCTGGCGCGTGGTCTGCTTCGGCGGCTTCCTGTTCGGCCGCGAAGCGGTGCGCCGCATGGTGCCGAAGAAGACAGGAACGCTGCTCTTCACCGGCGCCAGCGCCTCGCTGCGCGGGCGCTCCGGCTACGGCGCGTTCAACTCGGCCAAGGCCGGCATACGCACGCTGGCGCAGGCCATGGCCAAGGAATATGCGGGAGACGGCATCCATGTCGGCCATGTCGTGGTCGACGGCGCGATCGCCGGCGACAAGATTTTCTCGCGCTTCCCCGACGCTGCCGGCCGCGAGGACAGCCTGATCAGCATCGAGGGCATCGTCGATGCCTTCGCATTCCTCTACCGCCAGCCCGAGCGCGCCTGGTCGTTCGAGCTCGACGTGCGGACCTCGAAGGAGAAGTGGTGAGAGCAGGGGGCCGATCATGGCCTCCCGCTGTCATTGCCCGCGAAGGCGGGCAATCCAGTATTCCAGAGACGACATTGAGATGCGGAAGGGCCGCGGCGTACTGGATACCCCGCCTTCGCGGGGTATGACAGTCATGAGCGATCAATACCCGGCGGCAAGTCCCGAGTTGCGCCGCGGATCGTTGGCGCCGTAGTAGCGGTTGTTGCCGACCTGCTGGCCGCCCAGTGACGGCGCGCCGACGATGATGACCGCCAGGTGGTTGGCCGGTTGCGGCGGCCCGAAATTGTGACCCATGCCCTCCAGAATTTTGCGCGTGTCGGGTGACAGCGCGTAATTCTCGACATTGGTCAGATCGGGCAGCCATTGCTGGTGGATGCGCGGCATGTCGACGGCTTCCTGCGCGTTCATGTCGTAGTCGATCGCGTTGATCATGGTCTGCAGGACAGCCGTGATGATACGGCTGCCGCCGGGCGTGCCCACCACCATGACGGTCTTGCCGTCCTTGGTGACGATGGTCGGGCTCATCGACGACAGCGGCCGCTTGCCGGGAGCGATGGAATTGGCCTCGCCCTGCACCAGGCCGTAAAGGTTCGGCACCCCGACCTTGGCTGTGAAGTCGTCCATTTCATCGTTGAGCAGCACGCCGGTCTTCGCAGCGGTCACCTTGGCGCCGAACCAGTCGTTCAGCGTGTACGTGACCGAGACCGCGTTGCCGTCCTTGTCGGCGATGGAATAGTGCGTGGTGTTGCTGCCCTCGTGCGGCGCGACGCCTGGCTTGATGTCCTTGGAGATTCCGGCCTTGTTCGGATCGATCACCGCACGGATCTTGGCCGCGTAAGCCTTGTCGAGCAGGCGATCGAGCGGATTCTTCACAAAATCGGGATCGCCGAGGTAGCTGTTGCGGTCCACGTAAGCGTGCCGCATGGCTTCGATCTGCACATGCACGGCCGCTGCGGAGTGATAGCCCAGCTCCTTCAGCTGATAGCCTTCCAGGATATTCAGGATCTCGCAGATGATGACGCCACCCGAACTCGGCGGCGGCGCAGACACCACGTGATAGCCGCGATAGTCGCATTCGACAGGTGCGAGCTCGCGGGTCTTGTAGCCGTCGAGGTCGTCTTGCGTGATCAAGCCCTTGCCGGCCTGGCTCGAGGCCACGATGGCGCTGCCGACCCAGCCTTTATAGAAGCCGTCGGTGCCTTTGCTGCTGATCTCGCGCAGCGTCTTGGCGAGCTCCGACTGCATCAGCTTCTCGCCGACCTGGTACGGCTGACCGTTGTTGAGGAAGATGGCGGCGGAGGCTGGATCGTCCTGAAAGTCCGCGGTGGTGGTGAGCAGCAGGTCGATGTCGCCCTGGTCCAGCGCAAAGCCTTGTTCGGCGAGCTGGATCGCGGGAGCGAGCAGGTCGGCGCGCTTCATGGTGCCGTATTTTTCGCGCGCATATTCCATGCCCGAGACGGATCCCGGCACACCCACCGCGAGGTGTCCCTTGGTCGAGATGCCCTTGATGACGTTGCCGTCCTTGTCGAGATACATGTTCGCAGTCGCGCCCTTGGGGGCGGTCTCGCGAAAATCGAGGAAGGTCTTGCGGCCGTCGGCGAGGTTGATCGTCATGAAGCCGCCACCACCGAGATTGCCGGCGGCCGGATAGACGACGGCGAGGGCATAGCCGACGGCCACGGCGGCATCGACGGCATTGCCGCCGCGCTTGAGCACGTCGACGCCCACTTGGGTCGCCAGATGTTGCGCAGAGACGACCATGCCGTTTTCCGCGGCGATCGGTGCGACCGATGCCGCGCGCGCGGGGCCGAAGGTGACGAGGCTGACGGATACGATGGCGGCGGTCATCCACCGCAGGCTTGTTCCCGCATGTTGCACGGCTTGCTCCCAAGGCAAGGCCGGCTGTCCCCGGCCCTTGTTGGTGATGCAGGCTCAATTTATCAGGCCGCGTTCGCCGGGCAAATCGGCCGTCGAGGTCCAAGGGTGCCGGCCACCAGTCCAACTGCGCTCCCTCCCCCCTTGCGGGGGAGGGCGGGGGAGAGGGGTGGCTCAGCAAATGGTGTTTGTCAGAGCGTCCGGATTTCTTCGCCACGAGGCGAATCCCCGTGTGGCACCCCTCTCCCTAATCCTCCCCCGCAAGGGGGGGAGGGAACCAACCTCCTTTGGGTCCGGGAGTTTGCTCACTCACTCGGTGCGGCCACGCGACATCCTGCCTCGCGCTTGCCCTTCCGCCCCCCATCCCTCAGCGCCGTCTCGCTTTCCCGCGGCCAAATTCGTCCCTGGTAACCCGGCATTAACCATCGGCGGGCTCTGGTAATTATGGACAATCGCGCCCGGAGCTGTCGTCGAGGCCCTTAGTTTTGACATCTTGGCAGGGAATGCAGGCGGCGGCTTTGGAGAAGCCCCTGCACCCCAGAAAGACAAGGCTTTGAGCGGGCTTGCCGGCCGCGCCGGTGCTAGCGCGGCAGTTGGGGAACCGGCCGCCATTGGGCTCGCCGGGACATAGGTAACGGTCGCCGAAGGCGATCGTTTTGAGAGGATATTGCTGATGAATCCGGCCGACGTGGCTCAGTCCGCCCTTCCGGGTGTGGCCTCCGCCGACGTGTCGCTGATCGCGCTGTTCTGGCAGGCTCACTGGATCGTGAAATGCGTCATGCTGGGCCTGCTGTCCTGCTCGGTCTGGGTCTGGGCCATCGCGATCGACAAGATCTTCCTCTATGCCCGCACCCGCCGCTCGATGGACCGGTTCGAGCAGGCGTTCTGGTCCGGCGAGTCGATCGAGGAGCTCTATCGCACGCTCTCGGCCAAGCCGACCCATTCCATGGCCGCCTGTTTCGTGGCCGCGATGCGCGAATGGAAGCGCTCTTTCGAAAGCCACGCCCGCTCGGTCGCGGGCCTGCAGATGCGCATCGACAAGGTCATGAACGTTTCGATCGCCCGCGAGGTGGAACGGCTGGAACGCCGGCTCCTCGTGCTTGCGACCGTCGGCTCCGCCGGCCCCTTCGTCGGCCTGTTCGGCACGGTCTGGGGCATCATGTCGAGCTTCCAGTCGATCGCGGCGTCGAAGAATACCTCCCTGGCGGTGGTGGCGCCCGGCATCGCGGAGGCGCTGTTTGCGACCGCGGTCGGCCTTATCGCCGCCATTCCTGCCACTATTTTCTACAATAAGTTCACTTCCGAGGTGAACCGGCAGGCCCAGCGGCTCGAGGGCTTCGCTGATGAATTTTCAGCCATTCTGTCCCGTCAGATCGACGAGCGGGGCTGACGGACGGCATGTATAGTGTGAAGGCGAGATTGGGCACCAAGCCATGGGCATGAACGTAGCCAGTTCGTCCGGAGGCGGCGGCCGCCGCAGCCGGCGCAAGCCGGTCATGGCCGAGATCAACGTCACGCCGATGGTCGACGTGATGCTGGTGCTGCTCATCATCTTCATGGTGTCGGCGCCGCTGCTCACGGTGGGTGTTCCGCTCGATCTGCCGTCGACCCAGGCCAAGAGCCTTGATCAGAACGACCAGAAGCCGATCCAGATGTCGGTCGACATCAAGGGCAAGGTGTTCATCGCCGACGCCGAGATCCAGATCAACGAGCTGATCCCGAAGCTGAAGGCGATCACGGACGCGCGCGGCGGGCTCGAGGAACGCATCTATCTGCGCGCCGACAAGAAGGCGGATTACGGCACGGTGGCAAAGGTCATGGGCCTGCTGTCGGGTGCGGGCTTCAAGAAGCTGGCACTCGTCACGGAAGCGGATCAGGGGTCCTAGGCCGGTGAAGGTGAACGTCGACAAGACACTCGTTGCGTCGATCGTGCTCCACGTCCTCGTGATTGGATGGGGTCTGCTCACCTTTAGCAGCAAGGCCTTCATCGCACCGGAGGAGTCGCTTCCGGTCGACATCATTTCCAGCGATCAGCTCGCGCAGATGATGTCGGGCCAGAAGACCGGCAAGAAGGAAGAGCCGAAGCCCAAGGTCGAGAAGATCGCCGAGGCGAAGCCCGAGGAAGATGCCGTCGGCAAGGTCACCGAGAAGAAAGAGCTGATCAAGACCAACTCGACCCCCGATCCGCCGCCGAAGCCTGTCGAGAAGCCGGTCGAGAAGAAGCCCGATCCGCCGAAGCCGGTCGCCGAGACCAAGCCCAAGGAAGAGCCGAAGCCGCAGGAGAAGAAGCCTGATCCGGCCAAGGAAGATCCGATCGCGGAGTTGCAGAAGAAGCTCGACACCAAGAAGCCGCCGCCGAAGCCCGTTGAGCAGAAGGTCGCGGCGGTGCAGCCGCAGCAGCAGCCGAAGCCCAAGGAGCGCACCTTCGATCCCGCGCAGATTGCCCGCGACCTCGACAAGCGCGCCGCGACCCGGCACGAGCAGACCGGCTCGGCGCTGAATGCGTCAGCATCGCTGGGCTCGACGACCGGAACTGCCGTCAGCAACGTCGCGACCTGGCAAGGTGCATTCCAGGGCGCGGTCAAGCGCTGCTTCACGCCGACCTATAACGGGCAGGACGCCAACCTGTACGAAGCCGACATCGACATTCCCATGAAGGTCGACGGATCGCTGGCGTCGGAGCCGGTCATCGTCGCGGTGCGAGGACCGTCGCGGTCGATCGCCCAGGCGGTGGCGGAGAGCGCCAAGCGCGCCATCGTGCAGTGCCAGGTTTATTCGTTCCTGCCGAAGCAGCAATACGACAGCTGGAAGCTCATTCCGATGACTTTCGGCCTGAAAGACATGTTGTGACATCCGAACAAAAGAATTTTGCGATGAATGACGTTCGATCGATGAACCGCCGCCGCTTCATGACCCTGACCGGGTCGACGCTCGCGTTGCTCGGGGGCGGACAGGCCTTCGCCCAGCAATCGCAGGGGCGTCTCCGCATCGATCCCACCGAGTTTCGTCCGATCCCGATCGCGATCACCAATTTCGTGCCGGGCTCGCCCGCCGACGGCGACGTCAGCAACGGCGTCACGCAGGTCATCACCAACAACCTGAAGCGCTCGGGCCTGTTCGCCCCGATCGACCAGGCCGCCTTCATCGAGCGCATCAGCAACATCGACGTCGCGCCGCAATTCCAGAACTGGAAGACCCTCAACGCGCAGGCCCTCGTCACCGGTCGCATGACGCGGCAGCCAGACGGCCGCCTCAAGGCCGAATTCCGCCTGTGGGACGTAGTCACCGGCCAGCAGCTCGCCGGCCAGCAATATTTCACCTCGCCGGAATATTGGCGCCGCATCGCCCACATCATCTCCGACCAGATCTACGAGCAGATGACCGGCGAAAAGGGCTATTTCGACAGCCGCGTCGTGTTCGTCGACGAGTCCGGGCCGAAGGAGCGCCGCGTCAAGCGGCTGGCGATGATGGACCAGGACGGCGCCAATGTGCGCTACCTCACCCGCGGCGCCGATCTCGTGCTGACGCCGCGCTTCTCGCCGAACTCGCAAGAGATCACCTATATGGAGTTCGGGCAGGGCGATCCGAAGGTCTATCTCTTCAACATCGAGACTGGCCAGCGCGAGATCGTCGGCAACTTCCCCGGCATGACCTTTGCGCCGCGCTTCTCGCCGGATGGCCAGCGCGTCATCATGAGCCTGCAGCAGGGCGGCAACTCCAACCTGTTCGTGATGGATCTGCGCTCGCGCTCGACCACGCGCCTCACCGACACGCCGGCGATCGACACGTCGCCGTCCTACTCGCCGGACGGCACCCGTATCTGCTTCGAGTCCGATCGCGGCGGCAGGTCGCAGATCTATGTGATGGCGGCGGGCGGCGGACAGGCGCAGCGCATCTCTTTCTCGAAGGACGACAACAACGCCACCTATTCGACGCCGGTGTGGTCGCCGCGCGGCGATTACATCGCCTTCACCAGGCAGGGCGGTGGGCAGTTCTCGATCGGCGTCATGAAGCCGGACGGCTCCGGCGAGCGGCTCCTCACCTCCGGCTATCACAATGAAGGCCCGACCTTCTCGCCGAACGGCCGCGTGATCATGTTCTTCCGTGATCCCGGCGGCAGCGGTGGGCCGTCGCTGTTCTCGGTCGACATCTCCGGCCGCAACGAGCTGAAAGTGCCGACGCCGGGCTTCGCCTCCGATCCGGCTTGGTCGCCGCTGCTGTCCGCGACCGCGGGCCAATAGGTCGATCGCGCGTCTGACGACGCGCGATGTTTTTTCGAAAAAAAGCGCCGATTTTTCCGCTTTTCGCGCGCGCGGCAAGCTTTCCTTCACCTTGCGCCCGGCAAGGCTTGCCTAGTTGCTTGATATTTCAGCGGAAACAGTTTCGCTATTGCCGAAAAACAACTCGACTTTAACGATGTTCCCTCAGAAAGGCTTCATCAGGTGTGGGTAAAAGTACGCGCCAAACAGGACGCGCGTACAAACGAAAATGCAGTTCGCAAGCCAGACCGGAAAATCCGATCAAGGACAGGCGGCGCCCCCGGTGTCGGCGGCGCTGAATGATTCCCTGTTCGAAGCGCCCGGTCCGCTGTTTGCGGGTATCGTCTTCGTCGCCATCGGGGCCGCCATCACGGCGCTGAGGACCGGACAAACTCTGACCTGGGCGACGGTGGCCCTGATCATCCTGGCCGGAGCTCTCCGCCTGTTCGATCTGCGGCGCTTCCTGCCCCGCAAAGCCAGCCTGACAGCCGAAGAAGCCGTGGTCTGGCAGAGGCGCTATCTGATGGGCGCGCTGATTCAGGCCGCTGCCATTGGAACATGGTGCGGGCTCGCTCTGGTGAGCACTGACGACGCCGTCGTCCACATGATCGCCCTCTCCATCACCACCGGAATCGTCGGGGGAGGCGCAGGACGGGCTTACGGACGGCCATCGATATACCATCTGCAGGCCGGCCTCATGTTCGGTCCGGCCGTGATCGCGCTGGCGTCGTGGGGCACGCCCTACTACATCGCCATGTCAGTCGTGAGCGCCGCATTCCTGCTGGCGATCATGCAGCTCTCGGCCAATCTGCACAGAATATTCATGCGCGCCGTTGTGGCGCGGGAGCGCGAAGCGGCGCTCGCCGGCCAGTTCGACACCGCCCTGAACAACATGCCGCACGGCCTGTGCATGTTCCGCGTCGACAGGCAGCTCGCCGTGATGAACCACCGGTTCAGCGCGATGCTGGAGCTGCCCGAGGATCTCGTTCGGAGCGGCATCACCGCGCGTGACATCATGGCCGCGTGCGTCAGCTCCGGCTCCATCTCGGCCGCGAGCGGCGAGATGATCGTCACCGAGATCGAAAACTCGCATGCGAACGAGATCGTGACCGTCGATCCCGACGCGGAGAGAAACCGGTCATTGTCCTGGACGGTGCAGCCGATGGCCGACGGTGGCGCAGTGCTGCTGCTCGAGGACGTGACCGAGCGGCGCAATGCCGAGGCCAAGATCACCCATCTTGCCCGTTACGACGAATTGACGGCGCTCCCCAACCGCGTCCATTTCCGCAACGAGATCGAATCCCTGCTGGCGGCCTCGCGCCATTCCGACCGGCTCTCCGCGCTGCTGTTCGTCGACCTCGACCAGTTCAAGCAGGTCAACGACACGCTCGGCCATCCCTGTGGCGACCAGCTCCTCTGCGCGGTGGCCAACCGTCTGCGCGAGATGCTGCGGCCCGAGGATTTCGTCGCCCGCTTCGGCGGCGACGAGTTCGTCGTGTTCCAGCAGAATATCAACGCGGCCGAAGATGCCGCGAGCCTCGCCCGCCGCATCGTCGAGCGCCTGAGCGAGCGCTACCGGATCGACAATCACCTGGTCGAGATCGGCGCCAGCGTCGGCATCGCGCTGACCTCGCCGGATGGCGCCAGCGCCGACACGCTGCTCAAGAACGCCGACATGGCGCTCTACCGCGCCAAGGCCGACGGCCGCGGCACCTTCTGCTTCTTCCGCGACGAGATGGCGGCCACCGTCGAGGCGCGCCGTATCCTCGAGCTCGATCTGCGCAAGGCACTCGCCAACGAGGAGTTCGAGCTGTTCTACCAGCCGCTGGTCAATCTGAAGTCCGGCAAGATCACCACCTGCGAAGCGCTGCTGCGCTGGAATCATCCGGTGCGCGGCACGGTCTCGCCGGTCGACATCATCCCGGTCGCCGAGGACATGGGCCTGATCGTCGATCTCGGCCGCTGGATCCTGCGCCGCGCTTGCATGGAATGCATGAAATGGCCGGAGGGCGTCAGCGTCGCCGTCAACTTTTCGCCGCAGCAATTCCATCAGCGCGACGTGCTGAGCGAGATCCGTTACGCGCTCGAGGTCTCGGGCCTGCCGGCGTTCCGCCTCGAGATCGAGATCACCGAATCCTCGCTGCTGCGTAACACCCAGCTCACCCACGATATCCTGTCACAGCTGCATGCGCTCGGCGTGCGCATCTCGCTGGACGATTTCGGCACCGGCTATTCGAGCCTCAGCTATCTGCACAACTTCCCGATGCAGAAGGTCAAGATCGACCGCTCCTTCCTCGAGGGCATCGATGCCGACCGACCGCTGACGCTGTTGCGCGGCGTGGCGCGGCTGTCGGCCGACCTCGGCATGTCGGTCGTGGTCGAGGGCATCGAGACCAACGAGCAGCTCGAGCTGGTGAGCGCCGACGGCACCGTTTCCGAAGGGCAGGGCTACCTGTTCAGCCGGCCGGTACCCGCCGTCAGGATCCGTCAGTTGCTCGATGCCTCGCATGGCCGCCGCATGGCGGACGCTCAGATCGTCTCGATCTCCTCGCGGTCGTTTGGCTAACGCCGCGCTCCCGGCCGTCCCCATTTCCTCAATGTTTCCCTGTATTTTCCCGGGGTTTTACGGGGCCTGATCCTTAACCCTAACATTTCGAAGCCTTTGCAATTCGGTTAAGGAGTCATTAATCTTCCCCACACTCGCGGAAGTTGCCCGCGGGGCGGGAGTATCAGATGAAGTCAGGAGCCGAGCCGCGCGCGCCGCTCGAAATTCGAGGGGCAGGGTTGTTCGACCGGCTCGATTATCGGCTCGTCGAAACCCCCGAGGACCGTGATGCGGTCTACGCGATGCGCTACCGGGCCTACCTGCACGGCGGACTGATCTCGCCGAACGCGTCTCAGCGGATCGTCGACACTTACGACGATGCCCCCAACGCCTGGATCTTCGGAATCTATCTCGACGGAGAACTCTGCAGCTCGCTCCGCCTGCACGTCCTGACGTCGGAATGGCGGATGTCCTACACCACGGAATTGTTCGGCGATGTTCTCAACTCTCGCCTGGACCGAGGCGAGGTTTTCGTCGATCCCGCGCGTTTTGCTGCGGATCCGGACAAGAGCCAGCGGTTTCACGAGCTCCCTTATCTGACGCTGCGGCTGGCCTATCTGGCCTGTGATCATTTCAATGCCGATCTCGGACTTGCGATGGTGCGTACGGACCACCAGGCGTTTTATCGCCGGATCTTCCTGCATGAGACCCTCACGGAGCCGCGTCCGTTCCCGGGCTGGCATTCGCGGAAAGTGGTTCTCATGGCCTCCGATTTCGCCAAGCTTCGGGAGCGGGTCTTGACCCGCTTTCCCATCATGCGCTCGAGCGCCTTCGAGCGAAGGATGCTGTTCGATCGTGCCGGCCAGACCCAGGCCGTGTCCCGGCCGGTGCTCGTCCCGGCTAGCACCGTGGCCTGATCGGCCAACGCCGGTTCCCGCAAGAGTCTCCGTAAAGGCCCAAAATTCCGGCAGACTCAGCGTTTTTGCCGGCTAAGGCGGCTTGCCTTCACCCTCGCGCCACATTTACAACCCATTAACCATAGTGGGTGCTTTTCGCTGGTTGGGGGCATTTGACCGGCTGAGGCAAGGTTCCGTCAAGGTTGACGGAACGTTCGCTTAACCAACCCCCTGTAGACCGGACAGCAGTGGACGAACGTGAGCGTGGAGGCTCCGGAATGATGAATCCTATGCGTATCCTCCAGGGATTGAAGCTGGCCGCGGTGGTTGCCATCGCACTGTCGATGGGCGCCTGCGCGAAGCAGAACGCGGGCCTGGATGCGAACGCGAGCGCGGCGACGCCGGGCAGCCAGCAGGACTTCGTGGTGAACGTGGGCGACCGCGTGTTCTTCGAGAGCGACCAGACCGATCTGACCCCGCAGGCGATCGTGACCCTGGAGAAGCAGGCGCAGTGGCTGCAGACCTATCCGCGCTACTCCTTCACCATCGAAGGTCACGCGGACGAACGCGGCACCCGCGAATACAACATCGCACTCGGCGCCCGCCGCGCCCAGTCGGTGCGCTCGTTCCTCGCCTCGCGCGGCATCGATGCGAACCGCATGCGCACCATCTCCTACGGCAAGGAGCGCCCGGTGGCCGTGTGTAACGACATCTCCTGCTGGTCGCAGAACCGTCGCGCTGTGACCGTGCTGAACGCGAGCTCCTGACGTTCAGTCAGCCGCCGTTCATCTTCAGAAACCGATTATGCCGGCGCCCTCTCGGGCGCCGGTTTCGTTTCAGCGATCTGTGACAGAAACCCCGTGGTGCCAGTCACATTTTTGGCGTACTGCCTTTCAAAGTGTGGCGCGTCGCATGTTCCGTCGCAGATTTCGTTTTCGTCGTCAGGGCAAGATGTCATCCAAATTCAAGGCAATTACCGGCACCGTGGCGTTCGCCGCGCTGCTCTCTTTGTGCGCGCCCGCCTTCGCCCAGTCGGACGACGGCGATCCCGAGATGCGGATCGAACGGCTGGAAAACCAGCTGCGCCAGCTCACCGGCCAGAACGAGGAGCTGCAATATCGCAACCGTCAGCTCGAGGATCGGCTGCGGGCGCTCGAGGGTGGCGCGCCCGGACAGCCGGCACAGCCAAACGCCGCGGCCGTGCCGCCGGCCCAGGTTGCGCCGCCCTATCGCCAGCAGCCTCCGCAGCAGCAACAGGCTGCGCAGCCGGGTTACGAGCAGCCGCAGATCGCTGCTCCCGCGCCGATCGTTCAGGAGCAGCCGGGCCCCGGCGCGCCCGGCACGCGCCGCCGTGGTGATGCGTTCGACCCGAGCCAGACGCCGAATGCGCCCGGCGCGCCGCGCGCGCTCGGCGGCGGCCAGCAGCCGATGCCGGCTCAGGGCGGCGCGCCCGGTGGCCGTGCTGCCGGCGAGCCGCTCGACCTCAACAACACTGGCGGCCACTATCCGCAGGCCGCGGCACCGGCCCAGCAGGGCTATCCGCCGGCGCAGCAGGGCTCTCCCGCGCAGACCGGTGGTCCGGCTCTCGCGACGCTGCCGCCCTCGGCGACGCCGCGCGACGAGTTCGATCTCGGCATCGGCTACATGCAGCGCAAGGACTATGCGCTCGCCGAGCAGACCATGAAGAATTTCACGGCGAAATATCCGAGCGACCCGCTGCTCGGCGATGCGCAATACTGGCTCGGCGAAAGCTATTTCCAGCGCCAGCAATATCGCGACTCGGCCGAGGCCTTCCTCGCCGTCACAACCAAATACGACAAATCGGCCAAGGCGCCGGATGCGTTGCTGCGGCTCGGTCAGTCCCTCGCGGCGCTGAAGGAGAAGGAAGCCGCCTGCGCCGCCTTCGGCGAGGTCGGCCGCAAATATCCGCGTGCCTCCGCCGGCGTCAAAGCGGCGGTGGACCGCGAGCAGAAGCGGGTGAAGTGCTGATCTGCCGCGTTTGAACCTGACAACCCCGATGGCGCTGCGCTAAATTGCAGCGTCATGTCCGACGACGACAATTCTCCGATTTCGGCACGCGAAGCGAAGCAGCTCTTCGCCGAGCTCAAGAGCGCGCCCGCGCTGGTGCTCGCGGTCTCCGGCGGGCCCGACTCGGTCGCGCTGATGTGGCTCGCGGCGCGCTGGCGGCGCAGCCTGGCGCGCGGCCCGGAGCTCATCGTCGTCACCGTCGATCATGGCCTGCGGCCGGAGGCGGCACGCGAGGCGCGTGAGGTCAAGCGGCTCGCCACTGAACTCGGCTTGACACACCGGACCCTGCGCTGGCGCGGTGCAAAGCCGGCAACGGGATTGCCGGCCGCCGCGCGCGAAGCCCGCTATCGCCTGCTTGCGCAGGCCGCGCGCGCAGCCGGTGCGAGCCACGTGCTGACCGCGCATACCCGCGACGACCAGGCCGAGACCCTGTTGATGCGGCTGCTCCGCGGCAGCGGCATCGCAGGTCTGTCGGCGATGGCGCGACACGCGACGCGCGATGGCCTGGTGCTGGCGCGCCCGCTGCTCGATGTGCCGAAGTCGCAGCTCATCGCGACGCTGAAGCGGGCTGGAATCGGTTTCGCCGACGATCCCACCAACCGCGATGCGGCCTTCACGCGGCCCAGGCTTCGCGCGCTGCTGCCGCAGCTCGCAGCCGAGGGTGGCGATGCCCGCACGCTGGTTCGTCTTTCGGCGCGGCTCGCCCGGGCCAACGTGGCGGTCGAGGTGCTGACCGACGGCGCCGAGCGCTTCCTCCGTTTGCGGGATCGCGGCGATGCGCCGCAGCCGGACGTGCGCAGTTTCGAGGCCGCAGCCTTCGCCACCCTGCCCGAGGAAGTCCGGCTGCGGCTGCTGCTGCGGGCCATCGACGCGGTCGGGCACGAGGGGCCGGCGGAACTCGGCAAGGTCGAGACCCTGCTGGCTGCGATCGATCAGGCCATGCGCGACCAGGACATCTCCGCCCGCTCCCGTGCGCCCGCAAATAGCCGTGCCATCCTGAAGCAGACCCTGGCGGGAGCCTTGATCAGCCTTGCCGGGGGGCGTATCCACATCGCGCCCGCGCCGGCCCGGCGGTCCAGGAATGGTCCCAAAGGCGGATGAGGGCGGACCATGACACCGGCCGTTTCGGCAACGCGCCGTCAGGACACCTTAACCAGGCAGGAAAAACGCCCGCTTTGATGCCATTATTTCAGCGGGAATCGCTCTAAGATGGGATAAATAGTCCCATCTCGTTCCCTTGGCAGCGACCGGGGCGGCACCTAAATTGTATGCGTCTAACGATGAGGATTCCTTGGGGATTTCCTCGTAAAGCCCAAGGATGAGGCCGCGATCCGCGCGACCACGAAGGAAGATCGATGAACGCCAATCTGCGCAATTTCGCCCTCTGGGTCATCATTGTTTTGCTGCTGTTGGCGTTGTTCACGCTCTTCCAGAATCCGGGCCAGCGGGCCTCCTCGCAGGACATCGCCTTCTCGCAGCTCCTGAGCGAAGTTGACCAGGGCCGCGTCCGTGACGTCGTGATCCAGGGTCCCGACATCCACGGCACCTTCACCAACGGCTCCAGCTTCCAGACCTATGCGCCGAACGACCCGACGCTGGTGAAGCGCCTGTACGACAGCAAGGTCCAGATCACCGCGAAGCCGCCCGGCGACAACGTGCCGTGGTTCGTCTCGCTGCTGGTCTCCTGGCTGCCCTTCATCGCGCTGATCGGCGTCTGGATCTTCCTGTCGCGGCAGATGCAGGGCGGCGCCGGCAAGGCGATGGGTTTTGGCAAGTCGCGCGCGAAGATGCTCACGGAAGCGCACGGCCGCGTCACCTTCGAGGACGTCGCCGGCGTCGACGAAGCCAAGCAGGACCTGCAGGAGATCGTCGAATTCCTGCGCGACCCCGGCAAATTCCAGCGCCTCGGCGGCCGCATTCCGCGCGGCGTGCTGCTGGTCGGCCCTCCCGGCACCGGTAAGACCCTGATCGCGCGTGCGGTCGCGGGCGAAGCCAACGTGCCGTTCTTCACCATTTCGGGTTCTGACTTCGTCGAAATGTTCGTCGGCGTCGGCGCCTCCCGTGTGCGTGACATGTTCGAGCAGGCCAAGAAGAACGCGCCCTGCATCATCTTCATCGACGAAATCGATGCGGTCGGTCGTCACCGTGGCGCCGGTCTCGGCGGCGGCAATGACGAGCGCGAGCAGACGCTGAACCAGCTGCTGGTCGAGATGGACGGCTTCGAGGCGAACGAGGGCGTGATCCTGATCGCCGCGACCAACCGTCCCGACGTGCTCGATCCCGCGCTGCTGCGTCCGGGCCGCTTCGACCGCCAGGTTGTGGTGCCCAATCCGGACGTCGTCGGCCGCGAGCAGATCCTCAAGGTCCACGTCCGCAAGGTGCCGCTGGCCCCGGATATCAACCTCAAGACCATCGCGCGCGGCACGCCCGGTTTCTCCGGCGCCGACCTGATGAACCTCGTCAACGAAGCCGCCTTGACCGCCGCGCGCCGCAACAAGCGCATGGTCACCCAGGCCGAGTTCGAGGAAGCCAAGGACAAGGTGATGATGGGCGCCGAGCGCAAGTCGCTCGTCATGACCGAGGAAGAGAAGCTGCTGACGGCCTATCACGAGGGCGGCCACGCCATCGTCGGCCTCAACGTGCCTGCGACCGATCCGATCCACAAGGCGACCATCATTCCGCGCGGCCGTGCGCTCGGCATGGTCATGCAGCTCCCCGAGCGCGACAAGCTGTCGATGTCCCTGGAGCAGATGACCTCGCGCCTCGCCATCATGATGGGCGGCCGCGTCGCCGAAGAGCTGATCTTCGGCCGCGAGAAGGTGACGTCCGGCGCCGCCTCCGACATCGAGCAGGCCACCCGCCTTGCCCGGATGATGGTGACGCGCTGGGGCCTGTCGGAAGAGCTCGGCACCGTCTCCTACGGCGAGAACCAGGACGAGGTGTTCCTCGGCATGTCGGTCTCGCGGACGCAGAACGCCTCTGAGGCGACCGTGCAGAAGATCGACTCCGAGATCCGCCGCCTGGTCGAGGAAGGCTACAAGGAAGCGACCCGCATCCTCACCGAGAAGCACGCCGATCTCGAAGCGCTGGCCAAGGGCCTGCTCGAGTTCGAAACGCTCTCCGGTGACGAGATCGTCGACCTGCTCAAGGGCAAGAAGCCGAACCGCGAGTCCGTGCTCGAGCCGACCACGCCACGTGCCTCCGCCGTGCCGCCGGCCGGCAAGTCGCGCCCGCGGCCCGATCCGGATCCCGGCCTGGAGCCGCAGCCGCAGGCGTAACGGCAAACGGCATATCGAATTGAAAAACGCGGCGGCAACGCCGCGTTTTTTGTTGGCTCGGGATGGCGATGCGGACGCAGTTGCACTCGCAACAACGGCAGCCTCGTAGGGTGGGCAAAGGCGCGTAGGGCCGTGCCCACGATCTCTTTGCAGTCATGACGGAAGCGGTGGGCACGCTTGCGCTTTGCCCACCCTACGGCATCTCACTTTGCCGCTGCTCCGCTGCGCCCCAGAAACCGCATCACATCATCCGTGAACTGCCCGGGATCCTGCAGGAACGAGAAGTGACTGACCTCCGGCTGGATCAGCAGGCCAGCGCCGGGAATATTCGCCGCCATGAATTCGGTGTTCTCGCGCTTGATCGCCTCGTCGTGATCGCCGTCGACGATCCAGGTCGGCACCTTGACGCCTGCGAGATCGGAGGCCGTCCATTTCGGCTGGCTCTCCCACATCTTGGTAATCTCCGCGACGAAGCTCTTGTACTCGGTCGGCGTCGGCGAGAGGCGCTGGTACTCCTCGCCCGCCCGCGCGATGTAGGCGTTGAAGACGTCGCTCGACGCAATATCGGCAACGCCCGACGGATCCGAATTCGCTGCGAACGCAAACAGCCTGCTCACCCGCTCCGGGTGCTTCATCGCGATGTCGAGGCCGATGATCGCGCCGTCGCTCCAGCCGACGATCGCGGCCTTCCTGATCCCGAGATGATCGAGCAGGGCGACCACGTCCGAGGCCATCAGGTCGTAGCCATACGGTTCCTGATTTCGGTGGCTGCGCCCATGTCCACGACTGTCCATGACGATGACCTGATAATGCCGCTGCAGCGCGCGGACCTGGTGGCCCCAGTAATTGGCATTGGCGAGGCCGCCATGCAGCAGGAGGACCGGCTCGCCGCGGCCGAAACTTGCGTACCAGATCTTGATGCCGTTGACGGGCGCGAAGCCGCTTTGCGTTGCCTTGGGCAAGGTCGGCGTCGGCGGCAGGTTCAGCCATCGCGGTGCTGCATGTGCCGTGCCGAGCGACATCGTGATGAGGAGTGCGGCGAAGAGATTGCGAAACATGACGCGTCTTCCTGCTGGGCGACCTGGCGCTGCGCTTCGCCCGCCTTACGGCTGCGGTGATCGTCGCCCGATAATGATTGGAGTTGGCCGCGATGTCATGGCATGCTCCCTTCAAATAAAGGTGCGGCGCGATCGCACCGGCAAATGGGAGGGGAGCCGATGCGCTTGACGGCGGCATTGGGCGCGTTGTGCGCCGTTTCATTTGTAACATTCAGCGCCGCCATCGCCGCCGAGATGCGCGGCATCACCGCCACCGAGATCAGGATCGGCCAGACCATGCCCTATAGCGGGCCGGTCTCCGCTTTCGGCGCGCTCGGCAAGGGCGAGGTCGGCTATTTCAAGATGCTCAACGACAAGGGCGGCATCAACGGCCGCAAGGTCAATCTGATCTCGCTCGACGACAGTTACGCGCCGCCGAAATCGGTCGAGCAAACGCGACGGCTGGTGGAGAGCGACGAGGTCGCGCTGATCTTCTCCTCGATCGGCACCGCGCATAACACGGCGATCGCGAAATATCTCCAGAGCAAGAACGTGCCGCAGCTCTTCATCGGCTCCGGCGCCTCCAAATTCGCCGACATCGCGCAATATCCGCAGGCGACGATGGGCGTGCAGGCGCCGTTCCGCTATGAGGCGCGGCTCTATGCTCGGTATGCGCTCGCCAGGAATCCGAACGCGAAATTCGCCGTGATCTCGCAGAACGACGATTACGGCCGCGACTATCTCGCGGGCCTCAAGGACGTGCTGGCCGAGAAATACGATGCCGTGGTCACCAATGCCACCTACGAGATCCAGGACCCGACCATCGATTCCCAGATCGTGAAATTGAAGGCCTCGGGCGCCGACGTGTTCGTGATCGCGGCGACACCGAAATTCGCAGCGCAGGCGATCCGAAAATCCTTCGAGATCGGCTGGCGGCCGATGACCTTCCTGTCCAACGTCGCGGTGTGGATCTCGACCGTGATGGAGCCCGCCGGCGTGGAAGCCGGCACCGGCATTCTCTCCACCGCTTATGTGAAGGACCCCGACGATCCCGCCTGGAAGGACGATCCCGGCGTGAAGGCCTGGCGCGAGTTCATGACGAAATATGTGCCGGAGGCCGACCAGCACGACACCAATTACGTCAACTCCTACAACAGCGCGATGGCGCTGGAGGCGGTGCTGAAGGCCTGCGGCAACGATCTATCGACCGAGAACATCCTGAAGCAGGCCTACGCGATCCACGATCTCGAACTGCCGATGCTGCTGCCCGGCATCAGGATCAACACCAGCGCGACCGACCACGTCCCCGTCGACCAGATGCAGTTCATGCGCTTCAACGGCAAGACCTGGGAGCGATTTGGCGAGCTGCAGACGGGAAATTGAGGGCGCCGCTTTTGCTGTTGTAGCCCGGATTTCGCTCCGCGCCATCCGGCCCTGGCCCGCCAGATCACGAAGAGGGCATCGCGGCGGGGCCAAAATGCCTCTTGTTGACCATGATTTCGGGCGTACATTCGCCCATTCTGGGCAATGGCAGGGCAGTTGCAATGGCGGCTCAGTCTCACAAGACCGCAGAAGAGCAGTATGAGGAGCAGGTTCGCATCCTCATCCGCATCGTCTCAGCCTCCACTTTGGGGCTTCTCGCTTTCGCTGTGGGCCTGCTGATCGGGACCTTTCTGTTTTCGTAATCGAAGACGAATGGCATCAACAACGCTCGGCATGGATCCTATCCGCGGTGACCTGGCCCATCGCCTCAGGAGGCGAGACGAAGCCAGACGTCCTTGCTCGCCAGCGTGCCGTCCGGCGTGGCGATCTCCAGGTCCACGACATGCAGGGAGCCGGGCTGGTCGCCGTAGATATATTTCAGGTGCCATATCAGCCCCAGCTCGGGCGTGATGACGAAGTCATCCAATCCATCGGTGATCGCCCGAACGGCCTCACGGTGCGTCAGCGGCGCCGAAAACATCGCGTCGATCAGATTGGCCAGGCTCATGCCTTCGACCAGCATCATTCGGGCGATGTCGTCACCGTGGACGTGACGGAGCGCTGATATGATGACAGCGATGGCGTCCGGGTTCTTCATGACACGGTCTACTTCGAGGCCCTTTTCACCGCCCCGATCCGGCTGCATTGAACTGCGTCAGGAACGAAGAGACAAGACTGCTTGGCAGGCCGTTCTCACTTCAGCGGCGCGGTGTCCTGATCATCCCGCACATGGACCACCGCGATCTTGTCCGCATAGGCCCGCTTCCAGCCCTTGATGTGATCCAGCATCTGGGCCGCCGGTGAATCCGGCGTCAGCAGCGTCGCGTCGATTCTGTTGTCGTCGAGCATGCGCAGGAGGCCGGTGACGTCGCGCCCGTCTTCGGCGGCAAAATAGTCCATCAGGAATTTTTCGCCGTAGAGCTCCGATCGTCCGTCGACGAAAGGCCTGAGGTCGCGGACGATCAGGTAGCCGCCAAAACCATACGAGTTGAAGACGCGCGCGGCCTTGCGATCGATCAGCACATCGACGGCCGCGACCGGCGTCTGTGCCGTGGAGAATTCGAAGGTGTGACGGCCTGCAAAGGTCGCGGTTATGCTTGCGGTCGCGAGCACGATGGCCACCGCGGCCAGCGCCGCCGGGGCGCCGGGGGCCATCCGCAGGCTGCGCGGTGCATCAGGGATAGCCCTGAACCAGCCGCCGAGTGGCTGCGCCAGCACCAGGGGCACCAGCACGCCAAAGGTCTCGATGCTGCGGACATGCGCCAGCGCCATCCAGGTGGTGCCGAGGATCAGCAGCACGCGCGGCGGCGACAGCGCCAGCCCGCGCGTGAGTGCGAGACCGAGCAGGCCGAGCAGCGCGCCCGCGAACGGGCTGAAGGTGCCAAAATCGGCCGGGCGCCATTCGGCGATGACGGAGAAGGACTTTCCGAGGCTGAGAATGCGCGCTGCACCGAGCAGCGTGTCCAGGCCATAGGGCGTGCAGCAACTCGCCGCCAGCGCGCCGAACCCGAACGCGGCCCACCACATTGCGAGCGCCAGCCGGCGCGACGGCGCCGCGCGCCAGAGCGCTTCGAGCCCGATTGCGCCGGTCAAGGCGAGGCCGAGTACGAAGCCGCCGTGAAGATTAGCCCATAGCATCATCAACGGCAGCAGCAGGAAGGATGGTGCGCGGCCGCGGTCGGCCGCGGCCATCAGGCCTCCGGCCCAGGCAACCATGACCGGCAACGCCAGCACGTGCGGGCGGGCCAGCAGATGCGGCGCGGCCAGCGTCATCGCCAGCAGGCAGAACACCAGCGCATAGGGCAGGTCGAGATGCCGTTGCAGGAAGGTCAGCAGCAATGCCATTGCCAGCGCGATCGCAGCCGCGGTCAGCACGACCGGCCCGGCCCATCCCCAATGGGCATAGGCCGTCGCGAACAGGACCTGCGACAGCCAGGAGGTCGAGAGCCAGACATCGCCCTGGTGCGTCAGCGAATAGAAGTCGGTCCAGGGGACGGCGCGATGATCGAGGATCCATTCGCCGACCTTGATCTGCCAGAGCGTGTCGGGATCGTGCAGCAGGCTGTCGCCGTTCAGCAGCAGCAGCAGGAAGGTCGCGGCCGCGACGCACAGCGGCGCCAGATTGCGCTGCGCGCGCGCGATCGGAACGCTGGCCGCGATGGTCATGGCTTGGCCGGCACGGCCGCATCGGGCGCGCCATCCCGCACATGGATCACGGCGATGTTGTCGGCATAGAGCCGCTTCCAGCCCTTGATATGATCGAGCACCTGCGCGGCCGGCATGTCGGCGCCCATCAGCGTGGCGTCGATCTTGTACTCTTCCAGCAGCCGCGTCAGGTTATCGAGCTTCTTGACCTCGACCGCCTTGAAGAAGTCCATCACGAACTTCTCGCCATAGAGCTCGGCGCGGCCATCGACGAAAACCGGGATGTCGCGCGAGATCAGATACCCGCCGAACTGGTAGGCGTTGAAGATGCGCTGCGCCTTGCGTTGCTGCAACAGGTCGACGGCGGCGACCGGCGTCTGGTCCATCGTGAAGGTGAAGCGGTGATGCGACATGTAGATCGAGGTCGTGGTCCAGGCCGCGACCGCGATCATCAGCGCGCCGGTGATGGTGACGTAGCGCGCGGCCCAGCTCTCGCCGGCTTGCGCGTCAGCTTGCGGCAGCGGCGATGTCTCGCCGAGCGGTTTGGCCAGCACCAGCGGCACCAGGAAGGCAAAGGCCTCGATGCTCCTGACATGGGTGAGGCCCATCCAGGTGAAGAGCAGGATCAGCAGGATGCGCGGCGGCGACAGCGTCATGCCACGGAACAGGCCGATCGCGATCAGGCCGAGGATCGCGGCTTCGAAGGCGGAGAACGAGGCGAAATTCGCCGGCATCCATTCCGAGATGACCGACAGCAACTCGCCGAGATTGAGGATGTTGGTCGCGCCCAGCAGCGTGCGCCAGCCATAGGGTGTGACGCAGGCGGCCGCCATCGCGGCGACGCCGAACAGGAACCAGCGTGCGAGCAGCCGGACCTGCTTGCCGGAATCGAGTGTCCAGATCGCCTCGATCGCCATCGGGCCGATCAGCGCGAGGCCGAGCACGAAGCCGCCATGCAGGTTCGCCCACAGCGACATCAGCGGCAGCCAGACCCAGGATGGCGTGACCTTGCGGTCGGCCGCATTCATGAGAATGCCGACCCACGCGATCATCACCGGCAGTGCCAGGATGTGCGGCCGCGCCAGGATATGGTGCAGCGACAGCAGCACGGCCAGCATCGCGAACAGGACCGCGCGCGGAATTTCGAGATGCGCCTCGAGCAGGTAGACGAAAACGGCAGCCGATGCCGCGATCGCGAGCGCGGTGAGGATCACGGGCCCGGCCCAGTCCCATTGCGCGTAGGAGATGGCGAACAGGATCTGCGACAGCCAGGACGTCGAGATCCACGGCTCGCCGGGGCGTGTGAACGAATAGAAGTCGGTATAGGGCAGGGCGTGGTGATCGAGGATCCACTGCCCGATCTTGATCTGCCAGAACGAGTCGGAGTCCTGAAGCAGGGTGTCGCCGATATAGAGGAAGAACAGGTAGGCGCCCGCGCCGACGCACAGCGGCACCAGCGCGCGCGCGCGGCTTTGCACTGCAATGCTGTTGGTGAAGGATAGGGACATGCCGCCTCGTCTTGTTCTTGGTCCTGTTGGCCGAGCGGGCGGCATTTGACCATGGCGATCATAACTTCCCGTAAATCGGCGGAGCTACCTCGCTTCATGACGGTGCAATTTAACCGATTGTTTTAGATTTCGGTTTACCATCGGCGAATACATACAAACGGTTCCGCATTTACGCAGTCGAATTAACTGCGGCGCAAGTCTTTGCCTTTACGTTGAGTTCCATGGTCGGGCGGCGCTGGGAAGCCGAAAAGACCAGACCAGTTGAAGCCACGTGTATCCTTTGGAGCAGTCTATGAAGAACCTCGTTTCGCGTTTCGTGAAGGACGAATCCGGCGCCACCGCCATCGAATACGGCCTGATCGCCGCCGGCATCGCGCTGGCGATCATCACCGTCGTCAACAACCTCGGCACCACGCTGAACGCCAAGTTCGGCTCGATCTCGTCCAGCCTCAAGTAAGCTAGACGATCAACGGAATAGCGAAGAGCCCCGTCATCGACGGGGCTCTTTTGCTTTGCCCGGAGCATCGGGGCATTCGACGATCACGCTTAAGCCTCCTTCAAGTCCCGCGGGTGTATGGCTTGGACGCATCCGCGTCACCGTATTTGCGTTAAAGGAAGCCGCATGGCCGAAGCTTCGTCCGCCCCGCCTGCCGTTGCTCGTCACGGCGCGCTCCCTGCGACGCTCCTCAACATCTCCTTCGTGCTGGCGATCGTCACGCTGGCGTATTTTCCGACGGCCTATCTCACGCATGTGTGGATCTTTGGCGCGGATGGACGCGGCATCCCGACGGACTTCGTCAATGTTTGGGCGGCCGGAAAACTGGCGCTGGAGGGCCACCCCGCGCTAGCCTGGGATTGGGACATCCAGAAGCAGGTCGAGCTTGCTCTGCTCAAGCAGGATTTCGTCGGCCATTTCGCCTGGCACTATCCGCCGCCCTTCCTGTTCGTCGCGTCTTTTCTCGCGCAGTTTCCCTATGCTGTGGCGTTCATCGGCTGGGCCGCGTTCAGCATGGTGCCCTATCTCGCCGTGATGCGCGCGATCATCGGGCGCAATGCGGGCCTGGTGCTTGCGATTGGATTTCCCGCCACCTTCATCAACATCTTGGTCGGGCAGAACGGTTTCCTCACCGCGTCCCTGATCGGCGGCATGCTTTATCTGCTGCCGACGCGACCGGTGCTGGCTGGAATCTGCCTGGGCCTTCTGAGCTACAAGCCCCAATATGGACTGCTGTTTCCGCTGGTGCTGATCGCCGCCGCCGAATGGACGGTGCTCATCACCGCCGCCATCGTCACCGTGACGATCGCAGGAGCGTCCTGGCTCGCATTCGGGACCGAAAGCTGGCAGGCCTTCTTCCACTGGATTCCGATGTTCTCGCAGGCCTTCCTGACCGAAGGCAGGGCCCCCTGGTTCAAGATGCAGAGCATCTTCGCGTTCGTGCGCTATGTCGGCGGCACCGAGCAGCTCGGATGGATCTTCCAGTGGGTGTTGACGGCAGCGGTTGCGGTCGTGCTGGTCGTGATGTGGCGGAGCAGAGTGCCTTACGCGCTGAAGGCGGCGATGCTCGCGGCGGCAACGCTACTCACGACGCCCTATCTCTTCATGTATGACCTGGTCGTGCTGGGCATCGCGGTGGCCTTTCTCATCCGCGCGGGGCTCGATGAGGGATTTGCGCGCCACGAGGTGATGGCCCTGGCGCTTGTCTTCGCGCTGCTCGCGACCTTCCTGTTTCTCGGTCAGCCCGTGGGCTTCCCTGCGATCCTCATCGTCTTCGGGCTGATCCTCGGCCGTTGCGCCGCCTGGCGCGCTGCCGAGGCTCGGGCTGCAGAGGCGGCATCGATGCAGCTAGCGGCAGGGACTTATATACCTGACACCACACGATACGAAATCTAGGCCGCGTACTCATAGACCGTCGGTGATGTCCGCTGTCCTCCGATCCCGACCGCCCTTTTGCAACTGCAGCGAATGCGCGATGGGCAGCAGCAGACATCGGTGCGAATAAATCAATCTTTAATTATGAGGCTTGAGGGCGTTTAATCCTATCGCAGTAGCTTTGAATGATACCGCAAAACAAGAAATGGCAAGACATCGATCTCGCGAACGAGCGGCAGCCGGATCCGGTAATAGATGAAGGTCAAGGTCAAAGTTTGCGGGCTTGCCACGCCGGAGGCCGTTGATGCTGCTGTGAAAGGCGGCGCGACCCATATCGGGTTCGCATTTTCCCGTATGCCCTCTGCTGGCTATGTCACCCTCGAGCAAGCTGCGGAATTGGTGGCGTGCGTCCCCCGCCATGTCCGGAAGGTCGGAGTGTTCTTCGAACAGGATAGCATTTTCTTTATGGCGGCGATCCATGCCGCACGATTGCACATTCTGCAATTCAACGGAATTGATCGACCATCGGGAATTGTCGGAAAAGCTGTTTGGGGCGTCGTGCCGGTCCGGACTGCAAAGGATCTGCGCGCAGCCACACGGTGGAAGGGCATAGCTGATCGCATTCTTTACGAGTTGAAGCCGCCGGACGACGAAGCGTCCGAAGCTGGCTCCGCGCTGCGGGGCAACTGGAATTTGCTCCGGGGGATCAAACATCCTTTGCCTTGGGCGCTTGGTGGTGAGCTTGATCCGAGCAATGTAGCCGAGGCGATTGCCACCACCGGCGCAAGGATGATCGATGTCTCGTCCAGCCTTGATAATGAATTGGGTGTCAAAGATCCGGCCAAGATCTCAGCACTCCTCAATGCGGTGCGCTCCATATGAAGGGTGTCCAGCGGATCACAATGATTGTCCGCTTTGGGTCATTTTCGACGGTTTCACCGGGCATTGTCGGCAGGTCGATGTCCGCTCCTGCCCGTAAGCGCCGAACCGGGGCCGTGGGTAACCGTATCGTGGGTAAGGCCCGCGATATCCGAAATGATCTACCGCGAGCAGGCTCCGATCGTTCGACGCTAGCGCGAACTCCGCTCGATGAGCGGGCAGCTCTCGAGCACCGTGCCGAGGCGGGCGCCCTCGATGGCGACACAGGGCCTGGTGGGATCGATGGCAAGCGCGTAGCGATCCAGCAGCGCGCTGCGGTCCGGTTCGCCGCGCATGTGCAGTTCGCGAATACCGCCGGGCAGCGGAGCCTTCAATCCGGCGCGGATGCGCTGGTCGAAGATGCCGCCGGGAACGATGGGCACACCGATATCGGCGAGCAGGTAGAAGCGCGACTGCGGCGGAAGCTGCGGCGCGATATAGGCGAGCGGCTTGCCGAGGATGAAGTAAGTCGCGGGCTGATCGAGCGCGTCGGCGATCTTCGGCCGGTAGGTGTCGGACCAGGGGCGGTGCCACCAGTCCGCCGGCTGCGACCACAATGCAATCCCGGCTGCAACCGTCACCATCAGTGCGTTCGGCGGAACGGGGAACGCCGTGCGCAATGTCGGCCCCGCGCTCGCAGCGAGGCGCGCGAGCAGCACAACGATGATCGGGCCGCACAACAGTTCCAGAACCACCGCATAGCGCTGGATTGCGAACAGGCCGAGCCACGCCAAATACGAGACGGCAAACAGCACCACCAGCTGCACATCACGTCGCGTGAGGATCGCGCTGACGCGCGTCATGCGCACAACGAGGCCGAGCATGAGCAGGATCGCCACGACCGCGAAGCGCGCATCGCGGAACGGATGCTCCGCGCCTCGGTGGTCGCCCATCAGCCAATAGAACGGATAGGCCAGCGCGTCCGCCACGCTGTGCGGCATGAACTGCGCGTCCATCAGATTGATCGCCGCCACCTCGCCTGACTGGAAGACGGCATTGAACAGCGGGAAGATCGGATTGCCGGTGTCGCGCCAGGCGATCAGGCACCATTCGCCGCCGGTGATTGCCGCGCCGACGATCCCGCCGAGTCCCAGCAGGACCGTCGCTCGAAGCGGCCGCACGGCGGCGAGCAGTGCTGCGATTGCGCCTATCGCGTAGACCACATTGGTCAGCTTCAACCCGACCGCGGCGCCGATCAGGAGCCCGGCGAGCAGATAGCGGGCGCTCGGTCGGTGATCCGCAACCAGGATCAGCAGGAAGCCGCCGACCACGGGCAATGCCAGCAGCACGTCGGAAAAGCTCGTGCCCACTTCCGAGAGCGTCATCGGACCTGTGGCCGCGATGACGACCGCCGCCGCGATCGCCGCGAAGGTCGCGGCTTGTCCCAGGACCAGACGTGCAAACAGGCAGATCAGCGCGAGGTTGAGGCCGTGAATTGCGCCGATGATCATCAGCCCATACGGCGACGGCAGATAGTGGCGGAGGTAATAGACCGGAAAATAGACGATCGGATTGAAGTAGGTTTGAAACCCCGGCGGGACCGCATCGACGCCATAGCGGCCGTTGAGCAAGGCCCAGACATTGTATTCGTGGTAGTTCTGCCAATCCCAGTTGACGTCCTGGCCCATCGCGAAGGTGTAGAGCGCGCCTGCCAGCATCGAGCAGACGACGATGGCGATGGGTGCAAGCGCTCGTCCGCGCAGGTTCGTCATCCCTGATCGCCGCAGGCCTCCGGCCGCGGGCACCGACATAGCCTCTCGCAAGTCAGCGGCGGTTGTCGCGCGTTGCAGCATCAAAGCGCCGGCTGATGGGCGCAGCCTTTTTCGAAAACGGGGCGCGACGCAGAAGATACGCTGGTGGAACGCATTGCCGAATTCCGATTGATACGCGTAGGACTATGGCCGGCCAGTTAAGGTTGCATGAATCTGTGCGCGAATTCTGCTGCCTTGCGCGCAAAGGTCGCGCACGGTCGAGCAATGGTGCTGCCATCCGGCAGACGCAGCAGAATGCCGCCGCCGTCGCTCGAAATTCTCGGAATTCGATTATACCGAATCGCAGCCTAAGCGGGTGAAGCGGCGAAAACTGGCATCACGCATTTGCTTCTTGTCATCCCCCCTGAATAGTTGTTCAGTCCTTGCGGGGCGATTTGCATCTAGTGCAGTGACGAAGCGTTCGGCCGCGGGCGTGCGGCAGGCGTGTGGGACAGGAAGCGCGCCATGGTTTATCGGCGAACGCATCAAGTGGTTAAGCGCCTTGCGGCACGGCGCAGCGCCATCCTGGCGGCGGCAAGGGAAGCCGCAGCCGAAGGCGGCATGGCGGCGGTGCAGATCGCACCGGTCGCGGTCCGGGCCAACGTGGCGGCCGGCACCGTCTACCGCTACTTCCCCTCCAAGGCCGAGCTGATCTCCGAATTGATCTCCGAGGTCTCCCGCGACGAGCTCGCGGCGATCCGGCGCGCGGCCGATGCCGCGCCCGGCCCGTCGTCCGCGCTGGCGGCGGCCGTGACCACGGTGGCCGTCCATACGCTGTCGCAGCGCCGGCTGGCCTGGGGCATCCTGGCCGAGCCTGTCGATGTCGATGTCAGTGCCTCACGCCTTGCCAGCCGTCGCGAGATTGCCGGCGAGATCGCCGCCCGGATCGACGCCGCCGTACGCGCCGGCCATCTGCCGGCGCAGGACACCGCGTTGGCCGCGACCGCGCTGCTGGGTGCGCTGCACGAAGCGCTGGTCGGTCCGCTCGCGCCCGACAATCTCGAAGATCCCGTGAAGATGCGCGACGCAGTTCAGACCGTGACGCTGCTTGCGCTGCGCGCCGTCGGCGTCATGGACGCCCGCGCCCGAGGTCTCGTGGTGCAGCAGACGCTGCTGCCGACGACCAAGGCGCTGGTCGGGGCCTGATCCGATGGCGGCCTCGAGCTGATCGCGCTCAGGCCGTTGCCTGAGCCCGTCTTTTCGCAAAACCCGCGCAAGGCGGCCTGACCGGCCGGCTACTGTGCATGGGGTTGTTTTCGCGTTTTTCGTTGGCGGCCTGCCTGCCGCCTCACATCTGCGCCTCGCCCTCGGGACCGACCGAGGCGATGCGCACCATGTTGGTGGTGCCGGGAATGCCGAGCGGCACGCCGGCGACGATGATCACGCGCTGGCCGGCGCGGACGAAACCGTCGCGGAAGGCGATCTGGCCGGCGCGGCTCACCATGTCGTCCTGGTCGCGCGCATCTTCCGCCACCACGCAATGCACGCCCCAGACGACGGCGAGCCGGCGTCCGGCCTGGATGTTCGGCGTGATCGCCACGACCGGCGGCTTCGGCCGCTCGCGCGCCACGCGCACGGCGGTCGAGCCCGAGCTGGTCCAGCAGATCAACGCGGGCAGGTCGAGCGTCTCGGCGATCTGCCGCGCGGCGTCGGCGATGGCGTCGCCGGCGGTGGATTCCGGCGCGGGGCGCTGGGCCGTGATCACGGACCGGTAAGTCGGGTCGCGCTCGACCTCCTCGCCGATGCGGTTCATGGTCGAGACTGCTTCGACCGGGAATTTGCCGGCCGCCGATTCCGCCGACAGCATGATGGCGTCGGCGCCCTCGTAGACGGCGGTGGCGACGTCGGAGACTTCGGCGCGGGTCGGCACCGGTGACTGGATCATCGATTCCAGCATCTGGGTCGCGATCACCACCGGCTTGCCGGCGCGGCGCGCCATGCGCGTCATCTGCTTCTGCAGGCTCGGCACGCGCTCCAGCGGCAGCTCGACGCCGAGATCGCCGCGCGCCACCATCAGCGCGTCGGAGGCCTCGATGATGTCGGCGAGGCGATCGATCGCCTGCGGCTTCTCGATCTTGGCCATCACCGCGGCGCGGCCGCGGATCATCTTCTTGGCCTCGATCACGTCGTCGGCACGCTGTACGAAGGAGAGCGCAATCCAGTCGACGCCGGTGACCAGCGCGGCCTCGAGGTCGGCGCGGTCCTTCGGCGTCATCGCCGAGACCGGTAGGTCCGTATCCGGCAGGCTGACGCCCTTGCGGTCGGACATCTTGCCGCCGACCACGACGCGCGTCACCGCGTGTTCCTTCGAGGTTTCCTCCGCGATCAGCCGCACCTTGCCGTCATCGAGCAGCAGGGCATGGCCGGGCCGCAGCGCAGCGAGGATCTCGGGATGCGGAAGATTGACGCGCGTGGCATCGCCCGGGGTCTTGTCGGAATCGAGCGTGAAGGTCTGGCCGTTCTGGAGCTGGACCGAGCCTTCGGCGAAGGCGCCAAGCCGGAGCTTCGGGCCTTGCAGGTCGACCAGGATGCCGATCGGGCGGCCGTAGCTCGACTCGACATTGCGGATCGTCGCCACCAGCTCCCGCATCTTGTCATGCGGGGTGTGGCTCATGTTGATGCGGAACACGTCGGCGCCGGCCTCGAACAGGCGGCGGATCATCGCGAGATCCGAAGAGGCAGGTCCGAGGGTCGCGAGAATCTTGATACGGCGAAGACGCCTCATGGCTTATTTCCAGACGGTGGCGAGGGGGCTGGCGGAAGGCCAGGCGCGGCGGGGGGCGTACCACCGGGCGGGCTATTGGGCAAACCCGGAACGCCGCCACCGGGGCCAACAGGGCCGGGCATCCCGGGGACGCGTTGCTGGGAAGGCTGCTCGTTGGCGTCGGTGAGCTGGACCGTCCAGGCCCGCTGCTCGCCGGTATCGACCTCGAAATAGCCGGTCCGGTCATAGCCGCGCGCCAGGCAGTCCTCGGTGCCGCGGATGGTGAATTCCTTGTCGCGCGAGCACATGAAGGCCTGCCCCGACCACTCACCGCCGCGGTCATAGTCGATCGCGTAAATGTAATAGTAACGGGCGACCAGCGTTCCCCGCAGCAGCGTCTCGCAGGAGCGGGACGAGATGTTCCACCAGCCCTCGGTGGTCCAGCCGTCGGCATCCTTGTAGCCAAGCGCGATGCCGACCCGGCTCGATGTGTTGTTGCAAAGCCGGAAATCGGCCGCGGCCGGGCTGGCCCAGATGCACAACAGGCCAACCACCAGCACCGGGACCAACCGGGCGAGCAGGCGAAGGGGGGCGGGGAGAGATTCGGCGATCATTGTCGCGGAAGCTATATCAGATCATTGACGATTTGGCGTAGGGGCGGGCGGAACCAGCCTCGGGGGCCGTTTGCGCCGCGATATGGCAAAATCTGTGACAGGACCCTACCTGATCCCGTAAGGGTGACGACATCAGGGCCAGCCAAGGGATCCAGCTATGGCAATCGACGACAAAACCAGAACGGAGCTCGAGGCGGCCGCTTTCCGGCGCCTGGTCGATCATCTGAAGACGCGGACCGACGTCCAGAACATCGACCTGATGAATCTGGCCGGTTTTTGCCGCAACTGCCTGTCCAACTGGCTCAAGGACGCCGCCGACGCGCAAGGCGTGAGCTTGAGCAAGGACGAGAGCCGGGAGGCCGTCTACGGCATGCCCTACGAGACCTGGAAGGCGAAGTACCAGGGCACGGCCAGCCCCGAGCAGCTCGAGGCGATGAAGAAGGTCCATCCCCACAATCACTGAGGCGACTGTCCGGCACGCCGCTCTGAGTCGCGCCACACAACAGCTTTCTTCGGTCGCCTGCAGGAAGGTGTGGGCGCGCTGTGGACGAGCGCGATGCTTGCTTGAACGCGGTCGGCGCGAACCCTAAGGGTCTAGCCAGCACGCGCGGTGAGGTTGCCGGCGTCACCTCGTTTTGCCAGTTCCATTGGGAGTACCAAGATGGCCACCTCCGCCGCCGTCCGCGACGACGAGCCCGCGACGAAATTTGCCAAGGACCAGCTCAAATCCATCATCGAGCGCATCGAGCGGCTGGAGGAAGAGAAGAAGGCCATCTCCGACGACATCCGCGATGTCTATGCCGAGAGCAAGGGCAACGGCTACGACGTCAAGGCGCTGCGCACCATCGTGCGCCTGCGCAAGCAGGACCCGAACGAGCGCGCCGAGGCCGAGACGATTCTCGAGACCTACATGCAGGCGCTGGGGATGATCTGAGGCCTCGCTGTCGTCCTGGCGAAAGCCAGGACCCATAACCACAGGCCGTGGTTATTTGCGAAGGCTAGTCGTTGCGTTACCCTCGTGCGGGACTGGCACCGCGCTTTCATCGATGGATTCCGCGGTATGGGTCCTGGCTTTCGCCAGGACGACACCGGTGGCGTAGAAGCATCGAGGGAGATGTCAGTGACTGCACCGCCGCTACCGCGTGACGTGAACCGTGCCTTCGGCGCTCTTCCGGCGCCGATCGGCGAGCGGCTGCTCCAGGTGCGCGACCTGATCTTCGCGACGGCTGCCGCGCATGACAATGTCGGCCGGCTCACCGAAACGCTGAAATGGGGCGAGCCCGCTTACCTGACCGATGAGACCGGCAGCGGCTCGACCATCCGGCTCGGCCGCCTCAAGGATTCCGACCACGCCGCCATTCTCTTCAACTGCAAGACGACGCTGGTCGATACGTTTCGCGAGCGTTTTCCCGATCAGTTCGAGTATCGGCAAACGAGAGCATTGTTGCTGCCGGTGACGGGCAAGCTGCCAAAGCAGGAGCTCACGATCTGCCTGTCGCTGGCGCTGACATATCATCTGGATCGGCGGAAGAAGCGCTGACCGCGCTTGACGTCAGCGCAGCGCGGCGGTGCGCACGACGAACGACGTCGTCTCGAGCTTGGCGGTGGCGCTGCCCGAGAAACTGTCGCAGGACAGGCCCTGCATCGGGTCATCGGTGAAGCCCATCGCGATCACAGCCTGCGGCTTGACGAAATAGCCGCGCATCGCCGCCATATCGAGCTCGCCCATCAGCGTGACCGACATCGCGCGGCTGGCGCTCGGCGACAGCATCACGATCTTGAGCCAGATGCTCTCACCCTTGGCGGCGGAGAGACGGGTTGCGGTGGCGATCATGCCGTCGGTGCTCTTGCCAACGACCGTGTTGATCTCGGTGGCCGGCGCGGCGTTGCGGGCCGCGGACACCGGGCGCACGCCGCGCGGGATCGGCGCAGAGGCGGCGACGACGTTTGCGCGATCGACCGGCGAGGCGGCCGGCGCGTAAGCCAGCGCCTGAAGGGTCGCGTTGGAGACGCTTGCGGTCGGCTGCGGGTCGGTCGCGGCGGCGAGTGCCTGGCGCGCCTTCAGGGCTGCGACCTGGGCGGGCGTCGCCTGCTGCGGCGTGGCGGGAGCATCCCAGAAGCCGCGGGCATTGATGATGTCGGCCGGTGTCTCGGGCTTTCCGTCGGCGGATTTGACGGCAGCCGGCTTGTCAGCCACGGGCGCGGGCTTCGGCTTGGGCGGCGCAACGAGCTGCGCGTCAGCCGAAGCAAGCTGGATCGCGGCGGCGACCGACGGCTTGGCGCGGGGCGTCGGGACCGGGTCGGCCGGCTTGGCGGCGGCCGCGACCACGGTCGGTGTCGCCGGCTTCTCGGCTGCGCCCTCGTCGTCCTCGTCGCTGCCGGCGGCCGGCGCCGACTTGCTCTTGAACAGGGCAGCGAAGAAGCCCGGCTTGCTGGCGCCGTCGTCGCCGCTGCCGCGCCGCTCGATGTCGGCCTTGGCGAGCTCGTAACCCTTCAGCGGTGTGCCGTCGGTCGGGACGTGGACCGTGCGGCCATCCGGGAAGACGCGGACGAGCTGGTCATGCGTCATGCGCGGCCAGTGCCGGATGCTGCCGGTGTCGAGATGCACGAAGGGCGAGCCGGAGGTCGGGTAGAAGCCGACGCCGCCGCGCTGCAGGCGCAGGCCGGCGAAGCGGATCTGCTCCAGCGGAACGTTCGGAATGTAGAAGTCCATCGCATGGCCCAGCATGTGCTGGCTGAAGCGCGCCACGCCCGAGGAGCGACGGCGGAGCATGGCGTTGGTGGCGGGGGAGCGATAGGACGAGATGATCTGGATCGGCTGCTTGCCGTCGACGTCGCGATAGACTTCCCAGAGGATATCGAAGAGGTGACGGTCCATGACCGTCTCGTCCTGGGTGCGCCAGTCGCGCAGGAAGTGATTCAGCGTCTTCAGCGCGGCTTCGTCGTAGCGGCCATCGCGCTTGAAGGTGACGGTGAGATCTTCGCCGGAGTGGGTGTGGTGGAAGGAGAGGGTCTTGGTTTCGTTCAGCGCGGCAGCGTTATGAACCGAACCGGCAGCCGCAAGCAGCACCAGCGAGGCGAGGCCGATCCGAGATCCGACCTTCACTCCCGCATGGGACAACGACACCGCAGCAAATTGGCGTGCGAAACCAGCCAGCACGTATGAGCCCACCCAGTCGACGAGCGTTCAAAATGGACTCTCCCGCTAACCCCGTTAGCGCGCGAAAGAGGATGAACGCTTTGTTAAAACGAGAAGGTTAATTCGAGGTTGACCTTCCCGCCCCCAAACCAAGTCAGACTACAATCCTAAACGGTTGACTGTGGCAAAAAAACGCCCGCTGCCGGAACCCGGGTGGCGAATGGTTAACGTCAAACGACCCCGTCCAGAGGGCGGGGTCGATGATTTTATTGAAGAATTTTATGTGCTGGGGCGTCGGACTGGAGCTCAGCGGGTGAACACCCGCTGGGGCTTGCGGCCGACCGGGGCCGGCGGCTGGGCAGGGGCACCACCGCCGAACAGCCGCTCGAAGAAGTTCGGGCCGGACGAGCCGAAGCCGCCGCCATTGTTGGCGATCGCCACGCCGGACGGCAACGTCGTCGCCGGGCGCGAATAGCTCGGCTGCGAGTGGGCCACGACGTTCTCGAGATCCTTGCCGCGGCTGTTCTTCAGGATGTTGATCATGGTCGCGTCGCGGCCATAGACGTCCTTGCGGAATTGCAGCTTGCCGCCGTCATCCACGAACGCGGTCTGGTAGGTGATGTTGACCGGGATCGGCGTCGGGAATTTCAGGTCGATCTCACCCGAGCCGTACATGCTGCGCACGCGCTCCGGGGTGTACTTCTCGCCCGGCATGGCGATGTTGAGCAGCACGGACGCATACTGATCCGGATACTGCACGCGCATGCAGCCATGGCTGAAGGCGCGATCTTCCCTGGCGAACAGGTTCTTGTCGGGCGTATCGTGCTGATAGACCAGGAACTTGTTCGGGAAGTTGAAGCGGATGCGGCCGAGCGCGTTGGCTTCGCCGGGCGGCTGCGAGATGTGCACCGAGCCGTCGCGGTTCTGCTCGAGCTTCAGGCCCATGCGCTGAAGCACGGTCGGGTCCTGCTGCAGCGCCGGCAGATATTCGCCATAGACGATCGACGGCGGCACGTTCCAGGTCGGGTTGACCGTGATGTACTTCATCGTCTCGGTCAGCAGCGGCGTGGCGTGCTGGCCCGGCTTGCCGGTGACGACGCGGGTGGTCCAGACCTGCTGGCCGCGCTGCATCACCTTGAGCGTGTAGTCGGGAATGTTGAGGATGACATAGGCGTCGCCGAGCGAGGGCACGCCGAGGTCGCGCGGCAGCCAGCGCCAGCGCTCCATGTTCACCAGCACGGTGTCGATCTGTTTGTCGCGCTTCGGGCTGTTCAGCGCTTTCACGGTCGCTGCGTCGAGCACGCCGGTCGCCTTGATCTCGGCGCCGTCCTGGAATTTGCGCACGGCGTCGGCAACCGTGGCGTCATAGTGATCGTCGCTGGCGTTTTCGGTGATGCCGAGCTTGGTGCGGAGCTGGGGCACGCGCGAATCCTGCACCACGACTTCCGCCTGCTTCTTGCCCTTGGCGGGCGTGTACTTCAGCGTCGGGCCGTCGGTGATCTCGATCACCGAGCCGTCGCCCTGGCCACGCAGCTGCGCCAGCTTCGCCTTCAGCTCCTTGTAGAGCTTCTGCGGCGGGTTGTAGCTGTCGAGGGCGACGGAGGCGTCGGCTGCCGTCGTGACCTTGGTCAGCACGTCGTTCGGATCGGTCGGATGCTCGGGATAGAGGATGTCGGCGCTGACCTGCGACCAGTGCATGCGGCCGCTCTGCGCCTGGCGCGCATAGTCGAACATGCTGGCGGTGAGCTTCAGCTCGGCGTCGGCGAGCGCGTCGGGCGTCGTGGCGGCGGCGAAATCCGGCACCGGATAGTCGGCGGCATTGAGACCGTCGGAGGCCGCATCCTTCAGCCGTGCGATCACGCCCTTGGCCGCGGCCGTCAGGCTGCCGGCCTGCGTCCAGACCGGCGCGAAGTCACGGGCGCCGTAGAATTTCTCGACGGCAGCGCGCTCGTTCTTGCGGTCGAAATGGCGCGAGGTCTTGGCGCCGATGATATCCTTGATCTTGTCGGCGACCGGCTGGTCGGCGGCGGGGACGTTGCTCGCGGCCTTCACGGGCTCGGCGGCCGGGGGCGCTGCCGCCGCCGCGGGTGCAGCGGGGGTGGCCGCCGGTGCTGCCGCGGTATCGGCCTTGGCGGGTTCGGATTTGGCGGGTTCGGTGGTGGCGGGCTCGGTCTTGGTCGTCTCGGTCTTGGCCGTCTCGCTCTTCGGCGCGTCGGCTGCCGGCGTGGTGGCGACGTCGGATGGCTTGGTCTCGACCTTGTCCGGAGCCGGAGCGGCTTCGGCCTTCACGGGGTCCTTTGCAGTTTCCTTGGCAGTTTCCTTCGGCGCATCCTGGACGGTGGCGGTGGTGTCGAGCTTGATGTCGGATGCGGTCGGGGGCGGGACGTTTGCGGGCTCGGGGCGCGGGATCGCGGCTTCGATCGCTAGCTCGGCGGCGCTGCTGCGCGCCTGATCCTGCGCCAGCGCCGAGCCGGCCGATACCGTGAGGAAGGTCGCCGCGACCGTCGCCAAAACGCGGTCAAAGCCTGCACGGTGGTTCAAACAGTCACGCATTGTGTCGCACCCCTTGGGTGAACTGTCCCCCGTGGAACAGCTTTCGTTATCGCCTAATTGAGTTTCGGCTAAACCGCGCCGGCCTCTCGAAAGTTGCACGCCTGCACGCAACGATTCATACGCAGACGATATACAGGCCCCGTTTTGGCGGCCAGCGCTACCCGGGACAACTCACGACAAACTGACTTCAAGACAGGCTGTTTTGCAACGGATTGTGCGCTTTCATCGCGCGCTTTTCCCGGTGTCTGTCACTTCCAAGTCACGGTTTGGCTCGCCGCCGAATTTTGCCGTAATTCAACGGGTTGCGGGCGCAAGGCCGAGCCGCGCGAACCTCCGTTCGCATCAGGTTCAGTGCGTCTCCTCGCCGCTTTTCCCGCCATGTCCGGGAACCCCGGCTTCGTCGAGTTTGCGGTAGAGTGTGGACCTGCCGATTTTGAGGCGACGTGCCACCTCGGACATCTGTCCGCGGTAGTGCGAGATCGCGAAGCGGATGATCTCGTTCTCCATGTCTTCCAGAGGACGGACATCGCCGTTGGGTGTCAACATCGAGAGAGACCCTGCCAGCGGCAGCGGCGCGATCGGTATTTCACTACCCGACACGACCGAGGGCGCTGCGATCGGCTCGATCATCAGCGGCGCGGTCGGAATCTCCGTCGCCGACTGCGGAAGCGACGCAAGCAGCGGGAAATCGTCGAGACCGAGCTGATCGCCCTCGCTCATCACCACCGCGCGGTAGACCGCGTTTTCGAGCTGGCGGATGTTACCGGGCCAGTCGAGCTGGGCGAGATGCGCGACGGCCTCGCCGCTGACGCCGGAGATGGGGCGGTTCTCCTCGGCGGCAAAGCGCGCCAGGAAATGTCGCAGGAGATGCGGAATGTCTTCGCGCCGGGCCCTGAGCGACGGGATCGTCAGCGGCAGCACGTGCAGGCGATAGAACAGATCTTCCCGGAAGTGTCCCTGCTTGACCCGCTCCAGAAGCTTGCGATTGGTCGCGGAGATGATCCGGACGTCGACCTTGACGGGCTTGCGGCCACCGACGGCCTCGACGGCGCCTTCCTGCAGTGCGCGGAGCAATTTGACCTGCGCGGTCAGCGGCAGCTCGCTGACCTCGTCCAGAAACAACGTGCCGCCATGGGCCTCGATGAACTTGCCGGTATGTCGCTCGGTCGCGCCGGTGAAGGCACCCTTCTCGTGGCCGAACAGGATGGACTCGACGAGGTTGTCGGGGATCGCGCCGCAATTGACGGCGACGAAGGGCTTTGCCTTGCGCTCGCCGCTGCCGTGGATGGCGCGTGCGAACATCTCCTTGCCGACGCCGGACTCGCCTTCGATCAGCACCGGGATCGAGGAGTTCGCCGCCTTCTGCGCCGCGCGCATCACGCCCGTCATCGCTTCGGCGCGCGTGATGATGTCGGAGAAGGTCAGACGGCCCTCGCGGCTGTGACGGATGCGCTGCAATTCGCCCTTGAGTGCGGAGGCGTTGAGCGCGTTGCGCAACGAGACCTGGAGCCGCTCGAGGCCCACCGGCTTGACCACGAAATCGGCAGCGCCTGCGCGCATCGCCGAGATCACGTTGTCGATGCCGCCATGCGCAGTCTGCACGATGACGGGGACGCTGAGGCCCGCTTCGCGGATTTTCGCCAGCACGCCCATGCCGTCGAGGCCGGGCATGACGAGGTCGAGGATCACGGCGTCGATCGCCGGCGCATCGGGAGCGGTGAGGGTGGCGATTGCGGCGTCGCCGGACTCCACGACGATCGTCTCATAGCCGCATTTCTGCACCATGTTCTCGACCAGACGGCGGGCTACGGCGTCGTCGTCGGCGATCAAAATACTGGCAGCCATGGTGCTCCCCGCACGCTACTACTATCTGTCTCGAATCGGGTCACTCTGGCCGAAGCCGATTAACGCACTCTTAAACCTTGATGCCCCCGCCCGCCGCAGCGTTTGTTGAACACAGGTTTCCCACACAATGACTTCGCGCTCCAAGACTGCTCTCAGAAAGACTGCCCTCAAAAAGACTGCTCTCAAAAAGACTGCCCTCAAAAAGCCTGCTCTCCGCAAGCCAGCTGCCAAGCAATCCGCCGTCAAGAAATCTGCCGTCAAGGCAAAGCCCTCCAAGCCCGTGAGCAAGACTGGCAAGCTTCCGGAGTGGAACCTCGCCGATCTCTATTCCGGGATCGATGCGCCGGAAGTCGCGCGCGATCTCGAAACGATGGATGCCGATTGCGTCGCGTTCGAGACGGACTACAAGGGCAAGCTCGCAACAGGCACAGCAAACGAAGATGGCGGAAAATGGCTCGCGGAAGCCGTGCGGCGCTATGAGGCGATCGACGATCTCGCCGGCCGTCTCGGCTCATATGCCGGCCTCGTCCACGCCGGCGACAGCGTGGACCCTGCGATTTCAAAGTTTTACGGCGACGTCTCCGAGCGGCTGACGGCGGCGTCGACGCATCTTCTGTTCTTCGCGCTCGAGCTCAACCGCGTCGATGACGATATTTTGAACCGCGCGATGCAAACCGCCGAGCTCGCGCATTATCGTCCGTGGATCGAGGATCTGCGCAAGGAGAAGCCGTATCAGCTCGACGACAAGCTCGAGCAGCTGTTCCTGGAGAAGGCGCAAACCGGCTATTCCGCGTTCAATCGATTGTTCGACCAGACCATCTCGGGCCTCCGCTTCAAGGTCGGCGCCAAAGAGCTTGCGATCGAGCCGACGCTGAATTTCCTGCAGGATCGCGACGGCGCCAAGCGCAAGGCCGCGGCGGAAGCGCTGGCAAAAACCTTCAAGGCCAATGAGCGCACCTTCGCGCTGATCACCAACACGCTCGCCAAGGACAAGGATATCTCGGACCGCTGGCGCGGCTTCAAGGATGTCGCGGACTCCCGCCATTTGAACAATCGCGTCGAGCGCGAGGTGGTGGATGCGCTGGTCGCCTCCGTGCGCGCCGCCTATCCAAAGCTGTCGCATCGATACTACGCGCTGAAGGCAAAATGGTTCGGCAAGAAGCGGCTGGCTTATTGGGATCGCAACGCGCCGCTGCCGTTCGCCGCGACCGATGTCATCGGCTGGGGCGACGCGCGCAACATGGTGCTGACGGCCTATCGCGGGTTCTCGCCCAAAATGGCCGATATCGCCGAGCGCTTCTTCACCGACCGCTGGATCGATGCGCCGGTGCGTCCGGGCAAGGCGCCGGGCGCCTTCTCGCATCCGACCACCCCGTCGGCGCATCCGTATGTGCTGATGAATTACCAGGGCAAGCCCCGCGACGTGATGACGCTCGCACACGAGCTCGGCCATGGCGTGCACCAGGTGCTCGCTGCGAAGAACGGCGCGCTGATGGCGCCGACGCCGTTGACGCTCGCCGAAACCGCCAGCGTGTTCGGTGAGATGCTGACCTTCCGGCGGCTATTGGCGCAGACCAAGAGTCCCAAGCAGCGCCAGGCGCTGCTCGCCGGCAAGGTCGAGGACATGATCAATACCGTGGTGCGGCAAATCGCGTTCTACTCGTTCGAGCGTGCGGTTCACACCGAGCGCAAGAATGGCGAGCTCACCGCGACGCGGCTCGGCGAGCTCTGGCTGTCGGTGCAGGGCGAGAGCCTTGGACCGGCGATCGAGATCAAGGCGGGCTATGAGAACTACTGGATGTATATCCCGCACTTCATCCACTCGCCGTTCTATGTCTACGCCTATGCCTTCGGCGATTGCCTCGTGAATTCGCTCTATGCCGTCTACGAGAACGCGGCCGAGGGCTTTGCCGAGCGCTATCTCGACATGCTCGCGGCCGGCGGCACCAAGCACTACTCCGAGTTGCTGCGGCCGTTCGGGCTCGACGCCAAGGACCCGAAGTTCTGGGACGGCGGACTCTCGGTCATCGCCGGGATGATCGACGAGCTGGAGGCGATGGGCTGAGGGCCAAGTGCCCGAATTTCGGGCAGGATGGCTGCAGAGCATTCGTTGAACCGGCGTTCAGCGAATGCTGCGTCGCGCGCGGGATCCACGATAATCGGGATTCCAAATGAGCCTATTTGCTGGAAAACCGCGCTTCGGTGCCGTTGCCCTGCCCGAAGGTTTAAGGTATCCCAACCGAAGAATTCGACTTTCGACTGGGGACATCATCATGGCTGACCATAGCGAAGTGGCCTACACCACCGCCGACGGCAACGACTACGTTGCCCACGAGCAGACCTACGAGGGCTTCATCAAGCTCGTGAAGTACGGCACGGCCTCGGTCGCGCTCATCGTCATTCTGATGGCGATCTTCCTCACCTAATTCGTCTTTGGCGGCTGCCTCCATCTTTGGCGGCAGCTGCCCACAAAATTTGCAAACAAGCCGGTTCCAAAGCCGGTAAGCAACGTTGCGGGAGTAACGCTAAGTTTTTGCGCGCGCGCTTTTTCCCGCGTCGCCGGAGGGCCTATGAAGATCGCCGTTGCCAAGGAAATCGATCCGTCGGAGCCGCGTGTTGCCGCTTCGCCCGATACGGTGAAGAAGTTCAAGGCGCTGGGCGCCGAGATCGCCGTCGAGCCGGGCGCCGGCCTCAAATCGGGCCTGCCGGATTCCGAGTTCACCGCCGTGGGCGCCACGGTCAGCGCCGATGCGCTGAAGGACGCCGACATCATCATCAAGGTGAAGCGCCCCGAGGCGTCCGAGCTTTCGCAGTACAAGCGCGGTGCGCTCGTCATCGCCATCATGGACCCCTACGGCAACGAGGCGGCGTTGAAGACGATCGCCGATGCCGGCGTCGCCGCCTTCGCGATGGAATTGATGCCGCGCATCACCCGCGCGCAGGTGATGGACGTGCTGTCGTCGCAGGCAAACCTCGCCGGCTACCGCGCCGTGATCGAGGGCGCCGAGGCCTTCGGCCGCGCCTTCCCGATGATGATGACCGCAGCCGGCACCGTGCCTGCCGCCAAGGTGTTCGTGATGGGCGTCGGCGTCGCCGGCCTGCAGGCGATCGCGACCGCGCGCCGTCTCGGCGCCATCGTCACCGCGACCGACGTGAGGCCCGCGACCAAGGAGCAGGTCGAATCGCTCGGTGCGAAGTTCCTCGCCGTCGAGGACGAGGAATTCAAGAACGCGCAGACCGCCGGCGGCTACGCCAAGGAAATGTCCAAGGAGTACCAGGCCAAGCAGGCCGCGCTCACCGCCGAGCACATCAAGAAGCAGGACATCGTCATCACCACCGCGCTGATCCCGGGCCGGCCCGCGCCGAAGCTCGTTTCGGGCGAGATGGTCAAGTCGATGAAGCCGGGTTCGGTGCTTGTCGATCTCGCGGTCGAGCGCGGCGGCAATGTCGAGGGCGCCAAGCCGGGCGAGGTCGTCGATCTCGATGGCATCAAGATCGTCGGCTACACCAATGTCGCCGGCCGCGTCGCGGCCTCGGCCTCGAGCCTCTACGCACGCAATCTGTTCTCCTTCATCGAGACCATGGTCGACAAGAAAGAGAAGAAGCTCGCCGTCAACTGGGACGACGAACTCGTCAAGGCCACCGCGCTGACCAAGGACGGCGCCGTGATCCACCCGAACTTCCAGCCGAAGGCGTAAGGAGATCCGTCATGGAGCATGCTGCACAGGTCGTCGATCCCTTCATCTTCCGGCTTTCGATCTTCGTCCTCGCCGTCTTCGTCGGCTATTTCGTGGTGTGGTCGGTGACGCCGGCACTGCACACGCCGCTGATGAGCGTGACCAACGCGATCTCTTCGGTGATCGTGGTCGGCGCGTTGCTGGCCGGCGGCGTTGCCAACGTATCGAGCGGTTCGGGCTGGGCGCGCGCCTTCGGCTTCGTCGCGCTGATCTTTGCCTGCATCAACATCTTCGGCGGCTTCCTTGTCACCCAGCGCATGCTGGCGATGTACAAGAAGAAGTCGAAGTAAGCGGCCACCTCGGGCTGATGGGATCAATGGGGACCTGAGATGAGCGCCAACCTCTCTGCATTTTTGTATCTCGTGGCGGGAGTGCTGTTCATCCTGTCGCTGCGCGGGCTGTCGAGCCCGGCGTCGTCGCGCCAGGGCAATCTGTTCGGCATGATCGGCATGGCGATCGCGGTCGCCACCACGCTGGCCAACCATCCGCCCGCGGACGGTCTCGCCTGGGTGCTCGTCATCGTCGGTATCGCGATCGGTGGCGCGATCGGCGCGGTGATCGCGCGTCGCGTGCCGATGACGTCGATGCCGGAACTGGTCGCCGCCTTCCACTCGCTGGTCGGCATGGCCGCAGTGCTGGTCGCCGCCGGCGCGTTCTACGCGCCCGAGGCCTTCGACATCGGCACCCCCGGCAACATCCATCCGCAGAGCCTGGTCGAAATGTCGCTCGGCGTCGCCATCGGCGCGCTGACCTTCACCGGCTCGGTGATCGCGTTCCTGAAGCTGTCGGCGCGCATGAGCGGCGCGCCGATCATCCTGCCGTTCCGTCACATCATCAACATCGCGCTGGCGATCGCGCTCGTCGTCTTCATCGTCGGGCTGGTGATGTCGGGCAGCGCGTTCGATTTCTGGATGATCGTCATCCTGGCGCTGGCGCTCGGCGTGCTCATGATCATCCCGATCGGCGGCGCCGACATGCCGGTCGTGATCTCGATGCTCAACTCCTACTCGGGCTGGGCCGCGGCCGGCATCGGCTTCACGCTGGGCAACTCCGCGCTGATCATCACCGGCGCGCTGGTCGGCTCCTCCGGCGCGATCCTGTCCTACATCATGTGCCACGCGATGAACCGGTCCTTCATCTCGGTCATCCTCGGCGGCTTCGGCGGCGAGACCGCGGCGGCCGGCGGCGGTGCAGGCGGCGAGCAGAAGCCGGCCAAGCTCGGCTCGGCGGACGATGCGGCCTTCATCATGAAGAACGCCTCCAAGGTCATCATCGTGCCCGGCTACGGCATGGCGGTGGCGCAGGCCCAGCACGCGCTGCGTGAAATGGGCGACATCCTGAAGAAGGAAGGCGTCGAGGTGAAGTACGCCATTCATCCGGTCGCGGGCCGCATGCCCGGCCACATGAACGTGCTGCTCGCCGAGGCCAACGTGCCCTATGACGAGGTGTTCGAGCTCGAGGACATCAACTCCGAATTCGCGCAGGCCGACATCGCCTTCGTGATCGGCGCCAACGACGTCACCAACCCGGCGGCCGAAGAGGACAAGACTTCGCCGATCTACGGCATGCCCGTGCTCCAGGTCTGGAAGGCCGGCACGGTGATGTTCATCAAGCGGTCGCTGGCGTCGGGTTATGCCGGTATCGACAATCCGCTGTTCTACCGCGACAACACCATGATGCTGCTCGGCGACGCCAAGAAGGTCACCGAGAACATCGTCAAGGCGATGTAGCATCGGAGAGCCGGCGGTAGGCGATGACAGTCCTGAAATGGATCGCCATCGTCGTTGCCGCCGGATATCTCGCCGGTCTCGTCCTGCTCTATGTGAAGCAGCGGGACATGCTGTTTCCGATTCCGACGACCGAGCGCAAGTCGCCGGCCGCGGCGGGATTTCCGCAGGCCGAGGAACACATCCTCACCACCTCCGATGGCGAGAAGGTCATCGTCTGGCATGTGCCGCCGAAGCCTGGCCGCTCGGTGGTGCTGTTCTTCCACGGCAACGGCGACTTCCTCGCCGGACTTGCCGGGCGCTTCAAGTCAATCACGGCTGACGGTACCGGTCTCGTTGCGCTGTCCTATCGCGGCTATGCCGGCTCCAGCGGTGCGCCGAGCGAGGACGGGCTGCTGCGCGATGGCGCGGCCGCCTATTCATTTGCGAGGGAGCGCTACGACGCACAGCGCATCGCAGCCTGGGGCTTCTCGCTCGGGACCGGCGCTGCCGTCGCGATCGCGTCCGAACACCCGGTCGGAAAGCTGATCCTCGAGGCGCCCTATACGTCGATCGCCGATGTCGCGGCCGCTCATTTTCCGTTCGTCCCGGTCCGCCTCCTGATCCGCGATCCCTTCCACTCGGACCAGCGCATCGCGCGCGTTGCGGTCCCGCTGCTGATTGTGCACGGCGCGCAGGACCAGACTATTCCGATCGCATTCGGCGAAAAACTTTTTGCGCTGGCCCGCGAGCCGAAGCAGTTTGTCCGCGTCGCCGGCGGCGGGCATGACGATCTCGGAAATTTCGGTATCGCCGAGACCGCGCGAGCCTTCATCAACGGGTCATGAGGGCTGACGCGCGCGATGTTCTCGCGCATACTCGGCCTCCAGTTGCTTGGAGGAATCGCTGGAATGAGTGCACACGGACCGATGCCGCGGTCGTCCTGGATTTTCCCCGCTCTGGCGGTGCTGCTGTTCCTGATCGTCACCGTGACCGGCTACGGCTTCACCCTGTCGGCCGGCGGCGGCCTGTTCGCGGTCGTCCTGCTGGTGATCCTGTTCGGCACCGTGTTCGCGGCCGTGCATCATTCCGAGGTGATCGCGGAGCGGATCGGCGAGCCCTACGGCACGCTGCTGCTCACGCTCGCGGTGACCATCATCGAGGTCGCGCTGATCACCACGATCATGCTCGGCGACAAGCCCGCGCCGGAGCTCGCGCGCGACACCGTCTTTGCGGTGGTCATGATCGTCTGCAACGGCCTGGTCGGCCTCTGCGTGTTCATCGGCGGGCTTCGCTACCGCGAGCAGGGCTTTCAGCTCTCCGGCGCCAACGTCTATCTCAGCGTGCTGATTGCGCTCGCGACGCTGACGCTGATCATGCCCAACTACACGCTGACGACGCCGGGGCCGATCTATTCGACGCTTCAGCTCGGCTTCGTCGACCTCGTGACCATCGTGCTCTATGGCGTGTTCCTCTACACCCAGATGGTCCTGCACAAGGATTACTTCGTTCACGAGCGGGCGGACGGCGAGGGCGGGGCGGCCCATCTGCCGGGCAAGATGCTGGTGCTCAGCATCGCGCTGCTCCTGATCTCGCTGCTGGCCGTCGTTCTCCTCGCCAAGAAGTTCTCGCTGGTGGTGGACGCCGTTGCCGACAGGATCGGCGCTCCGCCGGCGTTTGCGGGCCTGCTGGTCGCGCTCCTGATCCTGATGCCGGAGGGCGTCTCAGCGATCACGGCCGCCCGCCGGAATGACCTCCAGAAGAGCATTAACCTGGCGCTCGGGTCCTCGCTGGCCACCATCGGCCTGACCATCCCGGCGGTCGGGATCGCCACCTATGCGCTCGACCAGCCCTTGGTGCTGGGCCTCAATCCCCAGAACACGGCGCTGCTGTTCCTGACATTCTTGTTGAGCATGCTGACCTTCGGCACCGGCAGGACCAATGTCCTGTTCGGGCTGGTCCATATGGTGGTATTTGCCGTCTACGTGTTCATGGTCTTCGTCCCCTGAACCGATTCCCCGAGGAGAGTTCCGATGCTTGCCGCCAAGTCCGAGGTTCAGGTCGACAATGACGAGGTCCGGGTGACCGAGTGGCGGCTTGCCCCGGGCAGCGCGACCGGGCATCACACCCACGGAATGGACTATGTGATCGTTCCCGTCGTGGCCGGCGAAATGACCATCGTGGCACCCGGTGGAGAGCGTTCCAAGGCGCAGCTTGCGGCCGGGAAATCCTACTTCCGCAAAGCCGGCGTCCAACACGACGTACTTAACGAAACCTCAACCGAGATCGTGTTCCTTGAGATTGAGCTGAAGCCGTAAGGCACGCGTAACCTTTGCCATCGATCCGTCGCAGTTGATCCCTTACAATGCCCCAAAGTTCCCGCATCAGATCGCGCGGGGAGTGGCCGAGAAATGCTGAAATACCTCGCTAAAATTTCGATGGATATTTTCCCCTCGGTGCTCGCGACGATCATCGGGGCCTACATCGTCAATCACTACATCAACGCCAGGCCGGCGGCGGATACCCCAGCCGCGGTGGTGGCGCCTGCCGATGCCGGCAAGAACGGCAAACCCGCCGATGTGGCCAATCTCCCGGCCCCCGGCGTGAAGGCCAAGGGCGTCTCCGAGAAGAGCATTTCCGACAAGAGCGCGACGGACAAGCCCGCGGGCGAGAAGCCTGCCGAGGCCAAGGCTGCGGACAAGGCTGCGGACGTGGGCCGCACCCCGGCGCATGAGAAGGCGGTCGCCAAGTCCTCACCGGCCACGTCTACCCCGGCAGCCCCCGCGGCCCCGGTGGTTGAGGCCAATTCGTCGCCGGCTGCTCCGGCCGTGACCCCCGACGCCAACGATCTGGCCCGGGCCGCCATCGAGCGCCTGCGCAAGTCGCCCGAGGGCAAGGCCGCTGAGAAGGCCGCCGAAGCCAAAGCCACCGAGACCAAATCCACTGAGACCAAGTCGACCGACATCAAGCTCCCCGACGCCAAGGCGGTCGAGCGGAAGTCCGAGCCTGCGGTTCAGGAAGCGTCTCGCGTGCCCGAGCCGCCCCGTGTGGTGACTGCGGTGCCGTCGACGGTGAGCCCGCTGCCGCCCCCGATCAATGTGTCGACGCCGTCGTCGGAGGCCTATGGCACTGGCGGCTCCTCGCAGGCGAATCCGCCCTACACGGCCTCGATTGGTAACGACAACCCGAATCGGCTGACGCCGCCGGCCGACATTCCGGTGCCCGTGATCGCGCCGCCGCTGGATCTGCGCGCCGATGCCGGGGCAGCCGCCCCCACGCCGCGGCCCAAGACCAATGTCGCCGACGAGATGCTGTCGGGCATGAAGTCGATGTTCCACGCGGTTCTGCCGAAGGGCGCCACCCCCGATTAAGACGGCGTCCGCGCCGTCCTGACACCGTCAGCCGCCGACGCGGGCCAAGCCGCTGCGGGCGGCGTCATCGCGTGGGCGCAGGCCGACGGCCTTGTTGTAGGACGCCGCCGCCTTGGCCTTGTCGCCCAGCCGCTCATAGGCCTGTCCCCGGGTCGTCCAGACCTGGGCATTGTGCGGATCGGCCTCGGCGGCCTCATCGAGATCGGCCGCCGCCTCCTTGACCTTGCCGATGGCGAGATAGCTGACGGCGCGGCCGAGCAGCGGTTCGGCCTTCTGGGGATTGAGGCCGCTTGCGGCGCCGAAATCGGCGATCGCGAAGTCGTGCTCGTTATTGCCTTGGTAGAGCAGGGCGCGGCCGTAGAGCGCCTGCGCGTTATAGGGATCGAGCGCGACGGCGCGATTGAACTCGTCGAGCGCTGCCTGCGTCTCGCCGGACTTCACCAGGGCCTGGGCTTTTACGGTGTGGGCCTGGGCCTCGGTGACGTTGCCGGCGCTGACTGCGCTGTCCGGGGCAGCGGCCGCCTTGGGCGCTTCCTGGGGCTTGTCTTTCTCCGGCATCAGCGAGCCGAGATCGAAGGAGCAGCCGCAGAGTGCGATCCCCACCAAGGTCAGCGCAAGCGGCTGGCGCCAGATCCGGCGCAACCGCGCCAAGCCGGGCTCGGGGAAAGGGGAGGCCATCTACGGTTCGCTCGCGCTGGTGCCGCATCTGTAGTGCCCCGTCCCAGAAAGGCACTGCTCACAAAATAATAACGCGGGCCCGGGGCCCGCGTCATTGAAAACTCAGTCCTGCAACGTCGGCAAGATCAGCGCGGTCCGCGCGGACCTGCACCGGGGCCGCCACGGCCACCACGCTCGCCACCGGGGCCAGCGCCGAACACCGGCTTCGGCTTCATCGGCAGCAGGCCTTCGCGCTGCAGCTTCTTGCGGGCCAGCTTGCGCGCACGGCGCACGGCTTCGGCCTTTTCGCGGGCCTTCTTCTCGGAGGGCTTCTCGTAGTGACCGCGGAGCTTCATCTCGCGGAAAATACCCTCGCGCTGCATCTTCTTCTTCAGCGCCTTGAGGGCTTGGTCGACATTGTTATCGCGAACGAGAACCTGCACGCGGCATCCTCTTCAGTGGATCGGATTTGAATTCTGGTAAGTCAAAGGGGATGGCAAAAAGCGCAAGCCCTTAACCTTGAGGGCGCGGATGTATCAGACAAAACCCGCCATGTCCACCTGCCAAGCGGGGTTTCGGGCCAAGTTCAGCCATTAAATGCGGCGAAAATGCTCTCTTGCGGCCTCGATTTGGGAGATTCGGCGCCAAAACGGGGCCGCAGCGGACATTGTTCCGGAATCTTGGAAATCAGGGGAGACGCCACATGGATATGAAGAAATACGCGGCCGAGGCCATCGGCACATTCTGGCTCACATTCGCAGGCTGCGGCAGCGCGGTCATCGCGGCCGGCTTTCCGCAGGTCGGCATCGGCCTGGTCGGTGTGTCCCTGGCCTTCGGCTTGAGCGTCGTCACCATGGCCTATGCGATCGGCCATATCTCGGGCTGCCATCTCAACCCGGCCGTCACGGTCGGCCTTGCCGCCGGTGGACGCTTTCCGGCAGGCCAGATCCTGCCTTACGTGATTGCGCAGGTCTGCGGCGCGATCGTCGCCGCCGAGCTGCTCTATGTGATCGCCAGTGGTGCGCCCGGCTTCGAAGTCACCAAGGGCTTCGCCTCCAACGGCTATGACGCGCATTCGCCCGGCCAGTACAGCATGGTGGTCTGCTTCGTGACCGAAGTGGTGATGACCATGATGTTTCTGTTCGTCATCATGGGCGCGACCCACGGCCGCGCGCCCGCGGGCTTTGCGCCGCTCGCGATCGGACTTGCGCTGGTGATGATCCATCTCGTCAGCATCCCCGTCACCAACACGTCGGTGAACCCGGCGCGCAGCACGGGGCCTGCGCTGTTCGTCGGCGGCTGGGCCCTGGCGCAGCTCTGGCTGTTCTGGGTCGCGCCGTTGATCGGTGGCGCGCTGGGCGGAGTGATCTATCGCTGGCTCAGCGAGGAGCCCTCGGGCGTCGTCGCAGGCGTGAAGACGGCCTAGAGCGTTTTCGAGCGAAGTGGATAGCGGTTCGCGTCGAGAAAACGCGTCAAAACAACAACTCAAAAAACGGGATCGCAGCTTTTGCTGCGGTCCCCTCACTTGCTTTTTGAAGGCCTGACTTCTGTGACGTGACCCATCTTGCGGCCGGGGCGCGGCGCGCCCTTGCCGTAGATGTGAACGGTTGCGCCCGGCACGCTCAGCCATGACTCGTAATCATTGATCTCGTCGCCGATCAGATTGGTCATGGTGACGACCTCACCGTGACGCACCGGCTTGCCGAGCGGCCAGCCGGCAATGGCGCGGATATGCTGCTCGAACTGGGAGACCGACGCGCCGTCGAGCGTCCAGTGTCCGGAATTGTGCACGCGCGGAGCGATCTCGTTGACCAGCACCTTCGGCCCGGTGCCGTTGGCGAGCACGAACATCTCCACCGCCAGCACGCCGACATAGTCGAGCGCGGTCGCGATCTTGCCGGCGATGCTGCGCGCCTCTTCGGCGAGCGAATCCGGGATCGGCGCCGGCGCGCGGGAAATCTTCAGAATGTGGTCGCGGTGTTCGTTCTCGGTGACGTCGAAGCATTCGACCTGGCCCGAGGCCGAACGCGCGGCGATCACGGAGATCTCGCGCTCGTACGGGATGAAGGCTTCCAGGATCGCCGATTTGGTGGCGAGGCTGGTCCAGACTTTCGCGATGTCGTCGCCTTCGCGGATGATGGCCTGGCCCTTGCCGTCATAGCCGAAGCGGCGGGTCTTCAGCACGGCGGGAAGCCCGATCTTGACGATGGCCTCGCGCAACGAAGCCACCGAGGTGACGTCGGCGTAAGCGGCAGTGCCAATCCCGAGCCTTGTGACAAAATCCTTTTCGGCGAGCCGGTCCTGGGTGGTCTCGAGGATCTTGCGGTTCGGCAGCACCGGGCGGCGTGCATCCAGCACCATGGCGGCGGCGGCCGGCACGTTCTCGAATTCGTAGGTGATGACGTCGACGTCGTGCGCGAACATCTCCAGTGCCTCGACGTCGGCATATTCGGCGCAGGTCGCGTTCAGCACGACGTCGAAGGCCGGCGAATCCGGATCGGGCGAGAACACCTGGCAGCGCAGGCCGAGCCGTGCGGCGGCCATGGCCAGCATCCGTCCGAGTTGTCCGCCGCCGAGGATTCCGATGGTGTCGCCGGGCTTCAGCTTCACCTGCTTTGCGTCAGTCACGCCTTGTCCTCCGGGCGCTCGGCAACGGCCTCGGTCTGGGCCTTGCGCCAGGCGGCCAGGCGGTCGGCGAGGGCCGGATCGGACAGCGCCAGCACGGACGCTGCGAGCAGCGCCGCGTTGATCGCGCCGGCCTTGCCGATCGCGAGCGTGCCGACCGGAATGCCGGCCGGCATCTGAACGATCGAATACAGCGAATCGATGCCCTTCAGCGTCCTGGACTCGACGGGCACGCCGAACACCGGCAATTCCGTCAGCGCCGCGGCCATGCCGGGCAGATGCGCCGCGCCGCCGGCACCGGCGATGATGACCTTGAAACCGGCCGCCTTGGCGCCCTTGGCGAAGGCAAAGAGCCGGTCGGGGGTGCGGTGTGCCGAAACGATGCGGGCGTCGGAGGTGATACCAAGCGCTGTGAGCGTGTCGGCGGCGTGCCGCATCGTCTCCCAGTCCGACTGGCTTCCCATGATAATGGCGATCGGCGCGGTCATGACGTCAATTGTGCTCGGAAAACAGAAGGATAGGCCAGATTAACGGTTCCGGCCGGCGGCTCGCAAGGCGGTGGCAAGGAGAAGGGAATGCACTATCCTGTCTTGGTGAATCCCCGCAAGCCTTCATTGAGCAGGATGCCCATGAAGAAACCAAAAAGGGCGACCGCGGCGAAGGCCAAAAAGGGCCGAAAAACCAGCGGAAGCCGAACGAAAACTGCACCCAAGCGGGCTGTGGCGCCGCCTCGCGCGCAGGCAGTCCGTGCTGCCAAGGGGACGAGGAAGGAAACCAGGAAAGAGCCGAGCGAGGATACCAGCAAGGCGACCATCCGCGCCCTGCGGACCAAGCTCACGCAGGCGCTGCGGCGCGTCGTCGAGCTCGAGGCGGCGGCCGACACCGATTTCCTGCTGGACATCCCCAACCGGCGCGGCTTCGAGCGCGAGCTCCAGCGCGCCGTGGCCTACATGAAGCGCTACCGCGCCAGCGGCGCACTGATCGTGCTCGACGTCGACCGGCTGAAGCCGATCAACGATTCCTTCGGCCATGCCGCCGGCGACGAGGTGCTGAAGGCAATTGCCGCGACGCTGACACGGCAGATCCGCGCCTCCGACGTGGTCGGACGTCTCGGCGGTGACGAGTTTGCCCTGCTGTTGTGGAATCTCAGCGAGACCGATGCCAAGGCGAAGGCCGCGATCTTCGAGCAGGCGATCGACGAATTGTCCTTTGTCTTTCGCGGCCAGCACGTGACGGCGGGCGCTTCCGCCGGCGTCGCGTTGCTCGGTGCCCAGTCCGATGCCGTCCGCGCGCTGGAGGAGGCCGATGCCGCCATGTATGTGCGCAAGGCCCGCCGGCGGCACGAGCCGCGGATCAGGCTCGTGAGCAACTGATCCTACAGCGTGGCCAGATCTTCCGGCACGTTGCCGAATCTGCGCAGCAGCGTGGCATCGCCGAATTCGCCGGTCATGGGATCGCCGCTGCGGCTGAACGCGACCGCGCCGATATGGCCGGCACCGCGCGACAGGGCCTCGGCGCGTCGCAGCGCGGCCGTCGAGCTCTGACACTCCTCGGCGGCGCCCGCGACGGGCGATCCGTCGGCATCGATCAGAAAAGGCATTGCAACGTAATAGGTCACATCCGACATGGCGTTGCTCCGGTGATCAGAACTAGGCGGCGCCGCTCTTGCCCCGCGTCCAGCTGCGCGAGGTCTCGGGAATGCAGCCGGCGGCGATCGCGGCCTGCAGCTCTTCCAGTTCAGCTTCCAGATATTCGTTGGCCATGATCAGCGCCTTGATGGTGCTGCGCAGATTGCCGTCACACATCGCGATCGCCTGATCGCAGGCTTGCTCGTAATAGCTGTTGTCGAGAAGGGCGGGGACTGACATCTGCGGTGTCCTTGCGGGTTGTGCGTGCAGGTTTTTCTTGGGCGATTTCTTGGGTGTTTCCTGGGGCGTCGGCGGCGAGATTTATGTTCCTCTTTTGTTCTTTTTGAGTCAAGCGGATTCATGTGGGCCGCAAGCGGCGACCGCTCGCGGATCAGGCGATGATGTCGGGCGTTATCTGGTCTTCGATGAAGGCGATGCGGTCGCGCAACAACAGCTTGCGTTTCTTCAACCGCTGTAACCGCAATAGGTCGGGGGCGGGCGATTGATGCAGTGCATCGATCGCCGCATCGAGATCTCGGTGTTCCTGCTGCAACCGGGTGAGCTCGGCTTCGAGCTCACGCTCGTCTTCATTGGTCATGTTTGCGGTGGCCGAAAACCGATTAGCTTGAGATTAAGGCTGTGGATGCCCTGTGGAAATTATCGTCCTTGCGCGGCGTGATCGCAAGCGATCTGCGACCTTCGCGCACCGCTCTCTCGCAAGATATTTCAACGATTCGCAGCAGTGTCGCGCAAGCGCATTGATATCATGGATCTTTCACCGCGTGGTTCCTTACTCACGCTTCATTACATATGAATTTTCAAAAATGACGCTGCGACGACGGATATCCATCGACAGAACGAATCGACGGTGTACACTTCTTCGTCCGGATCGAATCCAAGGTCACCCCTACCGAGGAGGTTTCGAATGACAATTCAGGCACATCTGGTTGAATTGGAACGGAAGCACAAAGTTCTCGAAAACGAATTGCACGAAGCTCTCGTGCACCTTTCAACAGACGACCTGCAAATTGTTGAGTTGAAGCGCCGGAAGTTGATGGTCAAGGACCAGATCGAGCGTCTGAAGCAAACCGGCGACACGCTTCACTAGTAACCCCCGTAACAGCGTAAAGTTTGATCGTATCCTTTCAGGCAGGGATTAGAGCGTTTGCGCTCGTCCCTGCTGTTAGGTGCGCGCCGTGCAATGATCGTTGCGCGGCCGCTTAAATTTCTGCGAGCTCTGCGACGTGGTCCGCGATCGCGAGCGACGATGTCAGTCCCGGCGATTCGATGCCGAACAGATTGACCAGACCCGCGACACCATGGTCGCGCGGACCCTGCATCAGGAAATCCTGGGTAGCCACCGCCGGCGGCACGATCTTCGGGCGGATGCCCGAATAGCTCGGCATCAACGCGCCGTCGGGAAGCGTCGGCCAGTATTTGCGGATCGCAGGATAGAAGCGCTCGGCACGCGACGGATCGACTTCATAGTCGATCGTCTCGATCCATTCGACGTCGGGGCCAAAGCGCGCCTGTCCTGCCATGTCCAGGGTGAGATGCACGCCGAGCCCGCCGGGCTCGGGCACGGGGTAGATCAGGCGCGAGAACGGTGCGCGCGCGTTACAGCTGAAATAGTTTCCCTTGGCGAGATAGGCCGGCGGAATCCGGTCGATCGGCATGCCGTCGATGTGGCGTGCCACGGTCGTCGCCGAAAGCCCGGCGGCGTTGACGAGCAGGTCGCATTGCAGCGTCATCGGCGCTTCGCCGCCGGCTTCGATCTCGATCACACCAGCGTCTGCCTTGGCGCGGATCAGCGGCGTGTGAAACGCAAAGGCTGCGCCGGCTTCTTCGGCTTCCCCGCGCAGCGAGAGCATGTAGGCATGGCTGTCGATGATGCCGGTCGACGGCGAGAGCAGCGCGGCGTCACAGGCCAGCGCCGGCTCCAGCGCGCGCGCTGCTTCGCCCGAGAGCAACTGCATGTCGAGCACGCCGTTGGCCTCGGCATGCGCCTTGATCGATTGCAGCTTCTCGGTTTCCTTTGCATTGGTCGCGACGATCAGCTTGCCGCAATTCTTGTGCGGGATGCCGCGCTCGCCGCAATAACGGTAGAGCGCGTGCTTGCCGCTGACGCACATGCGCGCCATCCAGCTTCCGGCGCGGTAGTAGATTCCGGCATGGATCACCTCGCTGTTGCGTGAGGAGGTGATGGTGCCGATGGCCTCGGCCTCTTCGAGCACGATCACTTCGCGCCCGGCCTGGGCCAGCTTCCGGGCCACCGCGAGCCCGACGACGCCGGCTCCGATGACGACGCAGTCGACCCTATCCATGGTTGTGCAGAAGTCCCGTTGAAGTTGCCGAGAGGGCCGGTTTGCCTGGGAAACGGGCCGCGCGGCCGTCGTCCATTAAGGAAGCATTTATCATGTCAGGGCAATTGCCGTATTTCGCGTCACATTTTTCTGTTGGGCGTACAGGCGTTTACCCGATCCAAACCCGTGAAGCCAGACAATCCGCAGTTGAAATCGCGGGTGGCTGATGGCTGAGAAGAACTGGCAGGAAGGCAGCATGCTTCCGATTGCTGTGCAGGCCGTCGTGTGCCTGGCCAGCGCGGTCGCGCCTTCGCGTGCCTATGCCGACAGCTTCAGTCCGTCGCGCTTTCTTGGCGATCTCGATCCCAATCTGGTCTGGGAAGCCCTGATCGGGGGCGTGGTCGTCTGCGCGTTCCTGGCCGCCATCGCATTGTGGATCCATTCCGCGCTGCGCCGGAGCAAGCGTTCGCAGTTGCGACGCAACGCCTTCGTCTCCTCCGCCATGAACAATCTCAACCAGGGCGTGGTGATGACGGATGCGCAGCGGCGCATCATCTTCTGCAACGACCGCTATATCGAGATCTACGGCCTGACGCGCTCGGACCTGTGGACCGGCATGACCGGCTACGACATCCTCGAGTTGCGGCGCCAGCGCGGGGTCCTCGCCGTCTCCGATGACGACTTCTACGAGAAAGCGGCAAGCTCCAACGGGCTGATCAGCGAATTGCCTGATGGCCGCGCCATCCTGGTCAAGTATTTCGTGCTGCCGAACGGCGGCTCCGTGGCCACCCATCTCGACGTCAGCGAGCAGCGCAAGCTGTCGCGGCAGCTCGCCTCGACCAAGCAGTTCCTGGAAACGGTGCTGGACAACGTGCCGGCCTGCGTGGCCGCGAAAAACATCGAGGACGGCCGCTACATCTTTGCCAACAGCGCCTATGAGCGGTTCTGGGGCTTTTCGCGCGATGAGGTCGTCGGCAAGAATGCGCGTGAGCTGTTCGGCCCGAAATCGGCTGCCAGCATCGAGGCGACCGACCGGGCCGCGCTGCTGGCGCCGGAGGGACAATATCGCAACGAATTCGAGGTTGAGGTCGAACGCGACCAGGCCCGGCGCATGGTGGCCTCGATCCGCATCGTGGTCCGCAACGAGAGCAACAAGCCGGAATTCCTGCTGGTGGTGTTCGAGGACATCACCGATCGGCAATCGCTGTCGGTGGAGCTGGAGAACACCAAGAAATTCCTCGAGCTGGTGGTCGACAATATTCCGGTGGCGCTGATCGTGGAGCAGGTCAAGGACGGCCGCTATCTGCTCGCCAACCGCAGCGCCGAGACGATCCTCAACCGCAGGCGTGAGGAAGCCACTGGCCTGACCGCCTCCGACATCTTCAATGCCAAGGAAGCCAAGCTGATCATCGCGCGCGACGAGGCCGCGATCAAGAAGCGCGGGATGATCACCGAGGAGCACCCGATCTCCACCAAGGACGGCCTGCGCCTGTTCCTGACCCGGCGCGCCACGGTGCTCAACGACGCCGGCCAGCCGGAATATCTGATCAAGACCCACGAGGACGTGACCAACCGCCGGCAGACCGAGTCGCGGATGGCGCACATGGCCTATCATGACGGCCTCACCGATTTGCCGAACCGCGCTGCCTTCCTCCAGGCGTTGAACCAGATGATCGAGGCCTGCGAGGGCACCGACGAGGAATTCGCGGTCCTGTGCGTCGACCTCGACGGCCTCAAGGAAGTCAACGACGTGTTCGGCCATGCGCTTGGCGACAAGCTGCTGATCGAGGTGGCCCAGCGGTTCCAGGACGCCGCACGTGGCGGCCTGGTGGCGCGCCTCTCCGGCGACGAGTTCGGCCTGATCATCGACGGCAAGCAGCCCGATGCGGGTCTTGCGCTGGCGCAGCAGCTCGGCGACGCGCTCGCGCCCGAATTCCACATCGATGGCCGCGCCGTCCGTGCCGGCATCACCACCGGCATGTCGATCTTCCCGCACAATGGTCCCGACGGTGCGGCGCTGCTCGCCAACGCCGGCGCGGCGCTGTTCCGTGCCAAGCAGAAATCGCGCGGCACCATCAGCCTCTACCAGCCCGAGATGGACCAGCAGATCCGCGACCGTCGCGTGCTGCACCAGGATCTGTCGAAGGCGATCAAGAACGGCGAGCTGTCTCTGGCGTTCCAGCCCCAGGGCATCGCGCGCGACAGCGTCGCCGAGAGCGAGATCATCGGCTTCGAGGCCCTGGCGCGCTGGCAGCATCCGGTGCGCGGCCAGGTCTCGCCGGCCGAATTCATCCCGATTGCGGAAGAAAGCGGCCTGATCGTCGAAATGGGCGAATGGATCCTGCGCGAGGCTTGCCGCGAGGCGGCGTCGTGGCCGAAGCCGCTGCAGGTCGCGGTCAATCTGTCGCCGGCTCAGTTCATGCACGGCGACGTGGTCGGGCTCGTCCATGCGATCCTGATCGAGACCGGGCTTGCCCCCGGCCGGCTCGAGCTCGAAATCACCGAAGGCGTGCTGATCGAGGACTTCGACCGCGGCCTGGCGCTCTTGCGCCGCCTGAAGGCGCTGGGCGTCCGTATCTCGATGGACGATTTCGGCAGCGGCTATTCCTCGCTGAGCTATCTGCAGGCGTTCCCGTTCGACAAGATCAAGATCGACCGCGCCTTCATCATCAATCTCGGCCGCAATCCGCAATCGGCCGCGATCGTCCGTGCCGTGATCGACCTCGGTCACGGCCTCGAAATGTCGATCATCGCCGAGGGCGTCGAGACCATCGACCAGCTCGCTTTCCTTGCCAGGGAAGGCTGCGACGGTGTGCAGGGCTATTTGCTCGGCAAGCCGCTGCCCATCGGGAAATATGCCGACCTCGTCGGCCGCGTCGAGGCCATGGAGCTTGCGCTCAAGACCGGCTAGTGAGAAGGGCGCATCGCTCCCTTCGACGGCTTCATGGCAGATTACGACCTCGCGATCATTGGTGGCGGCCTGAACGGCGTCAATCTCGCGCGCGATGCGGCGGGGCGCGGGCTGCGGGTCATTCTCATCGAGCAGGGCGATCTCGGCGGTGCCGCGTCATCGGCGACACCGCGGCTGATCCATGGCGATTTATCCGTGCTGGAGCGCCGCGGCTTCTGGCGGGTGCGCCGGGCGCTGGCCGAGCGCCGGACCTGGCTTCGGATCGCACCGCATCTGGTGCGGCCGATGAGCTTTGTGATCCCCGCCCATTCGGACGAACGTCCGCCATGGCTGTTGCGCGCCGGATTATACGTTTATGACGCCCTCACGAACCGCGGCGGCCTGCCCGGATCGGCCACCCTCGACATCACCCATCATCCGGTCGGCAACGCGCTGAAACGGCCGTTCGGCATCGCGTTCGAATATGCCGATTGCGTCGTCGACGATTCGCGCCTGGTGGTGCTCACGGCGCTGGATGCCGCCGAGCGCGGCGCCGCGATCCTGACCGGGGCGCGATGCGTGCGTGCCGACAGGACCGACACCTGGCGGCTCGCGCTGGTCGACCGCGGCCATCGCCGCGTCGTCACGGCACGCGCGCTGGCCAATGCCAGCGGCGGCTGGACGGCAATGGTCGCAGAGACCGTGCTGCGGCAGCCGCAGCAGGCCCTGGCGGCCATGCAGATGAGCCAGATCGTCGTGCCAAGGCTGTTCGAGTCCGACAATGTCTATGTGTTCCAGAACAGCGACGGACGGCTGATTTTTGCTAGCCCGTTCGAGCGTGATTTCACGCTGGTCGGCACGGTCACGCACGGCTTCACCGGCGATCCCGCCATCGTCGCGATGCCGGGCGCCGATGTCAGCTATCTCTGCGAGGCCGCGAGCCGCTACTTTCGCGAGCGTGTTGTCCCGACCGACGTGGTGCGCACGGTCTCCGGCGTCAATCTGACGCCCGTGTCCGGACGGCGCGGCGACGGCACGACGCTGTTCCACGCGCGCCGGCGCAAGGCGCCGCTGCTGACGATGTTCGGCGGCGACGTCACCACCTCGCGGTTGCGGGCGGAGCGGGCGGTGACGCGCCTGACGCCGTTCTATCCGATGTCGCCGCGCTGGACCGCCGGCGCAGCGCTGCCCGGCGGCGATTTTGCCTGGGATCGTTTCGAGACCGAGGTCGACCTCGCGCGCCACCGCTGGCGCTTTCTCTCCGAGCCGCAGGCCCGGCGCCTGGTCGCGGCCTACGGCTCGCGACTACCGGCCGTGCTGGGCGAAGCGAAGACCCGCGAGGAGCTGGGCCCGGCCTTCGGCGCGGACCTGACCGGCGCCGAGGTGCGCTATCTCATGGCCCGCGAATGGGCGCGCTTTCCAGAAGACGTTCTGTGGCGCCGCTCCAAGCTCGGCCTGACCATGCCGGCCGCGGACCGTGACGCGCTGGCCGCGTTCATGGCGGGTGTGAACGATCCGCCTCGAACTGGTTGAGCAAAGGCCGATCCGCCGCTAGCGTGCGGCGGCATTGGGGTTGGCAGGGACCATGACTGACGAGTTGTCTGGAACGGGCGCCGCGGCCAAGGCGGCTGGAGATGCGATTCCTGCCGCGGGTGAGCCGTTGCTGCGCATCGAGGGTGTGGCCAAGACGTTCGGGACGTTCCGTGCGGTCGACGGCGTGTCGCTCGACATCAAGGCCGGTGAGTTCTTTGCGCTGCTGGGCCCCAGCGGCTGCGGCAAGACCACGCTTCTGCGCATGCTCGCGGGCTTCGAGGCGCCGGACGAAGGGCGCATCCTGCTCGGCGGCAAGGACATCGCGCAGGCTTTGCCGCACGAGCGCCCGATCAACATGATGTTCCAGAACTACGCGCTGTTTCCGCATCTCTCGGTCCGCGACAACATCGCCTTTGGCCTCAAGCGCGCACGCATGGCGCGCGCCGATATCGCGACGCGCGTGGCCGAGATGGTTGCGCTGGTGAAGCTCGACGGGCTGGAGAAGCGCAAGCCCGATCAGCTCTCGGGTGGCCAGCGCCAGCGCGTCGCGCTGGCCCGCGCGCTGGCGCGACGGCCGCAATTGTTGCTGCTCGACGAGCCGCTCGCAGCCCTCGACAAGAAATTGCGCGAAAGCACGCAAGGCGAGCTGATGGAGCTGCAGCGCCGGCTCGGCATGACCTTCATCATCGTCACCCACGACCAGGAGGAGGCGATGACGATGGCTGATCGAATCGGCGTGATGAACGCCGGCAAGCTCGCCCAGGTCGCGGGCCCGCGCGAGCTCTACGAGGCACCGCGCTCGCGCTGGATCGCGGAGTTCGTCGGCGACATCAATCTGTTCGACGCCGAGTCCAAATTGCGCGACGGTCATCGCCTGGTCGTCGGTACGCGCGACGCGGGCACGCTGGTGGTGGCCGAGCCGCGCCAGCCCCTCGGCGACAGCAGGTTCTCGGTCGCGATCCGCCCCGAGAAGGTCAAGCTGTCGCGTCGTGGTCCCGTGAGCGAGGCCGGTCATGAAAACGCGATCAACCGGCTGGATGGCGTGATCGCCGACATCTGCTATCTCGGCGGCACCACCACCTACAAGGTGAAGCTCGATACCGGCGGCATGGTGCGGGCGTCCGTCGCCAACAGTGCGCGCCTCGATGTCGATGCCCATAGCCTGAACCAGCAGATCGTCGCCTGGTTCACGCCCGACGATTGCGTGGTGCTGCCGTCATGAGCGCGCGCCGGATTTTCGCGCGACCGGCGCGCTTTGCCGCGATCGCGCCCTATGTCTGGATGGTGCTGTTCTTCCTGGTGCCGTTCGGCTTCGTGCTGAAGATCAGCCTGTCGCAGACGGCGATCGCGCAGCCGCCTTACGAGCCGGTGTTCGACCTGACGGCGGGGTGGGCGGCGATCCGGGCGGCCTTTGCCGCGCTCTCGATCGACAATTTCAGGCTGCTCGCCTCCGACGACATCTACGTGTTCGCCTATCTGCGCAGCCTCACCGTTGCGGTGACGGCGACCGCGTTGCTGCTGCTGATCGGCTATCCCATCGCCTACGGCATGGCGCGGCTGCCGAAGCGTTGGCAGGCCGTGGCGATGGTGCTGGTGATCGTGCCGTTCTGGACCTCGTTCCTGATCCGCATCTATGCCTGGATCAACATCCTCCAGCACGACGGCCTGCTCAATCAGATCCTGCTGGCGCTGCATCTGGTCAGCGAGCCGGTGGTGTGGCTGTCCACCGATACCGCGATGTATATCGGCATCGTCTATTCCTATCTGCCGTTCATGATCCTGCCGCTCTACGCCACGCTCGCCAAGATGGAGCCGGCGCTGGAGGAAGCCGCAAGCGACCTCGGCGCGCCGCCGTGGCAGGTGTTCTGGCTGGTGACCTTCCCGCTGTCACTGCCGGGCGTCGGTGCCGGCGTGCTGTTGTGCTTCATCCCTGTTGTCGGCGAGTTCGTGATCCCGGATCTTCTCGCCGGCTCCAATTCGCTGATGATCGGCCAGACCCTGTGGCTGGAATTCTTCACCAACAAGGATTGGCCGGTCGCCTCGAGCGCGGCGATCGTGCTGCTGGTGGTGCTGCTGCTGCCGCTGCTGCTCTACGAGCGGCTGCAGCGGCGGCAATTGGAGGAGCGGTGAGATGCGCAAATTCTCCCGCCTGTCCCGCTTCAACATCGCTTCGCTCGTGCTCGGCCTCGCCTTCCTTTATCTGCCGATCCTCATTCTCGTCATCTATTCCTTCAATGCCTCGCGATTGGTGACGGTGTGGGGCGGCTGGTCGCTGCGCTGGTACCGCGAGATCTTTGCCGACCGGGCCATGATCGAGGCGTCCTGGATGAGCCTGCGGGTCGCGGTTGCGTCCGCGACCATCGCCACGCTGATCGGTACGCTGGCCGCGGTGGCGCTGTCGCGTGGCGAACGCTTTCGTGGCCGTACGCTGTTCTCCGGCATGCTCTATGCGCCGCTGGTGATGCCGGAGGTGATCACGGGTTTGTCGCTGTTGCTGCTGTTCGTGGCGCTGAACGCCGAGCGCGGCTTCTGGACGGTGACGATCGCCCACACCACGCTGACGATGTGCTTCGTCGCCGTCGTGGTTCAGTCGCGCCTCGGTTCGCTCGACCGCTCGCTGGAGGAGGCGGCGATGGACCTCGGCTGCGCGCCCGTTCGGGCCTTTCTGTCGGTGACGCTGCCGCTGATCGCGCCCGCGATCGTCGCCGGATGGATGCTCGCCTTCACCCTCTCGCTCGACGATCTCGTGATCGCGAGCTTCACCACGGGGCCCGGCTCGGCGACGCTGCCGATCCGGATCTATTCCGAGGTGCGGCTGGGCGTGAAGCCCGAGATCAATGCGATCTGCACGCTCGTGATCGCCCTGATCGCGGTCGTCATCGTCATCGCCTCGCTTGCCTCAAAGCTGTCGAACTCGCAGGGCGAGAGCGCAGCACCGCTGTGATCCGGAGGTCGTCATGATGTTCGCCTATCAGATCGTGATCCATACGCCGCCCTGGGTCTGGATCCTGCTCGCTTACCTGGTCTGGCAGGGCATCAAGGCGATGCAGCCGCGCAAGGTCGCGATCTGGCGCGCGCTGATCGTCCCCATCGTGTTCATCGTCTGGGGCGTCTCGCGGGCCGGCTTTGGGCAGCAGGATACCCAATGGCCGATCGTCGCGTGGATCGTGGCGGCCCTCTTGCTTCTGCCTCTCGGCGTGCTGACGCCGCGTCCGTTCGACGTGGATCACAAGACCGGAGAAATCATCCGTCCGGGCAGCGCGTTCGCACTGATCCGCAATCTCGTCGTTTTCACTCTGCAGTACGCGGTGAGCGTGATCTCTGCGGTCGACGCGGGCGACCGCGCGGTGGCCATCATCGTCGGCCGCGCCATCTCGGGCGCAACCGCCGGCTATTTCTTCGGCTCGATGATCGCGCTGCTGCTCGCGTATCGGCACAAGAGCGCGGAGAGCCGTTCCGGGAGCTGACTTGCGGCGCTCGGGCACCGCCTGGAATCTAGGTTAACAGTTCATATAGCTTATCTGGCTATCGTCGCCTCGCTTGGGGAAGAGGGCGATGAAGCGATTCTATATTGGTGTGGCCAGCACGGCGCTGGCATTGTTTTGTCTTGCCGTTCGGCCGTCGGCTGCCGCGACGCAGATGGTATCGCTCGTATACAACGGCTCGCCGCAGTCGCCGCAACAGATCGGCTCGGACGAATTTCGCCGCAAGCTTGCCGAGGTCGCGCAGGGCCGAATCATCCTCGATGCGCGGGCCGGCAACGCCTTGGGCAGCGAGACGGCGATCCTGGCCGCAATGCGCAGCGGCGTGGTCGACATGGCGACGCTGTCGGGCTCGGTGGTCAGCTCCGCCGTTCCTGAATTCGGCGTCTTCGACGTTCCCTTTCTCTTCCGCGATGCCGCGCAAGCCAAGGCGGTTGCGGATGGGCCGGTTGGCGCCCTGTTCGCCAAGCATTTCGCTGACAAGGGGTTGGTGCTGCTCGCGATCGGCAAGCAGGGCTTTCGCAATGTCACCAATTCGAAGCGACCGATTCATTCGCCCGCCGACCTCCAGGGGTTGAAGATCCGTGTCCTGCCGAACGAGGTCTATCAGATGACCTTCAAGGCGCTCGGCGCCGAGGTCGTGCCGATGGAGTTCACACTGGTGTATTCCGCGCTGAAGGACGGACGCATCGATGGGCAGGAGAACCCGGTCGCGACGATCGCCGCCAGCCATCTCGAGGAGGTGCAGAAATACGCCAGCCTCACCGGTCATTTCTTCGCCCCCATTGCTTTCGTCGCCAATCGCGATGTGTTCCAGGCCCTCGCGCCCGCGGACCAGGCCGCCATCATCGCCGCAGCAAAGGCCGGCGCGGAGGCGACCTGGAAGAGTGGCGTCGCGGAAGAGGCGAAGAAGATCGAGGAGCTTCGCAAGGGCGGCATGGAGATCACCGAGAAGGTCGACCGCCAGCCCTTCATCGATGCCGTGAAGCCATTGGAGCCCGAATTCGAGAAGCGCTTCGGCAAGGATCTGCTCGCCCGGATCCGGGCTACGCCGTAATTCTCCGGAAAAAATCATGAACCTGACATTGCTTCTGTCGCGCATCGGCATCCGCCCACGCATCTTCGGCGGCTTCGCGCTGGTCCTGGGCTTCCTCTGCATATTGGCACTGCTCGCCGTGTTGCGGCTGGCTGAGATCGGCGGCACCGTCGGCGAGCTCGTCACCAGCGCCGATGGCGATGCCGGCATGGCGAGGGTGCATGCCGCGCTGCTCTCGGCCAACGTCACCGTCGAGAAATTCATCCGCACGCGCAATCTCGGCGACCGCGACAGCGCCATGAAGGCGATCGACAATTTCGGCGCGACGTTTGATCAGGTCGATCAGCAATTTGCGCGTCTGCCGGCGATCGCCTCTGGTCGAAGCGCGCTGGTGGATGCGCTTGGGACCTATCGGAAATCCTTCACGGCGGTCGCCGGTGCCGTCGACCGTCTGCGCATTGCCAGCACCAAGGGCGAATCGCTCGGTGCCTCGGCGGGCCTCGATGTCGGTGCGATCAATGTGACGCTCGCCAACCAGCCCGAGCGCCTGCTCCAGCCGCTGCGTCTTGCCGGCACCGTGGATGCGATGCGCGTCGCGATGCTGCGCTTCACCATCACCCAGGCCCAGGTCGATGCCGACGACGTCTCGCTGACGATCGGCTACGCGCAGGCCGCGATTGCCGACAGTGAGGCGGAGATCGCCGCTGTCGAGGCGCCGCGATTGAAGAGTCTGATTACGGCCTTGAAGAAGGTGCTGGCCGACCAATCGGCGACGCTGACGGAGCTTTCTGCGGCGATGGGCGAACTGCGCAAGGCGCAAGCCGACCTCGTCAAATCCAGCGGTGCAATCGACGCCAAGGCCGCCGAGATCAGCAAGGCTCTCGGTGCGGTGCGCACCGAGCAGAGCCGGCTAACGGCGGAATCGGTCGAGCATACGCGCAATCTCGTGTTCACCGTCGCGGCATCTGCACTCGCTTTGGGGGCACTGTTGGCCTGGCTGATCGGGCGCAGCGTGTCGCGGCCGATCGGCCAGATGACCCTGCGCATGCAGAGCCTCGCGAAGGGCGAGCTCGATGAGGCGATCCCGGGTGGCGAGCGCGGCGACGAAATCGGCCATATGGCCGAAGCCGTCGAAGTGTTCCGCCAGAACGCTCAGACCGTCCGGCGCATGGAGCAGGGCGCTGCCGCGCAGCGCGCCGCAGCCGAGACGGAACGTGCATCGATGATGGCTCAGCTTGCCGATCGCTTCGACAGCGGCATGGAGGGCGTCATTGGCGGCGTCTCGAGCCGCGCCGAGGAGATGGGGCATAGCGCCCAGAGTCTCGCCCGCGTCGCCGAGCGCGGCCGCTCGCTCGCCGAGCAGGTCGCCTCGACGTCGGCCCAGGCCTCCTCGAATGTGCAGACCGTTGCGGCCGCGACCCATCAACTCGCGGCCTCGATCAAGGAGATTTCGAGCCAGGTCGCCCGCTCCGTATCGGTGTCGGACCAGGCCAAGGAAGAGGCGTCCCGCACAGAGGCGCTGATGCGCGCGCTGTCGGATTCCGCCGAGCGGATCGGCACAGTGGTTCAGCTGATCCAGGCGATCGCGAGCCAGACCAATCTGCTGGCTCTCAACGCCACGATCGAGTCTGCGCGTGCCGGCGATGCCGGCAAGGGTTTTGCCGTGGTCGCAAACGAGGTGAAGAGCCTTGCGACGCAGACCGCGCGCGCCACCGAGGAGATCGCCGGGCTCGTCGCCGAGATCCAGGGCTCGACCGGACAGTCCGTCGCCGCGATCGGCCAGATCGGAAAGACCATCGCCGAGATGACGGAGATCGCGACCACGATCGCCTCGGCGGTCGAGGAGCAGGGGGCTGCGACCAGCGAGATCGCCCGCAATGTCGAGCAGGCGGCGAACGGCACGGCGGCGGTGACCGACCAGGTCGGCGCGGTCCGCACCGTGGCCGGAGAGACCGACGCCGGCGCCGAAGCCACGCTCTCGGCGGCCTCGGCATTGCAGGATCAGGCGCGCGCGCTCAAGAAAGCCGTCGCGGAGTTTCTGCAGACCGTACGCAAGGCGGCCTGAGGGCGTCTAGCGCGCTGCCATCCCTCCCCGGGTGCAGCGCGCAGCCGAAGTTCAGGACTTCACGGCGCCCGCTGTCAGCCCGCCCACCATGTAGCGGCGGAAGGCGTAGTAGACCGCGGCCGGCGGCAGCGCGTAGATGAAGCCGGTGGTCATCAGCAGCTCCCAGGGCGAATCGTCGGCGGCGAGGAAGTTGCCGAGCGCGACGGGAAGCGTGATCTCGCGATCGTTCGAGAGCAGCAGGAACGCGTAGAGATATTCGTTCCAGGCCAGCAGCACCGCATAGGTGCCGATCGCGACCAGTGAAGGCATCATCAGCGGCAGATAGACCAGGCGGAAGATCTGCAGCGTGGTGGCGCCGTCCATCACCGCGGCTTCATCCAGCTCGACCGGCAGCTTGTCGGAGGCCTGCTTGAGCACCCAGATCGCGTAAGGACTGGCGATCGTCACCATCGCCAGGATCAGCGCCCAGTGATTGTTGAGCAGGCCGTAATTGCCCATGGTGCGGTACATCGGCACCGCGAGGAACGCCGCAGGGATGAAATAGGTGAACAGCGCGAGGTTCAGCACCATGCGCCCGCCCGGCACCTTCAGCCGCGAGATCGAGAACGCTGCGGCCGTGGCGATGAACAGCGTCAGCGCGCCGACCGCAGCTGCGATCAACGTCGAATTCCAGAACTGGACGTAGAAGTCGCGCAGGAAGTAGTGCTGCTGCTTGAACACGATCTCGAAGTTGTGCAGCGTCGGATGGTCCGGCCACAGCTTGCCCGAGAACGCGTCCTCCTTCGGAGAGATCGCGAACAGGAACATGTGGTAGATCGGGATCATCGTCCACAGGAAGACGGGAATGCCGATCAGCAGCAGCCGCGCTTCCGTCGCGACGTCACGGAGAGAGGGAAGCTTCATCGCGACAACCGTTTCATCATGAAATACACGAGCGGCAGGACGAACGGCATCGCGCAGACGATGGAGGCCATCGCGAGTGAGAGCTGGTCGAGCCGGAGATAGCGGATACCGAGCGTCGACAGCACGTGCGTGAGGTCGGCCGGGCCGCCGCCGGTGAGCAGATAGACGCTGTTGAAGTCACCGAGCGTCCAGATCATCGAGAGCAGCGTGCAGGTGACATAGAGCGTCTGCATCGACGGCCAGGTGATGAAGCGGAATTTCTGCCACCAACTGGCGCCGTCGACTTCGGCGGCCTCGAACAGATCGTGCGAGATCGCGAGGCGCCCGGTGATCAGGATCAGCGTCCAGAACGGCAGCGACTTCCAGATGTGGACGCCGATCGCCATGCTCAGCGCCACGGTCGGGTCGTTCAGCCAGTTCGGGCCGTCATCGCCGGTGAAGGAGAAGATGAGGTGGTTGATCACGCCCCATTCGGGGTTGAGCATGAAGCGCACCGACAGGATGGTCGGGATCGACGGCACCGCCCAGGGCAGGATGAAGATCACCGAGAGCCATTTGATCCAGGTGCGCTGCATGGCAAAGAAGCCGGACAGGAACAGCGCGATCAGCATCTTGATGTTGATGCCGATGACCAGGAAGATCAGCGTGTTGACCGCAGCGCGCGCGAAGATCGGGTCGTTATAGAGCGCGACATAATTCGACGGGGCCCGCGCCAGCCACAGCCCGTAGCAGACGGGATAGACGACGAAGGCGAGGAAAACGAGCAGATAGGGCGCGAGCAGCACGATGCCCCAGACCTGCGCCGGGGTCAGCCGCTGCGACAGGGGTGGGGCGGGGATCGACTGATCGCCAGAGAGCGTGATCGCCATTCTTCAGGACTCTTTGAAAGGACTTCCGGCCGCACGAGGCGGCCGGTGTTAGCGTTTTGCCTCTCCCCGCGCTAGCGGGGAGAGGAAGAAAGAGAAACTCAGCCTGCAACCTGCTTGATGCGGGCGATCATCTCGTCGACGGCCTTGTCGACCGGGACCTTCTCGCTGACAACCCGGTTCATCGCCTTGGCCCAGATGTTCTCGTTGTTGAGAATCGTGAACTTCCAGTTCTTGGTGAAGTCGAACGGCGCGGTACCGCCGGTGAACTGATTATAGACCGCCTTGCGATGCTTGTCGGCCTGCCAGAACGGGCTGGCCTGGCTTTCCTTCGTCACCGGGAACCAGCGGCCGAGCGCACCCTCGATATAGGGGCGGACATTGTCTTCCTGGAGCAGGAAGCTGATGAACTGCTTGGCCTCGGGCTTGTTCTTGGCCGCGGTGAAGATCAGTCCGGTCTTGACGTCGGAGCGGTAGCGGATGGTCGAACCATCCGGCGCCTTCGGGAAGGACGCCGTGACGATGTCCTGCTCATAGGCCTTCTTGCCGGCGTCGCGCTGCTCTTGCGTGAGCGCCTGGTTCTGCGAATCCTCGAACCACTTCGCCGCGATCGAGATCGTGAAGTTGTGGGTCATCACGATGGTCTTGTTGTGGAAGGCGACGTTGTTGTCCGGATCCTTCCAGGTCGTGGAGGAGGGCGGGGTGCAGCCCTTGATGTAGGTGTCGGTGTAGTCCTTCAGCGCGCTGATCAGGTTCTCGCGCACCTTGGGATCGTCGACCAGCAGCTTGCCGTCGTCGTCGACCAGCTTGACGTGATAGGCGTCCATGAAGGTGTAGAAGGACTGGAAGGCGTCGGTGGATTCCACGCCCATCGGCTGGCCGACACCGTAGATGCGCTGACCGGTGGCCTTGCGAATCGCCGGCTGCACCTTGTCGCACCAGAACGTCCAGTAGCCTGCCCAGTCGGTCGGGATGTCGGCGACCTTGAAGCCGGCCTTCTCGAGCATGTCGCTCCAGATCTCGACATGCATGCTCTGCTGCTTCAGCGGGAAGCCGTAATAGGCCTTCTTCTTGGTGACGTCGTTATAGAGGATCGAGGCGTCCAGCGTGTTCTGCACGAACCGGTCCTTGATCGGCTCCATGACGTCGGTCAGGTCCTCGAGCTTGCCCTCATAGGCCCACTTGCCCTGCGCCTGCACGTCATAGGAATCGGAATAGGCGACATCGGGCACGGTGCCGGCGTCGAGTGCGGCGACCGTCTTCGGAATCATGTCCTGGATCGCGTACTGCGACAATTCGACCTTGATGCCGGTCTTGGCTTCGAACTTCTTGATCGTCTCGAGCAGCGCGTCGTCTTCGGAGCGATAGAAGCCCTTGCCCCACCAGACCGTAATCGTCTTTTGCTGCGCAAATGCGGGTGCAGCGGCTGCAAACAGCCCGGCCGCAGCGACCGCCAGTGATACTGCGCCAATAACCTTGGATTTCACGTTTTTCTCCCTCAAGCCGCCGGTGTTTTAACCGGTCGGATAAAACACTAGCCCATGGCCGCTATCCGATCTAGCGGCATGTTGTCAGACCTAGGTCGAGGGGTATCAGGCTAAAGGAGATGCTTAACGCGGGCATCGATGCGATCGCCGCATCAATTCGCCCCGATCAATTCGCTGATGTCGCGGACGCCGTCCTCAGTTGGACTTCGCGCTCTCTTTGGCGTTCTCGGCCGTCGGCGATCCCTCCGGCGCCTGTCGCTTTCCGCCGGTGATGCGCTGCTTCAGGAGATCGAGGAAAGGAGACGCCGCAGGCGACTGGCGGATCAGGGCCTCGGGATCGGGAAAGATCAGCGGATCGTCCCACGGGCCCTGCACCATGAAGGGCAGTTGAAAGCCGGACGTTGTGTTGAGGCTCGCCACACCCTTCATGTCGTATTCGCGCGTCGGCACCGATGCGGTGCCGGTCAGCGTGATCTTCGCCGAAGGTCCCTCGATGCGGATGTCTTCGGCGGTGGCGATCCCGTCGGCGAATTTCACGGCGATCGTGAGATTGTCGAAGGGCGTCGAGCCGTTGCGGAAATTGCCGCCGCCGGACAGCGGGCGGCGCTCCAGCCGTTTCAAGAGCTGCTCGGCGTTGAAGCCCGCGATCGCGCCGTCATGCCCGGTCACGGTGGCGGTGCCGTCGAGCGACTGCACCAGGCCGAACGGGCTGGAGCCGGAAGCGAGGAGCGACACGTTGATATTGCCGCGGCCGGACAGCTTGTTCAGGCCGAACAGTTCGGAGGCGCAGGCCTGGAGATCGACGTCGGTGAACTGGAATTGTGCCTTGATGTCGGCGACGCTGTCGGAGCGCGAGATGCCGAACGAGCCCTTGGCGATGCCGCCATAAACCTGCGCCTCGCCGACCGAGAGCGCCAGCGTGCCGTTGCGCAAATTCGCGCCGATCGCGGTGCGGCCGAGTTTGGTCGGGCCGACGGTCAGCCTGGCTGCCGACAGGCGCATGTCGAGGTCGGTGCTGGAAAGCCCGTTGAGATCGAACAGCTGCCTGTTCCAGTCGCGCGCGCCGCTCGCGAGCAGGCGGAAGGTGGAGATATAAGGCGTGAAGTCGAGCGCGTCGGCGGCGAGCGTCGCCTGCAGCGTCTGCCGGCCGTTATTGGCGTAGGTCATCACGCCCTCGGCGGCATTGCCGTCGAGCTCGACATTGACGTTGGTCAGCGCGATCGAGGCGCCGACGACATTGGCGCGCGCCTTCAGCGCGAAGCGACCGAAGCCGCCGCTGCCGGGCTGCGGCTGGCCGGCCCAGCGCAGCGCGTTGCGCAAGGACGGGCTGTCGATGGTGAGCGTGCCCTCCATCATCGGGCTGGTGCGGTTGGCGACGCTGCCGTCGAAGGCGAGCTTGAGCGGCGCGCTTGCGATCCGCGCCTTCAGGCCCGAGCGGTCGCCCGAAAGTGCCGCGACGAAATCGGCAAAGCTGATCGACCCGTCGACGCGCTCGCCGCGCCAGTCGAACTGCCCGGTCGCGGCAAAGGAGCGGGAGATCGAGGGCCAGGCCAGCGACAGATCGATGTCCTCGAACTTCTCGGTGGCTTGCGTGGCGACGTCCTCGTAGTTGAGCACGCCGTCCTGGATCCTGATCTCTGAGAACGAGACCTGGCTGTCGGCGCCGGGCTTCATCGTCCGGGCGATGGTCTGGATGAAGGGGGTCCAGTTGCTCTCGCCGTCCGGCTTCAGGCTGACATGGATGTGCGGCCGCAGCAGCGTCAGGTCGGCGATCTCGAACCGTTGCAGCAATAGCGGCAGGAGCCTGAGATTGGCGGTGAGCACGTCGACATGGAGCGCAGGGTCGGCGGTGCCGCCGCCCTTGAGGCCGACGTCATGGAAGGAGATGTAGCTCGCCGGCAGCACGGAAATGTCGATGTTGCCGGCTACGCTGAGCTCGAGCCCGGTGACGTCGCGAATCTGCGCTTCCACCGCCTTGCGCAACGCGTCGCGGTTGATGAGCCAGGAGGTCGCGATCAGGGCGATCAGCGCGACGCCGAGCAGCGCCGCGATCGGCGTCCCGAGGCGCTTCATTCCTTGGGCCATGGTCAATGGCATGTCCTGATCGGGTTGGTCGCTGGAGCCAAAAGGGCGGGGCGGGAAACCTGCGCGCCCCCACGCCCAACCCCCGCAACTTGATGGGTTTTCTTGTCGCTTTCAAGGCCGCGGACGGGTCTGCCCACGGCGTGGGCAGCTTCTACCACCGGCTCTCGGAACGGAGAACCCCGTATCATTGACGGCTTCGGACGATTTCGCCTAATAATCGCCGCCAATAAGGGCGCGACGCCTGCCGGCCGCAGCTTCAGTCGAGGGTTTTTGCATGAACAAGGTCTATCCCGACGCCAAGTCGGCTCTTGAGGGCGTTCTCAAGGACAACATGATGATCATGTCGGGCGGCTTCGGCCTCTGCGGCATCGCCGAGTCGCTGTCGGATGCGATCCGCGACTCCGGCGTCAAGGGTCTGACGGTTGTCTCGAACAATGCCGGCGTCGACGGCATCGGGCTCAGCCGCCTCCTCGAGACCCGCCAGATCAAGAAGATGATCTCGTCCTATGTCGGCGAGAACAAGCTGTTCGCCCAGCAATTCCTCGCCGGCGAGTTGGAACTCGAATTCAACCCGCAGGGCACCCTGGCCGAGCGCATTCGCGCCGGCGGCGCCGGCATCCCGGCCTTCTACACCAAGACCGGCGTCGGCACGCTGATCGCCGAAGGCAAGGAAGTGAAGGAGTTCGACGGCGAGAAATATCTGATGGAGCGCGGTCTGTTCGCCGACCTCGCCATCGTGCACGCCTGGAAGGGCGACACCGCCGGCAACCTGATCTACCGCAAGACCGCGCGCAACTTTAACCCGATGATGGCGACCGCCGCCAAGATCACGGTGGCCGAGGTCGAGCATCTGGTTCCCGCCGGTGAACTCAATCCCGACCACATCCATACGCCCGGCATCTTCGTGAAGCGCATCGTCGAGGTCGGCACGGCCCAGAAGCGCATCGAATTCCGCAACACCCGCCCGCGCAACTAAGAACACTGGAGAGTCACATGGCCTGGACCCGTGAACAGATGGCTGCGCGCGCCGCGAAGGAATTGCGTGACGGCTATTACGTCAATCTCGGCATCGGCATCCCGACGTTGGTCTCGAACTACATCCCCGATGGCGTCGACGTCAGCCTCCAGAGCGAGAACGGCATGCTCGGCATGGGCCCGTTCCCCTATGAGGGCGAAGAGGACGCCGATCTGATCAACGCCGGCAAGCAGACCGTGAGCGAGCTGCCGTCGACCTCGTATTTCTCGAGCGCGGATTCCTTCGGCATGATCCGCGGCGGCCATATGGATCTGTCGATCCTCGGCGCCATGCAGGTCGCCCAGAACGGCGATCTCGCCAACTGGATGATCCCCGGCAAGATGGTCAAGGGCATGGGCGGCGCGATGGACCTCGTCGCCGGCGTCAAGCGCGTCGTCGTGGTGATGGAGCATTCCGCCAAGGACGGCGCCAAGCTCCTGAAGAAGTGCAATCTGCCGCTGACCGGCGAGCGCGTGGTCGACATGGTCGTCACCGATCTCGCCGTCTTCACCATCGACAAGCACGGCGACGGCGGCATGGCGCTGATCGAGCTCGCCGACGGCGTCACGCTCGACGAGGTCAAGGCCAAGACCGAAGCCGAATTCCGCGTCGCGCTGAAGAACACGTAAGGTCGTCGCAAGGGGCGCGCATGACGATACGGTCTGCGCGTCCCGAAGACGCCGATTTCATCGCAGGAATCATCCTGTCATCGATGCGCGGCTACCGGTCGCGCGGCTGGTTCGACGTCGCGCTCGGCTGGCCCGAATCCCAATGCCTCGATTTCATCGCGCGCGTGACGACGGCACGCACGGTGTCGATGTGGCACGTCTCGCAGTTCCTGGTTGCTGAGATCGACGGGAAGCCGGTCGCGGCGCTCTGCGCCGTGCCTGCGGCGAACACCGGGCTCTCGGCCTGGCGCGCGGTCGAGGAAGTCGGTTTTGCGACCGGGCTTTCGGCTTCAGAGCTGGATGCCATCCGCCAACGCGCCGCCTACACGCGGGCCTGCTGGGTGCAGGGCGGCGAAGGCGATTGGATGATCGAGCATGTCGCAACCGATCCCGCCTATCGCGGCCGCGGCCTGGTGCAGGCGCTCATCGCCCATGCGCTGGAGAAGGGGCGGGCGGCCGGCTTTGCCCGCGCGACGATCTCGTTCCTGATCGGCAACGAGCCCGCCGAGCGCGCCTATGCCAAGGCCGGCTTTGTCCTGGCGGAAGAGAAACGAGATCCCGCCTTCGAGGCGATCATCGGCGCGCCGGGCTTTCGGATGTTTGCGCGCGCGATTTGATCGCGCAGCGCCGACGGCGTGTGTGGTTACGACCTCGCCCACACCTTGCCCCACCGGGCCGACACGCTCGCCACCCACGACCGCTCCTCGCGCACGAGGCGGAAGCCGAGATTGGCGGGCGGCACGCCTTGGGCGCAGCCGCCGGCGCGAGCGTCGCGGATGAAGTCCGTGACATAGGCGCGGTGCGCGCCTTCGGCGACGCGCACGCCGCAATTCACCGTCGGGCGGCCGGCATTGCCTGAAGCGTCGACGCGCGAGCGCACGAAGCAGGTCGAGGTCCACTCCCAGACATTGCCGGCGAGATCGGACACGCCGCGCTCGTTCAGGCCGAACTTGCCGAATGGATAGGCCGTGGTGTCGGACAGGTCGCGTTCGGATTCGCGCTCATAGCGGCTGATCCAGCGCTTTGCGGGATCGTCCGCGTCGACCGGCGCGCCATCGTCCTTGAATCGGGAGCCTGCCGCGAAAGCCCATTCCGCATCGCTCGGCAGGCGATAGTGATGGCCGGTCCTGCGCGACAGCCAGCTGGCATAGGCCTGTGCATCGTGCCAGCTCACCTGCACCGCGGGGCGGTCGGGCGCGATCGTCACGCCGCGATCGAGCGCGTGGCACTCGCCGTCACGCACGCAAAGCTGGTAGTCCGCGGAGGAGACCTGCTCGCGCATGATGTGAAGCGGCCGCGTGAACTGCAGTGTGCGCAGCGGCGCCTCGGCCTGTTGCCCGGCGCGCGTGAAGTCGCCGGCCTCGCGATAGGCGAAGCTGCCCGCCACGATCTCGACGATCACAGGCTCGCCCTGCGTGCCGCGCGTCGACATCTCGGAGACCAGCGGCGCAACGGCCAGCGGTCCTGCGAACCCGGCGGCACAGGCGAGGAGTAATTTGAGCTTGAATGCAATCAGCATGACTTTCCCCCGAAAGAAGAAGGGGCCGGCGATGGCCGGCCCCTTGTCGCGTCTAGTTGGTATTGGGAGCCGGTATCTCAGCAGGCGCCTTCACCTGGGTCATCAGATCGTCGTTCCACTTGCCTTCGACCTTGAAGTGCGCGGTGGCGCCGAGGTCGGCGGCCTCGATCAGGTTATGCGTGACATAGGCATAGATGCCGGGCTGCAGGAACTTGTACATCGCCGCTCCCGCCGAGCCGCCGCGGATGAACCAGGTCTCGAGCCCGGTCTCCGGCGGGTTGGAGAATTTGCCGGTCTCCCAGACATAGTCGCCATGGCCGCCGATCAGATGCGGACGGCTGTCGCGATTGGCTTGCGAATGCACGATCAGCACGTTCTCGCCGACCTTGGCCGTCAGCGCGTTCTTGCCGGTGAGCGCGCCGACCTTGCCGTTGAACACGACGTGCGAGGGGATCAGCTTCTTCATCACCTCCTCGGTGTCGGTGAAGGCTTCGCCCGGCGAGTCGTAGGACTTGAAATTGCCCTTCTCGTCGCGCGGCACGTACATGTCCTGCTCACCGACATAATAGACCTTGTCGTATTTCAGCGCGTGGCCCTTGCCGTCGTTCAGCCCGTCGCGCGGCAGCACCATCACGGCGCCGTTCATGCCGGAGACGACATGCCAGGGGATCATCGGGCCGCCCGGGGCGCAGTGATAGACGAACACGCCGGTCCGCGTCGCCTTCCAGCGCAGCACGACCTGCTCGCCGGGATTGACCAGCGTGAGCTCGGCGCCGCCGAGCGCGCCGGTCGCGGAGTGGAAGTCGATGTTGTGCGGCATGGTGTTGGTCGCGGGATTGACCAGCGTCAGCTCGACATAGTCGCCTTCATGCACGACCATCAGCGGGCCCGGCATCGAGCCGTTGAAGGTCATGGCCTGGAAGGTCGTGCCCTTGTCGTCGATGACCACCTTCTTCTCCTCGATGGTCATCCTGAATTCCATGATCTTGGGCGCTTGCGTCGTCGCCTGCTCGTGCGCGTGCACGAAGGGCGGGGCGACCAGCTCGACCTTCTGTCGTGGCAGCTTGAGATCGCTGGCAGCGAAGGCGGGTGTCGCGAGCATCAGGGCGGTCGCGGCGGCGCCGATCAATGCGGCTCTGCGGGTGAACATCGCTAGGCATCCTTCATGTGAAAGGGTTTTGATGACGGATGCAGTGTGCGCCTGTTGCGGCAAGAGTGTTTGCGCTGCGACAAGCTTTTGCCGGATTCGCCTCCGGTGAATTCCTTAAGAGGTTTTCCGGTGTGCGGCACAGTGCTCGGACTTTGAGCGAGCGCAAGGTCGCGGGTTTGAAAGCGGGTAATCCAGTGCCATTCGCAGCTTGCCGTATCCGCAGGCGGCATCAATCGACGAATGGGTAAGATATGAGGACTGATCTCGCAGCTAGCTACGGCGAAGAGAGACTGCCGCGCTACACGAGCTATCCGACAGCGCCGCACTTCTCGCCGGCGGTTGGTGCCGACGCCTACGCACGCTGGCTGTCCGAGCTGCCCGCGGGCGCCAGCGCATCGCTTTATCTGCACGTGCCGTTCTGTCGCGAGATGTGCTGGTATTGCGGCTGCCATACCCAGATCGTTCGCCGCGACGGGCTGATCGCTGCCTATCAGCGGACGCTGCGCAGCGAAATCTCAGGGGTCGCCGATCCCATCGGGCGCCGCATCAAGGTCGAGCACATCCATTTCGGTGGCGGTACGCCGACGATCATGGCGCCGGAGGCCTTTGCGGAGTTGATGGCGGCGATGCGCCAGGCGTTCTTCGTGCTGCCCTCGGCCGAGATCGCGGTCGAGATCGATCCGCGCACGCTGACATCGGAGATGGTGGAGGCCATGCGGCTCTCCGGCGTCAACCGCGCGAGCCTCGGCGTGCAGAGTTTCGATCCGGTCGTGCAGCGCGCGATCAACCGGGTGCAGAGCTTTGAGCAGACGGCCTCCGTCGTCGACATGCTCCAGCGCGCCGGCATCAGGGGGATCAATTTCGACCTGATCTACGGCCTGCCGCACCAGACGATCGCATCGTGCCTGGACACGGTGCGGCGCTCGCTCGAACTGGCGCCGGCCCGCTTTTCGGTGTTCGGCTACGCGCATGTGCCCGATTTCAAGAAGCACCAGCGCATGATCAATGAGGAGCATCTGCCGGACGGCCTCGCGCGCCACGACCAGGCTTGCGCCATCGCCAACGCGCTGAAGGAGGCCGGCTATGTGCAGATCGGGCTCGATCATTTCGCGCGTCCCGATGACGCCATGGCGGTGGCTTTCGAGCAGGGGGCGCTGCGGCGCAATTTCCAGGGTTACACCACCGACCAGAGCGAGGTGCTGCTCGGCTTTGGCGCCAGCGCGATCGGACATCTGCCGCAGGGCTATGTCCAGAACGCGGTGCAGATCGGTGCCTATGCGCAACGCATTGCGGATGGCCGCCTCGCCACCGCGAAAGGCTATGGGCTCACCGATGACGACCGGCTGCGTGCCGACATCATCGAGCGCATCATGTGCGAGTTCGGCGCCGATCTCGGCGACATCTGCGCGCGCCATGGCGCGAAGCCGGAGGCGATGCTGCAATCCGCGTCGCGGCTGAAGCCGCTGATCTCGGATGGCGTCGTCAGGCTCGACGGCGATCGCCTCGCGGTCGCGAGCGACTCGCGCTTCCTGGTCCGCAGCGTGGCCGCCGCGTTCGATGCGCATCTCGATCCGGGCAAGCAGTTGCACAGCCGGGCGGTGTAGTCGCCGCCAGCTTGCGCTTCAGCAAAGAAGCGCAGCTCCGCTCCGCTATCGTCTTTTCGGAACGGAGTTGTCCATGCCCTTCCGATCCGACGATCTGGTCGATGACATCATGCGTGCGGCCCCGCACACGATCCGCGTGTTCCTCGCCTTCAGGATGGCCTGTGTCGGCTGTCCGATCGCAACCTTCCACACCGTGGACGATGCCTGCCGCGAGCACGGCATCGACCGCGACAAGTTTCTCGCCGCGCTGAGCGAATGCGTGCCGGCATGAGGCGAATTGGAGTCTGCGCGGGGGCGCGCAGCCTCCCGGGTGAGGGCGAGCTTTCGCCGTAAGCGGAGGCGCCCTCACCCCTATCGTCAGCCCGCACCACTGTCCGGGCTGCGTTCTGCCAGCACGACGATCCGGTGCGGATCGCGCAGGATAATACGCTGGCGGCCGCTCTCGACCAGGCCCTGGCTCTCCCAGCCGCTGAGGATGCGGCTCACCGTGTGCAGCGTGGTGCCGGTCATCTGCGCGATGTCCTGGCGGCTGATCGGGAAATCGATCTCGATGCCGTGATCGAGCTTCTTGCCGGATTGGCTGGCGAGCCGCAGCAGCGCATGCGCGACGCGCTGCTCGACCTGCTGGGTCGACATTTCCAGGATGCGGGTGTGGCTCTCCTGCAGCCGCTTGCCGACGGTCTGCATCGTGTTGGCGGCAAGCGCCGGAAACCGCTCGATCAGCCGCGGCCAGGCCGAATTCGGCCAGATCAGCGCGACGCTGTCGTCGACCGCCATCGCCGTTGCCGGATACTGTGCGGCGCCGATCGCCATCGCCAGTCCGAAGGTTTCACCGGGCGCGACATAGCGCACCACGATCTGCTCGCCGGTCGGCGTGGTCTTGGCCGCGCGGACATGCCCATGCAGCAGCAGGAAGAAGGATTGCGCATCCGCGCCCTGCTCGAAGATGGCGGTGTTTTTGGGATAGCGCACCGATCGGGCCTCGCGCAGGATCTCCTCGAGGTCTTCCGGCTTGACGCCGGCAAACAGCGGCAAATGCGCAACCAGCGATGTGTCGACCTTGGCCATACTGCCTCCTTGGCATCAGGGAGTGTGATGGCACCTGCAATCGTCGGGGTGTTTGCGATAGCGCAAAACGGACCGGCCGGACGGCAGTATTTTTCCAGCCGACGATCCGAATTCACAGGAGTTGCCCCATGGCTGGCGCCCGATCCCGTAACTTTCAGGGCTGGCCGCTGTTTGCGAACAGCTTTCGGCCCTTTTTCCTGCTCGCCGCGATCCAGGCCGGGCTGTCGATCCTGGTCTGGCTGCCGATGTTCTATGGCGAGCTGTCGGTGACGTCGGCCTTTGCGCCGCGGGACTGGCACGTCCACGAGATGCTCTACGGCTTCCTGCCGGCTGTGATCACCGGGTTCCTGTTCACGGCGATCCCGAACTGGACTGGGCGGCTGCCGATCCAGGGCACGTCGCTGGGCGTGCTGCTGGTGGTCTGGCTTGCCGGGCGCGGGGCGGTGGTTCTGTCCGCCGAGATCGGCTGGGCATTCGCGCTCGCCGTCGACGCGGCCTTCCTGGCGCTGGTCGTTGCGGCCGCAACGCGCGAGATCATCGCCGGCGGCAACTGGCGCAATCTGCCCGTCGTGGTGCTCGTGCTGGTGCTGCTATCAGGCAATGTCGCCTTCCATCTCGAAGCGCATTACGAGGGCGCGGCCGATGTCAGCATCCGCGTCGGTATCGGCGTGGTCGTGCTGCTGATCTCGCTGATCGGCGGCCGCATCATCCCGAGCTTCACCCGCAACTGGCTGGTCAAGTTCAACCCCGGCCGCCTGCCGGTGCCGTTCGGGCGGTTTGACGGCGTGGTGGTCGGGTTGAGTGCGCTGACGCTCATCGCCTGGATCGTGGCGCCGCTGAATGCGATCACCGCTGTCGCGATGGCATTTGTCGGCTTGCTGCATCTGGTGCGGCTCGCGCGCTGGGCCGGCGATCGCACCACGCGCGAGCGGTTGCTGCTGATCCTGCATGTCGGCTACGCCTTCGTGCCGCTCGGCTTCCTCCTGAACGCCTTGGCTGGTTTCGGCGCGCTGCCGCCGAGTGCCGGCATTCACGCCTGGATGACGGGCGCCGCCGGAGTGATGACGCTCGCGGTGATGACGCGCGCGAGCCTTGGCCATACCGGGCAGGCGCTGACGGCATCACTGGCGACGCAAGCCATCTATGTTGCGATCATCGTCGCGGCGTTGGCGCGGGTTACTGCCGTGATGCTGCCAGCGCATGGCGATGTGCTGCTGCACATTGCCGCCTGCGGCTGGATCGTCGCGTTCCTCGGCTTTGCCGCCGCGTTCGGACCGCTGCTTGCCGGCAGCCCCCGGCGTGCACTCGCCATCATGGGCGTGCCGGCCCCGGCACGCTGAGTCAGGCTGCGTTCGCCGTCGGCGGCCGTACGCCCTTGCGCCAGTCGGTGATGGTGCAGCCGAAGCGGCCGCGGAACCAGCGCGCCATCGCGCTCTGCGCCGAGAAGCCGAGCTGTGCGGCGATATCCGCCAGCGGCCGGCCGGGGTCCTCGATCAGCTGGATCACGAGATCGGCGCGCTGCGCATCCAGGATCGCCGAGAAGCTGGTGCCGGCTTCGGCGAGGTGCCGGTGAATGGTGCGGCGGGTGCAGGCAAGATGCTCGGCCACGCGTTCGACCGTGCAGTCGCCGCTCGCGAGCAGGCTGCGCACGACCTCGTCGACTTTCTGCTCCCAGCTCGCCGGCCGGGTCTCGATCGCTTCGATCCGCTTGCGCAGATAGCTTGCGATCAGGGGATGCGCGCTCGGGATCCGCCGCTCCATGTCGTGCGTCGACAACTGGATCGAGTCCTCCTCCGCGTTGAAGATCACGCGGCAGCCATAGAAGTCGCGGTAGCGCTTGCGGTCGTGCGGCGGCGGGTAGTGCAGGTGCACCTCCTGCGGCCGCCAGTCACTTCCGAACAGCGACTGGATGATGCGATGGACGCTGCCCAGCGCCATGTCGATCGACTGGCGCGGGGCCGTCGGTTGCCGGCCGCGCAGATGCAATGTGACGGTCACGGTCTGCTTGTCCCTGACGACGTCGAGCTTCATGCCGTCGTGATGAACATGGATGAAGCGGGAGAATGCTTCGATCGCCTCGCCGACGGTCGCCTGTTCGCGCACGATCAGGCCAACCGCGCCGAAATTGGTCAGGCCGCCGCGCTCGGCGAGCCGCAAGCCGAAATCTTCGGCACCGGAGGCTTCTGCCGACAATTCGAGCAAGCGACGTAAGGCCGGGACCGCGATGGGCGTATCGGGCTTGTCGAGAACGGTCAGCGGCAGTCTGACCTTGCGCATCATCTGCCTGGGGTCGAGCCCGACCGACCGGGCGACCTCCGGGTAACAACTCAAGCCTGCGCTGCGAATGAGGTCGGTCATGCGACCCGTTCCTGTCAGCCATTCCCGCAGATGTCCCGAAATGTAAAGTTTCTGTCCCGATCCGTCAAATCCGGGAACAGGGCGGAACATACATAAGGGAAAGCGAAGCACCGGCGTGAATGCCGTGCTCATGACGGCGGGGCGCGATGGGGCCCCCGGCCGTCTCAAATCATTTGACCAAGACATTACTGGATCGGGATTATGCCGGGAAACATGCTTTCCAAGGGTGAGGTATTCGTCATTGAAACCGACGCCGCCTCCCGCGAACAATTGTCCAACGCGCTCCAGCAGAGTGCTTATGACGTGATCTGCTTCGCCGACGGCGCGTCGCTGCTGTCGGAAGCCAAGGCGCGGATGCCGGCCTGCGTGTTGCTGGAGATGCCGCCGGATCGCTCCGCGCTCGAGGTGCTCAAGCGCCTGCGCGAGGAAAACTGCATGGCGCCGGTCCTGGTGACCTCGGCGAACGGCAGCATCGCCATGGCGGTCGACGCGATCAAGAGCGGTGCGGCCGACTTTATCGAGAAGCCGTTTCGCACCCGCGATGTCGTCGACCGGATCGATGCCGCGATCGACGAGTCGGCCCAGCCGGATTCGACCAGGCACCGCTGGCTGCCCAGTTGCGAACCCCTGACCGCGCGCGAGAACGACGTGCTGGTGCATCTTGCCGCCGGTCTGACCAACAAGGAGGTCGCCCGTCGCATGCATCTGAGCGCACGCACGGTCGAAGGCTATCGTGCCAGCATTTTGAAGAAGGCCGGCGCCCGCAACGTGACCGATTTGCTCCGCCGCATCTTCGGCCAGGGTTCGCCGAGCCAAGCCTGAACAAGCCAGCCTGAACAATCCAAGCCTGAACAATCCAAGCCTGAACGAGCCGGCCTGAACTCGGCTTCTGAGTCCCGGTTGTGCCGCGGCGCGGTGACGCGTTCCGCGGCCATGGTGCTGCCGCAGCCGCGCCCAACGGAAACCCCAATCGAACCAGTTCCTTCCCTGCCGCGTCTCACCACGATGGCGTGGCATGTTTTCGCAGCGTCCGGCTGGCGGCGCGGCGATATCGGCAGGGAGAAGTTTATGCGCACGATCGCAAGATGTCTGGCGACGACGAGCCTGGTCCTGGTGACCACGGCGCTCGCCGCGCCCTCATGGGCCGCCGATGTGGACGCCACATCGGCCATCGACACCGTCACCGTCTATCCTGATGGCGCCACCGTCACCCGCGTGATCGCGGTCGATCTTGCCTCCGGCGACAGCACCCTGGTCGCGAAGGATTTTCCGCTCTCGCTCGACCCGTCCTCGCTCCGCGTCGAGGGTGAGGCGGGTACAAAACTCACCATCGGCACGATCGATGCGCGGCCGCCGCGTGCGGCGCCGCCGGTGAATCTCCCTGAGCTCGACAAGCGCATCGAGGCGCTCAAGGACGAGCGTGCCGATTTGCAAGGCGCGATCGATGCTGCGGCCGCCCGGCGCAAATTCGCGCAGCGTTTTGCCGAAGCCTCACCCGCCGGTCTCGGCGAGAAGGGCGAGGCGCGCCCGATCACCGAATGGCGCGCGGCCTTTACCGCCGTGGCCGAGGAAGTCGCGGCGGCAGAAACGGCGATCCGGGATGCCTCGCGAAAGCAGCGCGAGATCGATCGCCAGATCGCGCAACTCGAAGCCGACCGGTCGGCCAAGCCGCCCAGCAAGCTCGAGGTTCGCATCGACATCGCCTCCGCAGCCGCGACGAAGGCAACGCTGCGGGTCACTTATGCCGTGCGCAATGCGCGCTGGCTGCCGCTCTATGATGCCCGGCTCGACACCGGCGCCAAGGACCGCAAGCCGCAGCTCGAGCTGGTCCGTCGCGCCGAGGTCACGCAGTCGACCGGCGAGGATTGGTCGAATGTCACGCTCGGCGTTTCCACCGTCCGCATCGCCCGCGGCGGCAGCGCACCGGAGCTGGGCTCGCTGGTGGCGCAATATCCGCAGATGGTGCAACAGGACCTGGTGAGGCCAGCGCCGGCATCCGCACCCGTGTTGAGAAAGATGGAGCCTCCGTCCTTCGCGGCCAAGGTTGCCGACTCATCCGAGCTGCGCGAGCGCGCCGATGAACAGCAGGCCGCCGCTGAGATCGGCGGCTTTCAGGCGACCTTCAAAATTCCGGGCCGTGTCAGCCTCGGCGCAGCCGAGGGGGCCAAGAGCCTGCGCATCGCCTCGATGAGCGTGCCCGCTGACCTCGCGGTGCGCGCCGCACCGGTGCTGGACCCTACCGCGTTCCTCGAAGCCAGTTTCAAGCAGACCGACGACACGACGTTGCTGCCGGGCAAGGTCGCGATCTACCGTGACGGCGTCTTCGTCGGCCGCGGCAAGCTCTCGGCCTCGGCCAAGGACGATATCGTGCGGCTCGGCTTCGGCGCCGACGATAAGATCAAGATCGAGCGCGCGGTACTCAAGCGCAACGAGGGTTCGGCGGGCCTGATCGTGACGACGTCGAAGACCGACGAGCGTGCGTTCAAGACCACCGTCCGCAACGGCCACGACTTCCCGATCCACGTCGCGATCGAGGATCAGCTCCCGGTCAGCGAGAACGAGGAGATCGTCGTCGAGATGCTGCCGGCGACCACGCCGCCCACGGCAAAGGATCTCCGCGACAAGCGCGGCGTGCTGGAATGGTCGTTCGATGCCAAACCCGGTGAAGTCAAGGATATCAACTTCGCCTGGCGCGTCCGCTGGCCGAAGGACAAGAACATGGTGATCGTGCCGTCGGGCTAGGCTACGGTGCCGGCATGTAGCGAAGCGCGGCGCTTTCTTACCTCGCCCCGCTTGCGGGGAGAGGGTTGGGGTGAGGGGGAGTCTCCGCGGGGACGATGAGAGTTGCACTCGCGGAGAGTCCCCCTCACCCGGAATACGCGCTTTCAGCGCGCATTCCGACCTCTCCCCGCAAGCGGGGCGAGGGAGCGCACCTTCATCGCGGCGCAGGCACAACCGCGCGCATCGACTGCGGCAATATGTAAGGCACGCCGTCGGCCTGATGGACGACGGCGTCGATCTCGAAGATCTCGCGGATGGTTTCGCGGGTGACGATATCGCTGCGCGGGCCGTCGGCGGCGAGCTTGCCGCCGTTCAGCACGATCAGCCGGTCGGCAAAGCGGATCGCGAGATTGAGATCGTGCAGGATCGCGATGACCGCCGTGCCGCCGGCCGCGCGGCTGCGCGCGGCTTCGACCAGGTCGATCTGGTGGCGCAGATCCAGGCTCGAGGTCGGTTCGTCCAGCAGCAGCAGCCCGGGTCCGTGCTCCGCCTCGCCGCAGGCGAGCTGCACCAGCACGCGGGCGAAATGGGCGCGTTGCTGCTCGCCGCCTGACAGCGTCGGCAATTGCCGTTCGCGGAAATGCGACAGGCCGACTTCATCGAGCGCGGCGTCGACCAGCCGGCCCGCCTCGCGCGGGCTGCGATCGCCCGCGCCCATCAGCACGATCTCCTCGACGGTGAAGGGGAAGGTGACGTTGATGTGCTGGGACAGCATCACGCGGCGCGCGGCAAGTTCGCGGGGCGTATAGAGGTTGATGTCGCGCTGCTTCAGCTTGACGTCGCCCTCGCTCGGGTGGAGATCGCCGGAGAGCAGGCGCAGCAGGGTCGACTTGCCGGCACCGTTCGGGCCGATGATGGCAACCATCTCGCCGGCTGTGACGCCGAGGCTGACGTCATCGAGCAGCCTCGCGCGGCCGGCGCGCTTGCTTAAGCCCCGCGCCTCGATCACGGCGCTCATAGTGAGGCGAGCCCGCGTTGCCGCAGCAATATACCCAAAAAGACCGGTGCGCCGACCGCCGCGGTCAAAATGCCGATCGGCATCTCGGCCGGTGCCACGATGGTGCGTGCGAGCGTATCGGCGCCGACCATCAGGATCGCGCCCAGCAGCACCGAGGCCGGCAGCAGCAGGCGATGCGCGGGGCCGATGACGAGGCGCAACAGATGCGGCACGACGATCCCGACGAAGCCGATGACGCCGCTGATCGACACCGCGACGCCGGTCATGGCGGAGACCATCACGATCGCAATCCTTTTCAGGCGCTCGACATCGACCCCACCGTGAAAGGCATCGGCTTCGCCGAGCACCAGCAGATCGAGGCCGCGTGCGATGAAGGCGCAGGCGGCGAGCCCGGCCGCGAGGACAGGGGCGAGCACGGCGGCCTTGGTCCAGGTTGCGCCGCTCATCGAGCCCAGCATCCAGAACGTGATGTCGCGGAGCTGGCGGTCGTCGGCGATGAACACCAACAGCCCGATGCCGGCGTTGGTGATGGCGGTGATGGCGACGCCGGCGAGCAGAAAGATCGCGATCGATGTCCTGCCGGCACGGCTGGAGATGCCGTAAAGAATCGCGGTCGTGACCAGCGATCCCGCAAAGGCCGCGAGCGGCAACAGCTCGGTCTGGAGGAATTGAAATGCCTCGCCGAAGCGCGAATCGGTGAAGACGATCGCGCATGCAGCCGCGAGCGCGCCACCGCTGGAGACGCCGACCAGCGCCGGATCGGCGAGCGGATTGCGAAACAGCCCCTGCATGATCGCGCCGGCTGCCGCGAGCAGGCCGCCGACCATCGCGGTCGCCGCGATCCGGGGAATGCGGATCGACCACAATACGAGCTGGTCGCGCGCGGTGACGGTCGTCGCGGCGCCGTCCGCGACAAGGCCGAGCGCGGCCGGCAGCCGGGCGAGGGGAATGCCGGCCGCGCCGACGGTCAGCGCGACGATTGCGGTGGCGGCGAGCACGATGAGCAGAAGCGGAATCGCCAGCGATGCGGAGCGCCGTCCTGCGCGCCGTCGAGGTCCCCGTGCCTCGGTCTCGACCGCCACGCTCATTGCCGGCAATTCGCCGCCGACAAAGCCGACGTGAATGCGCCATCAGCCAGCGCCGGATAGAGCTTGACCGAGAGATCGCGCGCCGCCGCCGCCGTGCGCGGTCCGAAGCCGAGCAGATAGAGCCCGTCCATCGTCACAAAACTCTTGTTGGCTGCGACCGGCGTCAGGGCGAAGCCGGGATGAGTGTAGACCGCGTCGGCCTGGAGCGAGTCCTTGCCGCGCTCGATCGACAGCACCACGTCGGGCTTGGCCGCGACGATCGCCTCGTCGCCGATGATCTTGTAGCCGTCGTAATCGTCGACGGCATTGGCGGCGCCTGCGAGCTGGATGATCTCGTCGGCCGCCGTCTTGTGGCCCGCGACCATGGCGCGCCCGTTCTGAAGCGACATCACGAACATCACGCGCACCGGCTTGGTCACCTTGGCGCGCAGCGCGCGAAGCTGGGCGAGGTCGGCACTGACCGCAGTGCTCAGGCATTCGGCGCGGGTATCGACACCCATGGCATGGCCGACCAGCCTGATCTTTTCGATCAGGCCGTCCTCGGAGAAGGTCTCGGGCACCAGCACCAGCGGCACCTTTGCGGTATCGAGGAGATCCATGGTCTCGCGCGGGCCCGAGCCCTGGATCGCGAGGATCAGCGTCGGGTTGAGGCCGAGCACGCCTTCCGCCGAGATCTGGCGCATGTAGCCGACGTTCGGCTTGTCGTGCAGCGCGGCTGCCGGATAGAGGCTCGTGGTATCGACGCCGACCAGCCGGCTCTCGAGCCCGAGTGCATAGAGGATCTCGGTGATGGCGCCGCCGATCGCGACCGTGCGCGCGATGTCGTTGACCGCGACGTCACGGTTGCGTGCGTCATGCACGACGATGCCGGCCGCGTTGGCGGCGGGCGCGCGTGTGATCGTACCGGCCAGCAGCAGATACAGCAGGGTGCGACAAAATGTCATTGCGGTCTACTTCGTCAGGATCAGCTTGTTCTGCGAGGTCAGGCGGAGGCGATAGTTCTCCCCGCCGTGTGCGATCATGATCTCGCGCTCGGTGGCAAACAGCTCGCGGCTGTCGATGCGATTGCCCCGCATCATCAGGGTTCGCGTTGTTGCAGAAGGGTTTTCCACGTGCCCTCCGGCGTCGTTGATGCTGTCTCCGGATGCGGCTGACATGGGTCTTGCGATGCGCTTTCGAAATTTCAGGTGCTGCTTGTTTGTATAAGCGGCGTGAGGCGCATTCCAACCGCAGCAACTTACAATCGATATAAACTGCAACCCGACGTCATTGACCGTCAGAGTGTTGCCACGTTACCAAACAGGACGATGCGGGCTGGGGGCCCGCACACAAATAGCCAGCCAGTCGCTCGCCTCGCGCTAGCGCACGCCAGCCAACAAGACACAAGATGATTGGGTTGGGTTTATGGCTGACGGGGCTAGGTATTCGCGCGCCCTGATTTTGGGCGCGTCGGTGGTTTCAATCGCGGCAATGGCGGCGGAGAGCAGTCTTGCGCAGACGGCGCAGCCGCAGGCCGAACAGGATTCGGCGGCAGGATCGAAGCAGGCCAAGCGCAAGCAGGCCAAGCCGCAAATTGCGCAGCAAGCCAAGCCTGCGCAGCAAGCCAAGCCTGACGTCATGAACGCTCGTGCCCAGGCCGGCGGCGCGGCGCCGGTGCAGACGCTCGACACCATCACGGTGGCCGCGACCAAGACCGAGGAGCGCGCGATCGACTCGCTCGCGCCGGTCTCCTCCGTCTCGCTCGACAAGATCCAGGGTTTGCAGCCGAACCGGCTGTCGGACATCTTCTATAACGTCCCCGGCGTGTCGTTCCAGGAGCGCGGCGATGATCCCGCGACCGTCATCAATGTCCGCGGCTTGCAGGATTTCGGCCGCGTCGCCGTCGTGGTCGACGGCGCGCGGCAGAATTATCAACGCACCGGTCACAACGCCAACGGCTCCTTCTTCCTCGACCCTGAATTGATCGGCGGCGTCGACGTGGTGCGCGGACCGACCGCCAACATCTACGGTTCCGGCGCGATCGGCGGCCTGGTCTCGTTCCGGACCAAGGATATCAACGACGTGCTGCGTCCCGGCGAGCGCTGGGGGGTCGATCTCTCAGGCTCCTACGGCTCCAACAACAGCCGCGGCCTCGGCTCGGTGTTCGGCGGCGTGCGCGCCACGCCCGACGTCGATATCTTCGGCGGCGCGGTCTACCGCACGCAGGGCAATTACAAGGACGGCAACGGCACCGAGATCGGCAACACCGGCAACCAGGTCGAGGCCGGGCTGATGAAACTGACGGTGCGCCCCGCGCTCGGCCACGAGGTCAAGTTCGGCGCCACGTTCCAGGACTATCAATACAGCATCGGCCAGATCAACCGAGGGCCGACGACATCGGCGGCGCTGATCGCGTTGAACCGTGGTTCGTCGGTCTACGCCTCCGATGCCAAGAACTACACCGGCACCGTCACGTGGAACTACGCGCTGCCGAGCGACAATCTGTGGGACTGGCACATGTCGGCCTACGCCAACCGCACCGAAAACGACCAGACCAAGACCTATGATTACGGCAACCCCACGGCCTATTGTAACGGCGGTCTCGGAAACAACATTTCGGGCTGCGTCGGTACCAGTCGTGCCTACAAGCTGAATACGTTCGGCTTCGATGCCAACAACACCACGCGCTTCGACGTTGCCGACTGGCGCAACGCGCTGACCTGGGGCGTCGATGCCTTCCAGGACGATGTCATCACGACCGACGGCCGCGGCAATTCCAACGTCACCACGCCGAGCGGCATCCGCACCGTGTCGGGCGGCTTCCTCCAGTTGAAGCAGAACTACGGCACCTGGTTCGAGGCGGTCAGCGCGGTCCGCTACGACCGTTACAATCTGCAGTCGGGCGGTACCAATACGGGCGGTGATCGCTTCTCGCCGAAGATCACCCTCGGCGTCACGCCGGTCCCGGGCTTCCAGCCCTATGTGAGCTACGCCGAAGGCTACCGCGCCCCGTCGATCACGGAAACGGTCATCTCCGGCGCCCACGCAACCGGTGGCGGACCGGCCCTGTTTGCCTGTCCGGACGGCACCTCCGGCGTGTTCTGCTTCCTGCCCAATGCGAACCTTCGCCCCGAGGTCGGCAAGAACAAGGAAGTCGGCTTCAATCTGAAATACGACAACATCTTCCGCGCATCCGACTCGTTCCGCGGCAAGATCAATCTGTTCCAGAACGACGTCAGCGACTACATCGACCTCGTGCCGTTCGGCTTCGTGGCGTTCCCGGGCTTTGGCTCGTTCGCCAAGTACTATCAGTACCAGAACATCGCCAGCGCCCGGATCCAGGGTTTTGAGGCGGAGACGATGTACGATGCCGGCGACTGGTTCGTCGGTGTCTCCGGTCACTACATCCAGGGCAAGAACGTCGCGACCAATGTCGGGCTTGCGACCATCACGCCGCGCAAGGTCGTCACCACGGGCGGTGTTCGCCTGCTTGATCGCACGCTGATCCTGACCGCGCAGTGGGCCTCGTACGGTCCGAACAACGATGTGCCCGCCGGCTATCTGCCCGCGACGGGATACGAGCTGGTCAATCTGTACCTGACCTACAACGCGACCAAGGACATCGTGTTCTCGGCCTCGATCGACAACCTCTTGAACCAGTACTACCGGCCCTACGCCATTCCCGGCAGCTCGGTCGACGGCACCACGCAGAACGACGTGCTGTGGTCGAGCCCGGGAGCGGGTCGGGTCTACAAGGCCGGCCTGAAGATCCACTTCGGAGGTGCGTAAGCCGCGCGTCGCAACGTCACCCACGTCCGCCGGGCCGCGCTGATGCTCCAGCGCGGCTTCGGCGTGTATTCGTTTCAATGAGAAGGAGAGACACTTATGTTCATCGCCATGAACCGGTTCCAGGTGAAGAAGGGCGCGGAGACCGCGTTCGAAACCGTCTGGGCCACCCGCGAATCCTATCTCGGCAGCATGCCGGGCTTCGTCGAGTTTCATCTCTTGAAGGGCCCTGAAGCCGAGGACCACACGCTCTATTCGTCGCACACGCTTTGGGTCGACAAGGCCGCGTTCGAAGCCTGGACCCGCTCGGACCAGTTTCGCCGCGCCCATGCGCGCGCCGACAATCAGACCGGCGAGAGCCTCTATCTCGGTCATCCCAAGTTCGAGGGGTTTGAGGTGATCCAGAGCGAGCGCAAGGCTGCGGCGGCCTAAGGCGGCGCAGATGAGGAGCCGGACATGCTGAGCACCGATCTCGCCGATCTCAGGGCGTACATGGCCGATAATCCCGGCGCGGTCATCGAGGACGTCGCGCGCGAGCGCAAGGTCACGCCGCGCGCCGTGATCGAGGCGCTGCCGTTGTCGATGCTGCGCATGGGCGGTGGCGAGCATTTCGCCGCCGCGATGCAGGACATCGCCGCATGGGGCGAGGTCACGCTGATCGTCCACACGGATGACGCGATCTTCGAGTTCACCGGCAGCATTCCGGCTGGCGAGATCGGCCGCGGCTATTTCAACCTGATGCAGCCGAAGGGCCTGCACGGCCATGTCCGCCACGAGCGTTGCGCCGGCATCGCCTTCGTCGAGCGGCCCTTCATGGGCAAGTCGTCCGCCTTCGCCGCCTTCATCAATGCCGACGGCGGCATCATGTTCAAGGTGTTCGTCGGTCGTGACGAGACCCGGGCGTTGCGTGCGGACCAGCTGCAACGGTTCCGGCAGCTGGCGGACCGGATCGCGGTGTAACGTCATTCAGGAGATCAGGATGCAGGGCAATCTTCGGCTTCGGCATGTGATCGCAACCATCGCGCTGGCGCTCGCGCCGACACCGGCCTTCGCGATCGATGAGGCGCTGCTGCCGCGCAATCTGTCGCCGTGGGGCATGTTCGTCGGCGCCGACATCGTCGTGAAGGCGGTGATGATCGGGCTGGCCTGCGCCTCGCTGGTGACCTGGACGGTGTGGCTCGCCAAGACCATCGAGCTGCGCCGCAAGAGCGCGCTGGCCGTGCAGCGGACGCGTGCGCTCGAAGGCAACATGAAGCTGGCCGAGGCGGCCGAGCGTGCGGGGGACGCGCACGATGCGGTGGCGCAGCTCATCCAGTCCTGCGCAAAAGAGGCGGAGCTGTCAGGCGGCATCGTCGACGACGGCCTGCAGGAGCGCGTGGCATTGCGGCTCGAGCGGGTCGAGGCGGCGATGTCGCGACAGATTGCGCGCGGCACCGGCGTGCTCGCGACCATCGGCGCCACGGCGCCGTTCGTCGGCCTGTTCGGCACCGTCTGGGGCATCATGAATGCCTTCATCGGCATCTCGGAGAGCCACACCACGAGCCTCGCCGTGGTCGCACCCGGTATCGCGGAGGCGCTGCTCGCCACCGCGCTCGGTCTCGTCGCCGCAATTCCGGCGGTCGTGATCTACAATCACCTGGTCCGCGGCATCGCCAATCATCGTGCCTTGCTCGCTGACGCATCCGCGCAGCTGATGCTGCTGGTGAGCCGGCAGCGCGATCACAGGGACTTCCGCCTGGCGCGGGCGGCGGAGTAGGCCATGGCCGCGAAGCTCGGCGCACGTATGGGATCCCCGCTCAGGCGCGGCGACCCTGGCGATCTCGACGTCGTCAATGAGATCAATGTCACGCCGTTCATCGACGTGATGCTGGTGCTGCTGATCATCTTCATGGTGGCAGCCCCACTCGCCACCGTCGACATCGGCGTCGAGCTGCCGGCGACGGCCGCCGAGCCGGCACCACGGCCGGACAAGCCGGTTTTCGTCACGGTGAAGCCGGATCTCGCGATCGCCGTCGGCGAAGACGTCGTGGCCCGCGACGCGCTTGGCACCTCGCTCGACGCCGCCACCAAGGGACGCAAGGACGAGCGCATCTATCTGCGCGCCGACAAGGCCGTTTCCTATGGCGACCTGATGGAGGTGATGAACACCTTGCGCAATGCCGGCTATCTCAAGGTCGCCCTCGTCGGCCTCGACGGACGCAGTTGATGACCACGGCCAACGCCTTTGCGCTGCATCAGCCGCTTGGCGAGCGTGAAACGACGCGCTGGAGCGTATCGGCCGCTGTCATCGTCACGTTGCATATCGCTGCCGCGCTGCTCACGATGCACTGGCTCAGGTCGCAGCCGGAGCAGGGCGTCACCCTGCCGGCGATCATGGTCGACATGGCGCCGATGACGTCGGCGCCGCAATCGACGCAAGACGAGGTCGCGCCGGGACCAGTTATGCAGGAGGCCGACGCCTCGCCACCGGAGCCCGTGCGGCAGCAGGCCGTCGAGGAGACAATCGCGCCGACGCCGCCGCAAGAGAAGCCGGACGTGGTGGCGTCGCCGGAGCAGAAATTGGAACCGACGCCGGCCAAACCTGAGCCCGCGAAGATCGTGCCGGTCGAAAAGCCTGCACTGGAGAAGCCGAAGGTGGTTCGTCGCGAGGCGAAAAAGCCCTCGGACGCGACGCCCGCACCGCGGACCAGCGCGCCGCCGCGTGCCGAGCGCGAGGCGCCGATGGCATCGGCCGTCAGCGCGGGCGCCGTGGCGTCAGCGATCGCGTCCTACAATCAGCGGGTTCGCGCACATCTGATGCGCTTCCATTCCTATCCGTCCGGCGGCAACGGCCAGCGTGGCGTCGCAAGGCTCAGCTTCAGCATCAGCCGCAGCGGGCAGGTGACATCGAGCCGTCTTGGCGGCTCGTCTGGCGTCGCCGCCTTCGACGCGCAGGCCATGTCGATGGTCCGCCAGGCCTCGCCGTTTCCGCCGATCCCGGACGAGATCAAGAACGGCTCGATGAGCTTTTCGATTCCGGTGGAGTTTACGGTGAGGTAACGAGCCGTCGCCACAAACCCAGCTGTCGTCCCGGACAAGCGCAAGCGCAGATCCGGGACCCATAACCACAGGACCGGGTTTGGCGAAGATTCGCCACCACCATCTCGCGCTACGACTCCACCCTGTGGCTATGGGTCCCGGCGTTCGCCGGGACGACAGCGGAGTTTGTAGCGCGTGAGAGCCTCACTTCGCCTTCAGGAAGTCGGCGACGTCGAGCAGCATGAACTCGTCGTCGTCGGCCTTGTTGGGATCGCGGCTCGACGAGAACGGCAGGTTGTTGTCGTTGCCGACGATGATGTGGGTGTCGTCGACGCGATCGACGTTCTCGATGGTGAAGAACGGGAAGGTGTAGACGCCGTCATTGAGCGGCTTGCGCGCCTTCTTGTCGGGATCCTGGATCTTCATGAGGTCGATATAGCCGATCTTGCGCACGGGCTTGCCGACATTGGCGTCGTTGAGCTCGATCTTGTAGACGCGCTTGAACTTGGCGACATCAGGGAAGCAGTTCTCGCCGCGCGTGCCCGCCGGGCAGGCCTTGTCGGGCGTGCCTTCGCCGTTGTCGCGCTCGATGACGAGGCCGGCGGAGGGATCAATCATGTTGAAGTCGCCGATGGCGTTGCCGTTCTGCTCGAACACATACTGCCAGTAGCGGCCGGTGAATTTTTCGGCGGCGACGTCGAATTCGAGGATGCGGGAGGCTTCCTTGCCGTCGACCCGCTCCCAATCCTTCTTGTCGGCATCCCACAGCGGGCCCTCGAGCAGACCGTAGAGGAATTTGCCGTCCTTCGACGAGGCAAAGCCTTCAAAGCCCTTGGAGCGGCGGAGATTGACGTTGGTGTAGGTCGCGCCCGGCGCGCCCGGTGTCGCCACCGCCCAATGGTCGGGCGAGCGCACCGGCTTGCCGTCGGCGATGGTCTCGAACACGGCGAGGATCTTGCCGGTCTTGTCGGCCTTCAGGACGTAGGGGCCGAACTCGTCGCCGATCCAGAAGGTGTCGCCGATGATCTGGAAGCCCTCGGTGTCGAAATCGGCGCCGGTGAGATAGCGCTTCTCGGTGTCCTCGTGGACGATGCGGAACGGTACCTTCTTGTCGGGGTCGTGCAGGAAGACGGTCCCTTCGCGCTCGATCTTGCCGCCCGCCCAATCCATCTTGTAGTGGTTCAGGTACAGCATCGAGTCCATCGAATTGGCGCGCGCGCCCATGCCGTTGTCGGTGATGACCCAGAAGCTGCCGTCGGGCATCTTCTTGATGCCGGAATGGCCCTGCAGCGGCTGCCCCTTGAACGGCAGCGAGACGCCGGTCGAACGTTCGAAGGATTTGCCCATCACGGTGCCGAGCGCGTCGACGCGCTTGCCGGTGGTGTATTTTCCCGAGGTCTTGAGATCGGCCGGCGCATCGGCCGGGGCATCGATGAAGGTCGCAGCCGGCATCACCACGTGGCCGGCGAGCTTGGCCGGGAATTCACCCTCGCTCTGTGCGAGCGCGGTGCTCGCGGTAAGAACGATCGTTGCGACGGTGCAGAGAAAAGTCGCGCGCATGTGCGTCTCCTGTTAGCGGACGACGCCTTATGCGGATCGCATATTGCAGTTTTGTGAAGCCGGGCCAAACGCCGCAGGCGCGGTTTATTCCCTTACCGCACGCGGCATCTCACGCGGTTTCGTAGACCAGTCTGGTGAAGAAGCCGGGGTCGACGAGGAACTGTCCCCACTTCGCATCGAACGCGGCGGTTGGCTTGGCCGCAACCGTTTCGTCGCGTGTCTTTCCCTGCTTCTTGAGATTGCCGACATTGTCCCTGATAGCGACCAGCATGTCGCGGAAGCCCTGAAGCTCGGCCTTGTTGCTGACGGGCTTGCCGTGACCGGGGATGATGATGGTGTCGTTGTTGGCTGCTGCCAGATTGGCATCGGAGGCCGCAATCATGCCGTCAATGCTGCCGCCGGTCGAATGGTCGATGAAGGGATAGATGCCGTTCCAGAAGGTGTCGCCGGCATGCAGAATATTGGCCTCGGCGAACATGACCGAGATGTCGCCGTCGGTGTGGGCGGGCCCGTAATATCTCAGCGCGATCGACGCTCCGTTGAGCTTGAGGTTCTGCTCCTTGGTGAAGACCTCGGCCGGCACCGCGCTGGCGGGCAACGCAAGGAAATTGTAGTCCCAGTCTTCGACCCGTTGAACGACGGAAAGATGCTTGCGGGTGTTTTCGTGGGCGAGGATCTTCGCGCCGGCAGCGCTCAGCCATTCATTGCCGTCGGCATGATCGAAGTGCCAGTGTGTGTTGATCAGATGCGCGATCGGCTCGCCGCCGAGTTCGGCAAGCGCCTTGCTGAGCTGTGGGCGCGAGACGCCGATGCCGGCATCGACCAGAAGCTTGCCGTCCGGTCCGGTGAGGACGGCGATGTTGCCGCCGGATCCCTCGAGCGCGCTGATATTGTTGCGCAGCTTGTAGGTCTTGATCGGGGATGTCGCCGCGCTGTCCTTGATCAGGCTGACGAGGCCGCGCGCTTCTGCGTAGGCCTGCCGCGGGCTGAGCCATCCCCCCGTTGCGGCGAACGCGGCGCCGCCGACGCAGCACAGGCAGAAGCCGCGTCGGGACATTGACTGGAGCTTTGGCGATCCCATGTGATGCTCGCTTTCTGGAGCGAGGACAATTGCGGCCACGGTCGCTCCGCCGTTGCCGCGGCAAGGTGCGACCGGGGCAGACCACAGTCTATCAGGACCGCACGATCGCTTACGCTTGCGGTGGCCCGTTACTCCTTCACCGCGCCGGTCAGCGAAGACACGTAATAGTCCACGAACAGCGAGTAGAAAATCGCAACCGGCAGTGAGCCGAGCAGCGAGCCCGCCATCAGCGCGCCCCACTGATAGACGTCGCCGGTGACGAGCTCGGTCAGGATCGCGACCGGCACGGTCTTGTTGGCGCCGCTCTGGATGAAGGCGAGCGCGTAGATGAACTCGTTCCAGGACAGCGTAAACGAGAAGATGCCGGCCGAGATCAGTCCGGGCACCGCGAGCGGCAGCGTGATCCGCCGCAGGATCTGCAGCCGCGTCGCGCCGTCGACCAGCGCGCATTCCTCGAGCTCGTAGGGGATCGACTTGAAATAGCCGATCAGCAGCCAGGTGCAGAACGGTACCAGGAAGGTCGGATAGACCAGGATCAGGGCCAGCGGCGAGTCGAACAGGCCGAACTGCACCACCACGGTCGCGAGCGGGATGAACAGGATCGACGGCGGCACGAGATAGGCGAGATAGATGCCGAGGCCGACATACGGACTGCCGCGGAAGCGCAGCCGCTCGATTGCGTAGGCCGCCAGCGTGCTCGCGATCAGCGACAGCGTGGTCGAGCCGACCGCGACCAGCATCGTCGTCCACAGCCAGCGCGGATAGGCGGTGTCGAATAACAGGTGCTTGATGTGCGCCAGCGTCGGCGAGGTGATCCAGAACGGATTGTGCTCCTTGTAGTTCATCAGCTCGGCGTTCGGCTTGAACGACGTGATCGCCATCCAATAGAACGGAAACAGCAGGATCAGCACGAAGCAGCCGAGCGGCAGATAGATCATCATCAGCCGGCGCAGCCCGGAATCCCAGGCCATGGTGTCGGGTGCCGCTTTTGCGTCCGCGACGGCGGAGGGTTGGGCGACGGTATCAGTCATTGGCCTCTCCCTGTTGCCACTTGCGGCGCGCCAGGCCGAAATAGGAAAACAGCGTCGCGAACACCAGGAACGGGATCATCGACACCGCGATGGCCGCGCCTTCGCCGAGCTCGCCGCCGGCGATGCCGCGCTGGAACGCCAGCGTCGCCAGCAGATGCGTCGAGTTGCCCGGCCCGCCACGGGTGATGGCGTAGACCAGCTGGAAGTCGGTGAAGGTGAAGATGATCGAGAAGGTCATGACGATGGCGAGGATCGGCATCATCATCGGGAAGGTGATGTAGCGGAAGCGCTGCCAGGCGCTGGCGCCGTCGAGCATGGCGGCTTCGTAGAGCGAGGGCGAGATGGTCTGCAGGCCCGCCAGCAGCGAGATCGCGACGAAGGGAATGCCGCGCCAGATATTGGCCGCGATCAGCGAGAACCGCGCCGGCCAGGGCGAGCCGAGGAAGTCGATATTGGTCGTGCGCCAATGCAGCACATCGACCAGAAGATAAGAGATGATCGAGAATTGCGGATCGTAGATCCACCAGAACGCCAGCGCCGACAGCACCGTCGGCACGATCCAGGGCAGCAGGATGATCGCGCGCAGCAGGCTCTTGAACGGAAAATGGTTATTGAGCAGCAGCGCGAGCCAGAAGCCGAGCGCGAACTTTCCGAAGGTCGCGATGCCCGTATAGACCACGCTGTAGAACACCGCGTTCCACCACAAGGGATCGGTGAGCAGGTACTGGAAGTTCTCCAGGCCTATGAACTCGCCCTTCCGTCCGATCGTGGTGTCGGTGAAGGCGAGCCAGAGGCCGAGCCCGAGTGGATAGGTCAGGAAGACCGCGAGCAGCCCGATCGCGGGTGCGAGGCACATCACGACCAGGAACGGCTTGTAGTCGAACAGGCGCACCAGCCAGTTCGGTTGCCGCTGCACCAGTACGGGTGAGGAGAGGGTGGTCACGGACATCAGGGCGTTGTCCTGTCGTTGAAGGTCACCACACCCGTCATTGCGAGCGAAGCGAAGCAATCCAGTCTGTCTCTGCAGCCGCAGTCTGGATTGCTTCGTCGTTTCACTCCTCGCAATGGCGGTCGCTCTGTCTTACTTCTGCCGCCTAAAATACCGCTTGCAGCGCTGCTCGGCTTCTGCGGCGGCGGCCTCCGGTGTGGCCGCGCCGGTCGCAACCGACGCGAACATCTGGATCAGCACGTAGTCGGCGCTGACCGCACCGGTCGCCGTCGAGATCGGGCCCGCATAGCCGTCGTAATAGGTGCTGTTCATGGTGTCCTTGAACAGCTTCACCTTCGGATCCTGCGACCACACGGCGGCCTCGGCATAGGCCGCGAGCGGCTGCGCCCAGTAGCCGGAGTTGGCGTTGAGCCACGGCTCGTACTGGTCCTTCTCCAGCATGAATTGCAGGAAGGCCTTTGCGGCGTTGGGGTACTGGCTGTGCTTGAACACCATGGCATTCAGCGTCAGGCCCGCCATCGGCGAGACCTTGGCCACGCCCTTCGGCAGCAGCTGATGCTCGCTGTCGTCGGCGATCGCCTTGGTCGCGGGGTCGTTCTTCAGCGAGAAATACAGCGAGACGCCGTTGGCGGTCAGCGCGATCTCCTGCGCGGCATAGGCGCGGTTGTTGCTGACGTCGTTCCACGAGGTCGTGCCGGCGATGAAGGTCGGGTAGAGCTGCTTGACCCAGTTCAGCGCGGCAATCGTCTCCTTGCTGTTGATGGTGACGTCGCCCTCTTCGTTGAGCAGGGCGGCATTGTGCGACCACAGCGCCCAGCTCGCAAAGCCGTTGCCGTCGCCCTTGGCGTTGCCGAGCGCGAAGCCCGCCGGCTTGCCGGCCTTTTGCAGCTTCTGGCAGAGATCGAGGATGCCGGCATGGTCTTCCGGCACCTTGTCGAAACCGACCGATTGCAGGATCGACTTGCGGTAGATCAGCGGACCGGCGGTCGCACCGAACGGCAGTCCGATCCAGGTGTCGCTCTTGTTCTTCTTGCCGTAACGCTGCGCCAGCGGCAGCCAGCCACCGTAACGCTTGCCGGCGTAATCGGCGACGTCGGTCAGCTCGATCAGCTTGTCGATATAGATGTGCGGTGCGTCGGAGAAGCCGATGATGATGTCGGGGCCGGCGCCGGAATTGGCGGTGACCGCGGTCTGCTGGTTGATGTCCTCCCAGCCGACGAAATCGACCTTGACCTCGACGCCGGTCTCTTTGGTAAACTTGGCCGCATTGGCGCGGAACACGTCCTCGTCGGCCTGGACGAAGCGCACCGGCCGCAGCATGCGCAAGCTTGCGCCCTTCTCGATCGGCAGTTTCGGCGCGGGGACGTCGGCGGCCTTGATGTTCGATGTTTGCGCTGCAGCACCAGTGGCGGCGAACGTCGCAGCAGACAGGCCCAGCGCCAAGGCATCACGACGTGTGATGTCGTTCCTCATCAGTTCCTCCCTATGATGTCTCCCTTCCCGGCGTTGATCGCCGGTGAAGGGCCGTTTCGTTCTTTCGGCGCGCGATTTGCGGCCGGCCGCCTTAGCTGTTCGGGCCGCGATCCATGCCGACGGGCTGCCAGCGGCGGAGCGCGGTGTCTTGCAGCACCGACGGATTGACACAGCTTACCGGCCACATGCCCTGAAGCACCAGTGACAATTCGTAGCCCACGCGGCGCTTGCGCGCCTCGTCGAACCGTGCCGAGGCCGAGGCGACATGGGCGGTCAGGGTCACGTTCTCCATGCCCAGGATGGGGTTGTTGTGCGACGGCGGTTCCTTCTCCAGCACGTCGAGCGCGGCATGCGCGATCCAGCCCTCCTGTAGCGCCTTGATCAGGCTCTCCTCATCCACGGTCGCGCCGCGCCCGGTGTTGATGAAGATCGAGCCCTTCTTCATCTGCCGAAAATGCTTCTCGGTCAGCATGTGATGCACCTCGGGCCGGGCAGGTGCATGCATCGAGACGAAGTCGGATTGCGACAGCACCTCGTTCAGCGTCGCCGGGATGACGCCGTGGTCCCACATCAGCGTTTCCTGGATGAAGGGATCATAGGCCATCATGCGCAGGCCGAACGGCGCGGCGCGCTTCGCAACCGCACGCGCGACGCGGCCGAACGAGATGAAGCCGAGCGTCTGGCCCATCAGCCGCGGAACCTTCAGGAGCGCAGGCCTGCCCTCGGCCCAGCGGCCGCTGCGCACCATCTTGTCCTGCTCGACCAGGCGGCGGAAGCCGGCGAGTAGCAGCATCATGGCATGGTCGGCGACCTCCTCGATGAAGGTGTCGGGGATGTTGGTGACGGGAATGCCGCGCGCGGTCGCGGCCTTCACATCGACGCTGTCGACGCCGACGGAACCGAGCGTGATGACCTTGCAGTTCTCGAGAGTGTCGATGATCGATTTGGTGATCGGGATGCCCTTGGCGTAGATCGCATCGGCATTCCTGGCGGCGGCGATGAACTCCGCCTCGTTGGCCGGTGCCTCGACGATCTCGGCATCGATCGGATCGAGCGCTTCGCGCTCGTAGGAGTAATCGCTGCCCGCGACCGTGAAACTCGCGCCCTTCGGCGTCACCACCCTGTATTTCGGCATTTCCTGCTCCCGATTTGGTTTGTCGGTTCTTGTTGCGACCCGGCCTTCTCGATCGGGCCTTTGCGTCTTTTACGCGAAATCGATCCGGTCGCGTACAATTCCCGGTTGTCGATCCGGCGAATATTTGCCGAAATCCCGGCATCGTACGGGCTTCTACGGAGGCACGTAAGTAACTTGCTAAGGGGTCTCACACTAAAAGTTGATTCAATTTCGATCGATTCACTCGCGCGCCCGCATCCCTTTTTTCCGGAGCCCACCCCGTGAAGTTGAGCAATCTGAAAATCGCGCCCAAGCTTGGCATTCTCGTCGGCGTCACCTTGTTCGGCCTGTGCATCTCCGGAGTCCTGGCCGGTTACCTGATGAAGCGCGCCATGGTCGACGCCCGCATCGACCAGACCAAGGCGATCGTCGATCTCGGTCGCAACTATGCAGCCGCGCTGAAGAAGCGCGTCGATGCCGGCGAGCTGACGAAGGATGCGGCCATGGCCGAGCTTCGCCGCTACGGCAATTCGATGACCTATGACAACGGCTCGGGTTATCTGTTCGGCACATCCTATGACGGCATCACCCAGCTCGCACCCGATCCGAAGCAGATCGGCACCAACCGCATGGACGTCGTGACCAACGGCCGCAAGCTGTCGGTCGAACTGATGGACGGCGTCAAGGCCAACGGCTCGATCCTGCTGTACTATGAATATGTGAAGCCCGGCCAGGAAACGCCGATCCGCAAGATCGGTTACGCCGTCGCCGTTCCCGGCTTCGACATGTATCTCGGCACCGGCGCCTATCTCGAGGACATCGACCAGAAGATGGGCCCGGTCTACTGGCTGCTCGGCCTTGCCATGCTCGGCATCGTCATCGTCGCCGGCAGCGTTGCCTGGCTGCTCGGCCGCAGCATCAGCCGTCCGCTGGCGCTGCTCGGCACGCGCATGAAGGATCTTGCCGACGGCAAGCTCGAGGGCGACATCCCCGGCGTCGGTCGTGGCGACGAGGTCGGCGCGATGGCTGCGACCGTCCAGATCTTCAAGGACAACGCCGTTCGCATCCGCGACCTCGAGCAGACCGATGCGGCGGCCAAGGACCGTGCCGCGGCGGAGCGTCGCAGCGCGATGGAAAATATCGCCAACGACTTCGAACGCAGCGTCAACGGCATCGTCCGCTCGGTCTCCTCGGCCGCGGCCGGCATGCAGTCGACGGCGCAGTCGATGACCGCAACCGCCAGCGACGCCTCGTCGCGCGCGGCGACGGTCGGTGCGGCCTCGTCGAAGGCGTCCGGCAATGTCGGCACGGTTGCGGCGGCCGCCGAAGAGCTGTCGAGCTCGGTTGCGGAAATTTCCCGCCAGGTGACGCGCTCGACCGAAGTGGCGAGCCGCGCCGTCAGCGACGCCGAGCGTACCAACGCCACGGTGCAGGAGCTCTCGACCGGTGCCGAGAAGATCGGCGAGGTCGTCAAGCTCATTCATTCGATCGCAGCGCAGACCAATCTGCTCGCGCTCAACGCCACCATCGAGGCGGCACGTGCCGGTGAATCCGGCCGCGGCTTCGCCGTCGTCGCCTCCGAGGTCAAGGCGCTGGCCAACCAGACCGCCAAGGCCACCGAGGAAATCTCCGCGCAAGTGGCGGCGATGCAGACCTCGACCAGCGATGCGGTCGCAGCGATCGGCGGCATCACCCAGACCATCGCCGAGATGAGCGAGATCACCGCCGGCATTTCGGCCTCGATCGAGCAGCAGGGCGAGGCCACCCGCGAGATCGCCCGCAACATCCAGTCGGTCGCGGCCGGCTCGAACGAGATCAACGCCAATATCGGCAGCGTCACTTCGGCCGCGGAAGCGACCGGCAGTGCGGCCAGCGACGTGCTGACCAACGCCCGCGAGCTCGACAGCCAGTCCGGCGCGCTGCGCAGCGCGGTGGACGGCTTCCTCGCCAAGGTGCGCGCGGCGTAAATTCTTGCGCTGAGTTCTTGGCGCCGAAGTTCTTGGCGCCGAAGTTCTTGGCGCTGAATTCGTAGGGTGGGCAAAGACGCGAAAGCGTCGTGCCCACCTTTTCGTTTTGAGTGCGCGATGAAGTTTCCGTGGGCACGCTTCGCTTCGCCCACCCTACGTGATCGTCGTACGAGAGCCCTACTGCTTCTCGATCCCGGCATCCCGAATCAGCCGCTCCCACAGCACCAGCTGCTCGTTCACGAACGTGCCGAGCTGTTCCGGCGTGCCGGAGAACGCGTCCATGCCGAGCGTGGCGAGCTGGGCCTTGATCTCCGGCTTCTCGACGATCTTGCGGATCTCGGCGTTGAGCCGCGTCACGATCTCCTTCGGCATGCCGGCCGGGCCGAAATAACCCTGCCATGACGAGATGTCGAAATCAGGCACGCCGGCCTCCTGCATCGAGGGAAGACTGGGGATCAGCGGCGTGCGGTCCTTGGTGGTGACGGCGAGCGCGCGCAGCGCGTTGCCCTGGACATGCGGCAGGCCGGTCAGGATGTCGACGAACATCATCGAGACGCGGCCGCCCATGACGTCGTTGAGCGCCGGCGGCGAGCTCTTGTAGGGCACGTGCAAGAGGTCGAGCCCCGCATTGTGCGCGAAGGTCGCGCCCGACACGATCGCCGAGGACGAGCCCGAGGCGTAGCTCAGCTTGCCCGGATTGGCCTTGCCGTAGGCGACGAGCTCGGCGACGGTCTTGGCCGGCACGTCGGGGTGGATCACCAGCATGAAGGGCAGATCGCCGGTGCGCGCGATCGGGGTGAAATCCTTCACCGGATCGTAGGTCAGGCTCTTGAGCAGATAGGGATTGGCCGAATGGGTCGTGTTGGTGGTCACCAGCAGCGTGTAGCCGTCGGGCGCCGCGCGCGCGACATAGGTCGCCGCGATCATGCCGTTGGCGCCCGCCTTGTTCTCGATCACGATGCCGACGCCGAGCGCCTGCGACAAATGCTGCGAGATCAGCCGCGTCGTGGTGTCGGTGCCGCTGCCGGCCGCAAACGGCAGCACCAGCGTGATGTTGCGGCTCGGCCAATTATCGGCCTGCGCGGCGGATGCGGCAGCAAGACACAGCACGGCGGCGCCGACGGTGCGCAAGGCGCGCATGAGCGATGACAGCATGTTCGGACGTTCCCTCTTTTTCGTTGGCGGGGAACCTAGCCGGTCCACATCAAAACCGGAAGACGGTAGCGAGCGCACCGCGTCCGCTCCGCGGAATTACTTCACGGCCGAGCCCTGGCGCGAGGCGATCACGACGCCGGCGAGCACCAGCGCGTAGCCGATCAGGTGAAACGGCTGGAGCTTTTCGCCGAGCAGCAGGATCGCCATCGCCGAGCCGAACACGGGCACCAGATGAAAGAACGGCGCGGCACGGTTCGGCCCGATCAGCGCGACGCCGCGGTTGAAGAACAGATAGGCGAGCGTCGAAGGGAAGATCAGGATGTAGCCGAGCGTCAGCAGCGTCACCGTGTCGAATTGCATGACATTGCCGCTCCACGTCTCCCAGATCGCCGTCGGCAGCAGCATGAAGGCGCCACAGCAGGTGGTGAAAGACAGGAACGACAGCTGATGAACTTTCGGCCGGCGCGGGATGAAGGCGGAGTAGATGCCGAACGCCACCAGCGAGGAGGCGAACATGATGTCGCCCCTGTTGAACGAGATGCTGGCCAGCGCCGCGAGATCGCCACGCAGGATGATGACCAGCACGCCGACCAGCGAGATCGCGATGCCGGCGAGCTGACCGCCGGTCAGCCGCACGCCGAACAGCACCAGCGACCACAGCGCCACGAACAGGGGACCTGCCGACTGGATCAGCAGCGCGTTCAGCGCTTCGGTATATTGCAGGGCCCAGTAGGAGATCGCGTTGTTGAAGGCGAAGCCGACCAGCGACAGGAACAGCATCAGCGGCAGGCTTTTGCGCAAGGCCGGCCAGTCGCGCTTCAGATGCGGCCATGAGAACGGCAGCAGGATCAGGAACACGCCGAACCAGCGGATCGTCGTCACCGTCAGCGGCGGCACATGCGCGCCGACATGGCGCGCGAGCACGATGTTGCCGGCCCAGAACAGCGAGCTCAGGCTGAGCAGCAGATAGGGCTGGTTGTTGAGCCAGCTGACCGGGTGAGAGGCAGGTGGCGCGGGCGATGCGATCGTCATTGGCGTCACATACGACCTTGCGCCGGATCGCCGTCGTGAGACAAGTCACGCCGCCGCAATGCTACAATGCAGGCGAGCCCTGAGGAGGTGCCATTGGCGGTCAATATGTTGAACATTGTGGGCCTGGAGCAGCTCGACCGGCATGCGCCGGTGGTGATGCTGAACCTGATGCGTTTCCACGCGCGCTCGCGCGACGGTGACGGCTCCGGCTGGGATGCGTATCTGCGCTACAGCGCGATCACCGTGCCCATGATCAGGGCGCGCGGCGGCACGCTGCTGTGGACCGGCGAGACCAGGACGATCGCGCTCGGCCCGCACGCCGGCAACAATTGGGATTTCGTCGCGCTGGTGTTCTATCCGTCGGTCACCGCGTTCCTCGACATGATGACGTCGGAAGCCTACGAGCGCGATGCCGATCCGCACCGCGTCAACGGCTGCGCCGAACACGTCATCATCGCGACCAGCGAGGCGTACAGCAAGTTCAGGACGAATTAACTCGTCTGCTTCCTTGACGCGACGAACACGCCCGACAGCACCAGGGCAAAACCGATGAAGTGGAAGGCCTGCGGGTGCTCGCCCAGGAAGGCCATCGCCATGATCGAGCCGAACACCGGCACGACGTGGAAGAACGGTGCGGCGCGGTTGGCGCCGATCAGGCGGACGCCGCGGTTGAAACAGAGATAGGCAAGCGTCGAGGGAAACACCGAGACGTAGAACAGCGTCAGCAGGTTCGGCCCGTCGAGCTTCATGACGGGGCGCGCCGACAATTCCCAGATCTCCAGCGGGATGAGGCAGGCCGCACCGGCACCGAAGGTGAAGGCGAGGAACGACAGGCCGTGGATCGGAGGCCGCTTCAGCGTCAGCACCGAATAGAGCGCGAAGATGATCAGCGCGACGATGAAGATCAGGTCGCCCTTGTTGAAGGCGATGTTCGACAGCGTGGTGATATCGCCATGCAGCAGGATGATCAGCACGCCGCACATCGAAAGAGCCACGCCGAAGGCCTGCGCAAGGGTGAGGCGGATGCCGAGGATGACCAGCGACCACAGCGCCACGACCAGCGGCGCGGCCGACTGCAGCAGCAGGGTGTTGAGCGCCTGGGTATGCTCCAGCGCCCAATATTGCAGGGTGTTGAAGGCGCCGATGCCGGTGATCGACAGCACGATCATCAGGCCGAGTTTGTCGCGGATCGCGGGCCAGTCCTGGGCGAGATGCTTCCAGGCGAACGGCAGCACCAGCAGGAAGGCGAAGGTCCAGCGCAGGAAGGACAGCGTCACCGGCGGGATATGGCCGGCGGCGAGCCGCCCCACGACCGCATTGCCGGCCCAGCACAGCGCGGTGATGCTGAGCAGGAGATAAGGCTGGTTGGCGATCCAGTTGTGGCCGGATGTGTCGGCGCTCGTGGTCTGGCCGGTGGCGGACATTGTGATTGTTATGGCCCCGCGGTGGACTGCACCAAGGCCGCCGGCCCGGCTCTGTCCGGGCCGGCTCATAGCCCGGCACCGTTCAAAGACACGGAAATCGCGGCTGCATCAACGGGGGCGGGCGCATCGCGACCATGCAGCGGCCGACGCTGTGCCTAGCGCTTTGGTCGAGGTCGGCCCATGGTCTGGGAACATGTCCGGATTTTCCGGGGATATCAAAGGCTTGGATCGGGCGTTGGGTCCTCAAAAAGCCCCGTTCTTGCTTGCTTAGAGAGGCTGCTTCCTTTATCCGGTTGGCTGCCCCGCATACGAACGGCTCCAGGCCGGGAATTGGGCTGGGCGCATCTAAATTCTTCGAAGGATTACCCGCGAATGGCCAATGTTGTCGTCGTCGGCGCCCAGTGGGGCGACGAAGGAAAGGGCAAGATCGTCGACTGGTTGTCGGAGCAGGCGGACATCGTCGCGCGCTTCCAGGGCGGGCATAATGCCGGCCATACGCTGGTCATCAACGGCGAGACCTACAAGCTCGCGCTGTTGCCTTCGGGCGTGCTGCGCCCGTCGAAACTGGCGGTGATCGGCAACGGCGTCGTGTTCGATCCGCAGGCCTTCCTCGACGAGGTGACCAAGCTGCGCGGCCAGGGCGTCGCGGTTGGCCCCGAGAATCTGCGCGTCGCGGAGAGCGTGACCCTGATCCTGCCGCTGCACCGCGAGCTCGATGCGCTTCGCGAATCGTCCAATTCCGCGACCGCGATCGGCACCACCCGCCGCGGCATCGGTCCGGCCTATGAGGACAAGGTCGGCCGCCGCGCGATCCGCCTGATGGACCTCGCCGACCTCGACACGCTCCCGCACAAGATCGACCGGCTGCTGGCGCACCACAACGCGCTGCGTCGCGGCCTCAATTTGCCGGAGTTCGACGGCAACGAGATCCTGAAGGAGCTGAGCGCGCTGGCGCCGCAGCTGCTGCCCTATGCGGAGACCGTGTGGCGCCTGCTCGATGCCGAGCGGCGTGCCGGCAAGCGCATCCTGTTCGAGGGCGCGCAAGGCGCGCTGCTCGACGTCGACCATGGCACCTATCCCTACGTCACCTCGTCCAACACCGTGGCGGCGCAGGCCGCGACCGGAACGGGCATCGGTCCGAGCGGGGTCGGCTACGTGCTCGGCATCTGCAAGGCCTACACGACCCGCGTCGGTCAGGGGCCGTTCCCGACCGAGCTGCTGAACGAGATCGGCGAGGAGATCGGCCGTCGCGGCCGCGAGTTCGGGGTCAATACCGGGCGCAAGCGCCGCTGTGGCTGGTTCGACGCCGTGCTGGTCCGCCAGACGGTCCGCACCTGTGGCATCAACGGACTGGCACTCACAAAACTCGACATTCTCGACGGCTTCGATTCGATCGAGGTCTGCGTCGGCTACAAGCTCGACGGCAAGGAGATCGATTATTTCCCGGCCGGCGAGGGGGCGCAGGCCCGGGTCGAGCCGATCTGGGAGACCATCGAGGGCTGGAAGGAGCCGACCGCCGGCGCGCGGTCCTGGGCCGACCTGCCGGCCCAGGCCATCAAATATGTCCGCCGGATCGAGGAATTGGTCGGGTGCCCGGTGGCCCTGCTTTCCACCAGCCCCGAACGCGAAGATACTATCCTGGTGCAAAATCCGTTTGAGGCTTAACGATCTCTTACCGGGACGCGGGTATAGTTGAGTAGAAATGGCTGATTACTATCCGCTGATCGCCCGCGCTATTGCCGCCCTGGACCCCAACGCTCCCGGCGAAAGCCGGCGCGCGCTCTATGAACGGGCGCGCACGGCCCTGATCGCGCAGCTGCGCAGCGTGCAGCCGCCGCTCTCCGAATCCGAGATCACCCGCGAGCGGCTGTCGCTGGAAGAGGCCGTCCGCAAGGTCGAATCGGAAGCCGCCCAGCGGGCCCGCGAGGCCTCGCGCCCCGGTGGCGGCCCCCGCAGCGGGGGCGGCAGCGGCGATGCGTTCCGCCGGGCCAGTGCGCGTGCGGCCGACAACACTCCGCAAGCATCTCCTCAGCCGGCCGGACCGCCACGGGCCCGTCCCGCCGCACCGCCGCCGCGCAACGATCGCCCGCCGCTTGGCGGCGATGACCAGAACGACGCGCCGCGTCCGCCCCGTGCCCCTCGTTTCGATGCGCCGCCGCGCCAGCCCGGCCCGCCGGAGCCGCCGGCCGGACGCTCACCTCCGCGCCGCCCGCAGGACAGCGGACCGCCGCCGCCATTGCCGCCGGCGCCGGGCGTGCGCGGCTTCCGCGACATCACGGCCGACGTCAATGATCTCGGCGGTGCCGCCGCGCAGGCCAATCGCGCCGCGCGCCGCACCTACGCCAACGTGCCGTCGCCCTCGCCGGAATTCGACCGGCTCGAGCCGAGCCTGGAAAACCGCGCCGCCGAACCCGACGCACCCTATTCCTATGACGAGTCGATCGAGGAGGCTGAGCGCTACGCGCCGCAGCCGCCGTCGCCGCGTCCGCGCATTGCGCCCGACCGCGGCGCCAAGAAGCCCAAGCGCAGCGGCTCGGTCTTCCCGTTCAAGAGCGCGATCGCCATCGGCATCGTGCTGATCCTGGTCGGCGCCGGCATCCTCTGGGGCAAGCAGCTGGTGCAGACCGCGACCAATCTGTTCAAGCCTTCGCCCACCCAGGTGGTGGAGGCGCCGAAGGATGCCTCGCAGCCGCAGAGCAAGCCGAAGATTCCGGATCGCGTCGGCCAGCCCTCGGCCAGCGACCAGCCGGCCGCGCCGGTGGCGCAGAAGGTCGTGCTCTATGACGAGGATCCGTCCGACCCGAAGGGCAAGCAATATGTCGGTTCGGTGGTGTGGCGGCTCGAGCCGATCAAGGCGTCGGGTAACCAGAAGGCCGACATCGCCGTGCGTGCCGACATCGAGATCCCCGACCGCAAGTTCAAGATGACGATGTCGTTCCGCCGCAATACCGACTCGTCGCTGCCGGCGAGCCACACGGCCGAGCTGACCTTCATCCTGCCGCCGGACTTTCCGGGCGGCAGCGTTTCCAACGTGCCGGGCATCCTGATGAAGTCGAATGAGCAGGCGCGCGGCACGCCGCTCGCGGGTCTCGCCGTCAAGGTCACCGACGGCTTCTTCCTGGTCGGTCTCTCCAATGTCGACGCCGACCGCGCCCGCAACGTCCAGCTCCTGAAGGAGCGCTCGTGGTTCGACGTGCCGCTGGTCTATGCCAACCAGCGCCGTGCCATCATCGCCATCGAGAAGGGCGCCCCCGGCGAACGCGCCTTCAACGACGCCTTCGCGCAGTGGGGCGACTAGGCCTGTGCACCTCTCCCCAGCGGGGAGAGGTCGGATTGCTTTGGCGCGCAATTGCGCGCCTGAGCAATCCGGGTGAGGGGCCGCAACGTTCCGTGAGACCGTAACCCCTCACCAGGATCGCATCTGCGACGCTCCGACCTCTCCCTACGGGAGAGGTGAACCGAACCCTCCAACTGGCAGCGCGGTCAATCGAAGATTTGCCAAGCCGCTTACTGCGCGGCCGCTTCCCGCTTGCGGGATGCTGCTGCGGCCGCTTCGCGATCCATCACGGCGCGGCAGCCGGGGCTGACCTGCGCCTTCTTCTGCACCATGCAGGCCCTGATGCGCGGGATGTCTGGGATTTCACTGGAGCACAGCCGCATCGCATCGCCCGAGCACATCTGCTGCGCTTCGGACGAGAAGGCGAGGGCGGGTGATGTCTGGAGGGTGAAGGCCGTGACGGCGAAGGCGAATAGCGAAGCGATGGTTTGGTAGCGTGTCATGAAGAATGCGTCCCCGAGTTCCGCGGTTTGAACCACTTGGTTTTGGGGCGCCGCACGCGGCTTGATCTGCCGCATGTCTCAGCCTTCACGCCGGGAGCTCAATCCCGCATGTGGTCGCTCGATCTCTTGATGTTCGAATCGAAAAGTGCTGCGCCGCCCGATTCGAGTATGCGCGATTGTTACGAAGCTGCAATGGGCGGCGCGAAGGAATTCGCAAATGTTGCGAGACCGTCACGCAAAATGCGGATGCGATCTCACATGCCGTGACTCTCGAACACCTTGCTGCACGACTTCGACAGCTTGGCGCGGTTGGCCTGCAGGCAGCCCTGTACCGCACCGTCGTTGCCGAGGTCCTTGCGGCACAGCCGCGAGGCGTCGCGCGAGCAGGCCTTCTGCTCTTGCGGCGTGCCCATATGGCCTTGTGCAAAGGCGGGCGCGTTCGACAGGCCGCCGGCGGCCGCAAGCGTGATCGTCGCCAGCAAGAACAGTTTACGAGACATTGGCGGCTCCAGATCTGACAGGTGAATTTCAAGTCCTGTCTGAACCCGCGGCCTTGCCACTTGTTCCCCCCAAACCGCCCGCAGTCCTGCTATCCAAGGTTCCCGCCGCGCTGCTATAAATGCCTCTGCGTATGAGGAGTTCTTGATGAAACGCTATCTGGTGTTTGCGCTGGTCGGTCCGTTCGTGGGCGGCTTCCTGCTGCTGCTGACGACGACCTACCAGTCCGGCTACTGGACCCAGACCAGTCTCGGCGAGGTCGGCAAGCTGTTCGTCGTGTTCTTCAAGACGCTGCAATACAGCTATCTGTTCGGCTTCCTGCCGTCGCTGATGATCGGCGCGGTCGATGACATCCTGATCCATGTCAGGCGGATCGGCCCGGTGCTGCGGATGCTGCTGGTCGGCCTGTTCGCCTTCATCCTGGCGGCGATCACCTATGGTTCGCGCGGGTCGGATTCGGGCACGGTGCAGTTCGTCCTGTACGGCCTGGTCGGTTTCGTGCCGGCGGTGCTGTCATCCTGGTTCGTGCATCACTATATCGAGGAGCCGCAACCGGCGGCGGCGGCGAGCTGAGCGCGCGACCTTCGGTCGCGGCGCAGCAACCTCTGCAGCGCTCGTGCGTTCCTCCAATGGCCATGACCATGCCCGACGATGACATTCTCACGCCACGCAGGTCCCGCTCGGGGACGCAGTCGCGCGCCGGTTTTTCGGACCGTGAGGCGCACGGGCCGATCATCGATCAGGACGGCCGTGAGATCCGCCCCGAAAGCCTGGAGCAGGGGTTTCAGGAGTTTCGCTTCGAATTCGGCAAAGAAGGTCAGTTCGCTGGCAACCCGTTCGGCAATCTGACGCGCGAGCAGCGCATCGCGCGGCTCGAGGCGCTCGCAAAGCTGCTCGATGTCGCCTTCATCCTGCCGGGCACCAAGATCCGCTACGGCATCGACGGGCTGATCGGCCTGATCCCCGTTGTCGGCGACATCATCACCACCGCGATCTCGCTGTGGCTGGTGCGCGAGGCCCGCGCCCTGGGGGCGCCCTGGTACATCACCGCGCGGATGCTCGGCAATGTCGCGGTCGACGGCGTGGTCGGCATCGTGCCGTTCGTGGGCGACGCCTTCGACGTCATGTTCCGCGCCAACATGCGCAACGTGCGCCTGTTGCGCCGCTGGCTCGACAAGCAGCCGCGGATTTAGCAGCGAGTGCGGTGCTTCTTCGCCTCGCCCCGCTTGCGGGGAGAGGCCGACGCGCTCCGGGCGATGCGGAGCATCGTCCCGCGCGCGGCGGGTGAGGGGGACTCTCCGCGAGTCCAATTCTCACTGCCTATGCGGAAAGAGCCCCTCACCCCAACCCTCTCCCCGTAAGAACGGGGCGAGGGAGAAGACGGAGCGCGCTCCAAACGCCGAAAGCGCGACAGCCTTTCGGCCGTCGCGCTTTCCGCGCACATCGGAGGCTTTAGAAGAATTTACGCCGCGTCGGCGTCGGTCTCGGCGACCGGTTCCGGCTTGCGGTGGCGCGGCAGCGGGAAGGCCTCGCTCTCATAGAGCGAGCGGATGCCGTTCTGGTCGAAACGGGCTTCCTCGACCTGGAGATACGCGCCATTCAGCGAATCCGTCGGCAACTGCTCCATCGCGAACTGCACGGCTTCGGCCGCGGTGCCGAACCGGCGATAGGTAAAGCCCGCGCGCTTCTTCTTGCGGATGGCGGCGGGGAAGAGCTCGGCGGAGGTGTTGAAGTTGAACGGACGCAGTGGACGCATGGTCAAAGACCTCGTGATCTTGTCTGGGGCTTTAAGCGCGTGGGGTTTGGGAGGGCGGAGGCCGCAATCAAGCGGGCCCGCCGCACATCATTTTCGTCCACTAATATAGGCCGTTTTGACAGAAATGCGACCCCTGCGATGGGAGATGATGAATCCATGCATGGCAGGTCCGCAGCCGCAGAAAGTTAAATAATTTCAGTGGCTTGTATGGTTTACAACTTGCCAAGAAGCAGCAGGACGAGCAGCACCACCAGAACGACACCGCCGATCCCCATGCCGGAATGGCCCATGCCGTAGCCGTAACCGCCGATCCGGCCGGACCAGCCGCCCAAGAGATAGATGATCACCAGGATGATCAGGATGGTCCCGAGTGACATGGCGTCCTCCCTGGCGGCCGCCGGATGACGCTCAACGGCTGCACCGCCAGACAAGAAAAGCACAACGCGCCGCCGGGTTCCATCGGGGAACCCGGCGGCGTGCTATCTTATTTCGGCTCCAGCTTCAGCGCCGCCGAATTGATGCAGTAGCGCAGGCCGGTCGGCCCCGGTCCGTCCGGGAAGACATGGCCGAGATGGCCGCTGCATTTGGAGCAGAGCACCTCGGTGCGGATCATGCCGTGCGTCGTATCGCGCTCTTCGTCGATATGGTTCTCGACCGCGGGCGCGGTGAAGCTCGGCCAGCCGCAGCCGGAGTCGAACTTGGCGTCGGACTCGAACAGCACATTGCCGCAGCCGGCGCAGACATAGGTGCCGGCACGGTGGTCGTGCTCATATTCGCCGGAGAAGGGACGCTCGGTCGCCTTCTCTCGCAGCACCGCGTACTGCACCGGCGACAATTCGCTTCGCCACTGCTCTTCGCTCTTGATGACCTTGTCGTCGGTGGATTTCGTCTTGGTGTCGGGCATGGGTCTCCCGTTTGTCTGATGATCTTGTTGTCGATGATCTCGCGATCAGTTGGTGGCCTTGCTGGCGCTCACCAGCGTCGGCTTCTCAATGTAGTTATCCGCGAACAGTTTTTTCAGGTTCTCGACCTTCGGGATGTCGTTATAGGCGATGTAGGGCTGGTTCGGGTGCAGCGTCAGATAGTCCTGGTGATAGCCCTCGGCCGGATAGAACGCCTCCAGCGCGCCGACCTTGGTCACGATCGGCTTGCTGAACACCCTGGCGCTGTCGAGCTGGGCGATATAGGCCTCCGCGACCTTCTTCTGCTCGTCGGAGGTGGTGAAGATCGCCGAGCGATATTGCGTGCCGCTGTCCGGTCCCTGGCGGTTGAGCTGGGTCGGATCGTGCGCCACCGAGAAGTAGATCTGGAGGATCTTGCCGTAGGAGATCTTCTTCGGGTCGAACTTGATCTCAACCGACTCGGCGTGGCCGGTCCGGCCGCTCGAGACGGTCTGGTAGTCGGCGGTCGCCTTGGTGCCGCCGGCATAGCCGGAGACGGCGTTGACGACGCCGGCCGTGTGCTGGAACACGCCCTGCACGCCCCAGAAGCAACCGCCGGCGATCACCGCGGTCTGGATGCCGCTCGCGGGGGCCGCGTCCATTGCGGGGGCGGGGATCACGACGCCGTCTTCGGCGGCCCGGGTCGGTGCGGCAAAGGCCAGCGTCAAGGCGGTGGTGGCGGCGAGCAGGGACAGGACGGAGCGGCGCATGGCGGATCCTCTTTCGGAAGGCCTGACAGTTTAGGGCGGTTGAGGGCGGGCGAACAGCCTGCCCGGCGTTTTCAGACACCGGAGATACGGACGGACCGGGCGATTGTTACGGGGAGAGAGACACGAGTCCGTGAAAAAAAGCCGCAGCCCCTGGGCCGGCTTGGCGGGCTGGGGAACTCCGGCTAGATGAACCGGCGCGATCGCTGATCGACTTAGAAATGTGGTGGCTGGAGCTGATCTGACAACATGCTGCGCGTCGTCCCCCTGATATCAGTCATCCTCGTCTCCGGCGTCGCGATCGCCGCCGCCGCCGAGCCGCAAGCCGGCGACGACCTCGCCATTTGTCGTGACCGCCAGGCCGACGCCCAGGCGCGGACCACGGCCTGCGAGAACCTGCTCAACGCCGATCGCGTCACCGGCAAGGACAAGGCGGTCGCGCTGTCCGTGCGCGGCAATAATTTGATCAACAAGCGCGACAATTTGCATGCGATCGAGACCCTGTCCATGGGCGTCGATCTCGATCCCGACAATGCCATCATCCTCAATTTGCGCGGCATCGCCTACGAGCGCACGGGCCAGGACGACCTTGCGATGGCGGACTTCAATCTTGCGCTCCAGAAGCGGCCGACCTACGGCGTTCCCTACAACAATCGCGGCGTCATTCAGCTGCGCCGGAACGCACTGCAAAGCGCGCTCGACGATTTCAGCCTGTCGATCAAATACACGCCGAAATTCATCCTCGGCTGGACCAATCGTGCGCGCGTGCGCACGTTGATGAAGGATTATGACGGTGCGCTCGCCGATTTCGCGGAGGCCGAGAAGATCGATCCGACCGCGCCGCAGATCGCCAGCAACCGCTGCATCACCTACGGCCTGATGGGCAAGTTCGACCAGGCCTTTGCCGATTGCAACGGCATCATCGAAAAGCAACCGAAGAACACGGGCGCGATCAACAATCGTGCCGATGTCAGCATGATGAAGGGCGATCTCGACGCCGCGCTGAAGGACTACAATGCGGCGCTCCAGATCAACCCGAACAACATCCGCGCGCATTCCGGCCGCGGCCAGGTCTACGAGCGCAAAAAGGATCTCGGCCAGGCCCGCGCCGACTATCGCTCGGCGGCCTATTCGCTGACAAAGTTCGACGAGCTCGACGTCGCGCGCGCCCGCACCATCGCGCAGGAGCGGCTCGCCGCACTGACGCCCCAGACGCCGGGCGCCGCGCCCAGCGGCCGCCGCGTTGCGCTGGTGATCGGCAACGGCGCCTACAAGAACGTCCACGCCCTGCCCAATCCGCCGCGCGATTCGAAGATGATCGCGAGCGTGCTGAAGGATGTCGGCTTCCAGACCGTGATCTCGGTCAGCGACCTCACCCGCGACAAGTTCTTCGACGCGCTCAAGACTTTCGCCGAGGAGGCGGAAAAGGCCGATTGGGCGGTGGTCTACTACGCCGGCCACGGCTTCGAGATCGGCGGGGTGAACTACCTCGTTCCCGTTGACGCCAAGCTCGCCGTCGACCGCGATGCCGAGACCCAGGCCGTCGCCCTGGAGCAGGTGATCGCCGCCGTCGGCGCCGCGCGAAAAGTGCGCCTGGTGATTTTGGATGCCTGCCGCGACAATCCGTTCGCGCCGACCATGCAGCACACGCTGTCGCTGAAACTGGTCGACAAGGGCTTTTCCAACATCGAGCCCGGCGCCGGCTTCATGGTGGTCTACGCCGCCAAGCACGGCGAGACCGCGATCGACGGCGACAATGGCGCCGACAGCCCGTTCTCGACCGCGCTCGCCCGCGAGATCAAGGTGCCGAAGGTCGAGATCCGGAAATTGTTCGACATCGTCCGCGACGATGTCTGGTCCGCCACCAAGCACGAGCAGCAGCCGTTTTCGTACGGCTCGCCGCCGGGGCGTGAAGATTTCTATTTCGTGGCGGGGAAGTGACGGCTGCGTGTGAGGTGCGACGGAAGAGCGCAACCTCCCGCCCCCAAACGGAATTCACCCGCCGGCCGTTGAGGTCAGTTTCCGCACGGATGTGAACATTCGCCCGACTCAGCGAGCGGCGATGTGCTATTTTGCGATCACGAAGGAGCTCGTCAGACCCCGCAGCGCACATTGAGATGGGTGTTCAGATGATCACAATTCCAGAACTGGTCGCGCAGACTCTCGCGTCGTTCTTGACTTCGGACACACGAGATCGATTTGGCTCTTCGCATGCCCGTCTGGCCGAGGTTCTTCCCTTTGCGGCCAGGCTCACATTGGAGTGCATCGGCAACAGCGACGCCCTGTATCACAACATCGAGCACTCGATGCTCGTCACCCTTGCCGGGCACGACATCCTGATGGGGCGAATGCTGTTGCGGCCAACGACAGTCGCCGACTATGCGAATTTCACCCTGGCGTGCCTGACCCACGACATCGGGTATGTGCGCGGAGTCGTTCAAGGCGACAGCGACGATTCCTATGTCGCAGATCTGGAAGGCCGCATGATCAGTCTTCCACGGGGCGCCTCCGACGCCGCGCTCGCTCCCTATCATGTGGACCGCTCGAAATTGTTCGTCCTGGAACGCTTCGACGACGTCGAAGAGATCGAGGCAGGCCGAATTGCCCGAGCCATAGAATTCACGCGCTTTCCCTATTCGGAATCCTCAAACGACAGTCTGATGGAAGAGGAGGGTATGTTGCTTCGCGCCGCCGACCTGATCGGCCAGCTTGGCGATCCCAACTATTTGAGGAAGTCGAACGCTCTGTTCCACGAGTTCGAGGAAATCGGCCTGAACAAGAAGCTCGGCTATGAAACGCCTGCCGACGTCGTCTACAAATATCCGCAGTTTTACTGGAACAACGTTGCTCCACAGATCCAGGCCGCGATACGCTATCTCAACATCACCTCGAGCGGCCGGCAATGGATCGCAAATCTCTACAGCAATGTTTTCCGGGCCGAGCGCGAGCCGGGACTATCGGGTCCGCAACCTTGATGCTTGATCGGGGACGGCGAGCGGGGTTCGGCGTCAAACCACGATGCTCAGCCGCTTCGCCGCGCGCGTGATGCCCGTGTACAGCCATCTTGCGCGGCTGTCCTGAAAGGCAAAGCTCTCGTCGAACAGCACGACGTCGTCCCATTGCGAACCCTGCGACTTGTGCACGGTCAGCACGTAGCCGTAGTCGAATTCGTCATAGGGTTTGCGCTGCTCCCAGGCGATCTGCTCGATGCCGCCTTCGAAGCAGTCGGCGCGGACGGAGACCTTCGTGACCTTGTGCCCAAAGTCCTCGTCGGGCGACAGCCGCATAGAGAGGATGCGCGACTTCGAGCGCGAGGTGTTGCGTGATTTCACGCGCCACAGGCCGCCGTTGAACAGGCCCTTCTTGCGGTTGTTGCGCAGGCAGACCAGCTTGTCGCCGGCGACCGGGAAGGTGTCTTCGATGTTCTGGCGCTGACGCACCCGCATGTTGTAGGCGCGGCGCGTGTTGTTGCGGCCGACCAGCACCTGGTCGGCGCCCATGACGCGATCGGGATCGAGCTCCTTGCGCGACACCACCTCGCTCTCGCCGTAGCGGCCGATGTCGAGCTCGCGGCCCTCGCGCACGTCCATCGACATCCGCACGATCGGATCGTCCTGGGCCTGGCGGTGCACCTCGGTGAGCATCGCGTCCGGCTCGGTGTTGGTGAAGAAGCCGCCGCCCTGGATCGGCGGCAGCTGCGCGGGATCGCCGAGCACCAGCAGCGGGCAATCGAACGACATCAGGTCGCGGCCCAGTTCGGCGTCGACCATCGAGCATTCGTCGATCACGATCAGCTTGGCCTTGGAGGCCGGCGCATCGTCCCACAGCTCGAAACTCGGCTGCTCCTCGCCGGATTCGCGGGCGCGGTAGATCAGCGAGTGGATGGTGGAGGCCTCGTCGCAACCCTTGTTGCGCATGACGAGGGCCGCCTTGCCGGTGAAGGCGGCGAACTTCACCTCGCCGTCGACGCCCTCGGCGATATGCCGCGCCAGCGTGGTCTTGCCGGTGCCGGCGAAGCCGAACAGGCGGAAAATCGGCGGCGTGCCGTTGCGGCCGGGCTTGGCCTTCAGCCAATCGCCGACGGCCTTGAGGGCGGCATCCTGATGCGGAGAGAAATTGGTCATATCTGTCTTGAGGAGGGGCGAAACGAGGCGATTCGCCACCCCCCAAAACTAACCATTCGCCCCAAGGGTTCAAGCAGCGTGAATCCGGTCGCCCGCGGCCCTATTGCCAGCCCGGCACGCCACGCATGTCGGGCAGATGGTGGGCGATGCCCTTGTGGCAGTCGATGCAGGTCTTTTCGCCGGTGAACAGGAAACGCTGGTGCGCCACCGAGGCGCGTGGCGACTGCTTGGTGATGTCCATGGAATCGGCGCTGTGGCAGTTGCGGCATTCCAGGGAATCATTGGCCTTGAACCGCGCCCATTCATGCGCGGCGAGCTCGAGCCGGTGGTCCAGAAACTTTTCTCTGGTGTCGATCGTGCCAAAGATCTTGCCCCAGACTTCCTTCGAAGCCTGCATCTTGCGCGCGATCTTGTCGGTCCAGTTGTGCGGCACGTGGCAGTCGGGGCAGGTCGCGCGCACGCCGGAGCGGTTGGTGAAGTGGATGGTCGATTTCAGCTCGGCGAAGACGTTGTCCTTCATCTCGTGACAGCTGGTGCAGAATTTCTCGGTGTTGGTCAATTCCAGCGCGGTGTTGAAGCCGCCCCAGAAGATCACGCCGGCGGCGAAGCCCGCCAGCACCAGCGTGCCGAGCGCGAACACCGTGCTCGGCCGCGACAGCACGCCCCACAGCTCGATCGCGAAATCCCAGCAACGCAGGATGAAGCCGCGCTTGGCTTTTGGCTCATCGGCACTCGTCGTCATCGCCGGCCACCCGGGCTTGCGCGCGACAGCAAGGTATCGATGTCCGTAAAATCGTTGCTCACCGGCGGCACCGCGGTGTTCTGCGGCACGTGGCATTCGGTGCAGAAGAAGCGGCGCGGCGAGATCGAGGCCAGGAACTGGCCGTCGCGGTCCATGAAGTGCGTGATCGAGACCATCGGCGCCTGCGATTCCGCGGTGCGCGCCCGCGCGTGGCAGGACAGGCATTTGTTGCCGTTGAGATCGATCTGGTAGCCGTCGATCGTATGCGGGATCACCGGCGGCTGCTCCGGATAGTTGCGCGACTCCCGCTCCGACGTATTGCGGTTCGGCAGCATCGGCGGCGCCGGACCTTCGTCGTTGAGGGGCGTCGGGCCGCGCAGGCCCGAATTCACCGTCTGCGCGGTCAGCGAGCTTGCGCCGGCGGCGATCGCGCAGGCGAGCAGGGCTATGCCGAGGCGTTTCATCATGACACGTTCACCCGCTCGATGCGCACGGCGCATTTCTTGTAGTCGGTCTGCAACGAGATCGGATCGGTGGCGTCGAGCGTCACCTTGTTGATCAGCTTGGACTCGTCGAACCACGGCACGAACACGAGTCCCTTCGGCGGCCGGTCGCGGCCGCGGGTCTCGACGCGGGCGCGGATGAAGCCGCGGCGCGAGACCACCTTCACCTCGTCGCCGCGGCGAAGCTTTGCCTCCGCGGCGTCGTCCGGATGCATGAAGCAGACGGCTTCGGGGAATGCCTTGTAGAGCTCGGGCACGCGGCGCGTCATGGTGCCGGAATGCCAGTGCTCCAGCACGCGGCCGGTCGAGAGCCAGAACGGGTATTCATTGTCGGGCGATTCCGCCGGCGGCTCGTAGGGCAGGGCGAAGATGCGCGCCCTGCCGTCGGGGTAGCCGTAGAACTGCACGTCGGTGCCCTGCTTGACGTAGGGATCGCTGCCCTCGCGGAAACGCCAGCGCGTTTCCTGGCCGTTCACCACCGGCCAGCGCAGGCCGCGCTCCTTGTGATAGCTTTCGAACGGCGCGAGGTCGTGGCCATGGCCGCGGCCGAACGAGGCGTATTCCTCGAACAGGCCCTTCTGCACGTAGAAGCCGAACGCATTGGATTCCTCGTTGGCGTAACCTTCCTCGATCTCCGTAACAGGAAACTTGTCGACCTGGCCGTTCTTGTAGAGCACGTCGAACAGCGTCTTGCCGCGAACCTCCGGTTTCTTGGCGATCAGCTCCTCCGGCCAGACTTCCTCGATCTTGAATCGTTTTGAAAACTCCATGAGCTGCCACAGATCGGACTTGGCTTCGCCCGGCGCCTGCACGAGCTGGTGCCAGAACTGCGTGCGCCGCTCGGCATTGCCGTAGGCGCCTTCCTTCTCCACCCACATCGCGGTCGGCAGGATCAGGTCGGCGGCCAGCGCCGTCACAGACGGATAGGCGTCCGAGACCACGATGAAATTGTCGGGATTGCGGAAGCCCGGATAGGTTTCCTCGTTGGCGTTCGGGCCGGCCTGCAAATTGTTGTTGACCTGCACCCAATAGGCGTTGATCAGGCCGTCCTTCAGCATCCGGCTTTGCAGCACGGCGTGGGCGCCGTTCTTGTCGGGAATGGTGCCTTCGGGCAGCAGCCAGAGATGCTCCGCCTTGTCGCGATGCTCCTTGTTGGTCACGACCATGTCGGCGGGCAGGCGGTGAGAGAAGGTGCCGACCTCGCGCGCGGTGCCGCACGCCGAGGGCTGGCCGGTCAGCGAGAACGGGCTGTTGCCGGGCGAGGAGATCTTTCCGGTCAGGAGATGGATGTTATAGACGAGGTTGTTGCACCAGACGCCGCGGGTGTGCTGGTTGAAGCCCATGGTCCAGAACGAGACCACTTTCGTCTTCGGATCGGCATAGAGCTCGGCCAGCGCCTCCAGCCGATTGAGCGGCACGCCGGACATCTGCGCCGCCTTCTCCAGCGTGTAGTCCGAGACGAACTTGACGTATTCGTCATAGCTCATGTCGGTGGAGTCGTTCGCCTTCGCCGCGCCCGTCGCCTTCTTCTGCAGCGGATGCTCGGGCCGCAGGCCGTAGCCGATATCGGTCTGGCCGCGCCGGAAGATGGTATGCGCGGCGACAAAGTCCTTGTTGACGCGTCCGGTTGTGATGATGTGGTTGGCGATGGCGTTGAGGATGTAGAGATCGGTCTGCGGCTTGAACACCATGCCGATGTCGGCGAGGTCGAACGAGCGGTGCTCGAAGGTCGAGAGCACGGCGACGCGGACATGCGGTGCGGAGAGCCGGCGGTCGGCCAGGCGCGTCCACAGGATGGGGTGCATCTCCGCCATGTTGGAGCCCCACAGCACGAAGGCATCGGTGGCCTCGATGTCGTCATAGCAGCCGGCCGGTTCGTCGATGCCGAAGGTGCGCATCATGCCGGCGACGGCCGAGGCCATGCAGTGGCGTGCATTGGGATCGATATTGTTGGTGCGGAAGCCGGCCTTGAACAGCTTTGACGCCGCATAGCCTTCCCAGATCGTCCACTGGCCGGAGCCGAACATGGCGACGCCGTTCGGGCCGCGCTTCTTGAAGGCCTCCTTCCACTTCAATTCCATGATGTCGAAGGCTTCGGTCCACGACACCGGCGTGAAGTCGCCGTTCTTGTCGTATTTGCCGCCCGTCTTGCGCAACATCGGCTGGGTGAGGCGGTCATGGCCATACATGATCTTGGAGAGGAAGTAGCCCTTGACGCAGTTCAGGCCGCGATTGACCTCGGCCTTGATGTCGCCGTGGGTGGCGACGACCCGGTTGTCCTTGGTCGCGACCATCACCGAGCAGCCGGTGCCGCAGAAGCGGCAGGCGGCCTTGTCCCATTTCAGTTCGGATGCGTCGCGCTCGGCGACGAGATTGGCGGCGAGCGCAGGTGCCGGCATTCCGGCTGCGGCGGCCGCGATGGCGGCGGCCTCGAGCTTCAGCATCTGGCGGCGGTCGAGCTTTGGCGATGTCATGATGGCTCTCCCTGCCGTCAGGTCGTTTCGATGGCGTGAAAGACCAGCGCTGCGGAATACACGTCTCCCAGCGACTGGATGGTGTTGAGGATGGTGCCGAGGCTGCCGGCGTCCGGCGCTTCGGTCACGACGACGAGTTTTCCGCGCGCGTCGCGGCCATGGATTTCGCAGCCCGGAATCGCGGCGATCTCGGCCTCCAGCGCGGCGAGGCGCTCGGGGCGCGCCTGCACGATGATGCTGGCGATCTCGCAGCCCGGCGGGGGGATGACGCGCTCGGTGCTGAGCACCCGGCCGGTGATCAATGCACGGCGGTTGAGAGTGGTGTGGGCCATGATGCCTGTCTTTCGCTTGTCGAGATCAATGCGGTGAGGAGGGTGGGCCGGGAGGGCCGGCGAACATCTGGTAGATCCAGACGCCGAGCCCGTAAGAGCCGACCGTTCCGACCGCGAGGACGGGCATCACGACCGCGGTCAGGAACAGGAACGCAAAGATCTCCATGCGCTTACGGCGCACGCGCGACATCGTGTCGTCAGGGGCCGACATATTCGGTCTCTCTGAAATGGTCTGGGGAATCGGGACGGCATCCGGGCCGTTGCCTTGGTGCACTTTAGATGCAACAGGGCGGCTGACGCGTTGATCTGGATCAACCGATCAAGTTGCGATCGTCGCAGCCGCCAAACCGGAAAACGCCAAGGCCGCAAGCGCAAGTTTGGATTGTGCAAGCGCGAAGGCGATGCGAGAGTTGAGCCCGTGAGCGGAGAATGATCAGCGTGAGCGGGCTGACGGCCATCGACCTCGGGTTTCGCGGCGCGGCCAGCGGCGTGTTCCTGTTGATCGTCCTGGTGGCGCTGCAGCGCCGTGCCGCCAATCAGAACAGCTTCCTTGGCATCGCCATGTGCGCGGGAGGCATGTTCTATGCGATCGTGACCGCGCCGTCCTTTCCCAAGGCATCCTGGTGGTGGACGATGCCCATCGTGTCCTCGCTCCCCGCCCTTTTCTGGTTATGGGCGCGTGCGGCGTTCGATGACGATTTCATTCTGAGGCGATGGCATGGTGGCCTGTGGCTGGCCGTCGTGGCCCTCGGATTTGCAGTGTCGCTCAGTTGGCCGCAATGGCCCGCTTTGGCCAGGGGCGGCGGCAAGGTCCTGTCGTTGGTCGTCCTCGGGCTCGCGCTGGCCGCCGCGATCCAGACGGTCAAGACATGGCGCGTGGATCTGGTGATGCGCAGGCGCCGGCTGCGGCTGGCGGTGCTCGCCATCAATGTCGTGACCATCGGACTCGTCGCCGTTGCGGCCTTGTCTGATATTCCCGTGGGAGTCCCCGGCGCGTCCGGCAGCCTGCCGACCGCGCTCAGCATGTTCGTGATGGCAACGCTCGCGGCCCTGGGCGTGCTCAGTCCGCCGGTGGCGGCGGTCAGCGACGCCACGGCCGCGATCGCATCCGGCGAGGCGGGAAGGCCGGCGCGGGTCGCCGACCGCGCCGCCGCGGAGCGGGGCGCCGTGGATCCCCAGGTCGTCATCGATCCCCGGGTCGTCATCGATCCCAGGGTCGTCATCGATCCCCGCGGCGCCATCGATCCCGCGGTCGCTGTCGACCCGATCCTGTTGCGGCGTCTCGACCATTTGATGACCGTGGAACGAGCCTACCGGCAGGAAGGTCTTGCGATCGGCGCGCTGGCGGCGCGGCTCGATGTCCCCGAGCATCGGCTGCGCCGGGCCATCAACGAAGGACTGGGCTATCGCAACTTCAATGCGTTCCTCAATCGCTACCGCATCGAGGATGCCAGGCTGGCGCTATCAGACGCGGCGCAACGAGAGGTGCCTGTACTGACCATCGCGATGGATTCGGGTTTCCAGTCGATCGGACCCTTCAATCGCGCCTTCAAGGCCGAGACCGGCGTCACCCCGACCGAATTCCGCCGCGAGGCGCTGAACCGGCTGGACACCGACTGTGTCCCGCGCGGCGGAATTGCGACTGCGTAGACAGCGCCGCCTCACGCATTAAGATGCCCGCAACAAAAATAAGCGGGCAAGAAAACTTGGGAGAGACGGCGTCATGAAGTTCGGCATCTTCTACGAGCTGCAACTGCCGCGGCCCTGGGTGGCCGGCGACGAGCTCGCCCTTTACCAGAACGCGCTCTCGCAGATGGAACTCGCCGACCGTCTCGGCTACGACCACGCCTGGGTCGTCGAGCATCACTTCCTTGAAGAATATTCGCACTCGCCGTCGCCCGAATCGTTCCTCGCCGCCGCGAGCCAGCGCACCAAGAACATCCGGCTCGGCCACGGCATCCTCCAGCTCACCACCAATCATCCTGCGCGCGTCGCCGAGCGCGTTGCGGTGCTCGACCTCTTGTCCAACGGCCGCTGCGAATTCGGCATGGGCGAGAGCGCCTCGATCACCGAGCTGACGCCGTTCGGCCGCGACATGGAGACCAAGAAGGAGGTCTTCGAGGAGGCCGTCGCTGCGATCTTCCCGATGTTCAAGGACGCAGGCGCCGAGCACCACGGCAAGTATTTCGACATCCCCTTGCGGAATGTCGTGCCGAAGCCGGTGCAGAAGCCGCATCCGCCGCTGTGGATGGCCTGCTCGCAGCTGCCGACCATCGAGCGTGCCGGTCGCCACGGCTTTGGCGCGCTCGGCTTCCAGTTCGTCAGTGCCGACGCCGCGCATGCCTGGGTGCACGCCTACTACAACGCCATGACGAAGCGGCTCTCCAAGCTCGCCGACTACGAGATCAATCCGAACATGGCGCTGGTGTCGTTCTTCATGTGCGCCAAGACCGATGAAGAGGCCCGTGCGCGCGCCGACGGCGCCACCTTCTTCCAGTTCGCGCTGCGCTTCTACGGCGCCTCGCAGAACCGCCAGCGCCCCGCGCCCTACACGGTCAACATGTGGGACGAGTACAACAAGTGGAAGCGCGACAATCCGGAAGCACAGGAGGCGGCCCTGCGCGGCGGCCTGATCGGCTCGCCCGAGACGATCCGCAAGAAGCTCAAGCGCTTTCAGTCGTCGCATATCGACCAGGTCATTCTGCTGAATCAAGCGGGCAAGAACAGCCACGAGCACATCTGCGAATCCCTCGAACTGTTCGGCCGCGAGGTGATGCCCGAATTCCAGAACGACCCGGCGCAGGCCGCCTGGAAGAGGAGCGTGATGAGCGGCGAGATCAAGCTGGAAGAGATCGATACCGAGGCGTTTACGGACCGCTACGGCAAGCTCGCCATCAACGTGGCGCCGGCGAAGGCAGCGGCGGGGTAGGGGAACGCTTGTGGCAAAACACCGGATCTACACGACGAGCTTCGCAAGCGTGTATCCGCTTTACGTCGCGAAGGCGGAGAAGAAGGGGCGTTCGAAGGCCGAGGTCGATCAGATCATCTCATGGTTGACCGGCTATGGTCATAAGGAGCTGCAAGTCCAACTTGAAAGAAAGACGGACTTTGAAACCTTCTTCGCAGAGGCCCCTGAGATCAATCCCTCGCGCGCCCTGATCAAAGGCGTGGTGTGTGGGGTTCGGGTGGAGGAGATCGAAGAACCAACGATGCGGGAGATCCGCTATCTGGACAAGTTGATCGACGAACTGGCCCGGGGCAAGAAGATGGACCAGATCCTGCGAAGAAAGTGATCAGGGAGAAGACGATGCGCATCCACGCGGCGCCCCCAACTCCAGCGGCCGGCGACGTCACGCCGGCGGTGCTCGCCATCGGCCGCGCTGACTTCCCGAACATCCTCATCGACACGCTGCGCCGGCAGGCCGGGGTCGGCCATTGCATGGTGTTTGCACTGACACGCGCAGGCGCTGCGAGCTGTCTGCTCGATGTCGGCAACATCCCGACCGGCGGCGATCTCGGCGCGGCCTATGCCGGGCAGTTCCACGAATCCGATCCCAATCGCGATGCGTTGTTCGAAGGCGAGGGCAGTGCGCCGATCGTGCTGCCGTCCTTCGCGCCGCGCATGTATGGCGCGCGCTACCGCAAGATCTTCTTCAACGACTCCAACATTGTCGACAAATGCGCCACCGCGATCTGGGTCGATGATACCTGCTTCTACGTCAATTTCTACCGCATCACGACCCAGGGCCGTTTCACCGATGTCCAGCGTGCGCGGCTGCAGGCGATCGCGCCGGCGATCGGCGCCAGCGTCGCGCGCCATTTCCAGCAGGCCGCGACTGCGACGCCCGACCAGGATCTCGCCGCGCTGTTTGCGACGCGCGCGCCACTGTCGTTGCTGACGCCGCGCGAGCAGGACGTCTGCCGGCGCATCCTGCTCGGCTTCAGCTCCGAGGCGATCTCGAAAGGACTCGGCATCAGCCTGCATTCGACCCTGACTTACCGCAAGCGCGCCTATGAGCGGCTCGGCATTTCCGCGCAGAATGAATTGTTCGGAATCGTGCTGCGGCTGCTCGCGGGGGCCCGTGGCCTGAACTGAGAGACGTTTTGGGCCCGCGATCTTTGCTCCCGAGAGCAATGCAGACACGCGGGCGCCCGCTGGTATCGTCGCCTTCTGACTCAACTCGAAAGTACAGTCTATCCAAAAATTGTGCTAAAGTCTTCCACTCGGCTTCTAAAACGTCAGTCCCAGAGCTGAAAAGGTTTGAGTGTTTAGACCGCAAAGTTTCTAGCGCCGCCTTCCCAGCAAGGTGTTCAAATGAGACGTCGAGCTCTCATTTTTAGCGGGACTGCAGCACTTGGATATGCTGCGGCCACATGGCGAGCGCAGGGGCGGGCACAGCAAGAAAAAACTTGGCGCATCGGAGTTCTGGTCCCGGGCTTTTTCGCCGGCCCGACCGGCAATTTACTCGAAGTCTTCAGGCACGAGTTGCGCGCCCTCGGCTACATCGAAGGCGAGAACCTCCACGTCGATCAGCGGGCGGCTGAAGGGCACATTGAACGCTTGCCAGTCTTAGCAAATGAACTCGTCGCGTTGGGTCCCGATGTAATCGTTGCCGTAGCGACTCCAGCGATCGCCGCGGCGCAACGCGCGACATCATCCATTCCAATTGTCATGACCCCGGCTACTGACCCTGTTGGGTCCGGCTTCGTGAAGAGTTTTTCCCATCCCGGAGGAAATATTACCGGTCTGGCAAATATGTACGGAGACAGCATGACCAAAGTTTTCGACGTGCTTCGGTCCATTCTCCCAAGTGCAAAGAAGATCGCCGTCTTGATGTCTGATAACCCGACACATCCAGGGTTGTTTGAGGTAGCGAATGACGCCGCCAAAGTTCTGGGGTTTTCAGCCATTCCAATAGCGGCTGCAACGCCAGAAGATTTAGATCGAGCATTCCGCGATATCGCGGATGAAAGGTGTGACGCCGTATTCGTTCTGGCGGACCCCATTCGCCCGTCGATCGTCCCGCTAGCCGCGGCCGCTCGGATTCCTGACATCTATCAAATCAGTGAGTTCGTTGAAGCTGGCGGGCTGGCAAGCTACGGTCCGCGGTTGTTGGCAATGTGGAGGCGCTCGGCGCATTATGTAGTTAGATTATTCAAGGGCGCCAAACCTGACGAATTGCCAATCGAACAGCCGACCAAATTCGATCTGGTAATCAATCTCAAGACTGCCAAGTCGCTCGGCCTCGCGTTGCCGGCGACGCTACTCGCTCAGGCCGACGAGGTGATCGAAAGATGATGCTATTGCTGCTTCACGCGGGTCTGCTGTTGGCCGCTAACGAACATCCGCGTATGAATCGTCGATGGCCGTTGTTGCGGCCATGCGGACCTCGCTAACGCGCTCGCGTGCATCAAACTTATGAGCACTCGCCCCAATACGCTGTCCCTGGGCCGACCTCCGTATTCGCACAATGCGTGATTGATGATAAGCATGCAGCGGAAGTTCATCCCGATCGAGGACACAAAAGTGGCTGCAAAGCTTGGCCGGATCATTGTTCTAGGTGCCTTCGGGGTGCTCACCGCACTTGGCACCGCTCACGCGGCAACCGTCGTGGCCCTCGGAGCCAGCAACACCTTCGGCAAGGGTGTCTCGCGCAGTCAATCCTATCCAGCACAGCTTGAAACGCTTCTCCGTGCGAAGGGGCTCAACGTCCGTGTCATCAATGCCGGCGTCAATGGTGACACCACGGGAGGCATGCTGGCCCGATTGGATCGCGTGGTCCCGAAAGGAACGAGTGTTGTGATCCTTCAACCCGGCGGAAACGACCGGCGAAAGCTGGCCGCTGACAACACGCCTGCCATCCAAAGTCGCCTGAGCGCGATGGGAATCAAGGTTGTCATGCTCCCGAACGGGATGCTGCACGGACTTCCCCATCAGCCTGATGGACAGCATCTCACGCCGGAGGGCTATCACTCGCTGGCACAGGAGCTGGTTGGCGAAGTCGCCGCGGCACTGGGGAAGTAGCGCGGGAGGGCGGACCAGATTTGCTGGGGTTGAGTTCTTATTTGACACAAAGCCGTCCTTCAAAGTCCCCCACCGTGCCGCGACAAGGTGTTAGGCTCCTCCTCCCATAGGCGTGTTCCTTGCTGGGAGGGACGCATGCAACGGCGCGATTTCATCCGCCTTGTTGGGGCTGCAACGGCCTGGCCGCTTGCAGCGCGTGCGCAGCCGCGGTCGAAGCACACAATTGGTGCCGTTCGTGTCCCGAAACGCGGCGAAAGCGCTCATCTCGAGGAGGCATTTCGCAAAGGCCTGGCTCAAACCGGCTACGTTGAGAATCAGAACGTCGTCATCGAATGGCGATATGCAGAGGGTGATTACCAGCGGTTGACGGGCATCGTGACCGAGCTGGTCGATCGTCGCGTTGACGTCATCGTGGCGCTTGGCGCAACAACAACGGCGCTCGCTGCAAAGGCTGCCACGCAGACGATACCAATCGTGTTCATGCTAGGGAGCGACCCCATCAAGTTCGGGCTCGTTGCGAGTTTCGGTCGCCCAGGCGGAAACATCACGGGAGTTTCCATCCTTCAAGGGCCGGTTGTTACAAAGAGGCTCGATCTTCTGCATCAGCTGATACCCACGGCGACCACCTTCGCGGTCCTGATCGAGCCGGATAATGCATTCAGCGAGACGGAGCGTTCTGAAGCAGAAGCCGCGGCGCGGACCCTGGGACTGGAGCTGCATGTTGCCAATCCGAAACGTCAGGACGAAATCGATGCTCAATTTCCGGATCTGATTGCCCGAGGCGTCCGTGGGATCATGATCGGAACGGACGCAATCTATTTGGGTCTCTCCCGCCAGATTGCCGCATCGGCAGCGCGGTACGCTGTTCCAACGGTCGCTCAATGGCGCGAGTATCCAGCCGCGGGGGGCTTGATGAGCTACGGGAGCAGCGTCTCCGAGGGGTATCGCCTGGCGGCAACATACGTCGGTCGCATCCTCAACGGCGAAAAGCCGGCCGACATGCCGGTGCAGCAACCGACCAAGTTCGAATTTGTCATCAATCTCGCGACTGCGAAGGCGCTCCGGCTCACCATTGCGGACAAGATGCTCGCCATCGCCGATGAGGTGATTGAATAATCCGCATCCTTGCGGCGGTGCATGAATCCGGAAATGGCAGCCCTTAGCAGATGTCGCTCGTGCGTTTGTCGATGTCTGCTGCTTTGGGCCATAGCGCCGGAATCGGCGCCGGCGTCGCGCGCCATTTTCAGCAGGCGACGACCGCAACACTGGACCAGTCCCTCGTCGGAGCCGCACGTCTAGGCTGATTTATCGATCAATCCTCTTGATGCAAGTGGGTTCGCCGCTGGGGTGAGGTGTGCAATCCCAGTCGGGTCCAAAGCCCGCACCAGCGCTTCGCTGTGGCAAGAAAGGGTAATAAATCACGACGGCCGCAAAGATGGCGACGGCGATGATTGCTGACATCAGCATCCATGCAACGCCCGCGCGATCCGGAGTCCAGCGGTCTTGCCAAATGGATCGATGCTTTCTTGAATTGCGGAACGTCACCGTCGTGCCATCGATGTGAACTCGCGGAGACTTCGGGTATTCAACCGGTTTCGCGACCCTTATCCGCTTTGGATCGGGCCGTGCCATTCCCAAGTTCGAGAGCGGCGGCGATCCGCTCCAATCCGGCGTTCGTTCGGCGCGTTTCGGCAATCTGCTGCTCATAGAGATCGATCATCGTCGCGCCTGATGACGTGCGTTGGCGCATCGTACGCATCGCCAGGATCGATCCACCCACGATCAGGATGAACGGCCACCAGGAGTACATCGCAAGTAGGATATCGGCCACGGTCATCCTCAACCTCCCAAGCCAAGTAGCTTTGATCAATTCCTGTGGTTCTTCTCAAGAGCGGCTGCGATCCTCTCCATCACAGCGCTCATCCGGTATGTTTCCGTGAGGTGTTGCTCTCGCAACTCGATCATCGACGCCCCGGAAGCTGCGTGTTCCCGGCACAATCGCCCCAACACGAACCATCCCGCGGGTATCAAGATCAATGGCCACGCGTAGTACAGGACTACAGCCCAATCGTACGGTTGCATGCGGTTTAAGCCAAAGCTTTCGATGTTGCCGATTGCAACTTAGGCGATAACGGATCGGCTCGCACGTGAGATGCGCGCTCACGATTAATAGATCGTTGTCGATTGAAGATTGAAGGAAGACGTACGGATTTGACCTCAAGGAACGCTCGTCGTGCGTCCGTCGACGTCCGCTGTTGTGGACGATGCGGACCTCGTTATCGCGCCCGCGAGCACCTGGCTCATGAATGCACGCCGATGCAGCGTGTCCCTATCGCAAGGGACAGACGCCGGCTCCGGATTTCGCTAATGTCGCCTGGAGAAAGCGAGAATCCAGGGGAGACCGCCTTGAGCACCGCGCCGCGCGTCGACATCGACCCGACTGCGTTTTGGGCCGATCCGTATCCAACGCTTGCAAAACTGCGCAAGGAGGCGCCGATCGCCTACGTGCCGCAGCTCGGCTCGACGCTTTTGGCGAGCCGCGACGACATCTCGATCTCCGAGAAGCAGATCGACGTGTTCTCCTCGCACCAGCCTGCCGGCCTGATGAACCGGCTGATGGGCCACAATATGATGCGCAAGGACGGCGAGGCGCATCAAATCGAGCGGCGCGCGATGTTTCCGACGGTGTCGCCGAAGACGGTGAAGGCGCACTGGACCGCGCTGTTCCAGGCCCATGCTGACCGCATCATCAACGCGATCGAACCCGGCCGTCGGATCGATTTCATGCGCGACTTCGCGCTGCCGTTCTCGGGCGAATGCCTGAAGTCGATCACCGGCCTCACCAATATCGGCTTCGCCGACATGGACGCGTGGTCGCAAGGCATGATCGAGGGCATCGCCAATTACGGCGGCGATCCCGCAGTCGAAGCGCGCTGCCACGCGGCGACCTCAGGCATTGATGCCGCGATCGACGACATCCTGCCGGTGATGCGCAAGCATCCCGATCAGAGCATTCTCGGCGTGCTGCTCGCCGCCGGCATGCCGATGGAGAGCGTGCGCGCGAATGTCAAACTCGCGATCTCCGGCGGCCAGAACGAGCCGCGCAAGGCGATCGCCGGCACGGTGTGGGCGCTGTTGACCCATCCCGAGCAGCTCGCGCTGGTGCGCAAGGGCGAGGTGACCTGGCTCGAGGCGTTCGAGGAATATGCGCGCTGGATCTCGCCGATCGGCATGTCGCCGCGGCGGATTGCAAAACCGTGGTCGATCCGCGACGTCGCGTTCGAGACGGACGAGCGTGTGTTCCTGATGTTCGGTTCCGCCAATCGCGACGAGAAGCATTTCGAGCGTGCCGACCAGTTCGACGTGCGGCGTGACACCTCCAAGAGCGTGGCCTTCGGTGCCGGTCCGCATTTCTGCGCCGGCGCCTGGGCCTCGCGCGCCATGATCGCCGACGTCGCGCTGCCGACGGTGTTTGCGCGTGCCGGGCATATCGAGCTTGCCGATGACGAAGAGGTGCGGATCGGCGGCTGGGCGTTCCGGGGCTTGCAGAATTTGCCGGTGCGGTGGCTGCAATAGCCCGGCAAGGCCGTCCATCCCGAGCGCTGCCATCATGCCATCCTGCGCCTGTTTTGCCCGACGTGTCAAATTTATTTCGGATAAATCGTAGTCAGATGCTTTTGCACGTCCCCGGCTACTGTGCATGGGGTTGTTTTCGCCTTTTTGTTCCGGCTCCGAGTCAGAGGTCGAACGCGCGAGGCCGTTCACATCCGCGTGCAGAAAAATTCCATCTTCATTCGCTCCGCCGTTTGAAAGATTAATCATGCGCGCTGCCATAGGGGCAGTGTGCGCATCGCTATTTTCCCGCACGTCTCGACAGCTTTCCCGCTCCGCACCATCATTCCCCGGACATGAATGATGACGGCCCTACGCGGCCGGGAGTTTGGAATGCTGCGTCGAGATTTTCTGAAACTGTCCGCCGGAACCGCCGCCGCCGCTGCGTTCGCTCCGCGCGCCGGCGCGCAAGGCGCGCTGAAGGAAATTCGTATCGGCTACCAGAAGACCGGCGTGCTGGTCATCACGCGCCAGCGGGCGACTTTGGAAAAACATTTCGCTGCCGTGGGCATCGACGTGAAATGGGTCGAGTTCTCCTCCGGCCCGCCGATGATGGAGGCGATGAATGTCGGCAGCGTCGATTACGGTGCGGTCGGCGATTCCCCGCCGGTGTTCGCCCAGGCCGCGGGCGCGGCGATCGTCTATGCCGCCGGCCAGCCCATCACCAACGGGCAGGGCATCCTGGTGCCCAAGGATTCATCAATCCGTTCGATCGCGGACCTGAAGGGCAAGCGCGTCGGGTTCACCAAGGGCTCCAGCGCCCACAACGTCGTGGTGCAGACGCTGGAGAAGGCGGGGCTGACCTACGCCGATATCACCCCGGTCTATCTGACGCCGCCGGACGCCGGCCCCGCCTTTGCCAATGGCAGCATCGAGGCCTGGGCGATCTGGGATCCCTATTTCGCGATCGGCGAGACCAAGCAGAACGGGCGCATCCTGATCAATGCGCGCGAGGTCACCAAGACCAACTCGTTCTACATCGCCAACCGCGAGTTCGCGAAGACTCACGGCGCGATCCTGCAGCAGATCGTCGACGTCACCACCGCGACCGGTCAATGGGCCGAACAGCACCGCGACGAGGTCGCCAGGTCGCTGGCTGCGATCACCGGCGTTCCGCTGGATATCCAGGCCGTCGCGGCCGCTCGCGCGAATTTCGTGATCGGCCCCGTCACCGACGACATCGTCGCGACCCAGCAGGGCGTCGCCGACCGGTTCTATAAGCTCGGCCTGATCCCGAAGCCGATCGTCATCCGCGACATCGTCTGGCGCAGCACGGCGACCTGATCGTGCCAACCAATCTCCCCATTTCAAAAGGTCTGAACATGAGGCGTATCATTCAGCGACTGATTGCGGCGATCGTCCTGTCGATCGGCATCGTCGCGGCTGCGGTCGGCACCTCCTACGGCCAGGACAAGGTGGTGCGCATCGGCTACCAGAAATACGGCAAGCTGGTGCTGCTCAAGAGCAAGGGCACGCTGGAGCCGAAGCTGGCTGCCTCCGGCTACAAGGTGGTGTGGACCGAATTCCCGTCCGGTCCGCCGTTGCTCGAAGCGCTCAATGTCGGCGCGATCGATTTCGGCAACACCGGCGAGGCCCCGCCGATCTTCGCGCAGGCCGCCGGCGCGCCGATCCAGTACGTCGCCTATGAGCCGCCGGCGCCGAAGGGCGAGGCCATCCTGGTGCCGAAGGACAGCCCGCTCAAATCGGTGGCCGATCTCAGGGGCAAGAAGGTCGCGCTCAACAAGGGCTCCAACGTTCACTACCTCCTGGTCAAGGCGCTGGAGAAGGCGGGCGTCAAATATTCCGAGATCGAGCCGGTGTTCCTTGCACCGGCCGATGCGCGCGCCGCCTTCGAGCGCGGCGCGGTCGATGCCTGGGTGATCTGGGATCCGTTCCAGGCCGCCGCGGAAGCCGCGACCGGCGCACGCACGCTGGCTGACGGCACCGACATCGTCGCCAACTACCAGTTCTATTTTTCCTCGAAGAAATTCCTCGACGCCAACCCGAAGGTCGTCGACGTCGTGCTCGCCGAACTGAGTTCGGTCGACGATTGGGCCAAGGGCGACATCCACGCGGTGGCCGAGCAGCTGGCTCCGGCGATCGGCCTGTCCGTCCCGGTGGTCGAGGTCGCGCTGAAGCGGCAGGCCTACGGCATCGAGCCGCTGACCGATGCCGTCATCGCCGACCAGCAGCAGGTTGCGGACGCGTTCTTCGCGCTCAACCTGATCCCCAAGGCAATCAAGATTTCCGACGTGGCGCGGAGGCCAGGTTCATGAGTAAGACCGCAAGCACGCAATCCAACGCCAACATCCTCTGGTTCCTGCCGACCCACGGTGATGGCCGCTATCTCGGCACCGGCATCGGCGGCCGCGAGGTCAACTTCAACTATTTGCGCCAGGTCGCGCAGGCGGCGGACCAGCTCGGCTATTTCGGCGTGCTGTTGCCGACGGGACGGAGCTGCGAGGATTCCTGGGTCGTGGCCTCCTCGGTGGCGCCGTTCACGGAGCGGCTGCGCTATCTCGTCGCTGTCCGACCCGGCCTGCAATCGCCGACCGTGGCGGCGCGCATGACCGCGACGCTCGACCGCATCACCAATGGCCGGCTTCTGATCAACGTCGTCACCGGCGGCGATCCCGTCGAGAACAAGGGCGACGGTATCTTCCTCAGCCATGACGAGCGCTACGAGGTCACTCGCGAGTTCCTCAACGTCTATAGCGACCTGCTCTCCGGCAAAACGGTCGATGTCGAGGGCAAGCACATTCACGTCGAGGGTGGCAAGCTGCTGTTCCCACCGGTGCAGTCACCGCGGCCGCCGCTCTATTTCGGCGGTTCGTCGGATGCCGGCATCGACGTCGCTGTCGACGCCGTCGACAAATATCTCACCTGGGGCGAGCCGCCGGCACTGGTTGCCGAGAAGGTCGCAAGGGTGAAAGCGGCTGCAGAAGCGCGCGGACGAAAGCTCTCCTTCGGCATCCGTCTTCACGTGATCGTCCGCGAGACCAATGAAGAGGCCTGGTCGGCCGCCAACGAGTTGATCAAGCATGTCAGCGACGACACCATCGCCACTGCGCAGAAGAACTTTGCGCGCATGGACTCGGTCGGCCAGCAGCGCATGGCGCAGCTCCACGGCGGCAAGCGCGACAAGCTCGAGATCGCACCGAATCTCTGGGCCGGTGTCGGCCTGGTGCGCGGCGGTGCCGGCACGGCGCTGGTCGGCGACGCCCAGACGGTCGCCGCGCGCATCAAGGAGTATCAGGACATCGGCATCGATACCTTCATCATGTCGGGCTATCCGCATCTGGAGGAAGCCTATCGCTTTGCCGAGCTGGTGTTCCCGCTGCTCTCGCTCGATCTGCCGAGCAACGTGACCAAGCTGCACTTCAACGGCGGTCCGTTCGGCGAGACGGTCGGCAGCGATTACCGTCCGCAGCATCGGGTGTCGCAATCATGAGCCTCATCGACAGCGTCTCACTTCCACGCAACTTCCGTCTGCCGCGAGTCGATGGCCTGGTCCAGTGGATCGTGCCGCTCGCCATCATCGCGATCTGGCAGGTGGCGAGCGTCACCGGCTTCGTGCCGGTACGCGTGCTGCCGGCGCCGAGCGACGTCGCGCTCGCCGGCTGGAAGCTGCTGCTGTCCGGCGAGCTGATCCGCAACATCTGGGTCTCGTTCTGGCGCGCCTCGATCGGTTTCCTGATCGGCGGCAGCATCGGCTTCGCCTTCGGGCTCGCCAACGGCCTGTCGCAGCTGTCCGCAAAACTCACGGACACGACGCTGCAGATGGTACGCAACGTGCCGCATCTGGCGCTGATCCCGCTGGTCATCCTGTGGTTCGGTATCGATGAAAGCGCCAAGCTGTTTCTCGTGGCGCTCGGCGTGTTCTTCCCGATTTACCTCAACACGCTGCACGGCATCCGCACCGTCGATCCGCAGCTGATCGAGATGGGCCGCATCTACGGCATGAGCGACGGCGAGCTGTTCCGCCGCGTGATTTTCCCGGGCGCGTTGCCCTCGATCTTCGTCGGCATCCGTTTCGCGCTCGGCATCATGTGGCTGACGTTGATCGTCGCCGAGACCATCGCGGCGTCCTCCGGCCTCGGCTACATGGCGATGCAGGCGCGCGAGTTCATGCTGATCGACGTCGTCGTGCTCTCGATCCTGATCTATGCCCTGCTCGGCAAGCTCGCCGACAGCGCCTCCCGCGTGCTGGAGCGCCTGACGCTCTCCTGGCACCCCGCTTTCCAGAAACGCTGAGAGTGACATGCAGACAGCCCTTCGGACCTCCCTTCCGGAAACCGAGCTCGCCAGCCGCGCCAATTTCGCGCCGGCGGCCCGCGTGACGCGCGAGGAGCGGCCGCTGCATGTGAGTGGTCTGCCGCTCAGCATCCGCGGCCTGCGGAAATCCTTCGGCGACAACGAGGTGCTGCGCGGCATCGATCTGCACATACCGGCCGGCCAGTTCGTTGCCATCGTCGGCAAGAGCGGATGCGGCAAGAGCACGTTGCTGCGCCTGATCGCCGGCCTGGAAAAGATCGACGCCGGCAGCATCAGCTTCGGCGATGCGGCGATCCAGCCGGAGGATATCCGCGTGATGTTCCAGGAGCCGCGGCTGCTGCCCTGGGCGCGGGTGCTGTCCAATGTCGAGGTCGGACTCGGGCGCGACCGCGCATCCGATGATGCGCAGTCGCGTGCGGAGAAGGCGCTCACCGAGGTCGGGCTCGTCGACAAGCGCGATCAATGGCCGTCGGTGCTGTCGGGTGGCCAGAAGCAGCGCGTCGCGCTCGCCCGGGCGCTGGTCTCCCGTCCGCGCGTGCTGGCCTTCGACGAGCCGCTCGGCGCGCTCGATGCGCTGACCCGCATCTCGATGCAGCGGCTGCTGGAGCGGGTCTGGCGCGACCAGGGCTTTACGGCGATCCTGGTGACCCACGACGTCTCCGAGGCCGTCGCGCTGGCGGACCGGGTGCTGGTGATCGACGAGGGCCGCATCGCCCACGATGTCATGGTTAATACCGCCCGGCCGCGTGAACGCGGCTCTGCCGAGCTTGCTGCGCTCGAAGGCTCGATCCTGAGCCACCTGTTGTCAGCGGACGATCGTACCTAGATAAAGAGGAACCCCGTTTCGGGGACCATGCCATGAATGTAGTGCCCCGCGATCTCATGACCGAAACTGCCGTCTCGTCTGCCGATTTCCGCGGCGCCATGCGCCATCTCACCGGCGGCGTCAGCGTCATCACCGCAGGGCGGGGCAAAGACATCACCGGCATGACGGTTACATCCGTAACCTCGCTATCGGTCGACCCGCCGACGCTGATCGTCAGCATCAATCGCGATGCCTCGTCATTTCCGCTGATCCGCCGCCACGGCGCCTTCGGCGTGAACATCCTCGCAGCCGATCAGCTCGATGTGGCCGAACGCTTTGCCGGCAAGGGTGGCCTGAAGGGGGCCGCGCGTTTCGCAGGCAGCACGTGGGTCACGGCGGTCTCCGGCGTTCCGCTGCTGGTCGGCGCCCTGTCTGCCGTCGATTGCGAGGTCGAGGAGATCGTCGAGCGTCACTCGCACGGCATCGTCATCGGCCGTGTCAGGGACATCAAGAATTCAGTGCGGACCGCAGCGCTCGCCTATTGGCACGGTCAGTATGTGGCGGTGGATCAGGACGAGGACGCCGCAAGGCTCGCCGAGGTCAGCGTTCCCGCGCGCAGCAGCCGCGGCGTTTGATCGCCGCGCTCAGGCTGGCCTTTTCTCGCCCATCGCTCTAGAAGCGCCCTGAGCCCTCCCGCCGGGACGGCAACGGAGCGGAACGATGAAGCGCGTCGGGACCTGGGCCTTCTATGCCGTCGGTGCGCTGGCGATCGTCTATCTCGCGCTCTACGCCTATGCGACTTTCCGCGGCCAGCCGTTCGTGCCGGGCGATCCCATCCACATTTTCCGCAAGCCGGATGCGCCGAGCTATTCGTAGGACTCGGGCAGTCTCGTAGGGTGGGCTAAGCGAAGCGTGCCCACCACCTTCATCCAACGGAAACAGATGGTGGGCACGGCGCAAGTGCGCCTTTGCCCACCCTACGGCACCGTCACCCCCGCAAGATCGCCAGCGCCAGCGCCTGTGCACGCGGCACGATGCTGTCGAGCTCGAGATATTCCTCCGGCGAGTGGGCAAGCCCGCCCACGGGGCCGACGCCGCAGATGGTCGGCGTCCCCACCGCGGCGGTGAATCCGGAATCGGCGCAGCCGCCGGAGAACTCGCCCTGCAGCGTGGTGAGGCCGGCCTGCTTTGCGGCGGCCTGATAATTTTCGAACAGCGCCTTCGAGCTCTCGCTCTGCACCACCGGCACGAACTCGCCTTTGATCGTCAGCGTCGCGCTGGTGCCGGGTACATAAGGCGTCGCGATGATGCGTTCGATCTCGGCCATGACAGTGGCGCGATCCTTCGGATCGACATAGCGCATGTCGATCTGGCCCTCGGCGTAAGGCGCGGTCGTGTTGACCGACTGGCCGCCCGAGATGAGCCCGACATTGAGCGTGATGCCCTTGGTGAGGTCGGTCAGCGCGTGGATCTGGATGATCTTGTGCGCGAGCTCGCCGATCGCGCTGATGCCGGCGGCGAAATTGGCGCCGGAATGCGCCGCCTTCCCGGTGACGGCCATGTGCATGAAGATGCCGCCCTTGCGGCTGGTGACGACATTGCCGGTGGGGCGGCCCGGCTCGGAATTGAACACGGCGCGCGCAGAGCGCCCCTCACGCTCGATCACCGGCCGTGACGACGGTGAGCCGATCTCCTCGTCCGAGGTGATCAGCAGCTTGATCGGATGCGGGTTGCCGCCGAATTTGTGGAAGGCGGTCGCGACGAAGACGTTCATCACGACGCCGGCCTTCATGTCGGCGACACCGGGCCCATAGGCGCGCTTGTCCTTGATCGTGAACGGGCGCTTCCCCGCTTCGCCCTTGCCGAATACGGTGTCGCGATGCCCCATCAACAGCACCGGCTTCTCGTTGCTGCCGGGCTTTGCCACGTCCGCGTGGATCGCATCGCCAAACGTGCCGTGGCTCTCCCGGCGTGAGGGAATGCCGTGTTCGGCAAAGTGCCGCTCGAACCGCGCACCGACCGCATCGACGCCTGCCTTGTCGTAGGATCCGGAATCGATGTCCACGACGTCGCGCAGCAGATCGATCATCGCCTGCCGCTGCGATGCCAGCCAATCCGTAATTTGAGTCTCCGACATCGTCACTGTTCCCCAACTGATGCGATGCTGCGCTTATAGAGCCCTTGTCGACGATGAGGTAGGCGCCGAACGCGGGCACTCTGCGCAGAATCGCACGTCGGGTAGCGCAGGGGCGGAGTTGTCCAGCCAATTCGGACGCGCGACAGGGCGGATTCCGCCTGGCCGGTCCCAAACGGCAATAGCCTAACGGTTCGGTTCCGCCATCGCTTCTACACCGCGAAACTGCGTCGCGACGGTCAACGCACCGATCTTCCGGCCCATGTCCTTGCCGATCTCGGTCGAGAACCGGTAGTGGAAGCCGGCCCAGATACGGGCGTTGGAGACTTCGTCGCTATAATCCTGGAGCCGGGACCATTTGCGCGTGACGCCCGGTGCGGTGGGGCTGGTCAGCGAGAATTCGCCGAAATCCCCAACGACGGTCTGGAGCACGGTCGAGATCGCCGCCGACACGATGCAGTGGGCGCAGGGATATTCCGGGTGCATCGGTGTTTCCCCCAGCGGTAGCCAGGACGGATCGCGAGGCGTCGCCGCATTCGACGTCAGATCGGCGTTGCGTATGGCCGTGATCGGTCGCCAGAAATTGTAATGGTACTTCGCGTCAAATACGGCGACGATGGCATCGTTGCCCGCAATCGACGTCAGCGCGTACAGCCGGGCGCAGTCGACGAGATCCATGCCCTTGGCCATCGCCGCCTGCCTCACAATCGGATTGTAGGTGCGCGCGCCGACAAAGAACCAGAAGCGACCGATCGTCGTTTGCTCGGGGGTCCGGGTCGGGCTGCTTCGGCTACCGATCTCGCGGATCTCATTGACGTCTCGGGTCCAAACCTCTGAATCAAGAGCCGGCGGGGGCCCGGGGCGAAACTGCGATCCGGAGGCCATGACCCAGGGCGTGGTCGCACCCGTGGTTGTGAAACTCGGGATGGTGGTAGGGACGTAAGCACCCGGTGTCGTCAGCGGGCGGTAGGTTTCCGGAGCGGCGCTGCCGTCATTCGCGCGAAGCTCGATGATCTTCACTGCGGCCTCTCTTCCGAGCTCAATGCCGGCGGTCTTGGAATCGCCGTCGGCAATGGGCGCCAGAGAGCTTGTCAACGTCGCATCCAGGTCCGGCCTGAGGTCTGGATAGATCGACAGCAGCACGTCGTGAGCCGCAACTGCCGCCGCAGCTTCCCGCGACGTCGAACGGTCTGCGGGCAGGGAGACTTTGTAGGGCGCGTACCGGCGATCAATCGCGTTGACCGCCTCGAACATTGCGACGTGCATCATGGACAAGGTGCGGCTGTGCGGCGCTGGAGGAATTTGCTTCTCGGCAGCAATCGCGTCGGCCTTTGCATTCCAATCCATGATCACGTCGGCGCGCGCAAGCGGTGTCGAAGCTGCGATCAGCGTTACAATCAGCGATAAGCGGGAGATCGTCCACGACGCGTATTTCATGGCATGCCCTTTCGATTGAAGGACGTTTCGCGAGGCCGGTGCGGCTCTGGCGGATTTCACATCGCGCTGCGCGAGGACTCTAGCTGTCTTGATCTGTTCTGCTTGTGAAATGCCTCACTCAGTGGCGGCACCGTATCGCGCAAGTTGTCGCGGCCGGCGGAATAGTCGAGGCTCGAATGGGTAGGCTTGGCTTACCGTTCGCGCTGTGTTGGGGAGTCGGCTATAGTCGGCTCAAGCTGCCAGTTGGACGTGCCGAAGTCCGAAGCTGGATTTTTTTCAAGGCAGCTCGCATGCCGTCGGCAGGCAATGCCTCGCTCTCGTTTCAGAGCTACTTTTCCGAGACTGCATTTTCGTTGCTGTAACCTCAACGGAGAGAAACATGCCGTTGTTCATCTCGTACGTCTCGTACTCAAATACCGGGATCAAGGGAATGATAGACAAGCCGATCGATCGCACGGCGGTCATCGGCGCGATGGTGGAAAAGGCCGGCGGAAGGCTCCAGGGAGCCTTCATGACCACCGGTCCGCATGACGCGCTGCTCGTCACGGAGTTTCCCGATGGAGCGGATGCCGTCGCTATCGCGATGGCCGCCGCCGCAAGCGGCGCCATTGCCAAAATCGAGACGGTGCGCGCCTGGAAGATGAGTGAATTTAAAGCTGTCGCGGAAAAGGCCGCGAAGCTTGCAAGTGTGTACGTACCGCCAGGCAAGTAATCTGACACGAGCGTAGTGGCCGCTTGGCCAAACACCCACGGTCGGGTCGTCCCGGCCGTGAGGCCCCGGGGGCGGGCGTCACGAGACCGGCAAGCTGGTTGCCTACGCTCCCATCATCGGCATCCGCGGATATTCACCCGGCGTGCCGGCCGGCGTGATCGGGATGCCGCCGTCGGCGTATTCGTTGAGCTTGTTGCGCAGCGTGCGGATCGAGATGCCGAGGATGTTCGCGGCATGGGTCCGGTTGCCGAGGCAGTGCTTGAGCGTCTCCAGGATCAGGTCGCGTTCGACGTCGGCGACGGTGCGGCCGACGAGGGCACGCGTGACCTGCTCGGCAGCCATGGTGGCGTGCGCCACGGCCGGCGCCGTCTTGGCGAGGTCGAGGCGGTCGCCGTCCGGGGTGAGGATCGCGTCGGGTCCGATCTCGTCGCCCTGCGCCATCAGCACCGCGCGGTGCATGGTGTTCTCGAGCTCCCGGACGTTACCCTGCCAGCGATTGGTGGAGAGCACGCGCTTGGCTTCGGCCGAGATGGGGCGCATCGGCACGCCATTGGCCTCGGCATATTTCTTCACGAAGTGCTGGGCGAGCTCCATGATGTCGGCTGGACGCTCGCGCAGCGGCGGGATCTTCAGATTCACGACGTTGAGGCGGAACAGCAGGTCCTCGCGGAACGTGCCTTCGCGCACGGCTTCCGCCAGGTTACGGTTCGAGGTCGCGATGATGCGGATATCGACCGGCACCGGCTTGGTGCCGCCGACGCGATCGATCACGCGCTCCTGGATGGCGCGGAGCAGCTTTGACTGCAGGCGGACGTCCATCTCGGAGATTTCGTCCAGCAGCAGCGTGCCGCCGGTCGCTTCCTCGAATTTGCCGATGCGGCGGGCGATCGCGCCGGTGAAGGCACCCTTCTCATGGCCGAACAGCTCGGATTCCAGGAGATGCTCGGGGATCGCGGCGCAGTTGATCGAGATGAACGGGCGCTTGGCGCGGGCCGAGCGGGTGTGGACGTAGCGCGCCAGCACTTCCTTGCCGGTGCCGGATTCGCCGGTGATCATCACCGAGGCGTCGGAGCCGGCGATCTGCTGGGCGAGCTTGATGACGCGCGCCATGGCTTCGTCGCGATAGACCAGCTCGCGGGAATCGTTGGCGACGGCCGCCAGCACCGCGGCGATCAGCTCCGGATCCGGCGGCAGCGGGATGTATTCCTTGGCGCCGGCGTGGATCGCGGCGACCGCGGCGCGAGCGTCGTTGGTGATGCCGCAGGCGACGATCGGGGCGTGGATGTGCTCGACCTCGAGCCGCATCACGAGGTCGCGGATATCGAGGGCGACGTCGACCAGCAGGAGGTCGGCGCCCTTGCCGCCGCGCAGCACGCGCATCGCCTGTTCGTGATCCTCGGCGTGGGTCACGGTGGCGCCGTTCTCCATCGCGATCTTGGTGGCGGTGGTGAGCTGGCCCTTCAATGTGCCAACGATGAGAAGCCGCATGTCAGTCTCCTGTCCGTCTGTTCGCGCTGCCGCGCGTCATTCCCTGTTTGGCGCTAGCCGCGTTCAGTCCTGATGATTTCCGTCATGGTCACGCCGAGCTTGTCCTCGACCAGCACCACCTCGCCGCGGGCGACGAGCTTGTTGTTGACGTAGATGTCGATGGCCTCGCCGACGCGCCGGTCGAGCTCCAACACGGTGCCGGGCCCGAGCTTCAGCAGCTCGCCGACGTCCATCTTGGAGCGGCCGAGCACGGCCGAGACCTGTACCGGCACGTCGAAGACGGCCTCGAGGTCGGCGGCGACGCGCGAGGCATATTCGTCCTCATTGTAGCTCACATCGGCGCCGGTCGGCGGTAATGGGCCGTTGAGGTCGGGCAGCGGGACCTGTCCGTCGTTGTCGCTCATGGCTTAATTCCCCCTGCGGGACGCGATATAGCGTCCGACCATGTCGTCGATCTTGGCCGCGATGGCGTGGCGCTCCAGCACGACGCCGCCATCGGCCCATTCGATCCGGCAGTCGCCGGTGGCAATTTCGGGTTCGGCCAGGATCACCAGCCGTCCTTCGAAGCCGCTTTGCTTGGCCAGCCGCTCGATCTTCTCGCGCGCGCTGTCGTAGAGCGCGTCGTTGATGCGGACGACGAGATGCGGCGTCGCGACCAGATGCGAGAAGCAGTCCTTGACCAGACCCATGATCTCGCCGAGCGGCTCGGCGGCGACCAGGTCGGCGCACAGCTTTCGTGCGACCGCGACCGCGACGTCGACCGCCTCGGTCTCCATCTTGCTCTCGATGTTGCCGATCCCTGCGGCGATGCCCCGGATCGCGATGTTGATCTCTTCCATGGCGAGCGCGACGCGACGGTCGCTCTCGGCCTTGGCCTCGCGCTGGCCCGCGGCAAAGCCGTCCTGATAGGCGCGCGCTTCGGCTTCCGCGACCTTCTGCGCGATCTCGGCCGCGGTCGCCGCCTTCTCGCGCGTCCGGTCGGGCGCGGCGAAGTCGGTGTCGAACAGGAATTTGGCCGGAGCGCCCATCAATACACCAGCTCGTCGTCAGCGCGGTTCTTGGTCAGCATGATCTCGCCCTTGGCGGCGAGGTCTTTTGCGAGGTTGACCAGCAGCGCCTGGGCCTCGTCGACGTCGCGCAGGCGCACCGGACCCATCGCCGCCATGTCGTCCTGCAACATCTTGGCCGCGCGCGAGGACATGTTGCCGAAGAAGAAGTTGCGGACATCCTCGTTGGCGCTCTTCAGCGCCACGCCGAGCTTGTCCTTGTCGACGTTGCGCATCAGGGTCTGGGCCGAGCCGGAATCGAGCTTCACGAGGTCGTCGAAGGTGAACATCAGCGCCTTGATGCGCTCGGCGGATTCGCGGTTCTCTTCTTCGAGCGAGGTGATGAAGCGGGTTTCGGTCTGGCGGTCGAAATTGTTGAAGATTTCCGCCATCACCTCGTGGGCGTCGCGGCGGCGGGTCTGCGACAGGTTGGACATGAATTCGGTGCGCAGCGTCTTTTCCACGCTCTCGATCACCTCCTTCTGCACCGCTTCCATCTTCAGCATGCGGTTGACGACGTCGAGCGCGAGGTCCTCGGGGAAGATGCCGAGCACGCGCGCGGCATGCTCAGGCTTCAGCTTCGACAACACTACCGCGATGGTCTGCGGATATTCGTTCTTGAGGTAGTTGGCGAGAACCTCTTCCTGCACGTTGGACAGCTTTTCCCACATGTTGCGCCCCGCGGGGCCGCGGATCTCGTCCATGATGCCGTTGACGCGCTCCGGCGCCAGATATTGCTGCAGCAGACGCTCGGTGGCGTCGAAATTGCCCATCAGCGCGCCGGAGGCCGACATGCGCGAGACGAATTCGAGCAGCATGTCCTCGACCGTGTCGACCTCGACGGTGCCGAGCGTCGACATTTCCAGCGAGAGCTGGCGCACCTCGTCGTCGTCGAGCAGCGACCAGATCTTGCCGCCATATTGCTCGCCGAGTGCCAGCATCAGGATCGCGGCACGCTTCGGTCCGGCCACCGCTTCGACCTTGGCGCCCGTGCGGCTGCCGGCACGCTGGCCGAGCGTGGAGATCACGCTGGTGATGTCGTTCGAGTTGGCGTTCTGCAGATTGCCGGCCATGTCAGTTCACTCGATCATTTCGTGGGTTCGGTCAGCCATTGACGGATGATGGCGACGGTTTCGTTGGGGTTGCGTTCGGCGAGCTCGCCGACGCGATGAACGGACTGGGCGTGGACCTGGCCCTGGATGGTGGCGACGTCGATGGCGCTGGCGGCGCCGCCCGGGATCAGGGCCTGGCCGCCGGAGCCTGCCGCCGCAGATGCGCCCTCTTCGGACGCGGCGGGGCCGGCGAGGACGCCGGAGATGGCGGCGGCGACTTCGTCGGAGGCGAGGATGCGCTTCACCAGCGGACGGATCACCATGAACATCACGACCAGGCCGAGCAGCATCATCACGCCGAGCTCGACGAAGTACATGACGTCGTCCTTGGTGAACTGCAGCATGCCGAGGAAGCCGGAGGGCTCGGTGATCGGGGCGGTGGAGGGCGCGTCGGCAAAGCGCAGATTGACGACCTCGACCTGATCGCCGCGCTTCTGGTCGAAGCCGATCGCCGAGCGCACCAGGGTGGCGATGCGGTCGAGCTGCTCCTTGCTGCGGTCGGTGTAGGCGAGCTCGCCCTTGTCGTTCTTGGCGTAGATGCCGTCGACCAGCACCGCGACCGAGATGCGGTTGACCCGGCCGGCCTCGGTCACTTCGGTCTTGGTGGTGCGGGAGATCTCGTAATTGTTGGTCTCTTCGGTCTTCTTGCTTTGGTCCTTCGCCGCCGGGCCGCTGTTCTGCTGCTGGCCGGGGAGCTCGTTGTTGACCGTGACCTGGCCGTTATTGTCGGCGGTCATGCTCTGCTCTTCGCGGGTCTGGCTCGAGCGCAGCACGCGGCCTTCGGGATCGAACTTGTCCGAGGTCTGGGTGATCTTGTTGAAGTCGAAATCGGCTGAGAGCTGGACGCGGGCGCGGCCCGAACCGACCACCGAGGAGACGATGTCCTCGACCTGCTTGCGCATCCGCTTCTCGAAGGCGGTGCGGCGCTCATCGCCGAGCGCCTGCTCCGGATCGGTGGCGGCACCGTCGGCGAGCAGCTGGCCGGCTTCGTCGACGATCGAGACCCGTTGCGGCTTCAACCCGTTGACGGCGGACGCGACGAGGTGGCGGATCGCGCGGATCTGCTGGGCTTCGAGCGAGCCGCGGACCCGGACCACGATCGAGGCCGACGGCTCCGGCGCCTCGCGCGCGAACAGCGGACGCTCGGGCAGCACGAGGTGGACGCGGGCGGCCTGAATCCGGTCGATGGCGCGGATGGTACGGGCGAGCTCGCCCTCCAGCGCGCGCAAGTGATTGATATTCTGGACGAAAGAGGTGGTGCCGAGTGCGTCCGATTTGTCGAACACTTCGTAGCCGATGCCGCCGCCCTTGGGCAGGCCGCCCTCGGCGAGCTTCATGCGGAGCCGGGTGACCTTGTCCTTGGGCACCATGATGATGGTGCCTTCATTGCGCAGCTCGAACTGGATGCCCTGGCGTTCCAGGTCTTTGATAATGCTGGAAGAATCTTCAACCGAGAGGTCGGTGAACAGCGTCGTCATCTGGGGCGTGGTGACGCGCATGATGACGAAGGCAAAGAAGCCGATGAGCGCGGCGGTGACCGCGATCATCGCCCCGAAGCGGGCGGCGCCGATACCTTTTAAGAAGTCCGCAAGACCTTGCAAGCAACCGCCCCGAAGCTTCGACCCGCAACTGAGCGGTCGAGTGGGCAATTATTGCCTAGGTGATGGTTTCGATATGGTTAACGAAGGTTAAGAGCTCGGACAAAAGTAGCGCCAAAACGAAACATGAAAAAAATCGGCCTCGCAGAGCGGGGCCGATTTTCATCAAAAGCAGCAGATTTCCGGATCGCTTACTGGCGATATTGCTGAATGCGGGTGGTGCGAAGACCCGCCAGACCATGCTGGTCGATGGAAAACTGCCAGGAGAGGAATTCGTCGACCGTCAGGGTGTACCGGCTGCAGGCTTCCTCGAGCGAGAGAAGTCCGCCGCGCACAGCAGCGACGACTTCGGCCTTGCGGCGGATGACCCAGCGTTTGGTGCCGGGTGCGGGCAGATCTGCGATCGTCAGCGGACTGCCGTCCGGCCCGATGACGTATTTTACCCTCGGGCGATGGGGTTCTGTCATGGCGTACTCACAAACTCTCAACCACTGAACTCACTTCACAACCCTACGCATGCGGGCTTAAAAATCCGCTAAGCCTAAGGCTTCAATACAATTCTCCTTGAAACTTGCGGGAACGCGACCGGCCCGGCGGGCTGAAAGCGCGATTTCAGCGGGCCGAGCGGGGGTCTTCGTAAATACTTTACTAACGAACGAGGCCCGCAGTGATGCTTGCCGGGGCCTTTGAATGTCGTCCCGGCGAACGCCTGGACCCATACCGCGCGATCTATCGATGACACGCAGGTGGCAGTACCAAGATAGAATTCCTAACCACGGGTCTTCGTCAAACTGCTCCCTGTGGCTATGGATCCCGGCTTTCGCCGGGATGACACCGTATGCGTAGCGTCAGCGCGCCGCCTTAGCTGCCGGAGCTGCTGCTGCTCGCCACCACGCTCTTCACCTGGCTCAGCGTGTAGCTGTTGCCGTCGATGGTGAGCAGCGGCGGCGACTGGGTCAGGTCGACGGAGCTCACCGTGCCCTGCACCTGCGCGGCGACGCCGACATTGTTGCCCGCGGCGTCCTTGCCGGTCGCCGTGATCGTGTATTTGCCGTCGGGCCATTGCGTGCCGTCATTGCCCTGGCCGTTCCAGGTGAAGGGAATGTCGCTGCCGGCGCCGGCGGTGTATTGGCCGCTGAACACGGTCTGTCCGGTGGAATTGGCGATAGAGATATTGACCGTGGCGCTGGAGGGCACGTTGAGGTGCCAGGTCGCCGACGACTGCGACATCGTCGCGGTGGTGCCGTCGACCACGGCGGTCTTGCCGACGTAATCCAGCGCCTGGGTCGCCTGCGTGGTCTGCTGCAGGGTGACGAGCTGCGACAGCGAGTCGTTGGTCTTGAGCTGCTGCTCGACGCCGGCGAACTGCACCAGCTGCTGGGTGAACTGGTTGGTGTCGAGCGGATCGAGCGGGTTCTGGTTCTGCAGCTGCGTGGTCAGCAGCGTCAAAAAGGTCTGGAAGTTGCCGGCGAGCGTCGCGCCCGTGGACGAGCCCAGGCTCGAGCTCGACGAGGAGGACGACGAGGTCTGCGTGGTGCCGGAGACGACTGACGGCGCGGTGGCGGCATTCGTGGTGGTCATTGGCGAATACTCCTCACACTCTGATATCGACGCCGCTGCTCGATCCGAGCATGCGGCCATAGCTGCGGCTGACGGGGGCGCTCGCGGCCTGGTCATCCTCGCTGATGATCAGGCGGCGGGAATTGCTGCCATTGTCGTTGTTCTGGCCGGAGTTCTGTCCCGATGAATTCTGGTCGCGCAGGCTGAAGGAGAGCCCGTTGCCGCCGGTCTTGAGGCCGGCATCGTCGAGCGCGCGCTGCAATTGCGGTGCGTCCTGACGCAGCATCTGCAGCGTCTCCGGCTTTTCGACGGTGAGATGCGAGGTGACCTGGCCGTTGCGGTCGACATTGATGCGGACGTCGATGCGGCCGAGATCGCCCGGATCGAGGCTGATGTCGAAGCGCGTCTTGCCGGCGCGCGCGGCGGCCGCGATCTCGACCGGAATGCCGCTGATCGGCACGGCGGTCGGATTAGCCGCGGTCGCGGTCAGCGTCGCGGTGGAGGCGGTGGCCGCGGACGTCGTATTGGTCAGCGGCGCCTGCACGGCGTTGGCCGCTTGCGTGCTGGCGTCGGTTGTCGCGCTAGCTGCGGCTTGCGTGTCGGCATGCGCGTGCGTGGTCGGCGCGGCTGGCGTCGCATCGGCGGTGCGATTAGTCGCGTCAGCCTTCGCATCGGCGGCAGCCGCGTCAGCTTGCGGCTTGGCGGCCTGCGGATGCGCGGCGGCGTTGGCCGTCGTCGCGGTCGCAGGATTTTGTGCGGTGGCCGCGGTCTGCGCGGTCTTGCCCGCGTCCTGGCCGATGTTGGAGACGTCGGTCTGGCCCTGCGCGGTCGCGGCGGCCTTGAACGAGGTCTTCGGCGTGCCCGGATCGACGGCGATCACCTGCGCGGCGTTCGCGGTGACATCGGTTGCGGTCGCATCCGTGGTTGCCGCGTCGGCCACCGCGACCTTCGCGTCGGTGGCCTTGGCATCGCCGGTCTTGGCAGTCTTGCCGGTCGCGTCGGTCTTGGTGCCGGCGATCTGCGCTGCGGTCGAGGCGCTGGCGGCGATGCCGGCGGCTGCGATCGTCAGCGGCGAGGAGGCGGTGTTGGCGGCCTGGTTGGCCGCCGCGTTCGGATCGACCGGCACCACGGGCGCGGCGACGGGGACGGCGGTCGGATCGGGCGTCGCTACCGGCGCTGCGGCGGCTTGTGCCGCGGCAGAGGCGTCGACCGCGACGGCGAGGCCGTCGGTGGTGGCGTCGGTCTTGTCGCTCTTGCCGTCCTTGGAGTCCTGCGACTTGTCGCCCGCCTTGGTGGTGGAGGCGTCGCTCTTGTCCTTGGTCTTGTCGGGAGCCTTGGTCGGATCGGTCGTCGTGTCGCTCGCCGCCTGCGTCGAGGAATCCGTGCTGTCGCTCGCCTTGCTCTGCGAGGATTGATCGGTCGAGGACGAGTCGCGCGTGCTGCGGTCGGACGAGGAGGACGACGAGTCGGTCCGCCGCGGCCCGGTGTCCTGGCTCGAGGACGAGGCGCTGTTGCTGATGGCCTGGGTGTTGCTGTCGACCAGCGACCCGAAGGAGTCGCTCGGCGTGGTGTCCTTGGTGCTCTGCGACCGGGCAGGCTTTTGCTGCGCGCTGGAGACCTGCGCGCTTGCCGCTACGTCTGACGTGACACCAACCACAGGCGACCCCTTGAAAACATCTTCGGACCAGGAGGTCAGCAAAGAGCGGGCCAATCCCCTGTTTCGACATTTTTTCTATTGATATCAATATCTTGGCGAATCGGGCCGGCTGCATCCGGCTCCCCGAAAACCCCGTCATTTCTGCCGCCCCGGCAAGAATTGCCCTAAGCTTGCGGCGGCCGCGATTGCTTCACCGGAATGCCGCCTATATTAAAGGGTGCTCTCAGCCGCTTTCGACCGGGCCAGCCAGTGCCCTTCGGGAACCCAGGTTCCCGGGGACCGCCGGTGTCCCGGTCCAAGAGACCGGGACTCGCATCAGCAATCGCGGATCGCCGCCGTTACAATCGCTTAAGGCCCATGCTCAACAGTCTGGATCTCGAAGGCCGTCCTGAGGACACCAGGGTCGTCGTTGCCATGTCGGGCGGCGTCGATTCCTCGACGACGGCTGCGCTGTTGAAGGCCGAGGGCTACGACGTCGTCGGCATCACGCTGCAGCTCTACGACCATGGCGCGGCGACCCATCGCAAGGGCGCCTGCTGCGCCGGCCAGGACATCCACGACGCGCGTGACGTCGCGGCCAAGCTCGGCATTCCCCATTACGTGCTCGACTACGAGGACCGCTTCCGCGAGTCCGTCATCGACAATTTCGCCGACAGCTACGCTCTCGGCGAGACGCCGGTGCCGTGCATCGAGTGCAACCGCTCCGTCAAATTCCGCGACCTGCTGAAGACCGCACGCGAGCTCGGCGCGCAGGCGCTCGCCACCGGCCATTATGTCGCCTCGCGCCGTCGCGACGACGGTTCGCGTGCGCTGGTGTGCGCGGCCGACAGCGACCGCGACCAGAGCTACTTCCTGTTCGCGACCACGCAGTCACAGCTCGACTTCCTGCGCTTCCCGCTCGGCGACATGACCAAGCCCGAGACGCGCGAGCTCGCGCGCCGCTTTGGTCTCTCCGTCGCCGACAAGCACGACAGCCAGGACATCTGCTTCGTGCCGACGGGCCGCTACACCGACATCATCACCCGGCTGCGTCCGAATGCGATGGACCCCGGCGACATCGTCGATCTCGATGGCCGCGTGCTCGGCCAGCATCACGGCATCGCCAATTTCACCATCGGCCAGCGCCGCGGCCTTGGCATCGCGGCCGCCGCGCCGCTGTATGTGGTGCGGCTCGAGGCCGCCAACCGCCGCGTCGTCGTCGGCCCGCGCGATGCGCTGAAGATGCACCGCATCACCTTGCGCGACGTCAACTGGATCGGCGGCGGTGACATCGACCGCGCGATCGGTTCTGGCCTCGAGCTGTTCGTCCGCGTGCGCTCGACCCGCGCGCCGCAGCCGGCCTGGCTGCGCGGCGCGAACGGCCATTACGAGGTCGAGCTCGTCGCCGGCGAAGAGGGCGTCTCGCCGGGACAGGCCTGCGTGTTCTACGACGCGCCGGGTGGGCAGGCACGCGTGCTCGGCGGCGGCTTCATCCAGAGCGCCGCGGCGAAGGCAGCGACGAGCAGCACGGCGAGGCCGCTCGCTGAGGCGGTTCGCGGCTAAGCGCATGATCCGGAAAAGTGTGAAGCGGTTTTCCGACCAGATCATGCGCAAGACAAAAAGCTAATACCGGGGCAGGGGGCATGGCAGCAGATATCTCGCGGGCCGGGGTCGAGAAGGCCTATGGCCGCTGGGCGCCGGTCTACGATCTCGTGTTCGGCAAGGTGTTCGATGCCGGCCGGCAGTCGACCATCGCCGAGGCCGACCGCATCGGCGGCCGCATCCTCGACGTGGGTGTCGGGACGGGCCTGTCGCTGTCGGACTATTCGCGCACCACAAAAATCTGCGGCGTCGATATTTCCGAGCCGATGCTGCGCAAGGCGCAACAACGCGTGCGCGCGCTCCGCTTGAGCAACGTCGAAGTGCTCTCGGTGATGGACGCGAAGAACCTGGCGTTCCCCGATGCCGCCTTCGACGCGGTGGTCGCGCAATATGTCATCACCGCCGTGCCCGATCCCGAAGGCACGCTCGATGAATTCGTGCGCGTGCTCAAGCCCGGCGGCGAGTTGATCCTGGTCAACCACATCGGCGCCGAAAAAGGTTTTCGCAAACTCTCCGAGCTCGCGTTTGCGCCGCTCGCCCGCCGCCTCGGCTGGCGCCCGGAATTCCCGTGGCAGCGCCTGGTGAACTGGGCCGCGAAGCACGGCGGCGTCACGCTGGCAGAGCGCCGCCCGATGCCGCCGATGGGCCACTTTTCGCTGATCCGCTACCACAAATCGTAATGTTCAGAGGCTGGAACATCGGGGCCGACCCGGGCGTTTCCTCCTCATGCGCACGACATCAAACATCATCCTTGCGGGCCTCGTGATCGCAGCCTCTGGCGCCGCGATCGCGCAGGCCCCGCCCGCCCCGGCGACGCCGCCGCAAGCGACCGCGCCGCCATCCCCGACGCACACGGCGAACTGCATGCCGCAGGACCGCCCGAATCGCGCCACTGCGCCCGACGGCACCACCACCGGCCAGGCCCGGGAACCGCTCGGCGACAAGCTGGCGAAATCCGACGGCGTGCTTTGCCCGCCCTCCGGCGTCGACCCCGACATGCACGCCCCCGCGCCGAGCACGGATGGGGCCATGCCTGTGATTCCGCCTCCCGGCAGCCCCGGCGGGGACCCAACGGTCCGGCCGAAATAGCGAATCTCGCTGCACCCTTCCTTCGCCTCTTCCCCGTCGGGGAGAGGCCGGAATCCGCGCCAAAGCGCGGATTCCGGGTGAGGGGACTCTCCGCGAGTTCGCGCCGGAAGCGGTCGATTCCGGCGCCAAAATCAGGCGCACTTAGCTTGACTTCCCGCCGCCCCCTTCCTTATATGCCGCGCGTTCGCGAGATCGGCGGTATCAGCCGTTCGCGACCCTTTGGCGGGGTAGCTCAGCTGGTTAGAGCACGGGAATCATAATCCTGGGGTCGGGGGTTCGAGTCCCTCTCCCGCTACCAAACGCTTCCCCGCGCGCCTTTGACGCGGTTGGGAAAAGCTCTTTCCCCAGCAGAGCGTTTAACCGGCCTGCTATCTCCACGGTCACACCACCCAAGCGCCCGGAAGACGGTGACCGTCTCGACCAGATCTCTCATGGCTTCGGCGGCTTCGCCGTCGCCCGCACTGACACCCCTTGCGAGCGTCTCTTCAAGCCGGCCGAGTTGTGCCTCATATCGCTTGAGGATGGCCGGATGCGGCGCGACTTCCGTTGCGGTTGGAAATGCGGGCGACGTCCCGCAGCAAGCGGGATGCTAACGCGTGCAGGCAGTTCCGGAATTAACGCGCCGCGGGGACATCAAGCTTAATCCGCGACTTCGATTGCACCGGGGCGACAGTGCGATAGCGTCTCTGCACCGGACATTGCCCTTTGGTCCGGGTCCCCAGTGGCGAAGCCGTCGCGCCAATATACTCGGCGCGTCGGCTTCGTTTGGCTGTAGAACAGTGGCGCGAGCTTTATTTGATCAAGCAGTCAGACCGCGAGAACATCGATCTCATTGAGATGCGTCGGCAGCTCACGGCCCTACGCTCGCAACACTCGGACGACCTTCTCGTCGCATCGATATTGAACCGCTTCATCGTGAAGGTCGCATTCCTCTCGGAGCCGACAGACGCGAAGCACGAACAGCTTCTCCGGTCCGAATTTTTGGAAACGTTGGAGAAGGTGCAGGCGATCACCTCGCATAAGGCAACGGCGCAGGGTTCAGCGGTCACGAAGCCGTTGAAGTAACCGTAACGACCATATCTCATTGCGCTCCCTGAACGTGAAGCCGATGCTCGATGCAGTCGCGAAGTCGTCTTTGTTTCGCGTAACGATGCTTCGCGGCGAGGGGCTGCCGTTTTCTCGGGCGGCGACCCCGCCTTGCTACGAACCTTGAGGTGACCGAAAGTGTCTCTCGAATGGACGGGTATTGAACGGCGACGCGTCGCACGCAAGAGTCTCGAACAGATTGTTATGCTTTCTTTTCCAGACGAAGTGACGATCACGCCCTGCGAGATGTTGAACCTCTCTGTCCTCGGCGCCTGTGTGAGGACGAAAAATACCCCGATCCTATCGACCGACTTCCGATTGTCATTTGACGGCTTTCGAACATCGTTCGATTGTCGCTTGGTGTGGCGACAGGACGACCGCGCGGGCATCTCATTCGTGTCTTAAGGTCGCGTATCGATCGGCGCGATCCCCGTCCAGAGGGCGCCGATGCCGTCACAGTCGGCGATCTTGATTGCCCGGCGTCGACCGCGCGCCGCTGATTCAGCGGGGCCGCCGGTGAGACTGTAAGCGCGTTGCGGCAGGCCGTTTCTGATGCGAAGCCGGTGCGGCGCTCCCAATTGGCCGATCGGCCGTGATTGCTTTCACGGTTGGCCCTCTGCGTCATCTCGCCATGGGTCTGGAGCCCGAATCCGCCGATCCCGACCGCGCGCGCTTAATGGGCGTTTAACGCTTTTGCGCAACAGATAGATCACCAGCGCGGAATTAGTCCTAGTTACAAGTGTGAGCCGAGCTCCCGAGGAGGGGAATCGGATGGGACTGCTTTTTGTCGGAGTGCTGGCAGGAGTCCTGATCGGCTTTGGCTGGTTTGCGCCCTCGCGAGGGTATTTCCTCGGCTGCGCGTCACGCCCCTGTTTCGACAGGGTTGCAGTCGCCCAACCCGCGCAACCAATGCCGACGGCATTGGCGTCGAATCCTGCGATCGTCAAACCGAATTCCGAAGCCCCGGGAAGGTCCGGCAAGACATCATCTCTGAAGAAACGCGGATCGGCCGATCTGGCCAAAGCGGCGTCCCCGCGGACGAGGATCAGCGTCACGGCATCCAAACGGCCTGCGGAAGCATCAGATCCCGTCCTGGACAAGGCGAAGGTCGCCATTGCGACGAAGATGGAGGATCCAGGATCGGCCGAATTCACCGATATGAAGCACACCATGCGAAAGAACACGCTTGGACGCCCCGTGGATACGATTTGCGGGCGCGTGAAAGGAAGAACCGCGTCAGGCGGTGAGACCGGAGAGAGACCGTTTCTTTATCTTGTGAAGGAGGACGAAGCATATGTCGTCGACGGCAAGTCGGGGTCGGCGGCGTCAACGGCGTATCGAAATATCTGCAATTAGAGGACGCGTCGACTGCGTCATCGCGCAGTACGCACCCAAGTAATTTGAGCGGAAAGAATTTCCACCCAGGGCGCCAGGTGATCCCACAGTGGATGCGGCACCAACGGCGGCACTGTGCCGCTCCCGTGATGATGCATTCAGGACGAATGCAGCGGCAGGGGACGCAATACGGAATGGGAATATCGCGGAAATTCTTTTCATCTCGAGGAAATCATGCACGACATAACCAATACCGCGAAGCGGCTGAATGACTCGCTCCACTTGCCGGTTCTGGTGATCATCGAGCCGCTCCTGTTGCCTCGCACATGCATTCTGAACGTCCTCAGGCGGGAACTGGACGAACTCGATATCCTCGACATGGCTTCGGTCCAGGGCCTTGATTGCACGTCGGCCCGCGATGTTCGTCTGGTGGTGCTGAGTATTGCGGACAAGCCCATCGACGATCCCTCGGTTGAGGACGATCTCGCCGTCGTCGTGGAGTGGTGTCCCGGCGCAGCAATTGCAGTCCTGTCGAACCATGATGACGAGCCGACAGTGCAGGCTGCGATGCAGCGGGGCGTGCGCGGCTTTCTTTCCACCTCGTTGCCGATCGAGATCGTCATAGCTGGACTGCGCCTTGTTCTCGTCGGCGGCGTCTACAGGCCGTTGCCCATGGCCGGGATGAACAGGATATCGGGTTTCGAGACCTCGGATGCGCGCGGGCTTGCGCCCGCATATCTGATGAATGAGGGAACCGGAGTGGCCATTGACAGAAGCCTGATCGGTCTCACGCCTCGTGAGCAACAGGTTCTGGCGGAAATGGAGCTCGGCCTGCCCAACAAGCTGATCGCCGCCAAATTGAACCTCTCGGAAAGCACAGTCAAAATGCACATCCAGCATATCATGCGGAAATGTGATGCGCACAATCGCACGGAAGCCGTCCTCCGCTGGCGCGGCCGGTTGCCCGCGCGGGGGCGCGATCACGACCCCGGCGCAGCTCCAATGCAGGAGACCTAGAGAGGAGACCTAGCGAGGAGACCTGGGGCCTGCCCCGGAACGCGATGACGATTCATCCCACGCGCATCGCGCTTTAGTCCTCTCTGAATGCACCACGGAAGCTGTCGAGCAGGGGCCTGAGCGCGTAGAGGGCCACGGTACCGCGCCCTGTCGTGATGTACACTTGAACCGGCATGCCGGGGACGATCTGGATGTCGTTTGCGGCGATCTGCGCGTCGTCGATCCGGATCCTGGTCGCGTAGTATGGCTGGTCGGTACGCTTGTCGAGGAGCCGATCTGCGGATACCTGCACCACGTTTCCCTTCAGGCGAGGCACGCGACGCTGATTGTACGGGACGAGGTGAACCTCGGCATTGAGGCCGGGATGGACCACATCGATGTCCTCGGGCCTCAGGCGCGCAGTTACGATGAGGCGGTCTTGCCGCGGCACCAGGTCCATGAGCGGAGCACCCGCTCCGATGACGCCGCCGGCCGTATGAATCCGCAGATCGGTAATCACGCCGTCCTCGGGCGCCTTGACCTCTGTTCGCGATAGCTGATCCCTGGCCGCAAGCAACCGCTCGCGGAGCTGGAATATCTGGTTCTGTGCTTCACGAAGCGACTGTGCGATCTCGTTCTGCCTCTCGCTCTCGAGCTTGAACAATGTGGCCTGCTGTTCGCTGATGACCTGTCCGGCGCGGGAAATCTGCGCGGCGATCTCGCCGCGGCGGCCCTCAACGTCGGCCAGCTCCCGCTGCAGGTTCAGAAGCCGCGGCCGCCGTTCGAGCCCCTTGTTGACGAGGGTCGCGACCATATCCAGTTCCTCCCGGACGATGTCGACCCGCTGTCCGGTGGCGCTCTCCTGAGCCTTGAGGCCTTCGATCTCCTTCTCGACCTGACGCCTTCGTTCGCGAACGACCGCAAGTTGCGACTCGTGAACCTGCAGGCGTGTCTGAAAGATGAATTGCTGCGCCGACACCGCAGCGGCGGCCATTCCGTTCTGCTTGCTGTCCTGTTCCAGCGCGTCCGGAATTGCGATCCGCTCAGATCTCTGTTGCTCGGCCTGAAGCCGTGCGGCACGTGCAGCTGCATCCCACAACTGGCCTTGAAGGCTTTGCGCCTCCGAGGCGGCCCGGGTGTCGTCCAGCGCGATCAGCGTTTGTCCGCTTCGCACGATATCGCCATCCGAAACCAGGATCTTCCTGACGATACCGCCCTCCAGATGCTGAATCGTCTTGCGGCTCGATTCCGATTCCACGACGCCGGACGCGATCGCGGCGCTCTCGAGGGGCGCGAGGCTCGCCCATGTACCGAGCCCCAGCATGAAGCAGAGTACCAGCAGATTGCCCGCGAGGGTGATACCGCGAAGCCTTCCACGTGGAGAGGTCGGCGTCGGCGTCGAGCACCATGGAAACTCCAGAGGCTCGAAATCGTCGATCGCGGTCACCACGACGCCAGATCGTCGGGTGGGCGGGGGGCTCGCCGGCGCTCGCATGAGCTGGTCCCAAATCATGGGAAGTCTCGAGACGACGGGAAGCAACCGGATGGTGAGAGCGTTCCGGATCATGGCGCAATCTGCGAGGTAACCTGGGGGCGGCTCAGGTGCCGTTCAAAGATCTCCTCGCTGTCGCCGAAAGCGGCGACCGCCCCGTCTTCCATGATGGCAATCTTGTCCGTGGCGGCGAGGAGACCCATCCTGTGCGTGACGACGACGAGGATGACGCCTGCGAGCTTCATGCGCTCGATGGCATCCAGGAGCATTCGCTCGCCCCCGTAGTCGAGGCTGGCGTTAGGTTCGTCGAGAACGACGAGGCGTGGACTGCCGAAGAAAGCGCGGGCAAGACCAAGGCGCTGCCGATACCCGCGTGAGAAGGCTGTTTCACTGTGAATCACCGTGTCGTAGCCCAGCGGCAGGCGCATGATCGCCCCATGGATTCCGACGAGCTTGGCCGCTTCGACGACCTTCCGCCGGTCGGCATCTTCAAGGCGTGCGATGATGTCGTTGATGGTGTCGCCGAGCAGGTTGATGTCCTGAGGGAGATATCCGAGGCGGTCGCCGCTTTGGCCCTCGCGAAGCAGCGAGACGACGGTATCGTCGAGGAGGACACGGCCATATGTTGGCATCGACAGCCCGGCGATCACCTGGCCGAGCAAGGATTTGCCTGACCCGGACGGACCGATAATGCCGAGGCATTCTCCGGGCATGAGGCTGAACGAGACGCCGTTCAGCAGAAGATGGTCCGTGCCCGCCAGCCTCACGCTGACATTGTCGACGACGAGGCCGCTTTGCGCCTGCGGCGGAGAAACCTCCGCGCTCTGCTGCCGCGCGGCGGGGAATGCGGCGAGAAGTGCGCCGAGTCGCTGACAGGCGCTCATGGCCGCCACGAGTGATTTCCAGCCTGCGACGGCACTTTCGACCGGGGCGAGCGCCCGGCTAAACATCAGCGTCGAAGCAAAGATGATTGCCGGACTCTTTCCGTGATCGAGGACGAGCCACGCGGCAGCCCCCATGATCAAAACCTGCGACAGCGCGCGGACCGGCTTGGTGGCCAGCATGACCATCTCGCCGAGCCGGAGTGCCACATCGTGCTCTCTGCGCGCGTGCTGCGCGTCACGGTGGATCATGCGTGCGGCGCTATCGAACATTCCCATGGCGCGGATCATGTGGATGTTGCCCGCGGCAGTCTGGAGGCGGCCGCAGCTTCGGGACAGCGCGGCGCCGGATCTGAGCAGAACATCTTCCGTGACCAGCTCTCCGGTGATCGTGAGCGCGAACAGGAGGGCGACGCAGCAGGCGCCCACCAGGCCAAGCAGGGGATGGATCAGAAAGAGGACGAGGAGGAACAAGGGCGCCCAGAGCGCGTCGAACAGCAACGTACATGCGCCGGACTCGACGAACTGGCGCAGCACGGTGAGATCACGATATGCGCCGGACGCTTGCGTCCAATCGCTGCGAAATGCCGATTCGAGGCCGGCCGAAAGCACGCAAGGACGAAGGCGATCGTCGAGCCATGCGCCAAGGCGTCCAAGCACGGCGCGCCGCAATGCATCGAACACGCCGCCGACGACCACCGTGGTCGCGACGATGAGCGTGAGCAGGAGCAACGTGTCGCCGCTGCGACTCGACAACACCCGGTCATAGATCTGGAGAAGATAGATGGAGGGCGCGAACAGAAGCAGGTTGTAGCTGCAGCTATACGCGAATACGAGACCGAGCGGTCCCACGCAGGACCGGAGGGCTGCGTGCAGTGGCGTCCGGATCTGCGGCAGGATAGGCAACCGAATGGGCGGCATCAGCATGATCGTCACCGCCTGAAATCGAGGTCTGACGCACTTGACCGATGGCTAACGTCATCTGCCGGCGATATCGGCAGGGTATTGGCTTGAACGTCAGGACCGGTGACGGCGGCCACCGGTCCTGCCATTCGGACGAGCCGGTGATCAGAACGTATCGAGATGGAAGTCCACCTCTCCGCCCAACGCGGCGTTGCCGTCTCCGCCATTGCCGCCGATGCCGGCCACGACGTCCTGGTGCTGGTCCACCGAGACCTTGTTGATCTGGCTCGCGTCCGTATTGGCGTAGACCTTGGAGGTATCGTAACCGCTGTAGGATTTCTGGCTTCCGTTCGACTCGGCGTCGCCGCCATGAGCCTTCGAAAACACCGAAGCCTTCGCGTTGGCACCGCCGGCATCCCAATCTGCCGTCTGCTTGACGTTGTCGCCGGTGTTCACATGCACGTCGGCACCGGTCGCCTTGTTGGTCGGATCAAAGTTGAGGGTCGGCTTGCTGATGATGGCTCCCTTGAAGGTGCCGTCGCCGCCATTTCCGACACTTTGACCGCCGGTGCTGATCGATTTGAATTCGATCGAGTCCGAGATGTGGATCGCTTTGGGCATCATGTGTGCCTCCCTCGCTCTGTTGGCTTTCGCGCATCATCCGTCCCGATCAGGCGGACGCGCGCGGCAAGTCTGATCCGGCCACGCGCGACGGCGATAGATGTCAAATCGGACACCATCCGGCTTGGTCGACCTACGTACGAAAGTATGACATTCGTCGCGCAACACCGGAGCTCGATACGTCCCGGGGGGGCCGCACGGCGAGCTTGCATGCGCAGAGCGTCGACGCAGTCCGCGATCGGGCTTGTGCGAGCCGCGCGACGTGTCGCTATCCGAGCAGGTGAAGATCCGACAGAAGATGGGCGGAAAGATCGCCACCCAGTGCGAGATTGCCGTGGCCGCCGTCCCCGCCAAGTCCGGCGATCTGCACCGCACTCTGGTCGATATGCACGTTGTTGACCTGATCGGCTACGGCCGTCGAATGCGAACCCGCGATTGCGATATTGATGGGTGCATAGATCGCGACGCTGACGTCGATCAGGCTGCCGGCAAAATAGCCGTTGCCGCCATTGCCTGCGCCATTCGAACCGGTCGCGATCGCGTCGGAGCCGCCCCACAGGCCGTGGGAGAGAAGGCTTGCATGGCCGCCCGCGGCGGCATTGCCGTTGCCGCCGTACCCGCCGATGCCGGCGATCTGAACCGTGGATTGATCCACGTAGGCGTCATTTGTCTGGACCGAATGAGCGTTCGAGCCGTAGCCCGCGACTGCGATGTTGATCGGGTCGTACAGTACGAAGGACGTATGGACGAGCCCGCCGTAGAAGGCGCCGTCGCCGCCATTGCCGACCTGGCTCCCGCCCGTTTGAACGTCCGAGACGCCGCCTGCGTTGCTTGATCCCCAACTTGGGTCGAGCGTGACGACACTGCCGCCGGCGCTGACATTGGCATTTCCGCCGTTTCCGCCGACGCCCGCGATCTGGGTGGCCGATTGATCGATCTCGACCGTGTTGGATTGACTTGCGTGCGCAGTGCCGCCCGAGCCCGCCACCGCAATATTGATCGGATGATAGATCACCACGGGAGCGTCCACGATCGCGCCCGAGAAATAGCCGCTGCCGCCGTTTCCGGCGCTGTTGTCACCACTCGCGATCATGCCGGCGCCCAAGGACGTGCTGACGCTCGCTCCCGAAGCGATGTTGTCATTGCCGCCATGGCCGCCGACGCCGGCCATCTGAAAAGCGGATTGATCGACATTCAAATTGTTGGACTGGCTGGCCAGGGCGACCGAGCCGTATCCCAGGCTTACCGAGATGTTGACCGGTTCATAGATCAACAGGGACGCGTGAATGATACCTCCGTAGAAGTGGCCATCCCCGCCGTTCCCGGCCAAGTTCGCCCCACTCTCGACCGAAGCAATGGCCATCCCGGGATCGGATGCGCCGGCAGCAGGCTTTGTGGAGGAAACGTCCGGGCCCGCCGCAGCATGGTTGCCGGGGTGGCCGATCGTGCCGACCGCCGATGCGGGATGTTCGGGTTGAACCGGGTCGGAGTCATGATGCTGGCTATTCGTGCTCGCGGGACGTGCTCCAGGATCTGTAAACGGGCCGGGACCGCGGATCAGCGCGTCAGCCACGAACGGGGCGCTCGGCGCAGGGCCCGGTCCGTCCTCGCCATCATACCCATCGTTGTGATGAGAGGCGTGATGCAGCCGGATTCCATCCGACATCCGCGAAAGATCCATCGTAGCCTCCCTCATCGCGATCGCTCCGCGTGATCGGACGGGTTCTGCACTCCGGACAGAATGTCATCCTGGGAAGGTCGAATGCCCAGTCGTCAGTTCGGATATAGCGCTTCGTCTGGCAGACGTAACATCGGCTACATCCGTTCGGATGCGGTTACAGCCTTTGCAACTTTGCGCGGGCCGATGCTGGAGGTCGCGGGGGAGGCGGGCAAATACGTCGCCGACAAGCTCCTGCCGCAAGGCGGGGAGGTGGGCGCGGCCTGTAGCCGACCGTGCCCGCTGCGCGCCGTGGCAAGGACGAAACCTTTTGGTGGCCGGATGAAGCCAGCCGGAAACAAACCAGACCTAGCCTCCCCCGGGTTGCTAACCCGATTTGAGGGAGGATCCCATGAAAGCAGCGCTTTTGGCACTGTCGCTTCTTGGCCTGCCCGCGATGCCGGTTTCAGATCGCGTGCCCGTCTTCAACGTGGAAGCCATGTGCAGGGACGTTTCCGCCGACGACAAGGCGTCAGGGCTGGCCCTGGCGCAGGACGCCGGTGAGTGCACGCGTGACGAGACGCTTGCCCAGCAACAGCTGAGTTCGGCCTGGCTGACTGTTCCGGGTCCCGCGCGCGAAAGTTGCGAAGGCGAGGCTGCGGCAGCGGGAATACAAAGCTATGTCGACCTGCTCACCTGTCTGCAGATGGCCGGCTGGGCGAATTCGGATCGCCCACCGGCGACCCCGCTCAGGGGTGCGAGCAAGATGCGGAACGCCAAAAACTAGTTCAAGAACCAGTTCAGGAATTAGTCGCGCGCTCTCGCTCTTACGCGGTCGTACCGTTGATCGAGCGGCGGATCTCCCGCTGCACTTCCGCGCTCGATAGAAACAGATCGTGATTGATGATGCTCCAGCCTTCCTGGGAAGCATCGACCACGCGCACGCCGAGTTGCTGGATGACAGCCTTCTCGGCGGCGCCGACCCTGGTCATCCCGCCTGCGAGCTGTCCCGATAGAGCGAGAGCTCGATCGTTCGTTGCGGCGATCACGGTGATCTTGCCGGCAAGCGGACCGAGGCGGTGGATCGCCGACGTGAACACGTCCATGTCGATGTCGGGCGCGGCAAACACGACCGTGCCGATCTTGCTCGTGACAGTGTCGCCGTATCTCGCATAGAGCTGACGCAGGCTCTCGAGCGTCAGCATGGTTCCCATGCTGTGCGCAACGATGTGCACGCGGCCGCCGCCTGAAGTCGTCACGAGGGAAGAGAGCACGCGTTCGAAATCGTCGCGAGACCACATCGCGCTGTCGCGGTCGTAGGCATAGTCGAACAGCCCCGCCTTGGAGGGCCAGGAGAACACCATGGTCCGGCCGCGGAACTTGATCCCATCGGAGAGATGGGCGGCATCGAGCACGGCCGTCTCGAATGTCTGCTTGAAGCCGTGCACATAGATCAGCACGTCTCCTCCCCCGCCGCCCTGCGCAAGGAGATCGCCGATGTCGGCCTGCACCGGTTCGACCTGATCGAGGCGCCAATCGGCCAGCCCGACCGAGGCGAGAGAAAGTCGGCTCTCGTCCGGCGCCACCAGCTTTGCCCGCGCGACCGTCATTGTGGTGGCGCGCTCCGGCCCGAACCAGGGTTTCGTGCGACCACCCTTCACGGGCCTGCGCGTGGTGGTGATGAGCAATGTGGGGTCAGCGGAGAGTGACGACGCGTCGTAGCGCGCGCCGGTCGCGCCCAGGCCTGCGCATCCGCCGAGCGCGAGAGCGCTGCCTGCCGACGCGAGCCCGCCCAGGAGCGCGCGGCGCGAAAGAGAATGATGAGAATTGCGTTGCAGAAGATGTCGGACGATCACACGGAACCTTTGGGAACTTTGCCCACCATACCGCCGCCCCGGCTAGCTCCCTGAATGACAATGGGGGCGAGAAGACGGCGAAGCAGCCTCGTCGCAGGTCGGGGGCAAGGCGTCCGCGTTCGCCGGCAGCGGGGCCCGCGAGCCATGCGACGAAGTTCCAACGCCGGGTGGCGGTTGCCATCAATGATGGGCCGACACGCCCTTGACGCATTGGGTCAACAAATCAACGGAGGCGAATTGGCCGACGTCACCCAGGCTGATCATGCCGACCATCCGCTTGCTCTTGTTGATCACGGGTAGCCTGCGGATTTTCAGCGTCTCCATGTGATGCACGGCTTTCGCCAGATCGTCGTCTTCGCGGCAGCAATGGATTCCTTCGGTCATCACGTCCCGCGCCGTCATGCGCGCGGCGTTGAAGCTCTTGCTCGCGAGGCCTTTGCAGACGATGTCGCGATCGGTCACCATCCCGATCAGGTGGTCGTCATCGCCGATCGGAATACAGCCGATGTCGTGCCCTTGCATCAACTTCGCGATCTCGGTGATCGGGGTGTCGGGGCTGACCCAATCGACGCCCTTGTGCATCACGTCCTTGACCTTCATGGAGGACCTCCGTTGCGAACGCAGCCCCCGTGACGCGACTATACTACGAACCGGGCGCGACCGCACGCGCGCCGCGACAAGGCGTCCGGAGATTATCCCGACGCCATGCTGGTCAATCGCGCATGCTGAAGCGTCCATGCGGCGCATTGGCCGTCAGCCGTTCGAACTGCGCTTGCGTCAGCTGGAGCAGCGTCTCGTGGTCGCCGGCTTCGACATAGATCTTGGGCTGCGCCCGGATGCTGTCATCGACGATGAGATCGAGCCCGTAGCACCGGCCTATCGCCGGAACGGCGCCATGCGCGCAGTCCGCGAACAGCCGGTTGATCTCGGTTTCGTTCGCCATCGCGAGATCCGCGCCGAGCCTCTCCTTCAACTCCGGCAGGTTGAGATGGTGCGATGCCGGTACGATCGCGAGCATAAAGCCGCCGTCATGCCGCAGCACGACGGCCTTGGCGAAATGATCGCCCGAGACGTGGCAGGCCTGCGCCGTGCGCGCCGACGACATGGTGAAAACGTGCGGGATCTCGGCATACTGGATGTTCTCGGCAGCCAGGTATCGGTGGAGCGTGGGGGCTATGGTCATGGCATGGCCTTTCGGATGGATATGTGAACCATCCACCGTGAGGCTGCCTCCGCCGCACGATGGGCGGCCGCGTGATTGCCGGACGTCAGCATAGGCGTCGCCGTTGAATGCCGCAATCGGGTCGGTGGGCGAATCCGTCCGCGGCGCGCCATTCTGGCTTCGTTTGCGATGCCGCCGATTTTCCCGTGGCTTACGAAATCCCTGCCACAACGTTGGGCCGGTTCTTCTTGAGCCAGGCAACGGCCTCGGGGCCATCGACGACGCACGCGAAGGTTTCCCAGGTTGGGTCCTCCAGGGATTCCGATTGCAATCGCTTCGCCGCATACTCGACGAGGTCGTGCAGGCCTTCGTATCCTCGTCTGTGCTCGAGGGACTCTGCAATCGCCGTGCTGGTCCATCCTCGTTGGGCCAGATCGACAATGCTCGGTGCGTCCGCCTCGCTGAACCACGGTGTGGCATCGAACTCGATGCAGCGGACATTGTCGGCGGTGTGGCAAGTGGCGTGGATCATTGGATTCCTCCGTTCGCCGGCTAGGTTTCACATCGCGGCCTCGCACGCCCTCAGGCTTTGACCAGGTCCCCCAGCAGGTTTGCCGCCACCGTCAGCTTGGCGAGAGTCAGGCCGCTGGCCGCAATCTGCTCGACCGAGCGGCGGGTGCGCGTCGCTTCGGGGTGAGCCGCGAGCCAGGTCTCGACCGCCTGCTGGCCGCATTGGCCGGTTGCAAGCATATCCGCGGCCAGTCTGCGTTCGGCGCCGGCGATCTGTTCAACGGCGCGATCGACGGCGATGCGTTCAAAATAATCATTGGCCGGCACGCCGCGCGCGGCGGCGATGATACGGTCGAGACGGAAATTCGCCTCGGCGGCGTAGAAGGTCGCCGCGGCATCGCCGATCGGGCGCGTGGTGCGCTCGGCGATCGTCACGATGTCGGGAGCCGCAATCAGCGCGTCGAGATCGGCGAGCTCGCCGGCGAGGCCGGCCGGGACGCCGGCATCGGCGAGTTCCTGGCGCCGCTTGCCGCGCGCGGCCTGCAGGTCCGGCGGCAGGGTGGTGTCGAGGGAGGCCGCGATCTCGCGGATACCCGGGCCAAAACGTCCGATCACCGCCTCGAGGCCGTCCTTGAAATCGACATTGCGCACGTACCAGACCATTCGGGAAATCAGGAGGTCCTGGACCGTCGCGTAGAGGCCGAGCTGCACCTGGCCGTCGATGCGGGTGTCGAGCGCGTCGATCGCGTCATTGAGCCGTCTGAGCTCGTAGATCGCGTCCACCGCCACCTGCGCCATGACGATGGTCGGGATATCGGCGTCGGTCTCGTCGGTCAGGCGCACGACACACGCCGGGCCGCCGCGGTTGATCACGGCATTGACGAGACTGGTTGCGATGATCTCGCGTCGGAGGCGATGGAGCTCGACCGCGGTCGGGAATTTATCGAGAACTTCGCGCGGAAAATACAGGGACAGTCTGCGGGCGAGATAAGGATCGTCCGGCACGCTGGTGGCGAGCAGGTCCTCGTAGAGCGTCAGTTTGGCGTACGCGAGCAGCACGGCAAGCTCGGGCCGCGTCAGGGCCTGGCCGCGCCGTGTCAGCTCGGTGAGCGCTGCGTCGTCGGGCAGGAATTCCACGGCGCGGCTGAGCAGGGCGCGCTGCTCGAGCGACTGCATCAGGCGGGTGAGGAAGCCGGTCTCGGCCACGCCCTTGCGCTCGGCGAGCGAGAGCGCCAGCGTTTGCAGATAATTGTTGCGCAGCACCAGCGTGCCGACCTCATCGGTCATCGCGGCAAGCAGGCTGTTGCGGTCGGCGAAGCTGAGGCGTCCCTCGCGTTCGGGGCGCGCCAGCGCGACCTTGATATTGACCTCGACGTCGGAGGTGTTGACGCCGGCCGAATTGTCGATGGCGTCGGTGTTGAGCTTGACACCCTTCCGCGCCGCTTCGATGCGGCCGCGCTGGGTGACGCCGAGATTGGCGCCTTCGCCGATCACCCGGGCGCGGACATCGGTGCCGGTGATGCGGATCGGATCGTTTGCGCGGTCGCCGGCCTGATCGTCGCTCTCTGCCGATGCGCGGATATAGGTGCCGATGCCGCCGAACCACAGCAAGTCCGTGCGCGCTTTCAGGATCGCCGTCATCACCTCGAACGGCGTGGCTTGCGGCTTGTCGAGATCGAGCAGGGCACGCACTTCCGGTCCGAGCGGGATCGCCTTGAGCTGCCGCGAGAACACGCCGCCGCCTTGGGAGATCAGCGATTTGGCGTAGTCCTGCCAGCTCGATCGCGGCAGGTCGAACAGACGCTTGCGCTCGGCGAAGCTGGTCGCCGGATCGGGGGAGGGATCGATGAAGATGTCGCGGTGATCGAAAGCCGCCACAAGCCTTGTCGTCGGCGAGAGCAGCATGCCATTGCCGAAGACGTCGCCAGACATGTCGCCGACGCCGGTCACGGTGAACGGCATGGTCTGAATGTCGGTGCCGAGCTCGCGGAAGTGGCGCTTCACCGCCTCCCAGGCGCCGCGCGCGGTGATCCCCATCTTCTTGTGGTCGTAGCCTTGGCTGCCGCCTGAGGCGAAGGCATCGCCGAGCCAATGGTGCTTCTCGGCCGAGATCGCGTTGGCGACGTCGGAGAAGGTGGCGGTGCCCTTGTCGGCGGCGACGACGAGGTACGGATCGTCGCCGTCATGCCGCACGGTAGAGTCGGGCGGCACGATGTCGTCGCCGTCGAGGTTGTCCGTGAGTTCGAGCAGCGAGCGAACGAAGATGCGATAGGCTTCGGTGCCTTCCGCGAGCCAGGCGTCGCGATTGGAAGGCGGCGGCAGGCGCTTGGGCACGAAGCCGCCTTTGGCTCCGACCGGCACGATCACGGCGTTCTTGACCTGCTGCGCCTTGACGAGGCCCAGGATCTCGGTGCGGAAATCCTGCGGCCGATCGGACCAGCGTAGGCCCCCGCGCGCAACCTTGCCGAAGCGCAGGTGAATACCTTCGACACGAGGTGAATAGACGAAGATCTCGTAGAGAGGTCGTGGAGCGGGCAGGTCGTCGACCCGGCGCGCGTCGAATTTGAAGGAGATCACCGGACGCGGATGTCCATCCTGGCCGACCTGCCACAAATTGGTGCGGATGGTCGCCTGCACCAGATTGATGAAGCGGCGCAGGATGCGGTCTTCGTCGAGCGAGGCGACGGATTTGAGCTGCTCCTCGATCTCGGCAAGGAGGTCCGTCTGGCGCGCCGAACGCTCGGCGTCGGTCAGGGTGAGGCGCGGATCGAGGCGGGCCTGGAACAACGCGACGAGGTTGGCGGTGATCGCGCCATTCCTGCGCAAGGTCTCCCACATATAGTCCTGGGTGAACGGCGCGCGGATCTGGTGCAAATAGCGGGATAGCGCCCGGAGGCTCGAGACTTCCCGCCAGCCCAGGGCTGTGCGCAGGATCAAGGCATTATATCCGTCGGATTCAGCGCGATCGGTGACCACCGCCATGATCGAGGCTTCCAGGCGATGGCTCAATTCCGGGCTGATCTCGATCGGCTTGCCGTCGCTGGTCTCGATCGTCATGTCGTGCAGCCAGACCGGCTCAGGCCTGTTACCGGGCACGATCTGGTAGGTGCGTTCGTTGACCACGCGCAGACCATGATTTTCGATCACCGGCACGCGGTAAGACAGCGACAGCGGTGCGGCGTCCGAAAACACCTTCAGGCCGAAGCGCTTCGGATCGTCGCCTTCGATGCGGTAAACCGAAATCGTCACCGGACGGGCCGGCGTGAGCTTTTCGACGGTCGCGATATCGGCAATCGCCTGTTGCGCGCCGAACACCTCGGTATAGCCGCCGCTAAAGGCACGGGCATATCGGTTGGTGAGCATGCGCGCCCGCATGCCATCGGTCGACGCGTTAAGCGCAGCTTTCAGCTTGTCGGCCCAGGTCGCGGCAATGGCGCTGATCCCGGCTTCGAGCACGGAGTGCTCGACGACGGGCGTTTTTCCTTCATAGCGCCCGATGATGAAATGGACGCGTGCAAGCGCGCCTTCAGGGAATGATACGTACGAGGCGGACAGGGTCCCCTTGTAGGCCTGCGCAAGGAAGGCGCCGACGCGCGTGCGGACGTCGGTGTCGTATTTGTCGCGTGGAATGAAGGTAAGGATGGAGACGAAGCGATCGAACTTGTCGACCCGCGCCAGCGCGCGAACGCGCGGGCGCTCGTAGAGGATCAGGACCTCGATGACGAAATTGTAGAGCGTGTCGACATCGATCTGGAACAGCTCGTCGCGCGGATAATCTTCGAGAATATGCATCAGCGCCTTGCCGGAATGGCCGTTCGGATCGAAGCCGGCGCGCTGAAGCACCCGCGAAACCTTATGGCGGACATAGGGGATCTGCCGTACCGAGCGGGTGTAGGCGCCCGAGGTGAACAGGCCGACGACGCGCAGCTCGCCCTCGAGCCGGCCGTCGGGCGCATAGAGCTTGATGCCCACATAATCCATCCGGATGCGGCGATGGACGAGGCTGCTGACATTGGCCTTGATGACGATCAGCAGCGTCGGCTCATGCATGAACTCGCGGATTTCCGATGTCATCACCACCATTTCGCTGCCGCGGCGCAGCACCTTCACGTCGGGGTCGCGCAGGATGCCGAGGCCTTTGCCGGTCGTGATGTCGTCGGACGCATCGCTGTCGGGCGAGAAGCGATACTCGCGCACGCCGAGGAAGGTGAAATTGTCCGCGCAGAGCCATTGCAGGAACTGATTGGCTTCGGCGACCTCCTCGATCGGCAGCGGCGGCGGATTGGCCGCGAACGTCTTGATCGCTTCCTCGACGCGGTCACGCATGGCGCGCCAATCGGTGACGCAGGCGCGGACATTGTTCAACGTCCTGGTCAGACCGGCGACCAGCTTCTGGCGGTCGGCATCGACGTCCAGGCGGGTGATGTGGAGATGAATCAGGCTTTCGCGCGCGCCCGTGGCTCCCTCCGGTAGCGCTTCGCCGTAAAACCGCAGCAGGTTACCTTGATCGTCGCGCTCCACGGCGATGATCGGGTGAGCGACGAGGGTGACTTCGATGCCCTGCTCGGCGAGCTCCGCCATGGTGGAATCGAACAGGAAGGGCATATTTTCGTTGAGAATCTCGAGCACGGAAATCTCGCGCCCGTTCGGCAACGTCGGATTGACGACGCGGATATCAGCGCTGCCGGCCGTGCGCCGCTGCACGTGCTCCCAGGCTTGCTCCGCCAGGAGGGCAAGCGAGGCGGCGTCGTAGTTGGCGAGATCCTCGATATTGCTGTAGCCGAATAACGGCTCGGCAAAGGCCCGGGGGCTCTTGCCCGGCGGTACGCTGCCCGCTGCATCGCGGATCAGGGTTGCCCGGGCCTTGTCGTCACGCCACGCCATAATGTCCTCCATTTGCCGCGCCGTCCGATCGCAGTCGCGATCCTCAGCCTAGTTCTGGAGTGCATCCCGTCGAGCGCCGCGATCGAGTGGATACGCAAAATCCTCAGTCTCGTGCGTCGGCGGCTTCCGACGACAATACTACGATCCCGGAGTGAAAGGCGCACGCTGTCGTGAGGCGTGCCGAAATTCTCTACGGCAGCGGGCGGGCCCAGTCGGTGCCGACGGCCGAATCATTGGGGCGAAGAAAATCACGAGCAATTTCAAATATGTATGAGTTCGTGGCTTTATTCTGAATGGCGCGCCAAGTCGAGACCGCCCCACATTGGGCGACCGTAGGACACCTTAATGTTCGGGCCGCGCAAGCTTCCTCCATTTCATCAACTGTCAGTGTGCCCTATTGGGCGCGTGCGCCGCGTTGCTCCCAGGGTCCCGGATTGAGAACCGCGCGGTTGACTTTGCCGGCGGCGTCGCGCGTGAAAGCGATCCGCGTATGATCGCCACTGTCGACGTAGAATTCATCCTTCGAAAGAACCGCCACGGGCGTCGGCTGCCCCTTGTCAAAATCAAGGATCGACCAGCTGCCTGTTGCTTCAACGACGAGCTTGCCGTCCGCGACACGGACTTGAAGCGCGACGCTGTGCGAGGGGACCGCCTCCCGGGTAAAGGCAACAACGAGCGGATCGGTCTGTCCCTGCCGGGTGATTTTGAGCTTGATCGCGGCGTTGACCGGACCTGAAATCCGGCGAAATGCCGCTTCCAGGGTCAGGCCCTTCGTCGACTGGTCGCCGATCGCCGTGATGAGGTCTCCCGCCAAAACGCCCGCCCGCGCGGCGGGGCCTCCCTCGGCCGGTTTGATCACCCTGAGGCCATCCGTGCCAGCGACAACGGACTCAAGGCCGGTCCAGCCGTTGCCGTCGGCAACCAACATCTGTCTGTCCAGCGAACTTGCGGACCCACCGAAATCGTAACGCCCGACGTAGTCGGTGAGAGCGCCTGCATTCAACTGCCCCGAGGCGACGGGCGCAGGCACTTCAGGAACCTTCAACGCCGCATACGGCAGACGGCGGATGGCATTAAAATAGAAACCGTTCTCACTGTACTGCGACCTCTGCATCATCATGACAAGGATCAGCTTCTGAACTGGGTCGACCGAGAAAAATGTGCCCCAGCTTCCCTGCCAGTTGAAGCTTCCGACGGCGCCTGGGATCAGACTGAAATCCGGATCGGTGCGGACGGCGAAGCCGAGTCCCCAGCCCGTTCCAAAAGCCGGACCGGCTTCGTGCCCCGCGAAGTGGATGCCGGGCGGCATCGAATTTGGCGTCATCAGCCGGACCGTTTCCGGCTTCAGGATCCGCGCCCCGTCAAGCTCGCCGTCGTTGAGCAGCATCTGGCAGAAGCGCAGAACGTCGGGGGCCGTCGAAACGATCCCGCCTCCCCCTGAAAAGAACGTCTGCGGCTTCGTGACGTCCCCATCGGAAAGAGCTGCGGGCTGCCCGCCCGGCACAGCGACGAGACGGTCGAGTTTATCCTCCGGCACCGAGAAGCCGCTGTCGACCATATGGAGCGGCGCGAACAGCCGGCTTTGCAGAAAATGATCGAAAGTCTGACCCGATACGACTTCGATGATCCGTCCGAGAACGTCGTAGCCTATGGAATATTCCCAGACTTCGCCCGGCTGGTGCAGAAGTGGGAGGGTGCCGAGGCTCGCGACGAAGGAGGCGATGGGCTTGTCGCGTCGGAACGGCGCCCTGACGCCATAAAGCAGGTGGATCGCCGTATTGCCAAATCCAGGATCGGCATAGTCGGGGGACGCATAGACCAGACCGGAGGTGTTGCGCAGAAGGTCCCGGATGGTCATCGCCCGCTTGGCCGGTTCAAGCTCCAGGAGGATCGCGTTCGCTACGAATGCGGCAGCATCGTCGCCCAGATCGAGGCGGTGCGTGCCGGACACGGCATCGGCATCCTGCATGACTACGCGGCAAGCCGCTATCCTGAACTGCGCCGGCTGCTGCCCGACATCCGCTTCGTGCGAAACTACTGGCTGACCTCACACCCCGACACCCACGGAACGCGCCGCGTCCAGGAGGTGCACCGCTTCATCGCATCGTCGGTGAAGGCGGCGCGGGGGGCGTTTGAGTTGGGGTGAACGGCGGGCTTGCGTGCGGAGTAGAGGACTTGCGAAGCGGATCGCGTGTCAGGCTGGAGAATATTGACGGGTTTCGCTGCGCTCTACCCATCCTACTTGCTGCGCTACCTATCCTACGTGCTAGGGAATAGCAAAACTGGTTGTGTAGCCATCACCAACAAAGATTGCATGCATTTGGCAATCGATTGGAGCTGGCAAGATGATGCCGTCGTTATCCGCAACTGTTAAAGTTTCATTGTCAAATGCAATAGCCGGCATGTGTTGAGATGTTTCATCCGCGAAGCTGAGGGGAGACAATGACAAAAGCTTTCGGATCAGGCCCATCGTTTGAACGTCGGGAGCTTCCGCAACAACGTTTCCGTGCTTCTCCGCAAGACCAAGCCGAGAAATGTTTTCTCCAACTTCGAAGGCATACAAGTAGATCGTCGCGAAAATCCTCCGGAGCTCGACGTTAAAGGAAAACGCCCTCCGCTTTTTATGAATTTCGGGGTTGGGTTCAAGGCTGCTTCCTTTAACCTGATAAATTGAAAATCCGGGAATGGCGACACCGCCCACGATTGCCTGGACGTAGTGAATGCGGTTGTGATTGTGCTTCAGCTTATTGCAAGGAATCGAAACTCGTTTCCTTAGCGCGCTCGCTCCAGCAACGCGTATTGGGCGCTTTGGATCGGGTGTGAGCGCCTTTGAGATGCAATCATCAAGATTTTCAATGAACTCTGTGGTCCTATAATAGAGATCCCGCATTGCCTCCAGTAGCGCTATCCGCGCTCTATCCTCCGTGTGAGGTATTGGGAGATTCCGCACCGTTTCGAGGTACCGAAAACAACTCTCAAAGGCAGATACGACTTCCGACCATGAATGGTTGAACATCGCAATGGGATGCGGAAGATCATCTCGAAGATGAAATGCTTCCTTGTTTTTCTTCACATGGGCAAAACAAGGTGGTCTAAAGCCGTTGCCATCAGTGGCCGTTAACGTAAGTGTTTTCAAGGTTGACTCTCGCATATCTAGCCCGAAGACGTATTGAACCTGTCGCGCTTCACGTCTCGAATGTGCCCCGCGCGACACGCCTGCGTGCTGCGCTCTGTCGGTACATAAAAATCCATCCTCAGCCGGTCGAAGATATTGGTGCAGCAGCGAGGGAGAGCAGGATCAGCGCGTAGGATGGGGTAGAGCACTTGCGAAACCCATCATATCTCGCCGCGGGACGGACTTTGATCGGTTTCGCTTCGCGTTACCGATCCCACATACCGGTACCGTCACGCAAAGAATCTCATGATTTTGTCCCATTCGACGTGGTCCTGATTGAATATCTGCGTCAGCGGTCGTCTGGATGCCCCGATGATTGCTGGGCCAATCTTTTGGACGTAGGCGTCAGGCGCCTTTATCGGCGTCGGTTTACGTTTGTCGATAACGTCCACCCCTGCCGGGTCGATGATAAAGAGCTTTAAACCGCAGTCTACACCGGCGCTAATCGCGTCGTTGATATGTCTGTCGCTGAAGCTGTACCCAATGACCATAAGCTTGGCGCCTGCCGTGCAGATTCGTCTCGTGAACTCATCCTTGTACCATTGGAGGACCGGAATCCGCGGAATCAAGGCGGCCTTGTTGCCGCCCATGATTATAATGCGGTCGCCTGTTGGGCCTACCGAATAGTTTCTCGAACCGTGCAGTTTGAAGTAAGGTTGGTGCTGCGGTGAAACCGTGAACCTACCGTCTGCGACCGGGAATCGAAGAGCAGTAAATTCCTGGTTGCCTCCGAACGATATGGGAGGAGGCCCAGCCGACATCATTCCAGGAAATTCAAGGCCTTGGTACCTATTCCCCGAACGAAGCATCACGTGCTGCGCGTAGTGCTGCTCCAGCAGGGTATCTTGGTTGAGAGTGAATAGCGCTTCGAATTTGAGAAGAAACTCGATCACGCTGCCCTGCATGTGATTATGCTGCTCGAATTGGCGTCTCGCCATGGAATTGCTCATCATGTTGAGCATCCCGACGATGGCGGCGATCAGCAAATTAAGCCGCGCCTTGGTGAGTGGCCCAGGGTGATCGGCGTAATCTTTCTCAAGGATAGCTAGTGCGTCCTCGAAGCCGCCTCCGGCTTCCTTGTTCTGCCAGAGGAGGGTGCGCAGGTCGGCATCAATTTCAGGTGCGCCAAGAAGATACTCAAACGCTTCGCTGGCGAGCCAGCCACCCCAGTTGTAGCTGAACCCTGCTCCGGTCAAAAGATAATGTGCCATCCTCAGTCCCTATCCGGCTTGACGCCATAGGCGCGCTCTAGCAGGAAGTCTATCAGGTCCTGACCATCCGCCTCAAAGACCTCAAATCCTTCAACCGTGAAAATATCGTGGTCCCGATAAATCACCGCTTTGGCTGCTCGGTAGCTCTTGCGGTTCTCCGGGAAAAAACTGTGCGCCAGGGCATTTCTCAACGCGTTAAGTCGGTTGAGTATGTCCCGGATGTTCTTAGGAACGGGCCTGAGCTCATGAACCAAGCTCATCTTCTGCAGTGGATACAGGTTATCCAGCACGTGGTAAGCGAATGCCGAGAATTTCTTCGTTCCCCATAGTTGCCTGAACGAGAAGCTCTTGCGCGGCTTCTTGAAGTATACGTGGCAGATGATGGTTGACAGCAGTTCGTCTGCAAGCGTGTATCTGCCGACGACGCTTCCGATAATCATTTGTCTCTTGATGCTATTGAGCTTCGGCGTCCGCGCCGCCTCCTCGTATTGTTCGATGTTTCGGTAGTCTTGGCCTGCGGACGAAGCTATGTGTTCTATTTCGACAATCAGCCTGCGTTGCAATTTGGTCAATGCCATGGGACTTGCCTGCGTCAACGATGTTGTGTGCATAGTCAGGGAGGGATAGCGGGATCCGTCGTAGCCTGCCGAGCATCTTGCGCGAGGCTCAATCTGTGAGACAAGGGCAAGTCATAGCAGTTTGGCTGCGCTTAAGTCTTTAGTCGGCACATTCGCTACTACCCGATTTGTTGCATCGATTGCCCGTCGGGCGAAACACCCTCCACCCCGTCAACCCCTCCTCACAAATATATTCCACTTTACCAAAATTCGGAAATATCGTATGTGTCGCCCATCCCGGCTCATTCTTGAGGGGCGATCTTGTGTCGTCTTGATTGCGAGCCGGGCTTGCGGTGGACGCGGGCAGCGTTGGGCGCGAGAGGTGCGGGCCGGGCGGGTAGTCCCTGTGAGCCCGAAACCGCGTGTCGACGAACGGCGCTGTCAGGCTTCGTCTCGCTAGCATTCGTCCGGCAATGTCGACAGCGCCGGACGATCATGCGGCGAACTTGCGAACCGTGCGTACGGCAAAACCGTGTGGTCCTGGCCGTCGTCGCTACGGTCAAGCTTTCGCGGAGGTGCAGGGAGCCCAACCGGGTGAAATGCATCGCTAATCTGCGAAGCGAGGGAGGCCAGAAGGAATTCGGCTCCCGGGAGAGCACGGCAACCCATCGCGCAGGGAAGGCCGAGTGATTGGCACCACCTGTATGCTGCTGTGCGGTTTTCCTGCGCTACATTTTCGCGCAGCGGACCGCGGGTGCGAGGTCAGCACCCGGTCTTCCCTGCGCCCTCTTGGATTTTGGAGGGTGAGAGATCGAGCAAAGCTCGGGCGACTTCAGCCGCGAGAGCGCGAAGGCGTGTCGGTGAGGTCGTAGGATGGGTAGAGCACTTGCGAAACCCATCATGTCGCCGCGCTGACAAAGCGCGATGGATTTCGCTTCGCTCTACCGATCCTACGCCAGTGCTGCCTCACATTCCGTCATTGCGAGTACAGCGAAGCAATCCAGTCTGCCGCTGCGGAAAGACTCTGGATTGCTACGCTGCGCTCGCAATGACGAGGAGAGAGTGTCCTTACGTCCGGATCACAAAGCCCTTGGCGAGATGATTCCGCACGAAATAGATCATCGCTACCCCCGGCACGAGCGCGAGCACGGTCATCGCCATGACGAGGCCGAAATCGGTTCGAAAGCCGAACAGCGCGTTGATGGCCATGGTGATCGGCTTGCCGCCGGTCGTTGTCAGGATGCGCGCCAGCACCACCTCCACCCAGGAGAAGATGAAGCAGAAGAACGCGGTCACGCCGATGCCCGGCGCGATCGCAGGAACCAGATGGCGGAAGAAGAAGCTGGGAAGCGAATGGCCGTCCAGAAAGGCCGTCTCGTCGAACTCACGCGGCACTGACCCGATGAATCCCTCCAATATCCAGATCGAGATCGGGATGTTGAAGACGCAGTGAACCAGCGCGATGCCGACCGGGGTGTTCTCCAGGCCGATTTGCGCGAACAGGACGAAGATAGGCAGCGACAGCACGACGGTCGGGGTGATGCGGAACACCAGCAGCAGGAAGAACAGCTGCCGGTCGCCGACGAAGCTGTAGCGGGCGAACGCATAGGCGGCCGGCAGTCCGACGCCAAGGCAGAGCGCGACGTTGAGCACGACGTAGATGATGGAGTTGAGGATCGCTTCCTTCAGAACCGGTGAGTGAAGGATGTTCAGGTAGTTGACGAGGCTGAAATGCCCTTCCGCGATCCCGGCTCTGGGCAGCGTCGACACGAAGCTCGTGATGATCGTCTGCGCCAGCGGCACCAGGACGAAGGCACCGACCGTTGCGAACAGCGCGGTCCGTCCCAAGGATGACAGCGACTTCACTTGGCGGGCTCCATGGCGACCGGCGCTCGCGTGCTCGTTGCCGCCTTGAAGGTCCAGGCGACCGTCAGGACGATCAGGAAGTAGACGATCGAGCGGGCGGCGGACGGTCCATAGTTGAAGGACTGGATCTCCTCGCCGAGGTCGAGGCTGAGGAATGCGGTCGCGCTATCGGGGCCGCCGGCATTGATGCGGAACGCCTCGATATAGATCATGAAGCTGTCCATGAAGCGGAGCAGAACGGCCATCGACAGCACGGTCTTCATCTTCGGAAGCTGAATGAAGCGAAACACCTGCCATGGCGACGCGGCGTCGATCGCCGCGGCCTGATAGTAGGCGGGCGGAATGCTGGAGATGCCTGCATAAGCCAGCACGACGACGAGCCCCAGCCAGTGCCAGGTGTCCATCACCACCAGTACGATCCAGGTGTGCAGGGCGTTGAACTTGTAGTCGAAGCCGACGCCCAGCCAGGCCAGCGTACGGCCGGCGAGACCGATATTGGGATTGATGAAGTTGAGCCAGATCACCGGGATCATGTTCCAGGGCACCACCAGTGGCACGGTGATCAGAACGAGGACGGTGCTGACGACGAAGCGATGCGATCGCTGCAGCAAGAGCGCAATCCAGATGCCGAGCGGCAGCTGGATCGACAGCACGATGGCCGAGAACAGGGAACTGCGCCCGAGGCTGGCATAGAAGCGCTCGGAGGTGACGATGTTCCGGTACCAGTCGAGGCCGATCCAATAGGGATTGCTCAGGCTGAACAGGTCCTGGAAAGAGTAATTGGTGACGGCGATCAGGGGGAGGATTCCGACGAAGGTCACGATGACCAGGGCAGGAAGCACCAGGAACCAGGCTCTGTTGTCGTATGGCTTCATTTCAGACAATTGCAGCGGGGACACCCCCGGGCACGAAAAAAGGCCTCGATTGACACCGAGGCCTTCTCAGCATTCCGGATCAAGCCAGAACTAGCCTGTCAAACGGCTGGAGTCCAAGAGACGGCAGCGCAGCCCAGTTCCGCGCGGCGATCATGTGTCGTCAGCGCGAACCGCGTTCATCGTCCGGATCGCTCTCCGGTTCGCCCTCCGATTCACCTTCCGATTCCTGGATCAGCACCACCGGTTCGTCGTAGCCCTTGCGGCTGCTGTAGAACACCAGTGCCATCAGGCCGGCGCCGACGACGAGCGAGAACACGACGCCGAACACCAGCGCGACGTAACCGGCCTCCGGCACCTTGGTGTCCGTGCTGGTCCAGCCGAGATAGCCGAGAATGCAAGCGGCGATGAGCAGTGCGGACAGCACCGCGATGACGACCCATCTGGCGAGCTTGCCGCCTCCGGGGCTGGATGGTGCGGTCGGCTGATTGTCTGTGCCGGTCATGGGCCTCTCCTCGAGCGCGAGGGCAGCGGTGGCGGCCGCGCTATGGCGTGGTGGCCTTGGTCGCGATGGCATGCAGCGCTCCCGTCATTGCGGTGACCGCCGCCTTGGCCGCCTCGCCAACGCCATGACGGCCGGCGAGATAGGCCGGATCGTTGTAGGACAGCCAGGTCGCGCCTTGCTCGTCCTGCCAAACCAGCGCCTTCAGCGGCAGGTCGATGCCGACAGTCTGCGCCTGTTGCATCAACGGCGTGCCGCCCTTGGCGTTGCCGAAGATGAGAAGATCAGTCGGCCTCAGCTTCAGGTCGATGGCGGCCGCACCCGCAGCGTGATCGACATGGGCAAACACGGTGAGGCCTTTGGCCTTCACCTCGGCCTCGAGCCGCTTCATCGTGTCCGCGCGTCCGAAGTTGCTCTTGATGGTGATGAGTCCGTCCGTAGCCATGGCCTGTGTCTCCCATGAACATATCGCTGCAACCAGCGCGATGATTTTGACCAGCGCGGAAAGCCTCATGATCGCGCGCTCACTTCTTGTGGAACAATCGGGCCGGGTCGAATTCCGGTTCCGGAACGAAGCCGTCGCGATTGGGCATCCTGATCTTCGGCAGACTGTCCTTGTCGACCTTGCCGTCGGCGGGAATGATGCCGTTCAGGCTCAGGATGTAGGCGGTAACGGCATAGGTCTCGTCGGTGCCAAGCGATCCCGGCGTCGGATATGGCATCGCGCGATGGATGTAATCGAACAGCGTCGTTGCGTAGGGCCAGAAGCTGCCGACAGTCTTGACCGGCATATTGGAGGCGAGCGTGCCCTGTCCGCCGGCGAGCCGATCCTTGATGCCGCCGTGGCCATTCTCGCCATGACAAGCCGAGCAATAATCCGAAAACACCTGCTTGCCTTGCACGACTGTGCCGCTGCCGTCAGGCAGGCCCTTGCCGTCAGGCCCGACATCGATGTCCCACAGCTTGATCTCATCCGGCGTTGCCGGACGACCGAAGTCGAAAGCAAACGCGGGGGACGCGAGCAGGCCGATCGCGAGCACGCCGGTGATAAGTCGCTTATGCGAGGACATTGCGAACTCTCCCGGCCTCGTCGATGCTCCAGGTCTGCTGGGCGTTGTAGTGAAACAGTGCGTTGGTCCCCATCGCCGCGATGAAGGAGTTTCGGTCCGGCTGAACGTTGCCCTGCTCGTCGGTCGAACGGCTCACGATCGTGGTCGGCTTGCCGTCCCAGACCCAATCCATCTGGAAGCGGACCTGGGCCTTGGACAGCACCGGCAGGCTCAATTGCGCCTCTGTCCAGGTCTTGCCGCCGTCGGTCGAGATCTCGACCTCAGCGATCTTGCCATGGCCGCTCCAGGCCAAGCCCGAGATGCGATTGTAGCCCGGCTGGATCTGCATCATGCCCGAGGGCTGGGTGATGACGGAGTTGGTGTCCATCCGCAGCTGGAATTGCCGCGCCTTGCCGTCGGCGAGCAGCTGCGTATAGCGCGCCGTCTCCCAGCGCGTCATCCAGGGCGCGTTGCCGAACTTGAGGCGGCGCAGCCATTTGATGTTGAGGTTGCCTTCGAACCCCGGCATCACCAGCCGCATCGGAAAACCATGCGCGGGCCTGAGCGGCTCGCCGTTCTGGCCGTAGGCGACGAAGGCCTCGTTCACGATCTCGTCGGTGAGGGGAATGCTGCGGTCGACGCCAGCGCCGTCGCCGCCTTCGGCCAGCATCCAGGTCGAGCCCCTGTCCTTGGCGACGAGGTCGATCAGGAATTTGAGCGGTACGCCGGTCCATTCGGTGGTGCTGACCAGGCCGTGCGTGTTCTGCACCGTCAAGTCCGGATCGGCCTTCTTCCAGTTCTCCCAGCCGTTGCCCGTGCATTCGATGAAGACCACGCGCGAGATCGACGGCATTCGCTTGAGATCGTCGACGCTGAAGATCAGCGGCTTGCCGACCATGCCGTGGATCAGTAGCCGGTGTTGCGCGGGATCGATATCGGGCACGCCGGAATGGCTGCGCTCGTAATGCAGATCGGTCGGTGTGATGTTGCCGACCAGCTTCTGATGCGGCGTCTTGGAATTGATGGCATCGCTGGGATCGATATTACGCTTGCCCGGCGTCGCCTCCGGGATACGGTCGATCTTGGCGAAGCGGGAGCGCTCGCTGTGTGCGCTGAGATCAGCGCCTGGGCCGCGATCGGGAACGTCGGCCAGCGTTTCCGCATTGGCCGCTTCGGTCGCCGCTACGCTCAAAATGCCCGCCGACAGGCCTCCGACGAAGCCGCGGCGCGACATGTTCGCAGGCCGGGACAACAACTCGATTGGCGTCTTGGACGTCATATGATCTCCCATCGATAATCGTCTTTTTTGGAAATCCCGATCGCGATCACGCGGCGAGATTTACCGCAGGCCGCGACGATTGCATGTTAGGTTGTGTTAGAAGGAGTGAGCGTTGGCGCGCTCACTCCTGTCGGCTGTTTCAAGCTTCCTTGAACGCCTCATGCGCGCGGGTCGAATAGACCAGTGCTGCGCCGGCATTGACCGAGATCGCGGTGCCGAGCGCTTCGGCGAGCTCGCCTTCGCTGGCGCCGTGCTTCTTCGCTTCGGCAGCGTGGACAGTGATACAGCCGTCGCAACGCAGGCTGATGGCGACGGCGAGCGCGATCAGCTCGCGCGTCTTTGCGTCGAGGTGAGCGGTCTTGGCGCCAGCGCCGCTCAGCGTCGCGTAGCCCTTGACTGTCTCCGGCGACAGCCTTCCGATCTCGCCGACGCCGGCGACGACCTGGCGGCGGTAGGTGTTCCAGTCGAGCATGGCCATGGTAACCTCCATTGGTGTTCTGGCCCTTACAGTGCCCGCGCTTGCCGCGCCGGGACATGGCCGGGCGGCTCGAACACATGTCCGGGCGGATCAAGGAGTGCGAATGTCGGAGGCTGGAGCAGCCGAATTGTTGAATGCGATGGTGCCGCTGTTCAGGATCCGCCCCGTGATCGACGATTCCTGCAGGTTCGGCGGCAGCTGGGAGTCACTGCACGCGCCGAACGGCCGGGGATGGGCGCAATTCCACATGGTGACGCGCGGCGCCTGCGTGGTCGAGAGGCCAGGCCTGGGTCCGCAAAGGCTGGAGGCGGGCGATATTCTCCTGCTGCCGCACGGTGATAGTCATCTGGTGCGAAGCGAAGTGAGGGGCGCTGCAGGGCGGGTTTCGATCGAGACTCGAAACGGTATCCGCCAGCGCACGATGGTGGATGCTGCGGTCGATACCGAGCTGCTCTGCGGCCGCTTCCTGTTCGAAACCTCGGACGAGAATCCGCTGATCGCGGCTCTTCCCGACGAGATCATCCTGCGCACCGCAGGAGAGCCGTTGCTGGAAAGGTTTCGGCGCCTGTTGCTCGACATCCGCGAAGAGCTCGACGCAGCAAAGGCCGGATCGGAGATGGTCGCGGCCGATCTCGCCAGAGCCCTGTTCGTGATGATGCTCCGCGATCATCTGACGGAGCAGGCTTCCGGTAACGGGACGCTTTCGCTTCTGCAGGACCGTACGACGGCCCGCGTCGTGCTGGCGATCCTCGGTGATCTCGCCCGCGACTGGACGCTCGACGAGATGGCGGCGGTGGCCATCGCCTCGCGCGCAACGCTGGTGCGGGCCTTTCAGAAGCGCGCGGGCGTCGCGCCGATGACGTTCCTGTCCGATCTGCGACTGGCGATCGCGCGCAAACGGCTGGCCGGCACGTCCGATCCGATCGCGAAGATCGCGGATGAAATCGGGTACGCGTCCGAGAGCGCCCTCAGCAAAGCCATCATGCGCAAATACGGCATGCGACCCGGCGCGCTGAGAATGGAGCCGGGTGCCCAGCCGGTCGCGGTCAGCTCCGATACCAGCTCGCCACATTCCACGTCGTGACGTCCCACCCCGAGATGTCGGTCATGAGGTTGTTGACGGCGCCACCGACGATGTAGCGCGAGAGCAGCGGCAGGAACACGTTGGCCTCGCAGAAGATCTCATTGACCTTGATCAGCAGCGCCGCGCGCTTGACCGGGTCGAGCTCCTGTTGCGCGGCCTTGTAGGCCTTGTCGGCCTCGGGATCGGACCAGCGCGAGACGTTGCGGCCGAGCCATTTGTTGTCCTTGTTGGCGATCTCCCAGGAGACGCACTGGTTCAGGAACCGCTCCGGATCGGGCTGCGGCATCGTCGTGTTGTACATCTCGATGTCGCAATAGAATTTCGAATAGGTGTCGGGGTTGCCGACGTCGGAGGAGAAGAACACCGACGCGGTGACTGATTTGAGCTCGATCTCGATGCCGGCCTTCTGGCAGGCCTGCTTGATGATGGCCTGGGTCTTCTGCCGTGGCGCGTTGATCGAGGTCTGGAATACGTATTTGAGCTTCTTGCCGTCCTTCTCGCGGATGCCGTCCGCGCCCATCTTCCAGCCGGCCTCGTCGAGGATCTTGTTCGCCTTGTCGATATTGAACTCGAAGTTCAGCTTGCTCGACTTGAACCGACCCGGCTGGTTGACGAAGCTTGCGGTTGCGACGGCACCGCGACCGTAGATGAATTTCTGGATCCCGTCGCGGTCGATCAGCAGGTTGAGCGCCCGGCGCACCGCCGGATCGGACAGCGTCGGATGCTTGGTCTTGGCGCTGGAGCGTTCGCTATCGACCTCGGTCCACGGGTCGGTCGTGTTGAGGATGATGAACTCGACGCCGCCGGATATTGTGAACTCCACCTTGCCTTTGCCACCGGTCTCCATGCGCTTGAGGATCTCGTCCTCCACCAGCAGGTTCCAGGCGTAGTCGTATTCCCCGGTCTGCAGCACGGCGCGCGCCGCGGAGACCGCATCGCCGCCACCCTTGATCTCGAACGTATCGAAATACGGCTGGTTCTTCACGTGATAGTCGGGATTGCGTTCGGCCCGGACCAGATCGCCTGGCTTGAACTCGACGAACTTGTACGGACCGGTGCCGACCGGCTTCAGATTACCCGGTGCATCGCGGGATTTCGCGCCGATATATTCGCCGAAATGATGCTTCGGCAGGATCTGGCCGACCGAGCCGACGAAGGGGTCGGCCCAGAACGGGGTCGGAGCCTTGAAGGTGACCTTGACGGTGTGGTCGTCGATCTTCTCGACCGTGATGTTCTGATAGGAGCCGGTGGTGTAGGCGGCAGTGGCGAGATCCGCGGCGTATTGCCAGGTGAAGACAACATCGTCGGCGCTGAAGGGCTTGCCGTCATGCCATCGCACGCCCTGCTTCAGTTTCCAGATCACGGTGGTGCCGTCGGCAGAGAGACCGCCATTCGTCTTGGTCGGCACCTCGGCGGCGAGGCAGGGGATGAGGTTGCCTTCCTTGTCCCAGCCGGCCAGCGGCTCGAAGAAGACGCGCGAGGCGACCTGGTCCTTGGTGCCGAGCGCGAAATGCGGATTGAGCAGCGTTGGAGCCTGCCAGAGCAGGAGCTTGAGCGGACCGCCGCCGCCGGCCTTGGTCGGCTTGTAGGCCAGCGTGGCATCCGCCATCGCCACGTCGTTCCAGAGCAGGATCTGGCTCGCGACCGGAGCTGCGATCCCGACCGCAGCCATGGTCCGGATGAACGCGCGTCGCGAGAGCGTGCCCTGCTGCACCTCGGCCACCAGGCCGCGGATGTCCTTGTCGTCCATCAGATGACCTCCACCTCGCAGAAGAAAAGTCGTCGCCGGCCATGCAATTTACATGCACTGTAGCCCAGGATTTTGGCCCGCGTGGCGTCAAAGATGACGCAGGCGGTGGGCATGCAGGTCAAAGACTGCTAGGCTCGGGCCGTCAAATTTGGGCATCGACATGCTGAGATCATTTGATCAGCTCCGCGGAACGGCAGATCCTGGTCGCCTGGTTGCTGCTGACAATGAGTACGCGGCCCTGGTCGGCAGCGGCGAATACGCCATGCCGTGGCACTGGCATGATTGCCTGATGTTCATCCTGCCGAACCGCGGAACGATCGAGCTCAAGCACGAAGGCCAGCGCGCGGGGGCGTGGCTGTCTCAGGATCGCTTCGCGGTCGTGCCGCCCGACCGCGCGCACGAAACCAGGGCCGGCATCGGAGCGCACAGCCACATCGCCCTCTATGTCACCGGACCGATCCTCGAGAGGTTTGAGAGGGAGATCGGCTCGCTGAGCGAATTCCGGAGGCGAACCCGTACGACCAGCTTCTTTCGCTGCACCTCAAGGCTGCGCGCCTTGCACGAACTATCGGCGCGCGGTGAAGGAGAGGCTTACGGCCAATCGCGCATTCGCCATGGCCTGTCCTCGGCGCTGCTGGTTCAATGCATCGCCGAAGTCATGGCGGGCGAGGTCGTGTCCGGCACCTCGCATCGCGAGCACGGCATGATGTTGATCGAGGACGTGAAGCAATATCTGACCCGGCATGTCGACCGGACCATTCCGCTCGACACGCTCGAAGCACGTTTTGGCGTGTCGCGGCGACATATGAGCCGCTTGTTCCGGGAATTCACCGGTCTGTCGATCGGGGAATTCCAGCAGCGGGCGCGTCTCGACAGGGCCTGCGAGCTGCTCGCGGGAACCGATCTTCCCATCGGGGAGATCGCGTTCCGGGTCGGATTCGACAGCGGTGCCGCACTCGCCCATGCGATGCGCCGGGCCGACGGCCGCTCGCCCAGCGAGGTCCGCAAGCGCATGGCCCGATCAATCAAACCTTAGGTCCCGTTCGGACACGCATCCCGCCAGCGACGGTCATATTTTGACCGGCGTGAATTCTGCGTGACGGCTCGCAAGAGCCTAGCGCCCCGGGATGGGTGATGAACAGTTCAAGACATCAGGTGCGATTCGTCCGCGTGTTCGCCGCGGGTCCCGACGGCGGCAATCCGGCGCCGATCGTCGTCGACGCAGCCGGAATGTCGGATGCGCAGATGCAGGACGTGGCGAGCTCCTACGGCCATGAAAGCGGATTCGTCCTGCCGGCGCCTTTGGCGTCGGATTGCGATTTCGAATTTCGCTTCTGGGTCCCCAACCACGAAATGTCGATGTGCGGACATGCGACGGTGGGCGCCGTCTGGCTGCTCGCGCAGCTCGGCCGAGTGTCGGGCGATCACTTGAAGATCTCGACCAAGAGTGGCCGCGTCGAAGCGCGGATCCGGCGGGCGGCAGGACAGGACGTCTGCGTGGAGGTCTCGCAGCCCGCAGGCCATGTCGAGCCGCTGTCCGATACCGATCAGGTGAGAGCCGACATTGTCGAGGTCCTCGGCATCGGCTCCGACGACATCGCGCCGCTGCCGATCCAGAATGCGCGGACCAGCCGCGTGAAGACTCTCATTCCGCTGCGATCGGTATCGGTGCTCGACGGTTTGAACCCGAACTTCGACAGGATCGAGCGGCTGTGTTCCCGCATCGCCTCCACCGGACTCTATCCCTACGCGATCTCCGATCGGGAGCGGCAGGTCGTCGACGCGCGTCAGTTTCCGCGCTCGTCGGGGTATCCGGAAGATGCGGCGACCGGCATCGCGGCATCCGCCTTGTCGTTCGGCCTGCTGTCCAACGGTTTGGTCGAAGCCTCCGAGCGCGCGATCACGGTTCGCCAGGGTCGCGCGATGAAGCGTCCGTCTGAAATCCAGGTCCGCTTCAATCTCGATGATGGGCGCATCGACGGCTGCTGGCTCTCCGGCGTCGTACAGCCGACCGAATGCGAGAAAATTTCGACCTGACGAGCCGAACCCAGAACCCACCCGCGCCATGGAGATGAAGGTGAAACGTCGCGATTTTATCAAGCTTGGCTTGATTGCCGCCCCCGCAATCTCGATGTCCTGGCCGGCCAGAGCCGAAGATGCCGAGCTTATCGTCGGCTCCAATGTCGGCAGCCCGCCCTTTGCCTTCAAGGATGGCGACGGCTATTCAGGCTTCGACATCGAAGTCTGGGCCGAGGTAGCGAAGGGGCTGAACCGCAAATGGCATGTGCAGCCGATGCAGTTCGGCGCGTTGATCCCCGCGTTGCAGACGAAGAACATCGACGCGATCGTCTCCCAGCTGTTCATCAAGCCGGAGCGTCAGAAGGTGATCGACTTCTCGGAGCCCTACTATCAGAGCGGCTTGGTTGCCATCACCGGAGCCGGCAACAACGCGATCAAGACGCCCGACGATCTCACGGGCAAGGCGATCGGCACCGAAACGGGAACGGTCGCCGTCGACTTCATCCGCGAGCACATCAAGGGCGCGAGCATCGAGCAGATGCCGACCATCAACAATGCCTTGCTGGCGCTCGAGGCGGGGCGGACGGATGCCGTCGTCTACGACGCGCCGGCCCTGATGTACTACGCCAACAATGCCGGAAAGGGCAAAGTCAGGGTGCTCCAGCCGAAGCTGGAAGGTCGCGACGTCGGCATTGGCTTCCAGAAGGGCAGCCCTCTGGTTGTGACGGCGAATGCGACGCTCGCTGCCATGAAGGCCGACGGACGCCTGAAGGCGCTGCGCGAAAAATGGTTCGGGCCGGAAGCGACCTAAGGCGACGGATCCCCTTGCCATGTCGTTCGATTGGACCGCGATCACGGCCGCCTTGCCCGAATTGCTGGAGGGCCTCGAGCTCACCATCCTGATCGCGATCGCAGGTCTGATCGGCGGTACGATCGTCGGCGTCGTGACTGCGGTTGGTCTCAATTATGGGAACTGGCTGGTCACCGCGCCGGCACAGGCCTACGTCGCCTTCATTCGCGGCACGCCCATCGTCGTCCAGGTGATGTTCGTCTATTTTGCCCTGCCGATCATGCTGGGCATCCGCTTGAGCTCGACCAGCGCGGCGATCATCACGCTGATCGTGAATTCGGGGGCCTACACTGCCGAGATCGTGCGGGGCGCGCTGGACAGCGTCCCTGCCGGGCTTCGCGAGGCTGGCCTTGCCATGGGCCTGAGCTTCCGCAAGGTCCTGGCTTACGTGATCGCGCCGATCGCGTTTCGCCGTGCACTGCCCGCGATGGGCAATCAGGTCGTGGCCGTGGTCAAGGACACCTCGATCTTCCTCGTCATCGGCGTCGGCGAGCTGACCCGGCGAGGTCAGGAGATCATGTCGGAGAATTTTCGAGCGGTGGAGATCTGGACCGCAGTGGCGCTGATCTATCTCGTCGTGATCAGTCTGCTCGCCTACAGCCTTCGCTTCATCGAACGGAGATCGCGCCTGCCATGAGCATGATCGAATTCAGGCAGGCGACCAAGCGATTTGGAGCGCACATCGTTCTGCACCCGCTCAATCTCGATATCGAGAGCGGCGAGGTCGCCGTGATCATCGGACCGTCGGGCTCCGGGAAATCGACCATGCTCCGTTGCATCAACGTTCTGGAGACGATCAGCGGCGGTGATCTCCGCGTCGATGATATCAGCGTGCTCGGCGCGTCGCGCGACATCAGGCGCATCCGGCTCGAGGCCGGCATGGTGTTCCAGCAGTTCAACCTGTTTCCAAATCTGACCGCGATCCAGAACGTCATGTTCGGGCCGATCCGGGCACGCGGCCGCACCAAGGCCGAGGCGCGCGAGATCGCTGCGGCCCTGCTACAGAAGGTCGGGCTTGCCGAGCGCATGAACCATTATCCCTCGCAGCTTTCCGGCGGTCAGCAGCAGCGCGTCGCGATCGCGCGTGCGCTCGCTGTCGGGCCGAAGGTGATGCTGTTCGACGAGCCGACGTCGGCGCTCGACCCGGAATTGCGGCAGGAGGTGCTCAAGGTCATGCAGACCCTGGCGACCGAGGGCATGACCATGGTTGTCGTGACCCACGAGATGAGTTTCGCCAAGAGGGTTGGCTCGCGGTTGTTGTTTCTGGATGGAGGGCACCTCGTTCACGACGGCAATCCCGCCGCGTTGCTGTCGGCGCCCCCGAGCGAGCGATTTCGCGACTTCCTCCAGCATATTGACTGATCCTCGACGGAGCTTCCACAGATCATGTCGTCATCTGCCTTCGAGACCAGCTATGGTTTCCCCCGTAGCGATGTCCGACTGTCCAACTGGCGTCAGGCGCCCTGGAACGTCTGGTCGTTCCGCCATGTCTGCGAGCTGATTCCGACCGCGCGCATCTCGGCGACGCCGGGTCTCGTCGAGGAGTCGCCCGTTGATGCCGAGGGCCTGCTCGGCGAGGAGCTCTCGGTCGGAGGCGAAAGAACGACTGTTGCAGATATTCTCCGGAGAACGTCGACCGACGCGCTCGTCGTGATGAAGTCCGGTCGCATCGTTGCTGATATCCACGCGCCGAACTTCACGCTGCAATCGCGTCACATTCTCTTCTCCGCAAGCAAGTCGGTGACTTCGATCGTCGCAGGCGTCCTGCACGGCGACGGGCTGCTCGATCTTGACCAGCAGGTGCCGCACTATGTGCCGGAGCTGAAATCATCCGCCTATGCGGATGCGCGCATCCGCGACGTTCTCGACATGCGGGTCAGCCTCGATTTCGAAGAGACATATCAGGACCCGCGCGGCGATTTCGCGCGCTATCGCCGCGCCGGCTTGCTGGAGCCCGTCGCGCCCGGACAAGCTGCGGAAACGCTCATTGAATTCCTGTCCTCGTTGAAGAAGGGGCCGGGGGATCACAATGGCTCCTTCCACTATGCATCCCCGAATTCCGACGTTCTGGGCCTGGTCGTCGAACGCGCATCCGGCGAGCGTTTTGCGGATCTCGTCACGACGCGTCTTTGGCAACCGCTCGGAGCAAGGCAGGATGCCTATGTCACGGTCGATGCGGCCGGCTCGGCCCGGTCCGGTGGCGGCATCTGCATGAGTCCGCGCGATCTTGCGCGTGTCGGCGAGATGATGCGACTGGGCGGCGTCGCCAATGGGCGAAACATCGTCTCGCCGGAATGGGTGCGCGACACGGCGACAGGCACCCCTGCCGGAACGTGGAGCGCAGGCAAGCTCGCCGAATGGCTGCCGGGCGGATGCTATCGAAACAAATGGTACCAGAGGCGCACTGATGGCGACGCGTTCTTTGCTCTCGGCATTCACGGCCAATGGCTCTACGTCGATCCAGGCGCCGAGATGGTCGTCGCAAAATTCTCGTCGCAGCCGGTCGCCGTTTGCAACGACACCAAACGGCTCAACCTTGCGCTCTTCGACGCGCTCGCGAGAATGGCGTGGGTGGGCAGCTTCTGCCGGGACGGTTTTGCCGGCGTGACGAAGCTGCCGGCATGAACTCGCGATAAGTGCTTGATGGCAAAGATGCTCTTGTCTGGCACGCCCATTGCACGCGGAACGTGCGTTCGCAATGACAGTGGAGTTCGCGTATGAGCGTCGGCAGCATGAGCAGCATCAGTGGTGGAAGCGCGACGAGTTCGTCGTCGTCCACCAGCCCTTCGAAATCGACTGTCGGTTCGCAGGGAGACGGCTCGACCTTCGCCTCGCTGATGCACGACGGCACGCCTTACGACGAGGTCAAGGTGAACCTGCCGAACGGAATGTCGGTCGGTATCGTCCATTTCGGCGGCGGCGGCTTCGACAGCAGTGCGCTCAAATCCATCGAGGATTTCGTCCAGCATTTCGCAAGTCAGCAGTTTTCGGGGGATTCGTCCTCCACGTCGAGCCAAACGCAGAATGACAACACTCCCGACACCGTCGGAATCGACAAGATTCATGTCGATCTCCCGAACGGGTTCTCGTTCGAGGTCATTCATTCTTCCGGCAATCAGGCATCGGACAGTGCCGCCGTGATGAAGGAGCTCACCGAGGCGGCCGAAGAGCTCACCGAGTCCTTCGCGCAATATTCGCCGGCATCACAGGCCACGTCCGCCTATGCCGCGCAGCAGGCAGCGTCATCCGATCGGACGAGCCAGGTCGACGCCCAGGGCTGAGCAAGGCGCGGCCTGGGATGACCGCTTGAAGGGGAAACGCGCCGCAGGCCGCCGTGCGATCCGCGGGATGCGGCCATGCGCGCGGTTCCAGGCATCGGTAATCCGTTGCCCCCCGCGCGCTGGCCTCATTATATTGGTGCGATGATTGCGACCGGGGCCGCCTGCACGGCGTGTCCCGCGATGAGGGCCACGCGATGGACGATACGATTGGTTTCCCCGACCCCGGTCTCGACCTGTCGGACGGCTTCAAGCCGCACACCTCGCATTGGGGCGTGTTTTCCGCACGCAACGGCGCAGCCGGGCTGGAGGTGAGGGCCTATGCGGGCGATCCCGATCCGAACGGCATCATCGACAATTTCCCCGGCGCCTTGCGCCACCAGGCGCGTATCGCCCAGCCCGCGATTCGTCGCGGCTGGCTCGAGCGCGGGCCCGGGCCGGATGACCGGCGCGGCCGCGACGAATTCGTCTCCGTCAGCTGGGAGAAGGCGCTGGATCTGCTCGGCGACGAGCTGATGCGCATCCGCGACACGCGCGGCCCAGGCGCCGTGTTCGGCGGTTCTTACGGCTGGTCGAGCGCAGGCCGCCTGCATCACGCGCAGAGCCAGGTGCACCGCTTCCTCAACATCGCGATGGGCGGCTACGTCCGCTCGGTGAATTCCTATTCCTCGGGCGCGTCCTCGGTGCTGCTGCCGCAGATCATGGCGGGCTACGAGGACATCACCAAGCGCAACGTCACCTGGGAGCAGATCGCGACCGAAACCGAGATCGTGCTTGCGTTCGGCGGCATGGCGCTGAAGAACTCGATGGTGGCCGGCGGCTCGATCAGCAAGCATGTCGAGCGTGGTGCGATGGAAGCCGCACGCAAGCGCGGCTGCGAGTTCATCCTGATGAGTCCGCTGCGTGAGGATCTGCCCGTCGAGGCGGGCGCCGAATGGATGACCTGCATCCCGGGCACCGACACCGCGTTGATGCTCGGCATGGTCCACACGCTGGTCAGCGAAGGTCTGCACGACCAGGCCTTCCTCGATCGCTACACCGAGGGATGGCCGGTGTTCTTGCGCTATCTCACGGGTGAGAGCGATGGGCAGGCGAAGGACGCGGCATGGGCCGCCGCGATCTGCGGCGTCGACGCGAACACCATCCGCACGCTGGCGCGACGGCTTGCCGGCAAGCGCGCGCTCATCACCATCTCGCATTCGCTGCAGCGGGCCGAGCATGGCGAGCAGCCGGTGTGGATGGGCATGGTGCTGGCGGCCGCTCTCGGCCAGATCGGTCTTCCCGGCGGCGGATACGCCTATTCGCTCGGCGCGATCGGATACTACGGCCGCCGCGTCAACGACGTGCCGGGGCCGACGCTGGGGCAGGGCCGCAACGGCGTCCGTGATTTCATTCCGGTGGCGCGCATCGCCGATATGCTGCTCAATCCCGGCAGCACCTATCGCTACAATGGCGAGACGCGTACCTATCCGGATATCCGCCTGGTCTATTGGGCCGGCGGCAATCCGTTCCATCATCACCAGGACATCAACCGCCTGCGCAAGGCGTTTGCGAAAGTCGACACGCTCGTCGTGCACGAGCTCGCCTGGACCGCGACGGCCCGCCACGCCGACATCGTGCTGCCGTCGACCATGACGCTTGAGCGCGAGGATATCGGCTATTCCACCAACGATCCCCTGATGGTCGCGATGCATCGCATCGCCGAGCCGTTTGGCCTCGCGCGCGACGACTACGATATCTTTGCCGACATCGCCGATCGCCTCGGTGCCCGCGAGCCTTTCACCGAGGGGCGCACGTCGCGAGAGTGGCTGGAGCATCTCTACGAGCCGACCCGCGCCTCGCTCGCCAAGCGCGGGTTAGAGGCCCCAAGCTTCGAGGAATTCTGGCAGCGCGGCAGCCTGGTCGTGCCGCAGCAGCCGGACGATGGCGGCCGGCTGCGTTCCTTCCGCGATGACCCCGTCGCGCATCCCCTGCCGACGCCGAGCGGACGCATCGAGATCTACTCCGCGAAGATCGCCGGCCATGGCGATGCGGATTGTCCGGGACATCCGGTCTGGCTTGAGAAGAGCGACATGCCGAAGCCGGGTGCGCCTTGCTTCCTCGTCGCCAACCAGCCGGTGACACGGCTGCACAGCCAGCTCGATTTCGGCGGGCATTCGCTGGCCGCAAAGCATCGCGGCCGCGAGGTCGCGCGCATGAATCCGCGCGACGCTGACGCACGCGGCATCAAGGATGGCGACATCATCCGCCTCTTCAACGAACGCGGCGCCTGCCTGGCCGCGGTGAACGTCACCGACGGCATCGCGCCTGGTGTCGTGCAGCTCCCGACCGGCGCCTGGTACGACCCGATGGATCCGGAAGACGCGGCGCCGCTCTGCGTCCACGGCAATCCGAACGTGCTGACCCGCGACATCGGTACTTCGTCCTTCGCACAAGGCTGCACCGGCCAGCTCACGACCGTGGAGGTCGAGAAGTTCACCGGCAATCTGCCGCCGATCCGGGCGTTTGATCCGGTGTAAGAGCGCTTGCTACGCACGTCCGGTGCGCGGCCGCAGCCAGGCCATGACCACGGTCTGCGGCGTCAGCCGGCTGCGGGGCAGCGCATGCCGTGCGATTGCGCCCTTTGCAAAGGCGGTGGCCTGCTCGCCGGTGCGTCGCTGAGCTGGCGGAAGGGCCATCCACTCGCGAATAACGGCGCGTCGTGTCCTGGATCTCAACATCTGCTGGTCTCCCGCTTACGCGGCCTTCTGGAGGGGATAGGCCTGCGAGCGTCGCGCCAACAGCATGCTGCCACACGGATGCTCGGCGCCCTGCAGGACGACAAAGCCGTGTCTGCTCACGGCGGCGCGGAGGCTGTCTTTCGCGGCTCGCTTCTGTGCATCGACCCAGATCGCGAGCACGGCACGCGGGCTGAGGAAATTGTCGAGCCAGTCCATCGTCGTATCAAGCGCATTCAGCGTGCGCCGTCGCCAATCGACCAGCGCGACCTCATACTGGCCGGCCGGAACGCCGCAATTACCTGCCCCAGCCGCTTGCAGATACCCACGGCGGTGCAGCGCCATCATCAGCTCCATACTTTTTGCGCCGATCACGATGATGCGCTGGCGCGCCGTGCAGCCCGTGATCGCCATCATCGGATCGAGGATCCTGTCATCGACAAGAGGGGTAGACATGAGTTCACCGGTATGTTCGTTGCTGCCGGGCCGGAGAGGCCCGCAAGGCGTCACGCGAATGTGCGTGACGGCGCCCATATGGTGCCGGGTGCAGTATGATTTCGAGATTGCCTCGGCTCTCGCCGCATATGAGCGGCATAGGATTCGATCTCGCAGCCAGGAAGAAACTTATGCCGCACCTAAAACTGAAGGGTGCGATCCCCATCGAATTCAAATGCCGTCAGCGTCATCTTTCGGACGAACGCTGGCTTTGACACATGACTTGGAGATCAAAATGTCCGCTTACCGTGCATTGATCGTCGGACGACACGACCGGGCGATCGGCGTGATCCAATTGGATTGCAGTGATGATGACGCCGCTATCATTCGTGCCCGAAAGCTCGTCGACGGACATGATATTGAGCTTTGGCAGATGGATCGGCCGGTCGCCCGCTTCGATGCGCGATCCGGCGAGATGCGCCGGAAATAGGCCGTGAGCGCGCAAAGGAGGTGCCTGCTGCTGGCAGGCGCGGTCGACTGCGTCAGACCCGCGCCATCTCTGCCCGATACCAGTCGCCGATCTCGCTCGCCGTCATCGACGCGACGCCGTCGTGGCCGATGACGTAGTCGAGCAGCTGTTCGAGATATTTGATCCGGTGCGGCACGCCCGTGATGTAGGGATGGATCGAGATCGCCATCACCCGCGCAGTGTCGGCGCCCTCGAGATACAGGCGGTCGAACTGATCCATGCCGCGCTTCAAAAACTGGTCGGATGGCAGGTGCTGGAGTGCGTGCACGACGATGTCGTTGGTCTCGACCGTGTAGGGGATCGTCGTGATGGTGCCGTGCGGCGTCGCGATGTCCTGCGGCAGATCATCGATCACCCAGTCGGCGACATATTCGATGCCGTTGAGGCGTAAGAGGTCGAGCGTCTCCTCGGTCTCGGTCAGGCCCGGGCTCTCCCATGAGCGCGGCGCGCGCCCGGTGAAGTTTGCGATGGTCTCGACCGAGCGCTTGATCGCGTCTGCCTGGTCGGGAAGGCGGTGCATCGGACCCTGCATGAAGCCGTGCCCCATGAACTCGAAGCCGGCCTCGCGCGCGGCCGAGGCGACGCGCGGATAGGCGTTGCAGACATCGGCGTTCGCGGCCAGCGTCACCTTCATGTTGCGATCCGTCAGCGCCTTGAACTGGCGCCAGAAGCCGGCGCGCATGCCGTATTCGTGCCAGGACCAGTTCGGCACGTCGGGCAACAGCGGCTGGCCCATCGGCGGGCTCAGCACGACGCGCGGCATCGCGTTCTCGATTCGCCATTCCTCGACATTGAGAATCACCCACACCGCGAGGCGCTTGCCGTTCGGCAGCTTCAGCTTCGGTCGGTCGATCAGGGCTTGATACGGAATGCGATCACTGAGGGCCATGGCGAGCCTCCTGTCGTGCCGAGAGGTTAAACTACTTCGTGCCGGCGGTGATGCGCGGCATCACCTGCTCGGCCATCAGGATCATCGAGCGGCGTCCGAGCTCGCGGTCGCGCCAATCCTTGCCGGCATAGAGCAGGGTGCCGAACTCGCCGACCTCTTCCTGAAGCGCCAGGATCTGGTCGGCGACGCTGTCGGGTGTGCCGTAGATGATCAGCTTGTCGCAGACGGATTCGAGCGTGACCTCGTCATCCGGCTGGTCGCGCCGCGTCTTGAACAGCTCGATGCGCCCGTTGCGCTTCAGCTTGGTGAAGAGCGAGCGGTAGTAATAGACGTAAGGGCTGTCGGGATCGGTGGCATAGGCCTTGGCGGTCGCCATGTCGTTCGCAACGAACACGCTCTTGGCCACGCGCCAATTGCCGGAATCGACCGGGCGGCCGACGCGCTCGCAGCCTTCGACATATTTCGGCCAATGGCTCTTCACCCACATCGGCATGAGGAAGTTGGCCGAGATCGGATCCCAGCCGCGCGCGGCGGCCTCGGTGACGCCTTTGGAGAACGGCGCGACGGCGGTGACGACGATCGGCGGATGCGGCCGCTGCAGGGGCTGCGCGATAAAGCCCTGGCCGATGTCGGCCATCAGCGTCTTCTCGGTCGTGATGTTCCAGAACTGTCCCTTGATATTGTAGGGCGGCTCGCTCGCCCAGATTTGCAGAACCTGATTGATCGCCTCGAGGAACATGGCGTTGCGATCGCGTTCGAGCGTGCCGAACAGCTCGGCATCCGAGAGCAGGCCGCCCGGGCTGATGCCGAAGATCAGCCGCCCGTCGAGCATGTGGTCCAGCATCGCGATGGTGGCGGCGACGGTGGCCGGATGGACGTTCGGCATGTTGACGGTGCCGGTGCCGAGCTTGATCTGCTTTGTCGCAGCCGCAATCCAGGCCAGAAAGGCGATGCATGAGGTGATATTCTCGGCCTGGTCGGTGACGTGCTCGCCGACATAGGCCTCGCTGAAGCCGAGCTCGTCGGCCAGCAGAAACGCCTCGCGATCCTCAGCCAAGGACTGTCGCCAGTCCTTCTCCAGTGGATGGATCGGCATCGTGAAGAAGCCCAGTTTCATGGCCGGCACCTTTATTGTTTTTGTGTGGAACTCAGGCCTGCGTTCCCATCAGCTTGTCGACGGTGGTTCGCAGATGCCGGCGCATCGCCTCCATCGCGCGCGTGCGATCACGCTGCTCGATCGCATCGATCAGCGCGTCGTGCTCGGCAAAGGAGGAGTAGTCTTCCGGCGGTCGCTCCGGCCTGGTATCGAGCCATCGCCACACCACCGCGCGCCGGACGTCGTCGACGGTTCGGTGGATCGCCGACAGCAGCGGATTTCCGGTGGCTTCCGCGATCAGGCGGTGCAGGCGCCCATCCAGCGTCTCGTAGTCCTTCCAGGTTTTGGCCTCGCGCATCTGCTGCGCCAGCACGCGCATGCCTTCGATCTGCTTGAAGGTGGCGTTGACCGCGGCGAGGCTGGCGATCTCCGGCTCCAGCACGAGCCTTGCCTCCATCGCGTTGCGCGGACTGGTGCTGTCGCGCAGCGCGACGAGATTGGCGCTGCCGTTGTCCGCGGGCGCGCGGATGAATGTGCCGCGGCCGACCTCGCGCGAGAGGCGGCCGTCCAGTTCCAGGCGCGCGAGCGCCTTGCGGATCTCGTTGCGCGAAACCCCAAACTGCGCCGCGAGTTGTCGCTCCGGAGGAAGGCGCGTGCCGGGACCGCCCTCAGTCAATCGAGCCAACAAATCGAACACCGGTCCAATCCTCTCCCGCAACCAATATCAACCAATCTCTATTTCACGCGCATTGTGTTCACAAATGCAAGACCAAAACGATAGTGATGAAAGTTAGGCATTGACAGCAGCAGATTTGAAAGCGAGGCTTCAACCAATCAAAAAGCCAATTGTAAAATTGGTTGACCAATGGGCGAGGATCGTTGCGATGGTCGAGTCTGCCAGCGTTCGCACGTCAACCGACATGCCGATTCCCGACACGATGAAGGCCTGGGTGCTGGGCGACCCCGGCCAGCTGCGCATCACCGAAAAGCCGGTGCCGATGCCGAAGCGCGCGGAGGTGCTCGTGCGCATCGATGCGGTTGCGATCTGCGCGACGGACCTGGAGATCATCGAGCATGGCACGCCGGCGCTGATCCAGGGCGGTCCACCCTTCAACAAGAATTTTACGCCCGGCCATGAGTACATGGGGACAGTCGCGGCGCTCGGCCCCGGCGTCGACGAATACAAAATCGGCGAGCGCGTCACGGTCGAGATCCATGCCGGCTGCGGCCAGTGCAAGCGCTGCCGGCAGGGCATGTACACCTCCTGCCACAACTACGGCCTGAACTATGGAGATGTCGACAAGGGCCATCGTGCCAACGGCTTCACCACCGACGGCGGCTTCGCCGAATATGCCGTCAACCACATCAACACGCTGTCGCGCGTGCCCGACGACATGAGTGACGAGGAGGCGACGCTGGTCGTCACCGCCGGCACCTCGATGTACGGCCTCACCGAGCTCGGCGGCCTCGTCGCCGGCGAGAGCGTGGTCGTCACCGGGCCGGGGCCGATCGGACTCCTTGCCGTCGCGGTTGCCAAAGCGCTCGGCGCTGATCCGGTCATCCTGTCGGGCACTCGCGATGCGCGGCTTGCGATCGGCACCAAGCTCGGCGCCGATCGCGTCGTCAACGTCCGCAACGAGGATCTCGTCACCGTCGTCAAGGAGATGACCGGCCGCGGCGCCGATTATGTCGTCGAATGCGCCGGCACCGACACGGCGATCAACGAGGCCGCCAAAATGGTCAATCGTGGCGGCAAGATCTGCCTCGCCGCATTTCCGCACGAGCCGGTGCTCGCCGACATCGGCGCACTCGTGAAGAACAATATCTACATCTACGGCATCCGCGGCGAGGGCAAGAGCGCCACGCACCGCGCCATGGCGCTGATGGCGGCGAAACGCTTCGATGCCACGCTGATCCACACCCATACATTCCCGCTCGCGGACCTGCCGATGGCGCTGCATTACGCGCGCAATCGTATCGAGGACGCCATCAAGGTCGTGGTCAAGACCCGCGGCGCGGTCAGCCAGACCAGGAAAGAGGTGGCGTGACGCCGCCGCCCCGCGACAATCGCTAGCATCTGGAAGGAAATGGCTCATGTCGGACTCAAATCCCCGCGCTCATTGGCCACTCGAGGTGCAGCGTGAATATGAGGAAGGGCGCAACAGCGGCTGCGTCGGCAGCGTGCTGGTGTCGGAGACCGATCGCGTGCGCGTCTGGCACCTGTCGATCGCGCCGGGCAAGCGCTGCGGCTTCCATCGCCACGTGCTGACCTATTTCTGGACGGCACACAATCCGGGCAAGGCACGCGGCTATTTCGAGGATGGCCGCATCGTCGATGTCGAGCACTACAAGGGCGAAACGAAACATCTCGGCTTCGGCGCCGGCGAATACATGGTGCATGCCGTCGAGAACATCGGCACCACGGACCTGCTGTTCACAACGGTGGAATTCCTCGACAGCGCCAACAAGCCGCTGACGGTGCCGGACAGTGTGCGGCTCGCGGTCCCGAAGGGCGCTGACATCAAGATGGCATCATAAGCAGGCAGGATCGGCACACGGGAATTTGGGTATGGGTACGAAAGCCAAGGCAATCCGCATGGCCGCGCAAGGCGGCCCCGATGTCCTGAAGCTGGAGACGGTCGAGTTGGCCGCGCCCGGCAAGGGTGAGGTGCTGATGCGGCAGACCGCGATCGGCCTCAATTTCATCGACGTCTATTTCCGCGACGGCTCCTACGCGCTGGATCTGCCCGCCGGCCTCGGCGCCGAAGCCGCGGGCGTGGTCGAGGCCGTCGGCGAAGGCGTGACCGACTTCAAGGTCGGTGACCGCGTTGCCTATGGCGGCTCGGCACCGGGCGCCTATGCGAGCCACCGGCTGATGCCGGCCGCACGCCTCGTTCCCATTCCGCAAGCCGTGAGCGACGAGGCCGCGGCGGCCGTGCTGATGAAGGGCATGACGGCGGAGTACCTTTTGAACCGCTGCGTTGCGGTCAAGCCGGGGCAGCAGGTGCTGTTCTACGCGGCGTCCGGCGGCGTCGGCCTGATCGCCGGCCAATGGGGCAAGCATCTCGGCGCCCGCATGATCGGCGTGACCAGCGGCGGGGAGAAGGCGGAGCTCGCGCTCGCGCATGGCTACGATGCCGTGATCGACCGCAAGAGCGAGCGGATCCCCGAGCGGGTGAAGGCGCTGACCGGCGGCAAGGGTGTTGCGATTGCCTATGATTCTGTCGGCAAGGACAGTTTCGAGGCGACGCTCGCCTCGCTCGCCCCGCGCGGCTTCTTCGTCACCTTCGGGGCGACCACCGGCGCACCGCCGCCGCTCGAGGCGGCATTGCTCCAGAAGAACGGATCTCTCTATTATACGCGGCCGACGCTTGCGACTTACATCGCCGCGCGCGAGGATCTCGTCGCGTCGGCAGCGGCCGTGTTCGACCTGGTGGGCAAGGGCGTCATCAAGCCGATGATCGGGCATCGCTATGCGCTGGCCGAGGCGGCCGCGGCCCATCGTGATCTCGAGGCTGGATCGACCCAGGGGTCGTCGCTGCTGATGCCCTGACTTTATCGACGGAGGCGGCAAGCTCCCGCCTCCGAGAGACCCCGCAGAACAACCAGAACAATAATTTCGGTTGGGTACGTCAACAGGAGGAGGCCGGCAGCGGATGGGACAATACGCAGGGTTGTTGCTCGATTCCATCGTGTCCGGCGTTCTCGTCGGCGGCTTCTACGCCGCCATGGCGGTCGGCATCTCGATCGCGTTCGGCATGCTCGGCATCAGCAATATCGCTCATCCGGCGCTCATTCTGCTCGGCTCGTTCATCGCCTATGTCTTGAACTCCCAGTTCGGCTGGGATCCGATCCTGGTTGGCGTGCTCGCGACCGTTCCGTTCTACTTTCTCGGGACGCTGCTCTACACGGCTTACGAATTCGCCTTCGAGCGGCGCGGCACGCAGCTGATCCGTGGCCTCGCATTCTTCTTCGGCCTGCTCTTCATCACCGAGGTCGGCCTTCAGCTGATCTTCGGTGTCGATTATCGCCTGGTCGAGGCGGCCTATATCGGGCCGTCCTACAATATCGGGCCGGTCTCGCTGCCGGTCCGGATGCTGATTCCGTTCCTGGCCTCCGTATTGCTGCTGATCGGTCTGCAGATCTTCTTCGCGCGCACCTTCACCGGGCGCGCCATCATGGCGGTCGCGCAGGACAAGTTTGCGCTGCAGCTGATGGGCGCCGCGCCTGTTCGCATCAAGCGCATCGCGTTCGGTCTCTCCACGGCAACCGCCGCGATGGCCGGCGCCTTCCTCATCATTCTTCAGCCGGTCGAGCCGTCGATGGGGCGCGACTATATCGGCCGGATTTTTGCGATCTGCGTTCTCGGGGGCATCGGCTCGCTGCCGGGCACGTTCATCGCGGCGGTGATCGTCGGCGTCGCGGAGAGCATCACCGCGACCTTCTATGGTCCGTCATGGTCGCCCGCGATCGCGTTCGGCTTCCTGCTGATTGCGCTGGTGGTCAGGCCCGCCGGCCTGTTCGGGAGAGCCTGATGTCGAACGGGCGCTTTATCCTGCTCGCCTGCCTGGTCGGCGTCGCGCTGGTCGTCGCCAGCCTGTTCGTGACCAACGAGTACTATGTGTTCGCGGCGTACTTCGTTCTTCAATACGTCGTGCTGGCGACGGCCTGGAATATCCTGGGCGGCTATGTCGGCTATGTCAATTTCGGCACGACGGCGTTCCTCGCCATCGGGCTCTACAGCGCGGCTGCTTTGAACAAGTGGCTCGACCTGCCGATCCCGGTGCTCATTCCGATTGCTGGCGTGCTCTGCGGCGCCGTTGGCCTCGCCATGGGGTATCTGACGATCCGGCTGCGCGGCGTCTACTTCACCATCGCAACGCTCGCGCTCTCCGTCGTCGTCCAGACCTTCATCACCAATTGGGACTATGTCGGCGGCTCGCGCGGCATCTACATCATGCGGCCGACCGATGTTCCGGTGTTTGGCAGTTATGTCGCCTATCTCTTCTTCCTGATGACGGTGCTGGCCGTCGCTGCCGTCGTCATTGCGCGCGTCATCGAGCGCTCGACCTTCGGCTTCGGCCTTGCTGCCATTCGCGATGATGAGACGGCGGCTGCCGCATCCGGCGTTCCGGTGCTGCGGCTCAAACTGGTCGCCGCCGCCATCAGCGGCGCCTTGATGGGCATGGCCGGCGCGCCGCTGCCGTTCTATCTGACCTATGTCGAGCCGACCTCCTCGTTTAGCCTCGCCTATACCGTCAACAGCGTCGCGATGCCGCTGGTCGGAGGTACCACGAGCTGGCTCGGGCCGGTGATCGGCGCGGTCCTGCTCGGCACCATGCAACAGGCCATGACGGTGCTGATCTCGTCGTCGGTCAATTTGCTCGTCGTCGGCGTGCTGCTCGTGATCTTCGTGATCGCCGCGCCCAACGGGATCCTGGGACTGATCCGCTCGCTCGGCGGCAAGAAGGTCGATCCCGAGACCAACCCGCTCGCCGCGATGCTCATGACAGAGAAGCGGAGCAGCCAATGACGATCGAGGCGAGCGCTGCGACAACCAACGAGCTGATCCTCGACGCCCGCGGCGTCACCAAGCGGTTCGGTGGTTTCGTCGCGCTGAACAATGTCGACCTCGCGGTCCGGCCCGGCGAGCGGCTCGGCCTGATTGGCCCGAACGGCTCCGGCAAGAGCACGCTGACCAACTGCCTGTGCGGCGCCCTGAAGACGGATGGTGGCTCGATATCGTTCGCGGGCAGGGTGATCGACAATCTCTCGTCCTATCAGCGCGCACGGCTCGGGCTCGGCCGCAGCTTCCAGCTGCCGCGGCCGTTTCACAGCCTGTCGCTGCTCGACAATCTCCGCATCCCGCTGGTCTATGCGGTGAATGCGCGAGGCGGCACGAATCTGACGGAACAGCAGATCCGCGCGCGCAGCACCGAACTGCTCGGCGAGTTCGGCCTCGGCGGCAAGCTGCATCGGTTGCCCGGCGATCTGACCCAGGTCGAGATGCGCAAGCTCGAGCTCGCGCGCGCCATGGCCACGGACCCGACACTGCTGGTGTCGGACGAGGCGCTCGCGGGCCTGTCGCATTCAGAAGTCAATGAGATCCTGGCGCTGCTGCTCGCGCTCAACAAGCGCGGCGTCGCCGTGATCTTCATCGAGCACATCATGCGTGCGGTGATGGCGTTCTCGGAGCGTTTGGTGGTGCTGGTGGCCGGTGAGAAGATCGCGGACGGCGCACCAAAGGACGTCATCGCCGACGAGCGGGTGATAGGGGCGTATCTTGGCCAGTAGCCTTCGCATCGACAGCATCAATGCCGGCTACGGCTCTGTCCGCGTCCTCCACAACGTGTCCATGAACGTCGCGCCGCGTGAGACGGTGACCCTGCTCGGCACCAACGGCAACGGCAAGAGCACGCTGATCAAGACCATCATGGGCGTGGTGCGGCCGAGCTCGGGACGTATCGTCGCGACCATCGACGGCAAGGACCATGATCTCATCGGCAAGGAGACCGAGGAGATCATCGACCTCGGCGTCGCGCTGGTGCCAGAGGGCCGTCGGCTGTTTCCGCGCCTCACGGTCGAGGAGAATCTTCTGCTGGGTGCCTATCGTCCGACAGCGCGGGCGCGGCTGAAGGACAACATGGCCTATTGCTACGAGGCGTTCCCGCGGCTGGCCGAACGCCGCACCCAGCTCGCCGGCACCATGAGCGGCGGGGAGCAGCAGATGCTGGCGCTGGGGCGCGCGCTGATGTCGGCGCCGAGCATTTTGATCGTCGACGAGCCGTCGGTGGGCTTGGCCCCGCTGTTCGTCAGCCGCACCATCGACATGATCGCGCAGCTCAAGGAACGCTATCACCTGACCGTGCTGATGGCGGAGCAGAACTTCACGCAGGCGATGCGGATCGCCGACAAGGGCTATGTGATCGTCCACGGCGAGATCGCCTTCCGGGGCGAAAGCCCGGAAGAGATGCGGCAGAGCGATCTGATACGACAGCATTACCTCGGCATGTAGAACTCAAAACAAAAGCAGGGAGGAAGACGTGAGGATGTTTCCGCTGACTGGCTTGAGGGGCGTCGCACTGGCGCTCTCGACAATGATTGCCGCGCTCTATGCGCCGACCGATGCGGCGCGTGCGGCGGATCCGATCAAGATCGGCTTCGGCATACAGTTGACCGGGCCGCTCGCCGGCAACGGCAAGGCAGCGCTGCTCGGCGCGCAGATCTGGGCCGACGAGGTCAACAAGGCGGGCGGCCTGATCGGCCGCCAGGTCGAGCTCGTGCCCTATGATGACCAGAGCAATCCCGGTCTCGTGCCCGGCATCTATTCCAAGCTGCTCGACGTCGACAAGGTCGACCTCTTGCTGTCGAACAACACCAACCAGACCGCGCCGGCGATGCCGACGATCATCCAGCACAAGCGGCTGATCATGGGCATGTTCGCGCTCGCCATCAACGAGCAGTTCAAATATCCCGGCTATTTCCAGATCCAGCCCTATGGGCCGAACGGCAAGGACTCGCTGACCCGCGGCTTCTTCGAGAATGCGATCGCGATGAACCCGAAGCCGACCACGGTGGCGCTGGTCGGCGCGGATGCGGAGTTCTCCAAGAACGCGCTGGAAGGTGCCCGCATGCAAGCCAAGCGGCTGGGCTTGACCGTCGTCTACGACAAGGTCTATCCGCCAACGACGGTGAATTTTACACCGGTGCTGAAGGCGCTGCAGGCGACGTCGCCGGACCTGGTGTTCGTCGCATCCTATCCGTCCGATACGGTCGGCATCATCCGCACCGCGCACGAGATCAATCTCGAGCCAAAGGTGTTCGGCGGCGCCATGGTCGGCACCCAATATGCTGCGATCAAGCAGCAGCTCGGCGAGGCCCTCAATGGCGTCGTCTCCTTCGAGCAGTACATCCCCGAGCCGACCGTCAAATTCCCCGGCATCGAGGACATGCTGAAGAAGTACCAGGCCAAGGCGGCGGAGGTCGGCGTCGACGCGCTCGGCTACTACGTGCCGGCGTTCGTCTACTCGGCGCTTCAGGTTCTGGGTGAAGCCGTGACCAAGACCGGCGGTGTCGATCAGCAGAAGCTGATCAGCTACATCCATGGCAACACGTTCCAGACCGTGGTCGGCGACATCGCCTTCGGTCCCGATGGCGAGTGGGTCGAGCCGCGGATGTTCGCGGTGCAGTTCCGCAACATCAAGGGCAACGATATCCAGCAGTTCACCCAGGCCGGCAAGGAAGTGATCATCTTCCCACCGAAGTACAAGTCCGGCGACCTGGTCTATCCCTTCGCCAACGCCCAGAAGGCCGCGCAGAACTGATCAGGCCATTCAAAAAGAAGAAACGAGACGTCATGACTGAAACGATCGGCATGCTTGGTATCGGGATCATGGGCTCCGCCATGGCGGGGAATTTGATCAAGGCCGGCTTTGCCGTGGTTGGCTACGATCCCGTGCCGGCGGCACGGGATCGCCTTTCCGATATGGGCGGCAAGGCGCTGTCGTCGCCGACGGACGTGGCGGAGGCCGCCGTGATCAGCTTTGCCTCGCTGCCTGGCAGCGCCGCGCTTGCGGAGGCCGCGGTGAGCGTTGCAGGCGCGCGTGGCTCCGGACAGATTCTGATCGAGTGCTCGACCCTGCCGCTCTCCGCCAAGCGTGAGGCCTTTGCCGTGATGGAGCGCGCTGGCAAGATCCTGCTCGATTGCCCCGTCAGCGGCACCGGTGCGCAGGCCGCAACCGGTGATCTCGTGATCCTCGGCAGCGGTGATGAGCAGGCGTTCAAACGTTGCGGGCCGGCCTTCGCCGGGATGTCGCGGCGTCAGGTCTATCTCGGCCGGTTCGGCACCGGCAGCATCATGAAGTACATCGCCAATCACCTCGTCACGATCCACAATGCTGCCGCGGCGGAGGCGATGCTGCTCGGCATGAAGGCCGGGATCGACCCAGGCCTGGTCTACGATACGCTCGCTGACAGCGCAGGGACCTCACGCATGTTCCAGATGCGCGGGCCGCTGATGCGGGACGAGAATTACGACAATCCGACCGCGACCATTCGAACCCACCTGAAGGATCTCTCCATCATCTCGGGCTTTGCCGCCGAGCTCGGATGCACCCTGCCGGTCTACTCGGCGGCCGAGCAGCTCTATCATGCGGGCGAGGCGCTCGGCTTTGCTGCGCGCGATACCGCGTCGGTCTGCGCCGTGCTAGAGCATTTGAACGGTTTCGACCGTCATAGTGGCGCCGATGCGCCCACACTTTCGTCCTCCCAATCGTAAAAGGAAGAGCCATGTCTGCCTATTGGTGCGCGCGCGTTCACGTGACCGATCCCGAAACTTACGGAAAGTATGCCGCTCTCGCCGGCCCCGCGATCGAGAAGCATGGCGGCGTGTTTCTTGCGCGCGGCGGCAAGCAGGTGATCCTCGAGGGCGGCAACTACGAACGCAGCATCGTTGCGCGCTTCCCGAGCCTCGACGCCGCGGTGAACTGCTACAACTCGCCCGAATATTCGGAGGCGCTCAAATACACCATCGGCACGTCCGAGCGCCACATGGTGGCGGTCGAGGGACTCGACTAGGCGGTGAGAGATCCGGACCGTCGCCCGACAGCAGGTTCAGGCGACGGTCCAGTGCGAACTCAGCGAACTTGGGGAAGTTGTAAGGCCGCGCGGAGACGCTAACCCGGCCGCCGAGGGCACATCAAGTTTCGCTGTGTTGCAGCGGCCAGAGAATCATTTCAGCCGCCGCCAAACCGCCACAGATGGCGATCGGGGATTCGAACGCCTTAGCGGTCGTTGGCAATCGCAATCGCCGCTTCCACCGCATTCTCCAGGATCTCGTCAGACAAAGCCTTGTCGTTGACCGCGCGCGCCAACTGAAGTGCGCCGACCATGGTCGAATAGATCGTGATCGCCTTGCGCCGGCGCTCCTTCGCGGAGCCTGGCCTGATCTGCTCCGCCATCAGCACGATGATATCGGCGACCTTGCCGGTGAAGGCATCGCGCGTCGCCTTTGGATGCCGTGCGATTTCGGCGACCAGCGCCGCGGTCGGGCAGCCGCTGCCGGCGCGGTCGCGATGCCGCGTCGAGAGATAATCGCGGATCGTGGTTTCGAGCGCGACGCCGTTTTCCAGATTGGCCTTGTGCCGCTCTTCGCGCCGGGTGAGTGCATCGGTCAGCACCTCCCGCACCAGCTCCTCCTTGGAGGCAAAGTGAGAGTAGAAGGCGCCATTGGTGAGGCCCGCCTCCGACATGATGCCGGCGAGGCCGACCGCGGCTATTCCGCTCTCGCGGAACTGCGCGGAGGCCACATCGAGGATGTGCCTGCGGGTTTCGTCCTTGCGTCCCTTGTCGTAGCGCATGGGCTCTAACTCCCTCCTGCCAGCCGAGCGGGAAGTACCGGCCACAGGATCGTGAGCGATTTGCTATTGCATTATGGTCATAATAAAGCATTATGATCGTAATGCAATGGCTCGCGCACCGGCTGCAGCCGCGAAAGACTTCAGGAATGTCAGTCGAGGACGTCGCCGCACCGCCCTTGTCCGCGATCGAGCCCCCGGCGCGCAGCGCGGCCGCGCCTCGCAGCGTGCCGACCCCGGCCGATCAGCGGCGCGCCGCGCTTCTGACGGCACCGATCCTGCCGACCTTGCTCAAGCTAGCGTTGCCGACCGTGACCGTGCTGGTGGCGCAGACCGCGGTCAACATCGCGGAGGCCTATTATGTCGGCTATCTCGGCACCGATGCACTGGCCGGTGCTGCGCTGGTGTTTCCGATCTTCATGCTGATGACCATGATGTCGAATGGCGGGTTCGGATCCGGCGTCGCGTCGTCGGTGGCGCGTGCCGTCGGCGCCGGCCGCCGCGACGATGCGGATGCGGCGCTGTTCCACGCCATCGTGCTGGCGATCATCGCGGGCGCGCTGTTCACGTTGGGGGTGCGCCTCGGTGGTCCGGCGCTGTTCCGCGCGCTCGGCGGCCGCGACGGCGCACTCGACGCCGCCATCACCTATTCGAGCTATCTGTTTGCAGGCGCAATTCCGGTCTGGATCGTCAACCTTCAGGCGGCCGCGCTGCGTGGCTCGGGTAACGTCAAGGTACCGGCGCTGGTGACGCTGATTGGCGCGATCGTGACGATCCCGGTGTCGCCGCTGCTGATCTTCGGCTTCGGGCCCGTCCCAAGTCTCGGCATCGGCGGCGCCGGCATTGCCTTCGGCCTCTACTACGGCGCGGCCATGCTGTTCCTGCTGCGCTACATGTCCTCGGGGGCATCAGGCCTGCGGCTGCACATCACGCCGCTGCGCGCAAGGATCTTCGGCGACATGCTGAAGGTCGGCATCCCCACCGCGTTCAACGCCGTGCTGACCAACCTCACCGTAATCCTCGTCACCGGTGCGGTCGGCCTGTTCGGCACGTCCGCGCTCGCCGGATACGGTATCGCCTCGCGGCTCGACTACATCATGATCCCGCTGCTGTTCGGCATCAGCACGGCGACGCTGACCATGGTTGGCGTCAACATGGGCGCGGGCCAGACCGCGCGGGCGCAAAGGATCGGCTGGGTCAGTGGCGCTGCGGGCCTGATCATGACCGGCTCGATCGGCCTGCTGGTCGCGATCTTTCCGACGGCCTGGCTGCATCTTTTCAGCCACGATGCGGACGTGGTGAGCGAGGGCATGACTTATTTGCGCATCGTGGCGCCGGCCTATGCCGCGCTGGGCTTCGGCTTCGTCACGTCGTTCGCCGCGCAAGGCACCGGCCGGGCGATGGGTCCTCTGCTGTCCGCGGTCGCGCGCATCCTGATCGCGGCCGGGGGCGGCTGGACCGCGGTGGCGTATTTCGGCGCGGGAATGACCGGGCTTGCTGCCATGGTGACGGTATCGCTCGCCGCCTATGCCGTCATCTGCGTTCTGATCATGCTGTCGCCATCGACCTGGCGCGCCGCGCCACACTGATTACCGAATGCTGGTTACGCCGACCGCCATCACCGACATCAGCAGCACGTTGGTGAGGAGCTGCAGCGCAGTTTTCGGTTGCCCCAGCCAGCACGATACCTTCTCGGCGAAGCTGAGATGGGCGTTGAGGAACACCGGCTCACTTGTGTGCTTGAAGAAGCGCGGGAACTTTGGCCCGAGCCAAGGCGTCAACAGGCCGTGGATGGTGGAGGCGATCACGACGAAGATCGCCGCGCCATAGCGCTCGCCGACGATCTCCGAGGCGCCCATCAGCTTCACCGTCAGCGCCACGCCGGCATAGGTCGGAAGGCCCTGGCAGACTGCGTAGAGCCAAAAACCTTCGAACCGATTCAGCGCGGCGAATTTCGGGACGGCGAGGGCGCTCATGGCGGATCTCCTTGGCTATCGTGCCGCCATTCTCGCGTTCTCGGCGCGGGCTTGCCGTGATACACCTCACGCTTGTCGACGCGGCCGTTCGTTTCTCCTTTGCCGCCGAAATGGAGAAGCGTTGCCCGCCGCAGGCGGCAAATTTGGATTTCCATTTCATTGATTTCGCCTGGCAGAGAAGCGAATACGGTTCCAATCATTGCCGCCGAGTCATGGAGACCAAGATGTCGTTTCGTCCCGCCCTGATCCTCGCAACCGTGCTCGCCGCATGGTCGGCTGCAGCCGGCGCCGAGACCATCAAGATCGGCGTGACACCGGGCCCGCACGCACAGATCTTCGAGGCGGTGAAGCCGGTTGCCGCCAAACAGGGGCTCGACATCCAGCTCATCGAGTTCTCCGACTATGTGGTGCCGAACGCGGCGCTCGATGCCGGCGATATCCAGGCCAATTCGTTCCAGAACCAGCCTTACCTGGACAACCAGAAGGCCGACCGCGGCTACAAGATCGAGTCGGTTGCGCTCACCGTGAATTTCCCGATCGGTGTCTATTCAAAGAAGCACAAGAGCTGGGCTGACATTCCCGACGGCGGCAAGATCTCGATTCCGAACGATCCGACCAATGGCGGCCGCGTGCTGCTGCTCTTGCGCGACAAGGGCGTGATCAAGCTGAAGGACGGTACCGGCTTCAAGCCGACCGTGCTTGATGTTACCGAGAATCCCAAGAAGCTGAAATTCATCGAGGTCGATGCGGCCCAGGCGCCGCGCGCGCTCGACGACGTCGATGCAGCCGCGATCAACACCAATTATGCAACCCAGGCGGGCCTCGATCCGGTCAAGGATCCGATCCTGCGCGAGGACCCGAAGGGCCCCTATGTCAACCTGATCGCGGTGCGCGCCGCCGACAAGGACAAGCCCTGGGTCAAGATCCTGGTCGACAGCTACCACACGGCGGAGGTGAAGGAGTTCATCCTCACCAAGTTCAAGGGCGCGGTGCTGCCGAGCTGGTAGGCAATCTGCCTGGCCAGGCTCCAGCTCAGGGGGCCGATCCCGGCGGTCAGCCTTGCGCATTGCCCGCTTGTCTCGGGCCGCGGCAACCGACATCATCGGGGTCGTGGCCATCCTCGCCCGACAGGGGTCGTATGAAACGCTTTGCAAACCTGAAACGCCTGGGCTTCTTCACGCGGCTGCTCGACGAGGCGCCGCCGGCGGAGCGATATCGCTTCGCCGCCGAACAGATCGTCCGGGCCGAGAAGGCCGGTCTCGATTCCGCGTGGATCGCGCAGCACCATTTTCACGAGCGCGAGGGCGGGCTGCCGTCGCCCTTCACCTTCCTCGGCTATGTCGCGGCCCAGACCTCGCGCATTCGCCTTGGTACCGGCATCGTCACCTTGCCGCTGGAGAGCGCGGTGCGGGTGGCGGAGGACGCCGCTGTGCTCGATCTGCTCTGCAACGGCCGGTTCGAGCTCGGTGTCGGCACCGGGGGCAACCCGTCCGCGTTTGCCGCCTTTGGCCTCGACGGCACCCAGCGCAACGAGATTTTCGCGCGCAATCTCGAGGTGGTCCGTAAGGCGCTGACCGGCAAGCAGCTCGACGGCGGCGATACGCTCTATCCGCAGCGGCCGCAATTGGACAAGCGCATCTGGCAGGCGACATTCTCGGTGGCGGGCGGCGCGCGCGCCGGCAAGGCCGGCGACGGCCTGCTGCTCTCGCGCACCCAGCCGCGGGCCAAGGACGCGCCGAAGGCGACGCTTGCCGAGATTCAGAACTCGATCATCGATGCCTATCTTGCGGCGCTGCCGCCGGGTGCCGAGCCGCGCATCATGGCGTCGCGCAGCGTGTTCGTTGCCGACGATCATCGCGAGGCTTTGAGGCTCGCCGATATCGGGCTGCGCCGCGCGCTTCCGCAGTTCATGAAAGGCGGTCACCTTCCTCCGGGCGAGACGCTGGAGGAGATGATCACGGCGTTTGATACCCATGTCGGCGGCGCCGACGAGGTCATTGCCTCGCTGCGCACCGACGCGACGCTGGAGCGGGTGACCGATCTGGTGTTCCAGGTTCACTCGGTCGATGCGCCGCATCCTTACGTCCTGCGCTCGATCGAACTCGTGGCCGACAAGGTCGCGCCGGCGCTGGGCTGGACCCGGACCGCGCCCGAAGTGGCGCTGGCGGGCTAGTCGGTATTTGCGGAATTGCACGAGGCTGAATGATGGCGACGACGGATATCATCGATAAACTTGCCGGGATCGAACCGGGCTCAGCTCTGGACGCTATTCGCGCCAAGCGCCTGCAGGCGCGCGAGAACGCGCAAAAGAGCTATCTCTCTCTGTTCGAGCCGATCGACGCCGGCGATTTCTCGCTTGTCGAGCGCGCCGCGGTCGCGGCCTTCGTGACCGGGCTCCACGGCGAATCCCCCGTCGCGACCTTCTATCGCGACAAGCTCGCGGCGAGTGCGGGTGGCGCGGCGCTGCTTGAAGCGATCGACGCCGAGATTGCGCGCGGCAGGACCTCGGGGCCGTATGGCTCGTTTCCTGCCGGTCCGCTGTCGGTCGAGAACACGGCCGGCCTGATTTATCGCGTCAGCGCGGCGAGCAAGTCCGTTCTCGGCGCCCGGCTCGTCGCGGCCCTCGAGCACGCGCATCTGCTGGTGTTCCGGCCGCGCGATGCGGCGTCCACCGACATGAAGGCGCTGTTGGCCGCCGGCTGGTCGAATACCGGCATCGTCACGTTCTCTCAACTTGTCGCATTCCTGTCGTTCCAGGTGCGGGTCGTCAGCGGCTTGCGCACGCTCGCCGCAGCGAACGCATAAGAGGAGGCCGCATCATGAGCGCCACCGTCAATCCGCCCGTCGTATTCACCCAGGATGAGCTTGGCTGGGTCTCCTGGATCGAGCCGCTGCCCGAGGCCGAGCTGACCGAGCGGCATTTCAATGGCCTGGTCGATCGCGCCCGCGCCAAGTCGGAATATTTCCGTCTGCTGGTGCGCGATCCCGAGGTGCTGGAAGCCCGCACCAAGACCGACAAGGACATCTTCTACAACATCGCCGACGGCCTGCCGCGCGCCGAGCGTGAGCTCGCGGCGGCGGCGACCTCGCGCTACAACGGCTGCATCTATTGCGCCTCGGTGCATGCGCGCTTCGCCAGCACCTATTCCAAGCGCCGCGAGGACGTGCAGAAGCTGCTCGACGAAGGCGTCAACGCCGATCTCGGCGAACGCTGGAACGCCGTGGTCAAGGCTTCGGTGGCGCTTGCGTCGACGCCGATCGCGTTCGGCCCCGACAATATCAAGGAGCTGCGCAGTGCGGGCCTCGACGATGCCGAGATCGTCGACGTCATCAACGGCGCCTCGTTCTTCAACTGGGCGAACCGGCTGATGCTGTCGCTCGGTGAACCCTCGAAATAGCCAATCTCACCGGCACAAGAATTGCTGCTTTGTTTGTAACACCTGACTGGATGGAGCCGTGCATGAGCAACATCAATCGCCGAACCCTGGTGAAGGGCTCGCTCGCCGCCGCAATTGCAGGAACATCGCTCTCGCGGGCAGCCTTTGCCGACAGCGCCGAGCCGATCCTGCTCGGCGTCAGCGGTCCCCTCACGGGGCCGAACGCGCAATATGGCACGCAGTGGAAGCAGGGTTTTGACCTCGCGCTCGATGAGATCCTGGCCGGCGGTGGCATCAACGGTCGCAAGCTCGCCTATCAATTCGAGGACAGCCAGAGCGACCCGCGCCAGTCGGTGGCGATCGCCCAGAAGTTCGTGTCCGATCCCAAGATCGTGCTGGAGCTCGGCGATTTCTCCAGCCCCGCCTCGATGGCGGCCTCGCCGATCTACCAGCGCGGCGGCCTCGTGCAGTTCGGCTTCACCAATTCGCACCCCGACTTCACCAAGGGCGGCGACTTCATGTGGAGCACCTCGGTGAGCCAGGCCGACGAACAGCCGCTGCTGGCAGCCTATGCCGTGAAGAAGCTCGGCTTGAAAAAGCTTGCCGTGCTGCACCTCAACACCGATTGGGGCCGCACCAGCCGCGACTACTTCAACAACGCCGCCAAGGAATATGGCGCCGAGATCGCCATCACCGAGGGCTATATCGCCGAGGAGCGTGACTTCCGCTCCACGCTGGTCCGTGTGCGCGACGCCAATCCGGACGGGCTGGTCCTGATCTCCTACTATTCCGACGGTGCGCTGATCGCGCGCCAGGCGCGGCAGGTCGGGCTGAAGCAGGTGATCTGCGCCGCGAGCTCGGTCTACTCGCCGAAATTCCTCGAGCTCGGCGGCGACGCCGTCGAGGACGTTCATGTCGGCACGCGCTACTTCCCGGAGGATCCGCGTCCCGAGGTCCAGAAATTCATCGCCGGCTTCAAGAAGAAGTACAACGGGCTCGAGCCCGACGCCTTCAACGCCTATGCCTATGACGCGATGAACATGGCGGCCGCCGTGGTGAAGATCGGTGGCCCCGATCGCAAGGCGATCCGCGATGCCTTCGCCAAGGTCAAGGACGTCCCGAGCGTCATCTTCGGCACGGCGACGTTCGACGTCGCGACCCGCCGGGTCAAGGGCGCGATGAATGCCGAGCTCGTCGTGCGCAAGGGCCAGTTCTCGCTTTGGGACGGCAAGCCGACCTGACATGATGGCCGGAGCGGGGGCTCCGGCCGCTTTTCTCTGATTGGGACTATCGCGTGTCTTCCTGGCTCGACTACACCATCAACGGGCTGATCGTCGGCAATGTCTACGCCCTCGTTGCGGTCGGGCTCGCGCTGATCTTCGGCGTCAGCCGGCTGATCAATTTCGCACAGGGGTCGATCTACCTCGTCGGCGCCTATATCGGCTGGGTCGCGGTGGTGCAGCTGCACACGCCCTTGCCGCTCACCATCATCCTCGTCGCGGTGGTGGCCGCTTTGGTTGGGCTGATCATCGAGCGGTTCGGCCTGCGGCCGCTGCAGAACTCGGTGCGCATCGCGCCTCTGCTGGCGACGATCGGCATCAGCTTCGTGCTCGACCAGCTGGTGATGCTGACCTTCTCGCCCAATCCGCGCGCGTTGCCGAGCCAGTTGCCGGACGTGCGTTTCCAGGTCGGCGGCGGCACGATCGGGCCGCTGGATCTGCTCATCGCCGGTGTCGGCATTTCCAGCGCGCTCTTGCTGTTCGTGTTCCTGCGCTACAGCAAGCTCGGCTGGGCGGTGCGCGCGGCCTCGCAGGATCGCGACGCCGCGATGCAGATGGGCGTCGATGTCAACCGCGTCAACCAGGCGGTGTTCGGCATTGCGGCTGCGCTTGGCGGCGTCTCCGGCCTGCTGGTCGGCATGTACTACAACCAGATCGACACCGCGATGAGCCTGCAGGCCACGCTCAAGGGCGTCGTCGCGGAAGTCGTCGGCGGCGCCGGCAACGTGCCCGGCGCCGTGGTCGGCAGCCTGTTGCTGGGCCTCGTCGAGAGCTACGGCGTCGCCGTGTTCGGCACCAGCTATCGCAACCTGTTCGCCTTCCTGCTGCTGGTCGTGGTGCTGGTGCTGCGGCCGAACGGCCTGTTCGCCAGCGCCCGGCAGGCGCCGCCGGAGCCGCTCACCGGCACCTTCATCGCGCCGAGCCGGCCGGTGCGCATTCCGCGCTGGGCCTTGGCTCTCGCGGTCGCTGCGTTCGCGATCCTGCCGCTGCTTCCGGTGTCCTTCTACGTGCTGCAGACCCTGATCAATGCCTGGCTGCTCGGCATGCTCGCGCTCAGCCTGACGCTCGTCGCGGGCACAGTCGGCCAGGTTTCGCTGGGGCACGCCGCGCTGCTCGCGATCGGCGCCTACACGTCCGCGCTGCTGTCGCTGGCACTTAACGTTCCCGTCGGTCTCGCCATCATCGCCGGCGGCCTGATGAGCGCCGCGCTCGGCACGATCCTGATCTCGCCGTCGTTCCGGCTGCGCGGCCATTATGTCTCGATCGCGACGCTCGCCATCGGCGAGATCGTTTCGCTGGTGATCCTGAACTGGGAAAGCGTCACCCGCGGCCCGATCGGCATCTCCGGCATCCCGCCGCTGTCGCTGTTCGGCTACGACCTGATCAGCCCCACGTCGATCTACTGGTTCAGCTTTGCCGTGATGGTCGTGCTGGCGCTGCTGCAGGCGCGGCTGCTCTCGTCGCATCTCGGCCGCAGCTTCCGTGCCATCCGCGACGACGACATCGCCGCGCGTGCCTATGGCCTCAGCCTGAACCGCTACAAGTCGCTCGCCTTCATCTTCGGCGGGTTCGCAGCCGGCGTCAGCGGCGGCATTGCCGCGCATCTCTACTCCTATATCAACCACGAGACCTTCAACACGCAGCAATCCATTCTCGCGCTGACCGTCGTGATCCTCGGCGGCCTCGGCAATGTCGTCGGCGCCATCGTTGGCGCGGTCGCGCTGGTTGGCCTGCCGGAAGTGTTCCGGATCGCGGCGGAGTACCGCATCCTGATCTACGGTATCGTTCTCCTGTTGCTCGTGCGATTCAGGCCGCAGGGCCTGCTGGGGACGATCTGATGGCGGAGGCAAATGCACCGCTGTTGTCCCTGCGCGGGCTGACCCGCCGCTTCGGCGGCCTGACGGCCGTCGACGGTATCGATCTCGATCTCGCCAAGGGTGGGCTCGTCAGCATCATCGGCCCGAACGGTGCCGGCAAGACCACGCTGTTCAATCTCGTCACCGGGCTCGACCGGCCGGATGCGGGCGAGGTTCGTTTCGAGGGACAGGACATCACGGGTCTTTCGCCGGAACGGCTGGCTGGCCGCGGCATCGCGCGGACGTTCCAGCTCGGCCGTGTCTTCGGCAATCTCAGCGTCATGGACAACGTGCTGATCGGCGCGCACACGCGGCTTCGCGCGGTGAAGCCGGCAGTGCCCGTGATCGGTCCGCTGCTTGAATTGGGGCTCGCGCTGTTGCGCCCCTCAAGCGTCAAGGCCGAGGAAGAGAAGCTGCGCGAGGAGGTGAAGGCCATTCTCGCCCGCTTCGGCGAGCGGCTGCTGCCGCGGATCGATCAGCCCGCCTACAGCCTCTCCTACGCCAACCGCCGCCGCGTCGAGATCGCCCGCGCGCTCGCTTTGAAGCCGCGCCTGCTGCTGCTCGATGAGCCGACCGCGGGCATGAACCCGAGCGAGACCGCGGAGATGCAGGCGCTCGTCGCCGAGCTGAAGGCGGAGGGGCTGACCATTCTCCTGATCGAGCACAAGCTGGAGATGGTGATGCGTCTCTCCGACCGCGTCATCGTCATGGACGAGGGCAAGAAGATCGCGGAAGGGCCGGGCGAAGAGGTGCGCAACGATCCCAAGGTGATCGAGGCCTATCTCGGCCACGGCCTGTCCGGGACGACGGAGCAGGAGAGCGCGGCATGACCACGGGCGCACCCGAACCGCTGCTGGCGCTGACCAACGTCAACACGTTCTACGGCCAGGCGCAGGTGCATTTCGACCTGTCCATCACCGTCGGCCGAGGTCATATCGTCTGCCTGCTCGGCGGCAATGCCAGCGGCAAATCGACGACGATGAAGATCATCCTCGGCCTGGTAAAGCCGCGCTCGGGCGAGGTCACGTTCGACGGCGCCTCGCTGATCGGGCTCACCACGCCGCAGATCGTCCGCCGCGGCATCGCCTCGGTGCCGGAGGCGCGGCGGCTGTTCGCTGACATGAGCGTCCGCGAAAACATCCTGATGGGTGCCTTCGTGCGCAACGATCGCGATGCGGTGGCGCGGGATCTCGACAAGATGCTGACGCTGTTTCCAAAGCTTGGCCAGCGGCTGTCGCAGCGGGCAGGCTCCTTGTCCGGCGGCGAGCAGCAGATGGTCGCGATGGCGCGCGCGCTGATGAGCCGCCCCAGGATGATCGTGATGGACGAGCCGACCATGGGTCTGTCTCCGCTCTATGTCGACCGCGTGCTGGAGCTGATCCGCACCATCAACCAGGAGGGCGTCTCGGTCTTCATGGTCGAGCAGAACGCTAGCCTCGCGCTCGAGATCGCGCACGAGGCCTATGTGCTGCAGACCGGCAAGATCGTGCTGTCAGGTTCTGCGCGTACGCTGAAGGACGATCCCCGCGTGCGGGATGCCTATCTCGGCGGGTCCGAGGCGGCGTAGCGGGGTCTCGGCCTTATGGTTCGAGACGCCCGCTGCGCGGGCTCCTCACCATGAGGGTCTGACATTTCGCCGCGGGACAGGGCCTCATCCTGAGGAGCTCGCGCAGCGGGCGTCTCGAAGGATGGCCGCGAGCACTGCCGCAAAACTGTGCCGCCCTTCCGGGATTGCACTGGTCAGTATGATCATTCTATGGAATCATCATACCGTTGACGCAACGAGGCGCGCGGCGGAATGAGTTTCGTGACCAGGTCTGTGCGGGCGGTCGAGCCCGGAATGGTGCTGCTGTTCGGCGGGCTGATCGCCGCCAACATCGCTGCATGGGCCTGGGCCTTCGCGGCGTTCGGCGACCGGCCGGCGGTAATGGCGACAGCGTTGCTCGCCTGGGTGTTCGGCTTGCGCCACGCCGTCGACGCCGACCACATCGCCGCCATCGACAATGTCGTGCGCAAGCTGATGCAGGCGGGTGATACGCCGCGCAGCGTCGGCCTCTATTTCGCGCTCGGCCACTCTACCGTGGTCGTGGTTGCGACTATGCTGCTCGCGCTCGGCGTGGTCAGCCTCGGCGGCGACAGCCTGCTCCGGGAGATCGGCGGCTTCATCGGCACCTCCGTGTCGGCGTTGTTCCTGCTGCTGATCGCCGCCATCAATCTCGTCATCTTCGCCGGCCTCTGGCGGACGTTCCGCGCGGCGCGCGAGCAGGGTGTTCACGACGCCGCCGGCTTGGAGGCGCTGCTCGCCAACCGCGGATTTCTCGCACGGCTGCTCGGCCCGATGTTCCGCCTGGTGACGAAACCGTGGCACATGTTTCCGCTCGGCCTCCTGTTCGGTCTCGGCTTCGACACCGCGACCGAGATCGGGCTGCTCAGCATCTCCGCCACCGAGGCCGCGCGCGGTGCCTCGCTCGCCGATATCCTGGTCTTCCCCGCGCTGTTCGCGTCAGGCATGGCGCTGGTCGATACCGCGGATTCCGCGCTGATGGTGAGCGCCTATCGCTGGGCCTTCGTCGATCCCATGCGCAAGCTCTGGTACAACCTCACGATCACCGGCGCCTCTGTCGCGGTCGCGCTGTTCATCGGCGGCATCGAGGCGCTTGGCCTGATCAGTGATCGGCTTGGCCTGTCCGGCGGCGCATGGGCGCTGGTCGATAGTCTGAACGAGTCGCTCGCCAATGTTGGCTTCGCAGTGATCGCATTGTTTGCGATCGCATGGCTTGTCTCGGTCGTGCTCTACCGCCGCATGTTTGCGGATGGCCCGCGCACGCAAGTGCTCCGAGGGGCCGATGCGACCGAGGCGGCCTGAGTCAAGCTGCCGCTGCGTCACTCTCGCGGCGCTTCCGGCCATCGTTCTGATCGCGGATCCCGGCAAGGCCTTCGCGCAGAGCAGCACCACTCCGCGTGAGCTGCCGCCCGTTGAGGTCAGCGGCGGCGCGGCGCAGCATAACAAGAAGCCGTCCGCAACGCGGCGCGCCGTCAGGCCCGTGGCAACGACGCGCCCTGTGGTCGCCCAGCCGGCGCCGGCTCCGGCAGGAGGGAACGCTGGCGTCGCCTCCGGCGCCAAGAGTGCGCCGAGCATGGCGAGCGAGATGACCTTCTCGGGAGAGGCGATCAACGCACGCATCTTCACACGGCCGGGCGAAGCCCTCGAGGCCGCGCCGGGGCTGATCGTCACGCAGCATTCCGGCGAGGGCAAAGCCAACCAGTATTTTCTGCGCGGCTATAATCTCGATCACGGCACCGATCTTGCGATTTATGTCGACGACGTCCCGGTCAACATGCGCACCCACGCGCATGGCCAGGGTTATGCCGATCTGAACTGGCTGATCCCAGAGACCATCGGCGCGATGGACGTGCGCAAAGGGCCGTATTTCGCCGACGAGGGCGATTTCGCCTCCGTCGGCAGCATCCATATCGGCCTGATCGACCGCACCGAAAAGGGCCTTGCGCAGGTGACCGTCGGCAGCTTTGGCTATCGCCGCCTGCTCGGCATGGACTCGGCCAAGGTCGGCGACGGTTCGCTGCTCGTGGCCGGCGAGCTTGGCACCTATAACGGCCCGTGGGTGAATCCGGACGATGTGAAGAAGCTCAACGGCCTCGTCCGCTACAGCCAGGGCACCGCGACTGACGGCGTCTCCGTCACCGGCATGGCCTATGCCAACAAATGGAATTCCACAGACCAGGTGCCGCAGCGCGCGATCACGAGCGGCTTCCTCGACCGCTTCGGCGCGGAAGATCCAAGCGACGGCGGCAACACCAACCGCTTTGCGCTGTCAGGCCGCGTCGCGCAGAGCGACGATGCGGGTTCCTGGAAGGCCAATGCCTATGTCGTGAAGAGCCAGCTCGACCTCTTCAACAATTTCACCTATTTCCTCAGCGATCCCGTGTTCGGCGACCAGTTTCACCAGCACGACGACCGCCTGATGGCCGGCGCGAATATTTCGCGCACGCTGAACGGCTCGTTCGCTGGGCTGCCGATGCAAACCACCTTCGGCTTGCAATCGCGCTACGATTCGATCGATCTCGCGCTCTCCAACACGTTCCAGCGAAGCTTCCTGTCGAGCGTGCGCAGCGACAAGGTCGGCGAGGGCAGCGTCGGCATCTACGCCGAGAACACCGTGCGCTGGACCGACTGGCTGCGGACGACGGTCGGCTGGCGCGGCGATTACTACAACGCTGATGTCACCTCGCTGTTCAACTCCAGCAATTCCGGTCATGTCGATGCCTCGCTCGGCAGCCCGAAATTCAGGATGGTGTTGGGTCCTTTCAATCAGACCGAATTCTTCCTCGGCGCCGGCTATGGCATGCACTCCAACGACGCGCGCGGCGCGACCACGACGGAAGATCCGAGCGATCCTACCACAAGACTCTCGCCATCGCCGCTTTTGGTGCGCACCCGCGGCGCCGAGGTTGGCGTCCGCACCAGGATCATTCCCGGCCTCGATTCCTCGTTCAGCGTCTTCATCCTCGACCAGGATTCCGAGATCCTGTTCTCGGGCGACGCCGGCGACACCGAGGCGACCCGCGCCAGCCGCCGCTACGGTTTTGAGTGGACCAACCACTATCGCCCGCGCTCCTGGATCGACATCGATGCCGATCTCGCCATGACGCATGCGCGCTTCCGCGGCTATGATTTCGATCAGGCGGACGTCTACGCCTCGCTCGCCGGCGATCCCGAGGCGCAGATTGGCAACGCGCCCGGAAATTACATTCCGAATGCGCCGCCGATGGTGGCCTCGGCCGGCATCACGCTCGGCGAGAAGACCGGCTGGTTCGGTGGTGTGCGCTGGCGCTATCTGGCGGCGAGTCCATTGACGGAGGACAATGCTTTCCGCTCGTCAGCGACCGGCATCTTCAACGGTCGCGTGGGTTATCGCGCCGACAATGGCTGGCGCATCCAGCTCGACGTGCTCAATCTCTTCAACACGCAGGCAAACCAGATCACCTACGCCTATGGTTCGCTGCTCAAGACCGACACGCTCTATAATCTCTGCACCGGCAGCGTCGCGCCGGCCGCGGTCTGCCAGAACGGCGTGATGGACTACGTGCTGCACCCGGTCGAGCCGCTGACATTTCGCGTGACGGTGGCGGGGACGTTCTAATAGCCTCAAGGCTAAGCCGACGCAGCGCTCGGCATCTGCTCCGCCGGCTGATCGTCGCCATTCGGATCACCCGGCGCCGTCGCCCACGCGAGCTCGACCAGCGTCACGAACCTGCGTCCGCCGCCGTCGAGCTGGACGACGATCAGGCCTTGCTCCTCCATATAGCCGAGCAGGCGCTGGGCCCGGCGCAGCGAATGTGAGCCGTAAGCGCGTGCGATCGCGGCGTCGCCGGGGCAGGGCCAGCCTTCCTTGGCGGCCCGCGCGATCATCATGAACACGCCCTGCATGTCGTCAGGCAGGATCGAGGCGCGCAACGTCACCTCCTGCCAGGCGTCGTCATCGGCGATCTCAGTGCCGAGGCCTGCGCGTGCATGCGTCAGCATGCGGCGGAATTCGGTGAGATCAGGCACCGACGCGCCGAGGCCTTCGATGCGGCAGCGGACCACGAATTCCTGATAGAGCACGCCGATGGCGCGGAAGCCGGCATCGGGCGCGGCCAGCACGGCGCGCAACGTCCGATCCACGCGCTCGCGCCGTTCCGCGAGCTCTTCGGCACTGATCGGTTCCTCGACCACGTCGGGGCTGACCTCGGGCGCCGCGGCCTTGGCGGCACGGAGTTGCTCGAGCAGGTCAGGCGCAGGCCGGCGCTGCGGCCGGCTGGCATCCGGCGGCGGCGCGGCCAGGATCACGGCGCGGGCATCCTCCAGCGTCGCTTCGGGCAGCGGCATCAGCCGCGGCGTCGAATTGCGTGGGGAGGTGTCGGTCGGGCCGATGTTCAGCCGCAACGGACGCCGCGACAGCGCAGGTCCGAGCGCCATGAACTGCCCGCGCTCGAGATCGCGAAAGGCTTCCGCCTGCCGCCGCTCCATGCCGAGCAGATCGGCGGCGCGCGCCATGTCGATGTCGAGGAAGGTGCGGCCCATCAGGAAGTTCGAGGCTTCGGCCGCGACGTTCTTGGCGAGCTTTGCCAAACGTTGCGTCGCGATAATGCCGGCGAGCCCGCGCTTGCGGCCGCGGCACATCAGATTGGTCATGGCGCTGAGCGAGAGTTTTCGCGCCTCGTCCGACACCTCGCCGGCGACCGCCGGTGCAAACAGCTGCGCCTCGTCGACCACCACCAGCATCGGATACCAATGGTCGCGCTCCACGTCGAACAAGCCGCCGAGGAACGCGGCCGCGCGCCGCATCTGGTTCTCGGCGTCCAGCCCTTCGAGATTAAGCACGGTCGAGACCCGATGCAGCCGGGCGCGTTCACCGGCAACCTGAAGGCCGCGCTCAGTGTGATCCTCGGCCTCGATCACCAGGTGGCCGAAGCGCTCGGCCAACGTGACGAAATCGCCTTCGGGATCGATGATCGTCTGCTGCACCCATGGCGCGCTCTGCTCGAGCAGGCGCCGCAACAGATGCGACTTGCCGGAGCCGGAATTGCCCTGCACCAGGAGGCGGGTCGCCAAGAGTTCCTCGAGGTCCATGGCCGCCGCGGCGCCCGCCGTGGTCAACCCCATCTCGATCGCAACCGTCATCCCGACTCAGGCCCTTCCATTCGCGGACAGGGGCTTATCAATCGGATCGGGATGCGTCGAGCGAAACACGGCGAATCGCGCCGTGTTGCCCACGGTGGATTTTCAACTGGGATTCGAAAGCCGTAGAACTGCGGGCCGTTCCGCGGGCGAGGTCCGCGATGACGCCGGAATTCGGTAAAATCGCAATCGCGTCGACAACCAAGTTGGTGGTTCCGTCCACGAGGCGGAATATCCGGCGTATCCTTGTATGCATTATCCCAGTTGCCATTCCCGGCCAGTTTGCCTTAGATGCTGCAACGCACCCGCGGGCAACGGCCGGGGCTCAAAAAATCACACAAGATATCGAGGGGACGAACATGGCGCGTAACGTTCTGATTCTGGGTGCTTCCTACGGCTCCCTGCTGGGTACCAAGCTCTTGATGGCCGGGCACAACGTGACCCTGGTCTGCCGTGCCAAGACCGCGGAACTGATCAACCGCGACGGTACCGAGGTGCGCATCAAGCTGCGTGACGAGGCGGTGCACCGCGCGATCTTCTCGCGCGACCTGCCCGGCAAGCTCGACGCGGTGACGCCGCAGAATGTCGACGTCTCCCGCTATGACCTTGTCGGCCTGGCGATGCAGGAGCCGCAATACACCAACCACACGGTCCGCATGCTGATGGTCAAGATCGCCGCGGCGAAGCTGCCGTGCCTGTCGATCATGAACATGCCGCCGCTGCCTTATCTCAAGCGCATTCCGGCGCTCGCCGACATGGATCTCGAGGAGGCCTACACCAATGCGCAGGTATGGGAACGCTTCGAGCCGGGGTTGGTGACGCTGTGTTCGCCCGATCCGCAGGCCTTCCGTCCGCCGGAGGAAGCGGCCAACGTGCTGCATGTCGGCCTGCCCACGAACTTCAAGGCCTCGGCCTTTGCCGACGACAAGCACAACAAGGTGCTGCGCGAACTCGAGGCCGACATCGATGCAGTGACGCTCGACGGCCATGACGTGCCGGTGAAGCTGAAAGTGTTCGAGTCGCTGTTCGTGCCGCTGGCCAAGTGGTCGATGCTGCTTACCGGCAACTACCGCTGCATCACGCCAAACGAGCCGCAGTCGATCCGCGACGCCGTGCATGGCGACCTCGCGCGCTCGCAGACGATCTACGACCATGTCGACGCCATCGCCCGCCGCCTCGGCGCCGATCCGCAGGACCAGGTGCCCTTTGCGAAATACGCCAAGGCGGCCGAAAGCCTGCTCAAGCCGTCGTCGGCGGCGCGGGCTGTGGCCGGCGGCGCACCCTTCATCGAGCGCGTCGATCTTCTGGTGAAACTGATCTCGCATCAGATCGGCGCGCCCAATGCCGAGATCGACCGTACGGTCGACACCGTCGACCAGAAGCTGAACGAGAAGATCGTGCAGGGCGGATCGGGCGCGCAGTAACGGCGCGCGCCGTTCACCGGCGCCCGACGGGCAAAACACCTGCGAAAGCTGTCAATCGGCGCCGGCGAAAATATTCCACTTTACCGAAATTCGGAAATGGCGTATGTGTCGCCCATCCCGGCTCGACCTGGAGGGGCGATCGTACGTCGTCACTGATTGCGAGCCGGGCTTGCGGTGGACGCGGCAGCGTCGGCGCGAGAGGTGCGGGCAGGGCGGGTAGTCCCTGTGAGCCCGAAACCGCGCGTGGATGAGCGGCGCTGTCAGGTTCGTCTCGCCAACATTCTTGCGGCGCGTGTGCACACTGCCGCAAGACCCTGTGGCACCAGGCGAACGCGCGTACGGCAAAACCGTGTGGTCCTGGCCGTCGTCGCTACGGTCAAGCCTGTCGCGGAGGTGTGGAGCGTCCAACCGGATCAACCACATCGCTAATTCGCGAGGCGAGGGAGGCCAGAAGGAATTCGGCTCCCGGGAGAGCACGGCATAAGCCGTCAACCCATCGCGCAGGGAAGGCCGAGTGATTGGCACCACCTGTATGCTGCTGTGCGGTTTTCTCTGCGCTACATTTTCGCGCAGCGGACCGCGGGTGCGAGGTCAGCACCCGGCCTTCCCTGCGCCCTCTTGGACAAAGAGGGTGGCGAGACCAGGCAAAGCTCGGGCGAATTAAGCCGCGAGGGTGCGAAGGTGTGTCTGCAGTTGAAGGGACAGTAGGATGTGTAGAGCACTTGCGAAACCCATCATGGCTCCGCGAGGACGAACAGCGATGGGTTTCGCTTCGCTCTACCCATCCTACGAACTGAACCGTGTGTTGGACAAACGCCGCGCGCGGCTGCTTCAACTCTGGCTTGCCACGCGCGCGCGATCGAGATGCTCCTCGATCTTGGGGCGATCACGGGTGCGCTCGAAGCTGGTGCAGAGCAGCTCCGTCTCCTCGAGCGAGACGGGCGCGCGATACAGCCGGCACATGAATTCGGCGGTGGCGCGTCCCTTGCCCGTGCTGGGGCTACGCTCGGCCAGGAACATGCAATCGCGGCAGACGCTGGCATCGAGCCGCTGATGGGCTGCGTCGAGATGATTGAGAACCTCGCGGAGCGAGTCGCGCAGATGGACACGATCGTCGGTCTCGAGGGCCCTGACGGCATTGACGACGTGATTGATCGGGTCGTGCTGGCTCAGGCACTTCTCACCCTGCGCGGTGACGTGCAGCACGACAGAACGCTTGTCTTCCTGCGACGGCTTTCGCACCAGGAAGGATTTGCTCTCCAGCGTCTTGACGATCTGCGATGCGGTCGCCCGGGTCGCACCGATGAAGCCGGCGAGCGCGGACGGTGTGCGCGAGAAGCGGTTGGCGCGGCCGAGAAAGCGCAGCGCCATCCATTCCCGATCGCGCAACCCGTGTTGATTGCCTTCGAAATACCAGGCCCTGGCCGCCTGAACCAGCAGCTCGACGGCTTCGCGTGCCAACGGCATAAATTCCTACCTCGCCCCGGGAATCGCGTGTGCGGCGCCCCGAAGCCGCTTTCCACCATGGCGCACGAATGTCTCGCGAGAGTCATGATGCCCATCAATGTCCGATACGTGCGTCGTAGCCGGCTTCAGCGCGAAGCCCTGGAGTGCACGGCACATGACTTGGACTGATGAGCGTCGCAGGACACCGCGCGAGAAACGCTGCTGCCGATGGCATGCCAACCGCAGAGTCGTCGAACGCAAGCCCGAGCTGCCGTCACCGCTGGACGATGGATCGGAGTTGTACAACCGAAGCCCCTGAGTTCAAGTCACACGCAGACGTTTCTTATGGCCCACCGAAACGATGAATGAGCTTCTCAACAAAATCAAGTAGAGACACTCGTGGAGAGCGGATGTCGTTGCAGACGAATGTAACGTTCAAGACAATCTCGCTCTTCAGAACACATGATGGTGAACGCATGTGCAGTCTAGCCGGCTAGATGCACGTAGTTCTACGCGCGTTTGATTGCACTGATATTGCTGTCCGTCGTTGAAGCAAGATGATCGAAGCTTGTGCACCGTAGGCGCCGCGCAACATGAAAATCATCCACAACTTCCGCGATCTGCTTCTGGTCTAGCCTGGACGGCATCAGGGGAACTTGCGGGGATTGCACGTGGCGGTTGTTGTGGTGTTATGCCCTGAGCATCATCCGCGTGTCGTTTTCCACGACCATGCTGACCGTCTCATCCAAATGGTTGAGATTCGCGCGGCGAACATTGCTGGCGAACAAACGCCTATGCAGTTTGTGCCACGACATGCGCGCATCGAGGGCAGGGTACGCGGTCGCGGGTGGCGCGGCTGGCCGGCAGCTTGCGCCGCTAGTCGCCCTTGAGCATGTCCCTGAGCTCGCGGAACGGATCGGCGCTCGGCGGAGCAGAGGCGTCTTGTCGCATGGCGTTGTAGATCCGCGGGACCATGTCGACTGCCTGGTCGAGCCCCGAATCACGTCCCGACTGGTATCCGCCCATCAGGCGAAGGTCGCGGGTATCCTCGTATTTGGCGATCAGGGTGCGCAATTTGCTCACCAATTCGCGCTCCTCCGGGTCCCAGACGTTGTGGGCGAGGCGGGAGACCGAGGCCAGCACGTCCACGGCGGGATAGCGCGCCTGGTCGGCAATGTGCCTGGAGAGCACGATGTGCCCGTCCAGTGTGCTGCGGATGGTGTCGGCGATCGGCTCGTTGTGGTCGTCGCCGTCGACCAGCACGGAGAAGATGCCGGTGATGGTCCCGGAGCCCTCCTCGCCGGGCCCGGCGCGCTCCAGCAGGCGCGGCAGATCGGTGAACACCGTCGGGGCATAGCCGCGTGCCACCGCGGGCTCGCCGGCTGCAAGCGCGACCTCGCGGGCGGCGTGGGCGAAGCGGGTGATCGAATCGACCACGAGCAGCACCGATTCGCCGCGGTCGCGGAAATATTCGGCGACCGCCATTGCCGTTTTCGGCGCCAGTCGCCGCATCATCGGGCTTTCATCACCCGTTGATACGATGGTGATGGAGCGGTGCCGGTCGGTCCCGAGCACGTCCTCGATGAATTCGCGCACCTCGCGGCCGCGCTCGCCGACCAGCGCCAGCACGACGGTGTCAAAGCCCTGGCTGCGGGCGAGCATTGCGAGCAACGTCGATTTGCCGACGCCGGAGCCGGCAAAGATGCCGACGCGCTGGCCGGCGCAGATCGGCGCAAATAGATCGATGACGCGGACGCCGGTGCGCAGCGGCTTGTGCACGCGCGCTCGCTTCATCGCCGGCGGCGCTTCCGTCTCCGCCGAGACCGCGCGCGATCCCGGGGTGAGCGGGCCCATTCCGTCCAGCGGGGCGCCGAGTGCGTTGATGACGCGGCCTTTCCAGCTCGGATCCGGCGCGAACGACAATGCCGGCATGCGATAGGCGACCGAGCCGAGTCCGCCGGCGAATTGCCGGTCGAACGGTTTTGCGATGATGCCTTCGCTGTCGATCCGCACCACCTCGCCGATCTGGGGCTTGCCGCCGGAATTGACGCCGATCAGTTCGCCGAGCTTGACGGCGCGCGACAGGCCGGAGACGCGGAAATGCGTCGGCGCGATCTCGGAGATCGCGCCGCTGATGCTTGCCAGCGGCGTACTCTGCTGGAGTTCGAGCAGCGCCCACTCAAGTTGACGAAGAGCGTTCAAGGAAACCGTCCACCCAAATTACGCGCGACGCGCAGCCTACTTACTCGGATCGCCCAGCGTCCGGATTGCGTTGCTGAGCGTGCTCTCGGTGCCCTCGATCAGCGAATTGGTGCTGTCGAAAGCGCGCGAGGCCGACATCAGCTTTGTCAATTCCATCATCGGGTTAGCGCTGGAGCCCTCGACATAGCCCTGCTTGAAGCCGTCCCGGCTGAAATCGGCGATGGCGGTCGCAGGACGGTCAGGCGTGACGCCGGAATTGCCGTAGCGGTCGAGATCGGCATCGGTCGGAATGCTGAACAGGCCGATGGTGCCGATCTCGTTGTTGTCCTGGGTGACCGCGCCGCTGCGCGAGATCGAGACCGGCCCGCCGTTCGGGTCGAGCGAGATCTGCGCACCGCCGGAATCGATGACGGGGAAGCCCGACACCGTCTGAAGGTCGCCGTTGGCGGCGATCTGGAGCCGGCCGTCGCGGGTATAGACCGTGCCGTTGGGGCCGGCGAAGGCGATCCAGCCCTGTCCGACCACGGCCACGTCGAGCGGGTTGCCGGTCTCGGTGATGTTGCCGGCCTCGCGCGAGATGATGTTCTCGCCGGGCGAGGAGAACGCGACCGGGTTGGCGGCGGCCTTGGACAGCACCGTCTCGAATTTCACCACATCGGTGCGAAAGCCGGACGTGTTGACGTTGGCGACGTTGTTGGCGATCGTCTGGAGGCGCTTTTCGAGCGCGACCTGCGCCGACAATCCCACATAAAGAGCCGATTGCATGGCTTACCTGTTGAACCTGATGTTCTGAAGCGTCGTGAGCATGTCGGTATCCAGGCCGGCCGACGTCGTCGACGCGCCGGTGATCAGGACCAGCGCGGGGTTGGTCGAGGTGTCGCTCTGGGCCTGGGTCGCGTCCCACATTGCGGCGAAGCGCTGCACGAATTTCGTGACCTTGGTCGGGTCCTGGAAATCGGTCAGATCGATCTTGTCCGTGATCATCTTGGCCTGCATGTCGATGTCGGACGAAGAAATCGTCGACGACCAGCCCTCTGCGGTCTGCACCACCTGGGTCAGGGCCTTGTCGGCGAGGATCTGGTAGGGGCTGGTGATCGAGGAGGCCTTGCGCGTGAAATAGAGCGCGAGCCGCAGACCCTCGTTCTGGTCGCCGGCGTCTTCCTCCAACGTCTGGGTCGCGTACTGGCTGGTCACGTTGGTCGTGGCCGCGGTAGCCTGCGTCGCATTGGCGCCGAGCGCCGCGAAATTGAAGGCGGTGGCGAAGTCCCGGTAGCGGCTGTCGCTCAGCTTGTTGGCGAAGGTGTCCGAGGTCGCAACGCCCTCGGTCAGCACTTTCCGCATGAAGGCCTTGGCGTAGATCATGTCGTCGAGGCCAAAGGCCTTCATCGCGTACGAGTAGAGCTTATAGTTATTGAGGAAATCGTCGATGCTCTTCACGTTGCCGATATTGGCCAGGTAGTAGGCGGTATCGCGGCTGACGTCGGGTTGCTGCTCGACCTGAGTCAGCGACTTGCTCATGTCCGTGGTCAGCCTGGTGTAGTCCGCGATCGTGGATAGCATGGCACGCGCCCCTTTGGCCGCTATTGCGACATCGTCTCAAGCTGCCGTGCATTGCTTGCGCGGGGCTGGCCAGGCCGAAACCAGCTTCGCGCAAGCGTGGCCGACTAGATATTCCCGATGGGATCGGCGATGGAGTGGCGGGTTGCTCAGTTTCGTGGGGATTTTCATCACGGTGGCGGCACTGCTCGGCGGATTTGCCGCTATGGGCGGGCATCTGGCCGTGCTCATGCAGCCGTGGGAATTCGTGATCATCATGGGGACCGCGGTCGGCACCTTCATCGTGGCCAATCCGTGGAAGACGGTCACGGACACCGGGGTTGCCTGCATGCAGGCCATCACCGGCGCGGTGCCGGGTGAGCGCTATTATCTCGACCTGCTCGGGGCGCTTCATGCGCTGATGCGCGAGCTGCGCGGCAAGGGCCGCAACGAGGTCGAGGCGCATATCGACGATCCCTCTTCCTCGGAGATATTCAAGGCGTTTCCGAGCGTGCTCGGGGATCCGGCGCTGCTCCAGTTCATCTGCGACTATGTCCGCCTCATCATCATGGGCAACGCGCGCACGCACGAGATCGAAGCGCTGATGGATGAGGAAATCCACACCATCGTAAAGAGCAAGCTGACGCCCTACCACGCGCTGGTGACGGTGTCGGAGGCGCTGCCCGCACTCGGTATCGTCGCCGCCGTGCTCGGCGTCATCAAGGCCATGGGCGCGCTCGATCAGTCGCCGAAGCTGCTCGGCGGCTTCATCGGCGCGGCGCTGGTCGGTACATTCGCCGGCATCTTCCTGTCCTACGGCATCATTTCGCCATTCGCGCTGAAGATCAAAATGACGCGCGAGAAGAAGTGCCGGCCCTACATCATCGTCAAGCAGACGCTGCTGGCGTTCATGAACGGCGCCATGCCGCAGATCGCCGTCGAGCACGGCCGCAAGATGATTGCGAGCGGTGAGCGGCCGTCGATCGATGTCGTCGAGAACGAGACGATCGCAGGTCCCAAGGCCGTCGTGACCGAGGCTGAACCCAAGGCGGCGCGCGCATGACGATGGAAGACGTCGAGATCGATCAGCGGAAGCAGCTGCCGAACTATTTGCTGGACGCGGCCGGCATCTCGATCGAGCGCATGCCGATGCTCAATGTGATCTTCGATCGCATGGCAGCATCGTGCACGGACAGCCTGCAGCCGATGGCAGGAACGCCCTGCTACTTCTCGGTCAACGGCATCACCAACGATCGCGTCGGCGATATCATCAAGGACTATGAAGGCAACGCGGTCGCCGCCGTGCTCTATGCCGAGCAGTGGGACTCCCGCGTCATCATCGTGCTCGACCGCGATTTCGTCTTCACCATGGTCGAGGCGATGTTCGGTTCCGACGGCGCCGAGCCGCCGCTGGACGTCGAACGCACCTTCTCGAACATCGAGATCCGCCTGGTCCAGGCGCTGTTCGAGCGGTTTGCCAAGGCGCTGCAAACCGCCTTCGCCGGCACCTCCAACGTCACCTTCCGCGTCGAGCGGGTCGAGACCGCGATGGCCTCGCTGGCGATCGGGCGTGGCGGCAACATGTCGATCTGCGCGAACATCATGCTGCAGGCGCTCTATCGCGGCGGTCAGATGTTCCTGATCATTCCACACTCGGCGCTCAACCCGCTCAGGCAGAAGCTCGCTCACGTCGTCGTCAGCGAAGGCGGCGCGGCCGATCCACGCTGGCGCGAGCAGATGGAGAGCGAGGTTCATCGCACCGAGGTGACGCTGAGCGCAGTGCTCGACGAGAAGATGATATCCCTCGAGGACGTCGTGAAGTTCAAGGTCGGACAGGTGCTCGAGCTCGAAGCCACGCCGCGCACGCTGGCGCGGCTCGAGAGCAACAACCAGGTGCTGTTCTGGTGCCAGATCGGCCAACTTGATGGCTACTACGCCATGCAGGTGGCAGATCCCGTCGATCAGAAGCGGGAGTTCGTCGATGATATCCTATCTCGTTGATGCCGTTCTGCTGATTGCGCTGGCCTTCACCAGCATGCGGGTGACCCGGATGCACCGCGAGCTGGCACGGCTGCGCAACTACCAGGGCGAGTTCTCGACCATCGTGCACGAGACCGCAGGCGCCTTCGATACGGTGATCACCGCGGCGCATGATTCCACGGCAAATCTCGGCCGGCTCGCCAACGTGCTGAGCACGAAGATCGACCAGGCTCACGAGGCGATTGCGGCGCTCGATGCGCGGACCGGGCTCCAGCCCGCTGCGACCGCAGGCGGCACCGAGGTCAACAAGCATTAGGGCCGGGACCGGCTGAACGGATAGATCGGAACGTCGCGGCGCTCCGGGAGCGGAAATACCAAGAGGCGATACCAAATGGCGCAATCCTTCGACTACGAGTCAGCAACCGCATCCGACGATGCCGAGACGACCCCGCTGGAGCGGCTGGCGGAGATCGCCGCGCGCACCGCGGAGGAGACCGGCAAGTTCGCCAATGTCGATGCCATCCTGCGCATTCCCGTCACCATGCAGGTGGTGCTGGGATCGGCGACCATCCCGGTGGCGAACCTGATGAAGCTCGGCCGCGGCGCCGTCGTTCCGCTGGATCACCGCGTTGGCGAGCCCGTCGACGTCGTGGTCAACGGCCGCGTCGTCGCCCGCGGCGAGGTGGTCGTCGTCGAAGAGGACAATTCGCGCTTCGGTGTGTCGCTGACCGAGATCGTCGGCCCGCTGGGGCAGAGTGATTCCTGAACATGGCGGCACAGGTCGGCATCGCTCCCATCAAGCAGCGAGGCGTTGCCACGCTGGGCGGAACGGAAAAGGTCGCGGCGCTCCTGCTGGCCATGGGCCGGCAGGCGGCTGCGAGCGTGCTCGCGCAGTTCGAGCCGCAGGACATCCGCATCGTCACCAAGGCCGCGGCTGAGCTGCGGCCGATCACGGCGCAGGAGCTCGAGTCGATCGTCGAGGAGTTCGCCCAGCAATTCTCGATGGGCGCGAACATTCTCGGCACCCTCGGCGGCCTCGAAGCCGTGCTCGGCGACGTGCTTCCCGCCGACCAGGTCACGGCGATCATGTCGGACCTGCTCGGCAATTCGAGCCGGTCGGTATGGGACCGCGTCTCGTCGGTGTCGGAAAACTCGCTTGCGACCTACCTCTCCAAGGAACATCCGCAGACCGCGGCGCTGATCCTGTCCAAGGTCAAGCCGTCCTGCGCCGCCAAGGTGATGAGCCAGTTGCCGTCGAGCCTGCGCAACGAACTGATGCGGCGCGTGCTCAGCCTCAAGCCCATCGTCGACGACGCGCTGAAGGTCCTCGAGAAGACGCTGCACGAAGATCTAACGCTCAATTTCGCCCGCAATCTCGGTGCCGACACCTACGCCCGCGTCGCCGACATCATCAACAAGATGGAGCGCGGCCACATCGAGGACATGCTGAAGAGCCTGTCGGAGAAGCGGCCGAAGTCGGCCGAAGTGCTGAAGGAACTGCTGTTCACCTTCGACGACGTCATCAACCTGGCGCCGAAGGCGCGCACCATGATCTTCGACCAGGTGCCGACCGACCGTATCGTCGTCGCGCTGAAGGGCACCGACAAGCACTTCCGCGAGCTGATCCTGTCTGCTGTCGCCTCGCGTGTCCGCCGCGTCGTCGAGCACGAGCTGGCCATTGGCGAGCCGTCGAACCAGCGCGATGTGCTGGAGGCGCGCCGCGTCATCACCGATCTCGCCCTCGACCTCGCCGAGAAGGGTGAGATCGAGCTCAATCCCGACCAGGAGGATGAGCTGGTCTTCCGCTGACCGCTGAGCAGGCATGGCAGAGTCATCCGATCAGGAGAGCAAAACAGAAGAGCCGACCGAGAAGAAAGTCCGCGATGCGCTCGAACAGGGCAATATTCCGGTCTCTCGGGAGGCATCCATGTTTGCGACCATGGCCGCGCTGATGGTGATTCAGGCGTTCCTGATCGGCCAGGGCGTGCAGCGGCTGACGCCGACCTTGAAGAGCTTCATCGACGAACCCGACGGCTTCCCGCTCAGCACTGCGGCCGACGCACTGAATCTTCTCACGGTGGTGGGCCTCGAGGCGCTGCGATTCCTGGTGCCGCTGGTCGTGATCATCGCGGTGTTCGGGCTCGCCGCCTCGCTGCTGCAGAATGCGCCGCGGCTGGTGCTGCAGCGCATCCTGCCCGACGTCTCCCGGATCTCCCCGGCCACCGGCTGGAGCCGCATTTTCGGAACACAGGGCCTCGTCGAGTTCGCCAAGTCGATGTTCAAGCTCGCCTCGGTGACCGCGGTCGTCTGCTTCGTGCTGCGATCGTCGGAGGCGAGGGCGTTCGAGGCGATGTACACCGATCCTGTCGCGTTGCCGGAGATGATCCTCACCATCGCGATGCGGATCGTGTCGGCGATCTGCATCGCGACGATCGTTCTGGTTGCGATCGATCTCGCCTGGGCGCGCTTTCGCTGGCGGCGCGAGCTGCGCATGACCAAGCAGGAAATCAAGGACGAGCACAAGCAGTCCGAGGGCGATCCGCTGATCAAGGCGCGCCTGCGCTCGCTCGCGCGCGACCGCTCGCGCCAGCGCATGATCGCCGCCGTGCCGCGTGCGACGCTGGTGATTGCGAACCCGACGCACTTTGCGATCGCATTGCGCTACAATCGCGACGAGAACCCGGCGCCGCTGGTCGTGGCCAAGGGCATGGACGTGATTGCGCTGAAGATCCGCGAGGCCGCCGAGCAGAACAGGATCCCGGTGATCGAGAACAAGGCTCTCGCACGCGCGCTCTACGAGGCGGTGCAGGTCGACCAGGTCATCCCTGCGGAATTCTTCCGCCCGGTTGCCGAGATCATCTACTTCCTGCAGTCGAAGCAGACGCCTCGGCCCGAGAAGGTTCAGTAGATTTACGAGGATGGTGGTTCGCCCAACAGCTTGACGAAAGCTTAACGCCCTAGGGTTCTTTCCAATGAATCATAATGGGGCCGTCGTGGGACCGCTTTATCTTTTCGAACTCGCATCGTCGCAGGCGCGTTACCTCGAACTCCGCCAGTCGACCATCGCCACCAACGTCGCCAACGCCAATACGCCGGGCTTCAAGGCGCGCGACGTCGAGCCATTCAACAAGGTGCTCGACGCGATGCCGGTCAGGCTTGCGACGACGTCGCCCACGCATATGCAGCTTTCCCCGGCCGAAACCGATACGCGGGCAACCGCGAAGAAGGATAGCTGGGACGTCGTCCACTCCGGCAACTCGGTCAGCCTCGAGCAGGAGATGATCAAGGGCAACGACGTCAATCGCGACTATTCGATGAACTCGGCGATCGTGCGGTCCTTCAACCGCATGGTTCTGGCCAGCGCGAAGACCTGAGGTGAATTGATATGCTGGACGCCCTATCGGCTTCATTGACGGTCGCAAGCTCCGGGCTCGAAGCGCAGTCGACGCGCATGCGGGTTGTCTCGGAAAATCTCGCGAATGCCAGCTCGACGGGGCGCACCGCCGGTGCCGACCCGTATCAGCGCAAGACGATTACATTCGACGCCGCGATGGATCGTGCTTCGGGCACGCAGCTGGCGAAGGTCAAGGAGATCGGGGTCGACACCACGCCCTATCGCGTCGAGTACGATCCGGGACATCCCGCGGCCGACAAGGCCGGTTACGTCAAGATGCCCAACGTCAACATGATGATCGAGATGGCGGATATGCGGGAAGTCAACCGGTCCTACGAAGCCAATCTCCAGGTCGTGAAGCAGGTGAGATCGATGCTCGGCATGAGCATCGACCTTCTGAGGAGCTGACAATGCTAGAAGCGATTTCATCCACTGCGATTGGCGCAGGGCAGGCGGTTGCATCCCGGATCACCGAAACGCAGACCATTGCGCCCGGTGCGACGTCACCGGTTCAGGCGGGCGACGACGTCGGGTTCGATTCCGTCATGAAGCAGGTGACGACGGACGCGATCGGCACGCTGAAGGCCGGCGAGAGTGCGTCGATCTCGGCGATGCAGGGCAAGGAATCGACGCGGAAAGTCGTCGAGGCGCTGATGTCGGCCGAACAGGCCCTGCAGACCGCGGTCGCGGTCCGCGACAAGGTCGTGCAGGCCTACCAAGAAGTCGTTCGTATGTCGATTTGATCTGAAGGAATGACGCTGTGAAATCGCTCGCCATCGCGGCTACGGGCATGAATGCCCAGCAGACCAATATCGAAGTCATCGCGAACAACATCGCCAACATCAACACCACGTCGTTCAAGCGTGCACGTGCGGAATTCACCGATCTGTTCTACCAGATGGATCGCATGCAGGGTGTCGCGAACGTCAACGGTGCCTCGCCGATCCCGGAAGGTGCCAATCTCGGCCTCGGCGTCAAGTCGGCCGCAATCCGCAAGCTGCACATCCAGGGCGCGCTGACTCAGACCGGCAACCCTTATGATCTCGCGATCAACGGCCGCGGCTGGTTTCAGGTGCTCGGCCCGAACAACGAGGTGCAGTACACCCGCGCGGGTTCGTTCAACACCAACGCCACCGGCCAGTTGGTGACGATGGACGGCTACCTGCTGGATCCCAACATCACGGTGCCGCAGGGAACGGTGCAGGTCACCGTCAACCAGACCGGCCAAGTGTTCGCCAAGCTCGATACGGAAGTCAATCCACGGCAAATCGGCCAGCTCAACCTCGCAAACTTTGCCAACGAGGCAGGCCTCGAGCCGCTGGGCAGCAATCTCTATCGCGAGACCACCGCATCGGGAGCGCCGGTCGTTGGTCTCCCCGGCGATGCCGGCTACGGCAAGATCAACCAGCAATATCTCGAGGCCTCGAACGTCGACCCGGTCAAGGAAATCACCGAGTTGATCTCGGCGCAGCGCGCCTACGAGATGAACGCCAAGGTCATCCAGGCGTCGGATGAGATGGCGCAGACGGTATCGAAGAATCTCAGTCGCTAGTTCCGGTGTGTCCATGTTGAACAGGGTGGGCCTGATCGCGCGCGGGTTGGCCGCCGCGCTGCTGGTTCTCGTCTCCGCGCGGCTCGCCGCCGCAGACGAGAAGCGGCTTCCGGTGCCGGCCGTAGCGATCCGCGCCGGCGAGCTGATCAGGGAAGACATGATCACCGACCGTACCTTTGCGCCGAACGTGCTCGGCGTCGCCATGTTCATCGAAGGGCGTCAGGTGCTCGTCGGCCGCATGGCGCGGCGGGCGCTGCTGCCCGGCCAGCCGATCCCCACCAATTCGGTGGAGGATCCCTGGACCATCGCCCGTGGCGCCATGGTCAAGGTCGTGGTCGAAGACTCCGGTCTGTCGATCGTGACCTACGGCGCGGCCATGCAGTCCGGTGCGCCGGGATCGCTGATCACCGTGCGGAACACCGACACGGGCGTGATGATCCGGGCCATCGTCCAGCCGGACGGCACCGTCAAGGTCGCGGACGGGTCATGACCAGATTCCTGATCGCGCTTCTCCTCATCGTTTCCGCCGCCAGTGCCCAGGCCGCCGTCCGCATCAAGGACATCGCGGACATCAAGGGTCTGCGCGAAAACCAGATCGTGGGCTATGGCCTCGTCATCGGCCTCAACGGCACCGGCGACACCCTGCGCAACGCGCCGTTCACGGAACAATCGCTGCAGTCGATGCTCGAAAACATGGGCATCAATGTCCGGAACGAGACCACCAGCACGAACAACTCGTCGCGGCCGACGACGCTGCGCACGCGCAACGTTGCCGCCGTGATGGTGACCGCCGACCTGCTGCCGTCGATCGGCGCCGGCGAACGGATGGACGTGACGGTGTCCTCGCTCGGCGATGCGACGTCGCTGCTGGGCGGCACGCTGGTGATGACGTCGCTGCGCGCTGCCGACGGAGCGGTCTACGCAGTGGCGCAAGGCGCGGTCACGGTCGCCGGTTACAGCGTCGGGGGCCAGGCCCAGAATGTCAGCCAGGGCACGCCGACGGCGGGCCGCATTCCGAACGGCGCGCTGGTCGAGCGCGAGGTCCAGGGAAGCCTCCACGAGATGGAGTACCTGGTGCTGGAGCTGAAGAACCCCGACTTCGTCACCGCGACGCGGATCCTGGACGCCGTCAATCGCTATGCCGGCGGCCGCTATCGCGCCCAGATCGCCTTCGAGCGCGACTACCGGACGATCGTGCTGTCCAAGCCGCGCTATGTCGGTCCGGTGCGCTTCCTCGCCGAGATCGGTGAGCTCACCGTCGAACCGGACACGCCGGCGCGGGTGGTGATCAACGAACGCACCGGCACGGTGGTGATCGGACGCGACGTGCGGATCTCCACCGTCGCCGTCACCCATGGAAATTTGACGGTCCGTGTCACCGAGCTGCCCGTGGTGTCGCAGCCGGCGCCGTTCTCGCAAGGCCAGACGGTCGTGGTGCCGCAGACCGTGGTCGAGGCCAACGAGGCCGGATCGCAGGTGGCGATCCTGAGCGGTGTCGACCTGCAGCGCCTCGTGCGCGGGCTGAACCAGATCGGACTGAAGCCGTCCGGCATCATCGCGATCCTCCAGGCGATCAAGACGGCCGGCGCGCTGCAGGCTGAAGTCATCGTGCAATGATGCATAAGCGTCGTGCAAGCTTGGTCGCTCAATGCTCAGGCCTCGACCGAGAATCGCACGCGAGCCGATGCTGAAGCTGGATCACATAGCGCAACTTCTTCTCCTGGCCGCGATGTTCGCGCTCGCAGGCACGTCGCCGGCGCTGGCGCTGGATGAGCCGAAGCCGTCGAAGCCGCTCAATCTGCTTTCCTTCGCACGCGCTCGCGCGCCCGGGCCGCAGAGGCCGCACGTGGCGGCGACGCCGGTCCCGGGCGATAATTCACAGGCAACCGCCTGGGCGGCCGAGGATTCGGGTCCTGCAATCACGGGAGCGGTTCCGACGGCGGCTGCTCCGCCGGCGCCTGCACCAGCACCCGTGCCGACGCGCCCGGCGAAGTCCGGCAGCATCACCGCCCCGCCGAAACCGGCGCCGGCTCAGGCTGCTGCGCCCGGTGACAATGAAGTTGCGCTGTTCTGCAGCAACGTGGCCGACCCCGCCGTCGATGCCAGGCTCGCCTGGCAGCTGAAAGAGCTGGAGAAGGCCGAGAGCCTGCTGCGGGAGCGGATCGCCGAAGTCGAGGCCAAGCGCGCCGAATACGAAAAGTGGATGGCCCTGCGCGACGACTTCCTGAAGAAAGCGGAAGCGAGCGTCGTCGAGATCTATTCGCGCATGAAACCGGACGCTGCCGCGACCCAGATCGCCGGCATGGCGGACGAGACGGCTGCGGCGGTGCTCGCAAAGCTCAGCCCGAGGAGCTCGAGCGCGATTTTCAACGAGATGGAGACCGGGCGCGCAGCACATCTCGCCGACCTGCTCGGTGGAATGCGTCGCGTGGATGACGGGAAGACCAAGTAATGAAGAAGCCGATCCTCCTCCTGTCGCTCGTGCTTCTCGGCGGATGCTCCCACGATCCGGCAGAAATCCTGACCGGGCCGAAACTGTCGCCCGTGGGCAGCGGGCTGAGGACGCCGGCCGAACCGATCCCGGTGACGCCCCGCATGCGCACGCCGGTCAGCTATCGCTCGACCTGGGATGACGGCACCGACCTCTACCGCGATCCGCGCGCCCGGCGCGTCGGCGACGTCGTGACGGTGATCATCTCGATGCAGGACAAGGCCAAGCTCGACAACAAGACCGACCGCTCGCGCGATTCGCAGATCCAGTTCGGGCTGAACTGGCTGATGGACGTCGCAGGATGGCAGGACAAGGGCCAGACCAACGCCAACCTCAACACCAATACCCAGATCAAGGGCAACGGCCAGATCGACCGCTCCGAGGACATCAAGCTTTCCATCGCCGCCGTCGTCACCGACGTGTTGCCGAACGGAAATATGATGATCAGCGGGTCGCAGGAGTTCGGTATCAACACGGAGATGCGCGTGCTCAATGTCGGCGGTATCGTGCGCCCACGCGATATTTCGCGAACCAACACCATCTCCTACGAGAAGATCGCCGAGGCGCGCGTGTCCTATGGCGGTCGCGGAAATCTGTCTGACGTGCAGCAACCTGGATGGGGTCACCGGATCTATGATGCCGTGGCACCGTTCTGAGGCTCGCGCGTCGTGGGAGCAGGGGGCGTCATGCGCCTGATTGCCGCCATCCTCGTGCTGACCCTGGTCGCGATCGGCGCGGGCGCGCTTGCGGGCTTGCACCTGTTCGCCGCAGCCGAACGCGTCGCGGATGCAAAGAAGGGCGCCACCCCGCCGCCGATCGCCTCGAGCTACGCCGGCAGCGCGCGGCTCAGGAAGCTGTCTCCGATCGTGACCAATCTCGCGGCGCCGGCCAACAATTGGGCCCGGGTCGAAGCCTCCATGGTGACCGACAGCATGAGCGACGAGGATGCCGGCATTCTGGCCGCTCATATCAGCGAAGACATCGTCACTTACTTGCGGTCCGCCTCGGTCACGCAGTTCGAAGGCACGCGCGGGCTCCAGCATCTGCGCGACGACCTGTCGGAACGCGCCAGCATCCGCTCGTCCGGCAAGGTCCGTGAATTGATCATTGAGACGTTGGTGATCCAGTGAAACTGAGAGTCCTGCTGATTGCGTTGCTCCTGGTCGTGCTGCCCGAGGTAGCGTTCGCCCAGATCCCGGACCTCAATTCGCTGCTGCCGCCGGGCAACGGCTCGACCAGTGGCCGCATCATCCAGCTCATGGCGCTGCTGACGGTGCTGTCCGTCGCACCGGGGCTGCTCATCATGGTGACGAGCTTCACGCGCTTCGCCGTTGCGCTCTCGTTCCTGCGCGCCGGCCTTGGCCTTCAGACGACGCCGCCGAATCTCGTGCTGATCAGCCTCGCCATGTTCATGACCTTCTACGTCATGGCGCCGACCTTCGATCGCGCCTGGGAAACCGGCGTGCAGCCGCTGATGAAGAACGAGATCTCGGAGGAGGAGGCTTATCTGAAGATCAGCGACCCCTTCCGCGAGTTCATGCTGGCCCACGTCCGCGACAAGGACCTGCAGACGTTCGAATCGCTCGCCGCGGAAAGCTTCCGCAAGAAGTTCGACGACAAGCGCATCGACATGCGCGTCATCATTCCAGCGTTCATGATCTCCGAGCTCCGGCGTTCGTTCGAAATCGGCTTCCTCATCATCCTGCCATTCCTGGTCATCGACATGATCGTGGCGACGCTGACCATGTCGATGGGCATGATGATGATGCCGCCGTCGATCCTCGCGCTGCCGTTCAAGGTGCTGTTCTTCGTGCTGATCGACGGCTGGAACCTGCTCGCCTCCGGACTGGTGCGATCGTTCTCGTAAGAGCGATCATCGCCCTAACGGTTGGTTAAGGTTAGCAAAGCGTAATGTTAACCATATGATTTTGCTACAGAATTCAAGCTCGTCTTAATTCGGAAGCAAGATTCGACGTGCTAGCAATGCGGCACGGCGGGTTGGACCCCACCCACATCAGTCCAAAGGCATGATGCCGCCCCTCCGTACCGGTGAAAGCCCGGTATGTCCCCTCGTGAAAATGTAACGCGTACATCAAAGGGACATTCGCAATGTCAAGCCTGCTTACGAACTCGACCGCTATGACCGCCCTCCAGACCCTGCGGTCTGTGAGCTCCCAACTCGCCACCACGCAGACCCGCATCTCCACCGGCCAGCGCGTCTCGACCGCTTCGGACAACGCTGCCTACTGGTCGATCGCCACCTCGATGCGCGCCGATAACGCCGCGCTCTCCGCGGTCTCCGACTCGCTCGGTCTGTCGGCCGCGACCGTCGACACCGAATACACCGCTCTGACCTCGGTTGTCGGTGACAGCACCGGCGGCCTGACCAAGCTGCAGTCGCTGCTGGTCGAAGCCAAGACGGCCGGTATCGACCGCACGAAGATCCAGGCGGACGTCACCCAGATCCAGCAGCAGATGAAGGGTACCGCGGATGCGGCGACCTTCAACGGCGTGAACTGGCTGAGCGCGACCTCCTCCACGCCGGCAACGGTTGACCTGGTGTCGTCGTACTCCCGCGTCGGCGGCACGCCGACCACGGGCTCCATCGCGCTGACGACTGCCACCTATGCGCTCTATAGCACGTCCACCACCGGCATCCTCGATACGGTGAGCGGCGGTGCGTCGGTCAACACGATCGACATCTCCACGCTGACCGACGCGGCAACTGACCAAGCCACGCTCGATACCTACATCGCGAAGGTCACCGCTGCGATCAACTCGGTGGCCTCCGCCGCCGCCAACCTCGGTGCCGTCAAGAACCGTATCTCGACCAACACGGACTTCGTGAAGTCGCTGATGGACTCGGTTGATCGCGGTATCGGCCAGCTCGTCGACGCTGACATGAACCAGGAGTCCACCCGCTTGTCGGCTCTCCAGGTCCAGCAGCAGCTCGGCGTCCAGGCGCTCTCGATCGCCAACGGCAGCAGCCAGAGCATCCTCTCGCTGTTCCGCTAAGCCTGAAACCATCTGGGAGAGGGCCGCGCTTCTCGCGAAGCGCGGCCTTTTCGTTTGGCGTGACCTTCCGTGCGCGCTGAAATTTCGGCTGCCCTGTTGCAGCTACGACACAGAGCCACAAGCCCCACACAAGCTTCGAGCGTTACGGTCGCCGCTACGACAGGTTGGGCCTAACCGCTTTTCCGCAGCCCAAAGGCATGACGCCGCCCTGTCGTACCGGTGCAAGTCCGGTATGTCCCCAAACAACTCAATCTTCAAAGGGACATCAAAATGGGTTCAAGCCTTCTTACCAACTCCGCAGCAATGACGGCGCTGCAGACCCTCCGCAACGTCAGCTCCAACCTCCAGACCACCGAAAACCGCATCTCCACCGGTCAGCGCGTGGCCACGGCTTCGGACAACGCCGCCTACTGGTCGATCGCGACCTCGATGCGCGCCGACAACGCCGCACTCTCCGCCGTCTCCGACTCGCTCGGTCTGTCGGCCGCGACCGTCGACACCGAATATACCGCTCTGACCGCGGTTGTCGGCGACAGCACCGGCGGCCTGACCAAGCTGCAGGCGCTGCTGGTCGAAGCCAAGACCGCCGGTATCGACCGCACCAAGATCCAGGCCGACATCACCCAGATCCAGCAGCAGATGAAGGGCACTGCCGATGCGGCAACCTTCAACGGTGTGAACTGGCTCAGCGTGACGACGGCAACGCCGGCGACCTTCGACCTCGTGTCGTCGTTCTCCCGCGTTGGTGGCACGCCGACCATCGGCTCCATCACCCTGACGATCAACAAGTACTCGCTCTACAGCACGTCCACCACCGGCATCCTGGATACGGTGAGCGGCGGTGCGTCGGTCAACACGATCGACATCACCTCGCTGACCGACGCGGCGACCGACCAGGCCACGCTCAGCGCCTACATCACGCAGGTGACTGCTGCGATCAACTCGGTGGCTTCGGCCGCCGCGGACCTCGGCGCCGTCAAGAACCGCATCTCGACCAACACTGACTTCGTCAAGACCTTGATGGACTCGGTGAATCGCGGTGTCGGCCAGCTCGTCGATGCCGACATGAACGCGGAATCCACCCGCCTCCAGGCGCTGCAGACCCAGCAGCAGCTCGGCGTTCAGGCGCTCTCGATCGCCAACCAGAACAGCCAGAGCATCCTCTCGCTGTTCCGTTAAGCCTGAAAACCATCTGAGGGGGCCGCGCTTCGCGAGAAGCGCGGCCCCTTTCATTTTGGCGTGCGTCGTTCGTGCGTCAAAGGTGCGATTTCGCGCCTCGGATTGCGGTCCGGTCACAGAGCCACAAGCCTCGCGCAAACTTCGCGTGCTATCGCCGCCGTTACGACAGGTTGAGCGTGCTTTTTCGCAGCTCAAAGGCATGATGCCGTTCTGCCGTACCGGTGCAAGCCCGGTATGTCCCAAAAATTTCAAATCGTTTTCAAGGGGACGTCGAACATGAGTTCTAGCCTGCTCACCAACTCCGCGGCAATGACCGCGCTGCAGACGCTGCGCAACGTCAGCTCCAGCCTCCAGACCACTGAAAACCGGATCTCGACCGGTCAGCGCGTGGCCACCGCTTCGGACAACGCCGCCTATTGGTCGATCGCGACCTCGATGCGCGCCGACAACGCCGCGCTCTCCGCCGTCTCCGACTCGCTCGGTCTGTCGGCTGCGACTGTCGACACCGAATATACCGCTTTGACCGCGGTTGTCGGTGACAGCACCGGCGGCCTGACCAAGCTGCAGGCGTTGCTGGTCGAAGCCAAGACCGCCGGTATCGACCGCACCAAGATCCAGGCCGATATCACCCAGATCCAGCAACAGATGAAGGGCACCGCCGATGCGGCAACCTTCAACGGCGTGAACTGGCTGAGCGTGACAACGGCAACGCCCGCGACCTTCGACCTCGTGTCGTCGTTCTCCCGCGTCAGTGGCACGCCGACCATCGGCTCGATCACCTTGACGATCTCCAAATACTCGCTCTACAGCACGTCCACCACCGGCATCCTGGATACGGTGAGCGGCGGCGCGTCGATCGACACGATCGACATCACCTCGCTGACCGATGCGGCGACCGACCAGGCTACACTCAGCAGCTACATCACGGCGGTCACCACCGCGCTCAATTCAGTGGCTTCGGCCGCTGCCGACCTCGGTGCTGTCAAGAACCGCATCGCCACCAACACCGACTTCGTCAAGACCCTGATGGACTCGGTGACGCGCGGTGTCGGTCAGCTCGTCGACGCCGACATGAACGCGGAATCCACCCGCCTCCAGGCGCTCCAGACCCAGCAACAGCTCGGCGTTCAGGCGCTCTCGATCGCCAACCAGAACAGCCAGAGCATCCTCTCGCTGTTCAAGTAAGCTCGCGCTTCGAACACGACCGTGCTCCCACGGGAGCACGGTCCCCGCCGTGAGTGGCGGAAGTGACGGCACATGATGTGCCCGTAGTCGCCCCCCGACGCCCAGACCTGATGCCATAGGCTGCAGCCGATCACGCGGTCACGCGTTCGATCGTCCGTCCGTGCCATTGACCTGCCTGCGTCGCCCAAAGTTCTTGTAAAATTGCAACGCCTCGCCTGCGAAGCGACACATTCGCGTTTGCGCGCAACCTTCAGACAAGGTTGACAGCGGAGTGTCCTCACCGTTCGCATTGGTACGAGGTCATATGCTCAGTCGCGCGCAGCTACAGCAGCTGCTCAACAATCTGCTGGAACTTGGGCCGCGACGTCTGATGGCCTTGGGACTGATCGGCTTCGCCGTCCTCGTCACCGTGGTCGGGGGTGCTTATTATCTGAGCCGGCCGGAATTCGAATCCCTCTACACCGGCCTGACCCGTGAAGACGTGACGCGTATCGGCGCCGCGCTGCGCGAGCAGAACATTGCCTTCGATATCAACGCCGCCGGCGATACCGTCTCGGTGCGGCCGAGCCAGACCGCACAGGCGCGAATGCTGCTGGCGGAGAAGGGGCTGCCGACCAGCGCCAATGCCGGCTACGAGCTGTTCGACAAGATCGGGTCGCTTGGGCTGACCTCCTTCATGCAGGAGGTCACGAAGCTCCGCGCGCTCGAGGGTGAGATCGCGCGCACCGTTCAGCTGATGAAGGGCGTCAAGGCAGCGCGGGTGCACATCGTGATGCCGGTGCGCGGCTCGTTCCGTGCGACGCAGCAGCCGCCCTCCGCATCGGTTGTGCTGCGCACCGACGGTGCGATCGAGGCGCGCACGGCGCAGTCGATCCGCCACCTCGTCGCGGCCGCCATTCCCGGCATGACGCGCGACAAGGTCACCGTGCTCGACGCCGACGGCTCGATGCTGCTGGCCGAAGAGGACGAGGCCAGCGCCGCGCCGACCAAGATGGCGAGCCTGCAGAAGACCGTCGGCGGAATGGTGCAGGAAAACATCCGCAAGGCGCTGACGCCCTATCTCGGCCTGGACAATTTCGAGGTCAGCGTCGCGCCCCAGCTCTCCACCGACAAGCGCCAGATCAACGAGACGGTCTACGATCCCGAGACCCGGGCCGAGCGTTCGGTCCGCAATGTCCGCGAAAATGAAAAGTCGTCGAACGCGGATCGCTCGACGCCGACGACCGTCCAGCAGAACCTTCCGGACCAGCAGGTCAACGCCGGCGGCACCAAGAACTCCAGCGAGGACAAGACGCGCCGCGAGGACGTCACCAATTTCGAGGTCTCATCCAAGACCACGACGACGGTCAGCGATGGCTATTCGGTCAAGAAGCTCTTCATCGCCGTCCTGGTCAATCGCGCGCGGCTCGTCGCCGATCTCGGCGACAAGACCAACCAGGCCATCGTCGACAGCAAGCTCGCCGAGATCAGCCAGCTCGCAGCGACCGCAGGCGGACTGGACAAGGCGCGCGGCGACCAGATCCAGGTGACTGCGGTCGACTTCGTGGAAGGCTCGCGCGAACTCGCGCCGGTGCCGCCGATCAGCTTCGTCGAGATGATGAACAAGCAGCTCGGCAGCGTCATCAATGCGGTGACGATCCTGGCCGTCGCCTCGATGCTGGTCTGGTTCGGGCTTCGGCCCGCGGTCAACGGCATCCTGACCCATCGCGCCGCGCAGGAACAGACCGAGGCGGCCGAGGCCGCCGAGCTCGAGGCCGCCACGGCCCTCGCATTGGCAGACAGCCAGGATCCCGAGCTCAACCTCGTCGAGGACCTCGAAGGCAAGATGCAGCGAACGCCGCAGAAGCGGCTGGAGCAGATCGTTCGCCTCGATCAGATGCAGGCGGCAGCAATCCTTAAAGACTGGATGCGACGCGAGGAGGCGGCATGAACGCGGCAATCGGAAAACTCCTGACGCAATTCGATGCGAATGGCCGGGCCAAGTCGCCACCGCCACCGCCGCCGCCGAAGATCCAGGATGTCCTGACGAGAAAGGAGCTTCGGCGCGAGCCGCAAGCGCAGCCGCAGCCTCAAGCGCAGCGTCAGCCGCAGGCGCAGCCTCAACTTCAGCCGCCTCCGGCGCCCGCGCCGGAAGCCGCGCCGGTCAATCTGCTCGAAGACGCCTATCGACGCGGCCATACTGCGGGTCTTGCGGAAGGCGAAGCCAAGCTCGCCGAGGAGCGCGTTCGCAGCGCGATCCGGCTCGGCGAGGAGCGGGCCAAATGGTCCGACCAGCAGGCGGTCGCGATCGTCAACGGTTTTGACGCCGCCTGCCGCGAGATCGAGAGCAACATTGCGAGCTCGGTCGCGCGGATATTGCTGCCGTTCCTCGCCGATGCGGTCCGCGACAAGGCGATCGGATCCCTGGTCGAGCAGATCTCGGCGCTGACCTCGAATTCGCCGGTGCCGGCATTCCGCGTCACTGGACCGAGCGAGCTCATCGATCTCGTCAGGACGCAGCTCAATCTGGCCGGCCGCTCCGGCGTCGAATACCAGTCCGCCGACACCGTTGAGGTTCGCGTCCTCGCCGATCAGACCACGATCGAGACGCAGATCTCGACGTGGATGGATCGGCTGAAAGAGGCGCGCCGGTAGTTTCACCATGGAGGAGGTCAAGCACGAGCTCGTCATTATCCGCCGGCGGAGCGCTTTCGAGGACGAGAAGGCGCACGGCGGCGTTTGGAAGATCGCCTATGCGGACTTCATGACCGCGATGATGGCGTTCTTCCTGGTGATGTGGCTGCTCAATGCGCTCAACCAGGACCAGAAGCAGGTCGTTGCAAGCTACTTCAACCCGATCAAGCTCGCGGAAAACGCACCCGCGCCGAAGGGACTGAAGGACCTCACCAAGAAGGAGCCGACGACGTTCGAGGGACAGGATGGCAAGCGCCAGCCGTCCGGGCCGAACGAGGAGCGCCGCGGCGACTCGCCGACGGCCGAAAAGCCGCCGTTCTACGAAGAGAAGGTTCTGTTCCGCGATCCCTATGCAACGCTCGCCGAAATCGCGGCCAGCTCGAACCAGGCCTCGGGCCAGCGGCGCGCCGGTGCGACGACTTCCGCGGAAGAAGATGGCCTCAAGGGCGGCGACGCCTATCGCGATCCGTTCGATCCCGGCTATTGGAAGCTTGCGCCCGAGGCCGCGAAGGAAGCGGATCGGATCATGGAGGGCGAGCCGAAGCCGAATGCTTCCGCACGCGACAATTCGGCCGGCACAAATCAGGGCGAGCCGCGCCGTGGCAAAACCGATGACGCCGGTGGCAGCGTGGCCCCCGATGCGCAGGCGTCGACCGCGAGCCAGTCGCCGTTGTTGCCGCCGGGACCGGCGCCATCATCGTCTGTGCGTGACGCTAACGTTCAGCCGAACACGCAGGCCAACCTTCAGGCCAACGCCGCGCCGCAGGCACGTCTCACCGACGCTCCGAAGGAATCCGAGCCGCGTGACGCGGCCCAGACCCAGCAGCCGACCGTCAAGCAGCTTCAATCTGCGATCGCCGATGCCCTGTCGGATATCAAGGCCGGCGCCGGGCCGGTGGCCGAGGTCCGCCAGGTCGAGGAGGGGCTGCTGGTCAGCCTGACCGACGATGCGAGCTTCGGCATGTTCGCGGTCGGGTCGGCCGAGCCGCGGCCCGAGCTCGTTCGCGTCATCGACAAGATCGGACCTCTGATCGCGAAGCGCCGCGGCATGATCATCGTCCGCGGTCATACCGATAACCGGCCCTACAAGTCGGACAATTACGACAATTGGCGGCTGTCCACCGCGCGCGCGCAGATGGCTTACTACATGCTGGTTCGCTCCGGCATCGATGCGCAGCGGATCGAGCATGTCGAAGGCTATGCCGACCGCCGGCCAAAGCTTCCGAACGATCCCGCTGCCGCGCAAAACCGGCGTATCGAGATCCTGATCCGGGAGAAGCGCCCTTGACCAGGCCGCTGCTCCGCGCCGGGCTGCTGATCGTGCTGTCGCTCGCAGCGACACGCGCATCTGCCGAACCGACGGCTCCGTCCGGGGAGCCGTTTGAGCTCGTCCGCACGCTGCAGGCGGTGCAGGACGGCATCGCCAATGGCGACACCGCGGCGCATGCCAGCCACATCGCGCTGATCCGGCAGATCGGCGAAAAATTTCTCGCCGCCGACGCGAGCGTGTGGAGCAATCCGCAGAACGGCCAGGCGGTCGTGATCTATCTGCTCAGCGGCGGCGCCCCACAGATCGTCCGCAAGCTGCCGCGCGACAAGATCAATGTAGATTCGCGGTTGTTCGACGGCGCGCTCGCTTATGTCGAAGGTCGGCAGGACGAGGCGAAGGACCTGCTCAAGGACGTCAAGCCGCGCACGCTCTCGTCCGGCATGGGCGGGCAGGTCGCACTGGTTCAGGGCGCGCTGTTCGCGCGTTCCGAGGCATCGCTTGCGATCGAGCGTCTCGACGACGCGCGCCTGCTGCTGCCGGGCACGCTGGTCGAAGAAGCGGCGCTGCGACGCGAGATCCTGCTGGTCGGGCAGGCGGAGGATTTCGACAAGTTCGAGTTCCTGACGCTGGCCTATATCCGCCACTACCGCAACTCGGTCTATGCCGGCGACTTCTGGCAACGCTTCTCCACCGGGCTGACGCAATCGAGTCTTGCGCTGGATGATCGCCGCTTTGCGCGGGTCGCGGGGCTGCTGGAACAGATCGACCGCGCCAGCCGCCTCAAGCTCTATCTGGTAATCGCGCGCGGCGCGTTGGTTCGCGGCAAGCTCGTCGTGACCCGGCTCGCAGGCGAACGGGCGCTGACGCTCAGCGCCGATGCCACGCCCGATCGCGAGCGTGCACATTTCTACCGCGGCACGTCCCGCGCGCTCACTGACGAATATGATGGCGGCATTGCCGAGCTGAAAGCGCTCGATCGGGCGAAGTTGGCGGAGCGCGACGTCCTTCTTCTCAATGCAACCCTCCAGCTCGCGCTCGACGTCCGCAAGCCGATTGCGGGTCCGACCGCCGTCATGTCGGCCGACAAGCCGCCGCCCACGCCGGCCCGGATCGATCTGGCGTCGTCGAACGCAATGCTCGCGCGCGCACAGACGCAGCTCGGCGAACTGGAGCTTCTCACCAAGGATCGCCGTCCATGACCAAGCTTAGCGGAACGTCCGGACAGTTGTTCGCAGGCCTCGCCGAAAGTCTTACGCGAGGGGTGTCGCGCTCGGCGAAGGGTACTGCGACGACGGGGGCGAAAACGGCGGACGATTCATCGTTTCACGATCTGCTTCACACCGTCTCGAACATGGCCAAGCGGGCGCTGGACGATCAGGGGAGCGACGCCAGCGCAAAGGCCGCTACGGTACGCCCGCGCCTGGTTCAACTGACCGAGCCCGACACACCGAAGGACGAGCCGGTGCATGAGCGCACCGAAGAGCCCAAATCGTCGGCCAAGAAAGACCCGGTCGATCAAACGGCAAAGGCGGACGTTCCGAGCAGATTGAACCTTCCGACCATCGTGGGGCAGGAGCTCGCCGCCGCGCAGGCCGTGACGATGCAGACGCCGCAACCGTCGAACGACAAGAAGGACATCTCGGCCCGCGACGAACGACCCGCCACAGCGAAACGCGACGTTCAGGGCATCACCGACGCAAAGGCTGTGACGGCAGATGTCGCGCGATCCGCCGTCGCGCCGTCGACCGTTGCGCCGCGCTCCACGGCCGATGTCTCCGGGCCGCGCCCACAGCCGGCCGCGGTGCCCCTTCAGGCGATGCCGGATGACAGCGACGTTCAACCGAAAGCCATGCCCGCCACCACATCCGGGTTCGAAGCCGTCACGGCGAATGTCGAGCGCGCTGCAAAGTCCGCGGGCCGCGACGCGTTGCCCGAAACGACCAAGGTCACGGTGGTCCAGCAGGAGACGCATCTGCCTCCCGTGCAGCAGTTCAGCGCGAGCCAGCAGGTCGCGAACGCCGTGGTGTCGGACCTGAAGAGCTCGCCCGCGCCGACTGCGTCCGCCGCGGCCGATCTTGTCGGCGCGCAGAGCAATGCGCCGGATCAGCCGGTCAAGATCCTCACCGTCAATCTCGAGCCGCCGGATCTCGGCAATGTCACCGTGCGCCTTCGCCTCGTCGGCACCGAGGTGTCGGTTCAGCTCGCCGCCCAACGCAAGGACACCAGCACGATGCTGGATCAGCAGCGCGACCAGATTCGCGACCTGATGCAGTCGGCGGGCTACGTGGCTGACGTCGCACCCGTACAGCACGGCTCGCTCGATGGATTCCAGGCCGGATCCGGCCAGCCGCAGTCGCAGCCTCAGCTTGCGAGCCAGCAACAGCAATCATCCCAGTCGCAAGGCGCGTTCGGCGGCGCGGGCACTTCGTCCGGTCAGTCGGACGGCGGAGCCAGGCAAGCCCGGCAGGATCAGCAGCCCAACCAGGAGGCACGCCATGACCAGGACGTGGCGCCGCAGACTCGCCGCGGCCCTGTTTATCTGTAGCACCGGCGCTGCCGAGGCGGCGGCGACCGACACTGCGCGCCCCTGCGAGCGTGAGATGGCGCGCGCCTCGCAGCAGCACGGAATTCCGCTCGGCATTCTCTATGCCGTCGGTCTCACCGAGACCGGCCGGCGCGGCGCGCTCTATCCCTACGCGCTCGGTGCGGAAGGGCAGACCGTGTTCGCCAAGGACATGGATGATGCAATGGCGAATTTCGAAGCGATGCGAGCCAGGGGCATCAAGCTGATCGATCTCGGCTGCATGCAGATCAACCACTATTTTCACGGCGACAAGTTCACGTCGGTGCGCGCGATGTTCGATCCGGCCAGGAACGTCGACTACGCCGCGCGCTTCCTCAAGGAGCTGAAGCAACGCGAGGGAAGCTGGACCATGGCGGTCGCCCGCTACAACGCCGGCCCCAACAATCAACCGGCGCAGAAGCGTTACGTCTGCCACATCGTCGCGCATCTCGTCTCCAGCGGCTTCGGTGCGTGGACCGACAGGGCGCGCTCGTTCTGCCAACCCAAGACAACGTGAGCCAACGAAGTAAAACGACGATGCGTCGCATGAAGTTGTGCATCGCCGCCAATCATCAGCCCCGCGCAAGCAAGATCACCCATTGTAACGACAATCTGTCAAAGGAGCCCACTACATGAGCCTGTATGGTGTTATGCGCACCGGCGTTTCCGGTATGAACGCGCAGTCCAACAAGCTGTCGACGGTCTCGGACAACATCGCGAACGTCAACACGGTCGGCTACAAGCGGGCTTCGACGGAATTCTCCTCGCTGATCCTGAAGAGCGGCTCCGGCAACTATGATTCCGGCGCGGTCGAGACCACCGTTCGCTACGCCATCACCGATCCCGGCAACCTCCAGTTCACGACCTCGACGACGGACCTTGCGGTCCAGGGCAACGGCTTCTTCGTCGTGCAGGACACCAACGGCAACAACTTCCTGACGCGCGCCGGCTCGTTCGTGCCCGACAGCTCGGGCAACCTGGTCAACACGGCCGGCTTCCAGCTGATGGGCTACAACATCCAGAATGGTGCTGCGCCCAACGTCGCCGCCAACGGCTTCGGTGGCCTGCAGGTCGTCAACGTCAACCAGATGGCGCTGCAGGCTTCGGCTTCGACCAAGGCAACCGTCGCGGCCAATCTGGATCCGAGTGCGACGAGCGGTGCAGGACCGGCGAGCCCCACCAACTACACCTCGAAGACGTCGATGGTGACCTATGACAATATCGGCAATCCCGTGACGCTCGACGTCTACATGAAGAATACCGGTGCGAACACATGGGATATCCAGACCTATAATGGATCGACGCTGCTTGCTCCGACGGGGTCCACCACGTTCACCTTTGACACGACGGCGACCGGCAAGGGAGCTCTGGCTGCAGCGAGCCCGAAAACGCTTTCGTATACCGTTACCAGCGGCGCCTCGACTTATCCCTTCACGATGGACCTCTCGGCCATGACCCAGGTCGCGTCGAGCTTCGACTTCAAGGCGACCGTCGACGGCAACGCGCCGTCCGCCGTCGACAAGGTCAATATCGACAGCAAGGGCGTGGTCACCGCAGTGCTCAAGAACGGCACCGAGCTGCCGAGCTTTCAGATCGCGCTCGCCACCGTGCCGAGCCCCGACCATCTGACGCCCGAGGTCGGCAACGTCTATTCGCCGAACCTGGACTCCGGAAACGTGCAGGTTGGCCTCGCCGGCCAGGGCGGTCTCGGAACCATCCAGTCCGGTGCGCTGGAAGATTCCAACGTCGATCTCGCGGACGAACTGACCTCGATGATCGAGGCGCAGCGCGGCTTCACCGCCAACTCGAAGTCGTTCCAGACCGGCGCTGATCTGCTCGACGTCGTCGTCAACCTGAAGCGCTGAATTCTTCAGCGCCCTTCCCGGGCAAGAGAACGTTCAAGAGCACGCCATGTCCCTTACGTCAGCCCTCGACTCCGCCCGCAATTCGCTCATGGCGTCGGGCATCCAGTCGTCGACCGTCTCGCGCAACATCGCCGGCGCCAGTTCGACGGGCTATTCGCGCAAGATCACGGTGCTGGACAATCTTCCCGGCGCCGGCGTCTACGTGGCGGCGATCCAGCGCGCGGCCAGTTCGGGTCTGTACAGCAACGTGCTGACCGCGACCTCCGCGGCGGCCACGCAGAGCGCGATCTATGACGGTCTCCAGAAGATCGCGTCTGCCACGGTGGACGATCCGCAGCTCGACCAGTCGCCGACGGCGCAGCTCAATGCGCTGAAGCAGGCGCTTCAACAATATGCCAACGCTCCGGACAACACCACGCTGGCCCAGGCCGCCGTGACGTCCGCGAAGGACATGGCGACCGCGCTCAACCAGGCAACCCAGACCGTGCAGTCGGTCCGCGAAGGCGCGGATGCCGACATGAATATTTCGGTCCAGAACATCAACCAGCTGCTGTCCCAGTTCCAGACCGTCAATACGGCAATCGTGAAGGGGACGATCGCCGGCGACGACGTGACCGATTATCTCGACCAGCGCGACAGCATCGTCTCGAAGCTGTCCCAGGAGGTCGGCGTCACGATGTCGATCCGCACCAACGGCGATGCCGCGCTCTACACCGACAGCGGCGTGGTGCTGTTCGACAAGACGGCGCGGGCGGTGAGCTTCGCCCCGACCACGTCCTATTCGGCGAACATCAGCGGAAATGCGGTCTTTATCGACGGCGTGCCCGTGACCGGTCCCAATTCGGTGATGCCGATCAAGTCCGGCAAGCTCGCCGGTCTCGCCCAATTGCGCGACACCGACACGGTCACCTATCAGAGCCAGCTCGACGAAGTCGCCCGTGGCCTGATCAATACTTTCAAGGAAAGCGACCAGTCGGGCGCGTCGCTGCCCGACGTTCCCGGCCTCTTCACCTATCCTGGCTCGCCGGCGATGCCTGCAAGCGCCACCGTCTCGGTGGGCCTTGCCGGTACGATCTCGGTTGCCGCATCGGTCGATCCGGCGCAGGGCGGCAACCCGAATCTGCTGCGCGACGGTGCGATCAGCGGCAACGTCGCCTATCAATACAACACCGCCGGCAGCGGCGGCTATTCGACCCGGCTTCAGCAGCTCATCACCAACATGGATGCGTCGCAGCCGTTCGATGCGACCACGCAGGGCAAGCCGAACGGCAGCCTGATCGACTATGCGGCGTCGTCGACGAGCTGGATCGAAAACCAGCGCAAGACCGCCAACGACAACTCACAGTACCAGAGCACGCTGCTCGACCGCAGCACGACGGCGCTGTCGAACGTCAATGGCGTCAACATGGACGACGAGATGTCGTTGATGCTCCAGGTCGAGCGCACCTATTCGGCGTCGTCGAAGATCATCTCGACCGTCGACCAAATGTTGCAAGCCTTGCTAGCCGCCGTGGGGAATTAGTCATGATGAGCGCCAACTACATTTCGACCCTGATGTTGTCCTCGTCGTTGAGGTATTCGATCACGAGCAACCAGGCCGCGCTGAGCAAGGCGTCGACGGAGGCGACCACCGGCCGCTTCGCCGATGTCGGCCTGGAACTCGGCGCCACGACGGGAGGCGACGTCACCCTGCGCGCGGACATGAGCTTCGCCGACCAGCTCGTCGATACCAACGGGCTCGTCGCGGGACGCCTGGACGTGACCCAGGACCGCATCACCCAGCTCAGCACGACCGCAACGGACTTCCTCAAGGACCTGATCGCGGCCCGCAGCACCGACGGCGGCGGGCGGATCATCCTGCCGCCTGCGTCCTCCAACCTCCAGGATCTGATCGGCGCGCTGAACATCTCCTATAACGGCTCGTATCTGTTCTCCGGCATCAACACGCAGAACCAGCCGGTCACGGCTTACGCCGCCGGCTCGGCCAGCAAGAACCAGGTCGATAGCGATTTCTTTGCGGCCTTCGGCTTCTCGCAATCCTCGGCCAGCGTCAGCACGATTACCCCGGCTCAAATGCAGAGCTTCCTCAACGGTCCCTTCGATGCCGAGTTCGCGAGCCCGGCCTGGAACACCAACTGGTCGTCGGCCACCGACCAGGTCATGCAGAGCCGCATCTCCACCACCGAGATCGCCGATACTTCGGTCAGTGCCAACCAGACCGGTTTCCGCAAGCTCGCCGAGGCCTACACGATGATGGCCGATCTCGGGAATGCGAACCTCGACCAGTCGACGTTCCAGGTCGTGGTTGACAAGGCCATCGGCCTCGTCGGCAGCGCCATCACCGACCTCGCTGCGCTCGGCGGCAGCGTCGGCACGGTGCAGCAGCGCCTCACCACCGCGACCGACAAGCTCAAGACCCAGAAGGACATTCTGAACAATCAGATCGTCGGCATGGAGCAGGTCGATCCGACGGAGGCATCGGTGCGCGTCAATGCGCTGCAGACCCAGATCCAGACGGCGCTCGCGCTGACCTCGCAGCTCCAGAAGATCAGCCTCATCAACTATCTCTGAGCCGCGCGTCGGTCGAGTTCGCTTTCAGTTTCTTGCAATTTTCTGCGCAGAGTTGTCCGGATGACTTTTGAAGCCTACGAAACGGTCGTTGAAGACAGCGGCTACGAGGCGCGGGGGCGCGAGCGACAGGCGCTCAGCCTCGGCATCGACCGGCTGGAGCGGCTCCAGAGGGAGCACCACAGCAGGGAGGATCAGGTCCAGAGCCTGCTCTACGTCCGGCGGCTGTGGACCATCTTCATCGAGGATCTCGCGCATCCGGAGAACGGACTGCCCGAGCAGCTGCGCGCGGACATCATCTCGATCGGCCTGTGGGTCGTCAAGGAAGCCGATCGCCTTCGCGAAGAACGTTCGAGCGACGTGATGCAGCTCGTCGAAATCAACCGCATGATCCGAGACGCGCTTTAATGAAGATTTCCTTGCGGGCGGGCGAACGGGTCTACATCAACGGCGCGGTGCTGCGCGTGGACCGCAAGGTCTCGCTCGAGCTCGTCAACGACGTGATGTTCCTGCTGGAAGGGCAGGTCATGCAGGCCTCCGACGCCACCACGGCGATGCGCCAGCTCTATTTCATCGTCCAGCTCATGCTGATGAATCCGACGGATATCGCTGCTGCCGCCTCGCTCTACGGGCAGCACCACGCAGCCCTGCTCGCCGTGTGCGAGAACCGCGAGATGCTGGACGGGCTCGCTGCGATCGACGAGATGGTCGGCGGAACCCGCTACTTCGAAGCGCTCAAGCGGATCCGGGCGCTGTTTCCCCTGGAGCAGGCGATCCTGGCCGGCGCCAACACTGAAGCCCCATTCGAGGCTGCCTGACAACAGCGGAGAGGCACATGAACGTTTCCAGCGCAACCGATACCACCAGCACCAATTCGACGAGCTCGACGTCGTCCACCACGTCCACGTCGAACAACACCGTCGACTATAACACCTTCCTGCAGCTCCTCATCGCCGAGATGAAGAACCAGGATCCGACCAATCCGATGGATACGTCGCAATATATGAGCCAGTTCGCTCAGCTGTCGTCGGTCGAGCAGGCGATGCAGACCAATACGAAGCTGGATTCGCTGCTGTCCTCGCAGGCGCTGTCGCAGGCGGACGGACTGATCGGGAAGAACGTCAGCTTCACCGACTCGACCGGCGCGACCTTCACCGGCAAGGTTGCGTCGATCTCGATCAACAGCAACGGCTCGGTCGCGACCCTCGAGGACGGCACCAAGGTCGCGGTCGGCCCCGGCCTGACGATCAGCTAGCCATGAACGAGCGGGACGCCCTCGACATCGTCCAGGCGGCGATCTGGACCATCCTCGTTGCCTGCGGACCCGCGGTCGGCGCCGGGATGCTGGTCGGCATCGTTATCGCGCTGATCCAGGCCCTGACCCAGGTCCAGGAGGCGACGCTGACCTTCGTTCCGAAGATCGTCGTCATCCTCGTGGTCGTGGCGGTCTCCGGCTCCTTCATCGGCGCCCATATCTCCACCTTCACCGAGATGGTCTATTCGCGGATCGAGCACGGCTTCTGATCCGCGGAGAGCTCCGGCCACCACCCTCGCGTAAGCTTTGCGGGGCAAAATGCAGGCGGACCCTGCTGCCGGTGACCCATGGCCGATACTTTAGCTGCTAGCCTGCCCAACCCGCGACGTGTCGGCGCGGATGCCTTCTTCGCGGGCGGTATCGTGGCCATGCTCACGATCCTGTTCCTGCCGATACCTCCGCTTCTGATCGACCTCGGCCTGGCGTTCTCGATCGCGCTTGCGGCGCTGATCCTGATGGTCGCATTGTGGATCCAGCGGCCGCTCGACTTCTCCGCCTTCCCGACGGTCCTGCTGATCGCGACGATCCTGCGGCTGGCGCTCAACGTGGCGACGACCCGCCTGATCCTGTCCCGCGGCGGGGAGGGCGAACAGGCTGCCGGCCATGTCGTCGCCGGCTTCTCGAAATTCGTCATGGGCGGCGACTTCGTCATCGGCCTGATCATCTTCGCGATCCTGGTCACGGTGAACTTCGTCGTGATCACCAAGGGCGCGACGCGTATCGCCGAAGTCGGCGCCCGCTTCACCCTGGACGCCATCCCGGGCAAGCAGATGGCGATCGACGCGGACCTGTCGGCGGGTCTGATCGACGACAAGGAAGCGCAGCGCCGGCGCCGCGAGCTCGAAGAGGAAAGCTCCTTCTTCGGCGCGATGGACGGTGCCTCGAAATTCGTCCGCGGCGATGCCATCGCCGGCCTGATCATCACCGCGATCAACATCTTCGGCGGCATCATCATCGGCGTCACCCATCACGGCCTGACGCTGTCGCGTGCTGCCGACGTCTACACAAAACTCTCCGTCGGCGACGGTCTGGTCACGCAGATGCCGGCACTGATCGTATCGCTTTCGGCGGGCCTGCTGGTCTCCAAGGGCGGCACCAGAGGTTCGGCGGAGCAGGCCGTGCTGCGGCAGCTCGGCGGCTACCCGCGCGCGGTGTCGGCGGCGTCGTTGATGATGTTCGTGCTTGCCTTGATGCCCGGCCTGCCGATGGCGCCGTTCGTGCTCCTGGGCGGCGTCATGGCCTTCGTCGGCTACTCGCTGCCGAAGCGGCAGGCGGCTGCGCAGCAGAAGGAGGCGGCGCGCAAGGCGGAAGAGCGCGCGCAGAACGATGCCAAGGAATCCGTCAAGGAATCGCTCAAGACCGCCGAAATCGAGCTGTCGCTCGGCAGCCATCTGTCGGTCCATTTGCTCGGCTCGCGCAACGAGCTCGCGCACCGCGTCAGCAAGATCCGCAAGAAGTTCGCCAAGCAGTACGGCTTCGTCATTCCCGAGATCAAGCTGTCGGACAATCTGTCGATCGACCCCAAGGGCTACCAGATCCGGATCCACGATACCCGCGTCGCCCATGGCGAGCTCAGGATCGGCGAGGTGATGGTGCTGGTGGACAAGGACGGCAAGCCCGACGTGCCCGGCGACGAGGTAATCGAGCCCGCGTTCGGCATGAAGGCGCTGTGGGTGACCGAGGCCTTCACCGATGAGGTCAGGCGGCAGGGCTGCAAGCCGGTCGACAATCTGTCGGTGCTGCTCACGCATCTGAGCGAGGTGCTCAGGGCGAACCTCTCCCAGCTGCTGTCATACAAGGACATGCGCGGGCTGCTTGACCGGCTCGAGCCCGAGTACAAGCGCCTGGTCGACGATCTCTGTCCGTCGCAGATCTCCTATTCGGGCCTGCTGGCGATCCTGAAGATCCTGCTGGGCGAGCGGGTGTCGATCCGGAATCTTCACCTGATCCTCGAGGCGATCGCGGAAATCGCGCCGCATGTGCGGCGATCCGAGCAGGTGGCCGAGCACGTGCGCATGCGCCTGGCTCAGCAGATTTGCGGTGATCTCTCCGACAATGGCGTGCTCAACGTCCTTCGCCTCGGCAACCGCTGGGATCTCGCCTTCCACCAGAGCCTGAAGCGCGACGGCAAGGGCGACGTCGTCGAGTTCGACGCCGACCCGCGCCTGATCGAACAGTTCGCGACCGAAGCCAGTGCCGCGATCCGGAAATTCACCGAGGACGGCACCAGCGTAGTGCTGGCGGTGACGCCGGAAGCCCGCCCCTATGTCCGCATGATCCTGGAACGGGTGTTCCCGACATTGCCGATCCTGTCGCACGTCGAGGTCGCTCGCAGCGCCGAGATCCGGGCGCTCGGAGCCATCTCGTGATCAGCGGCCTCGCCGACAACGTGCTCGCGACGTTCATCGTATTCTGCCGTATCGGCTCCTGCCTGATGCTGGTGCCCGGCTATTCCAGCACGAACGTTCCGCCGCAGATCCGTCTGTTCGTCGCGCTCGTCACGACGTTTGCGCTGTCACCGATCCTGGTCTCGATGTTGAAGCCGCTGGTGGACGATGCGTCGCCGCTGACGCTCGCGCTGCTGATCGGCACCGAAATATTGGTCGGCAGCGTCATCGGCCTCGGCGGGCGCGTGTTCTTCCTCGCGCTCCAGACCATGTCCACCGTCATGGCGAGTTCGATCGGGCTCAGCAACATCCCGGGCGTGCCGCTCGGCGACAACGATCCGACGCCGGCCTCGGTGCCGCTGATCATGGCCGCGGTCACCACGCTGTTCTTCCTCACCGACCAGCATTGGCAAGTCGTGCGTGGGTTGATGAACTCCTACGACGTCTGGCATCCCGGTGAGAGACTGAGCGGCGAGATGGCGCTGAATCAGCTCACGAGCCGCCTCACGGACGCGTTCGTGCTGACGCTGCGGATCACCAGCCCCTTCATCGTCTATTCCGTCATCGTCAATTTTTCGATCGGCCTCATCAACAAGCTGACGCCGTCGATTGCGGTCTATTTCGTCTCGGTGCCGTTCGTCCTGGTCGGCGGCCTGCTGCTGCTCTATCTCACCAGTGACGAGTTATTGACGCAATTCATGCTCGGCATGTCGTCATGGCTGGCGGGATGACGGGCCATGAATTCGCGCGCGGACAAGCTCGGTCGGATCGTCTCGCTGGTGAAGCTTCAGCTCCGTCTGTCCGAATGGCAGCTCGCGCAATTGCGGCAGCAGGAGCAGACCATGCAGGATGAGCAGGTTTGGCTGGTCAGGACCCTGAACGAGGGAAAACCGCCGGCCGGATCGTCGAGCGAGTCGCTCGCGAAGCGCCTCAACAGGACGACCGTCGGCGCGCGCGCCGTGCAGGAGCGGGCCGCGATGCAACTCGACAAGGTCCGCTCGGAGAACCGGCGCGTCAAACAGCTCGAAGAGGTCGCCAAGGTGGCGCTGGCCGAAAAGCTGCGCGACGCCGAGAAGCGCTCGCTCGAGGACATGACCGAGACACATGCCGCCGTTCGCGATTTGACGCCGCGGCCAGCCAGCCGGAACAAGACATGATCGTGACGCCGACATCCGACCTCGTCCTCGACGTCCTCGACGCCGCCGATCCGGTGGCGCAGCGCGCCGCGACCGCGAAGCTCGACGCACTGAAATCGTCGGGCGCCGATTTCGCCGCGACGATGGACTCCGAGGCCACCAAGGCGGCCGCGGCAGCGGCCGATCAATCCGCCGCGAATGTGGCGGAGGCGCAGTCCGGAGTGGTGAACGGGCCGCCGGTGCAGGTGATCAAGAAGCCCGGCCCGGACGAGGTCTATCGCAAGTTCGAGGCGTTCATCCTCCAGACCTTTGTCGAGACGATGCTGCCGAAGGAGTCGGAGGAAGTGTTCGGCAAGGGCACCGCCGGCGGCGTCTGGAAATCGATGCTGGCCGAGCAGCTGGGCGCCCAGCTCGCGAAGGGCAAGGGGATCGGAATTGCCAAGCAGCTCGCGTCCGCACACCCGCCTGGTCCGGATGTGACGGGCAAGTCGGGCTGATGGATCTGGGACACGGGTGACCAAAGTTGAAGGGTGAATTTGCTATGCAGGTGGAACAGGGCGCGACACTTCCGGTGATGGAGCAGCCGGTCGTCGAACAGCAGGTCTTGGACTCCGAGATGATGACCGGGGCCGCGCCGGGCGATGCTCTGTTGCCCGTGCTGCTGCCGAATGTCGGCGGCGAGATGCCGTTCGACGAAGCCGAGGCGGCAAGATTGGAGGCGACGCGGGCCGAGGAGGTCAGCGGCCTGCTGTCAGCGATCCGCCGGCTCGAGACCATCGTCGAGGAAGAAACCGTCGCGCTCGCGACCGGACAGAAGGTCGATTTCGACGATTTCAGCATGCGCAAGAGCCGGAGCATGCTGGAATTCGTCCGTCTGATGCGGGCGCGGATGCATCTCGGCGGCGAAAGCGAGATCACCGAGGAGATCCGGCGGCTGCGCGAGAAGCTCGAGCGCAACCGTTCGCTCCTCGAAATGCATTACGACGCCGTGCGTGAGGTCGCGACCATCATCGTCAGGGCGATCAAGGATGCCGAGTCTGACGGCACCTACACCGGTCGCGCAGCGCGGGACGGAAAATGATCAAGCTGGTGCTGGCCGGGCTCTGGGTATGCATCCTCACCGCGGGCACGAGCTACGGCGTGGCCTATTGGAAGGAAAACGGCACCCTGCTGCCCGCGAAGGACGAATATCTGGACGGGCTGCAATACCAGAAGACGCGCGCGCTGAGCATCCCCATGGTCGAGAGCGGCGCCGTGCAGGGCTACATCGTCGCGCGCTTCGTCTACACGGTGGAGGCGCGAACCATGCACCAGCTCACCGTTCCGCCCGAGCCGTTCGTCGTGGACGAGGCCTTCCGCAGGATCTACGCTGACGACAAGCTCGATTTCAGGAAGCTCGCCCGCTACGACCTCTCCGTCCTGACCGCTGGGATCAAGCAGCGCGTCAACGAGCGGATGCAGGCCGACATCGTCCAGGACGTGCTGGTCGAGGACTTCAACTACGTCTCCAAGGAAGAATTCCAGCAGAAGCCGTAACGCGCCGGGCCGCGAGGCCGCACGGGTGCAATGACGTTTCTGCTGCTGAAGCAAGCCGGCCTCTGCGGATGTCCCCGCAGAGGCCGGTTGTTGTTTGCGAGCCGTGGCTTGAAAGTACATGACCCGGAAAGGTGTGCGGCGGCTTTCCGGGGCATGTTCAAATCCAAAGCGCGATGAGGATCTCACCCGATCTCATCGCGCTTTGGCGCGTCAGTTGCCGGCCGGGTACGCCGCCGGGGCGGCATGTGCCCGGTTCAGGAGGATACCGACCTCGTCGAGCTCCTGCATCGGCTCGTCGATGGCCTCGGTGGCGGGGATGTTGAGCCGGTATCCGACGTAGCGCCGTGCCACGATTGCGTCGAAACCGAGCCGATCACGCAGCTTCTTGCGCAGCTTGCTGACGTGGCTTTCGATCACGCTCTCGTCGAACGTGGATTCGAAGATGCCGTAGACTGCGTTGAAGATCTGCGTCTTGGTGATCCACTTGCCGTGATTGCTGACCATATACTCGAGAATGCGCAGCTCGCGGCGGGGCAGTGTGAGGGCATGGCCCGCGATTTCGGGGTCACGTCCGTTAAAGAAGACCTGGATCCGGGTCTCGCAGGGCCTTGGCAACTCGCCCACCCGGCGGCGGGCGATCGCGGCCGTTCGGGCGAGGATCTCACGCAGGTGAATCGGCACATGAACCACGTCGTCCACGCCGGATTCAAACAGCTCCAGCGTGTTCTTGAGCATCTTCTGGCCACTCATGGCGATGATCGGAGCCGTGGACCGCTTGCGCATCGCCCGTGGCAGACTTCCGCGGGCATCGCAGTCCCCCAGAAGGAAGGCATCGACCGCTGCCAGGTCCGATTCGTTCGCGGATTGCAGCCAGTCCCAGAATTCTCCGGAGGAGAACCCGATCGACGATACGCCCTCGCGAACGAGCCCTCCTACGTAGCTGTTCGTGACGCTCTCGCGATCATCAACGATTATATACATTAGTCAGTCGCCCCTGTTTCGCACTTGCAGCGGCCGGGAGTTGTTGTGATGCCCCGGCTCGACGCCATGCTGTTTGACGATATTCCCTCCCGCGAACCGTTGTTATGTTTCGATGTTCGCGGGCAGCCCTACGCATTCAGTGCCTGCGTGAGCAGGCCTGCTACTTCGACTCAATACTGAACGCTTACTGCGTGAGGCTCGGCGGGTGTCTTACGGATCACCCCGCGGAGCGGTGAGACAGCGACCTAGAATAGTTGCGCTACGTTGCTGATTACGTCCGAACGCTACTGAACTTGGTCGATCTCCTCGCCAACTGGCGAGAATCACTTGAGTAGGACCGTAACAATTGCCGATTTCCGATCAAGCGTGCGGAACAAAGCGTTTGCTACGTGTGCTTGATGCTGTTGGTTTGTTTCTGGCTGTTTCTTTGTATGTCAAAGATCATCAGTTGATTTGAAATCCAAACTACTTTTGCACCGTGACGGTTATAAAGTTCCATATGCCCGTACAAATACAGCTATTTTGGGTAGTGCTGTCGGGCTGTCGCAGGGAGGGGTTTTCAACCCCGGATTGACTCTCCTGGCCGCGCACCCGGCTGCGACAATTCGACTCATGTATGGCGGCGAGACTCCAGCTTGGCGAAATCTTGGCGAGTGTGTGTCTTTCGAGTCGCACTTTCGCCTCGTGCATGACGCGTTGGACTCATTCGATGTCGCATTGTTTGTGACGAATAGATTTTTTGACGCGCACGTTTCAGGCAAGCTTCGCCAACTAGCTTCGTTCAATAGATCGAAAACGAACGGAGCATTTTCAAATGTTGTCCGATGGAAAAACGCGTCCCGCCGAAACTGCGGATTTGACCGCAGCGGCGAGGCCGGCTCCGGAAGCGCGCGACACGAAGACCAATAATGCGCCGCGTGCGGCCAAGCCCGCGCCAAGCGTGAAGCCCGTATCGGCAGCGAGCGACGAAGTTGCCGCCAAGGCCGCGCTCGAGGGATTGAAGCGCATTCGCGCCAAGGCGCGCCTTGATAAGATGGCGATACCAAAGCCTGCGCCTGTGGCGATCAAGCCAGCGGTGATCGTGGCCAAACCGCCGCCGCCACGTCCAACATGGGTCGCGCCGCTTGCGACATTGGCGGTTGCCGCGATCCTGGTGGTCTGCGCCTGCACCGGCGTCATTGCCTATCTCACCACGCAGCCGAGCCAGACCAGTGCCGCGGCCAGTGCGGAGATCAGGAATCTGCGCGATACGGTCACGCAGCTGCGCAAGCAATTGGCCGGCGTGTCCGAGAATCTGGACGGCCTGCGGACCGCGGTCGATCAGTCAAGCAAGTCGACCAGCGATCGTTTCGGCCGGTTCGCCGAGAATCTGGATCGCATCGAGCGCGTGAGCTCGTCCTCGACCGCCAAGCTCGACAGGCTTGCGCAGGCCCAGGTCCAGCCGCCGACTCCCGTTGCCGCGCAGCCGTCGCCGGCGGCGCCGATGATGGCCTCGCTTGCAGCACCCGAGACCACGGGCTCGGTGTCTCCGGCCGAACGCAGCTCGGCGCCGCGAAAGGTGGTCAAGGGCTGGTCGGTTCGCCAGGCTTATGAAGGCATTGCGATCCTGCAGGGGCCGAGCGGTGTCATCGAGGCCGTGCTCGGCCAGCAGGTCCCGAATCTCGGTCGCATCGAGGAGATCAGGAACGAGAGCGGCCGTCTAGTGGTGGAAACCAGCGGCGGCGTCGTCTATTCGGCGCGCAAATGAGCTGCGGACGCTCTATTGGCGATGATGCTCGAAGCTGGTGCATAGCAGGTCGATCTCGGCTTCGGCGATCGGCGCGCGAAACAGCCGGCAGGTGAATTCGACCGTCGTCTTGTTCTCGGAAGCTGTGCGATCCTCCCGGAGGAAGATGCATCGCTTGCAGACGTCGGTGTGGTGCCGCTGTTCGGCGGCATCCGCCTGATCGAGCACGTGTCGCAAGGTGTCGCGAAAGCGGAGCTTGCTGTCGTCATCGAGGATCGCGATCGCCTCGACGAGGCCGTTGACGGGATCGCGCGCCAGAAACTTCTTGCCCTGCTGCGTCACGCTCAGCGTCACCGAGCGCTTGTCCTTGGTGGAGCGCTTCCGCTCCACATAGCCGAGCCGTTCGAGCTCGCCGATGATGAAGGAGGCGGTGCCGCGCGTGGTGCCGACATAGCTTGCCAGTGCCGAAGGCGTCCTGGAGAACCGGTTGGCACGGGAGAGAAAGCGCAGCGCCATCCACTCGCGATCGCGCATGCCGTGCTTGGTGCCTTCGAACCACAGGATTCGCGCGACCTGTCCAAGTAATTCAATCGCTTCACGAGCCAAATTCATATCGATGCCAGATCGGATAAAGCTTTATTCAATTGAGCAGTTGGGTGCGCAATCGCTGCGGGTCGGAATGAAGCTGTCGAGCGTCGCTCGAAGCGGAAACAATTGCCGCGCTTGGAAGACGCTTCTCCGTTCTGGAGATGGAACATTCGGGAGTGGAACTAGAGCGTCACGAAGAAAGTTCGAGTAAATATGACGGCTCAACTGATCTGAAAATTTCAGTCAAATGACGCGTGCTTGCCTTCAAATATCGGACCGTGTGCTGTGCCCGGGCAACATGATGTGTCGTTGCGGCCACGATCGAGCCGAATGTTGCGGCGAAACGTTTCGAATTGCGCGAAGCTGCACACAGCTTGCAACGCGTGATGGCGCCGCGGCCTGGGGGAGAACCCCCTTTTTCGGTTAATGGATGTTGCGACGCAATGCGGTCACGCGGTTAAATCGGGCACACAATCACCGGGAATTCGAGAGTGCCGTCAGGAAACAAGCCGTTCAACGTCAAACGCGCAGCACTCGCCGCCACCGTCGGCAACATGCTCGAGTTCTACGACTTCATCACCTACAGCTTCTTCGCGATCCAGATCGGCCACACCTTCTTCCCGACCGGAAGCGAATACGGCAGTCTGATGTTGTCGCTTGCGACCTTCGGCGCCGGCTTCGTGACGCGGCCGATCGGCGGCATCGTGCTCGGCACTTATTCCGACCGGATCGGCCGGCGGCCGGCCATGCTGCTGAGTTTCGCATTGATGGGGGCGGCGATCGTCACCATCACGTTCACGCCGTCCTACAATGCGATCGGCATCGCAGCGCCGATCATCGTGATCGCGGCCCGCATGGCGCAGGGCTTTGCGCTCGGCGGCGAGGTCGGGCCCACCACCGCCTATCTCATCGAGATTGCGCCGCCCGAGCATCGGGCGCTGGTGGTGGCGTGGCAGCCGGCGAGCCAGGAGATCGCCGCGACCGCCGGCGCGCTTGTCGGCGTCATCCTCAGCAAGACGATGGCGCCGGAGATGCTGGACGCGTATGGCTGGCGGGTCGCGTTCCTGATCGGCGCAATCTGTCTGCCATTCGGCGTCTGGATGCGCCGAACCTTGCCGGAAACGATTCCGCAGGCGGAAGCCGGAACCGTCGCGAAGGAGAGCACGGGCCATTTCTCGCAGGCCCGCCGCCACACCGGCCTCATCGCGCTGGCGCTGATGGTTCTGGCCAGCGGCACGATCTCGACCTATGTCACGCAATACATGACGACCTATGCGCAGAACACGCTGCATGTTTCGTCGACCTTGGCGTTTGGCGTGTCGCTGGTCAGCAACGCCATTCAGTTTGCCGGCGCGCTGGTCGGCGGCTGGCTCGCCGACCGCCTCGGCCGCAAGCCCGTCATGATCTGGCCGCAGCTCGCAACGCTGCTGCTGACCTATCCGGTCTTCCTGTGGATCGTCCATGCGCCCGGCACGCTGTCGCTGCTGGTCGGCTTCGGTCTGCTCTCCGTCATCGGCTCGCTGCCCTTCACTGCGTTCTATGCGACCTTTACCGAGGCGCTGCCCCAGAACATCCGCGGCGGCGTGTTCGCCACCGTCTACGCAGTCGCGATCGCAAGCTTTGGCGGCACTGCGCAGCTCGTGGTGACCTGGCTGCTCCATGTCACCGGCGATCCGCTGGCGCCGGCCTGGTATCTGCTGCTTGCGGCGATCGTCGGACTTGTCGCGATGAGCCTGATGCCGGAGACCGCACCGGTGAAGCAGCGCGATCGCCGGGTCTGAAAGGTCCGGCGCTCGCAGGCTGGTGATTTGCGTTTCGCAGGCATTTATTGGCGAATGCGTCGCCTGAAGATCAGGGCTAGGCATCAGGAAGGAAAGACCGATGAGCATAGAAACCACCATGACAGCCGACGTCGTGGGGCTGACGAAAGTCGCCCCGGTGTCGCGCCGCGGCTTCATGAGCGCCACCGCGGCCGTTGCTGCCGGCTACACGCTTGCGGCAGGTCCCGTCCGCGCCGAGGTGATCACGACCGACACCACCGGCCTCCAGGCCGGCGATGCCAAGATCAAGGTCGGTTCCGAAGAGATGCCTGCTTACTTCGCCCGTCCCGCCGGCAACACCAAGGCGCCGCTAATCATCGTCGCGATGGAGATTTTTGGGCTGCACGAATACATCAAGGACGTGACGCGGCGCCTCGCCAAGCTCGGCGCATTCGCGGTCGCGCCCGACTATTATTTCCGCAAGGGCACCGATCTCACCAAGATCACCGACATCAAGGACTTGCTGCCGGTCGTCAACGCCAAGCCGGACGCCGAGCTGCTGTCCGATCTCGACGCGACGGTGGCCTGGGCGGGGTCGCAGGGCGGCGACACCGCGAAGCTCGGCATCATCGGCTTCTGCCGCGGTGGTCGTACGGTCTGGGAATATGCCGCCCATAGCGGCACGCTCAAGGCCGGCGTTGCCTTCTATGGTCCGCCGGTCGATGCGCCCAATCCGCTGTGGCCGAAGAGCCCGCTGCAGCTCGCGCCCGAGATGAAGGCGCCGGTGCTTGGCCTCTATGGCGGCGCCGACACCGGCATCCCCGTAGCTCAGGTCGAGCAGCTCAAGGCGGCGCTCGCGGAGAACAAGAAGACGGACGACTTCAAGATCTATCCGGAAGCGCCGCACGGCTTCCATGCCGACTATCGCGGCAGCTACCGCAAGGACGCGGCGGAGGATGCCTGGAAGCAGGCGCAGGCCTGGTTCAAGAAGTATGGTGTCCTGAGCTGACGCCAGAATCCAAAAGGGCGGTCCGAGCGACCGCCCTTTTTACTTGCGCGCGGACCGGCCTCACTTCGTCATCGCGCCATAGACGATGTCCTGCACCTGCTCCCGATAATACTTGCGCAGCTCACCGGGTGCCGCCGTCCCCACCACCACGACAAGCCGCTCCTTGGGATCGCAGAAGAACTGCGTTCCGTAGGCGCCATTCCATGTGAACTCGCCGGGATTGCCGGGGACCGACGACAGTCCTTCGCTGGTTCGAACCGCGACCGCGAGGCCAAAGCCGAAACCGGCACGATGCGGTTCGACATTAGCCACGTTGTTCTTGATCTCGGGGCCGAGATGGTTGCTCGTCATGTGATGTACGGTCTTGGGCGAGAGGATGCGCTGTCCGTCGAGCTCGCCGCCATTGAGCAGCATCTGGCCGAAGCGGATGTAGTCGCCGACCGTCGCGAACGAGCAGGCGCCGCCGCAATCGAATTTGGTCGGGGTATCCAGAAGCTTGATGGCCTGCGGCTTCCCCGTGATCGGATCGTTGGCAAAGGGGCGCGCGAGACGGGGGCGCTGTGCGTCGGTGGGATGGAAGGTCGCGTCCTTCATGCCGAGCGGCTGCCAGACATTAGCGGCGAGATAATCACCAAGGTGCTGCTCGCTCACCTTCTCGACAACGGCGCCAAGCACGTCGATCGAGAAGCCGTATTCGAACTCGGTCGAGGGCTGATGCACCAGCGGCAGTTTCGTGATGCGATCGATGAAGGCCTGCGTGTCGCCTTCGATCGCCGGTGCAGTCCCTTCAGGGTATTGCCGCGCGAGCGCGCTGGAGGAGTCCGGACGGCCGCCATACATCAGGCCGGACGTGTGGCGGTACAGGTCGTGAATGTAGATCGGCGATGCCTGCGGTTCGAGCTTCACCGAGCCGTCGGCTTGCTGAACGCCGACCTTCATGTCGGCAAAGGCGGGATAGTAATCGGACAGTTTTGTCTGGAGCGGCAGCTTGCCTTGCTCCATCAGCGTCAGGCCGGCGACCGCGGCCATCGGCTTGGTCATCGAGGCCAGCGCGAACATCGCATCGATAGGCATCGGCGTGCCCTTGTCCGGATCGAGCATGCCATAGGCCTTGTAGTGCACGAGCTTGCCGTCCCGCGCGATGGCGACGACGGCGCCGGGCACACGCTTGGCGGCGATCTCGCGGGCGAAGAAATCGTCGAGCCGTGCGAGGCCCTGCTTCGAGAAGCCGACATCGTCGGGATTGGCCTCGGGCAGCGGCGCGGCGCGCGCTGCTCCGAACGTGATGACGGCAGCCGCCGCGATCATGACGATCGTCTTGTTCATGAAATCCTCCCAGGCGGCGAGCTCGTTATGCGGTGGCTCGCTCCACGCCTAGATCATGACCGCGCAGACGCGAAGTCAAGCGCGGGTAGGGCATGTCTGGGACGCGCCAAGACCTTATCGTCCGTCGTCCGTTCGCCACAGCGCATCGAGGCCGTGCCGATAGGTCGGATAGGCAAGCCGGACGCCGAGCTCGTGCTTCAGCCGCGTGTTGGAGACGCGGGCGCTGCTGGCATAGAAGCTGCGCGCCATTGCCGACATCTCGGCGGTCGCGAACGCCTCTTCCGCGGGTGGCGCAACGCCCATCAGCTGCGCGGCGTAGGCGATCACGTCCTGGGGCGGTGCGGGCTCGTCGTCGCAGACGTTCCAGGTGCCGCTGCCGTTGTGGTCGATCGCAGCCATGATGGCGCCAGCGATATCGTCGACATGAATGCGGTTGAAGACCTGGCCGGGCTTGATGATACGGCGCGCCGTACCGTTGCGCAGCGTCACCAGCGCGTTGCGGCCGGGACCGTAGATGCCGGCGAGCCGCAGGATCGCGACGTCGCCGTGTGCCGTGTCCGTCCAGGCCTGCTCCGCCGCGACCCGCATCCGCGCGCGGTCGAGGCTCGACTGAGGCGGTGTGCTCTCGTCCACCCATCCGCCGGCGTGATCGCCATAGACGCCGACGGTGGAGAGATAGACCACCTTGCGGCGGCGTGCTGCGAGCACGTCACCGAGCGCCGCCAGCGCGGGATCGCCGGTGCTGCCGGGCGGGATCGATATGAGGAGGACATCGGCATCGCTGATACGGTCGACCGTCGCGTCGGCCGGGCGGCTGCCGGAAAAGCCATGCACCTCGATCCCCGCAAGATCGACCCGCGCGGCGGGGTCGCGGACCGTGCCGGCGACATGCGAGAAGCTGCCGCCGAATGTGCGGACGAAATGCCGGGCGCTGTAGCCGAGGCCGAGGATGAAGAGCCGCATGCGTCTCCCGTGAGTTCCCGTTTGCGCGAGGCGCGCAGCTCCGCTCATAAGAGATTTTTGGGTCCGGCAAAAGATATTGCGATTTTACTCGCCTGCCGCCTCGGGCGATGGTCGCCCGTCACAGGAGGCGTCGACCATGCAGGCGGAAGCGGCCACCATAGCGCCATCCGGCGCGGCGGAGCTGATCCGGAACGCGGCCGCTCTGATCTTCGACGTCGACGGGACCCTGGCCGAGACGGAGGAGCTGCACCGGCGGGCCTTCAACCACGCCTTCGCCCGTCACGGGCTCGACTGGCATTGGGACCGGGCCGCCTACAAGGATCTGCTGCGGGTGACCGGCGGCAAGGAGCGCATCCGCGCCTTCCATGCCCGGCAGTGGATCGCGCCGCCCTTGTCGGATGCGGATATCGCCGAGCTTCACCGTATCAAGACCGCTCATTATGCCGAGCTGGTCGAGACCGGCTGCTGCCCCTTGCGGCCCGGTGTGATGGAGCTGCTCACTGCGGCCAAGGCGCGCGGCCAGCGGCTCGCGATCGCGACCACGACCTCGCACGGCAATATCGATGCGCTGCTGTCGCAGGCGCTGGGGCCGCGCTGGGCCGCGGATTTCGATGCGATCGTTGCCGGTGACGATGTCAGGCACAAGAAGCCTGCGCCGGACGTCTATCTCGACGTGCTGGCGCGATTGAAGCTGGCGCCATCCGACTGCGTCGCGATCGAGGATTCCAGCAACGGCCTGATCGCGGCCTCGCGGGCCGACATTCCCGTGCTCATCACCCGCAGCCTGTTTTTCCGGGATGATGATTTCAGCGCGGCGCGGGTGGTGCTGGACGATCTGTCGGAACTCGGCGCCGAACAAAAAACCGCAAAACAACCCCATGCACAGTAGAACGCCGTCGCGCTCAGTGCACCCGGTGACTTGCTCTATCGTCCTCAGCCTGCTCGACAATCTGCGCGATCGGGCTCGACTGGTGATGCACCAGGCGCCAGCCGTCGCCGACGCGCCGAAAATGGTTGGCGGCAGCGAGCGCGGTGCCGTCGACGATCTCGATGCAGAGCACGCGCGCACTGTCGCCGTCGACGATCGCCTGCGGCTCGGCGCAGACGATCTGCGGCCGTTCCGGATTTTGCAGGATGTCGCGCCAGCTTCCGATCACGGTGGCGTGGCCGACGATCGCGGGCCAGCCGGGATGAATGCAGGAAATGGCGTCGTCATCCGCCCACATCCGCTTCATTTCGTCAAAATCGCCCGTCGAAAAGGCGGCGTAGAAAGCCGCGTTCGCGGCGATGACCTTGCTGTCCTTTGCCATGCCTCTCGGGTGAGCCAATGGCAGGCAAAAATCAAGCGCGACTTGAGTCCGACTTTGAACGCAGTGCAGCATGATTGCCCACTTTATGGTCACGCCGAAATGAGCGTCTCCACCGTGCGTCGCGCACCGTCCTTGTAGAGGCGGCCGAGTGCCGCGATCACGGCCTCGCGCAGGCGCGGCTCGGCGCTGAGCGGCCCGAACACTTTTGTGACGGCGAGCAATGCCGGCGCCAGCCGCTCCGCGACGGGACCGGCCTCGCGCGCCAGGCCCGCGAGCTCGGCGGCGAGGGGATCGCGCACGTCGATGGCGCGGCCCTGCTCGTCGCGTGCGGTGACGTAGCGCATCCAGCCGGCGACCGCGAGCGCGTGCGTCGCGATCGGCAGGTTTTTGGCCAGGCGATCCTGCATCGCGCCGAGCAGGCGCTGCGGCAGCTTCTGCGAGCCGTCCATCGCGATCTGCCAGGTGCGGTGATGCAGCGCCGGATTGGCGAAGCGCTTGAGCAGGGACGCACGATAGGCGGCGAGATCGGTGCCCGCAGGCATCGTCAGCGTCAGCGCCGCCTCTTCCATCACCTGCGCGGCGAGGCGCGCGAAATGCGGATCCTGCATGGTCTCGGCGATGGTCTCGTAACCGGCGAGATAGCCGAGATAGGCGAGCGCCGAATGGCTGGCGTTGAGCAGCCGCAGCTTCATCAGCTCGAACGGCTTGACGTCGGCGACGAGCTCGACGCCGGCGGCAGCCAGATCGGGCCTGCCGGCGGAAAAGCGATCCTCGACCACCCATTGCGTGAACGGCTCGGTCATCACAGGCCAGGCGTCACGCATCCCGAGTGCGGCTGCAACGGCATCACGGTCGGCATCCGTCGTTTCCGGCACGATTCGATCGACCATGGTGCAGGGGAAGGTGGCGTTATCCGCGATCCATTTGCCGAGATCCTTTGAGCGGAGCGCGGCGAATTGCGTCACGATCCGCTGCACGGTGTGGCCGTTGGCGGCGAGGTTGTCGCAGCACAGCACCGTGAAGGGCGAAAGTCCCTGCGCCCGCCGGCGCGCCAGTGCTGCCACGATGAAGCCGGGCGCCGAGCGCGGCGCGTCGAAATTGTTGAGATCGTGCACGACGTCGGGATGCCGCTCATCGAGATCGCCGGTCTGCGGCGTGTGGCAATAGCCCTTCTCGGTGACCGTGAGCGAGACGATGCGGATGGCGGGATCTGCCATTCGCGCGACCAGCGCAGCCGGTTTCTCGCGCGCGACGACGCTGTCCAGCAGCGCGCCGATGACGCGATGCTCGGTGCCCTCAGTGGCGCGCACGGCAACCGTGTAGAGATGATCCTGCGGGGCGAGGGCGTCGCGCGTGTCAGGGCTGCGCAGGCTCGCGCCGACAATGCCCCACGAGGCGGCGCCGGTAGCAAGGCAATCGTCGATGACGACGGCCTGATGGGCGCGATGAAACGCGCCCAAACCAAGATGCACGATACCGGGCGTAACACGCGCGCGATCATAGGCCGGGCGGCGGATGCGAGGTGCCAGCCGATCGAGATTGGAGCTGCCAAGCCGCATGGTCGTCTCTCCCTGTATTTGGCCGCTGCTTGACATGGCGGCCGTCCTGGGTCAATGCTCCGGTCAATTGGTAAGGCCAATTCTCCAAAATTGGCGGGTCGCCGGATCCACCGGCGCGACCCTTTCGGGGAGGCCAGCGTGCCGCTGGAAGCTGTGGAGGCGAGACGGCTTTACCGCCAGGTCGCCGATCAATTGCGAAGCCTGATCGACAGCGGCGAGTACGCGGTCGGCAGCCGCTTGCCGACCGAGCGCGAGCTCGCGGAGCAGCTCAGGATCTCGCGCCCGACGGTGCGCGAAGCCCTGATCGCGCTCGAAGTCGAGGGCCGCGTCCGCATCCGTGTCGGTTCAGGCATTTATGTGAGCGAGCCCGCGGACGCGGCGCCCGCGTTGGCGGCCGCCGTCATTGAAGGTCCGTTCGAGCTGTTGCGCGCCCGCGAATTCCTCGAAAGCGCCATCGCCGAGCAGGCCGCGCGCGTCGCGACCAAGGACGATCTCGCACGCATCGATGCCGCCCTGGTGGCGATGGAGAACGTCGCGCATCCCGGCGAAGCCTCGATGGTCCATGACCGCGCCTTCCATATCGCGATCGCCGGATGCCTCGGCAATGCCGTTCTGGTGCGCGTGGTCGGCGAGCTGTTCGACCAGCGCCTCAACCCCTATTTCGCGCAGCTTGCGCATTATTTCGAGAACCCCGGCACCTGGCGCACGGCGCTTAGCGAGCACCGGGCCGTGCGCGATGCCATCGCGGCGCGCCAGCCAAAGGCGGCCCGCGACGCCATGCGCGATCACCTCGCGCATTCGCAGGAGCGCTTTGCGCAGAATTTTGGCGCCGAAACCGCCGCGGCAGCGCCGACGATGCGGAAGCGGACCGCGCGATCCGAGGCTCAGCCGGCGAAGCCAAAACGACCGTCGAAGAAGCCGGTCAAAAGCGGCAGCGCGCGGCGGCGATGAGATTGGGCGGCTCGCATCGGTTTCGAGGCGAGTGAACAAGAAGCAGACTTGAGTGAGTGGAGGAAAATCAGTGTTGAAGAAAATCACGATGGTGCTGGCGGTCTCGGCCGCGGCAATGTTTGCGACGACCGAGGCCAGCCTGGCGCAGACCAAGCTGAAATGGGCCCATGTCTACGAGACCTCGGAGCCGTTCCACACCGCGTCCGTCTGGGCCGCGCAGGAGATCGGCAAGCGCACCAACGGGCGCTACCAGATCGACGTCTATCCGGCGTCCCAGCTCGGCAAGGAAGCCGACATCAACCAGGGCCTCTCGCTCGGCTCGGTCGATATCATCATCTCCGGCTCGAGCTTCGCGGCCAAGAGCTTCCCGCCGATCGGCGTGACCTATTATCCCTACACCTTCCGCGATGCCGATCATCTGCTCGCCTATACCAAGAGCGACATCTTCAAGGAGCTCGCCAAGGGTTACGAGGACAAGAGCGGTCATCACATCATCGCGGTGACCTATTACGGCGTGCGCCAGACTTCGTCGAACAAGCCGATCAAGACCTGTGCCGACCTCAAGGGCCTGAAGATGCGCGTGCCCGACGTGCCGGCCTATCTCGCCATGCCGCGCGCCTGCGGCGCCAACACCGCGCCGATCGCTTTCGCCGAGGTCTATCTCGCGCTCCAGAACGGCACCGTCGAGGCGCAGGAAAACCCGCTGACCACGATCGAAGCCAAGAAGTTCTACGAGGTGCAGAAGCACATCGTGCTCACCGGCCACATCGTCGACCACCTCAACACGGTCGTGGCGGGCGCGCTCTGGAAGAAGCTCTCGGACGAGGACAAGAAGATCTTCACCGACGTGGCGCAGGAAGCGGCCGCGAAAGCGACCGACGAGATCAAGCAGAACGAGGCCAAGCTCGTCGCCTTCTTCAAGGAGAAGGGCCTGACCGTGACCGAAGTCGACAAGAACGAGTTCCGCGACATCGTGCTGAAGAACGTTCCGTTCGAAACCTTCGGTTATCGCAAGGCCGATTGGGAACGGATCCAGGCGGTCAAGTGACGACGTAGTCGTCATCCCGGGGCGGTCCGCAGGACCGAACCCGGGATCTCGAGGTTCCGGGTCTGGTGCTTGCGCACCATCCCGGAACGACGTGAATTAGTTTTGGGGAGTAACCACATGTCGACTGCCGAAGTGCACCGGCAGATCACCGGAGACGAGATCGCCCATACCTTCGAGGAGGAGGCGACGCCGAAGGTCGATCTCGGCGTCTACGCTTTCGAGGATTGGGTGGCACTGGTGATCTTCTGGGTGATGGCGCTGGCCGTCTTCCTGCAGTTCTTCACCCGCTATGTCCTCAATGACAGCTATGCCTGGACCGAGGAGATCGCGACCTACTGCCTGATCGGTGTCGTCTTCATCGGCGCCTCGATGTGCGTGCGGCTGTCGCGGCACATCCAGGTCGACCTGATCTACCGCTATCTGCCGCATGTCGTCGCGCGCGCGCTGTCGACGGCGATCGACCTGATCCGGATCGCCTTCTTCGGTTACGCCATCAAGCTGGTCTGGGTCTACATCCAGATCATCGGCGACGAATCCATGACCACGATCAATCTGCCCAAGGACTACGTCTATTACGCCGTTCTCCTCGGCTTCGTGCTGATGTTCGTGCGCTCGGTGCAGGTCGCGCTGCAACATCTGCGACAGGGCTATTCGATCCTCGAACGTCCCGGCGCCTACGACGGTTTTGAAGGATAATCTCATGCTGCTGTTGCTTGGCGGTTTTCTCGTCCTGATGCTGCTCGGCGTTCCCGTGGCGATTGCCATGGCCGCGTCGTCGTTGCTCTACATCCTGGTCAGCGGCGTGACGCCGGATGTTACGCTGGCGCAACGCATGATCGCGGGCGTCGAGAGCTTTCCGCTGCTCGCCGTGCCTTTCTTCATCCTGGCCGGCAATCTCATGAACATCGCCGGCGTCACCGGCCGCATCTACAAATTCGCCGTCGCGCTGGTCGGCTGGATGCGCGGCGGCCTCGGTCACGTCAACATCATCGGTTCGGTGATCTTCTCCGGCATGTCCGGCACCGCGATCGCGGATGCCGCCGGTCTCGGCACCATCGAGATCAAGGCGATGAAGGACCACGGCTACACCACCGAGTTCTCGGTCGGCGTCACCGCGGCCTCGGCCACGCTCGGCCCGATCATCCCGCCGTCGCTGCCCTTCGTGATCTACGGCATGATGGCGAACGTCTCGATCGGTGCGCTGTTCCTCGGAGGCGTCATTCCCGGCATCGTCATGACGCTGCTGATGATGGCCACCGTCACCTACTTTGCGCACAAGAACAAATGGGGCAGCGACACGCCGTTCTCCTGGCCGCAGCTCGGCTCGGCCGGCCTCGAGATCGCCATCGTGCTCGCATTCCCGCTGGCGATCTGGCTGATGGTGATGGCCGGCATGTCGACCAACATGGCCGTCGTCATCGGCCTCGGCGCGCTGCTGGCGATCGACTGGTACTTCGATTTCTCCGCGGTGATGGCGCTGATGGCACCTGTCATCCTGATCGGCGGCATGACGCTCGGCTGGTTCACGCCGACCGAGGCGGCCGTGGCCGCGGTGATCTGGTCGCTGTTCCTCGGCCTCGTGCGTTACCGCACCATGACCCTGAAGACGGTGGCGAAGGCGACCTTCGACACCATCGAGACCACGGCTTCCGTGCTGTTCATCGTCACCGCAGCCTCGATCTTCGCCTGGCTGCTGACGGTGTCGCAGGCGGCCCAATTGCTGTCGGACTGGATGCTCAGCATCACCCACAACAAATGGGTGTTCCTGGCGCTCGCCAACGTGCTGATCCTGTTCGTCGGCTGCTTCATCGACACCACGGCGGCGATCACCATTCTGGTGCCGATCCTGCTGCCGATCGTGCTCAAGCTCGGCATCGATCCGATCCATTTCGGTCTGATCATGACGCTGAACCTGATGATCGGCCTGTTGCATCCGCCGCTCGGCATGGTGCTGTTCGTGCTCGCCCGCGTGGCAAAGCTCTCGGTCGAGCGTACGACGGTCGCGATCCTGCCCTGGCTGGTGCCGCTGCTGATCGCGCTGATCGCGATCACCTACATTCCCGAACTCACCCTCTGGCTGCCAAAATACATGGGACTTTCCAAATGACCTCGACCTCTCTCGCCGCAACCCTGTTTGGCCCCGAAGATCTCCGCATGATCGAGCATCCGCTCGACAAGCTGGCCGACGGCATGGTGCGTATCCGCTTCGGAGCCGGCGGCATCTGCGGCTCGGACATGCATTACTTCCGCCACGCCCGGACCGGCGATTTCGTCGTGAAGTCGCCGCTGGTGCTCGGTCACGAGATCTCGGGCCAGGTCGTGGAGATCGCGGGTTCCGCAGCCAATCTGAAGGTCGGTGACCGCGTCGCCGTCAACCCGTCGCGCTGGTGCGGCCATTGCGGCGCCTGCCGCGAGGGCCGGCAGAACCTCTGCGAGAATATCTACTTCATGGGCTCGGCGTCGAAGACGCCGCACATGCAGGGCGGTTTCGCCAACTATTTCGACGCGATCCCGGCGCAGTGCGTGAAGATCCCGGACCACGTGTCCTATCAGGCCGCGGCGCTCGCCGAGCCGCTCGCGGTCTGCCTGCACGCCGTTGCACGTGCCGGCAAGATCGAAGGCAAGCGCGGCATCATCTTCGGTGCCGGCCCGATCGGGCTCTTGACCATGCTTGCCGCGCACCGCGCCGGCATGGCTGACGTCACGGTGGCCGACATCGCACCGGCGCCGCTCGCCTTCGCGACAAAGCTCGGTGCGTCCCATGTCGAGAACGTCTCGGGCGGAGAAGAGGGCCTGAAGGCGCAAGCGGCGTCGCGTCCCTACGACGTCGCGTTCGAGGTCTCGGGCACGGCCGCTGGTCTTGCCAGCGCCATCGGCATTATCAGGCGCGGCGGCGTGGTGGTGCAGATCGGCAATCTGCCGGGCGGGCAAATTCCGACGCCGTCGAATGCGGTGATGGCAAAGGAGATCGACCTGCGCGGCTCGTTCCGCTTCGGGCTTGAATTCATGACGGCGGTGGAATTGATTGGATCCGGCAGCGTCGACGTGCTGTCACTCGTCACCGCCGAGCGGCCGTTGTCGACCGCGCCTGACGCGCTGCGGCTGGCGCTCGACCGCTCGCAGAGCGTCAAGGTCGTGCTGACTGCCAACTGATTGGAGAATACCCATGATGCTCGAGGGATGGCGCTGGTACGGACCCAATGATCCCGTGTCGCTCGACGACGTCAGGCAGGCCGGGGCGAGCGATATCGTCTCGGCGCTGCATCAGGTGCCGATTGGCGAGGCCTGGACGCGCAAGGCGGTCGAGGAGCGCAAGAATTTCATCGAGAATGGCCAGCCCGGCCGCTCGCAGCTGATCTGGTCGGTGGTGGAATCGATTCCGATCCCTGACGACGTCAAGCGGCTCGGCGGAAAGGCGACGAAATCGATCGAGGCGTGGATTGCAAGTCTTGAAGCAGTGGCCGCAGCCGGCATCAAGGTCATCTGTTACAACTTCATGCCCGTCGTCGACTGGTGCCGGACGGATCTCGAATGGGAGCTGCCAAACGGCGCCCGTGCCCTGCGCTTCGATCAGGATCGCTTTGCGGCGTTCGAGCTGCATATCCTGGAACGTCCGGCTGCGCGACAGGAATACTCCCCCGAGCAGCAGGCGCGCGCCAAAAAGCTGTTCGATCAGATGAGCCAGGCCGATATCGACTATCTCATCATGGTCATCGCCAGCGCGTTGCCGGGCTCGACAACCGAGCCGATGACCATTCCGCAATTCCGCGACAAGCTGGACGCTTATCGCGACATCACGCCAAAAATCCTGCGGCAGCATCTCGCCGAATTCCTGAGCCGCGTCGCGCCGGTCGCCGAGCAGCTCGGCGTGTCGCTGACGCTGCACCCCGACGATCCGCCGCGGCCGCTGTTCGGCCTGCCGCGCATCGCTTCCACGGCCGAGGACTACCAGGCGCTGTTTGACGCGGTGCCGTCGAAGGCCAACGGCATCTGCCTCTGCACGGGCTCGCTCGGCGTGCGCGCCGAGAACGATCTGCCCGCCATGGCCGAACGCTTCGGCCCGCGCATTGCCTTTGCCCATCTGCGCGCGACCAAGCGCGAGGCGGACGGGGTATCGTTCCACGAGTCCGATCATCTCGACGGCGACGTCGATATGATTGCGGTGCTCAAGGCGTTGTTGAAGGAGAATGCGCGGCGCTCACCGGACCAGAGGATCGTCTTCCGTCCCGACCACGGCCATCGCATGCTGGACGATCTCGCCGCTACCAAGCGCACCAATCCCGGCTATACTGCAATCGGCCGCCTCCGTGGCCTCGCCGAGCTCCGCGGCGCGATTCGTGCGATCGAGCATCACTAGGAGATCTAAGGTAAGCGATGCGGCTGGCACAGTGTCATAACTTCCACGATTTCCGGCGGCTGGCACGCAGCCGGCTGCCCGGCCCGATCTTCGACTATATCGACGGCGGGGCCGACGATGAGACGACCCTTCGCCGCAACAGTGCCAGCTTCGAGCATTGCGACCTGTTACCCAACGTGCTGCGCGGCGTGCAGCAGGTCGACCTCTCGGTCACCGTCATGGGCCAGAAGCTCGCGCAGCCGTTCTACTGCTCGCCGACCGCCTTGCAGCGGCTGTTTCACTATGACGGCGAGCGTGCGGTCGGCGCGGCGGCCGCGAAGTACGGCACCATGTTCGGCGTCTCCTCGCTGGGCACGGTGAGCCTGGAGGAATTGCGCAAGGCCTATGACACGCCGCAGGTCTATCAGTTCTATTTCCACCGGGATCGCGGTCTCAACCGCGCCATGATGCAGCGGGCCAAGGAGGCCGGCGTCGAGGTCATGATGCTGACCGTCGACAGCATCACCGGTGGCAATCGCGAGCGCGATCTGCGCACCGGCTTCAGCATTCCCTTCCGCCTGACGCTGGCCGGCATGCTGCAATTCGCGATCAAGCCGCGATGGGGCATCGACTATGTCACCCACGAGAAATTCCGGCTGCCGCAACTGGACGAGCACGTCGACATGGGCGGCGGCACCATGTCGATCGGCCGCTATTTCACGGAGATGCTGGATCCCGCGATGAACTGGGACGATGTCGCGGAGATGGTGAAGAACTGGAACGGGCCGTTCTGCCTGAAGGGGATCATGTCGGTGGAAGACGCGCGTCGCGCGGTCGACATCGGCTGTGCCGGCATCGTGCTGTCCAACCATGGCGGCCGCCAGCTCGACGGCTCCCGCTCGGCCTTCGACCAGCTCGCCGAAATCGTCGACGCCGTGGGTGACCGCATCGACGTGATGATGGATGGCGGCATCCAGCGCGGAACCCATGTCCTGAAAGCGCTGTCGCTCGGTGCCAAGGCGGTCGGGCTCGGACGATACTATCTCTATCCGCTCGCCGCGGCGGGCCAGCCCGGTGTCGAGCGCGCCCTCGGGCTGCTGCGCACGGAGCTCGAGCGCGGCATGAAGCTGATGGGATGCACGTCGATCAGCCAGCTGTCGCGCGCCAATCTGCGCTTCCGGCCCGGGTAGCGCGCTCAATAGCAGGCGGCCATCGCGCCGAGCTTCGGATAGAGCTTGTCGATCGCCGCGACCTCGCTGTGCATCTGGGCGATGATCCAGTCGCGGATCTCCGCGGCGATGGGGCGCATCGGCCGGTTGCGCGGCGGCAGGAATTCGCAGATGCGGCGCGTGGTGGTGAGCCTGTCGGAGGCCGGCACCAGCGCGCCGGTCAACAGCCAGTGCGAGGCGACCGTGAGCCAGCCGAGCGCGATGCCCTGGCCGAGCAGCGCCGCCTGCACCACGACCGCATAATCGGTGAAGCTCAGCGCCTTGGCGGCGCCGCGCCGTCCGGTGAGCAGCGACGCATAATCCGCGGCCCAGTCGCCCGGCGTCTCGGCGAGGCGGATGATGGTGTTGCCCTCTGCGGGGTCGGTCTCGCCGAGATAGCCCGGGCTGCACATCGGCAGCATGACCTCCTTCATCACCAGCGTGCCACCGGACGACGGCTCTTCGCGGTCACGAAAGCGCATGCCGAGGTCGACATTCTCGACCGCCCCGCGCAGCGCGCCGGAGATCAGCTGGAAGCGCAGATCGACCTGCGGAAACTGCCGCTGCAGCTTGTCGATGCGCGGCATCAGCCAATGCGTGGTGAAGGCGGAGGAGACCGACAGCGTCACCGTCTCGGTGCCCTTGCGGCGCCGCTCGATCTCGGTGAGACCGGTCTCGATGCTGCGAAAACCTTCGAGCACGCGGCGATAGAGCAGCTCGCCTTCCTCGGTGAGCACCGCGCGGCCGGCCTTGCGGTCGAACAGGCGGACGCCGAGATGGTCCTCGAACTGGCCGAGCATGCGGCTCACCGCGGGCTGCGTGACGTTCAATTCGGCGGCCGCTGCCGTGAAGCTGCCATTGCGCGCCGCTGCGTCGAAGACGAACAGGGCGTTACTTGAGGGCAGCATCCGGCGCAGCTCGGGCATAACGTCATGTTATGAGCGCGGTGAGAATTTGGCAATTGCCGAGTTTTGCCAAGTCTGGTGTCATTGGCATCACAGCCTAACGACAGGGTGTTTTGAGGAAGAATTTGGTGCGGCGCACGCCGCGCCGGCAAGTGCTCGAAAACGCTGTCTATAATACAGGCTTATGGCGCGCAGTGAGGCACGCCATTGCAGGGAACGAGACGAGGTCGATCGTTGGACAAACGAGCGGAAAGCGTCGAGATCAGGTCCGCGAGCAAGGCGTATGGCGCCGTTCGCGCTCTCGACGACGTTTCCCTCAATGTCGGCGCCGGCGAATTCGTCTCGTTGCTCGGCCCCTCCGGTTCCGGCAAGACCACGCTGCTCGGCATTCTGGGCGGCTTCATCCTGCCGACTTCCGGCACAATTCTGTTCGGCGGCCGCGACGTCACCTATATGCCGCCGCACAAGCGCGACATCGGCGTGGTGTTCCAGAACTACGCGCTGTTCCCGCATATGAGCGTCGGCGAGAACGTCGCCTTTCCGCTGCGCGCGCGGCGCCTGCCGAAAGCGAGCTGGCCCGACAAGGTGCGCGCGGCGCTCGCGATGGTCGGGCTCGCCGGCTACGAGGAACGCGGCATCGCGCAGCTCTCCGGCGGCCAGCGCCAGCGCGTGGCGCTGGCACGCGCCATGATCTTCGAGCCGCAGCTGATCCTGATGGACGAGCCGCTCTCGGCACTCGACAAGCAGCTTCGCGAATCCATGCAGATCGAGCTGCGTGCGCTGCACCGGCGTATCGGCGCCACCATCATCTATGTCACCCACGACCAGCGCGAGGCGCTGACCATGAGCGACCGCGTCGCCGTGATGAAGGACGGCAAGCTGATCCAGATCGACCAGCCCGAGCGGCTGCACGATCATCCCGCCGATTCCTTTGTCGCGAGCTTCATCGGCGAGGCGACGATGCTGCCGGTCCGCCGCGTCGATGCCTCCAGCGTCGCACTCGGTCATGCGCTTCTGCGCAGCGCCCGCGCCATTCCCGATGGTAATGCGCTGATGCTCGCCGTGCACAGCGAAAAGCTCCTGATCGACGACGGCGCGCAGGATGCCGCCTGCAACCGCCTGACCGGGACGGTGACCGACATCGTCTACCAGGGCGAGAGCCTGCGCATCTTCCTGGCGCTGACGGACGGCATCGCGCTCAGCCTGCGCCAGCCGGCCTATCACCAGGCCTATGGCCGCATCCCGCCGCTCGGCGGCAGCCTCACCGTCACCCTTCATCCCGAGGACACCATCGTGGTGCCCAGGGTGGACTGACCAAACCTTGTCCAACCGAGAGAAGAAACGGATATGTCGACCCAAGCCGCGTTCAGCAATTTCAAGGTTCTCACCTTCGACGTCGTCGGAACCCTGATCGATTTCGAGACCGGCGTACTCAACGCGGTGCGCAGGATTTCGGGCAAGACGCCGGCCGAGCTCAGCGACGAGCAGATTTTTGAGCCCTACAAGCGCGGCCGCGACAAGCATTACGAGCGCTCCAGCGAGGTGATGTTCCACGTCTATCGCCATCTCGCCACCGAGCTCGGACTGCCGGCGGACGATGCGTCCTGCGACGTGTTCCAGCTCTCGGTGCTGCGCTGGGGACCGTTCTCGGACTCCGTGGAGGCGCTGAAGCGCCTGCGCACGAAATTCCGCCTCGTGGCGATGACCAATGCCGATCGTGTCGCGCTGTCCTGCTACGCCCACGCGCTCGGCAATCCCTTCGACGACACCGTCTGCGCTGACGACACTGGCGTGGCGAAGCCGAACCCGGAGTTCTTTGCCTATAACAAGGGGCGTCAGTCGGCGTTCGGCTACAAGCAGTCCGATATTCTCCACGTCGCGCAGAGCCAGTATCACGACATCGGGATCGCGCGGAAGCTCGGCTACAAGGTGTGCTGGATCGAGCGCCGCCAGGGCGTCGCCGGATTCGGCGGCACGCCGGCGGTGGAGACGCTGACGAAACCGGACTTCCATTTCCCGACGCTGAAGGCGCTGGCCGACGCGGCCATCGGGCCTGCGGCGTAATCCGTGAGTGCGGGCATGACACGGGACTGGAACGCGCTGCCGTCGGCCAATTCGCTGTGGGAAGCCACGGCGGAGCCGGCGCGCGCGTTTCCCGTGCTGTCCGGCGAGCAACAGGCGGATGTCGTGATCATCGGTGCGGGCTATACCGGCCTGTCCGCCGCGCACCACATCGCCAAGAGTGGCTTGTCGCCGGTCGTGCTGGAAGCCAATCGTCCCGGCTGGGGCGCGAGCGGCCGCAATGGCGGCGTGATCACCGCAAAGTTTCGGCTGTCGTTCCGCGAGATCGACGCCACCCATGGCCGTGCCATGGCAAGGCGGATGTACGAGATCGCGCATGAATCGACCGACATGGTCGAGGAGCTGGTCTCTGAATTCGGTATCACCAGCGCGAACCTCGTGCGCACCGGACAGGTCAAGGCTGCGCATAACGAGGTGACGCTGAAGGCCGCGATCGACGAAGCCAACTGGATGACGCGCGAGATGGGCTCGGCCGAGGTCCGTATCCTCGACAAGAGCGGCGTGCGCGACGAGACCGGCTCGGACATCTTTGTCGGCGGCGTGCTCAATCCCGGCTCGGGCGGCATCCATCCGCTGAATTATCTGCGCGGCCTTGCCGATGGCGTGGCGCGCCGCGGCGTACCGATCTTCCAGGAATCGCCGGTTATAAGGCTCCGGCGAGAGGGTGATGGTATCGTCGCCGAGACGCCGCAAGGCGCGGTGCGCGCCAGGCAGGCGATCATCGCCACCAACAGCTATTCCGACCTCACCGGCGCGACCGCGCATCTGCAGCGCACGCTGATCCCGTTCCGCAGCGCGCTGATCGCGACCGAACAGCTGCCGCGCAATCTCGCCGGCAAGCTGATGCCGACCGGACGCACCTACACCGAGACCAAGCGCATGATGCGCTGGTTCCGCATGGTCGACAACCGCGTGATCTTTGGCGGCCGCGGTGCCTTCGGCAAGCAGGATTCGCAAGCCGCGTTCGACGCGCTGCGCAAGGCGATGGTCGGCATCTTTCCTGATCTCGCCGACGTCCCGCTCGAATACAAATGGTCGGGCCTCGTCGGCATGACCCTGGACTCGGTGCCGCATATCGGCCGGATCGACGACCGCACGCTGGTCTCGATGGGCTACAACGGTGCGGGCGTCGCGATGTCGAGCCTGATGGGCCGCTATCTCGCTGCTTTCGTGCGTGGCGAGACGCCCGAGGTCGGGCTGCTCGACGTCAGCCGCATGAAGGCCATTCCTTTCTACCCGCTGCGCGAGCCCGCCGTGCGCATGGTCGCCGGCTGGTACCAGTTTCTCGATGCGATCGGTCAGTGATGTTCATTTGGAGGAGGCGAGGATGAATACGAAGCTGAATTTTGGATTGGGCTGCGCATTGCTGGGCGCATGTGGTTTCACCGCGGCGCACGCCGCCGAGCAGATCACCTTCGTCTCGCAAGGCGGCGCCTATCAGCAGGCGCAGACGGTGGCGATCCTCGATCCCTCCGCCAAGAAGCTCGGCATCACCATCAACCAGGATTCCATCCCCGACGCCTGGCCTGCGATCAAGACGCAGGTCGGCAGCGGCAAGCCGATCTGGGACGTCGTCGACACGCCCACCGGCAATTGCCTGCGTGGTGGCGAGCAGGGGCTGATCGAGAAGCTCGACTTCTCGAAGATTCCAAACGGCGCGGCGATGCCGGAGTCCTATCGCAGTCCCTATTCGGTGTCCTACGAGTTCTATTCGAGCGTGCTGTCCTACAGCCAGAAGACCTTCCCGAAGGACGCGCCCAACAGCTGGGCCGATTTCTGGGACGTCAAGAAATTCCCCGGCCGCCGCGCGCTGCGCAACCATCCGTTCGCCACGCTCGAGGCGGCGCTGATGGCCGACGGCGTCGCGCCGGACAAGCTCTATCCGCTCGACGTCGATCGCGCCTTCAAGAAGCTGGAAGAGATCAAGCCGCACATCACGGTGTGGTGGACCTCCGGCGCGCAGTCGGCGCAGCTCCTCAATGACGGCGAGGTCGACATGGAAATGGCCTGGAACGGCCGCGTCAGCGCGGTCGCGAAGGAAGGCGCCAAGGTCACCTTCACCTACAACCAGGGTATCCTGCAGAGTACGTCGCTCTGCATCCTCAAGGGTGCGCCGAATCTCGACACGGCCGTGAAGTTCCTCAACGAGGCCGTCGATCCCGTGCACCAGGCCAATTTGCCGCTCAACATCGACTACGGCCCGGGCAATCCCAAGGCATTCGAGACCAGCGTGATCAAGCCGGAGCGTGCCGCGCAATTGCCGAGCGAGCCGGCGAATGCCTCGAAGCAAGCACTGATGTCCTACGCCTGGTGGTCCTCGCCGGCCGGAGAAGCCGCCGAGAAGCGCTGGGCATCGTTCATGCAGAAGTAAGAGAGCGAGGCAGCGTTGACGACATCCGTGCCAGATCCCTCCGAGAAGCATCAGCGCCGCGAGAACGGCCTGATGCTGGCACTGGTGTCGCCGGCGTTGCTGGTGATTTTGGCTCTGATCGTGCTGCCGGTCGGCTGGCTGGCCTGGCAGTCGATCTACCATGACGGCTTCACGCTGGAGAACTATCGCCGCGTCTTCACCGAAGACATCTACTGGCGGAGCTTTGCGCTGACCTTTGAGATCAGCCTCGCGGTCACCGTGATCGCGTTGCTGCTCGGCTATCCCGTGGCCTATCTCGCCAACTCCGTGCCGAAGGGCTGGAGCATCCTCATCCTGTCACTGGTGGTGCTGCCGTTCTGGACATCGGTGCTGGTGCGCGCCTATGCCTGGCTGGCGCTGCTCCAGCGCACCGGCGTGATCAATCAGTTTCTGCGTTATCTCGACGTCATCTCCGAGCCGCTGGCGCTGGTGCACAACACCTTCGGAACGGTGGTGGCGACCGTGCACATCCTGCTGCCGTTCATGGTGCTGCCGCTCTACGCCACCATGCAAAAAATCCCCGGCGATCTGATGCAGGCCGGCGCCAGCCTGGGCGCGAGCCCGTCGCTGACCTTCTTCCGCGTGTTCCTGCCGCTGTCGCTGCCCGGCGTGCTGGCGGGCTGCACCATGGTGTTCGTGCTCTGCCTCGGCTTCTACATCACGCCGGAGCTGCTCGGCGGCGGGCGCACGGTGATGGTGTCGATGCTGGTCAGCCGCAATGTCGAGCTCTACAACCAGTTCGGCGCCGCGAGCGCGGTCGCCGTGGTGCTGCTCGTGAGCGTGCTGCTGATCTTCTTTGTCGTCAGCCGCTTTATCTCGCTCGATCGCGTGTTGGGGCAGAAATGACGCGCATCTCGCCCGCCCGCATCGCCCTCTACGTGATCAGCACGCTGGTGCTGATCTATCTGATCCTGCCGGTGCTGATCATCGCGCCGATCTCGTTTTCCAGCGCGCGCTTCCTGACGTTCCCGCCGCCGTCGTTCTCGCTGCGCTGGTACCAGCAATATTTCGCCAATCCGGCCTGGATGCAGGCGACGCAGGTGACGCTGACGGTCGCGCTGTTCACGGTGGCGATCGCAACGCCGTGTGGCGTGGCCGCCGCCTACGCCATCAGCCAGTCGAAGCTGCGGATCATGCGCGTCATCCACATGGCGCTGCTGCTGCCGCTGGTGGTGCCGATCATCATCACCGCGGTCGGCATCTTCTTCGTCTATGCCAAGATCGGCCTGGTCGCGACCCTGCCGGGCCTCGTGCTCGCGAACGTGATGCTGGGCTTGCCTTACGTCGTCATCTCGGTGCTCGCGGGCCTGCAAAGCTTCGATCCCGCGCAGGAGATGGTCGCCCGCAGCCTCGGGATGAACCGCCTGCGCAGCTTCTTTGCGGTGACGCTGCCGCAGATCAAATCGAGCGTGGTCGCCGGCGGCATCTTCGCCTTCATCTCGGCGATGGACGAGACCATCGTCGCGCTGTTCATCTCCGGCGGCCAGTATCAGCCGTTGACCAAGCGCATGTTCACCGCGCTCCGCGACGAGATCGACCCGACCATTGCCGCGATCTCGACGCTGATGACAGCGGCGTCGTTCATGCTGGTGCTGCTGGCGAGCACGCGGCAGAAGAAGGTGGGGTAGGGGACTGTCACCCCAATATCGGTGTCATCGCCCGACTTGATCGGGCGATCCAGTATTCCAGAGACAGTTGTGATTCCACGATAGGCCGCGGCGTACTGGATGCCCCCGTCAAGCCGGGGCATGACAGCGCGTATGGGGCAATCGCTAACCCTTCGCCCCCAGCCACGCCAAGATCATCTCCACGATCTGGCTCCTGCTCTTCGCCAGCACCTTCGGCTCGCTCAAATCCCGATCGAACAGCGCGCCGAAGGTGTGGCGGTTGGCGACGCGGAAGAAGCAGTAGGAAGAGATCGCCAGATGCAGATCGATGGCGTCGACGTCGTCGCGGAAGACGCCCTCGCTGCGGCCGCGCTTCAAGATGCCGTCGAGCGTCGCGATCACGCTGGCGTTGAGCTGGCGCAGCTGCAGATTCTGCTTCAGGTGCTTGCCGTGGTGGATGTTCTCGATCGAGACGAGGCGGATGAAGTTCGGGTTGCGCTCGTCGTGGTCGAAGGTCGCCTCGATCAGCCGGCGCAGGCCCTCGCGCGCGTCGCAGCTTGCGATGTCGAGCTGGTCTTCCAAGGCGCGGATGCTGCGATAGGCTTCCTCCAGCACCGCGAGGTAGAGCTGCTCCTTGCCGCCGAAATAGTAATAGATCATCCGCTTCGAGGTGCGGGTTCGCGCCGCGATCGCGTCGACGCGGGCGCCGGAATAGCCCTCCGAGGCGAATTCGGCCATCGCCACTTCGAGGATGTCGCGCTTGGTGCGCTCGGGGTCGTTGGTGCGCTTCAATGGGGGTGGCATGCGCTCGAGCATCACTGTTTCTCCCGCCCGTTTCTATGGATCACCTTGAAGGTGAAGGCAAATTTCGCCCAATCCGACGTCTTTTGAGGTGGACTTGCATAAACGTACTAGTTCGTACATTATGGATTGAAACCAAGGTTGCGGCAACCAAAAGCAAAAAAAGCGCGCACGGCCGGACGGGCCAAAGCGAGCTGCGACCGCCATCGCACACGGGGAGGACTATTGATGAGCTCGATCTCAACTGCATCGCTGCACGCGCCGGCCGGCACGGACACCACGCCAAACAAGCTGCCGAAGCGCGCTGCGCTCGTCAGCTTCGTCGGCAGCATGCTCGAATACTACGACTTCTTCATCTACGGCACCGCGGCGGCGCTGATCTTTCCAAAAGTGTTCTTCGCCAATGTCGATCCCGCGACCGGGACGCTGCTCGCGCTGTTGTCGTTCGGCATCGGCTATATCGCGCGTCCCGTCGGCGCCGTGATCCTCGGCCATTTCGGCGACCGCATCGGCCGCAAGACGGTGCTGCTGTTCACGCTGGTGATCATGGGCGCCTCGACGCTGGCGATCGGCCTGCTGCCCGACGCCAAGACGATCGGCAATGCCGCGCCCATCATCCTGACGCTGCTGCGCCTGCTGCAGGGCCTGTCGGCGGCCGGCGAGCAGAGCGGCGCAAACTCGCTGACGCTGGAGCATTCCGCCAATTCCAACCGCGCTTTCTTCACGAGCTGGACCCTGAGCGGCACCCAGGCCGGCGCGATCCTGGCGACGCTGGTGTTCATCCCGGTGTCCAGCATGCCGGAAGATCAGCTGCTGAGCTGGGGCTGGCGCATTCCGTTCCTGCTCTCCGCGCTGGTGCTGCTGGTCGCCTATCTGGTGCGGCGGACCATGCCGGAAACGCCCGTGTTCGAAGACATCAAGGACAAGGCGCAAGTGGCGCGCTTTCCCGTGGTCGCGCTGCTGCGTGATTACTGGCCGGACGTGCTGCGCGTCATCGTCTGCGCGCTGATCGCGACCGTCAGCACCCTGACCGCGGTGTTTGCACTCGGCTACGCCACCAGCAAGTTCGGCGTCGCGCGCCCGACCATGCTGTGGGCCGGCGTGCTCGGCAATGTCACGGCGCTGTTCGCGCAGCCGCTCTGGGCCTTGCTCGCCGACAAGATCGGCCGCAAGCCGGTGTTCATCGGCGGCGTGCTCGGCTGCGCCGTGTTGTTGTTTCCCTATTTCATGCTGGTGACCTCGGGCAGCACGCCCGCGATCTTCGCCGCCGCGATCGGCCTCTACATCATCTACTCGGCGCCGAACGCGATCTGGCCGTCGTTCTATGCGGAGATGTTCGAGGCGCGCGTGCGCTATTCCGGCACGGCGATCGGCACCCAGCTCGGCTTCCTCGCCGCCGGCTTCACGCCGCTGGTGAGCGCGAGCTTGGTCGGCGAAGGCCCGAATGGCTGGGTCCCGGTTGCGATCTTCGTGGCCGGCTGCTGCGTCGCCTCCGCCTTGGCCGCGATGACCGCACGGGAAACCCACAAGGTCGACATCGCCGATCTCGGCAAGCGGCGCGCGTGAGCGCAAGACAGGACAAGGATCGATGCTGACCAACGCTATTCCGACCACGCAGGGCCCGATCGTCGGCGCCGAGCAGGGGCACGTCCGCGCCTTCAAGGGCGTGCCGTTCGCGACCGCGCGGCGATTTGCCAAGGCGACGCCGCCGCAAGCGTGGACGGAGCCGCGCCGTTGCACGGACTACGGCGCTTATGCGCCGCAGCCCGGGCATCTCGATCAGGTCGAACAATCCTGTCTCAGCCTGAATATCTGGACGCCCGTGGGCGCCGATCGTCCGCTGCCGGTGCTGTTCTTCATCCATGGCGGCGCTTTCGTCACCGGCGGCGGCGCCGATTATGACGGCGCATTCCTCGCCGCACACGGCCCGGCCGTCATCGTCACCATCAACTATCGGCTCGGCCCGCTCGGCTTCCTGCAACTGCATCGTCACGGATTGGCCGAGGCCAACAACCTCGCCATTTCGGATTCGCTCGCCGCCCTCGACTGGGTCCATGCCAACATCGCCAATTTCGGCGGCGATCCGAACCAGCTGACGCTGTCGGGCCAGTCCGCCGGCGCGTCGATGGTGATTGCGCTCGCGACGCTGCCGCAGGCCAAGGGCAAGTTCGCCCGCGCACTGGCGCTGAGTGCACCAGGGCGCAACATCATGAGCGCCGATCATGCCGACCAGGTCGCGCGCCGCGTCATCGAGGAGCTCGAGCTTGCGCGCGACCCTGCGGCCATTGCCTCCGTGCCGCTGCCAAAACTCTTCGCCGCGGTGGAGCGCGTCGGCCGCAGGATCGCCGACGAGACGGATTCAGGCACCGTGTTTGGCCCGGTGCTCGACGGCACCGTGATCGCACGCGAGCCGCGCGACATCTTTGCCGAGGGAAGCCTGCGCGACATTCCGCTTTGGCTCGGTTCCTGCCGCGACGAGATGGTGATGTTTTTGAAGAGCACGCCGCCAGCCGCGATGATCCGCACCACCGAGCGCAATGTGCGCACGGCTTTCGGCGATGCCGGCTGGGAGCGGCTGCTGGCCTGTTATCGCGGCTCGGCACGCCCTGACGAGGATCCGTACGAGGCGCTGCTGTCGGATGCCTTCTGGCACCGCCCGATGGCCGATCTCGCGCGAAGCCACGCGGCGGCAGGCGGCGCGGTGTGGCTGAGCCGGTTCGACCATCGCCCGTCGCTGGAGCCGTTCCTGTCGCAAGGACCGACCCACGGCGCCGACAATGCCTGCCTCTGGGCGCATCTGCCCGACTTCATCGATCGTCCGATCCTGAAGCGCAAGGGCGGTCCGATGACCCCGGCCGATATCGACGTCGCGGCGCGGTTCCAGACCAGCCTGCTGCGCTTCGTGACATCTGGCGCGCCCGATGTCGCGGAAGCCTGGCCGCGGTTCGAGCTGCCCAAGGAGCCACTCGCAATCTTCGGCCAGCCGTTTCATATTGTGCCCCTCAACGAAGGCATGCGCTCCCGCCTCTGGGCGGAACTGAGCGCTGGCACCAACAATAAAAAGACCATCAGGGAGGCCGTATGAGCATCTTGAACAGGAATGCTACGCGCGGTTCGATCGTCTCGCTGCTTGGCGCGTTCGCGCTGCTGGCGGCTTCACCCGTCGCCGCACAAATCGTCGCGACGCCTGTTCCCGGCGATCCCGTCAGCATCGACAGCGGCGCCGTTTCCGGCAAGGTGCTGCCGTCGAACGTCAAAGCCTATTTCGGCATTCCCTTTGCCGCGCCGCCGCTCGGCGATCTCCGTTGGCGCGCGCCGCAGAAGGTCGAAGCGTGGCAGGGTGTCTACCACGCCGACCGGTTGGGGCCGGAATGCATCCAGGTGCTGCGCCGGCACAATCTCAATCATTATTTCGGCGAGGAGGCGACCAGCGAGAACTGCCTCTATCTGAACATCTGGGCGAGTGCGGATGCCAAGCCGGGCGCGAAGCTGCCGGTCGTGGTCTGGATCTATGGCGGCGGTTTTACCCTCGGCTCCAGCGGCATGGCGATGTATGACGGCGAGAACGTTGCGAAGAAGGGCACGATCTTCGTCAGCTTCAACTATCGCGTCGGCATTCTGGGCAATCTCGCCCATCCCGAGCTGACCGCGGAATCGCAGAACCACGCCTCCGGAAATTACGGCCTGATGGACCAGGTCGCGGCGCTGCAATGGGTCAAGCGCAACATCGCGCAATTCGGCGGCGACCCCGACAACGTCACCATCACCGGGCAATCGGCCGGCGCGATGTCGGTGTCGGCGCTGGAAGCGAGCCCGCTGGCCAAGGGCCTGTTCAATCGCGGCTTCGCCATGAGTCTCAGCATGTTCGACAACCGCTTCAAATTCCCGGCGCTGCCTGCCGCCGAGAAGATCGGCCTCGAGGTGCAGTCGGCGCTTGGCGCATCGTCATTGGCCGAGATGCGGCAGATCCAGGCCGACAAGATTCTCGCCATCCAGAAGGATTGCCAGCTCGGCTGCGCCGGCACGATCTCGGTCACGCCCGATATCGACGGTTACGTGCTGCCGGACACGGTCCCGAACATCTTTGCTGCGGGCAAGCAGAACGACGTCGCGACCGTCGCCGGTTTCACCAGCGACGAAAGCTCGAACGATCTGCGTACCGCGGGCACGTTAGAGGCTTATGTCGCCGCCGCGAAAAAGCTCTACGGCGACCAGGCCGATCGCTTCCTCGCGCTCTATCCTGCGAAGACCGACGGCGAGGCGAAGGCGATGGGCCTGCTCGCCGCGCGCGAGGGACTGGTCGAGATCGGCACGCGCAACTGGGCGGAAGCCCAGGTGAGGGCCGGCAAGGCGCCGTTCTACATGTACATGTTCTCGCGCGTGCATCCGTTCGCGCCCGGTGTCGAATTCTTCGATAGCCCGCAGAAAATCGGCGCCTATCACACCTCCGACGTGCCGTACTGGTTCGGAACGCAGGACGCCTTCAACAAATTCCGCACCACGCGCAACTGGACCGAGTTCGACCGCGCGCTGTCCGAACGCATGATGGACACGCTGGTTGCCTTCGCGCGCACCGGCAATCCCGCCACGCCGGCAACGCCATGGCCGCAATGGAAGCAGGACGCGCAAACCTACGTCGAATTCGGCGACGACAGCGGCGTGCGTGAGGAGAACCGGGCGCGGCTCGATTTCCATACGCCCGCCAATGTCACACCCTCGACGCCGCGAATCTCGCGGGATTAAAGCGAGAGGTGCGCTGCTCCCTCTCTCGCTTGCGGGGGAGGGCTGGGGTGGGGGTGTCTTGCAACGGGATAGTCCCCAAGTGGAAAAAGCCCTCACCCGGATCGCTTCGCGATCCGACCTCTCCCGCAAGCGGGAGAGGTGAACGAGCCAGCCGTGCGATCCAAACTAAAACAATTCTGCTTTAGGTCCAGCGCGGGGTCTTAGGGCTTGCCCTTCAGCGTGCGGTCGAAGAAGGCGAGCACCTCGGCCATCACCTCGGGATTGCTGCTGACCTGGCCAAAGCTGTGGCCGGCGCCCTCGACCCGGATGAAGGTGGCGGGACGCTTCGCCGCGATCAGGCCTGCGTAGAGGTTTTCGCTCTCGCTGATGGGGACGACGACGTCCTTGGTGCCGTGCACGATGAGCATCGGCGGCGTCTTGTCGGAAATCTGCGCGACCGGATTGGCCTTCTTCACCTTCTCGGCGTTGGCCGGATCCTTGGCGTCGAAGCCGAGGAACGCGCTCTCCACCGACATGCCCGGGCTGCCGTTGACGGCATTGGCGTCCATGCGGTGGGAGAGGTCCATCGGACCATAAAAGATCACGGCCGCCTGCACCGCGCTTGACTGGCCGGGCCAGCGGTCGCTGTCGTAGTCCTTGACCTCGCCCGTGGTTGCCGCCATCGCCGAGAGATGGCCGCCCGCAGAATTGCCCCAGACGGCGATGTGATCAGGGTCGATGTTGTAGGTCTTGGCGTTGGCGCGGAGGAAGCGGATCGCCGTCTTCACATCTTCGAGCGGTTTTGGAAAATTCGCCTCGCCGATGATGCGGTAGTCGATCGCCGCGACGAGATAGCCGGCCTTGGCGATCGGCGACAGCTGCGGGATCAGCGCCGCGCGGTCGATGCTACGCCAGCCATTGCCGGAAACGAACACGATGGCCGGCACCGGTTTGTCGCTGACCGGCTTGATGATGTCCATCATTAAATGCGGCCGCGCAAAGCCGTTCGGGATGTCGGTGTAGGTGATGCCGGGCTGGAGGGTCGCGAGATTGATCGGCACGCCGCCCTTGATGGTTTTCTCCTCCGCCGAGGCCGGCTTTGAAACGCCGAGCGTGAGAAGCGCAAAGGCTGTGATGATCGAATTTGCGACGCGCGGATGCATGGAGTCCCTCCCTTTGTTGTTGGGTGGAAGCTCGGCGATCCCGGCTTTCGGTGTCAATGACCAAGAGGGATCTCGGGCTGAACATGATGTTCAGTCCCGTGATCTTTCGCGCTCAGCTCGGGAACGACAGCCGGGCCGGACCTGTAATCTGCTTCACAGCCAGTCGCGCCGATCTGCGCTAGATGACATCAGGCCCCGCGTCTGCGCGGCCGGCTTCGGAGCTGGCGATGATTGCTGCATTGGCAAGAGCAATATCCCGCGCGACGGGAACCAATATCGAGGTCGAAACACTGAAGATCCTCATGATCTTCTCGGGCGCGGGCCTGCTGGTCTCGCTCGTGGCCGCGATGATCTATGGACAGGCCTTCAACGCCGCTCTGTTCTGAGCGCGTTGCGATCCGTCAGGCCACCGGATCTTCCGAACGGCTCCGCTCAATCGGTGCCAGTGGTGGCGCGCGCTTGAGGGGAGCAGCTTCGCGTGGCGCGGCGTCACTGCCTGCGGCTTGCTCGACAGGCGCGGGGCCGGTGTCGCGGTAGGCGACGATCCAGATCAGAAAGCCCAGGACCGCCAGGGCAGCACCGACGGGACCGGTTGAGGTCCAACCCCAGCCTTGACGAATGGCGAGGCCACCGAGGAACGGGCCGAGCGCATTGGCGGTGTTGAACGCCGAATGATTGAGCGCGGCAGCGAGCGCCTGAGCGTCTCCCGCGACATCCATCAGCCGCGTCTGCAGCACGGCACCGAGCGCGACGCTGGCGCCGATCGCGAAAATGTCGATCGCAAGCAGCCAGGGATTTCCGGCGACAAGCGGAAACGCCAGCAGCGCGAGTGTTGCAAACACCAGGATGCCGCCCGCCGTCGGCATCAGCGCGCGGTCGGCGAAACGCGGCACGAACAGATTGCCGAGGGTGGCGCCGATGCCGAAGATCGCCAGGAAGAACGGAATGACCTCGGTGCTGACCTTGGTGACCTCGATCAAGGTCGTCGCGAGATAAGTGTAGACGGCGAACATGCCGCCGAAGCCGATGGCGCTGATCGCGAGCGTCGTCCAGACGCGGCGGCTTTTGAGCGCGCCGAGCTCGCGCAGCGGATCCGATCGGCCGGCCTGGTCGCGCGGTGCGAACAGCGCGCACAACAGCATCGTGAGCAAGGCCAGAACCGACACGAGGCCGAAGCTGGCACGCCAGCCGACCCGCTGGCCGATCAGATTGGCCAGGGGCACACCGATGATGGTGGCGATGGTCAGCCCCAGCATCACCTGGCCGACCACCCGCGAGCGGCGGTCTTGCGGAACGAGCGATGCCGCAACCAGCGCGGCGATGCCGAAATAGGCGCCATGGGGTAGCCCGGAGAGAAAGCGGGCGGCGATCATCGCGCCGAAGCCGGGTGCCAGCGCGGTGAGGGCGTTGCCGAGCGCGAACACGGCCATCAGCGCCAGCAGCTGCGTGCGCCGGGCGAATTTCGCACCGAGCACGGCGATCAGCGGCGCGCCCAGCACCACGCCGAGGGCGTAGGCGCTGATCGCGTGCCCGGCCGTCGGCTCGTCGATATGAAGGTCGGCCGCGAAGAACGGCAGCAGGCTCATCGATGCGAATTCGGTGGTCCCGATCGCAAAGCCGCCCATCGCGAGCGAGAACAGGACGATGGCGAGATGAGGGGGCGCGGAAGCCGAATTCGGTGTCGCGCTTGGCGAGGCCGCGTGAGGCGAGGTCGTCATGTGTCCTGCATGGGTGACGGCAACGGGAACCAGCCCAGCGAACGTCGCCATCCCTGCAGTCTTTGTCTCACCTACTTAAACGCGCATGGATTCGCGTCAACACCGGAAGGGCCACGTAAGGCAGCGCGCATATCAGCGTCCCGGTTTGCTCAGGGCATCCGCGTCAATATGTCCGGTGAAATCGGCCCAAAACGCCGCAGCTGCGCTTGCTGCGCGGCTGGTCGGCGGTGCGTCTTCCTGGCTCAGCCGAGGTACGGCACCGGATTGGCCGCGCGATAGAACAGATTGATCAACGTGTTGATGTCGAACACCGGCAGGCCCGATCTCTCGGCGACGTCTCGCGAGAACGGGCACATGTTGGTGCATTCGAACAGGATCGCGCCCGGGTTCTTGCAGGACGCCATGAACGCTTCCGTCATGTCGATCATCTCGGCACGCAGCACGTCGGTGTCCAATTCCTCCCGACCGAGAATATAGGTCGCGGGAAACTGCGCATCGGGCTTCATGCCCTGGATCTGGACGGGGATCACGTCGGGCGACCAGCCGACGCCGCGGAAGTGCCCCTCGTTCATGTGATGGCCGCGTTCGGTGAAGATGCCGATGACCTTGCCCGGCGGCAGCATGGCATGGATCAGCGGTGCCTGGATCAGGCTCGAGGTGAAGACCGGGATGTTGACCGCCGCGGCGAGCTGCTTCTGGAACGGCGCGAGAAAGCCGCAGCTCGTCGTGATCGCCTTGACGCCGTCGGCCTCCAGCTCGCGGGCAGCCGCGATGAAGGGATCGAGCAGGGCCGGATCAGGCTGGTCGCCCATGATCCTTGTCGCGTGAGCGCCGCGGACGATCTTGTAGCGCACCGGGAAGTCATAGGAGAGCGCGTTGCCGATGTCGCCGCGCGGACGCGGAAATTTCGTATCGAGCATCAGGATGCCGATCGTCTCGCCGTAATTCGTGAAGCCACCGCGCAGTTTCATCAATCGTCCCACTGATTCGGAATGGTCGCGACGCCAGTCTAATGCGTCTCGTGAAACCGGCTGAGAAAGGATTTCAGCCGTTCGCTGCGCGGCTGGCGGATGGTCTCGTCCGGCGTGCCGATCTCGGCCATGACGCCGTCGTTCATGAAGCCGACGCGGGTGGAGACGTCGGCGGCGAAAGCCATCTCGTGAGTGACCAGCACCATGGTCATGCCTTCGGCGGCAAGGCCGCGGATCACGGAGAGCACTTCGCCGACGAGTTCTGGATCGAGCGCCGAGGTCGGCTCGTCGAACAGCATCACGTCGGGCTTCATGGCGAGCGCGCGCGCGATGGCGACGCGCTGCTTCTGGCCGCCGGACAGCCGGCTGGGGAAGGCGTCCGCCTTGTCGGCGAGGCCGACTTTGGCCAGGAGGTCGCGGCCGAGTGCGTCGGCCTCGTCCTGCGCCACGCCTTTCACCTGCACCGGGCCCTCGGTGACGTTCGACAGCACCGACATGTGCGGGAACAGGTTGAAGTGCTGGAACACCATGCCGACGCTGCGCCGAAGCAGCGCGAGCTGGGCGTCGCCCGCGGCACGCACGCCCTTGCCGAAGGAGAACTTGTGCGTGCCGATCGCCAGCTCGCCCTGCTGCGGCATTTCCAGCAGGTTGAGGCAGCGCAGGAAGGTCGACTTGCCGGAGCCCGAGGCGCCGATCAGGGTGACGACCTCGCCGCGTTCGACCGAAAGCGAGACGCCCTTGAGCACCTCGTGGTCGCCGAACGCCTTGTGGATGTTGGTTGCGATCAGAGCACTCATCGATGCGCTCCCATCTTGAGCTCGACCCTGTCAGCGACCAGCGTCAGCGGGAACAGCACGACGAAGTACAGCACGGCGATCGTGGTGTAGACTTCGAGCGGCTTGTAGCTCGACGCGGTGATCACCGTGCCCTGGTAGAGCAGGTCTCCGACCGCGACCACCGACACCAGCGAGGTGTTTTTCAGCTGCATGATGGTCTGGTTGATGAAGGAGGGGATCATCACCTGGGTTGCCTGCGGCAGCACGATGCGGCGGAAGATCTTGCCGCGGCGCATGCCGATGGCGCGGCCCGCTTCCCACTGCCCGGTATCGACGGCTTCGATGCCGCCGCGGAAGATTTCGGCATAGAACGAGCCGGCATAGAGCGACAGCGCGATGAAGCAGGCCATCGCCGGCGACATGTCGACGCCGATCAGGACCGGCAGGGCGTAGTAGACCCAGATCAGCTGCACCAGCAGCGGCGTGCAGCGGAACACCTCAATATAGAGACGCAGCGGCACCGTGATCCAACGCGGTGCCGTCGTGCGCAAGATGCCGACGAACAGTCCGATGGCGAGACCCGCGACCACCGTGGTCACCGTGTAGAACAGGGTGACCAGGAGCCCTTGCCAGATCAGGCCCCAATACGGCCTGAGCGCCGCGAAGTCCCAGACATACATGATCGATCAGAACTGAACTTCGGGCGGGAGATCGTCGGCGGTGAGGCCGACCGCCTCGAAGCCCTTGAGCATCCATTCGCGGGTCTGGCCCATCGAGCGGTTGTAGTCGGCCCAGGCACTGAGGAAATCCTTGTAGCGGCGGTCGCTCTCGGCGCGGATGCCCATGTTGGTCGGCAGCGTCAGGAGCGGGCGCGGGATCGCGAGATCGCCGAGGTTCGGATTCTTCTTCAGCGTCGACACGGACAGCACGGCGAGCGAGACGTTGCAGTCGGCGCGTCCGGTCGCAACCGCAAGGATCGCCTCGTCGCGGTTCTTGAAGCCGAGGATGTTGGCCTTCGGGCAATAGCGGCGCGCGATCGTCTCGTGCGTGGAGCCGATATCGACGGCGATCTTGACCTCGGGCTTGTTGAGATCGGCCCAGGTCTGCGGCTTGGCAAAGCCCTTCTTGGTGATGACGGTGAAGGAGTGCACCAGGATCGGCGTCGAGAAGTCGATCACCAGCGCGCGCTCCGGCGTCGGGTTCACGGCGAAGGCGAGGTCGACCTTGTCGGCCTGGAGGTCGAGGATCTGGTTGCCCCAGGTCGATTCCAGCGTCTCGAGCTTGGCGCCGAGCTTGCCGGCGATGTCCTTGGCCATCTCGATGCAGGCGCCCGACCATTCATTGGTGGCGAGATCCTTGTGGAAGTAGGGCTCCTGTCCGACGATGACGGCGACCCGCAGCACGCCATTCTTCTTGATGCGGTCGAGCGTGGAGGTCGGTGCGTCGGCCTTGGCCGATCCGCTGGCGGCAGCCATCGCGGCGCCCGCGAGCGCGACAGTGGTGAGAGCGTCCCTGCGATTCATGGTCTCTGTCTCCCTGGAATTTGGGTCGGATCGTCTCCGGCCACTGGACTATTTCTGTATTCAGAATAAAATGCAATACGGTATTTCGATTTGCTGACCATTTGGGCGGCAAGGCAGGAATGAGCCCAATATCTTGGCAGGATTGCGCAAAATTCCTGAAAGCCAGGGATTGCAAATCGCATTCAAGTCTGAATACAAGACTGAACGCAATATCGAGATGTGCTGAAGGAGAGGCCTGTGCGCGCCCTATTCGTCGATGCGAACGAGACCCTGGCGGCGGTGACCGACAAGCTGCTGGCTGCCTCGAGGCTGCCGGTCGGCATCAACCGCAATCCCTCGATCAAGCCCGACGATCTGCCCGGTCTGCTCGGCGATGCCGAGATCATGATCGTCGATCACACCGCGGTGCCCAGTGCGATCGCTGAAAAGTGCAAGGCGCTGAAGCATGTCGTCTTCCTCGGCACCGGCGCGCGCAGCTACATGAATCCGGAAGAGCTTAGCCAGCGCGGCATCTCCGTGCACACCATCAAGGGTTATGGCGACACGGCCGTGGCGGAATGCGCGATCGCGCTGATGTGGGCGTCTGCCAAGAGCTTTGGCGAGATGGATCGCGGCATGCGCGAGGGCAATTGGCTGCGTCGCGACGCGGTGCAGCTTACCGGCAAGACGCTCGGCCTGATCGGTTTCGGCGGCATCGCTGCGGAAGCCGCCCGCATGGCGGCGGGTTGCGGCATGAAGGTGATCGCCTGGAACAGGACGCCGAAGACGCATCCGGGCGTCGAGTTCGTCTCGCTGGAGAAGCTGCTCGCCGAGAGCCACGTCGTCTCGCTGCATCTCCTGCTCAACGACGAAACCAAGGGCTTTCTCTCGCGCGAGCGCATCGCGCAGATGCGCAAGGGCAGCATCCTGATCAACACCGCGCGCGGCGCCGTCGTCGATGAAGACGCGATGCTCGACGCGCTGCGTTCGGGCCACATCGCCCATGCCGGCCTCGACGTCTTCACCGTCGAGCCGCTGCCGGCCGGCCACGCCCTGACAAAACTGCCGAACGTAACGCTGTCGGCGCATTCGGCGTTCCGCACGCCGGAGGCGAGCGACAATCTCATCGGTGCCGCGCTCGATCACTGCCGCCGCATCATCGCCACCGGCAAGTAAAGCAATAAGGACATCCCATGTCGGATATCACCCGCATCGACCAGAATGCCCGCCGCAGCCGCGCCTCCGTGTTCGGCGATCTCGTTTTTCTCGCGGGCCAGGTGGCGGACACCAAGACCGCCGACATCACCCAGCAGACGAAAGAGGCGCTGGCCAAGGTCGATGACATGCTGGCGCGCGCCGGCACCGACAAGTCACGCCTGCTCAGCGTTCAGGTCTGGCTGAAGACCATGGACGATTTCGATGCCATGAACGCGGTCTATGACGCCTGGGTCGTGCCCGGCAACACGCCGACCCGCGCCTGCGGCAAGGTCGAGCTCGCCGATCCAGCCTTCCGTATCGAAGTGATCGCGATCGCCGCACGCGCGTAGAGGACGGCTGTGACTGTCAGGGCTCCCGCGTCGACCTTCCGCCCCGCACAGCGCATCAGCGCGATCGGCGTGTCCGAGATCCTCAAGATCGGCGCGGTCGCGCAGCGGCTGAAGCGCGAGGGGCGGCCCCTGATCGTGTTAGGGGCCGGCGAGCCTGATTTCGATACGCCCGACCATGCCAAGGACGCAGCCGAGCGCGCCATCCGCGCCGGCCAGACGAAGTACACCATCCTCGACGGCTCGGTGGAATTGAAGGCGGCCATCGCCGAGAAATTCCGCCGCGAGAATGATCTCGTCTATGCGCCTGATGAGATTACCGCCGGGGCCGGCGCCAAGCAGGTGATCCACAACGCCTTCATGGCAACGCTCAGTCCCGGCGACGAGGTGATCCTCGCCGCGCCCTATTGGACCAGCTATGCCGACATGGTGCGCATCGCCGACGGCACGCCGGTCGACGTGCTCTGCCGCGAAGACAACGGCTTTCGTCTCGATGCCGCCGATCTCGAACGCGCGATCACGCCACAGACGCGCTGGCTGCTCCTGAACTCGCCGGCCAATCCGACCGGTGCGGCCTATTCCGCGGCGCAGCTGCGCCCGATCCTGGATGTGCTCAAGCGTCATCCGCATGTCTGGCTGATGGCCGACGATATCTACGAGCACCTCACTTACGATGGCTTGCCGTTCGTCACGGCGGCCGCGCTCGAGCCGAGCCTGAAATCGCGCACGCTGACGGTGAACGGTGTCTCCAAGGCCTATGCCATGACCGGCTGGCGCGTCGGCTATGGCGGCGGCCCGCGCGAATTGATCGCGGCGATGGCGGTGGTGCAGAGCCAGAGCACGACCAATCCGTCCTCGGTGAGTCAGGCGGCTGCGATCGCCGCCCTGACCGGGCCGCAGGACGTGCTCATCGAGCGCCGTTCTGCGTTCCAGCGTCGCCGCGACATCGTGGTCGATGCGCTCAACGCCATCGACGGCGTCACCTGCCGTCGGCCGGAGGGCGCGTTCTACACCTATGCCAGCTGTGCCGGCCTGATCGACCGCCGCACGTCGGATGGCACCATCATCGACAGCGACGCGGCGTTCTGCCGCTTCCTGCTGGAGAGGCATGACGTGGCCGTGGTGCCGGGCAGCTGTTTCGGCCTTGCACCTTATTTCCGCCTGTCCTACGCCACCTCGGAACAAAACTTGCGCGAAGCCCTAGAGCGTATCGCCAAAGCCTGCAGGGAGCTGTCATGACCATCAGAAACACCCGCACCGGGGGCCAGATCCTGATTGATCAGCTGGTCGCCCAGGGCGTCGATCGCGTCACCTGCGTGCCCGGCGAGAGCTATCTCGCCGCGCTCGACGCGCTGCATGACAGTCCGATCGACGTCGTGATCTGCCGCGCCGAAGGCGGTGCTGCGATGATGGCGGAAGCCTATGGCAAGCTCACGGGACGTCCGGGCATCTGCTTCGTCACCCGCGGCCCCGGCGCGACCAATGCCAGCCACGGCGTTCACATCGCGATGCAGGATTCGACGCCGATGATCCTGTTCGTCGGCCAGGTCGACACCGGCATGCGCGAGCGCGAGGCGTTCCAGGAGCTCGACTACAAGGCGGTGTTCGGCACCATGGCGAAATGGGCGATCGAGATCGATCGCCCCGATCGCATTCCGGAGCTGGTCGCGCGCGCCTTCCGCGTCGCGATGCAGGGCCGCCCGGGTCCGGTCGTGATCGCGCTGCCGGAGAACATGCTGACCGAGACCGCCGCCGTCGCCGACGCCATGCGCATCGAGCCCGCGGTGAGCTGGCCGGCGCCATCAGATCTCGAGCAGGTCGGTGCGATGCTCGCGAGCGCCAAGGCGCCGCTGGTGATCCTCGGCGGCTCGCGCTGGACCGATGACGCCACCAAGAGCATAGCACGCTTTGCTGAGCGCTTCGACCTCCCGGTCGCGACCTCGTTTCGCCGTGCGTCGCTGATCGACGCCGATCATTCGCATTATGCCGGCGACCTCGGCATCGGGCCGAGCCCGGGCCTGAAGGCACGCATCGATAACGCCGACGTCATTCTGCTGATCGGCGGCCGCATGTCGGAGATGCCGTCCTCGTCCTACACGCTACTCGACATCCCCTCGCCGAAGCAGAAGCTGATCCACGTGCATCCGGGCTCCGAAGAGCTCGGCCGCATCTATCAGCCGGCGCTGGCAATCCAGGCGACGCCAGCCGCGTTCGCCGCCGCCGTCGAAACGCTGAAGCCCTCGGGCGCGGTGGCCTGGAAGGGCGAGGCCGCCAAGGCGCATGCCGATTACCTCGCCTGGACCGACAAGGCGCGCGAGCTGCCGGGTACGTTCCAGTACGGCCAGGTCATGACCTGGCTGCGCGACCGCCTGCCGAAGGATGCGATCGTCTGCAACGGCGCCGGCAATTATGCCGGCTGGATCCATCGCCATCATCGCTTCCACAGCTTTGCCGCGCAGCTCGCGCCGACCTCGGGCTCGATGGGCTATGGCGTGCCGGCGGCGGTTCTCGCAAAGCGGCAGTTTCCGGATCGCGTCGTCGTCGCCTTTGCCGGCGACGGCTGCTTCCTGATGAACGGCCAGGAATTCGCGACCGCCGTGCAGTATGACGCGCCGCTCGTCGTCATCGTCGTCGACAATTCGCAATACGGCACCATCCGCATGCACCAGGAGCGCGACTATCCCGGCCGCGTCGTCGGCACCCAGCTCAAGAACCCCGACTTCGCGATGTACGCCAAGGCGTTCGGCGGCCACGGCGAGCGGGTCGAGCGCACCGAAGAGTTCGCGCCGGCGTTCGAGCGTGCGCTGGCCTCGGGCAAGCCGTCGATCCTCCATTGCATCATCGATCCGCGCGCGATCTCGGTCGGCAAGGATTTCACGCCGGCAGCGAAGGCGTAAGCGATGTCGCCAGGCCGCCACGTCGCCATCATCGGAGCCGGCGCGGTCGGCGTGATCAGCGCCATCGAGGCGCTGCGCGAGGGTCATCGCGTCACGCTGATCGACGCGGGCGAGCCCGGTGGCGAACAGGCGGCAAGCTATGGCAATGCCGGCTGGCTCTCCTCGCATTCGGTGATCCCGCCGGCCGAGCCGGGCATCTGGAAAAAGGTGCCGGGCTATCTCCTGGATCCGCTCGGCCCGCTCGCGATCCGCTGGTCGTATCTGCCGAAGGCGCTGCCCTGGCTGATCAAATATCTGCTCTCGGGCTGGACCGAGGCGCGCGTCGAGAAGACCGCCTTTGCGCTGCGTGATCTCCTGAAGGACGCGCCGCTCTTGCACCGGAAGCTTGCGGAAGAGGCCGGCGTGCCTGAACTCGTCGAGCGCAACGGCGTGATGCACGTGTTCCCGTCGCGCGGCAATTTCGACAACGATCTCGGCTGGCGCCTACGCAAGAAGGTCGGCGTCGCATGGATGGAGCTGAACGCCGACGAGATGCGTCAACGCGAACCGGATCTGCATCCGCGCTACACTTTTGGCGTGGTGGTGGAAGAGGCCGGCCGCTGCCGCGATCCCGGCGCTTATGTTGCGGCGCTGGCCCAGCATGCGCTGGCGAACGGCGCGAAACTCGTGCGCGCCAAGGCGACGGGCCTCAAGCTTTCCGGCAACAAGTTTGTCGCCGTCCTCACCGAGACCGGCGAGATCGCTTGCGATGCCGCGGTGGTTGCGGCCGGCGCGCATTCGAAACGGCTGACCGCTTCCGTTGGCGATCCCCTGCCGTTGGAAACCGAGCGCGGCTATCACGTCATGATCGAGCATCCGGAATCGGGGCCGCGCAGCTCGATGATGGCATCCGACGCAAAAATGGTGGTGAACTGGACCGACAAGGGTCTGCGCGCCGCCGGCACGGTCGAGATCGCCGGCCTCGAGGCCGCGCCAAACTGGAAGCGCGCCGAGATCCTGCGCAACAACCTTCTCAGCATGTTCCCCAAGCTGCCGAGAGATATCCCGGCTTCGCGCATAAGAACCTGGTTCGGGCATCGGCCGAGCATGCCCGACGGCATTCCCTGCATCGGTTACGCGCGCGCCTCGCGCGACATCGTCTATGCTTTCGGCCACGGCCATATCGGCCTGGTCGGCTCGGCCCGCACCGGCCGTCTCGTCGCGCAGCTCCTGAGCGGCAAGCAGCCCGAAATTCCGCTCGCACCATTCGCGCCCACCCGCTTCCTCTGAGATCGCACCATGACCAACGCAGCCAGCTCGTCCTCCCGTATCGCCCGTGGCGGCAAGGCCATCTACGGCGCGCCGCTCGGCATCCTGATGCTGGAAGCACGCTTCCCCCGCATTCCCGGCGACATGGGCAACGGCACGACCTGGCCATTCCCCGTGCTCTATCGCGTGGTGAGCGGCGCTTCGCCGGAGAAGGTGGTGCTGAAGGGGGCCGCCGGCCTGTTGCCTGACTTCATCGACGCCGCCAAGGATCTGGTGCGGCTCGGCGCCGAAGCCATCACCACCAATTGCGGCTTCCTCTCGCTGTTCCAGAAGGAGATCGCAGCAGCCGTCGGCGTTCCCGTCGCGACCTCGTCGCTGATGCAGGTGCCGTGGGTGCAGGCGACCCTGCCGCCGGGCAAGCGCGTCGGTCTCGTCACGGTGTCAGGCTCGACCCTGACGCCGGCCCATCTCGAAGGCGCCGGCGTGCCGCTCGATACGCCGCTGGTCGGCACCGAGCACGGCAAGGAGTTTTTCCGCGTCCTGATCAAGGCCGAGAAGGACGACATGGACGTGGCGCAGGCCGAGCGTGATGTGGTCGAGGCCGGAAAGCAGCTGGTCGCCAAAAACCCCGATGTCGGCGCGATCGTGCTCGAATGCACCAATATGCCGCCCTACGCGGCCGCGTTGCAGGCCGAGGTCGGGTTGCCGGTCTACGACATCTATTCCATGATCACCTGGTTTCATGCTGGACTGCGGCCGCGCGCCTTCGCCTAAGTCCGGCGGTTGCGAAGCTCTTCACAACCTCTGCCCTCGTTTGCATTGCAATCGCGCCCGCAGCCCCGGTATATTGGGCTGTGTGCGGGCATGAATGCAGCTGATATGAGCAACGTGGAACTGGCTTCCGATAGTATCGTCGATCGCGTCTATGAACAGCTCAAGGCGATGGCCGTGAGCTATGAGTTCAAGCCGGGCGAACGGCTCAACGAGGGCGAGCTGGCCAAGCGCCTCGGCGTCAGCCGCACGCCGCTGCGCGAAGCGCTCAACCGTCTCAACACCGAAGGCTTCCTGCGCTTCACGCCGGGCAAGGGCTTCTTCTGCCGCGAGCTCGACGCGCACGAGATCTTCGATCTCTACGAGCTGCGCAAGTCGATCGAGGTCGCCTCGGTCCGCCTCGCCATCAAGCGTGCCAAGGACGAGGACATCGACGCGCTCCTGAAATTCCTCGAAGCCACCGGCCCCGATCCCGGCGAGCGCTCGTCAGTGGAGCTGGTCGAGCTCGACGAGACCTTTCACGAGCGGCTGATGGCGATGTCGAACAACGCCGAGATGCTGCGCGTGCTCCGCAACGTCAACGCCCGCATCCGCTTCGTGCGTTGGATCGACATGGACAGCATCAACCGCTCCAACACCCAGGCCGAGCATCGCGCGGTCGTCGAAGGGTTGAAAGCGCGGGATGAAGAAGCCTGCGTTTCGGTGCTGGAAAAGCACATCGACCGTCGGCTTGATCGCATCACGTCGGCGATCAAGGAAGGCTACGCGCAGATTTATATGCCGGCTGCGGCGAGGTCTGTGGCGAACTAGCCTGAGCGATGGTGCCTCTTCTCCCCTCATGTCCGCCGAAGCCTTGGCGAAGGCGGATGCGGGAGAAGGTGGCGCGAAGCGCCGGATGAGGGGTATCTCTCGGCGCACATAGCTGCGCGTGAGTGCGTGGAGACGTACCCCTCACCCAAGTGAGTTTGTGTCGACCTGCGGTGATGCCCTCTCCCGCAAGGGGAGAGGGCGCAATCATCCGCACTGCGCGAAAACCCAGCTATACAATCCTTCAATATCTGGTCGTGCCAGACGGTCAGCGCTTTCACCCGCGAACCCCGCTAGCGTGCCGCTCGCAATTCACGGAGAGACGCGGTGCATAGCCCCAAGCCCAATCCTGAAACCGACTGGCCGTCCGAGCTTTATCGCGTCCTGAAGGCCGCCGACGTCAGGCAGATGTCGTATGTCCCCGACGCCGGTCACAGCCAGCTCATCCGCATGTTCTCGGCCGACAGCGACGTCACCACCAACGTGCTGACCACGGAAGAGGAAGGCATCGCCATTGCCGCGGGCGCCTGGCTCGGTGGCCAGCGCAGCGTGCTGCTGATGCAATCGAGCGGGGTCGGCAATTGCATCAACATGCTGTCGCTGTCGGCGATCGGCCGCTTTCCGCTGTTGATGCTGGTGACGATGCGCGGCGAATGGGCGGAGTTCAATCCCTGGCAGGTGCCGATGAGCCGGGCGACGCAGCCCTCGCTGGAGGCCATCGGGCTGAAGGTGATGCGGGCTGAGACAGCGGAGGATCTGGTCGAGACCGTCGAATCCGCGGCGTCGCTCGCCTACGAATCCGATCAGCAGATTGCAGTCCTGATCGGGCAGCGCCTGATCGGCAAGAAGAAGTGGTGATATCGATGACCGTTCCCTCCGAGCTCGATCGCCGCGCCGCCGTCGCGGCTCTTCTCAAGAACCGCAAGGACACGCTGGTCGTCTCCGGCCTTGGCTCTCCCACCTACGATTTGCATTCCGTCGGAGACCACGACGCCAATTTCTATCTCTGGGGCGCCATGGGCGGCGCTGCGCTGATCGCGCTTGGATTGGCGCAGGCCCAGCCGGGCAAGCGCGTCCTCGCGTTGACCGGTGACGGCGAGCAATTGATGGGCATCGGCGGTCTCGCCACCATCGGCGTCGCCCGTCCGCGCAACCTCGACATCGTCGTGATCGACAACCAGCATTTCGGCGAGACCGGCATGCAGGCGAGCCACACCGGCCGCGGTGTCGATCTCACCGCGATTGCCGCGGCCTGCGGCTTTGCTGCCACTGCGACGGTGCGGACGATCGAGGAGGTGCAAGGCCTCGCTGCGCAAATCGCCGCGCCGGCCGATGGTCCGCGGCTTTTTGTCATCAAGGTGAGGGCGGAAAATCCGCCGCGTTCGCTGCCGTCGCGCGATGCCGTCTTTATCAAGAACCGGTTCCGTGCTCATCTCGGCTTCGCGGCGGCTTGAACCGGAATTCTCTCCGGGATAGCTCGCTGGCCAAGCAGCTATTCTGGAGTGAGACCCATGAAACTATCCGGCAAGGTCGCCGCCATCACCGGCGCGGCACGTGGCATCGGCAAGGCCTGCGCAAAGCGGTTCCTCGATGACGGCGTGAAGGTCGTCATCTCGGACGTCGATGCCGATGGCCTGGCGGCAACGGCTGCCGAGCTCGGCCGGCCCGATGCTCTGCGCACCGTCGTCGGCAATGTCGCCAAGCGCGCCGACGTCGACCAGCTCGTCGCCACCGCCGCGAAGGAATTCGGCCGGCTCGACATCATGGTCAACAATGCCGGTGTCGCCCGCAACCGCGACATCCTGGAGATTTCCGAAGCCGAATTCGACGAGATCATCGGCATCAATCTGAAGGGCGCGTTCTTCGGCGTCCAGGCCGCGGCCAAGCAGATGATCGCGCAGGGCGGCGGTGGTGTCATCATCAACATGTCCTCGGTCAACGCGCTGCTGGCGATCCCCGCGCTTGCGACCTACGCGATGTCCAAGGGTGGCATGAAGCAGCTGACGTCGGTCGCGGCCGTCGCGCTCGCTCCGCACAACATCCGCGTCGTCGCGGTCGGCCCCGGCACGATCCTGACCGACATGGTGGCGTCCTCGATCTACACCTCCGAAGATGCCCGCAAGACCGTGATGTCGCGGACGCCTGCGGGGCGCGGTGGCGAGCCGAGCGAGGTCGCCTCCGTCGTGGCGTTCCTCGCCAGCGACGACGCGTCCTATATCACCGGACAGACCATCTATCCCGATGGCGGCCGGCTGATCCTGAACTACACGGTGCCGGTGAAGGACAAGTAGAGGGCGGGCGAAGCCGCTGCCACATTTTCGGTGTCGTCCTGGCGAAAGCCAGGACCCATTACCACAAGACGTGGTTTGACGAAGACTTGTGGTCACTAGCTTAGACGACAACTACTCCCCGGGGTAATGGGTCCTGGCTTTCGCCAGGACGACTCGGAAACCTCACTCCGCCGCGATCGTCATGCCATGGCCGAGCCGCTTCGAAATGTGGCTCGCGCAATCGCGCAGTGCATGCGCGATCGGGCTGTCCCAGCGCGCATCGAACGTGCCTTCCGGCCCCATCGCGGTGATGACCAGCGCGACATGGCCGGCATGGTCGAACACCGGCGCCGAGAACGCATTCACGCCGGGCAGGGGATCGCCGAGCGCGCGGGCGAGGCCGTGCTTGCGGACCTCGGTCAGCATCTCGGTGACCTTGGCGCCTTTCACGGCGCGCTTGGGATTGTAGCCGACGCCGTGACGGTCGAGGCCGCTTTCGAGCGCGGCGTTGATGGTCTTCTCCGGCAGGAAGGCTGCGAAGGCGCGGCCCGTCGCGGTTTCCAGCAGTGCCATCACCGATCCGGCGCGCATCACGATGTGGACGGGCTGGCCGGGTTCTTCGAGCTGGACCACGGTCGGGCCGTGCGTGCCCCAGACCGCGAGCGAGACGGCGTGCCCGATCTGGCTCGCCAGTGCGGCGATCTTCGGCTGGGCGATGCGGACGCCGGAGAGGCGGCGCAGGCTGATCAGGCCGAGCTCCAGCGCGAGCGCGCCGATCTCGTAGCGGCCGGTGGTCTCGTCCTGCTCGATCAGGCCGATGCGCGAAAAGCTGGCGAGATAAGGATGCGCCTTGGCCGGCGTCATGCCGGCCTCGCGCGCGAGATCGCGCAGCATCATCGGCTCGCCGCTCCTGGCGAGGGCGCGGAGCAATTCTCCGCCGACCTCGATCGACTGGATGCCGCGGCTTTCTCTCTTCATGCGCCCCCTGGCGTGTGGTTTACGCCGCGTCGCGCTTGGCGGCGCTGTCGGCGAGATGACGGCCGGCAATGTAGCCGAAGGTCAGCGCCGGCCCAAGCGTGATGCCGGCGCCGGGATAATTGCCGCCCATGATGCTCGCCATGTCGTTGCCGGCGGCATAGAGCCCGGGAATCACCCGGCCCTCGGCGTCGAGCGCACGCGCGTTCTCGTCGGTGACAATGCCGGCATAGGTGCCGAGATCGCCGACCACCATCTTGATGGCGTAGTACGGACCGTTCTCGATCGGCGCGATGCAGGGGTTGGGGCCGTGCATGGCATCGCCCTGGTAGCGGTTATAGGCCTTTGAGCCCTTGCCGAATGCGGCGTCATGCCCCTGCGGAGCGGTCGCATTGAACTGCTTGACGGTCTCGGCGAACGCTTTCGCATCGATGCCGGCCTTCGCCGCCAGCGCTTCAAGCGTGTCGCCGCGCATGAGGTAGCCGGTCGCGAGGTGATGACCGAGCGGCATCGGGAACGGCGGCACGCAGCCGAGGCCGTATTTGCGCAGCGTCGGGTGGTCGCAGACGAGATAGGCCGCGATCTCTTCGCCGGGCTTTGCGGCCTTGATCATGGCCTGGACGAAGTCGTGATAGGAATTGCCTTCATTGGCAAAGCGCTTGCCGTCGCGCATCACCGCGATCACGCCGGGCTTGGCGCGGTCGATGAAGTGCGGCATCACGCCCTTCGAGCCGTCCTTGCGCGTGGTCAGCGACACCGGCACCCAGGCCGCCGCATTCGGCAGGCGGTCCTCGACATGCCCGCCGGCGCTCTCCGCAAGACGCAGGCCGTCGCCGGTGTTGCCGGTCGGGCCGGGCGAAAAGTGCTCATGGCCGGTCGGCGCGTGGGGAAACATCTTCTTCCGCCGCTCGACATCATGCGGGAAGCCGCCGCAGGCGAGCACGACGCCCGCGCGCGCACGGACACGGACCTCGCGGCCCTCGCGCGAAACGATCGCGCCCGTCACCGCGCCGTTCTCGACGGTCAGCTCGCGGACCGGCGAGGACAGCCACATCGGGATCTTCAGATCCTGCGCGGATTTGGCGAGACGCCCGGCGAGCGCGTTGCCATTGGTCAAGGTCATGCCGCGGCCGTAGCGCAGCACGTCCATCAGGTGCCGCGACAGGCGCTTTGCGACATAGACCGCCGAGGTCAGCGACTTCGTCACGCGCATGAAATGGATGATCTCCTTGCCGGAGCCCAGCATCATGCCGAACACGGTGAGCTCGGGCAGCGGCATGCCGAGCGTCTTGATCTGATCGCCGAGCTCGCGGCCGTCGAACGGGCGCGTCACCATCGAGCGGCCGCCCTGCGTGCCGCCGGGCGCTTCGGCATGGTAGTCCGGGAACACCAGCGGCATGTCGAAGCGCAGCGCCGTCTTGGTGGTGAAGAAATCGACGGCTTCGGGGCCGGCGCTCAAGAATGCATCGACGCGCGCGGCGTCAAAATTGTTGCCGGCCTCGTGCCGCAGATATGTGCGGGCTTGCTCCGGCGTCTCCGCGATGCCGTAGGCTTTCGCCAGCGACGTGCCGGGGATCCAGAGCCAGCCGCCGGAGCGTGCGGTGGTGCCGCCGAAGCGCGGCTCCTTCTCGACGATCAGCACGTCGAGGCCGCGATAGCGCGCGGTGATCGCGGCCGACATGCCGGACGCACCCGATCCGGCCACGAGCACATCGCACTCGTATGTTTCGCTTGCGTTGCGCTCGTTGCCGGTCATGTGAGCCTCACTTCTTCAGCAGCGGACATTTGGACTCGGAGACCGGGCGATAGGCGTCCTCGCCCTTCACGGTCTTGATGATCTCCAGATAGTCCCAGGGCTCCTTGGACTGCTCGGGCGACTTCACCTTCGCCAGATACATGTCGCGGATGACGCGGCCGTCTTCGCGCAACTTGCCACCATGGACGAAGGTGTCCTCGATCGGCAGCTCGCGCATCTTGGCCATCACCTTGGCCGGATCGTCGGTGCCGGCGGCCTTGATGCCCTTGAGATAGTGCAGGACCGAGCCATAGACGCCGGTCTGGATCATGGTCGGCATCACGTTGGTGCGGGCGAAGAACTTTTTCGACCAGGCCCGCGTCGCCTCATCCATGTTCCAGTACGACGCCGTCGTCATGTAGGTGCCTTGCGCGGACTTCAGCCCGATCGCGTGCACGTCGGTGTCGAACATCAGGAGGCCGACCAGCTTCTGGCCGCCCTGGACCAGGCCGAACTCGCCGGACTGCTTGATGGCGTTGTCGGTGTCCTGGCCGGCATTGGCGAAGGCGACGACGTCGGCCTTGGAGCTCTGCGCCTGCAGCGCGAAGGAGGAGAAGTCCGCCGTGTTGGTCGGATGTTTGACGCCGCCAAGCACCTTGCCGCCCATCTCGTTGATGAAGCGCGTGGCGTCCTTCTCGAGCTGCTGGCCGAAGGCGTAGTCGGCGGTGATGAAGTACCAGGACTTGCCGCCTTCCTTGATCACGGCGGAGGCGGTCACCTTCGACAGCGCATAGGTGTCGTAGGTGAAGTGCACGGTGTTCGGGCTGCACAGCTCGTCGGTGAGCGAGCTCGCGCCGGGGCCGGACAGCAGCGCGATCTTGTTGCGCTCGCGCACCATGTTGTGCACGGCGATCGCGATGCCGGAATTGGGAATGTCGACGACCGCATCGACCTTGCCGTTGTCGAACCAGCCGCGCACGATATTGACGCCGACGTCGGTCTTCATCTGGTGGTCGGCGCTGATGATCTCGATCGGCTTGCCGAGCACGGTCGGCCCGAACTCCTCCACCGCCATCTTGGCGGCCTCGACCGATCCGGGTCCGGAATTGTCGCGGCCCCAGCTGGAGAGATCCGTCAGCACGCCGATCCGCACCACGTCGTCGGAGACTTGCGCGCTCGCAATAGTGGTCATGGCGGCAGACGTCATGGCCGCGAGCATGGTGCAGGCCAAAAGCCCTCTCATCGTCGTTCCCTCTCTTTTATGGGCCGCCTTGGCGCGGCCGGTTGTTCTGGCGAGGAATTAGATATTAGCAAATTAATTTGTCAATGGCGAATTTTGGTGCGTCTCGTCCTTGCGAGCAAAGCGAAGCAATCCGGAACACCCCCGTAAGTTGCAACGGACATCATGATTGGCCATGATGTCCGCTGGAATCGTGGGGCGCATGGCAATGACGGCAGCAGCGGGGGTCTCCGGCGTCACGGAGCGGTCGACCACGGCGCATGTGGTGTGGGCGAGTGCGCTCGGCACCGCGATCGAGTGGTACGATTTCCTGATCTACGGCACGGCCGCCGCCCTCGTGCTCAACAAGCTGTTCTTCCCGAGCTTTGACCCGTTCGTCGGCACGCTCGCGGCATTCTCGACCTACGCCGTCGGCTTCGTGGCGCGGCCGATCGGCGGCGCCATCATCGGACATTACGGCGACCGGCTCGGCCGCAAGAGGATGCTGGTCGCGACCATGATCGCGATGGGGCTCGGCACCTTCCTGATCGGATGCCTGCCGACCTACAGCCAGATCGGGGTCTGGGCGCCGATCCTGCTCGTCATCCTGCGCTTCGTCCAGGGCATCGGTCTCGGCGGCGAGTGGAGCGGCGCGGTCGTCATGGTGGCCGAGCATGCCGGCAATCGGCGCGGCTTTTATGGCAGCCTGGTGCAGATCGGCTTTCCCGTCGGCGTTGCCGCCTCCACCGGCATTTTCGGGCTGATGACGCAACTGCCCGAGGCCGACTTCCTGAGCTGGGGCTGGCGCGTGCCGTTCCTGATCAGCATCCTGCTGGTCGGCGTAGGCTTCATCGTGCGGCTCAAGCTCGCGGAGACGCCGCACTTCAAGGAGGTGGTCGAGCGCAAGGAGGTGCTGGCGCAGCCGGTGTGGGAGGTGATACGGCGCGACTGGCGCAGCTTCCTGCTGGCGATCGGCATCACGGTGTCCGAAGTCGGGCTCGCTTATCTCCTCACCGTCTTCACCGTGGTCTATGCCACGACGAAGCTCGGCCTGCCGCGCCAGGTGATCCTGAATGCGGTGGTCTATGCCGCGATCGTCGAATTCGCGACGCTGCCGCTCGCCGGCTGGCTGTCCGATATCTTCGGCCGCAAGGCGCTCTATCTCGCCGGCGGCGTGTTCTCCGTCGCGCTCGCGTTTCCGCTGTTCTGGTTCCTCGACACCAGGGACCCGGTGCAGATCACGCTCGCGCTCGTGGTCACGATGACGCTGACGCATGCGCTGCTGTTCGGACCCAAAGCGGCGTTCATGCCGGAACTGTTCCGCACCCAGGTGCGCTACAGCGGCGCCTCGCTCGGCGCAAATGTCGCAGCCGCGCTGAGCGGCGGCTTCTCGCCGCTGATCGCAACCGCGCTGCTCGCCTGGGCCGGCACGTACTGGCCGGTATCGCTCTACATCATCGCGCTGTCGATCATCACGATTGTTGCGACGCTGATGGCGCCGGAGACCGCGCGCGACACGCTGAAATCATAGGCGGTCAGAGGCAGGCAGTCAGAGGCAGGCGGGATTGGCCGCGCCGGGGATCACCAGGAATGTGATCGTGGCCGGGGCGAGACGGATCGTGCCGGCCGCTGTCGGAAGGCTCGCGATGTCAGGTATTCGATCGCCCGCCGCAAGCGCGAGCGGGTTGCCGTTCAATTGCACGCCGGCACTCTGCAGCCGGGCGGAGCTGAGCGTGTAACGCTCGGACGGAAGCGGCAGGGCGAGCGAGCGCGAAGCATCGCGCGAAATGTTGATTGCGAGCAGCGTGACCGCGCCGTTCAGCTTCGGATGGCAATGCGCGTAGACGTGAAGACCCGGGACGACCGCGAGACCTGTCTCGAGCACCGTCGATCCCATCAGCCGATGCCAGAGCAGCGCAGCCCAGTAGTTCGGTCGGGGACGGAATGTCGTCTCATCCAGCAGGCCGTAGTCGCTCGCGGCCAGCGTGTTGTGCATCACGACCTGGACGCCGGCTTTGGCCAGCCGCCCGAGCTGGTCGAGATAACGAAACGTGTCGAGGAATGTCTTGTCCCAGCGATTGCCGCCACAAGCCGCATCCGCTGTCTCGGTCAGCCAGATCGGCTTGCCCGGCTCGAACCTGTCGCGCAAGTCGCGATAGATCGCCAGCGTCGTATCGGTGCGCGCGAGCCATTGTTCCGAAACCGCCTGCGCCGGGTCATCGCGGCCCCCACAGCGCGGCGAGATCGTGTTGTAGTGATGATAGGAGAAGCGGTCGACGCCGGGGCCGGACGCGGCGAGCAGATCGCGCGTGGTGATGCCTGAGCCGGATGGGGAGGCGGTATCGCCGACAGAGCCGGGCCCTGCGATCAGCGTCTCCGGCGCACTGTGCCGAATCCATTCGCGAAAAATCTTGATGTCACGGCCGTAGGCGGTCGCGTCGTACCCGGGCGGAGCGCCGGCCGCGAGCGTCGGCTCATTCATGAACTCGATGGCGCTGAGGCGGCCGCCGAGCGAGCGCGTGAAATCGAGCAGGCGTTGGGCCTGATCCGGTCGCCAGGTACCATTGCCGTTGCGGCTACCGGGACTGACGGCCAGGGAGGTGACGATCTCCGCATCGACAGCGCGCGCGAAATCGACGATGCCGCGCCACTGCGCGTGGGTGAGCACGGAGTCGAAACCGGCAGGCGGTTCCGACGGTGCGCTCTCCGTGTCGGCAAAGAACGTCGCGTTGGCCCAGGTTCCGCTGACCCGCACATAGGCCGGCGACAGAGCGGCTGCGAGCTTGCGCAGGCGCGCGTTGGACAGATCGATCGGAGGCCTGAAGCTGTAGCGATCGCGCTGATCGAAGCTGCGGCCCGCGCGCGGATACGGCTTCCAGAACCGTCCGCCCGTCACCTCCACCATCTCGATATTGTAGGACTGAAAGCGCGGGTCGATCTTTCCGATCGCTTTCAACGTCGCCGCCGCAACGGATGTTTCGTCGGCAAGTGCGACGCCCGAGGTTGCGGCAATGAGCAGCACAATCGTCGCCGCTGTTGCCGCGCAAAGGGGCCCGCGCCGTTGTCTACGTGCGCTTGTATGCACGGCCTGACGCCTTCTTATGCGCGCTGCCAAAAGCAAATGCAGCGACCCGAACCATTAGCCGCTCTTATACGCCGAATTTTTACTTCCAATTTTACTTCGCGAAACCTCAGCCATAGCCTCACGCGCAACTGATCACGGAAAGCAGCCGATCAATGGCGATCGGTGCGAGCGTTCATCGTAACCAACGAGGGTTGCCATGTCTGATGAGACGAAGGGAACGTCCACCTCCAATCCGGCGGGAATGGAAGCGGGATCGACGAAAAAGCTGAGCCGGCGCACGCTGTTGAAGGGTGCGGCCGCTGTTGCGGGTGCGGCCGCGGGGTCGGATGCGATCCGCGGATTCCCGACCATCTGGGCGCAGGAGATCAAGGACATCGAGCTGCGCCATGTCGGCGTCTCCTATTCCGTCGTGAAGGCGATCGGCGACCAGGCCGCCAAGGACCTCGGCTTCAAGGTGACGATGCAGAACCTCGACACCTCCGCCGCCATCAACCGCTTCATAAGCCAGCCTAATACGGTCGATATCGCCGACCTCGAGGGCTGGCAGGCCAAGCTCGCCGCCAAGCGCAGCGTGATCCAGGGCATCGAGGTCAAGAAGATCAAGGAGTTCGACAACATCCTGCCGATCTTCACCAAGGGCGAGATCGACGGCCACAAGATCCCGCGTCAGGGCATTTCGCCTTACGAGGCCATGTACATCTCCAAGCCGGACTCGACCGATCTGCACGATGGCGTCACCGAATGGGCAACCTTCCTGCCGCAGGTCTACAATGCCGACTCGATCGGCTATCGCCCCGATCTCGTCGGTCACGAAGTGACCGAGTGGAAGGACCTGATCGATCCGAAGTTCAAGGGCAAGGCCGCGATCCTCGACGTGCCCGCGATCGGCATCATGGATGCCGCGCTCTGCTTCGAAAGCGCCGGGCTGATCAAGTACGGCAACAAGGGCAACATGACCAAGGAGGAGATCGACTTCACCTGCAACAAGCTGATCGACCTGAAGAAGCAGGGCCAGTTCCGCGCGACCTGGACCACCTTCGACCAGTCGGTGCAGCTGATGGCGGCGGGCGAAGTGGTGATCCAGTCGATGTGGTCGCCGGCGGTGGCGGCCGTGCGTGTCAAGGAAATCCCCTGCGTCTACGCGCCGGTCAACGTCAAGAACGGCAAGGAAGGCTATCGCGGCTGGTGCAACGGCATGGGCCTGATGAAGCACCTCTCCGGCAAGAAGCTCGACGCCGCCTACGAATATCTCAACTGGTATCTGTCGGGTTGGCAGGGCGGCTTCGTCGGCCGCTACGGCTATTACAGCCCGGTGCCGTCGACGGCGAAGAAGTTCCTGACCGCTGCCGAATGGGACTTCTGGTACGACGGCAAGCCGGCGCCTGAAGTCATCAATGATCCCTATGGCGTGCCGATGGAGAAGGTCGGCACCAAGCGTGACGGCGGCTCGTTCCTCGACCGCGTCAAGAACATCTCGTGCTGGAACACGCTGATGGACGAGGCGGCCTACATGAACAAGCGCTGGAACGACTTCAAGGTGGCCTGAAACCTGCTTTCCCTGACCCAAGCGAAGCACCGGCGCCGTCACGCGCCGGTGCGACAAGACCGAGTTCGAGGCAATTGCTGATATGCAGCCCAGTCCAAGCTCAAGTCCTTCGCGCTCCAATCTCGCCGGCTGGCTTTATGTGTCGCCGCTGGTCCTGGTGCTCGTGCCGTTCTTCGTGGCGCCGATCCTGGTCGTGCTGGCCGCGAGCTTCTTCGCCGCCGACGGCTTTGGCGGGCTGACGCCGGGTTTCACGCTGGCAAGCTATGTCGAGGTGCTGCACTCGGCGCTGACGCTGAAGCTGTATCTGGCGACCATCAAGTTCACCGTGCTGACCTGGATCTTCACGCTGATCATCGGCTTCTTCGTCGCCTATTTCCTGGTGTTTCATGTCCGCAACCAGTTGCTGGCGATCGGCTTGTTCCTGCTGTGCACGGTGCCGTTCTGGACCTCGAACATCATCCGGATGATTTCCTGGATCCCGCTGCTGGGCAAGGAAGGCCTGATCAATCAGGCGCTGCTCGCGATGGGCGTGATCCACCAGCCGCTGGAAGTGCTGCTGTTCTCCGACCTCGCCGTCGTCATCGCCTATGTTCACCAGCTCACGATCTTCATGATCGTGCCGATCTTTAATTCCATGGCGCGGATCGACAAGAAGCTGATCGAGGCCGCGATCGACGCCGGCGCCAGCCGTTTCGACATCATGCGCCTGATCGTGGTGCCGATGTCCAAGAGCGGCATCGCGCTCGGCACCATCTTCGTGGTTTCGATCGTGATGGGCGACTTCTTCGTGGTCAAGGTGATGTCCGGCGGCGGCTCGGCCTCGGTGGTCAGCGCGTTTTATGAAGACGTCGGCGTGCTGCAATATCCGACGGCGGCGGCGAGTGCCGTGCTGCTGACGCTGGCGCTGGTCGCGATCGTCTCGCTGATCCTGCGCACCGTCGATATCAGGCAGGAGATCACGCGATGAGCGCGGTTCTCGCCGACATGCCCAAAACAGGCGCGTCCAAGACCGGCGCGTCCGAGTCTGTCGCGCCGGCGACGACCAAGGCGATCGCGCCGAGCAAAGGCGGCCGGCCCTGGACGTTCTATGTGCTGGCGGCGCTGTTCGCCGCTTACGTCATCGCCCTCTATGGCCCGATGTTCTGCATCTACATCCTGTCGTTCCAGGATATCAGAGGCGGCCTCGTGTTCCCGATGAAGGGGCATTCGCTGCACTGGTTCGTCGATCTCTTCACCCAGGCGCGGACCGGCGACGTCAAGGGCTCGTTCGACCGCTCGATCAAGCTGGCGATGATCGTCACGATCATCACCGTCGTGGTGTCGTTCCTCGCCGGACTCGGCTTCCGCAAGCGCTTCCGCGGCGACACATTCGTCTTCTACATGATGATCGGCAGCCTGGTCGCACCCGGCCTCGTGCTCGGCCTCGGCACGGGGCTTCTGTTCCAGGCGCTGGGGCTGGATGCGAGCTGGTATACCTCCGCACTCGGCGCGCAGCTGTCCTGGACGCTGCCGTTCGGCGTGCTCGTGATGTTCGCGGTGATGTCGCGCTTCAACCACGTCTGGGAGGAGGCGGCCTACGATCTCGGCGCCAGCCGCTGGCAGTCGATCTGGCTGGTGATGATCCCGGTGCTCGCACCCGGCCTCGTCGCGGTCGCGCTGTTCGGGTTCACGCTCTCTTACGACGAATTCGCGCGCAGCCTGCAGACCGCGGGCTCGCTGAACACGCTGCCGCTGGAAATCTGGAGCATGACGCTGAACGTCACCTCGCCCTCGCTTTATGCGCTCGGCACCGTGACCACCATCGTCTCCTTCATCGTCATCGGCGCAAGCCTCGGCACCATCGTGCTGATCCAGAAGAAGCGCGGCAGCCAGGCCAAGGGTTGAGAATGAAGAGCGATCGCGGCGATATCGAACTGGCAGGCGTCTGCAAGAGCTTTGACGGCGTCACCAACGTGGTCGACGGCGTCAATCTCAAGATCGACGACGGCGCCTATTGCTGCTTCATCGGCCCGTCCGGCTGCGGCAAGACCACGATCCTGCGCATGATCGCCGGCCATGAAGACCCGACCGCGGGCGAGATCGTGATCGGCGGCCAGAATGTGGTGGGGCTTGCGCCCGTGCAGCGCCGCACGGCGATGATGTTCCAGTCCTACGCACTGTTTCCCCATCTGACGGTCCGCGAGAACATCGCCTTTGCGCTGCGCGTGCGAGGTCAGTCCAAAGCCGATCGTCTCCGGGCAGCCGACGCCATGATCGAGAAGGTCCGGCTGACACAGTTCACCGACCGCCTTCCGGCGCAGCTCTCCGGTGGCCAGCAGCAGCGCGTGGCGCTGGCGCGGGCCGCGATCACGGAACCGCGCGTGCTGCTGCTCGACGAGCCGTTGTCGGCGCTTGACGAGCAGCTCCGTGTCCAGATGCGGCAGGAGCTGCGGCGGATGCAGCAGGAGCTTGGCATCACCTTCATCCATGTCACCCACACCCAGCTCGAGGCGATCGCGCTCGCGGATCTCGTGGTGGTGATGGAGCAGGGCAAGATCAAGCAGGCGGGCGCTGCGCGCGACGTCTACGCCCATCCGCACGACCGCTATGTCGCCGAGTTCATGGGCGGCCAGAACGTGCTGTCCGGCCGCGTCGAAAAGGTCAACGGTGCGAGCTTTACGCTCGCACAGGCCGCACCCTCCGGCATCGAAGTGCCGCTGCAGGCGCGCCCGACCGTCAGCGTGGGCGACAAGGTCGATATCGCCGTGCGCCGCGACGACGTCGCGCTGGTCAGGCCGGGCAGGGACCTGCCGCCCGGCTACACCACGTCGCTGCCGAGCCGCGTGCTCGCGATCGAGTACCAGGGCTACTTCGTCAAGGTCATGCTCGACACCGTGCCGGACGACGAGTTCGTCGCCTATGTGCCGGAAAAGACCTTCTTCGCAGATCCCTTCACCGTCGGCGATGTCGTCATGGCCACATGGGCCACCGGCAGCGCGCTTCCACTCGCCTAAAGCCCCGTCGCGCAGGAGTATGACCTTGCAGATATCCTTCACACTCAACGGCCGGCCCACCACCGTGGATGTCGAACCCGCGACGCTCGTCGCCGAGCTCTTGCGCGAGCAGCTCAATCTCACGGGCACTCATATCGGCTGCGACACCAGCCAGTGCGGCGCCTGCGTCGTGCATCTCGACGGGTTGCCGGTGAAGAGCTGCACACTGCTGGCGCCCGCGCTCGACGGCGCGACGCTGCTCACCATCGAGGGTCTGCAAGGTGCGCCGGGCTCGAACCAGTTGCATCCGATGCAGGAGGCGTTTCGCGAGCATCACGGTCTGCAATGCGGCTTCTGCACGCCGGGCATGCTGATGACCGCGGTCGCGCTCGCCACCGGTAAGCCGGACCTGACCGAGGCCGAGGTCCGTCACGGCCTCGAAGGCAATATCTGTCGCTGCACCGGCTACCAGAACATCGTGGTTTCCGTGATGGCCGGCGCCGCCGCCATGAACGCCGCCAAGGGAGAGTGACCATGGGCAATGTGATCGGCATCGGCGCCGCACCGAAGCGAAAAGAGGATCAACGCTTCCTCACCGGCCGCGGCAATTACGTCTCTGACATCAAGCGCCCCGGCATGTCAGCCGGCGTGTTCGTGCGTTCGCCGCACGGGCACGCGGTGCTGCGTGGCATCGACAAGAGCGCGGCGCTGGCCTCGCCCGGTGTCATCGCCGTCCTGACCGGCGACGACGTCAAGGCCGACGGCCTCGGCGGTCTGCCCTGTGGCTGGGGCATTTCGGACGCCAAAGGCGTGCCGATGAAGGAACCGCCGTTCCCGATGCTGGCGCAAGGCAAGGTGCGTTTCGTCGGCGACATGGTGGCCTTCGTCGTCGCGGAGACGCCGGAGCAGGCCAATGCCGCGGCAGAGCTCTTGAATGTCGATTACGACGTGCTGCCCTCTGTCGTGGGCGTGCTCGAAGCGGTGCGGCCGAATGCGCCGCAATTGTTCGACGACGTCCCGAACAACATCTGCTGCGATTGGGAGCTCGGCGACAAGGCGGCCGTGGAGTCCGCTTTTCGCAAGGCCGCGCATGTCGCCAAACTCAGCCTGGTGAACAATCGCCTGATCGGCAATCCGATGGAGCCGCGCGCGGCGATCGCCGAATACGAGCCGGGCACCGACCGCTTCACGCTGTGGACCACCAGCCAGTTTCCGCACGTCGTGCGCTTCCTGATGGGCGCGCTGGTGCTGAACATCCCGCAGCACAAGCTGCGCGTGGTTGCGCCCGATGTCGGCGGCGGCTTCGGCGTCAAGCAGTTCCACTATGGCGAGGAGGCCGTGATCACCTGGGCCGCCAAGTGGGTGAAGCGGCCGATCAAATGGGTCGCGAGCCGCTCGGAAGGTTACGTCTCCGATCGCCATGGCCGCGACCACGTCACCGAAGCCGAGCTTGCGCTCGATGAACACGGAAAGTTCCTGGCGTTCCGCGTCAACACGCTCGCCAACATGGGCGGCTATCTCTCGACCTTCGGGCCGAACATTCCGACCAATCTCTATGGTCCCTTGCTTGGCGGCGTCTACACCACGCCCGCGATCTACTGCAATGTGAAGGTGGTCTTCACCAACACGGTGCCGGTCGATGCCTATCGCGGCGCGGGCCGGCCCGAGGCGACCTTCGTGCTGGAGCGCATCGTCGATGTCGCCGCGAGCGAGATGGGTATCGACCGCGTCGAGATCCGCCGCCGCAACATGATCCCGAAGGAGGCCTACCCGTACCAGACCCCGGTGCTGGTGCAGTACGATTCCGGCGATCCGATGGGCTGCCTCGACGGCGCGCTGGTTGCCGCCGATGTGAAGGGTTTTGGCATCCGCAAGGCGGCCTCCGCCAGCAAGGGCAAATTCCGCGGGCTCGGCTACTCGACCTATGTCGAGGCCTGTGGTCTCGCGCCGTCGCGCTTCGCCGGCCGGCTTGGCGCCCGCGGCGGCCTCTACGAGAGTGCCACGGTGCGCGTGCATCCGACCGGTCAGGTCACGGTCATGATCGGTACCCACAATCACGGCCAGGGCCACGAGACGACGTTCGCGCAGATCGTCTCCGACAAGCTCGGCGTCGCCTTCGAGAATGTCGACATCGTGTTCGGCGATACCGACCGCGTGCAGTTCGGCATGGGCACCTATGGCTCCCGCTCGCTGGTGGTGGGTGGTGCTGCGCTGTCCAAGGCGACCGACAAGGTGATCGCCAAGGGCAAGAAGATCGCGGCGCATCTGCTCGAGGCCGCCGAAGTCGATATCCAGTTCGAGGCCGGAAACTTCTCGGTCGCGGGCACGGACCGCATCAAGTCGTTCGAGGAGATCGCGGGCGCGGCTTACGTGCCGCACAACTACCCGCTCGAGGTGCTGGAGCCGGGGCTGGAGGAGCAGGCCTATTACGATCCCGTCAACTTCACCTATCCCGGCGGCTGCCACATCGCCGAGGTCGAGGTCGATCCGGAGACGGGCACGGTGACGCTGGTCAACTACACGGCGGTCGACGACGTCGGCACGGTCATCAATCCGATGATCGTCGAGGGCCAGTTGCACGGTGGCATCGTGCAGGGCGTCGGCCAGGCGCTGTTCGAGAACGCGGTCTATGACGAAGGCTCGGGTCAGCTGCTGTCAGGCTCGCTGATGGACTATTGCATGCCGCGTGCCGATCACATGCCGATGATGAAGGTCGCGACCCACTCCACGCTTTGCACGCACACCCCGATGGGCGTGAAGGGGTGCGGCGAGGTCGGCACCATCGGCTCGCCGGCCGCCGTCATCAACGCCGTGGTCGATGCATTGTCGCATCTCGGCGTCACCCATGTCGACATGCCGGCGACGCCGAACCGGATCTGGCGCCTGCTGCAGAACGCGTCGCTGCCGGTCGCCGCGGAATAGGGAGGACAACAATGAAACCATTTGCCTATCATCAACCCGACCAGATCCCGGACGCGGCCAAGCTCCTGACCTCGATCGAGGACAGCAAGCTCGTCGCCGGCGGCATGACGCTGATCCCGACGATCAAGCAGCGGCTCGCGAGCCCCGCCGCGTTGGTCGACCTGTCGAAGTTCGAATCCCTCAAAGGCATCACCGACGACGGCGCCACCATCACCATCGGTGCGATGACGCCGCATGCCGTGGTGGCGGCCTCGAAGCTCGTGCAGGCGAAGATCCCCGGGCTCGCGGCGTTGGCGTCGATGATCGGCGACCCCGCCGTGCGCAGCCGCGGCACCATTGGCGGCTCGGTGGCGAACAACGATCCGGCTGCGGATTATCCGGCCGGCGTGCTCGGTCTCGGTGCCACCATCGTCACCAGCACGCGGGAGATCGCGGCCGACAAGTTCTTTCTCGGCCTGTTCGAGACCGCGCTTGAAACCGGCGAGATCATCACGGCGATCCGCTTTCCCGTACCGCTCAAGGCCGGTTACGCAAAATTCAAGGCGCCGGCGTCGCGTTATGCGCTGGTCGGCGCGTTCGTCGCGAAATTCGCCGATGGTGTCCGCGTCGCCGTAACCGGCGCGGGGCCGGGCGTGTTCCGCGTGCCGCCGATGGAGGTGGCGCTGTCGGAGAATTTCGATCCGTCCGCAATCGCGGCGATCAAGATCGACACCGACGGTCTCACCTCCGATATCCATGCCGAAGCCGATTACCGTGCGCATCTCGTCACGGTGATGGCCAAGCGCGCCGTCGACGCGGCGCTCAGCTAGCTCTTTAGGGTTGATGATGACTGATGGTTCCGGCCGAGCGGCCTTCCCGCCGGCGCCGACTGGCCTTGGCGCGCTTTCTGCAATCGAGATCATGGCCGGCTACCGGCGCAAGGCGTTCACCCCGCGCGATGTCGTCGACGACACCATTGCCGCGCTTGAAGCCGCAAATGAAGCCTGCAATGCGGTGGTGACACCGATGTATGAGCAGGCGAGGTCGGAGGCCGACCGTATCACCAAGGAGATGCGGTCGGGCGAAGCGAAGGGGCCGCTTGCCGGCGTGCCCGTCACGATCAAGGATCTCGTGTTCGTTGCGGGCGTGCCGGCCTATGCCGGCTCGCCGATGAACAAGAGTTTTGTGCCCGATGTCGATGCCGCCGTGGTGTCGGCGCTGAAAGCATCCGGCGCGATCGTCACCTGCAAGACCACGACTTGCGAGTCCGGCTACAAGCTGACGGCGGACAGCCCCGTCACGGGTACGACGCGAAACCCCTGGAATCCCGGCCGCACCAGCGGCGGATCGAGTGGCGGTGCGGCGGCGGGCGTCGCCGCCGGTTGCGGTCCGATCGCGATCGGCACCGACGGCGTCGGCTCGATCCGCGTGCCGTCGTCCTTCTGCGGCGTGTTCGGGCTGAAGCCGACCTTCGGCCTGGTGCCCCGCTCGCCCGGATTCTCGCCGCCGTCCTGGGCCTCGCTCGCGCATACCGGGCCGATCACGCGGACGGTCGCGGATGCCGCGCTGACGCTGGAGATCATTGCCGGCTACGATCTACGTGATGCCGCAAGCCTTCCGGTGTCCACGCGTCGCTTCGATGCGAATGCAGGGCGGCTCGATGGCATTCGCATCGGCGCCAGTGCCGATCTCGGTTACGCCGCCGTCAGCCCCGATGTCTGTGCTGCCTTTGGCAAGGCGCTCGCCATTCTGGATTCCTGCGGCGCGCAGGTCACTATGGATGGCCCGGGTCTCGATCCCGGCATTCTGGAGCACACGCTGAAGCCGATCGCGTTCACCGAACAGGCCGCCGCCGTCGCGACCAAGACGACTGCCGATCTCGCCAGTTCCGAAGCGGACTATCGCGATGTCGTCAGCGCCGGCCGTCGCTATACCGGCACGGACTACATCGAAGCCAGTTACCGCCGCGGCCAGGCACGCAATGCCTTCGTCAAACTGTTCGAGCGCGTCGATGTGCTGGTGACGCCGACGGTCGCGGTGACCGCATTCGAGGCTGGCCGGATCGGCGTCGACACGATCGATGGCAAGAAGATCGATCCGCATCTCGGCTGGTCGCCCTTCACCTGGCCGATCAATCTCGCCGGGCTTCCGGCGGCGACGCTGCCTTGCGGTTTCGATCGCGACGGCATGCCGGTCGGTCTTCAGATCGTCGCGCCCTGGCTCGACGAGCCCACCATCTTCCGCATCGCAGCGGCATTTGAAGCGGCGCAGCCCTGGGCCAAGTTCTGGCCGCAGGTGGCGTTACGCTAGCCGGAGGAGGAACGCGAAAACCCCTTTGCAAACAAGGGCCGTTCTACTGTGCATGGGGTTGTTTTCGTGTTGTTTGGGTCTAGCCCAGCTCGATCGGCGCACCGCGGCCGCTGAGCTCTTCGTCGAGGCGCAGATAATGCGCGAGATAGTCGTGCAGCGCGGTCGCCGCCTTCGAGGTGGCCCCGCTCGATTTGTAGAGCAGCAACTCGATCTTCGGCAGCGGCGGCAGGCCTTCGTTCGGCCCGATCTCGCGCATCGCCGGCACCAGCGCGCTACGGCCGAGCACGGTGACCGCCATGCCGGCGAAGGCCGCGGCCTGCAGTCCGCCGACGCTTTCGCTGACGCAGGCGATGCGCCAGCGCAGATTGGCGCGCTCCAGCGTATCGATGGCGTAGTCGCGATAGATGTTGCCCGGCGGCAGCAGCGCAAGCGGGATCGGGCGTTCCTGATGCGCGGCGGATTGCTCGCCGGTCATCCACACCAGCTGCTCGCGCCGCACCACCTGGCCGCCGGTGAAATCGTTCATGCGGGTGACGAGCGCGATGTCGACATCGCCGCGCTTGACGAGGCCGACCAGCGGCGTCGACAGCGCGCAGTTGAGCTCGACCTGCACGCGCGGAAACGATTTCCGGAACACGCTGAGGATCTGCGGCAGCATGAATGCCGCGTAGAGGTCGGGCGTGCCGAGCACGACCTGGCCCTCGATCTCCTGCGACGCCAGCTGCGAGATCAGCTCGTCATGCAGCCTCAGGATGGATTTGGCGTAGGTGAGGACGGTGGTGCCGTCGTCGGTCAGCGTCAGCCTGCGGCCGCCATGCTCGAACAGCTGCTTGCCGGTCAGCTCCTCCAGCCGCTGCAGCTGCAGCGTGATCGCCGGCTGGGTGCGGCCCAGCCGTCGCGCGGTCTCGGTGATGCTGCCGGTCTCGACCACCGAGATCAGCGACCTGAGCATGCGGATGTCGAGACTGATGAGGTTCATGCGGCGTCCATGTCGCCCAGAATTTATGCAAGTTCCATGCTAGGCCTCACTTGGCCCGAGACGCAGATGCGGCGGATTTCACGCCCGGCCGGCCCTTGCGGACCGAATTCCAGAAATTCTCGGCCGCCCGCGTCATGCGGGCGCGGGTGCGGAACAGCGAGACATTGATCGGAATGTCCCATTCGCCCCCGCCGGCCCGCAGCAGGCGGCCATGGTCGAGATCGGCGCGGACGAGGCTCATCGGCGCCCATGTCACGCCGCGCCCCTCGCGCGCCATGTCGATCAGCAGCATGACCGGCGCGGAGAAGCCGGGAACGAGCCAGGCCGACGGATCCTTTGCCGCCAGGAACGACGTGACAAGCCGCCCCACGCCCGAGCCCGGGTGATAGGCGAGATAGGGCAGCGGCGCGCCGGATGCGCCGGGCAGGGGGTAGCGCGGCAGTGCCTTCTTGCTACGGCTGCCACCGCGGCCCGGCTTTGCCGCCGGCGCGCTGATCGGGATCAGCACGTCGGTGGCGAGATCGATGCGCTGGAAGCGGTCCATGTCGAGCCGGCTCACCAGCGACGGATGGTAGTGCGCCAGCATGAAGTGCGCCTGCGCGTCCAGCAGCAGTTTTTCGCATCCGGCGAAATTCGAGGCGACGAGCTGCACGGCCGAGCCCGCGCGCGCGCCATCGGAGTTACGGATCCATTCCGGGAAGAAGGTCTGCGACAGCGAATGCGTGGCGACGAAGGTGATGGTCTCGGCTTTCAGCCGGGCCACTTCGAGCGCCTCCTCGCGGCCGACCAGCACCCGGCGCAGCACGTCCTCGGCGACCGGGCGAAAGCTCTCGCCGGCGGCTGTGAGCGTGATGGTGTGGGTCGAGCGTTCGAACAGCTGTGTCCCCAGCCAGTCCTCGAGCGACTTGATGCGGCGGCTCAGCGCCGGCTGGGTCACGTGCCGTCGCTCGGCGGCGCGGGAGAAGCCGCCCTCCTCGGCGATGGCAAGGAAATCCTCCAGCCAGACCAGGTCCATGATGCCGTTTCGTCCTCAAATCATACCGATACGGCATTAGCGCCTGACACGCCGCTGGTCCAATGTAAACGCCATCGAAAGACAAGAACGAAGCGCCGTCAACGCATGGCGCCGATGCCGTTGGAGGAAAGTACATTGCAGATTGCCGCGACGCCGCTGTCTGAACCCATGGCGAGCTCCACGTCCGAACGCCGCCGCAAGCCGCTCTGGCGCGAGCAATATGTCCTCGTGGTTGCCGGCGCCGCGCTCGGCGCGCTGCTCGGTGCTCTGTTTCCGAACTTTGCGGTGGAGCTCAAGCCGCTCGGCGATGTCTTCATCTCGCTGATCAAGATGACCATCGCGCCGCTGATCTTCCTGGTCGTGGTCACCGGGATCGCACAGGTCGGCGACATGAAAGCGGTCGGGCGCATCGGCCTCAAGGCCTTCGCCTATTTCGAGGTGGTGACGACGATCTGTCTCCTGATCAGCTTCGTCGTGGTGCGCTGGGTACAGCCCGGCGCGGGCGTCGCGCACGCCACCGCGCAGCAGGCCGAGACGGTCGCGCGCTATCAGCAGGCCCATGTCGGATCGCTGTCGGCCTATATCCAGCACATGGTGCCGGAAAGCTTCGTCGGCGCCTTTGCCGCCGGCGACGTGCTTCAGGTGCTGGTGCTGGCGCTGCTCTGCGGTATCGGCCTGTTGCTGCTCGGCGAGAAAGCCGGCCCGCTGCGGACGGGCCTCGAGCGCGTGACCGAGCTCGTGTTCAGCGTGGTTCATGTCGTGGTGGCGCTGGCGCCCATCGGTGCGTTCGGGGCCATGGCGTTCACCGTGGCAAAATTCGGCGCCGCGACGCTCTATGCGCTGGCACTTCTGGTCGGCACCGCCTGGGCGATGATGGCATTCTTCATCTTCGTCATCCTCGGCACCATCTGCCGCCTCGTCGGCGTTCGCCTGATGGATCTCCTGCGCCTGCTGCGGACCGAACTGCTGGTGGTGCTCGGCACCTCGTCGTCGGAGACCGCTATTCCCGGCATGATGGAAAAGCTGCCGAAGGCCGGTGTCGGCCGCGCGGTCGCTGGCCTCGTCATTCCCTCCGGCTATTCCTTCAATCTCGACGGCGTTGCGCTGACGCTGCCGCTCTCCACCATCTTCGTCGCCCAGGTCTACGGTGTCGAGCTGTCGGCCGCGCAGCAGCTGAGCCTGTTCGTGGTGATGCTGTTCACCAGCAAGGGGGCGGCCGGCGTCACCGGCGGTGCGTTCGCAGCACTCGCTGCAACCGTCGTCGCCGCAGGGCTCCCGGCGGAAGGGCTGGCGTTGCTGCTCGGCATCGACCGTTTCATGTCGCTGGCGCGTGCCATCACCAACACCATCGGCAACGCAGTCGCCGCGATCGTGGTCGCGAAATGGGACGGCGAATTCAATCGCGAGGACTGGGTTCAGTCCGCCGCGCAAATCCAGCAAGCGAAGTAAGGATCCAAGGCTTCAATATGGCTATCAGCACCAACGAACTTCCTGTCATCGCGCTGACGCCCGGCGACTGCACCGGCATCGGCCCCGAGCAGATCGCGCGCATCCTCTCGGACGACCGCCTCGCCGATGTCGCGCGTCTCGTCGTGGTCGGCGATGCCCGCGTGCTCGACATGGGCATGGAACATGCCGGCGTGAAGCTGAAGGTCGAGCGGATTGCCTCGCCGAAGGCCGCAAAATGGGGCCGCGGCACGGTACCGCTCGTTGACTTGGGCAATACCGATCCCGCCAAAATCCCGCTCGGCAAGGCCAGCGCCGAATCCGGTCGGTTGACCGGCGAGACCCTTTCGCGCGCGATCGACTTCTCCAAGGCCGGCGAGGTCGATGCCATCACCTTTGCGCCGCTCAACAAGCGCGCGATGTTCGACGGCGGCTGGAAGTTTCCCGACGAGCACAAGATGTTCGCGAGCCTGCTGGGGCACAAGACCTACTTCTCCGAGATGAACGTGCTCGACGGCCAATGGATGTCGCGCGTCACCGGGCACCAATCGCTGCGCGAGGCGCTCGACGGCATCAATCCGGCGAGCATCACCGATGCGATCGAGCTGGTCGACCGCATGATGCGGCGGGCCGGCGTCGCCAAGCCGCGCATCGCGGTCGCAGCTCTCAATCCGCACGCCGGCGAGAACGGCCTGTTCGGCCGCGACGAGATCGAGATGATCCGTCCGACGGTCGAGGCCGCCGCCAAGACCGGCATCGCCTGCACCGGGCCTTATCCCGCCGATACCGTCTATATCCGCGCCTTCGCCGGCGAGTTCGACAGCGTGGTCGCGATGTATCACGACCAGGGCCAGATCGCGACCAAGCTGCGCGGCTTCAACCGCGGCGTCACCGTCACCGCGGGGCTCGAGACCGTCTTCACCACGCCGTCGCACGGCACGGCGTTCGATATCGTAGGCCAAGGCGTCGCCAACACCGGTGCGCTGGAGAGCGCAGTGCGTCTGGCGGCCAAGCTGGTGTCGATCAAGGTCAAGGAGGCTGCCTATGCGCACTGATCGCAGGACTCTGCTCCAGGCGGCGGCCGCGCTGCCGCTCGCGACCGTCGGCGCCGACGCTGCCTTTGCACAAAATTCGGCTGCGGCTCCTGTCGCGGTGCCTCCGAAAGACGTCACGCGCGCACTGGCGCATTATCTCGTCAACGCGCAGTACGACGACTTGCCGGCCAATGTCCGAAAAGAGGGCATGCGGACGCTGCTGAACTGGGTCGGCGTCGCCATCGGCGGATCGCATCACGAGACGGTCGATATCGCGGTGTCCGCGCTCGGCCCGTTCTCCGGGCCGCAGCAGGCTTCCCTGTTCGGACGGCGTGAGCGGTTCGACATCATGAACGCCGCCTTCATCAACGGCGTGTCGAGCCACATCTTCGACTATGACGATACGCATCTGAAGACGATCATCCATCCGGCCGGTCCCGTGGCCTCGGCGATCCTCGCGCTGTCGGAAATGCAGCCGGTCTCGGGCAAGGACTTCCTCAACGCGCTCGTGCTCGGCGTCGAGACAGAGTGCCGGATCGGCAACTCGGTCTACCCGAACCACTACGATGTCGGCTGGCACATCACCGGCACGGCCGGCGTGTTCGGCTCGGCCGCGGCCATCGGCAAGCTTCTCAAGCTCAACGAGCAGCAGATGACCTGGGCGCTCGGCCTTGCCGCATCCCAGCCCGTGGGTCTGCGTGAATCCTTCGGCTCGATGAACAAGAGCTTCAATCCGGGCCGTGCTGCCTCCAGCGGCATTTTCGCGGCGATCCTGGCCTCGAAGAATTTCACGTCGTCTGACGCGATGATCGAGGCCAAACGCGGCTGGGCCAACGCGATCAGCACCAAGCAGGATTACAACGAGATCCTCGGCGACCTCGGCAAGCGCTATGAGGCCGCTCTCAACACCTACAAGCCGTTCGCCTGCGGTATCGTCATTCATCCCGCGATCGATGCGGCAATCCAGCTCCGCAACGAGAACAAGCTGACTGCCGACCAGATCGAGCGGGTCGATCTCAAGATCCATCCGCTGGTGCTCGAGCTGACCGGCAAGAAGACGCCGAAACTCGGACTCGAAGGCAAGTTCAGCATCTATCATTCGGTCGCGGTCGCCATCGTTGAGGGCGCCGGCGGCGAAAAGCAGTTCAGCGATCGTGCGGTGAACGACCCCACCATCGTCGCGTTGCGCGAGAAGGTGTTCCCGGTCATCACACCCGGCATCAAGCCGGAGCAGGTCGATATGACCATCGTGCTCAAGGACGGCCGCAAGCTGAACCGGTACATCGAGCATGCGATCGGCAGCGTCGAGGTGCCGATGACCGACAAGCAGCTCGAAACCAAGTTCTCCGACCTTGCCGACGGCATCATTCCCGCGGCGACCATCCGGCGCGTGATGGATGCCTGCTGGGGTGTCGAGAACCTGCCGAGCGCGGCAGAGATCGCCAAGATGTCGGTCGCGGTCTGATCGCGAGGGAGAGAAGCAATGCGGTCACGCCGCCATTTCCTGCAATCCTCCGGTTCGGTCGCCGCTCTGGCTGCCACCGGCGGCCGCGTGGCTTTCGCAGCCGGACCGGGCGTGACGGAGCGGCTCGCCCGCTACATGGTTGCCGCGCGGGATCAGGAGCTGCCCGAGCAGGTGCTGCGCGAATGCAAGCACCGCATCCTCGATACGCTCGGCGCGATGATCTCGGGATCGCGCATGAAGCCGGGCGAGATGGCGCTGAAATACGTGCGCACGCTCGGCGGCGATGCCCAGGCCTCCGTGGTCGGCTCGGACTTTCGCACCACGGCAGTCAACGCGGCCCTGGCGAATGCGATGTGTGCGCATGCGGACGAGACCGACGATTTCGAGCCCGTCACCAAGGCGCATCCGGGATGCTCTGTGGTACCGGCCGCGCTCGCGTTCGGTGAGCGGGAGCATCGCAGCGGACAGGACGTCATTCGAGCCGTCGCGCTCGGCTACGATTTGACCTGCCGCCTGTTGATGGCGCTGGGCCCGGATCTCGTGCGCGGCACGCACCGCAGCGCCGAGGGAACATCATCGAACTTCGGTGCGCTCGGCGCGGCGGCCTCGCTCGCACGGCTCGACGAGAAGGGGATGCGCTACGCGATCTCCTATTCGTCGCAGCAGGTTTCCGGCTTGTGGAGCTGGGTGAAGGACCACGATCACATCGAGAAGGCGTTTGACTTCGCCGGCATGGGCGCCCGCAATGGCGTCATGGCGGTCGACATGGCTCTCAACGGCCTGACCGGTGTCGACGACGTGCTCGACGGCACGCATAATCTCTTCATCGCGCTGTCGACCGATCCGAAGCCCGAGGAGATGGTGAAGGATCTCGGCAAGCTGTTCTATGTCACGGAAACCGCGATCAAGACCTTCTCGGTCGGCTATCCCATCCAGTCGCCGCTGGATGCGATGCTGACGCTGCGCAGGCAGCACAGCCTCACGCCAGATAACGTCCATAGCATCCTGGTCAAGCTGCCGACCGATGCGATGGGAATTGTAGGCGAAAGCGCGATGCCAGACGTCAATTGCCAGCACCTCGTGGCGGTCGCGCTGGTCAAGGGCGCGGTGTCGTTCAACGACAGCCATGACGTCGCGCTGATGCACGATCCGAAGATCCTGGAGCAGCGCGCCAAGGTGACGCTGGTCGGTGACAAGGCGCTTATGGACCCGGCGGCGCCGCGCGGGGCTGTCGTCGAAGTGACATTGGCCGATGGCAGGAAGGTCGAGCACTTCACGAAATATCCGCCGGGTACCAAGGAGAATCCGCTGAGTACCGAAGCCGTCGCGGCGAAGACGCGGGACCTGATTGCACCGGTTTTGGGAGGCGACAGGGCCGAGAAGCTGATCGAGCAGGTCAGCAATCTCGAGCGACTGGACGACGTCGGCAAGCTGAGGCCATTGCTGACGGCGTGACGATTCAATCAACAACAAAACAAACATCAAGGAAGTGCCCATGCGCGGGGTTATGCGACGCACCTTTCTGGTCGCCTGCGCGGCCGTCCTATTCTCCGGCGTTGCGGGTGCGCAGGATTATCCCTCCCGGCCCGTCAAGATCATCGTGCCGTTCCCGGCCGGCGGGTCCAACGACATCATCGCCCGCATCGTTGCCCAGAAGCTGACCGAGCGGAACGGTCAGAATTTCTTGGTGGAGAACCGTGGTGGTGCCGGCGGCAATATCGGCGCCGAGGCGGTCGCAAGCGCAGAGGCCGACGGCTATACCCTGTTGCTGACCGCGCCGCCGCCGCTGACGATCAACGGTTCCCTCTACAAGAAGCTGCCGTTTGATCCGGCAAAGGCCTTTGCGCCGGTGGCGCTGATTGCCTCGGTGCCGATCGTGCTGGTCGTCAATCCTTCGGTGCAGGCGAAGAATGTCGGCGAGCTGATTGCGCTGGCCAAGGCCAAGCCGGGCACGCTGAATTTCGGCTCGTCGGGTATCGGGTCGACCAATCATCTCGCCGGCGAGCTGCTGAAGAGCATGGCCGGCATCGATATCGTGCACGTGCCGTATCGTGGTGCGGCGCCGGCGATGAACGATCTGCTTGCGGGCCAGATCCCCTTCATATTCGACAACATGCCGGCAGTGCTGCCGCAGGTGCAAGGCAAGGCCATCAACGCGATCGCGGTGGCCGGTGCCAAGCGGGCGGAAGCGCTGCCTGATGTGCCGACGGTCGGCGAGACCGTGCCGGGCTTCGAGGCCTCCTCCTGGTTCGGACTGGTGGCGCCGGCCAAGACGCCTGCGCCGGCGCTCGCCAAGCTGAGCGGCGAGCTCGAGACGATCCTGAAGATGCCTGACGTCAAGAAGCGGCTTGCCGAGCTCGGGGCCGAGCCCGGCACGGTGTTCGGCGATGCGTTCGGGCAATTCATGACGGACGAGACTGCAAAGTGGGGCAAACTCGTCAAAGCCTCCGGCGCCACAGTGGACTGAGGAGCGCGTCATGGATCTGAATCTGGGCGGCAAGGTTGCCGTCGTCACCGGCGGCAGCATCGGCATCGGCCGGGCCATTGCTGCCGAGCTTGCGCGCGAGCAGGCGCATGTCGTCATCGTGGCCCGCGATGCCGAGCGCCTTGCCGCGTCCGCGCAAGACATGTCGCGGGACACCGGCCGGCGGGTGATTGCTTGTGCCGGCGACATGACCAGGCCGGACGACATCGCCCGCGCAATGGATACCGCGCGCGAGGTCTTTGGCCGCGTCGACATCCTCGTCAATAATGCCGGCGCCTCGCCGATGGGCCGGATCGCGGAAACGCCTGATGCGATCTGGGCCAAGTCGATCGAGCTGAAACTGCTGGGCTACATGCGTTGTGCGCGCAATGTGCTGCCGGAGATGCGCGACCGCCGCTGGGGACGCATCATCAACATCATCGGTCGCAGCGGGCATCAGCCGCGCGCGGCCTATATGGCGGGCGGCGCGGTCAACGCGGCGCTGCTCAACTTCACGCTCGCGCTCGCCGAGGAATGCGCGCCTGACAATGTGCTGGTTACCGGCGTCAATCCCGGTCCGGTGCAGACCGATCGCTGGGACAGCCTGATCTCCCAGGGGGCGGCCATCTCCGGACAGGATCAGGGCGCAACCAATGCGGCAGCCATCGCCTCGGTTCCGCTTGGCCGCGTTGGACAACCGGACGAGGTGTCGGGGATCGTTGCGTTCCTCTGTTCAGACCGCGCATCCTTCATTACGGGTACCTGCATCAATGTCGATGGCGGTGGAACGAGGTGTATCTGATGGCTAGCGAACTGCGGAAGATCGGTGTCAGCGACGATTGCGAGCTTGCGGTTCGCGTCGACGATTATCTCCTGCCGTGGGACACCAAGCCGCCGGTCGTGATGCTTCATGGGCTCGCCGAGAGCGGCGAGGCGTTCCGGCGCTGGGTGCCGTATTTTGCCACGCATCATCTGGTGGTGAGGCCCGATCTTCGCGGCTACGGCGATTCGACGCCGATGCAGGGCACTTATGTCTATCGCTTCGCCGGCCTCGGCGACGATATCATTCGGATGCTGGATGCGCTGAAGCTCGATCGCGTGTTCCTGATCGGCGGCAAGATCGGCGGCACGCTGGCGATGTATCTCACGGCCAAGCACCCGGATCGCGTGATCGCGGTTGCCGCGGTCGGCGCGCCGGCGTCGCTGACCTCGTTCAACGAGCGGGCGCCGACCTGGCGCAAGCAGATCCGCGAGCAGGGCGTCGAAGCCTGGGTCCGCGAGACCACGGCCGGCCGGCTCGGCTCGTCGCTGCCGCCGGCGGCGTTCGACTGGTGGATCAGCCTGATGTCGAAGACCAAGGCGTCGACGCTGGAAGCGTTCCTTCAGATGGTGCCGACGGTCGACGTCACCAGCGAGCTCCCGGCCATCAAGCGCCCGGCGCTGGTGATCACCACGACCGGCTCGGGGCTCGGCGACGTTGCGTCCGTGAAGGCGTGGCAGGAGACGATCCCGGGCTCGAAGCTCGAAGTGCTGCCGGGCGATTCCTATCATGTCGCCGCGACGGACCCCGACGTCTGCGCGCGAAAGGTGCGCGAGTTCTTCGATCGCGTCGCGACTTAAGACGTACAGGTCGGGCCATTGGCCCGCCCGTCGTTTGGCTCTAAGACTGACGTTCCGACAAGAAACGGCGAAAATCAGGGAATGACGCCATGACAAAAACCACCCGACGCAGCGTGCTCACTGCCGCAGCCGCGATGACCGCTACAGGCCTCGCAGATGCGTCGCCGGCCGCAGCGCAGGCTGCGCCCAAGCCGATCTTCCCGGTGCCGATGGTCGCGATCCCGATCGTCGGCGAGACGAGCGTGTTCCAGGTCCGCCGCATTTACTGCATCGGCCGCAACTATGCCGCGCACGCGATCGAGCGTGGCTCGGATCCGAACCGCGAGCCGCCGTTCTTCTTCCAGAAGCCGACGGATGCGATCCAGAACGTTGCGATCGGCGAGGTCGCCGATCATCCCTATCCGTCGCTGACCAAGAACTACCACCACGAGGTCGAGCTGGTCGCGGCGCTGAAATCCGGCGGGACCAACATCCCGGCCGAGAAAGCGCTCGACCATGTCTATGGCTACGCACTCGGCCTCGACATGACCCGGCGCGATCTTCAGAACGGCATGGCCGCGGAGAAGAAGCCGTGGGAGATCGGCAAGAGCTTTGACCATGCTGCGGTGATCGGCCCGATCCATCCCGTGAGCAAGACCGGTCATTTCGAGAAGGGTGCGATTTCGCTCGCGATCAACGGCACCGTGAAGCAGAGCTCGGACCTCAGCAAGATGATCTGGAGCGTCGCCGAGCAGATCGCGAAGCTTTCGGAAGCGTTCGAGCTGAAGGCTGGCGACATCATCTATTCCGGAACGCCGGAGAATGTCGGCCCCGTGGCGAAGGGCGATGTGCTGTTGTGCAAGCTCGAAGGCTTGCCCGATATGTCGATCAAGATCGTCTGAGTATCCGCGAGCCATTCAGTGCTGGAGGGACGTGACATGTTGCGGCTCGGCTTGATCGCCACGTTGGGATTGGTCGCTCTCATGACCGGTGCTCCCGAGGTGAAAGCCGAGGGTGCGCTCGAGGTTGCGCCGACGGGAACATTGCGCGTGGCGGTAGCCGTCGGTCCCGCCGCGTCGGCGTTCTGGACGACGCGCGATCCCGCGACCGGGAAGCCGCGCGGCGTCACGGTCGAACTGGCCAAGGCTGCCGCCGGGATGCTCCACCTTCCGCTGCAGCTCGTCGAATACCAAAGCTCGGACGAGATCGCCGCTGCCAGCGGCAAGGACGTCTGGGATCTCTCCTTCATGCCGGCTGACGTCAAGCGCGAAGCGTTCGTGGACCAGGGGCCGGCCTACGTCGCCTATATGAGCGGCTATCTCATCCGCGCGGGTTCGGACATCCGCTCTGTTGCGGATGTCGATCGCGCGGGCATGCGGGTCGGATGCATCGAGGGAACGTCGACGTCGCGGACGGTCGAGAAATCGCTGAAGCAGGCGAAGCTCACGAAGTTCGTCAAGCCGGAACAGGCGGCCGAGCTGATCGGCAAGGGCGAGCTCGATGCGCTCGCAATGGGCATGGGGGCGCTGGAAGACCTCTCGCGAAAACTGCCGGGAACGAAGGTGCTGGACGAAGTGGTTCAGTCGACCGGCGTGGTCGTGGTCGTGCCGAAGGGCAAGACCGTCGCGAAGGTCTGGGCCGCGCAATTCCTGACGGAGGCCAAGGCTGACGGCACAGTCCGCCGTGCGCTCGACAGCAACGGCTTTACGGCCGACAAGGTCGCGCCTTAGCGCGCGGAAACCGCGGCCCGAGCCTTTGAATTGCCGGAGTTCCATCCGCGATTGCCCCGTGTTGGGCCACGAACAAACCCGCTGTGGCCATATTTGAGTCAGAGTGATCTCCCGAGAGGGAGGCGCTCCGATGAACAAAGCTCTGATCACTGCCATCGTGCTGCTGGCCGGCGTGCCGGCAAGCGCCGCTGCGCAGGAGCGTGCTGGCTCTGCAGCATTAGGCGCCGTGTCCGGCGCCGTCGTGCTCGGTCCGATCGGTGCCGTCGCGGGCGCGGTAATCGGCTATACCGCCGGACCTTCGATCGCGAGGTCATGGGGCGTGAGAGGTTCGCAGTCGGCGAGACATCGGCAGCCGTCACGCCGTGAGGCGTCCCCCGTCGCCGCAACCACCGCTCCGCCGCGCACGCGCCAGGCGATGGAGGCCAGCGGTCAGATGAGGGCTGCGAGCAATCCGCCGGTCCAGGCCGCACCTGTGGAGCAGCCGGCTCAAGCTGCACCGGCGGCGCCGGTGGAGACCACGACGCCGCCGGCTCAGGGATTCGACTGAAGCTACGCCGCCGTCTTCGGCCGCAGCCGATCCACCGTCCGCGCGATCAACGACGCGACTTCCGCCACCTTCGGCCCGATCCGGAATTCCGGCCCCGCGACGACGACCGACAGGCGGCGGTCGCCGATCGGCAGCGGGATCGCAGCACCAGCGAGGTCGCGGCTGTAGTCGGCAAAGCTCTGGCAGTAACCACGCTCGATCGAATTGCGCAGCTCGGCCTCCACCGCCTCGATGCTGATCGGGGTCGACGGACCATATTGCTTGAACTCGATCTTGCGATAGACGGAGTCGCGCTCCTCCGGCGAATATTGCAGCAGCAGCGCGCGACCGCTCGCGGTGGCGTGGATCGGCACGCGGTGGCCGATGGTGGCGAAATAGCGGATCGCGGCCTGGGATTCGACGACGTCGATGAAGACAGCCATGACGCCCGCGGGCGCCACGATGGACGCGGTCTCGCCGGTCTCGGCCGAGAGATCTGCGATCAACGTATGCGTCCACGGCGGCAGCGGCTCGACTTCTGAGATCATCCGCGCCATCGCCAGCCATCGCGGCGTCGGATAGAAGCCGGCGCGCGGCCGGGGTTCGTAGAGATAACCCTTCTCCGACAGCGTCGCGAGCAGGTTGAAGGTCGACGAGCGCGGCCAGCCGAAATGATCGGCGATTTCGGCAAGCGTCGCCGGCTTCCTCGTTTGTGCGAAGAATTCCATGATCTCCAGGACGTTTGCGGCTTGGCGAACGATCATGGTGGCGGCGTTCCGATCTAGCTCTCGCCGAGGATCTTCTTCGCGGCGCGAAGATGCGGCTTGTCGATCATCTGGCCGTCGAGCCGCAGCGTACCGGAGTTCGGATTGCTCGCGAACGCCGCGATCACCTTCTCTGCCCAGGTGCGCTCGGCATCCGTCGGCGCGAACGCCGCGTTGACGACATCGACATGTTTGGGGTGGATCAACGCCTTCGCCGAAAACCCGTCGCGCCGCGCCGCGCGCGTCTCCTGCTCGAGGCCGGCGAGATTGTCGATGTCGGTATAGACGGTGTCGATCGGTGCGACTTCCGCCGCGGCCGCCGCCATCAGGCAGAGGTCACGCGCGAGGCGATAGGGGCTGTGGAACACGCCGCCCGAAGCCTTCTCGGTGGCGCCGAGCGAGGCCGAGAGATCCTCCGCGCCCCACATCAGGCCGGCGAGGCGAGGGGAGCAGCCCTTGTAGCTGCCGAGACCGAAGATGGAGCTTGCCGTCTCGGTCGCAACGCAAACGATACGCGTCGTGCCGACGGCGATGCCGGCGGCCGCCTCCAAGGCTTCGAGCCAGGTCGCGACTTGCCGCACGTCGTCACCGCCTTGCGATTTTGGCAGCACGATGCCGTCGGGCCTGCCCGGCATCACCGCGGCGAGATCGGTCAGCGTCATGCCGGTATCGAGCGCGTTGACGCGGACGTAGAGCTGATGCGGGCCGGGTCGGCTCTTCAGCATCGCCAGCGTCAGGGTGCGCGCCTCCGGCTTCTTGTCGGTGACGACGGAATCCTCGAGATCGATGATCAGCGCGTCGGCCCTGCCTTCGCTGGCCTTCTCGAACTTGCGCGGGGAATCGCCCGGCACGAACAGCATGGAACGCATCAGACCGGCCTCTTGTGCATCATCGCCATGCGGCGGCATTTGCCGACGATCTCGTCGTTCTGGTTCAAGGCATGATGCTCGAACTCGACGATGCCCGCCTTCGGGCGCGATTTGGATTCCCTCAACGAAAGCACCTTCGTCGTCGCCCGCAAGGTGTCGCCATGGAAGACCGGTTTTGGAAAAGTCACGTCGGTCATGCCGAGATTGGCAACGGTGGTGCCCATGGTCGTATCATAGACCGTCATGCCGATCATGATGCCGAGGGTGTAAAGGCTGTTGAAAATGCGCTGGCCGAACTCGGTCTTTTCCGAGAAATGCGCGTCGATATGCAGCGGCTGCGGATTGAGCGTCAGCAGGCTGAACATGGTGTTGTCCATTTCCGTGACGGTCCGGGTCAGCGGATGCCTGAACTCCTGGCCCACGGAAAAGTCCTCGAAATAAAGTCCGGCCATCGCGTTTTCCTCCCTGTTGTCCTGCGATTTGGCCGGCGCCTGCCTCTAGGGCGGCGCCGCCAGGTGAACTGCCTTCTGCTCCGCCAGCCGTTCGATCTCTTCGGACGAGAAGCCGGCCTCGTGCAAAATGTCGCGGCCATGCTGGCCGAGCGTCGGCGCCGGGCCGGCGGGCTCCGGCTGGGTCGCGCTCCAGGTCGAGGGCACGCGCATCTGGCGGATGCGGCCCTCCACGGGGTGATCCACCGTCTTGAAGAAGTCGATCGCCTTGAGATGCGGATCCTCGAGGATCGTCTCCAGCGTGTGCATCGGCATCACCGGAATATCGGCACGCTCCAGCAGCTCGCGCCACTCGGCGGTGGTGCGCGTAACGAAGACGTGGCCGATCTCCTCGTAAATCTCGTCGATGTGCTTCGTGCGCGCGGCGTGGTTGGCAAAGCGCGGCTGCTCGAGGAAATGCGGCTGCCCGATCGCCTCGAAGAAGCTACGCCAGTGCTTGTCGTTGTAGATGAGCACGCAGAGATGGCCGTCGCTGGTCTTGTAGGGCCGGCGATAGCGCGAGAGCAGGCGAGTATAGCCGCCGTGATCGAGCGGCGGATCGTAGGTCAGGCCACCCAGATGATCGACCAGCACGAATTCGGTCATCGATTCGAACATCGGTACGTCGATGCGCTGGCCCTGGCCGGTGCGTTGCTGGTGCATCAAGCCGCCCATGACGGCGTTCACCATCATCAGCCCGACGATGCGATCGGCGATGGTGACGGGGACGTAGCGCGGCGTGCCGTCGCCGGCTGCCGCAAGCAGCGTCGGAATGGTCGCCGCGCCCTGGATCAGATCGTCATAGGCAGGCTTGGCGGCATAGGGGCCGGACTGGCCGTAGCCGAACGCGCCGACATAGACCAGCGACGGATTGATCGCGGCGAGCGTCTCGTAGTCGAGGCCGAGCCGCGCCATGGCCTGCGGGCGCACATTGTAGACGAGCGCGTTGGCGCTTTTCGCCAGCCGCAACAGCGTATCGCGCGCCTCTGGCTTCTTGAGGTCGAGCACGATGCTGCGCTTGCCGCGATTGGCATTGTGGAACATCCCGCCCATGCCGGGCGTGCGGCCGGGACCGATCTGGCGAACGATGTCGCCTTCGGGGCTTTCGACCTTGATGACGTCAGCGCCCATGTCGGCCAGCACCTGGGTGCCGTAGGGGCCCATCAGCACCGAAGTCAGGTCGAGAATGGTGAAGCCGGCGAGCGGTCCCATGGGGCCTCGTGGGATAAATTCATATAGGTGGAGTTAGAATTCATAAATCGGCGATGTCAATTCGCGTGGTTCGCCGAGGGGCGCATAGCTCCATGCATAGTTCATATACTTGACAGATAAATTCACATATATGTACATTTTCCTCAAGCAAGAAACGGAGCGAGGGACCGAACGGCTCGGCAGCAAGCGGCTGCCGCCTTCGGCGCGGGACGCCTCAGGGAGAATGACATGAAGACAAATCTGGTCCGGGCTGCAGCCGTGCTCGCGTTGTCGCTGCCGGTCTCGACATTGTCGGCGCAAGCGCTCGAGCTGAAGGTCGCCGACAGCTTCCCCGCCGGACATTATCTCGTCCGCCTGATGCTCAAGCCCTGGATGGACGACGTCACCAAGCGCACCAACGGCGCCGTGACCTTCACCTATTATCCGAACCAGCAGATCGGCAAAGCCGCCGACATGCTGCGGCTGACGCAGTCGGGCGTGGTCGACATCGGCTACATCGGACCGTCCTACGTCTCCGACAAGATGCCGCTGTCGGAAGTGGCGCAATTACCGGGTGCGTTCGCGACCAGCTGCCAGGGCACGCTTGCCTATTGGAAGACCGCGCGCGAAGGCGTGCTGGCCAAGCAGGAATACGCGCCGAACAAGATCAAGCTGCTGCTCGCCGTGGTGCTGCCGCCCTACCAGGTGTGGACCGTCAAGTCGAAGGTCGAGACCACCAAGGACATGCAGGGCCTGAAGCTGCGCACCACCGGCGGCGCGCAGGATCTCACGCTGCGCGCGCTCAACGCCGTGCCGGTGCGCATGGCCGCACCCGATGCCTATGAGTCGCTGTCGCGCGGCACGATGGATGGCCTGCTGTTTCCGCTGGACAGCGTCGTGGCCTATGGCCTCGACAAGCTGGTCAAGCACGCGACCGAAGGCGTCAGCTTCGGCAGCTTCATCGTCGCCTATTCCATCAATCAGTCGGTCTGGGACAAGCTGCCGGACGACGTGAAAAAGGCGATGAACGAGGCTTCGGAGGCGATCACGCCGAAAGCCTGCGCCGATGTCGACAAGGAAGGCGAAGCCACCAAGAAACACATGCAGGACGAAGGCGTCACCTTCGATCCGCTGCCGGAAGCAACGCGCGCCGAAATGAAGGACAAGCTCAAGGGCGTCGGTCATGAATGGGCCGCAGGTCTCGACAGCCGCGGCAAGCAGGCCTCTGCCGCGCTGAAGGAGTTCGACGACCTGCTGGCCGCCGGTGGCAAGTAATCCGCAAATCGGAGAAGGAGGCGCGACGTGATCGAACGGGCAGGGCAGGTGCTCGGCGCGCTGGAGCGCGCGCTGACAGTGATCGCGGTGTTATTCATGTTCGTGATCATGGTTCTGGTCGTGACCGACGTGTTCATGCGCTATGCGCTGAACAGCCCGTTCTCCTTCACCTATGACCTGATCGGGCTCTATCTGCTCGCGGGCGTGTTCTTCTTCACGCTGTCGGACGCCTTGCGCGAGCATGTCCATGTCGGCGTCGACATCCTGTTGTCGCGGTTCTCGCCCACGGGGCGGCGGCTGTCCGAGATCGTCACCGCGCTCGCGGGCCTCTTCGTGTTCGTCCTGATCTGCAAGGTCGGCTTCGCGCGCGCGCTGGAGAATTACGAGCAGCACGACGTTCTCTCTGGCGCCATTCCCTGGCCGACCTGGATCTCGGCGGCGCTGGTGCCGTTCGGGTGCGGTGTGCTGGTGCTGCGGCTGGCGCTCCAGCTGGTCGGCAATGTGCTGAGCCTCGTCAGCGGGCGCGACCTTTATCCGCTGCCGCCGGTGACCGGCGTCGGCGAAGCGCGCGGCTTCGAGTAACGGCGGATATCCATGACACCTCTCATCGTTCTCGCTTTGCTGTTCGGCCTGCTCGCGCTCGGCACGCCCGTCGGTTTCGCCATGGCCTTTTCCGGTTCGGTCGGCCTCGTGATGGTCGGCGGCTTTCCGACCTTGTTCGGCATCCTGGAGACCGCGCCGCTCTCGACCGTGTCCTCCTACGAGCTGATCACCATTCCGATGTTCCTGTTGATGGCGGATCTCGTGCTGTTGTCCGGCGTCGCGGACGATCTGTTCAAGACAGCCTCGGCCTGGGTCGGCCGTGTTCCCGGTGGGCTCGGCATGGCGACCGCGCTGGCCGGCGCAGGCTTCGGTGCGATCTGCGGCACTTCGACGGCGTCCGCTGCGACGCTGTCCTCGACCAGCCTGCCGGCGATGATCCGCCAGGGCTATGAGCCGAAGATGGCCGCGGGCGTGGTCGCGATCTCGGGCACGCTGTCGATGCTGCTGCCCACCAGCGTTGCGCTCGTCATCTTCGGCCTGCTGGCCGAAGTGAATATCGGCAAGCTGCTGATCTCCGGCATCATCCCAGCGATCCTCGTCACCATCACCATTATGGCCACGATCTATTTCCTGGTCTGGCAGGATCCCTCGCGGGCGCCGGCTGCAAAGTCAGTGCCGTGGCGGGAAAAGTTTGCGCTGCTGTGGCAGGTCTCGCCGATGGTGGTGCTGTTCTCGATCGTCACAGGCACGATCTATCTCGGTGTCGCGACGCCGACGGAGGCCTCGGCCTTCGGCGCGTTCGGTGCCTTCCTGCTCGCGATCGTCAAGGGCAAGATCACCCCGACCTCGCTCTACAAGACCCTGCTGCGCGCCTGCCACGGCACCTGCATGATCATCATGATCCTCGTTGGTGCCTCGATCTTCGGCTACTTCTTCACGCTCACCCATGTGACCCAGGATCTCGTCGCCTGGATCGGCAGCTTGCCGACCTCGCGCTGGGTGATCATCACGCTGATCCTGTGCGGCTATATCGTGCTCGGCTCGTTCATGGACCAGATCGCGATCCTGGTGCTGACCGTGCCGATCGTGTTGCCGCTGATCAAGACGCTCGGCTTCGATCCGATCTGGTTCGGCGTCATCAAGATCGTCACCGCCGAGGTCGGCATGATCACGCCGCCGGTCGGGCTGAACTGCTTCATCGTCGCCCGCTACGCCAAACGGCCGGTGGCGGAGGTGTTTCACGGCACCTTCCCGCACTTCATCGCCCACCTGATCGCGATCGCGATTTTGGTGGCGTTCCCGTCTATCATTCTCTGGCTGCCCTCGCAGATGGGGCGCTAGGATCGGAGCTCGCGGCTCCCAAGAAGGAGATCAAGAACATGGATTTCGCGCTCACCGATCAGCAGGAAGCCATTCGCGACGCCATCGCAAAGATCTGCGAGGCCTTTCCCGATGCCTATTGGCTGAAGAAAGACCACGACGGCGGATTCCCGCACGATTTTCACAAGGCGCTCGCGGATGCCGGCTGGCTCGGCATCTGCGTGCCGGAAGAATATGGCGGTTCAGGGCTCGGCATCACCGAAGCCGCGATCATGATGCGCACGATCGCGGAGTCCGGTGCCGGCATGTCCGGCGCCTCCGCAGTGCATATCAACGTGTTCGGTCTCAATCCCGTCGTCGTGTTCGGCACCGAGGAGCAGCGCAAACGCATGTTGCCACCAATGGTGGAAGGCCGCGAGAAAGCCTGCTTCGCCGTCACCGAGCCCAACACCGGCCTCAACACCACCCAGCTCAAGACCCGCGCGGTCGCCAAGAACGATCGCTACATCGTCAACGGCCAGAAGGTGTGGATCTCGACCGCGCAGGTCGCGCACAAGATCCTGCTGCTCGCGCGCACCACGCCGTTGGAGGATGTGCGCTCGCCCACCCATGGTCTCAGCCTGTTCTACACGGACTTCGACCGCAACAGGATCAAGGTCCACGAGATCGAGAAGATGGGCCGCAAGATCGTCGATTCCAACGAGCTGTTCTTCGAGGATTTCGAGATCCCGATGGAGGATCGCATCGGCGAAGAGGGCAAAGGTTTCCAGTACATCCTCGAGGGCATGAACCCCGAGCGCATCCTGATCGCAGCGGAAGCCGTCGGCCTCGGCAAGCTTGCGCTGTCGCGCGCGACGGAATACGCCAAGACGCGCGTCGTCTTCAATCGTCCGATCGGCAAGAACCAGGGCATTCAGCATCCGCTCGCGGTCAACTGGGTCGAGCTCGAGGCGGCCTGGCTGATGGTGATGCAGGCGGCCTGGCAATACGACAAGGGCTTGCCGTGCGGCGCCGGCGCAAATGCCGCCAAATATTTCGCAGGCGAAGCCGGATACCATGCCTGCGAGCAGGCGGTGATGACCCACGGCGGCTTCGGCTACGCCAAGGAGTTCCACGTCGAGCGTTATTTGCGCGAGGTGCTGATCCCGCGCATCGCGCCGGTCAGCCCGCAGCTTGCGCTCAGTTTTATTGCGGAAAAGGTGTTGGGCCTCGCGAAGTCATACTAGGCTGAAGCAGAATTGGGCGATGCCCGAGGACACGGCGCCGATCGACTTCTCCGGCCTGATCCGCGAGGGCGATCTCGTGGTGTGCGGGCAGGCGACGGCAGAGCCGGTCACCCTGACCGAAGCGCTGATGGCGCAGGCTGGAGAGCTGCCGGCATTCCGGATGATGGTCGGGCCGATCTTCTCGGAGACGTTCTCCGCGGCCTGCGCGCCCAACGTGTCATTCCAGAGCTATGGCGTGATCGGGAACGCGCGGCGGCTGGCCAAGGCTGGGCGGCTCGACGTGATCCCGAGCAGCTACAGCGCCTTCTGCTCCGATTTTTCTGCGCGCCGCCATCGGGCCGATGTCGTCCTGGTGCAGCTTGCGGAGTCCGGCGGACGGCTGAGCGCCAGCCTCTCCAACGACTATGTCATCAGCGCCGCGCGCGGTGCGCGCCTCGTCATCGCCGAGGTCAATCCGGATGCGCCGTTTACGTTTGGCGCGGAATGGCCTGAGGACGTGCCGATCCACGTGCGCGTCGTTGCTCGCCGTCCTCCTGTTGAGTTGCCGTCACCGCCTCTGGACGAGGTCTCCAGGCGTATCGCGGCACATGCCGCGGGCCTTATCGCCGACGGCAGCACGCTTCAATTCGGTGTCGGGCGGATTCCGGACGCGATCCTCTCCTCGCTATCGCATGTGCGCAATCTCGGCATCCACTCCGGCCTGATCAACGATGCCGTGGTCGACCTGATCGAGCGCGGCGCGGTCACCAATGCGGAGAAGGGGATCGATGCGGGGATCACGGTCACCAACCAGGTGATCGGAACAAATCGGCTCTATCGTTTCGTGCACGAGAACACGGCAGTCGCAGTGCGGCCGACGTCCTACACGCACGGCCAGGGCGTGCTGGCGCGGATCAACCGGCTGGTCGCGATCAACTCGGCGCTTCAGGTCGGGCTCGACGGCAGTGTGAACTCCGAGACGCTGAACGGCGTCGCGATCGGGGCGATCGGTGGGCAACTCGATTTCGTCCGTGGGGCCAATGCGTCTCCCGGCGGACGGGCGATCATCGCGCTGCCGGCGACGGCATCGGACGGTACCAGCCGGATCGTCGCCCATGTCGAGACCGTGACGACGCCCCGCGCCGATGTCGACGCCATTGTCACGGAATGGGGGATCGCCGAGTTACGCGGCTGCGGTCTTGCCGAGCGCGCGCGGCGCATGATCGCGATCGCGGCACCGGAGCATCGCGATCTGTTGTCGGAGCAGCTCCGCGGCTCCGCGCGCTAGCTCAGTTCATCATTGCCAGCGTCGGCCGCTGGCTCTCGGCTGATCCGATGATCCCGGGGAGATCCGTCACCTCGCCCGCGATCATGATCGACATCCGCCAGAACAAATGGGCCAGGCGGGTGAACACCAGCCGCTCGCGCTCGGCGGCCGCGGTTCCGTCCGGGATTGTCACGGTTTCCAGGCCCACCACCTTCTTGAAATCCGGCCAGATCATCATCGACTGCGCGATCACGGAGTAGCAGCTCGGAGTCTCGTCGCTCTCGTCGGGCGCCTGCGGCAACCCCGGATATTGCGTCGCCGCGGCGTAGAACTTGTAGGCACCGTAGCCGAGCTGCAGCAGGAACTTTTCGGGCACCGCGACGTCGGCGGCAAAGGACACCAGACGTGCCTCGCTCAGGATCTCCGGATCGATGGCGCTGAGGTCCTGGGCACGCAGCGCGGAGACGAACGCGAGCTCGCGATTGTGCTCGCGCAGCAGGTTGGCCAGCGGCTGTTGCTGTTGCACGGTGTCGGTGAGCAGGATGATGGTCTTGAGCATCGCGTGATGTCCCTCAGGGGAAGAGTTGGCGGGCGGTCATGACGGCGTCGTCGGCCGCGCAGTGTGCAAAGAAGTCGTTGGCGATGCGCTGTCCCGGAGCGATCTCCAGGATGCGGTAGCGCGCCAGCGCCGCCGCATCACGCGCCGCGCCGACATCGTCCTGCCAGGCGCACAGCGACAGTTCGAGGCGGCCATAACCACCGCAATCGGCGGCATAGGCGCCGGTCACAGCTTCGACGGTGGCGGCGACTGCGCCGGCGTCGCTGGCCGAGATGTCACGCAGGATGACGGCGATGCCCTTGCCGGCTTCGGCCTGCGACGTCATGACCATGAAGGCATCGCGCGCGCCGGTGCGGCCGGCACGACGGGCGGTGCGCACGAGGCCGGCGAAGGCGGAATCGGGTCCGAGCTCCAGCGTCGTCGTCTGCTGGCTGTGCAGAACAGTGGCGCGCATCGCGCCGAGATCGCCGGCCAGCGCGTGATAGGATCGCGGCAGCCACACCGTATCGAGCGGCACTTGCGACGAGGTCAGGCTCCAGGCCTGGTCGAGCAGATAGCCCTCCCAGATCGCAGGGTACGATGCCGCGAGATGCTGCCAGGTGCGCAGCAGCATCTCCGCGGCCCTGGTCCGACCGAAATAGAGCGTGCGGGCCGACATCTCCCAGCGATTCCACTTGTGGAGTGCGACGTCGCAGCCGAGGAAGGACGGTAGCAGCGGCGCCTCGCGGAGCACGGCGCCGGCTTCGACGAATAGGAGCGGCTCGCGATATTTGTTCCACATCCGCAGCATGAACTCCGCCTTCTCGAAGCAGAGCAGGCGGTCGCTGAACTGGGTGTCGATAGGCTCGATATGACAAGCGAGATCGAATCGTTCGAGCGAGTGCCGGAGCGCGAAGGCAGCGGTCGCGTCGCCGCCGCGCGGGTAACAGGAGACGATCCGCGGGCGGACGGTGGACGTATCGGCGCCAGCGAGGAATTTCGACCAGCCGATGCCACCCCACCACATCTCGTGCGGACCGTCGGCGCCGCAGGGGCCGACGGTTCCGAACTCGGTCAGCTTGGACTTGAGGAAGTCGAAGCCGGGGTTCTCGCTGGTCGGAATGACGACGGCACAGCCCGGATTGAGCGAACGGTAGAACAGCTCCGCGGCAGCGCCGCTCGGCGGCTCCTTGAGGATGACAACGCCGCTGCGCCTGTTCCCGGCGCGGTCGTCCAGCGTCGGCGCGCCATATTGTCCGGTCAGCCAGTCCAGCCGGTCGCGCTGGGTCCTGCCGAGCCGGATGCCGCCGGATCGCAAGAGGTCGTCAAGGTTTGCGTGCGTCCCGTCCGTCAATTCCGTGCCCCTCGCGTCGCCACTCAGCCCTTGGACTTGAACGGCCGGGGCGGCGCGATCAGGCGCACTATTTGGGGCTGGAACCGAGCGGGGTGATCGCAACCGAATAGATCGCGATGTCATGCGCCATCGGCGCGACGGGGACCAGCAGGCAGGCGTCGTCGGTCTCGGTGCGATAATGGGTACCGTTGTGCTGCACGCCGGCGAAGATCAGGCTGTCGGCGGCGATGCCGGTCACATCCTGGCTCTCGGCGGCGTCGCGAATGTCGTCCGCTGATTGGATGGTCACGCCATGAAGAAGGCCTTCTGCGGCGAATGTCGGCAGCGGCAGTGCGATCATGGCGATGCCCATCGTGCGCGAAAGGGGGATGCGCAGGCGCAACTCGCCGAGACCAGTGCGGTAGAGAGTTACGGTGTCCAGCGTGGCTGCGCCGTCGGCGCGGAACAGTCCGATCTGGACCTGGCCGCAGGGGCTCTCTTCAAAGACGTCGGCCGGCAGGCGGTTGGCCCCGAACAGCGTGTAGAGATAGGCGTTCGACGGCGACAGCCGGGCAAAGCTGCCGGCGAGCCACATCGGCGGGGCGGCAGACGCGCAGGCGGCGGAAAAACCGCGGGCGGTGATCTGCCGGCGGAGGAAGTCGCTGTCGATCATCGGCGCCAGCGCGTGCGTGCCGAGATTGACGTCGTGCTTCAAGCCGCCGAGCAGCGCCAACTCGTCCTCGTCAGGCAACAGCAGGAACCGCGCCAGTGTCGCCGTGCACCAGCGCGCAGCGACATCAGGCGCGGCATAGGGAGCGAGGCAGAAGTCGAGCGCCACGTCCTCGGCGCTCTCCGCAAAGGCGACGCTGCCTGCCTGGATCTCCGCGGCGAGTGCGACCTGGCCGGCCGGGCGCGGATTGATCTCGCGCAGCACCTGCTCACCGTCATAATCCCGGACCGAGCCATCGGCGGAGCAGCAGATCTGCTCGAGCAGCGCAATGTTGCGGATCAACATGCGCTTGATATGCGGCGTCACCACCAGGTCCGAGATCAAGCCTGTCGCGCTGTCTTCCTCGGCGACATCGTCGAAGGCATCGTCGAGCGAGATCAGATAGGCGCCGTGGAGCCGGATATTGATGCCTTCCATGTCGAACACGCGGCGCAACGCCTTCTGCACGCTTCCGGAATAGCCGAGATCGGCGAGCACCAGGTCGGTACATTCGTCGAAGCCGGGGATCGTGTGACGCAGATAGGCAAGCAGCCGTGCGCGCAGGGCCGCTGCAAGCTCGGCGATCTCGCCGGCATCCATCAGTTCCGGCAGAGCTTCGGCGAGATCTTCGCCGGGAGCAATTCCGTCTGGATAGGCCGCGAAGAACGCTTCGACCTTCGGCGGCAGGATCTTGATCATGTCGCGGAAGGTCGGCGCGTCGATCTTCAACACCTTGCTGAGCAGGTCGATCAACGGCTGCATCGTATCGGCCGAGGCGATCAGGCTGACGCGCCGGTTGATCTCGAGATAGGCCGATGTGGTGCCGTGCAGGTCCTGCCAGATCCGGTGTGGCAGGAAGCCGTCGCGGCCGAGGAAGGCGAGGGCGACCTTCCGGCCGGGGCCGGCGGCCTCCTGGCAGCGCCGGGCGATGAAGGCATCGAACGCCGTCATCACCGGGCCGAGCACGGTCATGCCGAGATGAAAGGCGGGAGATTTCTCGGCGTTGCGTGTGGCGACCATGCGCCGCAAGGTCCGTGCGCCATGATCGAGCCGCGCCGGCGTGCCCGGGCACAACAGCTCGAGCAGCGCGGTCTCGCGCTGGAATTTGGAAGCCAGTTGCGGCGTCGCCTGCGGATAATAACGCGGCCGAATGCCGTGGCGCTTCGCGCCCTTGATATCGGCCTTGTCGTTGTCGCCGACGTGAAAGGACACGCTGGCGTCGATACCCTGCTCGGACAGGTACTTTGCGAAGAGCGCCTCGCTCTTGCCGCTGCCGTGGTCGCAGGAAGCGTAGAGGAAGTCCCACGTCAGCCCGGGGCGGCATGCGAGCAGCAATCGCGCCAGCCGGTCGGTGTCCCAATAGGTATCGGAGATGAATCCGACACGGTGCCCGGCGCGCTTCATGTCCAGATATTGCCGAAGCATGTCCGGATTGGCGCGGCAGAGCTCGAGCTCGGCCGAGAACTCTGATTCGACGAGATCGTTCAGGTGATGGCGCGTGAGACCGAACAGCTTGAATGGAAAATAGGAATAGATTTCATCGATGCGAACTTCGCCGCCGCCGCGCTTCTCCTTCACGGTCCTCCGCGCACGCGCTTCGGCCTGGACACGATGCTGAACGAAACTCGCGGAAACATTCGGACAAGTTCGTGAAATGCCGGAAAGCTCGTAAGCCCTTTCAAATACACCATCCGGCGTCGTGCACGCGCGCAACAGAAATGTATCGAAAACATCGAACGACCAAGCAGAAACAATTTTGGCGCGGCGCAGCGCACCGGCCGTTGCGATCGTCATGTGCAGATTCCCCGCCAATCAGATCAATTAACGCGCACGTTCACCATGTCAGGCGCCACAAGCGCGAAAATAATTCACGCGCGATTCAAAAACGCATTCGTCACGACTGACAGATTCAAAAAAATCGCTAGGTTCGAAAAAGGTGATTCGGAAAAAATTGCCGGGTGCGGACGTCGTCTCGCGTACATTCACACTCGGAAACAATCGCTTCTTGATGCGCGGTGTGCGTGTCGCGTTTGATCGCCTAGTGCCGCGTAATGTCAGCGTTTTCTCTCAACGACATCTGTTCAGGATGGACGATCCGCCATGGCGCGAGACGATGTGATGATTGCGGGTGTGAGGTGCGAGAGCAGCACGCGCTCGGCAATTATTGCCCGACACTCGGCAAAAGATACCGGCTAACATCTTGAAAAATAACAAAAATTCTCCGCCTGGATTGTTTTGGCCCCGCGTTCAACGCCTGGAAGCCGTGTGGCATGTGCGCCGCCGGCATTGCGGGTTGGAGATTGCGGGATGAGTTACGCTGCTGATGTCTGGGCTCCCGCCGAGGCCGAGATTACGACGACGCTGCCGGCTGAAGAGATCGTGCCCATGATGCCGTCGGTGCCGCTGGCGCCGGACAGCGCGCCGGTCGCCGACGAAATCGTCTTCGACGAGGACAGCGAACTTCTCGACAAGCTTGCCACTGGCGACGAAGCCGCGTTCCGCATGTTGGTCGAGCGTCACATCGATCGCGCCTATGCGATCGCGCTGCGCATCGTCGGCAACGCCGCGGATGCCGAAGACGTGGTGCAGGACACCATGCTCAAGATCTGGAGCCATCGCGGTCGCTGGCAGCACGGCCGCGCCAAGTTCTCGACCTGGCTCTACCGCGTCATCTCCAACCGCTGCATCGATCTGCGCCGCAAGCCGCGCAACGAGAACGTCGAGACCGTGCCGGAAGTCGCCGACGGCCAGCCCGGCGCCGTCGAGATCATCGAGCGCAACGAGCTGAACGGCATGCTGGAGCTCGCGATGCAACGTCTGCCCGAGCAGCAGCGCATTGCCGTGATTTTCTCGTACCACGAGAACATGAGCAACGGCGAGATCGCCCAGGTGATGGACACCACGGTGGCGGCGGTGGAGTCCCTGCTCAAGCGCGGACGCCAGCAGCTGCGTCAGTTGCTGCGCAAGCACGAACGCGACATCCGCACCGCGTTTACCGATTGCTAACCATAAAATTTGCTCTGCGAAAATTTTCGCGCCTGATCTCCTTGCGCTCCACCGTTTGAGCGAACGGACGGGGCTGCGGTCTGCGTCGTCAATCGTCTTCAACGATGCGGCACGCCATGCCCATCAGCACAGGAGTTTCCAATGCCTGCAATTTCCACCAATACCGCGGCGAACTCTGCGGTCCGCTACCTCAACATCAATTCCGCGCAGGAGAGCAGCGCGCTTGCCAAGCTGTCGAGCGGCTCGCGCATCACCTCGGCCTCCGACGACGCCGCCGGCCTCGCGATCTCGACCCGCATCTCGTCGGACGTCACCACGCTGCAGCAGGCCGCGACCAACGCCTCGCAGGCGACCGCGATCCTCCAGACTGCTGACGGCGGCGCCTCCAACATCTCGGACATCCTGGCGCGCATGAAGTCGCTGGCCTCCGAATCGGCCTCGGGCACCACGACCGACTCCAGCCGCGCCTACATCAACTCGGAATTCACGCAGCTCACGAGCGAAATCGATTCGATCGCCAGCGGCACGCGCTATTCCAGCCAGAGCCTTCTGGACGGCTCGAGCGTGTTCTCCTCGGGCGTCTCCGTGCTGGTCGGCTCGTCCGGCTCCGACACCATCACCATCACGCTCACGAGCCTGACGTCGTCCTCACTCGGCGTAACTTCGCTCGACGTCAGCTCGCTGTCGGATGCGGCCTCGGCGCTCGACACGCTCGATACTGCGATCGACACGGTCTCGGCCGCCCGCGCCAGCATCGGTGCGCAGGAATCGCGGTTCAACTTCTCGTCGGACTCGATCTCGACCCAGACCCAGAACCTGCAGTCGGCGAACTCGGCGATCAAGGACGTCGATATCGCGGCCGAGCAGGCCACGTTGTCCTCGGCCGAGGTGAAGACCCAGGCCGCGGTGTCGGCGGAATCCGCGGCAAACCAGATGCCGCAGTACCTGCTCAAGCTGCTCGGCTAAGCGGTTGCCTAGACGACCTCCGGGCCGGCTTGATGCCGGCCCGGTTCACCCTGGGATGGATCGGGCAGCAGCACAGTGACGTCAGTCAGTTCGAGCACCAGTAGCACTGCGAGCACCACCTCGAGCACGTCGAGCGCTTCCACGGTGACCACGACCGGCACCACCACATCGACCAGCGTGGACTGGAGCGCGCTGATCACCGCGGCGGTGAACGCCAAGCTGACGGCAGCGACCACGATCTCGACCTCGATCACCAACAACGAAGCCAAGATCTCCGCCTACCAGACGCTCCAGACCGATCTTTCGACGCTCTCAAGCGGCCTGTCCTCGCTCGCGACGGCCGTCGTCAATTCGCTCGCGACCAACGTTTTTGCCACGCGCGCGGCGACCATCAGCTCGACTGGCGACGTCAGCGCGTCCTCCGCGCTCTCGATGTCGGTCAGCAATGGTGCTGCGACCGGCGACCACACGCTGACCATCAGCCAGGTCGCGACCGCGCAGAAGGTGGTCGGCACCTCACAGTCGAGCGAAACCACAGCGCTCGGCTATTCCGGTACGTTTTCCCTTGGTCTCGGCAGCGGCAGCACGGCAGATATCACCGTCACCAGCACGATGTCGATGCAGGACGTCGTCGACGCCATCAACGCCCAGACATCGACCACCAATGTGCAGGCCTCGATCGTCCAGGTATCGAGCGGATCGTACGAGATGGTGCTGTCCGGCACGGAGGACGCCTCTGACATCGCCTATTCCAGCACGTCCGGCAACGACATCCTGAACGAGCTCGGCGTCACCGACAGCTCGGGCGCTTTTTCCGACGTCCTGCAAACGTCTCAAGCTGCCAAATTCACCCTCGACGGCATCTCGATGACCCGGGATACCAATGATATCACTGACGTGCTGACTGGCGTGACTTTCAATCTGCTCCAGGCGACGACCTCAGGAGCGACGCTGAACATCAGCATCGAGCCCGATACCAGCCAGATTGAGACGGCGGTCGAGAGCCTCGTCACCAACTACAACACGTTCCGCGATGCGGTGATCGCGCAGCAGGCGACGGCCTCGGACGGCACGGCGGATTCGAGCGCGGTGTTGTTCGGCGACGGCACCATGCGCGACATCATGGATTCGCTCCAGAACGCGCTCAATAGCACGGTGGGCGGCCTCACCATGGCCGACCTCGGCCTGTCCTTCAACGAGAAGAACGAGCTCGAGCTCGACACCTCGACGCTATCGAATGTTCTCAGCACCAATCTGAGCGGCGTTACCACGCTGCTGTCGGCACAGACCAAGACCTCGTCGAGCCAGCTCAGTGTCGTCAACACCGGAACGTCGCCGCAATCCTTCACGCTCGACCTGACGGTGGATTCGTCCGGAAATCTCTCCTCTGCTTCGGTCGGCGGCGATTCCTCGCTGTTCACGGTGAGCGGCACGACGATCCTTGGCGCGGCCGGTACGGCTTACGCCGGCATGGCCTTCACCTATTCGGGTTCGACGTCGCAATCGATCACGGTGACCTCGACCTCGGGCATCGCCACGCAGCTCTATCAGCTGTCAAAGACCTACTCGTCGAGCTCCGGCTCGCTGCAGACGCTGATCACCAACCTGACCGATCGCGACACGGACCTGCAGCAGAAGGTCGACGACATCGAGAGCGCCGCGTCCGCCTACCAGACCCAGCTTCAGACCCAATACGCGAATTACCAGGCCGCGATCACGAGCGCGAACAACACGCTCACCTATCTCAAGGCCTTGCTTAACTCCAGCTCGAGTAGTTGATGATGCATAATCCGATGGCGTACATGGCCAATCAGGCCTATCGGGGCGCGGCGACCAGTGTGCCGCCGCTGAAGGCGATCTCGATGCTGCTTGGCGGCGCGATCACCTTCTTCCAGAAGTCGCTGGCCGCGCAGGAAGCGCGGCGCTTCGAGGAAGGCCACGAATATCTGCTGAAGGCGACCGCGATCCTGCGCGGGCTGAGCCACAATCTCGACTTCGCTAAGGGCGGGGCGGTGGCCGAGCGCCTGTTCCAGACCTACAACAGCCTGATCGTGGCGAGCCACAAGGCGTTCGGCCGGCCGCATGCGCCTCAGAGTTTTCGGCGGATCATCGCCGCCGTGACCGAGCTGCGCGAGGCGTGGGAGCATGTCGACGCGGCGGTGCGGGGCGGCAAGGTCGCGCCGGCCGATTCGGCCCGCACGGGCTAAAATCGCGAGTGCCCGGACCGCGTAAGGGGTCCCGGCGATCGCCCATCGCGCAGTTTGGCCCGTTTCCGTAGTGCTCCGGGCGTTTTTGGCGCGCGAAGCTGCCGGAAATCGGTTTCCGCCGCACCTGCAATGCTTTATGAGGGGCCTGACCGAGGCGGGATCGGCGGGCGATGGACGTCACCGAGTTTGAGGAACTGATCGACCGGCTGGGCGAGGATCTCTCGCTCTGGCCCGACGACCGGCGTCTGCCCGCCGAAGAGCTGCTGAAGCGTTCCTGCTCTGCCCAGGCCTTGCTGGAAGAGATGCGCGCCTTGCGCCAGGCGCTCGCCGCACCTCCGGTCCGGGCGCCCGCAGGCCTCGCCGACCGTATCGCCGCCGCCGCCGCGAAAATGAAGAGCGACACCGCCGAGCCGCGCACCGAAGGCGAGACCGCGGGCAGCTGAACGGCTCTTTCTCTGACATTCCGATCCCAATGACTTTTGCGCTCGTGCCCACACGCGCGAGCGGCTGCGCTTTTTCGTAAGCGCACTTTCATCATTCCCGAATACTGCGCACGCGGCAGTTTTTGCCGTGTCGAAAGCGATTTTTGCGCGGGTGAATCCGCGCCTGAATCCGCGAGGCCACGCGTTTCATCAGCACACAGATTTCAAGCGCGCTGACCGACATCGTCGTCGCCGGCCGCGCGAGAAAGCCGGAGTTTCTGATGACAGTTTCCGCAACGAGTTCCGCAACGACTGCGACCACGACGACGTCGTCATCGTCGAGCACCTCGTCCAGTTCGACGCTGACCTCGAGCGATTTCCTGAGCCTGCTCGTCAGCGAGCTTCAGAACCAGGATCCGCTGAACGCGACCTCGACCACCGACTTCATCAATCAGCTCACCTCTTACGCCAATTTCAGCCAGCAGCAGTCGATCAACTCCAATCTGACGTCGCTCTCCAGCTCGTTCTCGAGCCTCGTGACGCTCAATTCGGTCAATTATATCGGCCACACCGTCGAGGCGAAGACCGACACGTCGACCCTGAGCAACGGCTCGGCGACGTTCGGCTATTCGCTGTCGTCGGCCGCTTCCGACGTCGCGATCACCATCAAGGACTCCTCCGGTAACACCGTCTACACCGGCACCGGGACCGGCAACTCCGGATCCAACACCTTCACCTGGGACGGCAAGAACTCCAGCGGCACCCAGCTCACGGATGGCGGTCAGTACACCATCTCGGTGACCGCGACGGATTCCGCCGGCAACTCGGTGCTCAACTACACCACCATTTCCGGCACGGTGACCGGCATCGACACATCCACGTCCACGCCATCGCTGACCGTGAACGGCGTCTCCGTCAGCGCCGCCGACATCATCGGCGTCACGTCCTGATCCTACGTCCTGATCCCTCTGGAGTTTCTTCATGAGTCTCACCGGTGCACTCTCTTCGGCGATCTCCGCGCTCAGCGCGCAGAGCCAGTCCCTGTCGATGATCAGCGACAACATCGCCAACACCAGCACGACCGGCTACAAGACGACGTCGGCGATGTTCGACGACCTCGTGACCGCGTCGAGCAACGCGACCTCCTATGCCTCGGGCGGCGTCACCGTTTCGGGTCGCGCCAACATCACCCAGCAAGGCCTGCTTGCCGCGACCTCCAACGCGACCGACGTCGCGATCCAGGGCTCGGGCTTCTTCGTCGTGACCAGCGCCACGTCGGGCGGCACCACGTCCTATACGCGCAACGGCGCCTTTTCGACCGACAACGCGGGCTATCTCGAGAACAATGGCAGCTACCTCGAGGGATGGCGCACCGATTCGGACGGCAACGTCGTCGGCAATGAATCGGCGAGCAATCTCGAAGCCATCAACACCCAGGTCGCCTCGACCAGCGGCAGCGCCACCACAAAGACCACGATTGCGGCGAACCTGCCGTCGGATGCAGCGACCGGCGATACCTATACCAGCTCGATGACCGTCTACGATTCGCTCGGTGCGGCGAACTCGATGCAGGTCACCTGGACCAAGACCGGGACGAACACGTGGAGCGCGAGCTTCGCCAATCCGACCTCGACGTCGGACACCACGACCGCGACCGGCACGGCCTCGGGCACGATCGCCATCACCTTCAACAGCGACGGCTCGCTTGCCAGCACCAGCCCGAGCCCGGCGACCGTCGCGGTGACGGGCTGGACCGATGGTGCAGCGGACAGCACGATCACGATGAGCCTCGGTACCGCCGGAGGCACGGACGGTCTCACACAATACGCCTCGGGCGAGACAACGCCGACCGTCAACGTCACCAGCATCTCCTCGGACGGCCTGTCCTACGGCAAGTTGTCCAGCATCTCGATCGGCAAGAACGGCATCGTCGACGCCACCTATTCCAATGGCCAGACCATCGCGATCTACAAGATCGCGGTGGCGACTTTCGCCGATCCAACCGGCCTTTCCGCCGCCAGCGACGGCCTCTATTCCGCGACGGTGACGTCGGGGAATGCGGCGTTGCAGGCGTCCGGCGAGAACGGTGCGGGGACGATCTACGGCAGCGAGCTGGAATCCTCGACCACCGATACCTCCAGCCAGTTCTCGAGCATGATCTCGGCGCAGCAGGCTTATTCGGCGGCCTCTCAGGTCATCTCTACCGTCAGCAAGATGTACGACACCCTGATCTCGGCGATGAGGTGAGCGATGCGCAGCGAGGAGGCCAAAGCCGCCGGAGAAGCGCTGCTGCGCCGGCTGCGACGGCTGGTGGCCCGGGCCGCAACCGTGAAGGACACCGACCACAAACAGCTCCTCGCCTTGCTCGACGATATCGAGACGACCCGCCGCGGCCTGTTGAAGGAATGCGCAGAGATCGAGGGCGAGATGAAACAGGCGACCGTCAGGACGACCGCGATCGGTGCTTATCTGCGCAACTCGCAAGCCCATCGCGGCAAACGGCACAATTAGAAGAAGGCGATGACCATGAGTGTAGCCCAAGCCAATAGCCAAGCCACGCGGACCAACGCCGCAAGCGGCGACGCCCGGATCAAGTCGCTGATCGGACTGATCGACGTCCTGACCGCGCTGGTCGCGGAAGAGAACGCCGAACTCGCCAAGGGCCTCCCGGCCTCACGCCTGAAGCAGGTCGACGAGAAGAACCGGCTGGCGGAGATTTTCGAGCGATCCGTCGCCGAATGTGCGGCGGGCGGGACCACGCTGACCGTGCGGGACCGGATCCTGCGCGAGCAGCTCCTGGATCGGATCCTGAAGCTGCGCGCGGCGATGGACGAAAATCTGGTGCGCCTGCGCGCCGCGATCGAGGCCAGCAATCGCCGGATCGAAGCGGTCATGCAGGCGATCCGCGAGCAGATCGCGGCGGTGTCGCCCTATGGCGCCTCCGGCCGGGTGGCCGCACGCGCCGTCTCCAGCGGCACCAGCCGCAGCGCCTGACGAGCAGGGGAGTCCGCCGTGTCGCTCGATATCGCACGATCGATCGCCTTCAGCGGCCTGTCGTCCACGTCGGTGCAGATCAGCGTGACGTCGTCGAACATTTCGAACGCCGACACGACGGGCTACACCAAAAAGACCGCGAACCAGTCGAGCAGCGTCACCAACGGCGTCGGTACCGGCGTCACGGTGACGGGCATCACCTCGACGGTCGACAAGCTGCTGTTGAAGTCGCTGGTCGGTGCCGACTCCGATCTCGGTTCGGCCGACACGGCCAATAGCTATCTGACCTCGCTGGAGAAGCTCTACGGCTCGACCAGCAGCACCGACAGCTCGTCGACCGGGACCTCGCTGGCCAACAGCATTGCCTCGCTGGAATCCGCGCTGTCGTCGCTGGCAAGCACGCCGAGCAGCGCCTCGCTGCAATCCAACGTCATCAGCGCGCTCGACGACGTCACGAGCCAGTTGCGGGAGACATCGAGCGGTATCCAGAAGCTCCGCTCCAACGCCGACCAGGATATCTCGTCGTCGATCGACGACGTCAATACGGACCTGCAGAACATCGCGGATCTGAACGCGGAGATCAAGCAGACGGCGGCAACCGGGCAGTCGACCGCGGACCTGGAGGACCAGCGCAACGCCGCGCTGCAGGACGTCGCCTCGAAGATGAACGTCAGCTACTACACGGCGTCGAACGGTGATCTCCAGATCTACACCACGACCGGGCAGGCGCTGGTCGACTCTTCCGCACACAAGATCAGCTATACCGCCGCCGCCAACGTGTCGTCGTCGACGACCTACACCGCCGGCTCCTCGTCGAGCGGTTTCAGCGCGATCACGGTGAACGGCGTCGACATTACCTCCCAGATCACCGGCGGAAGCATCGGCGGCCTCATCACCCTTCGCGACAAGACCCTGCCGGCGGCACAGTCCCAGCTCGACCAGCTCGCAACGCAGCTTGCCTCCGCGGTCAACACCGTCTCGAACAGCGCCTCCTCGGTGCCGGCGCCGACCAGCCTGACCGGAACGACCAGTGTCACCAGCGCCACGACGTTGTCCGCCACCGGCACAGTGCGTCTCGCCGTGACCGACCAGAGCGGCAACCTGGTCTCCTACAGCGATCTGGACCTGTCGTCCTATTCCACGGTCGGCGATCTCGTCACCGCCATCAATGGCATTTCCGGGATGTCGGCGTCGGTCGATTCGAATGGCCATCTTTCGATCACGGCGACAGGCTCGGGCAACGGCGTTGCCATCAACGAGATGACCAGCTCGGTCGGTAGCTCGAGCGAGGGATTTTCCGACTATTTTGGCCTCAACGATCTCGTGACCGGAACGAGCGCGTCGGATATCGCGGTCAACAGTAGCATCCTGTCCGGCACCAACGAGCTGCAGCTCGCCACGCTGGACTCCTCGTCGACCCTCACGGTCGGCAGCAGTGTGCTGACGTCGGGATCCGCGACCGTGGTCAATGCGTTCTACAGCGCATTGACGGCCTCACGGACGTTTTCCTCTACCGGAGGGCTCGCCGCCACCACCGGCTCCTTTGCCGACTATGCCTCGACCATCGTGGCCGACGTCGCGAGCAAGGCCTCGCAGGCGTCCACCAACTACACCGCCAAGGAGACCGCGCAGTCGACCTATGCGAGCTCGCTCTCGTCGCAGTCGGGCGTCAACCTCGACGAAGAATCGGCCAATCTGAGCACGCTGCAAAACCAATACACGGCGGCCTCCGCGTTGATCTCGGCTATCAACAGCATGTACTCGGCGCTGATCACCGCCGTGCAATCGTCGTAAGGCGCGGGGGAGCAGCTCCATGGTCGCGATGCGGATTGCCACCTTCGCCCAGTCGAGCAAGATGATCGCCGACGCGATGCGCGTGGAGTCGGTCATGGCCAACGAGCAGGTCCAGGAATCGTCGGGTGTCATCTCGACCGATTTCGGCGGATACGGCTCGAACGCGCAGCATGTTGTCAACCTCCAGGTCTCGGTGACGCGCGCGCAGTCCTATATCGATGCGGCCACGCTGGCCGACAGCAAGGTTCAGGTGATGTATTCGGCCGTCGGCTCGATGACGGACATCATCACGCAACTCCGCTCCCAGCTCAGCGCTGCTTCGACCGGGAGCTCGACCGAAACGAACTCGGTGATCTCGTCCGCCCAGCAGATGCTGGAGCAGATGGGCTCGCTGATGAACACGCAGTATGACGGCCAGTATGTCTTTGCGGGCGGCAAGACGGATACGGCGCCGGTCGACCTCACCAGCTTTTCTTCGGGCACGGGTTCTACCACCACGGCGGATACCAGCTACTACAACGGTGACGACGAAATAGCCTCGGTGCGCGTGGCCGCCGACAACACCGTGTCCTATGGCGTGACCGCCGACAATTCGGCGTTCGAGGAAGTCATGCGCGTGCTGAAGTTCGTAGCCAACAGCACCTCGCTGTCGTCCTCGGACATTTCCAGCGCGCTCGATCTCGCCAGCACGGCGCTCGACGACACCGCGGCGGTGCAGGCAAAACTCTCCAGCTCGGCGTCCTCGATCGAGTCGGCGAGCACGCAACAGACCGACTACAAGAGCTACGCCGAAAGCCTGTCGAACGACCTCACCGGCGTCGATGTCGCCGCCATCACCGCCCAGCTCTCGACCTACCAGGCCCAGCTCACCGCGTCGTATTCGGCAATGTCCAAGATCCTCAGCATGAATCTGGCGAGCTACCTGAAATAGGCGAGGCCTATTCGGCCGCGATTCGCTCCATCGCCATGGTGCGAAGTTTTGCGCGCTGGATCTTGATTCCGTTGGCGCTGTCGGTCACGGGGAAGGCGTCCACGACATAGATCCGTGCCGGGACCTTGTAGCCGGCGAGCCGCTCACGCAGGCGTGCCGTCAGCACCTCCTGGTGCGGCGAAGTGCCGGCCGCGATGACAAAGGCGACGCAGCGCGCCTGGCCCTTCAGGTCGACCGCGACGACCTGGGCATCGGCGACGCCGGTACAGGACTTGAGCTCGTCCTCGATCTCGCCGGGCGCGACCAGGAAGCCGCCGAGCCGCATCGCGTCGCCGGCGCGGGTCTCATAGACGAAGGCGCCGTCGCGCAGCCGGCCGATGTCGCCGGTGCGGAAGAAGCCGTCCGCGGTAATCGCATCGCGCGTCGCATCGGGGTTGTTGAAATAGCCGAGGAAGCGCGACGGCGCGCTGATCTCGATCTCGCCGGAGATGCCTTGCGCTGCAAGCTCGCCGGTCTCGGTATCGCGCACGCGGACCTTGGCCTCGGGGGACATTGGCCAGCCACCGCCCTCGATACGATCGGCGAAGGCGTCGCCGGGACGGGCGATCGAGAACATCGCCTGCACCTCGCTCGAGCCGTAGAGGCCGTGTAGCGGCAGGCCGCGCACCTCGGCCTCTGCGGCCAGCTCGCGCCAGCCGGGCTGAAAGGCTGCAAAGCCGCAGACTTCGAGATGCGGCAAGGGCCGCTGCGCGTCGGTGAGCGCGAGGATGCGGCGGAACATCTCGTCGGAGCCGAAGGAATGCGTGATCCTGTGCGCGCTGAGGATTTTCAGCGCCGGTGCGGCCTCGAAGGCGTCGAGCACGTGGACGGTCGCGCCGGCGGCGATGAAGCCGAGCAGGCTCGTCATACCAAAGGTGCCGCAGAACGGCAGCATTGCGAGCAGCGAGTGACGCTGCGGCGCGAGCTGGAGCGCCTTGGCAATCGCGTTGGCGTGGGTCGCCAGCGTTCGCTGCGAGTGCGCGACGAGCTTGGGTCCCTTGGTCGTGCCGGATGTGGTGTAGAGCAGCACGGGGAGGTCGATGTCGTCGACCAAGGCGGGAGCCGGCGGATAGCGCTTCTCGAACGCATCGAACCGCACGCACGGCCATTGCGCGGGGATCGCATCCGCGCCGACCACCGCGAGCTCCTGCAGCGCGGGGACATCAACCTTGGCGATATCGGCGAGAATGGCGGCGAAATCGATCGAGCGAAACGCCGCCTCGACAACCAGCAGCTTGGCGCCCGACAGCTTCAGGAGATGTGCCACTTCCGCGCTGCGGTAGCGGGTGTTGACGGCCGCGACGACCGCACCCAGTCGGGCGGCGGCGAACAGCAGTGCGACCCACTCGACCCGGTTGACCAGCCAGACCGCGACCACGTCGCCCTTGCCGATACCCTGCGCCGCGAGCCAGGCCGTGGTCTGCGCGACCATCCCTGAAAACTCCGCGCGCGAGACGGGTTTGCCGTCGAACACGAAGGCAGGACCGGCGGCAGTCTCCGATCCGATCAGCGATTGCAGTGAAACATGATCGGCTTGCATGGCGACCGGAGTAGCCCGATCGCGCAAACCTGTCTACTTGGTGCCGAACATCCGGTCGCCGGCATCGCCGAGGCCCGGCACGATGTAGCCGTGATCGTTAAGCCGCTCGTCGATCGCGGCGGTCCAGACCGGCACGTCCGGGTGTTCGTCCTGGAACTTCGCAACGCCCTCGGGCGCCGCCAGCAGGCAGACGAAGCGGATGTCGCGGGCACCGCGGTCCTTGAGCAGCGAGGCGCCGGCGCAGGCCGAATTGCCGGTCGCCAGCATCGGGTCCATCAGGATCACGGTGCGGTCGGACAGGTCCTGCGGCGCCTTGAAGTAATATTCCACGGCCTGCAACGTATCAGGGTCGCGGTAGAGCCCGATATGGGCGATGCGGGCCGAGGGCATCAGCGCCAGCATGCCGTCGAGGAAGCCGACGCCGGCGCGCAGGATCGGCGCCAGCGTGAGCTTCTTGCCGGCGATCTTCGGCGCCTGCATCGGCGCGATCGGCGTCTCGATCTCGACCAGCTCCAGCGGCAGGTCGCGCGTCACCTCGTAGCCGAGCAGCATCCCGATCTCGTTCAGGATCTCGCGAAAGCTCTTGGTCGAGCGGTCCTTCTCCCGCATCAGGGAAAGCTTGTGCTGGACCAGGGGGTGGGCGACGACGTTGACGCTGCTTGTGCTCATGAAACCGATCTACACGGTTCCACGAAACTGCGCCAGATCGGCCGGACGTTTTCCGCAACGAGGGGGCGGCCTGGCCGGGCTGTGCGACCGCCATTCGCGCCCGGTTGCTTGCCTCGTAGGCAGCCATGGTCAATTCGCGGTCGATCGCCGTGACGTCTAGACGCCAAGCCCGCGGGCAGCGAGCGTGATCACGATCGTCAGGACCGCACCCCAGACCAGGCTGAGCGTCATGGTCATGATCGTGGTGGTGACCGCGTGCTCGAGATGTCCTTTGAAGAGCGGCATGCTACCGCCTCAGGAACCGCGCCACGAGCGCGATCAGCGGATTGCCGTGGTTCTCGATGTCGAGCTCGAAGGTCTCGGTGGGAAACACCAGCGCGCAGCGCGCCGGCCGGCTCTGACGGTGGGCGAAATCGACGGCCGAACTCTTGAACAGGAACAAGCCGCCGATGCGTCCGTGCGCCTCGCGGGCGACCCAGAGGCCGGCCTGGTTGCGTCCGATGAAAAAGGCGGGAATGGCGTCGCTGATCACATCGGGATCGAGCGGCCTGAGTTCCGCCGCCGGCACCTGCCGCTTCTGGCGGTGAGTGGCTTGGAGAGCAATTGCGGCCATGGCGGCCTCCTCACACATCTGCAAGGTCATGGTGGTCACCGGGACTTCAGGCGTGGAGGTGCCAGACGAAGATCGCGGTCTTCAGCGCGATCAGCGCCGTGAGCACGCTGCCCATCGTGAGCACCGCGAGTGTGCGCATCGCGACGCGCTTGAGTTGGGCTTTGCGCTCACCAGGGATCCGTACCGGGCGTTCAGACCAGTTGGAGGACCGTTCAAAGCCCTGAGTCAGCATCGACATGTCAGAAGTCCTTGTCTGTGGGGCGACGAGACCGTCGCTCCAACCTGCCTCTCATGATGAGTATTGCGGCATATGAATGCGAGACGGGCGGCGGCGCCGTCATATAGGCGCGCCATAAAGGCGCGCTCTACGCGCCGACATTGTCGATCAGATCCTCGTCGGCGATCGCGGCAAATGCCCGCACAACCTCTCTCTGCGCGGCAGCGTCCAGCGGCACGATCGGCAGCCGTGTCGCGGCCGACATCAGGCCAAGCACGCTCAGGGCATGTTTGAGCGCGGCCGGACTTTCCCGGGAGAGGCAGGTCATCAGCGGGACGAGGCGCTTGTGCAGATAGCGCGCTGTTTGGAGGCGACCCTGCCTGACCTGCGAGAAGATCGTCCGGCACAGGTCCGGTGCGATGTTGCAAACTTCCGAGATCGCACCATCGCCGCCGCCGGCGATATAGCCGAAGCCGGTCGCATCGTCGCCGGACAGCAGCCGAAAGCCCGCCGGCAGCAGCCGGCTCAGGCGCATCGGGCGGGTGGTGTCGCCGCCGCCATCCCGCAGGCCGACGAACTGGCGCGACTCGACGAGACGCAAAAGGGTCTCGTCGGCGAGTGGGCGCAGCGTGCGGGAGGGAATGTCGTGCAGGATCACCGGCAGTCCGGTCGAGCCAGCAATGGTGCGGAAATGCGCGAGCATCCCCTCCTGCGTCGGCTTGTTGTAGGCGGGCACCACCGACATGATGGCGTCGGCGCCGGCCGCTTCCGCGCGCCGCGCAAGTTCGACGGCGCGGCCGGTGGCATTCGACATCGCGCCCGCGATGACCCGCGACCGGCCGCGGGCGACGTCGACCGCGGTGCGAATGACGAGCTCCTGCTCGGCGGGCGAGAGTGTCGGTGCCTCGCCCGCCGTCTCGCAAACCACGAGCGCGGGAACGCCGGCCGCAACCTGGCGCTCGCAGAGTGCGGCGAACGCCTCGAGGTCGATCGTGTCAGCGGCCTCGAACGGCGTCGGCAGATCCGGAATGAAGCCGGTGAACCAGGCTGAAGGAGGAATGAACATGGCTTGCTTGCCGAATGCGGTCCGCTCAGGCGGCGCGCTGCGAGAGGTCGGGGTGTCTGCCCATGTCGAGCTCGATCTCGCGCGGCAGCTCGACGATGGTCTCGGGATGCTGTCCGTTCTCGAACAGCGCGTATTTGATGGCCTGGGCGCGGCTGACGAACAGGCCGCCATAAAGGCCGTTCTGCTCCTGCACGACCCACTGTCCCCTGTGGTTCCGGCCGATGAAGACGATGCTTGAGAGGGAGCTGCACGAGGGAGGTTCGACGAGTTTCACGGATTTGGTCCTTCCAATTGATGCGGGCGGCGGGATCTCGTCCCGCGACCGCCGCATCAATATCTTTTCGAAGGGATAGGATTTCGAGAGAGGACGCGCGGCGATCTCATAGGAGCGCCATAAGGCCTCGTATCAAGGCCTGGTGTTCGATCAGCTGAAGTTCTCGCAGGCGATCGGTTCGTACAGCGAGTCCGGCGCGGGGCGTACGCTGGGAACGCTCGGTCGGGATGCTTCCACGGCCAATGCCTGGACTTCGACGAAGGCCGAAAGCAGCGCGATCGCGAGGTCGCCGTGGCATCCCTCGACAGCCGCGTCGAGCCAATCCGGCAACTCGCGCTCACGCGAGAGCGCGCAATGCCATTCACCTTCGTCATAGGCTATACGGCGGACATGCCATAGCGGCAGTTCGAGCTCCATCAGCGCCAGCGCCGCATCGGCCCAGGCTTCCGCGTCGATCAGGCGCATGAGGCGGGCGGTGCGCTCGGTCTGTCCGAGCGAGGGAAAGCGGCGGCAGGCCCTGTCGATGATCTCAAGCATCAACGGCCGCGTCATGCCCTGCGCATTGCGCAGTCGGTCGCCAAGCGCGGGTAAATCGTAGAGTCGCAGAGCGGTCATCTCGGGCCTCCTGGAATTGGCGTCGGTCAGTCGGCCGGCCTCTTCAGGATGGCGGGAAGGACATTGGAAAACGAGATGGGAGCGGGGCGTGAGATATAGGAATGTCATAAAAGTCGAGGTGGCCGGAGCCGCTTCGATAGTCGCGCAACAACCTCCGCTGTCGTCCCGGACAAGCGAAGCGCAGATCCGGGACCCATAGCCACAGGGAGGAGTTTGGCGATGACTCGCGGTTACCGGTTTCGCCCCGCAACATCTCCCTGGGGTCATGGATCCCCGCCTTCGCGGGGATGACGGCGGAGTGAGCCGATAGCGCATCGCGTCTCTCAGGAACGACGCGCCGCCTTTATGAGATTCCTATAACTTCGCCATAGCCCTCGTCTCGAAAACCTATGTCCGTGGTGGCACTTCAACACGGTCAAAAGTCCCGCTTGGGCCGTGGAATTGCATTGCGATTCCCTCCACGAGCTCCGCCGGGTCCCCGAGAAAGAGTTGCTCCCGATAGCGGGACGCAACGAGGAGCAATCCCATGATGGACATTCTGATGCTGGCGCTGGGCTTCGCCTTCTTTGCCCTTGCGATCGGCTACACCTACGCCTGCGAACGGTTGTGAGGGAGCGTACCATGATCTTCGATTATGCGCTCGCGGGCGCCGTCTCGTTCGGCCTCCTGATCTACCTCACCTACGCGCTGCTGCGGCCGGAACGGTTCTGAGCCGTGCTGCTCCTTGTCGAATTGCTGCTGGCGGACATTGGGCTCGTCGGCTGCCTGCTCGTGGTGCTCCTGCCGCTGTTGCGACGGACACCAAGCCTGAAGGGTTAATGCCATGACTGTGATCGGTTGGCTCCAGATCATTCTTTTCTGCGTTATCATCGTCGCGCTCACCAAGCCGCTCGGCTGGTACATGACGCGCGTCTTCAACGGCGAGCGGACGTTCATGTCGCCGGTGCTGCGCCCGATCGAGGCCGGCATCTACTGGATCTCAGGCGTCGACGAGAAGCGCGAGCAGCATTGGCTGACCTACACGGTCGCCATGCTGCTGTTCCATGTCGGCGGCTTCCTCATCATCTACGGCGTGATGCGCCTGCAGGCCGTGCTGCCCTTCAATCCGGCGGGGCAGGGCGCGGTCGCCGAAGATCTCTCCTTCAACACCGCGATCTCCTTCATCACCAACACCAACTGGCAGAACTACGGCGGCGAGAGCACGATCTCCTATCTGGTGCAGATGGTCGGCCTGACGCACCAGAATTTCCTGTCGGCGGCCACCGGCATCGCGCTCGCGGTCGCGCTGATCCGCGGCTTCTCGCGTGCCTCGGTGCGCACCGTCGGCAATTTCTGGGTCGATGTCACCCGCACGACGCTTTATGTGCTGCTGCCGATCTGCGTGGTCTACACGCTGTTCCTGATCTCGCAGGGCATGCCGCAGACGCTCGGCGATTATGTCGATGCCACCACGCTCGAAGGCGCCAAGCAGACCATCGCGGTCGGCCCGGTGGCCTCGCAGGTCGCGATCAAGATGCTGGGCACCAATGGCGGCGGCTTCTTCAATGCCAACGCCGCGCACCCCTTCGAGAACCCGACCGCGCTGTCGAACTTCGTGCAGATGCTGTCGATCTTCCTGATCGGCGCGGCCATGACCAACGTGTTCGGCCGCATGGTCGGCAACCAGCGTCAGGGCTGGGCGATCCTGGCCGTCATGGGCGTGCTGTTCGTCGCCGGCGTCGCCGTCACCTATTGGGCCGAAGCCAATGGCACCTCGACGCTGCAGGCGCTCGGCCTCACCGGCGGCAACATGGAGGGCAAGGAAGTCCGCTTCGGCATCGTGGCGTCCTCGCTGTTTGCCGTCGTCACCACCGCCGCCTCCTGCGGCGCGGTCAATGCGATGCACGACAGCTTCACGGCGCTCGGCGGCATGATTCCGCTGATCAATATGCAGCTTGGCGAGATCATCATCGGCGGCGTCGGCGCCGGCCTCTACGGCATGCTGCTGTTCGTCGTGCTCGCGATCTTCGTCGCCGGCCTGATGGTCGGGCGCACGCCGGAATATGTCGGCAAGAAGATCGAGGCGCGCGAGGTCAAGATGGCCATGCTCGCGATCCTGGTGCTGCCGCTGATGTATCTCGGCTGGACTGCGGTCGGCGTGGTCTATCCGGCGGCGGTTGCCTCCATGGCCAATGCCGGCCCGCATGGCTTCACCGAGGTGCTCTACGCTTTCACCTCGGCGACCGGCAATAACGGCTCGGCGTTTGCGGGCCTCACCGGCAACACCTTGTTCTACAACCTCACGCTCGCCAGCGCGATGTTCGTCGGCCGCTTCTTCATGATCGTCCCGGCGATGGCGATCGCGGGCTCGCTGGCCGCGAAAAAATCCATTCCGCCGTCGGCGGGCACATTCCCGACCACCGGCGGGCTGTTCGTCGGTCTCGTCGTCGGCGTGATCCTGATCATCGGCGGCCTCACCTTCTTCCCGGCTCTCGCACTCGGCCCGATCGTCGAGCATCTCGCGATGAACGCCGGTAACGTCTTCTGATTGTCGGAGTGACCTCCATGGACACCATGAAACTGCAAAAACGCGCCTCCGTCTCGGCGATGCTCGATCCCAAGATCGTCGTGCCCGCGATCCGCGCGTCCTTCACCAAGCTCGATCCGCGGCTGATGATCAAGAACCCCGTGATGTTCGTGGTCGAGATCGTGGCCGCGCTCACCACCGTGATCTTCCTGCGCGACCTCGTCACGGGTGGCGCGAATCTCGGCTTCACCTTCCAGATCATCCTCTGGCTCTGGTTCACGGTGCTGTTCGCCAATTTCGCCGAAGCCGTGGCCGAAGGGCGCGGCAAGGCGCAGGCAGATTCGCTGCGCAAGACCCGCACCGAAAGCCAGGCCAAGCTCCTGACCGGCGCGGGCCGGGACTTCAAGCTCGTGGCGGGAACGAGCCTGAAGGTCGGCGACATCGTGCTGGTCGAGGCCGGCGATACCATCCCCTCGGACGGCGAGGTGATCGAGGGTGTCGCTTCCGTGAACGAAGCCGCCATCACCGGCGAATCCGCGCCCGTGATCCGCGAGTCCGGCGGCGACCGTTCCGCGGTGACCGGTGGCACGCAAGTGCTGTCCGACTGGATCCGCGTCCGCATCACGGCAGCGCAAGGCTCGACCTTCATCGACCGCATGATCAAGCTGGTCGAAGGCGCCGAGCGGGCGAAGACGCCGAACGAGATCGCGCTCAATATCCTGCTGGCGGGCCTCACCATCATCTTCGTGTTCGCCACCGTCACCATTCCGAGCTACGCCGCCTATGCCGGCGGCTCGATCTCGGTCGTTGTGCTGGTCGCGCTGTTCGTGACGCTGATCCCGACCACGATCGGCGCGCTGTTGTCGGCCATCGGCATCGCCGGCATGGACCGTCTGGTCCGCTTCAACGTGCTCGCAATGTCCGGCCGTGCGGTGGAGGCCGCCGGCGACGTCGATACGCTGCTGCTCGACAAGACCGGGACCATCACCCTCGGCAATCGGCAGGCGACGGCGTTCCGTCCCGTGCGGGGCGTCAGCGAGCAGGAACTGGCTGACGCTGCCCAGCTCGCCTCGCTCGCCGACGAAACGCCGGAGGGCCGTTCTATCGTGGTGCTGGCCAAGGAGAAGTACGGCATCCGCGGCCGCGACATGGCCGAACTTGGCGCCACCTTCATCCCATTTACGGCGCAGACCCGCATGAGCGGCGTCGATGCCGGTGGATCGTCGGTGCGCAAGGGCGCGGTCGACGCCATGCTGAACTATGTCGGCGGCGGCGCGCCGCTGGCTGTTGCCTCCGGCAATACGGCGCGCGCCATTCAGCCCGCCGGGCTCTCGGACATCGGCCGTGAAATCCAGACCATTGCGGACGAGATCTCGAAGGCCGGCGGGACGCCGCTCGCGGTCGCCAAGGATGGCAGGCTGCTCGGCGTCATCCAGCTCAAGGACATCGTCAAGGGCGGTATCCGCGAGCGCTTTGCCGAGTTGCGCCGCATGGGCATCCGCACCGTCATGATCACGGGCGACAACCCGATGACGGCGGCCGCGATCGCGGCAGAGGCGGGTGTCGACGATTTCCTGGCGCAGGCGACACCCGAGGACAAGCTCAAGCTGATCCGCGACGAGCAGGCCAAGGGCAAGCTGGTCGCCATGTGCGGCGACGGCACCAATGATGCGCCCGCGCTGGCGCAGGCCGATGTCGGCGTCGCCATGAACACCGGCACGCAGGCGGCGCGCGAGGCCGGCAACATGGTCGATCTCGATTCCAACCCGACCAAGCTGATCGAGGTGGTCGAGATCGGCAAGCAGCTGTTGATGACGCGCGGTGCGCTGACGACCTTCTCGATCGCCAACGACGTCGCAAAATACTTCGCGATCATCCCGGCGATGTTCCTGGCGTTCTATCCGCAGCTCAACGTGCTCAACGTCATGAACCTGTCGAGTCCGCAGAGCGCCATCCTGTCGGCGATCATCTTCAACGCGCTCGTCATCATCGGGTTGATCCCGCTCGCATTGAAGGGCGTCGCCTATCGCGCGGTCGGGGCCGGTGCGCTGCTTCGGCGCAACCTGCTGGTCTACGGCCTCGGCGGCATCGTCATTCCCTTCATCGGCATCAAGGCGATCGACCTCGTCGTCGTCGCCTTGCACCTGGCCTAACCGTCTTCCCGGGTTGCGCAGCGCGCGCCCGGGCCGCGACGAAGACATTGGAGATACACATGCTCAGAGAAATCCGTCCCGCCATCGTCCTCCTGCTGGTGCTCACAGCCATCACGGGCCTGGCCTATCCGCTCGCCATGACCGGCATTGCCGGCGCAATCTTCCCCGTTCAGGCGAAAGGCAGCCTGATCGAGAAGGACGGTAAGGTGGTCGGCTCCGCCCTGATCGGCCAGGAATTCAAGGACGACAAATATTTCCACGGCCGTCCCTCGGCGACGCTTGCGCCGGACCCGAATGATGCGACCAAGACCGTATCGGCGCCCTACAACGCCGCCAATTCGGGCGGCTCCAATCTCGGCCCGACCAGCAAGGCGCTGGCCGACCGGCTGAAGGAGGATGTGGACAAACTGAAAGCCGAGAACCCGAACGCCCCGTTGCCGGTCGATCTGGTCACGACCTCGGCCAGCGGTCTCGATCCCGATATTTCCCCCGAAGCGGCGCAATTCCAGGTGCCGCGCGTCGCGAAGGCGCGGAATATGTCGGAGGATGCGCTGAAGGCGCTCGTCGCCTCCAACACCCAGGGCCGTCTGCTCGGCCTGCTCGGCGAACCCCGGGTTAACGTTCTTGCCCTGAACCTCGCACTGGATCGTGCGTCCGCGAAGTAGCGCTCTAGGCTGGGAATGCCCGGATGATTATATTGGCCTGATGGTTCAACAGCGCCGCGATCCCGAACAACGTCCGTCTCCCGAGGCGCTGCTGGAAGCCGCGCGTCGGGAGGAGAGCGCGAGCGGCAAGCTGAAAATCTTCGTCGGCGCCGCCCCCGGCGTCGGCAAGACTTACGAGATGCTGCAAAGCGCCCATGCCAGGCGCAAGGCCGGCATCGATGTCGTGGTCGGCTTCGTCGAAACCCATGGCCGCGCCGAGACCGAAGCGCTGGTGCGCGGGCTTGAACTGGTCCCGCGCAAGCGGCTCGAGTACCGCGGCCAGATCGTCGAGGAGATGGACCTCGACGCGGTGATCGCACGGCGCCCGAAGATCGCCTTGGTCGACGAGCTTGCTCACACCAATGCAGCCGGCAGTCGTCACCCAAAACGCTATCTCGACGTCGAGGAGCTGCTCTCCCACGGCATCGACGTCTACACCGCCGTCAACATCCAGCACATCGAGAGCCTGAACGACGTCGTCGCGCAGATCACCCATGTGCGGGTGCGCGAGACCGTACCGGATTCGATCTTCGATCGCGCCGATGCGATCGAGCTGATCGACCTCACGCCCGACGATCTGATCCAGCGCCTGCGCGAGGGCAAGGTCTACGTCCCCAAGCAGGCCGAGCGGGCGCTGGAGCATTATTTCTCGCCGGGCAATCTGACCGCACTGCGCGAGCTCGCGTTGCGGCGGACCGCCGAGCGGGTCGATGAGCAGCTGCTCACGCATATGCAGGCGAACGCCATCGCGGGCCCCTGGGCTGCGGGCGAGCGCATCCTCGTCTGCGTCAGCGAGGACCCGCGTGCGGCCGGCCTCGTGCGCTACACCAAGCGGCTGGCCGACCGGCTGCATGCACCGTTCACCGCGATCTCGATCGAGACGCGGCGCTCGCTTCAGCTCTCCGACCAGGAACGCGACCGGCTGGCCGACACGCTGCGGCTCGCGGAATCGCTCGGCGGCGAAGCGCTGACGATCCCTGCGGTCGGCCGCCGCATCGCCGACGACGTCATCAATTTCGCGCAAGGCAACAACGTCACCCAGATCGTGATCGGCAAGTCGACGCGCTCGCGCTGGTTCGAGATGGCGCGCGGCTCGGTCGTGCATGATCTGGTGCGCCGCGCCGGCAATATCAGCGTTCACGTCATTCCCGGCGACGAGCTGCCGGACGAGGCTGCGCCGAAGGCGGCGGTGCAGACCGCTGCGCGGTCCGAGCCGTTCAATCCGCTGCCCTATCTGAAGTCGCTGGGCATCGTGCTGGTCGGCCTCGGCGCCGCGGTTCTGCTGCAGCCGCGCTTCGGCATCGAGAACGTGGATCTCGTGCTGCTCACCGCCGTGGTGGCCGTCGCGGTGCGCTACGGCTTGTGGCCGTCGCTGCTCGCGAGCTTGGCTGCCTCGCTCGCCTATAATTTCTTCTTCCTGCCGCCGGTCTACACCTTCACCATCACGGACCCGACCAACGTCGCGGCGTTCTTCTTCTTCATGCTGATCGCGATCCTGGTGTCGAATGTCGCGGCGCGCGTGCGTACGCAGGCCGACACCGCGATCGGCCGCATCCGCACGACCGAGCAGCTCTATGCTTTCAGCCGCAAGCTTGCCGGCACCGCCACGCTCGACGACGTGCTGTGGGCGTCGGCCTATCAGATTGCGCTGATGCTGAAGGTCCGTGTCGTGCTGCTGCTGCCGGAAGACGGGCTTTTGACGGTGAAATCCGGCTATCCGCCGGAGGACCAGCTCGACCAGGCCGATCTTGCCGCCGCGAATTGGGCCTGGAGCAATGACCGCTCCGCCGGCCGCGGTTCGGATACGCTGCCGGGCGCCAAGCGCCTGTTCCTGCCGATGCGCACCGGGCGCGGCCCGATCGGCGTGATCGGCATCGACAATGACCGCACCGGCCCGCTGCTGACGCCGGACCAGCGCCGTCTATTGGACGCGCTGGTGGACCAGGGTGCGCTCGCGATCGAGCGCGTGCTGCTGGTCGAGGACATGGACCGGGTCAAGCGTACCGTCGAATCCGAGCGGCTGCGCTCCGCGCTGTTGACATCGATCTCGCACGATCTGAAGACGCCGCTCGCCTCCGTGCTGGGCGCGGCTTCGACCATGCGCGATCTCGCCGGCGCGCTGTCCGATACCGAGAAGCGCGATCTGCTTGCAACCGTCATCGACGAATCCGAGCGGCTCAACCGTTTCATCGCCAATTTGCTCGACATGACCAAGCTCGAATCCGGCGCCATCGTGCCCAACACGGCGCTGCACGATCTCGGCGAGATCGTCGGCAGCGCGCTGCGTCGGGCATCGAAAATCCTCACTGCGCACAAGGTCGAGCTGGTGCTGGCCGCCGATCTGCCGATGCTCGAGCTCGATGCCGTGCTGTTCGAACAGGTGCTGTTCAACCTGCTCGACAATGCCGCGAAATATTCGCCGCCCGAGACCACGATTGCGATCAAGAGCCGGCGCGAGCGCGATCAGGTGGTGCTGGAGGTCGCCGACGAGGGCGCCGGCATTCCGCCCGACGAGCTCGAAAGCGTGTTCGACAAGTTCTATCGCGTGCAGAAGGGCGATCATGTCCGTCCCGGCACCGGCCTCGGGCTTGCCATCTCGCGCGGCTTCGTCGAGGCAATGCGCGGCACGATTTCGGCCGCCAACCGCAGCGACCGGAGCGGCGCGGTCCTCACCATCCGTCTGCCCGTTCCGGCGCAGACCCACGCATTGGATACCGCCGCATGAGTGCTGCCCCGATCAAGGTTTTGGTGATCGACGACGAGCCGCCGATCCGCAAATTGCTGCGGATGGGGCTTTCGACGCAGGGCTACGAGATTCTGGAGGCGTCGAACGGCAAGATTGCGCTGGAGAAGCTCACCGAAGATCCCGCGCTGATCATCCTCGATCTCGGCCTGCCGGATATCCAGGGCCATGAGCTGTTGCGCACCATCCGCGCTCGCAATGAGAACGTTCCGATCGTGGTGCTGTCGAGCCGCGGCGACGAGGCCGGCAAGGTGCAGGCGCTCGATCTCGGTGCCGACGATTATCTGACCAAGCCGTTCGGCATGGACGAGTTGCTGGCGCGCCTGCGCGCCGCGTTGCGGCACCAGCTGCAGGTGCAGGGCGAACGCCCGGTCTTCCGCACCGGCGATCTCTCCGTCGATCTCGTGCGCCGCATCGTCAAGCTCGGCGAGCGCGACGTCAAACTCTCGCCGAAGGAATACGACCTTCTGCGCGTGCTGGTGCAGCACGCCGGCAAGGTGCTGACCCACAGATTTTTGCTCAAGGAGCTCTGGGACGAGCTGACCGACGCGCAATATCTCCGCGTCTATGTCCGCCAGCTTCGCCAGAAGATCGAAGCCGATCCGGAGCGGCCGCAATATGTGCTGACGGAGACGGGGATCGGGTACCGGCTCAAGGCTGGGGATTGAGACTCAGATCTGTAGGATGGGTAGAGCGCAGTGAAACCCATCATCCCTCGGCGCCTGAAGATGCGTGATGGGTTTCGCTGCGCTCTACCCATCCTACGACGCTCACATTAGTGACGGCGTAAATCACCCCGCCTTCCTCTGCCGCGCCGTCGACCGCTGCGTCTTCTTCGCAGCCCGCTGCCGCCTCGTCACCCGGCGCGCATGCGACTTCGCTGCCGCCTTCTTCCCGCCACGTCCCTTCAGGCTCTGCTTCAGCGCATCCATCAGGCTGACGACGTTGCTCGGGCGTTCCTCTCGCTCCGGTAACGCGATCGTCTTGCCGCTGGCCTTGCGCTTCACCAGGGTCTTCAGGGCCGTCTCGTACTCGTCCTTGAACTTGCTCGGGTCGAAGTGGGCGGCCTTGGTGTGCAGGATGTGCCCTGCGAGCTCGACCATGTCCTTGGTGATTTTCGGGCTTTTGATGTCGTCGAAGAACTCGTCCGCGTCACGCAGCTCGTAGGGAAAGCGCAAGGTCGTACCGAGCAGGCCCTTGCCGAGCGGCTCGATCGCGATGATGTGCTCCCGATTGGTCAGCACGATCTTTGCGAGCGCCACGCGGTCCTGATCCTTCATGGCGTCGCGGATCACGGCAAACGCATCCGCCGCGGCCTTGCCTTCGGGCGCGATGTAATAGGGGTGGTTGAGGTAGCGCTGGTCGATCTCCTCGCTCGGCACGAAGCTTTCGATGTCGATGGTGTGGTTGCTCTCGATCTGCACCGCCTCGAGCTCCTCCGGCTCGATCTCGACATATCTGCCCTTGCGGAGCTCGTAGCCGCGTCCCTTCTGGTCGCTCTCGACGACATCGCCGGTCTCGGAATCCACCATCTGCTGCTTGAGCCGATTGCCGGTCTCGCGATTGATCATGTGAAAGCGGGTCTTCTCGGCCGTCGTGGTCGCGGGGTAGAGCACGACCGGGCAGCTGACCAGCGACAGCTTCAACGTTCCCTTCCAATAGGCGCGCGGGGCCATTCCATTCTCCAGTGATTTCAAGGCTTTTCAGGAACTCCAACCGGGCCCCCGGGTTTTGGTTCCGATGGAGACTTTTGCCGTGATAGGCTTCAAAGCGACGAGAGAATGCGGGACCGGTCGTGCTGCGAAAACTTTCCACCTACCGACAGAAACGCGACTTTGAAAAGACGCCAGAACCCTCGGGAAAGACGGCAGTCGCGCCGTCGAAGCAGCGTCGTTTCGTGATCCAGAAACATGACGCCACCCGGCTACATTACGACTTCCGCCTCGAATTCGACGGCGTCTTCAAGTCCTGGGCGGTCACGAAGGGGCCATCGCTCAATCCGCACGACAAGCGGCTGGCTGTCGAGGTCGAGGACCATCCGCTGGACTATGGCGATTTCGAAGGGACCATTCCCGAAGGCCAATATGGCGGCGGCACGGTCATGCTGTGGGACCGCGGCACCTGGGAATCCGATGATCCCCAGGCCGGTTTCAAGAAGGGCGATCTCAAGTTCACGCTTCACGGCGACAAGCTGCACGGCAGCTGGGTGCTGGTGCGGATGCGGCATGATCGCGACGGCGGCAAGCGCACCAACTGGCTGCTGATCAAGCATCGCGACGAATATGCCAGCGAGGATGAGGATATTCTCAGCGAGGACAAGTCCGTTGCCTCTGGGCGTGCCATGGATCAGATCGCCGGCGGCAAGGGGCGTGCGCCGAAGCCCTTCATGCTGGCGAAGGGCAGAGGCAAGGCAGATGCCGTTTGGCAGTCGAACCGCGCCGAGGAGACGAAGGGGCGTACGGTCAAGGCTGCACCCCGCGCGGCGTTGAAGGCCGGAACGGTCCTCAAAACCAAGGGCGCGAAGAAGAAGGCTACGACGGCAACGAATGCCAGTCGGGTCTCTGAGATGCCGGACTTCGTCGCGCCACAGCTCTGTACGCCGGTCGAGCGTCCCCCGTCAGGCGATCGCTGGTGCCACGAGATCAAGTTCGACGGTTATCGCATGCAGCTCCGGGTCGAGAGCGGCAAGGCGACGCTGAAGACGCGGACGGGGCTCGACTGGACCGACAAGTTCGCCGCGATCGCGCAAGAGGCCGGCGCGCTGCCGGACGCCATGATCGATGGTGAGATCGTCGCGCTGGATCAAAGCGGCGCCCCAAATTTTTCGTCGCTGCAGGCCGCATTGTCCGACGGTAAGACCGAGGACCTGATCTTCTTTGCCTTCGATCTCTTGTTTGCCGAGGGCCTCGACTATCGCCGCTTGCCGCTCGGCGAGCGCAAGGCGCGGCTCAGGGAAATTCTGGCGGCACGCAAGCGCAAATCGAACCAGATCCGCTACGTCGAACATTTCGAGAGCGATGGCGACACGGTGCTGCAATCGGCCCTAAAGCTCGAGCTGGAAGGCATCGTCTCGAAGAAGCTCGATGCACCCTACCGCTCGGGGCGCACAGAAGGCTGGACCAAGACAAAGTCCCGCGCCGGTCAGGAGGTCGTGATCGGCGGCTGGAAGACGACGGCCGGGAAATTCCGCTCGCTGATGGCCGGCGTCTATCGCGGCGATCATCTCGCCTATGTCGGCATCGTCGGCACCGGTTTTGGCGCCGACAAGGTCAAGCGTATCATGCCGTTTCTGAAAGAGGCGGCGTCGAACGAAAGCCCGTTCGGCGGCAAGAATGCGCCGAAGAAGACGCGCGACGTGCACTGGGTCAGGCCCGAACTGGTGGCTGAGATCGAATTCGCCGGGTTCACTGCCGACGGCAATATCCGTCAGGCCGCCTTCAAGGGGCTGCGGCAGGACAAGCCGGCCGCGGAGGTTGAGGCGGAAACGCCTGCGGATACCGAGCTTGCCAAGCCCTCCGCCAGGAAGCGCGTTGCGGCGAAGCCTGCCAAAGCGAAGAGTACCGCCGAGGTGATGGGCGTCGTCATCTCGAAGCCCGACAAGGAGCTGTGGCCGGACGGCGGCGACGGCGAGGGGGTCACCAAGCTCGATCTCGCGCGCTATTTCGAAGCGGTCGGCGCCTGGATGATCGCGCATATCGAGGGGCGGCCATGCTCGATCTTGCGTGCCCCCGACGGCATCAATGGCGAAAAATTCTTCCAGCGCCATGCCATGCAGGGGACGTCGAGCCTGCTGGAACTCGCAAAGGTGTCCGGTGATCGCAAACCGTATTTGCAGATCGATCGCGTCGAGGGGCTTGCCGCGGTCGCGCAGATCGGCGGCGTCGAGCTGCATCCCTGGAATTGCGCGCCGGACGCCTATGACACGCCGGGCCGCCTGGTGTTCGACCTCGACCCCGCGCCTGACGTCAAATTTGCCGATGTCGTCGAAGCGGCAAAGGAGATGCGGCAGCGGCTCACCGATGTCGGCATGGAGAGCTTTTGCAAGACCACCGGTGGCAAGGGCCTGCACGTGGTGGTGCCGCTCCTCCATGGCGCGCGCGACAAGGTGAGCTGGAAGGAAGCCAAGGCGTTTGCGCAAGGCGTCTGCCAGTGGATGGCCGATGACGATCCCGAGCGCTATCTGCTCAACATGTCGAAGAAGCTCCGCAACGGAAAGATCTTTCTCGACTATCTGCGCAACGATCGCCTGTCGACGGCGGTGGCGCCGCTATCGCCGCGTGCACGCCATGGCGCGACCGTGTCGATGCCGGTCACGTGGCCGCAGGTGAAGGGCGATCTCGATCCGAAGAAATACACGGTGCGGACCGTGCCCGGCCTGCTGGCGCGGTCGAAGGCATGGGATGGCTATGACGATGCGGCCGCGTCGATCAAGACGGCGGCGAAGAAGCTTGCGGTGAAAGTGAAGTAGGTTCGCGCCACGAGCGCGGTTCTCGTAGGGTGGGCAAAGCGAAGCGTGCCCACGATATTTTTGCCGTCGAGCGTGAAGGTGGGCACGGCGCAAGTGCGCCTTTGCCCACCCTACGAAGTCTCGGCTAGATCCGCCCCAGCAATAGCAAGATCAGCAGGATGACGATGACGAGTCCGAGGCCGCCGCCGCCGTAATAGCCGGTGCCGTAGAACGGCCCGCCGCCGATGCCGCTAAAGCCGCCGAGCAGCGCGATAACCAAGATGATCAGAATGATCGTACCGATAGACATGCTAATCTCCTCCAGCCCTTTGTTGAAAGGGTCGTTGCACCTGTCCCGTTGTGCGAGGGCAACTTGCCGCAGGTTTTAAAGTTCCGGATTTGAAACGGGTCGACAGGTCCCGACTTGCATGGAACCTTTGACCGTCCGGCCGACATGACTATGTGAGAACAGTCAGCACAGGGCAGGGCCATGTCAGCACCGCTTGTCGTCTCCATTCCGCATCGTCTGGGCCGCGAGGAAGCCGTGCGCCGGCTCAAGACCGGGCTCGGCCGCGCCGCGGCGAGCATTCCCGTGATGCAGGTCGAAGAGGAGCGCTGGAGCGGCGATAGCATGAATTTCCGCATCCGCGCGCTCGGGCAGATCGCGAGCGGCCAGGTCGACGTTGCCGACGACCACGTCAAGGTTCAGGTGGTGTTGCCGTGGCTGTTGCAGCGCTTTGCCGAGATGGCGCAGGCGACCATCCGAAAGCGCGGACAATTGCTGCTGACCAAGGACGAGGGGAAATAGGCGTCAGGCGCGCGCGGGTTTCCGCGCGTGCCTGATGGCGCTTGCCGCGCGGCCCGCGATGACCGCCGCGGGAAGATCGCGGAAAGCTTGCGCGAGCGGCCATTCGTTGCCCGCAAAACCGGGCGCGGTGTAGCCGCTGATGTCGACGGTCGCGTCAAGACCCTCCAGCGTGGGCCACTCCCGCCCCGCTTGCGTGAAGGGCGCAAATTGCCGGCCGACCACGACGATCGCCGCAGCGCGGCCACGGGTGCGGGCAAACGCGATGACATGGTCCGCGTGTGTGCCGCGGACGTCGAGCGGCCGATAATCTCCCTGGGCGAAGACGTCGGCGAGCGCGTTGCGCAGCTTGAGCAGGTGCCGCGTCCAGGCCAGCTTGAGCTGCCCGTCCGGCCAGGTCTTGATCAGACCACCCCAGTCCGGCGTTTCCATCGACGCCAGCGCCATTTGGCGCGAAGCAAAATCCACCGGGCGGCGGTTGTCCGGGTCGACCAGCGACAGGTCCCAGTATTCGGTGCCCTGATAGAAATCGGGCACGCCCGGCAGCGTCGCCTTCAGCGTCAGCTGGCTCAGCGAGTTCAGCGCCCCGAGCAACGCGACGCGGCGGGCGAGGGTCCGGAGCGCCTCCAGGAATTCACCGGACAGCGCAGGATCCAGGATCTTCTCGATGAAGCCCTTTACGCCGTCCTCATAGGTTTCATGCGGATTGAGCCAACTCGTCTCTTCCTTGCCCTCGCGCGCCGCCTTCAACGCATAGGCCTGGATGCGCGCGACGAAGCCGGCATCGGCCGGCCCTTGGAGCGGCCACGCGCCGAGAAGGGTCTGGTAGAGCATGTACTCGAAGGTTGCCGAGGGGGCGCGCAGATTGCCGTGCAGCGCAAGGTGCGGCGCGTTCAGCACCTTCCACCGCGCCACTGCGCTGGTCCATTCGCCGGGAATTTCGCTTAAGCCCGCGATCCGCGCACGTGCATCCTCGCCGCGCTTGGTGTCGTGGGTGGCCGTTGCCGTCATCCCTTGCGGCCATTCCCTGGCGCGGGCCCGCATCGCCTCGTGGAAGGCGGGAATGGTGAGGCCTTGGCTGGCGGGATCGCCACCGACCTCGTTCAATGCCAGCAGCCGGTGGAATTGATAGAACGCCGTGTCCTCCAGCGATTTCGCCATCATCGGCCCGGTGAACTGCTGCACCTTCAGCGCGAAGCGGCGCACGCGTGGGGCGCTGTGCGGCGGGCGGCCTGGCTTGAGCAGATCCATCGTCAGCGCATCGCGCAAGAAGTCGAAAATGCCGTCGTCGGCGGCGAACCATTCGGCGCGGGCGCGCTCGATGGTGTCGTCGATCAGCTTTCGGTCGAGCGCAGTCGGGCCGCTATGCGTCAGGTATGTGCGATAGACCGGGAAGTGCAGCACGTACAGTTCCAGTGCCTGCCGCAGGCTGTCGGCGGAGAAGTCGCGGGTCGAGTAATGCCCGTTGGCGATACGCGCGAGCAGCCGCGTCAGCACGGTGAATTCGCTGGTCAGCAGCGTCTCCAGCACGCGCCTTTTGGCGTCCTTGACGTAGGGCGCGAGCCGCGGCGACCGGTTGCTGATCTGCCGCCAGGTCTCGTCCAGCGCCTCCAACCCTTTGGCGTCGATCAGCACCTGGGTGATGGCGTTCATCCATTCGTAGCCGGTGGTGCCCTGAACGCCGGCGAAGTGCGGCAGCTTTTCGTGCTCGCACAGGATCTTTTCGATCACCGTGTAGAACGGCTTCGTTGCGCCTTGCGCGTCGCGCACCAGCCGCCGCAACCGCTGACAATATTGCGCGGGATCGCGCAGGCCGTCGATGTGATCGAGGCGGATGCCCTGCAGCTTGCCCTCGGCGACGATTTGCTTCACCAGCCGGTGCGTGGCGGCAAACGTGCTCGGATCCTCGACGCGCAGACCTGCGAGCCCGTTGACGTCGAAGAAGCGGCGATAGTTGATGTCGCTGGAGGCAAGCCGCCAGTGGCCGAGCTTGTAGTGCTGCCGCTCCAGCAGATGATGCAGCGCCAGCGTCTGCGCCGGGCGATCCTTGGCGGCGCGATAGGCGGCGAGGCCATGGGTGATGATGTCGGCGCTGCCTGCGATCTCCTTCAGCTCGGCCTTGAAGCCGGGTGCCTCCTTGCGGTTCGGCCGGCGCAGGCCCGTGTAGCGGGCGGCAAGTGAAAGCAGGCGTTTGCCGGCGACGGTATCGGCGGCGTCCGCTTCCTTCACGATCACGCGCAGCATTTCGCCATAGCGCTCCGGCGCGATCGGAAGGCGATGTTCGAAGTACCAGGCCGAAAAACTGCCTTCGTCCGCGTCGTAGCGCAGCTCGATCTCGCCGCGCTCGAGCGCTTCGCCATAGGGCGAGCCGAGGATCGGCAGCAGCACGCCGCCGCGGGCGCGGTGCGGCAGCAGGTCCCAGTCGATATCGAAGGCGACCGCGTGCGGTGAGGTCTGGCCCCATTCCAGCACGTCGAGCCACCAGGGATTGTCGGCAAAGTGTACGCCAACATGGTTCGGCACGAAGTCGATGATGAGGCCGAGATCGTTCTCTCTAAGCGCTTCGCTCAGCCGCGCAAAGCCGGCCTCGCCGCCAAGCTCTGGATTGAACTGGCTGTGATCGACGGTGTCGTAGCCGTGGGTCGAGCCCTTGCGCGCCTTCATCACCGGCGAGGCGTAGAGATGCGTGACCCCCAGCGCCTTCAGATAAGGCACCACCGCGGCGGCTTTGTCGAAGTCGAAATCCGCGGTGAGCTGAAGCCGGTAAGTCGCGAGAGGAATCGCGGAAGGCATATCAACCTCCGAGATGCCAGAGCACCGACCACGGCGTGAGCCGATTGTCACTTGCGGTGCCCCAGAGCGGCGCGCCTGCATGTCCGTTGGAATAAATGATGTCCTTGTCCGACAGATTGGCCGTCAGGCGCAGCGTCGTGCCGTCACCCATGCGCCAATGCGCGGTGAGCAGGCCATTATCGGCCGCCTCGGCATCGCCGAAGCGCGCGCCCTTCAGGCGCGGCATAATCTCCTTGCTCCGAAGCGTGAGCAGCTCACGCACCAGCGCCAGCCGCGCATCCTGCGCCGGCGTGCGGCCGGCCCAGTCGAGCACGGCCGATTGCGGCGTGGCGGGATCGAGCGGATCGGGCACCTCGTCGCCGTATTTGTCGTAGGCCCAGGCATATTCCTGCTTGCGCCCGTTGCGCACGGCGTCGGCAAGGCCGCCCTGGAAATCGCAGAAGAACGGGAAGGGCACGGTCGAGCCCCATTCCTCGCCCTGGAACAGCATTGGCACCATCGGCGCCAGCAGCGTCACCGCGAGTGCGGCCTCGATCTGCCGTGGCGGTGCCAGGCTTTCCAACCGGTCGCCAAGCGGGCGGTTGCCGATCTGGTCGTGGTTCTGCAGGAAGTTGACGAAGGTCGCCGGCGGCAGCTCGCCGCTGGCCTCGCCGCGTGGCTTCTTGCCCCAGAATTCCGAGATCTCGCCCTGATAGACGAAGCCCGAGGCGAGCGCGCGGGCCAGATCCATGCGCGGCGTCTGATAGTCCGCGTAATAGCCGGCGAGCTCGCCGGTCAGCATCACATGCCAGGCGTGGTGATAATCATCGTTCCACTGCGCGCGATATTTGCCGTTCGGCGGCTCCTGCGCCGCATCGAGCAGGCTGGCGCGGTTGTCGCCGTTCTCCAGCACCAGATGAATGTGCCGCCCGGTGGCCTTGGCGAGCTCGCCTACGGCAGCGCTGAGGTCGTGCAGCATCGACTGCTCGCCGGGGATCGCCATGATGTGGTTGGCAGCGTCCAGCCTCAACCCGTCGAAACGGTAGTCGCTGAGCCAGGACAACGCATTCTCGATCGCGAACGCTCGCACCTGAGGCACGCGATAATCGATCGCGCTGCCCCAGGGCGTGTGCGCGTCGGTGAAGAAGGTCGGTGCGTAGCGGCCGAGATAATTCCCTTCGGGCCCGAAATGATTGTAGACGACGTCGAGAAACACCATCAGCCCGCGCAGATGGGCTTCGTCGATCAGCGCCTTCAGTTGTTCGGGCCGACCATAAGCGCTGTCGGGCGCATACCACAGCACGCCGTCATAGCCCCAGCCGCGGCCGCCGGCGAAATCGGCCAGCGGCATGAGTTCGAGCGCGGTGATGCCGGTCGCGACGAGATGATCGAGCTTGCCGATCATGGCGCGGTAGGTGCCATCGTTCGTGAAGGTGCCGACATGGGTCTCGAGCAGCACGGCCTCTTCCCAAGGGCGGCCGCGCCAATCCCTGGCGCGCCACGCGAAGGAATCGTGGTCGATCACTTCGCTCGCGCCGAACACGTCCTCCGGCTGGAACGCGGATGCGGGATCAGGCACGTCGATCTCGTCGTCGATCCTGAATTTGTAGGTGCTGCCGACCGGCAGGCCGGCGATCTCGGCGACATACCAGCCATCCTGCCGGCGCTGCATGGCGTGTCGTCGGTCGAGCAGGAGATCGACCCGACGCGCGCCGGGCGCCCACAAACGAAACGAGACGCCGTCCCTGGTCGGCTTCGCCCCGAAGGATGGCCTCATAGCGCCCCCGCGAAGGCGAGCACGGAGCGCGGCGGCGCCTTGCTGTCGCTTCCGGGCAGGAAATCAATGCTGTTCAGCTTGGCATCCGTCGTGTTCAGGATCTGCTGCCAGCTTTTGTATTCGGGCATTTTCGGCAATTTGAATGCGATCTCTTCGGGGGCGGCGTTCAGTACGATAAAGATCGCCGCGCTGCCCGGTTCCATCGGCCCCATCACATAAGAGAGAAACCGGCCATCGGGAAATGTCCAGTCGCTCTCCGTCATCTCGTCGCCCGCGGGGGTCAGCCACAGCGCGCCGTAGGAGATGCCGTCCTTGGGCCGGCCATCGAGCCAGCGATGGCTGCGCAGCTGCGAGAACTTCTGGCGGATGCCGGCGAGATCGGCGACGAAATCGACCATGTCGTCGCCGTCCTTGCCGAGATTGTCCCAGCCGACCCAGCCGACCTCGTTGTCCTGGCAATAGGCGTTGTTGTTGCCGGACTGCGTATTGCCGACCTCGTCGCCGGCGAGGATCAGGGGAATGCCCTGCGCCAGCATCAGGCAGGCCAGCACATTCTTGCGCAGCTGCCGCCGCAGGCTGAGGATATTGGGATCGTCGGTCGGGCCTTCGACGCCGCAATTGTTGCTGTGGTTGTCGTTCGAGCCGTCGCGATTGTCCTCGCCGTTGGCCTCGTTATGCTTCTCGTTGTAGCTGAAGAGGTCGGCCAGCGTGAAACCATCATGCACGGTGATGTGGTTGATGCTGGCACGGGGGCGCCGTCCGTCATGGTTGAACAGGTCGGAGGACGCCGTCATGCGGCTGGAGATGTCGCCGATCAGGCTGCCTTCTCCGCTCCAGTAGCGGCGCATGGCGCTACGATAGCGGTCGTTCCACTCCGACCATTGCGAGGGGAAGGCGCCGACCTGGTAGCCGCCGAGGCCGAGGTCCCATGGTTCGGCAACGAGCTTGACGGTCGCGAGCACCGGGTCCTGCCGGATCGCGGTGAGGAACGAGATGCCGCGATCATAGCCGTTCGGCCCGCGCGCGAGCGTCGTGGCGAGGTCGAAACGGAAGCCGTCGACGTGGCAGACCTCGACCCAGTAGCGCAGTGAATCCATCACCATCTGCAGCACGCGCGGATGAGTGAGGTTGACCGACGAGCCGCAGCCGGTGAAGTCGTCGTAATAGCGCGGGTTCTCGCGATTCAGCCAGTAGTAGGAGGCATTGTCGATGCCGCGATAGCACAGCGTCGGGCCGAGATGATTGCCTTCGGCGGTATGGTTGTAGACGACGTCGAGCATCACCTCGATGCCGGCATCGTGCAGCCGCGCCACAGTGGTGCGGAAGGAATCGAGCGCGTTGTCCTGGGCATAGCGCTGCTCCGGCGCAAAGAAGGACAGCGTATTGTAGCCCCAGTAATTGGCGAGCTTCTTCTCCACCAGCACGCGGTCGTCGACGAAGGCATGGATCGGCAGCAGCTCGACCGTGGTGACGCCGAGCTTCTTCAGATGCTCGATCATCGCCGGAGAGGACAGGCCGCCATAGGTGCCACGCAAATTCGGCGGCACGTCGTCGCGCTTCTGCGTCAGTCCCTTGACGTGAGCCTCGTAGATGATGGTGTCTTCCCAGGGGATGTTGGGCCGGATCTCGCGGCGGCCCCAGTTGAAGGTCTCGTCGACGACGACACCCTTGGGCATGCCGCGCGCATTGTCGCGCCGATCGAACGACAGATCCTCGCGCGCCGAGCCGGTACGGTAGGCGAAATGCGCGTCACTCCAGACGAGCCGCCCCGAGAGCCGCTTGGCGTAGGGATCGAGCAGCAGCTTGTTGGCGTTGAAGCGGTGGCCGTGCTCGGGCTCGTAGGGGCCGTGCACGCGATAGCCGTAGAGCTGGCCCGGCGAAACGTCGTTGAGATAGCCGTGCCAGACGTCCTCGGTGCGCTCCGGCAGCTCGATCCGTTCGAGCTCGCGCCGGCCCTGGCTGTCGAACAGGCACAGCTCGACCTTCTGCGCGTTGGCGGAAAACAGCGCAAAATTGGTGCCGCGTCCGTCCCAGCTTGCACCGAGGCGTGCGGGCGATCCGGCAGTCAGGCGCATGTGTCAGCTTTCCGGAACGAGGAAGATCGCAGCGAGCGGCGGAATGGTGAGGCGGAGCTCGGGCGCCTTGCCGTCAACGGTCTGGACCTCGCCGATGTTCCCGACATTGGTGCCGCCATAATGGGCGGAGTCCGAATTGAACACCTCTTTCCACTTGCCGGCGAAGGGGACGCGGACGCGGTAGTTGCGGTAGACGTTGGGTGAGAAGTTGACGATCACCAGGCACCGCGCGTGCTCGTCAAATCCCTTGCGCAGCCAGGCAAACACGTTGCGGTTGGCGTCGTCCGTGATCAGCCATTCGAAGCCGGCCTGGTCGCAATCCATCTGGTGCAGCGCCGGCACGGCGCGATAGATCCGGTTGAGATCGCGGATCAGCGCCTGGATGCCCGAATGATATTTATACTCGAGCAGGTGCCAGTCGAGCGACTGGTCGTGATTCCACTCGCGGCTCTGCGCGATCTCGGCCCCCATGAACAGCAGCTTCTTGCCGGGATGGCCGAACATGAAGCTGTAATAGGCGCGCAAGTTCGCGAAGCGCTGCCATTCGTCGCCGGGCATGCGGCCGAGCAGCGAGCGCTTTCCGTGCACCACCTCGTCATGCGACAGCGGCAGGATGAAATTCTCGGAGAACGCGTAGTGCAGGCCGAACAGGATCTCGCCGTGATGATGCTTGCGATGGATCGGATCCTTGCTGATGTAATTCAGCGTGTCGTGCATCCAGCCCATGTTCCACTTGTAGCCGAAGCCGAGCCCGCCGAACTCGACCGGGCGCGAGACCTGCGGCCATGCGGTGGATTCTTCGGCGGCCGTGGTCGCCTGCGGAAAGCGGGCGAACAATTCCGTGTTGAAGCGGCGCAGAAAGTTGATGGCCTCGATGTTCTCGCGGCCGCCATACTGGTTCGGAATCCAGGCGCCGGGCGGGCGGCTGTAGTCGAGATAGAGCATGGACGCCACTGCATCGACGCGCAGGCCGTCGATGGCGTAGCGCTCCAGCCAGAACAGCGCGTTCGACACCAGGAAGTTGGTCACTTCGGTGCGGCCGTAATTGTAGATCAGCGTGCCCCAATCGAGGTGGCGGCCCTGCAGCGGATTGGCGTGCTCGTAGAGCGAGGTGCCGTCAAAGCTGCCGAGCCCGTGCGGATCATCCGGGAAATGACCGGGCACCCAGTCGAGCAGCACGGCGATGCCCTCGCGATGGCAGGCGTCGATGAGCGCGGCGAAATCCTCCGGCGTACCGAAGCGGCTGGTCGGCGCGTAGAGGCCGGTCGGCTGATAGCCCCATGAGCCGTCGAAAGGGTGTTCGCTCACCGGCAGGAATTCGAGATGGGTGAAGCCCATGTCGCGGGCGTAGGCCGGCAGCTGCTCGGCCAGCTCGCGATAGGTCAGCCATTCGTCGCCGTTCTTGCGTCGCCACGATCCGAGATGGACCTCGTAGATCGACATCGGCGCCGACAGCGCGTTGATGCCGTCGGGCGCAGGACGTGGCCGCGGCAGATGCGCTTCGTCGAACACGATCGAAGCCGTCTTCGGCCGCACCTCGCTCGCAAACGCCAAGGGATCGGATTTCAGCGGCAGCAGATGGCCGTGTGGTCCGATGATCTCGAATTTGTAATGGTCGCCGGCCTTGGCGTTCGGGATGAACAATTCCCAATAGCCGGCGCCGCGCACCCGCATGGGATGACGCCGCCCGTCCCAGAAATTGAAGTCACCGACCACGGAGACGCGTCGCGCATTCGGCGCCAGCACGACGAAGCCGATGCCGTCGATGCCTTCGAGCCGCATCGGATGCGCGCCAAGCTTGTCGTAGATGCGCTGATGGGTGCCTTCGCCGAGCAGATAGAGGTCGAAATCGGTCAGGATCGGCGGGAAGCGGTAGGCATCCTCGAACTCGACGACGTTGTCGCCGAATTTGGCGCGGAGCTGGTAGTGCCTGGAGCCGTTGGGCAGGGCGCCGATGAACAGGCCTGAATCGTGGACCCGATCGAGCTTTGCCACCTCGCCGTGCTCGCCGATGGCCTCGACATTGGAGGCCTCGGGCAGGAAGGCACGCACCACGCTCTTGTCCCCCTCGGGGTGCAGCCCGAGATAGTGGAAGGGGTCGGAATGGCGGCCCTCGATGATCGCGTAGGCTTCGGCTGGCAGTTTAGGCATGGGCTTCGCTCTCGGCACTGGACAGAATGCGAAGCAGGCCGGTCAGCGGCGCATTGAGCCCCTCCGGCCGGTGGGACAGCTCGTACTCTACCTCGTCGAACGCTTGATCAAGCAGGAAAAACCTTAACATGCTTTCCGCGGAATGGTTCTCTTGCGGCCAAAGCCGCCGATCGGTCATGGCCTCGCGATAGGCGGACAGGAAGGTCGCAGTGGCGTGTTCGCGCCATTCGCTGAGCGCGGCCGCCAGGCGGCCCTGCTCGTCGCTGCCTCCGGACAGGGCCCGATGAAGTGCGGCGTTAACCGAAAGATCAATCGATCGGATCAGTCCCGCCACGTCGCGCGCGGCAGGCAGCTTGCGCCGCTTGTCGGCCAGAGCGAGATGCGGATCGCCGTCGAAATCGATGATGAAGATGTCGTCCTTCACGATCAGAGTTTGCCCCAGGCGGAAGTCGCCATGATGACGGATGTTCAACCCACCGATGTCGGATGGCAAGAGCGCATTGATGTGGTCCGGCAGGGTCGCGCGTACCGCGACCAGTTGGTCGATCAGGGGCCTGTCGCCCTCGCGCAGGCCATCCCGGCTGTCGGCGAGCCGGTCGAAGACCCGCTCGGCGCGCGCCTTGAGATCCGAGGTCCAGCGCTTGATGTGCGCAGGACTGACCGGCTCCGGCGCGAGATCGGCGGCCTTTGCGGCGGCCAGGGCCACGTGCAGCTCGGCGAGCCGCCGGCCGGTCTGCGCGATGAAGTGCAGATAGGGCGCCTGCTCCTGGGTCACCCGGGGCATGTCGTCCACCGGCCCCAGCCGCTGCTCATCGATGTAGCGGTCGAGATAGCCCGTGGTCACGGTCCAGCCGTCGCCCTGGTTTTCGACATAGGCGTGCAAGACGCCGATCGCGCTGCGGCTATTGCCTTCGACCAGCTCGACGCTGCCAAGCAGCGCCGGCGCATTGGCGAAGCGGGCGATCTCGGTCAGGTAACTGCCGATCTCGATCTCGGGATTGATGCCGCTCTCGAGCTGGCGATGGATTTTTGCGACATACTGGTTGTCGACCAGGGCCGTGCTGTTCGACTGCTCGACCGCGCGGATACGCGCCGGCTCCTTGATCGTGTATTCGGCGAATCGGCTGGTCGGCTTGAATTCGAGCCGGAGATTGTTCTCGTCCACCACGAGGTTCTGCGACAAGCCTCGCAGGAACAGCCCGATGAAGATCTGGTCGGTGGCGACGTCGAGCAGCGTGCCTTCGCGCGCGCCTTGACGCACGGCGGCGAGCGCCTTCGGGTTGAAACGCTCGCGGTCGAAGCGCACCCATTCGATCTGCATCGGCAGCACGTAGCGCGTCGTTACGTCGTCCTGCGTCGTCTCGAAGAAGGCGATCCAGGGCCGGTTGTCGCCGATTTCGCTGAACGGCACCGCCGAGGTCAGCGTGGCCTGGATGTGCTTGGGATTGTGCTCGGGGTACCAGCGCGTCCGCGACAGGAAGCCCGGCAGCACGTCGCGCTCGAACACGCCGCGCTCGCGCGCCAGCGACACCCAGTTCGAATTGACCGGCACCACCAGCGTCTCGAACTCCGGCACCGCGCGTGGCACGACCGGCTCGGACTTGTCGCGCTCGGTGAGCTGGAACCAGTAGAAGCCGTACGGCCCCAGCGTGATCATGTAGGGCAACTCGCCGATCGGCGGGAAGCGCGTGCGGCCGAGCATCTCCTGCGGAATGCGGTCCTTCCACGGCGTCAGGTCGAGTTCGGTCGCCTGCGCCGCGCGCGACAAATTGGCGACGCACAGGATGACCTCGTCGCGATATTGCCGGACATAGGCGAGCACGGACCGGTTGGCCGGGCGGATGAACGTCATGGTGCCGCGGCCGAAAGCCAGCGTCGATTTACGCACCGAGATCAGCCGCTTGGTAGCGTTGAGCTGCGACGACAGGCTGCGCGACTGCGCCTCCACGTTGACCGACTCGTAGCCGTAAACGGGGTCCATGATCAGCGGCGCATAAAGGCGGGCGGGATCGGCGCGCGAGAAGCCGCCGTTGCGGTCCGGGCTCCACTGCATCGGCGTGCGCACGCCGTTGCGGTCGCCGAGATAGATGTTGTCGCCCATCCCGATCTCGTCGCCGTAATAGATGATCGGCGTGCCGGGGAATGACAGCAGCAGCGAGTTCATCAGCTCGATCTTGCGCCGGTCGTTGTCCATCAGCGGCGCGAGACGCCTGCGGATGCCGACATTGATGCGCGCGCGCGGATCGTTGGCGTAGGTGGTCCAGAGGTAGTCGCGCTCGACGTCGGTGACCATCTCCAGCGTCAGCTCGTCGTGGTTGCGCAGGAACAGTGCCCATTGGCAGCTCGCGGGGATGTCCGGCGTCTGCCGCAGAATGTCGGTGATCGGGAAGCGGTCCTCCTGCGCGATCGCCATGTAGATGCGCGGCATCAGCGGGAAGTGGTAGGCCATGTGGCACTCGTCGCCACGGCCGAAATATTCCTGCACGTCCTCCGGCCATTGATTGGCCTCGGCCAGCAGCAGCTTTCCCTTGGAGTAGGCGTCAAGCTCCTGGCGCAGGCGCTTGATGATCGCATGCGTCTCGGGGAGGTTCTCGTTCGAGGTGCCCTCGCGCTCGCAGAGATAGGGAATCGCGTCCAGCCGGAAGCCGTCGACGCCGGCGTCGAGCCAGCGCTTCATCACCTGGATGATGGCGCTGACGACGCGCGGATTGTCGAAGTTGAGATCAGGCTGATGCGAGAAGAAGCGGTGCCAGTAGAATGCACCGGCCTCGGGATCCCAGGTCCAGTTGGATTTCTCGGTATCCGTGAAGATGATCCGCGTGCCCTGGTATTTCTGGTCGGTGTCGCTCCAGACATACCAGTCGCGGGCGCTCGAGCCGGCCGGGCTGCGGCGCGCGCGCTTGAACCAATTGTGCTGATCCGAGGTGTGGTTCACCACGAGCTCGGTGATGACGCGCAGGCCCCGCTTCTGCGCTTCCTGGATGAAGCGCTTGAAGTCCTTCATCGTCCCGAAATCGGGATTGACCGAGCCGTAGTCGGCGATGTCGTAGCCGTCGTCGCGGCCGGGCGAGGGGTAGAACGGCAGCAGCCACAGCGCAGTAACGCCGAGATCCTGCAGGTAAGGCAGCTTCTCGGTCAGCCCGGCGAAGTCACCGATGCCGTCATTGTTGCTGTCGGCAAAGGCCTTGACGTGGAGCTGGTAGATGATGGCGTCCTTGTACCAGAGCTCGTCCACGATCTCGGCAGCCTCGGCCTTCTTGGTGTCGACGGAAGACAAAACATTCATGGCGTGATCCTTACGCCAGGCAGCGGAAGAGCAGGGCCGGATCGCGGTCGGGATCGATACGCAGCCTGATCCCGCCCCATTCGATGCGGGACTGTTCGCCTGTCATGAGATTTTCAAGAGCGGAAACGTGGTGGCGTTCGCCGCCGACGTCGATGGTGAGGTCGCCGAGCGGCAACCAGAACTCGCGCACATGGCGCGAGAGGGCGATGACGGCAACGACGGTGTTGGCCGGTTCAGCCGCCTCCTTGGCGAAGGCGATGGTCTCGCCGTCATCGATGCCGAGGAAGCGCAGATTGGTGGTCTGCTGCAGCGCCGCGTTGTCGTTGCGGATGCGATTGAGCGCGGTGATGTAGGGCTTGATGTTGCCGGGCTTGTCCCAGTCGCGCTGGCGGATCTGGTATTTCTCGGAATCCTGATATTCTTCGCGGCCGGGAACGGCTTCGTGCTCCAGCAGCTCGAAGCCGCTATAGAGGCCGTAATTACCCGACAGCATGGCGGCGAGCGCCACGCGCGATTTGAACATCCAGACCTCACCGCTCTGGAGATGGTAGGGCAGCAGGTCCGGCGTATTGACGAACAGGTTCGCCCGATAGAAGTCCCGCTCGGGATAGCGCGAAAGCTCGCCGAGATACTGCTCCAGCTCCCATTTCGCCGTGCGCCAGGGGAAATAGCTGAAGGACTGCGCGAAGCCGAGCTTGGCGAGGCCCTTCATCAGCTTCGGTCGCGCAAAGGTCTTGGAGAACAGGATCACCTCGGGATGCCGCTGGCGAATGTCGCGGATCAGCCACTCCCAGAATGGCAATGGCGCGGTGTCATGATTGTCGATCGCGAAGATGGTGACGCCGTGGTCGATCCAGAACAGCATGGCATCGCGCAACGCATCCCACAGTCCGATCCGGTCGACGGAGGCGAAGTCGGGGATGACGATATCCGAATAGGGGCCGTCCGCCGACCGCACCGAACGGTCCGGCCGCCATTTGAACCATTCCGGGTGCTGCGTCAGCCAGGGATGATCCGGCGAGCATTGCACGGCGAAATCGAGCGCGAGCTCGAGGCCGTATTCCAGGCAGGTCGCCACCAGCGCGCGGAAGTCCTCGATGGTGCCGAGCTCGGGATGCAGCGCATCGTGTCCACCCTCGGCGGCGCCGATCGCATAGGGTGAGCCGGGCTCGCCCTCGGTTGCGACGGCCGCATTGTTGCGGCCCTTGCGGCGGGTGCGGCCGATCGGGTGGATCGGCGTGAAATACAGCACGTCAAAACCCATCGCGGCGATGTCGGGCACGCGCGCGATGCAGTCGCGGAGCGTGCCGTGCTGACCGGAGACCTGGCTCTGGCTGCGCGGCATCATCTGATACCAGGCGCCGAAGCGCGCGTTGTCGCGGTCGATGATCAGCGGGAAGTTCGCCGAGCGCGTCAGGTCGGGGCGCGCCTGGCTCTCGGCCATGGCTTCGCCGAGCTCAGTCGCCAGCAGCGGCGCTACATCGCCGCTGCCGAGATAGTTCTCGCATTGCCGGACGATCACGGCTGCGGCGTCCTGCCGCGCGCTGTGCGCCTTGGTCAGCAGACCCGCGCCCTCGATGGCATCGAGCGTGACGTCGCTGCCGGACAGCTGCTTGCGTTCGATGCCGTGACGCCAGGTGGCGAATTCGTCGGTCCAGGCCTCGATGGCATAGACATACTGGCCGGGCTCGACGGGCGTGAACGCGCCGGACCAGCGGTCATCGCCATGATGGGTCATGGTCTCGCGCCGCCAGTCGCGCTCCTGCTCGCCGCGCCAGACCAGCGCGGCGCTGATGCTGGCGTCGCCGTCGCGGTAGATGTCGGCCCACACCTCGACCCGGTCGCCCGCAATCCGCTTCACGGCAAAGCGGCCGCCATCGATCAACGGATAGATATCTTCGATGAGGAAAGCGCTGCCTGAAGCGGCACTCTCGACAGTTTGAATTGTCTTGTTCACGGTGATGCCATTGACAAGAGTGCAGGGGCCCGTTTCCCTTGTCGGGAACCTACGCTTGGTACCTATATAGAAAGCCGCTTGTGTGTCATTGGTTCCCCTGGGAACGGGAGGCGCGGTTTGTGAGTTAAGTGCGACTAACCTCTTCCGCGACCACGTTAAAATCGATGCCCCCGGCCTGAGAATGGCCTGCAAGCTGCGTGCCGAATGGACCTTTTAGCCCAAGCCCGGATCAAGGGCGTTCAATCCGAATTCATCGATGCCCTCGGAAAGCTGCGGACCACCGCGCCCGAGGCGCTCAAATCCATCCTCGACGCCCTGCCGGAGAAGCGGGTCTACCGCTTTGTCAGTGGGCCTGTCGTGGTTCGCGCGCTGGGCAATCCGCGGACCGAGCTCGCGGCCATCGGCGCGGCGCCGCTGCAATGGAAAATCACCGGCAATGGCAATGCCATCGCGCAAGGCGAGACGCGCGAGCCGGTGATCGCCTGGCCCGATGGCCTGCCGCTCGGCTATCACCGGCTGACGCTGACCGATGCCGCTGGTACGACGGAAGAGGTCCCGATGATCGTGGCGCCCGAGCGCGCCTTCGGCGGCGATTTCGACCGCGGCTGGCTGCTCGCCGTGCAGCTCTACAGCGTTCGCTCCGATCGCAATTGGGGCATCGGCGATTTCACCGATCTGGCCGGCCTGGTCAGGCTTGCCAAGCAACTCGGCGCCGACGGCGTCGGGCTCAATCCGCTGCATGTCCTGTTCGATAATCATCCGGCCGATTGCAGCCCCTATTCGCCGAACAGCCGGCTGTTTCTCAATCCACTTTACGTCGATGTCGAGGCCATACCGGAATTTTCAGCAGACCTGATCCCGGATGCGGCCGCGACCGCCGCGCGGCTGCGCGAAGGTGACCGGGTCCCTTATGCCGATATGGCGGCGCTGAAATGGCTGGGCTTGCGCGCAGCGTTTGACAGTTTCGTGAAAACCGCGAGCGGTGTCCGCCGCAACCAGTTCGATGCCTTCCGCGCCGACCGGGGGGCACTGCTGGCGCGCTTTGCCTGCTTCGAGGTGCTCCGCCACCGCTTCGTGTCGCCGTGGTGGGAATGGCCGGTGGAATGGCAGCAGCCGGACGATGCCAAATGCGCGGAGCTTCGCAACGGTGCCGACAAGCATGAGGTCGAGTTCGTCGAATTCGTGCAATGGACGGCAGATTCGCAATTGCACGCCGCCAAGGAGCTGTCGGTCGAGCTTGGCATGCGCGTGGGGCTCTATCTCGACGTTGCCGTCGGGGTACAGTCCAACGGCTTCGATGCCTGGAACGAGCAGACTGCGATCTCGCGCCACCTTGCGGTCGGCGCGCCGCCCGACGTGCTCAACACCGTCGGGCAGGATTGGGGCCTCGCCGGCTTCAATGCAGGCGGCCTGGAGGCGCAGTCCTTCGTGCCGTTCGCCAACATGGTGGCCGCCTCGATGCGGCACGCCGGCGCGATCCGGCTCGATCATGTGCTCGGACTGAAGCGGCTCTATTTGGTGCCGCGCGGCTTCAAGCCGGACAACGGCGCCTATGTGCAGATGCCGCTCGAGGCGCTGCTGGCCGCGGTCGTGCGCGAGAGCATCACCCATAAATGCGTTGTGATCGGCGAAGACCTTGGCACCGTGCCGGAAGGTTTTCGCGAGACCATGCAGGATTTCGGCATCTGGTCCTACCTCGTCATGATGTTCGAGCGCGACGATGCCGGCAATTTCCGCAACATCGACCATTACCGGCCGAACGCGCTGGTCACGCTGAACACGCATGATCTCTGTACCTATGCGGGCTGGCGCTCGTTCAGCGATCTCAAGATGAAGCGCTCGCTCGGGCTCGATCCCGGCGAGGACGACCAGGCGCGCTGGAATGCGCTCGGTGGTCTCGACCAGATCCTGCGCCAGAACGGCATCAACGCCAACGATCTCTATTCGGTGCTCAATTTCCTGTCGCGCACGCCGTCGCGGCTGCTCGCGGTGTCGATGGAGGATCTGCTCGGCGTGATCGACCAGCCGAACATTCCCGGCACCATCGACGAGCATCCGAACTGGCGCCAGCGCCTGCCCGTCGCGCTCGACAAGATCGCCTCGAAGGTCGATCTTGCGGCCTTGAAGGCCGCGACGCGGGAACGTTCGCTGCACGGCGGGAGTTGATCGACCGGGATTTCCAGGGCTCGTAAGACATTGTCAGAGAAGATCGAGGACTATGCGCTGATCGGCGACTGCGAGACCGCAGCGCTGGTCGGACGCAACGGTTCGATCGACTGGCTGTGCTGGCCAGCCTTCGATTCCGACGCCTGCTTTGCCGCAATCCTCGGCACCCACAAGAACGGACGCTGGCTGATCGCACCGGGCGGGGACGTCACCACAATCTCGCGCCGCTATCTCGGCGATACCCTCATCCTCGAAACGCGCTTCGAGACCGGGAGCGGCACCGTCGCACTGATCGACTTCATGCCGCCGCGCGGCAAGGCCTCCGACATCGTGCGGCTGGTGCGGGGCCTCACGGGCACGGTGAAGATGCGGATGGAGCTCGTGATCCGCTTCGGCTTCGGCGTCGACATTCCCTGGGTGCGCCGCTGCGAGGATCGCTCGCTGCTGGCCGTCGCCGGCCAGGACATGACCGTGCTGCGCACGCCGGTCGAGACCCGCGGCGAGGATCTGACCACGGTTTCCGACTTCGAGGTCAAGGCCGGCGAGACCGTGCCGTTCGTGCTGACCTACGGTCCCTCGCACCTCGATCCGCCCGCGCCGATCGATCCCGAGATCGCGCTCCAGGAGACCGAAACGTTCTGGAAAGACTGGTCCAGCCGCTCCACGCATGACGGCGAGTATCGCGATCTCATCATGCGCTCGCTGATCACGCTGAAGGCGCTGACGTTCGGGCCGACCGGCGGCATCGTCGCCGCGCCGACCACGTCGCTGCCCGAAAAGCTCGGCGGTGCCAGGAATTGGGACTACCGCTTCTGCTGGCTGCGCGACGCCACCTTCACGCTGCTGGCGCTGATGAACTCGGGCTACACCGAGGAAGCTTCGGCCTGGCACAATTGGTTGCTGCGTGCGGCTGCGGGCTCGCCCGCCAACATGCAGATCATGTACGGCATCTGGGGCCAGCGGCGATTGCTGGAATGGGAGGCAGGCTGGCTCGCCGGCTATGAAGGCGCCCAGCCCGTGCGCGTCGGCAATGCCGCGCATGCCCAGCTCCAGCTCGACGTCTACGGTGAGTTGATCGACGCCTTCCATCAGTCGCGCATGGCGAAGCTCAAGCTCGACGATGAAGCGAACTGGGCGCTGGAATGCGCCGTGCTCCAGCATCTCGCCGAAGTCTGGGACCAGCCCGACCACGGCATCTGGGAGCGGCGCGGCCAGCCTCGTCACTACGTCTTCTCCAAGGTCATGACCTGGGTCGCCTTCGATCGCGGCATCAAGAGCGCCGAAACCTTTGGCTTCAAGGCGCCGTTGTTGCATTGGCGTGCGCTGCGCGAGGCGATCCACCGCGACGTCTGCAACAGGGGCTTTGACGCGGAAGCGAACGCCTTCGTCGAGTCCTATGGCTCGAAGCTGCTTGATGCCAGCGTGCTGCTGCTGCCAGCGGTCGGCTTCCTGCCCGCGGGCGACCCGCGCGTCCGCGGCACCATCGCGGCGGTCGAGAAGCACATGATGCGCGACGGCTTCGTGCTGCGGCACGATCCCCGCGAGGTCTCCGAGGAGAAGCAGCCGATCGAGGGCGCGTTCCTGGCCTGCACGCTGTGGCTCGCCGACGCCTGCGTGCTCGCGGGCGATCTCGACAAGGCGCAGATGCTGTTCGATCGCGTGGTGGGTATCGCAAACGATGTTGGCCTATTGGCCGAGGAATATGATTCCATCGCGCGCCGCCAGACCGGCAATTTCCCGCAAGCGCTGACCCACATCGCGCTCATTAACACCGCGCACAATCTCTCGGCGGCACGGCACGCGAGCGAGAAGCCCGCGATGCAGCGGTCGAAGTAGTGACCTAGGCGACCCCGTTCCGCTTCAAGATCATCTCCATCGCCTCTGCAAAACCGTCCTGCTCGTTGGTCGCGGTGACGTTGGTGGCCTGCTCCTTGACGCTGTCGGTGGCGTTGCCCATGGCGATCGAGGTGCCGCTGACGCGGAACATCGCGAGGTCGTTCTGCATGTCGCCGATGGTGGCGACGGCGTCGAGGGGAATGCCGAGGCGCTTGGCCATGGCCTGTACGAACGTCCCCTTGTCGAAGCCGGGCGGGGTGATGTCGAGATAATAGGTCTGCGAGCGCACGGCGGTGGCTTCGCTGCCGAGCGCCTGCTGCATCGCCTTCTCGCAGGCCTCGAGGCCGGCGGCATCGGCGCTGGCGCCGACGATCTTGCAGGCGCTGGCGAGGTATGGCGAAAAATCCGTCACGATGGTCGGCTCGGACCGGATCGTGTGCTGCTCATGCGCGACGTATTTGCCGCCTGGGTTGTCGATCAGCCATTTGTCGTAGGTGAACAGCCAGATGTCGGCGCCGAATTCGCGCAGGATCTGTAAGCTGCGTGCGGCCGCGTCTTTCGGGATCAGATGCTGCTCGACCGGATTCATCTCGGGATCGACGATCGAGGAGCCGTTGAACGGGCCGACCGGCAGCCACAATGCCAGCGGCTCGATCAGAAAGCGCATGCCGATCGCAGGGCGGCTCGAGGTGATGGTGAAGCCGATGCCGGCCTGGTGCAACTTCTGCACCGCGGACCGCGCGCGCTCCGTCAGCGTCTTGTCCTTGGTCAGCAGCGTGCCGTCGACGTCGGAAACGACCAGTGAGATTTTCGTCATGGCAGTACCTTGATGACAGTCGCTTGGGTTACACGGCCTTGCTCTTGCCGCCGTCGAATTTCAGCTGCCGTATGATGCCGTCCACGATCGCCTCGACCGATTCGTCGATCGACGCCGTGATAACGTGCTCGCTCGCCTCCGGCGGCTCCAGCGTGTTGAACTGGCTGGTGAGCAGTCCGGGCGGCATGAAATGGCCCTTGCGGTGCGCGAGCCGGTCGGCGATCAGCTCCTGCGTGCCCTTGAGGAACACGAAGCGCACGTCGTCGCGTCCGCGCAGCAGCACATCGCGATAGGTGTGCTTGAGCGCCGAACAGGCGATGATCACGTGCTCGCCCTTGTTGCAGACCCGCGCGATCTCGTCGGCGATGGCGTTGAGCCAGGGCCAGCGGTCCTCGTCGGTGAGCGGGTGACCGGCCCGCATCTTCTCGACATTGCTGGCGGGGTGAAAGCTGTCGCCGTCCTCGAACCGCCAGCCGAGCCGCTTGCCGAGCAATTCCGCCACCGTGCTCTTGCCCGAGCCCGACACGCCCATCACGATCAACGCACAAGGTGCTTTAACGCCCGCCACGAATTCCCTCCGGAAGCGCGGCCCGGTCGACCATCCAGACGGTCTCACCATTCGAGCGCGCGCGTACAGCCGGCAGAGTCTCGCCATTGAGGAGGCGCGTCAAGATCGGCTGCTTGTCATGCCCGGCTATCTCGAACAGCATCTCGCGGCAGGACGCAAGCGCCGGCAGCGTCAGCGAGACCCGCGGCACGAAGGGCGCGACATTGGCCTTGGGCACACCGACGACCCAGCGCCCGGTCTCCTCGATCTCGGGATAGCCGGGAAACAGCGATGCGGTATGTCCGTCGGGGCCGGCGCCCATCAGGACGAGATCGAACAGCGGTCGTGCCGGATCGAGGCTTCCGGAGCCGTAGAAGGCCTGGAGCTCGTGCGCATAGGCTTGCGCACTGTCATCGGGATTTTCGGCCGTGGTCGGGATCGGATGGATATGGCCTGACGGCGCATTGCGATCGAGGAAGGTCGCGCGCGCGACGGCCATGTTGTTGAGGGGATCGCTCTCGGGGACGAAACGCTCGTCGCCAATGAACCAGTGCACGCGATCCCAGGGGATCTTGCCGCGCCAGGCGTCGCTGCCGAGCAGCTGATACAGCTTCTTCGGGCTCGAGCCGCCGGTGAGGCAAATCGCGATCCGGCCGGAATTGGCCGCGATCCGCGCCATCACCCGTTCGGCTGCCCCCTGCGCCAGCGCCTCGGGATCGGCGACGACGATCAGCTTCGGCTCCCCGGCCGCCGCCATCACGAAAACTTCCGCCAGCTGCGGCCGTCGCGCTTGAGCAATTCGTCGGCGCAAGCCGGGCCGTCGCTGCCGGCCTCATAGGTTTCGATGCCGTTGGTACCTTCGGTCTTCCAGGCGTCGAGGAACGGTTGCACCGCCGCCCAGCCGGCCTCGATGCCGTCGGCGCGCTGGAACAGGATGTTGTCGCCGATCATGCAGTCGTAGATCAGCGTCTCGTAGCCGGTGGAGGGATCGGCGCGGAAATAGTCGCCGTATTTGAACTTCATCTCGACGCCGTCGATGGTGATGCTCGGCCCCGGGATTTTTGCGTTGAACTGAAGTTCGATGGTCTCCGTCGGCGCGATGCCGATGGTGAGGAAGTTCTGCGAGAGCCGGTCGACCGTCGTGCCCGAGAACATCGACAGCGGCGCCTGCTTGAACTTGATCGCCACTTCCGTGCGCTTGTGGCCCAGCGCTTTGCCGGTGCGCAAATAGAAGGGAACGCCGGCCCAGCGCCAATTGTCGATCATCAGCTTCAGCGCGACAAAGGTCTCGGTGGCGCTGCCGGGCTTGACGTCCTCGGTCTTGCGATAGTCAGGGATCTCATCGTCCCCGATCCGGCCCGCGAGATATTGCGCGCGCACCGAGTTCCTCAGCGCTTCCTCCTGGTCCGGCTGCTGGATCGAGGTCAGCACCTCGGCCTTCTCTGAGCGCACGGAATGCGCATCGAAGCGCGCCGGCGGCTCCATCGCGACGAGCGACATCAGCTGGAACAGATGGTTCGGCACCATGTCGCGCAACGCGCCGGTGGCGTCGTAGAAGCCGCCGCGATGGCCGACGCCGAGCTTCTCCTCGACGGTAATCTGGATGTGGTCGATATGGTTGCGATTCCAGATCGGCTCGAACATGCCGTTGGCGAACCGCAGCACCAGGATGTTCTGCACCGTCTCCTTGCCGAGATAATGATCGATCCGGTAGATCTGGTGCTCGTCCATGATCTTCAGGAGCTCGCCATTCAGCGCCTTGGCCGATGCGAGGTCGGTGCCGAACGGCTTCTCGATCACGAGGCGACGCCAGGCGCCGTTCTCCTTCATCATGCCGGTGCGGCCGAGCTCGCGCGCGGTCGGTGCGAACGCAGCCGGCGGGGTCGCCAGATAGAACAGGCGATTGCCGCCGGTGTCCTGCGCGCATTCCAGCGAATCCAGATGCTCGCGCAAACGATCGAACGAGGCCGGGTCCCTCGCATCGGCTTCGACGAAGGTCACGCATTCCAGCAGCTTCCGGGCGATGTCGTCGTCCACGGGCCGTGTCGCGAATTGCTTCAGCCCCTTCAGCAGACTGTCGCGCAGTTCGTCATCCGACTGGCCCTTGCGGGCCACGCCGACGACGCAGAACTTCTCCGGCAACAAATGCTCGGCGGCGAGATTGTAGAGCGATGGCATCACCAGGCGATGGGTGAGGTCGCCGGTGACACCGAAGATGACGAAGGCGCAATTTTCCGGCTTGCGCTTGGCTTGCGGGTCTTTTGTCACGAACTGTCGGCCTTCGCTTGCTTGTGGCTCTTACTTCGATTTCGAAGCGTCCGGCTGCTTCGGCTCCTTGTGGCCGCCGAAACCTGCGCGCATCGCGGAGAGAATTTTTTCGGCGAAGGTGTGTTCCTTGCGGGAACGGAAACGTGTGTAGAGCGCTGCAGTCAAGACTTCGGCCGGCACGGCCTCGTCGATCGCCGCATTCACGGTCCAGCGTCCCTCGCCGGAATCCTCGACGAAGCCGGAATATTCCGCGAGTTGCGGGCTGTCGGCGAGCGCGGTCGAGGTGAGATCGAGCAGCCAGGACGGGATCACGCTGCCGCGGCGCCAGACTTCGGCAATGTCGGCGAGGTCGAAATCGTAACGATGATCCGCGGGCAGGGCGTCGATATTGGCGTTCTTGAGAATGTCGAAGCCTTCGGCATAGGCCTGCATCAGGCCGTACTCGATGCCGTTGTGGATCATCTTGACGAAATGGCCCGCGCCGACCGGACCGGCATGGATGTAACCCTGCTCGATGCGGGGATCGCGTCCGTCACGTCCCTCGGTGCGCGGAATGTCGCCGGCGCCGGGCGCGAGTGCCGCGAAGATCGGGTCGAGCCGGTCGACCACCGGCTTCTCGCCGCCGATCATCATGCAATAGCCGCGGTCGAGGCCCCAGACGCCGCCGGAGGTGCCGACGTCGACATAGTGGATGCCGCGCGCCTTCAGCGCCTTGCCGCGGCGGACGTCGTCCTGCCAGAAGGTGTTGCCGCCGTCGATGATGACGTCGCCTTCCTGCATCACGCCCGCGATCGTCTCGATTGTTTGCTCGGTGATGCGGCCCGCAGGCAGCATCACCCAGGCCGTGCGCGGCCGCTCCAGTTTCGAGATGAACTCTTCCAGCGTCGCCGAGCCGACTGCGCCGTCGGCTGCGAGGCCGGCGACGGCCTTGGCGTCCTTGTCATAGACCACGGTCGAGTGGCCGTGGCGCATCAGCCGGCGAACGATGTTGCCGCCCATCCGGCCGAGGCCGATCATGCCGAGTTGCATCGAGATATTCCCCTTAATTCAGCGCGTCGTTAAGCGCCGCGTTGAGCGTCGCGAGACCTTTCTTGAGCGGACCCTTCAGGTGCACCCGAAGCGCGCGCCGGCCGCGCTCGGTGAGCACGTCGAAATCGCCGCGTGCCTGCGCCGCCTTGATCACGCCGAAGCTCGCTTTCTGGCCCGGCACGGCCAGGTCCTTGGCGTCATCGGCGGTGATCTGCAGGAACACGCCGCTATCGGGCCCGCCCTTGTAGGCCTGGCCCGTGGAGTGCAGGAAGCGCGGGCCGAATTCGGCGGCGGTCGCCAGATGCCGCTTCTCGAGCACGGCCGTCCGCATCTCCTGCAGCGCCTCGATGGTGGCCTTGTCGCGCGCGATGTAGCCGAGCAGGGCAAAATAATCACCGCGCCGCGAGCGCGTGATGTGCGCCTTGAGCCAGGAGGTAAGGTCGCCATTGGCTCCCATGGTGCGCAACGCGGCGGCGTTGGTGTCGTCGGTGTAGAGGTCGAACTCCGCGGTGCTCACCACGGGCTCTTCGGCCGGCAGCGCGCCGGTCTTCTCGTACGCCGACGTCAGCTCGCGGGTCTTGATCTTCGCCGCTTCGACGTCGGGCTGGTCGAACGGGTTGATCCCGAGGATCGAGCCTGCCACGGCGGTCGCCATCTCGAAGCGGAAGAACTCCTGACCCAGATGGTCGATCGACTTCATGACGATGCGGACGACGGGATGGCCCGCCGCTTCGATGCCGGCCAGCGCCGAATCGTGTGCGGCGTCCGTCTCGCCCTCGGTGCGGATGTCGATGAAGAAGCGGTCGTTGCCGTAAGCCGCGGATTCGACCAGCGGTTCGCCGGCAATCGGGATCAGGCCCTTGCCCTCCTTGCCGGTCGATTCCGCGATGAGCTGCTCGGCCCAGGCGCCGAAATCGGCGATCTTCTTCGACGCGAGGATCGTCACCTTGTCGCGGCCTTCGAGGCCGGCGAGGCCCATGGCGAGGCCGAGCTGCACGCCCGGGTTTTCGCTTGGCGGCACGTCCGGTCCGCAGGAGCGCGCCATCGCAAGCGCATGCTTGATGAAGGTTTTGACGTCGATGCCGGCGGTGGCCGCCGGCACCAGGCCGAACGGCGACAGCACCGAATAGCGACCGCCGATCGACGGCTCGCCATGGAAGATTCGGGCGTAGTTGAGCGTCTTCGCCGCCTTTTCCAGCGAGGAGCCGGGATCGGTCACCGCGATGAAGCGGAAGCCGGTCTTGGCCTTCGGGCCGAGCGCCTGCGCCACGCGCTCATGGAAATAGTCCTTCATCGCGTTCGGCTCGGTGGTGCCGCCGGATTTGCTGGAGACGATGAACACGGTGTTGGCGATGTCGATCTTGGCCTCCATCGCCCGCACCTGCGCCGGATCGGTGGAATCCAGCACGTGCAGCTTCGGGAAGCCCGCCTTCCTCGCAAAGGTCTCGGCCAGCACTTCCGGCCCCAAGCTCGATCCGCCCATGCCGAGCACGACGGCGTCGGAGAATTTCTGGCCCTTCACGCGGTTGGCATAGTCCTCGTAGTCGGCAACGTCGGCTTTCGCCGCGCTGTCGAGCCAGCCGAGCCATTTGTCCTCGTCCGTCCCGGTCCAGACCGATTTGTCGCGCTGCCACAGCCTGCGGATCTTGGCCGATGCGCGCCATTCCTCGGTGCTCTTGGCAACGGCCTTGCCGAGGCCGTCACCCAGCGAGAGCTGCTGGCGGTCGATCGCCGGCCCGAGCACGGTGGCGCGCTTGTGGGCGACGGCGCCGTAGAGCTTGTCGGCGGCGTCTGCAAACTGCTTGACGCCGTCCTTGACCAGCTCCTCGGTGATGGCGTCGAGCGAGACGCCGGAGCGCTCCAGCTCTTCCAGCACATGGCGGGCGTCGTCGACGTTCTCTTCTAGGCTGTCACGCGGCTTGCCGTGGTCGCGGAATGCATCGAGCGTCGCGGGCGGCACGGTGTTGATGGTGTCCGGGCCGATCAGCTCCTCGACATAGAGGACGTCGCTGTAGTCCTTGTTCTTGGTGCCGGTCGAGGCCCACAGCATGCGCTGCGGCTTGGCGCCCTTGGCGGCGAGCTTCTCCCAGCGGGGGCCCGAGAACAGCCGCTTGTAATCCTGGTAGGCGACCTTGGCGTTGGCGATCGCGACCTTGCCCTTCAGCGCGGCGAGGCGCTCCTTTTCGGACGGGTCGTTGGCCCGCGCGATCTTCTCGTCGAGCTGCTTGTCGACCACGCTGTCGATGCGGCTGACGAAGAAGCTCGCCACGCTCGCGACATGCGAGGGGTCGCCGCCGCCGGCGACGTATTTCTCGAGGCCGGCGAGGTAGGCCTCGGCGACCTGGAGATAGACCGCCTTCGAGAACAACAGGGTGATGTTGATGCTGATGCCGTCGCCGATCAGTGTTTCGATCGCCGGCAGGCCTTCCGGCGTCGCCGGCACCTTCACCATCAGGTTCTTGCGATTGACGTCCTTCCACAGCCGTCGCGCTTCGGCGACCGTGCCTGACGTGTCCATCGCCAGATAGGGCGAGACCTCGAGGCTGACATAGCCGTCATGGCCTTTGAGGCGGTCATAGACCGGGCGCAGCACGTCGGCGGCGTTCTGGATGTCCTCGACCGCGACCGCCTCGAACAAATCGGCCACGGTCCGGTCGCCGCGCTTCAGCGCCTTGCCGATCGGGGCGTCATATTCGTCCGAGCTGCCGATCGCCTTTTCGAAGATCGACGGATTGGAGGTCACGCCCTTGACGCCGTCGGTGTCGATCAGCCGCTTCAGGTCGCCCTTGGCGATGAAGCCACGGGCGAGGAAGTCCAGCCAGACGGCTTGTCCGTGCTTTTCCAGTTCTTTGACGGGATTCATGATGCTTTTTATCTCCAAGCCTGCGGGCGGAGGGGGTTTCCGCGCCGGTCCTGACGCGCTATCCTTTAGCCCACATGCTCCCGGGAGGGAACCAATCAAGGGTATTGGCGTCATTCTCTCAGTCTAACTCCGTCGCGATCATGGCGATCCAGGCGGGAGTCGTGCTTTTGCGTAATAAAAATTTGGCCGGGATGGTTCGGCCCAGACTTTTGTTGCGTCCAAGCCTTGTTGCGGTGAGCCTTGTTGCGTGAGGACATCTGTCGCGTCGCGGAGTGTCGTCGGCGGTTATCGATCCGTCCGATCGTCATGGGCCGGTCGCTATTGGCTTCATCGCGAATGGCCATGCTGGGGGAAAGCATGCACGCATGTCCTGACGGTGTTGCCGTCGCCAATCACCGGCCATCGATCGCGTCGGCCGTCTGCATCGGCGCATTCCATGATCTCGACATCGATCGATCCGTCACGCGGCTCCTGGTTGCGGCGGGCGTTGCGATAGCGCGGCCTCGTCCAAGCTTTGCGTTCGAGTCAGGCGCGGCAGCTCGTCTGCATCCGAGCCGCCACGCAGAACGACGTTATCCCTTCGGAGGGTTTGGCGACCGATTTTGATACAACGCTGCGCGCTTGCCGCGACATTCATGCTGCATGCAGTCCACGCATCGCATTGCAGCAGGGGAAGCATTGCAGCAGGGAAGATGAACGCGGCGCGCAAAGCATCGCCCTGCGAGCGTCATAAGTTCGCCGCTCGCAGATCGTCATGTTGCAGTGCCGGAGGGGACTCAGCCCCGGTATTGCCCGGATGTGGCGAGCGAGTGACATTTTTTGGAAAAGAGCGAAGATAGATAGAGATTCGCACAAATTACAGGCAAGTGCCTGTTCGTAATTCAGCGAGTGCCTACCTTGTACATTGCGTCGTGTCGGCACCCGGGTGTCCAATGAACGTCATGTGCTCACGCTGATTCGAAAAGCGGCCTGAGGAACGGTCCAGTAACTGCTTTCGTTTCAGCTTGTAGCGGAACTCACGCGGAGAGGGATCATGTACAACGATTCTCTATTCAACGCTTTCGCTCGGTCGTTCGAGGCGAGAAGCCAGCACGACATGTCGATGGCGGAATATCTGGAATCGTGTCGAAGCGATCCCATGAAATACGCGAACGCGGCCGAACGGTTACTAGCGGCGATCGGCGACCCTCAGACGATTGACACGGCCAAGGACCCACGCCTTGGCCGTATTTTTTTGAATCGCACCATCCGTACCTATCCGGCCTTCGCCGGCTTCTACGGCATGGAAGAAACCATCGAGCGCATCGTCGGTTTCTTCCGACATGCGGCGCAAGGTCTCGAAGAGCGCAAGCAGATCCTCTATCTGCTCGGACCGGTCGGTGGCGGCAAATCCTCGCTCGCCGAGCGGCTGAAGTCGCTGATGGAAGTGCATCCGATCTACGTGCTCAAGGCCGGCGATGAACTCTCGCCGGTGTTCGAGAGCCCGCTCAGCCTGTTCGATCCGGATAACCTCGGGCCGATGCTGGAAGAGAAGTACGGCATTCCGCGCCGGCGCCTTACCGGCCTGATGAGCCCGTGGTGCTACAAGCGGCTGGAAGCCTTCGGCGGCGACATCTCGCAATTCCGCGTCGCCAAGATCCAGCCCTCGCGGCTGCGCCAGATCGCAGTGTCCAAGACCGAGCCCGGTGACGAGAACAACCAGGACATCTCCTCGCTGGTCGGCAAGGTCGATATCCGCAAGCTCGAGACCTATGCGCAGAACGATCCCGACGCCTACAGCTATTCCGGCGGCCTCAATCGCGCCAATCAGGGCGTGCTCGAGTTCGTTGAAATGTTCAAGGCACCGATCAAGATGCTGCACCCGTTGCTGACCGCAACGCAGGAAGGCAACTATATCGGCACCGAGAATATCGGCGCGATCCCGTTCACCGGCGTGATCCTCGCGCACTCCAACGAAGCGGAGTGGGCGAGCTTCAAGTCGAACAAGAACAACGAAGCCTTCATCGACCGCATCTGCGTCATCAAGGTGCCGTACTGCCTGCGGGTCACCGAGGAGCAGAAGATCTACGAGAAGCTGATCCAGGGCTCCGAGCTCGCGGCCGCACCTTGCGCGCCATCGACCCTGGAAACGCTGGCGCGGTTCTCGGTGATGTCGCGTCTGCGCAAGCACGAGAACTCCACGCTGTTCGGCAAGATGCGGGTCTATGACGGCGAGAGCCTGAAGGAATCCGATCCGAAGGCGCGCAGCGTCCAGGAATATCGCGATGCCGCCGGCGTCGACGAAGGCATGGACGGCGTCTCCACCCGCTTCGCCTTCAAGATCCTGGCTGCGACCTTCAACCACGACCCGCAGGAAGTCGCCGCCGACGCCGTGCACCTGATGTACGCGCTGGAGCAGTCGATCCGCCGGGAGCAGTTGCCCGAGGAAGTCGAGAAGCGCTATCTCGAATTCATCAAGGCGGATCTTGCGCCGCGCTACGCCGAGTTCATCGGCAACGAGATCCAGAAGGCGTATCTCGAATCCTACTCGGACTACGGCCAGAACCTGTTCGACCGCTATGTCGACTATGCGGATGCATGGATCGAGGACCAGGACTTCAAGGATCCCGACACCGGCCAGCTGCTTGATCGCGAATTGTTGAACCAGGAACTGACGAAAATCGAGAAGCCGGCGGGCATCGCCAACCCCAAGGATTTCCGCAACGAGGTCGTCAAATTCTCGTTACGGTCCCGGGCGCAGAACGGCGGCAAGAACCCGACCTGGACCTCCTACGAGAAGATTCGCGATGTGATCGAAAAGCGGATATTCTCTCAGGTCGAGGACCTGCTTCCGGTCATCTCGTTCGGTTCGAAGAAGGACGGCGAGACGGAGAAGAAGCACGGCGAGTTTGTCGCACGCATGGTGGAGCGCGGCTACACCGAGCGTCAGGTTCGCCGACTGGTCGAGTGGTACATGCGTGTGAAGCAAGCCGGTTGAGGCGGATGAGAAAGTGGCCATTCACATTATTGACAGGCGCCTGAATCCAGGCGGCAAGAGTCTTGAGAACCGCCAGCGGTTCTTGCGTCGGGCCAAATCCCTGGTGCAGGGCGCCGTCAAGAAGACCTCGCAGGAACGCGACATCAAGGACGTCCTGGAGGGTGGTGAGGTCACGATCCCGCTGGACGGCATGCACGAGCCGCGGTTCCGCCGTGAAGGCGGGACTCGCGACATGGTGCTGCCCGGCAACAAGAAGTTCATCGAGGGCGATTATCTGCAGCGCTCCGGCCAGGGCAGCGCCAAGGATTCCGGCCCCGGCGAAGGCGACAGCGAAGACGCCTTCCGCTTCGTGCTGAGCCGCGACGAGTTCGTCGATCTCTTCCTCGACGATCTCGAACTGCCGGATCTTGCCAAGCGCAAGATCGCGCAGACCGAGAGCGAAGGCATCCAGCGCGCCGGCTACACCACGTCAGGCTCGCCCGCCAACATCTCGGTCAGCCGCACCGTCAAGCTCGCGCTCGCCCGCCGCATCGCGCTCAGGCGTCCCAGCAAGGAAGAGATCGAAGCGCTGGAAACCGAGATCGCCGCATCGACCGACGAGGACGAGCGCGCGGAGCTCGTCGCCCGGCTCGAAAAACTCAAGGCGAAGACCAAGCGCATTCCCTTCATCGATCCGCTCGACATCCGCTACCGCCGCTACGAGAAGGTGCCCCGGCCGGTGGCGCAGGCCGTGATGTTCTGCCTGATGGACGTCTCCGGCTCGATGTCCGAGCACATGAAGGATCTGGCAAAGCGCTTCTACATGCTGCTCTACGTGTTCCTGAAGCGGCGCTACAAGCATGTCGAGATCGTCTTCATCCGCCACACCGACCGCGCCGAGGAGGTCGACGAGCAGACCTTCTTCTACGGCCCGGCCTCCGGCGGCACACTGGTGTCCAGCGCGCTGCAGGCGATGCACGAGATCGTGCGCGAACGGTTCAGCCCGGCGGACTGGAACATCTATGCCGCCCAGGCTTCCGACGGCGACAATTCCTATTCCGACGGCGAGCTCACCGGCCTGCTGCTGACCGAGAAGATTCTCCCGGTCTGCCAGTTCTTCGCCTATCTCGAGGTCGGGGAAGCCGGCGGCAGCGCCTTCGATCTCTCCGATTCCTCGCTCTGGACCCTCTACGAGCGCCTGCGCAACTCCGGCGCACCGCTCTCGATGCGCAAGGTCAGCGAGCGCAGCGAGATCTTTCCGGTGTTCCACGATCTGTTCCAGCGCCGCGACACTGCTCAGGAGAAAGCCGCTCAATGACGGAACGCTTGTTCGAAGGCGCCGATTGGGATTTCCACACCTTGCAGCGCATCACCGATGCCTGCGAGGAGGTGGCGTTGAAGGATCTCGGGCTCGACGTCTACCCGAACCAGATCGAGGTCATCACGGCCGAGCAGATGCTGGATGCCTATTCGTCCGTCGGCATGCCGCTGTTCTACAAGCACTGGTCGTTCGGCAAGCACTTCGCATACCACGAGGCGTCCTACCGCAAGGGCCTGATGGGCCTCGCCTATGAGATCGTGATCAACTCCTCGCCCTGTATCTCCTACCTCATGGAGGAGAACACGGCGACGATGCAGACGCTGGTGATCGCGCACGCGGCCTTCGGCCATAACCACTTCTTCAAGAACAATTACCTGTTCAAGCAGTGGACCGATGCGGAGGGCATTCTCGACTACCTGGATTTCGCCAAGAACTACGTCATGCAGTGCGAGGAGCGCTACGGCCGCACCGAGGTCGAGCGCACGCTGGATGCCGCGCATGCGCTGATGTCGCATGGCATCGATCGCTATCCCGGCAAGAAGCAGCTGGATCTGCGCGAAGAGGAGAAGCGGGCAGGGCGCCGCCGCCAGCACGAGGAGGAAGTCTTCAACGACCTCTGGCGCACCGTCCCCAAGGGCGCCTCGAAGGCTCGGACCGCGATCTCGCTCGAACGGCGCCGCAAGCTGCTCGGCCTGCCGCAGGAAAACCTGCTCTACTTCCTGGAGAAGAGCGCGCCGCGCCTGGCGCCCTGGCAGCGCGAGCTCTTGCGCATCGTCCGCCACATCGCCCAATATTTCTATCCGCAGAGCCAGACCAAGGTGATGAACGAGGGGACGGCGACCTACGTCCACTATCGCATCATGACCCAGCTGCATCAGCAGGGCCGCATCACCGACGGCAATTTCCTCGAATTTTTGGGATCGCACACCAATGTGGTGTTCCAGCCCGAATTCGACGATCAGCGTTTCTCCGGCTTCAATCCCTATGCGCTCGGCTTTGCCATGATGCAGGACATCGAGCGCATCGTCACCAGTCCGTCGGACGAGGACCGCGAATGGTTTCCTGACATCGCCGGCAAGAACGACGTGATGGGCGTGCTGCGCGACGTCTGGGCCAATTACCGCGACGAAAGCTTCATCGGGCAGTTCCTGAGCCCGAAGCTGATGCGGCAATTCCGCATGTTCCACCTGCACGACGATCCCGAGGAGCGCGCCGGCATCCGCGTCGACGCCATCCACGACGAGCGCGGTTTCCGCCGCGTCCGCCGCGAGCTGGCCCGCCAGCACGACGTCGGCTACATCGACGCCAACATCGAGGTGGTGGATGTCGACCTCTCCGGTGACCGCCGGCTGATCCTGCATCATCGCGTCATCAAGGGCTCGCAGCTCAACGAGACCGATGCCAAGCGGGTGCTGCAGCACCTGGCCGATCTCTGGACCTACGACGTCGCGCTGATCGAGGTCGATGCCAGCGACAAGGTGCTGCGCGAATATGTCGTGAGCCCGCGCCCGATCGCGGCGGCGGTGGCGTAACGCCGCCGCAACTCCTGGCCGATAGCTCGCCCGCGGTCCATCCTTCGAGACGCCCGCCTTTGGCGGGCCCTCAGGATGAGGACGGAGTGGGTGGCAACTGTTTCGACAGCGGAGATGCTGATGAGCCTCATCCTGAGGAGACCGCGGAGCGGTCGTCTCGAAGGACGAGGCGCTTGCTCCGGCTACGCCGATCGCTTCTTCGCAGGCTTCTTCTTCGACGCGTTCAGCTCCACGGCCGCGCGGATCAGCGCCATCAACGCCTTCTCGTTGATCTCAGCGCCCTCGCCAATATCGATGGCGCGCCGCACATTGCCGTCGAGGCTGGAGTTGAACAGGCCGGCCGGATCATCCAGCGCCGCGCCTCTGGCAAAGGTCAGCTTCACGACGGCCTTGTAGGTCTCGCCGGTGCAGATGATGCCGTCGTGCTCCCACACGGGAACGCCGCGCCATTTCCATTCCTCGACCACGTCAGGATCGGCTTCCCTGATCAGGCTGCGGATCCGCGCCAGCATTTCGCCGCGCCAGTCGCCGAGCTCCTTGATCCGGCCGTCGATCATCCCCGAGGGGTGACGGTCCGCTCGTGTCCTTCGCACTGGTCTTCTTTGCGGCCACCGCCTTTTTCATGACCGCGCCTCGCTGCGACGGCCAAGATAGGGCAGCGCGAACAGGTAAAGCCCGGTCGCCAGCAACGGAATCAGCGGCACGAAGGCCAGCAAGCCGATCCACGTCGCTTGAACCTGCATGGTCAGCGCGACGATGTTGGCGATCACGGCAAGCGTGAAGGCAAGCGACAGCCAGCGATGGATCTGTCGAATCCACATGTTCGAACGCATTGAGGTCTCCTGTGAGAATGTTGGAAATGGACGCAGGGCTATTCGGCCCGCGCCAGCAATTCGTCCAGCTTGGTGAAAAACTGCTTCCAGCCGGCATGCGCGCCGCCATAGGCCTGCTTCTGGCTGGGGCGGAAGCCCGCCTGCTCGACGCGCAGATGCGTGCCCGCGCCTTGCGGGGTGAGCGTGAAGGTCACCACGCTTTTGAGGTCGTAAGCCGCGTCCTCATGGGTGAAATTCCAGGTGTAGGCGAGAGAACGCTGCGGCTCGATGGCGAGCACCTCGCAATCCAGCACGCCGCCCCACTCGCCGCGCAGATTGAAGCGATGACCGACCGTCGGCTTGAAGTCGTTCTTCATCAGCCATTCCTCGATCAGATGCGGCTGCGTCAGCGCGCGCCACAGCCGCTCCGGCGGATAAGCGAATTCCCGCTCGATCACCACGGAACGTGTTTCGGTCGCAGCCTCGGTCATTGGTCCATCCTCTTCAGCAAATCGTCGAGCGCATCGAGCCGGTTCTGCCAGAAGCCCGCCATCTGGCTGGTCCAGTCGATCAGCGGATTGAGCGCGCCGGGCTGCGCGCTGTAATGGGTCTGGCGTCCTTCATGGCGATCGCGCACCAGGCCCGCCTGCTTCAGCGCGCCGAGATGTTTTGAGACCGCCGGCTGGGAAACGCCCGATCGCGCCGTCAGTGCCCCGACCGTCTGCTCGCCCTCGCGGCAGAGCCGCTCGAAGATCGCTCGCCGCGTCGGGTCGGCGAGCGTCCGGAACAGGAGATCGTGGGCGGCGGACATGCGGGAATCCATAACTCGTAGGTTATGGATTAATTCATAACCGTAGAGTTATGGATAAGTCAAGCGGGATTGACGGAGGGCGCGGGCTCGCGCCTCACGGCCTCAGATACAGATACCCCTGCGACTGCAGCTCGGCCAACCGAACCACGCCGCCCTTTTCCGCACTCACGAAGCCCGGCAGCAGATCCGTCAGCGTGATGTTCTGCGCCTTCATGGTGTTTCCGCAGGCGGCGAGCTCGACGCCGTCCTTCGCAAAATTGCCGACCCGCCTGCTGACGTCAGGATTGGCCTGCGCCCAGTGGAAAGCCTTCAGTGCCGGCCCGTGGATGACAAGGGCAATCGTGACATGGTCGGGGCCGCCGACGCCGTCGATATGGTTCTGGATGTTGCCGAGCACGAAATTGACCTTGTCGGCGTCGGCGAGGTGATAGACGACCTTCAGCTTGTCCGACTTGGCGGGTTCAGTCGCAGCTTTTTCAGCAGCCTTATCATCAGCCTTGGCGCGCGACGCGGCAAACGCTGCGCCCAGCGCCGAGACGGTGCTCCACAAGATGTTCCGGCGGTTCATGACGATCTCCCACTACTTTGCCGGAGGCATATCATTTGTGGCGAAGCGCGGCGAGTTCCTTGCGGTCGTATGCAAGCGCAGCACACTCGCTGTTGTCGGTCCGCTCGAGGCGGAAAATCCCGTCATCGCTGCCGGCGACCAGGGTGCGATTGTCGTCGTCTTCAGTCGCCTTTTTGTGCTGCCAGATCCTGATGCTTTCGAGCCGCACGATGGCTGATTTGTCGTCCTTCGACAGCGCGATGCCGAGGCCGCCGCCCTCGCAATCGACGCCGCAGCCGAGGCGCACCTCGCTGCCGTCCTTGGTGAGCACGGTGTGGTGACAGGAGCCGCTGGAGTCGAAATCGCCGCTGCGGTGGCGGTACCGGAAGCCAATCCGGAACGAGTTGTGGAGCTGATTGTCCGCCTCAAAGGTCTCCGCCGACACCAGCAGCTTCATCGACGCAACCTTCTGCTTCGGATGCTGCGCCAGATGCTCGGCATCGTAGCGGCGGACAAAGCAGGCATAGGCCGTTTTGCCGGGTGTGCCTGCATACATGCGCGCATTGAAGGTTTCGGTCTCAGCCGGGGTGGCCTCGCGAAAGTCGTCGGCCCCCTCGGCCCGGGCGACGCCGATGAAGGCGACAAAGGCCAGCGGAAGGATGAGGGCAAGCTTCATGATGACACCGGGGCTTCAGCCATGGACGGCCCGCATCGCGCGGCGAGGGCCAACTGGCCGTTAGTCGCGAGCCGAACAGGGTGCGTTCAACTGCGCCTGCTGCGGGCAGCCTCGCGCAAGGTTCCAGGCTTAACCCTTGCAAGGGAGGGGTGCGGATAGACCCCGGGTTGTTGCAAATGGCTGGAGGCGATCGAAATGTCCGAAAGTCAGAACTTGCCCAATCTTGCGATCGGCTATTCGCGGGCCCGGCTGCTGATGGTTTTCGGCGGCAGCCTGCTGCTGACGCTGCTCTGTGCCGGGCTCGCATTCAACTGGCAGCAAGGCCAGAACAGCACCACGCCCCAGGTCGCCATCTGCTATATCGGCGCGGTGTTTTTCGGCCTTGCCACCTGCAGGATGCTCTGGAGGCTGATCACAGCGAGGCAACCGGTGGTCTTCCTCAGCCGTGTCGGCATTCGCGACACCAGGCTCGCCGGCGAGACCATCGCCTGGAGCGCGGTGCGGAAGGTGTTCCTCTGGGAGCAGCGCGCGCAGAAATTCGTGGTGCTCAAGGTCGATCCCCTCATCGCCCAGCGGTTCTCCGGAGGATTTGCGACGCAGGCGCTGTCGCTGCTGAACAAGGCGCTTGGCACTGACAGCGTGATCGTCAATGCGGGTGGCCTGACCATGGACACCGAAACATTGCTCGAGACCTGCAAGCAATATTGGGGCGCCGGACGACCGGTCCCTGCGGACCAGCCCGTGCCGGAAGCTGTGCCCGCGCCGGAGCCGGTCGGCTAGAGATCAGGCCTGATTGCTGCCGGGGGCGCGATGCGTTCTCGCTCTCCCGTTAGCGGAAGAGGTCAAGCTCGGGCACAGCCTGACGTTGATGTTGTCCGCCGCCGGCCTCCACATGGTTGAGATGGATGCTCCGCGCGACGCCTTAGTCGCGGGGGGGGCCAGGAAGGTTCAGACAACCAACAAGTCCCTGCTCTCTGGAACTCGCTGCCGGCGATTCCTTCGACGTTGTTCCGGTTCGCTAATGTGATAGCGTTCACACGCAATTATTTTTAGAAGTCGTAGGCTGGGGCCGCCTCTTGTAGGTTTGTGGAGTCCCCCGCAATGGGCGAAATTCGCAATTTCAGATCCGGGAATCAGAACGAGCCTCCTCCGCACGGCGGAATGCCTCGTCGTCTCGCAGCGATCATTGTCGGCGACATCGCATCCTACAGTCGCCTGATGCAGGCCGACGAGGAAGGAACGCATGTCCGCGTCAAGCGGATCGAGCGGGACCTCATCGAACCCAGCATCGTCGAGCATCATGGAAGTCTGGTGAAGACCACGGGCGATGGTTTCATCGCCATTTTCGACAGCCCCGTCGAGGCCGTTCGATGCAGCATCGTGATCCAGCAGAATCTCGTCGGCCGCAACGCCTCGATTCCGAAGGAATCCCGGATCGAATACCGAATTGGCGTCAATCTCGGTGATGTCATCGTTGAGCCGGACGACGTCTACGGCGATGGCGTTAACATCGCCACACGCATCGAGGGCATTGCCGAGCCCGGCCAGGTCTACATCTCCGGCGCGATCTACGAGCAGATCAAGCACAAGGTCGTGTGCGGCTATGAGTCGCTCGGGGATCGCAAGGTCAAGAACATCACCGATCCCGTGCGCGTCTATCGCGTTCTGCCGGACGCGGATTCGGTCGGCACCGCGCGCGGCCGGCGCGAGAACACCCTGATCTTTCTCCTGGGCATCACGCTGCTGGTCATTGCCGCTGGCGTGCTCTGGTATCTGCTGGCGCAGCCGCAACACAGGGTCGGCGAGCAGGCCGCCGTGCCGACCGTGTCTCCAACCGCCTCTCCGGCCGCATCGCCGATCCCGCAGGCGTCACCGCGCGAGGCGGTGACGCCGACGCCGCAACCGTCTCCCTCACTGGCCTCGGCGCCTCCGTCGCCCACTCCGGCGCCCGTTCAACCGACGGCGGCACCGGTTCGTGAGCCCGAGATGATCGCCATTCGCGGCGGCAGCTTTGCGATGGGAAGCAACGATGATCCGACCGAACGCCCTGTCCACCAGGTCACGGTCAAGCCGTTCTCGATCGGAAAATATCCGGTGACGGTGCAGGAATGGAACGAATGCGCCGCCGCCAAGGCGTGCGGATTCACGGCGATCGGCAAGGACGATGCGCCCGTCACCAATGTGAGCTGGACCGACGCGCAGCAATATGCCGCCTTCCTCGTGCAGACGACGAAGAAGCCTTACCGGCTCGCAAGCGAGGCCGAATGGGAGTATGCGGCGCGCGGCGGGACGTCGACAAAGTATTGGTGGGGCGACAAGCCCCAGCAGGGCATGGCCGGGTGCAAGGACTGCGGTGATGCCGCGGCCGAGCAGCCGGCGAAGGTCGGCAGCTTCAAGCCCAATCCTTTCGGTCTCTACGACATGGGCGGCGGCGTCGACCAGTGGGTCGAGGACTGCTGGCACAGGACCTATCAGGGCGCGCCCAATGACGGTTCGGCATGGAGCAGTGGCGATTGCAGCTCGCACGTACTGCGCTCCGGTTCCTGGAAGAACGATTCGAGATACGTGCGGCCGTCCAACCGCGACGGTTACGATACCAATGTTCGTTACCCGACACATGGATTCCGCGTGGCGCTCAGTCCTTGAACTGCCGGAGTAGATTGATGAAGATCCTTCGCTGCTTTGCGCTGTCGGCGGCGCTCGCATTGCTCCCGGGCATGGCCTTCTCGCAGGGCAAGGCCGCTCCAAAGGACGCGAAGGTCTATTTCATAACCCCGTATGACGGGCAAAGGGTGCGCGGCGCATTCCTGGTCCGGTTCGGCTTGCGCAACATGGGTGTGACGCATGCCGGCGACGATTATCAGAACGCCGGCCACCATCATTTGCTGATCGACGTCAACGACCCCATCGATCCCAAGGAGCCGATCCCGCAGGACAAGTCGCATCTGCATTTCGGGGCGGGGCAGACAGAAACGACTCTCGAGCTTCCGCCCGGGACCCACACCCTGCAGCTGGTGCTGGGCGATGCGAAGCACTATCCGTTCGACCCGCCCGTCGTCTCGGACAAGATCAGCGTGCGCGTGAGGCAGCCGCGCGGCAAATAATCACCGCTAGCCGGGCTCATGCCCGGGACGAGCCAGTGAGGTCGAGCTTTCGGCGGCAAAGATTTGCCATTCGCCGGGAACGCCCTTCAGGGGCGTGACACCACGGCTGCCAAAGCGAAGGCCCGACCCGGCGACGAGATCCTTCACGGTGCTCGACACCAATACTTCTCCGGCGCCGGCCAGCGCGGCGACCCGCGCCCCGATGTGGACGGCGATCCCGCCGACATCATCGCCGATGACCTCACATTCGCCCGTGTGCAGGCCGGCGCGGATATCGATGCCCAGCGACCTGACTTCATCAGCGATCGCTCGGGCGCAACGGACTCCGCGCGCCGGCCCGTCAAATGTCGCGAGAAACCCGTCGCCGGTGGTCTTGACCTCCTGGCCCCGGAAGCGGGCGAGGATGCCGCGGACCATGGCGTGATGGTCGTCGAGCAGGGCGCGCCAGCGACGATCGCCGAGGCTCGCGGCCTTTTCAGTCGAACCCACGATATCGGTGAACAGCACCGTCGCCAGCACGCGATCGGCCACTGCGGAGCCACGTGCGCCCGTCAGGAATTCCTCGATCGCATCGGAAATGTCGTCGGCGTTCTCGCCGACATAGAAGAGGTGGTCGCTCCCGGGAAACTCCGCCAGACGCGCTCCGGGAATTTTCGCCGCGACGTCGCGTCCGCCCGCGACGTTGACGACCTGATCTTCGGTCCGGTGGATGACGAGGGTCGGCACACGAACCGCCGGCAATACGCCGCCGATCTCGATCTGGCTGTTCATACGCATCAAGGCTGTTACTGCGGCCGGGCTGGCACCCAATCGTTCATTGCGCCCCCACCAGCGCTGGAACGCCGCGTCGTTCGCTCGCGACGGCGCGAACCTCTGAATGCTTCCGCCGGTGCCCCAGGCTGTCTCGACGTAGCTGAAGAATGCCGCCAGCGCCTCGTCGGTCGCAAACCAATAGGAGAAGCGCGAAAAGCTGCCGTAGAGCACGAGCGCGCGGCAACGATGCGGATAGGTGGCCGCAAACAGAATGGAGAGTGGCGCGCCCTCCGAGATCCCGAGCAGGGCAGCCTGCTCGATGCCAGCCGCGTCCATCACCGCACGCAGATCGTCCATGCGCACGTCGAGACCCGGCAGTTCACTGACGCGATCGGATCCGCCGGTACCTCGCTTGTCGAAGGTGACGACGCGCGCGTAGCTCGCAAGGTGCGTCAGGAAGCGAGCGAAGTCGGGTTGGTCCCAGTAATTCTCGACGTTGGACACAAAGCCCGGCACCAGAACAAGGTTGATCGGACCGTCGCCGAACGCCTGGTAGGCAACGTGGACGTCTCCGCTCCTGGCGTACTGCGTAACCGGCTGCATATGTGGTCCCTGCCTGCAGGCCGACCATAGCAAACAAGAGCTGCAGACGGAAATCCGTCACCTTGGCCCAAAAGGCAAAGGCGCGCTCGGGGACGAACGCGCCTCGGAATCGCGACGCCGGTTTCTAACGCAGGCTGGCGTTGATCTTGTCCAGCACCGACGAGCCCGGGCACAGCATATCCGCTTCCAGCGTGTTGAGCGGCGTCTCGACCGTGTTGAGATGGCTGTGCAGATCTTCCGCGTCGGGATCGACGTAGAGCAGCCCGGTGACGATCTGGCCCTTGGCGGCGTGCCGCGCGAGGAATGTCTGAGCCCCCAGCCGGTCATGCGGATCGTAATCGGCGTCGATCTTGCGCAGCGCGATCTTGCTGCCGTCATGCTGCTCGACCACCTGCACCGTGCCCGGCGCATAGTCCACCGCGATGGGATCGCGGCCGACCAGCACGTCGAGCCGGTTCACCGCGTCATTGTGTTCGCGGACATAGTCGAAGCTCTTGGTGGAGCCGGCATGGTTGTTGAAAGCGATGCAGGGGCTGATGACGTCGATGAAGGACGCGCCCTTGTGGCCGATCGCGGCCGCGATCAGCGGCACCAGCTGGGTCTTGTCGCCGGAGAACGAGCGCGCCACGAAGGTCGCCCCGAGCTGCAGCGCGATTGCGACGAGGTCGATGGCGTTGTCGGTGTTGGTCACGCCCTTCTTCGACTTCGAGCCGCGGTCGGCGGTGGCCGAGAACTGGCCCTTGGTCAGGCCGTAGACGCCGTTGTTCTCGACGATATAGGTCATGTTGACGCCGCGCCGGATCGAATGCGCGAACTGGCCGAAGCCGATCGAGGCGCTGTCGCCGTCGCCGGAGACGCCGAGATAGATCAGGTCGCGATTGGCGAGGTTGGCGCCGGTCAAGACTGACGGCATGCGGCCGTGCACGGAGTTGAAGCCGTGCGAATTGCCGAGGAAGTAGTCCGGCGTCTTCGATGAGCAGCCGATGCCGGAGATCTTGGCGACCCGGTGCGGCTCGATCGAGAGCTCGTAGCAGGCCTCGATGATCGAGGCCGTGATCGAATCGTGGCCGCAACCGGCGCACAGCGTCGAGATCTTGCCCTCGTAGTCGCGATGGGTGTAGCCGAGATCGTTCTTCTTGAGCCCGGGATGAGAGAATTTCGGCTTGGCAATATAGGTCATGACACGGCCTTGCGGAGCGGGGTCACCTTGAGGTGATCCTGGTGGTCGCCAATGGCTTTTGCGATATAGCGGGCGGTGATCGGGGTGCCGTCATAGTGCACGATCGGCACGAGGCGAACGGGATCGATGCCGTTCTCGTTGACGATGAGCTGGCGGAGCTGGCTGTCGCGGTTCTGCTCGACGACATAGACGAAGTCGTGCTCGGCGAGGAAGCTCGCCACGCTCGAGTGGAACGGGAAGGCGCGGATGCGCAGGCGGTCGAGCTGATGCCCGCGCGCTTCCAATAGTCCGATTGCCTCGTCCATCGCCGGCGAGGTCGAGCCGAAATAGATCACGCCATATTTGGTCGGCCGTTCCGCATTGGCTTGCAGCGGCCGCGGCACGAGGTCCTGCGCAGTCTCGAACTTGCGCACGAGCCGCTGCATGTTGTCGGCATAGACCGAACCTTCCTCGGAATAGCGCGCATAGCGGTCACGCGACGTGCCGCGGGTGAAGTACGAGCCCTTGGTCGGGTGCGTGCCGGGATAGGTGCGGTAGGGAATGCCGTCCCCGTCGACGTCGAGGTAGCGGCCGAAGTCGCGGCCTTCTTCCAGCATCTCCGCGGTCATCACCTTGCCGCGGTCATACTGCTTGGCATCGTCCCACTTCAGCGGCCGGCAGAGCCGGTGGTTCATGCCGATGTCGAGATCGAGCATCAGGAAGATCGTGGTCTGGATCCGCTCGGCGAGATCGAAGGCGGCGGCCGCGAACTCGAAGGCCTCTGCAGGATCTTCCGGGAACAGCAGCACATGCTTGGTGTCGCCGTGCGAAGCATAGGCGCAGGCGATGATGTCGCATTGCTGGGTGCGGGTCGGCATGCCCGTGGAGGGGCCGGCTCGTTGGATGTTCATGATCACGGCCGGGATCTCGGCAAAATACGAGAGGCCGATGAACTCGGTCATCAAGGAGATGCCGGGGCCGGAGGTGGCGGTGAAGGCGCGGGCGCCGTTCCAGGACGCACCGATGACGATACCGATCGAGGCGAGCTCGTCCTCGCCCTGCACGATCGCGTATTTCGCCTTGCCCGTTTCCGGGTCGTGCCGGTACTTCTTGCAGTGGGCGGTGAAGGCCTCCGCCACCGACGAGGATGGCGTGATCGGATACCAGGCGCACACGGTGGCGCCGCCATAGACGGCGCCGAGGGCGGCGGCGCTGTTGCCCTCGATGAAGATGCGGTCGCCGACCTTGTCGGACTTCCTCACCCGCAGCCCGATCGGGCATTTCAAATTCTGCAGCGCCCAGTCGCGGCCCAGATGCAGCGCATGGACGTTGGAGGACAAGAGCTTCTCCTTGCCCTTGTACTGCTCGCCGATCAGTTGCTCGATCAGCTTCGGGTCCATCTCCAGCAGCGCCGAGAGCGCGCCGAGATAGATGATGTTCTTGAACAACTGGCGCTGGCGTGGATCGGTGTAGGTCGAGTTGGTGATCGCGGTCAGCGGCACGCCGATCACGGTGATGTCGTCGCGGAATTTCGTCGACGGCATCGGTTTGGTGGAATCGTAGAACAGGTAGCCGCCGGGTTCGATGCCGGCGACGTCCTTGTCCCAGGTCTGCGGGTTCATCGCCACCATCATGTCGACGCCGCCGCGGGCGCCGAGATGGCCGGCTTCGGTGACACGCACCTCGTACCAGGTCGGCAGGCCCTGGATGTTGGAGGGGAAGATGTTGCGCGGGGACACCGGCACGCCATGGCGCAGGATCGCGCGCGCGAACATCTCGTTGGCGCTGGCCGAGCCCGAGCCGTTGACGTTGGCGAAACGGACGACGAAGTCGTTTACGCTGCTGATCGGCTTTTTGTCGGACATGTCGAACCTGCGTGAGTCATCTCGATGAAATATTTCTGCATGTCCCAGGCACCGGTGGGACAACGCTCGGCGCACAGCCCGCAATGCAGGCAGACGTCCTCGTCCTTGACCATCACGCGCCCGGTCTTGAGGTCGGAGGACACGTAGAGGTCCTGATCCGGACGCGGCGAGGGCGCCTTCAGCCGATCGCGCAGATCGTCCTCCTCGCCATTATTGGTGAAGGTGATGCAGTCCATCGGGCAGATATCGGCGCAGGCATCGCACTCGATGCAGAGCGAGGTCGAGAACACGGTCTGGACGTCGCAGTTCAGGCAGCGATGCGCCTCGCCGAGCGCGAGCTTGACGTCGTAGCCGAGCTCGACCTCGGTGCGGATGTCCTTCAGCGCGATCACCTTGTCGCGATGCGGCACCTTGAAGCGCTTGTCGATCGAGATGTCGTTGTCATAGCTCCATTCGTGGATGCCCATCTTCTGCGAGGAGACGTGCACCTCCGGCAGCGGCCGTTCGGTAATGTCCTCGCCCGACAGCAGCTTGTGGATCGACAGCGCAGCGTCGTGCCCCTGCGCCACCGCCCAGATGATGTTCTTAGGGCCGAACGCAGCATCGCCGCCGAAGAACACCTTCGGATTGGTCGAGACGAAGGTCTGCGGATCGACCTTGGGCATGTGCCATTTGTCGAACTCGATGCCGCAATCCGGCTCGATCCAGGGGAAAGCGTTCTCCTGGCCGACCGCGACCAGCACGTCGTCGCAGGGAATGGTCTGATCGGGATCGCCCGAAGGCACCAGATTGCGGCGGCCTTTTGCGTCGAACTCGGCTTTGACGTGCTGGAAGGTGACGCCGATGAGTTTGCCGGCGACATGCTTGAATTCCACCGGCACCATATAGTTGAGGATCGGAATATCCTCGTGGATCGCGTCCTCCTTCTCCCAGGGCGAGGCTTTCATCTCCTCGAAGCCGGAACGCACGATCACCGTGACTTTCTCGCCGCCGAGGCGGCGCGCGGTGCGGCAGCAATCCATCGCGGTGTTGCCGCCGCCGAGCACGATCACGCGCTTGCCGATCTTGTCGGTGTGGCCGAACGACACGGACGACAGCCAGTCGATGCCGATATGGATATTGCTCGCAGCTTCTTTTCGGCCGGGAATGTCGAGCTCGCGGCCGCGCGGCGCGCCGGAGCCGACGAAGATTGCGTCGTACTTCTCGGCGAGCAGGGCCTTCATGCTCTCGATGCGGTGGCCGCCTTTGAACTCGACGCCGAGGTTGAGGATGTAGCCCGTCTCCTCGTCGATGACCGAATTGGGCAGGCGGAATTTCGGGATCTGCGTCCGCATCATGCCGCCGGCTTCGGGATCACCGTCGAATACGGTGCAGTGATAGCCGAGCGGCGCGAGATCGCGCGCCACCGTCAGCGACGCGGGACCGCCGCCGACGAACGCGACGCGCTTGCCGTTCTTTGCGGTCGGGTGCGGCAGGCGCTGCTTGATGTCGTCCTTGAAGTCGGCGGCGACGCGCTTGAGGCGGCAGATCGCCACCGGCGTTTCCTCGACGCGTCCGCGGCGGCACGCCGGCTCGCATGGGCGATCGCAGGTGCGTCCCAGGATTCCGGGAAACACGTTCGATTTCCAATTGATCATGTAGGCGTCGCTGTAGCGGCCTTGTGCGATCAATCGGATGTATTCGGGAACCGGGGTGTGCGCAGGACAGGCCCACTGGCAATCGACTACCTTGTGAAAGTAGTCGGGGGCCGCGATATCGGTCGGTTTCATTCCTACCCTCGTCCGCGCAGGCTCAAAGACCCGGCGGCCTTTTCTTTGAGCTTGTCGACGCTTAACGCGCGGCGATCTGGTTTCTGAATGACGTCATTGGGTTAGCTTATTAGAACCATTCCCAAGTACAACGGCAAATTTTCGCGATCACCGCCTTTCATGGGAGCTGCGCGCACACAGCATTAACACCGCGCGGGCGACCAATGCGGCGGTGCAATATATTGCGATGCGGATGACGCTTTAGCTGCTCGCGATATCGCTCTTCGCGAGGTCCCACATCAGGCTGTAGGTGCCGACGGAGACGGGCAGCGGGAAGGGCGCGGCGGCCGGTCCGGTGAAGCGCTCGGCGATGACCGCCGAGACCGCGCCAACACGCGTGCCGTCGATCAGCACGAACCAGTCGCGTGCGCCTTCGTTGCGCACCGCTGGGATATCGCCGGTCGCGCCCGACAATTCCGGCTCGGTCTCGAGCAGGTGCATCGAGATGATGCCTTCGCGGTCTTGCGGCACCAGCTTTTCTTGCAGTGCATCACGCCACGCCCCGGCATTGTCGACGGTGGGGCGCAGCCGCACCAGACCGAGCGCAGCGCCGCGGCCGGTGCCCTTGCTGATGGTGATGCGTGCGACCACGCGCAGCATGTTCTTGAAATGCGCCATGGTTCGCCGCGACCATTCGGTCTGGTTGGCCAGGCGCGTCCGGTAGGCGGGACTGTCGAGCACGTCGAGCGTCGCGGTCGAATACAGCGAGAGATATTTGGGATTGGCGGCGTGCGCGACGTAGCGCCGCGCTTCCAGAAAGCCCTCGATCGCAACGCGCTCTTCCAGATGCTCGCGATCGTACCAGCGATTGAAATCGGCTTCGTCTGCGGCGTCGATGTTCATCGACGTCAGCAGCATGCCTGTCCCGGCGAGCGGCATTTTCTTGTTGTCCTTCCCATGCGAACCCAGACCCTTATGGTGAGGAGCCACGAAGTGGCGTCTCGAACCATGAAGGCCCCGCTGTAGCATCGCGGCCTTTCATCCTTCGAGACGCGCTCCATCGGAGCGCTCCTCAGGATGAGGGTCTAGATCTCTAGCGTGGCATCTTAGACGCGAGGTCGGCGATCGACTTCATGACCGCGTCCCGCACGCCGGCATCATAGAGCGAATGTCCGGCTTCTTCCACGATCCTGACCTCGGAACCCGGCCAAACTTTCGAGAGCGCCTGAGATGTCTCAGGAGGGCACAACAGGTCGTAGCGTCCTTGCACGATGATGCCGGGAATGCCGGCGAGCCGGGGAGCGTTTCGCAACAACTGGTCTTCGCTCATGAAGGAATTGTTGACGAAATAATGCGCCTCCATGAACGGCGTCGCCGGCAGCGTGCGCCAGACGTTGAGCGAGCCAAGGTCGATGCGTGTCTTGGCCGGCTTGTGCTCCGACAGGGCGCGTTCGGTGTCGTGCCAGGCACGCGAGGCAGGTCCGTGCACGGCCGGATCGGCATCGAGGATGCGGCGATAATAGGCTTGCACCGGCTGCGCGCGTTCCTCCGGCGGCAGAACACTCAGAAAATCCTCGTGCAGCGTTGGATAGAACTGCGCCAGCCGCGAGGTGAAGGCGGTCTCGACCTCTGCCTGCGTGCCCAGGAAGGTCGCGCGCAGCGCAATGCCGGAGACGCGCTCGGGATGAGCCTGCGCGTAGGCCAGCGCCAGCGTGGCACCCCAGGAGCCGCCGACCACCATCCAGCGTGCGATGCCGAACCTTTCGCGGATCTTCTCCATGTCCGCGATCAGATGCGCCGTCGTGTTGTGCTCGCGCGAGCCCTTCGGACGGCTGCGGCCGCAACCGCGCTGGTCGAACAGCACGGCATGCATGCGCTCGGGATCGAAGAGCCGGCGATGATCCGGCTGGCAGCCGCTGCCCGGCCCGCCATGGAGGTAGATCGCAGGGATGCCGTCGGCGCGGCCGACGCTCTCGACATGGAGCTCGTGGCCGTCGCCGACATCCACCATCTCGGAGGTCAGCGGCGCAAAGGGATCGGCACGTCTGGCCGATGCGGCCGCGTCGGCGTCAGGCGTCATTCCCGGATTCCAGAGTGCCGCCGGCAAAATTGCGATAGAGGAAGCGATTGGTTTCGCCCTCCGCCTCGCGCTCGGCCTGCTTGAAGATGGTCTCGTGCAGCGGCGACAGCGCGCAAGCCGGGTCGGTGTTGGCGGCATCGCCCGTCAGCGCAAAGGCCTGGCAGCGGCAGCCGCCGAAATCGATCTCGCGGAATTCGCAGGTCTTGCACGGCTCCTTCATCCAGCCGGTGCCGCGATAGCGGTTGAAGGCGTCGGAGTTCTGCCAGATCCAGGCGATCGAATGATTGGAGCGCACCGACTCGAAGTCGAGCCCGGTGATGCTCTCGGCGGCGTGGCAGGGCAGCACCTTGCCGGCGGGCGAGATGTTGAAGAACTGCCGGCCCCAGCCGCCCATGCACTTCTTCGGCCGCAGCGCGTAGTAATCCGGCACGACATAGTCGATCGCGAGCGTGCCTTTCAGCCGTTCGCGCGCCTCCTCGACGATGCGCGTGCATTCGTCGAGCTGCGCCACCGTCGGCATCAGCGCGGCGCGGTTCTTCAGCGCCCAGCCGTAATACTGGACGTTGGCGACCTCGAGCCGGTCGGCGTCGAGATCGATGGACATCTGGATGATGTCGGGAAGCTGATGCAAATTCTGCCGGTGCATCACCGCATTCACGGTGAGCGGCAAATCGAGCTCGCGGGTCCATTTTGCCACTTCGAGCTTCTTGCGGTGGCCGCCCTTGTAGCCGGCGACGCGGTCGGCGAGCCCCTCTTCGATGCCCTGGAAGGAGATCTGCACGTGGCAGAGCCCGGCATCGGCAAGCTCGCCGAGCCGCTCGCGCGTCAGCAGCACGGCCGAGGTGATGAGGTTGGTGTAGAGCCCGACGTCGCTGGCATGCTTGACCAGCTCGACCAGATCCTTCCGCGCGGTCGGCTCGCCGCCGGAGAAATGCACCTGGAGCACGCCGATCTCGGCGAGCTCGCTCAGCACCTTCTTCCATTCGTCGGTGGTCAGCTCCTTGCCCGAGCGATCGAGTTCGACCGGGTTGGAGCAATAGGGGCACTGCAGCGGGCAGCGATGGGTGATCTCGAGCAGCACGGCGAGCGGAATACCAAACGTCTCCGCCGTCGAACGGCTCTTCTCCAGCACCGCGAGGCTGTCGCTGGCGTCGGGCGGGATGGTCGGGAGCACATCGCTCATGGCGTCTTCTCCCGGGCTTCAGTGAGAAAGCCCTTGTCGGCGAGATCCTGCAGCATGACGATGACGTCGGCCAGGATCGCGTCGCGCGGCGCTGCGTATTTCGCCGCCAGCTGGTCGGACACGTCACCGACGCTGCGCTTGCCGTCGCAGAGCTGCAAGACCTCGACCGCGATCTCATCCGGCGCCAGCACGCGTTCCGGCGCCAGGATCACCCAGACTTTTCGCGTCTCGTCATATTTCAGCTTGGCATGCCGCGGCAGCACGGGGCGGCTTGCCTCGCTGACGCTGATGTTCCGCGGCCCGGCCATTGCTTTTGTTCCTCAACCTGCTTTGGGCACGAACGCGCCCGGCGGAATGTTGCCTTCGACATAGGCGTGCTGGAGCGCATCGAGCTGCACCCACAGCACGTTGGTCTTGAAGATCAGCGCATTGCAGACCTGCGCGCGCTGCTCCGGCGTCGTGGCGTGCGCCTTGACGTAATCGAGCGCAAAGCCGGCATCGCGCGGCGCCTGCGCCAGGCGGCGCTTGAAATAGCTCATGATGTCCGGATTGACGAAGTCGTAGTGCTCCAGCATCCCGGAGATGCGCTCCTCATGCAGGTTCGGGGCGAACAGCTCGGTGAGCGAGGAGGCGATCGCCTCCAGTGGCGACTTCTCGCGGCAGTAGTGGACGTAAGCCTCCACCGCGAAGCGCGTCGCCGGCAGGATGCCTTCGGTCGATTCCACGTAAGCCGGGTCGAGGCCGAGGCCGGTGGTCAGCTTGAGCCAACGCTCGATGCCGCCCTCGGAGCCGACGTCGCCGTCATGATCCTCGATACGATGTCGCCATTCCAGCCGCGTGGCACGGTCGCGGAAGCGCGAGATCACCACCGCGTCCTTGATCGGAATCGTGCTCTGGTAATAGTAGCGGTTCAGCGCCCAGGCCTGCACCTGCCCCTTGTTGAGCTTGCCGCCGTGCAGGAGCTTATGGAACGGATGCAGGCTGTGATAGCGCGTCGCGCCGATGTGGCGCAGCGTCGCTTCAAGCTCCTCGGCCGAGTTGAGCTTGATGTCCTTGCCGACCGACAGCGCAGTCATCCCAGTCATGGACGCGGCATTCACAGCACGATCTCCGTTCCGTCGGCGGGTATCTGCCAGCCCGCGGCCTCAGCCGTCTTGCGTTCAGGCGAGGCCGGCAGCAGCGCCGGGTTCGAGTTGTTGATATGCAGAAACATCTTCCTGTCGATATTGAGATCGGCCAGCCGCGCGATCGCGCCATCGTGACCGGACATCGCGACATGGCCCATGCTCTTGCCGGTCTTGTGGCCGAGCCCGGCCCTGATCATCTCGTCATCCTGCCAGACCGTGCCGTCGAAGAACACCAGCGCGGCACCGTCGATCTCGGCCTTGAGCGCATCGGTGATTTCGGCGCAGGCGGCAATGAAGTAGAAGCACTTGCCGGTCGACTTGTCGGTGACCTTCAGCCCCAGCGTATCGCCATCGCCGCTTTCGCCGCCGGGATGCGCCTTGCCTTCGAGATACCAGGCCGATTTGCCGGGTACGGCGAACGGCAGCACCTCGAGCCCTGAGCGCGCGCCGTCGGGCAATCGCGGCTCGAAGGGCTCGCTGATGCCGATCGGCTGGCGCTTGACGTTCTTCTCGTTCAGCACGTTGAAGATGCTGTTGCTGGCCAGGATCGCCAGCACCTTCTCATGCGCATAGACCGTGAAGGGCGAGCCCTCGCGCATCGAGAGCAGGCCCGCGACCGCATCGACTTCGCTGTTGGTCAGGATCACGCCTGCGACAGGCGTATGGCGCAGGCTGCCTGCCTTGGGATGCAGCTGCGGCGTGGCATTCAATTGCTGGCGAAGATCGGGGGAGGCGTTGATCAGGAACCAGTGCTCGCCGTCGCCGCTGAAGGCAACCGAGGCCTGGGTTCGATAAAGCTCATGTCCGCCAGCACGGGCCGCCCGGCAGCCCTCACACCCGCAATTCCATTGCGGGACTCCGCCGCCAGCCCCGGCGCCCAGGACGACGACGCGAAGCATGATCCGTCTCCTGGAAGCAACGTCGCCAGGTGGATCCTAGGCCAACACAGTTTCCATCATCCGGAAACCGATCGTGACCGGCAGACCCACCTGCGCAAAACGCGTACTCACCAACCGCTTACTTGCGGGTGGCGCTCACATACATGTTGATTTCCATGCCGCAGGGCACTTCGACGATCTTGGGGGCTTTCCAGGCCATTTTGGCTCTCCATTTTCGCGATTTCGGACGTTTACGCCCGGGGGTAAGTTACTGCGGGCGCAAAAGTTCGCCAGTGAAATTTTCCCGAGAAAGCCATGTTGCGCCGCGAAAATTCGTGGTGGAACATCACTTCTCGTGACGCTGCCTTGCGCCCGGCGCATTCGGTCGCGAACCCTGTCCTGATAAAGCAGTTGTGAGTGCGGTGCAGCTTTCAATCCGATACAGGCGCCTCTAGCTGGATCCCGTGATGCCCAAATACTTCTTCAACACCCGTATCGGCGATGAATTGATCGTGGACCCCGACGGCGAGGATCTGCGCAATCCCGATCGCGCCTGGGAGGTCGCCCGCCAGATGATCCTGGAGGTGGTGAAATCCGAAGGCGCCCAGCCGGCGCTGATGGAGGCGGTGATCGAGGTCACCGACGTCGAAGGCGAGATCGTGCTGGAATTCCCGTTTACCGAGGCGCTGCTGGACATGCCGGACCAGTCGGCGACGCGGCACTAGACCCGCCACGAGTGTGGTGCCCACCTCTCCCCAGCGGGGAGAGGTCGGGTTGCGCAGCAATCCGGGTGAGGGGCCGCAGCGTACAGTGAAACCGCAACCCCTCACCCGGATCGCATCTTCGATGCGCTCCGACCTCTCCCTACGGGAGAGGTGAACCACCTTCGCCCCTGCGAAATCCGCATGGCTTTGCTGCGTTCCCGGCGCTAAAAGACGCCGGTCACACGGAGCACGTCATGCAAGATCTCTGGCGCCTGTCGGCCGCCGACCTCGCCACCCTCGTCAAATCCAGGAAGGTGTCCGCCCGGGAGGCGGCCAAGGCCGGCCTCGACCGCCTGGACGCCGTCAATCCAAAGCTGAACGCCGTGATCGACCACCGGCCCGATGACGTGCTCAAGCAGGCCGACGCCGTCGATGCCGCCATCGCGCGGGGCGAGGACCCCGGCGTGCTCGCCGGCGTGCCCGTCACCATCAAGGCCAATGTCGACCAGGAGGGCTTCGCCACCACCAACGGCCTGAAGCTCCAGCGCGACCTCATCGCGCGCGAGGACAACCCGGTGGTCGCCAACTTCCGCAAATCCGGCGCGGTTCTCCTTGGGCGCACCAATTGCCCGGCCTTTTCCTATCGCTGGTTCACCACCAATCTCGTCCACGGCGACACCAAGAATCCCCGCGATGCCGCGCTGACCCCGGGCGGCTCGTCCGGCGGCGCCGGCTCGGCGGTCGCGGCCGGCATCGGCCACATCGCCCATGGCACCGACATCGCCGGCTCGATCCGCTATCCCGCCTATGCCTGCGGCGTGCATGGCCTGCGCCCGACGCTCGGCCGCATCCCCGCTTTCAATCCGGCGCTGCCGGAACGTCCGATCGGCCCGCAGATCATGGCCGTGTCGGGCCCGCTGGCCCGCACGGTGAATGATTTGCGCATCTCGCTTGCCGCGATGTCGGCGCGCGACGCGCGCGATCCCTGGTATGTGCCGGTGCCGCTGGAAGGCGAGGTGCGCGAGAAGCGCGCTGCGATCTGTCTCAACCCGGATGGCCTCGCCACCACGCCCGAGGTGAAGGCGGCCGTGACCGACGCCGGCAAGCGCCTCGAGCGCGCCGGCTGGACCGTCGAGGTGATTGAAAACACCCCGCCGATGCGCGAAGCGGTCGAGTGGCAGCGAAAACTCTGGCTCGGCGATGCCTATGAGGCGCAGCTCGAAATGGCGGAGCGCGAGGGCGATCCCGGCGCACTGGCGTGCCTGCGCGGCAACCGCGCCAAGGTTACGCCGATGGACCAGGCCAACTACGCGCAGGCGCTGACCCGCCGCGCCACGCTGACCCGCGACTGGATGCTGTTCTTCGAAAAATACGCCGTGGTGCTGACGCCGGTCTCCGGCGAGCTGCCGTTCCCAGATCATCTCGACCGCAAGGATGCGGCCTCCTTCGAGCGCGTCTGGGAGGCGCAGCTGCCGCAGATCGCGACGCCGTTCATGGGCCTGCCGGGCCTCGTGGTCTCGACCGGTCTCGTCGGCAAGACGCCGGTCGGCGTGCACATTGTCTCCGGCCGCTATCGCGAGGATCTGTGTCTGCTCGCCGGCGAAGCGATCGAGGCGGGCGGTGTGCCGGCCTCGCCGATCGACCCCGTGGGTTAGCGATGTCCGCGATCTACGACTTCAAGGCCAATTCGCTTGCCGGCGACGAAGTCGCCCTGCGCCAGTTCGAGGGGCAGGTGCTCCTGATCGTCAACACCGCGAGCAAATGCGGCTTCACGCCGCAATATCGCGGGCTGGAGGATCTGCATCGCGATCTCTCGCCGCGCGGCTTCTCGGTGCTCGGCTTTCCCTGCAACCAGTTCGGCGCGCAGGAGCCGGGGCAGGCCGCCGAGATCCAGACGTTCTGCTCGACCAATTACGACGTCACCTTTCCGCTGTTCGAGAAGATCGACGTCAACGGCGCCCACGCGCATCCCCTGTATGAGTACCTGAAACGCCAGCAATCCGGCCTGTTGGGCGCCTCCATCAAATGGAATTTCACCAAATTCCTGGTGGACCGTGCCGGCCACGTGATCGCGCGCTATGCGCCGACCGCGCGGCCGGAAGGATTGCGGCAGAAGATCGAGACCCTGTTATGAGCGAGACAATCATGAGCGACGAATTTCCGGACCGCCTGTCGGTCGACCCCAACAGCCCCTATTACAACGCCGACATCCTGTCGCGCGACGTCGGCATCCGCTTCAAGGGCATCGAGAAGACCAATGTCGAGGAGTACTGCATCAGCGAAGGCTGGGTCCGCGTCACCGCAGGAAATGCCAAGGACCGCTACGGCAACCCGCTGACCATCAAGGTGCATGGTCCGGTCGAGCCGTATTTCCGGGACAAGAAGTAAGCGTAGCGTCAAATGCATCACCGTCACCCTGAGGTGCTCGCCTCTTCGGCGAGCCTCGAAGGGCGACGGCCCGGCTGCAGCTCGGCCGTTCATCCTTCGAGGCTCCCGGCGCGATGCTAGTGCATCGCGCCACTCGCACCTCAGGATGACGGGCAGGCAGTCACGAAGTCTCTCTTGACCACCGAGGCCACCCATGTCCGTCCGCATCGTCGACGTCCGCGAAATCACCAAGCCGATCTCGTCCCCGATCCGCAACGCCTATATCGACTTCACCAAGATGACGACGAGCCTCGTTGCCGTCGTCACCGACGTGGTGCGCGACGGCAAGCGTGTGGTCGGCTACGGCTTCAATTCCAACGGCCGCTACGGGCAGGGCGGCCTGATCCGCGAGCGTTTTGCCGCGCGCATCACCGAGGCGGATCCGAAGTCGCTGCTCAACGCTGCCGGAGACAATCTCGACCCCGACAAGGTCTGGGCCGCGATGATGACCAATGAGAAGCCGGGTGGTCACGGCGAACGCTCGGTCGCGGTCGGCACCATCGACATGGCGGTGTGGGATGCTGTTGCGAAGATCGCGGGCAAGCCGCTGTTTCGCCTGCTCGCCGAACGTCACGGCCTGACAGCCAATCCGCGCGTGTTCGTCTACGCCGCCGGCGGCTATTACTATCCCGGCAAGGACCTCTCGATGCTGCGGGCTGAGATGCGCGGCTATCTCGATCGCGGCTACAACGTCGTGAAGATGAAGATCGGCGGCGCCGACATCGACGAAGACCGCACCCGCATCGAGGCGGTGCTGAAAGAGATCGGCAAGGACGCGCAGCTCGCCGTCGACGCCAACGGCCGCTTCAACCTCGAGACCGGCATCGCCTACGCCAAGATGCTGCGCGATTATCCCTTGTTCTGGTACGAGGAGGTCGGCGATCCCCTCGACTACGCGCTGCAGGCAGCGCTTGCCGAGTTCTATCCCGGCCCGATGGCCACCGGCGAGAATCTCTTCAGCCACCAGGACGCCCGCAACCTCATCCGCTACGGCGGCATGCGCCCCGACCGCGACTGGCTGCAATTCGACTGCGCGCTGTCCTACGGCCTGTGCGAATACCAGCGCACGCTGGAAGTGTTGAAGACTTACGGCTGGTCCCCGAGCCGCTGCATCCCGCACGGCGGCCACCAGATGTCGCTCAACATTGCAGCCGGCCTCGGCCTCGGCGGCAACGAAAGCTACCCCGACCTGTTCCAGCCCTATGGCGGCTTCCCCGACGGCGTCCGCGTCGAGAACGGCCACATCACCATGCCCGATCTCCCCGGCATCGGCTTCGAAGGCAAGTCCGATCTCTACAAGGAGATGAAGGCGTTGGCGGAGTAGCGTTGGCGACGACGGTCGTACCACGCACTCAGTGTCGTCCCCGCGAACGCCGGGACCCATAACCCCAGGGAGTGGTTATGGAGCGCGCTGATCACCCCGAATCTTCGCCAGATCCAATCCCGTGGTTATGGGTCCCGGATCTGCGCTTCGCTTGTCCGGGACGACAGTTGAGTTCGCATCGTGGCATCCGCCACCACCATCGGCTGCCGAACGCCATACATCAACGATCGCCATAGCCATTCGAGCGGGCCGTAGCGGTAGTGGCGCAGCCACCAGGTGCTGAAGCGGACCTGTGCGGCGTAGACGATGAGGCCGATGGCAAGCGCCGGGGTGATGCCGAGCCGGCCGAACTGGCCGAGGCCATAGCCGTAGAAGATCCAGCCGAAGATGACGGATTGTGCGACGTAGTTGGTGAAGGCCATCCGGCCGAGCGGTGCGGCCCAGCCGAGCAGCTTCTTGCCGCGCTCGAAACTTGCAGCGAAGAGGATGGCGGCGCCATAGCCCAGCGCCAGCAGGATGGTGCCGAGCGGCTCGATGCCGCGATAAAGCAGGCCCGCGCCGAGGCCGATCGCGGGGAGCGCGATGGCGAACAGGCCGCGCGGATTTTGCACGATGCGGCTACGCCAGGCGAGCGCGCCGACGAGAAACAGCCCGATCGTGCGCAGGAAGACGAAGGCGTGCAGGGAGGCGATGAGGGGAATTTCGCGCAGGCGAAACGCCAGCACGTCGAGGAGGCCGCCCGTCGCATAGATGCGGTTGGCGTCCATAACGTCCTGCCAGATCGCGGCCCGGCTCGGAAACAATCCGACGGGCGGAAAGGCCTGCATGGCCAGATACAGCGCGAGGGACAGCAGCGCGGCAAGCGTCAGCAGCCAGCGCGGACCGAACAGGAACGGCAACACGATGAACCCGGCCAGCGCATATTCGGTGAGAATGTCGCCGTTCCAGATCAGGCACAGATGAATGACGCCGAACACCAGCAGCACCGCGAGCCGGCGGACGAGCAGCACAATGCGGCGCTCACTGCTTGCGAGGCGGTCGAATTGAATGGCGAGCCCTGCGCCGAACAGTAGCGAAAACAGCGCGAATGCCTTGAGTTCGACGGCCTCCGTCAGGATCGTCTCGATGGCGCGATCGATTGGCGAGGCCAGCATCCTGGGGCCGAGAAACTGGTCGAAGATCGAAACGCGGAATTCCATCACCAGGTTGATGGCCATGACGCCGAACAGGGCGATGCCCCGCAGCACGTCGATGGCATCGATCCGCTCCGCGGGGGGCGTCGGCCTGGGGACCGCGGCGCTGTTGGACGTCATGGGAGAATTCAGGTGCGTTGGATGAGTGACCGCAAGCTCCTTATATCGGTCACCGCCTCGATCTCATAGACCGACTTCACCAATTGCTCCGACTTGTCCCGCCCCACCACCGGCGCGATCAGGTCGCGCGCCTTGTCGATGACCTCTTCGCGCGTCATCGGGTTGCGCGGTGTGCCCCGCACGGCGGTGACACGCTCGGAGAGCTTGCTTCCGTCGGCAAGCTCGATCTCGACCACGGCGACGCGCACCGGCAACAGCTTTGCAAGCTCCTCGTCGCGCACCAGGTTCACCTTGGCCCGCATCTGCAGGACGGCTGCATCCTGCATGCGCGGCTTGTCGTGTGCGGCGTGGAACGACGCGGTCTTGTCGAGCAGCATCACGGCGACCATGTGCTGCAGGCAGATGTCGGGGATGTCGCGATTGTCTACGATCTCCGCGACCGGCGGCGCGAGGCGCACCGTCACGCGGCTGACCTCTTTGGCCTCGAACGCGTGCCTGCCGCGGATGGCGTAGATCGCATCGAGCGGGCCCTGGATCGGCGAGCCCACCGTCCACTTCTTGATATCGGTGCCTGCGATCTCGTAGCGCTCGCCGAGCTTGTCCACGAGCTTGCCGAGCGTGGCCTTTGGCGCATGAGCCTGGAAGTAATTGTCCGGCCCCGAGAACACGTCGTCGACGCCGTTCCAGTCCGAGCGCACCAGCAGCGCCGAGGTGACGCCGTTGCGCGCCGGCATGCCGGCAAACACAAAGCCTTTCTCGATATGGTCGACATCGCGCCGCCACACGATGAAGCCGGAGGATTGTTGCGCGGCATAATCAAGCACCCAGCGCATCCGCTGTGCGTCGAAGCCGGCGACACAGGCGGCTGCCGCGGAGGCGCAGAACGTGCCGGAGATGCTGTGCGTGCTGAGCAGGCTGTCATAGCTGAAATCGGCTCCGCCCATCGCCACCACCACGCGCGTGCCGACATCGTAGCCGAGCGTCACCGCGCGCAGGAAATGCCCGCCCTCGATGCCGAGATGCTCGCCGAGCGCAAGGGCTGCGGGGATGACCGAACAGCCCGGATGCGAGCGCGACGGGCTGTGGGAATCGTCGGTCTCGTCGGCATGCGCCATCACGCCATTGGCGAGCGCGGCCTCGACCGGCGAAGCCGTCATCGCAGTGCCGGCCACAGTCGAAGAGCCCTGCGTGGCATTGGCGCGGATATAGCGCTGCGCCGCCTGGCCGGGCGGCAGCTCCGATCCCGAGATCATCGACGCCAGCGAGTCGAGGATGTGATGCTTGGCCTGTTCGGCGACGTCGGGCGGCAGGGCCCGGGACTTGGCGGCGCTCATGTAGTCGCACAGCGCCGTCATTTCCGGACTCGTGAGGGGGCCTTCCGCGAAACCGCGTGCGGGCGCGAGGGCGAGTCCGGTGGTTGTCAGCCTGAGAAAATCGCGGCGTTTCATGGTGTCCCGTCTTTGGTGCAGGAATTCCGATGAAACGGATAGCGCTGAAGGCGACCGTGTGTCCAGTCGGCGGGCGCCATTCGCGGCTTCTTAGGGCCGAGCCAAATACTTCGCTGTCATGCCCCGGCTTGACCGGGGCATCCAGTACGCCGCGGCGGATGTGGTGGGAGCGAGCTCTTCAACGCCGCCCTCTGGAATACTGGATCGCCCGGTCAAGCCGGGCGATGACGCCGTCTGTGTTGCAACGCCTCAGCCGCCTACGACAGCCGCATATCCAGCAGCCTGCGCCCTTCGCCCTTGAGCAGCTTCTTCACCGCGCTCGATGCCACGACCTCGCCGTCATTGGCGTAGGCTTCGTGGTTCTTCTCGATATCGTCGAGGCGGTAGAGGTAGTTCACCATGACGCTGGCGGACTCGCGCACGCCTTTGGGCGAGAGGTCGCCGAGCCAGTTGATGCGCTCGAGCCGGGCGCCGTTGCCGAGATGAAAGCGGGCGACGGAGTCGATCAGGCGGTTCTTCGGCGTGCGCGCCTTCAGGAAGTAGTGGGCGGCGAGCGGCTCGATCACGCCGCGCAGCTGCGCGGTGGTCTCGGGATTCTCATACCATTTGGGATCGTCGAGGCGCTTCAGGATCTCGCGGTCCTCCTCCGACAACGGCAGGTCCTTGTCCTGCTTCACCCATGGCATGAAGCCCGGCACCGGCGACAGCGTCACGAAGGTGTCGAGTTTCGGCGTTTCGCGGCGCAGTTCCTCGACCACCTGCTTGATCAGGAAGCTGCCGAAGGAGATGCCGCCAAGGCCACGTTGGGTATTCGAGATCGAATAAAACACGGCGGTGCGCGCCTTCTCGATCGGAAGGTACTGTCGATCGACGGCCAGCAGCGGCGCGATCGCGCCGGGAATGGTCTCGGTCAGCGCGACCTCGACGAAGATCAGGGGCTCGTCGACCATTGCGGGATGGAAGAACGCGTAGCAGCGCCGATCGACCGGGTCGATGCGCCGGCGCAGATCGTCCCAGTCGCTGATCTCGTGCACGGCTTCATAGCGGATGATCTTTTCGAGGATGTTGGCCGGAGTCGACCAGTCAATCCGGCGCAGCACGAGAAACCCCCTGTTGAACCACGAAGAAAGAAGATGCGAAACGTCGCGGTCGAGCGCGGCGAGATCGGTGTGTCCGTTCATCATGCCGAGCAGGTCGGCACGCATGGCGACGAGATCGCCGGTCCCGCCCGGCGCGCGGTTGAGGCGGCGAATCAGCTCCTGCCGCCGCGGTTCCGAGGCGAAGTGCAGCGAGCTCGCGTCCTCATCGGTCGGCTCGGCGCTCCACTTCTCGATCGCCTTGGTCAGCCGTTCCCGGTCCGGGCCGAAATCGCGCACCAGCGCGTCGAAAAAGGCGCGGCGTCCCGTCGCATCCAGCTCCCCGTAGAGATCGAGCACCTCGCGCGCCATGGCTGTGCCCGAGGCCTCGCCCCGGCCCGATAGCAGCGCGCCGCAGAGCTCGATCAGCCCGTCGGCATCCTGTTTGGTATCGGCAGAATCGCGGCGCAACAGCGTGCGGCCGCGCTCGGAAATGGTAGCAAGCAGGTCGGAGAAGAAGGCGTTAGCCATCTGGGCCTTTCGAAACCGGGTTTGTGCGGTGCGGAAGCTTACACGGGATTTAGGCGGAAGCCGATCACAATCAAGCGGCGGCATTTTGTATCTTTGGGGGTACCATGCATCTCCGATGACGCTGTCATGCTCCGAGAAGACGGGTATCCGGTGCACTGATTCACCCGCTGCCGTAGGGTGGGCAAAGGCGCACTTGCGCCGTGCCCACGATCTCTCGATGGCAGCAAAAGGCGTGGGCACGCTTCGCTTTGCCGACTCCACGATTTCTGCGCTCGCAATGACGGCGAGCCTCACACCTTCCCCGCGAACTCCGTCGGCGTCCGCCCGGTCACCTGGCGGAACGCTGCCGAAAAAGCCGGCACGCTGGCATAGCCGAGCTGGGTGGCGAGCTGCTTTACCGATACGTTGGCATCCGTCGATAGCCGTTGAATCGCCGCCGCAATCCTGGCGCGCTGGCACCAGCTCTTGAAGCTCAGTTGCGTCTCCGCGGAGAACAGCCGCGACAGCGTGCGCGCGGACGTTCCGACTTCGCGTGCCAGCGTGTCGATGTCGTGCAGGCCCGTCGGATCGTCGAGCACGATCATCGCGGCGCGCCGGCAGCGCGGCTCATGCGGCAACGGCACGAAGGTCGCGGAATCCCCGGCCTGGTGCAATTCCAGCATCACCAGGCGCACCAGCAGCTCGGTGCGCTCCTCGGTGTTGCGCGTATCGAACAACGCGAGGATCGCCTGGTTGAGCAGCGGCGACACCCGCACCACGAATTCCCTCGTCAGTCCTTCGTAGCGTTGCTCGCGCTTAAGCCAGGCAAGGTCGAAATACAGCGTGCGCATCTCGATGTCAGCGAGCAGGTCGATGGCATGCTGGAGCCCGGCCGGCACCCAGACCGCGCGGTCCGGCGGTACCAGCCAGCGTCCCCCGGGCGTGTTCACCTGCATCGTGCCCTTGGCCGCATAGATCAGCTGCGACTCGCGGTGCATGTGCAGATCGATCCGCATGCCCTTGGGATAGTCGCGCGCGACCAGGTGCACGCCCGCGGTGGAGCGGTGGTTGCCCTGGACTTCCCGCAGGATTGGCGTTTCCAAAATTGGCGTTTCCAAGATTGGCGTCTCCAAGACAGTCATTGGCAGCATCCCGTCATAGCTCCGACATATAACTCATTTCGGAGCAGGAGAGGATTCCGAATGAACAGCCCCAGCCGGGTCATCAGTTTCGTCAACGCCGGTCATTTCATCGATCATTATGCGATGCTGATCTTCGCCGCCGCCGTGATCATCATGGGGCCGGCGCTCGGCATGGCCTATTCGGAACTGCTTCCCTATGCGACCCCCGGTTTCATCGCCTTCGGCGCCGGCTCGCTGCTGACAGGCTGGCTCGGGGACCGCTGGAGCCGCCGCCACATGATGTTGATCTTCTTCATCGGCATCGGCGCTTCCATGATCTCGGTCGGCTTTGTGCAGACCCCCGTGCAACTCGGCGCCGCGCTGCTCGCGATCGGCATCTTCGCCTCGATCTATCATCCCGTCGGCACCGCGATGATCGTGTCCTATGCCGAGCGGCTCGGCCGCGAGATGGGCATCAACGGCGTCTGGGGCAATCTCGGCGTCGCTTCGTCGGCGCTGGTCACCGGCGTGATCGGCCAGTATCTCGGCTGGCGTTTCGCCTTCATCGTCCCCGGCATCGTCACCATCCTGATCGGCATCGCCTTTGCGATGCTGGTCGTGCATGAGGATCGCAAGGGGTCGAAGCAGGCGGCAGCCCAAGCCCGCGTCGCCAAGCAGGACATGTGGCGCGTGGTGCTGTCGCTGTTGATCGTCGTGATCGCGATCTCCACAACATTCAATGCCGTCACCGTCGCGCTGCCAAAACTGTTCGCGGAGCGGCTGGCGGATCTGACCAAGAGCCCGGCGCTGCTCGGCGTCATTGCGGCCTGCGTCTACGTGTTCGGTGCCATGACGCAGTACACGATCGGCCGTCTGCTGGATCGTTATTCGCTGAAGACGGTGGCCTTGCCGCTGTCCTTCATGCTGGCGCCGTTCCTCTATCTCGCAGCCAGCCTGTCCAATCTGCCGCTGATATTGGTGTCGATCGGCATCGTCATGGGCGCGTTCGGACAGGTCACGGTCAACGACGCCATGGTCGGCAAATACACATCCGAAGAGTGGCGCTCGCGCGCCTATGCCGTGCGCTATTTCATCGGCTTCACCGCGGCGGGCGCGTCGGTGGGCCTGGTCGCCTGGCTCTACGAGCAGGGTGGTTTCGTCACCATGCTGCACGCGTTTGCGGGCCTGTGCCTGCTGGCGATTGCGGCGGCGATCATCCTCCCGCGCGAGATCCGGACGCCGGTGGCGGCGTGAGGGGGCCTGCTACGCAAGCTCCCGCACCGCGTCCCGCGGCGCGGCGAGGCATGATCTGACGCAGGCCTGTGCCAGCAGGTCGGTGGGGTCCAGCAATGCAGCGCCCAGATCGTTGTCGAGGGCGGCCAGCGCCAGCGGAATTTCCGTGCAGGCCATCGCGACGTGCGAACAGCCCCTGACGGCGAGCGCTTCTGCCTCCCGGCCAAGGATGCCCGCGGCTTCGTCCGTACGTCCTGCCTTGACGAGACGGATCGCGCGCATCACCTCCCTGAAATTGCGTCAGCGGCGGTCTCGTCCGCTGTTAAGGGAAGGCCGGACGTCCTTGACGATCCGAACGACGCAACTGACCCAGAGCAGACCTTCAGCGTTCGCGTTCCCAGGTCAGAGTGCCGACGACTTTCTTGCCGACATATACAGAGCTGACTTGTTCGGCCGTTCGGATGCTCAACCGGTCGCCCTCCAACTTGAAAAACCTCACCTGATCCTGCCCGGTGAGTAGCTCGTTGCCAGATATGTCGACCTTGGTCGTGAATTTGTCTCCGTCTATGAAGAATTTGCCGGAGTAGAGAAGCAATGACTTTAGCAGTGCCGCACTGTCGTCGTTGTTTGTTGCGGGCTTGCGGTTTGCTCCGACAATAATAAAGGCCGCGTATCCGTCCGACGTGAGAAGTGCCCTACCTTTCGGATTGGAACCAAATGGTTCGGTTGCGTCGCCACCGACAATTCGAATGGTCCATGAGGTCAGTTTCCAACTTCCGACCAGCAGTTTCGATGCATCGTCCGCGAACACAAGTCCAGACTGAAAATAGCAATGGAAGGCAACCAATAAGGCAACGAGACGCGCCATGCTGTTCTCCCATGAGTGGCAAAGTCGGGCTTCGACAATGACCAAGATAGCTTGGGCGGCTTCATGGCCGCCATCAGTTCCGCGAGCGACATGCCAGCGAACCGCGCGTATTCGGATTGCGCGGCCGCATTGGTTGCGCGCGGCCGCTCCGGATTGTCGACAATTTCCGGCGCGAGTTCGGAAAGGCGCCTTCACCGATCTTTTCCCCCAGCGATCCCTGCATGCCCGTTCTCCGCCGTGCAGAGGAAACACCGCCGGCGGCGCAAAAGGAACCCCTCTCATCGCAGTGCCGGCGGACATTATGATCGCCCTTCAACCAGAGAGCTTCGTCCACTCCGGTAGATATCATCCCTCCGGTACGCCAGCGAGGCGCAAGCCTTCACAGAAGCGCTCGAGCCCAGCACGGTAAATCGGATTGTCGCTTTGTTGAGCAGCCATGAAGCGACGAATGGTGAAACCAGAGTTGAGCGCAAGTCCTGTTCCTGCAGCGGTTCGCGCCTCATCGAGCGCGCCGGTCAAGCCCAACGAAGCGGCGAGCGACACATGAGCAAGGGGAAAGTTGCGGTTCGCCTCAGTGCTTCGTCGTAGCCAACTCACGGCTTCGGCGTCCAAACCAAGCTGCAGCTTGGCCACGCCTACAAAACACGTCCATTGATAGGTTTCAACGTCGCGAGGGGACAGACGTAAAGCATCGCGTATATGGCCTTCGGTTTCGGCAGCGCGACCCGCACAGAATTTGGCGAGCCCAAGGGCAGCATGAGCGTTGGCCGCATTTGGATTCAGCGCCAGCGCATACTCGAATTCACGGATGCCTTGGTCGGCCCTGTTCGTAAAGATCTGGACGTAACCCCGAGCCAAGTGGGCCGAAGTACGGTTCGGCCTGATCGACAATGCCTTGTTCACCATCGCCTCGGCCGCTGCAAACCGCGCAGGCCCATCATCCGTCGTAAAGCTGGTTGCAACTGCCGTATCAACACCTGCCAGGCCGATCATTGCTTCGACGTTGCGAGGATCGAGCACCAAAGAGCGCTCGAAGAAGCCACGCGCTTGTGTTACGCATTCAGGGCTAAACCCCTTCATCAACCAGGCCCGGCCCTGGAAGTACAAGTCCATCGCATCGGGATGCAGCGTACGCTCGGCTCGTCGCGCCTCGGCCTCGATGAGCTGGACCCCTAATGTATTGGCGAGCCTCGATACGATTTCGTCCTGCATATCGAACAGGTCGACGACAGGCTTCTCGAAGCGCTCGGCCCAAAGATGCTGGCCGCTGTCAGCATCGATCAACTGCACGTTCATCCGAAGCCGCTTGCCGCTGCGTTGTACTGAGCCTTCGAGCACGTAGCGAACGTTCAATTCGCGGCCGACCTGTCGCACATCGACTGCTCTACCCTTGTATGAGACGGCGCTGGTCCCTGCGATAACAAATGAACCGCTGATGCGTGACAAGTCTGTAGTCACACTCTCGGTGACACCGTCGACGAAATAGTCCTGCTCACGATCACCACTTAGATTGACGAACGGCAGTACAACGATGGAAAGACGAGGCGGCGACAGCGGGCCTGGCCTCGCGCCCTCAACCTGGGTCGTCGGACCGGGTCTTGCCTGGACAACTGCATAGACCCGGACCGCGCTGCGGATGTTCTTGAGATTTTTCTCGCCTAGATCAATGAACTCGGCGCTGACCTTGCCGCGCACATGGTCGTATGCAGAAGACGAGATGCAGATGCCGCCGGGCTCTGCGATACTCTCGAGCCGTGCCGCAATGTTTACACCGTCGCCGAAAATGTCATGCGGCTCGACAATCACGTCGCCGACATTGATGCCAACACGAAAAGCAATACGGCTGTTTTCCGACTCAGCGCCTGTAAGCTCCTTGACGCGGGTCTGGAACTGTACGGCAGCCCGAACCGCCTCGACCGCGCTTGGAAACTCTGCCAGGAACCCGTCGCCGGTGTTTTTGACGATGCGACCACCGTGCTCGGAGACCGCGGGCATGATCCCGTCCGCGAGGAGCGCCGTCAGTCTGGTATGCGTGGCCTCTTCGTTTTGGTGCATGAGCCGCGAATAGCCAGCGACATCGGCGGCCAATATCGCCGACAACCTGCGCTCGATCCGGGCTGGGCGGTCTTGAACCATGGCACTGGTCCTCGCAAGGCCGAGTTATACGATAGAGCTACTCGGATGCCTACTTGGCCGATGTCTCTTTTTGGCCCTGCGCGTCATTTGCTGGGCTGGCAAGGGTGTCTATCGGGAGCGAAGCGGACTCCTCGATTTTGTTGGCAGCGGCGCTGCGGTGCATCGTCGTTTCGCTAATCCCGTCTTCGCCCCTTCGAGTAGCGGGAACCCCGTCCACCTTCCGCGGGTTCTATCCCCTGTGGTCTCGACACTTCGCCGGGACCCCAAACGGGGGAAGACGCCTGCATGCAGTGGAGCCTGCTCCGACCGGTCGGCCTTGTCCCCGCGGCGCTTGTCCTCACCACCATGGCGGCCAGCGCCGAGGGCGGCAAATCGGCGGGGCCCTCCGAATTCCTGCTGGTGACGCAGATCGTGCTGCTGATTGCCGTGGGTCGCGGTCTCGGCGAGCTCATGCAGCGCATCGGCCAGCCCTCGGTGATCGGCGAATTGCTCGCCGGCATCATCCTCGGGCCATCGTTGTTCGGCTGGATCTGGCCGGAGGCGCAAGCCGCGATCTTCCCCAAGACGCCGGAGCAGAAGGCGATGCTCGACGGCATCGCGCAAGTCGGCATTCTGCTGCTGCTGTTGCTGACGGGCATGGAGACCGATCTCAAGCTGGTCAGGAAGGTCGGCAAGGCCGCGATCGCGATCTCGATTGCCGGGATCCTCGTGCCCTTTGCCTGCGGCTTTGCGCTCGGTGCGTTCCTGCCGGATGCGCTGCTGCCGAAGCCCGAGCAGCGCCTGGTCGCCTCGCTGTTCATGGGCACGGCGCTGTCGATCTCCTCCGTGAAGATCGTCGCCGTGGTGGTGCGCGAGATGAGCTTCATGCGCCGCAATGTCGGCCAGATCATCGTCGCGACCGCCGTGATCGACGACACCATCGGCTGGATCATCATCGCCGTCATCTTCAGTCTGGCCTCGCAGGGCACGTTGGACGTCGCCTCGGTGGCGAAGGCGGTGCTGGGGACGCTCGCGTTCCTCGCCGTCTCCTTCACCATCGGCCGCCGGCTGGTGTTTCACCTGATCCGCTGGGCCAACGACAATCTCGTCAGCGCGGCGGCGGTCATCACGGTGATCCTGTTGTTGATGGGCGTGATGGCGCTGATCACGCACGCGATCGGCGTCCACACCGTGCTCGGCGCATTCGTCGCCGGCATCCTGGTCGGGGAGTCGCCGATCCTGACGCGGCAGATCGATGAGCGCCTGCGCGGGCTGATCTCCAGCTTCTTCATGCCGGTGTTCTTCGGCCTCGCCGGCCTCAGCGCCGACCTGTCGGTGCTGCGCGATCCCTACCTTTTGATGCTCACCGGCCTCCTGGTCGTGATCGCCAGTGTCGGCAAGTTCGGCGGCGCCTTTGTCGGCGGCACCGTCGGCGGGTTGAGCACGCGGGAGTCGCTGGCGCTCGCGAGCGGGATGAATGCGCGCGGCTCGACCGAGGTCATCATCGCGACCATCGGTCTGTCGATCGGCGTGCTCAGCCAGAACCTGTTCACGATGATCGTGACGATGGCGATCGTGACCACGATGGCGATGCCGCCGATGCTGCGCGCGGCGCTCGCCAGGCTGCCGATGAACAAGGACGAGAAGGACCGGCTCGAGCGGGAAGAGTTCGAGAAGCGCGGCTTCGTTGCCAATCTCGAACGCCCTTTGCTTGCCGTTGACGAGAGCGTCAACGCCACCTTCGCATCACACATCATCGGCCTGATCGCCGGCATGCGTGGCCTGCCGATTACCGTGCTGCATATCGGTAAACGCGCCAAGGACCAGGAAAAGATCCGCGACGAAGAGGAGAGCCACGAAGCCGTCGTGAAGAAGGCGGCCGAAACGGTGTCCGCCCATGGCGACGGCGATGCCGGCAGTGTCGATGTCGTGACCCGTTCGCGGCGCGCCGAGCTCGGCGAGACGATTGCGGATGAGGCGCGCAAGGGTTTTGATCTTCTCGTCGTCGGTGTCGACAAGGTCGCCGCGAGCAAGGACCGCTTCGACCGCAAGATCGAGGACATCGCCGCAAAATTCGAGGGGCCGCTCGCGATCGCAGCAGCCAAGGGCAAGCATTTGAAGCAGCCGATGCCCGAAGGACTCAACATCCTCGTCCCGGTCTCCGGCAGCAGCGTCTCAAGGCGCGGCGCCGAGGTCGCGGTCGCATTGACGCAGGCCGGATCAGGCTCGATGCGGGTGATCTATGTCGCGACGACTCGGGACAAGGGCGCGCAACGCGGTGCGTCTCGCGGTCTCGGCCAGGAGGCGGGTATCCTGAAGGACGCGAGCGATCTCGCCGCCCGCTACGATGTCGACATCACGACCACGCTGCGCGTGAACCGGGCGCCGGAGGCGGCGATCCTGCGCGAGATCGACACCACCGACGTCGATCTCGTCGTCATGGGCGTCGACCGAATTCAGGCCGATCATCTCTCCTTCGGCGGCGTCGCCGACGCCGTGCTGCGGCAGTCGAAGGTCTCGGTGCTTCTGGTGTCGAGCGGCGAGGCGCGCCGGGCGCCAGGCGAGAAAGATTAGCTGCGCCTGCAATGACGGAGGGGAGGGGCAACGCAGGTCACCCGCACCGCCGACGATGCCACTATGCCGGTGTTTTGCCCGACGGAGCAAGTAATTTCGGTGATACCGAATTGTCTCGCGCCGTTTCAACCCCATCCCTACTGTGCATGGGGTTGTTTTCGCGTTGTCGTCGAAGCCGCCCTAGGACTTCACCTTCGCCGCCGGCTGCGCCTTCGGCGCTTTCCGCGACCCGAGCCAGTTCTCGAAGCGCTGCACCACCACGAAGAAGGTCGGCACGAACAGCACCGCGAGGCAGGTCGAGGCCAGCATGCCCGAGAACGCCGTGATGCCGATCGATTTGCGAGCGCTGGCGCCGGCGCCGGTCGCGATCACCAGCGGTACCATGCCGAGGATGAAGGCAAACGACGTCATCAGGATCGGGCGGAAGCGGGCGCGCGCCGCCTCGATCGCGGATTCCAGTACCGGCTTGCCGTCGCGGCCGTGCAGTTCGAGCCCGACCTCGACGATCAGGATCGCGTTCTTGGCCGACAGCGCGATCAGGAGGATCAGGCCGATCTGGCAATACAGGTTGTTGTCGATGTTCAGGCCGTTGAGGACCAGCATCGGCCCGATCAGCGACAGCGGCACCGCGAGGATCACCGAGATCGGCGAGTACCAGCTCTCGTACTGGCCGGCGAGCACGAGATAGACCAGCAGCATGGCGAGCCCGAACACCCAGTAGATTTGGTTACCGACCGCCTTCTCCTGATAGGACATCGCCGTCCATTCAAAGCCGGTGCCCGGCGGGAGCGTCTTGTCGCCGATCTCTTCCATCAGCTTCAGCGACTGGCCGGATGAATAACCCTGCGCCGGCAGGCCGACGATGGTCGAGGACGGATAGAGATTGTAGAGGCTGATCAGCGACGGTCCCGTGACCGGCGTGATGGTGGCGACCGTGCCGATCGGGATCATGTCGCCGTTCTGGTTGCGCACCTGCATGTTGGCGATGTCGCGCTCGGTGACGCGGAACGCCGGATCGGCCTGCGTGTAGACCTGGAACACGCGGCCGAACTTGTTGAACTGGTTGACGTAGGACGAGCCCAGATAGGTCGACAGCGCCGCGAACACCGCGTCCGTGGTTACGTGCAAGGTCTGCGTCTTGACGCGATCGATCTCGACGTTGAATTGCGGCACCGCCGAGCGGAACGAGGAGGAGACGCGCTGCAGCGCGCTCTGGCTCTGGGCGTTACTGACCATCGCGCCGGTGATGGCCTGCAGCTTGGCGAAATCGCTGTTGCCGTCGCGCAGCTCGACCTGCATCGAGAAGCCGGCGGCGTTGCCGATGCCTTGAATGGGCGGCGGCGGCAGCACCAGCGTACGCGCCTCCATGATGGTCCCAACCTTGTCGTTCAGGCCGTAGACCAGCGAGCGCAAATCCTCACCGGGGCCTTTGCGTGCATCCCAGTCCTTCAGGATGATGTAGGCGACGCCGGCATTGGCAAGGCTCGCGCTGCTGTCGAGCGCGGAGATGCCGGCAATGGTGATCACCTGGGCGACGCCCGGCGTGTCCTTGATGATATCGGCGGCCCGGTCGAGCACCTTCTGGGTTCGCTCCAGCGAGGCGCCGTCCGGCAGCTGCACGGCGGCAATCAGATAGCCCTGGTCCTCGATCGGAAGGAAGCCGGTCGGCACCCGCGACAGGCCGTAGCCGCCGATCCCGATCAGGACCAATGCGACCGCCACCGACGCCGTGGCATGTCCGACCAGGAAGGCGATCAGTCGGGTGTAGCCTCGTTCGACGCGGTCGTAGACGGCGTTGAAGCCGCGGTAGAAGAAATTGCGCTGCTCCGGCGGCACCGCCGGCCGTAGCCAGAGCGCGCATTGCGTCGGCTTCAGCGTCGCCGCGTTGATGGCAGACAAAAGCGCGGTCGCCGCGATCACCAGCGCGAATTGCGAATAGATGCGTCCCGTGAGGCCGGCGAGGAACGAGGCCGGCAGGAACACCGAGATCAGCACCAGCGTGATGCCGACGATCGGCGCGAACAGCTGGTCCATCGCCTTGATCGCGGCGTCGTGGCCGTTCATGCCCTGCTCGATATTGTGGGCCGCACCTTCCACCACGACGATGGCGTCGTCGACGACGATGCCGATCGCGAGAACGATCGCAAACAGCGTCGACATGTTGATGGTGAAGCCGAGCGCCGCCATCGCCGCGAAGGCGCCGATGATGGTCACCGGCACGGTCGTCGCCGGCACCAGCATCGCGCGCCAGTCCTGCAGGAACACGAGGATGACGACCAGCACCAGCAGGCCGGCCTCGATCAGCGTCATGTAAACCTCGTGCACCGAGGCGTTGACGAACTTGGTGGTATCGAACGGCGTGTCGTATTTGATGCCTTCCGGGAAGCGCTTGGCGAGCTCCGTCATCTTCCTCTCGACGGCCTGCTCGACCTCGAGCGCGTTGGCGCCGGGCGACTGGAACACGCCGATGCCGGTGGCGGGCTGCTTGTTGAGCGAGAAGATCTGGCTGTAGGTCTGCGCACCCAGTTCGACCCAGCCGACGTCGCGCACGCGCGTGACGTCGCCGCTCGTGCCGGTCTTGACGATGATGTTCTCGAACTGCGTGGTGTCGTCGAGCCTTCCGTTGACATTGAGCGTGTATTGGAACGCCTGTCCCGGCGGCGTCGGCGGTGCGCCGACCTGGCCGGCCGAGACCTGCTGGCTCTGCTGCTGGATCGCCTGGATCACGTCCTGCGGCACCAATGCGCGCGCCTGCAACTTGTTCGGATCGAGCCAGATCCGCATCGAATACTGGCCGGCGCCGAACACGGTGACGTTGCCGACGCCGGGCAAACGTGACAGCTCGTCGCGCAGATTGATGGTGGCGTAGTTGCTCAGGTAAAGGCTGTCGAACCGGGAGTCCGGCGAGGTCAGCGTCACGAACAGCAGGATCGAGGTCGACTTCTTCTGGACGGTGACGCCCTGGTTCTGCACGGACGACGGCAGTTGCGACAGCGCGCTGGAGACGCGGTTCTGCACCAGCACCTGCGCGAAGTTGAGGTCGGTGCCGATCTTGAAGGTCACCGTCAGCGTATAGGTGCCGTCGGAGCCGCTGTAGGACTGCATGTAGAGCATGTCCTCGACGCCGTTGACCTGCTGCTCGATCGGCAGGGCAACCGTGTCGATCACGGTCTTGGCGCTGGCGCCGGGATAGCGCGTGGTGACCTGCACCGTCGGCGGCACCACGTCCGGATATTGCGCGATCGCGAGGTTGAACAGCGCGACGCCGCCGATCAGGATCATCAGGAGCGCGATGACGTTCGAGAGGACCGGCCGCTCGATGAAGAATTTTGAGATCATGACAGGCGCCTCACTGGTTCGAGGCCTGCGGCTGCTCGATCTTGGTCTGCTGCGGGTCGATCTTCTGGCCCGGGATCACGCGCAGAAGTCCGGAAATGACCACGCGGTCGTCCGGCTTCAGGCCGCTCTCGATCACGCGCAGGCCGTTGTCGGCGGCGCCGATCTGCACCTTGCGCTGCTCGACCACATTGTCCTTGTTGACCACCAGCAGATAGCGCCCGCTCTGGTCGCTGCCGAGCGAGGTGTCGGGGACGAGGAGGGCGTTCTTGTCCTGGTCGAAGGGCACGCGGACGCGGACGAAATAGCCGGGCAGCAGCACCCGCTTGTCGTTAGGCACGACGCCGCGCACCGCGAGCGTGCCCGTCGACGTATTGAGGGTCGGCGAGACGTAGTCGAGGTGGCCTTCATGCGGATAGCCGGTCTCGGTCTGGAGGCCCACCAGGACCGGCAATTGCTTGAGGTCGGCGACCGTCAGCCCCCGTCGCTGCGCTTCGGCGCGGATCCGCAGGACGTCCTGCTCGTTGACCGTGAAGTTCACCCAGATCGGGTCCATCGCGACGATGGTGGCGAGCTGGGTTGGCGAGGAGGCGCCGACAAGCTCGCCGATCGAGACCAGATGTGCGCTGACGATGCCGTCGAACGGCGCGCTCACCTTGGTGTAACTGTAGTTGAGCTCGGCGATCCTGGTGTTGGCCTGGGCCTGCTGGAGGCTGGCCTGGGCGTTGTCTCGGGTCGACGTCGACGTGTCGAGGGTGGCCTGCGAGACCGCCTGGCGCTGAACGAGATCGACCTGCCGCTTGAAATCGGCTTCAGCCTGCTTGAGCGAGGCCTGCGCACCGGCTTCGGCCGCCTGCGCCTGGTCGAGCTTCAGCTTGTAGGTCTCCGGCTCGATCGTGAACAGCTGGGTGCCCTGCTTGACGAAGGTGCCGTCGGTGTAGTCGATCGTTTGCAGGAATCCTTGCACGCGGGCGACGAGATCGACGCTCTTGATCGGCGCGGTGTTGCCGGTGGCCTCGACATAGCGTGTGACCGCACGTTGGATCGGCGTCGCGACGTCCACCTTCGGCGGCGGCGGCGCCACGAAAGTGTTCTTGTCCTCGCAGCCGGCCAGCGCAATCACGGCCGCCGTGGCGGCTAGGGCCCGCCCGATATGCCTCCACGCAGCATGAGATGGTGCGGAATGGGCGGGATACGCTGAGGTCATTCGGTGGCCTCCGATGATTGTCTGTCGGTGCGGTAGGCTAGCAACAAATGACCGGCCGTGGAACACCATAGCCATGGCAGTCACAGCCCTTGCACTGCAAACAGCGGCGTGGCCTTTGACAGGTTTGTCATGACAAATCGCTTTTCACCGAGCGCATGATCGACCAGAATTGTGTCAAAGGCCGCGCGACCGGCGCGAGGCGGCGGACAGAAACAGGCACATGGACAGCACAAGAAGAAACGCGAGGAGACGATGACATGCCAACGCCATTCCGGTCGGCCTGGGCCGGCCTCGCTCTTGCCGCCGTGCTCGCCATGCCCGCGCTAGCCGACGGCCTGAAAGACGAGATCGCGCCGACCGGCAAGCTGCGGGTCGCGATCGCGATCAGCCCGGCGGGTGGCGCGTTCTGGTCGACCAAGACTGAAGCCGGCTATGCGGGCGTACCCGTCGATCTCGGCAAGGACATGGCGGCGCAAATCGGCATCCCCGTCGAATATGTCGTGTACCAGAATTCCGGGCAGATCACCGACGCGGCCGGCAAGGGCAGCTGGGACGTCACCTGGTTGCCGAAAGATCCCGAACGCGAGACCAGGATGATGTTCGGCCCGATCTACGAAGTCGCCGACGCCACCTATATCGTCAAGGCCGGTTCGAGCGTCACCAATTTCGCCACGCTCGACCAGCCCGGCATCAAGGTCGCGGCCGTCAACGCCACCACCACGATGCGCGGCGCCATTGCGCATCTGAAGAACGCGAAGGTTACGGGTTATCAGACCTATGACGAAATCTTTGGCCTGCTGAAATCCGGCGAGGTCGATGCCTTCGCGCTCTCGCGCGATCAACTCAACAAGATGGCGCAGAAGCTTCCGGGGACCAGGGTGCTGGACGAAACGTTCAAGAAGACGGTGACGGCCGTTGCGGTCCCGCTCGGCCATAGTCAGGCCTTGGCGTTCGTCACCAAGTTCATGACCGAGGCCGTGACGAACGGCACCTTGCGCAAGGCCTATGATGATAACGGCCTGAAGGACTCGCCGATCCGCACCGAATAGATCCATCCCTTCGGCCACATCGAGTTTCGACTGGGCGCACATGCTTGGACGTTGGATTGCAGCCGCGATGGTGTCGCTGGTCTTGATGATGCAGAGTGCCCAGGCCCAACCTCTGACGGTCGATCCCGAGACCGTCGTCCCGTTGCCGCCGCGGTTCGACATGGAGCCGCCGGCATCCGACGTACCGCCCGAGATCGCCCGATTCCAGGGCGCATGGATCGGGACCTGGCAAGACGACCGGCACATCCTCGTGGTCGAGCGCGTCCGGGCTGACGGACATACAGACCTCGTCTTTGCCCGGTCGGACTCGGCCTTCAACGGCATGAATCGCGAATGGTGGCGCGACCAGGCGACGGTCGTGGACGGCGTGCTGACGATGACGGGGTTCCGCATCTTCCGTTATGCCTTCGATGGCCCCGATCGATTGTACATGACGGCCACGCTCAAGAATGGCGTCGTCACCTCCGGCGCGCTGGTCCGCACCGATCCGGCGCGTCTTGCTGCAGGCGATCGACCGAACGACTGGCCGTGGCCCGGCGAGCGTGTCCGGATTCCGCACCTCACGGTCCGCACGCCTGATGGCACACGGCCGATCACGCTCGAGGGCACGTTCTATCCGCCGACGGGGCCGGGGCCCGCACCGCTCGCGATCTTCACCCACGGATCCGACGTCGGTCGCAATCAGCTGAGATCCTGGTCTTTCTCGACCGAAGCGCATTGGCTGCGTGACAACGGATTCGCTGTGCTGGCGCTGATGCGCCGCGGACGCGGCAGCTCCGAGGGTATCAACGGCGAGGAAACGTTCGGACGCGATCACGACGGCAGCCTGATCGATGTTTCGGCCGGCGTCGCTGAGGCGGTCGAGGATCTCGCATCCGCGATCGCCTATGGCCGCGCGCTTCCTGGCGTCAAGCCGGGCAAGGTGCTGCTCGCCGGCCAGTCGCGCGGCGGCTTCCTCGCCATGCACTATGCGGGCCTCAAGCCGGGCGAGGTGATGGGCGTGGTGAACTTCTGCGGCGGCTGGTACCCGTACGGACCGGTGACCACGCCATATTACGCGAACGCCGGCCGCGGCGCGGGCGCCAACGTCAAGCAGCTCTGGCTCTATGCCGACAACGATCGCCTCTACAAGGAAGATCTGATCCGCGAGTATCAGCAGGCATTCGCCGCCGCCGGCGGCAATGCGCGCTTCGAGCTACTGCACGGCATCCCCGGCGACGGCCATTTGCTGCGGCTTTATCCCGAGCGCTGGCGTGCGGTCGCCGATCAATATCTCACCTCGCTCGATCGATGAGTCCTTACGGCTCGGCTGTGCGGATGCCGGCAGGACTCACCTGCATCTTGAGTGTCGATGTCTTGGTCAGCGCCTTGCCATCGAACGAGAACGCGATCAGCTCGCTCTCGACCATGCACTGGGTCACGACAAACTTGGAGTCCTTCGACCACACCATGCCCTGGCACCAATGGCCGATCTTCGCTTCCGCCACTGGCGCAAGCTCGGTGCCGGTAATCTTGTAGACCTTCAGCAGGCCGAAATCGTTGAAGAAGGGCGAGGCGGAAGGCTTGTTCGAGCCGTTCATGACGGTGACGGCGACGTAACTGCCGTCCGGCGACATCTTCACGCCCTCGGGGGTCTGCCCCACGCTGACCGTGGTGACGACGCGGATCGGCTTCGCATTCATGTCGATCACACTGATCGTATCGGCGTCGCCGCCGCTGGCTCCGACATTGCCGATGATGGCGGTGGCGCTCCCGGTGAGATCGATGTCGTAGGGGCGTACGCCGGAATAGAGGTCGCGCTTGGCGTACTCGACCTTGTTGCCGTCCACCGTCAGCAGCGAGGTCCGGCTGTCGCCGTCGCGGGTGACCAGCGCGGTCGTGCCGTCATGGGAGAAGACGGCGTGGCTCGGACCTGATTTTGCATCCCCGAGCTGGATTTTGCCTGCCGGCGTCAGCGTGCTGCCGCTGATGGTGAAGACCGAGACAGTGCCTTCGCTCCGGTTCGCGACCAGCGCCAGGGTCGTTGTACGGTTGATCGACACGCCGGCCGCACCGGCGCCGGCCTGCAGTGTCGCCAGCACTTTTGGCTGTGGGGATTTCAGGTCGATCACGCTGAGCTTGTCGTTCGGCACCGTCTTGGTCGCATCCGCCGGGTCGACCTTCATCGCGCCCGTGACCAGCGCAAAGGAACCATCGGGCGCGACCGCGACGCTCGGCGGCGGGCCGACGACGCTTGCGGGAGCCGGCACTTCAGCCAGAAGTTTGAGCATCCCATCTGTGAAATCGATGATGCTGACCGTGTCGGGCAGAGGCTGCTTGCGCACCACGGCGTTGCCGTTCTCCAGCACCATCTTGCCGTCATTGGCCGTGACGAGGATTTCGGCATGGACGGGGAAACTCGCCAGGCCAGTGACAGCGCTTGCGGCGATGGTAGATGCAACACGGCCCAGGCGCGTGCGACGAGCGGCTCTCATGTTTCCCCCGCAGGATTGTTTTTGTTCGACAAAGCTATGCAACCAAAGCGGGTTCGCAACAATTCCGGCGCGGCAATTTTTTATTCCAGGCGGGGAATAATCGCCGATGCGCGGGCCTGTGAATTTCTTTGTCCCAACAACTGCGCAAAGTGTCTCTTGCGTCAAACTGACACAGCTCTGTCAAATGTGATCGCTAGGGTTGCCCCGTCATTCCTTCAGGGCGAACAAAAATGAAATCCAAATTTTTGACGACGGCTGCGATGTTCGCGGCCGCGACGACTCTTGCGTGCAGCGTTCCGGTGCTCGCAGAAGATTTTGGTCGCGATCACGACCGCGATCATCGCCATCCGCATGAGATTCATACGGAAACCCCGATCAAGCATCTCGTGATCATCTTCAACGAGAACCGCTCGTTCGACCATTATTTCGCGACCTATCCGAACGCGGCCAATCCCTCGGGCTCGATCCCGTTCGTGCCGAAGCCGCATACGCCCCGGGTCAACAACCTCGCCAACGCCAATCTGCTGGTGAACAACCCGAACAACAATCCGGCCAACGGCACCGGCGCGACGGACCCGTTCCGCCTCGACCGCACCCAGGCCAACACGCGCTCGCAGAACCACTCCTATACGCCCGAGCAGCAGGCTGTCGACAACGGCAAGGAAGACCTGTTCCCGAAATTCACCGGCCGCGGCACCGCCGGCGGCGCCGGCGCGTTCGGCACCAACGGCCAGGTCATGGGCTATTTCGACGGCAACACCGTCACCGGCTTCTGGAACTACGCCCAGCACTTCGCCATGAGCGACAACAACTGGACCGACACTTTCGGTCCGTCGACGCCGGGTATGCTGGAAGTGGTCGGCGGCCAGACCAACGGCGTGCAGCCTGTCATCGGCACCTCGTCCTCGATCGCGGATGGCCAGGGCGGCCTGACGCTGACCGGCGACACCGATCCCGGCAACGATGCCTGCTCGAGCACGACCAGCACCATGCTGATGGGCGGCAAGAACATCGGCAACCTGCTCACTGATGCGCGCATCAGCTGGGGCAGCTTCATGGGCGGCTTTGACCTGACCCTCAAGAACGCCAACGGCACCACCGGTTGCGGCCGCAGCACGTTCTCGACCAACGTCAACGGCACGATCGTCGACTACAGCCCGCACCACGCCTTCTTCCAGTATCATGCGTCGACGGCCAACCCGACCCATGCGCGGCCGAGCTCGGTCCATGCGATCGGCCATACCCACGACTTCAACGGCAAGGTCGATCCGGCCAACCACAACTACGACCTCGAAGACCTCTATGCCGCGATCAAGGCCGGCAATTTCCCGGCCGTCTCCTACGTCAAGATGCCTGCCTTCCAGGACGGTCACGCCGGCAACTCCGACCCGCTTGACGAGCAGGCCGGCAATGTCGAGCTGATCAACTTCCTGCAGAAGCAGCCGGAATGGCGCGAGACCGCTGTCATCATCACCTATGACGACTCGGACGGCTGGTATGACCATCAGTACATGCCGCCGAAGACCGCCTCTTATGACTCGACCGCCGACCAGGTGAACGGTCCGGGCCTGTGCGGCCTCGGCGCCAACAAGCAGCCGGCGCCGAACGGTCTCAGCGGCAAGCCGGTCAACGGTCGCTGTGGCCCGGGCACCCGCGTGCCCCTGATCGTGGTCTCGCCCTACGCCAAGACCAACTATGTCAGCCACACCTACACGACCCAGGCTTCGGTGGTTCGCTTCATCGAGGACAATTGGCTGCGCGGTGAGCGTCTCGGGGGCGGCTCGTTCGATGCGACCAGCGGATCGCTGATGGACCTGTTCGACTTCGACCAGGATCACAGCCATGATTTCCGCACCGATGCGCTGTTCCTCGATCCGACCACGGGTACGGTGATGGTCAGCCCGCCCGACGAGCACCACCACCACCACTAGTCCAGCGGGACATCATAAATGAACAGCCGCACTTTGTGGCTCCTCGGCGCCGGCCTGCTCGCTCTGGCCGGCGCCGTCTTTGCGGCCGGGACGCAAGGACTTGCAGAGGCAAACCAGCCGGGGACGAATCCGAACCCGGTTCGCCTGATGCGTCCGCCCGTCGCCCCGTTGTCCGCGATGGCCCTGCTCGGCAAAGAGATCTTCTACGACGCCTCGCTGTCGTCATCCGGCTCGCTGTCCTGCGCATCCTGTCACAGTCCGGATCACGCCTACGGCCCGCCCAATGACGGCCCGGTGATGCTGGGCGGTGCCAATCTGTCGCGGCAAGGCGCACGCGCAGTGCCGTCGCTGACCTATCTCGATCGCCAGCCGAATTTCAGCATCGGCCCCGACAAGGGCGACGACGACAACATCATCCCCCTCGCGCAGATGGCCGCACTGGGCCAGCAGGCCGCGCGCACGACCAAGACTGCGGGTGGTTCCGGCGCATCGGCGAATATCGTGCCGCAGGGCGGCCTGTTCTGGGACGGCCGCGCCGACACGTTGCAGGACCAGGCGCTGTTTCCGCTGCTCGACGCCAACGAGATGGATGGCGGCAGCGCGGAGATCGTGGCCGACAAGCTGCGCCGTGCGCCCTATGCCAACCGCTTCGTCGAACTGTTCGGCGCCGGCGTGCTGAGAAACCAGCGGCTGCTGATTGCGGAGGCGATGTTCGCGGTTGCGCGCTACCAGGTCGAAGAGCCGAGCTTCCATCCCTACACCAGCAAGTACGACTACTGGCTCGAGGGCAAGGCGAGTTTGTCCGAGGGCGAATTGCGCGGCCTGCAATTGTTCAACGACCCCGACAAGGCGAACTGCGCCGGCTGCCATACCTCGGCGCCGACCCGCGATGGCTTGCCGCCGATGTTTACCGATCACCAATATGAGGCGCTCGGTGCGCCACGGAATGCCGCGCTCGCGGGCAACAAGGATTCCGACTATTTCGATCTCGGCGTCTGCGGTCCGCATCGGACCGACATTCCCGAGCAGACGCAGTATTGCGGCATGTTCCTGACGCCGACGCTGCGCAACACCGCGACGCGTCACGCCTTCTTCCACAACGGCGTCTTCTCCACCCTCGAGCAGGTGATGGATTTCTACAATTTCCGCGACACCAATCCGGAGAAAGTGTTTCGGCGCGCGGCCGACGGCACGGTGCAGAAATACGACGACATTCCGCAAAAATATCACGCCAATGTCGACGTGACGGATCCGCCTTTCGATCGTCACCTCGGCGACAAGCCGGCAATGACGGATCAGGACATGACCGACATCATTGCCTTCCTGAAGACGCTGACGGACGGCTACAAGGCGGAGAACCAGGGTGTGTCCGGCACAGCGCGCCCCTAGCGCGGCCTGATCTCCGCGTATTTCACCATCGCCTTGTCGAACTTCCGCTTGAACAGCCACATCGCGCCCAGAATCTCGCGGAAGCTGGCCGAACTTCGCGCGCGGTCGGTCCTGCCGAAGGCGAAGATGCTGTTGTTGCGCAGGTGCTTCATGATGGTGGGGTCTGACACCCGGTAGTTCAGCAGGTCGCCCGACCTCAGTGCCGAGCGCGTCGGGGTCGGGATGATCTGGATCAGTTCGAACAGCTTCATCTGCTCGATCGGATCGGGCAACGTCTTCACGATCGCCGGGATTTCGGCAAACAGCTCCGCATGCGCGTTCATGAGGCCGTCGCGCACATTGGTCCAGTGGTTGAAGCGGCGATCAGTGCCGCGGGACCGCGCCTCTTCCTTGTCGTCGCGCGCGTTCAATGCGGGATCGGCGGCCGCGATCGTGCCCTTGATGGCCTCCCATTTGCGCTGGCCGTTGCGGTCCTCGGACGGGCCGGTCTGCAGGCTGCCCATGTAGGTGTTCGAGCGCGCATTGCGGACGTTCTGCTTGCCGTTGGTCTCGGCATAGAACAGCCCCAGACTGATGAGGCCGGCTGCGCTGGCGTCCGCAGGCGAAAGCCCCTTGGCACGCGCAATCGCAGCGCCGAGATCGATGACGTCCTTGAACGGCGTTGCCGAGTTCTGTGCGTTCGCGGGCGGCGCCTCCATGACCTCGAAGATGTCAGCGTATTCGTCGACCAGCGGCTCGATCGCGGCATCGAAATAGGCTGGCGGAATCCCGAACTTGTTCGGCTTGCCGATCCGCGACGGCACGGCGTCGGTGAGATCCTTGTAAGCGCTGATCATTGCGACGCGCGCAAGATACAAGGCCTGGCCGGGCAGGTTGGGCAGCGGCTGCTTCGCCTCGATCTGGCGGCGGCGCTCGCCAAGGATCGATTTGAAATCGCCGAGCGCGCGATCGTAGGCGGCTTGCGCGTCTGATTGCGTTGCCGTGGACGTTTGCGCTTTGCCGGTGACAGGCATTGCGAGGAAGAGGGTGAGCGCCGCGATGGCCGCGGCTGCGTGGCGTTGTGGTTGCATCGCGGGCTCCCGGGTCGGTCGATTCGTTCGCTGCTGCGAGCGTAAGCATCAAGGTGCAGCTTGGCGAGGCGCAACTCCTGATCGGTCCGCGTTGCGCCGAAACTCCGTAGAAAAACGGATCAATCCGTCAGGCTGACAGGAAGCTGACAAAACGCACCTGCGATTCGCAAGAGAACTTTACGATTAAGTAGCGCGGCATCTGCAGAATGCTCCGTCTCATCGGGAGCGATGCGCGACCCGTGCGTTGGTTCCTGGCGTCGGTTTCGCTTCCAGAAATTCCTCTTAGTGATTGATCAAACAAAGAGTCGGGCGAGGGCTTGGCAATGGCAGTTCCCGGAACGATCCACCATGTAGCCCGGCTCGTCTCGCGATTGAAGCGCGACTCCAGAGGCAACGTTGCCGCCATGTTTGCGATCGCACTGGTGCCGCTGATCGCCTCGATCGGATGCGCCATCGACTACAGCATGGCAACGCGCATCAAGGCCAAGCTGCAGGGTTCGGCGGATTCGGCGGGCGTGGCGTCGATCTCGGTGAACTCGGCCGGCTACAACGCGGCGATGGCGATGACGTCGAATGGATCCGTTGGCGCCGGCGTCACGGAAGCGAACAACGTCTTCAACGGAAATGCTGCGACGTTCTCCGGCAGCTACACCAATCTCGGTGTGACAAGCACGGTCACCAAGACCGGTAACAAGCTCGTCTCGAACGTGCAGTTCAGCGCGGATGTGCCTGTCACCTTCATGCAGCTTCTCGGCTACAGGAAGCTGACCGTGACCGGCAGCTCGTCCTCGACCACCACGCTGCCGCTGTATCTCGACTTCTACCTGACGCTGGATGTCTCGGGCTCGATGGGTCTGCCCTCGACCACGGCGGAAGCCCAGCGCATGCAGTCGATCAATCCCGACAACTACCGGCAATACCCGACGGGCTGCACGCTTGCCTGCCATTTCTCGCCGCAGAACAGCGCCTGCACGGATTCGGGGACGCAGGGCTATCCCACCAACAATTACTGCCTGGGCTATGCGATCTCGCGCGTCAGCCAGAGCGGGTACAGAGGCCTGCTGCAGACAAAGACCAGCAACCCCATGGGGGTTCAGTTGCCGTCGTCGATCGTCTCCGGATTGCCGAACTCGCTCTACTCCAACCTCGCGACGGTGGCGAACTGTCCGACTGACGGAACCGATTCCTGCATTCAGTTGCGACTGGACGCCGTCGGCTACGCGGTGAATCAGCTGTTCGTCACGGCGAACAATACCGAGAAGGTGGCGAACCAGTTTCGCATCGGCCTCTATCCCTTCATCCGCTATCTCTATTCGTACTTCCCGCTGACCAGCAGCATCAACGGGTCGACGACCAATTCCTCGACGATCAACTATGCGGCCGCGAACCTCGCGACCTTGCTTGATACCAACATGAATACGAATCTCGGGTCGGGTGGCACGCATATCGACACGGCGCTGTCGAGCGTGAACACGTTGATCACGAGCGTGGGCGACGGCAGTGCGTGGAACAACACGCTGCCCTACGTCTTCCTCGTGACTGATGGTGCGCAGGATCCGCAGGTGAAGGGCGTTCCGAACGGCTCGTGGTCGGGCAGCAACCATGCCACGACGATTGATCCGGCCACGTCGTGTACGCCGCTGAAGAACCGCGGCGTCATCATCTCCGTGCTCTACATTCCCTATCAGAAGATCAATCCGGTCAACACGTCCTTCGCCGGAGACGAGGACGACTATGCCAACTGGAACATCCCGAACATTCCGGCGAGCCTGCAGAACTGCGCCTCGCCGGGCTTCTTCTACACCGCGAACACGCCGGCCGACATCACGGCGGCGTTGAACGCGATGTTCAATCATGCGGTGCAGGAAGCCCGCATCACCAACTAGCCCGCCGCCCGGTACTCCGGCGCCGACGACAGGAATTTTGCATAGGCATCGGCGTCGGGCGGCAGGAAGTGTCCGGCGAGCCCGCCGCGCTTCTGCGTCTTGGTGCCGATGTCGGCCATCAGCTCGTCGAAATGGCGATAGTGATAAGGCGCGACGCACAAGCCGCCATAGACGCCGGCGGCCGGCCGCTCCACGCGCTTGAAGTGCAGCATCATCTCGATGTTGTCGCGCATCTGCTGCGCCGTCGGCTGCCTGGCGAGTTGCCCGTCGGCATAGCGCACCAGCCAGTTCGCGGCGAGATCGGCGCAGAGCACGGTGCAGAACGACGAGTTGAAGCCGACGAAGCCGAGGTCGGGCAGATCAGGGTTGGCGATCAGGCGATAGAGCCGGTACTGCCCGTCCGCATCGACCAGCTTTTGCTGATAGGCATCCGGCAGGAAGGGTACGCCGAGCTTGTAGCCGATCGCGAGCACGGCGATGTCGGCGCTGATGCGCTCGCCGCCGCTCATCACGATGGTGTCGCCTTCGTGGTGGTCGAAGCTGCCGAACACGGCCTTGATCCGGCCATCGGCGACCATCGGGTAGAAGCCGGGTGTTGCGATCGGTACCGAGCAGTTGACGCCATCCTCGATCCTCTCCTTCGGCACCATCCTGCACTTGTTGAGCTTGAGCTGCGCCTTCAACAGGCTCTCGAGCCCGCGCCAGTTTGCCCAGATCAGGGGCGCGGCGATGCGGTACGCCAGCTGCGACATCGCGCCGATGCCCCAGCCCGGAAACATCTCCTCCTGCGCGCGGATGTAGAGGATGCGCTTGAAGTTCACGAGCCCCCCGATGAAATAGGGGATGCGCCAGACCGGCTCGCGCATCACGATGGTGACCTCGCGCGCGCCTGATTTCACCGCGTTCACCGCGATGTCGGTCGCCGACTTCGATCCGCCGAGCACGACGACGCGACGTCCCTTGGCCAGCGTGGGATCGCTGTATTTCGACGAATGCAGGATCTGTCCGCCCTGCGCCAGAAAGCCGTCCTCGCCGGGGCAATGCAGCTCGCGCGGCTCGTTGAACTGCCCGGTGCACACCGCGACGAAATCGAAATCCTCGTTCGTGGTGGCGCCGTCCTTGCCGGCTAGCGCGAGCGTCCAGCCTGGTCTGCCGTCAGTGCGCGGCGCCATGCCGGCCACGCCAGTGTTGAGGCGCAGCATGCGGTCGAGACCGAAGCTTTTCGCGTAGTCGGCGAGGTAGGCGTGGACCTGCGGCCCGGTCGGCCATTCCGGATAGGAGTCTGGCATGGCGCGATCCGTGTAGCGGTAGAGATCCTTGGGGCTTTGCGTCTGCACCTCCGGATAGGAGCGCGCCGGCTCCCAGACGCCGCCGAGATCGGCGCTACGCTCGACGATGGTGACGCGGTGGCCGCGGGCGGAGAACGCTTTTGCTGTGGCGAGGCCGGAGACGCCGGCGCCGATCACGCAGACATGCTTTGGGCTGACCATGGGATGGCTCGCAATCTATGGGTTTCGCGCGCAAGCGATCTCGTTCGGCCGCAAGGCGCGGCCGGCGGACCAGCAAGCGGATGAAAGTGGACGAGGAGCGCCAGACGCCTAGTCGTTGGCCTCGGGCGGCAGGAAGTCGACCTCATGCAGCGCCGAGATGCGCACGACCTCGGCAGGGTCGGTCAGATTGTGGAGCTGGTTGAACAGCGCCTCCAGCTTCTGCATCGGCGAGACCCAGAACAACGCGCGGCACGGCTTGTCGGACTTGTTGAAATAGCCGTGCGGAATGCCGCGTGGCATGCGCACGAGATCACCGGCATGGGCCTTGACCCATTTTCCGTCGAGCTTGAGGTCGAGCGTCCCTTCCTGCACCAGGATGAACTCGTCCTGGGTCGGATGGATGTGCACCGGCACGAACTGGCCGGGGTCACTGTTGGTCTCGAATGCGAAAGTGGACTCGGTGACGGCCTTGGGGAAGTAGACCTGACCCAGGATGTTCCAGGTCTTGCCGCCATAGCCTGTACCGTTTGCGGTAATGCCCTTTTCGAGTGCAGTCATGCTCGCCTCCTGTTGGATTCCTGCCAGGATGGAGCTTCGGCCACGCCCGGGCGGCTGTCTATCCGCTAAACGAATCCGTCGCGGCGGTTGCCATGCAGCACGACGATTTTGCGACGCGGCCCTTTTCGCGTCCGCGGAACTATTATAGGCTTAAAGCAATTCCGTGACGCGAAGCGTGGTCGATGATGTCCGCAGCCGTGCAGGAAATGAGCACGACAACGCCCGTAGCCGAACGGCTGGCGGGCTTCGCTCGCGTCACCACCGATGATGTCGACGAGGCGGCCGAGCAGATCGGGCGCATCTTCTGTCCGCACGATCTCAAGCCGGCGCAGGCCCGCGCTTCCGGATTTTCGGCGCGGCACAATTGCGCGGCGTTCGACGGCTTTTCCATCAACTACGTTGCCTATGGTGGGACTGTCAGCATCGATCCGGGGTGCCTCGACCGCTTCTTCCTGGTCCAGATCCCGCTCACGGGCACCGCCCACATTTGTGCGGGGGCCGGCGGCTTCGACGCCGCGCCGGACCGGACGGCGTCGCTGCTGTCGCCGACGGTCCCGACCCGGATGACGTGGCGCGACTGTGCGCAAGCGATTTTGCTGCTGGACCGTCGCATGGTTGAGCAGCGCGCCGCGGCGCTGTCGGGCAGGGCGGCCGGCGCGGTCGAGTTCGATCCCGTGATCGACCTGAACGCGCCGTCCGGCCGCCAGCTGCAAACGAGCCTTGCCGAGCTGATGAGGCTCGCCGAGCGGCTCGGACGGTCCGGCCGGCTTTCCCCAGTTGCGATGGCTGATTGGCGCGAGGTGCTGCTCGATCGCCTCCTCAATGGCCAGCGGCATGGCCTGTCGGATGCGATCAGGACGTTCTCAGGACAGGCCGAGCGCCTGCCACGCGCACTCCGCGCCGCACGGGACCATCTTGCGGAAAATGCCGGCGAGCCGCTCGATCTCGCGCAGCTTGCGGACGCATCCGGCATCGGCATCCGCGCGCTCCAGCTCGGCTTCCGCCGTCATTTCGGCGTGTCGATCTCGGAGATGCTGCTCGATATGCGTCTTGCCGGTCTTCATGCGAGGCTCGCGCAGTCTTCGCCAGACGTTTCCATCACCGACATCGCTTTCGATCTCGGCTTCACGCATCTCGGCCGCATGGCCGGAGCGTACCGCGAAAAATTCGGCGAGACGCCGTCGGCAACTCTGCGACGGCGGATGAGCTAACGAGCGGCGCCGGCAAGGTTCATTTTCGCGATCGCGTCGCGCTCTCGTCGGTCTCCTGCTTGCGCAAGAACCCTTCGACCTCGGCCTGCACCGAATAGGGCGTCGGGATCGGGTCGCCTGCCGCATCGACGGCGGTATCGAGCGAGCGGCGCAGCATGCGGGCGAGCTCGGCCTTGCGGTAGGGTTTTGTCAGAAGCGGCGCACCCTTGGTGGCCTGTCCCAGCCCATGCGGGGAGTCGTGGGCATAACCCGACGTGAACAGCACCCGCAAGGAGGGGCGCGCAGCCACCATCTCGTCGGCGAGCTCCCGTCCGTTCAAGGCGCCCGCCATCACGATATCGGTGAAGAGCAGATCGAAGGACGTCCCCTCCGCCGCGATGGCGAGGGCGTCGGCTGCGTTGGTGGCCGGAATGACCTTGTAGCCGAGGCTTTCGAGCTGGACCGTGACGTAGCGACGGACATCGCGGTCGTCCTCGACGCACAGGATGGTCTCCGTCCCGCCCACGATCTTGCGCTCGTCATAGCCGGTCGGGCGAAGCACGCTGGTCTCGGCCTTCGGCAGGTAGATCGTGAATGTCGTGCCGCCGCCTTCTTCCGATCTGACCTTGATGCCGCCGCCCGACTGCTTGACGAAGCCGAACACCATGCTGAGCCCGAGGCCCGTGCCCTTGCCGACCTCCTTGGTCGAGAAGAACGGATCGAAGATGCGTTCCAGGATCGCCTGCGGAATGCCCGTGCCGGTGTCGGCAATCTGGATCTCGACATAGTCGCCGGCATAGCCGGCGCCGACCGCGACGGCCTCGCGCACGCCGAACACCACGTTGCGCGTCGTCAGCGTCAGCCTGCCGCCTTCAGGCATTGCGTCGCGGGCGTTGATCGCGAGGTTGAGCAGCGCCGAGGAGAGCTGCCCGCGGTCGGCGAAGGCGAGCCAGATGGTGCCGTCGAGCCTCTTCACGATCTCGATCTTCTTGTCGAAGGTCGCCAGCATCAGCTTGGCGAGCTCCTCGAGCAGGTCGTTGACGTCGATATCGGCCGGCTGCAGCGCCTGCTTGCGCGCAAAGGACAGCAGGCTCGAGGTCAGTGCCGCGCCGCGATCGGCGGCCTCGCTGATCAGCTTGGTGATGGTGGCGAGCGGCGGGTTGTCCTTCACGGCATCGGCGAGGATCTCGATCGTGCCCGTGATCACCGTGAGCATGTTGTTGAATTCATGGGCGATGCCGCCGGTGAGCTGGCCGACCGCTTCCATCTTCTGCGCCTGGATCAGCTGTTCCTCGGCGGCGCGCTTCTGGGTGATGTCCTTGACGAAATTGTTGATGACGGTGCGCCCGCCGAGCTGGAGCGTGGTGCTCGACGCCTCGATCAGGATCTCGTCGCCCTCCCGGTGCAGCAGGGTTGCCTCGAAGCGGATGCCGATCGGCGTATGCGAGAGCTCCGGCAGAAGCCGCATCATGCGTTGCCTGAAACCGTCGCGGAGCGGCTCGGCGATGAGGAGATTGACGACGTCAGTGCCGAGCGCCTCCTCGCGCGTCCATCCGGTCAGCGCCTCGGCCTGGACGCTCCACTCCAGGATGATCCCGTTCGCGTCGGTCTGGACGAAAGCATCCAGAGCAGTCTTGATGACGGCCTGGGTCATCTGCGCGCTCGACTGCGCCTGCTCGGCCAGTTGTGCGGCCATGCGCTTGTCCTGAGCCGTCTCGATCGTGCGCGTGCAGAGCCGGGCGATCAGCAGTGCGACGGCGCCGCTTGCGAGCAGGGCAACGATCTCCGCAACGCCGAACCCCGGGCCGGCCACGGCATAAGAGACGAGGAGTGCCGCGGCGGTCACGACGACCTGCGCGGCCATCGCGAGTGTCAGAAGCCCCCTGAGTTTCATGGTCTTACCAACGACGTCCACCGCGGACCCTCGCGTCCGCCCTGTCAAATGAGTCCGGCTCCATGTGAGCTACAGACTCCCTGCGGCGGCGTCGAGGGCAATTTCCGTCAGTATCGGGGCGAGCCGTTGCTTTGTGTCAACTTGCCGGCGAATCGGTCTGGCGCAGCGTCGTGACCCAGATCACACGTGCGGCATGCTGGGTCGGGTTGTCGAACATGTGCGGTACGATGCTCGGAAAACGAAAGCTGTCGCCGGCTTCCAGCACATGGGCCTGGTTGTCGAGCCACAGCCGCAGGCTGCCGGAGAGGATGTAGCCGGCCTTCTCGCCGGTGTGCTGCAGGAAGTCGGTGCCTGAGGAGGCGCCGGGGTTGAGTGTGAGCTCGTAGAGCTCGAGCTGGCCTTTGCCTTCCGGCGTCAGCGCTTCCTTGACGACGCCGCTGGCGGTGAGCCGCAGCAGGCGCCGGTTGTTCTTGCGCACGATGTAGCGCTGCACGTCGGCGGCGGGATCGCTGGTCTCGAAGAAATAGGAGATCGGCACCTCGAGCGCGATGCTGAGCAGGCGCAGCGTGCGGATCGACGGCATGGCGCGTGCTCGTTCGAGCTGGCTGATCATGCCGTTGGAGAGGCCGGTCTTGTTGGCGACGTCCTGGATCGACAGGCCGGCGCGCTGGCGCAGCAGCCGCACGGTCTCGCCGAGCCTCTGGTCGACCGCATCGTCGGCCTCGATCGTCGGGGCGTCTTTCGGACCATTGGTGTCGCCGCGACCATCCATGTCGCTCTCCCGTGCATGACCTTGCCGCCGGAATGGCCGGCGGTGTGAAAAGGTCGCGCATCCTAGCAATGCGATTGACAGCTGTATTTAGTCATGATGAACTTTTGATCGAAAAATTTAGAAGCACTAAAGCCCACTCCTGTCCCTTTGCCGGGGTCACGGGGCGCGGGAGAGGTGCCGCGTGCGGGAACGGAGACTGGTCATGGCAGACAGCACCGGCAAGTTCGGCGTTGGCGGACTGCATCATCTCGGCATTCCAAATCGCCGACAATTTTTTCAGATCGGCGCCGGCGCCGCGGCGGGATGGACGCTTGCAGGCAGCGCCTTTGCGCAGACCGAACGACCGGGCAATCCGCCGGACAAGCCGCGTGGGCAGGTGATCGCGGCGTTGTCGCAGGAGCCGACCGTCTTTCATCCGCTGATGCCCGGCATCGAAGTCGACCAGGGCGTCTGGTGGCAGGTGTTCTCGCCGCTCTGGTTCATCGATCCCGACGGCAAGTTCGTGCCCGATCTCGCGCGTGAAGTCCCGACGGTCGAGAATGGCGGCCTTTCGGCGGACGGCCTGAGCTGGAAGATCAAGCTGCGCAATGACGTGAAGTGGCACGATGGCACGGCCTTCACGGCGGACGACGTCAAGTTCTCGCTCGAGCTGATCAACAATCCCGACTTCCGTGTCCGCAATCGCGTCGGCCACAGCCTCGTCAAGGCCATCACGATCGTCGCGCCCGACGAGATCCACTGGCGAATGGAAGCTCCCTATTCGCCCTACATGTCGATCCTGTCGCTGACCTTCATCGTGCCCAAGCACATTCTGGAGAAGGTGTCGGATCCGAATTCGTCGCCGTTCCACAATGCGCCTGTCGGCACCGGACCGTTCCGCTGGGGCGAGCGCGTGCCCGGCGACCATATTCAGTTCAATGCCTATGCCGGCTATCACGGCAAGGGACCTTACGTCGAACGCGTGGTGTTCAAGTACATTCCCGATCTCACCGTCCTCTACACCCAGTTCCGTACCGGACAGGTCGACTACACCGGCCTGCAGGGCATTTTGCCGAACTTCGTGCAGGAGGCGAAGACGCTGAAGGCGCGCAAGATCTTCGTCTCGTCGACGTCCTCGGTGGAGCACATCGCGCCGAATCTGGAGTTCGGCCCCTTCGCCGACGGCGCGGTGCGCGAGGCGCTCTATCTTGCCATCAACAAGCAGGCGATCATCGATGCCTTGAACTACGGCCTGCCGATGCAGACCGAAAGCTTCGTGCCACAGGAGGCGTGGTCGTTCCAGAAGGGCCTGCCGCAGCACAAATACGATCCGACCAAGGCGAATGCGCTGCTCGATGCAGCCGGCTGGGTGCGCGGCGCGGGCGGCGTGCGTGAGAAGGGTGGCGTCAAGCTCGAATTCACCAACTCGACGACATCAGGCAATGCCGTGCGCGAGCAGACCCAGCAGCTCCTGATCCAGGACTGGCGCGCGATCGGCGCGAGCATGCGCGTCAACAACATGCCGGCCGCCGTGATCTGGGGCGACTTCTGGCAGCAGTCGAAGTTCAATTCGGTCATCGTCGGCGTGAATTTCATGCTGGGCAGCGACCCCGACGTGACGCCGCGGTTCGGCTCGGGCGCGATCCCTGCCAAGGGCGGCCGCGGTTACAACACCTATCAATACCAGAACGCCGAGGCTGATCGTCTGCTCGCGCAAGGCGCCAAGCAATTCGATCTCGCGCAGCGCAAGACCACCTATGGTGACCTGCAAAAGCTCATCCGCAACGACCTCGCGATCCTGCCGCTGTTCCAGGGCTACATTGTCGAGGGCGTGAAGGAGGGGCTGCAGGGCTTCCGTCCCAACATCAACACCTCGATCAATTGCTGGAACATCCGCGAATGGTACTGGGCCTGATGCGCTCTATTCGCGAGATCGTCTGAGATGGTTCGCTACGTCGCCAATCGCCTGGCGCAGGCGGTCATGCTGCTGGTGATCGTCTCGGCGATCGGTTTCGCCCTCCTGCATCTGGCGCCCGGCGGTCCGCTCTCGCAATTCGCCGTGTCCGCGCAGATGACGCAGGAGGATCTCGACCGCGTCACCAGGCAGCTCGGCCTCGATCGGCCCCTGCCGATCCAGTATCTCGACTGGTTCGGCCGCATGCTCAAAGGCGATTGGGGCAAGTCCTATCGCGACGGCGAGGCGGTGCTGTCGGTGATCTCGTCACATCTTGGTGCAACGCTCGAGCTGATGGTGACGGCGACCATCATCGCGGTGCTGCTCGGTTGCTGGATCGGCATGTTGGGCGCGCTGAGGCGATATTCGCTGTTCGACTCGCTCGCCACCGTTGGCGCCATGATCGCGCTGTCGATCCCGACGTTCTGGTTCGGCCTCGTCACCATCTATGTGTTTTCAGTGACGCTGGGCTGGCTGCCGGCGGGAAACCGCGCGACCATCGGCGATGGCTCCTTCCTCGACCTGCTGCATCATCTGATCGCACCGGCGATGGTGCTGGGGCTGGTCGAGACCGCGATGTGGAGCCGCTTCATGCGTTCCTCCATGCTTGAAGTGATCAACCAGGATTACATCCGCACCGCGCGAGCCAAGGGCATGCCGGAATGGCGGATTCTCACGGTGCACGCGTTGCGCAATGCGTTGCTGCCGATGATCACGGTGGGCGGGTTGCAGTTTCCGACGCTGCTCGGCGGCGCGCTGGTGGCCGAGACGGTGTTCACCTGGCCCGGCATGGGGCGGCTGTTCCTGGATTCCATCGGCTATCGCGACTATCCCGTGGTGATGGGCATCCTGATGTTCTCTGCGGTCATGGTGCTGATCGGCTCGCTGGTTGCCGACATCCTCTATGCCGTCGTCGATCCGCGCATTCGGGTGGGCTGAAGCGATGGCGACCGCAGTCTTGTCCACCGCTCAATCCGGCCCCGGTCAGGGCGCCTGGCAACGCTTCTGCCGCCACCGGCTCGCGCTCGCGGGCGCGATCGTCATTCTCGTTCTGGTGCTCGGCTCGGCGTTCGGTCCTTATCTGCTGCCGTTCGACGACACCTATATCGATATCATGAAACGGTTTGCCCCGCCGCTCTCGGGGACGCACATCCTCGGGACCGACGAACTCGGTCGCGATGTGCTGGCGCGGCTGATGATGGGCGCGCGCGTCTCGTTGTCGATCGGCTTCGTCGCGATGGTGATTGCGATGGCCGTCGGCATCGTCGTCGGCGCCTTCGCCGGCTTCTATGGCGGCGTCGTGGGCGCGGTGCTGATGCGGCTGGTCGACGCCGTGCTGTGCTTTCCCACCATCTTCCTGCTGCTGGCGTTGGCGGCGCTCACCGAGCCCGGTTTCGTCACGACCGCCGTGTTGATCGCAGCGACGTCATGGATGTTGGTGGCGCGCGTCGTCGAGGCCCAGGTGCGCTCGTTGCGGGAGCGCGAGTTTGCGGTGGCCGCGCTCGCGTTCGGCTCGTCGAACCTTCGGATCATGTTCCGCGAGCTCGTGCCCAACGCGGTTGCGCCGATCCTGGTGGCGGCAACTCTCAATGTCGCCCAGGCGATCCTGCTGGAATCCTATCTCAGCTATCTCGGCTACGGCATCCAGCCGCCGGCCGCGAGCCTGGGCAACATGCTCAACAATGCGCAGATCTATCTCACCAGCGCGCCGTGGCTCGCGATCGCGCCGGGCGTCGCCATCACGCTCGCCGTGACGAGCTTCAACTTCCTCGGTGACGGCCTGCGCGACGCGCTCGATCCGCGAATGAACATCTCATGACGAGCAAGCTCTCGACCGAACTGATCTCCAGGAGTGCATCATGTCCCCGCCGCTCAACCGTATAAACAGCGACGAACGCCTGCCGGCGCAGGCGGACGTCGTCGTCATCGGCGGCGGCGTCATCGGCGTCTCGGCGGCCTATCATTTGGCGAAGAAGGGTCTCTCCGTCGCGCTGGTCGAGAAAGGTCACGTCGGCGGCGAGCAGTCGAGCCGCAATTGGGGCTGGTGCCGTCAGCAGGGCCGGGCGCGTGAGGAAATTCCGCTGGCGCGCGAGGCGCTACGTCTGTGGGAGGATATGCAGAACGACGCCGGCGTCGATGCCGGTTTCCGCCGCACCGGCGTGCTGTTCCTGACGAAGAGCGAGGACGAGCTCGCGAGCTGGGAGCGCTGGGCGGCGGTCGCGCGCGAAATGCAGGTGCATTCGACCGTGCTGACCCCGGCCGAGGTCGCCGAACGCATGCCGGGCAATACCGACAAATGGGTCGGCGGGCTGCACACGCCGAGCGACGGCCGCGCCGAACCGTCGATGGCCGTGCCTGCGTTGGCGACGGCCGCGCGAAAGCACGGCGTCACGATTCATCAGGGCTGCGCCGCGCGCGGGCTGGAGACACAAGGAGGACGCGTCAGCGCCGTCGTCACCGAGAAGGGCACCATTCGCACGCAGGCGGTGCTACTGTCGGGTGGTGCGTGGTCGTCGCTGTTCTGCCGGCGTCACGGCATCGAGTTGCCGATCGGTCTCGTCAACGCCACCGCATGCCGCACCACGCCGGCACCTGAGATCACCTCCGGTGCGCTCGGCACCGATCTCTACTGCATCCGCCGCCGTCTCGATGGCGGCTTCACACTGGCGCTGCGCAACCGCGGCACGGTGGAGTTGTCGCCCGACCTGTTCCGCTACGCGCGCACCTTCTGGCCGACCTATCAGCATCGCAAGGGCGGGCTCAAACTGTCGTTCGGCAAGTCGTTCTTCGACCAGATCATGCGCGGCACCAGCTGGAGCTTTGACAAGCCGTCGCCGTTCGAGACTGAGCGCGTGCGCGATCCCGAGCCTGATATGTCACTGGTCACTGCGGCGCTGGCCTCGCTGATCAAGGCAAACCCGGAGCTCAAGGACATCGAGATCGCGGAGGCCTGGGGCGGGACCATCGACTGTACGCCGGACACGATTCCCGTGATCTCGCCGGTCGACGCGCTGCCCGGCTTCTTCCTCGCGACCGGCTTCTCCGGTCATGGTTTCGGCATCGGTCCTGCGGCCGGCAAGCTCGCCGCCGATATCGTGACCGGCGCGACCCCGCTGGTCGATCCTGCAGCCTACAGCCACAAGCGCATGATCGACGGCCGGCGGCTCGCGCCGGTCAGCCCATTCTGAGGGCGGCATGACGGTTCTCTACAAGGCCAACATGGCGCGCGGCGCGGAGTGGGCCCGCTTCTTCGCCGAGCGCGCGCCGGACGTGCCGTTCCGGGTCTGGCCGGATATCGGCGATCCCCAGGCGGTGCGTTATCTGGTGGCTTGGCAGCCGCCCGACGATATTGCGGCGACGTTCCCCAATCTCGAGCTGGTGTTCTCGGTCGGCGCCGGCGTCGATCAGTTCGACATCACGAAACTACCTCCGCATGTCCCGCTGGTCCGCATGATGGAACCCGGTATCACCGAGCGCATGGTCGAATATGCCTGCATGTCGGTGCTCGCGCTGCATCGCGATCTCGTGCAGTTCATCGGCCAGCAGCGCGATCAAGTCTGGCGCGAGCTCTCCGTGACGCACACGAGCGAACGGCGTGTCGGTGTGATGGGGCTCGGTCTGCTTGGCCAGGCCGTGCTCGACCGGCTCAAATCGTTCGACTTTCCGTTGCTCGGCTGGAACCGTTCGCCACGCAGCATCGCGGGCGTCACCTGTTATGCGGGTGCGGAGGCCCTGCCGGATTTCCTGGGGCAGGCCGACATCCTCGTCTGCCTGCTGCCGCTGACATCGGAGACGCGCGGCATTCTGAACGCAAATCTGTTCGCGCGTCTGCCGCGCGGCGCGCGGCTGCTCAATGTCGGGCGGGGCGGCCATCTGGTCGAGGCCGACCTCGTCGCGGCGCTGGACGGCGGCGTGCTGTCGGCCGCCGTGCTCGACGTCGCCGAGCCCGAGCCGCTGCCCGCGGGCCATCCGTTCTGGAGTCATCCGCGTATTCTTCTCACGCCGCATATCGCCAGCACGACGAAGCCGGAAACCGCGGTCGACTACGTGCTCGACACCATCGCACGCCACCGCCGCGGCGAGCCCCTGCCGGGGCGTATCGACCGCGATCGCGGCTACTAGGATACTTGCATGAGCATCGGCGCGAGCAGACCCGATCAGATCGTTGCCGGCGCGCTGGCGCCCGTGCTGTCGGTCTCGGGCCTGACTACGTCCTTCCTGCGCGAGCAGCAATGGATCCCGGTCGTTCGCAACGTCTCCTTCGATATCGCGCCACGCGAGACCGTCGCGATCGTCGGTGAGTCCGGTTCGGGCAAGAGCGTCACCGCGCTCTCGATCATGCGGCTCATTCCAAAAGAGAGCGGCCGCATCGAAGGTCGCATCAATTTGGCCGGCCGCGATCTGCTGACGCTGCCCGAAGCTGATATGAAGAACATCCGCGGCGACGATGTCGCGATGATCTTCCAGGAGCCGATGACCAGTCTCAATCCGGTGCTCACCATCGGATTCCAGATCGCGGAAGCGCTGATCCAGCATCGCGGCCTGTCGCGTGCCTCGGCGGAAACCGAGACCATCCGTCTGCTCGATCGTGTCCGTATCCCCGCTGCAAAATCGCGCTTCCACGAGCATCCGCATGGTTTCTCCGGCGGTATGCGCCAGCGCGTGATGATCGCGATGGCGCTGGCCTGCAAGCCGAAACTCCTGATAGCGGACGAGCCGACCACGGCGCTCGACGTCACCATCCAGGCGCAGATCCTGGAATTGCTGAAGGCGCTTCAGCAGGAGGAGGGGATGTCGATCCTCTTCATTACCCACGATATGGGCGTGGTCGCCGAGATCGCGGATCGTACCGTGGTGATGTATGGCGGACAGGCTGTCGAGACCGACGCGACGTCGCGCATCTTCGCCGCACCCTCGCATCCCTATACGCGTGCACTGCTCGCCGCCGTGCCGCGGCTCGGCTCGATGGACGGCCGGACGCGGCCGATGCGCTTTCCCATCGTCGACAAGGTCACGGGCACCTCGGACGAACCGGCGGAGACGCCCGATACGGTGTCGAGCGCGGAGCGCCCGCTGCTCGAGGTATCAAACCTCACCACGCGCTTTCCGATCCGCGCGGGTCTGTTCGGCAAGGTCTCCGGCCGCGTTCATGCCGTCGAGAACATCTCGTTCACCTTGCGCGCCGGCGAGACGCTGGCGCTGGTCGGTGAATCCGGCTGCGGCAAGTCGACGACGGGGCGCTCGATCCTCAAGCTGACCGAGCCGGATGCCGGCACCGTCCTGATCGACGGCCAGGACGTGCTCGCCATGAGCGGTCGCAGCTTGCGCGATTTCCGCAAGCACATGCAGATCGTGTTTCAGGATCCGTTCGCGAGCCTCAATCCACGGATGTCGGCGGGAACGGCGATCGCGGCGCCACTGCTGGCCAACGGCCTCGCCTCGGCGTCGCAGGCGCGCGACAAGGTCGCCGACCTGCTCGTGCGCGTCGGCCTCACCGCCGACATGGCCGCACGCTTCCCGCATGAATTCTCCGGCGGGCAGCGCCAGCGCATCTGTATCGCGCGTGCGCTCGCGCTCGGGCCGAAGCTGATCGTCGCGGACGAGGCGGTCTCCGCGCTCGATGTCTCGGTCAAGGCCCAGGTCGTCAATCTGATGCTCGACCTTCAGGCCAGCATGGGGCTCGCCTATCTCTTCATCTCCCACGATATCGCCGTGGTCGAGCGCATGAGCCACCGCATCGCGGTGATGTATCTCGGCGAGATCGTCGAGATAGGTCCGCGCGCTGCGGTGTTCGGCAACCCGCAGCATCCCTACACCAAGAAGCTGATGGCCGCCGTTCCCGTGCCCGACCCCGCACGCCGCGGCACGAAGCGCGACGTGGCCAACGACGAGATCAGAAGCCCGGTGCGTGCACCGGACTATCAACCGCCGATCCGGCAATATCGCGAGGTCTCGCCCGGCCATGTCGTGCAGGTCTGGGGCGAGGAGTGGTCGGCCTAAGGCGTCTCGCCGCAGAGTCTCCGATCATTGCGCAGACGGAGAATGTTTCCGTTCAGAAATATTCGAGGCTTTCTAAGATAGATTCCAGAAGATCATCGCTTCAGCGTTCTTCCCACCACGAAGCCTGAGGACTACCGCTTGTCGCGGAAGTGGAATGGGGCGTTGTCGTGGTGGGAATTTCGACTGGTGGAGCGAAGGCTCCTGTCGTTGCGTTGTTGGGACTTGCGTTGACGGCTTATGCGACCGACAGCGTCGCGCAGACGCCTGCAGCGGGATCCGGAACAGCTCTGCCTCCCGTGACCGTCGATGCACCAAAGCCACGCGTTGTAACGCGCAGTCAGCCCACGCGAACCTCGCGCAGCGCCCGTTCAAATCGATCGAGAACCGCAACAGGGCAGAGCGGCGAAGCCGTTCATGTCGAGACAGCCGCGAGCCGAGGCACGTTCCGCCAGGGCAATGGCCCGATCGAGGGCTATGTCCCGCACCGGACCTTGGCCGGAACCAAGACCAACACGCCGATCCTCGAGGTGCCGCAGTCGATCTCCGTGATCGGCATAGCCCAGATCCGCGATCAGGGCGCTCGGTCAGTGGCGCAGGCTGTGGGCTACACGCCCGGCGTGGTCACCAACAGTCCCAATGACACGCGCTTTGAGTCGCTGCGCATCCGCGGTTTCCAGCCGGTGCTCTATCTCGACGGCATGCAGCTTCCCTACGGCGCCAGCATGTTCGGCCAGCCGAAGCTCGATCTCGCTCTGCTCGAACGGATCGAGGTGCTGCGGGGACCTTCGTCGCCGCTTTACGGGCAGGTCGCGCCGGGTGGCATGATCAACCTCGTCAGCCGCCTGCCGACGCCCACGCCACTGAATTCTGTCGAGGTCTTGGGCGACAGCTGGGGCAAGGCGCAGACCAATTTCGACATCGGTGGCGTCCATCAGAAGGGCGATCTGTACTGGCGCATCGCCGGTACGCTTCACGACGGCGGAACGCAGGTCGACTTCGTCAACGATTTTCGTGGTGCGATCGCGCCGTCCTTCACCTGGCGGCCCGATCTCGACACCACCTTCACCTTCCTGAGCGGCTATCAGCGCGACATCACCGGTCTGGCGTTGCAGTTCTTCCCGGCCGTGGGCACGCTGCTGCCCAGTCCGAACGGACGCATTCCGATGACGAAATTCCTGGGCGAACCCGGCTTCGATCATTTCGATCGCGAGCAGGCGTGGGTCGGATACCAGTTCGAGCACTCGTTCAACGAGATCTGGACGGTGCGGCAGAATGTTCGGTACTTCAACCTCCAGACCAACACCTATGCGGTCGCCGGCGGCGGTGCTGCGGGCGTAAACCCTTATCCCAACGCCGGTGTGGGCGATTACGCCACGCTTGCGCGCGCTGCTTTCAAGTTTCCGGAGAGCGCCGACGCGTTCACCATGGACAATCAGGCCGAGGCCCGTTTCTCGACCGGCGCGTTCGCTCATACCGTGCTGATGGGGCTAGACTACCGTCACACGACCAGCGAGCTGAATATGGGTATCGGCTCGGCACCGTCGATCAACCTCAACAACACGGTCTATGGTGCGGCGATTGCGATGCCTGCCACCGCCACCAACACAGGTCAGCGGCAGGATCAGACTGGCCTCTATGCACAGGACCAGATCGCGCTCGGCGGGTGGCGGCTGACGCTGAGTGGCCGCAACGACTGGGTCGGCACCAACACGCTGGACTTCATCAAGAACACAAACCAGAGCCAGAACGATCATGCGTTCACTGGGCGCGCCGGGCTGAATTATGTGTTCGATTCCGGTGTGGCGCCATACATCGCTTACGCCACTTCATTCCAGCCGACTCTGGGGACAACCGCGAGCGGCGCGGCGTTGGTTCCGACCACGGCCAGGCAGGCCGAGATCGGCGTGAAGTATCAGCCGGTCGGAACCAATCTGCTCCTCACGGCGGCGCTGTTCGACATGACGCAGGAGAACGTCGTCACTCCGGATCTGAGCGTGACGGGCAAGAGCGTCCAGACCGGCGAGGCGCGGTCCCGGGGCGCTGAATTCGAGGCGACGGCCAGCCTCACCGAGGGGCTGAAGCTGAAGGCATCCTACGCCTACACTGACACCCTGACGACCAAGACCAATACGGCGAGCCAGCTCAACAAGCACCTCACGATCCAACCGATGAACCAGGCCGCGCTGTGGGCGGACTACACGTTCCAGCAGGGGCAGGTCGCAGGTTTCGGCTTCGGCGGCGGCGTGCGTTACATCGGCGATTCCTATGGCGATCTCGCCAACACGATCTCGATCCCGAGCTACACATTGGTCGATGCCGCGATCCATTATGATCTGTCCAATCTCGATCGCAGGCTTCGCGGCGTGCAGCTTGCGGTAAACGCCACAAATCTCTTCAACAAGTACTACGTCGCATCATGCACGAGCCTGAGTTCGTGCTTCATCGGCTCGGGACGAACGGTGATCGGCGGCGTTCGCTATACCTGGTGATGATGGAGAAGCGCTTCGCATGACGCCTCGCTCGATCCGCATCTGGAAGGAAACGCACAAGTGGACGAGCCTCGTCTGCACGCTATTCCTGTTCATGTTGTGCCTGACAGGGCTGCCGCTGATCTTCCATGACGAGATCGACGCGGCCCTGGGAGCTGCGGTTGAGCCGGATGTCGTCGCCGAAGGGACACCGTTGCTGAGCTTCGACCGCGTCCTCGACATCGCACGCGCGGCGCGGCCGAATGACGTAATCACCATCGTTGGCGCGGACGATGAGGATCCCATCTGGCATGTCTTCATGGCATCGACCATCACGACACCGAAGGCAGATGCCATCGTCAGTGTCGACGGCCACACCGGACGAATTCTCCACGTCGGAGCCGCCGTCCGCGGAGCTGTCACCAAGTTTCTTCTCGATTTGCATGCCGACCTGTTCCTTGAACAGCCAGGCATGCTGTTCCTGGGAGCGATGGGTTTCCTTTTTCTGGTTGCAACCGTCTCCGGCGTCGTCGTCTATGGCCCGTTCATGCGCCGCCTGGATTTCGGCACGATGAGGTCGCGCCGCCGCCTGTACTGGCTCGACGTGCACAATCTGTTCGGTATCGTCATTCTGGCGTGGACCATCGTCGTCGGCGTAACGGGCGTCATTAACACGCTGTCGCAGCAGATCGCGCAGCATTGGCAGCGAACCGAACTCGTCGCGATGCTCGGCCCGTGGCGAAACGCGCCGGTGCCGCCGAAGCTTGCGTCGGCGCAGGTCGCGATCGACGCCGCACTCGCACATGCGCCAGGCATGAAGGTGCAGTCGGTCGCGATGCCGGGGTCGCCGTTTGCCGGCGGTCATCACTACGGCGTTTATCTGCGCGGCAACGAGCCGTTGACCTCGCGGCTGCTCAAGCCGGTGCTGATCAATGCCGATGACGGCTCTTTTGGCGAAACGCGGGATATGCCGCTTTACGTCAAGGCGCTGTTCGTTTCGCGCCCGCTGCACTTCGGGGACTATGGCGGCATGCCGCTGAAGATCATCTGGGCCCTGCTGGATCTCGTGACTCTCGTTGTGCTCGGCAGCGGTCTCTATCTTTGGGCGGCGCGGCTGCGCAAGGTGCCAAGGCGATCGACCGCGGCGGCCGCAAAGCAATTGGCGGTGGGCGCGGAGGCGTCGCGATGACCGGCGCCAGGCGTTCTCTGCTCCGGACATTCCTGGCGCCAGTCGTGATCGCCTGCGTTGTGGCTTTTGGATTGATTTCGGCGCTGCTCGGGGACGGCGTCTGGGATCAGGCGTCCTGGGTCGCGCTCGCGATTCCGCTCGTGGTCCTTGTCTTCTACGTGAGCAGCCGTATAGCTCGCCGACCGCGAACGCGCCGGGCGCCTCACGCATTCATCTGCACGAGCCAGAGTGAGAGCGAATAGATTTGACGTCGGCAAAACGCGGGACAGCTTGCGAACTCTCGGTATCCTTTGGCCGCCTCCTGCGCCGCGCCTATGCAACGTTGCAAACTTAATTCTCCTAAAATCGTGACCCGATGGAGCGGTAGGGAGCTGCGGTATGTGAACCGCTTCATAGTTCATCCGTCACGATTTGAACTATCACTCCCGCAAGAAATTGCCGCACCCGGAGCTGGCTGACAGGCACGGGTGAGTTGCAATGCCTGCGCAGCGGCGTGCGCGCAGCCTTGGATTGGCTCTCGCCTTCGCGAGCAAGTCAGCCCCATCACTCAGCACAGATCTTTCTGACATTGGAATCAAGGGCATCGAGAACCGCGTCCCGGCAGATTCTATTCGGGGTCGGCCAGTAGGCTGCCAATTACTCAGAAGGAGCCCGCAATGAAGATCACCAGTGCAAGTTCGACCGCATTTTCCCTCACAAGGTACGTCAGCGGTCTTGGGATCGCCCGTTCCAGCCTGATCAAGTCGGCCCATACCCTTGAAAGAATTGGGCTGGCGGCCGTTGGAGCCTCTTGCGGTCTCTATGTGGGTGCGACCCTGTTGCGTCAGAAAGACGGGCTGTTTGAAAGCGGCTGGATCGTGCTGATAACGATGCTCTACGGAGCTCTCAGCTTTTATGTCGGAATTGACTTGTCCGGTAATCTCGCGCGGCGGCCGAAATCGACCATCTCGGAAGAATGGAACGGCTCTGAGCCGGCTGAAATCATGAGCGCGGCCGGAACGTTCGGCGCGGCGATTGCCGCAACTCTTTCCGTAAGCCTTCTTGTCCTTGATCAAAATCTACCCGACGCCCTGATAGGCTTTGTTGCGGTCTGCTGGGCGGTTGGTTCTTCGCTTCAGGTTGCGGCGGGCACGTTGGCTCGCAGCCACGAAGCGCCGACGAACGAGCAATGAAGCAAACGTCTCCTTGGCATTGCATGTGAGCACAAGGTGCAGTGTCGGTCGGCTTCAGATCTGGAGTGTGGCGTGACGAATCATCGCAACCTCTGCTGTCCAACGCTGTGTGTCGGCGATGTTTGGTAGCACGGCCGCTCACATCGGGTCGTGTCCCGACCGAAGTGTCATCGGTAACGAGTAACCTAATTTTCGCAAGGCAAACAAGACGTGCCATCATCGCGGCGTTGGGATATTGTCTCGCTGCGGCCGTGGTCCAAAATTCTGCTAATCGCCAGTCATAAGATGGGTGAGCCATGCAGATTGCGGAGTGGCTCGAGAAGCTGGGGCTTGGGCAATACGCGGAGCGTTTTGCCCAAAACGGGATCGACGTTGGCGTCCTCCCCGAGCTGATGGACGAGGACTTTGACAAGCTCGGAGTCCTGCTCGGTCATCGCCGCAAGATGCAGCGAGCCATTGCCGACCTCGATCCGGCCGCATTGATCGCATCGCCGGCTCCTCCTCACGACGCCGAGCGGCGCCACCTCACCGTCATGTTTTGCGATCTGGTCGGCTCGACCATGCTCTCGGCACGCCTCGATCCCGAGGATATGTGGGAAGTGATCCGGGTCTACCGCGCCGCATGTGCGCGGGTCATTGCGGCTTATGACGGCAGCATAGCCAGGTTCGTCGGCGACGGAATACTCGTCTATTTCGGCTATCCGCGCGCCCACGAAGACGATGCGGAGCGCGCGGTGCGCGCGGGCCTCGACATTATAGCCGCAATTCGCCAGCTCGACACAGGCGCCGGCGAACGGGTGGAGCTGCGGATTGCAGTTGCGACCGGTCTTGTGGTGGTCGGCGACCTCATCAGTGGAGATGCGTCGGAGGAGCATGCGACCGTCGGCGATACGCCAAATCTCGCTGCTCGGCTTCAGAGCCTCGCGGAACCCGGGGCGGTCGTCGTTGCGTCATCGACCCGCCGGCTGCTTGGGGATCTCTTCACGTTTCGCAATCTTGGCCGCCGCGAAGTCAAGGGGATAGGCGAACCCGTCGCAGTGTGGGCGGTGGAAGGCGCGACCGCATCCGAGAGCCGTTTCGAGGCGGTCCGTGCCGCGCGCTCGATCGGCTTTGTCGGCCGCAAGGATGAGATCGAATTCATTCTCTCGCGCCAGCGAGAGGCATGGCAGGGTCACGGCCAGATCGTATTGATCTCCGGCGAGGCGGGTATCGGCAAGTCGCGCATCGTCGCAACGCTGTCCGAAAGTCCCTCGTTGGGGACGCACCGTCGCGTGCGATATCAGTGTTCGCCTTATCATACCAACAGCGCGCTTCATCCCTTTGTCGCACAGCTCGAGCGCGCCGCCGGAATCCGCGCGCACGACACGCCAGAACAAAGGTTCGGCAAGCTCGAGGCCATGCTGGCGCTTGGAACCCAGCAGGTCGCCCGGGCAACACCGCTCATTGCGGCGCTGCTTTCGATTCCAACCGGCGACCATTGCCCACCCCTCGGCTTGAGTCCGGCGCAGCAGAGGCGACAGACATTTGCCGCCCTTCTCGATCAGCTCGAGGGGTTGGCGCGAGGTCAGCCTCTGCTGATTATCTGCGAAGATTTGCATTGGGCCGATGCCACGACCCTTGAGCTGTTCGATCTCGCGGTGGATCGGATCCGGGCACTGCCGATCCTCATGCTCATGACATCCCGGCCGGAGTTCGAGCCGTCCTGGTCGGGCCTTGCCAATGTCGGCCTGCTGCGTCTCGATCGGCTCGATCGACAGGACACGCGCGCGCTGGTGGAACAGGTGGTTGTCGGTCGCCAGCTGCCACGCGAGATGATGAAGCAGATCATCGACAGGACGGATGGTGTCCCGCTGTTCGTCGAAGAGCTGACCAAGATGGTGCTGGAGTCCGGCCTGCTGGTCGAAGATGCCGGGCGCTATCGCCTCAATAGTCCGCTCCCGCCGCTCGCAATTCCCGCAACGCTTCAGGATTCGCTGATGGCGCGGCTCGACCGGCTCGCTCCAGTCAAGGAGGTGGCGCAGATAGGTGCCGCCATCGGCCGCGATTTCTCATACGCGCTCATGAAGTATGTGGCGGGACGCGATGATCTGACGCTGAGTGCCGCGCTGGGACAACTTGAAGAAGCCGAACTGCTGCTTCGCCGCGGGGTTCCGCCCGACGCAAGCTATAGTTTCAAGCACGCCCTCGTTCAGGAGGCCGCCTACGAGAGTTTGCTCAAAAGCAAACGGCACCTGCTTCACACGAGAATTGGCGAGGTCCTCCGTGAGAAGTTTCCGGTCGTCGCCGAGATCGAGCCGGAAGTTCTGGCGCATCACTTCACCGAAGCGGGGCTGAGCGAGGTAGCCCTCGAATGGTGGCGCAAGGCGGGCCAGCAGGCGCTGAAACGCTCTGCCTATTCCGAGGCGGTCGCGCATCTCGGCAAGGCCGTCGCGACCGCCGACGAGCTGCCGGATGACCCCCGCCGGATGATGACCAGGCTGCATCTGCAGATCTCGTACGGCCGCGCACTGAGGGGCAGCCTCGGGCACAGCGCTCCCGAAACGATCGCGGCTTGGACGCGTGCGCGCCAATTCGCAGCCGACATCGATGATCCCGTTGAACTTGCGCCTGTTCATTCGGGGCTCTTCAATGCCTGCCTGACACACGGCGAATTCGCTCCGATGCGGGAGCTCGTGGATGCCATCAGGGGCGCCGCGGATCGACGGCCGGACTCGCCGGTGGCGGCCGTGGTTGCCCAATGGACGAGCGGCGTCACCTGCTGGTTCGGCGGCGACTATTTGAACGCGCGAACGCATCTTGAGCGGGCGCTGGCCATCTATGCCGCCGAACCGGATCCCGCGACATTCAGGGCTTCGGCACTGGATCTGCCGTTCGTAATCATGAGATTTCTTGCCCTGGTGCTCTGGCCGCTCGGTCTCACTGCACGCGCGCGCGAGCTCGCCGCCGAAGCGGTGGGTGCGTCGGGAGAAAAACGGGCGCTTTCCCGGGCCAATGCGCTGGTTCATCGCGCCGTGTTCGACGGCGTATGCGGGGGCATGTTGCAGCAAACCGAGACGATCCTGGCGCTCGGTCTCGCGCGCGACCACACCATGCCGCTGTATGTGGCCGCGGGCACCTACCTGAACGGACTGGCCAGGTGGCGCGCCGGCGACCGAATGGCCGGACTGGCGGACATGCGTCACGGCTGGACCTTGCTGCAAGAGAACGATTGTTACCTCTGCGAACCGTTCTGGGGGCTGCATGTCGCCGTAGCGAATGCGGAGATGGGCCAGGTCGAAACAGGGCTCGACATCCTGAACGAACTGATCGCCCGGACCGGACAGTCCGGCCAGCATTGGCTTGATGCCGAGCTGCATCGTGTCCGCGGAAAGCTTTTATTGCGTCATAATTCTTCAGACGAATCCAGTGCCGAAGCCGACCTCAGGCGAGCGCTGGACATCGCGCGACACCAGCGGACGAAGACCTTCGAGCTGCGCAGCGCGCTTGGACTTGCCCGCCTGCACAGGACAAACGGCCGAGCCGGTGCGGTCTATGAAGTGCTCGCGCCGGTGTTCGCTGAGTTCGAGGCCGAGCGCAACCTTCCTGAATTGATGGAAGCGAAAGAGCTGCTTGCGCAGGAGCGTGAGGCGCGTGCCGTTTCCGCGGCGGGTCGTCTTGGCGGCGCGGAATGACAGTCACGAATTCACGTGCACGAAATCCCGCAGCAGCGGGTAAATCTCGTTGTTCCAGCGCTTGCCCGAGAACACGCCGTAATGGCCGACACCGGCCTGCATGTGATGGACCCTGCGATAGGCGCGCACGCTGGTGCAGAGGTCTTGCGCGGCGAGCGTCTGGCCGATCGAGCAGATGTCGTCCTTTTCGCCCTCGACCGTCATCAGCCCCATGCGGCTGACCGCCTTGGTGTCGACGGGGCGGCCGCGGTGCATCAGCTTGCCTTGCGGCAGCAGGTGCTCCTGGAACACGTCGCGCACGGTCTCGATGTAGAACTCGGCGGGCAAATCCATCACCGCAAAATATTCGTCGTAGAAGGTCTTGATGCTTGCCGCCTTCTCCTTCTCGCCCTTGGCGATGTGGTTGGCGAGATCCATGTGCTGCTTGATGTGGCGCTCGAGGTTCATCGAGACGAAGGCGGTGAGCTGCACGAAGCCGGGATAGACCTTCCGGAATGCGCCGCGGCACTGCACCGGGACGTAGTTGATCAGGTTCTGCTCGAACCATTCGATCGGCTTGCTCTTGGCGAAGTCGTTGACCTTGGTCGGCTGGATCCGCGTGTCGATCGGCCCGGCCATCAGCGTCAGCGTCGCCGGCCGCGACGGATGATTGCCCTCGCACATGATCGCGGCGGCCGCGAGCGCCGATACTGACGGCTGGCAGATCGCCACCATATGCGGGCGCGGACCGAGCTGTCCGAGGAAGTCGATCAGGTGCTCGGTGTAGTCGTCGAGCCCGAAGCGGCCCTCGCTGCGCGGAATGTCGCGCGGATTGTGCCAGTCGGTGATGTAGACGTCGTGGTCCTGCAGCAGCGTCTTCACGGTGCCGCGCAGGAGCGTGGCGAAATGTCCGGACATCGGCGCCACCAGCAGCATGCGCGGCTGCTCGGTCACGCCGTCCTTCTTGAAGTGCAGCAGTGAGCCGAACGGCGTCGCATAGGCGATCTCCTCGGTGACGCCGACCTCGCGATTGCCGATCATCACGCTGTCGATGCCGTAGGCCGGGCGGTGATAGGTGAGGGTGGAGCGGGAGATCAGCTCCAGCGCCGCCGAGAGCCGGCCGACCACCCTGTCGGACATGCCCTGCGGCACCAGATCGAGGAATTTGAGCGCGGACGAGGCGCCCGCCCGCCACGGCGCCGTCAGGTCCATCTGGTTCTGAAAAGCCTGATAATACATCGACATCATACTGAAGCGCCCACCTCTCCGATGTTGCCATGCAATATCGGAGCCAGACGGACACTGGCCGCCCCTCAAATTGGCACGTCGCTTGCTGCTCCTTTGGCCGTAAACGTGAGGGAAGGCCCTATGGCGAAGGCGACACTGACCATCAGCAGCAAGAACTATTCGTCCTGGTCGCTGCGTGGCTGGCTGCTGACGAAGTTCTCCGGGCTCGATTTCGAGGAGATCGTCACCGCACCGGATGACGCCTCGGCGCGTGCCGAAATCCTGCTGCTGTCGTCCTCGATCCTGGTGCCCTGTCTGCGCCACGACGGCGCCACGGTCTGGGATACGCTCGCCATTGCCGAATATCTCAACGAGGCGATGCCGGACGCCGGCCTGTTGCCGGCGGATCGCGTCCAGCGCGCGCATTGCCGCTCGATCTGCGGCGAGATCCATTCGGGCTTCACCACGTTGCGCGCCTCGCTGCCGGTCAATCTGAAGGGCCACTTCCCCGGCTTCAAGATCTGGTCGCGCGCGCAGGCCGACATCGACCGGGTCTGGTCGATCTGGCGCGACTGTCTGGAGAAATCCGGCGGCCCGTTCCTGTTCGGCGAGACGCGCACCATGGCGGATGCGATGTACGCGCCCGTGGTGACGCGCTTCGTCACCTATGACGTCAAGCTCGAGCCACGGTTGAAGGCCTATGCCGATACCATCATGGCGATGCCCGAGATGAGGGAATGGATCGCGGCGGCGCAGGAAGAGCCGGCCGAGATCGAGGAGCTCGAGGTCGAATATTAGGCAGGCGGCCTACGGTCCTGCCTGTTTCCGGGGCGGCAGCGGCCTGCGTCTCGCCGACCTCCATGTCTTTGCCATCGTTAACTTTTGCGGCCGGTATCTGGCGAGGGCGCTTCTCGCACCGCGCAGATATTGTGCGCCCCAGCGACGCCTTGTCGACATCTAGCCGTGAACAGCCGCGTACGACGTCAAACGGCTGATTCGGACGTGATTCGTTCGGGCCGCGTTCCGTTCGTTAAGGCGGAGCGCGGCCCCGTTGCATTTTGAGACAGAACCAAACCGTCAGGCCACGCCGGAGTGCTTCACGCGCGGCACGCGCCAACCGATGACGGTGGCTTCCACCGGGACGCCGGCCGCGTCATTCTGCCAGCGGCCCTCGACATAGCGGCAGGCGAACGGCAGTTGATATGTCCCGCTGTGATCCTCACACAGCACCTCGACCGGCAGGCCAGGTGGTGGCTCTCCGGCGCCATCGAATTCTGCCAAACGTCTATCGCGCGTTGCCATTCCAAAAATCTCCCCTAATCAAAGCCGCGGAAAGAGCGCCTACTTCTTCCGCGTGCGGTTCACCGCTCCCCGTCCAAGGGAACAAGCCAAGCTCATCGCGAGAATGCGGTGCGAGTGTGGTAGCTTCGGGAAGGCGCGCGCAATCGGCGCACATTGCCGTGATTAATTTGAAGAGGAACCTGGATGCTGTGCCGGATCGCTGCCGTGTGTTTCGCCATGTTACCGCTCGTCGCGCATACGCCGGCGCTGGCGCAGGACGTGCCCGGCATCGAGATCTGCACGGTGGAGAAGACGATGGAGCGGCGCACCAGTTGTCTCCAGAGCAATGTCGATTTCCTCCAGAAGACCATCAGCAAGCTCAATCTCGATCACCAACAGAAGATCGAAGCTGCCAACCGCCAGATCGACACGCTGAAGGTGACGCTTGCAGGCTTGCAGAAGACCATCGGCGATCTGCAGGCGGCGCAAGTGAAACAGGCGGAGGATCTGAAGAAGAAGCAGGACGCGCCGCCACCGAAGGATGCTGCGAAATAGCGGCACCGATCACGTCACGCGGTAGCGCTCGATCACGCCGCGATCGGGATCAAGGCCGAGTCCCGGGCCCGTTGGTACCGCGACATGTCCGGTCGTGTCGACATCGGCGCGGCCGCCCCAGAGGCAGGCCTCACGCCTGAGATAGAACATCTCGACAAGCCCGTCGTCGCGCGTCGCCAGCAGATGCAGGGTCGCCAGCAGGCCCGGACCAAAGTAAGGGGAATGCGGGACGATCTTGACGCCGCGCTGATCGGCGAGCCGCGCAACCTTCAGAAATTCCGTGATGCCGCCGACCTTGATCACCGACGGCTGCGCATGGCTCACGGCACCCGCATCCATCATCTGGCGGAATTGATATTCCGTGCAGGCATTCTCGCCGGCCGCGACGCCAAGTCCGCCCTTGCTGCGGACCTCGGCGAGCCCAGCAAAGTCTTCCGGCGGCCAGACCGGCTCCTCCAGGAACATCGGCTGCGCGTCTTTGCACGCTCCGGCGAACGCGATCGCCTGTTCGGCCGTGAGCGGGCAGTTCATGTCGACCATCAGCGGAATGCCGGGCCCGATCGCCTCGCGCGCGGCGAACACCGCCGGCGTCGTGGTCTCATGCAGCTTGATGGCGCCATAGCCGAGCGCGAGTGCCTTCCTGCATTCGCCGGCGATGTTCTCGGGCGAGCCGATCCGCAGCAGGCTCGCGTAAGCGGGAATCTTTGCGCGCTTCGTCTCACCGAGCAGGCGATGCACCGGCACGCCCTCGATCTTCGCGGCAAGGTCCCACAGTGCGATGTCGAGCCCTGAGATCGCGAACATGGTGATGCCGTAGCGGCCGAACAGATGCAGGTTGCGCTGGATCTGCTCCATGGCGGCCGGAATGCCGGCCGCGTCGGGCACCTTCAGCCCGCGCGCCTGCGGCGCGATCATCTCCTCGACGGCGCTCCGCGTGGTGGCCGGGCAGACATAGGCGAACGCATCGCCCCATCCCGTCAGCCCGGCATCGGTCGTGACCTCCACCAGCACCATGTCGAGGGCTGAGATGGCCGATGCGCCCTGGCGGAAGCTCGCGACACCGGCGTCGTAGGGAATGCGGATATGGTGCGCCCGCACATCGGTGATTTCCATGACGCGGTTCCTCCATGCTTTCTTTGAGCGGTTCCAGGCAGTGTAGCTGCGAATATCGGGGCGTTGCCACTGGCTATTCCCGGACTATCCTCATGCGCCGACCGCAATGCCGATCAAGCGCGCTCCGGCGGCGGCGCGCATCATGGCCGTGCTTCGAACGAGAGCTTAGTCACCATGAACCCAGCCCAGCGCGCGCTCTGGTACATCGAAAGCCATCTGGCCGAGCCGATGACGCTCGACGAGATCGCTGCGATCGGTGGCGTGTCGCGGTTCCACATGGTGCGTGCGTTTGCCGCAGCCACCGGTTATCCGGTGATGCGTTACGTGCGCGCACGGAGGCTGACGGAAGCGGCGCGCAGCCTTGCCAGGGGAGCGCCGGACATACTGTCGCTGGCGCTGGAGGCGGACTACGGCTCGCACGAAGCATTCACCCGCGCGTTCCGCGACCAGTTCGGTACCACGCCCGAAGCGGTGAGGGCGGCGACGTGCACCCACCATCTCAAGCTTCAGGAGCCGATCCTCATGGACTCCACCCTGTCAGACAATCTCAAAGCCCCGCGTTTCGAAACCGCAAAGGCCATTCTCGTCGCCGGTCTCGCCGAGCGCATCTCCTGCGACAACGGCGCCATCATCCCGGGGATGTGGGCGCGCTTCCACCAGGAGGTTGCCGACATTCCCGAGCGCATCGGCAACGTCGCTTACGGTGTCTGCTGCAACGGCGATGATTCCGGCAATATCGATTACATCGCCGGCGTCGAGGTCGCTGACTTCTCCGACCTGCCACGCGGCTTCGGCCGCATCCGCATCCCCGAGCAGCGCTACGCGGTGTTCACGCACGCCGATCACGTCGCTTCCATCAGGCGCACCGTCAATGCGATCTGGAATCAATGGCTGCCGGGGTCGGGCCACAAGGCCGCAGATGCGCCGAACTTCGAACGCTACGACGAGAAGTTCGATCCCGTGACCGGCAATGGCGGCTTCGAAATCTGGGTGCCCATCAAAGAATAGCATGATCCGGACCCAAAGGGCCGCGTTAGCGCAAAGTGCAGAGCGGTTTTCCGAAAAGATCATGCTCAAACAATAGCGCAAGGCGCGATGCCCTCATCGCGCTTCGCGGCTGCAACGCAGCATTGCGCCCGCTTGCTTGGCAAGGGGGACCTGGTTTGTCATAACCGCTGGCAAAACTTGCCAGCGGGGCCCGTGCCGGACATCCCGAGCAAGCCATAACAAGCAGCCGGGAGAGTCGCCCAAATGTCCACTGCCACGCCCAATATCCGTGTTCTCGCCACCGACCTCGAATTTCCGGAAGGGCCGGTCGTGATGCCGGACGGCTCGGTGGTGCTGGTGGAAATCCGCGGACAGCGCCTGACCCGCGTTTATCCCGATGGTCGCAAGGAGGTCGTCGCGAAAGTGCCGGGCGGCCCGAACGGCGCGGCGCTGGGCCCCGACGGCAAGATCTACATTTGCAACAATGGCGGCTTCTCCTGGATCCCGACCGGCAAAATGATCATGCCGGGCCCGCAGCCCGAGGATTATCTCGGCGGCTCGATCCAGCGCGTCGACCTGCAATCAGGCCAAATCGAGACCGTCGTGACCAAATGCGGCGAGCACGATCTGCGCGGGCCGAACGATCTCGTGTTCGACAAGCATGGCGGCCTGTGGTTCTCCGATCTCGGCAAACGCCGTCCCCGCGAGATGGATGTCGGCGGCATGTACTACCTCAAGCCCGGCATGAAGGAGATCGTCGAAATCGTGCACGGCGTGCTGCCGGCCAACGGCATCGGCCTGTCGCCGGACGAGAACACCGTCTACATCGCGGAGACGCCGACGGCGCGGCTGTGGGCCTATGAACTCTCCGCGCCCGGCGTGCTCAAGCCGCGCGAGGTGATCTATCGCGGCGAGCGGGGAAAACCGATCTGCGGCCTCGGCGGCTACCAGATGTTCGACTCGCTCGCGGTGGAAGCGAACGGCAATGTCTGCGTCGCCACGCTGGTCTCGGGCTGCATCTCGGTGATCGCGCCCGACGGTACCCTGGTCGAGCAGGTCCCGACCGGCGACCGCGTCACCACCAACATCGCCTTTGGCGGCCCCGAGCTGAAGACGGCCTATATCACGCTGTCCGGCAAGGGCGAACTCGTCGCCATGGACTGGCCGCGCGGCGGTTTGCCGTTGAATTTTTTGAATAAGTGAGCCAAGCCGTCATCGTACGGCGAGGCAAATCCCAGACCCTCACCCTGAGGAGCGCGCTTCCAGCGCGCGTCTCGAAGGGCGAGGCCAACAGCGGGGCCTTCATCCTTCGAGACGCGCGTTCCGCGCTCCTCAGGATGAGGGGCTCGCAGTTTGGATTGCTTCGCTCACAATGACGACACGTAAGGAGAGACTTCAATGCCCTGGCCTGATCCCATCACCCTGCGTGGACAGCACGCCCGTCTCGAGCCGCTGTCGAAAGAGCACCGCGAGGGGCTGGTGGAGGCCGTGAAGGACGGCGAACTCTACACGATCTGGTATACCGCGATCCCGATGCCGGAGAACGTGGCCAAGGAGATCGACCGCCGTCTGGGCCTGCAGGCCGCGGGGTCGATGCTGCCGTTCACCGTGTTCGACGCCGGCGGCAAGATCGTCGGCCAGACCACCTATATGAACATCGATGCCACCAACCGCCGCGTCGAGATCGGCTCGACCTGGTATGGCAAGAGCGCGCAGCGCGGTCCGCTCAATACCCAGTGCAAGCTGCTGCTGCTCACCCACGCCTTTGAGACGCTGAACTGCATCGCGGTCGAATTCCGCACGCATTTCTTCAACCACCAGAGCCGCCGCGCCATCGAGCGCCTGGGCGCCAAGCAGGACGGCATTTTGCGCAGCCACCAGGTCGCGCCGAACGGCACGCTGCGCGACACCGTCGTGTACAGCATCACCGCCGCGGAATGGCCGACGGTGAAGGCGCATCTCAACTATCAACTCAACGACAAGCCGCGCTAGGGGCGGCCGGGGCACCATGGATAGATTTGACTATGTGATCATCGGCGCGGGCTCCGCCGGTTGCGTTCTCACCAGCCGGCTCAGCGAAGACCCGAACACCAGCGTCTGCGTGCTCGAAGCGGGCCCGAACGACTGGCATCCCTACATTCATCTGCCGGCGGGTTTCATCAAAACCTTCCACATGAAGAGCATCAACTGGGCCTACCAGCAGGAGGTCGGGCCCTACACCGGTGGGCGCAGCATCTACGCGCCGCGCGGCAAGACGCTCGGCGGCTCGTCCTCGATCAACGGCCACATCTACAACCGCGGCCAGCGGATGGATTTCGACACCTGGGCGCAGATGGGCAATCGCGGCTGGGGCTTTGCCGACGTGCTGCCCTACTTCAAGCGGCTGGAGAAGCGGGTCGGCGAGGGCGACAACACCTTTCGCGGGCGTGACGGCAACCTCACCGTCACCACGATGGATTGGCGCGATCCGCTCTGCGAAGCCTTCATGGAGGGTGCGGTCTCGCTCGGCATCCCCCGCAATCCCGATTACAACGGCGCGAAGCAGGAAGGTGTCTCCTACTGCCAGCGCACCATCGACAAGGGCTTGCGCGTCTCCGGCTCGACCGCCTTCCTCAAGCCCGCGATGAAGCGGCCGAACGTGCATGTGCACACGCATGCGCATGCGACCGAGATCATCTTCGAGGGCAAGCGCGCCGTCGGCGTGCGTTACACCAGGGGCGGCCGTGGCGGCACGCCGGTGGAGGTGCGCGCCAACAAGGAAGTCATCCTCTCCGGCGGCACCTATAATTCGCCGCAGCTCTTGCAGCTCTCCGGCATCGGCTCGCCGGATTTGCTGAACGCCCACGGCATCCAGGTGCGTCACGCCCTGCCGGTCGGCGAGGGGCTTCAGGACCATTACGCCCCGCGCACCGTGGCGCGGGTCAAGGACATCAAGACCATCAACGAGCTGCGTCGTGGCTTCTCGCTGTGGATCGAAGCGCTGAAATGGGCGACCGCCCGCAAGGGCCTGCTCTCGCTGTCGCCGACCATGGTCTATTGCTTCTGGCACTCCGGCGAGAGCGCGGATTCGTCCGACCTGCAGCTCACCTTCACGCCGGCGAGCTACAAGGAAGGCGTGCAGGGCCAGCTCGAGGACGAGCCCGGCATGACCGTGGCGTCCTGGCAGCAGCGCCCGGAGAGCCGCGGCTATGTCCGCATCCGCTCGAATGATCCCTTTGCGCCGCCGATCATCCAGACCAATTATCTCGACGCCGAGCTCGACCGCCGCGTCATCGTCGGCGGCATGAAGCTCGCGCGCAACCTGCTGAAGTCCGCGCCGCTCTCGCCTTACTATGCCTACGAGGATTTCCCCGGCCCCAACGTCAACACCGACGACGAATTCCTGCACGCCGCCACCGAACGCGGCACCACCACCTTCCATCCCGGCTGCACCTGCCGCATGGGCCCGGCGGATTCGTCGTGGGCGGTCGTCGACGACCAGCTCCGCGTCCACGGCCTCGAAGGCTTGCGCGTCATCGACGCGTCGGTGATGCCGCGCATGATCTCGGCGAACCTCAACGCCTCCACGATGATGATCGCCGATCGTGCGTCGGACCTGATTCGCGGCAAGGCCCCGATGGAAGCCGCCCGCATCCCGGATGCCGCGGTGGCGTGAGGCCCTTCGCCTCTCCCCGCCTGCGGGGAGAGGCCGGATCGCATCGCCAGATGCGATCCGGGTGAGGGGGACCTCCGCGAGTCAGATTTCACTTGTCCACGGGACCAGCCAATGACCATCGCCGCGATCATTGAACAGCTGGAAACCGAGTGGGACGAGAACGGCTTCTTCGATCGCGTCCGCAACGGCGATTACCATGCTGTTCGAGGACAGGCGGTCCTCACCGTCTTGCGCGCCATCAAGATCGGTGACGAAGACGTGGTGCCAAAGCGTTTGGTATCCCTACCGTGGTATCTGCCATCGTTCCTGTCTTGGCAGTCCGAGCGGATCGCCGAGAAGGGCGGAGATCGTGCGGCGTACAAGCGTTTTGTGACCGAGGTCGAAATTACTCTGGAGAATGTCCTCGGCGTTCCCTGAGGTGCTGCGTTGGCGCTACCCGCCCCTACGCTTCAGCAATCAACGAAGAAAGGCCGCCTGACTGAACGAGCGCCTTGGCGGCAGTTTCCATGTTTGCCCGCGTCACGGCAGCTACGACAACGAGGTTCGGCTCGAAGAATATTCGGCCGAGCGCTAGCTCGTCTTGTATCTGCTGGCCGAGGCGCACCGGATCATAGAAGTTGATCGGATAGCGTGCTCCCGACGCGATGATCCGGGCGTCGGAAAACCATCCCTTTGCTTCCACTTCCCATCCGTGGTCCTCAAAGTTCGCCGGCAATTCAAGGCAAGAGCTTTCCACTAGGGTCTTTCCTTCCGCATCATCCTCGTAGATTATGATGCTGCACGCTAAACGTGCAATCTGGAAGATAATTGTCGGCGATGAGCGATGTATGTCGGACTGTGAGGATTTGGGTGAGCCCACTCGCTCTGAGGTTCGCGAGAAGATGCTCGCGCTTCTCGGCGACGACACACAGCGCCAGAGAGTCGCCGATTGGGCCGCGCAGTGGGTACGGCGACTGGACCCGGGCATTGAAGATGCGAAGGTCTGGTCGGCCATCATCTCGCTGAGTGGCGCAGATCTGCGTACGTCTCCAGACGAATATCTGCACGGAGATGAGGATTTCGCTTCTTGGCTCAGGGACTTGGGTGACAGTTAACGTTGTCACAGGTGGTGTGATGCTGAGTGTGGATGAAGCGATCCTGATCAATCAACTGGCGCAGGGCATCTTGGATGAGTCGCAGGGGCAAGCGTGGTTTGAGGAACGAGTTAGGGACGACAAGCTTAGGCTACTCACCGGCCTGAATGCTTTCATCCTGCAGGCGCGGCCAAAGCCTGAGGATGTGACGATCGCAATTTCCGAGTCACGCCTGAAGCCGACGCTTACGCCATGCGTCCTGATCGCAATGCCGAACCTCAAGGTTCAATTGGCGAAGCTCCTGACCTTGCCGGAGTTTGAGCTGGCCCGCGTGTTTCCGCTGCTCATCAAGTTGCTCGCTGCCGCGGACAACAGGCGGCGCAGGGAGCAACCGCTGGATCTCGAAAATCATTGGTGGCACCAAGACTTGAGTGACCCGAAAATCGTGAACGAGATCAAGCGGACCAAGGGCGCGTAACCTGGGCTCTCTCCCGTGCGGTGGATCGTGATTTGCTCGAGTTTGCTCGTCGAGCAAAGCACCCCGTCACACTTTGCCGAAATTCGGAATTGCGCGTAAATCGACAGGGCCTGGCCCATCGAAGAGGGGCGTCTCGTTTGTCGTTCGAAACGTGGGCCGGGTTGCGGTGGACGCGGCAGCGTCGGCACGAGGGGGGCGGGCAGGACGGGTAGTCCCTGTGAGCCCGAGACCCGCGTGTGAACGAGCGGCGCTGTCAAGTTCGTCTCGCCAGCATTCTTTCGGCGCGTGTGCACACTGCCGGAGGACCCTGTGGCGTTGTTGAACGCGCGTACGGCAAAACCGTGTGGTCCCGGCCGTCGTCGCTACGGCAAAGCTTTCGTGGAGATGTCGGCGAGCCCAACCAGGCGGACGGCATCGATGAATCTGCGGGGCGAGGGAGGCCAGAAGGAATTCGGCTCCCGGGAGAGCGCGGCATAAGCCGTCAAGCCACTGCGCAGGGAAGGCCGTGTGTTCGGCTTCACCTGTATGCCGCTGTGCATTTCTCATTGCGCTACACGCGCACAGCGGACCGTGGGTGCGATGTCAGCACCCGGCCTTCCCTGCGCCCTCTGTTTGAAGAGGGCGCGAGAGATGAAGCAAAATTCGGGCGGGATGCGCCGCGAGGATGCGAAGGCGTGTCTGTGCGCGCAATGACTGATGTGGAAGCAGCGTGCGAAACACTCAAGTATCGTAGGGTGGGCAAAGCGAAGCGTGCCCACGTTCTGAGTGCGATCAATACGAGATGGTGGGCACGGCGCTTTACGCCTTTGCCCACCCTACGGCATTGTGCCCTAAACTTCCCGTCGGCTCAGGAACGCCAGCCGTTCGAACAGGTGCACGTCCTGCTCGTTCTTGAGCAGCGCCCCGTGCAGCGGTGGAATGAGCTTGCGCGGGTCGCGCTCGCGGAGTTGCTCGACGCTCATGTCTTCGTTGAGCAGCAGCTTGAGCCAGTCGAGCAATTCCGACGTCGACGGCTTCTTCTTCAGGCCGGGCACCTCGCGCACCTCGAAGAAGATGCGCAGCGCTTCCTCGACGAGACGCTTCTTGATGCCGGGGAAGTGGACGTCGACGATGCGGCCCATCGTGTCGGCGTCGGGGAACTTGATGTAGTGGAAGAAGCAGCGGCGCAGGAAGGCGTCCGGCAGCTCCTTCTCGTTGTTGGAGGTGATCATCATGATCGGGCGCTGCTTGGCCTTGATGGTCTCGCCGGTCTCGTAGACATGGAATTCCATGCGGTCGAGCTCGAGCAGCAGGTCGTTCGGGAATTCGATGTCGGCCTTGTCGATCTCGTCGATCAGCAGCACCGGGCGCTGCTCGGCGGTGAAGGCCTCCCACAGCTTGCCGCGCTTGATGTAGTTCTTGATGTCGGAGACCCTGCTATCGCCGAGCTGGCTGTCGCGCAGGCGCGATACCGCATCGTATTCGTAGAGGCCCTGCTGCGCCTTGGTGGTGGACTTGATGTGCCAGGTCAGAAGCGGCGCGTTCAACGCCTTCGCCACTTCCTCCGCCAGCACCGTCTTGCCGGTGCCGGGCTCGCCCTTGATGAGCAGCGGGCGCTCCAGCACGATCGAGGCATTGACGGCGACCTTGAGATCGTCGGTCGCAACATAGTCCTTGGTGCCGGTAAATTTCATTGCGCGTCCTTGTTGGTCGTCGTCCCAGGAATTGCCAATGGCATTGCCGTGGTCACGACATGGGAACGGCCGCTCATGGCGGCCGTTCCTGGTTCGGTCAGGCTTTCAGACCCGTTTTATCAGCGAAAGGATGACGAGCACAATCACTGCGCCGACCGTGGCGTCAATGATGGAGCCCAGCGTGCCCGTGGCGAGCGCGATACCGAGCTGCGGCAGCACCCAGCCCGCCACCAGCGCGCCGATGATGCCGACCACGATGTTGCCGATCAGCCCAAATCCCGCCCCGTGGACAATCTTGCCGGCCAGCCAGCCGGCGATCGCGCCAATGATGAGCGCTGCGAGAATACCCATTGCAAACGTCCCCAAAAAGACCCCTTGAGGTCCCCAATTCTAGAGCAAAAAGCCTGCCGGTCCAGCGCGCAGCGAAGGCCTCCGCCCCTTGACGTTCGCCACCCGACGGGCAATCTGTCACCCATGTTCCTGCAATTCTTTACGTCTCTGCGCGATGCGCAGGTCCCCGTGACGCTGCGCGAATACCTCACGCTGATGGAGGCGCTCGACGCTGATCTGTCGGACTATTCGGTCGAGAATTTCTACTACCTGTCGCGCACCTCGCTGGTGAAGGACGAGCGCAACCTCGACAAGTTCGACCGCGTCTTCGGCACCGTGTTCAAGGGGCTGGAAAGCCTGCTCGACGCCATGGAGAAGGCGGAGATCCCCGAGGAGTGGCTGAAGAAGCTCGCCGAGAAATACCTGAGCGAGGAAGAGAAGAAGCAGATCGAGGCCATGGGCTGGGACAAGCTTATGGAGACCCTGAAGAAGCGCCTCGAGGAGCAGAAGGGCCGGCACCAGGGCGGCTCGAAATGGATCGGCACCGCCGGCACCTCGCCGTTCGGCGCGCATGGTTACAATCCCGAAGGCGTCCGCATCGGCCAGGAGAAGAACCGCAACAACCGCGCCGTGAAGGTGTGGGACAAACGCGAGTTCAAGGATCTCGACGGCAATGTCGAGCTCGGCATCCGCAACATCAAGGTGGCGCTGCGGCGCCTGCGCAAGTTCGCGCGCACCGGCGCACCGGACGAGCTCGATCTCGATACCACCATTCGCGAGACCGCCAATCATGGCTATCTCGACGTTCACATGCGCCCCGAGCGGCGCAATGCGGTGAAGCTCCTGGTGTTCTTCGACATCGGCGGCTCGATGGACTCGCATATCGAGCAGGTCGAGGAGCTGTTCTCGGCGGCGAAAAGCGAGTTCAAGCACATGGAGTATTTCTACTTCCACAACTGCCTCTATGAAGGCGTGTGGAAGCAGAACAAGCGCCGCTTCACCGATCGCACGCCGACCTGGGACGTGCTGCACAAATACCCGCACGACTACAAGGTCGTGTTCGTCGGCGACGCTTCGATGTCGCCTTACGAGATCATGGTGCCCGGCGGCTCGGTCGAGCACGTCAATGAGGAGCCCGGCTCGGTCTGGCTCGATCGCATCATCCGGACCTATCCGCACACGGTGTGGCTGAACCCGGTTGCCCAGAAGCACTGGGACTATTCGGAATCGACCACCATCATCAAACGCATCTTTGCCAACCGCATGTACCCGATCACGATCGAAGGTCTGGAGAGTGCGATGAAGGAATTGACGCACTAGCACGCGCGCCTGCGAACGACGACAAGAGGGAGAAGCATATGCCCCAGAACATCACCCGCGGTATCAAGGCGCTGATCGACGAGGCCAATGCCGAGATCGAGACGCTCACCGCCAGGGACGCCATCGAGATCTCCAAGAACGGCGACGTCGTCATCGTCGACATCAGGGACCCCCGCGAGATCGAGCGTGACGGCCGCATCCCCGGCGCATTCTCCTGCACGCGCGGCATGCTCGAATTCTGGATCGATCCGCAGAGCCCGTATGCGAAGCCGATCTTCCAGGAAGACAAGAAGTTCGTCTTCCACTGTGCCGGCGGCCTGCGCTCCGCGCTCGCGGCCAAGACCGCAAAGGACATGGGCCTGAAGCCCGTCGCCCATATCGCCGGCGGCTACGCCGCCTGGCGCGATGCCGGCGGTCCGACGGAGCAGTGGGAGCCGAAGAAGAAGGGGTAACTCTCTCCCTTCGTCATTCCGGGGCGCGCGAAGCGCAAGCCCGGAATCCATTCATCCACCAACGTTGCCGCACGATGGATTCCGGGCTCGTGCTTCGCACGCCCCGGAATGACCATAAGGAAATAGCGCATGACCACCGATCCCCTCGTCTCCACGGAATGGCTTGCCGCCCACATCAACGATGCCAACGTCAAGGTGCTCGACGCCAGCTTCAAGCTGCCGGGCGTGCTGCCGCTGCCGAAGGACGATTATCTCGCCGCGCATCTGCCGGGGGCCGTGTTCTTCGACGTCGAAGCGGTGTCGGACCATTCCAATCCGCTGCCGCACATGTATCCGAGCGCCGAGCAGTTCGGCCGCGATGTCGGTCATCTCGGCATCTCCAATGCCGACACGGTCGTGCTCTACGATGCCGGCGGTTGGGTCGCTGCACCGCGTGCGTGGTGGATGTTTCTGGCCTTCGGCCACGGCAACGTCCGCATCCTCAATGGCGGCCTGAAGAAGTGGCGCGCTGAGGGGCGCCCCGTGGAGAGCGGCGAGGTGAAGCCGAAGCCCGCGACGTTCAAGGCGACTTACGATTCAAAGCGCGTGCGCAGCATGCAGCAGCTGATCGCCAACGTCGAAAGCCGTGTCGAGCAGGTGATCGACGCACGCGCTGCCGATCGTTTCGAAGGCCGCGCCCCCGAGCCGCGCGCTGGCATCCGCTCCGGCCACATCCCCGGCTCGCGCAACGTGCCTTATGGTCAGCTGTTCGACGCCGCGACCGGCACGATGAAGCCGCTGGACGACTTGCGCGCCGCCTTCACCGGCGCCGGCGTCAAGCTCGATGCGCCGATCGTCACGAGCTGCGGCTCCGGCGTCTCGGCCGGCGTGCTGACGCTCGCGCTCTATCGCCTGGGCGTCACCGACACCGCGCTCTATGACGGCTCATGGTCGGAATGGGGCCAGGAGAAGGGCCCGCCGATCGCGACGGGGCCGGCGTAACGCGTCGCAGCCCCGCATCTGCCTTCGCTTCGGCGGACGAGAGCGGGGCGAGGCGAGGAGACGTTCAGCGCGTGCGCGAGGCCGTGGTGGCGAGCACCTGCTGCTGCTGTTGCTGCTGCATCTGTCGCTGCTGCATCTGCTGCTGCTGCATCTGTCGCTGCTGGCCGAACGGATCATACGATTGCTGGAGCTGCTGAGGCGGTGGGCGCCGCACGATGCGGTGGCGCTTCTTCTTTTGCGCGCGCGGCTTGCTGTCGGGTGCGGCGCTGACGGCTTTGGTCTTCGCCGGCGCGAGGTCGTTGAGCGCAGCCACCCTGGCTGCTGCAATGTCGCTGACGCGCGATGCCAGCGCCGGTGTTGCGGTTCGCGGCACGTCGGTGGCGCTCACGGCTGGTGCGGGCGTCGTCGGGGCCATGGAAACGGTCGTGTCGGCGAGGGTGAGTGTGTCGGCGGGGGCCGGAGCCGCAGCCTGGATCTCGGCTTGCTCAGGCGCTGGCATCTCGGCGGCGGGCGGAGCGGGCTCCGCAGGCGATGCGACGGCGACGATCTCAGGCTGGGGCTCCGACTTCGGGGCAGGTTGGGCCTCAGACTTGGCCTCAGACTGGACCTTGGCCTCGAGCGCCACGGCGGCCATCTGCTCGGGCGCGGTCTCGACGGCGGGCAGGCCGATGCTCGGGACCTCGTTGCTCGGGGCTTGGTCCTGCATCGCAGGCGCCGGCTCATTGACGACCGGCGCGACCGGCTCCACGCGGAGCGCCGCGAGCACCGGCTGGGCCGGCTCGGAGGTCTGCGCGAACACCTGCTCCTGCGGGCCATTCCGCCAGGAGGGGTTGTTGACATACTGCTCGTGGCTCGCCCGCAGCAGCGAGGCGGCTCCCAAGCCAAACACCAGGATGGAGGCAGACAGCAGGATCGCGGCAAGCAGGAAGCGAAAGCCGGGAAGCATTGACGGGTTACGCGTTTCCGCCCCGGCGGCTGGCCAGGGCCCATGAGCCATCTGAACGCGGTGACGGTACTGATTGCCGCCTTCGCCACGTGGGATCCGAGCTCAAATCGGTGGCGAATCAGGCTGATTCGACCATATCGCAACGTCTCCGCGCCGTTCCGTAAAAATCGGGGCCGAAGACTCCGGCAATCTACGGCGTCATGCGATTTCCATCCCCGTGATGCAACGGGGCAACTATGTGCGATTGCATCACAAATCGCTAAATCAGGCCAAATCAGCCTGTTATGTCTTGAATGTGCCGCTATCTTCGGTCATCTGGCCGTGGACGGCTCGGACGGGGCCCGGGGACTATACAAGAGCGATGATGATCAAACATTTTCTGACGATATGCGCTGCCGCAACAGTCGCTGCGGCGGGAACCTCGCTCGCACAGGCCCAAAGCTATCCGGTTCAGCAGGCGCCGAGCTACGGCGCTCCGGCCGAATACCGGCCCGGCGACCGCACCCCGAATTTCGACTCGCTGGAGGATGACGACGACGCGATGCCGCAGGCCGCGCTGCCGCCGCCCGGTCCGGCCGACGATCCGCGCTACGGCCGTCCGGCCGGCGCTCCCCCGGTTTATTCGGCTGCCCCACCGCAGGGCCCGGTGATGTCGCCGGATGATCCGCGTTACGGCCGCCCGGCCGGCGCTCCGCCGGTCTATTCGGCCGCGCCGCCGCAGGGGCCGGTGATGTCGCCCGATGATCCCCGCTACGGCCGCCCCGCCGGTCCGCCTCCGGTGATCTATGGCGATCGTTCGGGCCAGGCGCCCGGCAATGATGGCATGCGTCCGCCGGAGGCCGTTGGCCCGGCCGCGACCGGTGCGGTCTCGCCGCAGCCCGGCGCCGGTAACCGGCCGATGTCGGTGGCGTCATTGCCGCCCGAGGAGCAGCCTGATGCGGCGCCGGCGCAGCTCGCGCCGAACCTGCGCCGCCAGGAGGTCGCGTTCCAGACCAAGGAGCCCGCGGGTACCATCGTCGTCGATACTCCGAACACCTACCTCTATTACGTCCTCGGCAATGGCCGCGCGATCCGCTACGGCGTCCGCGTTGGTCGCGACGGCTTCACCTGGACCGGCGTGCAGAAGATCACCCGCAAGGCCGAGTGGCCGGATTGGCATCCGCCGGCGGAAATGATCGAGCGCCAGCCCTATCTGCCGCGCTTCATGGCCGGTGGCGAAGGCAATCCGCTCGGCGCTCGCGCCATGTATCTCGGTTCGACCGTGTACCGCATTCACGGCACCAACCAGCCCTCGACGATCGGCAAGTTCGTCTCCTCCGGCTGTATCGGCATGCTGAACGAGGACGTCTCGGATCTGTTCGACCGCGCCAAGGTCGGCACCCGCGTGGTGGTGATGCAGGGTGGTACGCCGCCGGGAACGGCGACCGCATCGGCTGCGCCTGCGCCGGGCGCGGCTCCCGCCGGTCCGGTCCCGGGCACGCAGCCGACGGTGGTGCCGCCGCTGCCCGCGCCGGTCACCGTGCGCTAAGCGCTGCAAGACAATTGAAATTGCGAAGGGCGTGCCATCGGCGCGCCCTTCGTCGTTTCAGGTCCGCGTCGCTTCAGGCGAGCTTGCGCGGCAGATCATTGCCCTTGGTGAAGGCGTCGATCGCCTCGACCATCTGGCCGTAATGGATGCGCAGACCGTCTTCGGTCGCGTAGCCGAGATGCGGCGTCAGCACGAGATTGTCGAGCTTGCGGAAGGGATGATCGACCGGCAGCGGCTCGACCGAGAACACGTCGATGCCGGCGCCGGCGATCTTGCGCTGCTGCAAGGCCTCAAGCAGCGCCGTCTCATCGACAATCGGCCCGCGCGCAGTGTTGACGAGGAAGGCGGTCGGCTTCATCCGCGCAAGATCTGCACGGCCGACGAGGCCGCGTGAGCGCTCGCTCAGCACCACGTGAATGGTGACGATGTCGGCTTTGGCGAACAGCTCTTCCTTGGTGGCGTAGCCGACGCCGGCGGCCGCGCACTTCTCCGGCGTGAGGTTCGGGCTCCAGGCAATCACGTTCATGCCGAAGGCTTTGGCGATGCCGGACATCTTGGTGCCGAGCTTGCCCAGCCCGACGACGCCGAGCGTCAGGCCCTCGATTTCGACGCCGGCAAAGGTCTGCCAGGGCTCACCGGCATGCATGCGCGCATTCTCGCGGCCGATGCCGCGGGTCAGCTCCAGGATCAGGCCCATGGTGAGCGGCGCGGTCGGATCGCGGGAATATTGCGTGCCGCCGAGGGCGACGCCGCGTCCCTTGGCAGCCTCCATGTCGATCGCGGCGTTGCGCATGCCGGAGGTGAGCAGCAGCTTCAGCTTCGGCAGCTTCTCGAACAGGCTCTTGGGGAATGCCGTGCGCTCACGCATCGCGCAGATGATGTCGAAATCGGCCAGCGCGCTGGCTGCGGCCTGCTCGGAGGCGAAGGGATGGCTGAACACGGTGGCATCGACGCGGTCGGACAGTTTCGACCAGTCGGCGACGTCGAGGGCGAGATTGAAATAGTCGTCGAGAATTGCACAGCGCAGCCGCGTCATTAGCGTTCATCCAGGACCAGAGTTGACGGCGAGAGGTGGCGGCGCCAGGCGGAAGGGCGCCATCGTCGGAACCGGGCCATGGTTGCGCGCAATCAGGCCTGTGCGCAAGCAGTCTGGGTCTTCAAGAATCCGTTGGCAAATCCGGAAAGGGAACGGCGGCTCAGAGGTCGCGGGGCTTCAGCCGGACCGGCGCATCCATGCCGTGCTTGGCGCGCCAGGCAGGTCCAGGACCGCGCATGTAGTGCAGTTCGGGCCGGTAGGGGTTGAAGGCGGTGGCGAAGAAGCGTTTCCAGAAGCCCTTGATCTCCGAGACGAGCGCGGAGGTGCGGCCGGCTTCTGCCGGAACGGGGAGGGAATGGGTCTCGATCAGAGCCATGATGGGGCCTCGCTGTGCTCCCCGTTCGTTCTGAGCGGGTGGCGCTGTTTCCGCGCGAAACCGAGCTTTGGCCTGATTTATTAAAAGATGGTTTCAATTGTCCGGAACGGGGTCAGGATGGTGTCCGCCCAGTATTCATCCGTGGTGAACGGAGGGAAAACATTGCCCTTTGGGGGCGGGATCGCTACATCGGCGGCAAGCAAAACTCCTCAAATTGAAGGTTTCACGGGACCGATGGCGCGCCAGTTCGTCTACTTCATGGAAGGCCTGACCAAGAGCTACCCGACCCGCAAGGTCCTCGACAACATCCGGCTGAGCTTTTACCCGGACGCCAAGATCGGCGTTCTCGGCGTCAACGGCTCCGGTAAGTCGACCCTGCTCAAGATCATGGCGGGCCTCGACAAGGAATATACCGGCGAGGCCTGGGTCGCCGAGGGCGCCCGCGTCGGCTATCTCGAGCAGGAGCCGCATCTCGACGCGGCGCTTTCCGTGCGCGAGAACGTCATGCAGGGCGTCGCCAAGCAGAAGGCGATCCTCGACCGCTACAACGAGCTTGCGGTCAACTATTCGGACGAGACCGCCGACGAGATGACCAAGCTGCAGGACGAGATCGAGGCCCAGGGCCTCTGGGATCTCGACAGCAAGGTCGACCAGGCCATGGACGCGCTGCGCTGCCCGCCCGACGATGCCGATGTGACCAAGCTCTCCGGCGGTGAACGCCGCCGCGTCGCGCTGTGCCGCCTTCTGCTCGACCAGCCCGAGCTTTTGCTGCTGGACGAACCGACCAACCATCTCGACGCTGAGTCGGTGTCGTGGCTCGAAGGCCATCTGCGCAACTATCCCGGCGCGATCCTGATCGTCACCCACGATCGCTACTTCCTCGACAACGTCACGGGGTGGATCCTCGAGCTCGATCGCGGCAAGGGCATCCCCTACGAGGGCAACTACTCGTCCTGGCTGATCCAGAAGCAGAAGCGTCTGGAGCAGGAAGGCCGCGAGGACGCCGCGCACCAGAAGACGATTGCGCGCGAGCAGGAGTGGGTCGCGTCCTCGCCGAAGGCGCGCCAGGCCAAGTCGAAGGCGCGCTACCAGCGCTATGAGGAGCTGCTCAAGCAGGCGAGCGAGAAGCAGACCCAGACCGCGCAGATCATCATCCCGGTCGCCGAACGTCTCGGCGCCAACGTGGTCGATTTCGAAACCCTCAGCAAAGGTTATGGCGATCGCCTGCTGATCGACGATCTCACCTTCAAGCTGCCGCCCGGCGGCATCGTCGGCGTGATCGGTGCCAACGGCGCCGGCAAGACCACGCTGTTCAAGATGATCACGAAGCAGGAGACGCCGGACAAGGGCACGATCACGGTCGGCGAGACCGTGCATCTCGGTTATGTCGACCAGTCGCGCGATGCGCTCGACGGCAAGAAGACCGTGTGGGAGGAAATCTCCGGCGGCAACGAACTGATCCTGCTCGGCAAGAAGGAAGTGAACTCGCGCGGCTATTGCTCGTCGTTCAACTTCAAGGGCGCCGACCAGCAGAAGAAGGTCGGCGCACTCTCCGGCGGTGAACGCAACCGCGTCCATCTCGCCAAGATGCTGAAATCCGGCGCCAACGTTCTGCTGCTCGACGAACCGACCAACGACCTCGACGTCGACACGCTCCGCGCGCTCGAAGAGGCGCTGGAGGATTTTGCCGGCTGCGCCGTCATCATCAGCCACGATCGCTGGTTCCTCGACCGTATCGCGACCCACATCCTGGCCTTCGAAGGCGAGAGCCACGTCGAGTGGTTCGAAGGCAACTTCCAGGACTACGAGAAGGACAAGATGCGCCGGCTCGGCCAGGACAGCATCATTCCGCACCGCGTGAAGTACAAGAAGCTGACGCGGTGATCAGCCGGTCTCGCAGGTTGTCGAACCTGTCGAGAAAGGCGTGGGCGCGTGGCAGCGCGTCGTGAAGAAACTGCTTTGGCTCACGCAGCCAAAGCCCTTCGATTTCGCGAGATCGTTGATTCGAGATCAGGACGTCCATCGGCAGATCGACGAGCGTTGCGTCCCAACCTGGAAAGAACCGGCGTGCCCGCCGAAAGCTGAGCGACAGCAGCTGAGCTTCCGTCGTGAGTCCGTGGTAGTCGAACGTATTGCGGCCATCGGTGACGAAGATGTGGTGGCCGATATAGCCGGGCGCCGGCTTGATCCAGCGCGCGTGAAAGCCAAGATCCGCGTATCGTTCCAGAAATGCATAGGCCAGCACCTGGCAGGCGCCATTAGCGAAGAACTGGCGGTCCGGTCGGTGCCATCGACGAACAGGGTCATCCTTGACGTTGACCTTCGGGAAGAACATCGCGCTTCCGACCTTCTCCGGCTACAACCGCAAACGAGCGTTGCGACTCGGTCGATCTCCGAGCCTTCAGGAACAGGTGCGGAAATGCAATATCGGACAATGATCAAGCTGGCCGGCGCCCTGCTATGGATCGTTCTGCTCGGTTCGCAACCGATCCACGCCGCCGATGCCGCCTTCACCCAGTTCATCGCCTCGCTCTGGCCGGAAGCACAGGAGGCCGGCGTCTCGCGTGCGACATTCGATCAGCAGACGCGCGGGCTCGAGCCGGATTACAAGCTGCCTGATCTGATTCTGCCGGGCCGGCCTGCGACCGGCGCGCCGTCGCAGGCGGAATTCGTGCAGGTGCCGGCGGACTACGTCCGGGAAGGCTCGATTGCGAATCTCGCGGGCGAGGGGCAGCGGTTGCTGCAGAAATACAATGCTGCGCTGACGAAGATCGAGAACAGCTCCGGCGTGCCCGCCACCGTGATGCTCGCGATCTGGGGCCGCGAGACCGATTATGGCCGCTATACGCTGCCTTACGATCTCGTCCGCGTCCTGGCGACGCAGGCCTATGTCGGACGGCGCAAGGACACCTATCGCAACGAGTTCATTCTCGCGCTGAAGATCCTCGGCGAGGGCGTGGTGACGCGCAAGGACATGCGCTCGTCCTGGGCCGGCGCCACCGGGCTCACGCAGTTCCTGCCGTCCGAATATTACAAGCACGGCGTCGATTTCGACGGCGACGGCCGCATCGACATCTGGCACTCGGTGCCGGATGCGCTGGCTTCGGCTGCGCAGCAGCTCGTCAACAAGGGCTGGCAGAGCGGCGTGCGCTGGGCCTATGAGGTCAAAGCGCCGGCAAAGGTCGACTGCACCACCGGCGTGCCCGAGGTGACGAAGCCGATCGGTCAGTGGCTGCGTGAAGGCTTCGTGCCGGTGCGTGGCGAGAAGCTCAGCGCGGCCGAGCAAGCACAGCCGGCATCACTGCTCCAGCCGGAGGGCATCTATGGTCCGGCGTTCCTGACCACGAAGAACTACTTCGTCATCAAGGAATACAATTTCTCGGACCTCTATGTGCTGTTCGTCGGTCATCTCAGCGACCGCATGACGAGTCCGCTCCCGTTCGCGACGCCGTGGTCCGCGTCGAAGCAGTTGCGCACGAAGGACGTCGAGACGATGCAGCGCGGGCTGACGCGCGCAGGTCTCTACAAGGACAAGATCGACGGCAAGGCCGGCATGCAGACGCGCGCTGCGCTCGGCGCCTATCAGAAGTCGGCCGGGCTCAAGGTCGATTGCTGGCCGAGCGAAGAGGTGCTGCGTTCGATCCAGGCGGCGCGCTGACAAGGCCCGCTAAAAAGAAAAAGCCCGGCCGATGGTCTCGGCCGGGCTTCGATCGCGGCGCTCGATCAGCGCCGTGCGATCAGATCAGTAGCAGACGCGAACCGGGCGAACGATCCAGCCGTAACCGTCCCAATAGCGCTGGCGCTGCCAGTAGCAGGGCGGGGGCGGCGGGCCGGGCTCGGCCACGTACACCGGTCCGCCGTAAGCGGGACGGCTCGACGCGATGGCGCCGCCGATGATCGCGCCGCCGAGCAGGCCGGCCGCGATGCCGACACCGACGCCGTCATGGGCCTGGGCGGACGGCGTGGCGGTCACCAGCGAACCGGCGATCGTCGCAACCGTGAGGGCGGCAACAATAGTCTTCTTCATGCTCTTGGCTCTCCTGGGAGATGGACGCACCTTGTTAGAGGCGCCCGGGATTTAAAAGTTCACGCGCATTTGGATCGAATTGGCCTTGCAGCTAGGAAGCGCGCAAATGGTCAATCCGCGGTAAACGCACACGGAGCTGTGACGAGAAAAAGCGGTCTTTTTCAGGCCCGCAGATGAACGGCGCATCCGTAGTGAACCGGCTCATTTTGAATCGGTCCAACCGAGCGGCTTAACGCGCCTCAGCCGCAAACTCGGACGCGCCGGACGCGCCAGGCGTAGCCGTCCCAGAAGCGCTGCCTCTGCCAGACACAGCCATCGCCATAATAATCGTCGGCGACGTAGCCCGGACCCGGCGCGTAGTAGCGGGGCGGATAGTAGCCGGGGCCGTAACCCGGGCCATACGCATAGCCCGGTCCGGGTCCGTAATAATACGGGGAGGCCAGTGCGCCCCCGACGATGGCGCCCCCGATGATCCCCGCGGCGACGCCGGCAGCGACACCGCGCTGTGCGTGGGCCGGTGTACCCGCGGCCAAAACCAGGGTGACGGCGGCGGCGACCGCCATAAGCGACTTCTTCATTCGGGCGACCTTTCAGCGAACACGGAACTCTTCCGGCCAAAGTTCCATATTTCGCTTGAATGATCAATGAACGGCGCGTTGGTCGGCCGCGACCAATTGGTGGAAATGGCGGCTTTCAAGCCTGGGAGACCACGATGAACGTCCTGACCAATGCCCTGATCGCACTGGGTGCCGTCGGCGTGGTTGGCTATGCCCTGATCACCCATTTTCAGAACCGCGCGGCGCGCCCGCGCGCGAGGGCAGGCGGTAACGGCGGAAGCAGCGACGGCTATTCGGATACGACGAATGACGGCTTCTCGCTCGGAAGCTGGTTTTCCAGCGACAGTTCCGGAAGTTCGACCGACAGCGGCAGTTGCTCCGTCAGCGATAGCGGCAGCAGTGGCGGAGATTGCGGTGGCGGAGGCGATAGCGGGGGAGGCGGGAGCAGCGATTGAGCCCAGTTCGGTATCATCTTGATCCAGCGCAACGCGCTATTTTAGAGCCGTTCTAGGCTGTTTCCTGGCCAGTTTGGAATAGCTTGAAATACCGGTTTTTCCTTTTGCATCCGGACGGCCCCTTAAATATCGATGATGGCGCATCACCGAAGGGCCTACCGCTTCCATGATCGTTTGTTCCTGTAACGTGCTGAGCGATGACGACATCCGCGCCGCCGTCGCCGAGTCCGACGACGCCGTGCGTCATGCCAAGCAGATCTACGGATGCCTCGGCTGCAGCGCCGAGTGCGGCCGCTGCGCCCGGACGATCAAGACCATCATCGACGAAGCGCTCGGCCCCTGTGCCAAGTCCTGCTGTTCCGGCTGCCCGCACAGCCACACCGTGGCCGCCAACGATGAGGCGGCCCAGCCCGCCCAGTTCGCCCTCGCGGCCTGCTGATAACTTCCGCAAATTCGGCTGAGCTTTTCCCCGGCTGCGTCCCCGTAGCCGGTTGCTCTCGCGTTTAATCTCATTTAGAAGCATTCTAAAGTCGGATAGGTCCGATTTGGACTGCAAGATCTGGAGTGAACCATGCAGGGCGACGCAAAAGTCATCGACTATCTCAACAAGGCGCTGCGTCACGAGCTGACTGCGATCAACCAGTACTGGCTGCACTATCGCTTCCTCGACAATTGGGGCCTGCTGGACATGGCCAAGGTCTGGCGCAAGGAGTCCATCGAGGAGATGGAGCACGCCGACAAGCTCACCGCGCGCATTCTGTTCTTCGACGGCTTCCCGAACATGCAGGTGCTCGATCCCCTGCGCATCGGCCAGAACGTCAAGGAAATCATCGAGTGCGACCTCGCCGCCGAAATGAGCGCGCGCGCGCTCTACCAGGAAGCGGCGACCTACTGCCACGGCGTCAAGGATTACGTCACCCGCGACCTGTTCGAGAAGCTGATGAGCGACGAGGAGCACCACATCGACTTCCTCGAAACCCAGCTTGATCTGATCGGCCGCATCGGCCTTGAGCTCTATACCCAGAAGCACGTCGGCGGGCTCGAGGGCGAGGGGCACTAAGCTCCGGCGCCAGCCTTATGAAACGAGGCCGTCCCGGCTTTCGTCGGGACGGCCTTTTTGTTCGAACTCGCGGTTACAGCTGAGTCTTGTAACGTTCTTCCACGATCTCCTGGCTTTCCGGCTCGCCGAGTCCGGTCTGGTCGTGGATCACCTGGGCGACACTCGGCATTACCGAGCGCTCTACCTTCTCCGGCGCCCATAGCTTTGAGCGCATCAGCGCCTTGCCGCAGTGGAAATAGACCTCGCTGACAGCGACGCTCAGCACCGCACGCGGCGGCTTGCCGAACTCGACCATCGACGCGAGCAGCTCCGGCTCGGCCGACAGCGTGCCGCGCCCGCCGACGCGCAGCGTCTCGTCGATACCCGGCACGAAGAACAGCAGGTGCACGAAGCCGGAGCCTTCGACGACGTTGCGGAAACTGTCGATGCGGTTGTTGCCGGCGCGGTCGGGCATCAGCAGTTGATTGGGGCCGGCAACATGGACGAAGCCGACGCCGCCGCCGCGGGGTGAGGCGTCGACGCTGCCGTCGATGCCTGATGTCGCGAGCACGCAGAACGGCGACATCTCGATGAATTTCTTCGCATGCACGTCGATCGCCGGACGCGCCTTCGCGATCACGCGCGGGGTCGGCTTCGCATAGATGGTGGCAAGGTCTTCGGCGCAGAGGTCGGTCACGAAGGTCTCCCTGATTGAGGCTTCAAGGATATCATTCCCCGGCCTGACCACTATCCCCTTTATGACGCCGCCTTGGCCAGTCGATCACGCCGGCGCAGTAAAGCGCCCACCAGATGATCACCGGCTGGAGCGCCAGCCGCGGCCCGTGATAGAGCCAGCTATTGGGGATGGGCGGAAGGTCGATGCCTTCGAGGGCGTGCTTGATGTTCGCCGGCCAGACGCAGAGCGCATAGAGTGCAAGCGCGACGCCAGCCCACCAGCGAAACGGTCGCGTCACCAGCGCGATGGCGCCCACGATTTCGGAGAGGCCGGTGATGAGGATCAGCTGCGCAGCAAACGGGACCCAGGATGGCGTGATCGCGAGCAGCTTGTCCGGAACACGGAGATGCGCGATCCCCGCCGCAAGGTAGAACGCCGCGAGCACGAAGCGCATCACGGCGCGCGTTCGGTCGTTTGCAGGGGGCATCAGCTGAACTAGCACGCGCGGCGGCGAGGCGCCATCGTGCGCGCTACACTGCGTCGGCGGGCACGAAGCAACTGATGATGATGGCGCCGCGGTGGTGGACGTACCACACCACGGCTTGACCGACCGGATTGCCGCGATCGCGGATGATGGCGCGCTCGGGCACCTCCATCCATTGTCCCTCGATCGGTACCCAATAGGCGCCTTTGCGCACGTCGTAGTCGGTGCGATGGCCATCGGAGATGTCGCAGCAGGGTACGCCGTTCGGCGCGATCACGCTCTTGAACCAGGCGCGGATGTCGGGCGGAACGTTGTCGTATTGGCCGTTGTCGAACGCGAACGCGGCGCTCGTCATCGCGGCGAGCCAAACGCACAGCGCAAGCCTGTGCATGCAATCCTCCTCATCGCGTGTCGATTCGTATCGTTGACGCGATTAAGCCCGAGCCGCCGGCTCATTGCATGCTCAAATAATATGCGGCGCTGATGCGCCGCACATGATGCGTTGCGACATCGAGGTCGTTCCGACGATGCCTACATCGTGCGCTGCGGTGCAGTCTGCAGCAATTGCCGAACCTGCTCGGTGTAGAATTTCGCGTTGCCGGTGGTGCCGTGGCCCCGCGTCTCGGTGCTTGCCGGGATGAGATACAGCTTGCCGTTCTTGACACGCTTCATTGCAGCGTCGGTCACGCCGGTCTCGGGCGGATTGCGCTCGTCGTCGGCGGAATTGATCAGCAGCAGCGAGGCCTCGATCTGCTCCAGCTTGTCGCCGGCGTTGTAGTCGTGCGAGGAATCCCACTGGTAGACGTAGTCGTTGGCATCCGCGGTGATCGGCGTCGCCAGCCGATCGTCGACGATCTTGTCGGCCTTTGCTGCGGTCGGTGCCTGTTGCTGATAGGCCAGCGTGCCGCCGATGCTGGCGATGCCATAGGCCGTGATGGCGTATTTCATCATGCGCGGCTGGCTGGTGTAATTGCCGCCGTTGTAATCGGGATCGTTGCGGATGGTGTCGAGCATGATCCGCCGCATCATCCAGTTGCGCGACGCCATCTCGGTCGGTTGCGAGGCCATCGGCACCAGCGCGTCCATGTCCTTGGGATATGTCTCGCCCCACAGCCAGGTCTGCATGCCGCCCATGGAGTTGCCGATCACGAGCCGCAGATGCTTGACGCCGAGGCCTTCGGTCACGAGGCGATGCTGCGCCTCGATCATGTCGTCGTAATTGTATTTCGGGAAGCTCGTCTTCATGCCGTCGGACGGCTTCGACGATTTGCCGTGGCCGATCGCGTCGGGAATGATGATGTAATATTTGGACGCATCGAGCGGCTGTCCGGCGCCGAACATCTCGCCGGCGAATGCGGGTGTCAGCATGCTCGCGCCCGAGCCGCCGGTGCCGTGCAGCACGAGCACCGGTTGTCCGGTCGGTTCACCTACAGTGGTGTAATGCAGCTTCAGTTCCGGCATGACCTCGCCGGTGTGGAACTTGAAATCCTTGGCAACCCAATCGCCCTGTTTCGGCGCCGGATAGTCGGCGGCGAATACCGATGTCGAGATGGACAGCAGAATGACCGACAGCGCCGCACAAGAAGCTTTCATGTTTGTCTCCCCATAAGCGGCTCATGGCTCGTGGCCGCGTTGGGATGGACTTTAGCAGAAGTGTCCGGAAGGATGTAGGATTTCGGCTCCGCCGATCGTCTTATGAGGAAATCATCGGGAGAGACTGCATGTGTCGCAACATCAAGACGCTGTTCAATTTCGAGCCGCCGGCGACGGAGGACGAGATCCATGCCAGCGCGCTCCAGTTCGTGCGAAAGCTCTCCGGCTTCAGCAGGCCGTCGCAGGCCAATGAGGCAGCCTTCGACCGCGCGGTCGTCGAGGTCTCGGAGGCTGCGCGAAAACTCCTGACGTCGCTTCACACCCATGCACCGGCGCGCGACCGCGAGGTCGAGGCGGAGAAGGCGAAGGAACGTTCGCGGCTGCGTTTCGGCTAGCGGTCCGGCCGGGCTCGACCGTGATCTGGCTCACGGAAGCGATGGCCGTCACGCGCGATGATGCTCGCCGGGGTTTTGACAACCCGGAGCACGATCATGAACCGCCCCCTTCTTCCGCTGAAAGCAGGTGCCATCGTTTTCACGCTGTTGTGGACCGCGTGGATGATGTGGTGGAGCGGCTCGTTCTCGAGCGCGAACATGGTGATCCTGGCCATCTGCGGCGCGGCGGTCGGTTATCTCTGGTACCGCGCCATGCGCTGGCAATTCGAGCGCATGGGCATGCTGCCGCGGCGTGAGGATCGGAAGTAGGCGCTAGTCCTTGTGGCCGTGCTTCTTCTTTTTCTTCTTTTTCTTGTGATCGTCGTCTTCGTCATCGTCGCCATCGGCGGAGGCATCGTCAGCCTCCTGCACGGCGGCCTCCAGCGCCGCACGCTCGGCAGCTTCCTGCGCTTCGCGCTCGGCGGCCTCCTGCTCGCGCTGGCGGCGGCGCTCATCCCAGGCGTCGAAGAGTTGCTCGAGCCATGGCAGCACCTGCTCGATCGACGGTAATTGGCCGGGCGGACCGGCTTCGCCGCGCGGGCCCTGAGGACCGGCGGGCCCTTGCGGACCTGAGGCGCCCCGCGCACCGGCTTCGCCCGCCTTGCCCGGCAGACCGGCCTTGCCCTGCGCTCCGGCTTTTCCGGCCGGCCCCGGCTTGCCCTGCGGGCCCGGCTTGCCGCGTGAGCCGTCGGGGCCCCGCTTGCCCGGATGACCCTGCGGTCCCGGCCGTCCCGGTTCGCCCTGCCGTCCGCGCGGACCCTGGGGTCCCTGCCGTCCCTGTTCGTCTGCCACGCCGCTGCTCCTTTTGCGCACGCAAGCTACTTAGCGGCGTTTGACGACAGCAGCAATTCCGCCCGCGCCTCGTGGCGGGCTTGATCAACATCAATCGGCGCGGCGGGGCGCGTCAATCGTGATACGCCGGCACCTCGATGCCGGACGCCGCGTAGATCCTGATCTTGTTGCGCAGCGTGCGCACCGACAGGCCGAGCACGCGCGAGGCACGCGTGCGGTTGCCGTCGCAGCGTGCGAGCGTCTGGAGCACGAGCTCACGCTCGACCTCGCCGACGGTCGCGCCGATCAACAGTGGAACGATCTCATTGGGTGCAAGAAATTGCGCGCCCTGCTCGGGCGCCGCGACATGAACAGTGGTCATCAATACACTCCCCGATCAACGCCCGCTTCCATCGTTGGAAGCGGATCGAGAACAAACGACCCCCAAGCCGAATATCCTAAGCCGTACATCTACGGTGGGCGGGTTTGGTTAACGAAAGGTTAATTGCGCGCGATCGCACGAATTGACCTTGGGAATGCCGCCGCGCCGCCGCGATTGGCACGAGATGCATAGCGATGCGGACCGATTTCGCGCCTCACACCGTGCGATATCCGCCATCCACCATCACGATCGTGCCCGTGACGTAGGACGACAGGTCCGAGGCGAGGAAGATCGCTGGGCCGACGATGTCCTCCGGCTTGCCGGTGCGCGCGAGCGGGGTGTGGTCGACGAAGGCCTGCACCAGCGCCGGATTGGTGGCGCGCACATGCGCGTTGATGTTGGTCTCGATGAAGCCCGGCCCGATCGCGTTGACGCGCACGCCTTCCTTGCCGAGCTCGACCGCGAGCGCCTTGGTGAAGCCGAGCACGCCGTGCTTCGAGGTGGTGTATGCCGCCGAGCTCGGCGTGCGCAGATGCACGAAGGACTGGATCGAGCCGATATTGACGATGCGACCCTTGGCTGCACGTAAGGGCGCGAGGAACGCCTGCGTCATGTTGAAGACGCCATTGAGGTTGAGCGAGATGATGTCGTTCCAGTCCTTCGCGACCGCCTCGGTCTCGGCGGTGAAGGCGTTGCGGCGGGTGATGCCGGCATTGTTGACGAGGATCGAGACCTGCCCGACCTTGTCGGCGATGGTCTTCGCCAGCGCAAAGCAATCGTCGCGTTTGGTCACGTCGAGCGCAAAGCTCTCCGCCTTGCCGGCGGCTTTGCGGATCTCCTCGGCGGCTGCCGCGACCGTGTCGGCGTTGACGTCGAGCAGCACCACCCGCGCGCCCTCGCGGGCGTAGCCGGCGGCGATGGCCCGGCCGATGCCGGAACCGGCGCCCGTGACGACAGCGATGTGGTTTGCGAGCAATGCCATGACAATTTCCTCCCGGATTCGTTTCTAAGTTTCATGAAAGGCTAACTCGAAATTAAGGGGTCGGAAACGGCCGCCTTGGCATACTCGTCTTCATTGCTAAACGTTGCGCGCATGATGGAACGACTTGAATCCTGGAAATTGGCGCTCGAGCGCCTGCGGTCGGCGGAATTCGCCGACTGGGCCGAGGCAGGGCGGCTGGTGGCCGAGATCGTGCGGATGAGCACCAATGCCACGCTGCGGCAGGCCGCCGAGCAGGCGCTGCCCGTGTTGCGCCAGGCTGCCGACAATGACGATCACGGCGTCACGCTGGCCGCACGGCGCCGCGTCGGCGTGATCCTCGACGTCGTCCATGATCTGACCGCGCCACGCTTCGGCCGTCGCAACGCCGCGCCGAAGAAGCTGTCCAGCGAGGACCGCGCGCGCAAGATGCTGGGCCTGCCGCTCGCGGTGCAGCTCACCTGCGACGACATCAACCAGGCCTATCGCCGCGCCGCCAAGGGCATGCATCCCGACCAGGGCGGCAGCGCGCAGGCCTTCATCGACCTCAGCTCCGCGCGCGATATTCTCATTCACCCCGGCGCGCACAAGGACGCCTGACGGCGCTCAGCTCTTGTTGACGCAGCTCGGATAGGGCGCGGCTTCGCCCGGCATGATCGGGCAGAGATCGATCGGGCTCAGATCGCGCAGGCGGGCTTCCCAGCGATCGTCGTTGACCGGCGGCTCGTCGCTTTCGGGGCCGCGCTCGGCCCATTGGATGGTGTAATAGTCGGTCGTGCCCTTGAGCGTGATCAGCAGCGCAGTCTCGCTGTGCCGCGTCGGGCCGCTGTCGATGCGGCCGCAACCGACCACGGCGACAAAGCCCTCGAAGCGGCCGAATGTCGTCTCGCCCAAAGGCCTCGCCGCAAAACTGTCCGGGCAGGCCGTCTTGAATCCGCCTGCGATGGTGCCCGCAAAAATCTGCGGCGATGCGCCCGGCGTCAGCGTCATGCCCTTCTCGCCGGTGACCGTGATCATCTGCGTCCAGCGCTCGGGCGTCTCGCCCTTGAGCACGGCTTCGCGGATGTAGTGGCCGCCCTTGGTGTTCTCGAACACGGCCGCGAAATTCGACGGCATCGCGAAGCTGACGAGCTGGCTGAAGATCGGCGAGATCACGCGGAAGGATTGCGGGGCCTGCGCCTGCGCTGCTGCGGCGAGCAGGAGCACAGCGGAGAAAGCAGCCAGCGTCGTCGTCCGTGCGCGCATCGACCTGCTCCAATCCGCGAGGTGAAAAAACGACCGGGCAAGGATGCTAGCATCGCATCCTTGCCCGGCCCTGTCGTCCGCCGATCGAATTATTACCAGCTGCAGTGACCGGCCTTCAATGCGTTATCCTTCAGCGCGAGCGCGTCGAGGAAGGTCGGCACGGACGCGCTGGCGCGATGGTAGCCGGCCGGCCACGGCGTGGTCGGGATGCTCTCGTCCCAGATCTGGCACACGCCGCTGTCCTGCCAGCGGATCAGATGATAGCCGGCTTCGGCCGGGCTCGCGGCGACGAAGGCGACAGCAGCGACACCGGCGGCAGCGCACAGCATGGAAAGACGACGCATGGATCAGCTCCTCAAAATGAAAGATGTGATGCGCCTCCCGACAATGGCGGGGAGGGGGTGCGGGGCGCTCTCAGCCTGTGCCCCGAACAAGAGGTGAGTAGTTCCGTGTGCTGATCAGGTTCAAACCGCAAATGGCGGAAATGGCGGAATTCGCTGGCCAAAAGCAGAGGGCGGGCTGCTTGCGCAACCCGCCCTCGAACTGGATCGGCCGATCGGCTCAGAGAAAGCAGCGGCGCTCGGCGCGCAACTTGATCTGGAGCTCGGAGGCCTGCGTGAAGGTCGGCAGCGGCTTGCTGACGACCTTGTAGGTCGACGCGCCCCACTCGAACGGCTTGTAGCGGAGGTCCTCGTTCCAGACCTGGCAGATGCCGGTGTTGTCCCAGCGGATCACGTAATAGCCGGTCTTCGCCGAGGCCGGCACGGCGAACACGGAAGAAGCGATGCCGGCAACGGCACAAAGGGCGAGAACGCGACGCATGAAAGATCTCCTGATGGGAACGTGACGGGAGACTGGTGCGGCAAAACTGCGCAGCTTGCAAGCCCGGCGTGACCGATCACGGATATGTCAGGCAGATCCCGGTTGACTATCCTTTCGCCAGCGAGGCCACCGCCTCGATCTCGATCAGCATCTTCGGATCGGGTAGCGCGTGCACGACGCAGGTGGTGCGTGCGGGAAAGGGCGGCGGGCCGAACGCGCCGGCATAGAGCGCATTCATCGCGGCCACGTCCGAGGCGCGGGTCAGGAGCACGTTGACCTTGGCGAGGTCGCGCATCGTGGCGCCGGCCTCGTCCAGCACGCGCTTGATGTTGACGACGACATTGGCGAATTGCGCCTCGAAGCCGTGGGGCAGCGCGCCATGGGCGTCGAAGCCGGGAATGCCGGAGACGAACAGCAGGTCGCCGACGCGGGTCGCGAAGGAGAGCGGCGGCGCCTTGACGTGCGGCGGGGCAGCGAAATGCTGGATCGGCATGGGGGACCTCGCATGCAATGATGATGGCGTGCGGGAGAGCGTAGCGTCATGCGGGGCATGCTCCAACACAAAACGCGAAAACAACCCCATGCACAGTAGGGATCATTGGCGAAATCCAGATTTCGGGAAGGCAGAAAAAAGTTTGACCCGTCGGGCAAAACACTGGCAGGATGGCATGGTGGGGTGATGCGGGTGAGCGCGGGCGGCTTGCTTCGCCTCTCCCCGTAAGAACGAGGCGAGGGAGCACACCGACGGCGCTCCCCATCATGTTGCCGCCGCGATCGATCGGATACATTGCAGCGACTGATTCGCTTTCCCCTTGAAAAATAGCCCCCGGAGACGCCTCATGAAGATTGCTTCCACCCTGCGTGCCGCACTCGTCGCCCTTGCAGCACTGGCCGGCCTCTCGACCGCGGCGCAGGCCGATGGCGGCACCGTGGTGCTGACGATCTACAAGGCGGGCTGGATCATCGGTGGCTCCGGCGGCTCGGGCGTGCTGAACTTCCGCGGCCGCTCCTATTCGCTCTCGACCGGCGGGCTCGACTACGGGCTCGTCTTCGGTGGCTCCAAGACCGTGCTGCGCGGCCGCGTCTCCAACATCAACCGTCCCTCCGATGTCGCCGGCGTTTATGGCGCCGCCGGTGCCGGCCTCGCGGTCGGCCGCGGCGCCCGCGCCATCGTGCTGACCAACCAGAAGGGCGCGGTGCTGGAGCTGTCGGGCTACCAGACGGGGTTGATGGCGAATGCCGATCTGAGCGGGCTTGCGATCACGATGCGGTAAAAGACGGTGCTGTAGGGTGGGCAAAGGCGCGTAGCGCCGTGCCCACCATTCGCGCGCGATGGATACAGATCGTGGGCAAGCTTTCCGCCTTCGCTCTTCGAGCTACGGCGCGACAAGCCGCTTTGCCCACCCTACGAGATCCCGGCCGTGGCTACTTTCCGCTCACCATCGCATGAACCCGCTCGCAATGCGCGACGAGGTTCTTGTGCGCATCGACGAACGCCTTCAGCGGCGTCGGGATCGGAAAATAATAGATGTTGGCGATGAAGCCGTAGATGCCGGCGTCACAGCTGGTCGGCCGCTCGCCATCGACGAAACCGTTTGCGGGCACGATCTCGGCCAGCACCTGCAGATCGGCTAGTCCTCGCGCATAGGCCTGCTCGGGCGTGTAGCGGCCGATGCCCTGGTAGTGATAGCGCTGCGCATTATAGGCCTTCGCCTTCTCGAAGCCGGCGGCGTCGATCTGCGGATGCTGCGCAATAAAGCCGTCGCGGAAGGCGGGATAATAGCGCTCGTCCTTCCAGCGCGAATACGACATCACCCAGTAGAGATCATCGAGCATGCGCGTGACGAGGTGATGGGTGCGGCGCTGCGCCGGCGACAGCGCCGCATCAATGGTCAGGTGATATTTGGCGATCGCATGCGCGATGATGGTCTCGCTGTCGCCGATGGTCTCGCCGTCATCGACCACGTAGGGAAGCTGCCCGCGCGGTGCGGCGGAGGCGTCGAACACATGCTCGTGCACGAACGGCACACCAGCGAGCTTCAGGAAAGCGTAGACCTTGAGCCCGTAGCCGTTGTTGTCGGCGACGCCGAAGAGCTCCGGATACGAATAGAGCGTCAGCATGGTGGCTCCTCCCAGAAAAATTGGACTATGGGGCCGGTTCGTCCGCGCGCTTGCCGGTGGCGCTCGCCTGCGCGCGCTTGCTGGAGCGGATCATCAGGAACGAGCCTGATGTGCCCGGCAGCCGCCAGCGCCCGTCGATCTCGGTCGCCTCTCCGTTCATGATGCCGTCGTAATGGACGATGTCGAAGCCGTAACCCGGCGGCTCGTAGCGTTTGACGAACGACACGGCGTGGCCTGAGCGATGGCCCGTGATCGAGGCGCTGTGGGTTCGCACCGGACAGCGCGGATTCGAGCAGGGTTCGGTGACGTGGCCTGCGAGCGCGCCGCCAGCCTCGACCAGCGTCGCGGTGAACGTGACCATTCCCGTGCCGGGTTGAATGTAAGTGCCGTCCCAGACACCGGAGAGATCGTCGCTCATGGCGGCGGCTTCCTCGACATGACGTGCGCCGGTTGAGGCTCGGCTGTTCCGTCCCACGTTCTTTCACTCCAAGTCGTATCGCCGCCATCACGCCCTTGCAATAGGCTGCATGCGACGTCGATCGATCGGAGGACGGCCGGCGTCATTCATTTGACGGAGGTAAGGCGAATTGCGGGTTAGCTTACCGCGCCGTGGACTTGTGCGAACTCATCTGACCGTGCCGACCACGTAACAGCCGCGCGAGCTTTCGTAGCACGGCTTCCATTCGCTGAAGCTACTGTCCCAATAGACGTTGTAAGTGGCGCATGGGTGCGCCTGATTTCCACATTGGCCTGTTTGCGCCTCCGCAGTCTGGAGGAATTGCCGGGCCGCGATGATGCTGAGCGCTGCTGCAATGACCGTCAGCACGGATTTGGTGTATCGGTCTGTCATATCCAATCCTCTACTCGCTGCAAAATAATAAACCTATGGTAGTGCAGGCTAGCAGTGCACACTGATGCAAAGCAAGCGCAGGACGGGTGGCGCGGAGCAAAATTCGTCCCAGGAACTGCCTGGGTCTAAAAAATTCCGTACCGCTGTCGGGGCGATGTGCCCGGGCTCGTCCTTGGGATGGCGGCTTGCAGTTCGCCCGTCCGGTCCCAGATAAAAGGATATTCGCATATGACCTCCATCACGCCGTTTCTCTGGTTCGACAACAATGTTCCGGAAGCCGTCGCCTTCTACAAGTCGGTATTCCCCAACGCGAAGGTCGAGACCGTCAGCGATTTCATGGCGGTGTTCGAGCTGGAAGGACAGCGCTTCAACGCGCTCAATGGCGGGCCGCAATACCGCTTCAACGAGGCGGTGTCGTTCTTCATCAGCGTCGAGACGCAGGACGAAGTCGACTATTTCTGGAGCCGGCTCACCGCCGACGGCGGCGAGGAATCCCGCTGCGGCTGGTTGAAGGACAAGTTTGGGCTCTCGTGGCAGGTGGTTCCGACAGCGCTTGGCCGGTACCTCGGCGATGCCGATCGCACCAAGGCCAATCGCGTCATGCAGGCCATGATGGCGATGCGGAAGATCGTGATCGCGGATCTCGACAAGGCGTATGCGGGGTGACGCAGTGACGCGTCGCGGTTTGGCGGAATGTCGTATCCAAACCGAAAGTGTCGTCCCGGCGAACGCCGGGACCCATAACCCCAGGGAGTGGTTTGGCGAGGACTCGAAGTCCGGTACTGCTGTCGCCACAACCGATAGAATCCGCGGTATGGGTCCCGGCGTTCGCCGGGACGACGGCTGAGTGTGACGTACAATCGCTAATCCACGCTCACGCCGATCAGCTTCGCCAATCCGCCTTGCATCGCTATACTGCTGACATCAGCAGGATGGTGATCTCATGGCAAACGAATTGGCAGGCAAGGTTGCGGCCGTGACCGGGGCTGCGTCGGGCATCGGGTTGGCGAGCACTGAAGCAATGCTGGCCGCGGGCGCGCGCGTCGTGATGGTCGACCGCGACGAGGCCGCGCTGAAGGCGCTCGGCGACAGGCATGGCGACGCCGTGATCCCGCTGGTGGTCGATCTGCTAGACCCGAAGGATTGCGCGACGTTGCTGCCGCGCGTTCTGGAGAAGGCAGGGCAGCTCGACATCCTGCATGCCAATGCCGGCACCTATGTCGGGGGCGACCTCATCGATGCCGATAATATGGCGATCGACCGGATGCTGAATTTGAACGTCAATGTCGTGATGAAGAACGTGCACGACGTGCTGCCGCACATGATCGAACGCCGGAGCGGCGACATCATCGTCACGAGTTCTCTTGCGGCGCATTTTCCGACGCCATGGGAGCCGGTCTATGCGTCGTCCAAATGGGCGATCAATTGCTTCGTCCAGACGGTGCGGCGCCAGGTCTTCAAGCACGGCATTCGCGTCGGCTCGATCTCGCCCGGCCCGGTCGTCACCGCGCTGCTCGCGGACTGGCCGGCGGAGAAGCTCAGGGAAGCCAGGGATTCCGGCAGCCTGCTGGAGGCCAGCGAAGTGGCTGACGTCGTGATGTTCATGCTGACACGGCCGCGCGGCATGACCATCCGCGACGTGGTGATGATGCCGACCAATTTCGATCTGTAGGGCGCGGTGCCGTAGCTTTTGTAGGATGGGTAGAGCGCAGCGAAACCCATCACCCGGTCTGCGGTCTAGCCAGCCCTGTGGCGCAGTCGAACAGGCGCACCTGTTGCTTCGGTCCAGTTAATGGGTTTCGCTTCGCTCTACCCATCCTACGGAATACGGCACCGTGCCTAGCCGGCCGCCGCCGTGAAAACCGCCAGCTGCGCATCGAACGCGCGCTGGAACGCCGGCCGCGCTTCGCCGCGGGCGACATAGGAGGAGAGGGTCGGATAGTCGTCGAGGATGCGCGATGCAGCCAGCCTGCGCAGCACCGTCACCATCAGGAGATCGCCGGCGCTGAACGCGCCGTCGAGCCAGTCGGCGCCGCCGAGATGGCGGGCCAGTTCGCCGAGCCGGACGCAGACCCGGTCCCTCAGGATCGGCAGCCGCACCTCATACCAGCTGCTGTCACGTTCGGTCAGGATCGCCGTCCCCAGCTCGCCGATCGGCGGTTCGACGGTGTTGACGGCGGCAAACATCCACGCGATGGCGCGCGCCCTGGCGTTCGGCTCGCCCGGCAGCAGACCGGCATGACGCTCGGCGATATGCAGCACGATGGCGCCGGTCTCGAACAAGACGAGGTGACCGTCCTCGAAGGTCGGGATCTGCCCGAACGGATGCAGCGCAACATGCTGGGGCTGCTTGATTTGATCGAACGTCACGAGGCGAACGTCGTAGGGCTGGCCCACCTCCTCCAACGCCCACCGGATCCGCATGTCGCGCGCCAGACCCCGGCCGCGGTCGGGAGAGTTTGCGAAGGCGGTGATGGTGGGCATGCGAGATCTCCGGGGTGATGGCGGTTTGGACCAGAGGACGAACGAGCGGAGCGGATTCCGACAGTCTCTCCGGTGCGCACGGTCCCGTAGGGTGGGCAAAGGCGCGCTCTTCGCGCGCCGTGCCCACGTCCTGTCGATTGGTGGAGAGATCGTGGCACGGCGCTGGGGCGCCTTTGCCCACCCTACGAACTTCGCAGTTCGGCGCGATAGCCTGGCCAAATCCACGGTGTCGTCCCGGCGAACGCCGGGACCCATAACCACAGGGAGCAGTTTGGCGAAGACTCACAGTTCTGCACTGCTACCGGTCTCAACCGATGGATTCCGCGGTATGGGTCCCTGTGTCTTTGAAGTCTGTCAGGATGGGTTGGGCGGGAAGCCGTTGGGTCCTTGGCGCTTGACGCCGTGAGCCGGCTCGGCCTCCCGCCCGTTCCATTACCAACCTGAACAGTTGCACGAGGCTGCGGCAACAGACCTCGCATCACAGGGACAGGCACCGTGATCATACCTCTTCGTTACGTCGGAATCGACGTCTCCAAAAAGCATCTCGATATCTTTGATGAAGCTGACGGTGTGCCCAGGCGTATCGCCAACGCGGCACAGGCCATCACACAGCAGGTGGCGCGTTGGCGATGCGATGCGCTGATCGTCTTCGAGGCCACGGGTACCTATGACCTTGCGCTTCGCGAGGCCCTGGGCCAGGCCGGTGTCCGCTTCGCCCGGATCAATCCGGCTCGAGCTCGCGATTTTGCGCGGGCCAGCGGCCAACTTGCCAAAACCGACCCGATCGATGCACGGATGCTGGCGGCTTTTGGCCGGGTCATGCAGCCGGCAACCGAGCAGGCCGCCAATCCCGCCCGCAACGCCTTGTCGAGGCTTGCAAAACGGCGGGATCAGCTGGTTCTCATGCGCGCGCAGGAGAAGAACCGGCGCAGCGAGGCTGACGACCGCGCCATGGCCGAACGGATCAGCCGCCTTATCGAGGTTCTCGACGGCGAAGTTGCCGAGATCGAAGCCGACATCAAGGCGCTGACCAAGGCCGAGCCGGAGATCGCGGACGATGCAAAGTTGATCCGCTCGCTTCCGGGTGTGGGTCCCGTGGCTTGCATGCAGCTCATCTCGAAGATGCCGGAACTCGGACGTGTTGGTGCAAAACAGATCGCGGCACTCGCGGGCCTTGCCCCCTTCAACGTCGACAGCGGCGTCTTCCGTGGCAAACGCAAGATCGCCGGCGGTCGAAAGCGCGTTCGTGACGCCCTCTACATGGCTGCCCTCAACGCGGTTCGCCGGGCCGATCCGTTCAAGGCCTTCTACGCACGACTGCGACAGGCCGGCAAACCAGCCAAGCTCGCTCTCATTGCCGTCGCCAGGAAGCTCCTAACCGTCCTCAACGCCATGATGCGCGACAGGAAGCCCTACCTTCAGACCGGGCCGACATAACAGTTGCCGGCCTTCGCCGGGACGACGGCGGTGTTTGAGGCGCGACCGCAACCCGCCCTACGCCGCAATCCACGCCGCAAGTTCCCGCCAGGGCTCCAACGTCCAATGCCCCGACGCCGCCCCGGACGGCGACGGCAACACGAACACCTCAGGCCAACTCTCGTCCCGCACCTGCCGCCCCAACAAAATCCCGCGCGACGGCCGGCCATAAAACAAGCTCGCCGCCTTCTTGCTCGTGAACGCAATCGTCCGCGGCCGATATTTTTCGATCTTGGCCCGAAAGCCCGGCACGTCGATCGTCTCCGCCGCGATCTGGTGATCCATCCCCGCACCCGACTTGGAAAGATCGGTGAAGCCGATCCCGAGCTCGATCAGCGATGCGAACTCACCCGGCTGATACCGTCGCGGCGTGATCCCGGCCTCATGGATTGCGCGCCAGAAGCGGTTGCCGGGATGGGCGTAGTAATGCCCGAGTTCGGCCGAGTGCGTCGAGGCGGCGGTGCCGACGAAGACGAGGCGGAGGTTTTCGCGGAGCTGGTCGGGGAGGCGGTGACTAGTGTTGGACATTTTCGATGCGACTATTGACTTGCTTCTTCGCTGAATCTGCCGTCGGTATTGTCAGGGCACGCGAGCGCCGTGTGCCTCTGGCCGGTTGGGGGAAGCATGCTAGACCAGTTTGAGTGGCCCGAGCCCGAGCACGAAGCCGACAAGGTCGTTTTGCGCAACGTCCGCAACCACGGCTGCCATATCACGGGCATACCTGATGCCAATCCGCCGTTTGCATTTTCAATCGGTCTGTACCTGAACTACGGCCACCCCGAACTCATCATCTTCGGCCAGAGCTTCCACAGCGCGCAGGCCATCATCAATCTTATCCGCGATCGCGCCGCCGCGGGGCATAAGTTCGTCGACGGTGATATCTCCGACGAACTGCTGGAGAACGGCTACAAGCTCGGCTTCTGGCAGGTGCCGTTCGGGGCCTATCCTGATTATCTCGGCATTGCGATCTGGTTCTACCGGAAATCGCAGCTCGCGTTCCCCTGTCTCCAGATCGTCTGGCAGGATGCTGACCGTCGTTTCCCCTGGGAGGCGGACTGCTCGCTCGACGTCAGACGGGACCAACCGTTGTTGAAGAGGACGGTCTCTTGATGTTGTCCTTCGAAATGGCCTGACGATGGACCGCGAAGAATTGGCCGTCGCCTATGCCGCGCCGGGCCGCCACTATCACAACCTCGCGCATATCGAGGACTGCCTCGCCGCGCTTGCGCAGGTGGAAGGGCCCTCGGCTCATGAGCGCGAGATTCTATCGGAAGCGATCTGGTGGCACGACGTCGTCTACGACCCGACCCGCTCGGATAACGAAGAGCTCAGCGCACAATTGGCCGAACAGCACATGCGCGCCGATATCAGCCGCGAGGTCGGTCGCCTGATCCGTCTGACGAAGACGCACGACGTCGCGGCGGATGATCGCCTCGGGGCCATCCTGATCTCGATCGATCTCAGCATTTTGGGCGCGGAGCCGGCGCGCTACGACGCCTATGCCGCGGCCATCCGGCAGGAGTTCATCCACGTCAGCGATGCCGACTATCGCGCCGGCCGCGCCGCGGTGCTCCGCAGGTTCGCCGCCCGCCCGGTCATCTATCCAGACGCGAACTTTGCCGCGAAATACGATCGCCGCGCGCGAGAGAATCTCGCGCGGGAACTGGCGTCGTTGAGCTGAGCTGCGTAGGGTGGGGTAGCCGTTCACAAGCGCGGTCGTTCAACACCTAACAGTGCAAGGCGTAACCCGCCACGGCTGGCGAGGTTTTGGATGCAAGGTGGTGGGTTACGCTACGCTAGCCCACCCTACGGGCTTGCTGCGCAGCGTAGGTTAATGCAGCGTAGCCCACCAATCGTCCAGCATCCTGCGTGCTGTCACGAGCATTGGCACAAGCAATCGCCCTGCAACGGTCATGCAGCCGGGGTCGTTCTGCTCTTCTTTCTCCTTGAGGACGCCAGCGGCAACAAGCGCGGCACGGTCATCCGGGCAAAACTCGGATGATTTTCGATCCAACTCCTCGAGACTAAGTGGCGTTGAGAGAATGCAGGCATCCGTGCCGCGATGCCCTGTGCGGTACGCGATTGATTTGAGAATCAGCTTGTAAGCTCGGGTCGCCGTGATCTCGTGATCCCATGGAGATTGCAGCCACCAATTGCCAGCGACGATCCGCGCGGTGGAGACGACACCGACGTGGTAGGACGTCGTTTCGTCGCCAAAGCTCGCGGAAAACGCATAGCGCCAATTCCAGGCCTCGACGTTCAGATCGAACGGAACAAGAAGATACTTGAACGAGGGCGCATTTCCTTCGTCCGCTGTTCGCTGGATGAACCGGTCTGCCACCTTGGTCGCCTCGAATTGCGTGGGCGTTGCGAGCAATTCGGATCCGAGCGGAAGGTCTAGAGCTTGCACAGAGACGGGGGCGGTGAGCACACGCCGAAGCGCGCAAACCAGCGGCTGAACGAAGTCCGTGCGTTTCAAGTCTGACTGGATGTAGAGCACGACTTCCGCAGGTGCGATCGGCCGGGCAACCTCGTGCGGCTGCTCCTGCGCCAGCGCGCCGGACGTCCCAGCGAGCAGGAAGGAAAATATCAGATGGTGCAATCTGTACTTCAAGGTGCGATACGGCTCGCCTACCTGCCTTTGTTCTACCTTGTACCGACATAAAATGAGAGAACAACCAAAGGGTGCGAAGACTTCACAGGTTGGTTAGCGAAGTGCAACCACCATGCAAAAGAAGGAAGCGAATGACGATTTCGTGCTCGCTCATTGCCGCAAACAAAAAAGGCCGGGCGCTTCAGCGCCCGGCCTGTCGTTTGGTGGGTGCGCGCTTATAGGCTCACAGCACCCGATTGCTCTCCTTCACCTTCTCCGCATCCAGATACAGGCTCTCGCCCATCTCCTTGAACTTCGCGCTCATCTTGGCCATGCCGTCCTCGGCCGCGCCGCTCATCGACATGCCGATCGAGTTCGGATCGTTCAGCGTCGCGGCGTAGTCGCGGACGTCCTGGGTGATCTTCATCGAGCAGAACTTTGGGCCGCACATTGAGCAGAAATGCGCGACCTTGTGGGCTTCCTTCGGCAGGGTTTCGTCGTGGAAGTTCTTGGCCGTGTCGGGATCGAGGCCGAGGTTGAACTGGTCGCTCCAGCGGAAGTCGAAACGGGCGCGCGAGAGCGCGTCGTCGCGGAGCTGGGCGGCCGGGTGGCCCTTGGCGAGATCGGAGGCGTGCGCGGCGATCTTGTAGGTGATGACGCCGACCTTGACGTCGTTGCGGTCGGGTAGCCCAAGATGCTCCTTCGGCGTGACGTAGCAGAGCATGGCGCAGCCGAACCAGCCGATCATGGCGGCACCGATGCCCGAGGTGATGTGGTCATAGCCCGGCGCGATGTCGGTGGTCAGGGGCCCGAGGGTGTAGAACGGCGCTTCGCCGCATTCCCTAAGCTGCTTGTCCATGTTGATCTTGATCTTGTGCATCGGCACGTGACCGGGGCCTTCGATCATGACCTGGCAGCCCTTGTCCCACGCGATTTTTGTCAATTCGCCGAGCGTTTCGAGCTCGGCAAATTGCGCGCGGTCGTTGGCGTCGGCGATCGAGCCCGGACGCAGGCCGTCGCCGAGCGAGAACGAGACGTCATACTTGCGCATGAGGTCGCAGATCTCGTCGAAATGGGTGTAGAGGAAGCTTTCCTTGTGATGCGCCAGGCACCACTTCGCCATGATCGAGCCGCCGCGGCTGACGATGCCGGTGACGCGGCTGGCGGTGAGGTGGATGTATTGCAGGCGCACGCCGGCGTGGATGGTGAAATAGTCGACGCCCTGCTCGCACTGCTCGATCAGCGTGTCCTTGTAGAGCTCCCAGGTCAGCTTGACCGGATCGCCGTTGCACTTCTCCAGCGCCTGGTAGATCGGCACGGTGCCGATCGGAACCGGCGCGTTGCGCAAAATCCACTCACGGGTGGTGTGGATGTTGCGGCCGGTGGAGAGGTCCATCACGGTGTCGGCGCCCCAGCGGATCGCCCACACCATCTTCTCGACCTCTTCCTCGACCGACGACGTCACCGCCGAGTTGCCGATATTGGCGTTGATCTTGGTCAGGAAGTTGCGGCCGATGATCATCGGCTCGAGTTCGCTGTGGTTGATGTTCGAGGGGATGATGGCGCGGCCGCGCGCGATCTCGCTGCGCACGAACTCCGGCGTGATGAAGGCGGGCACCGCGGCGCCAAAGCTCTCGCCGTCGGCAAGGGCGGCTTCCGCGCGTTCGAGCTGCTGCTTGCGGCCGAGGTTTTCGCGCTCGGCGACGTAGATCATCTCCTTGGTGATGATGCCGGCGCGCGCGAATTCGAGCTGGGTGATCTTGTGGCCGTCGAGGCCGCGCAGCGGCTTGTGATAGGCGCTGAAGGCGCGCGCGGCGTGGTCGGTGGAGACGCTGCCATTGTCTTCCGGCTTGATCTGGCGGCCGTCATATTCCTCGACGCCGCCGCGCTCCAGCACCCACGCCTTGCGGCCGCGCGCGAGACCGGCGTTGACGTCGATGGTCACGGACGGATCGGTGTAGGGGCCCGAGGTGTCGTACACCGGCAGGTTCGGCTCGCCGGCACCTTCCGAGAGGATGATCTCGCGCAGGGGCACGCGGACATCCGGCGCGGCATCGGGCGATGCGAAGATTTTTCGCGAAGAGGGCGGCGGGCCGGTGGTGACGGCAGGCACGGTCTTGTCGGGGTTGGAGCGGATGTTCATGGGATCCTCCGGTTACTCTTTAATTCCTGGGTGCAATGTTGATCTCGTCATCCTGAGGTGCGCGCACTTGCGCGCCTCGAAGGATGAAAGAGCCGGGCTGTCGCCCTTCGAGGGCCGCTTGCGCGGCCACCTCAGGGTGACGGGAGAGTGAAAGTGAAGCCATCACGCCGCCTCCTTCGCGCCGAGCCACTGCCGCACCCGCGCATCCGGGTCGGCATTCTGGGTGACGTCGCTGACGACGGCGATGGAATCGGCACCCGCGGCAAAGATCTCCGCGGCGTGCTCGAACTTGATGCCGCCGATCGCGACCAGCGGGATGGTGCCGACGCGCTTCTTCCATTCCGTGATTTTTGGAATGCCCTGCGGTTCGAAGCGCATGGACTTCAGCGTGGTGAAAAAGATCGGGCCGAGCGCGACGTAATCCGGCTCTGCCGCGAGCGCAGTCTCGAGCTCCGCGTCGTCATGGGTGGAGACGCCGAGCGACAGGCCGGCCTCGCGGATCGCCTTGAGATCGGCGTCGGCCAGATCCTCCTGGCCGAGATGCAGATATTTTGCACCGGCGACGATCGCCGCGCGCCAATAGTCGTTGACGACCAGCTTGGCCTGCGTGCCGTTGGTGATGGCCAGCGCGTCGGTGACGATCTGCAGCGCGTCGGCGTCGTTGAGCTCTTTGGTGCGCAGCTGAATGGTGCCGACGCCGAGCTTGGTCAGGCGTTCGACCCATTTGAGGCTGTCGACGACGGGATAGAAGCGATCAGGATACGGCATGCCAGAACGGGGTCCCAACGACAGGGGTGGAGGGGGAAGCGAAGTCGCGGGCGTTCATCAGCCCGGCTTCGAACGCAGTGCGGCCGGCCTCGATTCCGAGGCGGAAGGCTTTTGCCATCGCCACGGGATCGGCGGCTTTGGCGATCGCCGTGTTGAGCAGCACGGCGTCATAGCCGAGCTCGAGCGCTTCGGCGGCGTGCGAGGGCGCGCCGATGCCGGCATCGACCACCAGCGTGATGTCGGGCAGCCGCTCGCGCATCAGTTTCAGCGCGTCGCGGTTGATGATGCCCTTGGCGCTGCCGATGGGCGCGGCCCACGGCATCACCACCTTGCAGCCGGCATCGACCAGCCGGTTCGCGACCGAGAGATCCTCGGTGCAATAGGGGAACACCTCAAAGCCGTCCTTGATCAGGATCGTCGCGGCCTCGACCAGGCCGACGACGTCGGGCTGCAGCGTGTCGTTGTCGGCGATCACTTCGAGCTTGATCCAGGATGTGCCGAACAATTCGCGCGCGAGCTTTGCTGTGGTGACGGCCTCGCGCACGCTGCGGCAGCCGGCGGTGTTCGGCAGCACGGCAACGTCGACCTCGCGGATCAGCTTCCAGAACGCGTCGCCGGTCTTGCCGCCGGCGGATTCGCGCCGCAGCGACACCGTCACGATGTTCGAGCCCGAGGCGCGGATCGCGTCCTGCATGATCGCGGGCGAAGGATAGAGCGCGCTGCCGATCAGCAGGCGCGAGGCGAAGGTTTTGCCGTAGAAGGTCACCATGTCCTCACCCTCCCTGCCGCGGCGTGATGATCTCGATCTCGTCGCCGGCCTTCAGTGCGGTCTCGGCCCAGCGGCTTTTCGGCACGACGTCGTAGTTCAGCGCGATGGCGAAATGCGTGCCTTCATAGTCGAGCTCCGAGAGCAGCGCGTCGACGCTGGCCGCAGTGATCTCGCGTTGCTCGCCGTTTACGATCACAATCATTGCACGATCACGCGCATTGCATCACCTCATTGTCGATCTGGCCGCGCTCGACGTAGTTGAGCGTCAGCTCGGCCAGCGCCGGCGCGAGCAGGAAGCCGTGGCGGTAGAGCCCGTTGACGCTGATCTGGCCGCCGCGCACGCCGATGCGCGGCAGATTGTCCGGATACGCGGGGCGCAGGCCCGAGCCGAATTCGACGATGCGGGCTTCGCCGAAGGCCGGATGCACCGCATAGGCCGCGCCCAACAGCTCCAGCGCGGAGCGGACGCTGACGCCGGTGTCCTCGGCCTCGATCGAGGTCGCGCCCAGCATGAACAGATTGTCCTCGCGCGGGATCACGTAGAGCGGCCAGCGCGGATGGATCAGCCGAACCGGGCGCGCGAGCCGCACCTCGCTGCTCTCGATCAGGATCATCTCGCCCTTGACGCCGCGCAACTCGCCTTGTTCCTCACGCGCGGACAGGCCGCGGCAGTCGATGACGATGCCGTCAAGTTCAGCCGCGGTGACGTCGCTGCCGAACTTGATGGTGCCGCCGGCGGCCTTGATGCGCTCGTGCAGCTTCGGCAGCACGCGTCGCGGCTCGACATGGCCCTCGGTCGGGAAGAACAGCGCGTCGCGGAAGCGGCCCTCGAGCGACGGTTCGAGCGCGGCGAGGCCTGCGGCATCGAGGCGGCGATGGCCTTCGGTCATCCGCGCAAAACGCTCGAAATCGTTGCGCTCGCGCGGATGGGCGACGACGAGCGAGCCGTTGAAGGGGGTATCGGGCAGTTCGCGCCGCCAGATATCGAGCGAGCGCAGGCCGAGGCGGCTGATGATGGGTTCGGCGACCTCGGCCTCGCAATAAGGCGCGAGCATGCCGCCGGCCCAATGGCTGGTGGCGTCGGTCATGCCGGCGTCACTGCGCTCGTGTAGCGTCACGGCGTGGCCGGCCTGCGCGAACAACAGCGCCTGCCAGGCTCCGGCTATGCCTGCACCGATGATGGATACCGGAGAATCCGGTCGCTTGGTCGTCTGCAACATCCCTGTCCCTTCGCCGGCATGACCCGGATCAGGTTCAAAGGGTCACCGCGGTCCTGGGCCGGCTTGCTGAAGTGCAGGCTTGCCCATTTAGCGGTATCTCAGCTCCTCCTCGGAGCACCCCTCGGAACGGCTCTAATGTAGGCTAGTGGGGGCCTGTGTCAACGCGTTTGGCTGGAACAGGGGATTATCTGGGCGCCTGCGCCCGCGCGTTGCGGACGTGCTGGGCGAGCTTGCGATGCGCCGGGCCGCCGAACATCGGCTGCGGATTGCCGTTGGGCTCGAGCCAGGCCTGGTCATTCGCCACGAAGCTCGCCTGCTGCATGGCCTGCTGGCGCTGATGCTTTGCAACGTAGTAATAGCCGCCCGCGAAATAACGCACGGCTCGGTCGTGGTCGCCATTGGCGGCGTGATAGGCGCCGGCGAGGTACTTTACCGCATAGGTGAGATTGGTGTTGGGGTCGCGCAGGCCTGCGGCATCGCCGGTGTAGCCGAGGCCGCGGGCGGTCGCGAGCTTGATCTGCATCATGCCGATCGCGCCGCCACGGCCGACCAGGCCGGGCTGATAGCGGCTCTCGCGCATGATGACGCGATGGACCAGCGCCTCCGGCACGCCGTTGGCGCGCGCATGCATCGCGACCATCTCCGCATATTCGGCCTGGCCCGCGAAGGCGGCCTGCGGCGACACCAGCGGCAACATCATTCCTGCCGCAATGAGCGCGGCAGCGCGTAAAATTTTCATCAGATACCCCGGAATGCCTGAGCAACCTGCGCCCGGTTGCCGTTAGGCCTCCCGAACGCGGCGATGATGTGACCAAACGCCGCCGTGACCGATTTGGCGGCGCAGAGCCGCTGTTACGACTCAATGCCGGCGCAAGAGTTCCCTCAGGTGGACACGCGTGTCGCGGCAGCAAGCCTGTCTATTCGCGCTGGTCCGCGAAAGCGAGTAAGAAGCGCCCTGCGAATCGGGAGAGGTGCCATGACAAAAACAACCATGGTGAAGACCCACACCGGCGACATTCCCAGACAGAATCCCTGTGCCCAGTGCGGCGCGTCGATCGCGCAGCCCGACTGGATCGAGCCGGGCGAGGGGCGGGTCTCCTATCTCTGGAATTGCCAGGCCTGCGGCTATCGCTTCGAGGCGATCGCGATCTTCGACGAGTCTGCCGTGGATTATCCGCCGCTCGCAGCTTAAGCAGCGACGTTCAAGCCGCGACGTTCAAGCAGCGACCTGCGCCGCCAGCGGCGGCTGCTGCCACACCGGCAATTGCATCCGCACGATCAGCCCGTGCGGCTGGCGGTCGTGCAGCGACAGCTCGCCGCCATGGGCGAGCGCGATCGCGCGCGCGATCGACAGGCCGAGGCCGAAGCCGGTGGAATCGTCCATGGTGCGCGCGTCGTCGCCGCGCACGAACGGCTCGAGCATCTCCTGCTTGCGCGCGTCCGAAATGCCGGGGCCGTCGTCCTCGACGTCGATGACGAGTTTTGTGCCGTCGACATCGAGGCGGATCGTCACCTCGGCGCCGAAGCGCACCGCGTTCTCGACGAGGTTGGTGACGCCGCGATGCAGATCGTCGGGGCGCGCCGCAGCGGTCGCCGATGACGGGCCGTCATAGTGTACGACATGGCCCATGTCGCCGAACTGATCGGCGATCAGCTGCAGCGTGCTCGCGATATCGACCAGCGTGATCGCCTCGATCTTGCGGTCGTTGCGCAGGAGCGACAGCACGCTTTCCAGCATCGAGCGCATCTGGTCGAGGTCGATCAGCATGCGCTTGCGGTTGCCCTCGTCCTCGATGAACTCGGCGCGCAGACGCAGCCGCGTGATCGGCGTGCGCAGATCGTGACTGATCGCAGCCAGCATGCGGGTGCGGTCCGACATCAGCCGCGCGATCCGCTCATGCATGCGGTTGAGCGCGCGGGCAACCGAGCGGATCTCCTCCGGGCCGCGCTCGGGCAGGGGCTCTGCGCCGCCGTCCAGGCTGAAATTCTCGGCCGCCTTGGCAAAGGAAGAGAGCGGCGTCGCCAGCGCGCGCGCCGCCCACAGGCCGAGCACGCTGATGCAGATGAAGGCGGTCATCAGCGTCACCAGCCATGGCGCGCCCCAGAACCACGGACGCGGACCGTTCTCGACATGGCCCGCGATCATGGTGCCGTCAGGCAATTGCACGCCGATGCGGTGGGCGCCGCCCTCGGGCGCAAGCTGCACCACCTTGTAGCCGCGGCCGAGATGGCGACGGAGCCCGTGCAGGTGCTGGCTTTCGCTGTCCTCGACCACAATCGCCGTGCCCGGCGCCGATATCTCGATGTTGAGCTTCGGGAAGGCGCGCGCGATATCTGCGGCGAGACGCGGCCGGTCGTCCGGCTTGGCCGAGCCGAGCAGCAGCGCGGCATCCATCAATTGCGGCGCACCGTCCGGCGGCTGGTCCGGGCGGTCGGGCCGGCTGATCAGGAAGGCGGTGGTGACGACGAGATGCAGCGCGACGGTCGAGGCCAGCACCAGCGCAGCGATCTGCCCGCCGATGCCCTTGAGGTGGAAGAACCCGAACGGCCTCATCGTCTTAACGCCCCGTCAGTTGCTCAGGGGCGTCGTAACCGCTTCCGTTCTGGGCGTAAACAGGTAACCGCCGGAACGCACCGTCTTGATGATGGTGGGATCGGCCGGATTGGGTTCGATCTTGCGGCGGATACGGCTGACCAGCACGTCGATCGAGCGCTCGAACGAGCCGGTGTTGCGGCCCTGCGTGAGGTCGAGCAGGCTGTCGCGCGAGAGCACCCGGCCGGGACGCTCGCAGAACGTACGGAGCAGGTCGAACTCGGCGCTGGTCACCGCGACGCGCGCGCCTTCGGGATTGCGCAGCTCGCGCAGCCGCAGGTCTATGCGCCAGCCTTCGAAGGCGAGGGTGGAGGCGCCCTCGATCGAGCTCGCGGCCTGTGCGGACGCCTGCCGCCGCAGCACCGCGTTGATGCGGGCGAGCAGCTCGCGCGGGTTGAACGGCTTCGGCAGATAATCGTCCGCACCCATTTCGAGGCCGACGATGCGGTCGACGTCCTCGCCGCGCGCGGTCAGCATGATGATCGGCGTCTGGGCCTCGGAGCGCACCTTGCGGCACAGGCTGAGGCCGTCCTCGCCCGGCAGCATGACGTCAAGGATGATGAGATCAACGCGGTGGTCGGCCATGGCACGCGACATCTCGCGGCCGTCGCTCACAGCGGTAACGTTGCAGGAGTTGTTGCGGAGATATTTCGCAATCAACGTCCGGGTTTCGCGATCGTCTTCGACGATCAGGATGTTGGGAGAAGGAATGGCCATGAGCTTTGTTTGTCCAAGATTCGGGCCAAAAGGCGAAGATTTTTGTTTCCGTTTGTTTCCGAATGTATTTCCGCAACACCCCGCAACGACTGGGTAGTCATACGGCAAGGTCTCGTTAAGCCCGTTAACCATACCGTGGCGCCGGAATGTACGAAACCCCGCAAAAACCACGGTGCACTCATGACGTCGATTTCGGCGACCTCGGCCAGTAATCACCAGTCGCCGCTGCAGCGGCTGCAGCAGGAATTGCAATCGGAAGTGTCGGACGGCACGATCTCGTCGTCGGACCAATCCGCCCTCACGACCGCCCTGCAAGACATCGACACCGCGCTTCAGCAGAGCAGGTCCAGCGATCAGTCCAGCGGCACCAAGCCGTCCAAGGACGGCCTGAAGTCGAAGATCGACGATCTCATCGCAGGCGAGGTCTCGAACGGGACGCTGACGTCGGACCAGGCCGACGAGCTGAAGGGCGTCTTCCAGTCCGCCTTCGGCAAAGGGCCCGGTGGTCCGGGCGGTGCGGGCGGCCCGCTTCCCGGTCCGCCGCCGTCGGATGGCGGCTCTTCGGACGCCTCGTCGTCGACGGATTCGACGAGCAGCAGCTCGACCGAGTCCAGCACGGCGAAAATTCTCGAGCAGTTCCTCCAGGCGCTGCAGCAGTCGCAGTCTTCGTCGAACTCGTCCTACAACGCGAACGGCACCACGAGCTCCGCGAGCAGCACGGAGATCTCCGCGCTTCTGATCGACTACCAGAGCTGACCCGCGCGACGCCGGTCGGCGCGTTCCTCGCCGCGATCTTGCTACATCCCAGGGCGCAAGATCGTCGGCGAGGAACTGTGCGTTTCGCACGTTCCTCGACAGGAACTTTCCTCGCAGCGCAGCGCCGCAATGAGGCAACGAAATTGCCGCAGCACAGGAACTGCGGATGATGGTGGCTGTTTTCTCCGCATGCGTTTTCTGCTGAAGGAGAGGACAACAATGTTGATGAAATCGATCGCCGCCGGCCTTGCCGGCACCGCTCTGCTTGCGACCGTTGCGTTCGCGCAGAACCCGACCGCCACCACCGACAAGTCGCCGACCGCGGCCACCACTGCGACGACCACCACCACGACCGCGTCGGGCGAGTGGCGCGCGTCGAAAATGGTCGGCTTGAAGATCTACAACGACGCCAACGAGAGCGTCGGCTCGATCAACGACCTGCTGATGGACAAGAGCGGCGCCGTGAAGATCGCTGTGATCGGCGTCGGCGGCTTCCTCGGCATGGGCGAGCATCTCGTGGCCGTGCCCTATGAGAAGCTGAAATTCGTCAACGAGGCGGTGGCCTATACCGGTACCGGCGCGAACCCGAGTGCCAAGCCCGCTGCGACCACCACGACGGGCGCTGCGACCGGCACCGAGAAGACCACGACGACCACGACCACAGCGTCGTCCTCGTCGAAATGGTATCCGGACCACGCCGTGTTCAACGCCACCAAGGACGAGCTGAAGAACATGCCCGAGTTCAAGTACTCGGAGTAATGCGGATCGCGTGATGGCCTAAACGCAGCGCGCCCGGTTTTCACCGGGCGCGCTGTCGTGTCTTCTCCCTCTCCCCGCAGGCGGGGAGAGGGAGAAGAGATTCAGTTCGACTTCACCAGCGGGCAGCCACCCTTGTCGAGCGGCCGGAAGGCTTCGTCGCCGGGAACGGTGGCGAGCAGCTTGTAGAGATCCCACTCGCCCTTGGACTCTTCCGGCTTCTTCACCTCGAACAGATACATGTCGTGGACCATGCGGCCGTCGATGCGGATCTTGCCGTTCTTGGCGAAGAAATCGTTCACCGGCGTATTGCGCATCTGCTCCATCACCTTCGGCGCTTCGTCGGTCTTGATGGCTTCGATCGCCTTCAGATAGTGCATGGTCGCCGAGTAGAGACCGGCCTGGATCATGGTCGGCATGTGGCCGACCTTGTCGTTGAAGCGCTTGGAGAAGGCGCGGGTCTCGTCGTTCATGTCCCAGTAGAACGCGTCGGTGACGATCAGGCCCTGCGTGGCCTTGATGCCGAGCGAATGCGTGTCGGTGATCTCCTGCAGCAGCGCGATCATTTTCTGGCCGCCTTGCGTGATGCCGAACTCGGCCGCCTGCTTCAGCGCGTTGGTGGTGTCGCCGCCGGCGTTCGCCAGCGCGACCACCTTGGCCTTGGAGGCCTGGGCCTGCAGCAGGAAGGAGGAGAAGTCGGATGAGTTGAGCGGATGGCGGACCTCGCCGAGCACCTTGCCCCCGCTCTCCTTGACGACATTGGCAGCGTCGCGCTGCAGCGCCATGCCGAACGCGTAGTCCGCGGTGACGAAGAACCAGGTGTCCTCGCCGCGCTTCACCATCGCCTTGCCGGCGACGTTCGACAGCGCGTAGGTGTCGTAGGTCCAGTGCACCGTGTTGGGCGAGCAGGCGGTGCCGGTGATGTCCGAGGAGCCGCCGCCGGAATTGATGTTGATCCTGTTCTTCTCGCGCGTCAGCGCCGAGATCGGCAGCGCGACCGAGGAGGTCGGCACGTCCATCACCGCGTCCACCTTCTCGTTGTCGTACCAGTTGCGGGCGATATTGACGCCGACGTCGGGCTTGTTCTGGTGGTCGGCGGAAACGATCTGGATCGGAACGCCTGCGACCTTGCCGCCGTAATCGGCGACCGCCATCTCGACAGCGGCGAGCGAACCCTTGCCGGTCGCGTCGGCATAAAGGCTCGACATGTCCGTGAGCACGCCGAGCTTGACGACGTTGTCGGAAATCTGCGCCTGCGCCGCGCCGCAAGTTGCGGCAATGGCGAAGCCGGCCGCGACGGCGGCAATGAGTTTCTGCATATGGTTTTCTCCCTCAGCCTTGTTGTTTGGACTTTGTTGCGGGGACTGTTCTAGCGACAAACCGTCGCGGGGGCAAAGCCGAGGGCAGGTGAAAAAGACTGGGAAATAAGTAGGGGGAGGCGGGGTTAACCCTCTCCCCTTGCGGGAGAGGGTGGCTCGCCGCGCAGCGGCGAGACGGGTGAGGGGTTCTCTCCACGTACACTGATCTTGCATTCAAGCGTGTGGAGGCAGACCCCTCATCCGGCGCTTCGCGCCACCTTCTCCCACAAGGGGAGAAGGAAGAAGAGGCCGTCACTCAGCCGCCGCCCTTCAACCGTTCATTGCGTCGGCGCAAGCCCTCCAGAGTGGCGAGCAGGATGACCGAGACCGTCGTTAAAATCACTGCGGCGGCGGTGATGGTCGGGCTGATGTTCTCGCGGATGCCGCTGAACATTTCGCGCGGCAGTGTGCGTTGTTCCGGCCCTGCCATGAACAGCACGATCACCACCTCGTCAAAGCTGGTCGCGAAGGCGAACAGCGCGCCCGACGCCAGTCCCGGCAGGATCAACGGCAGGATCACGCGGCGGAACGCTTCGAGCGGTGAGGCGCCGAGCGAGGCGGCGGCGCGTGCGAGGTTGGTGTCGAAGCTTTGCAAGGTCGCGCCGACCGTGATCACCACGAAGGGCGTCGCGAGCGCCGTGTGAGCCAGGATCAGTCCGACATAGCTGCCGGTCAGTCCGATCGGCGCGAAGAAGAAATAGAGGCCGACCGCCGTGATCACACCGGGCACGACGACCGGCGACAGCACGAAAGCCAGCACCAGCGGCTTGAACCGGCTCTTCCATTGCGCGAGGCCGAGAGCTGCCAGCGTGCCGAGAACCATGGACAGCAGCGTCGAGGCGACGCCGATGATCATGCTGTTCTTCAGCGAATTCATCCAGCGCGGCGAATTGATGAAATCGTCGTACCAGCGCAAGGAGAGGCCCGGCAACGGATAGGTGAGGTACGAGCCCGAGCTGAAGGACAGCGGCATGATCGCGAGGATGGGGGCGATCAGGAAGATGAACACCAGCGTCGAGATGACGATGGTCGCGGTCCACGCGATGCGCTGGCTCGGCGTGCGGAGGGAAGGATTGTCGCTCAATTCTTCATCCCTCCCGTGACCTGCTGGCCCTGCACCAGCTTGCCGTAGACGAGAGCGAGCAGAATGGTCGCCAGCAGCAGCACGGCACCGAGCGCCGAAGCGAGGCCCCAATTGGCGGTCTCGGTCGTGTAGAGCGCGATGAAGTAGCTGATCATCTGGTCGGCGGCGCCGCCGACCAGGGCCGGCGTGATGTAGTAGCCGAGCGCGAGGATGAAGACGAGCAGGCTTCCCGCGCCGATGCCGGGCAGGGTTTGCGGCAGGTAGATGCGCAGGAAGGCGGTGAGGGGTGGTGCACCGAGCGAGGCGGCGGCCCGCATGTAAGCCGGCGAGATCGCCTTCATGCTGCTGTACAGCGGCAGGATCATGAACGGCAGCAGCACGTGGGTCATCGCCACGCAGACACCGAAGCGGTTGTAGATCAGGCGCAGCGGCGCGTCGATGATGCCGAGCCAGTGCAGGCTGTCGTTGACGACGCCGTTGCTCTGCAGCAGCACGATCCAGGCGCAGGTGCGCACCAGCAGCGATGTCCAGAACGGCAGCAGCACGAAGATCATCAGCAGGTTCGATCGGCCCGGCGGCAGCGTCGCCAGCAGGTAAGCGACGGGGAAGCCAAGGATCAGGCAGAGCGCGGTGACACCGAGGCTGATCAGGAAGGTGCGGGCGAAGACATCGCGGTAGATCGCCTGATCCGGCGGGGCGGCGACGATCGCGCCGTCCACGTTCCGTGTCAGGTCGAGCGCCGCCAGAAGGTAGAAGCCGGTGACTGGGCCACCCGCATCCTTGATCGTCGTCCAGGTGGTGCGCTCGCGCCAGGCCGGATTGATCTTGCCGAGCGTCTCCTTCGCGGTGCCGGGCTCCGGCACCGTCTTCAGATTGCGTGCCGTGCTGGTCAGGATCGTGCGAAAGCCGTTCAGGGCGTAATTGAGTCGTTTGGCCGCGATGGCGATGGTGCCGGCGGCGCGTGCCGCCACGATGTCGCTCGCCAGCGCCGCGTAGGCCTTTTCGTCCGGCAGGTCCTTGCCGTCCCAGCTGGCGAGAGCCGCGACGGTTTGCGGCAAGGCCTGGCGGACCTCCCGGTCATCGATCGCGCGCCACAGCATGCCGGCGATCGGGCCCGCAAAGGTGAAGAGCAGAAAGACGAGAAGCGGCAGCACCAGCGCCAATGCCTTGACCTGGCGTGTCCGCTCCGCGCGCCTCAATCGGCGCTTGAGCGGCACGTCGGTCGACGCATTGGCGCCGGTCAGAAGCGCATCCGTCATGAATCGAGCCTTGCAGGCCGCGCTATTTCGCGGCCCATTTGTTGAAGCGCTCGGTCAGGCGGTCGATGTTCTCGAGCCAGAAGGCAACGTTGATCTCGACCGCGTTCTTGATGTTGTCGGGCGCGGTCGGCAGATCCTTCAGGACAGCCGGCTGGATCAGGCCGGCGGCGTCCTTGTTCGAGGTGCCGTAAGCGATGTTCTCCGAGAGTTTCGACTGGTTCTCAGCCTTGCCGGCGAAGTCCAGGAACTTGTAGGCCGCGTCCTTGTTCGGGCTGCCCTTCAGGATGACCCAGCTGTCGAGGGTGAAGAGCGCGCCATCCCACACCATGCCGAAGTTCTTCTTCTCGTTCTTGTTCGCGGTGTCGATGCGGCCATTGTAGACCGAGGTCATCGCCACCTCGCCGGAGGCGAGCAGTTGCGGCGGCTGCGCGCCGGCCTTCCACCAGACGAGGTCGCCCTTGATGGTGTCGAGTTTCTTGAACGCGCGATCGACGCCTTCGTCGGTCGCCAGAACCTTGTAGACGTCCTTCGGCGCGACGCCGTCGGCCATGAGCGCGATCTCGAGCGTGGTCTTCGGGCCCTGACGCAGGGCGCGCTTGCCCGGAATCTTCTTGGTGTCGAAGAAGTCGGCCCAGCCTTTGGGCGCTTCCTTCAGCTTGTCCTTGTCGTAGCCGAGCACGAAATCATAGAGGATGGCGCCGACACCGCAGGGATTGACCGACGGCGGGATGTAAGCGGCCTCGCCGCCGATCTTGGAATAGTCCAGCTTCTCGAACAGGCCTTCCTCGCAGCCGACCGCGAGCTCGTCGCTCTCGACCTGGACGAGGTCCCAGGTGGCGGCGCCACCCTGGACCTTGGCGCGCAACACGCCGACGCCGCCATCCCAGGACTCGTCGTTCATGGCAACGCCGGCCGTCTTCTTGAACGGCTCGAAATAGACCTTCTTCTGGGCGTCCTGATAGGCGCCGCCCCACGACACGACGGTGAGGTCGCGTGCCTGCGCGAACGTGGCCAGTGCGGCGCTGGCGCTGAACGCCGCGGCGAAACCCAGAGCAATCTTGCCAATCTTGCGCTTCAGCATGGTCCTTGTTCCTTCTTCATCTGCGTTTGCATTGAGTCGATCGATTGCAGTGCGTTGGTCGGATCAGACGGGATCGAGGGCGAGGCAGTCCTCGGGGCGGAAGGTGACGAAGACATTCTCGCCGGGCCTCAGGCTATCATGCGCCCCCGGTTGAAGCTTGACCATGAATTCGGCGTTGCCGGCGACATCGAGCACAGCCAGCGCGTGATCGCCGAGATAGATGGTGTTCTGCACCTTGGCCGGCAGCCGGTTCGGTCCGTCGCCGGAGGCGCCGTCAGGGATGATGGCGATCCGCTCCGGCCGGACCGACAGGGAGGTCGATGCGCCTGCGCCCGATACGTTGACCGCACGGGCCATGACGGCGCCGCCGGCCGCCAGCGCGACGCGGCAATAGTCCTGCTCGATCGTCTCCACGGTGCCGGCCAGCACATTGTTCTCGCCGACGAAGTTGGCGACGAAGCTGTTGACCGGATGCTCATACAGCGCGTCGGGCCGGTCGATCTGCTGCACGATGCCGTCGTTGAACACGGCGATGCGGTCCGACATGGTGAGCGCTTCGCTCTGGTCGTGGGTGACATAGACGACGGTGATGCCCATCGTCTCGTGCAGCTGCTTGATCTCCAGCTGCATCTGCTCGCGCAGGCGCTTGTCCAGCGCGCCCAGCGGCTCGTCCATCAGCACGAGCTGCGGGTTGAAGACCAGCGCGCGGGCCAGCGCCACGCGCTGCTGCTGGCCGCCGGACAGTTGCCCGGGCCGCCGCTGCGCCATGGTTTCCATCTTGATCATGCGCAGCGCCGCCTTGACGCGCGCCTGCGTGTCCGCCTTGCCGACCTTGCGGACGGACAGCGGAAAAGCGACGTTCTCCTCGATCGTCAGGTGCGGAAACAGGGCATAGTTCTGGAACACCATGCCGATGTCGCGCTTGTGCGGCGGCATGTTCTTGATCGGCCGTTCCGCGAGGTAGATCTCGCCGTGGGTCGGAACCTCGAAGCCCGCCAGCATCATCAGCGTGGTCGTCTTGCCCGAGCCCGACGGGCCGAGCAGGGTGATGAACTCGCCCTTCTTGATGTCGAGATCGAGGTTCTTCACCACGAGATGCTCGCCATCATAGGTTTTCTGAATGCCGGAAAACCGCACCAGTGCGGGCGTGACCATGCCGGCTTCCATATCGTCTTCGCGCCCCACTCAACTGCCGCTGTCAGCACCTCATCCGAGGTTGCGACGGGCAGCTTAGCACCCTCCGACGAGAATGCCAGCGGCGGAAGCGATCAGGGCTGCGCGGATTCCGTGCAGGAACGCGCGCTACATCCCCGACAGCTTCGTCACGTACACGTTGAGTGTGCCGCCGGCTTCCGCGACCACGCGCAGCGTCTTGGAATCGAAGGCGATGTCGGCGAGCGTCAGGCTGCTGATATTGGCCTCGACCTTGACGCCGTCCTCGCTCTTCTGGAAGTCGGCGATGACGCCTGCGATCTTCTCGCGCGCGTTGGCGGCGATCGGCTTCAGGTCGAGCGTCGCCTTCTGCACCAGCGCCTGCTGCATCTGCGGCACCACCGCGCGGGCGGCTGCGCCAAGCAGCCCGAAGGCCGCTTCGGACTCCACCGCGAGCTGGATGTCGGCGAGCCGCAGCGTCTGCTGGGCCTGGTCGAGCATCGGCCGGCCCCAGATGTGCACGGTCGCCTCGGCGCCGAGCCCGAGCCAGCTCTTCTTCTCCTTGGCACGCACCAAGAGCGAGATCAGCAGCCGCTCGCCGGAGGGGACGACGTTGACGCTCTTCACCGTGACCTCGACCGGACCGGAGCCATCCTCGGGATAGGTGTGGCCGACCATCTGTGCCGCGATCAGCTTGTTGATCTCGGTGAAGGGCACGTCGATGGGAACGCCGATGTTCACGCCGGTGCCGGTCGGCGGCACGATCGAGATCTTGTCGGGGAACGGGCAGTCCGGCTTGGTCTGCGTCGACGTCACGCGCGTCTCGGCCTCGAGGCCGAGCAGCAGCGTCACGTTCTGCGCGTCGACGCGCGGCTGCGCCGCGATGGCGCGGGTCGGCTTCATCTCGAGCCAGAGCGGCGGCAGCGCCGCCGAGGAGCCGCCGCCTTGCAGCGGGATCGAGCGGCAGGCCTTGGCCCATTGCACCTTCGCGTTCTCGCGCAGGCTGGGATCGTTGCGGATGCGCTCCGAAACGACGTTGAGCTGATCGCCGACGGTCTTGTCGATCAGCGGCTTCACCTGCGCCGGCACGTTGACCTTGGCGCCGGCGACGTTGAGGTTGGTATCGCCGAGATTGACCTGTGCGCCCAAATTCGGCTCGAGATGCCAGGCGGCCGCGAGCTTCGGGCGCGAGGTGACGACCACGTTGCCCTTGATCTCGGCGCTGGCGTTCAAATTCTTGATGTTGACCGCGCCGATCCGTTTCGCCGCGTCGCCGCCGAGCACGCTGCCCAGCGCATCGCCGAGCGCGCCGGTGGCTTTCGCCGAGAGCGATCCCGTCACGTTCAGCTTGCCGGTGATCGGCGTCGACAGCGTCAGCACGTCCTTGTCGCCGACAGCCGCCATCGGTCCGCGGGCGGCGGTCCAGCCGATATCGGCGTCCTGCAGAATCTGCGAGATCGGGTTCTCGGCCTTGCCGGCAAAATTGCGCGGCGCGGCCTTCTCGGCCTGCTCCCGGATCGCCGACAGCGCGATCGCCACCGGCGCCACCACGATCGAGCTTTTCGAGACCGGCGGCAGCGGCGGCAGTTGCGCGACCGGCGGCGCGGAATTGGTCGCGCGCGGCGACAGCCAATCCATTGCCTTCAGGCTGATGAAAAACGACGCCGCGAGCACCGCAACGGCGATCAGGACAGTCTTCAAGTTCAACGTCAGACGCATCAATCCCCCAAGCCGCCCCAACGGGGATTTTACAGGGCGGGCGAGGAGGGCGCTAGAGCGCACCGGTGGGGTGGAATTGCGGCAAATCGGTTAACGGCTGCGGCTGTGCGGTGTCCCTCTGTTCGGGCGGCCAGCCCGCAGCTAGCCCCGCCTGGGACGGCGGACCGCGCGCACCTTGCCGCTGTCGCCGCCGCCGCAGAAAAGGCGGTCGCCGCCGTCGGATTCCAGCCCCGAAACCATCGTCCCGGCCGGCAGGTCGAGCTGCTCGAGCACCTTGCCCGTATCGGGATCGATCCGCCTGATATCGCTGTCCTCGCCCTCCCAGGTGCCATGCCAGAGCTCGCCGTCGACCCAGGTCACCCCGGTCACGAAACGCTTGCTCTCGATGGTGCGGAGAATCTTGCCGCTGTCGGGATCGATCTGATGGATCTTGCGCTCGCGATACTGACCGACCCAGAGCGAACCTTCGGCCCAGGCCAATCCGGAATCGCCGCCGCCACCGGGCGCGGGGATCGTGGCGAGCACCTTGCCTGTCGCGGCGTCGATCTTCTGGATGCGATCCTCCGCGATCTGGAACAAATGGCGGCCGTCGAACGCCGTGCCCGCATGTGCGGCGACATCGAGCGAGCGCGCGATTCTGCCGTTGGCCGGATCGAGGCCATTCAATTTGTCGCCCGATGCGAACCAGACATGGGTGCCGTCATAGGTGACGCCGTGCACGGCCTCGACGCCTTCGAAAGGCCCGTACTCCGTGACGATCTCTGCGGCGGAACGCTTCATCTGCTCGATCCCTGTGATGTGACCAATCTACGCCTTCAGGAGCGGTCCGGGGAGTAACAAGCCTGTCGGGAATCCGGGGACCGGCGGGGTCATCCAGCGGCGCGCCCGTCCGTGGCCGAACGACTGCACCTTGCTGGCGCGCGCCAGCTCTTCGAGCGCCCGCTGCACCGTGCGTGCACTCATGCCAAGCGCGAGCGCGAGCGCCGAGCTCGACCACGGTTCGCCGTCGGCGAGAATGGCGAGCACGGCGGCGTGCTTCTCCTCGACGGGCCGCGCCAGCACGATGACGTCGCGCGTTTTCCGCGGGGCCAGTTCAAAACCCTGCTTCGTTGCGCTGATCTCGGCCAGCGGCTTGAGCTGGGTGCGGAGCCGACCGATCTCGACGCGCAAGCGCGCGCGATGGGACTCATCGACGTGCCTGGCCCCAAACGCGCCCGATATCAGCGCCTCGCGCGAGACATCGGCGGGCCATGCCTGCGCCAGCAGGCGGGCGAGCGCGAACAGCACGGGGCGCGTTCCGAGCGACACGGCCGTGCCTTGCCTACGCACGACGTGATGGAAGGTGTCGACGACGAGCGCCGTCGAGGTCGCCAGTCTCTCGACCTCGCCGAGCAGCAGCGGGTGCTCGCTGCCGCGCGCGATCAGGCGCGCGGCCGGCGTGTTCAGGACGAGGCTGGCGCTGTCGACCTCGGCTGCGAGCGCCGGGATTCTTGCCTGCAGCGCTGCCTTGGCTGCGCGGTCGAGCGCGGCGCGCGCATCTCTGGTTTTCAGCCGCCTGATGGCGATGCCGGCGACCACCAGCTCGCGCACCACGAGGGATGCAGGCGGCAGCGGGGAGGCGCCGATCGCGGCCAGCGTGCGCTCGGCCTCGTCGATCCGTCCGAGCAGCAGCAGCCGACGGGCCTCGATATGGCCGGCATGGGCGGCATTGGCGAGATCGCCATGGCTTGCGAGCGTCGCGCGTGCGGCTGCGAGCGTCTTGGCCGGCCAGCTCAGGTCGCGCGAGACCAGTGCGATCTCGGCCTCGGCCACCACGCATCTGGCGCGCGCGACCGCCTCTCTCGGCCCGAACGCGCGCGCAGCGCTGCGCAGCAGCGTCTTCGCTTTTGCGAGGTCGCCGAGCTGCGCCATCGCGATGCCGCGTAGCGCCAGCGACGGCGCATCGTTGCGCAGCGCGACGCGGTTCAGGGCGCCGAGGGGATCGCCGGCCTCCAACGCGCGCGCCGCAGCCGTGATCAGCGACTCCATGAAAATCCCGCCACACTTGTTACTCCCACCGCGGCCCCGTCCGGTGCGAGAACTCGCTCACGGCCGACGATGTGCGGTGAGCAAGAGGTTTGGAGAGACATGATGACATCAGTTGAAAAAGCAGGAACTAACGCCGCCATGCAAACACCGCCGGTGGTGTCGCCGCAGGACTGGGAGGCAGCCCGTCAGCAACTGCTCGTGAAGGAAAAGGCGCATACCCGCGCCCGCGATGCACTCGCCGCCGAACGCCGGCGCATGCCGTGGATGGAAGTCGACAAAACCTACGCATTCGAGGCGCCCTCGGGCAAGGCCAGTCTGCTCGATCTGTTCCAGGGCCGAAAGCAGCTCATCCTCTACCGGGCCTTCTTCGAGCCGGGGGTGTTCGGCTGGCCCGACCATGCCTGCCGCGGCTGCTCCATGGTGGCCGACCAGGTCGCCCATGTTTCCCATCTGAACGCCCGCGACACCACGCTGGTGTTCGCTTCGCGCGCGCCGCAAGCCGACATCGCGCGGCTGAAGGCGCGGATGGGCTGGAACATTCCGTGGGTCACCATCACCGACAGTTTCGATGCCGATTTCGGCGTCGGCGAGTGGCACGGCACCAACGTGTTCTACCGCGACGGCACGCGCATCTTCCGCACCTATCTGATCAAGAGCCGCGGCGACGAACAGATGGGCGGCACCTGGAACTATCTCGACATCACCCCGCTCGGCCGCCAGGAGCCCTGGGAGGATTCGCCGGCCGGTTATCCGAAGTCGCCGACCTACAAATGGTGGAACTGGAACGACAGCTACGAGGCGGGTGCTGCGCCGGACAAGAAATGGGTCGAGGTGTCGGACGCCGGCGAGATCGCGCTCCGCACGCCGGGCGCGCAGTGAGCGACGTCCATCCCGCCGGCACCAGCCGTGACGGCAGGGAGGCCGCATCCCGCCTTGCCCGATGGCTGGGTCTTGCGGCCACGCCCACCTTCGCGATCATGGCCGTGCTGACGGCCGTGCCCGGGGGCGGCCCGGCGGACATGCTCTGCTCCGCCGGACACGGCCTGTCGCTCGGCGGGATGGTGCCGATGTATCTGCTGATGAGTGCGTTTCACTCAGCGGCGTGGTTGCGGCTGATCTCGGGGTCGAAGAACAAAGCCATCAGCGTCTCATCGTAATATCGGCCATTGTGCTTCAGCGCCTTCACGCTGCGACCGTATTCGACAAACCCTGCAGCCGCGTAGAGACGCAACGCAGGTAGGTTCTCGCTGACGACGGCGAGATGAAGCTGCTCGACGCGCTGTGCCGCATGAGCCGCGACCGCATCGACGAGCAGCCTGGCCGTGCCGGATTTGCGCGCGCCGGGCCGCACATACATGCCCCACAGCACCGCCTTGTGCGCAATCTTCGCGCCGTCCTCGCGGCGGAAGCCGGCGGTCCCCACCAGCTCGTCCGCGATGAACGCGCCGAACACGTCCGATGTCGTGAGGCGCTCATCGAACCATGCGAGCGGCTTCTCCCGCTCGCGCTCGAACGTGCTGGTGAAAGCCTCGGGATGCGCCGCGAGCGCTTCCAGCCGGATTGCGCGGTAGAGGGGCGCGTCGGCGGGGGTGAGCAATCTGATCATGGCGATGCGAGATGTGCCAGAGGCAACGGTGCGCCGGCTTTCAGCGTTTGGATTGCAATGCTGCTGCGCACTTCCTTCACAATTGGCAGGTTGAGCAACTTGTCGACGAGGAAGCGCTGATAGTCCTCGAGCTCGGGTACGACGATCTCGAGGAGGTAGTCGGCCTCTCCGGACACGAGGTGACAGGCAACGACCTCAGGCATGGCGACGACCGTTCTCTCGAAGCCCAGCGCCTGGTTGTTGGCATGGCCGTTGATCTTGACGCCGAGGAAGGCCGAGAAGCCGAGGCCGAGACGGCCGCGTCGCAACGACGCGCGGTAGCCGTCGATATAGCCGTCTTGCTCCAGCCGCCGCACCCGCCGCAGGCAGGGCGACGGTGACAATCCGACCCTTTCGGCCAATTCGATATTGCTCAGTCGTGCATTCCTCTGGAGTTCGGTGACGATGCGCCGGTCGATCGCATCCAGCTCGCATTTTGGCATGAACCGCATCCTGTTGGATCGAGAAGGGCACAATGTTGCGCCCGCGTCGCCAAGACTAGCCCAGTTCGCAAGGACATGCCTCGGCTTTCCGTGGGATGGATTGCTCCGATCTTGCCGCTGATGGAGTGAACCATGACCGAAAGCCCGGATGTCGCGCCTCTGCTGGAGGCTGTCGAGCGCTACTTCAAACTGATGTACGATAATGACGTCTCGCAGTTCGATCGCGTCTTCGCGCTGACGGCGCAACTGCACGGATTTCGCGATGCCGAATTGCGGATACTGCCAGCCGCCGACTACAGGAAGATGCTCGCATCGACGCCGTCCCCCCAATCAAGGAATGCCCAGCGTCTTCAGGAGATACTGCTGCTTGACTTGGCGTCACCGGCGCAGGCTCTGGTGAAGGTTCGCGTTCGGATCGATGTGCTCCAATACATCGACTATCTCGCGTTTCACCGTATCAGCGGCATCTGGCTGATCACCGCAAAATCGTTTTATATCGAGCGACGATATGAGCCGACCACCACCTAGCCCCCGTGATTCTATTGGCTGGCTGCCGCCTGCAGATATGCAACCACCTTGGCGGCGTCGTCGGCCGAGATGCCGCCATAGGGCTGCATCTTGTTGCCGGAGACGATTTCGTCGGGCTTGACCATGAAGCGGGTGAGCTTGTCCTGGTCCCAGACGAAGCCGGCATCCTTCATCGACGGCGAGTAGTTGTAGTTCGGCAGCGCGCCTGCCTTGCGTCCGACGATCTTGTTGAGGTTGGGACCGAGGCGATTGTCGCCTTCCTTCACCGAATGGCAGGTGCGGCAGGAATTGTTGAAGGCCTGCTGGGCAGCATCGTCGCTCGCCGGCTGCTGCGCGAGCGCGGAGGGCACGGCGAGAAGCAGCGTCAATGCTCCGACGGCCGCGATCGGACGCAGCCATGTGTCCCGCGACGTCTGCAGGCGTGGTTGCATCTGCGCCTCCACGTGAGATGACAAGATGTGCCCGTTGCAAACGAAAACGGCCCCGGTCGGTTCCGGGGCCGTTTGCGTCACGATGTCCTGTCGCTTGCGCCGGGCGCTACCGAAGCTCAGCGCGCCGCTCGGTCATCGGCAGCACGATCACCTTGGTGCCGACGTTGACGCGGGAGTAGAGGTCGGAGACGTCGTCGTTGGTCAGGCGGATACAGCCCGAGGAGACGTGCTTGCCGATGGTATCGGGGGCGTTGGTGCCGTGGATGCGATAGACGGTGCCGCCGAGATACATGGCGCGGGCGCCGAGCGGATTGCCGGGGCCGCCGGCCATGTGGCGCGGCAGGTAAGGCTGGCGCTGGATCATTTCCGGCGGCGGGGTCCAATCCGGCCATTCGGCCTTCTTGGTCACCGACTGCGTGCCGGACCAGGTGAAACCATCGCGGCCGACGCCGATGCCGTAGCGGATCGCCTGGCCGTTACCGAGCACGTAGTAGAGATACGTGTTGGGCGTATCGATGATGATGGTGCCCGGCGCTTCACGCGTCGCATAGCTGACGGTCTGGCGGCGGAAGCGGGCCGGCGTCTCGACGGCGTCCTGATCCTCGGACGGCGCAGTCTGATAGGTCGGCGCCTGATAGGGCTGGTACGGTTGAAGCGGCTGCGGCGCGGTCATCGTCGGCAACGGCTGGAAGAACGGGAAGAGCTGCACGGGCGCAGCCTTGGCCGGGCCGGCAAATGCGATTGCGGTCACGGCCACTGCACTCATGGCAACGGCGCGCGAAAACGTCTTGAACGTGTCCAGATTGAACATTGGTCGCCCCTGTTTGCGTGGTGTTTCTTGGTCACCCCGGCACCGTTTCGGTGCTCCGTTGCCCAATTCACTAACGACAATAAGTTTCGGGACGTTTGCTCGGAAAACCGAAAACGGTTTCGTCGTGGCAAGGATTGTTTCATGACAGTTTCGTGGCCGGGCGCGCCCGTTAACGAACAAAACAGCGCGCCGACACTTATGTGACGTCACACGCCTGAAATATCCGTGGTTGATGGTCCTAAGCCGAGAATCATCAAACTCTCGGGATTTCCCCATGCGGGTATTAATCGCGACTGACGCCTGGCATCCGCAGGTCAACGGTGTGGTCCGGACGCTGACCTCGCTGGCGGCTGCCGCCAAGGCCCTCGATGTCGAGATCGACTTCCTGACGCCTGATGGCTTCAGGTCCTGGCCGCTGCCGACCTATCCGGGCCTGCGCATAGCGCTGCCGAGCGGAAAGGAGATCGCGCGGCGGATCGAGAAGGCCGCGCCCGAAGCGCTGCATATCGCGACCGAAGGCCCGATCGGCTGGGCTGCGCGCGCCTATTGCCGCCGCAACGGCCTCGCCTTCACCACCTCCTACACGACGCGCTTCCCGGAATACGTCTCGGTGCGGACCGGCATTCCCGATGCCGTCGGCTATGCCGTGCTGCGCCACTTCCACGATGCCGCCGCCATGACCATGGTGGCGACGCCGTCGCTGCGGCAGGAGCTTTCCGGGCGCGGCTTCAAGCGGCTCGGCTTCTGGGGCCGCGGCGTCAACACCGAGCTGTTCCATCCGGACGCTCCGGCCAAGCTCGATCTGCCGGGCCCGATCTTCATGACCATGGGCCGCGTCGCGGTCGAGAAGAACCTCGAGGCGTTCCTGTCGCTCGATCTGCCCGGCACCAAGGTCGTCGTCGGCGACGGCCCGCAGAAGGCCGCGCTCGAGAAGAAATATCCGGACGCGGTTTTCCTCGGCGAGAAGAAGGGCGCGGATCTGAACGCGCATCTCGCTGCGGCCGACGTCTTCGTGTTTCCGAGCCTCACCGACACGTTCGGCGTGGTGCAGCTCGAAGCGCTCGCCTGCGGCACGCCGGTTGCGGCGTTTCCGGTGACGGGTCCCAAGGATGTCATCGCCGATCATCCGATTGGCGCGATCGACAACGATCTGCGTGCCGCTTGTCTGCGCGCACTCACCATGTCGCGCGAGACCTGCCGCAACTTCGCGCTGGAGCGCTCCTGGGAGAACAGCGCGCGCCAGTTCGTCGGCAATCTCACCTCACTCCAGCCCAGCCGTGCCTTGCGCGCCTCGCCCGTGATGGCGCGGCGGCCGGTGCGCGGCTGATCCAACCTTTGACCCACAGCGAGAACCTCATCGATGGCTAAGATCATGAACCTTGACGGCACCCAGCAGCTCGACCTCACCCGCGGTACGGTCGAGCAGGCCTATGATCGCTGGGCGCCCGTTTACGATCTCGTGTTCGGCGGCGTGTTCGCAAAAGGACGTCAGGCGGCGATTTCGGCCACCAACAAGATCGGCGGGCGCGTGCTCGAGGTTGGCGTCGGTACCGGCATCTCGCTGCCGCTTTATGCTCCGAACCTCCGTATCTTCGGCACCGATATTTCGGAAGCGATGCTCGACAAGGCGCGCCGCCGCGTCACCGAGGGCAACCTCAAGAACGTCGAAGGCCTCGCGGTGATGGATGCCGAGAAGCTCGAATTCCCCGACAATTCGTTCGACGTCGTGATGGCGCAATACGTCGTCACCGCGGTGCCGAATCCGGAGAAGGCGCTCGACGAATTCGCCCGCGTGCTGCGTCCGGGCGGCGAGCTGATCATCCTCACCCGCGTCAGCGCCGACACCGGCATGCGCCGCTTCATCGAGCAGAAGCTCCAGCCGGTGGTGCGTCCGCTCGGCTTCCGCACTGCCGAGTTCGCCTGGTCGCGCTATGCCAAATGGCTGTCCGGCGCCAAGGGAATCGAGCTCGCCGAGCGCCGTTTGATTCCGCCGCTCGGTCATTTCTCGCTGGTGCGCTTCCGCAAGGTCGACGTCGCCAAGGCAGCCTGAGCAAGGCTGCGAGAGAGCGGCGGTGCGATCCGCCGCTCACGCGTTCGCGTGCGTCATCGCGTCGCTGCGCATCATCACATGACAAAATGATGATGTCACACGGCGTACATCGAATCCCTGTAAATCCCTTACCCGAAAGCATTTTGGGGAATAGCATGATCAAGAATTATCTCGAGCAGCTGCGGATCCAGCGCTGGGACGACCATCGCTACTATCACCACAGCCGCATCAATCAGAGCCTGCACTTCGTCAGCGCGCTGAGCTTTCTCTTTGCCTATGTCTGGCTGTTCGTCGATCCCATGATCTCGGCGCTGGTCGGCTGGCTGGTCTCGATGACCTCGCGCCAGGCCGGTCACTTCTTCTTCGAGCCGCATGATTACGACCACATCAACCAGGCGACGCACGAGTACAAGGAAGACATCAAGGTCGGCTACAACCTTCAGCGCAAGGTGGTGCTGATGGCGATCTGGGCGCTGTCGCCGCTGGTGCTGGTGGTCGATCCGACGCTGTTCGGCCTGTTCACGCCCTGGGCTTCCGCGACCGACTTCATGCGGCAGGTGGCCAAGATCTGGCTCGTGATCGGTGGCGGCGGTCTCCTGTTCCGCACCGTGCATCTGTTCTTCATCCGCGACGTCGAAACCGGCCTGGTCTGGATGACCAAGATCCTGACCGACCCCTTCCACGATCTGATGCTCTATCGCAGCGCTCCGCTCGCCTTGATGCGCGGCGAACTGATGGATCCCGGCCTGCACCTCAACCCCGAGCACACGCTGGGACTCATCTCCGAGCCCACGCTCGAAGAGCAGCACGCCTGAGCGCGCTGTTCTCACAAAATACTCCGATGTTGATTGGCTACGTCATGCCCGGGCTTGTCCCGGGCATCCACGTCTTGGGGGTCTCTTCTTCGCCTCTCCCCGCGCGCGGGGAGAGGCCGGAGCGCATCGCAGATGCGATCCGGGTGAGGGGGGCTCTCCGCGGGGGCGTTGCCACCGGTACGTCGGAAAATGATCACCGCGTGCGCGGAGAGTCCCCCTCACCCCAACCCTCTCCCCGCAGGCGGGGAGAGGGGGAGGAGAGACCGCGCCCCGGAATGACGGTGAATGTGGTTGGAGTAGTGGCCTCAGCGTCCAAGACGCTTGGCCAGCATCTCTTTCAGAATCTGCCGCTTGATGTTCTTGTTGGTGAGCAAGCCGTCGTGCCACCAGAAGCCATCCGCCTTCATCTTCTCGGCGGCGCGGACGAAGCGGTCGGCGACTTCGCTGAAGTCGGCGTCGGTGTAGTTGAGGCTGAAGATCAGCCGGCCGGTGCCGACCCAGCTCAGCGACAGGCCCTCGGCGCGCAGGTAATATTGCAGCATCCAGTTGTAGCGGGACGGAGTGGTGTATTTCACCGTCCAGATCGACGAGAAGTTGGCGAACTGCACGGGCAGCTTCGCGTCGGTCATCATCTGGTTGAGCTTTTGCGTACGGCCGTTCCAGGTCGCATCCAGGCCGTCATAGATGGCGCGGAAGTTCGGGCTGGCGAGCCGGCTCAGGAACTCGTCCATCGCCGTCATGACGTAGGGGTGCGAGTTGAAGGTGCCGCGGGCGAAGCAGATGTCGGCGGGACGATCGTCGCGGAAGCGGCGCATCAAGTCTTTCTTGCCGCAGACGACGCCGACCGGCAGGCCGCCGGCCAGGCTCTTGCCGTAGGTCACCATGTCGGCCTTGACGCCGAAATATTCCTGGGCGCCGCCGGCGGCAAGGCGGAAACCGACGAAGACCTCGTCGAAGATCAAGACGATGCCGCGCTCGGTGCAGACGTCGCGCAGCTTCTTCAGCCATTCCGTGTAGGCGGCGCGATCGAAATTGCCGCCGCGCGACGAGTCGACCAGCGAGGAATCGCCGGGCGCGTTGCCGTTCGGATGCAGGCCCTGGAGCGGATTGACCAGCACGCAGGCGATGTCCTTGCGCGTGCGCAGCACATGCAGCGTCTTCTCCGACATCTCGGAAAGGGTGTAGGTCTCGTGCGCTGCGATCGGATTGCCGACGCCGGGCTGCACGTCGCCCCACCAGCCGTGATAGGCGCCGGCGAAGCGAACCAGATGCGTGCGCTTGGTGTGGTAGCGCGCGAGCCGCACTGCCTGCATCACGGCTTCGGTGCCGGACATGTGGAACGAGACCTCGTCGAGGCCCGAGATCTGGCAGAGCCGCTGCACGTTCTCGAGGATGACGGGATGGTAGGGACCGAGCACGGGACCGAGCGCATGCGCACGCTTCTCGGAGCCCTCGATGCACTCCTTGTAGAAGTCGTTGCCGAAGATGTTGACGCCGTAGGAGCCCGTGAGGTCGTAGGAGGTGTTGCCGTCGACATCCGTGACGGTGACGCCGCTCGAGGATTCCATGAAGGTCGAGGTGCCCAGATGCTCGCGGACGAGACGCGCGAACTGGAACGGCACGCGGTAGCTTTCGGTGAAGTTGAGGTCGGAGATCGTCTCCGCCGCCTCCTTCGTCATCGCGCGGCCCTTCGGGTAGCGGTCGGCGTAGAGAGCTGCGAGCCGGAAGAAGGCGTCCTTGCGCTGCTTCACCACGTTCGCGGGCGCGCCGTCGCAGCCGAAATATTTGTCACCCTCGAATTCGTAGAACGGCAGCAGCTTTGCCACCCGGCGCGACATCTTGGAGTGTCCGGCGAGCGAGCGGTGCTTGGCGCGGGACAGTTCGACCCGCGCCTTGATCTTCGGGAGGACGGCGGCAGCGGACGCTGCGGCGGCCACGGAAAATGAGAGAATCGGGAGTGTCGTTTCCATGACAACAAGCGCTAATACTGCGAGCTGACAGATTCATGACAGTCAAAGCCCTCATCGCCTCTTTCACCCAGCAGGAAGACCTCAACTTCCTGTTGACCAACCGCATCCCCCGCGCGGCGCTGACCCGCTTCATGGGCTGGTTCTCCAAGATCGAGAACCCGCTGGTGCGGGACGGCTCCATCGCGCTGTGGAAGCTGTTCTCCGACCTCGATCTGTCGGAGGCGAAGAAAGACCATTTCAGGAGCCTGCACGATTGCTTCACCCGGGAGCTCAAGCCGGGCCTGCGGCCGTTTGATCCGGACCCGTCGGTGGTCGCCAGCCCCTCGGACGGCATCGTCGGCGCCCATGGCCGGATTGCCGACACCGAGCTGTTCCAGGTCAAGGGCGCGCCCTATTCGCTGCTCGACCTGCTTGGCGACCCCGCGCTGGTCGAGCAGCACCGCAACGGAAGTTTTGTGACGCTGCGGCTGACCTCGAGCATGTATCATCGCTTCCATGCACCGTTCGATGCACATATCGAGCGCGTCACGCTGATCCATGGCGATGTCTGGAACGTCAACCCGATCGCGCTGAAGCGGGTCGAGCGTCTCTTCTGCAAGAACGAGCGCGCGGTAATCCGCACGCATCTCGCAACCGGCGAGGCGGTGACGCTGGTGCCGGTCGCAGCGATCCTGGTCGCCAGCATCCGCCTGCATTTCCTCGACATGGTGCTGAACGCGCAGACCAGGGGGCCGGTCAATTTCCCCTGCGACGTCAACGTGACCAAGGGCGAGGAGCTCGGCTGGTTCGAGCACGGCTCGACCATCATCATCCTGGCGCCCGGCGACTTTTCGTTTGGCGACGGTATCGCCGAGGGGACGCGCATTCGTGCCGGTCAAGCCCTGCTTCGGCGGAACTAGTCTTCATTCCGCCGTGTCGGGGGCCTATATCGCTCGAGGGCACTGGTCGACGACACGACAGGATTGGTGATGGCGCGGGCGCCGGTGATGGCGGCGGGTGGTATTGTGCTGCGGCGTGGCGACACGCCGCTGATTGCCATCGTGCGTCAGCGCAAGCGCAATGAATGGGTCTTGCCCAAGGGCAAGCTCGACGCCGGCGAGACGCCGAAGGAAGCCGCGCACCGCGAGGTGCTGGAGGAGACCGGCCACGACGTGCTCGTGCACGAGTTTCTCGGCACCATCGCCTACCAGTCCGGCGGCCCCATCAAGATCGTGCATTTCTGGCGCATGGAGGCCGAGGGCGGTCCCGTCCGCAAGCTCATGAACGACATCAAGGCCGTCGACTGGGTGACGCTGGACGACGCGCTGGCGCGCCTGTCGCGCGAATATGAGCGCGCCTTCCTCACCCAGGTCGGCCCGATCGCGATCGCTGCGGCCGGGCTTGCACCACTACCCGCACTGGAGCCGACGCCAACGCTGGCGGCGGACGACATCGATGCCGCCTTGCAGACGCTGACGCCGGTTGAAGTCGCTTCTGTCGACGAACTGCGGCATGGCCTGTTGCAGAAAGTGAAGGCCTGGCTGCGCGGCGAGGCGTAGGCGCTACCCGCGAGTCCAGAATCGCACAATCGTAGGGTGGGCAAAGCGGAGCGTGCCCACGATACCGAAGACGGGCACGGCGCTCACGCGCCTTTGCCCACCCTACGATAGCTTGCTCCGCGGCGAGGCCCTACCGCTTCTTCTTTTCTTTCGGTGCCGGAGCCGGCGCGGGTCTGCGCGGGGCGACTGGGCGCTGCGCGGCCGGCAGGCGCTGCTGCAGGCCGGGCTGGCGTGGGGCGGCGCCTTGTTGCGGCTGGGCGGCCGGCGGTGTGCCGGGCTGCAACCCGGTGCGCGGCGTTTGCGGCGTGGTCCCGTTGGGTTGCGCCGGCGCGGCGCTGCCCGGCTGAGGCGCGACCGCACCAGGCGGTTGCGGAGATTGTCCGCCGCGCTGTGGCTGCGTCGGCCGCGTGCCGCCGGGTTGCGTGCCTTGTCCGGTGCGCGGCTGGGCGGCCGGCTGTCCTGTGCCTTGCTGCTGACCCTGGCCCGCGCGCGGCGCACCCGGCTGCGCGGCGCCGCCCTGTCCCTGGCGCTGCGGCGTCTGCGTACCCTGGCGGTTCGGCGCACCCGGCGGCTGCTGACCCGGACGGTTGTTCTGACCCGGCTGGCCGTTCTGCGGCTGCTGGTTCGGCGCCGTGTTCGGACGCAATTGCTGTTGCTGCGGCGGCTGCGCCGGTCGCGGAATGCGGCTGACGGCGGCCGGATTGGCGCGGCGGAAGTCGCGCTGCTCGGTGACGATCTGGCGGCCGGTGGTCTGCGCCGCATGCACCTGGCTGACGAAGCCGCGGTCGCGCGCAATCTGCTGCGGGGGGATCGTGATCGGCACCGCGGCAAAGCGCATGCCGCCCGGGCCGGCCGCACCCGGCCGGATCGCAAAGCCGCTCGAGGCCTGCGTCAGCGCGCCGAGCCGCGTGCCGCTGGCGCGGTCGTTGACGTCGATATGGCCGACGCGCCCGTCGGCGTCGGGATAGAGCTTGATGTTGACGTTGTTCGCGTTGTTCGCGGTCGCGTTCTCGGGCACGTCGACGACGCCGGTGGTGCCGCGAATGCCGAGCGTTGCGGTCGGCGTTGCGATCTTCATGTCGCCGGTCTTCGCCACCGCCGCCGCGACGAACGCGACCGTGCCCTTGCCGATGTCGAAGATCGCCGAATTCTGCTTGCCGCCGTCCTCATAGACGTAATTGTCGATGGTGATCTTGGAGCTGGCGGAGAGGTTGAACGTGGTGGCGTCGTTGAAGGTGATGCCGAGCGACGAGTTCGAGGAGGTCTGCACGACGTCGTTGAGATAGATGTCGTCGCGCACTTTCAGCGGATAGGAGTTCTTGTCGCGGATCACGGTCGCGATCCCCGTCACCGTCGCGACGTTGCCGATCGGCTCCACGGTGGTGGCTTGCGCATCGGTGGCCGGCGCCGGCGAGGCCGCTGGGGTCGGCGAGGGCGCGGGCGCCGGTTGCGGCTGCGCTTGCGTCTGTGGCTGCGCTTGCGCGAGCTCGATGGCATCGGACGCGCATGCCCTGTCCGCGCCGGCCAGCGGCAGCGCCAGCAGCGGCAAAGCAAACACGACGCGGCGCCAAGCCACCATCAAAGCCACGAATGAGGTCCCGGTGAGAACACGAGGCGAGATCGGCCGATATCAGCCGGAGCCGGCTGAATGGCGGATGAACGTCTGTCGCACGGAACGGGAGAACGTTCAAACGCCACGTCCCGGTGTCAGGGACGTGGCGCCATCATAAGAACAGGAACGCTTGTCTGCGGGCGATGCCTCGGCCTCAGCTCACGCGCTTCCAGGTCTGACCGCCGCAGAACATGCCGCCGAAGGCGCAGCCCTGCACGCGCATCGCGTTCGGACCCTTCATCGCGATCGTCGAGTCGTAGTTCTTGCCGGAGTCGGGATCGTGGATGCGGCCGCTCCACTTGGCGCCGTCGGGCTTCATGTTGATCAGGATCCGCTCGTTGGTCTTCTCGGCATAGCCGCAGAGATTGGTGCCGCACTGTTCGACGCGGACATTGCCCTTGTTCTCTTCGGTCGCCCACACGCCGACCGGCGTGTTCGCGGCCTGCACCGGTGCGACCGGAGCAGGGGCCGGAGCCGGCGCATAAGCGGGAGCAACGGCAACCGGCGCGGGCGCGGCAACCGGAGCAGGGGCTGCAACCGGCGCAGGCGGCGTGGTCGTGTCGACGGACGGCGCAGCGGCGACGGTCGTGGCCGGAGCGGCGGCGACAACAGCGGGCGCGGCCGGCGCGGTGGCCTGCACCGGCGCGGGCGCCACGGGCTGCTGCTGCACCGGAGCCGGCGCGGGCTTTGCCGTCGTCGTCGCCGGCGTGGTGTCGTCATCGTCCTTGGAGCCGCCAAGGCCGTTGAGGTTGATGTTGTTCAGCTTGATCGGCTTGTTCGACAGGCCCGGCGCCACGATGGTGACGCAATCGAGCGAGGCGCAGTTGCGCGGCGTCTCGATGCGGACGCGCTGGCCTTCGATCTGGAACGAGATCGAGTTGCCGGCATGCGCGGCGGCGGTCGAAGCGAGGAAGAGCGCGGTGGCGGCGATGGTGAGCTTGTTCATGACAACCTCCGAAATGGCGTGGTCCCGAGATGGACTGAAGTCGGTCGTGGACCGGATGTGGTTCGACCTTATGCCGGCGCCTTCCGGCCTTCTGTGATGAACCTCACGATGGCTCCCAGGGTGAGCCAGCGCACATTCTGCCGCCCTTCATCCGCGTAACGTCGCCGTGACAGAGTGGGAGACATCGATGAAGCGGCTTGCGATTTTGCCCGGCACGTTGATCGCACTGACGGTGATCGCGCCTGCGGCGCAGGCCGGTTCCTACTCCTTCACGATCAGCGGCCATCGGTTCCACCTCGAGGCACTGCGCAACTGCCGATCCACGTCGTGCGTTTCGGTGTCAAGCCGAACGCTGCGAACGACGGACGATGTCGCCACCACATCCGCCCCGCCGCCCGCGCCTGCACCCGCGGTCCAGGCGCCACAGCCGGTCTATCCCGTTACCTCAGTCAGGCCGGCGCAGGCGACGGTCGTTGCGCCGCCCGCCCCTGTGCTTGCCGCCACGACATCGCAGCCCGTCGCGCCGCCGCCGGCGCCAAGACTTGGGACGCCAAGACTCGAGACGCCAAGACCAGAGACGCTGAGCCCCAATCCGCCGCGGGTTGATCTGTCACGCCTGGATCCGCCGAAGACGATTCCCTTGCCGCAGCCGGAGCCACCGGCCCCCAATCCGGACCCCACGCTCCAGCCGGCCACAACGATCGCACCGCGCAGCGACGACGAGCCGGCCTACATGCCGTTCGGCGAATGGGAGAGCGACGGCGCCAAGGGCACGGTCCGCATCGAACGTTGCGGCCCCGCGCTGTGCGGCTTCGCGCTGACCGAGGCGTCGACCCGGGGCGAGAGCGTGCTGGTCAACATGAAACCGAAAGCGCACGATGTCTGGGCCGGCAGCATCTACAGCCGCTCCAGCGGCAACACCTATTATGCGACGATGACGCTGAAGAGCTCCGGCAAGCTTTACGTCGAAGCCTGCGCGCTCGGCCATTTCTGGTGCTCCGGCAACGACTGGACGCGCGTCGAGCCGCGGCCGGAGAAGCTGATCACGACATCGCGCCAGTGGGGCGCAAGGTCGTAGGCAGCCTGGCTCCCCTGTCCAATTTGTAATCGTCCTGCACCGAACCCGCATCTCGCTTGCACGCGACCGATGGCTGACGACGCATGCAAGGAGATTGCATATGAAACGCCTCGCCATCATCGCTGCGCTGCTGATCGGCGGCGCGATCTCGGCCCACGCCGACACCGACATCTGGACCAATGTGCTGAAGCAGAAGCGGGGCGACGACGCGCTGAATGTCGACAGCTCATTCTGCGATGCGCAACTCGGCGCGCCGCAGAACGGCACGGCGACATCGGCCGCGTACAAGCGCTGCATGCGCGGGCGCGGCTGGCGCTTCAGCCACACCGTGCGCGTGAAGGACGATCGCTATCCCGATCCTGACGATCCCGGCATGATGTGCCGCGATTTCAAGATCGGCGGCATCACCGGATCGGACTGCTCGAATTTCTGAGCAGCGCAAGGCACCCGGCGGGCAATCCGTCTCGGCCGGGCGAGCTCTGCGGTAAGGTCGGCGGACGCTGCTAGATCATGCCGAGCACGATGGCGACGACAAAGGCCATGGCAACGTACGCGGTGATAACGCTCAGTCTCCCGACGAACGTCATGACGTTGCTCCCTGAGATCCCGCTTGGGATCGCGGACATCATGGTTAACAGAAACTGACCGTTGAAAAAAGCCAGCCTCTCTGTCGTTCATCTGCGGCCGCGGACGCGTCATGGTAAAGCAAAGCTGAAATCGACACGTTGAAGAGTCTTTAAGTAAATTCACCGAACGTGCGTGCATGACGCGCGGAGTTCGTTTGTATCTCGTCGGCTCCATCGTCCTTGTTTCGCTTGCGGGTTGCGGACGCGGCTTTTTCCAGGCCGAACGTGAACCGTGGCGGGCCGAGGCAGAAGCGGCGTGCCTGAAATCGGGCGCCGTGAAGGAGAGTGCCGACATCGTCCGGATCGACCCGATCTCCGGACCCGGCATGTGCGGCGCCGAGTTTCCGCTGAAGGTCGCCGCCATCGGCGATCCCTCCAGCAGCTACGGTTTCGCCGATGAGGAGCTGCGCCCGCCCGGCAATGTCGGCAATCAGCCGCGCTGGCCGGTGACGCAGCCGCAGCCGAATTCCTATCCGCAACGGTCGAACTATCCCGAGAGCGCGGTGCGCCAGCCTGCCGGCTATGGCGCGTCCTCCGGACCGGTGTCGCTCAGCGCGCCCGGCGTGGCATCGCAGGAAGATGAGATCGATCTGCCGCCCGAGGGCACCGATGCCGCGGGCGCCGCGCGCTACATGAATGCGCCGAGCTATCCGGCGCGGCCGCCCGGCCCGGCGCCTTATTCGCAGGCGCCCATGCAACAGCCGCTGCCGCGGCTCGGTCCCGCGCAGGGCAATCCCGTCACCGCCGTCGGTCCCGTCGCGGTGAAGCCGACCGCGACGCTGGCCTGTCCCATCGTGTCGGAACTCGATCGCTGGTTTGCCGACACCGTGCAGCCTTCGGCGATGCGCTGGTTCGGTGCCCGCGTGGTCGAGATCAAGCAGATCTCCGCCTATTCCTGCCGCGGCATGAACGGCAATCCGCACGCTCATATCTCCGAGCACGCCTTCGGCAACGCGCTCGATGTCGCCGCCTTCGTGCTCGCCGATGGCCGCCGCATCACCGTGAAGGACGGCTGGCGCGGGATGCCGGAAGAGCAGGGGTTCTTGCGCGACGTCCAGTCGGGTGCGTGCGCGCATTTCACCACCGTGCTGGCGCCGGGCTCGAACGTCTATCACTACGATCACATTCACGTCGACCTGATGCGCCGCGCCAGCCGCCGCCTGATCTGCCAGCCCGCCGCGGTCTCCGGCGAAGAGGTTGCCGGGCGCGCACAGCGGCGCACGCCATATGCGAGCAATCGCGATCCCTCCGTGACCGGCGCGCTCGGTGCGCACAAGAGCAAGCACGACAAGGTCAACGAGGAAGACGAGTTCTCGGACGACTAGCCGCGCAAGATGGAAGACGGCGGGGCGTAGCGCGGCACCGCGCGCCACCGCCGCAGATCAGAACACGTCGATGGTCGGGAAGCGCGGCTCTGCGGTGATGCAGTCCCAGAGATAGATCGCCAGGCCGACGTCGCCGGTCCAGAGCGAATAGCGTCCGCGGCCGACGACGATCTTGGCGCCGCGATACTGGACAATAGCCGTCATGGCGAACTGGCGTGCGCGGTCGAGCCAGACCGGATCGTTTGTGCGGCGATAAAGTTTGAGGAATGCGTAGCCGTTGCCGCCGGTGCCGTGGCACAGGTTCGAACCCTTGGTCAGCGGTCCGGCGGCCCAGGTGAAACGGCCGGCATCGTGCAGAAGCTCGTCAAACTCAGGCGTCGCGAACGGCGCGTCGGCCAATGTTGTCGCCATGCCGGGGGCGCCGTGGCAGTGCTGGCACAAGGTCGGTGGCGTCTCGCGCTTGCTTCTCGCGCCCCAATTGGCTCCGAGCTCGGACGACCACGCATTCGCGGCCAGGGTCTGCGGCACGATTTCGGCCACCTGCGCCTGCTGTGCCGGTGCCAGCCAGTCCCATCCACGGAGCAACGGAATGATGTTGCCGGCGAAGCCATGCACGGGCCCGAGCCAGCGGTCCTTGGCGCCGTAGAGGTCCTGGGTCCAGAGCCGGCCTTGCGGCGTTTCCTCCAGATCATCCAGCAGCCGGGCCGCTTGCGTTTCGAACAGGCCGCGCCATCGCGGCTCCCGTGTCATCTCGGCCACGTGGACCGCAGCCAGCATGGATCCGGGCATGCCCCACATCAGCTCACGGACCGGGAGTTCGGTATTGGCTTCCGCGCGCGCATAGACGAGATCGGCGAGGCTTGGTGTGGGATCGAGGCGCATGGCGAGAAGTGCGGCCCCCATGTCGCCAAACAGCAGCGAGCCGTGCTTGGCGTAGCCGGCCGGTGAACTGCTCTCGAACCTGGCGGTTGTCCGTTCGAGGAGTTTTGGCAGGACCGCGCGAAAGTCTTTCGCGAGGGGACTGGCGCCGACACGATGCAAATAATCGAGCGCCCAGATGACGCCTGCCGCACCAAAATAGAAGCTGGGGTTGCCGTCTCCCGCGCCATCGTCGCCGGGGTGACCGGGCCAAAACGTCTCGGGATCGAAATCGGCGATGGCATCGGCCACGATGTCCGCAATCGCGGTGCGGGCGGCCGCCTCGCTCCAGGCGTCGTGCACAAGCGCGCGATGGCGACCGAGGGCAATCATGATCTGCGTTTTGCGACGTCCGTCGCCGGCGCCAGCCCCATGCATCGCTGCACGTCGGCCGGGACATTGTAGGTCCGCATGATGTGACGGCTGTCGCGCAAGCCGGTTGCCTCGCGTTGCACCACGAACATCCAGAGCGCCTGGCCGGCTTCCATCACCAGCTTGCGCCTCGCCGGCTGCATCGCATCCGGGATCTCCGGAACCGCATGCGCGGCGTCGAATTCGCGCAATTGCGCGAGCGCCTGCTCGAGCGTGCGGCCCATCCGTCCAAGCGCGGAGGCCTGTTCCTGGACGATCTCGTAGTGGAGGATATCGACCGGCGGGCGAAGATCACGGGACATGGCGCGCAATATAATGCGGCGCCAACCGCATACGCAACGCGTGGCCCGTCGCCGTTACTTCGCCTTGTACGCGGCGAGGAACATCCGCGTCGCGCTGTCGATCACTTCCGTCATGCGCTGTTCTGTCGGCGGCGGCGCGGCCTGGAACACGAAGGGCAGGAAAAGTGAAGCCTTGCACAGTTCCATGAACTGCGAGGCGGCCAGGTCGCAATCGTCGATCGCGAGATCACCGGGGGCGACATGGGCTTTGAGATAGTCGGACAGCCGGCTGATGGTCTTTTCCAGCACGCAACCATAATAGCGGCGGCCGACGTCGGGCATGCGCTCGGCAATCGCCATCACGGTGCGGATCGCCGATCCGCCGCCGGGCCGGCAGAGCAGATGCAGATAGGCTTGGCCGAAATCCTTCAGCGTGGTCTCGGCATCGCGCGCGGGGTCGAAGTTGAACACGACCTGGCCATGAAACAGCGCCTCCTCCTCGAGGATGGCTTCGAACAGCGCGCTTTTGTCGGCGAAGTAAACATAGAGCGTGCCCTTGGAGACGCCGGCCGCGCGCGCGATCTCGCCCATGCTGGCGCCGTCAAAACCCAGATCCATGAACACCTTACGGGCGCCGGCCAGGATCTGGCGGCGCTTGGAGCTGTCCTCCTCCTGGAGGACGCGCAGAGGTTCAGGGCTGGCTACAACCATTGGTTCAGCGTCTCGAAAGGTTTCTCGAATCGGGCTCGAAGCATGAAACCGAAATAAAGGATTCGGACCAGTAGGGTCCGCGCGGGAATATTAAGTATATTGACCGAACCGTTCGGTCAATGGTATTTGGGATGGGCGAGCGGGAACGCGGCCGTGCGACGGCTGCCCCGGATCGCACTTTTATTGGGGAGGCCTTTATGGCCACATCGAGAGACCAGGCTGCGCGCGTCCTTCGCCAGGAAGCGGTGGAGACGACGACGCCGAACGGTGAAGCTGCGACCGGAACATCCGCAGTCCTCGCCGAGCAGTTGCGCTCTCATGTGGCCGAAGAAACCAAGCGCCGCACCAGCGAGGCGCCGGAGAAGCCCGTGACCGACCAGCCGGCTCCGACATCCGCGCCCGCCGCTGCCGCGCCAAAATCCGGCAAGCGCAAATTCGTCATGATGGGCATCGGCCTCGTGCTGGCGCTCGCGGCGGCAAGCTATGCCGGCTACTACACGCTGGTCGGCCGCTTCTTCGTCTCCACCGACGACGCCTATGTCCGTGCCAACAACACCATGCTGGGCGCGCGCGTGGCCGGCCATATCTCCTCGATCCTGGCTGGTGACAACACGCTGGTGCATGCCGGCGACACCGTGCTGCGCATCGACGACGGCGACTACAAGATCGCCGTCGACGCGGCTGCGACCCGGATCGCGACCCAGCAGGCCACCATCGACCGCATCGGCCGCCAGATCGCGGCGCTCGACAGCCAGGTCGCACAGGCCAAGGCGCAGCTCGTCTCCGCCGAGGCCGGCCTCAAGCGCGCCGATCTCGACTATGAGCGCCAGCAGGCGCTGAGCAACAAGGGCTTTGCCTCGCGCGCGACCTTCGAAACCTCGGAAGCCGGTCGCGACCAGGGCGCCGCCGCGGTCAAGGCCGCACAGGCCGCCTACGACGTCGCGGTGAGCAATGTCGACGTCGCCAAGGCGCAGCAGGCCGAAGCCCAGGCGCAGCTTGCCGAGCTCAAGACCACGCTCGCCAAGGCCGAGCGCGATCTCGCCTTCACGGCGGTGCGCGCGCCGGTCGACGGCATCTTCTCCAACCGTCTCGTCAACGCCGGCGACTTCGTCGCCGTCGGTCAGCGCCTCGGCAATGTCGTGCCGCTCGACGACGTCTATATCGACGCCAACTTCAAGGAAACGCAGCTCAAGCGCATCCGTCCCGGCCAGCCCGTGACGATCAAGGTCGATGCCTACGGCATGCGCAAGTTCTCCGGCGTCGTCGACAGCATCGCGGCGGGCTCCGGCTCGGTGTTCACGCTGCTGCCGCCGGACAACGCCACCGGCAACTTCACCAAAATCGTGCAGCGCGTGCCGGTCCGCATCCGCGTGCCGAAGGCGGTTGCCAGGCAGAACCTGCTCCGCGCCGGCATGTCGGTCTATGCGACGGTCGACACCAACAAGGGCGCCGCCGACGCCGACAGCGAGATCGATCTCGACGATCCCACCATGATCCATCCGCAGTAAGCGCGTCCGAGCGCTGCGAGGTCAGACCATGGCGAACGCCACGACTGCTTCACCTGCCATGATGGCATCAGCCGATTCGGAGCGTATCGCGCCGAAGCGGCTGATCGCCTTCATCATCATGGTGTTCGGGATGTTCATGTCGATCCTGGACATCCAGATCGTGTCGGCATCCCTCAGCGAAATCCAGGCCGGCTTGTCGGCGAGCTCGAGCGAGGTCTCCTGGGTCCAGACCGCCTATCTGATCGCCGAAGTGATCGCGATCCCGTTGTCGGGATTCCTGTCGCGCGCCTTCGGCACGCGGCTCCTGTTCGCGATCTCCGCGGCCGGCTTCACGATTTCGAGCCTGCTCTGCGGCTTCGCCACGACCATCGAGGAGATGATCCTCTGGCGCGCGCTCCAGGGCTTTCTCGGCGCCGGCATGATCCCGACGGTGTTCGCCTCGGCCTACACCGTGTTCCCGCGCACGAAATTCCACATCGTCGGTCCCATCATCGGGCTTGTGGCGACGCTGGCTCCCACGATCGGCCCGACGGTCGGCGGCTACATCACCGATCTGATGTCGTGGAACTGGCTGTTCTTCATCAACGTCGTTCCCGGCATCGGCATCACCCTTGGGGTACTCGCGCTGGTCGATTTCGACGAGCCGCATTTCGAGCTGCTCGACCGCTTCGACTGGTGGGGACTGATCTTCATGGCCGGCTTCCTCGGCACGCTGGAATATGTACTGGAGGAAGGTCCGCAATATGAATGGCTGCAGGACACCTCGGTGGCGATCTGCGCCTGGATCTGCGCCGTGTCGGCCATCGCCTTCTTCGTGCGCGTCTTCACGGCGGCCGAGCCGATCGTCAATCTGCGTGCCTTCTCCAACCGCAATTTCGCAGTCGGCTCCACGCTGCAATTCTGCATCGGCATCGGCCTCTACGGCCTGACCTACATCTATCCGCGCTATCTCGCCGAGGTGCGCGGCTACAGCGCGCTGATGATCGGCGAGACCATGTTCGTCTCGGGCATCACCATGTTCCTGGTCGCCCCGCTGGTCGGCCGGCTGATGGCGAGCCTCGACATGCGCTACATGATCGCGTTCGGCTTGATCGTGTTCGCGATCGGCTCCTACCAGATGACCTGGATCACGCGCGACTTCGATTTCTACGAGCTCCTGATCCCGCAGATCCTACGCGGCGTCGGCATGATGTTCGCGATGGTGCCGACCAACAACATCGCGCTCGGCACGCTGCCACCCGACAAGGTGAAGAACGCGAGCGGCCTGTTCAATCTGATGCGCAATCTCGGTGGTGCGGTCGGGCTCGCCGTCATCAACACCGTGCTCAACGATCGCGCCGACCTGCACATCACGCGTCTGCAGGAGCGCGTGACCTGGGGCAATGCCACCGCGACCGAGACCCTGACCCTGCTTCAGCAGAAATTCCAGGGGCTCGGAGACTCGACGCTGATGGCGATGAAGCAGCTCAGCCAGATCGTGCACCGCCAGGCCGTGGTGATGAGCTTTGGCGACGCGTTCTTCATCCTGACCTTGTTCTATCTGAGCCTCAGCCTCCTGGTCACGTTGCTGAACAAGCCGGTTTCGCCGTTCGGCGCCGGCGGCGACGCGCACTGACGGTCACACACGCGATGTCGTCGCCGGGCCTTATGCGCAATTGCGCATAAAGCCCGGGCGACCGCGCACCAAAATGCAACACTCGTGCGTGATCTCGCGCGGGGCCCGTTGCAAAACGCGAATCACACATCTATAAAGCGCACCTCATTCAATCGAACCGGGGAGAGATTTGCATGATTTCGTCGCATTCGCAGATCGCGTTTCCGCGCTCGATGATGGTCTGGCTCGGTACCGTTTCGGCCTGCTAGAGGCCGCTTCCGCCAGCTTCGATTGGGCCAGGGTTTTGCCCAAACGCCCCGATCGCTCCGCTTCCCAAGTCAAATTCAGTTTTAAGTGACGCCGTCTCGGCCCTCGCGGCCGGCCCGCGTCCATCGATGGAGCCGGCCCGCGGCAAAGCGGCCGGATGACGCCATGACCTCTCTGTCAAAAAAGCCCGCGGCGATCCGCGTGGTGTTGCCCTTCGTGTTCCGGCACTGGCTGAACCAGCCGGGGCGCACGCTCGCCATTGCCGTCGGTCTGCTGGGGGCGACCGTTGCCGACCTGTTCATGCCGGTGTTTTCAGGACATCTGGTCGACGCGCTGACGCGCGGCCCGTCCGATCCTGACGCCCGCCACGCCGCGCTGGTGGCGCTGGGCGGCATCGTGGTGCTGGGCGCGGCCTCGATGGTGCTGCGCCTGACCGGCCTGCAGGTGATCGTGCCGTTCACGCTGAAGATCATGTCGGACGTGGCGCAGGACGCATTTCTGCGCGTGCAGCGCTTCTCGACCGACTGGCACGCCAACTCCTTCGCGGGCTCGACCGTGCGCAAGATCACGCGCGGCATGTGGGCGCTCGATCTGCTGAACGACACCATCCTGCTGGCGTTGCTGCCGTCGCTGGCCGTCCTGATCGGATCGATGGTCCTGCTCGGCGTGCATTGGGCCTCGCTCGGCGCCGTGATCGCGCTCGGCGCGGCGGCCTATGTCACGATGACGGTGCTGTTCTCGACGCGCTACATCGCGCCGGCTGCGCGCGTGTCCAACGCCTGGGACACCAAGGTCGGCGGCACGCTGGCGGATGCGCTGACATGCAATGCCGTGGTGAAATCGTTCGGCGCGGAAGTGCGCGAGGATGCGCGGCTGGCCCGCGTCATCAAGCGCTGGCGCGTGCGGGTGCGGCGGACCTGGTTCCGCTACAACTACACCGCCATGGCGCAGCTCTCGCTGCTGCTGTGCCTGCGTGCGTCGGTGATCGGCGGCTCCGTGCTGCTGTGGATGTACGGGCATGCCTCGCCCGGCGACGTCACTTATGTGTTGACGAGCTACTACGTCATTCACGCCTATCTGCGTGACGTCGGCATGCACATCAACAACCTCCAGCGCTCGGTCAACGACATGGAGGAGTTGGTGGCGATCCATGACGAGCCGATCGGCATCGCCGATGCCGCCGACGCACGGCCGATCGCGATCGAAGGCGGCGAGATCGTGTTCGACGACGTCACGTTCCTTTATGGCGGCCATCGCGCGCCGCTGTACGACGGGCTGTCGGTCAGGATCCGTGCCGGCGAGCGCGTCGGCCTGGTCGGTCGCTCCGGCTCCGGCAAGACGACGTTCGTCAAGCTGGTGCAGCGGCTCTACGACGTGACCGGCGGTCGTGTGCTGATCGACGGGCAGGACATCGCGCTGGCCACGCAGCAATCGCTGCGCAGCCAGATCGCGATCGTGCAGCAGGACCCGATCCTGTTTCATCGTTCGCTCGCCGAGAACATCGCCTATGGCCGGCCCGGTGCCAGCCTCGAGGCGATCGAGCAGGCGGCGCGGCTGGCGAATGCGCACGACTTCATCCTGCGCCTGCCGAAGGGCTACGGCACGCTGGTCGGCGAGCGCGGCGTGAAACTGTCGGGCGGCGAACGGCAGCGCGTGGCGCTGGCGCGCGCCTTCCTGGCCGATGCGCCGGTGCTGATCCTGGACGAGGCGACCTCGAGCCTCGATTCGGAATCGGAGGCGCTGATCCAGCAGGCGATGGAGCGGCTGATGAAAGGCCGCACCTCGATCGTGATCGCACACCGGCTGTCGACGGTGCGCAGCCTCGATCGCATCCTGGTGTTCGACCGCGGCGAGATCGCCGAGCAGGGCACGCATGCCACGCTCGCGGGCAAGCCTGGCGGAATCTATCGCAGCCTGTTCGAGCGCCAGGTGGTGGAGCTCGGGCATATCGCAGCAGCTGAGTGAGGCGCGGCGGCGGGGCGCAAGCCCTGCCGTCACGTCGCCAAAGACTGGAATGAAATCCGTCAAGGGTGGAATGAAATGAAGGACCTGACGCGCGGCTCCATCGTAAGCCACATCCTGAGCATGGCGCCACCGATCGTGGTCGGCATGATGACGATCATGATCTGCCAGCTTGTCGACCTGTATTTCGTGTCCGGGCTCGGCGATGCCGCGGTTGCGGGCGTCGCTGCGGCCGGCAACGCCGGCTTCCTCGTCAACGGACTGATGCAGATGCTCGGTGTCGGCACGGTGGCGCTGGTCTCGCATGCCGTGGGCCGCAAAGATCGCGACGACGCCAATCTCGTGTTCAACCAGGCGATCGTGCTGTCGGCGCTGTTCGGGCTGTTGACGCTGCTCGGCGGCTTTGCGCTCGCGCGCCCTTACATGCGCGCGATTGCTGTCGATGAGGCCACCATCAATGCCGGCACCACCTATTTCCTCTGGTTCATGCCGGCGCTGGCGCTGCAATTCATCACGCAGGTGATGGGGGCGGGGCTACGGGCCACCGGCATCGTGCGGCCGAGCATGCTGGTGCAGGTGCTTGCGGTCATCATCAATATCGCGCTGGCGCCGGTCCTGATCACGGGCTGGGGCACCGGATACGCGCTCGGCGTCGCCGGCGCGGGCCTGGCAAGCACGATCGCCGTCTTCATCGGCGTGCTGATGCTGCTGTACTATTTTCGCAGGCTGGAGCGCTATGTCGCCTTCCATCCTGCGCAATGGCGTCCGCAACTGCGGCAGTGGAAGAGGATCCTCAATGTCGGTCTGCCCGCGGGCGGCGAGTTCGTGATGATCTTCATCTTCATGGCGGCGATCTACTACGTGCTGCGCGATCTCGGTCCGGCGGCCCAGGCGGGCTTTGGCATCGGGACGCGTGTCGTGGGCTTGATCCAGATGCCGGCCCTTGCCGTCTCGCTCGCGGCAGGACCGATCGTCGGCCAGAATTTCGGCGCGGGCAATTATGAGCGGGTGCGGGAGACCTTCGTCAGGGCGGCGCTGATCGCGACGTTCGTGATGATCGCGCTGACGATCTTCGTGCAGCTCAAGCCCGGATTGCTGCTCGCCGGATTCTCGAATGACCCGGAGACGATGAGCGTCGCGTTGCTGTTTCTGAAGATGATCTCGCTGAACATGGTGGCGCAGGGGTTGATCTTCACCTGCTCCAGCATGTTCCAGGGCCTCGGCAACACCAAGCCGGTGTTGTGGAGCTCGGCGACGCGCGTCATCACCTATTCCTTGCCGGCGATCTGGCTCTCGACGCGGCCCGGTTTTCGGATCGAGTACGTCTGGTACCTGTCGAACGCCGCGACGACGCTCCAGGCCGTGCAGAGCCTGTGGCTGCTGCGCCGCGAGTTCAGGAAGCGCCTGGTGCCGCGGCAGCAGGCGGATGCGCCAAGGCAGGCGACGTCCGAGCCGGTTGCGCCTCCGGTGAGCGAGCCCGCGTAGCGAGGGCCCCACGCTTGTCGCCCACCCACGGCTCCGGCTAGTTTGCCGGGCCGTGGGATGGCGCGAACCTGCAAGGGATGGAAATGACCGGAGTGTCGAACGAGCTGGGGCGAGCGTCCGTGCTTTCCGAGATCTGGGCCGCGCGCTACCGCACGCCGGCCCGTTTCGTCGCGCTGGTCGCGCTGTTGCTGCCGTGGACGACGACCGGCGTGACCTTTGCGCTGATCCCCTGGCTGATCGCCTTCGCTTTCCTCGATTTGCGTGAGTTTCCGCGTTCGCTGCTGCGTCCGGTCTGCCTGCTGCCGATCGGGCTGGTGCTTCTCGCGCTGGCCGGAACGCTCTGGTCGGATGCACCCTGGCCGGACAGGCTGCACGCAGTCGGACCGGTATTGAAGCTTCTCGCGATCCCGCTTTTGATCTACCAGTTCGAGCGTTGGCCCGACGGCAATTGGATGTTTTCCGCATTCCTGGCATCTTGCGCGTTGCTGATGGTTTATTCCTTCGCCGTCGCGATCGATCCCGCCCTGTCGCTGAAACTCTATCTGTCGCGCGGACCCTACAAGGTCGAGAGCGGGATTGCGGTGCGCAACTATATCGACCAGAGCCAGGAGTTCGGGCTCTGCGCGATCGCGCTGGTCTATCCGATCGTGACGCTGTTTCGTGACGGCCGCGCCCGCAGCGCGATATTGCTTGCGATGTTGTTGCTCGGCTTTCTCCTCAACATGATGTTCGTCGTGGTCTCCCGGACGGCGCTGGTGACGCTGCCGATCCTGGCTGTCGTGTTTGCACTGCTGCATCTGCGTTGGCGTACGGCTCTGCTCGCCGCGAGCGCGATGGCGCTGGTTGCGGTCGCTCTCTGGTTTGTCTCGCCGCATCTGCGTGCGACGGTCGCGAAATTCCAGGGCGACTATGAGACGAGTACGCAGGACAACAAGGTCAGCGGCATGGGCTCGCGCCTGGAATTTTGGCGGAAATCGCTGGGGTTCATCGCGGATGCGCCGCTGATCGGTCATGGCACCGGCTCGATTCGCGAGCTGTTTGCGGGCGTGGCCGCGGATGAGGACGTCGATCCGCTGCGCGGTCAGATCGTCAGCAATCCGCACAATCAGACCCTGAGCGTTGCCGTGCAGTGGGGCGTGGCGGGCGTTCTGGTTCTCTATGCGCTGTGGTTTGCGCATCTGCTGATGTTCCGCGGCGAGGGGCTGGCCTGCTGGATCGGCCTTTTGGTCGTCGTGCAGAACATGCTGTCCTCGCTGCTCAACACCCATCTGTTCGACTTCGCGCCGGGCTGGATCTATGTGCTCGGCGTCGGTGTCGCCGGCGGCATGGCGCTGGCGAAGCAGTCGACGATGGACGTCAGAGCGAGCTGATGCTGTTCCAGACCAGGGTGGCGCCCGACAGGAACAAGAGGCCAAGCACGACATCGCCAAAGTGCTTGTCGCTGAGCGCGTGATAGACGCGCGCGCCGGCCCATGCGCCGATCAGCGTGCCCGGGAATGCCACGATCGTGAGCCAGACCACCTTGAAGGCGACCAGGCCCGAGGCCGTCTGCACCACCAGCGCGGTCGCGAGCACCGTGAAATTGAACAGCTGGAAGATGCCGCGCCGCTCGTGCTTGTTCCAGCCGCGGATGTTGGCCCACAGGATCGGCAACGGCCCGGACAGGCCGGCGAGCCCGCCCAGAATGCCGCCGGCAAATCCGATCGCGCCGTCGGCGATGCGGCCGCCGAAGGTGACGGCGAGCGGCCTCTTGTTGAGATAGAGGGCCGTCGAGAAGATCAGGATCAAAACGCCGACGCTCAGCTTGAACACTTTCGGATCGGCGGAGGCGATCAAGGTGGTGCCGATCGGAACGCCGATCAATCCGCCGATCAGGAACGGCCACACCAGCGAGAGATCAAAACTCTTCCACATCGAGGGCAGCGTCGAGGTCTGCGCGATCACCGAACAGATCAGCACCAGGGGCACCGCGAGCGAAGGCGGCAGCACATAGAGCCAGATGCCGAGCGCCATCAGCGCGGTGCCGAACCCCGCCAGCCCCGAGACGAAGCCGCCAGCCAGCGCGCCGAACAGGAGCAGCGCGTAAGTGAGCGTTTCCACCGATGAATCCCTGCCATGACCGGCGACCCGGAAGCCGTGATCGCCTGATGGCGCTTAGCACAGATGCGGCGCGAGAGGTCAATTTCAAAACCGCAGGCCGGCGCAATTGCCCGGTTCGCTAGACGATCTGCCTGACGTCGGCTGGCTTGTGCAGCGCGCCGACGAGGATGCGCAGCGCCTCGGTCAATTCCGATCTGTTGCGCGCCGCGCCGAGTGAAACGCGCGCCGCATGCGGCGAGGTTCCGTCGACGGTGAAGGCGTCGCCGGCAACGATCGCGAGCCCATTTCGCAAGAGATGCGCGGCGACGTCCGGCCGTCCCTCCGGCAGGTGCAGCCACAAATGATGTGCGGCGGGCTTCGCCTGGAACTGAAAACCTTTCAACGCGCGCTGTGCCAATTGCTGGCGGCCGACCGCTTCGTTGCGGATCGCGGTGATGATGCGGTCGGCGACACCGGTCTCGAGCCAGTGCGTCACCAGCGCGACCATCAGCGGCGCCGGCATCTGCACGGTCGCCTGGAGATGGCCGCGCATCTGAAGCTGCGCACCGCCGTCGGGCGTCAGCAGATAAGCCACGCGCAGCGCCGGCGCGATGCATTTCGACAGCGTGGTCGCCAGATATGTCCGCTCCGGGATGAGATTGGCGATCGGCGATGCCGAGCGATCGAGCAGCCCGTAGGCATCGTCCTCGATCAGCATCGTATCGGCGTCGCGGACGATCTTGGCGATCGCGCCGCGCCGCTCGGCGGAGAGCGTCGCCGTGGTCGGGTTGTGCAGCGTCGGAATCAGATAGACGGCCTTCGGCCTGTGCGTGCGGCAGGCCTTCGCCAGCGCATCGGGCAGCACGCCGCCGTCATCCATGGCGACGCCGACGAGCCTGACGCCGAGCTGTGCTGCGGCGGCCTTGATGCCGGGGAAGGTGATGGCTTCCGTCAGCACGACATCGCCCGGTCGTGCGAGATGGGCGAGCAGGTTGAACAGGATCGTCTGTGCGCCCGGAAAGATCACGAGCTTGTCGGCATGCGCATGCGGAACGCGCGTGCGCATCCAGCGCGCGGCGACCTCGCGCTCATGGGCGCTGCCGCCGGGCGGCTGGTAATTCAGGAATGCGGTGAGGCCCGATTGCGCGCGAATGGCCTCGAGCCCCGCGATGATGCGCTCGTCGAGCTGCGCTTCGAGCGGATGCGGCGGCACGTTCATCGAGAGGTCGATCGCGACGGGGTGCGGCAGGTCGACCGCGCGGCGCGCGCTGGTCTCCGACACGAACGAGCCCTGGCCGACGCGGGCCTCCATGATGCCGCGGCGCCGCGCCTCGGTGTAGGCGCGCGTCACCGTGGTCAGGTCGATGCCGAGCGCTTTTGCGAGTGCGCGCTGCGTCGGTAGTTGCTGGCCCCGCACCAGCCGGCCGGCGGCGATGTCGGCCTCCATGGCCTCGACGATGCGCTGGTAGCGCGGCCCGCTCAGCTCCGAGATTGTAGGAGTCCAATCCATGCAATTTAGGCCCATATCCTTTGAATGTATGGATGCAAGATATTATTGTATGGATCAGCAAAACGGAAGAGGTGTCGTCATGGCGACCGGTTCGATCTCTCTGGCAAAGGCGATGTGGCGCGGGTTTCGCGGCAAGTGCCCGAACTGCGGCGAGGGGCACATGTTCGGCCGCTTCCTCAAGGTGGCCGACGCTTGCGATCATTGCGGCGAGGAGCTGTTCCACCAGCGCGCCGATGATTTTCCGGCCTATCTGGTGATGGTCGTGGTCGGCCATCTCGTGGTGCCGGCGATCCTCGCGGTCGAGACCGCCTACGCGCCGCCGGTCTGGCTGCAATTGGCGGTGTGGTTGCCGGTGACGCTGTTTGCCTCGCTGGCGCTGCTGCAGCCGACCAAGGGCGCCATCGTCGGCCTGCAATGGCAGATCGGCATGCACGGCTTCGAGGCGAGCAAGCTGCGGCGCGAAGCCGGCCAGCTTGCGCCCGTGCTGGTGAAAGCGCCGCGCGCGGCTTGATGCCCCGCGGCGTTTACATCGCGTCGCTGCCCGCTACACTCTATCGTATCAAACAAGAACGATGGAAACGCCGATGGCCGCACGCGCAAGAACCTTCCTGCTCTGTCATGGCGCGTGGTCCGGCGGATGGGCCTGGAAGAAGATGCATCCGCTGATGGCGCAGGCCGGCCACCGCCTGGTCGCGCCGACCTACACCGGGCTCGGCGAGCGATCGCATCTCGCAAGTAGCGAGATCGATCTCGAGACGCATATCCAGGACATCCTCAACGTCATCAGGTTTGAGGACCTCAGCGACATCGTGCTGCTCGGTCACAGCTATGGCGGCATGGTCGCCACCGGCGTTGCCGATCGCGCGCGTGAGCGCGTGACGCAATTGATCTATCTCGATGCCTTCGTGCCGCGCGATGGCCAGTCATTGTTTGATCTCAATGAGTCCGGGCGAGAGCCGATGCGCAAGGCGGCGGCCGCGGCCGACGGCTACCGCATTCCGCCCAACCCGCCGCCGCCGGATACGCCGCAGGCCGATCTCGACTGGCTCAACGCGCGCCGTATCAACATGCCGCTCAAATGCTTCGAGACGAAGCTGAAGCTCGGGCACGGCGAACCCGCGATGCCGCGCAGCTACATCTACTGCAAGCGCATTCCGCCGGGCGATGTGTTCGGGCAGTTCGCCAAGCGAACCAAGAGCGAGGAGGGCTGGCGCTATTTCGAGCTCGACGCCAGCCATGCGCCGAACGTGACGGCGCCGGAAGCGCTGATGAAGACGCTGCAGGAAATCGTGGCGTAAGGCAGCGGCGAAATTGGTGAGGGGTCCGATGCGTCGGCATCGGACCCCTCGTTGCTTCCTAGTTAAGACGCGCTTTCTTGACGCGAACCGGAACTCCACTTCGCTCGAAAGCGCTTTAGAATATCAGCCGGCCTGTAAGCCGGGTTCTGTAGGGCACCGCCCACTTGCGCGAACGATACGTGACGGCCATTCCTCTGGGACCATGTTTGCACATGACCTCGAGCAACCTACCCGGACGGCGGGCCTGACATCGCCCCGCGGCGTTATCGCTTTCGCGAACAGCCCGCTACGCCGTCCCTATTCGGTTTTGCTCCCGGTGGGGTTTACCATGCCGGCTCCGTTGCCGGACCCGCGGTGCGCTCTTACCGCACCTTTTCACCCTTACTTCCTCCGAGGAGGGAGCGGTTCGTTCTCTGTGGCACTTTCCCTGGGGTCGCCCCCGCCGGACGTTATCCGGCACCGCATGTCAAGGGAGCCCGGACTTTCCTCCCCGGCGGCCTTTCGGCACTTGCCGGAGCGGCCGTCCGGCCGACTGACGGCCTAGGCAATGGGCATTTGTGACGGTTTCGTCAAGCGGAGATCGTCGCGCACGCGGCGGTGTAAATAATTTATCCTGAACATGTCGTTGGGCGCGGACCCCGTTCGACTGGGTGCCGGCGATCCCGCCAGCAACAGGAGTTGAGCGATGCAGTATCTGCTGCTGATCTACCGGAACGAGGCGCAACAGGGCCAGATGGCGCCCGCCGATTACCAGAAGCTGCTGGCGGAGTATTCCGCCTACACCCAGTCAATCGTCCAGAGCGGCCATTTCAAGGCGGGCGACGGATTGCAGCCGACCAAGACGGCGACCACCGTGCGCGTTCGCGACGGCAAGACGCTGGCGACCGATGGTCCCTTCGCGGAGACCCGCGAGCAGCTCGGCGGCTATTATCTCGTCGAGGCCAGGGATCTCGACGCCGCGATCGCGCTCGCGGCACGGATTCCCGGCGCCCGGGAAGGGTCGATCGAAGTTCGGCCGGTCATGATCTACAAATGAGCTCGAAAATAATCTCGCGATGATGTCGTTTGGTGCCGGCCCCGTTCGACTGGTGTCGGTCATCCCCCAAACAACAGGAGTTGAGCGATGCAATATCTGCTGCTGATCTACCGGAACGAAAACTACATGACCGATATGAGCGCCACCGACCGTCAGAAGCTGGCGGGAGAATACGGTGCCTACACGCAGTCGATCATCCAGAGCGGCCATTTCAAGGCCGGCGACGGACTGCAGCCGACGACGACGGCGACCACGGTGCGCGTGCGCGACGGCAAGACCATGACCACCGACGGTCCGTTCGCGGAAACGCGCGAGCAGCTCGGCGGCTACTATCTGGTCGAAGCCAAGGACCTCGACGACGCCGTTGCGCTCGCCGCGCGCATCCCCGAGGCCAAGCGCGGATCGATCGAGGTCAGGCCGGTCATGATCTACAAGTGATCGCACCAGCCGACATCGACAGGATCTTCCGCGACGAGGCGGGGCGGGCGCTCGCCACCCTGATCCGCCTCGTCGGTGATTTCGACCTGGCCGAGGATGCGCTCCAGGACGCATTCGCGGTCGCGCTGGAGCGCTGGGCGGCAGGCGAGGTCCCCGGCAATCCACGCGCCTGGCTGGTCAATGTCGGCCGCAACAAGGCGATCGACCGCGTGCGTCGCCAGGCCGCCTTCCGCGGCAAGCAGCGGGCGCTCCTGCACGAGCTCGAGCTCAACGCAGACACGCCGGCCGAACCCACGGCGATGCTCGACGACGATATGCTGCGGCTGATCTTCACCTGCTGTCATCCGGCGTTCGCGCCGGAAGTGCAGGTCGCGCTGACGCTGCGCACGGTCTGCGGCCTCTCCACCGCGCAGGTCGCGCGCGCCTTCCTCGTCGGTGAGGACGCGATGGCGCAGCGCCTCGTGCGCGCCAAGCAGAAGATCAGGCTCGCCGGCATTCCCTATGAAGTGCCCGAGCGCGATGCGCTGGCAGCGCGGCTCGACGGCGTGCTCGCCGTCATCTATCTCGTCTTCACCGAGGGCTATGTCGCAACCTCCGGCGCCGACCTGATGCGGCCCGACCTTGCGGTCGAGGCGATCAGGCTCGGCCGTTTGCTCGACCGGCTGATGCCCGACCGCGCGGGGATCAAAGGGCTGCTGGCGCTGATGCTGCTCCACGACGCGCGCCGCGCCGGTCGCGAGACCGCGGCCGGCGACATCGTTCTGCTGGAAGAGCAGGACCGCTCGCTCTGGGATCGCGCGCAGATCGAGGAGGGGCTGCATCTCGTCGATGACGCGCTGCGCGTGCCGGGCCGGCTGCAGCCTTATGCGGTGCAGGCCGCGATCGCCGCGCTGCATGCCCGCGCCCCGAGTTTTGAGGCGACCGATTGGCCGCAGATCGCTGGGCTCTACGAAGTGCTGCTGCGCATCAGCCCGTCTCCGGTGATCGAGCTCAACCATGCCGCCGCGATCTCGATGGTCGACGGCCCGGCGCGCGCGCTCGATCTCGTCGACGCGATCACCGCGCGCGGCGGGCTGGACGGATATGAGATGTTGCCGGCTGTGCGTGCCGATCTGTTGCGGCGGCTCGACCGCAAGGACGACGCGCGCGAGGCCTATCGCGTGGCGACGGAGGCGACGCAGCTCGCGCCGTTGCGGCGGCTCTATGCGCGGCGCGTGCGGGAGCTCGACTAGATGCCGAGCGCGCTCTGATAGGCGAACAGCGCGGGCGCGCCGCCGGTGTGCAGGAAGATGACATCTTCGTCGTTGCGCCAACGCCCCTGGCGGATCATCGCAATCAGGCCGGCGAGCCCCTTGCCCGAATAGACGGGGTCGAGCACGAGTGCCTCCGTTTGCCCTGCAAGCCGGATTGCTTCGATCGTCGCCTCGTGCGGCACGCCATAGGCCGGTCCGGCGTGACCGGCGACCACTTCGACCGTGGACTCGTCGAAGCCGACCTCCAGTAAATCCGCGGCTTGCCGCGCGAGGGCCACCACATCGGAGCGCACCCGCGCGGGCTCGGCGTCGATATCGATCCCGACGATCCTCGTGTCCGGCATCGCCGCCGCCGCGCCGACGACGAGACCGGCCTGCGTGCCGGCGCTTCCGGTGCAATGCACGATCGCGGCCGGCTTGAAGCCCGACCGCGCCGCCTGCTGCTCGATTTCAGAGATCGTGGTGGCATAGGCGACAGCGCCGAGCGCATTCGAGACGCCGTAGGGCACGAAATAGGGCCTGCGCCCCTTCGCCTGGAGATCGTCGACGAGCGTGCGGATGGCCGCGTTGCGATCGCCGGTCCAGGGCACGTCGTGCAGCTGCGCGCCGAACAGCCGATTGAGAAAGGCGTTGCCCGAGGTCTCGTATTCCGGCGTCGGCGGCGCGAGCCGGCCGTGATAGACGGCGAGATGACAGGCGAGCCCAAGCTTTGCAGCAACAGCCGCGACCTGCCGCTGGCTGTTCGATTGCACGACGCCGCCCGAGACGATCGTATCGGCACCCTTTGAGACGGCATCGTGCAGGACGTAGTCGAGCTTGCGCAACTTGTTGCCGCCGAAGCCGAGCCCGGTGGCGTCGTCGCGTTTGATCCACAGTCGCGGCCCGCCGAGATGGGCCGTCAGCCGCTTCATCGGTTCGAGCGGCGTGGGAAGATCGGCCAGCCCCAGGCGAGGAAAGGCTGCGAGTCGCTCAGTCAGTGGCTTGCGATCGATCTGCATCGTATCGTTCGTCCTGCTTGCGTCTGATCGCCGGACAATAGCCCGACGCACGCAATCGCAGCGACGATTGCGTGATCACATTCGAGCGAACAGCGCGGGATTATTTTATCGAGGCGTCACTTCGACGCGACTTCAGTCCCATCGGCAGGCAGGCTCGCCAGCAGCGCCTGCAAGGTCGACAGCGTCGAGTGATCGGCAACACCATCCAGTCGCGCCGGGCGGAAGTGGCGCTGGAATGCCGTGATGACCTCCATCGTCGCTGCGTCGTATTTGCCGGTCAGCGGCACGCCATAGCCATAGCGCGCCAGCGCCTGCTGCAGGCTCAGCACCTCGTCGCTGATGGTGCCGAGCATCAGCGTTTCGCCGCGCACGACCGGCGCCGGCGTCACCCAGTGACCGACGCCGGAATTGGCCAGCGAATGCCAGGGAAATTTTTCGCCGGGATCCTTCTTGCGCGCGGGCGCGACGTCGGAATGGCCGAGCACGCGTTGCGGCGTCACCTTGCGACGAAGCATGATGCCGCGGCACAGCGCGATCACGGCGGCGATCTGGCGCAGCGGATATTCCGGATAGCCCCAATCGTGGCCGCGATTGATGATCTCGATCCCGATCGAGCAGGAATTGATGTCGTCCTCGCCGGCCCAGGACGAGACGCCGGCGTGCCAGGCACGCCGCGCTTCGGGGACGCACTGCACGATGCGGCCGTCTTCGAGCACGACATAATGCGCCGACACCTCGGTGCCCGCCGTGCACAGTCGCGCCAGCGCGCCCTCGACGTCGGGCATGCCGGTGTAGTGCAGCAGGATCATGTCGGGCTGCCGTCCCTTGTTGCGTTCGCCATGATTGGGCGAGGGGATGATGTCGGAGACGATCGACGAATCCGGATCGAACGTCCGCATGTTCGCCGCGGCCTTGGGAACCGGGAGAACGCGCTGACGCTTCGAATCAGTTCCAGATGGCGTGGACGGACCGGACGACATAACCAACTCAGGTCGGACAGGATAATGGGCCAAGCCCTTCTCTTTACTATTTCTTTACTGTCCGGTCCGCGCAATCACGCGATGCGGTTAACGGGTGCATTTTGGCGCATGTGTGTGGATGACGCATCACCGATGGGTCGCCTTTTCGACTTGTAATGAGCCGATCAACGCTTTCTTAACGCTAAGGGCCGTTACTGAGGGGTGAAGAGCCGACCCGCGTCCGGAGGCGGCCAGAAGCGATTTTGGCTCGAAATCCCATGGCTGCCCGACATATTCCACTGGGATCACCGGGCTTGCCGCCCGGGACGACCGGGCCCGGCACGCATGTTGGACTGGGGCTTTGTCGTGGAACCGCCGCGACGCGGAATTATTCGAGGCGTGATGGGCTGCTTCGCCCCATATTTTACCTGCGCGCACGGCAGGTGCGACGCATGAGTGACGCGCCGCACATTCCCGTGCTTGGCCGCGAGGCGGTCGAGCATCTCGCGCCGCGCGAGGGCGGCATCTATATCGATGCCACCTTCGGCGCCGGCGGCTATAGCCGCGCCATTCTCGATGTGCCGGGAACCCGCGTCATCGCGATCGATCGCGACCGCACCGCGATCGCCGGCGGTGCCGAGCTGGTCGCGCATGCCGCGGGCCGGCTGACGCTGGTCGAAGACCGATTCTCGAATCTTGCCGAGGTCTGCGCGGCGCAAGACGTCGACGCGGTCGACGGCGTCGTGATGGATGTCGGGGTGTCCTCGATGCAACTCGACCAGGCCGGTCGCGGCTTCTCGTTCCGCCTCGACGGTCCGCTCGACATGCGCATGGGGCAGGTCGGCCCGACGGCTGCTGACGTCGTCGCGCGCGCCTCGGAAAGCGATCTCGCCGACATCATCTATCTCTTCGGCGAGGAGCGGCATTCGCGCCGCGTTGCTCGCGCCATCGTGGCTGACCGACAGGAGACGCCGTTCACCACCACGCGCGCGCTCGCCGATCTCGTCGGCCGGGTGGTGCGCTCGAAGCCCGGCGACATTCATCCGGCAACGCGGACGTTCCAGGCACTGCGCATCTTCGTCAATGAAGAGCTCGAGGAGCTTCAGACCGCGCTCGCGGCGGCCGAGCGCGTGCTCAAGCCCGGCGGCCGTCTGGTGGTGGTCTCGTTCCACTCGCTGGAAGATCGCATCGTCAAGAATTTCCTGAGCCTGCGCGCCAAGACCGGCGGCGGCTCGCGGCATCTGCCGGAAGTGGCGCAAGGCGCGCCGAGCTTCCAGCTCTTGACGCGCCGCCCGGTGATCGCCGGCGAGGCGGAGGTTGCGCACAATCCGCGCGCCCGTTCCGCAAAGTTGCGCGCCGCCGAGCGCACCTCGGCGCCGGCGCACGACGATTCAGAGCCGTCGTCCTGGCCGAAGCTTTCCGACGTGATGAGGGGGGGCTAGCACATGCGCTTCATCCACCTGCTCGTCATCGGCGCCCTGATCTTCGCGGCCGCCTATGTCTACCGGATCAAGATGGACTCCACCGCCCGCACCGAGAAGGTGCTGCGGCTGCACGCGGAGATCCGCGAGCAGCGCGACGCGATCGCGCAGCTGCGCTCCGAATGGGCCAAGCTCGATGCGCCCTTGCGCCTGCAGGGCCTCGTCGAGCGCCATCTGCCGCTGAAGCCGGTCAACGGTACACAATATGACTCGCTGAAGAATCTGCCGGAGCGTCCGCCGCGGATGTTCCGGCCGGGCGAGCCCGATCCGATCGGCGCCATGCTCAACACCATCGAAGCCGCGAGCGACCCTGACACCGTGACGGGCTCCGTGCCTCAGCCCGAGGACAAGCAATGAGCGCTGCGACTCCGGCCAAACCCAAGCCGACTGAACCCTGGCGGCAGCGTCTGATCCGCAGCCTGCTCTACGGGCGCAATGTCGACCGCGCCGCGAAGGCCCGCGCGCGCGTGGGGCTCGCAATGGTCGCCTTTTCCCTGGTCTATGCCCTGATCGGAAGCCGGCTCGTGATGTTCGCGATCGGCGCCGACGCTCATAGCGCGCGGCGGGCTGCCTCGCAGGAAGTGGTCGCGACTGCGCGGCCCGACATCGTCGATCGTAACGGCGCGATCCTTGCGACCGACGTCAAGGCGGCCAGCATGTTCGGCGAGCCGCGCCGCATCATCGACAAGGACGAGGCGATCGAGCTGTTGACCGCCACCGTGCCCGACCTCGATGAAGCCGAGGTGCGGGAGCGCCTGAAGACGCGAAAGGGCTTCGTCTGGCTGAAGCGAGAGATCACGGCGAAGCAGCAGCAGGACATCCACAAGCTCGGCCTTCCCGGCATCGGCTTCCTGCGCGAAAACAAGCGTGTCTATCCGACCGGCAACGAGGTCGCCCACCTCATCGGTCTGGTCAACATCGACAATCAGGGCATCGCCGGCATGGAGAAGTGGCTCGATAACCAAGGGCTCGCCGATCTCCACCGTGCAGGCTTTGCCACCGACCGCCTGCAGAAGCCGATCGAGCTGTCGGTCGATCTGCGCGTCGAGCACGCGCTGCGCGACGAGCTGTTGAAGGCCAAGGAGAAGTTCCACACCAAGGCGGCCTCCGGGCTTGTCACCAACGTCAACACCGGCGAAATCATCGCGATGGTCTCGGTGCCGGATTTCGATCCGAACAATCCGAAGGAAGCCCACGACCCGGACCGCATCAATCGCTTGACCACCGGCGTCTACGAGATGGGCTCGACCTTCAAGGCGTTCACGCTCGCGATGGCGCTCGACACCGGCAAGTACGGTCTCGACTCGCTGTGGGACGCGCGCGGGCCGCTGCACTACGGCAAGTTCGCGATCCATGACGACGAGCCGAAGGGCCGCTTCCTGACCATGAAAGAGGTCTTCACCTTCTCCTCCAACGTCGGCGCGGCGCGCATCGCGCTGTCGCAGGGCGTGGAGGCGCACAAGGCGTTCCTGCGCAAGATGGGGCAGATGGAGCGGCTGCGCACCGAACTGCCGGAGAGCGCCTCGCCGATCCTGCCGCGGCGCTGGAGCGATTTGAACACCATCACCATCTCGTTCGGCCACGGCATGGCTGTCGCGCCGTTGCAGGCCGTGATGGGCGTCAGCGCCCTCGCCAACGGCGGCCTTTTGATTCCGCCGACCTTCCTCAAGCGCACCGAAGAGGAGGCGCGGGCGGTCGCAAAGCGCGTGATCAAGCCCGAGACCTCGGACAAGATGCGCTTCCTGATGCGGCTGAACGCAGAGATCGGCACCGCCAAGCGAGCGAATGTTCCCGGCTACTACATCGGCGGCAAGACCGGCACCGCGGAAAAGGTGGTCAACGGCCGCTATGCCAAGAAGAAGGTGCTGACCGCGTTCACTGCGATCCTCCCGGCGGACAAGCCGAAATACCAGCTACTGATCATGCTCGACGAGCCGCAGCCCCTGAAGGAAACCTACGGCTTCATCACGTCGGGCTGGAACGCCGTTCCGACCGCCGGCAACGTCATTAGCCGGATCGGGCCACTGCTCGGCATCGAGCCCCGCTACGACCTGCCGCCTGCGGACCGCCTTATTCTTGCAGCATCCAGGACAACCCAGTAATCAATCGGGTAGGCCGTAGCCGCTGCTGAGTCGGGGATTTTCCTCAAGATTCGGCTTTTCGGCACGGTGACCGGAAGACCATGAAGCTGCGTGACCTCTTAGGCAATGATGCCGCAATCGAGCCCGCTACCGCCGCGCTCGATGTGGGCGGCGTTGCGCTCGACAGCCGCGTGGTCAAGCCGGGCGATCTCTTCTTTGCGCTCGCCGGCAGCAAGACCGACGGCGCGCGGTTCGTCGATGCTGCGATTGCGGCCGGCGCGGTCGCCGTGGTCGGCGATCATGCGCCCGATGGCTGCAAGGTGCCGTTCGTCTCCGTCGCCAATCCGCGCCGCGCATTGGCGCTGGCTGCAGCAAGATTTTTCCCGGCCCAGCCCGCGACGATTGCGGCGGTGACCGGAACCAGCGGCAAGACCTCGGTGGCCGCATTCACGCGCCAGATCTGGGAGCGGCTGGGGCATGCCTCGGCCAGCATCGGCACCATCGGTCTCGTCTCGCCGAAACGCACCGTTTACGGTTCGCTGACGACGCCGGATCCGATCGCGCTGCACCGGCAGCTCGATGAGATCGCGCGCGAGGGCGTGACGCATCTCGCCTTCGAGGCGTCCTCGCACGGGCTCGACCAGTATCGGCTCGACGGCGTGCGCGTCTGCGCCGGCGGCTTCACCAATCTCTCGCGCGACCACATGGATTATCATCCGACCGTCGCGCATTATCTCGCAGCAAAACTCCGGCTGTTCCGCGAGCTCGTGCCGCCCGGCGGCGCTGCGGTGATCTCGGCCGATCATGATTGCTCGGCGGAAGCGATCGACGCGGCGACGAGGCGCGGCTTGCGCGTCATGGCGGTCGGCCGTCACGGCGACGGGGCCGGCGAGGGCATTCGCCTCACCGATGTCGAGGTCGAGGGCTTCTCGCAAAAGCTTGCACTTGAACATCGCGGCAAGCGCCATGTGGTCCGGCTGCCGCTGGCCGGCGAATTCCAGATCGAGAATGCGCTGGTCTCGGCCGGCCTTGCCATCGGCACCGGCAGCGATGCGGCCGGTGTGTTTGCAAGCCTCGAACATCTCGAAGGCGCCAAGGGCCGGCTCGAGCGCGTCGGCGAGCGCAACGGCGCGCCAATCTTCGTCGACTATGCGCACAAGCCCGATGCACTGGCGAAAGCGTTGCAGGCGCTGCGGCCCTACGCCAGGCGCAGGCTGATCGTCGTGTTCGGCGCCGGCGGCGATCGCGATGCCGGCAAGCGGCCGATCATGGGCCAGATCGCGGCGGAGAATGCCGATCGCGTCATCATCACCGACGACAATCCGCGCAGCGAGAAGCCGGAAGCCATTCGCGCCGCGATCCTCGCCACCGCAAAGGGCGCGCGCGAAATCGGCGACCGCGCAGCTGCGATCCGCGCGGCGATCGAGGACCTGGAAGATGGCGATGCGCTGCTCGTCGCCGGCAAGGGCCACGAGACCGGACAGATCGTGGGTGGCGAGGTCCTGCCGTTCAGTGATCACGAGGCGGTTGCCGCCGCATTAGCATCGAGGGTCGCATGAGCGCGCCACTATGGACGGTTGCCGAGGTGGCGCGTGCGCTTGGCGCGAGCGGATCGTTCCCGGATACGCCCATCGACTTCGTCACCCAGGACAGCCGCCTGGTGAAGCCGGGCAGCCTGTTCGTGGCGTTGAGCGGCACGCCGAGCGGCGGCTTCATCTCGGCCTTCGCCAGCGCGCGCGATGGCTGGGAGTTCGCCGACAAGGCGGAAGCGTCGGGCGCGGTCGCGATGATCGTGCCGCACGAGATCGCGGGCGTTCGCATTCCGCAGATCGTCGTGAAGGACACGCTGATCGACGGCCTCTGGGGCCTCGCGCGTGCCGCACGCGCGCGCTTCAACGGTCCGGTGATCGGGCTCACCGGCAGTGCCGGCAAGACCAGCACCAAGGAGTTCCTGGCGGCCTATCCCAATGCCTATGCGAGCCCGTCGAGCTTCAACAATTTCTGGGGCGTGCCGCTGACGCTGTGCAATGCCCGGCCCGATGCCAGCCTCTGGGTCGTCGAGATGGGGATGAACCAGCGAGGTGAGATCGCGCGGCTCAGCGAATTGACGCGGCCGACCGTCGCGCTCGTCGTCAATGTCCAGCCGGTGCATCTGGAAAAGCTCGGCTCGCTCGATGCGATCCGCCGCGAGAAGGTGTCGATCGCGCTCGGCCTGCCCTCGGACGGCGTGCTGGTGCTGCCGACCGGCATCAAGGCGCCGGACTGGAAGGGCAAGGTGGTGCGCTTCGGCGAGAAGGCCGAGGTGCACGAAGTCGCACACGCGCCGCACGGCGAGAGCTGGCAGGTCGTGGCCGCGATCGGCAAGAAGGAGATCGCCTTCAGCCTCACGCCGGGGGCGCCGCATCGCGTGCAGAATGCGCTCGCCGCGCTCGCCTCGGCTCACGCCGCCCATCTCGATGCCGCGACGCTCGCGATCAAGCTCGACCGCGTCGGCATCATGACCGGCCGCGGCGTCGAGCAGGCGGTCGGCGGCGTCACCGTGATCGACGACAGCTTCAACGGCAACCCGGCGAGCGTCGCTGCTGCGCTGCAAAGTCTGCAGGCGCGCAACATGACGGGCGGCCGCCGCATTGCGGTGCTCGGCGACATGCTGGAACTGGGCGACGACGCACCAAGCTACCACACCGCGCTGGCCACGCATCTCGACGGCATCGACGGTATCTATTGCGTCGGGCCCTTGATGCGGCACCTCTATGACGCGCTTCCCGCCGGCAAAGGGCTCGGCTGGCATGACGATCCCGCGACGCTGAAAGCCAGCGAGGTCGCGGGCCTGCTGAAGGCAGGCGATGTCGTGGTTGTCAAGGGCAGCAAGAAGATGTTCTGGGTCAACAAGTTTGTGCCGGGGCTAGTGGCCGCCTTGCAGGCAAAGGCGTAAACTGCTTGGAAGGCGCTGTTCCCGAATCCCACTCTTTGCGGTGCCAAGGCTGCACGTTTCTTGCCGTCCGGTTTCTTTGAGGTCGCCCGACCCATGATGAAAACCAGCGAATGCGCGTGAGTCGAAATCTGCGTCTGAAGAAGCCTGCGTGCGAAAGGCGCCATAGGACCGTCTGAATGTTTTACTGGCTGATCGAGCTCTCCAACACATTTCCAGGCTTCGGTGCGGTGCGCACCGTTCTGAACGTCTTTCGCTACATCACCTTCCGCACCGGCGGCGCCATCGTCACCGGCGCGCTGTTCGTGTTCCTGTTCGGACCCTGGATCATCGATCATCTGCGCATCCGCCAGGGCAAGGGACAGCCGATCCGGACCGACGGCCCGCAATCGCATCTGGCCAAGAAGGGCACGCCCACCATGGGCGGGCTGATGATTCTGTCCGGCCTCACGGTCGGCACCGTGCTGTGGTGCAATCCGCTCAATCCCTATGTCTGGATCGTGCTCGCGGTGACGCTCGGCTTCGGCTTCGTCGGCTTCTATGACGATTACCTCAAGGTGACCAAGCAGACCACGAGCGGGTTCGGCGGCAAGCTGCGCCTGCTGATCGAGGCGGTCATCGCGCTGGTCGCCTGCTATGCGCTGGTGCGGCTGAACCGCGATCCCGCCTCGACCGCGCTGACGATCCCCTTCCTGAAGGACACCGTGCTGCATTTCGGCTGGTTCTTCGTCGTGTTCGGTGCCTTCGTCATCGTCGGCGCGGGCAACGCGGTGAACCTCACCGACGGTCTCGATGGCCTCGCCATCGTTCCCGTGATGATTGCGACCGCGAGCTTTGCGATGATCGCCTATCTCGCCGGCAACGCGGTGTTTGCCGACTACCTCCAGATCAAATATGTCGCGGGCACCGGTGAGCTGGCGGTGCTCTGCGGCGCGCTGCTGGGCGCCGGCCTCGGTTTTCTCTGGTTCAACGCGCCGCCGGCCTCGATCTTCATGGGCGACACCGGCTCGCTCGCGCTCGGCGGCATGCTCGGTTCGATCGCGGTCGCGGTGAAGCACGAAATCGTGCTTGCGGTGATCGGCGGACTGTTCGTGCTGGAGGCGGTCTCCGTCATCGTGCAGGTGGTCTCGTTCAAGCTCACGGGCAAGCGCATCTTCCGGATGGCGCCGATCCACCACCATTTCGAGCAGCTCGGCTGGACCGAGCCGCAGATCGTGATCCGCTTCTGGATCATCTCGGTGATGCTGGCGCTCGCCGGCCTCTCCACGCTGAAGCTGCGCTGACGGTATCGCGATGATCCCGGTCACATCCTTTGCCGGCAAGACGGTCGCGGTGTTCGGCCTCGGCGGCTCGGGGCTCGCTTCCTGCCACGCGCTGAAGGCCGGCGGCGCCGAAGTGATCGCCGCCGACGACAATGCCGAGAATGTCGCCAAGGCGGCGCAGGCCGGCTTCATCACCGCCGATCTGCGCAACGTCGCCTGGGACAATTTCGCAGCGCTGGTGCTCGCGCCCGGCGTGCCGCTGACGCATCCGGTGCCGCACTGGAGCGTGCTGAAGGCGCGCGAAGCCGGTGTCGAGGTGATCGGCGACATCGAGCTGTTCTGCCGCGAGCGCCGGCGCCACGCACCGAACGCGCCGTTCATTGCGATCACCGGCACCAACGGCAAGTCGACCACGACGGCGCTGATCGCGCATCTCACGAAGGTGGCCGGCTACGACACCCAGATGGGCGGCAATATCGGCACCGCGATCCTGTCGCTGGAGCCGCCGCGCACCGGCCGCGTCCACGTCATCGAGATGTCTTCCTACCAGATCGACCTCACGCCCTCGCTCGATCCCTCCGTCGGCATTCTGCTCAATGTCAGCGAGGATCACATCGATCGTCACGGCACCATCGAACATTACGCCGCGGTGAAGGAGCGTCTCGTTGCGGGCGTGCAGGCAGGCGGCACCTCGATCGTCGGCGTCGACGACGGCTATTGCCGCGACATCGCCGACCGGCTCGACCGCGCCGGCAAGAATGTGGTGCGGATCTCCGTCAGGAATCCGCTGGCGAGCGGCATTCATGTCGAGCACGGCACCATCATGCGCACCGCGGGCGGCGCCCGCAGCGAGATCGCCAAGCTCGGTGGCATCGGCTCGCTGCGCGGGCTGCACAACGCGCAGAACGCGGCGTGCGCGGCCGCAGCCGCGCTCGCGATGGGCATCGGCCTCGACGTGCTGCAAAACGGCCTGCGCAGCTTTCCGGGCCTGGCGCATCGCATGGAGCAGGTCGGCCGTCGCGGCAACGTGCTGTTCGTCAACGACTCCAAGGGCACCAACGCGGACGCCACCGCGCATGCGCTGTCGTCCTTTTCGGAGATCTTCTGGATCGCCGGCGGCAAGCCGAAGGCCGGCGGCATCACCAGCCTGACCTCCTTCTTCCCGCGCATTCGCAAGGCCTATCTGATCGGCGAGGCCGCCCAGGAGTTTTCCGGCACGCTCGGCCCGGTCGCGCACGAGATCAGCCAGACGCTCGACGTCGCGGTCGCGCATGCCGCGCGCGATGCGGAAGCATCGGGTCTCACCGAAGCGGTCGTGCTGCTGTCGCCGGCCTGCGCCTCCTTCGACCAGTACCGCAACTTCGAAATCCGCGGCACGAAGTTCCGCGAGCTGGTGCAGGCGCTGCCGGGTGTGAAGCCGGTGGTCTGAGACATGTCGCGGCGACGCAGGCTCGGACTCGTCGTCGCTGCTCTTGCTATTCCCATCGGTTTCCTCTGCGTTGTCTTCTTTGACAGCGTCATGCACGAATTCGGCGCGTGTCGTGTCGTTCGCCAGAAGTTGTTCGCCTCTCCAACTGGCAGCAAGCTGGTCGTCGTGGTCTGGAAGTCGTGTAGCGCGAAGGTGCCTGACAGCACCCAGGCCAGCATCGTGGCGCGCGGTCGGACGTTCTCGCCGGAGGACACGCCGACCTTCGTCAGCGTGCGCGGGCATCTTGACGTCGTCGTCGCCTGGAGCAGCGAGCGGGCGGTCAGGATCGGCTTCATTCCCGAGCCAGGCGAGGTCTTCAAGCGCGACCAACGCGCGGGGGATGTCGCGATCAACTACGAATAGGGCTCTCGTGTCCCGGACGCGGTGCAGCGTGTAACGCTGCTCCGCAGAGCCGGGACCCACGCCACGCGATTGCTGGGAGACGTGGGCCCCGGCTCTGCAGCGCACCGTCGAAGAGACGCTGCGCTGCGTCCGGGGCACGAGACTCTTCAAAACTTGAACGATTCCTTAACCCCCCGGTAACCAACCTCGGCGACCAATGGACGGACCTCTGTCCGAAAGCGGCCGCCCATGCTCTCCCGTGAAGAACGCACCCCCTTTACCGAGTGGTGGTGGACCGTCGACAAGCCGCTGCTCGGCGCGATCCTGGTGCTGATGCTGACCGGCGTCATCCTGTCGCTGGCGGCGAGCCCGCCGGTGGCGACCCGCATCGGGCTCGATCCCTTCCACTTCTTCAGCCGTCACGTGATGTTCCTGGCGCCGTCCTTCATGGTGCTGGTCGGCGTCTCCTTCCTGTCGCCGCGCTCGATCCGGCGAAGCGCGCTGATCATCTTCACGATCAGCATCATCCTGATCGTGGTGACGCTCGCCATCGGCCCTGAGGTCAAGGGCTCTCGCCGCTGGATCACGCTGCTCGGCGTCAACATCCAGGCCTCCGAAATCGCAAAGCCGTCGTTCGTCGTCATCGCCGCCTGGCTGTTTGCGGAATCGACCAAGCGGCCGGAGATGCCCGCGACCTCGATGGCGCTGGTGCTGCTGATGATGCTGGTCTCCCTGCTTGTGATGGAGCCGGACTTCGGTCAGACCATGCTGATCCTGATGGTGTGGGGCTCGCTGTTCTTCATCGCGGGCATGCGCATGATCTGGGTATTTGGCCTCGCCGGCATCGGCGCGGCCGGGCTGTTCAGCGCCTATCTTTTTGTTCCCCACGTTGCCGGGCGCATCAAGCGCTTCATGAATCCAGCCTCGGGCGACACTTTTCAGGTCGATACCGCGATGGAGGCCTTCTACAACGGCGGCTGGTTCGGCCTCGGACCGGGCGAAGGCATCGCCAAGCGCAGTCTGCCGGACAGCCACACCGACTTCGTGTTCGCGGTTGCCGCCGAAGAGTTCGGCATCATCCTGTGCCTGGCGATGCTGACGCTGTTCGCCTTCGTCGTGATCCGCACGCTGTCGCGCGCCTACGCCAACGAAGACATGTTCTCGCGCTTTGCGGCCTCCGGGCTCGCGATTCTGTTCGGCGTACAGGCTGCGATCAACATGTCGGTCAACCTCCAGCTCATCCCCGCCAAGGGCATGACGCTACCCTTCATCTCCTACGGCGGCTCCTCGATCGTGTCGCTCGCTTATGGTGTCGGCATGATGCTGGCCCTGACGCGGCTGCGCCCGCGTACCGAGGTCGAAGCCAGCGGCCATGCCGACGCGATGCGCAGCTACGCGTGATCCTCACCCCCGCGCAACGGCGAAGCCGTTGCCGCTGGAGGAGCCGCGCTCTGCGCGGCGTCTCGAAGGGCGAGGCCACCGGCCGGGCCTTCATCCTTCGAGACGCGCGTTCCGCGCTCCTCGGGATGAGGGTTTGAGATACGGCTTGCTGCGCTCGTAATGACGAGAAAGACCTTGTAAAAGGCCTCTCCATGGACAATTCCCCCTTGATTCTTCTCGCCGCGGGCGGCACCGGCGGCCATCTGTTTCCGGCCGAGGCGCTTGGCGTCGAGCTGATCCGGCGCGGCTTTCGCGTGCGCCTCGTCACCGATGAGCGCGCGCTGCGCTATAGCGGGCTGTTCACCAAGGACATGATCGACGTCGTCGCGAGCGAGACCGCACGCGGCCGCAACCCGATCCAGCTCGCTCATGCCGGCCTCACGCTCGCCACCGGCACGCTGTCCGCTTACCGCCTGATCAAGCGATTGAAGCCCGCTGCCGTCATCGGCTTCGGCGGCTATCCGACATTGCCGCCGCTGGTCGCGGCAAAGTTCGCCGGCGTGCCCGGCATCATCCACGAAGCCAACGCGGTGCTCGGCCGCGCCAACCGGTTTCTCGCAAGCCGTGTGCGCGCCATCGCGACGTCGCTGCCGGGCGTGCTCGACCGCGATCCGGCGCTGGCGGCCAAGACCACGACGGTGGGCACGCCGATGCGGCCGGGGGTGCTCGCGGCTGCGGCCGTGCCATATGCCGCACCCGAGGTGAACGGCCCGCTGCGCCTGCTCGTCGTCGGCGGCAGCCAGGGCGCGCGCATCATGGCCGACGTCGTGCCGGGCGCGATCGAGCGGCTCGAGCCCGCGCTGTGGGGCCGGCTCATTCTCACCCAGCAGGTCCGCGACGAGGACATGACCCGGGTGCGTGCGGTCTACGACAAGCTCAAGATCAATGCCGAGCTCGCGCCGTTCTTCGCGGATCTGCCGGCGCGGCTTGCCTCCAACCATCTGGTGGTGTCGCGCTCCGGCGCGGGCACCGTCGCCGAGCTCGCCGCGATCGGCCGGCCGTCGATCCTGGTGCCGCTGCCGGGCGCGATCGACCAGGATCAGTTCGCCAATGCCGGCGTGCTGGCCAAGGTTGATGGCGCCATCCGTATCCCGCAGACCGAGTTCACCTCTGATCGCCTCGCCGCCGAGATCTCGGGTTTTGCCGCCGAGCCGGCGCGTCTTGGCGCCATGGCCGCGGCGGCGAAGGGGGCAGGCCGGCTCGATGCCGCCGAGCGGCTGGCCGATCTGGTGGTCAAAGTCGCGGGAATCTGACGCGAAAAAGCCCTTGTCTTGGCCTTCCAAAGCGGGGCATCCAGTAAGAACGGCGCGGCTGATTTGGCCGTGACTTTCGCCAGATGCCGCCTGTTCAAGGCGGCGAGGTCAGGGAAGAGAGCATGAGACTGCCGCGCGAGATCGGACCCATCCACTTCGTCGGGATCGGCGGGATCGGCATGAGCGGCATCGCCGAGGTGCTGGTCAATCTCGGCTATGTCGTGCAGGGTTCGGACGCCTCCGACAATTACAATCTCGACCGCCTGCGCAAGAAGGGCGCAAAAGTCTCGGTCGGCCACAAGGCCGAGAATGTCGACGGGGCCGAGGTCGTCGTCGTCTCCACCGCGATCAAGCGCGACAATCCGGAACTGATGGCGGCGCGCGAACGGCGCATTCCCGTGGTGCGTCGCGCCGAGATGCTGGCCGAATTGATGCGGCTGAAGAGCTGCGTCGCGATTGCCGGCACCCACGGCAAGACCACGACGACCACGATGGTGGCAACGCTGCTCGACGCAGGCGGTCTCGATCCGACCGTGATCAACGGCGGCATCATCAACGCCTATGGTTCCAACGCGCGGCTAGGGGCCGGCGACTGGATGGTGGTGGAGGCCGACGAGAGCGACGGCACGTTCCTGAAGCTGCCGACCGATGTCGCGATCGTCACCAATGTCGATCCTGAACATCTCGATCATTTCAAGACGTTTGACGCCGTGCAGGACGCCTTTCGCCATTTCATCGAGAACCTGCCGTTCTACGGCTTTGCCGTGATGTGCATCGATCATCCCGTCGTGCAGACCCTCGTCGGCAAGATCGAGGATCGTCGCATCATCACCTACGGCGAGAATCCGCAGGCCGACGCGCGCTTGCTCGACCTGACGCCGACGGGAGGCGGATCGAAGTTCAAGGTCGCGTTCCGCGATCGCAAGACGGGCGCCGTGCACGAGATCTCCGACCTGATGCTGCCGATGCCGGGCCGTCACAACGCCTCCAACGCGACGGCTGCGATCGCGGTCGCGCGCGAGCTTGGCGTATCCGATGAAGATATCCGCAAGGCGATCGCCGGCTTCGGCGGCGTCAAGCGCCGCTTCACCAAGACCGGCGAGTGGAACGGCGTCACCGTGATCGACGATTACGGCCATCATCCGGTCGAGATCGCGGCGGTGCTGAAGGCGGCGCGGGAATCCACCAATGGCAAGATCGTCGCCGTGGTGCAGCCGCATCGCTACACCCGCCTGCAATCGCTGTTCGAGGAATTTTGCACCTGCTTCAACGATGCCGATGCAGTGGTCGTCGCCGACGTCTATGCCGCGGGCGAGACGCCGATCGACGGCATCGATCGCGATCATTTCGTCGCGGGCCTGCGCGCTCACGGCCACCGCGAGGTGATCCCGCTGCCGGCAGCCACCGATCTCGCCGGCATCGTGAAGGGAATTGCCAAGTCAGGCGATCTCGTCGTGTGTCTCGGCGCCGGCAACATCACGCAATGGGCGTACGCACTGCCGGACCAACTGAAGGCGCTGGGGTAGGGCGAGCGGATGTCGAGCCATCGTCGACCACCGCTCGTGTGGCCACCCCTCTCCCTAACCCTCCCCCGCAAGGGGGGAGGGAACCCATCCGCCGGTGCCTTCCTAACTCCATCAAAGGATCAGAGTGCAGCTGCGATGTCAGGTGAGGCGAGCATGCTGGTTAGGCTCCCTCCCCCCTTGCGGGGGAGGGCTGGGGAGAGGGGTAAGCCCCGAGCGCTGGCCAACAACGTCATGGTCGGTGCGGCATGAGCTTTCCCGACATCACGCCCTCGCTCAAAGCCGCGATGCCGCAGTTGCGCGGGCGGCTGCTTGCCAATCAGTCGCTGGCCGAGCTCACCTGGTTTCGCGTCGGCGGTCCGGCGCAGGTGCTGTTCACACCGGCGGACGAGGATGATCTCGCTTACTTCCTTGCGCATCTCGCCAGCGACATCCCGGTCTATGTCGTCGGCGTCGGCTCCAACCTGATCGTACGCGACGGCGGCATTGCCGGCGTGGTGATCCGGCTGGCGCCGCGCGCTTTCGGTGAGGCGACCGCGAACGGTGACGTCGTCATCGCGGGTGCGGCTGCGCTCGACAAGCGCGTCGCGGAAGTCGCGGCCGGCGCCAATATCGGCGGGCTCGAATTCTATTTCGGCATTCCCGGCACGATCGGCGGCGCGCTGCGCATGAACGCGGGCGCCAATGGCGGCGAGACCAAGGACGTGCTGATCGAGGCGCGCGGCGTCGGCCGCGACGGCACGAAGCACATCTTCGCCAACGCCGACATGAAATTCGTCTACCGCAACAGCGGCGTCGATCCCTCCATCATCTTCACGTCGGCCCGCTTTCGTGGCGAGATCCGGGATGTCGAGGCCATCCGCGCGCGGATGGCCGACGTGCAAAGCCATCGCGAGACGGCGCAGCCGATCCGCGAGAAGACCGGCGGGTCGACCTTCAAGAATCCGCCCGGCCATTCCGCCTGGAAGCTGGTCGATGCCGCCGGCTGCCGGGGCTTGCGCGTCGGTGGTGCGCAAGTGTCGGAGATGCACTGCAACTTCCTGATCAACACCGGCGATGCCACCGCGCACGACATCGAGACGCTGGGCGAGACCGTCCGCGAACGCGTCAAGGCGAATTCCGGAATCGAGCTGCACTGGGAAATCAAGCGGATTGGAACTCCCGGCTAATTTGGAGAGGCGACGAGAGACTATGCGCATCACCATCCTCTTCGGCGGCTCCAACCGCGAACGTCTGGTTTCCGTCGCGTCAGCCCAGGCGCTGCACCAGGCGCTCCCCGAGGCCGATCTCTGGTGGTGGGACGTCGAGGACAACGTTCACACCGTCCAGTCGAAGCAGTTGCTCGAACATTCCCGGCCCTTCGAGGACGAGTTCAAGCCTGGTACGCGCGGCATTCCGCTGGCGCAGGCGCTCGACAAGGCCAAGGCGGAAGACCGCGTCCTCGTACTCAGCTTGCATGGCGGCGGCGCCGAGAATGGCGAATTGCAGGTGATGTGCGAAGCGCGCGGCGTGCCGTTCACCGGCTCCGGTTCGGCCTCCTCGCATCTCGCCTTCGACAAGATCGCGGCCAAGCGCTTTGCCGCGCTCGGTGGCGTGACACCGCCCGAGGGCATCGCGCTCGAGAATATCGATGAGGCCTTCGCCGAATATGGAAGGCTGATCGCAAAGCCGGCGCGCGATGGATCGAGCTATGGCCTGATCTTCGTCAACGCCAAGCAGGATCTCGTCGCCGTCCGCAATGCGGCCAGGCACGAAGAATATGTGATCGAGCCCTACATCGCCGGCGTCGAGGCGACCTGCGGCGTGCTGGAGCGCATCGACGGCTCGCTCATCTCGCTGCCGCCGATCGAGATCATCCCAGGTGAGGGCAATTTCGACTACGCAGCAAAGTACCTGCTGTCGACGACCCAGGAGATCTGCCCGGGCCGCTTCACCGCAGAGGTCACCGCCGCGCTCAAGAGCCAGGCGATGCTCGCGCATCGTGCGATGTCCTGCGCCGGCTATTCCCGCTCCGACTTCATCGTCTCGGAGAAGGGGCTGATCTATCTCGAAACCAACACGCTGCCCGGGCTGACCAAGTCCTCGCTCTACCCCAAGGCGCTGAAAGCCGAGGGCATCGCGTTTGCCGACTTCCTCCGCGACCTGATCGAGCTGGCGGTGCGGCGGGTGCGGAAATAATTAGGATTGGTTAACGGCCGAGAGGGCGAAAACGGCCGTTTTGGTGCCCAAAGCCGGTAAAATGCCGGAGATCGTGGCATAACTGCCTCACCGAGCTGGGCAAAAAGCATTCTTCGTTAACGAACTTTACCTTTTGTTTACCAGGAAGTCCGAAGGTTAACGCTGGCGGCGCATATGGCGTTTTGGCTGCCGGCGCGTGAGCTGTTTCGGATTGTCCCCGACCGGCGAACGCTTTGAAGGGGAGCGGTTTCTTCAGCCGAAGACCAGTTACCCGGCCCGGCAAGTTCGAGACGTCATGTTCGCCAGGACCCGCGCGGTGTCGTGGGCAAACTGTTGACGAGCTCGTGCAATGGATGGTGCAGGAAGCCTCTCCCGGTCGTTTTTGAGATCGCTGAGGCCCCAAGCTGATCTGAAGGCGGCCGCTATCGGAGCGGTCGTGCTTCTGCGCGAGTGGGTACAGGACAAGCGCGCCGAGAAGCGCGCCGCTGCCAAGCAAAAAATCAAGGCCAAGGCGGTCGTCGAACGCGAGCCGCCGCCGCATCTGATCGCGGTCGTCGAGCGCTATCTGCCGCGCCGGGTCGGGATCAGCATGACCGTGCTGCTGCTGATCGGCAGCTGCGGCCTCGGCATCGTCAAGGGCGGCCATCTCCAGGATTTCGTTACCGCCGTCAGCGACGCGCGCAACGCCATGGCCAATTCGGCCGGCTTCCGCATCACTTCGGTCGTGATCAACGGCCGCAAGCAGCTCAGCCAGGACGAGATCCTCGCGATCGGCGGCGTCAGCGGCCGCTCCTCGCTGCTGTTCCTCGATGCCGACGACGTCCGCGACAAGCTCAAGGCCAATCCCTGGATCGCGGATGCGACCGTGCTGAAGCTCTATCCGGGCCAGCTCATGATCGAGATCACCGAGCGCAAGGCGTTCGCGCTGTGGCAGGAGGCCGGCCGGCTCTCCGTCATCGCCGACGACGGTGCGCTGCTCGAACCCTATGTCTCGCGCCGGTTCCTGTCGCTGCCGCTCGTGGTCGGCAAGGGCGCCGACACGCAGGCCCGCGACTTCCTCGCGCTGCTCGCCCGCTATCCGCAGGTGAACTCGGTGACGAAGGCCGCGATCTATGTCGGCGAGCGGCGCTGGAACCTGAGGCTGAAGGACGGCCTCGACATCCGTCTGCCCGAGCAGGACGTCGGCAACGCGCTCGCCGCGCTCTCCAAGCTCGACAAGGACGACAGGCTGTTCTCGAAGGATATCGTCGCGATCGACATGCGCCTGCCCGACCGTCTGGTGGTGCAGCTGTCCGATGACGCCGCCAAGGCGCGCGAGGATCTGTTCAAGGACAAGAAGAAAAAGAAGGCCGGGGACGCCGCATGACCGGTCTTGATCGCACCCAGACGCCGAAGATGCGCCCGATGCCGCACAAGCGCGCCGGTCTCGTCGCCTGCCTCGACATCGGCACCAGCAAGATCGCCTGCATGATCGCCCGGCTGAAGCCGTCGGCGCCGAGCGAGGCCCTGCGCGACCGTACTCATGCGGTGGAGCTGATCGGTTACAGCCAGATCCAGTCGCGCGGCATGAAGGCCGGCGCGGTGGTCGATCTCGCCGAATGCGAGCAGGCGGTGCGCCAGGCCGTCGGGCTTGCCGAGAAGATGGCCAAGGTTCGGGTCGAGTCCGTTTTGCTGTCGGTCTCCGGCGGCCGGCTCGCGGGCCAGCTGGTCGAAGCCGCAGCCGATATCCGCGGCGGTGCGGTGACGCCGGCCGATGTCAGCCGCGTCACCTCCACCGGCATGCGCCACGCCACCGGCGAGGGCCGCACCGTGCTGCACGCGCTGCCGGTCGGCTACACGCTCGACGGCGTCAAGGGCATCCGCGATCCCCGCGGCATGGTCGCGCATCAATTCGGCGTCGACATGAACGTCGTCACCTGCGACGCCACCGTGGCGCGGAACCTGATGCTGGCGGTGGAACGCTGCCATCTCAACGTCGAAGCCATGGCGGCGAGCCCCTATGTGGCCGGCCTGTCGGTGCTGACCGACGACGAGGCCGATCTCGGCGCGGCCGTGGTCGAGATGGGCGCGGGCACCACCACCATCGCGGTCTATTCCGGCGGCCGCTTCGTGCACGCGGCCGGTTTTGCGGTCGGTGGGCAACATATCACGATGGATCTCGCGCGCGGACTCTCGGCGACCATTGCCGATGCCGAGCGAATCAAGACGTTATACGGCACCGTCATCACCGGCGGATCGGACTCGCGTGAGCTGATGTCTGTACCGACAGCCGGTGACGATCAGGATCTGCCGCAGATCGTTTCGCGCGCCACCATCGCCAACATCGTCAAGCATCGTGCCGAGGAAGTCTTCGAAATGGTTCGGGACAAGCTGAAGGATTCGCCCTTCGCGGCGGAGCCCAAGGGCCGTGTCGTGCTCTCCGGCGGCGCCTCGCAGCTCACCGGCCTCGTCGAGCTCGGAACCCAGATTCTCGGCCGGCCCGTGCGGGTCGGACGTCCGCTCGGTTTTGGCCGGCTGCCCAACGAGGCGAAGAACGCCGCGTTCGCGGTGCCGGCCGGACTTCTCGTCTACCCGCAATATGTTCACCACGAACATGTCGAACCGCGGCATACGCGGCAGCAGGTCAGGACAGGAACGGGCGGTTATTTCGGAAAGGTCGGGCGATGGCTACGCGAGGGCTTTTGATGACCGCTTTCCCCAATTGTCGATTTTCACCAACTCCCGCGGCCGCAGGCCGGGGCGAACCCACGCGCGCGTGATCGAGAGGCAAACATGACCATCAGCATCAACGTTCCTGATATTCACGAGTTGAAGCCCCGCATCACCGTGTTCGGCGTCGGCGGCGCCGGCGGCAACGCCGTCAACAACATGATCACGGCCGGCCTCCAGGGCGTCGACTTCGTGGTCGCCAACACCGATGCGCAGGCGCTGACAATGTCGAAGGCGCAGCGCATCGTGCAGATGGGCACCGCGGTGACGCAAGGCCTCGGCGCCGGCTCGCAGCCGAACGTCGGCGCTGCCGCCGCGGAAGAAGTCATCGACGAGCTGCGCGATCATCTCTCGGGCGCCAACATGGTGTTCGTCACGGCGGGCATGGGCGGCGGCACCGGCACCGGCGCTGCTCCGGTCATCGCCAAGACCGCGCGCGACATGGGCATCCTCACCGTCGGCGTCGTGACCAAGCCGTTCCACTTCGAGGGCGGCCGCCGCATGCGCACCGCCGAAGCCGGCATCAACGAGCTTCACAAGGTCGTCGACACGCTGCTGATCATCCCGAACCAGAACCTGTTCCGGGTTGCCAACGAGAAGACCACGTTTGCCGACGCCTTCGCGATGGCCGACCAGGTGCTCTACTCGGGCGTGGCCTGCATCACCGACCTGATGGTCAAGGAAGGCCTGATCAACCTCGACTTCGCCGACGTCCGCGCCGTCATGCGCGAGATGGGCAAGGCGATGATGGGCACCGGCGAAGCCTCCGGTGACAAGCGCGCGCTCACCGCCGCTGAAGCCGCGATCGCCAACCCGCTGATCGACGACTCCTCGATGAAGGGCGCCAAGGGCCTCCTCATCTCCATCACCGGCGGCAAGGACCTCACCCTGTTCGAGGTCGACGAAGCCGCGACCCGCATCCGCGAGGAAGTCGATCAGGACGCCAACATCATCGTCGGCGCCACCTTCGACGAAGCGCTCGATGGCCTGATCCGCGTCTCGGTCGTCGCCACCGGCATCGAGCAGGCCGCGATTGCCCGCAACACCCAGGGCACCAGCGCTCCGGTCGCAAACGCCGCGCCGCAGCAGCTGCAGCAGGCTCCCGCTGTCCCGGCTGCCGCTGCCGAGAGCCGTCTCGCCGACCTGACCGCGCGCCTACGTGCCGACAACCAGCGTCTGGCCGAGCGCGCCCAGAAGCTGGAATCGCAGATCCCTGCCGCACCCGCCGCTGCCGCGCCTGTCGCACAGCGTCCCAATGTCGAGCGTGCGGCGCTTGCCGCCATCGCCGCTGCCGTGTCCGAAGTTCCGTCGGCGCCCGCGCCGCAGACCTATGGCGACGTCACCGTGCGCCCGATCGCGCAGAAGCCCACGCTGTTTCCGGAGCCCGAGCAAGCGCCGGTTGGCATGCATGAGCCGATGACGCCGGAAACCTTCATCCCGCCGCAGGCCGAGCGTGCTCCGGCCCGCGCCCCGCGCATGCCGCGCCTCGAGGAACTGCCGATGCCGGCCCAGGCCGAGCTGCGTCAGGCCCGTGGCGAGGTGGAAGAGGAAACGCCGCAGAAGACCCGTCTGTCGCTGCTGCAGCGCCTCGCCAATGTCGGCCTCGGCCGGCGCGACGAGGAGACCGAGGCCCCGATCGCCGCCCGGACCGCCGGTCCCGCCATGCCGGCGCTGCCCGATCGCAAGCCGCAGCGGACGGTGCAGCAGCAGATCGCCGCCAGCGAACCGGTGTCGGAATACGCCCGCCGGCCCGCGCCGCAGGGACTCGACGCCCATGGCCGCCCCGCACCTGTTGCGCCGGCGCCACAGGGAGACGACCATCTTGATATCCCGGCCTTCCTGCGCCGGCAGGCGACCTGAGATTTGTTACAATAAGGCAGATGCAGAAAGGCCCCGGCGGGAAGCTTGCCGGGGCCTTTCCTTTGGTCCCGTGCATATCCGGATTACGCGTTCAAGCAACTGATTTTAAATCATTAATTACCTGTTCGGTGCTTCAGTAAAGCTGCCGATAACGGCCCGAAACTCCGGCGCAATTTGGTTAAGCCTTGGCGCGAATACGGCAGGTTTGGGGTAACAATCGGTAAAAAAGCGTGAGTTGGCGCTGTTTGAGGCAGTGACTATGGTTCGGTGTGACTTGGGGATACGGAGATTCGGACGGTCGATCTCGATCGATCAGTCGGGTCTAGTATAAGTCGCAGTGGTCGTAGTGGGGCGGTTCCTGATGAAATTTAGCCGGCAAACAACGCTTCGTGCGCAAGCCACCGTGGCAGGCGTGGGCGTTCATTCCGGTCTTCCCGTCACCCTTACGCTTGGACCTGCACCCGTCGATGCAGGTCTTATTTTTGTCCGCACCGGACTTGAGGGAAGTGACCGCGAGATCCAGGCGACCGCCGAGCAGGTGGTTGCAACCGATTTCGCGACCGTCCTCGGCGACCGCAATGGTCCGCTGATCTCCACCGCCGAGCATGTGCTTGCTGCGCTGCGGGGCATGGGCGTCGACAACGCCATCATCGAAGTCGATGGTCCGGAAGTACCGATCATGGACGGCAGCGCCGCGGCCTTCATCGCGGCGATCGATCAGGCCGGTATCGTCAACCAGCCGGCGCAGCGCCGGTTCATCCAGGTTTTGAAGCCGATCTCGGTCAAGATCGGCGATTCCTTCGGCGAGATCCGGCCCTACGCCAACGGCTTCCGCGCCGAGGTCGAGATCGACTTCACCAATCCCGTCATCGGCCAGCAGAGCTACGGCTTCGACGTGAGCCCCGAGCGCTTCCGCCGCGAAGTCGGCCGTGCCCGGACCTTCGGTCTGATGGGCGACGTCGCCAGGCTCTGGAGCGCGGGCTATGCGCTCGGCGCCTCCTTCGAAAATACCATCGTGTTCGACGAGGAGCGGCTGCTCAACACAGAGGGGCTGCGCTACGCCGACGAATGCGCCCGTCACAAGGTTCTTGACGTGATCGGCGATCTCGCTCTGGCCGGCCTGCCGCTGCTTGGTGCTTATCGCTCGGTGCGTGGCGGTCACAAGCTCAACCACGCCGTCCTGACCGCACTGCTCGCCGACCGTAGCGCCTGGCGGGTGGTCGAGGGCGAGGCGGCCCGCCGCACCACGCGTGGCGTTGTCGAGGTCGGCAGCGGTATCGTTGGCGGCCGGATCGCCGCGGCCTACGGGCCGGACGTGTCCTGAACGGCTGTTGCGGCACGCGCGAAGCGGCATTTTTATCGGGGAAACTCCTGGTAACCATGATCGACTAGGATTGCGGCGTTTTCGCCTTAATCCGGGCGGAATGCCTGCCTATCCGATGGGTTAACAATCGTTTTTCGGTTACACCGACGTGGTCGCATGGCAGGCACCACGGACACATTTCGCGCCCGTGACGGGGATCACGGGCTGGCGGGCACCGCATCACAGGGCGTCAGGTCTCAAATTCATGTCGGCACAGCGTATGACGCGCGGATATCTCTTGGTTTCACCGCGAGCCCGTGGGCTGCTTCAGGCTGCGACTCTGTTCCTGCTCGCATTGCCGCTGGCCGGTTGCGGCACCGGCTCGCTCTGGGACAAGTTCACCGCCAAGGACGATACCTTCGTCGAGGAGCCTGCCGACAAGATCTACAATGAGGGCTTGTACCTCATGAACGAAAAGAAGGACATGAAGGCGGCGAACAAGAAGTTCGAAGAGGTCGACCGCCAGCATCCCTATTCCGACTGGGCGCGCAAATCGCTGCTGATGTCGGCCTACGCGTCCTACCAGGGCGGCGACTATGACAGCTGCATCGGCGCTGCCACCCGCTACGTCACCCTGCATCCCGGCAGCCCGGATGCGGCTTACGCGCAATACCTGATCGCGGCCTCGCATTACGACCAGATTCCGGACATCAACCGTGACCAGGGCCGCACCGAGAAGGCGATCGCCTCGCTGGAAGAGGTGGTGCGCAAATATCCGACGTCCGAATATGCGACCTCCGCCAAGGCCAAGATCGAGGGTGCACGCGACCAACTCGCCGGCAAGGAAATGGCCGTCGGCCGTTACTACATGGGCAAGCGCGACTACACCGCCGCGATCAACCGCTACAAGGCCGTGGTGACGCAGTATCAGACCACGCGTCACGTCGAGGAGGCGCTCTACCGCCTCACCGAGTCCTACATGGCGATCGGCATTGTCGGCGAGGCCCAGACCGCCGCCGCCGTGCTCGGGCACAATTTTCCCGACAGCCGGTGGTACAAGGACGCCTATAATCTTGTAAAATCCGGCGGTCTCGAGCCGAGCGAGAATCAAGGGTCCTGGATCAGCCGGACCTTCAAGGGGATTGGCCTCTAAAGGTCTCGGCTAGGAAATCTGGTTCCATGCTGGCGCGTCTGTCGATCCGTGACATCGTCCTGATCGAACGGCTCGATATCGAATTCGCCACCGGACTTGCGGTTTTGACCGGCGAGACCGGTGCGGGCAAATCCATCCTGCTCGATGCATTTGCACTGGCGCTCGGTGGCCGCGGCGACGCCGGCCTCGTGCGCCATGGCGCGGAGCAGGGGCAGGTCACCGCCGTCTTCGATATCCCGAAGAATCACCCCGCGACGAAAATTCTGGCTGAGAACGGGCTCGACGACACCGGCGAAATGATTCTCCGCCGCGTCCAGCTCGCCGACGGTCGCACCCGCGCCTTCATCAACGACCAGGCGATCAGCGTGCAGACGCTGAAGGCGGTCGGCGCAGCGTTGGTCGAGATCCACGGCCAACATGACGAGCGCGCGCTGGTCGATGCCGCCACCCATCGCCGCCTGCTCGATGCCTTTGCCGGCCTCGAAAAGGATGTCGCAGCCGTCGAAGCGCTCTGGGATGCGCGCCGCACCGCCAACACCGAGCTGGAAGAGCATCGCGCCGGCATGGAGCGGGCCGCGCGTGAGGCCGACTATCTGCGCCACGCCTCCGACGAGCTGAAGCAGCTCGCACCGAAGGACGGCGAGGAGACCTCGCTCGCCTCGCGCCGTACCACCATGATGCAGGGCGAGAAGATCGCCTCCGATCTGCGCGAGGCGCAGGAGGTCGTCGGCGGTCATAATTCGCCGGTCGCGGCGCTGTCGGCCGCGGTACGCAGGCTGGAACGCCGTGGCGTCAATTCGCCGGCGCTGGTCGAGCCCGCGGTGAGGGCGATCGACATCGCGATCAATGCGCTCGAGGAGGCCGATCAGCATCTCCAGGCGGCCTTGGCTGCGACCGACTTCGATCCGGCCGAGCTCGAACGCATCGAGGAGCGGTTGTTCGCCTTGCGCGCCGCCTCGCGTAAATATTCGACGCCGGTCGATGGCCTGGCCGCACTTGCCGCCAGATATGCCGCCGACGTCGTGCTGATCGATGCCGGTGCCTCGCGCCTGAAGAAGCTGGAGCAGGCCGCGATCGAGGCCGATGCACGTTATGCGGCGGCTGCGCAAAAGCTCTCCGCGGCGCGGCAGAAATCGGCCGAGAAGCTCAACAAGGCCGTCAATGCCGAGCTCGCCCCGCTCAAGCTCGAACGCGCGAAATTCATGACGCAAGTCGCCACCGACGAGGCCGCACCGGGCCCGCAAGGCTTCGATCGCGTCGAGTTCTGGGTGCAGACCAATCCAGGCACCAAGGCGGGGCCGATGATGAAGGTCGCCTCCGGCGGCGAGCTGTCGCGCTTCCTGCTGGCGCTCAAGGTCGTGCTGTCCGACCGTGGCTCGGCGCCGACGCTGGTCTTCGACGAGATCGACACGGGTGTTGGTGGCGCTGTCGCGGACGCCATCGGAGGGCGCCTGGCGCGGCTCGCCGGCAAGGTGCAGGTGATGGCCGTGACCCACGCTCCGCAGGTCGCCGCCCGCGCCGGCCAGCATCTCTTGATCTCCAAGGATGCGATGGACAAGGGCAAGCGCGTCGCCACCCGCGTCAACGCGCTGGCCGCCGACCACCGCCGTGAGGAAATTGCCCGCATGCTCGCCGGCGCCGAGATCACGGCGGAGGCGAGGGCGGCTGCCGACCGGCTGCTCAAGGCGGCGACGGCCTAGACCTCGTGTCCCGGGCGCGGTGCGTCGCGCAGCATCCGGGGAAACAAGTCCCGACCTGCCTTTACCCTCCCGCCCGCTCCGTCGTATCCAAGCACCATGGCAAGAGCAGCAAAATCGAAACCGCTTCGCGACGTTGCCGACCTCACCAAGGCGCAGGCCAAGGTCGAGCATATGCGGCTGTCGCTCGAGATCGAGGGACACAACGAGCGCTACTATCAGGACGACGCGCCGACGGTGACCGACGCCGAATACGACGCCCTGCGTCACCGCCTCGATGCGATCGAAAAACGCTTTCCGGAATTCGTCAGTAGGGACTCGCCCTCACAGAAAGTCGGTGCGGCGCCGTCCGGGCGTTTCAGGAAGGTGCGGCACTCTGTTCCGATGCTGTCGCTCGATAACGCCTTTGCCGACGAGGACGTGCGCGACTTCGTCGGCCGCATCGTGCGCTTCCTCAAGCTCGACGACGACAAGATCAATTTCTCGGCCGAGCCGAAGATCGACGGCCTGTCGATGTCGCTGCGCTACGAGGGCGGCGAACTCGTCACGGCGGCGACGCGCGGCGACGGTGCGGAAGGCGAGGACGTCACCGCCAACATCCGCACGCTCGAGGACGTGCCGCAGAAGCTCAAGGGCCGCAACATCCCTGATATCTGCGAGGTGCGCGGCGAGGTCTATATGACCAAGAAGGCGTTCCTCGCGCTCAACGAACGGCAGAAGGCGGCCGGCGACACCGTTTTCGCCAATCCGCGCAACTCGGCTGCAGGCTCGTTGCGTCAGAAGGATCCGACCATCACCGCATCGCGTCCGCTCGGCTTCTTCGCCTATGCCTGGGGCGAGATGAGCGCGATGCCCGAGGATACGCAGAGCAGCATGATCCACTGGTTCGAGCGCTGCGGCTTCAAGACCAATCCCTTGACGAAACTCTGTCACTCCGTCGAGGAGCTGATCGCGTTCCACCAGAGTATCGAGGAAGAACGCGCAGAGCTCGACTATGATATCGACGGCGTCGTCTACAAGGTTGACCGCATCGACTGGCAGGAGCGGCTCGGTTTCGTCTCGCGCACGCCGCGTTGGGGCATCGCGCACAAATTCCCGGCCGAGCGCGCCCTGACGGTGCTCCGCGATATCGAGATCCAGGTCGGCCGCACCGGCTCGTTCACACCAGTCGGCAAGCTCGAGCCGATCGGCGTCGGCGGCGTGATCGTGCAGAATGTCACGCTGCACAACGGGGACTACATCAAGGGTATCGGCAACAAGGGCGAGGTGCTGCGCGAGGGGCGCGATATCAGGATCGGCGATACCGTCGTGGTCCAGCGCGCCGGCGACGTGATCCCGCAGATCGTCGACGTCGTCCTCGACAAGCGGCCGAAGAGCGCCAAGGAATTCGCCTTCCCGAAGAAGTGCCCGTGCCCGCTGCATACCGATGTCGTGCGCGGGGAGACGGCCGCTGGTGAGGAGGAATCACGCGCCCGCTGCACCGGCGAATTCGCCTGCCCCTATCAGAAGATCGAGCATCTCAAGCTGTTCGTGTCGCGGCGCGCCTTCGACATTGATGGCCTCGGCGAGAAGCAGCTTCAGTATTTCTTCGACGAAGGATGGGTCAGGGAGCCCGCCGACATCTTCACGCTGGAGAAGCGCAATTCGAAGCTCAAGCTCGAGGAGATCGAGGGTTACGGCGCGACCTCGGTGCGCAATCTGTTCGGTGCGATCGAGAGCCGGCGCAAAATCGCGCTGGAGCGCTTCGTCTATGCGCTCGGCATGCGGCATGTCGGCGAAACCACGGCGCTTGCGCTGGCGCGCGGCTACGGCTCCTGGGATGCCTTCCACGATGCCTGCCTCAAGGTCGCCAAGGGCGACGAAGAGGCGATGGCGGAGATGGACGCGCTCGACCAGATCGGCGACACCGTGATCAAGAGCATCGCCGATTATTTCGGCGAGAGCCACAATCGCGGCATTGTCGAGCGGCTGACCAAGGAGGTCGAGATCGTCGATGCCGAGAAGCCGAAGAGCAACTCCGCCGTCGCCGGCAAGACGGTGGTGTTCACGGGCTCGCTGGAGAAGATGACACGCGACGAGGCCAAGGCGACCGCGGAGCGATTGGGCGCCAAGGTCTCGGGCTCGGTGTCGAAGAAGACCGATCTCGTCGTCGCCGGTCCCGGCGCGGGCTCGAAGCTCGCGGACGCCAATAAGCACGGCGTCAAGGTGCTGACGGAGGACGAGTGGCTGACGCTGATCGGGGAGTGAGGGGCGTTCGCGCCTCTTGCTCTTCTGTCATCGCCCGGCTTGACCGGGCGATCCAGTATTCCAGAGACGTACGTTGGAGATCTCGCTGCTGCTACTGATGCAGCGGCGTACTGGATGCCCCGGTCAAGCCGGGGCATGACAGCGAGGTTGGGGCGCTGCTGTGGGCGTCCCTCACATCATCCCCGTCTCTTCCTCTTCCGCCTGCTCGATCAATTCCTCGCTCACCACCAATTCGCGGCGTGGGACGACGAAGATCATCATGCAGGCGCAGAGCAGCGAGATGGCGAGGACGGCCGATGTCAGCGGCAGCGTCGTTGCGGAGTGGCCGCCGAGATAGGCGCCGAATTGCGACATCAAGGCACCGATGCCCTGCTGCAGGAAGCCCATCGCGCCTGACGCGGTGCCGGCGGCTTCCGGGCGGATGCTGATGGCGCCGGCCGCGGAATTCGCCATCACGAAGGCATTGCCGACCATCACGATCATCTGCGTGCCGAACAGCCAGGCCGGTGCTTCGTTCCAGCCGGTAAAGCTCCAGAGCAGGTTCAACAGGCTGCCGCAGAGTTGCAGGCCGAGTCCGAACCAGATCAGCTTCTCCAGCGAGTGCCGCGGCGCAAAGCGCACGCAGAGCAGATTGCCGACCAGATACGCAAATCCGGTCGTTGCGAACCACGCGCCGTATTCGGCGCTGGTCCGCCCCATCTGCGTCACCACGATGTAGGGGCCGCCACCGGCGAAAGTGAAGATGATTTGCGAGGCCAGCACCTGGCACATCACATAGCCGATGAAGGCACGGCTCTTGATCAGAGTGCCGACATCGCTGCGAAAGCCGCCGCTGCCGACCGCGCGGTCGCGGCGCGTCTCGGGTAACGCGATCGCGATGCCGATTGCGACGGCGATCGCGGCGAAGGTGACGGCGTAGAAGATCGCGCGCCAGCCGAACGCGGTCTCGATCAGGCCGCCGGTGAGCGGCGAGACCATCTGGCCGATCATCAGGGCGGCGACCACGAGGCTGATCATGGAGGCCACGCGGTCCCGCTGGTAGATGTCGCGGATGATGGCGCGGCTCACCACCATGCCGGAGGCGCCGCCCAGGGCCTGGAAGAAGCGCGCTGCAATCAGTTGCGGCAGGGTTTCGGCGAAGATGCAGGCAACGCTCGCCGCCACCATCAACGCGAGGCCGCCGAGCAGCACGGGGCGCCGGCCGAACTTGTCCGACAGCGGTCCCATGATCAGCTGCGACAGCGCGATGCCGACCATGTAGAGCGACACCGTCATCTGCGCGATCGAGATGTCGCGGCCGAAATTCGTCGCCAGCACGGGCAGTGCTGGAACCAGGATGTAGAGCGAGATCGGCGCGATCCCGGTCATGACGACAAGCAGCAGCAACACCACGCGCGAGGTCGCGATGTTTGTCGTCGCCGCGTCCTGCGGCCTGCTGATCATGCCGTGCATGCGTGTCCGTCTCTCGAAGTCGAATCGGACTGTAGCGTGCTCGCACAAGACGGATATTGGCGTTTCGGAATGCGGCCATACCGATTCCGGGACTGTTATAATAACAGTGCGCAGGAAGCCGTCGTTTTACGGAGAAGCGTGGCGAGGAATGCACCAAGTCAGCCGCGATCGCAGGCAAAAGCGGCTGAGCCTTGCGCAAACCGCGTAGTGCTATGCGGGCACCGTCTAGGCCTTCAGCTCCGCCGTGGCCTGGTCGAGCCACGTCTTTGTCGCCTCATCCAGCGCCGGTCCCACTTCAGCGCGGACGCGCGCGTGGTAGGCGTTGAGCCAGGCGAGCTCTTCCTTGCTCAGCATCGCTGCGTCGATGAGCCGGCGATCGATCGGCGCCAGCGTCAGCGTCTCGAACGCATTCATCGATTTCTCGGCACCCTTGATGTCGGCGGCGACCACCAGGTCGAGGTTCTCGATGCGGATGCCGAAGCCGTCAGTCTTGTAGTAACCCGGCTCGTTGGAGAGGATCATGCCGCGCTTCAGCGGCGTGGTGCCGAGTTTCGAGATCCGTGCCGGGCCTTCGTGCACGCTGAGATAGCTGCCGACGCCGTGGCCGGTGCCGTGCTCGAAATCGACGCCGGCGGCCCAGAGATATTGCCGGGCCAGCGTGTCGAGTTGCGCGCCGGTGGTGCCGTCAGGGAAGATGGCGCGCGCGATCGCGATATGTCCGCGCAGCACGCGGGTGAAGCGGTCGCGCATCTCCTCCGTCGGCTCGCCCACGGCCATGGTGCGGGTGACGTCGGTGGTGCCGTCTTCATATTGCGCGCCGGAATCGATCAGCAGCAGGTCGCCGGGGGCGATCCGCCGGTTGCTCTTGCGGGTGACGCGGTAGTGCACGATGGCGCCGTTCGGGCCGGTGCCGGAAATGGTTGGGAACGACACGTCCTTGAGTGCGCCGGTGTCGCGGCGGAAGGTCTCCAGCGCCTCGACCGCGTCGATCTCGGTGAGCTTGCCGCTTCCTGCCTCGCGATCGATGAAGGCGAGGAAGCGCGCCAGCGCAATCGCGTCGCGGCGATGCGCCGTCTGCGTGCCCCTGATCTCGGTCGCGTTCTTCACCGCTTTGAGCAGCGCAATCGGATCGCTGCCGCGCAGCGGCTTGCCGCCGCCGTTCGTGATCAACCGGCTCAGCGCGTCGGCCGCGGTGGCGTTGTCGAGCGCGATCGCAGCGCCGCTTTTGGCGAGCGCCATCAGCGTCGGCGTCAGTGCATCGGGCTCGCGCACGTCGGCCGATTGCTCGAGATGGTCGCGCGTCAGGTTGGAGAGCTTGCGGTGGTCGATGAACACGGTGGGCCGGCCGACCTTGGGCACCAGCGCGTAGGACAGCGGCAGCGGCGTATGCGCGACGTCGGCGCCGCGGATGTTGAAGGTCCAGGCGACCGCATGGCTGTCCGACAGCACCAGCGCGTCGGCGCCAAGCTTGTCGATCTCGCTCTTGATCTGCGCCACCTTCTCGGCCTCGGCGACCCCGGCATATTGCAGGCCGTGGATCGCGACCGGCGCGATCGGCGGCTGCGGCCGATCCTGCCACACCGCGTCGATGGGATTGCTGTCGACCGCGACCAGTTCGGCGCCGGCCTTGGCGCAGGCCGCTGAGAGGCGCTCGGCTGCCGCAAAAGTGTGCAGCCACGGATCAAATCCTAGGCGGTCGCCGGATTTGAGGTGCGCCGAGACCCAGCTCTCCGGCGGCGGATCGATCAGCGATTCCACCGCCCAGGCCTTGGCGTCGACCTGTTTGGCCGCCTGGATCGTGTAGCGGCCGTCGACGAACAATGCAGCTTGCTGGGTCAGCACCACGGCCAGCCCGGCCGAGCCGGTAAAGCCGGTGAGCCAGGCGAGCCGCTCTTCGGAGGGGGCCACATATTCATTCTGCTGCTGATCGGCACGCGGAATGACAAAGCCGGTCAGCTTGCGACGGGCGAGTTCTTCACGGAGTGCGGAAAGCCGCGCCGTCAATGCGACGCCGGCCTCGGGCTCCTCGAATGTCTGGAAGTGCGCTTCGAACATGGCTCAGTTTAGGATTATGGAGATCAGTCCGCAATGTAGACGCATTTGCCATTTCATCTGGCATGGACTGTGCTTGAAAAGGTTCCATTCGAACTGAGTGGAGTAAGGATGCAGCAGTTGCGCTTCGTCCGGATAACAGGGAAATTCGAGCAAGTGGTTCATCTCAACGGCGAGGGGACACACGATGCCAGCGTTCACGTTTGAGAAGATTTCGCCGCCGGTGCGCCGCGCACCCGCAGCAACGACACCGAAGAAGCCGCGCGGCCTCATCAGCCAGATGATTGATCGTGTCGCCGAGCGTCGCGCGAGGCGGGCGTTGCAGAGCCAGCCCGCAATGCGTCGGGACGAAAAGCCGGCGGCGGAGTAGGACGGCATCAATGGTGCCGTAGGGTGGGCAAAGGCGCAACGCGCCGTGCCCATGATCTATCTCGGATTCACGGATGAAAGTGGTGGGCACGCTTCCGCCGTCGCTCTTCGGGCCATGGCGGGCAAGTCGCTTTGCCCGGCCGAGATCTCGCTCAATCGAGCTTCCGCAGCAACAGGCTGCTCCATCCCTCGATGCGCAGATGCCGCAACGGCACCAGGCCGCGCGCGCGGTAGGCGGCAATCACGGCGGGGGCCTGGTGGGTTAACAGGCCCGAGAGAATCACCCGGCCCCCGGGCGCGAGATGTCGCGTCATCGGGCCTGCCAATTGGCGTAACGGATTGGCAAGGATGTTGGCCAGCACCAGGTCGAACGGGCCGCTTTTGGCAAAGTCCGGCGCAGCGAAGCCGGTCGCCCGGATCACCCGCACCTGGTTGCCGACCTCGTTCAGGGTCGCGTTCTCGGCCGCGACCCGCACGGAAGGCGCGTCGATGTCGGAGGCCAGCACTGCGCGATGCAGCGCCTTCGCCGCCGCGATCCCCAGCACGCCGGTTCCGGTGCCGAGGTCGAGCACGCGCTTCGGCCGCGCATGTTTCAGGACATGGTCAAGCAGAAGTAAACAGCCACGCGTGGTGCCGTGGTGGCCGGTTCCGAAGGCGAGCGCCGCCTCGATCTCGATCGCGAGCTTGTTTGGGGCCACGCGGTCGCGGTCGTGGCTGCCATGGACGACGAAGCGTCCGGCCGGTACGGGGACGAGGTCTTCGAGGCTCGCCTTGACCCAGTCCTTGGCCTCGATCGTGTCGAAGGCAAGCGTTGCGGCGATGTCATTTCCTGCTGAAGTTGCAACGAGTTCGCGGAGCAATTCCTGATCCGGCGCCTCGGCAAAATGGAGCGTGACGTCCCATTGTCCGTCCGGCCGTTCGAAGGCGGCGACGGCGGCATCGCCCTCGAAAAAGAGCTCCGTGAGGACGTCGACGACACGCCTGGCGGCAGCCTCGTTGCCGATCGAAAAACTCGCGCGATGGGTGGGTAAAGGCTGCATTCTGGAGTTCCGTCGAGTTTAATTTTTGGAACTTTTGTTCCCAATTTTCCGTATAACTTGCAGTTCCCAAGTTAACTAGACCGCAGGTTGTCTCCCGTAGATTTCCGGATGTTGGAACCAACCAGCACACCCTGAAATGGAAATGGAGGCGAAGTCTTGAAGCGCATGGTTTCGAAGTTCTGGTCCGATGAGTCCGGTGCAACCGCGATCGAATACGGCCTGATCGCGGCCGGTATCGCGCTGGCGATCATCACCGTGGTGAACAGCCTGGGCACCACCATGAACGACAAGTTCGGTTCGATTAGCAGCTCCTTGAAGTAATTTCTGCCTCCCATTTCCCAGCGGGGGCTAGTTTCTTCATAGACGGCTTATTTGACGAGCGCCCGCTGGGGGAATTGCCCTCTGGCGGGCGAAGTCGTTTTGGCAGCACGTTTCACAGCACTCCCCAGCTTGTCCCCCATGAATCAAGTCGCAATCCACCGGCTTCTACGCGGCTTATCAACCCCTTCTCCACAGCTTCATCCGGACTTGCACCAACCCATCACGCCGCCCTTGCACGGCTTCTCCACAGCTCTGCCAACAGGCCTGTCCACAGCCCGTCCACAGACCTATCCAAGGCTTGCAAACAGGCCGCGGTGATCTCGCAAGATCGCCTGTGCCGCGTTGTGGCCGGGCGCGCCGGTGACGCCGCCGCCGGGATGGGCACCGGAGCCGCAATGATAGAGGCCCTTCAACGGCCCGCGATAATCGGCATGGCCCAGCATGGGCCGGGCCGAGAACAGCTGGTTCAACGACAGTGCACCGTGGAAGATGTCGCCGCCGAGTAGCCCGAACTGCCGTTCGAGATCGAGCGGGGAGAGGATCTGGCGGCCGAGCACGCTGGCCGCAAAGCCGGGCGCGTAGCTGTCCACCGTCGCTATCATGAGGTCGGCGACTTCGTCGCGGTGGTCGTCCCAGGATTTGCCGTCGGGCAGCTCGGGCGCAACGTGCTGGCAAAACAGACTCGCAACGTGCTGCCCCGCAGGCGCCAGCGTGTCGTCGAGCGTCGAGGGGATCAGCATCTCGACGATCGGTTTTTGGCTCCAGCCCTGCGCCCGCGCATCGAGATAGGCGCGGTCCATATAGCCGAGGCTCGGCGCCAGGATGATGCCGGAGGTGAGGTGATCGCCGTCGCCTGGCAGCGCGGTGAACGAGGGCAGGCGGTCCAGTGCCACGTTCATGCGGAAGGTGCCGGAGCCGTTCTTCCAGTGGCGGATGCGGGTGAGGAAATCCGCGGGCAGGGCATCGGCCGCGATCAGCCGCGTGTAGAGCAGTTTTGGATTGACGTTGGCCGCGACGTATTTTGCGCGAATGGTCGAGCCGTTCTCCAGCACCACGCCGACGGCGCGGTCGCGCTCGACGATCACCTCGCGCACGCCGGCATCAAGGTCGATCGTGACGCCGCGAGCCCGCGCAGCGCGCGCCATCGCTTGCGTGATCGCGCCCATGCCGCCGATGGCGTGACCCCAGACGCCTTTCTTGCCGTTCACCTCGCCGAAGGCGTGATGCAGCATCACATAGGCCGAGCCGGCGGCGTAGGGACTCGCGTAATTCCCGACGATGGCATCGAAGCCGAACAGGGCCTTGACCAGATCGTGCTCGAATCGCTCGTCCAGCATCTCGCCGGCCGAGCGGGTGAAGAGATCGAGCAGGCTGCGGCTCTGCTCCAGCGTCAGACCGCGCAGGATGTTGGCCGTCGTCAACGCATTCGCCGCCTCGCGGATCGCGCCAATGCCGAAACTGCCGAGCAGGTTCGGCGGCGCGCGCAGCACGAACTGCCGCAACACGTCGGCGATGTCTTCCAGCTCGCGCGAGAACCCGTCGAGCGCATCCGCATCGTGCACGCTGAGCCGCGCGATGGATGCCTTGGTCCGACCCTCGCCGGTGAGGAGATAGTTGCCGTCGGGTGCCGGCAGAAAATTCTGCGCGCGCCGCTCGACCACGCGCAGGCCCTGCTCGGCGAGGTCGAGATCGCTGATAACCTGCGGGTTGAGCAGGCTCACGGTGTAGGCCGCGACCGAGTTGCGGAAGCCCGGATGAAACTCCTCCGTGACCGCGGCACCGCCGACCACCTTGCGGCGCTCGACGACATGCACGCGCAAGCCCGCCATTGCGAGATAGGCCGCGCAGGTGAGGCCATTATGGCCAGCGCCGATGATGACGACGTCGGTTTCGGTCATGATAGCTCGAGCTGTTCCATTGAGGATGGTCCGTCGGACCTGATCCGAAATGACACCTGTATATCAAGCATTCCTCCCTGCAACATCACGAGACCATTTATTGCCCGTTCAGGCGCGGTGTGCTCCATTGCGCGCACCCGGCGCCCGCCGGGGGAATTGGCCGGAGCTCCCATGGATTCGATCGTGCAACCCGCCGCCACGGAGCAGCCGTCCTCGTCGCGCAACCGGTTGCTGCTGACGGTCTACACCGCCGCGATCTTCGTCAGCGCGCTCCTGCTGTTCTCGGTGCAGCCGCTGTTCACGAAAATGGTGCTGCCGCGGCTCGGCGGCTCGCCGGCCGTGTGGTCGGTGGCGATGGTGTTCTTCCAGTCGCTGCTGCTGGCGGGCTACGCCTATGCGCATCTCCTCATGCAGATCAAGAGCCGCGTGGTCCCGGTCGTGGTGCATCTGGTGCTGCTGATCGCGGCCTTCGTCACGCTGCCGCTCGGCATCGCCAGTGCCTATGGCGAGCCCCCAAGCGCCGGCTACGCGTTCTGGCTGCTCGGCCTGTTCGTGATGTCGATTGGGCTGCCGTTCTTCGCGCTTGCCGCCAACAACCCGCTGCTGCAGGCCTGGTTCGTCCGCACCGGCCATCCTGATGGCCGCGATCCCTATTTCCTTTATGCCTCCTCCAACATCGGCAGTTTCCTCGCGCTGTTGTCCTATCCGTTCCTGCTGGAGCCGATCTTCACGCTGCACACGCAGAACCGGCTCTGGACCGGCGGCTATGGCCTCTTGATCCTGCTGATCGCCGCCTGCGGCGTGTTGTTGCTGCGCTCGCCAAAGCTGGCTGTAGCCGATGTGCAAGCGGAAGAAGCCGATGCGCCGGCGCCGACGCTGGTGACGCGGCTGCGCTGGATCTTCCTCGCCGCGGTGCCGTCCGGCCTGCTGATCGCGGTCACCGCGCATATCTCCACCGACGTCGCAGCGGCGCCGCTGCTGTGGGTGCTGCCGCTGTCGCTGTACCTCTTGACCTGGGTCGTGGTGTTCCAGTCGCGGCCGCTGCTGCCGCACAAATGGATGCTGATGCTTCAGCCGGTCGCGATCGCAGGCGTCATCTTCCTGCTCGCCTTCGGCGGCGAGCAGAATTTGCTGCTCACGCTCGGCGGACATCAATTGTGCTTCTTCGTCATCGCCATGGCTTGTCACGGCGAACTGGCGCGGACCCGGCCCGCAGCCAGATATCTCACCGGCTTCTATGTCGCGCTGTCGTTCGGCGGCATGGTCGGCGGCCTCTTTGCCGGCCTCGTCGCGCCCTTCACCTTCTCCTGGATCGCCGAGTATCCGATCCTGGTCGCGCTCGCCGCGCTGTGCCGGCCGTCGGCCAACGAGCGACTTGCGGGCATCGTGAGATGGTACTGGCTGGCGCTTGCCGTGCTCGCGGCGGCGCTCGTTGCACCGTCTTACATGACGGGCGATGTCTCGACCTGGTTCGAGGATCACCGCGTCTGGCTCGCTGGGGCCGTCGGTGTGCTCGCAGCGCTTCTGGCGCTGGCGCTCAACGCCGATCGCTGGAAGATCTTTGCCACCGTCGCGCTGGCGCTGGCCTTGACGCGAATCTATCCGGCCGACGAGGGCCGCGTCACGACGGTGCGCAGCTTCTTCGGCGTGCACAAGATCGTGGTGACGCCGGGCGGTTATTTCCATGTGCTGATGCACGGCACCACGATTCACGGCGCCGAGCGCTTCCTCAACAATGACGGCACGCCGGTCACCGGCCGGCCCGAGCCGATCACCTATTATCACAAGGACGGCGGCATCGGTCAGGCCATCACCGCGATCCGCGAGCGCAAGGGCGCGCCGCTGAAGGTCGCGGCGATCGGCGTCGGATCGGGCACGCTGGCCTGCGCTGCCGAGCCAAGCGAGGACTGGAAATTCTTCGAGATCGACCAGTCGATGGTGGATGCCGCGCGCGATCCCAAGAATTTCCGCTACATCTCGAGCTGCCAGCCGAACTTCAAGCCGGTGATCGGGGATGCGCGGCTCACCTTCGCACGGGAGCCCGACGGCGTCTACGACCTCATCATCGTCGATGCCTATTCGTCGGATGCGATCCCGATTCATCTGGCGACCGAAGAGGCGATGAAGATCTACAAGGACAAGCTCGCCCCGCACGGTGCCGTGGTGATGCACGTGTCCAACCGGCATCTCGATCTCGAGCCCGTCGTGGTCGGAATTGCAGATGCAAACGATCTCAAGAGCTGGGTCTACGACGAGGATTCGGGTCGCGACGCCGACTACATCTTCTCGACCGATGTCGTCATCTCCGCGCGCGAGGCGGATGACGTCGGCAAGCTCGCCTCCTCCAAGCAGTGGGAGGAGACCGACGCGGACGAGAAGGTGCGGGTCTGGACCGACGACTATTCCAACATCCTCGGCGCGCTGTATCGGCGTTTGCGCTACGGCGAGCAGTAGCGGTTCCTACGGCTGGACTGGCGTCCCCGGCGGCAGCGCAAGTCCCTTCTCACCGGCGACCTGTCGCAACAGGTCAGGCCGATCCGAGATGATGCCGTCGACGCCGATCTCGATCATCCGCGCCATGTCGTCGGGCTTGTTGGCGGTCCAGACCACGACGCGCAACCCCAGCGTATGGGCTTCGGTGACAAGCGCCGCGGTGACGTCGCCGAAATAGGGCGACCACACCGCGCCGCCCGCGGCCTTGATCGTGCGCGGCAGCGAGCCGCCGTGATCGGCCGGGCTGTAGCCCGCCGTCCAGCTGGTGGCCTTGTCGAGCGCGATGGTCGGTGCCGAGCCGCGCTGCAGCGTCAGATACACGGTCGGAATTGTCGGGGCCTGCTGCTGGACCAGCAGCAGCGTCCGCCAGTCGAACGACTGGATCATGACGCGGTCGGAAAATTTCTCGGCCGCGATCACTCCGAGCAGCTTTGCGACGAAGGCCTGCGGCTCCAGCGATTGATCCGGATGATCCGGATCGATCTTGGTCTCGATATTGAAGCGCACGCGCTCGTTGCCGGATTTGCGCACCAGCGCGAACAGCTCCTTGAGCGTCGGAATGCGGGTTCCCGGCACCGCGTGCTGGTCGGGAAACTGTTTTGCGTAGGCGCTATCGGGCCGGATCTGGCCAACGTCGTAGGTCCTGACATCGGCGAACCGAAGCTTCACGAAAGGCGTGCCGGGCGCCGCGACGTAGGCGCCGTTGGCGTCGCGCGCGAGATCGGGATTGAGCCCGCGTTCATGCGACACGACGACCTCGCCGTCGGCGGTCACTCCAACGTCGAGCTCCAGCGTGTCCACGCCCATCGAGAGCGCATTGGCAAAGGCCGGCAGGGTGTTTTCCGGCATCAGCGCCCGCCCGCCGCGATGCGCCTCGAGGTCGAAGGCCATGGCTTTTCCTGCACCGAGAAGACAGATCGTGCCGAGGAGTAGCGCAAGACGGAATGACATCATGAACCGCGCCGGGCAAGAGGGATGGCGGCTACCGCCGCAAGGCCGGATCGATCAATAATCGGCATCGGCCGCGCCGTCCACCGGGCAGGGGGCGGCACGTCGGGGCGAGGCGGAAAATGCGCGAGAGGCCGCAGCGTTCAGCGGTCGGGCACGGAGGCCGCAAGCTGGTCGATGGTGGGATGAGGCTTCGACGGGCGCGGCATGTTGAACGGGCTGTCGTCCTCGCCCAGGTCGTTCAGGAAATCGTCGACCGTGCTGCCGATGAAGCCCTTGACCTGGTCCGAGCCGCGGTCGCTGAGATCGTTGTGCTGGAATTCGGTCCTGACCACCTGGATACCCGCCTTGGCGCAGGTTTCATCGTCTGGAACGACGCCGGGATCGGCCTTGAATTGCGGATCCCTCGAGCGGAAGGACAGGATCTTGACCCTGCCGTCGGTGACGAAGGGGACGCGCAGATTGTCGAGCGTGACCACCTTCTTCACCAGCTCCGGGTGCAGCTTGGCGAAGTACATCGAGATGTCGCCGCCGTTGGAGTGTCCGACCAGCGTCAGATGGCGGTAATCCGCGTTCGGATACACCTTCTTGAGCGCGTCGATCGTGAACAGGATGTTGGCGATGCCGCGGTTGTATTGCGAGCGGCGACCGACATATTCCTCGCCAGCCTTCGTCACCATCGGATCGTCGGTCGACAGATCGTGCTGGATGCTGACGACCAGATAGCCGCGGGCGGCGAATGTGTTGGTGAGGAACGAATATTCGGTATGCTTGACCGTGTTGCCGTGGCTGAGGATCACGACCGGCAGCTCGATCATTTCAGCCATCGCTTCCATCTCGCGGTCGCGGCGGACCGACACCTCCACGGTGACATCGCGGTCGTCGCGCAAGATGTCGGCGAGCGCGACTGTGCTGTGATGGATGGCCCATTTGCCTGCACTGAAATAGAAGATACCCATCAGCGCTGCGGCTGAGGCGAAAACGGCGATGCCTCTCTTCATGACAGTCTCCGCATCCGGTGTTCAAATCGCGCGGGCGGGAACCGGTGCTGCGCCTGCCGCGATGCCGGGAGCAGCGCCCCGCCGGGTGTCCATGCTCAACGAATGGGCGGACGGTATTGCGGGCTTTTTACAGCCGGATGACCGGCCCCGCCTGGGTGGCTGAAGCGGCTGATTCTCTCGCAAAAGTGAGAGAATCGACCGCTTTTGGGCGTGACCTGGTTTGGGAGTGACTTGGCGCCGCAGCCCCGCGGGCGGGACCTGTTGAAACCTCGGGCGGCGGCTTGGGTTGCGATCGCCCGGCTTGTATGTAGTCTTGGCGCCTTTGGAATCCCGCCCGTGCAACAGAAACGCGATCACCGCATCATTCGCAGCCGGCATTTTCACAAGATGCAGCGGCGGCATTTCATCATTTTCGACGTTTTGCCCTTTGTCGGCACCTTGGTTGCGCTGGGCTTCCTGTTCTACCGTCCGATCGGCATCGTTGAGCTCAGCCTGTTCTTCGGCCTCTGGCTGATCACCGGGCTTGGACTGACCGTCGGCTATCATCGCCTCTTCACCCACCGCGCCTTCGCCACCTCGACCGCGATGAGCGCGCTCCTGATCGTGATGGGATCGATGGCGGGCCGCGGCCCGATGCTGTCCTGGGCGGCGATGCATCGCCGGCACCACGAACTGTCCGACCACGACGGCGATCTGCATTCGCCGCGCTTGCATGGCGACGGTCTGCTCGGTCGCCTGCGCGGCTTCCTGCACGCGCATCTGACCTGGATGATCGCGCACGACTATCCCAACGTCGCCCATTACGTGCCGGATCTGATGGCCAACCGCACCCTGGTCGCGGTCAACAGCTACTACTACAGCTGGGTCGCGCTCGGCCTGCTGCTCCCGGCCGCGATCGGTGGCTTGGCCACGATGAGCCTGTGGGGCGCGCTGACGGGCCTGCTGTGGGGCGGCGTGGTGCGGATGTTCGTGGTCGAGCAGACCATGTCCGCCATCAACTCCATCATGCACACGTTCGGCGCGCAGCCCTTCGTCACCCGCGACGACAACAGCCGCAATCTCGGCGTAATGGCGTGGCTCGCCTGGGGCGAGGGCTGGCACAACAACCACCACGCCTTCCCGTATTCGGCGGCGTTCGGGCTGCGCTGGTTCGAGTTCGATCCCGGCTTCATCTTCATCCGCGCGCTGGAGGCGCTCGGGCTCGCCTGGGACGTCAAGGTGCCGAGCGAGGAGAAGATCGCCCGGCGCATGCTGCGGCAGCCGGGCGATGCAGAGCCCGATCTGGAAACGGGCTAAGGATCGGCATCCGGCGATGACGGCGCAGCGCTGAACCGATGCTGTTCAACGACTACCCCTTCCTCCTGGTCTTCCTGCCGGCGGCATTGCTGATCTACCGCCTGGTCGATCCCTATCCGCATCTGCGTATCGGCGCGCAGGTGGTGCTGTCGCTGGCCTTCTACGCCTGGGGCAGTCCGTCCTTCATCCTGCTCCTGGTCGCCTCGATCGTCATCAACTGGCTCGCCTCGGTCGCCTATGGGCGGGTGAAGTGGAAGCTGGTGCTGACGCTTGTCATCGCGCTCGATATCGGCGTCCTGGCGCTGTTCAAATACGCCAATTTCATCCTCGCCAATCTCGGGCATGTGCTGGGCGCCTCGTTGCCGACGCTCGACATCGGCTTGCCGCTCGGCATCTCCTTCTTCACCTTCCACCACATCATGTATCTGGTCGATCTCAAGCGCGGCAAGGCGCCGCTCTACGCGCTCGATCGCTATGCGCTCTACATCGCCTTCTTTCCGCAGGCGATCGCGGGCCCGCTGGCGCGCTGGTCGGAGGTGATGCATCAGTTCGGCAGACAGGTCTATGTGCCGGGCTGGCAGCGTCAGTTCTGCATCGCGATCTGCTTCATCGCGATCGGCCTGTTCCAGAAGGTCGTGCTCGCCGACAGCATCGCGCATCTGCTCGATCCGATCTATACGCAGGCAGCGGGCGGTCCGCTTGCAAGCGGCGATGCCTGGCTCGCTTTCTGCTTCTCGTTTCAGATCATGTTCGACTTCTCAGGCTATTCCGACATCGCGATCGGCCTTGGTCTGCTGTTCGGCGTGCAACTGCCGTATAATTTCAATGCGCCGCTGCGCTCGACCAACATCCAGGATTTCTGGCAGCGTTGGCACATCACGCTGATGTTGTTCCTGCGCGATTACGTGTTCTATCCACTCGTCAATCTGCGCATCCTGCCGCGACGCTTTCTGCCGGTGCAGTTCTTCGGCGCAATGCTGATCACCATGGCGCTGTGCGGCTTGTGGCATGGCGCGAGCTGGGCTTTTGTGCTGTGGGGCGTGCTGCACGGTGTTGCGCAGGTCGTTTGTTCGCTCTGGCGGCGCTATGGTCCACACTTTCCATCATGGCTCGGCTGGGCGCTCACCGTGCTGTTCGTGCTCGCGACCGGCGTGATCTTTCGCGCCGGCTCGGTCGAGGCCGCCTGGCATGTCTTCGCCGGGCTCGCCCAGCCGCTGCCGCTCGCGCGCGGGCAGCACCTCTGGCCGCTGATCGTGGCGCCGTTGTTCGCCTTCCTGTTGCCGGCGAGCCAGGACATCGTCGCGGTCTTCACGCGCCGTCCGAGTCCTGTCCTTGCGAGCGTTCTCGGTCTCAGTCTTTTCGCGTTGCTGCTCCATATGGGTGGTCGGGATCTCCATGAATTCGTCTACTTCAAGTTCTGAGACCGATCCCGGCTGGGGGAGGAGCCTTGCTGCCTGCATGGGCACGCTGATCGGCGCGGCCATGCTGGTGCTGGCGCTGATGGTCGTCGTCGATCCCTATGACAGTGGCAAGCTCGGCCTGCTGGGCATCGACGGCGTCGACAATCGTCTCACCCAGATCACGGCTGCGAGCCGCGCGAGAGACCCGAATTTCAACGCCGCCATCCTCGGCAACTCGACGGCGCAGATGATCGAGCCTGAGGCATTGTCCCGCGCAACAAGCCTGCGCTTCGTGCAGCTCTACACCACCGGCTCGGCTCCGCGCGAGCAGCTCGCAGTGCTCGACTTCTTTCTGCGCAATCACAAGCAGGTTGGCGCGCTGGTGATTGCTGCCGACCCCGGCTGGTGCGTGCATGCGCGGCCGAAAGAGGAGGGCGCTCCGTTTCCCTATTGGCTCTACGATACGAGTGTAGTCACCTACGCGGTGCGGCTGATTTCCTGGCAGGCGATCGAGCAGGCCTTTCAGCGGCTCGGGATCGGCCTCGGCTGGCGGCAGCGGATGAATCCGGACGGCTTTGTCAGCTATGAGGACATCTGGCCGCCCGGCCAATTCAAGGAGGCGAACGCGCCGCGAGATCCTGTACCTGCTGTCTCGGCGCGAGCGGCGTTTCCCGAGATCAGCGCCCTGCAAGACGTCGTCCGGAAGCTGCAGGCCGACGTACCCATCGTCATCATCGTGCCGCCGACTTTCGCGGCCACCGTGCCGATATCAGGCACGGATTTGGCGCTGGCGCGCGGCGCTTGCGATGCCGCGCTGAAAGCCGTCATTGCAGGGCGTGCGCGCAGCAATTTCATCAGCTATCGCGTCGACAACGCGCTGACCCGCGACCGCGATAACTTCGTGGATTTCATCCACTATCGCCCGAAACTCGCGCGCAGAATCGAGCAAGGCATTATCGCGAGCTTGCGCGATGGCGAGAGCGCGAAGATCGATTTCTGAGCCGGCTCAGCCGACTTCCTCAAACCCGCCGTCGAGCCAGAGCCTGCGCGCAAGCTTGCGCTGGATCTTGCCGCTGGTGGTTTTTGGCAACGCGCCGGGACGGATCAGCGCGATGTGTCGCGCGGAGAGCTCGTGGCTGTCGGCGATGGCCTCGCGGATCTGCCCCTTGATCTCGGCGGTGTCGATGGTGTGACGGGCGGTGCGCTCGACCTCCTGGACGATGACGAGACTTTCCTCGCCATGTTCGTCCGGCACCGAAAAGGCCGCGCCGCAGTTCTCGCGCAAGGCGCCGTCCTGCGACTGCACCGTGCGCTCGATGTCCTGCGGATAGTGATTGATGCCGCGGATGATGATGAGATCCTTGATCCGGCCGGTGACGAACAATTCGCCCGCATGATCGAGGAAGCCGAGATCGCCGGTGCGCAGCCACCGGCCATCCTCGCCCGCGATCTCCGCATTGAGCTCTTCGCGCGTCGCCGCATCGTTGCGCCAATAGGCGCGGGCGACATTGGCGCCGCTGACCCAGATTTCACCGATATGGTCGGCCGGGAGCCGCACACGGTGTTCGGGGTCGACAATGGCGATCTGCTCGCCGGTCAGCGCGCGGCCGCAACCAACGACGGGTTGCGCGTCGCCCGGATCGGCAGGCGGCTTGGCCACATGCGCCTGAAGCGCGGCGCGACTGACATGGTGTGTGACGTGGCGACCGCCGCGTGTCCCGCCGGAAATCAGGAGCGTCGCCTCCGCCATGCCATAGGCAGGATATGTCGCGCGCGGGTCGAAGCCGTGCGGCGCAAAGGTTTCGATGAAGCGCGCGACGGTGTCGGCGCGCACCGGCTCGGCGCCGTTGAGCGCGATCCTGAGCGAGGACAGGTCCACGCCCTCCATCTGGTCGGCGCGATAGCGGCTGACGCAGAGGTCGAAGCCGAAATTGGGCCCGCAGGCGACCTCCGCACGATAATGCGAGATCGCGCGCAACCAGCCGAGTGGCCGCTGCATGAACGCGTTCGGCGCCATCAGCACGCAGGTCGCGCCGACATAGAGCGCCTGCAACGCGTTCAGGATCAGCCCCATGTCGTGATAGAGCGGCACCCAGTTGACATAGGTCGATTGCCTGGTGTTGCCGAGCGCAATCCGGATCATCTCGAGATTGGCGAGCAGATTGGCGTGGCTGACCATCACGCCCTTTGGCTCGGAGGTCGAGCCGGAGGTGTATTGCAGGAACGCGGTGTCGTCGGGAGTAGGCTCTTGCTGCTCGACCGTGGCGTCGGCCGCTTCGGTGAGATCGACTTCGATCCACCGGATGTTCTCCTGCGCAAAGCGTTCCCGCAGATCGCCGCGCAGGGCGAAGGCCGAAGTGGTCAGCGCGAGCGCCGGCGTGCAATTGGCGAGGATCGCGGCGCTGGCATCGCGGGCGCTGTTGCGCCGGGGCATCATCATCGGTACGGCGATCACGCCGGCGATCAGGCAGCCGAAGAACGCCACCATGAATTCGATGCCCGGCGGAAACACCAGGATCGCACGATCTCCGGGCTGGGCGGTCGCGGTCAGGCGCGCGGCGAGGGCGCGCGCAGCATCATGCAATTGACGGAAGGTGAGGGAGGCTTCCTCCGTCCCGCGATCGGAGACGAAGACATAGGCGCGATCGTCAGCCTGCTCCGCCGCGCGCCGGGCCAGGAGCGCCACGAGCGAGCGGTGGTTGTCCATGGGGGCGCCGGCTTCAGCCGCCCTCAGGCGGCGGAGCGGAGCGCGCGCTTGTCGGCGAGAAATCGCGACAGCGCCTCAACCGTAGGGTGGTCGTAGAAGTCGTCCGTCGACAGTTCGAGGTCGAGCTTCTCCTCGAGTTCCATCATGAGGTAGACGAGCATCGCCGAATCGATGCCGAGCCGGCTGAATTTCGTGCCGGTGTCGACGCGGTCCCTGGAGATTCTCAGGATATTGGCTAGCGCAATAACGCAGAAATCCGAAATCTGCTCGCGTGTCATGTCATTTCCCAGAAATACTCAGAACGACAATACGGGCGACCTCAAGGTTGTCAATTTGGCCCAAACGCCGCAGCGTTGAAGGTTGGGGACTGTTGCTTTCCTGCGTCGCCGGATGCTCATTTTGTGCACAAGCGGGCGCGATTTCCCGCGGTCGACAGGGGCGGCGACCGCCCCTATCCTCCCCGAATTGCAGTTTGACGCGCGTGACGGGATTTTCGCATGAGCCGCGCCCGCTTGTTCGCCGCCCTTTTTCTCGCGGCCCTGACCCTTTCGAAGCCGGCCACCGCCCAGCGCGGCAACGATTTTGATTCGCTGCTGGCGCAGATGAATGCCGCGACGCAGGCAGGGCATTGGGCCGAGGGGCTGGCGGCCGCCCAGAAGCTCGAAAACCTGGTGCGCCGCCGGCAGGGCGCCGACAACATGAACTATGCCGGCGTGCTGCATAACGAAGGCATGTTCCTGCACAATCTCGGCCGCTTCGGCGAAGCCGCCGACAAGCTCAACGCCGCGCTCGCCATCAAGCTTCGCAACAACGATGTCGCCTCGACGCTGCGCACCTCCAACATTCTGGTGGGTTCGCTTGGCATGCTCGACCGGCGTGCGGAGGCGACGACGGTGGCCGAACGGGCGCTGGCGCTCGGCACCAGCGCCTTCGGCGCCAATGACGTCCGCTTGTCGGATACGCTGGCCGCGCTCGGCGGACTGGCGCGCGACAAGGAGAACTACAGGGAGGCTGCCGGTTACTTCGAACGCGCGCTGACCGGCCTGCAGGCCGCCAATGTGCCACCCGTCGATATTGCGTCCGCCATGGACAATCTCGGCGACACCTACGGCCTGCAGGGCCGCTTCGACGACAGCGAACGCCTGCTGCAGCAGGGGATCGCGTTGCTCGATCGCAGTTTCGGCGGCAATGCCGAGGCTGCACCGAACTACGACAAGATGCTCAACGACCTCGGCAATCTCTATCTCGATGCGGGACGCTTGTCCGACGCCGAAGCCACGATGCGGCGCGCGCTGGCGATCACGCGGACGCGTAGCGGCGACGCGCATCCGAATGTCGCGGCCACCATGGGCAACCTCGCGACCGTGCTGGAGCACGAGGCCCGCTACTTGGAGGCCGAGAAGCTCTACCAGCAGACGCTTCAGCTCTATGAGCGGATCTACGGGGCGAACCATCCGACCACGGCGATCGGGCTGAACAATCTCGCCAACGTCTATTCGGCGCAGGGCAAGCACGAGGCCGCCGCGGGTCTGCAGGAGCGCGTGCTCGCGATCGACGAGAAGGCCTTTGGCGCGGACAGCCCCGATGTCGGGCGCGCCCTCAACAATCTCGCCAACAGCTATGCGAGCCTCGGGCGCAGCGACCAGGCGCTCGGCCTCTACCGCCGCTCGCTTGCGGTGATGGAGCGCAAGTTCGGCGAGGGCAGCGGCCCAAGCGCGCTTGCGGCCGGCTCACTCGGACAGGCCTTGATGGACGCCGGCAAGACGGACGAAGCCCGGCCGTATCTGATGCGTTGTCTCGAGATCGACGAGCGCGCGCTTGGCGCGACGCACCCGCAGCTGATCAAGGATCTGCGCGCCGTCGCGCTGCTGGACCTCAAAACCGGTCATTTGGCCGAGGCGCGCAGCCGGCTCGAGCGGGCGCTTGCGATCGCGCAGGACAAGCTCGGGTCTCATCATCAGGACACGATCGCGACGCTGATCAATCTGGCGGACATCGATCGACGCGAGGGCAAGTGGCCGGACAGCCTTGCGCGGCTGCGGCTCGCCGCGGCGACGCTCAACGCAGAGCGCAATGCGCAGTTTACCCGTTTCACCGACATCGATCCCTGGCTGATCGAGGGGATCTGGCGCGTCTCCGACGGCAAGCCGGATGCTATGGCCAAGGATGAGGCCTTCGGCGCCGCGCAGCGCGCGCATGAGACCAAAGCGGGCGCAGCGTTGTCGCAGATGGCAGCCCGATTTGGCGCCGGCAACGATGCGATCGCGGGCCTGGTCCGGCGGCAGCAAGATCTGAAGGCGAGCCTCGATACGCTCAGCAGGCGGGTGACATCCGAGCTTGCGCAGGCGGACGGAAAACGCAACGACACCTTGCTCGCAAATTTGCGCGCACAGGCATCGCAAGCGCAGAAATCGCTCGACGACGTCACGCCGCAGCTCGACCGCAGCTTTCCGGCCTATGCGGAACTGTCCAATCCGCAGCCGCTGTCGATCGCGCAAACGCAGGGCCTGTTGAAACCCGATGAAGCGCTGGTGGCGTTCATCACGCTCAGTGACACGACCTATGCTTTCGCGGTCACGCGCGAGGCCAGCGCGCTGCGCCAGATCGCGCTCGATAGCCGCGAGATCAGCGACCGCGTCGCGCATCTGCGGCAGGGGCTCAGCGATCCCGAGGCGGTCCAATCCGCGTTCGACCTCGATGCGTCCTTCGAACTCTACAGTGGATTGTTCGGCCCGATCGCTGCGGATATCGCCGGTAAGCCCAAACTGCTGATCGTCCCCGCCGGTGCGCTGACCAGCCTGCCGTTTCAGGTGCTGGTGACGAAGAAGCCGGATGGAGCGTCCCCGGATCGCTACCGGCAGGCGGCGTGGCTGCTCAACGAGCGCGCCATCACCGTGTTGCCCTCGGTGCCGAGCCTGCGCGCGCTGCGCAGCCTGGCCAGGGACTCGCGGGCGCAAAAGCCGTTCATCGGTTTCGGCGATCCGATCTTGCAGCGCTCGCCCGGCGACAAGCGGCCAGGGCGCAATGTGCAGCCCTACCAGAACTACTATGAGGGTTCCGCGGTCGATCTCGAGCGCCTGCGCACCGGATTGCCGGCGCTGCCGGAAACAGCGGGCGAGCTCCGGGCCGTGGCGAAGGCGCTCGGTGCCTCGCCGCAGGACGACGTCAAGCTCGGTGCGGACGCGACCGTCACCAGCGTCAATCAGCTCGCGCTCGATCAGTACCGCGTCGTCGATTTCGCCACCCACGGGCTTGTCGCGGGCGAGGTCAACGGTCTCAGCGAGCCGGCGCTGGTGCTGACACTGCCGGACAGGCCGACCAGTGACGATGATGGTCTGCTCACGGCGAGCCGCATCGCAAAACTCAAGCTCGATGCGGATTGGGCGGTGCTGTCGGCCTGCAATACGGCCGCGGGCGACCAGCCGGGTGCAGAGGGCCTGTCAGGCCTCGCGCGCGCGTTCTTCTATGCCGGCGCACGCGCGCTGCTGGTCTCGCACTGGCCGGTCGATTCCGATGCGGCTGTGCGCCTGACCACGGGCGCCTTCGCGGAGCTCAGCGCGCATCCCGGCATCGGCCGCGCCGAAGCGTTGCGGCGCTCGATGAAAGCGCTGATTGCGGATCGGTCGTCACCGCGCAACGCTGATCCCGCGGTGTGGGCACCATTCGTGCTGGTCGGCGAGGGCGGTTGACGGCAGCCGCGAAGAGGCGAAACTGGTCTCCAAAAAAGATCGGGAGCGATTCACATGCGGCTCATCCTCATTGCAACGATGGCGGCTCTGATGGTTGGACAGGCGGCGGCCAGGGATGTGTTGTCGGGCGCGAGCCTCTATGCCGATGTGGCGCGCTACGCCTCCTTCGGCCTGCACCGCTTCGGCTCGCCCGGCGATCGCGCGACGGCCGATTGGATCGCGGGCGAGCTGTCCGAGGCCGGCTTCGCCATCAAGTTCCAACCCGTCGTGCTTGGCCGGCAATACGTCGTGGAGCGCGCGAGTGCGGAGGCGGCCGGCACGAGCGTCGAAGTGACGCCGTTCTGGTGGCCGCCCGAGGATAAGGCCGGCTTCCATCTCTCCGCGCCGCTCGCCCGAGAGGGCGACGTTGCCGGCAAGATTCTCTGGGTCGATCTGCCATTCGATCGCGGAGCCTATCTCGGTCCCGCGCATCGCGCGGCGATCGCTGAGGCCACGGCGAGGAAACCCGCCGCCATCCTGCTGACGATCGGCAATCCCGCGGACGACCGTTTCGCCTACAACGTCACGCAGGAGGACGCACCCTGGCCGGTACCGGTGATGGTGGTCGGCGCCAAGGCCCGCGATCCATTCGAGCGTGCGCTCGCGTCAGGCGCTCCGGTCACATTCGACCTTGCCGGGCACTACGATCACAACGTCTCCGGCCGCAACGTCATCGCCGAGATCGGCATTGGCCGTGGACCGACCATCGTCGTCTCCACGCCGATGACCGGCTGGTACAGCTGCGTCTGCGAACGTGGTCCCGGCATCGCCAATTTTCTCGCGCTGGCGCGCACGGCGGCTGCGGAGAAATGGCCGGCGCATTTCGTCTTCATCGCCACCGCCGGCCACGAGATCGGCCATGGCGGCATGGAGTTGTTCCTGAAAGACGGCGCGCCCGCGCCAAAGGACACGCTGGCCTGGATCCACTTCGGCTCGTCGAACGCGTGCTACGCCTTTGCGGAAGGCGCACGGATCAGCCGGCCCGAGGAGGAGCGCTATCTCGTGCTGAGCAAGTCAGCCGTCGCGCTGACCGATGAGGCCTTCGCCGCGGTCGCGGCAAAACGTCTGGTGACGGAGAAGCAGGCGGTGGGCGAGCTGCGCGACGTGCATGCGGCGGGCTACGCCAATTTCCTCGGCATGGCTGGTCGCCATCAGACCTTCCACACGCCGGCAGACGATCTCACGGCAACCGGGCCCGAGATCCTCGAGCCGGTTGCCCGCGCCTTCGTCGATGCTGCGCGGAAGATTGTCGAACGCGGCGACGCCGCGTTCAGATAGCCTTAGTTTTGGTAGTAATAATTGCGCGGCTGATAATACTGGCGCGGCTGTTGCTGCTGATAGTAGTAGCCCTGATGGGCCTGGACCGGATCGTAGCCGTAGCTCGGCTGCGGTTGCGGCAGCTGCTGGTAGACCTGCGCGCCAGGAGGGCGGGTGATCGGACGCGGCGCCGGGTAACGAGCGCCGGTGTCGCTTCCGTCGGCGGGATAGATGTAGTTGTCGTCCTGCGGCATGTAGCGGCGAGCGGGCTGCATCGGCGGCGTCAGATTCACGGGATCGCCTGTCGTCGCATACTGCTCCTCGGCCGGCTGCTCGGCGCGGGCCACAGCATTGTTGGTCCGGCCGCGCGGGTTGCGGGCCAGCGCCACTTGCGCCGAGCCCGTCAGCGTCACCGTGGTGTTGAGCACGCCCTGCTCCTGCACCAGCGCGTAGAGGGTCGAGGCGTTCTGGCGTGACAGCCGCACGCAGCCATGCGAGGCGGGCGTACCCAATCGTCCGACCGAGTCGGTGCCGTGAATGGCATGCCCGACCTTGGTGAAGAAGATCGAGTGCGGCATCGGCGCGTCGTCGAATTCCTTGGAATAGTGATCCTCTTCCATACGGAAGGCACGGAACGAGCCGGCCGGCGTCTCGCGCGAGGGGATGCCGGTCGACACCGGCCAGTGGTAGCGGGTGACTCCGTCGACCACGACGGTCATCTGCTGATTGTTCTTGTCGACGGTAATGTCGACCTTGGCCTGCGCGGTGCCCGCGCTCAAAAGCATCAGGGACGTGAACGCAACGAAAAAGGAACGCATCTGAAATCTGGCCTCCGGCCTGTTCGCGCTAGAGCATGATCCGGAAAAGTGTGTAGCGGTTTTCCGAAAAGATCATGCTCAAACAATAACACCGCGGCTCTCCGTCCCCGGCTCGCACTATGCCTGCAATCCGGCTTTCGTTCCAGCGGGCTGCTCACCCATCGTTAACGTGATGCCCGGCGTAAGCAAGGCCGCTTTGTGCCGCGCCGGCTCTGGCGATGCTGACATTTTCGCGAGCGGGAGCTGCGTTCACAACGCCGACAATTCGTCACAAAGACGCAACCATTTGGCCGCTTCGGGCGTTGAACACGGCCTACCAATTGGTGGCTGTCGCCGCCGTCTACTCCCGGGGACTCAAGATGAACAAAGCTCGTATCGCCGCCGCGCAGTTGCCGGCGGGTCTACCCGTTCGCCTGTTTTTCGCGGGCGCCGCTGTCCTTCTTGCGCTGGCTTGCGCGCCGCAAGCCGGCCACGCCCAGGGCATCGTGCGTGGCGCCCAGGAAGGCTCCTATGAAGGCAACCGGATTGCCGGTCCCGTGGGCGGTGCGGTCGGAGGTGTCGTCGGTGCCGGTGTCGGCGGCGCTGTGGGCGCCGTCGATGGTATTCTGGGCATTCCCTACCACGGCCACCGCCATTGCCGCGGCTACTACGACGGCTATCACCACTTCCGCTGTTATCGGTAAGTCCACCGCCCGTCATTCCGGGCTCGCGACTTCGTCGCGCACCGGAATGACAGTCAGTTCTTCAGCCGATAACCGGTCCGGAAGATCCACCAGATCACGGCGAGGCAGATCGCCAGGAACGCCAGCGTCATGCTGAAGCTGACGGCGACGCTGACATCGGCGATCTCGTAGAAGCTCCAGCGGAAGCCGGAGATCAGGTAGACCACCGGATTGAGCAGCGCCACCGTGTGCCACGTCGGCGGCAGCATGTTGACGGAGTAGAAGCTTCCGCCCAGGAAGGTCAGCGGCGTCACCACCAGCATCGGGATCATCTGGAGCTTTTCGAAGCCGTCGGCCCAGATGCCGATAATGAAGCCGAACAGGCTGAAAGCCACCGCAGTCAGCACCAGGAAGGTCAGCATCCAGATCGGGTGATGGATGTGCAGCGGCACGAACAGCCCGGCGGTGGCGAGAATGATCAGGCCGAGGATGATCGACTTGGTCGCGGCGGCGCCGACATAGCCGAGCACGATCTCGAAATAGGAGATCGGCGCCGACAGGATCTCGTAGATCGTGCCGACGAATTTCGGGAAGTAGATGCCGAACGAAGCGTTGCTGATACTCTGGGTCAGCACCGAGAGCATGATCAGGCCCGGCACGATGAAGGTGCCGTAGCTGACGCCCTCGACATCGCTGATGCGCGAGCCGATCGCAGCGCCAAACACCACGAAATAGAGCGAGGTCGAAACGACGGGCGAGACGATGCTTTGAAACAGCGTTCGCCAGGTGCGCGCCATTTCGAACAGATAGATGGCGCGAACGGCGCGGTAATTCATGACGCCCTCACGAGGTCGACGAAGATGTCCTCGAGCGACGATTGGGTCGTGTCGAGATCGTTGAAACGGATGCCGGCGGTACGAAGGTCGCTGAGCAGGCTGGTGATGCCGGTGCGCTCGCCCTTGGTGTCGTAATCGTAGACCAGCGTCGCGCCGCTGTCGCAGAGGTCGAGCTCGTAATGGGCGAGGCTCTCCGGCAGCGCGGCGATCTTGTTCTGCAGATGCAGCGTCAGCCGTTTCTTGCCGAGCTTCTGCATCAAGGTGGCCTTGTCCTCGACCAGCACGATCTCGCCCTTGTTGATGACGCCGATGCGGTCGGCCATCTCCTCGGCTTCCTCGATGTAATGCGTGGTGAGGATGATGGTGACGCCGGACTGCTGCAGCGTGCGGACCACCTCCCACATGCCCTTGCGCAGCTCGACGTCGACGCCGGCGGTCGGCTCGTCCAGAAACAGGATCTGCGGCTCGTGCGACAGCGCTTTCGCGATCATCACGCGGCGCTTCATGCCGCCGGAGAGCGTGATGATCTTGTTGTCCTTCTTGTCCCAGAGCGACAGATCCTTGAGGATCTTCTCGACCAGGGCCGGGTTCTTCGGCTTGCCGAACAGGCCGCGGGAGAAGCTCACCGTTGCCCACACGCTCTCGAAGGAATCGGTGTGCAACTCCTGCGGCACGAGGCCGATCATCGATCGCGCCTTACGGTAGGAGGTCTGGATGTCCTCGCCGCCGACGCTGATCTTGCCCTCGCTGGGGTTGGCGATGCCGCAAATGATGGAAATCAGCGTGGTCTTGCCGGCGCCGTTGGGGCCGAGCAGCGCAAAGATCTCGCCGCGTTTGATGTCGAGATTGACGTTCTTGAGCGCCTTGAAGCCGGACCCATAGGTCTTCGACAGATTGGCGACGGAAATGATGGAGGACATGGGGGCCGGTCGGGGGTGGGGAGGGATGCGCCGGAACCCGCACCCTGGCGGGCGGAAGACCGGCGGACCCCCGAAATAGGAATGGCCTTGCCCGGCCGCAATTGCCTGGAGAAAAATGGTCTCAAAACAGGCCCTTAAGTGGCAGGTTTCAGGCAGGTGTTGCGCGATGGTCACGGATTGCGGCTAAGATCGTCATTCACGCGGCTCTTTGTTGCGTCTGCGAGCAGGCCGTGGCTACGATTCCGGCCAATCGCGAAGCGTATGTCCCCAGGGAAAAGATCGATGAGACCGAACGGCCGTCACACCGCCGGCGCCAGCCAGTTGTCCACTCTCCGCATGTGGGCGACCTGCCTGCTGCTGCTGTCAGCTGTTGCCATGAGCCCGACCACCGCCAGGGCGGCGCCGAGCCAGGCTGCGGCGACGACGCATGTCTATCTGCTCCGCGGCGTGCTCAACATCTTCTCGCTCGGGCTCGATACGATCGGCGCACGGCTCCAGGCGCAGGGCATTCCGGTGACCGTCGCGAACTTCGTGTCCTGGTCCTCGCTCGCCGATGAAGCCGCCACCGAATACAAGGCCGGCCGCCTCAAGACCATCGTCCTGGTCGGGCACTCCTCGGGCGCCACCGCGTTGCCCGACATGATCGCCAAGCTCAACCGTCTCGGCGTGCCCGTGAAGCTCGCGATCGGGCTCGACTCCGTGTTCAAGACCAAGCTGTCGACCGGCGCCGAGCGCTACATCAACATCTATATCGGCGATGGTCCTGGCGAGCCAGTGCGGGCCGATGCGGGCCTTCGCGGCAAGCTCGACAATGTCGACGTGCGCGGCAGCGGCGTCGGCCACATCACTATCGACAAGAACGATGCAATCCAGCGCCGCGTCATCGCCGAGATCGACGCCGCGATCGCCCGTTCGCGCGGTCCGGCTGGCCCGGTCGCGCAACCCGGCGCGCCGCGGGCCGCGCATTCGGCGGCGGCAACGGCTCCGGCGAGGAACTGAAGACTTTCGCCCGTAGCGGCTGACGTCATCATGCCGCCGTCGACTTGATTGTCGACGGCGGCATTGTCTTGTCCGCCATGCCGTGGGGATGTGAGAAGAGTGCAGCGGGCCCTGTCCAGGCGTCGATCGCGGCGAATTACTTCTTCTCGGGCACCCAGGTGGTGCTCGCCTTGTCGTATTTGAAGCCCGGCGCTTCCTTGAGCGTATCCTTCGTCTCGTCGATGGTGAGCCACCATTTGTCGTTCTTCTTGGCGGTCTTGATGGCGCTGAAGGGCACGATGACGTCCTTTTCGCCGGCGCCCAGGAATCCACCGACGCCGAGCACGAGCCCGGTGATCTTGCCGGACTTGTCGACGAGCACGTCGTCGACGTCGCCGATCTTGCTTTCCTTGGGATCGTAGACGGCCTGCTTGTAGTAGTTGGTCACCGTCCAACTTTCCGTCGGCGCCGACTTCACGGTGGTCGTCGCCGCATGAGCGGCAGTCGCAGCAACAACTGCAAATGCACATGCCATAGCGAGCTTCTTCATCTTGGTCCTCCTCAACCAGTTGATCGCGGTGGCAACAGGAGGGAGCGGCAAAGGTTCCTACTGACGCGAGGGGGAGAGTCGCTGGTTGCCGGCGAACCCGCTTAGCGCTTCCTGACCAGCTTGAGCGGACCGCTGGTCTTTTGACCGCGCGGCTTGCTCGCGATGCCCTGCGCTTCGGGCGGCTTCAGGAAGCGGGCGATCATCGTCCTCAGATGCGCCGCGCTCTGCTTGATGTCCAGCTTCGGATTGCGGATCGGCAGTGCGCGGGATCCGTCGATGAGGGCGATCAGGATGTTCGCCGTCGCATCCGGATCGAGTCCTGGATCCACCCGTCCCTGCTGTTGCGCGTGGCGCAGGAAATCACTCCACATGCGGCGGACGGCTGCGGTGTGCCGCTCGATGATCCTTGCGAAATCCGGATTGCGGGCGGCCTCGGCGAGGCCATCCAGATTGAGGGCCTGGGCGGGACGAAAGCGCAGGCTGTTATCCTCGATATCGGCGAGCAGCGCGTCGATCACGTCGTCGGCCGCGAGAATCCTTTCGAACCGCTCCGCCGCATGCGCAAGACCCAGATCGATCATCGCCTCGATGATCGCCTCCTTGCTCGGAAAGTAGTGGTAGAGGTGGCCGGGACTGATGCGCGCCTCGGTGCAGATGTCCGTCGTGCTGGCGCCGCGGAAGCCGTCCCTGATGAAGCAGCGGATCGCCGCGCCGAGGATCTCCTGGCGCTTCAGTTCATGCTTGACGGGATCGACTTTCCTCAAACCGGACATCTCCATTCACACTCGCCCCGTTTACCACGAGGATTTGCCACGAGAAAATCAAAATTAGAGAGTTCCATCTATTTATGTTGACGGGTGGCGAGGAGCATGAGAGTGATTATTAGAGCGATCTATCTAATAATCCGTCGATGCGGGAACAGGACCATGCGCTTGCCACGGACGGCCCTGATGAGTGTCGCGCTGGCGCTCGGGGGCTGCGCGACCGCGCCGCTCGAGCAGGCCGGCTCGCTCAGGAGCTACGACCGGATGTCGGACGCCAACGGATTGGTGACGCGGTCGAAGATCCGCGTGAACAAGAAGGACGTGCTGGCGGCCAAGACGATCCGGATCGCATCGACCGTCTTCCAGGCGCGCGCCGATGTCCCCTTGAACGAAAAAGAACGCCGCCTCGTCGCAAACGCGATCAGCCGCGAGCTGTGTCTGCGCCTGAGTGAGCGCTTCCGCATCGTGGCCGCCGATGACGATGCGGACCTGACGGTGCAGGCGACGGTGACGCATGCCGCGCCGACCAATCCGACTGCCGCGGGCGCATCGAAAGCCCTGGCGATCGCCAAGACCGTCGCGCTTCCCGGCGTGCCTGTGCCGGTGCCGCGGCTTCCGGTCGGGCTCGGCAGCCTGTCGGTCGAGGCGGAAGCGCATGACTTTGCCGGATTCGAGAAGGCCGCCATGGTCTGGGCGCGCGGCGCCAATTCCATCACGAACTCGCCGCGGGTCGCGAACGAGGGCGATGCATATGATCTCGCCGCCGATTTCGGCGCCGACTTCGCCAAGCTGGTCGCGACCGGAGAATCTCCGTTCGGCGGCGTCCCTGCGCTGCCTGCCATGGACAGTATTCGCGTCCGACTCGGCGGTGCGCCCAAATACGTCGCGTGCGAAGCGTTCGGACGATTTCCAGGCGTAACGGGCCTTGCGGGACAGGGGTTGGGGCTGCCGCCAGGCTGGACGGATTCAGGCGCCGAGGAAAGTCCGGCCAGCAGTCCCGCCGCACCATCCGCGCACGAGGCGTCTCCGGAGCAGACGCTCACGCAATGACGTGGCCGCGCTCTTTGCGACCTCCAACCTCAACCTGTTTGTAACCGATCCGAGTCAACGACATGCCGACACCTGGAATACATCGCCCGCCCCAACGCGCTTTGCGCCAAAGTGCAACGCAGGCGAGGAGCGTTCCCCTGTTTACCGCCGATGAGGCGTGGAGCAGAACCAACGCGGATCGGCGCGCAACCAGCGAGACGGACGATCTGAACGCGATCCTCGAACCAGGCTTCTGGATGACGGCCCTGGTTGCGTTCCTGCCGACGGTCGCAGGCTGCCTCTATCTCTTCCTGACCCAGGGATGACACGCAAGTATCGAACGCGGCACCGCGCATCTCCGCGGGCGCCGGCCGCTGTCCTGGCGCTGTTGCTGGCGGGATGCGCGTCGAGTGCGAATCTGCCTCCGGCCTATCATCCCTCGCGTGCGCCGGGCGCCAAGGCGGTGCAGGACGGGGTGAGAAAAGCAGCCGCGGAGGCCAAGCTGAGCGGAGACCTCGAGACATCGCCCGTTCGCTACAGCGATCATGGGCCCGGATCGTATTTCGTGTGCCTGAGGCAGACAGGCCCATCGGCGGGCGGACGGCCTGCTTATTCGGTTTTCTTCGACAATGACGAGTACAAGGGAATCCAGAGTTCGGTATTGTCCGAGGCGTGCGAAGCCGAGCCATTGGCTCCGTTCAGGTGAGGCCAGGATGTTGATATGGTCGGACTGAGGGCCCTTGCTGGCCGGCCGTGGCCACGGTTCCGTGCCCCAAAAACCGCCCAATCTGGGGTCACTAAGCGCCGCGGGGGAGGCCTGTGCCTCCCGTGGTGGGACTGCAGGACTTGATGATTGATCCAAGGCGACTTGTGGTGCTGGCAGCTTGTGCGCTGCTCGCCTTGAACCCTTGTCTGGCCGCAGCCTCGCCCGCCAAGTCGAAGCCGGCTGCGGCCCCCGCTGTCGCGCCGCCACCTCCGCCGGCTGAGCCGCTGCCGCCGCCGAAGATCTACCTGTTCCGCGGCGCCATGGGGCCGATCTTCTCGACCGGCATGGACCGGCTCAGCGAGAAGCTCACGGCAGCCGGCTTCTCGGCCGACGTCTACGAGTTCACTCTGTGTCGGCTGATCGGCAATCGCGCCATCGCCAGCTACAAGGAGAGCCCGGCGCCGATCGTGCTGATGGGCCACTCCATGGGCGGCCTGTGCTCGGTTCTCATCTCCGAGATGGCGGCCAAGGAGAACATCCCGATCAGCCTCGTCATCACCATCGATCCCGCCCATGCGACCGATGACGTGCCGCTCAATGTTGAGCGCTTCATCAACATCTTCCTCTCCGACAGTGTGCTCGGCGGCGGCAATGTGGTCGCGGTGCCGGGCTTCCGCGGCCATTATGCGAGCTATGACCTGAAGCAGAACAGCCGCGTCTCGCACATCAACATCGAGAAGTCGGACGACATTCACCGCCAGATCGTCGAGATGGTGACGCAGTTGCCGCGGATCCAGGCGGCGCAGACCGAGGCCGATTCGGTACCGCTGCGCTATCTCGTGCCGGGCGACTCGCTGGTCGAATTGTGGGACAGCGGCGTGCGTTTGCCGGTGCGTCGCGGCGACACCATGGAGAGCATCGCCGCCGCCAACCGCGTGCCGCTGTGGTCGCTCGCGCAGAGCAACTCACTGCCGGAGAACGCAACGCTTACTCCGGGCCAATCCATCATCGTCCCGCGGCATCTGACGCCGCCGGACGCCGCGGCCGCAATGGTGGTGCCGCCGGCGGCGGCACCTTCGCGGCGGAAGTAGCTTTTCCTCTAGACGTTCGAGCCGTGGATCGCGTCGATCACGGCATCCGTCACTTCCTTCGTGGTCGCCTTGCCGCCGACATCGGGCGTCAGCACGCCGGCGGCGCAGACCTGCTCGACGGCCTTCATCAGGCGCGCGGCGGCATCCTTCTCGCCGAGATGCTCGAGCATCTGTGCGCCGGTCCAGAATGTCGCGACCGGGTTGGCGATGCCCTTGCCGGTGATGTCGAAGGCCGAGCCGTGGATCGGTTCGAACATCGAGGGGAAGCGGCGCTGCGGATCGATGTTGCCGGTCGGTGCCACGCCGAGGCTGCCGGCAAGTGCGCCGGCGAGGTCCGAGAGAATGTCGGCGTGGAGGTTGGTCGCCACGATGGTGTCGAGGCTCTTCGGATGCAGCGTCATGCGCACGGTCATGGCGTCGACCAGCATCTTGTCCCAGGTGACGTCGGGGAATTCGGTCGCAACTTCAGCGGCGATCTCGTCCCACATCACCATGCCGTGGCGCTGCGCGTTCGACTTGGTCACGACGGTCAGGAATTTGCGCGGACGCGACTGCGCGAGCTGGAACGCGTAGCGCATGATGCGGGTCACACCGACGCGGGTGAAGACCGCCACTTCGGTGCCGACCTCTTCCGGCAGACCCTTATGTGCGCGGCCGCCCATGCCGGCATATTCGCCTTCCGAGTTCTCGCGCACGATCACCCAGTCGAGATCGCCGACGCCGACATTGCGCAGCGGCGAGGCGACGCCGGGCAGGATCTTGGTCGGCCGCACATTGGCGTACTGGTCAAAACCCTGGCAGATCGGCAGGCGCAGGCCCCACAGCGTGATGTGGTCGGGCACGTCGGGCGCGCCGACCGCGCCGAAATAGATCGCGTCGAACGTCTTCAACTCGCTGAGACCATCGGCCGGCATCATCACGCCGTGCTTCTTGTAATAGTCCGAGCCCCAGTCGAACGTCTTGACGTTGAAGGCGAGGTCGCCGCTGCGTTTTGCCAGCGCCTCCAGCACGCGGACGCCGGCCGAGATGACCTCGGGGCCGATGCCGTCGGCGGGAATGGCTGCGATCGAATGGGTGCGCATGGATGTGCTCCGTTTGGGGTGTCAGTGGGATTGCGGGACGGGTTCGACGGGCGCTGTCTGCGCACGCGACAATAGCAGGGTCAGGACCGCCGAGAGAACGAGCAGGCCACTGACGAAATACAGACCGCCGACAAAACTGCCGGTCTGGTCCTTGATCCAGCCAATCATGGCCGGACCGACGAAGCCGCCGAGATTGCCGATCGAGTTGATGGTGGCAATGCCCGCCGCGGCCGCGGGGCCGGAGAGGAACAGCGTCGGCATGCTCCAGAGCGGCGGCTTTGCGGAGGAGATGCCGATATTGACGAGCGTGAGCGCGACGAGCACCGCGACGACGCCGGATGCAAGGCCGGCATAGGCGAGACCCACGGCGGCGATCAGGCAGGCGAGCACGACGTGCCAGGTGCGCTCGCCGGTGCGGTCCGAATGCCGTGCCCACAGCACCATGGCGACGACCGCGGCCGTGGCCGGCAGCGCGTTGAGGAAGCCGACCTGGAGCGAGGTCAGGCCGAACTGCTTGATGATCTGCGGCGCCCAGACGCCGAGCGTGTAGAGGCCGGCCGAGGTGCCGAAATAGATCAGCGACAGCGCCAGCACGCGCGGATCGGCCAGCCCGCGCCAGATGCTGTGGCTCGCAGTCGCGGCCTTGCTGGTGGTCTCCTCGTTCATGGTCTCGACCAGCCAGCGGCGCTCGTCATCGGCGAGCCATTTTGCTTTCTCCGGGCGATCGGTCAGGAAGGCCAGCACGACGAAGCCGAGCACCACGGCCGGCAGGGCCTCCAGCACGAACAGCCATTGCCAGCCCTTGAAGCCGAGCAGGCCGTCCATCTCCAGCAGTGCACCGGAGACCGGCGAGCCCAGCACGGTCGAGAGTGGTGCTGCCGCCATGAACAATGCGGTCACCGCGGCGCGCTGGCGTGCCGGGAACCAGTAGGAGAGATAGAGGATGATGCCGGGAAAGAACCCGGCTTCCGCGACGCCGAGCAGGAAACGCAGGATGTAGAAGCTGGTCGCGCCTTGCACGAACGCCATCGCCGCCGAGACCATGCCCCAGGTGATCATCACCCGCGCGATCCAGATCCGCGCGCCGACCTTGTGCAGGATGATGTTGGAGGGCACCTCGAACAGGAAATAGCCCCAGAAGAAGATGCCGGCGCCAAAACCGTAGACGGTCGGCGACAGGCCGATGTCCTTGTTCATCGTCAGCGAAGCAAAGCCGATATTGACGCGGTCGATGAAGGCCACGAAGTAGAGCAGCATGATGAAGGGAACGATGCGCCAGGTGATCTTGCGCAGCACGCGCGTCTGAATCTCGCTCGCCACTCTGGCCTCCCCACGGTTCCGGTTTGTTGTGTGGCAGCGAGCCTAGGCGGGAGCGCCTGGCGGACTCAATTGACGCTGGTTTATACAAAAAAATGATATAATCCTCCGACGGCGACACGAGAGGATCCTGAATGGAATTGCATCAGTTGCGATGCTTCGTAGCGGCGGCCGAGCAGCTGCATTTCGGCCGCGCCGCGCAGCATCTCCAGATGCTGCCGTCGGCGCTCGGGCGCCAGATCAGGCTTTTGGAAGAGGATCTGGGAACGCGGCTGTTCGCGCGCACGACCCGCGCGGTCTCGCTCACTGAGGACGGCACAACGCTGCTGCGCGACGCCCGCGCCATCCTTGCCCGGGTCGAGGCCGTGGAGAGCAATCTGCGCAACCGCTCGCGTGCGGGCGCTGCGCGGCGGCTGCGGGTCGGCGCCATCGACAGCGCAGCCGCCGGGTTGCTGCCGCCGCTGCTGCGCGATTTCCGGACAAAGCATCCGGAGGTCGCGGTGCAGCTTCTGGAGGACAAGACCGTCCGGCTGTTGCCCAAGATCCTGACCGGCGCGCTCGATCTCGCCTTCGTCCGGCCGCCCGATCGGGCGGACAAGCGGCTCGAGTTTCGGCCTCTGCTTCAGGAAACCGCGATCGTCGCGTTTCCGCAGCGCCACGCGCTCGCCGGGCGCAAGTCGATCACGCTGGCCGACATCGCCGACGAAGCCATGCTCGTCCCCGACCGCCGCTCGCGACCACACAGCCACGACCTCACGGTAAAAATGTTCGAGCAGGCCGGCTTGACGCCGCGCATCGTGCAGGTCGCCGACGAGAAGCAGACCATCATCCATCTGGTGGCAACGAAGCTTGGCGTTGCGATCGTACCGCGCTGGACCACGCGGATGGCGGTGACGGGCGTGCGCTTCGTGCCGCTCCGCCCGAGGCAGAGCGGCCCCATCGGGCGGCTGCCGCTGGCCGCGGCCTGGTTGCGCGGCTCACGCGATCCGGCCCGCGATGCCATGTTGGCGGTGCTGGAGGCGCGCCTGCGCAGCTATGCGCGGGAGGCGTGAGCGGCTAAGAGTGGGTTCGGACATAAGGTGTGATGCGATGAGCGGACAGAAAGCTTCCAACGAATTGCGGGTGGCCATCGCGGGCCTGGGCTCGATCGGCACCAAGATCGCGACCGCGCTCGATCAGGGCATCGAGGGACTGACGCTGTCGGCCGTGGCCGTGCGCGATCCCGCCAAGCATCAGGCATTTCTGAACGGCCTTCGCCATCAGCCGCAAATCCTGCCGATCGACCAGCTCGGCGACGCCGCCGACATCGTCGTCGAGTGCGCGCCGAGCAGCCAGTTGCGTGCGATCGTCGAGCCGGCGGTGAAGCGCGGCAGGTCCGCGGTCGTAGTCAGCGTCGGCGGATTACTCGACAATTATGATCTGATCGATCTCGCCCGCGCCAATGGCGGTCGCATCCTCGTCCCGACCGGCGCGCTGATCGGGCTCGACGCGGTCAACGCGGCTGCGGTCGGCACCATTCATTCGGTGAAGATGGTCACGCGCAAGCCGGTCGACGGGCTGAAGGGCGCACCGTTCATCGTTCAGAACAACATCGACATCGACAATCTGCGCGAGCCGCTCAAGCTGTTCGAAGGCAGCGCGCGCGACGCGGCGAAGGGCTTTCCGGCGAACGTCAATGTCGCCGTTGCGCTGTCGCTGGCGGGCATCGGGCCGGATCGCACCCAGATGCAGGTTTGGGCCGACCCCACCGTGACGCGCAACGTTCATCGCATCGAGGTCGAGGCGGATTCGGCGCGGTTCTCGATGGGCATCGAGAACATCCCGTCCGAAAATCCCAAGACCGGGATGATCACCGCGCTGTCCGTGATCGCGCTGCTGAAGAAGCAGCGCGCCACGCTGTGTGTCGGAACGTAGACTCTTACGCTCCGGTCACGCGCCAGATCACGTTGCCGACGTCGTCGGCCATCAGCAGCGACTTCTTGTCGGGGCCGATCACGACGCCAACCGGGCGGCCGTAGGATTCCTTCTCGTCCGGGGACAGGAAGCCCGACAGGATGTCGCGGCCGGGGCCGGACGGCTTGCCGTTCTCGAACGGGATGAACACCAGCTTGTAGCCGGACAGCGTGCTGCGATTCCACGAGCCGTGCTGGCCGATCACCATGCCGTCGGGGAAGCCCGGCAGGGTGCCTGATGGCATCCAGCACAGGCCGAGCGAAGCGGTGTGGCCACCGAGCGCGTAGTCGGGTTGCAGCGCCTTGGCGACCATCGCGGGATCCTGCGGCACGCGGTCGTCCACCGTCTTGCCCCAGTAGCAATAGGGCCAGCCGTAGAAGCCGCCGTCGCGCACCGAGGTCAGGTAGTCCGGCGGCGTCTCGTCGCCGAGCCCGTCGCGCTCGTTGACGACGGTCCAGAGCACGTTCGTGTTGGGCTCCCACGCGAGTCCGACCGGGTTGCGCAGGCCGGCGCCGAAGATGCGGTGCGTGCCGGCGACGAGATCGAGCTCGTAGACCGCGGCGCGGCCTTCCTCGACCTCCATGCCCATCTCGGCGATGTTGCTGAGCGAGCCGACGCCGGCGTAGAGCTTCTTGCCGTCGGGGCTCGCGAGCAGGCTGCGCGTCCAGTGGCCGGCGGGCTTGAAAGTGGTGAGGCGCTTGCCGGACGCGGTGATGCGGTCGGCATTGGCGACGTAAGGGAAGGCCATCACGCCGTCGGTGTTGCCGACATAGAAGGTGTCGCCGACCAGCGCCATGCCGAACGGCTGGCTGAGGTTCTCCATGAAGGCGCCGCGATGTTCTGCGACACCGTCGCCGTCCTTGTCGCGCAAGAGCGTGATGCGGTTGGCGGACTCGCCGAGCGCCGCGGCGCGCCGCATGGTCGCCTGCATCGCGTAGTGGAACACCGACCTCGGAGCCCCCGCGATCTGCGTGGCTTCCGCAATCAGCACGTCACCATTGGGCAGCACCTCGATCCAGCGCGGATGGTCGAGGCCGGTGGCAAACGCATTGACCTTGAGCCCGGGCGCGACCGTCGGCTTCTGGCCCTCGCTCCAGCCGCGGGCGGTCGGCATCTTCAGCGTCGGCAGCGCGCCTTGCGGCTTCGCGTCGGGAATCGCCGGGGCCTGCCCCCAAGCCGGCGCGGGCGTGGTGCCCGACAGCTTTCGCCATTGCAGCGCGATGCCGCCCACGAACGCGACGAACTGCGCGAAGATGCTGGAAAATGTCATGAAAATCCCCTGTCGAACCTGCGGCACTGTCCAACGACGGATCGTCCAAAGCCCCGCGCGGGCTCAGACCGGGTCGTCGACCTCTCCAGATCCACGATAGAACGTCGTCATGCCGTTTTGCGCGCGCATCCAACTGGGTGGCGGTAAAAAGGTCAACCTGTGCAGGGTCGGATCGAGCCGTTCACGGCGCAAATGGCTGCACGCCGAATTTGCATGGCAGCCGCCACCACATCGCTGTCCCGGCGAAAGCCAGGACGATACCGACGAGTTCAGGGGCTACATCACCGCGGCGACGTGAACGGGATGATCATCGGTACACGGCGGCAATAAGCGCCGTAGGCGTCCTCGCCGAGCTCCTTTGACAGGAACACCTCTTCCATCCGGCCCTTCTGCCACATGCCGAGCGAGATCAGGATGGCGCCGAGGATCGTCGTCACCAGGCCGATTGCAACGCCGGTTACCAGCATACCGAAGATCAGCCCGGTGTAGATCGGGTGACGCACGATGCCGTAAGGGCCGGTGTCGATGACGCGGTGATCTTCCTTGTGGGTGATGGTGTTGGACCAGAACTTTCCGAGATGCAGCCGGCCCCACCAGGCGAAGGCGATGCCGGCGACCGAGAGGATTGCAGCAACGGCGATGCCGGTGTTGCCGAGCACCCAGAGCGGCTTCCAGCCCAGGATCTCCGCAATAAAGGGCGTGTACAGGATGCCGCCGACCAGGATCGGCAGGCGATAGCGCTGCGACTCCAGCGTCATGACCTGCTTCTTGGTCTGTCCCTGCCAGAACGAGGCGCCCACCCAGCTGGCGAGAAAGGCGACCCAGATCAGGGCGAGGAGTTCGGTCGGCCAGGCCGTGGTCCAGCCACCCCAGGCCACGGAGAGAAGCTTGCTGAAATCGAAGGACATGCGGAAAGGTTCTTTGGTTTGGGCGGCGGCCTTAGCTCGCGCGCGAGGAGAGCGCGTGATGCTTGATGGCGCCGGAGGGCTGCTGGCCGTTGCGGGCGAGCAGATGGGTGATGGTTTCGTGCAGCACCGGTTCGATCGGGCGCGGCGCATAGCCGAGCTCGGTACGCGCCTTGCCGATCGAAAGATCGCTTGCGGCGAGCGCGATGCGCACGCCCTCGGCGGTGCCGTTGGGTGGACGGTGCGTAATGCGATCGGAGATCGATTCCAGCATGATGGCGGAGAGCTCGGCGATCTTGCCGGGAACGACGACCGGGTATTGCCGCCGTCCGCTCATCGCCGACATCATCCGCAGGATCTGGCCGAGCCGGACACAGTCGCCGCCGAGGATGTAGCGCTGACCGGTGCGGCCGCGCTCCATGGTCAGTAACAGGCCCATCGCGACGTCGCGGACGTCGACGAGGTTGACCAGGAAGTCGAGATGCGGCTGCACCTTCTTCTGCAGGAAGTACCACAGCATCGCGGTGGGCGGCGTCAGATTGTGGTCGGCGGCGCCGATCGGCATGGTCGGCGTGCCGATCACGAGCGGGAAGCCGCTGGCTGCGGCCTTCGCGGCGTGATGCTCGGCGAGCGACTTCGAGCGCGTATAGGCGCCCGGCATCGCGTCAGCCGGCTGCAGCGCCTCCTCGGCGGCAACGCCGTTGAGGTTCGCATAGGGAAACAGGATCGATTCCGTCGAGCAGTGCAGGAAACGCGAGACGTTGCGCTTCATCGCAGCCGCAAGCACGACCTCGGTGCCGCGGAAATTGACGTCGTGGAAGTCCTGCTTGTTGGCGACCCACATGCCGGGCAGGCCGGCGAGGTGATAGACCTGATCTATGCCCGAAAGCGCGGCATCGACCGCGGCACCGTCCAGCACCGAGCCATGCACATACTCAACATCCGTGTTCGCCGTGGCCGGCGGTCGCACATCGAGAACACGTACCCGCTGCCCACGGGCGCGGAGCGCTTCGACAAGATGCTGTCCGATGAAACCGCTGCCACCGGTAACCAGTACGAGAGTCATGAAGTAGGTTTTGCTGTTCCGCTTCGAGAAAGCTATCGGGTTGAAAGGGAGTTGGTCGGAAGAGGCGCGAGAATCGCGGCGAGGTCGCGACGAAAACCCAGTGCAATGTAAAATTTTGCCATGACGAACATCGGTCCAAGCAGGAAATGCGTGGGGTGGTCGACCATCGACGGCTGCCGTTCCTCGAACACCCTGTGCCCGACGATTTGCGATGCGACGCCGAGCACGATCAGCACCGCAAAAATCGACCACATCATGGCAAGCGAGACCTGATTGCCGATCGCGGTTGCGACCGAAAGCAGCACGATCATCGACACGAGGATGCCGAGCCCGACGCCGGCGTCCAGCATCAGCCAGTATACCAGTACGGGCAGGGCCAAAATCACGGCGAGGCTGACCTCGACCCCGAACACGGAGAAATGGACCAGCGTCAGCGGCAGCGTCGCGCCGGTGAACAGCAGGAGAATGCCGACCACATGCATCGCGCAATTCCAGGGATCGCGATGGTATTCGACATAATCGGCCAGTTGGCGTTGAAAATAGCCAGCCATCTTGGTCTCGTGCGGCACGGGGGCGGGGAAGGGCGAAGACAGCCTATAGCACCTGATAGGGCAGTGCACAAACCGGCGCTATTGTCGCGCAGGACCATGCTGTCGCGCTGTGAGACAGGTCACAAAATAGTCAGAAGTTCAACGGGTTCCGCCAGACGCGACGGCTGCGCGCTCAATGCTTCTTGGCGGGCTTTTTCGCCGCAGGCGCAGGGGCTGCTGCGGGATGCACAGGCGCTTCTTCGGGCACTTTGGCAAAGGTCAGAATTTGCAACTGGCCGTTGACGGCCGAGGTCGGCTTGGCGCGGTCGAGGAACTGCTCCTCGCCGAGGCCGATCGGCTGCAGCCGCTTGGTCGAGATCTTGAAGGTGTTCACCAGTACATCACGGATCGCATCCGCCCGGCGCTGGCTCAGGATCGCGTTGGCTTCCCGCGTCTTCTGATTGGACTCGACATGGCCGACGATCAGGAAGGTGTAGGGCAGCAGAGAGGCGTGAACCAGCGCGTCGGCGATCCGGCCGACGGTCTGGTAGGAGTCCGGCTGGATGATCGGCGTGTCGGCGTCGAACTGGATCTGGGCGTTGAAGGCGGGCAGCTTGGCGAGATCCGGCGCGATCAGAGGCCGGTTCACCGGACCTGGATCGTTCTTGATCCTGGCCTTGGCCCGCTCCATCACCTGCTGCTTCAGCGCGGGGAGATCGACTTCGGGGGCTTCCTCGAAATGATTGAGCTTGCCAACGATGTCGTCGCGGGTCGGCGCCGTCTGCGCGCCCGCTGCGCCCGCGAGCAGAGCGAGACCCAACACGAAACCGATTCCGGCGGTGAAGTGCCCGGTTGCCCGCATCATCGATACCCCGCGTCGTCGACGGCCTTCAGGCAGTTGTTGCTGATGCCCTTGGGCGTCGAGATCAGGCAGGGGATCGACTTGCTGGTTTCCTTGGTCGAGCCGCCGCAGACCTTGACGATCTCGCGCTGGCAGGCGTTCGCGACCGTGACGCGGGCGGCGACGCGCTTCTGGATGGCATCGAACGTCGTGAGATAGTCGCTCTGGCACTGCTGGGAGAGCACGTCCCGGTTGCGGGACAGGCACTCCTTGAGGCGGGTGGAATCCGGATTGACGCCGCGGCAATTGGCGACGATTTCCGCACCGCAGCTTTTTGCCAGCAGCCCGATCGAATCGCCAAAGCTCATGGTCTCCGCCGTCGCAAGCGACGGCATCCCCAACAAAAGCACGATCAGTGTGATGGAGCCCCGGACCATGGTTGCATCTGATACGGGGAAGTTCGCCATGGTCAAGGGCTGTTCGAACCAGAACCGTCGAGAGTCCGGTCAGTGCGGCTAACAGTCCTCACTCCTCGGCGTCGTCGCTGGGAGGAAATTCGATCAGGACGGCCGTGTGTTTCCGGATGTCGTCGGCAAATTCGGGATCGGCCTTGAGTTCGTCCAATGTCCTGGGCGGGGGAAGCTCGCGGCCGTCCTCGGTCAGCTCCTGCGCGTAGAATGCGATCGCCTCGGGCGCATTCTCCAGGGCCTCGTCGGCGTCGTCGCCGCCGGAGATGCAGCCGGGCAGGTCCGGAAACCACAGGCTGACGTCATCCGGGCCCGCGTCTTCGATGATGGCGACGTAGTGAGGCATGTCGGCCTCACGCCCGCTGCACAAAGCTGTCCACGACCTTCTTCTCGCCGGCCTTGTCGAAGGCGATGGTGAGCTTGTTGCCGTCGATCTTGGTGACGCGGCCGTAGCCGAACTTCTGGTGGAAGACACGGTCGGAGAGCGAGAATTCCGATGTCGTGCCGGTCGATTTGGCGACCAGCTCGCCCTCGATCGTCATCGGCCCGCGGCGACGCGAGGAGAAGCTGCCGAAATCGGGGCCGGATGACGAGGACGACGAGAAGTTCGGGGCCTCTTCCTCGAAGCCGCCACGTCCGCCGCCGCCATTGCGTCCGCCGCCGCGATTGCGGTTGGCCTGGGCGCGCTGCCAGCCCGGCGTCGAATAGGTCGAGCCGAACGCCTCCATGTCGTCGAAGCGGGAGGCGCCGTAGCCGCCGGTGCCGCCCCAGGCCGAGCCACCCTTGGATTCCGTGATCTCGACATTGGCCGCCGGCAATTCGTCGAGGAAGCGCGACGGGATCGTGGTCGACCAGGTGCCATGGATGCGCCGGTTGGTCGCGAAATAGATTTTCGCGCGCCGCCTCGCGCGCGTGAGGCCGACATGGCCGAGCCGGCGCTCTTCTTCCAAACCGGCGCGGCCCTGCTCGTCGAGCGTGCGCTGGCTCGGGAACAGGCCTTCTTCCCAGCCGGGCAGGAACACGTTGTCGAATTCGAGACCCTTGGCCGAGTGCAGCGTCATCAAGGACACGGCGTCTTCCTCGGCACCGCCGTCGCGGTCCATCACCAGCGAGATGTGCTCCAGGAACCCCTGCAGGTTCTCGAACTCTTCCATCGAGCGCACGAGCTCTTTGAGGTTCTCCAGCCGGCCGGCTGCGTCCGCCGAACGATCCTTCTGCCACATCTCGGTGTAGCCGCTCTCGTCGAGCACGATCTGGGCGAGATCGGTGTGCGCGGTGACCTCGCGCTGGGCGCGCCAGCGGTCGAACTGGGCGACGACGTCGCGCAAGGACCCGCGCGCCTTCGGCTTCAGCTCGTCGGTCTCGACCACCGCGCGTGCCGCCTCGAACAGCGGAATGCGGCGCTTGCGGGCGTGGTCGTGCAGCAACTGTATGGTGGCATCGCCAAGCCCGCGCTTGGGCACATTGACGATGCGCTCGAAGGCGAGATCGTCGGCGGGAGAGTTGATGACGCGAAGATAAGCCAGTGCGTCGCGGATTTCGGCGCGCTCGTAGAAGCGCGGACCGCCGATGACACGATAGGGCAGGCCGAGCGTGACGAAGCGGTCTTCGAACTCGCGCATCTGGTAGGACGCGCGCACGAGGATGGCGACCTCGTTGAGCTTCTCGCCCTTGCGCTGGATCTGCTCGATCTCCTCGCCGATGCCGCGGGCTTCCTCTTCCGAATCCCACGAGCCCGTGACCGTGACCTTCTCGCCGTCCTGGTCTTCGGTGCGCAGCGTCTTGCCGAGCCGGCCTTCGTTATGCGCGATCAGGTGCGAGGCGGCCGCGAGGATGTGGCCGGTCGAGCGGTAGTTGCGCTCGAGGCGGATCACCTTGGCGCCGGGAAAATCGTGCTCGAAGCGCAGGATGTTGTCGACCTCGGCGCCGCGCCAGCCATAGATCGACTGGTCGTCGTCGCCGACGCAGCAGATGTTCTTGACGTGCGGCGTCTGCTCCTTCGCCCCGCTTGCGGGGAGAGGGAGAGTCTCCACGAGCTCGGTGCTCGGAGAGTCCGCCTCACCCGCATCGCCCTGCGATGCGATCTCTCCGCGCACGCGGGGAGAGGTGGAAGACGGCGCCTGCGACAGCAGCCGCAGCCACAGATATTGCGCGACGTTGGTGTCCTGGTACTCGTCGACCAGGATGAACTTGAAGCGCTGCTGGTACTGCCGGAGAATATCCGGGTGCTCGCGGAAGATGCGGATGTCCTCGAGCAACAGGTCGCCGAAATCGGCCGCGTTCAAAATCTTCAGCCGTTCCTGGTAGCTCGCATAGAGCTTGCCGCCCTTGCCGTTGGCGAAGACGGCGGCTTCGCCTGACGGCACCTGCGACGGTGCCAGGCCGCGGTTCTTCCAGCCGTCGATCAGCCCGGCCAGCATGCGCGCGGGCCAGCGCTTGTCGTCGATGTTGTCGGCCTGCAGCAGCTGCTTCAGCAGCCGCACCTGGTCGTCGGTGTCGAGCACGGTGAAATTCGACTTGAGCTGCGCCAGCTCCGCATGGGTCCGCAGAATGCGACCGCCGATGGAGTGGAAGGTGCCGAGCCACGGCATGCCCTCGACGGCCTGGCCGAGCATCTGGCCGAGCCGGTGCTTCATCTCGCGCGCGGCCTTGTTGGTGAAGGTCACCGACAGGATCTCGGAGGGGCGGGCGCGGCCCTGGCTCAGGATGTGGGCGATCCGGGTGGTCAGCACGCGGGTCTTGCCGGTGCCGGCACCGGCCAGCACCAGGACCGGGCCGTCCAGCGTTTCGACGGCGTCGCGCTGCTCGGGATTGAGCCCGGTCAGATATTTCGGGCCCACCGAGGCGCGCGCACGCGCGGCGATGCCGCCGGCTGCGGGCTGGTGGTCGGGTACGCTGGTGATTTTGCTCGGCTCGGTCATGCGAATCATTGGCCCCACGATGGCACCGCGGGGTGGCGGAAGGGAGCCTTCATAACAGGGATTGCCGCCTATATGGGGCGGCCGGCAAGGGTTTTCCACGTGCACGCCGGGCTGATTTGTTCCTGCGTGCCGGACGAATTTCCAGCCCCGGCGGGCCGGAACCAATGTTCCGAGCCGGAGATTGTTTGTTCAAGTGAGGCGCCTCAGCCGCGCCGATCGCAGACAGACATCAAAACAGAGGTTAAGGCCATGCTGAGCTGGGTTGTGACATTTCTCGTTATCGCACTGATCGCCGGTCTTCTGGGCTTTGGCGGCCTCGCCGGCGCATCGATCGAAATCGCCAAGATCATCTTCTTCGTCGCGATCGTCCTGTTCCTGGTCTCGGCCGTGGTCGGCCTTGCCCGCGGCCGCAGGATCTAGCGCGCCGGATCATGCACTACGCTTCGAGGGCATTGCCACGTTTCGGCCGATGCCCTCGGGGCGCGGCAAGGCACTGTGAGCCCCGACGACGGCCGCGATGCGCGCGCGAATATCCGGCGGAAAGGCCGCCACCTTGCGCGAGCCCATGTCGATGTGGAGCGACATGTTCTCGGAGGTCGCCGACAGCCAGCCCTCGGTTGCGTGCCGCAGCTCCTGGAAGGTGTGCAGTCGCTTGTCGTCGGCCTCCAGCAGCCAGACCGAGACCTGCACGGGATCGCCGAGGTGAATTTCACGCAGATACCGCACGTGACACTCGGCGGTGAAGGTCGAGCCGTTGCGCTCCTTCATGTATCCCGGCCCGATCCCAAGCTGCAGCCACATCTGGTCGATCGCCCGGTCGAACATCACGTTGTAATAGGCCATGTTGAGATGGCCGTTATAGTCGATCCATTGCGGCTCGATCTGCATGATCGAGGCGCGGAACGGCTCAGGCGTAGGGGCGGTGGCACTCTCCGGCATGTCTCATTCCCTGGCTATGCGTCCGGTCGCTTGACTTGACCGGTGAGATGTCCTTTGCCACGGTTTCCAGTGTCGGGAGGACTATCCGTGGGTACGACCATCACCAATAATCCGCCGCGGCCGGAGCCGAAAGCCCTCGCAAGCGCGCTGGAGCAGCTTGCCGCACGCTTCGGCAACCGCCTCATCACCTCGCAGGCCGTTCGCGAGCAGCACGGCCATACCACCACATGGATCGTCAACCAGCCGCCGGACGGCGTGGTGATGGCGCAGGAGACCGCCGACATCCAGGACGTGGTGCGGATTTGCGCGAAGAACGGCGTGCCGGTCATTCCCTTCGGCACCGGCACCTCGCTCGAGGGCCAGGTCAACGCGCCCGCCGGCGGCATCTCGATCGATTTGCGCGACATGAACAAGGTGCTCGCGGTGCATGCCGAGGATCTCGACTGCGTGATCCAGCCCGGCGTCACCCGCAAGGCGCTCAACGAGCATCTCCGCGACCAGGGCCTGTTCTTCCCGATCGATCCCGGCGCGGACGCCTCGCTCGGCGGCATGGCCTCGACGCGCGCCTCCGGCACCAACGCGGTGCGCTACGGCACCATGCGCGACAGCGTGCTGGCGCTGAAAGTCGTGCGCGGCGATGGCGAGATCATCACCACGGGCACACGCGCGAAGAAGTCCTCGGCCGGCTATGACCTGACGCATCTGTTCGTCGGCGCCGAAGGCACGCTCGGCATCATCTCCGAATTGACCATTCGGCTCCGCGGCATTCCCGAGACGATCGCCGCGGCCGCGGTGTCGTTCGAGACCGTGCACGGTGCGTGTCAGGCGGTGATCCTGGCGATCCAGACCGGCATTCCCGTGGCGCGCATCGAGTTGCTCAATACGGCGCAGGTGAAGGCCTGCAATTCCTATTCGAAGCTGACGCTGCCGGAGACGCCGCTTCTGCTGATGGAGTTCCACGGCAGCGAGGTCGAGGTCGATGCGCAGTCCAAGGCGTTCGGCGAGATCGCAAGGGAGTGCGGTGGCGGCGATTTCTCCTGGACCACCAAGCCGGAGGATCGCACGAAACTGTGGCAGGCGCGGCACGATGCCTATTGGTCCGTCAAGGCGCTGCGGCCCGGCGACAGCATCGGCGTGGTTGCAACCGACGTTTGCGTGCCGATCTCGCGGCTTGCCGACTGCGTCAGCGAGACCGAGGAAGATCTCAAGCGTCTCAACCTGTTGTCGCCGATCGTCGGCCATGTCGGCGACGGTAATTTCCACTGCTCGCTGGTGTGTGACACCAACGATGCGGCCGAGATGGCGCGCGGCGAGGAGTTCATGCATCGCCTCGTCGAACGCGCGCAGGCGATGGATGGAACCTGCACCGGCGAGCACGGCATCGGCCAGGGCAAGCAGAAATATCTCAAGGCGGAACTCGGCCCTGAAGCAATCGATGCGATGCGTGCGATAAAAATGGCACTCGATCCGCAAAACATCTTCAACCCCGGCAAGATCGTGCCGGAGGCGTAGCGCGCGCCATTGCCTTTCGCTTATGCTCGCTCCATCACGGCGGAGCGAGACAATGCAGTGGTTCGCGCGCAGGACGCGAGAAGATATATGGGACGAAGCGATCGAGTGGCCGCTCGGCGATATCGAGGCGGTCGCGCGCATCCGCTCCATCTGTGACGCTGCGGTCCAGAGCGCCGCAGGCTCCGCCTGTAACGACAAAAGCGAGAGCGCGCGTTATGAGCGCGCCGCAAAGGTCGCGATGGAAATCGCGATGAAGATCTCCGATGGCCTGATGCGCGACGACGCGGTGCATCGCATCGTCAATCTCTGCATGGCCGCGAACGACATCAAGACGGCGCAGATCCTGTTCCGCGCGATCCACGCCAGTTGGATCCGCGAAACGGCGCAGCGTGATCATCCGGCTTTGGTTTAGACATGATCCTATTCGACGACCTCGTCGGTGCGGGCGAGCAGCGCGGGCGATATATTCAGCCCCAGCGTCTTCGCGGTCTTCAAGTTGATCACGAGTTCGAACTTGGTCGGCTGTTCGACTGGTAGATCGGCCGGCTTGGCCCCGCGGAGTATCTGATCGACGTAATCGGCCGCCCGTCGGAACAGAGCCGGGAGGCTCGGTCCATAGGACATGAGTCCACCGCTGTGGACACCGCCACTGACCCCCCAGATTGTCGGCAGCCGTGCGCCCAACGCCAGCTCGTTGATCGTAACTTGCTTGGCGTCTACCAATGCTTCGCTCGCGATATAGAGCGCTTCGGCTCGTTCCTTCAGTCCTTCGAATGCAGGTGCGATATCCTGCTCGCCGCGGATTTCCAGTGCGATGACCTCAACGCCAAGCGCGTGCGCCGCGGCCTGAACCTCGGCCAGCTCTTGCTTGGCCGCGGGATAGGCAACGTTGGCCATCACTGCCATCCGTCGGAGCCCGGGAATGACTTCCCGCAAAAGTTCAGCTCGTTTGCCTGCAAGATCGGGCCCCTGGATCGACAGTCCGGTCACGTTGGCTCCCGGTCGGGACAGATTATCGACGAAGCCACTGCCAACCGGGTCCACAGCTACGGCGAACACGACCGGAATCGTCGATGTCAGCTTCTTGATCGCGAGGACCGCGTTTCCTCCGGTCACAATGATGTCGACCTTGAGACGGACGAACTCCGCGGCTATTTCGGCGATCCGGTCATTGCGTCCGTCTGCCCAGCGATAATCGAGGGCAACAGCATTGCGACCTTCCATCCAACCGAGCTCGCGTAACCTCGTTTCGAAAGAAGCGGTCGACCTGGTCCACGATGATTGCGCGACTGTTCCAAGAAAGCCAATGGTCGGCCGTTTCGTTGATTGCCCGCGCGCCGCGACTGTGCACGCAACAGTCGCGCCTCCGAGCAACGTGATGAACCCTCGTCGCTTCATGCAGCGTCCAGGATAAAGCCAGATATTTGAGGCCCGCAGGGTAGCACACTGGAGGCGGCGGGATAGATCGCTCGGCGCCCCGCAGCTACTTCGCCAGTTTCCGCACGGCCTCGTCCACGCTGTGGAAGACGTGCTCCTTCGGCAGCACATCGAACAGCCTGAAGCGCTCGAAGGCGTCCTGCGCGCGCATCGATTCCAGCCGCGCCAGCGCGACCGTGACGCCTTGTTCGTGGCAGGCCTTGAAGACGTCGAGCAGGATCTGCGCGGCGGTGAAGTCGATCTCGACCATGCCGCTTGCCTCCAGCACCAGCAATTGCGGTGTCGCCGTGCCGAGGACTTTCGTCACGTCGCTGCGGAAGCCCGGCGCATTGAGGAAGGACAGCGGCGCCTGCAGCCCGATCACGGCGACGCCCGCGATGCGCTCGCCGGTGATGTGCGGATGCGCGGGCCACCAGATCGTGGTGCCCGGCACGCGCTCGAATTCGACCAGTCTCGCGCGCGTCGTGCTCCAGATGCCGTGCAGCAGCGACAGCACGATGCCGAGGAACGCGCCCTGCTGGATCGGCAGCACGATAATCAGCGCGGCGGTGGCGACGATCAGCAGAAACTCGCTGAAGGACTGGCGATAGATCGTCACGATCTGCTTGGTGCGGATGATCCGCAGCGCCACGAACAGCAGGATGCCGCCAAGGGCTGCATCCGGGACGTGCTGCAGCAGCCCCGTTCCGAACGCGAGCAGCAACAGGACGATCACCGCGGCCGCAAGGCCCGCAAGCTGCGATTGCCCGCCGGTCTCGGCGACGATGCCCGTGCGCGGCGGGCTGGCATTGACCGGAAACGCGCCGAACAGGCCCGACAGCACGCTGCCCGCGCCGGCGCCGAGGAAGTCGCGATCGACATCGGCGGGCTTGTCGGGATCGGACGGGAACGACCGCGTGGTGGCGGCGGTCTGCACCATCACCACCACGGTCACGACGAAGGCGAGCGGCACCAAGTGCACCCATTGCTCCGGCGCCAGATCAGGCAAGGTCGGCCGGGGCAGCGTGCCCGGCACCGTGCCGACGACTTTGACGCCCTTGCTCTCCAGGCCAAACGCGATGGTGGCCAGCGTCGCGGCAACGAGCCCGATCAATGCGCCGGGGATTTTCGCGCTGATCCTTTCGGAGATGAAGACCACTGCGAGCACGCCGAAGCCGATGAAAAAGGTGATGGGATTGGTGCGGCCGATCTCGGTTGCGAGCACGCCGATGCGATCGAGCGTCGGGCCGCTCGGCGAGTCCAGTCCCAGCACGCCCGGCAATTGCGAGACGATGATGTGGACGGAGATGCCGGCGAGGAAGCCGACCATCACCGGCATCGATAGAAGGTTGGCGATGCCGCCGAGCCGGAACGCGCCCCCGGCGAGCATCATCGCGCCGACCATCAGGGCCAGCGCGATCGCGAGCCCCTGATATTCCGGTGAGCCGGCAGCGGCCAAAGCGGCCAGCCCGCCGGCGAAGATCGGCGTGATCGTGGAATCCGCACCGCAGGACAGGAAGCGGTTGCCGCCGAGCAGGGCAAAGCCGAGCGAGCCCGCCATGAAGGCGAAGAAGCCGATCTGCGGCGCGAAGCCGCCGAGCCGCGCGGTCGCCATCTGCTCGGGGATCGCGATCGCCGCCAGCGTCAGCCCCGCCATGAGATCGCCGGGCAGGGCATAGGAGGCGAGCGAGCCAAACAGCGGCCATGCTTTCCTGGCGTGAGCGTCCTGCGGCATCGATGCGGAATCCCCGGAAAATCTGCGGTGGTCCGTCAGACTACAACATTTCCGGATTGGAGGGCGGCCGACTGCGCAACTTCGCGATCATCAACAAAAATGTCCGCAAGCGAGGCTTGCGGACATCAATGCCTATCGCAGTGCGGCGGTGTCAGTACCTGGTGCCGCGGTTATAGTCGCCGCCGCCGCGTCCCATGCCTCCACCGCCATGGCCGCCCATGCCCATTCCCATGCCGAGGCCAATTCCGAGACCGATTCCGACGGCTTCAGGCGGCGGGCCGGGGGGCGGTGCGCGCTCGACGACGACTTCGTCAGGCGGCGGCCGGCGCTTCGGCGGCGTGTCGACCACCTTGCGCTTTGGCGGCGTGTCGTCGACGCGCTTCTTGATCACGGGCGCAACCGTCGGGTTGATCGGCGTTGCCGGCGGCGTCGGTGCCGAGCACGGGCAGGTCGGCGCCATCGCGACGGCGACCGGCACTGCGGCGGCGGCAACCGGCAAGGCATAATTGCGGTTCTGCACGCGAAGCAGCAGCCGGCGCGCGGTCGCGGCGAGATCGCTGTTGTCCCAGTTTGCGAGATAGGTCTCGTACGAAGCGCGGGTGTTGATCGCCACCGCACGGTCCCATGCCAGCATCTGACGCCGCCGCTCCAGCACCGTACGCAGGCGCGGCGTCTGGGCGTCCTGCGCATAGAGTTCGACATAGGCCTGATACGCAGGCACGGTGTCGTCGGCGATCACGAGCTGATAGGCGGCCTTGGCATCCTTGCCCTGCAAATCCTTGCGCCAGTCCTCGACGCTGCGCGTCGCGCTGGCGAGGGCCATCGCGTTCGCGCCCGGCGCCGCGGGCTGGCCGCCGCCGCTGTCACCACCGAAGAATTTGAAGTCGGTCGTCAGCGACGAGCTTTCCCAGGGGATCTGCCGCCCGTCGGTCGATTGCGCGACTGCGATGCGGATGCGCTTGAACACTTCCTCGATCGGAATATTCGGCTGCTTGGCAACGGTCAGCGCTGCCGTGGTGTAGGGACTGTCGGCGCCGGATCCGTCCTCGGCTTCGGCACCGGGCGAGGTCGAGTACGAGATGAAGGAGCCCGGCGCGCCCGCCTTGGTGTCGACGATCGCAAGCCCGTGGCCGGCACCGCTCAGCGCCGGGAACGGATTGTTGCGGCAGGCGTCGAGCATGAAGATGCGCGCCCGCGTCGGCAGCGCGCCGAGCGTGTTGAGCAGATCGTTCAGCCGCACGCCCTGCAGCGGAATGTCGGCCTCGCGCTTGGGATCGAGATCGACGGGCACGAGATAGTTCTCGCCGTCGATCTGCAAGCCATGGCCGGCATAGAACACCAGCGCAACCGTGTCGGCGCCGCTGGCGCTGACCTTGCCGGCGAAATCGGAGATCGTCTGGCGCATCTCGCTCTGCGCGAGGTTCGGCGCCGCGGTGACGGTGAAGCCGGCATTGCCGAGCAGCTCGGCCATGCCCTTGGCATCGTTGGCGGCGTTCGGCAGTTCCGGCACCGTGCGATAGGCGGACTGGCCGATCACCAGCGCAAGCCGGGCTTCGGCCGCGGCTTGCGTCGGCGTCATGAGTTGCGTGAGTGCAAGGAGACCGGAAGCAAGAACTAAATTGCAAAGGACTGGACGGCGCATGGTGTCACCTCCATCGGCAATGGGCGCGAGGATATTACCTTTTCTAGTCGTCAGCCGCGGCGCTGTCTGTGCGCTAGCTCACGCTCTCGCGTGCGGCAAAATGGGGCAGGGGGTCTGCCAGAACCGACGCGCGGTGCCGTGCCTTCAGAACAATCCACGGTCCCAGGGCGGGTCAGGCGCAAAGCGTGCGGCGAGAAAATCGATGAAGGCGCGCACCTTCGCCGGCGGCCGGCGATCGGGCAGGTAGACCGCATGCACCGCGGAGGACTGGATCTCCGGCTGATCGAGCGGAAGCGCGACCAGCGTGCCGGCGCGCAGATCGTCGGCAATGATGAAGGTCGGCTGACGGGCGAGGCCGAGGCCGGCCAGCGTCGCGGCGCGCAGCGCATCGCCATTGTTGGCGCGCAAGGTGCCGCTGATCTGGATGCGGATCTCGCCGTCGACGCCGAACGGCCATTCCGCGGCGCTGCCCTGCTGCGTGAGCGTGTAGCCGAGGCAATTATGTGCGGCGAGGTCGGCGACCGTGCGCGGCGTGCCGTGTTTTGCCAGATAGGACGGGGCGGCACACACGACGAGCCGGTTCGGCGCGAGCTTTCGCGCCACCATGCTGGAGTCGCGCAGCTTGCCGATGCGGATCGCGAGGTCCCAGCCTTCCTCGGCGAGATCGACGAGGCGATCGTTGAGGCCGAGCTCGATGGTCACCTCGGGGTAGCGTTCCGAAAAGTCTGCAATGACGGGCGCAATCTGCCGTGTGCCGAACACGACGGGCACGTTGACCCGCAACAATCCGCGCGGCTCGGCGCGCTCCCGCGCGACCGCGGCATCGGCCGTCTCCATGTCGGCAAGGATCCGCTCGGAGGATTCCAGATAGAGGCGGCCGGCTTCGGTGATCGACAGCCGCCGCGTGGTGCGGTGGAACAGCTTGATGCCGAGCCGGGCCTCCAGCGAGGCCACGTGCTTGGTGACCATGGTCTGCGACAGGCCCATGGCCCGGGCCGCGCCGGACAGGCTGCCGTTCGCCGCCACCTTGGCGAAGACTTCCAGGCTGGTCAGCCGGTCGAGCATCTATTTCACTCTATGGGTGTGAAGTATATTTCAAGAATAGCTGATTATCATCCAAGTGAGAATAGATCATAGGTGGCCCGAACAATGGAGACCGCCATGATCGATTCCCGTACCGCTCCCTACGCCGCGCTGGTGCTGCGCGTGACGCTGGGCGCGCTGTTCCTGGCCCATGCCAGCCTGAAACTGTTCGTGTTCACCCCCGCCGGCACTGCAAAGTTCTTCGGCAGCCTCGGCTTCCCGCCGGAGCTCGCCTACCTTGTGATGACCGTCGAAGTCCTCAGCGGCATTGCCCTGATCCTCGGCGTCTGGACCCGCTATGCCGCGCTGGCCGGCATCCCGATCCTGCTCGGCGCGATCTTCACCGTGCACGGTGCCGCCGGGTTCTTCTTCACCAACCCGAAGGGCGGCTGGGAATACCCCGCGTTCTGGGTGATCGCGCTGGTCGCGCAGGCGCTGCTCGGCGATGGCGCCTTCGCGCTGCGGCCCTCACGCGATGTCGAGGCGGCGAACGGGCAGTTGAGCGTCGCGTCGTCGCGCTGACATCGTCGCATCATTGAAACGCGAGAGCTGCGGGATCACGGTCCCGCAGCTTTTTGTTGCGTGCCAACACGCGTGCAGTCGTCAAAAGCCCATCAATCTGCGTTCGGTATTGATCCATGCCTGAATTGGATTGATCTGCGTCAATCTTGCATAGCCTGCCGTTCGGTCGCGCTGCTGCATGATCGAAAACATCGGCAAATATAGGCATTCCGCTGCAGTCTCCGCCGGCGCGCCTTTCGCTCGTCCCGTCTCGGCTGCGCCGGCCGCAACCCTTGCCTGCCCCGTCGCTTTGGCCATACAGTCCGGGCCAACGCGCCGCGACAACGATCGCGGCTGCAAAAAATAATATTGGGGAGAGACACCATGACTATCGTGCCCGTCAGCCGTCGCACGTTCATCAAGTCGTCGACGGCAGTGACCGCCGGCCTCGTGCTCTCTCCAGCCATCATCGGCCGCGCCGAAGCCGCGACGCTGAAGCTGAAATGCTCCTCCTCGCTGCCGAACGATCCCAAATTCGCCAACGGCCGCGTCTACTACGACAATCTCGTCAAGAATCTGAAGGGCAACGGGCTCGGCGAGCAGGTCGAGGTCGCGTTCTTCCCGGACAACCAGCTCGGCCAGGAAATCGACGTCATCAATTCGGTGAAGCTCGGCGTCATCGATCTCATGATCTCCGGCTCGTCGATCTCGGCCAATCTGGTGCCGCTGGTCGGCACCTACGACCTCGGCTTTCTGTTCTTGAGCTTTCCGCAGCAGACCAAGGCGTTCGACGCCGGTGCCGCCAAGCCGATCGAGGACGCGCTGCTCAAGGGCAGCAACATCCGCATCATCGCCTGGGCCTATAATTTCGGCTCGCGCAGCGTGTTTGCGAAGAAGCCGGTGAAGACGCCGGAGGATCTCGCCGGTCTCAAGATCCGCACCCTGCCGAATCCCGTCATCACGGAGTGCCTGCGTCTGATGGGCGCGGCCGCGACGCCGCTGGCGTTCGGCGAAATCTACACGGCGTTGCAGGCCGGCGTGCTCGATGGCCTCGAGCACGATCCGCCGACGATCCTCGCCAGCAAGTTCTTCGAAACGGCGAAGTTCTACGCGCTGACGCAGCACAATTTCTCGCCGCTCGCGGTCTATTTCAGCGACATGACCTTCAACCGCATGGATCCGAAGCTGCGCGAGGGTTTTCTCGACGCCGCGAAGAAGGCCGCGGTCGACACGCGCGCCCATGGGCTCGCAGTCGAGAAGGAAGCGCTGGCGGCTCTGACCGAGAAGGGCGTGACGGTCTCCGAATGCGATCGCGAGGCGTTCAAGAAGCGCGTTGCGCCGCAGACCGAGAACTTCATCAAGGCGCGGCCGGAGTCCAAGGCCGTCATCGACATCATTCGCTCGACGCAAGCCTGAGATGGCCAAATCCGGGTTGGCCAAATCTGAGTTGGCGATGACGGAAGCCGTGCCGCTCTCCGGCGGTCGGCACGGGAGCATCGCCCTTCTGCTTCGCGTCAGTGACGCGATCGCGGCCATCCTTCTGGCCGCCGATCTCGCGGTTGTCTGCGGCTCGGTGCTGCTGCGTTTCTGCTTCAACGCGCCGGTCGAATGGTCGGATGACGTCGCGCGCGGATTGATGGTCGGATCGGCCTTCTTCGGCGCGGCAAGCGCGCTTGCGCGCGGCGAGAATGTCGGCGTGTCCTTCTTCCGCGATCTGCTGGCGCTGCGGCTGCGCACCCTGGTCGATGCGGCGAGCGCCGTGCTCGTCGTGCTGATCTCCGGCTACGTCGCCCATAACGCCATCAAGCTGGGCTCGCTGACGGCGGGGCAGACCACCGGCTCCGGCCTGCCCTTGGAGCTGACCTTCTATCCGATGGGCGTCGGCGCGCTGTTCATGACGGTGTTCGCGATCGACCAACTCTGCGCACGACCGCTGCCTGACATCGTCAGAGGCCTCATCGCGGTCGCCGTCGTGACCGGGCTTTATCTCGCCTGGGATTACCTGTCGCCGTCCTCGGTGCCGTCGGCGGGCGTGCTGATGCTGATCGGCTTCTTCGCCACGCTGTTCGGCGGCTTGCCGATCGGGTTCGCGCTGGCGCTGGCTGCGCTGATCTTCATCTGGGTCGAGGGCGCGCTGCCCGGCGTCATCTTCGCCCAGCAGATGGCGCGCGGCATCGACAATTTCGTGCTGCTCGCGATCCCGTTCTTCATCCTCGTCGGCTACCTCATGGAAGCCAACGGCATGTCCGTGCGTCTGATCGAGCTGTTGCAGCGCGCGGTGGGCCGCATGCGCGGCGGCCTGAACGTCGTGATGGTGGCCTCGATGGTGCTGTTCTCCGGCATCTCGGGCTCGAAGATGGCCGACGTCGCGGCCGTCGGCTCGGTGCTGATTCCGGCAGCGCGCCGCTCGAAGCAGAATCCGGGCAGCGCGGTGGCGCTGCTCGCGGCGTCCGCGGTGATGGCGGAGACGATTCCGCCCTGCATCAACCTGATCATTCTGGGTTTCGTCGCGAACCTGTCGATCGGCGGCCTGTTCATGGCAGGCCTGTTGCCGGCGGCGCTGATGGCGGCGGTGCTGATCGCCTTCTCCATCATCTTCGGCAAGACGCCGGCGGAGGCCGAGGAGGTCGAGCCGCAGGTGCCGGTGTCGGGATTGTGGAGCGGCGCGATCGCCTCGTTCGGCCTGATCTTCATGATCTTCTTCGGCTTCAAGAGCGGCTTTGCCACGGCGACCGAGATCTCGGCCTTCGCGGTCGCCTACGCGCTGATCGTCGGGAGCGTGGTGTTTCGCGAACTCAGCTTCAGAACGGCGACGCACAGTTTCGTGCAGGCGGCGACGCGCGCGGGGCTGGTGCTGTTCATCGTTGCCGCCGCGCAGTCGCTGGCGTTCACGCTGACCTTGCAGCAGGTGCCGCATGCGGTCGGCGACTTCATGCTGGGCCTGTCCAAGACGAGCGGTACCTGGCTGTTCATTCTGCTCGCGATCGCCGTGCTGATCGTGATGGGCTCGGTGCTGGAAGGCGCCGCTGCGCTGATCATCTTCGGGCCTCTGCTTCTTCCCGTGGCGGTGCAGCTCGGCATCGATCCCCTGCATTTCGGCGTCGTGCTTGTCATCGCGATGGGCGTCGGCCTGTTCGCGCCGCCGCTCGGGCTCGGGCTCTACGGCGCCTGCCTGATCGGTAACGTGCCGATCGAGCAGACGGTGAAGCCGATCCTGGGCTATCTCGGCCTGTTGTTCCTCTGCCTGCTGGTCATCGCCTTCGTGCCGTGGCTGAGCACCGCCTTGCCGCGCGCGTTCGGCTACTGAAGGAGTGTCGTCGTGAAAGTCCTGCTGGCCCACACGCCGGAGATGCGCCGCAATTATTACGGCGATCGCAGCCTGAACGGCCTGCGCGCCATTGCCGAATTGGTCCTGCACGAGGGTGATCGGGCGCTGGATTCCGCGGGCCTCGTCAGTGCGGCAAAGGACGCCGACATCATCGTCGCCGATCGCATGACCGAGGGCCGCGGCGAGATCTTTGCGCAGCTGCCACGCTTGCGGGCCTTCGTCCGCTGCGCCGTCGACATCCGCAACGTCGACGTCGATGCCGCCTCGGAGGCCGGCGTGCTGGTGACCCGCGCCGGTCCCGGCTTCGTGCAGGCGGTCGCCGAGCTCGCGGTCGGCTTCATGGTCGACCTGTCGCGTGGCGTGTCGCGGGCCACGGCCGACTACCATGCCGGCCGCAAGCCGGAGGCACGGATGGGCCGTCAGCTCGCCGGCAGCAAGATCGGCATCATCGGTTATGGCAGCATCGGCCGTTACCTTGCCGAGATCGCCAAGGTGATGCGCATGGAGGTGCTGGTCTCCGATCCCTTCGCTGATGTCAGCGACAGCGCGATCAGGCAGGTGGGCCTCGACGAACTCCTCGCGGCGTCCGACTATGTCGTCTGCCTCGCAATTGCCAACGAGCAGACCGAGAAGCTGATCGGCGAGGCGGCGCTGGCGCGCATGCAGACGCATGCCGTCTTCATCAATCTCTCGCGCGGCAATCTCGTCGACGAGGCGGCGCTTGCGAAGGCGCTGCTGGAGAACCGCATCGCGGGCGCTGCGATGGATGTCGGCCGCGCGCCCGACCAGATGCCGACGCCGGAGCTGGCAAAATTCGCCAACGTCGTCGCGACGCCGCATGTCGGCGGGCTGACGCCGCAGGCGATCGAATACCAGTCGCTGGAAACGGTGCGGCAGGTCGACGCCATCATCAAGGGCGAGGCCCCGCTGGGTGCCGTCAACGCCGACCGCTGGACCCGGCGGCCATAAAGGGCCTTACAGCCTATCGATCGCCCTGAACGTCCCGTCCTTCTGGATCACCGTCAGGAACACTTTTGGCGGCGTCTCGATGGCGCGAAAGCCGACGGTGAAGACAGTGCCACTGATGTCGAAGCGGCCGATGTCGTTGATGGTGCGCAGCAGCCCCGCGCGTGTCGGGTTCGGTCCGAGATTTTCGAGGGCGGCCGCCGCCAGGCGGCCTGAGAGATAACCTTCGAGCGAGACGAAATCCGGCGTCAGCGTCGGATCGATCGCTTTCTGCGCGGCCTGGTAGTCGGCAACGAGCTTGATCGAGCGATCCCAGGGAAACGGTACGACCTGCGCGACCACGACGCCTTCGCCGTCGGAGCCGAGCTCCCTGGCGAGCGCGGTGGCGCCGACGAACGAGATGCTGGCAAAGGTCGGGTACGCGCCGCTGCGGTGTGCGAGCTTGATGAACTCGGCACTCGGACCGTAAGTGCCGACCATGATGATCGCCTCGGGCTCGGCGCGCTTGATGGTGCGCCAGGCCGCGCCGACCGCACGGGTGTTGCGCTCGAAGGTGCCCTCGGCGGCGAGCTCGAGACCGCGCTTGGCAAGCGCCGTCTTCACGCCGGCGAGGCCGTCATGGCCGAAGGAATCGTCCTGGTAGAAGATGCCGATCCGGGTGAAGTGGCGATCCTCGATGAGATGCTTGATGAGGGTCTCCGACTCCGCGCCGTAGCTCGGGCGAATGTTCACGACATTCGTCAGTTCGAGGTCGCGCAGGAGTTCCGCACCGCTCACCGGTCCGATGAAGGGCACATCGCGCGTGCTCGTGATCGGGATGGTTGCCATTGCGGTCGCGGTCCCGACGGCGCCGATCAGCGCGAACACCTTGTCGTCTTCGATCAGCCGCAGAGTCTGCACCACCGAACGATCGGGATCGTAGCCGTCGTCGCGGCTGATGAGCTGGAGCTTGCGGCCGTGGACGCCGCCCTTGGCATTGATCTCGGTGAACGCCGCGACGATGCCGTGCCGCATGTGCTGGCCGAGCATGGAAGAGGGACCCTCGAGCGCGGCGGCCTGGCCGAACAGGATTGCGTCCTCGCTGACGCCGGCCTCGTCGCCTTTTGCCGTCAGTGTCGCCGCCGCCAGCAGCGCGGCGGCAAGCGCGATGCATGTCGCTGCGTGCGATCGTTTCATGAGAGGGCTCGCCGGATGCTGGAAAAGTTGCCGCCACGATAGGTCCCTGGGCTGAACAGGGCGCTAACCGGCGTGGGGAGAGCGGTCCGTAGAAGTCCGGGGCAATCCTGCAATTGGCGACCACATTTTCGGGAACACGCAGGTCGATTGTTAACTACACCTCGCAATGCGGGACAGGTTGGTTCCAATATTGTGCAGTTCTTAACCCCGATCCTTGTCCGATAGTCGCCACGGTGGCTCAACCCTAAGTTCGGCCGCTGCGCCGAGGGGACGTGCGGAATCAAGATGGGCGGTCGCGATCAGAATGATCAGGATCGAAGGCGTGTGACTGGACGGTGGCGCATTGCGCCGCTGCTCGGCCTCCATCGCCCTGCGCTGGTCGCGGCGGCCGTCGGCCTGCTGTTCTCGATCGCGGGCGCCGCGGCGGTGGCGCGATGGGAAGACCGCGTCAACAAGATCGAGTTCGAGAACGCCGCCGAGACGCAGTCCATCGTCATGCAGAACGGCATGAACGAATATATCAGCCGGCTGGTGGCGCTGCGGACCCTGTTCGAATCCTCCAACGAGGGCGTCACCCGCAGCGAGTTCGAGACCTTCAGCGGCAAGCTGTTCGAACGATATCCCGGCTTGTTGCGTATCGGCTGGCTGCCACGGATCACGCGCAAGGAGCGTGCCGAGTACGAAGCCGCAGCCATCGCCGAGGGCGTGTCCAGCTATCGCATCAAGTCGCTCGAAGGCAATGGCTTCGTCACCGCGCCGCAGGGCGAGGAATATTACCCCATCTTCTACTCGACGCAGTCGAAGACATCGCGTGTCTACGGCATCGACTATCTGAGCGTGCCGGATCGCAAGGTGGCGCTCGAACGTGCCCGCGACAATGACCAGATCGCGGCGATCCGCACCGAGCTCTTTGCCACGAATAATGCCGGGCAGTTGCCGAACGTGTTCGTGGTCGTGCCCGTTTACGCCAAGGGCACCTCGCGCGACACCGTCGCCGACCGCCGCCGCAACATCTCGGGCTTCGTTGTCGGCATTTTCGATCTGCCTCTGCTGATGCAGGCCATCCGCGTCAGGACCGGGGCGAGCCCCGCGGTCAGCGTGAACGTGTATCAGCCCTTCAGCGCGCGCATCGTCAGCCTCGAAGGCATGTTGCCCGATTACGCTTCCGCAGCCGCCGCGCCGCAATCGATGCGCGATGTTGCGCGGGGGCGCCATTGGTCGGGTGGTCTCAAGATCGGGGACACCGATTGGCAGGTGCGGGCGGTTCCGACCGCCGGCGGCTCGCTGGAGACGACGTATGACCGCGCGGGCGCCGTGCTGATCGTCGGCATGCTGCTGACGCTGTCGCTGTCGACCTATCTGATGCTCGCCAGCCGCAACTCGCGGCGGCTGTCGCTGGCCAATCGTCGTGTGCTCGAGCTTGCGCAGACCGACGTCCTGACCGGATTGCCGAACCGCGCCTTCTTCCTCGCCCGGCTCGACGAGCTCAACGGCCAGCTGAAGAACGGCGGTCCGACCTTCTCGATCCTGATGCTCGATCTCGATCGCTTCAAGAACGTCAACGATTCCCTCGGTCATGGCGCCGGCGATGCGCTGCTGCGGCTGGTGGCACAGCGGCTGAAATCCGCGGTGCGCGCCACCGATGTGCTGGCGCGGCTCGGCGGCGACGAATTCGCCATCATCCAGGAAGACTGCGAGGACCAGCGCGCCTGCGCGACCGAACTGGCCGCGCGGATCGCCAAGCTCGTTGCCGAGCCGTTTCTGTTGCCCGGTCATCGCGTCGAGATCGGGACCAGCATCGGCATCGCGATCGCGCCGGATCATGGCCGCGACCAAGAGCAGCTGCTGAAGAAGGCCGACCTTGCGCTCTACCGCTCGAAATCGGCGGGCCGGAACTGCTTCACCATCTACGACGAGGCGATGTCGGCTGAGCTCGAGGCGCGCAACACGCTGGAAGGCGATTTGCGCGACGCCATCGCGCGCTGTCAGCTCGAGGTGCACTACCAGCCGTTCATGGATGCCAGCACGGGCGCGCGACGCGGGTTCGAGGCGCTGGTGCGCTGGCGGCATCCGGCCCGCGGCCTGATCCCGCCGGATCAGTTCATCGCGCTCGCCGAGGAGACCGGGCTGATCGTGCCGCTCGGCGAATTCGTGCTGCGTCGCGCCTGCGCGGACGCGGCAAACTGGCCGTCCGATCTGATGGTCGCGGTGAATTTGTCGCCGATCCAGTTCAAGGAAGCCGACCTGTTCGACGTCATCTGCGCGGCCTTGCGGGATTCCGGCCTGTCGCCGCAACGGCTCGAGATCGAGATCACCGAATCCGTCCTGCTCGAGCGCGGCACCGAGAACCATGCGTTCATGGAACGGCTCAAGCATATCGGCATCGAGCTTGCGCTCGACGATTTCGGCACCGGCTATTCCTCGCTGAGCTATCTCACCGCGTTTCCGTTCGACAAGATCAAGATCGATCGGTCGTTCGTCCGCAACCTCACGCACCAGCCGCGCTCTTCCGCCATCATCTCCTCGATCGTGACTTTGGCGCGCGGGCTCGACATGTCGGTCACCGCTGAGGGCGTCGAGACCGCCGATGAGTTCGAACGCCTGAGGGCGCTCGGCGTCAACTTTGCGCAAGGCTATCTGTTCGGCCGCCCGCTGCCGGTCGACCAGATCGAGCTCGAGGCGCCCGCCCAGCCTTCGCAACGCGACGCTGCCTGAGCCGGCCGCCCAGGCGCCACGCGCGAAAATCGCTTGACCCAGGCAGTCCCGGATGATCGGTAGTGATCGTCCAGGGATGAAAAAAACAAAAATGCGGCTTCCGTTCTTCTACGGCTGGGTCGTGGTCGCGGTGACCTTTGTCACGATGGCGATCGGGGTCAACGCACGCACCTCCTTTTCATTGTTCTATCCGCCCATTCTCTCTGAATTCGGCTGGGAGCGCGGCGTCACCGCGGGCGCCTTCTCCTTCGGTTTTGTCGCGTCCGCGGTTGCCAGCCCACTGATCGGCCGGCTGATGGATCGCGCGGGACCGCGTGCCGTGATGGAGCTCGGCGTGCTGTTGATGGCCGGCGGGCTGCTGCTTGCGCCGCTCACCAGCCAGCCCTGGCATCTCTACATGACGCTGGGCGTCATGGTCGGCGCCGGCTCGGTGTGTCTCGGCTATTCCGGCCAGTCGCTGTTTTTGCCGAACTGGTTCATCCGCAAGCGCGGCTTCGCCATCGGCATTGCCTTCGCCGGCGTCGGCATCGGTTCGGTGACGCTGCTGCCATGGGTGCAGCATTTGATCGAGCAGACCGGATGGCGCACCGCCTGCACCGCGATGGGCCTGATGATCCTGATCGTGCTGGCGCCGATCAATCTGCTCCTGCACAAGCGCCCCGAAGACATCGGCCTCCAGCCCGACGGCGATGCGGCGCCGGCCGCGGGCGGTGCAAAGCCGGTCTCCAACATCGTCGATCCGGCCTGGGCTGCCACTGACTGGACGCTGCGACGCGCGGTTGCGACCGCTCGTTTCTGGTGGATCGCGCTTGGCTATTTCTGCGGCCTGTACATCTGGTACGCCGTGCAAGTGCACCAGACCAAGTTCCTGCTCGACATCGGCTTCAGCCCGAGCGTTGCAGTCTGGGCGCTCGGCGCCGTCAGCCTGCTCGGCATTCCCGGCCAGATTTTCCTCGGTCATATCTCCGACCGGATCGGGCGGGAATGGGTGTGGGCCATCAGCTGCGCTGGCTTTGCGATCTGCTTCGCGGCGCTGATGGCACTGAAGTTCCAACCCTCGTTCTGGCTGGTCTGGCTGATGGTGTTCACGCAAGGCGCGCTCGGTTACGGCCTCACCTCGATCATGGGCGCGGTGGTGTTCGAGATTTTCCAGGGCCGGCACCAGGGCAGCATTTTCGGCATGATCATGCTCGCGGCGCTGGCGGGCGGCGCGGCTGGCCCGTGGGTGACAGGCTTGCTCTACGACCGCGTCGGCGACTACACGCTCGCCTTTGCCATCGCCATCGTCGTCAGCCTCCTGTCGGCGCTGTCGATCTGGCAGGCCGCGCCGCGCAGGGTGCGGGCCGTGGCCGGGCGCCTGCACAAGCTTCAGGCCACAAAATAGGTTCCGTCTGCACCGGATTACCTCCGCTTCTTTCGCGGAATGTTAAGCATGTCGCGGCTTGGCCGGGTGCGAGCCGGTTGCAAAAACGTCTTGGACACCATCGGAGCGCTAGCTTGGGGCCGATTGCCGCATTGTCCTGATGCTGCCGAGCCTAGCGATGTCTGCCTCCGACTGTCCCGTGACCGAAATGCCGGACGTGCTGCGCGCGGCGCTCGAATGCGCCGACGACGGCATCGTCATCGTCGATGCTGCGCGTCGCATCACGCATTTCAACGCCGGCGCGGAGCGGATCTGGAAGCTTGCGCGCGCTGACGTGCTCGGCCGCGATGCCGCCATTCTCGCCCTCAAATGCCTCGAGGCCGACCCGGTCGCGGATTTTCGCGACGAGATCAGCCTGATGCGGCGCGACGGCAGCCGGATCAAGGCGACGATCGCGCTGTCGTCGGCGGCGATCGACGGCGCAATCCATCACATCGTGTTCGCGCGCGACGTCACTGCGGACGCCGAGCGCCGCGTCAGGATCGGGCTACTCAATGCCGTCTCCGACCAGACCAATCGCGCGGTCATCATCACCGACGTCGAGCAGAACATCCGCTACGTCAATTCGTCCTTCACGACGCTGTTCGGCTACACCAGCGAGGAAGCCGAGGGACGGCGTGCAGGCGAGCTGATCGCCGGCTGCCATACCAATCGCGCCGCCATTGCGAAGCTCGTCAAGCGGCTGCTCGGCGGCGGCCGGCGCGGCGAGGTCGAGACGCTGGTCTACACCAAGGACGGCGCAGAGATCTGGGTCTCAGCCCGGATCGACGCCTTCCGCGACAAGAAGGGCCGCGTCAAACACATCTTCGCGCTGCTCGAGGACATCACCGAGTCCCGGCAGCTGCGCTCGCTGCAACAGCTCATCATGAGCGCGCTCGCCGACGAAATCGCGATCACCGAGATCGCCGACCGGTTGTGCCGCCGCGTCGAGGAGATCGCGCCCGACGTCGTCTGCTCGCTACTCCACGTCGATTCCGCCGGATTGATCCATCCGCTCGGCGGTCCGAGCCTGCCGGACGATTATTCCCGCGCGCTGGACGGCATTCCGATCGGCCCCAGCGTCGGCTCGTGCGGCACCGCCGCGTTTTACGGCGAGCCGGTGTTGGCTGACGATCTGGATACCGATCCGCGCTGGCAGCCCTACAAGGCCATGCCGCTCGAGATCGGCCTGCGTGCCTGCTGGTCGACGCCGATCAAGGCCAAGGACGGCCGCGTCATCGCCACCTTCGCGTTCTACTTCCGTGAGCCGCGGGCGCCGAGCAACTGGCACCGGCGCATCGTCGACGCTTGCGTCAACCTCGGCGCTTTCGCGATCGAGCGCAAGGAAGCGCGCGCCGAGATCGCGCGGCTTGCCTATCATGACATCCTCACCGGCCTGCCCAATCGCGCGCAATTGCGGCACCTGATCACCACTGCGATCGACGCCTGCCCGACCGGCGGTCATGTCGCGCTTGCCTTCCTCGACGTCGACCATTTCAAGGACGTCAACGACACGCTCGGCCACGCCGCCGGCGACGAGCTCCTGATCCGGCTGGCACAGCGCCTGCGTGAGCAGATCGGGCCAGAAGACATGCTGGGCCGGCTCGGCGGCGACGAATTCGTCGTTCTGCTGCCGAACCGTAACGCCGAGAGCGCCGAGCGCGTCGCGGCCGGAATCACCGAAGCGCTGGCCTCGCCCTTGCGGCTCGGCTCGAAGCTGATGCCGATGTCGGTGAGCATCGGCATCAGCCTTTATCCCGACCATGCCACCGACATCGACACGCTGATGCAGCAGGCCGATGCCGCCATGTACATGGCCAAGCAGGCGGGCCGGTCGACCCATCGCATGTTCAGTGCCGAAATGAACGGATTGGCCGAGCAGCGGCTGGCGATGATCGCGGCACTCCGCCGTGCCATCGCCGACAATGCGCTGAGCCTCAGCTACCAGCCGCAGATCCGCAGTGGCGACGGCGCCATCCACGGTGTCGAGGCGCTGGCGCGCTGGCACGATGCCGCGCTCGGCGACGTCTCGCCGGCAAAGTTCATTCCGCTCGCGGAAGAGTGCGGCCTGATCGAGCAGATCGGCCTGTGGTCGGTGCGCGAGGCCTGCCGACAGATGGCGAGCTGGCGCCGCGCCGGGCTCAACATTCCCTCTGTCTCGGTGAATCTGTCGCCGATCAATTTCCGCAACGTCACGCTGGCCGCCCGGCTCGAGGACATCCTCGCCGAATACAAGCTGCCGCCGGATGCCCTGATGCTGGAGATCACCGAAGGCACCTTCATGCAGGATGGCGCCACCGCGCTGGAGACGATGCATGCGATCCGGGCGCTCGGTATCGGCCTGTCCGTGGATGATTTCGGCACCGGCTATTCGAGCCTGAGCCGGCTCGCCCATCTGCCGATCCGCGAGCTCAAGATCGACCGCAGTTTCATGCGCGACATCGAGAAGGACGCGGGCGCAGTCGCGATCGCCACTGCCGTCGTGCGCGTCGGTCAGGGTCTCGGCATGACTGTTGTCGCAGAAGGCGTCGAGACAGAAGGCCAGCGCAAGATGCTGGCCGAGCTCGGCTGCGATGTCGTGCAGGGCTTCCTCTACGCCCCCGCGCTAGCTCCGGTCGCGTTCGAGCGCTGGCTGATCGAGCATTGCGCGGAGCAGGCGAAGGCGATGCTCGGCCGGCTCGATGTCAAGCCGGCAGGTACGGCCGCGGTGAAGCGGTCGGCGTGATTGCCGTTGCGGACGCGCCTCTCATTCGAAATGCAATTCATCCAGCGAATTTTCCGGCATTCCCGATGCTGAATACAGCTCGCCGTCCTTCATGAAGAAGACAGTATTTTTCGGCAACTTTTGAGCGTACTTCATCATCGCGCCGCGATGTTGTTCGTCGAGGGCCGCGGTCATCATGTGTCCCGGACCACGAAACATGTAAGCCATGCCCGGCTTGAGCTCCAAGAGCGCTTCCGAGAGCGCCTGACTGGAAATGACGGCGAATACGGCCGTTGCTATGGTCGTTCTTGACAGGAGACCCATCGGAAGCTCCTTGTTGGAGTTGAGCCGGACACGCGAGGACGCCGGCCTAATTATCGCGTGTGATGAAGTCCTGTTCTTTCGAAGATGCACCTTCGTTTGCGAGAACACACGACCTGCCCTCATGCGAGCGGTCCACAGAAAGGGGCTGCCGACCGGCCCAGGGATCAATCGGCTGGCGGACTTGGGGTCGACAATCCCGGAAGCCGAGATCATTATCCCCGGAGACGCCGCGGCAAACAGCGGCGCGACAGGGAGAAACTATTATGCGTTCTTGCATCACGGTGGCGCTCGCCACCGCCTTCGGCATTGTTTCATCCGCCGCTCTGGCCGCCGACAAGCAGTACGATCCCGGCGCCAGCGACACTGAAATCAAGATCGGACAGACGATGCCCTATAGCGGGCCCGCGTCCGCCTACGGCACGCAGGGCAGGGCCGAGGCCGCCTACTGGAAGATGATCAACAGCCAGGGCGGCATCAACGGCCGCAAGATCACGTTCCTCAGCATGGACGACGGCTACAGCCCGCCGAAGACGGTGGAGCAGACGCGCAAGCTGGTGGAGCAGGACGAGATTCTCGCCAATTTCGGATCGCTGGGCACGCCGACAAATTCCGCCATCCAGAAATATTTGAACGGCAAGCGGATTCCGCATCTGCTGATCTCGACCGGCGCTTCGAAGTGGAACGACGCGAAGAACTTCCCCTGGACCACGCCGTTCTATCCGCCTTATGCGCAGGAAGCCAAGATCTACGCCAAGTACATTCTCAAGGAGCTTCCCAACGCCAAGATCGGCGTGATCTATCAGAACGACGATTTCGGCAAGGACTACCTGAAGGGCTTCAAGGAAGGGCTCGGCGAGAAGGCCGACCTCATCGTGAAGGAGCTCAGCTACGAGGTGACCGATCCCACCATCGATTCCCAGATCGTCAATCTGAAGAGCGCGGGTGCCGATGTCCTGATGACGATCACGACGCCGAAATTCGGCGCCCAGGCGATCCGCAAGGTGACCGATCTCGGCTGGAAGCCGACGCACTTCATCGTGTCGGTCGCGAGCTCGATCGGCGGCGTGCTCGAGCCGGCCGGGCTCGAAGCCTCCACCGGCCTGATCACGGCGCTCGCCACCAAGGTCGTCGGTGATCCCGCCTGGGATTCCGATCAGGGCGTGCAGGATTATCTGGCGTTCATGAAGCAGTGGTATCCGGAAGGGAATCCGATCGATGGCAGCAACCAGATCGGCTACACCTCCGCGCAGTTCACGGCGATCATCCTGAAGAACTGCGGCGACGTGCTGACGCGCGAGAACGTGCTGAAGCAGGCGACGAACATCAGCAAAGTCGCGCTGCCGCTGTTCCTTCCCGGCATCACGGTTTCGGTGACGCCGACGGACTATTCGACGTTCGACACGTTCAAGCTCGCGAAGTTCGACGGCAAGACCTGGAAGTTCTTCGGCGAGAACCTCAGCACGGCATCGCGCTGACGACAGGTTCGCGACTCAAGGGGCGCAGCAAGGTTGCTGCGTCCCTTGGGACTTTCAGCGATTGGCCGGTTCGGCCGTCGTACCCTGCTGACGTTCGCCCTTCAGGACCTGTCCGCGCTGTTTCAGCGTCAGCGCCACGATCTTGTCACCGGCATCACGCGCAAAATCGATCTCTGCGCCGACCTGCTCTGCGACGAAGATGTCCTGCTCGACCGGCGCGAGCTTGACCGGCCGCTGGTTGGTCCCCTGCACATTGAGCCCCCCGTCCGCGACGAAGATGCGCAGTCCGAAGTTCGGCGTCAGCGGATAGAGCCCGACATAGTCCTGGAGTTGCGTGTCGGTCGGCATCCATCTGCTCGTCGCCGCCGGAGGCGGATCGATGCGCTTGGCCTCGACTGCGCCCCCGCCCTGAAACCAGGTGAAGCCATAGCTTCCGTCCGCCTTGCGCCTGGGCCGCAATACCGCGTCAAACTTGCGCGGATAGAAATCGCCGGCGCTGTCATAGCCCATCTCGAACTCGTTCTGGCCGTCGGCCTGGATGGTCAGGCCGCTGTCCTTGTGCCGCAGTTCGATGCCAAGGCCGCCCTGCAGGCGATACTTGCCGACCAGCGCGTCGATCAGCTTGGCATCGGCGTCCATCGCGATGTGCGGCGCGCCGGTCGACCGTGAGGTGTCCAGCAGGCGAAATCCCAATTGTCCAAGGCCGCCGAGCGTGACCAGAGACGTATCGCTCAGCAGGACCACGGCGCGCTTCGCGTCACGATCGAACCCTGCGAAGGACGAGTAGCCGCCGGTCGCGCCTTCATGGAGGGCGATCGTGTGCCGATTCACGACGGACAGAAACCAGTTTATGCCCATGCGGTGCTTGTCGACATCCGTAACCTCTTGCTGAGTCAGTGCGAGCGCCGGCGTGATCGCGCTGTCGCGGGTGCCGAGTTCGCCTTCCATGTAGCGCAACATGTCCGCCAACGTCGCGCGCACGCCTCCGACGCCGGCCATGTCGGGATGAAAATCCCAAGGCGGTGCGGCCTCGCCGTTGGGGTAATGGCCTTGCGCCAGATGCACCTGCGGCGGGCGCGTGGCCACATAGGTCTCGTTCATGCCGAGCGGACCGAGCAGGTGTTCGCGAAGCAGCGTCTCGTAGTCCTTGCCCGCGCGCTTGGCGAGCGCATAGGACAGGACGATCATCGCCGGATTCGAATATTCCCATTTCGAGCCCGGTTCGCGCGTCAACTTGATCGCGGCCAGGGTATCAAGCAGGTCTCGCTCGGTTGCGCCGGCATAGGGATTTTTTGGGTCCGGCGGGTGATAGTCGGGGAGGATCGCCGGCAAACCGGACGTGTGCGTCACGATTTCGCCGATGGTGATCTCGTGGCCGTTGAATGACGGCACGCTCGTCCCGGGCGGCAAGAGTTTCGCGATGGGATCGTCGAGCGCGATGTCGTGCGTCGCGATCAGCTCGGCGAGCAGGGCCGCGGTCATCGTCTTGGTGACCGAGCCGATTTCGAAGGCCGTGTGTTCGTCATAGGGGCGCGCGGTCTTGGGATCGGCGCAGACGTAAGCTGTCGCGACGGTGCCGTTGTCGATCACGCCGGCTGCAACACAGGCGCCGGTGCGATCGCCGGTGAAGCGCTGCGACAGCGCGGCCTTCAGATCGCTATCGCTGATGGCGAACGCGGGCGACGGGCCGAGCACGACCGCCAGGACAACCCAGAGCCAGGCCTTCATGGTGTCTCGCGCCCTCGATTGGCAGGCAGGCTTAATGCTACTGATTGTAACGCTATAGGATTTGCGCTTTTGCCGTCAAGCGGCAGCGTCTGACGCCCTCGATCGTGCTATCGCGAAAGACGGAGCTGTTGCATCGCCCCTGCTGCGCTCTTGCCCGCTACGCTCTCTTTTATGATGAGCCGCTGTCCGACGCCAATCCCGTCCTGCGCCGCAAATCCGTGATCGCGCGCAAGAAGCTGTCGGCGGGCGTCGTCTCCGGATCGATCAGCCGGTGCAGGCGGAAGCCGTCTTCCAACGCCAGGACCACCGACGCCATCCAGGGCGGGTTCAGCGTCTCGCCTCTGGCATTGTTCTTCAATGTCGCCTCGACGATGTCGGCAATCAGCTTGCGCCGCGCACGTAGGCGCTTCGCGAGCTCGGGCCGGCGTTTCTCGGCGCGCGCGACGAACAGGATCATCTCGATATGCAGCAGCGGGGAGCGGGTGAGTGGATCCTGCCGGCCGCGATCCATCGTCTTCAACGCCGCGATGAAGTCGTCGAGATTTGTGTGCTGCGCTAGGATCTCCATATTGCGCCGGATCGACTGCTCGACGTGATCCTCGAGCATGGCGAAGATCAATTCGTCCTTGCTTTTGAAATTCGAATAGAACGCGCCGCGGGTGAAGCCGGCCTCGGCCGCGATCGCCTCGATGCTGGCGCCGCCGATGCCGTCTCGTTCGAACACGCGGGCTGCCGCCTCGAACAGCTTGTCGCGCGTGTCGTCCCTGGTCGGCCTGGTTCTCACCCTTGACATCGGTCCAGTTTAGGGCAGAATGCAACTCGATACAATAATGTATCGAGTTGATAGATCACGGGGATGGTTACGCGGAGGCTTTCGGGGCGGCCTCGCGTATCGTGTCATGCGGCAACCGATGTCGAGGTCACCATGAACGAGCAAGTGCAACCAGCAGGCGAGCCGCTGTTCAATCCTCTGGCACCGGACTTCATCCGCAATCCTTATCCGCATTACGACCGGCTGCGCACGGTCGATCCGATCCACGAGACGGCGTTCGGCCAGTTCGTCGCCAGCCGCCATGCCGATGTCAGCCTCGTGATGCGCGACAAGCGCTTCGGCAAGGACTTTGTCGAGCGCACGACGCGCCGCTATGGCCCCGCGATCATGAACGAGCCGGTGTTCCGCAGCATGAGCTACTGGATGCTGCAGGCCGATCCGCCCGACCACACCCGTTTGCGCGGGCTCGTCGTGAAGGCCTTCACCGCGCGGCGCGTCGAGGACATGCGGCCGCGCATTCAGGAGATCGTTGACCAGACCATCGATGCGGTGATCGACCGCGGCCACATGGACCTGATCGAGGATTTCGCCTTTCGTCTGCCGGTCACCATCATCTGCGACATGCTCGGCATCCCCGAGGAGCATCGCGAGGTCTTCTACAAGAGCTCGCGCGACGGTGGGCGGCTGCTCGATCCGGTGCCGATGACGCCCGAGGAGATCGCGAAGGGCAATGCCGCCAACATGATGGCGCAGATGTACTTCCAGCAGCTGTTCGAGCTGCGCCGCCGCAGCCCCGCTGACGATCTCACGACCCAGCTGGTGCAGGCCGAAGAAGACGGCAACAAGCTCACCAATGAGGAGCTGACGGCCAACATCATCCTCTTGTTCGGCGCCGGCCACGAGACCACCGTCAATCTGATCGGCAATGGCCTGTTGGCGCTCCATCGCAACCCGGACCAGCTCGCGCTCTTGAAGGCGCGGCCCGACCTGATCACCAACGCGATTGAGGAGTTCCTGCGCTACGATTCGTCGGTCCAGATGACCGGCCGCGTCACGCTGGAGGAGATCGACGATCTCGGCGGCAAGCGGATCCCCAAGGGCGAGACCGTGCTCTGCCTGCTCGGCTCGGCCAATCACGATCCGGCGGTCTATCCTGATCATCCGGACCGGCTGGACATCACCCGGCCGAACGTCCGGCCGCTGTCGTTCGGCGGCGGGATCCATTTCTGCCTGGGGGCCCAATTGGCGCGCATCGAGGCCGAGATCGCCATCGCGACGCTGTTGCGCCGGTTGCCGGATCTGCGCATCGACGACGTCGAAAACCCGGCATGGCGTCCGACTTTCGTACTGAGGGGCCTCAAGCAACTGCCGGCGAGCTGGTGAGGGCGCCCGGCGTTAACCTCCGTGCGCAACAGTCGCTGTGACTTCGCCACACTTCCCTTTATATAAGGGGCAGTTCCGGCGCGCCTGAAGCTTGGTTGTAGGCTTGGGTTTGAAAGGCTTGGGTTTGACCCGGGTGCCGGCTTGGCCGAGGGGAGACCCGTGCAGACGACGCTGCTCGGATTGGCAATTGCCTTTATCTTAGCGCTGCTGGCCGCGCTGGTCGGGCCTTATTTCGTCGACTGGAACCAGTTCAGGCCCCAGTTTGAGGCGGAGGCGAGCCAGATCATCGGCGTGCCGGTGCGCGTGGCCGGTGAGCTCGATGCGCGGCTGCTGCCGGCGCCGACGCTGCGGCTGCGCTCGGTCACCTTCGGCGGCAACAACGATCTCGGCCGGCTGCGTGCCGACAAGCTCGATGTCGAGTTCAGCCTGAGCTCCCTGATGCGCGGCGAATGGCGCGCCACCGAGCTTTCGGTCGGCGGCATGGCGGTTGATCTCGGGCTCGACACCAGGGGCAGGGTCGATTTGCCGTCCACGGCGAGCGGCACCTTCAACCTGGCTTCGCTCGCCATCGAACGCCTGAACCTCACCGGCCGCATCGCGTTTCATGACGCCGCCAGCCGCTCGACGCTGGAGCTCAACGACATCGTCTTCTCCGGCGACGTCCGCTCGCTCGCGGGTTCAGTGCGCGGCGACGGCAATTTCACCGCCGCAGGCGTGCGCTATCCGTTCCGCGTCTCCTCCGGTCCGAGCCCCGACGGCAGCGCCACCCGTCTTCACCTCAACATCGATCCCGGCGAGCGCGCCATTCTCGCCGATCTCGAAGGCGTTCTTGCCTTCGACAACCGCCAGCCGAAATTCGACGGCGCGCTGACGCTGGCCGTGCCGCCGGCGAAGAAGCCGGGCGAGGCGGGGCCGATGCCCTGGAAGCTCACCGCAAAACTCAAGGCCGATCCGGCCGGTGCCAAATTCGACCAGATCGACGCGAGCTTTGGCCCGGAAGACACCGCCCTGAAGCTCGGCGGCGTTGGCGATCTCAAGTTTGGTGCCTCGCCGCTGCTGCGCGCGGTGCTGTCGGCGCGGCAGGTCGACGCCGACAAGCTCGCCGGCCGCGACGATGCCGAGCCGCTGCGCATCCTGCCGGCGCTGCGTGCGGGTCTTGCCGCGATCCCGCAGGCGCCGATCCCGGCGCAGATCGAGTTCAACTCCGACCAGATCATGCTGGGCGGCCGCCCGCTCCAGAACATCACGACCGAGCTGCAGACGGACGGCCGGTCCTGGACCTTCCAGCGGCTCGAGCTGCGCGCCCCCGGCATGACGCAGCTCTCGCTCAACGGCGCCACGCCGGGTGCCGACAGCTTCAGCGGCCGCCTCAGCGTCGAGTCCTCCGATCCCGATACGCTGGTGGCCTGGCTCCTGGGCCGCAGCGAGGTCAACCGCCGCAGCACGCGGCCGTTGCGCGTTGCCGGCGACGTGACGATCGCCGCCAACCATCTCGCCATCGACAAAATGAAGGCCGACATCGAAGGCGGCGCCGTCGAGGGCCGCATTGCCTTCGTGCAGACCGGCGCCAGCAAAGGCTCGCGGATCGATGCCGAGCTCAAGGCCGACCGTCTCGATCTCGACACCGCCGCGAGTTTTGTCCGCGCGCTGGCCGGACCGCAGGGCGAATGGCCGGAGGAGGTAAAGCTCTCGCTCGACGTCGGCCGCGCGATCTCGGCCGGACAGGAGCTGCGGCCGTTCGCGGCAAGGCTCGGCTACGGTCCGACCTCGCTGTCGCTGGAGCAGTTGCGCTTCGGCCAGGCCAGCGGCGTGACCACGGAGGCGAGCGGCAGTTTCGATCGCACCAGGGCCACCGGCAAGCTCGCGCTGAAATCCTCGGCCAATTCGCTCGGCGACCTCACGGCGCTGCTGGAACCTATCGCGCCGGCGCTGCGCGCACGCTTCGATGCGATCGCGCCGCTGCCGGGCGCAACACGCCTGAAGCTCGACCTCAGCCTCGACAAGAACGCCGAACACGCCGATCGCAGCGACGCGCGCGTCGTGTTCGACCTCGATGCGCCGCAGCTCAAGGCCACCGCGACGCTCGCCGCGCAGCCGCTGGTGGCCGCGGTCAACGGCATCGATATCGGAAAAATGCGCGACAGCGACTTCACGCTGGAGTCGAAACTGTCATCGCCGCAGGCCGCTTCGCTGACGGCGGTGCTCGGCCTCGATCGCATCGTCGCGGCAGGCGAGGGCGCCTCGCAGATCGCAGGCAAGCTGAGCGGCGCGTGGCGCCGGCCGTTGCAACTGAACGCCAAGCTCAGCGGCGGCGGGCTGGATGCGGACGCCCAAGGCAGCGTCGAATTGTCGACGCCGGAGCCGAAGGCCAGCATCAATTTGCGCGTCCGCAACGCCAATCTGGCGCCGCTGTTCGGGACCAGCCCGGCCGACAAATCGGCGCAGAATGTCAGTCTTTCCTCCCGCGTCGGACTATCCGGCAATCGTCTGACCCTCGACGATCTCGACAGCACCGCTTTCGGCTCGCACCTGCGCGGCCGACTCGCCATGACGCTCGATCAGGAGAAACGCATTGATGGCGAATTCGGGCTCGACACGCTCGATCTGATGCCCGCGCTCGCGCTTGCCGTCGGCGCGGCCGGGCGTGACAGCGGCGAGGCGCTGAGCGCAGGTCTCGTCGGCGGCTGGCGCGGCCGGATCGCGTTCCAGGCATTGCGCGGCGGCCTGCCGGGCGGGATCGAGATGCGCCCGTTCAGCGGCACGATCAAGGGCGACGGTCAGTCGCTTGCGCTCGATGCGCTCAAGGGCGGCGTCGGTGGCGGCGAGATGACCGCAAGCCTCGATGCGCGCAACGGCCCCGGCGGTCTGGCGCTGAACGCGCATCTCGACCTCACCAATGTCGATGCGGCCTCGCTGCGCTATCGCGATCTGGCTTTGACGAAGGGGCGCGCCTCGGTGCAGATGACGCTGACGAGCCAGGGCCGCAGCGTCTCGGCGCTGACCGGCGCGCTCGCCGGCAACGGCACGGTGACGCTGGACGCGGCCGAGATCAGCGGGCTCAATCCGCGCGCCTTCGAGATCGCGATCCGTGCCAGCGACGGCGGGCAGGTCGGCGACGACAACCGATTGCGTCAGCTCGTCGAGCCCGCATTGTCGGCCGCTCCCATTGCGGTGGCATCAGTGCAGATCGCGTTCACGATCCGCGACGGCCGCCTGCGCGTCGGCGCAACGCCCCTTGAAGCGAAGAATGCGCGCGCGATCGTCTCCGGCGGTTACGACATTCCCGCCGACCAGGCCGACATCCGCGCCAGCCTGACGCCGATCATGACCGGTCTCTCCGGTGCGCCGCCGGAGATCCAGCTGTTTGCGGCAGGCCCACCCGACAAGCTCAGCCGCACCGTCGATCTCACGCCGCTGTCGTCGTGGCTTGCAGTGCGCACGATCGATCGCGAGACGCGAAGGCTGGATGCGATCGAGCGCGGCGAGCCGCCGCCGGCGACCGCCGCGCTGCCGACGTTGGTCTCGCCCGAGCCCGAGCCCGCTCCGTCGCTGACCGACGTTCCGATGCCCGGCCGCGATCCGCGCCGCGCCCCGCCGAAGGCAAAGGTTGAGCCCAAGGTCGCACCGATGCCGAAGGCGCCGCTTGCCGCCCCTGCGGCACCGAGCCCGCCGCTCGCGAGCCAGCAGGTCGCACCCCTGCCGCCCCCGATCGACGTGCGGCCCGCGCCAGGCCCGCCGCCCGCAAAGCCCCGGCCGAAGCCGCCGTTGGTCCTGACGCCGTCGAATCCCTGAGAAATCGGCCCTCTTCGCTGCTACGGCCGCGCAGGCCCTGCGCGGTCGTAAACACATTCGCTCGCATTTGAATGAATTCTGCCCGGCAAAACTGAACTGCCGATTTTACTGGATTCTCGCGTTTGTTCCCTAGGCTCTGTCCCAGAGGAATCCGGAGTCCTGCTCGCACAAGCAGGATCAACCGCCAAGAACTTGAATACCAAGAACTGGGGTTATCGAGATGAACGGGGCACCATCGCTTCTGCAGGATCTGGACGACGCGATCGCGCGCGGCACCGACGAAAGCCGGGCTAAGGCGTTGTGGCATGCGACCGACCTTTTGATCACCGGTCGCTATGTCGACGACGAGATCAGCATGTTCGGCGAGGTCATCGGCCGGCTTGCCGACGAGATCGAGGTCGAAGCGCGGGCGCAGCTTTCCGAGTTGATGGCCGGCTGCGATCATGCACCGCTCAACGTCATCGAGAAGCTCGCTTTGGACGACGAGATCGAGGTCGCTGGTCCCGTGCTGCGCGATTCGAACCGGATCGACGAGAAGGTCCTGGTCGAGAGCGCCATGACCAAGGGCCAGGCCCATCTGCTCGCGATCTCCCAGCGTGATGCGATCGGCGAGGCCGTGACCGACGTGCTCGTCAAGCGTGGTAACCAGGAGGTTGTCACCTCGGTCGCCAGGAACGAGGGCGCGCGCTTCTCCGGCTCGGGCCTGCTGCACATGGTCCGCCGCGCGGAGGGCGACTCGATCCTCGCCGAGCAGCTCGGCCTGCGCAAGGACGTGCCGCGCCACATCTTCCAGCAGCTCATCTCCAAGGCGTCGGAAGACGTCCGCCGCCGGCTCGAGACCGAGCGCCCCGAGATGATGTCGCAGATCCAGAGCTCGGTGACCGAGGTTACCGGCGATCTGCAGTCCAAGTTCGGCCCATCCTCGCGCAGCTATTTCGTCGCCAAGCGCGTGGTAACGACGCAGTACCGGCAGGGCAACCTGAACCAGATCTCGATCTCGAATTACGCGCGCCAGCATCGCTTCGACGAGGTGCAGATCGGCCTGTCACTGCTGTCGTCGCTGCCGGTCGATGTGATCGAGCGTGCGCTGATGGACCGCAACCGGGAGATGATCCTGGTGCTGTGCAAGGCGCTCGATTTCTCCTGGGACACGACGATGTCGCTGCTGTTCCTCGGCGCCAAGGATCACCTGATCACGGCGCGCGAGCTCCACGACAACGAGCGCGATTTCGGCCGGCTCAAGATCGAGACCTCACGCAGCATTCTGAAATTCTACCAGTCGCGCAAGAACAGCGCCGGCACCGATCCCGCGACGGGTCGTCAGCCCGAGCTCCAGGTTCACTGAACGGGACATCGAGGGAGTATTTGCAATGTTGCCTCAATTCGGTACCGCAGTTCGCAAGAACAAAGGCCTCGCCAAGAACCTCCCCGCCGAGACGGGCGGAGCGGCTCCGGAGAAAGCCACGGTCGACGCCGCATGGCTCGTGCTGGAAGCCGCCAACGATCTCGGCGACCACGCCGCGATCGAAGCCTGCCGCCGTGTCATCGATGCCGAGCTGAACGGCACGGTCGCCGCCAGCGCAGACACCGATCTCGTGCTCGGGTACTTCCGGTAAGGCAGCGCGGCTGCCGCCCCGCAATTTCGCGACCGGGCGATTAGCCGCAGCTATCGCAGGGTGGGCAAAGCGAAGCGTGCCCACGACTTTCTGTCATCGTGCTGGATCCGTGGGCACGGCGCACATGCGCCTTTGCCCACCCTACGATTTCAGACTCGCGGAGGCATGACTGGATCCGTCGTGCGATCAGCCGCAATTCCAGATCGCGCCGATCGGGGTCCGCGTCCAGCACGGACCGAAGCTGCCGCCATTGTAGCGGGAGCCGCCGAAACCGGGCCGGCCGAAATAGCGCCATTCGCCGTCAATGAAGCGGTAGTAGCTCGGCACCGGATCGATGTACCAGGGGCGCTGGTTCTCGCGCGCATAGCGACGGAAGCCGTTCTTCTGCATGTAGATCGGCTGGCTGTTGCTCAGCGGCTGGCGATAGCCCGGCAGGAAGCCATAGCCATGCCAGGCTTGCTTGGGCTTTTTTGCGTTGGGCGCAGCAGGCGCAACGGCCGGCAGCAGCGACAGGATGACAGCAACAAACAGACATAAGAGGCGCGACATGGGTCGACCATAGACAGTCGATCGCGGGAACGCCATTCAAATTCGAGTGGGACGTTCTTGTGATTTGCCGAGAAGGAGCGGGAGCGCAGCCGGACCATGGCCCGGCTGCGCTCCCCTTAAAGCTTACGCGTTCGCGCCGCCGTCCACGGTGAGTGTCGAGCCGGTGATGTACTTGGCCTTCTCGCTCGCCAGGAATGCCACAGCGTTGGCGATGTCATCCGGCGCGCCATAGCGGCCGAGTGCCATGAACTGCTTCAGCGTATCCGCGGTCGGGCCGTGGGCCGGGTTCATGTCGGTGTCGATCGAGCCCGGCTGCACCAGATTGACCGTAATGTCCTTGGGGCCGAGTTCGCGCGCCAGCGCTTTGTTGAACGCGATCAGTGCCGATTTCGATGTCGCGTAAATGCCGAGCGCCGGCGACGGCACGCGATCGGCGAAATAGCTGCCGATGGTGATGATGCGGCCACCCTTGCCGAGGTGCGGCAGTGCCGCCTTGCTGGCCACGATCGGCGAACGCACGTTGACGTTCAGCAGCGCATCAATGTCGGCCAGCGACATGTCGTTGAGGCCGCCCAGGCGCAGAATGCCGGCGTTGTTGACCAGGATGTCGAGCCCGCCCAGGGCGGCAACGGTCTTGTCGACCGAGGTCTTGACGGCCGTAACATCGGCGCTGTCGGCCTGGATCGCGATCGCCTTCCGCCCCGAGGCCTTGATGGCGTCGACGACCTTTGCGGCGCTATCTGCGGACTTTTCATAGGTGATGGCGACATCGGCGCCTTCCGCGGCGAGCGCCTTTGCAATGGCCGCGCCGATACCCCTGCTTGCGCCCGTCACCAGGGCCCGTTTTCCTGCCAGTGTCATCGTAATCTCCTATTCTGTAATGATCGACACAGAATATCTGGGATCTTGATCGGCCCCGTCAAGTGAATTATGTGTTGATCACTACAGAAAGGGGCGTCATGGCGGGACGGCCACGGGAATTTGATCGCGAGGCGGCACTGGAGGCCGCGATGCTGCTGTTCTGGCGCAAGGGTTTTGCCAGCGCCTCGATGAACGACCTGTGCGAGGCCATGGGCGTCCGTTCGCCGAGCCTCTATGCGGCGTTCGACAGCAAGGAGGCGCTGTATCTGGCCGCTTTCCAGCATTACGCCGCGACCGAGGGCCAGGCGGTCTGGGACAAGCTCGCGGAGGGGGCGACCGCACGCGCCGGCGTCGAGAACCTGCTGATCGCGGCGGCCGACAATCTGCCGAAATCCCGCACGGCCCCCGCCGGCTGCATGGTCGCGCTGGGCGCCGTCAGCGACGAATGGCCGGCCACGATCGCGCGCGAGGTGAGAAAGGTCAGGCTCGAGCTGCTCGACAATCTGCGCGCACGGCTCGAAGCGGCGGTTGCCGGCGGCGAATTGCCCGGTACGACGGACGTGAATGCGTTGAGCCGGTTCTATCTCGGCGTCTTCCAGGGCATGGCCATCCAGGCCAAGGACGGCGCCACGCAGGCGGACCTGCGAGGTGCAGCCAAGGCGGCGATGGCGGCGTGGCCGGTCGAGGGTTAGTCTGTAGGATGGGTAGAGCGAAGCGAAACCCATCGCTGCGGTCGAGCTTGTTGATGTGTGATGGGTTTTGCTGCGCTCTACCCATCCTACGAGCTCAATCGACGAAAAAGGTGCCTCCTTGGTTGAACATCCCGACGGTCAGACGAACACCCAACAATCCGGCTTCGCCGGCGTCACACGCAGGATTCTCGAACGTCTTCCATTGCCCGGCAATCAGGAACTCATGGTCGTCGAGGTCACCTATCCGCCCGGCGGCGTCGCTCCGCGTCACCGCCATCCCGTTGCGGGCGCGATCTACATCGTCGAGGGCGTAGCCGAGTCCGCTTATGGCAGCGACGAGCCGCGCGTGTATCGCGCGGGCGAGACGTTGCAGGATCGGGCGGATGCTGTGCACACGCATTTTCGCAATTGCGACCCGGACCGTCCGCTGCGCTTTCTCACGATCTACGTGCTCGAACCCGGGCGCTCCTACACGACGGAGCCGTGAGGCGCGCGCGGTTCAAGTTGGAGGCCGTGGGACGAGCAGCTCTCACGGCCTGATCCGGTAGATCACGACGTCCTCGCCGTGATGCGTCGTGCTCTTCTCGAGCAGATAGTTCGTCTTCTCCAGCACGCGCCGCGATGCGCCATGGGCGACGAAGACGAGCCCGATGAGCGACGGCAATTTCAGTCGTGACAGCCCGATGTCCGTCAGCGCGGTCGCGATCTCGCTCGCAAGACCCTGGCCCCAGATATCGCGCTTGAACGTGTAGGCAATCTCGATCTCGTCGATGCCGTCCACGAGAATATGCCGGATGCCGGCCCGTCCGGCGAAGGCGCCGTCTTTCGTCCGCAGTGCCCACAGCCCGAAGCCATGCTGGTCCCAATGGGCCATGTTGGTCGCGAGATAGGTCTTCGTCACCTCGGCCGATCGCACGCCGCCGAGATAACGGGAGACGTCGGGATCGAGATGGAGTGCGACGAGGTCGGCGAGGTGGTCCTCGCTGAGCCTCTCGGCGGTCAATCTGTCGGTGCTGAATTGATCCATGACGATCGACGTGTCGATCGCTCGCGTCGGATAGTCAAGTGGCGGCTTGATCTGAATCAAGCGCCGAGAACGCGGCCGCACCACAACACGCCCCCGGGGCTGGTGACATGTTGATGGGTCCAATGAATCCAACCTGGTACGTCACCTTTGAAATTCGCAAGAGCGGGACTTTGCTGAAGCAACGCAGTCCGCGTGAGACAAGAACGTTCGCGACGGAGGATGAAGCCAAGCAGTTCGCACGCGAGAAGTTCAACGATGGGCTCGCTGTCTTTGCGGGCACGATCAATCCTCACCTTCCCAGGCGACTCATTCTGGCGTCCGACATCCAGGCGTGGCTCGCCGATGACGGGGATAGCACCTCCGCGTCTGGACTTTCGCAAAGCGAGTAAGCACTCAGCCGTGCATAGCGATTGCGTTTGAGTGTTGCCATTTTGATACGCGCCAAATAAGCCCTCGCGACTAAACTTCAGGCTGTTCGCAGGGCTTATGCACGCCAGCCTGCATAGGGCTGCTGTCTTTGAACGGAAGAGATCTGAGCAGCAAAGGGGACAAGACAATGAAAAAGCTTTCGATGGCTGCGATCGGCGTCGCGGCGCTGAGCATGACGGGTCCCGCCATGGCAGCCGACATGGCCGTCAAGGCGCCGCCGCCGGCACCAGTGGTTGCGATCTATAACTGGAGCGGGTTCTACATCGGCGCCAATGGAGGCTGGGGGCAGAGCCATGGTTGCGTCGATTTCCTGACGCCCGCGGGGACGCTCGCAAGTGGTTGCGCCAATCGCTCCGGCGGCCTTGTCGGCGGACAGATCGGCTATCGCTGGCAGACCAATCAGTTCGTGCTCGGTCTGGAAGCCCAGGGCGATTGGGCCGACATCAAGAACACGCGCGTGACCCTGATCGATCCGCTGGTTTCGACCACGGGCAAGACCGATGGCATCGGCCTCTTCACGGCCCAACTTGGCTGGGCCTGGAACGCGTCGCTGTTCTACGTGAAAGGTGGCGCTGCGGTGACGCACAATCGCTTCGATATCTTCAACAACGTCACCGGTGTCGGCCTCGCCTCCGCGGGCCACACGCGCTGGGGCGGTACGGCGGGCGTTGGTTGGGAATACGGCTTTGCGCCGAACTGGTCGGTCGGTGTCGAATACGACCATCTCTGGATGGGGCGCGACAACACCACCTTCGCAGGCGTGGTCACACCCGGCGGCATCACCCTGCTCGGCAGCGGGGTCAGCCAGGATGTCGACATGATCACGGTCCGGGTGAATTATCGCTTCGGCGTGTATGGCGCGCCGGTGGCGGCCCGCTACTGAGCTTGTGGCTTCCCCGTAACTTCAGGTCCCGGCATCGTCCGGGGCCTTTTTTATCGGCAGGTGGACCACGGCGCCTCGCACCAACCAGGCAGTCGGCAACTCAATTGCGGCGGTCGAGCCCGGCGAGTTGCTGCCTGTCCAGCAGAACGATGTGACGCTGATTGTTGTCGATGAACCCGAGAATGCCGAGATCGCGCAGATACGACAGCGTTCGTGAGACGGTCTCCAGCGTCAGGCCGAGATAGTCGGCGATGTCGCGCCGGGACATCGGCAGCGCGAGAATGCCCGCTGCGGTCAGTCGCCTGTCCATCTCGATGAGGAAGGCGGCGACCCGCTCCAGCGACGTCTTCCGTCCGAGCAGCAGCATATGATCTTCCGCGTGCCGCAGGTTCATCGTGGTCAGGCGCAGCAGGCTCCTGATCAAGATGCCGTCGCTCCCGGCGATGGCGTCGAGGCTCTCGCGTCTGATCAGCCGAACCGTCGCATCCACCACCGCTTCCGTCGTGAAGCGATGGACACTGCCATTCTCCAGTCCGAAGACGTCGCCCGGGACATGAAAGGCGCTGATCTGGCGGCGCCCGTCCGACAGCAACTTGTAGCTCCGCACCGCGCCCGCCTTGACCTGATAGACATAGTCGGCGGCCTCCTTCTCGCCGTAGATCTCGCTGCCGCGCCGGTACGTAAATTCATTCAGACTGACCATCGGATCCGAAGCCGCGGCGATTCCGAGCTCGCTGAGACAATGCGGGCGGGGCAGGGCCGCCGAGGTCAGGTGCATCAGCATTGGACCAACTTCTCAATCCCAGGGGTGATCAATTGGAGATGATCGGGTTTGTCGACCGCAACGCTTCGGGCATGGAGACGGATCGCGCCGCGCATTCCTGCTGATGTCGAGCCTGTTCGAAGCCGGGACCGCTGGCTATCGGCCTAAGGGGCATTGTACCAACGGACAGCATGGGGCCGACTTGTCTGGCCGCACCGGGATTTGACGCGACATCGATCGCCTGATCCGGGATCGAGCCACAAGGCGACATAGTTGATCTTCGGTCGCTTCATCCGACCGGAACTTCATCGCTGCAATGTCTTGCGCATCATCACGTGTGGTATGCCTGCATCATCGAACACCGCTCCTTCCTCCATGTACCCCAGTCGCTTGTAAAATTCGCGTGCTGTGAGTTGCGCGCCGAGAATGATTTCCTCGGCACCGCGGCGGGAGGCGGTGGTCGCGGCGAACTCCATCAGCTCTCTCCCGATGCCATCTTTCCGCGATGACGCCGATACGGCCATCCTGCCGATTTTCGCGGTACGCCCATGGCGCAAAATGCGTAACGTGCCAATGACGCGGCCGTCAGATACCGCGACAAGATGGGTGGCGACCTTATCGTCATCGTCGACTTCAAGTTCTTCCGGAACACCTTGCTCGACAACGAACACATCATGCCGCAAGGCGTATACCGCCGGCATGAGCGGGTCCGTGGCTTGAACCTCAACGATCGTACTCATTGCGCCTCCCTACCAGTCCAGCTTGCGAGTTTAGCGCACCAGCGGAATTTTATCGATCGCCTGCGTCCACCCTGACGTCCGCTCGCGCTTGAGGCTGATCGCGTTCAGGAGCCGCGCGACGACGATCATGATCGACACGCCGGCAAAACTGACCAAGATTTGCATCGCCAGCCCCTCGGAGAGGTCCAGCAACGTGAACTGGCTGGCGAGCGCCAGAAGGACGCCCAGACAATAGATCGGCAGCGAATTCTCGCCACACCACCTCGCGCAGACCAGCGCCGGCGTCGATAGCGCTCCCCAATTCCGGGGAATGAATCGCAGCACCACAATCGCGAGAGCCACAAAATGCAGCAGCCGTACCGGACTGAGATTCGATTTATCCAGTGGAAATAGCAGGTCCGTTAGAAATGGCGGGATCAGAGCCGCGATGCTCCAACTCTGTGCAAGAACCAGGCCGCAAGCCAGATAAAGAACGGCAAGAACAAGCGCCCAGCGCGACATCACCCACGGCCGGAATTTCGCTCCTTCAATGACGCTCCATGCACCCAGCACGATCAGAAGCTGCCAGGCCAGCGGATTAAAGAACCAGACGCCGCCGGGCCAGGCCGGAACCGTCCAACCGAAGACGTGCACGAGCGCGTAGAGCAATAACGACAATCCGAGGGTCACGTTCGGTGCTCGCAGCAGCAGCCACAGCAGCGGCGCGAACAGCGCGTGAAAAATCACAAAAACCGGCAAGACGTCGGTGTTGACGGGTCGGTATTGCAGGATTGCGGCGTGAGCGAGCGTCGGGCCCGGATGTTCGAGCAGAATTCGCGTATTGCTGTCATCGGCGAGATCATCGCTGCCCGCAAGGTAGACGAGGATGGCGCAAGCGAGCGTGAGCAGCAGAAACGCCGCATAGATGTCCCATCCCCGCCGCAGCGAACGGCCGATCATGCCGCTCCAGCCCTCGCGCTGACGTGCTCTGTCGTAGGCCAGCGCGCAGGTCACGCCCGAGATGAACATGAAGATCTCGGCGGCGTCGCAGAAGCCGTAGTTGCGCGGCGTCAACCAGCTCCCGATGTTGTTGGGAACGTGATCGAGAAAGATCCACCACAACGCGATCCCGCGAGCGATGTCGATACGGAGATCGCGGCTCGCCGTTTTGAACTCCGGTGGAGTTTCACCGAACAATCGCGTCGAGGTGTGAGTTCGATCATCCATCTGCAGGCCTGTCTGCGTGCGATCGCGCGCATGGGGTCGATGGCGCGCGCCGGCTACCTGATGGATGATGGGGGCTCCTTGGTCCGCCAGCTGCTCCTCTGAGCGCCAGGGTCGGCCGGATCGTCATCCTCCCAAGGCGTTTGCAAGGTCTTGTCGCCGGCACCTCGTATCAAAAGCTGCTTTCGCATTTCGGTGAGACGGGCACGGCAATATTCACGATAGAGCATGTCGACGATGGCGGACATGATCGAATCCCTTCCTGATCGCCACGGTTGACGTCCCATATGACAGATTTCGACCACTTCACCCGGCGGCTGAAAAGGAGCATGGCCGGGACGTAATTTGTGTCCGACGAATCTCAATGGTGATGCGACGATCAAGGCACGACGGAAAATCGGTATCAGAGGATAGTCTCGTTCCGAGAACTTCCTTCTGCTCGCATCGATGAGTCCAAACAGTCGCGAACAGCATTATAAAGTTGGATTTGGTCTTGCCCCTTGTCAGGGATTCCAGAATTGGATCCGATGGCGGCAATTTGAAATAGAGCCATCGCAATCGTCTCCTCTTAAAGGAGAAGTTTATGCGCGAAATTCGCAATTAAAGATTGTCGTAATTTTCTGGTCGCCACGTGAGCCAGTTCACACCAGCATCAATCACAGGTGAATGAGACTAGCAGACAAATGACGTAGCTTCTTGGAGTCCTGCGTACCTCGAGAGGCGGTCGGTACGTAAATTGCAAAATCCCGATACCGACAGCTGGCTTGTTGCTGAACTTGACTCCCAATGTCTTGGCAAGGCTGGAGGTCCCCATGTCTACGGACGCAGCCGATTTCGTATCGCATCGATTTTCGACGCGCGAACATCCGGAGCGGATGCGACTTCCACTATGGCGCGATAGCTTTGTGCGGGGGATCGTCCACGCCGATGTCGAGCCTCTCGCGAACATTCCGTTTCAGGTCGACGCAACGCTGCAAGCGATCCGCGGTTTGCGCACGCTCGCGCTGAAAGGCTCGCCAATGCGCTTCAAGCGCTTGCGGACGAACATTGCCGACGGTGACGACTCGATCGGCCTGATCGTCTGCTCGCCCGGTAACAGTCAGCTGACGCAGCGCGGCCGCGACATCGAGCTTTGCGCCGGCGATGCAATCTCGATTCTGCATTCGGAGCCCGCCACCGTCACCTATGTCAGCGGAATACTATTCGGTCTGGCGGTGCCCCGCGAGGCGCTGGCGGAGCGCGTGACCGATATCGAGAGCCTCGCAATGCGACCGATCCCTCAGCGGAATGAACCGCTTCGTATCCTCATGGCCTATCTGAAGTCCGCATTCAGGGAGGGGGCTCTGGCCGCCCCAAGGCTGCGTGATGTCGTCGTCGCTCACACCTGTGATCTCGTAGCCCTCGCAGTCGGTGAGTGCGCTCCCTTGGGCGAGAGCGATGCGAGTGCGGTCGTGGCCGCGCGCCACAGTGCCGTCCTCGACGACATCGCGACACACTTTCAGGAGCCCGGGCTCAGCGTCGAGACGGTCGCTCGTCGCCAGGGCATTTCACCTCGTTATCTGCAGCGCCTGATGGCACTGTCGGGATCATCGTTCACCGGGCACGTGAACGAGCTACGTCTGCAACTTGCGCTCAAACTGCTGACCGAGGCGCGCTCTGGCACGCAACTGATTTCTGACATCGCGCTGGAGGTTGGCTTCTCGGACGTTTCGCATTTCAATCGCCTGTTCCGGGCTCGCTTCGGCGATTCGCCACGTGGGGTTCGCTGCATCGGCAAGGATCGCCGCCGAGCCATGTGCCCTTGATCGGCCCACGCGCGAGATGCTGCTGCCGAATGTCCGCTTCGGGTCAAAAGCGTCGGAAGGCGCGGCTGCAAACGTCCGCTCCGTCCCTGCGAGCTGACATGTCGGGGTACTGTGTCAACGGGACCGATGGGCCAACAGGCAACATGGCGCACCACAACAAAAAAAATCCCGGCACTTGGCCGGGATCGATACTTCACGCCTTGTTCGTAAACCAAATCGCTGGAGCTCCTGCCACTCCTGCATTCCGCATGGCATTCTTCAATTCAGCACTCTCCGCGAAGGCTTGCGCAGCTTCAATCGTGGCAAACTCGTGAGTTACTGTGATGTCATTGGGATTTTCGACCGCTCGGTAGACAGCCTCGGCTGTGACGCCCTTCGCCTTCTGAATCGGAGAAAAATCGTCATAAGCCTTCCGCCAGATCTTGTAGTCGGAAACCATGTGTCTAACAAACATAGTCGTCATCAGATGTTCCTCCCTGACCGGTCGTAACAATCTTCCCACGAACGCTTGAAACAGGACTTCCAGTAGCACCAGTATAATACTGCACACCGCTTGGAGCTATTTCATTTCCGGGTCGCGCTGATGCCATCGGACCTTGCCCTTTGTCCGATAGAACGGCCTCATCAGTCGGATGTCCGCCGCGGGTCAAAAGCGTGTCAACGGAGCCGATGAGCCGGAGGCGGAAATCGACGGCTCACTCGATCGTCCTGTCGGCACGCGAAAGTACCACCGGCGGAATTTCGACACCTAACATTTGCGCTGTCTTGAGATTGATGACCAGTTCGAACCTGATCGGCTGCTCAACAGGGACGTCGGCCACCTTTGCGCCTCGCAATAGTCTTGCGACCTGACGCGCGCATTGGTCGAAGACCGCGCTGAGACGAGGACCGTATCCCATCAGTCCGCCTTCTTCCGCCTGTTCGGGCCACTGCAGAATGGCGGGCAGGCGGCGGAGTGCCAGCTGGGCGGGACTGGTCCCAATGCCGCAACGCGATACGGCCGCCCAGCCCGCTGTGCGCGTGCTCCGAGCGGCAATGCCGCAGCGCCAGTAATCAGCGTGATGAACTCGCGCCGCTTCATGGGGGCCCCGGAAGCCGCCTAGTGCGCCATCGCGACGTCACCGGACAATTGCTCGCGCCGTACATCGATCCGCAGCATCATGACGACGATGGCGCCGACCAGCGCGCAACCCGCCAGCAAGAGCAGGCCCGCAGTAAAATTGCCGGTCAGGTCCTTCAGGTAGCCCATTGCGTAAGGACCAGCGAAGCCAGAAAGGTTTCCGAGCGAGTTGATCGCGGCGATGCCGGCGGCGGCCGATGCGCCCGTCAGGAAACTTGCCGGCAGTGGCCAGAACATCGGCGGGACCGCGGAGACGCCGATCTGTGCAAAGCAGAGCAACGCCATGATGAGCACGGAATTGGAAACGAGACCTGCAAGTCCAATTCCGACTGCTGCCATCAATAGCGCCGCGGCGACGTGACCCTTCCGCTCCATGGTCCGATCGGAATGACGACCAAGCAGCACCATGCCGGCGGCGCCGAAAACAAAGGGGAGTGCCGCGAGCAGGCCGGTCTGGGTGTCACTGACGCCAAAACCCTTGATGATGGTCGGCAGGAAGAATGCCACGCCGTAACTCGCAGCGTTCAGGCAGAAGTACACCAGAGCGCACGCCAGGATGCGAGGATCGGTGAGCGCCTGTCCCAGGGACAAATGCTCTACGCGCTCCTTGTTGCGCTTCTCGGTGGCCTGCACGTTCTCCAGCCAGGCAATCTCGTCTTGTTGCAGCCAGCGGGCCTGGCGCGGGAAATCGGTCAGATAGAGCAGGACGCCAATGCCGACCAGAACCGACGGCAATGCTTCGAGAATGAACAGCCACTGCCAGCCTTCCAATCCCCAACCGGTCACGCTGAGCAACAGCCCGGAGATGGGTGATCCGACGATGGACGAAATCGGGATCGCCAGCATGAACAGGCTGATGACTCGCGCGCGGTAAACAGCGGGGAACCAGAGCGTCAGGTAGAAGATGATGCCGGGAAAGAAGCCAGCTTCGCAGGCGCCGAGCAGCAAACGAAGCGAATAGAAAACGCCCGTCGTCGGAATTCCCGTTGCTGCCGATATCGACGGGATGAATGCGAAAGCCGCCGAGACGATTCCCCAGGTGATCATGATGCGGGCGATCCAGACGCGCGCGCCGACCCTTTCCAGGAAGATGTTCGAGGGCACTTCAAACAGGAAATATCCGACGAAGAACAAGCCGGCGCCGAGCCCGAACGCTGCTTCACTCAAACCGAGCGCCTGGTTCATATGCAGCTTGGCAAAGCCGACATTGACGCGGTCGAGATAGGCCACGAAGTAGCACACGATCAGGAACGGAATGAGCCGCCACATCACCTTGCCAATGACACGAGTCTCGACGTCTTGCATGGCGCGGCCTCCCGCTTGCTCGCTCAAAGCCGGTTCAAACTTCCGGGCAGCATTACGAAACTATGACGCCCGGATACGATGAGCGCAAACGGCATTTGCTTTTGACGTCAAAGCGACAGTTACGCTGTCCTGGTTTGAAGCTGGCGTGCGGATCAAGTGCGTAGGATGGGTAGAGCGCAGCGAAACCCATCACGTCTCGGAACGCGCGGAGGCGATGATGGGTTTCGCTTTCGCTCTACCCATCCTACGAGCTGTCATGGTTTGAAGCTGGAACTGGCTCGCGAGCCTTGGCTGCGGTCGCATGATTTTGCACAGGCGTAAGCCACTGATCTCACAGCCCCCGTCTACTGTGCATGGGGTTGTTTTCGCGGTCTTGGTTGCGAGAGAGGCTAGCCTGCGCCCAGCGCGACCGCGACGTTGTAGGTGAGAAGGCTCGCCGCATAGGCCAGCACCAGCATGTAGGCGAACGTCGCCGCCATCCAGCCCCAGCTTCCGGTCTCGCGCCGGATGACGGCGAGCGTGGAGGCGCATTGCGGGGCGAAGATGTACCAGGCGAGCATCGACAGCGCGGTGGCGAGCGACCACTTCGTCGCCAGCACCTGGCCGATCTGCTCGGCCGCCTCCTTGCCGCCCTCGATCGCGTAGACGGTGCCGAGCGCTGCGACCGCGACCTCGCGCGCCGCCATGCCCGGGATCAGCGCGACCGCGATCTGCCAGTTGAAGCCGACGGGATGAAGCAGCGGCTCGATCGCCTTGCCGATCATGGCGGCCAGGCTGAAGTCGATCGCGGGCTCGGTGGCGCCCGCGGGCGGCTGCGGGAACGAGGCCAGAAACCAGATCAGCACCATCATCGAGAAGATCGTGGTGCCGGCGCGCTGCAGGAACATCTTCGCGCGGGTGAAGATGCCGATCGCGATCGATTTCAGCCGCGGCATCTTGTAGTCCGGCAGCTCGAGCATGAACGGCGCCGGCGCATAGTCGCGCAGCATGAAGAATTTGATCAGGAACGAGACGACCAGCGCACTGGTGATGCCGGCCGCATAAAGCCCGAACATCACGAGGCCCTGCAGGTTGACGAAGCCCCAGACGTCCTTGGCCGGAATGAAGGCCGAGATGATCAGCGTGTAGACCGGAATGCGCGCCGAGCAGGTCATCAGCGGTGCGATCAGGATCGTGGTCAGCCGGTCGCGCTTGTTGTCGATCACGCGCGTCGCCATGATGCCGGGAATGGCACAGGCAAAGCTCGACAGCAGCGGAATGAAGGCGCGGCCGTGCAGCCCTGCGCCGCCCATGATCCGGTCCATCAGGAACGCGGCGCGCGCCATGTAGCCGAAATCTTCCAGGAGCAGGATGAACAGGAAGATGATGATGATCTGCGGCAGGAACACGATGACGCTGCCGACGCCGGAGATCACGCCGTTCTGAAGGAAGCTCTGCAGCAGGCCCTCGGGCAGGGTGGCGTGGACGAAGTCGCCGAGCGCGTCGAAGCCCGATTGCAGCAGCTCCATCAGCGGCTGCGCCCAGGCGAACACCGCCTGGAACATCACGAACAGGATGAGCGCGAGCACGATCAGGCCGCCGACCGGATGCAGCACAATCGCATCGATGCGCGCGGTCCAGGTGTCGGGCCTGGCAGGCAGGCTGACGCAGTCGGAGATGATGCGGTCGGCCTCGCGCTGGGTCGCACGCAATTCGGCGACGCTGAGCGCGCGCCAGCTGTTTTCGGCCGGCTCGGCGGAGAGCTTGGCCGAGATCTCGTCGGTCAGCGCCAGCAGGTCAGCCGTGCCGCCCTTGCGCACCGCGATCGAGGTGACCACGGGCACGCCGAGTTCCTTGGCGAGCCGCTCCACGTCGACCGAGATGCCGCGGCGGCTCGCGATGTCGAACATGTTGAGCACGAGGATCATCGGCCGCCCGGTGCGCTTCAGCTCCAGCAGCAGGCGGATGGTCAGGCGCAGATTGGTGCTGTCGGCCACGCACAGCACGAGGTCGGGCACGGTCTCGCCGGAGGCCTTGCCGAGCACAAAGTCGCGGGTGATCTCCTCGTCCGGGCTGCGGCCGCGCAGCGAATAGGTGCCGGGCAGGTCGACCACGGAGACCTGGCGCCCCTGCGGGGTGACGAAAAAACCTTCCTTGCGCTCGACGGTGACGCCCGGATAGTTCGCCACCTTCTGCCGGCTGCCGGTCAGCGCATTGAACAGCGACGTCTTGCCGCTGTTTGGCGTGCCCACCAGGGCGAGATGCAGAAGGGGTAATTCCATGGAATCAGATGTCCGGCCGCAATTTCAGGCGACGATGATGGCCATGGCTTCGCGGCGGCGCACCGCGATGGTGATGTTGTCGACACGGACGGCGATCGGGTCGCGTCCGACCAGCCCCTCGTGCAGGACCTCGACCCGCGCGCCCTCGACAAAGCCGAGCTCGATCAGCCGGCTCTCGAGCTCGATGTCCGAGAGTGCCGAGCCGGCGTCCTTGGCGGAGAGGTGCTGGATGACGCCGGTATAGCCGCGCTTGGCCAGGCCCAGCGGCATCTCGCGGCGCGTATCGTGGGTGTCGGTCATGCCCTGTATTTTCAACGCAGGGCAGGGAGGTCAAGCGCGCACGCTCGTTGAAACTGCACCTTAGAGTGATTTTAAAGTGCAGATCACGAAGCCGTGGGCCGAGCGCCTTGGCAGCAGTCCTTGGCGCCAGTCCTTGGCGCTACTGCGCCGGGACCTTTTCCGGCTGGGCGGCCATGGCGCGGCTCTTGAAGTAGTCGAGCACGAACAGGCGGATTGCCGAGGACAGATTGCCCTGCTGGCGGCCGCCGTCGATTTCGCCGACGAGCTCGGACAGCGTCATGTTGCGCAGGCCCGAGATCTCCTTCATGCCGTTCCAGAACGCCTCTTCCAGGCTGACGCTGGTCTTGTGGCCGGCGACCACGATCGAACGCTTCACGACGGGCGACTTCATGGCTGCTCCTCGCGATCGATCCGATGCTGGTCCAGATGCGCCTTCGCCTGGTCCGCCTGCTTCTCCTCCGACGATCGCTCGGCCTTCGTGCGGCCGAACTTCGTTCGGTTGGCGTCCGCCTGCTTCGCCGATGCTTCCCGCTCGGCGCGCTTCCTGAAACGATTCAGGTTGATGACGTTCCCCATGCCGCGTCTCCATCATCCGCTCCTCTTCAGGCTGGATGAAACTTCCAGAAACAGGGCGCCGCGTTGCGCCCCACAAGACTTGATCGTCATTCGCTCGTCCTCGTCAATCGGCCTGTCGGCCATCAAACGATGAATTTCGCCCCGTCAAGGGCAGAGGGGCTTTGCGTAGCAGGTGCCGCCGCCGCCACATTGACGGTAATCAAATCCTGTCCTTTAAGCCTTATAATTATGAGCTTTTAGGGCTCCGTATCATTACGGATGACTATCGGAATTCGGAATTCACCCGGGTCGCGTCATCTTCTCCGGCTGCACCAGGCGGTCGAATTCGTCGGCCGAGACGAAGCCGAGCCGCAGTGCCTCCTCCTTCAGCGTGGTGCCGTTGGCATGCGCGGTCTTGGCCACCTTGGCTGCGTTGTCGTAGCCGATCTTCGGCGCGAGCGCGGTCACCAGCATCAGCGAACGCTCCATCAGCTCCTTGATGTGCTTCTGGTCGGCGCGGATGCCGCTGACGCAATGCTCGGTGAATGAGCGCGCGGCGTCCGCTATCAGGCGGATCGAGTGCAGCATGTTGTAGGCGAGCACCGGCTTGTAGACGTTGAGCTCGAAATGGCCCTGGCTGCCGGCGACCGTAATCGCGGTGTGATTACCGAACACCTGGCAGCACACCATGGTCATCGCCTCGCACTGCGTCGGATTGACCTTGCCCGGCATGATCGATGAGCCCGGTTCGTTCTCCGGCAGGATCAGTTCGCCAAGGCCCGAGCGCGGGCCCGATCCGAGCAGGCGGATGTCGTTGGCGATCTTGAACAGGCCCGTCGCGACGGAATTGATGGCGCCGTGCGCCAGCACATAGGCGTCGTTCGAAGCCAGCGCCTCGAATTTGTTGGCGGCGCTGGTGAAGGGAAGTTTCGTGATCCCGGCGACGTGCTTTGCAAACAGCTTTGCGAAGCGCGGCTTCGAATTGAGGCCGGTGCCGACGGCGGTGCCGCCCTGCGCCAGCGGATAGAGGTCCTTCACCGCGACCTTGAGTCGCGCGATGCCGCTCTCGACCTGCGCGGCGTAGCCCGAGAATTCCTGGCCAAGTGTCAGCGGCGTCGCGTCCTGGGTGTGGGTACGGCCGATCTTCACGATCTTGGCGAACTCCTTCTCCTTCTTGCGCAGCGCGCGGTGCAGTTCGCCGAGGGCAGGGACGAGATCCGCCGTGACGCGGCTTGCGGCCGCGATGTGCATCGCCGTCGGGAAAGAGTCGTTCGACGACTGGCTCATGTTGACGTGGTCGTTGGGATGCACCGGCTTCTTGGATCCGAGCTCGCCGCCGAGCAGCTCGTTGGCGCGGTTGGCGATGACCTCGTTGAGGTTCATGTTGCTCTGGGTCCCCGAGCCGGTCTGCCACACCACGAGCGGGAAATGATCGTCGAGCTTGCCCTCGATCACCTCGTGCGCGGCGCGAATGATGGCGCCGGCGCGGCGCTTGTCGAGCAGGCCGAGCTCGAGGTTGGACTGTGCGGCCGCAAGCTTGACGATGCCGAGCGCATGCACGAGCGAGATCGGCATGCGGTCGATGCCGATGCGGAAATTCTGGCGCGAGCGTTCGGTCTGCGCCCCCCAATAGCGATCGGCGGGGACCTCGATGGGACCGAAACTGTCGGTCTCGATGCGGGTCGCGGGGCGGGCGGTCTTCGCGCGGGCAGCTTTGGCCATGAGCACATCCATTCTGCCGCGCGAGACGCCGCGCGGCCTCTTGATGTGCTCTTCTATATAGGGAGTTTGGCCGGGCGCGACGGTCTCGCGGCCAACCTAGATCATTTCTTGCGGAAACGATCGAGCCGCACGACCTCGGCGCCGCCCTGGTTCGTCGGGGTCGGTTCTTCCGCGGTCTCGGCCGTCTCGGTGGCCGGCGCGGGTGCCGCCACGGCGGATGGGGCCGGGGCCGCGGGCAAATTCTCGCCCGTCACCTCCGCGACATCCGAGGTGTCGAACTGGAGGCCGAATTTCACGGACGGATCGAGGAAGCTCTTGATGGCGCTGAACGGCACGATCAGCCGCTCCGGGATGCCGCCAAAGGACAGGCCGACCTCGAAACGGTCCTCGAGCACGGTCAGGTCCCAGAACTGGTGCTGGAGGATGATCGTCATCTCTTCCGGATATTGCGCAAGCAGCCGGCTCGACAGCTTCACGCCCTCGGCCTTCGATACGAAGGTGATGAAGAAATGGTGCTCGCCCGGCAGGCCATGGGCCGCGGCGTCGGTCAGCACCTTGCGCAACACGCCGCGCAGCGCGTCGCGTGCCAGCACATCGTATCGGATATGATCGGTCGCCATGGTGGTCCTGTTGCATTCCAGGAGACGGGCCCTGCCGGCCCGACTCGCCAAGCCGCAATAGTACCGCGCCTGACGGGTCAGCAGGAGTCCCCGCCGGGAAGGAAATCAGAGGTAAGTGGAGGCTTCTGTTGCCAGGTGCCTCCGAACCCCGCCTAACGGAGCTTAACCCGTTAGGACTTTAAGATGGTCTTTCAAACTGCGTTACGCAGCCTGAGCAACCGGAGCAAAGTTGTCGTTGGCAACTATTGCAGTAGCCCGATAACGGCGGAACAATACCGGGAAAAAGCACGCCCTTTACGCCCTCGTCGATCCTATTTCGCCCCCGCCGAAGCTCACTTGCCAGTGGGCCAAGCCCGCCAAACGATGAGCTTTGGTGGAGGCGCCGGGTACCGCCCCCGGGTCCGAATGGTTTATTGCGACGACCGTTTATTTCCATAGCCGGCGAACCGGCACCCCCAATATAGGGGGCAAAGGTTTAGAAAGACAGGGGTTTGGCGCGACTGCGCGGAGGTTCCTTTGGATAGGTTCCGACCGGTCTCCTGTCTGATCTTGGCCCCGCGGCGGACCGCGTTCTAAGCTGTTGGCATGTCCCCGGATTCAGCACCGGCCGCCCAAGAGCCGGATCCTTCGCCAACTCACGCCGCTCCGCCAGGTCTCGCCGCGCTGTTTCTGGCCTTTGCCCGGATGTCGCTGGCTGGCTTCGGCGGCGTCCTGGTGTTTGCCCGGCACGCCATCGTCGACCAGCATCGATGGATGACCGCGGACGAATTCAACGAGACCTTTGCGCTCTGCCATTTCCTGCCCGGGCCCAACATCGTCAACCTGTCGATGGTGTTCGGCTCGCGGCTGCGCGGCATCGCCGGCGGCGTCGCAGCCTTCACCGGGCTGTTGCTGCCACCGACGCTGATCATGACGGTGCTCGCGATCATCTACGCCCGGTTCGGCGACGTGGAGGTGCTGCGTCGTAGTCTCGCAGGCATCTCCTGCGCGGCGGTCGGCTTGTTGATCGCGGTGGTCTTCCGCATGATGATGCCGCTGCTGAAGCGGATGGACGTCGTCGTGCTCATCCTGATGCTCGGCGTGTTCACGGCCATCGGCGTGCTTCGCTGGCCGTTGCAGGCGGTGCTGCTGGTCGCGATCCCGCTCAGCATCGGCGTCACCTATCTGATGCGGCGGAAGGTAGCAGCATGAGCAGCGAGAACCCGATCTGGGCGCTGATCTCCACCTTTGGTCTAATGTCCTTGTTCGCGGTCGGCGGCGCCGCGGCCGCGGTGCCCGAGATGCACCGCATCGCCGTCGATGTGCATCACTGGATGACCGACAAGCAGTTCGCGGACGCCTATGCGATCGCGCAGCTTTCGCCAGGTCCCAACGTGCTTATCGTCACGTTAATCGGCTATGCCGTTGCCGGCATTCCCGGCGCGCTGGCCGCAACGTTGGCGATGTGCCTGCCGACGGCGCTGCTTGCCTATTATGTCAGCCGGCTTTTGAACCGGCCGAGCCAATCGCGCTGGCCCGGCCTGATCCAGGCTGCACTGGTTCCGCTGTCGATCGGATTGATGGCGGCGAGTGCTCTGATCCTGGCACAGTCGACCGATCGCACCATTGCTGCGCTGCTCCTGACCGCTGCGGTTGCAGTGATCGCCTCCGTCTCGCGCGTCAATCCACTGTGGCTTCTGCTCGCAGGAGGCCTGTTGGGTTTTGCTGGCATTGTGTGATGAAAATGGCTAGGCAATGATCCGGGCCGGGGATCGATTTCCAGCCGATTAGAACAACAGTGCTCGTGGCTTACGGGTCGCGGAGGAGACATGCATGGCCGACACAATGGGCCACTCGGCGGCGTCAGCCACAAGAAACACATCGGTGGCGATCGGCTTCTGCCTGCTGGCCATCGCGCCACAGATTTTCGAATTCATCTGGTCGATCGGGACGATCTTTGGCTGGGGTGCCGGGCGCGGTCCGGCCTCGGTCCTCATCAGCCACGCGACTGCACTGGTCGCGGGCGGTCCGGCTGCGCTGCTCGGCGCGGTCGGCGGTGATACCAAGAAGGCGTCATCGGACGTTCTGCTGGCACTGATCTATTCCTATCCGCTGTTCGCGGTGGCGATTGTCACACTGTTCATGACGATCAGGTCGGCGCAGGACTATATCGGCGGCGTCATTCTGATGGCGCTTGCGCTGTTCGCGCTGTGGGCCTCGAGCGACCTGCAGGGTATGCGCGGCTTCTCCTTTGGCGCGGGCACCGCACCGCGGATGTTCGGGGGATTGTTGGTGGCTCTGTCGGCGGGCATCGCCTTGACGGGCCTTTTGGCCGAGGGTCCCTCGCTCGCGCATTATTCATGGCGCGGACCCCTGTTCGTGATGTGCGCGATCCTGTTCTTCGCGCTGGCGATCCGGCCGCTTGGTCTCGTGGTCTCGGCGTTTGTGAGCTTCATGATTGCGGCGCTGGGATCGCATGAAACGCGCTGGGTGGAGGCGGCCATCGTCGGCGCCTGCCTGACGGTCGGCTGCGCGCTTCTCTTCCCCTACGTGCTCGGTTTGCCAATGCCGATGTTCCCGCGTTTCCTGGCTCAGTGAGGCTGTCATGGAGCTTTTTGCCAACCTCGCTCACGGTTTCGCCGTCGCCTTCTCTCCGGTCAACCTTCTGATGTGCCTGATCGGCGCGCTCGTCGGCACGCTCGTCGGCGTGCTGCCGGGCATCGGCACCATCGCGACCGTCGCGATGCTGCTGCCGATCACGTTCGGGCTGCCGCCGGTCGGCGCGCTGATCATGCTCGCCGGCATCTATTACGGCGCCCAGTATGGCGGCTCGACCACCTCGATTCTGGTCAACATTCCAGGCGAAGCGACATCGGTAGTCACTGCCATCGACGGCCACGCCATGGCCAAGCAGGGCCGTGCCGGTCCGGCGCTGGCGATCGCCGCGATCGGCTCGTTCTTCGCCGGTTGCGTCGCGACCGTGCTCATCGCGGTTCTCGGTGCACCACTCACAAAACTCGCGCTGGCGTTCGGTCCGGCCGAGTACTTCTCGCTGATGGTGCTCGGCCTGATCTTCGCCGTCGTGCTCGCCAAGGGCTCGGTGCTGAAGGCGATCGCGATGATCGTGTTCGGCCTGCTGCTGTCGATGGTCGGCTCGGACATCGAGACCGGTGCCTCGCGCATGGCCTTCAACATTCCGGAGCTTGCCGACGGCCTCGGCTTTGCGACGGTGGCGATGGGCGTGTTCGGCTTCGCCGAGATCATCCGCAATCTCGACGCCGGCGCCGAGATGAATCGCGATCTCGTGCAGCAGAAGATCACCGGCCTGATGCCGACCAGGAAGGACCTGGCCGACTCGACGCCCGCGATCTTGCGCGGCACCGTGCTCGGCTCGATCCTCGGCATTCTGCCCGGCGGCGGTGCGGTGATCGCGTCGTTCGCGGCCTACACGCTCGAGAAGAAGCTCGCCAAGGATCCGAAGCGGTTCGGCCGCGGCGCGATCGAGGGCGTTGCTGCGCCCGAAAGCGCCAACAACGCCGCGGCGCAGACCTCCTTCATCCCGCTGCTCACCCTCGGCATCCCGCCGAACGCGGTGATGGCGCTGATGGTGGGCGCGATGACCATTCATGGCATCGTGCCGGGTCCGCAGGTGATGCAGAAGCAGCCTGATCTGGTCTGGGGCATGATTGCCTCGATGTGGATCGGCAATCTGATGCTGATCATCATCAACCTGCCGCTGGTCGGAATCTGGGTCCGCCTGCTGCGCGTGCCGTATCGGCTGATGTTCCCCTCGATCGTGATCTTCTGCGCGATCGGCATCTACTCGGTGAACAACGCGCCGGTCGACGTCATCCTCGCAGGCGTGTTCGGTCTCGTTGGCTACTGGCTGATCAAGCACGATTTCGAGCCGGCGCCGCTGCTGCTCGGCATGGTGCTCGGACCGCTGATGGAAGAGAACCTGCGCCGCGCCCTGTTGATCTCGCGTGGTGACTGGAGCGTGTTCCTGACGCGTCCGCTCTCGGCGGTGCTGCTCGCGATCGCGGCGTTCCTGCTGGTGCTCACGCTGTTGCCCATGCTGCGCGCCAAGCGCGACGAGGTGTTCACCGAATCCGAGAACTGAGCGGCGCGTACCTGCGTCGGCGTGTCACGCGTCGGCACGCCGCATTCGGAAGTCCAATCGACTTGTGTGATGTCTTCGTGAAATGAAAATGCCGGCCGCGAGGCCGGCATTTTTGTTTATGTCGGAGATGATCCAGATGACCTCCATTCGCGCGCTCACGGGCGCATGTGCAGCCGTGCTCGCATCGCTGTGCGGCTTTGTCGCGACCAGCGAAGCGCAGACCTATCCGACGCGCAGCATCACCATGATCGTGCCGTTCGCGGCGGGCGGCCCCACCGACGTGATCTCGCGCATCGTCACCGCCCACATGGCGCAGACGTTAGGGCAGAGCATCATCATCGAGAACGTGGTCGGCGCCGGTGGTACCACTGCGACCACGCGCGCCGCGCGCGCGACCAATGACGGCTATACGCTGATCACCGGGCATATGGGCACGCACGCGGCGTCCGTGCCGCTCTATCCGAAGCTCGCCTACCATCCCGAGAAGGACTTCGAGCCGATCGCGCTGCTCGCGGGCACGCCGATCCTGATCCTGGCGCGCAAGGATTTTCCGCCAAAGGACCTCAAGGAGTTCGTCGCTTACGTGAAGGCGAATGCCGAGAAGGTGAACGCCGCGCATGCCGGCGTCGGCTCGGTCTCGCACGTGTCCTGCGAGCTCCTGCACTCCATTCTCGACGTCAAGCCGGTCGGCGTGCCCTTCAACGGTACCGGCCCGGCGATGAACGCGCTGGTGGCAGGCCAGGTCGATTACATGTGCGACCAGATCGTCAACGCCGTGCCGCAGATCAACGCCGGCACCATCAAGGCCTATGCGATCGCAACGCCGGAGCGCAATCCGTCGTTGCCGAACGTGCCGACGACGGCGGAAGCGGGCCTGCCCACATTCCAGGCCCAGGCCTGGAATGCGATGTTCGCGCCGAAGGGAACCTCGCCCGCGATCCTGGCGACCCTGAACGCCGCCGCCGCCAAGGCGCTCGACGATGAGACCGTGAAGAAGCGCCTGCTCGAGCTCGGCAGCGTCATCCCCACCGCGGCCGAGCGGACCCCGGAGGCGCTCGCCGCCCTCGTCAAATCCGAGATCGCGAAGTGGACCCCGGTGCTCAAGCCGGCAAGTTAAGCCAGTACAATCAAACCGATAGGCGAGGGGCGGGACACCAGTTCCGCCCCTTGTCGTTTGCGCCGGGAGTTCTCACTTTTCCGGGTATAATCGGCGGGACCAGCGAATCGCCGCTGTCACAGCGCCGGGGGCGCCGTTAAGTTCGCCGCCTCCCCAAAGGCTCTATCGCACATGCACCAGTATCAGGACCTGCTCGAGCGGATTCTTTCAGACGGCGCCGAGAAGACAGATCGGACCGGTACCGGCACGCTGTCGGTGTTCGGCCATCAGATGCGCTTCAATCTGTCCGCCGGCTTCCCGATGCTGACGACCAAGCGGCTGCCGCTGAAGGCGATCGTGCATGAACTGCTGTGGTTCCTGAAGGGTGACACCAATATCAAATATCTCAGGGATAACGGCGTCACGATCTGGGACGAGTGGGCGGATGCCAATGGCGATCTCGGCCCGGTCTACGGTCATCAATGGCGCTCCTGGCCAACGCCGGACGGCGGCAGCATCGACCAGATCGCCAAGGTCATCGACATGATCAAGCGCACCCCGGATTCGCGCCGGCTGATCGTCACCGCCTGGAATCCGGCCGACGTTGACAAGATGGCGCTGCCGCCTTGCCATCTGCTGTTCCAGTTCTATGTCGCCAACGGAAAACTGTCGTGCCAGCTCTATCAGCGCTCGGCCGACGTGTTCCTCGGCGTGCCCTTCAACATCGCCTCCTACGCGCTGCTCACCATGATGGTCGCGCAGGTCACGGGCCTGAAGCCCGGCGACTTCGTGCATTCGCTCGGCGACACCCATCTCTATTCCAACCATCTGGAGCAGGCGCGGCTGCAACTCACGCGCGCACCGCGTGCGCTGCCGGTGATGCGGATCAATCCTGACGTGAAGGACATCTTCTCCTTCCGTTACGAGGACTTCGAGCTCGTCGGTTACGATCCGCATCCGCACATCAAGGCAGAAGTCGCGGTCTAGCACCGATGTCGCTCAGCATTCGCCGCGCGCATCCTGGCGAAGCAGGGCTCGTGCTTGGTTTCGTCCGCGAACTCGCCGAGTACGAAAAACTCTCGCATGAGGTCGAGGCGACCGAGGCTGACATTGCCGAGGCCTTGTTCGGCAGCGATCCGCGGTTGTTTTGCGCGATCGCCGAGTGGAACGGCGAGCCCGCCGGCTTTGCAGTCTGGTTCCTGAATTTCTCCACCTTCAGCGGTCGCCACGGCATCTATCTCGAAGATTTGTATGTGCGGCCGTCGCATCGGGGCAAAGGCCTCGGCAAGGCGCTGCTGGTCTATCTGGCGAAGGAATGCGTCGACAACGGCTGGTCGCGCCTGCAATGGGCGGTGCTCGACTGGAACGCGCCCTCGATCGCGTTCTACAAATCGCTCGGCGCCGCGATGCTGGACGACTGGACGCTGTGCCGGGTCTCCGGTCCTGCGTTGACGCGGCTTGCAGGGAGTGCGACCTGATGGAGATCGTCTTCGTCGTTGCGATCGCGGAGAACGGCGTCATCGGCGCCGGCAACGCGATGCCGTGGCGATTGAAGTCCGACTTGGCGCGCTTCAAGGCGCTCACCATAGGCAAGCCCGTGATCATGGGCCGTAAGACCTTCGAGTCTTTACCGGGGCGCCGGCCGCTTCCGAACCGCACCAACATCGTGATCACGCGCGATGCGGCCTATCGCGCCGCCGGCGCCGTCGTCACGACATCGGCGGCGGCTGCGGCCGCGGTTGCGCTTGGTGACGCCCTGCGGCGTTCAGCCGCTGAAATCGCCGTGATCGGCGGCGCCGAAATCTTCCGGCAATGGCTCGACCGGGCCGATCGCCTTGAAATCACCGAAGTGCATGCGCGGCCCGATGGCGACACGCATTTCGAGATCGACAGGGCGCAGTGGGACGAGACCGGGCGCGTTCGCCATCCGGCCGGGCCGGACGACAGCGCCGACTTCTCCTATGTGACATATCGTCGGCGGCCGTCCCATTAACTGCATTCGCCAATGTTAACATTGACTTTTCTACCCCCGAGCTTAGCTCGTGGGTCGGTCAGGCTTGCGTTGTAAGGGTCCTTTCGGTCCCCTATAAAGCCGGACCGGACAATGCGGGCCGGCTTTAGTTCTAGTCCCGGTCTGCCGAGGAGAGCGTCGAATGCCGTGGAAGAATCAGGGCGGTGGCCCATGGGGCTCGGGTCCGAAAGGACCATGGGGCACAGGCCCGCAACCGGTCGGGCCGAGGCCGCCGGATCTGGAGGATCTTCTGCGGCGTGGCCAGGACCGGCTGCAGCAGATCATGCCGGGTGGCTATTTCTCCGGCATCGGCATCACGCTGATCCTGCTCATCGTCGTCGCGCTCTGGCTGCTGTCGGGCTTCTTCCGCGTGCAGTCCGAAGAGCAGGGCGTCGTGCTGCGCTTCGGCAAGCATGTGCGCACCGTGGATCCGGGCCTGAACTATCATCTGCCCTATCCGATCGAGACCGTGCTGCTGCCGAAGGCGCTGCGCGTCTCGACCATTTCCATCGGCATGACGCTGATCGACGATCCGGCCCGCCGCGGCCGCTCGATCCGTGACGTGCCGGAAGAGAGCCTGATGCTGACCGGCGACGAGAACATCGTCGATGTCGACTTCACCGTGCTGTGGCGTATCAAGCCCAACGGCGTCGGCAACTTCCTGTTCAACATCCAGAACCCCGAAGGCACCGTGAAGGCCGTCGCCGAAAGCGCGATGCGCGAGGTGATCGGGCGCTCCAACATCCAGCCGATCCTGACCGGCGCGCGGACGCAGACCGAGAGCACCGTGCAGGATCTGATGCAGAAGACGCTCGACGGCTACGGCGCCGGCATCCAGATCACCCAGGTGCAGATGCAGAAGGTCGATCCGCCGGCGCAGGTGATCGACGCGTTCCGCGACGTGCAGGCAGCGCGCGCCAATCTCGAGCAGTTGCAGAACGAAGCGCAGACCTATGCCAACAAGGTCGTGCCGGAAGCGCGCGGCAAGGCTGCGCAGATCCTGCAAGCCGCCGAAGGCTACAAGGAGCAGGCGGTCGCCGAGGCCAAGGGCCAGAGCGCCCGCTTCCTGAAGGTGTACGAGGAATACAAGAAGGCGCCCGACGTGACGCGTGAACGGATCTATCTGGAGACGATGGAGCGCGTGCTCGGCGGCTCGGACAAGCTGATTTATGACGGTGGCCCCTCGGGCCAGGGCGTCGTGCCCTATCTGCCGCTCAACGAATTGTCGGCCAAGAAGCCTACGACGACGGGCCAGCAGTCGAGCGGAGGCACAAGATGAGGTCTCCGGTTACAGGCATCGTCGTGCTGCTTGCGGCACTTCTGGTCGCGATTGTCGCCTACATGTCGCTGTTCACGGTGCAGCAGACCGAGCAGACCATCGTGCTGCAATTCGGCAAGCCGGTGGACGTCGTCACCGATCCCGGGCTGCACTTCAAGGCGCCCTGGAATTCCGTGATCAACATCGACAAGCGGATTCTCGACCTCGAGAATCCCTCGCAGGAGGTCATTGCCTCCGACCAGAAGCGGCTCGTGGTCGACGCCTTTGCGCGCTATCGCATCAAGGACGCGCTGCGCTTCTACCAGAGCGTGGGTTCGATCCAGGCGGCAAATCTCCAGCTCACTTCGCTCTTGAACGCGGCACTGCGCCGCGTGCTCGGTGAGGTCAACTTCATCACCGTGGTGCGCGATGAACGCGAGAAGCTGATGGGGCGCATCCGCGAGCAGCTCGACAAGGAGGCCGACGGTTACGGCATCGAGGTCGTCGACGTCCGGATCCGTCGCGCCGATCTGCCCGAGCAGAACAGCCAGGCGGTCTACCAGCGCATGCAGACCGAGCGTCAGCGTGAAGCGGCCGAGTTCCGCGCGCAGGGTGGCCAGAAGGCACAGGAGATCCGCTCCAAGGCCGATCGCGAGGCAACCGTGATCATTGCCGAGGCCAACTCGCAGGCCGAGCAGACGCGCGGTGTCGGTGACGCCGAGCGTAACCGCCTGTTCGCCGAAGCCTATGGCAAGGATGCTGACTTCTTTGCCTTCTACCGGTCGATGACGGCCTATGAAAACGGGCTGAAGAAGGACGACACCCGCTACCTGCTGCGGCCGGACTCGGATTTCTTCCGGTATTTTGGTAACCCGTCCGGCAAGACGGCGACCGAGACGCCGGCGAAACCGTAAGCTAGACAAGGGCGGCAGGTTTGGCCGCCCTTCGTCCAGACAAGAACAGCACCACGGGAGGTTCCAATCCGATGAGGTCCATTGCGTTCGCCGACTTCCTGCCGCAACTGCCGCCCGGCTCGCCCTTCGAGGAATTCTTTGACGATTTCTTCAAGAACCGCAAAGGCCCCGGCGGCGGCAGCAAGGGCGGCGATAACGGCGGCGGCCCGCCGCGCAAGGCCAACTCGCTCGGCAGCGGCTTCATCATCGACACCTCCGGCGTCGTCGTGACCAACAACCACGTCATCGCCGATGCCGATGAGATCAACGTCATTCTCAACGACGGCACCAAGATCAAGGCTGAGCTCGTCGGTGTCGATAAGAAGACCGACCTCGCAGTCTTGAAGTTCAAGCCGCCGAAGCCGCTGGTTGCCGTGAAGTTCGGCGACTCCGACAAGCTGCGCCTGGGTGACTGGGTGGTTGCGATCGGCAACCCCTTCAGCCTCGGCGGCACCGTGACTGCGGGCATCGTCTCGGCCAAGAACCGCGACATCTCCTCGGGGCCCTATGACAGCTACATTCAGACCGACGCCGCCATCAATCGCGGCAATTCCGGCGGCCCGCTGTTCAACCTCGAAGGCGACGTCATCGGCGTCAACACCCTGATCATCTCGCCCTCCGGCGGCTCGATCGGCATCGGCTTCGCCGTGCCGTCGAAGACGGTCGCGGGCGTCGTGGATCAGCTCCGCCAGTTCGGCGAATTGCGCCGCGGCTGGCTTGGCGTGCGCATCCAGAGCGTCACCGACGAGATCGCCGAGAGCCTCAACATCAAGCCGGCGCGCGGCGCGCTGGTGGCCGGCGTTGACGACAAGGGCCCGGCCAAGCCGGCCGGCATCGAGCCCGGTGACGTCGTCGTCAAGTTCGACGGCAAGGACGTCAAGGACCCGAAGGACCTGTCTCGCGTCGTCGCAGACACCGCGGTCGGCAAGGAGGTCGACGTCATCATCATCCGCAAGGGCGAGGAGCAGACCAAGAAGGTCACGCTCGGCCGCCTGCAGGATCCGGACAAGGTGCAGGCCGCGGTGAAGACCGACGAGCCGCCGCCGGAGAAGCCGGTGACGCAGAAGGCGCTCGGCCTCGATCTCGCCGTGCTGAGCAAGGATCTGCGCACGCGCTACAAGATCAAGGACACCGTCAAGGGCGTGGTCGTCACCAATGTCGACGCCAATTCGGATGCCGCGGAGAAGCGGCTCTCCGCCGGCGACGTCATCGTCGAAGTCGCGCAGGAAGCGGTCGCGAGCGGCGCCGACATCCAGAAGCGGGTCGACCAGCTCAAGAAAGACGGCAAGAAGTCTGTGCTGCTGCTGGTCTCGAACGGCGACGGCGAGCTGCGGTTCGTGGCGCTGAGCGTGCAGTAAGGGACGCACAGTCCTGTAGGGTGGGCAAAGCGAAGCGTGCCCACCAATCTTTCTGCCGTAGTAAGAGATGGTGGGCACGGCGCGATGCGCCTTTGCCCACCCTACGGCCGCGGGGGCGCAGCTAGAGATTACGCCTCAACAAATTCGTCCCGCCGATAGCCCTGCGCATACAGCAGTGCGGTGAGGTCGCCGTGGTCGATCCGCGCAGCCGCGGCAGCGGCCACTGCCGGCTTGGCGTGATACGCCACGCCCAGTCCGGCGGCCTGGATCATCGCGAGATCATTGGCGCCGTCGCCGACGACGACCGAGTCGATGTCGTCGAGATCGAACGACTCCATCAAATCCACCAGAGTCGCCAGCTTGGCGGCGCGACCCAGAATCGGCTCCTTCACTTCGCCGGTGAACTTGCCGTCGCGTACGACGAGCTCGTTGGCGCGGTTCTCCTGGAAACCGATTTTTGCGGCGATCGCGCTGGTGAACAGGGTGAAGCCGCCGGAGACGAGGCAGGTATAGGCGCCGTTGGCGCGCATGGTCGCGACCAGCTCGCGGCCACCCGGGGTCAGCGTGATGCGCTTGGCCAGCACCTCGTCGACGACGCTGGCCGGGAGATCCTTCAGCAGCGCGACGCGCTCGCGCAGTGCCGGTTCGAACTCGATCTCGCCGCGCATCGCGCGTTCGGTGATGGCGGCGACGTGGGCCTTCATCCCGACGAGATCGGCGAGCTCGTCGATGCATTCCTGGCCGATCATGGTCGAATCCATGTCGGCGAGAAAAAGCTTCTTGCGCCGGACGCCGGCAGGCTGCACCACGATGTCGATGGGCAGATCGCCGCGAAGCTCGCGCAATCGCTCTTCGATGGCGTGACGGTCGGCTTCGAGGTTACTGTCGGCGCCGAAGGGAATGTCGACCGCAACCCCGTCGAACAGCCAGTGCGCGGGGGCCGCTTGCGGCAGCACGGCGCGGGCGCCGTCGACAATGGTCGAGTCGAGGGCGGGATTGGCGGGATTGCAGATCAGCGTGGCGACGAGGGACATTTGAGGTTTTCGTGAGCGAGAGGCATTCGAGCAAGGCCGTGCTTATCGCAGGCCCGACCGCCAGCGGCAAGTCGGCCCTGGCGCTCGAGCTTGCGCTGAACACGGGCGGAATCGTGATCAATGCCGATTCCATGCAGGTCTATCGCGACCTCCGCGTCATCACTGCGCGTCCCACGCAGGATGAGGAGGCGCGTGTTCCGCATCGCCTCTATGGCCATGTCGATGCGGCCGTGAATTTCTCCGCCGGCGCCTGGGTGGTTGACGCCGCGAAGATGCTGGAAGAGGCGAAAGACGAGGGCCGCCTGCCGATCTTCATCGGCGGCACCGGGCTGTATTTCAAGGCTTTGACGGCGGGTCTCTCGGTGGTGCCGCCGATCCCTGCGGAAATACGTGAGGACGTACGTGCCCGGCTGGAGCGCAACGGCGTGGAGGCCCTGCATGCGGAACTCGCGCGTCGCGATTCCCGCGCCGCCGATCGACTGAATCTCCGCGACAGGACGCGGATCGCACGTGCGCTTGAAGTGGTCGAGGCGACCGGTCGTTCGCTGCTCGACTGGCATCATGAGGGCGAGCCACCGCTGTTGCCCAAGGATCGTTTTCGCGCGGTGTTTCTCGCGCCCGAGCGCGACGAGCTCTATGCCCGGATCGATGCCCGGTTCGACGCCATGCTGGGCGCCGGTGCCCTGACAGAGGTGGAGCGGCTCGCGGCCCGCGGCCTCGATCCGCTGCTGCCGGCCATGAAGGCGCACGGTGTGCCGGCCCTGACCCGGCATCTGCGCGGTGAGCTCAGCCTGGAGGAGGCCGCCACAATCGGCCGGGCCGACACCCGCCACTACGCCAAGCGGCAATTCACCTGGTTTCGGCATCAATTGCCGGAATTCGAGTGGGTGAAGCCTGGGGCGGCAAGGGGGTGGCTGGCGGATGCCGCCCACGCGGTCCGGGATCCCGGTTGACGTGCTTTTGTGCTCGGGTTCCCGCATTTACCTCTCGCCGAACTACGGGAACACCGCTACACTGCCAAAATCGCGCGGGAATGGCCGCTTTGCCTTGACATCGGGGCTTTGGTCGTTATGTTTCGCGCAACCTTTGGGAAGCCGAGCGCCTGCCATGCGTAACATTATTACCAAACTCCTTATCGCCGTCGTACCCAGGCACACCGCCGGGGGTGGCTAGCTGCCATCCACATGACAGGCGGTGTGCAGGGTCCCTCTTCGGGGCCTTTTTTATTTCCCGAACCCGACACGAACGAAGCCGCTGACAACAGCGCATCCGGAGCAAGCCAATGACCGACAAGAGCCACGATCCGAACCAGATGACCGGCGCCGCGATGATCGTCCGCGCGCTCATCGATCACGGCGTGACCGACATTTTCGGCTATCCCGGCGGCGCGGTGCTTCCGATCTACGACGAGATCTTCCAGCAGAGCGAAGTCCAGCACATCCTGGTTCGCCACGAGCAGGGCGCGGGCCACGCGGCCGAGGGCTACGCGCGCTCGACCGGCAAGCCGGGCGTTGCGCTGGTGACCTCCGGCCCCGGCGCCACCAACATGGTGACGCCGCTGACCGACGCGCTGATGGACTCGATCCCGCTGGTCTGCATCTCCGGCCAGGTGCCGACGCATCTGATCGGCAACGACGCGTTCCAGGAATGCGACACGGTCGGCATCACGCGTCCCTGCACCAAGCACAATTGGCTGGTGCGCGACGTCAACGATCTCGCCAAAGTCCTGCACGAGGCGTTCTACGTTGCGACCACGGGCCGTCCGGGCCCGGTGCTGGTCGACGTTCCCAAGGACGTGCAGTTCGCGACCGGCACCTATCATCCGCCGCGCAAGTCCGACGTGCACCGCTCTTACGCGCCCCGCGTGAAGGGCGATGCGACGCAGATCCGCAAGGCCGTGTCGCTGCTCGCCGGCGCCAAGCGCCCGGTGATCTACAGCGGCGGCGGCGTCATCAATTCCGGTCCTGAGGCGACCAAGCTCTTGCGCGAGCTGGTCGAGGTCACGGGCTTCCCGATCACCTCCACGCTGATGGGCCTGGGTGCGTATCCGGCATCGGGCAAGAACTGGCTTGGCATGCTCGGCATGCACGGCACCTACGAAGCCAACATGACCATGCATGATTGCGACGTCATGCTGTGCGTCGGCGCGCGCTTCGACGACCGCATCACCGGCCGCGTCGATGCGTTCTCGCCGAACTCGAAGAAGATCCACATCGACATCGACCCGTCCTCGATCAACAAGAACATCCGCGTCGATGTCCCGATCATCGGCGATTGCGGCAACATCCTCGGCGACATCCTCCAGGTGTTCAAGGCCGAGGCGAAGAAGCCCGACATCAAGACCTGGTGGCAGCAGATCGCGCAGTGGCGCGCCCGCAACTCGCTCTATTACAAGAAGAGCAACGACATCATCCTGCCGCAGCACGCGATCCAGAGCCTGTTCGAGGCGACGCGCGGCAAGGACACCTACATCACGACCGAAGTCGGTCAGCACCAGATGTGGGCGGCGCAGTTCTACGGCTTCGAGGAGCCGCATCGCTGGATGACGTCGGGCGGTCTCGGCACCATGGGCTACGGCCTGCCCGCGGCGATCGGCGTGCAGGTCGCGCATCCCGACAGCCTTGTCATCGACATCGCGGGCGACGCCTCGGTGCAGATGACGATGCAGGAGATGTCGACGGCGGTTCAGTACGAGCTGCCGATCAAGATCTTCATCCTGAACAACCAGTACATGGGCATGGTGCGGCAGTGGCAGCAATTGCTCCACGGCAACCGGTTGTCGCATTCCTACTCGGAGGCGCTGCCGGATTTCGTCAAGCTCGCGGAGGCCTATGGCGGCGTCGGTCTCCAGGTCACCAAGCCTGCCGATCTCGAAGGCGCCATCAAGGAGATGATCTCGGTGAAGCGCCCGGTGCTGTTCGACTGCCGTGTTGCGGCGCTGGAGAACTGCTTCCCGATGATTCCCTCCGGCAAGGCGCATAACGAGATGCTGTTGCCCGAGCAGGCCAACGATGAAGCCACCGCCAAGGCCTTCGCCGGCGGCAAGGCGCTGGTGTGAGGCCATGTTCGACCTGACGGAGCTCGAGCGAGCACATGCGATCGTGGGGCAGGCGGTGCCGGCAACGCCGGCGCGCGCCTGGCCCTTGCTCGCTGGGCGGCTCGGTACCGAGGTCGTGGTCAAGCACGAGAACCACACGCCGATCGGCGCCTTCAAGGTGCGCGGCGGGCTCGTCTATCTCGACCGTCTCAAGCGTGAGCGGCCGAACACGCCCGGCATCATTTCGGCGACGCGCGGCAATCACGGCCAGAGCCTGGCCTTTGCCGCGAGCCGTCACGGCGTGCCGGCGGTCATCTACGTGCCGCGCGGCAATTCGGTCGAGAAGAACCGCGCGATGAAGGCCTTTGGCGCCGAGCTGGTCGAGCACGGCGAGGACTTTCAGGCCGCGCGCGAGGAGGCCGAGCGGCGCGCGCAGTTTGCCGGGCTCCATATGGTGCCGTCATTCCACCCGGACCTCGTGCTGGGCGTTGCGACCTATGCGCTCGAGCTGTTCCGGTCCGCATCCGATCTCGACGTTCTCTACGTGCCGATCGGGCAGGGCTCCGGCATCTGCGGCTGCATCATGGCGCGTGACCTGCTTGGCCTGAAGACGGAAATCGTCGGTGTGCAGTCGACGGAAGCGCCGTCCTACGCACTCTCATTCGCCGCCGGCAAGATCGTGACCACTGAGACGGCGAATACGCTCGCCGACGGCATGGCGACGCGTATCCCCGACGAAGATGCGCTCGCGCTGATCCGCAAGGGGGCCTCACGCATCGTAGAGGTCTCGGACGACGAGGTCGCCGCCGCGATCCGCGCCTACTGGACCGATACACACAATCTCGCCGAAGGCGCCGGTGCTGCCGCGCTCGCCGCGGCGCTGCAGGAAAAGAGCAAGCTGAAGGGCAAGCGCGTCGGTCTCGTGCTGTCCGGCGGCAATATCGATTTCGATCTGTTCCGCCGTTGGGTCGGGACGGACGCGCCAGCGATGGCGTGAGGAAGAGACAAGAGGGGACGACAATGAACCAGCCCGCATCCGCCTACTTCATCGAAGACCGCCATGATCCCAACGAGACGCACACGCTTGCAGTGCTCGTGCAGAACGAGCCCGGCGTGCTCGCCCGTGTCATCGGCCTGTTCTCCGGCCGCGGCTACAACATCGAGAGCCTCACGGTCTCGGAGACTGAAGCGCAGAAGCATCTGTCGCGGATCACCATCGTCACCACGGGCACGCCGATGGTGATCCAGCAGATCAAGCACCAGCTCGATCGCATGATCCCGGTCTACCAGGTCGTCGACATGACCCAGACCAAGCGCTCGATCGAACGGGAGCTTGCGATGGTGAAGGTGCGCGGGCAGGGCGAGCACCGCGTCGAGGCGCTGCGGCTGGCGGACGCGTTCCGCGCCCGCGTGATCGACGCCACCACCGAGAGCTTTGTGTTCGAGATCACAGGCAATACCGACAAGATCAACCAGTTTATCGACCTGATGCGCCCGCTCGGCCTTGTCGAGGTGTCGCGCACCGGCGTTGCCGCGATCGGCCGCGGGCCCGAAGGGATGTGAACCATGCTGGCGCGCGACTGGTACTATAACGAGCGGAACCGGATGGGCATCGAGCCCGCGGTAGCGTCGATCTACGACGCCCACGACGATGCCGATCTGCGGGCGCGCGCCGCACTGAAAATGCTGGGAGTTCAGCGCGGCTGGCGAATCGCCGACATCGGCTGCGGCAATGGCGTGCTCGCCACCGAAGCGGCGCTGATGGGCGCCGAGGTTGACGCCATCGACATCTCGCCGGCGATGCTGGCGCTGGCCGAGATCTATGCCCGCGACCGCAAGGCGCCCGTGCGGACGCAGTCCGCCGGCCTGCTCAGCTTTGCCTACCGGCCGGAATCCTACGATTTGATCGTCAGCGAGTTCACGCTGCATCACCTGCCCGACTTCTGGAAGGTCGTGGCGATGTCGCGGATCTTTCGCGCTTTGAAGCCCGGCGCGAGCTTCTACCTGCGCGACATCGTCTACGCCTCGATGCCCGATGCCGTCGAGCGCAATGTCGAGGAGTGGGCCGACTACCAAATCAAGAACCATGATTTCTCGCGCGAGGGCGTGGTGACGCATATGCGCGACGAATATTCCACCTTCGGCTGGGTGATGGAGCGGATGCTGACCGACGTCGGTTTCACGCTGGTCTCGGCCGACTATCACGCACCGATGCACGGCACTTATCTCCTCCGCAAACCCAAAGCCGGCGAGCAAGGCTAGACCAGAAGAACAAGCAGGGCTGCACGACAGGGCAGAACCGGAAACAACAATGAAGCCGGCCGATATCCTCATCGCCCTCATGGTGGCGATCATCTGGGGGTTTGCCTTTGTGGCGAGCCGGATCGCGCTCGACGAATTTTCGCCGGAGCTGATGACCGCGATGCGATTTTCCATCGCCGCGGTGCCGTGCCTGTTCATTCCCAGACCGAAGGTCGCCTGGTCGCTGCTGATCGCCATCAGCTTTACGCTGTTTCTCGGCCAGTTCCTGAGCCAGGCCTACGGCATCGCCCATGGTGTGCCGGTGGGGCTGACCAGCGTCGTCGTGCAGAGCCAGGCGCTGTTCACGATCGGCTTCGCGGCGCTCGTCTTCGGCGAGCGGCCGACGCCGGTACAGACGCTAGGAATTGTCATTGCGGCCATCGGGCTGCTCATGATCTGCGGCACCGTCGGCTATGATTTCAGCGTCGGCGCTTTCGCGGTGCTGATGATCGCCCCGATCTGCTTTGCCGTCGGCAATCTCCTGCTGCGCGGTGCGCGCGGCGCGCCGATGTTCGATCTGTTCGCCTGGCTGTGCCTCACGGCCGCGGTGCCGCTGTTCGCACTCGCGCTCGTCGTGAACGGGCCGGCGCCGACCTTCCAGTCGCTGATCCATATGTCGCTGACCGGCCTCGTCTGCCTGCTGGTGATCGGCGCGATCTCCACCAGCATCGCCTATTGGCTATGGGGCCGGCTGCTGCGTGACTATCCCGCGGCGCAAGTGGTGCCGTTCGCGCTGCTGGTGCCGTTCGTCGGATCGGCCGCCTCCAGCATCGTGTTCGGCGAACGGTTCGGGCCGCTGCGTCTCGCCGGCATGCTGACCGTGATCGGCGGCATTGCGGTGATGGTGCTGGTCAAGCGGCCCCAACCGCTCGCGAAGGCTGCGTGAGGTGAACATGGCCTACTCGCTCTTCTATGCGTTCCTCGCCTTCATGGTGGTGATGTACTTCACCCCGGGGCCGAACAACATCATGCTGCTGGCCTCGGGCCTGACCTACGGCTTCCGGCGCACCATTCCCCACATCGCAGGCATCGTCATCGGCTTTGCCTTCATGGTCGGCGCTGTCGGCCTCGGGCTCGGCACGGTGTTCCTGGCGTACCCGATCCTCCAGACCATCCTGAAATACGCCGGTGCGGCCTACCTGATCTATCTTGCCGCCGTGATCGCCATGTCGGGACCGACCACGCCGGGCAGCGAGGACGGTCGCGGCCCGATGACCTTCTGGGGCGCCGCCATGTTCCAGTGGATCAATGCCAAGGGCTGGGTGATCGTGATCGGCACCATCACGGCCTATGCGGCGATTGCCCAATTCCCGATCAACATCGCCATCCAGACCCTGATCAGCCTGCTGGTCGGTACGGCCTCGACCGTGGTCTGGGCCTTCTTCGGCACCGCACTACGCCCGGTGCTGACCTCGGAGCGGCTGGTCCGCGCCTTCAATATCCTGATGGCGCTCCTGCTGCTCGCCTCCCTCTACCCCGTTTTCATGGATGCATGATGTCGCGGATTTCCATGCAGAAACGGGTTTCCCTAAGGGCTGAAAATGCTCTAGACAGCCCTCGAAATCCGCAAATTTCACCCTTCGGACACTGACTATCGGCCGATTCTGGCCCTGAACGAGGAAACGACTATGCGTGTTTATTACGATCGCGACGCCGACCTGAACCTGATCAAGGGGAAGAAGGTCGCCATCGTCGGCTATGGCAGCCAGGGTCACGCCCATGCGCTCAACCTGAAGGACTCCGGCGTCAAGGACGTGGCGATTGCGCTGCGCAAGGACTCGGGCTCGGTCAAGAAGGCGGAAGCCGCCGGCTTCAAGGTGATGGAAGTCGCCGAAGCCGCCAAATGGGCCGACCTCGTCATGATGCTGACCCCGGACGAGCTCCAGGGCGACATCTACCGCGAGCACCTGCACGACAACATGAAGAAGGGCGCTGCCCTGGTGTTCGCGCACGGCCTCAACGTCCACTTCAACCTGCTCGACCCGCGCGCTGACCTCGACGTGCTGATGATCGCGCCGAAGGGCCCCGGCCACACCGTGCGCTCGGAGTATCAGCGCGGCGGCGGCGTGCCCTGCCTGATCGCGATCGCCAAGGACGTCTCGGGCAACGCCCATGACCTCGGCCTGTCCTACGCCTCCGCTGTCGGCGGTGGCCGCGCCGGCATCATCGAGACCACCTTCAAGGAAGAATGCGAGACCGACCTGTTCGGCGAGCAGGTCGTGCTCTGCGGCGGTCTGGTCGAGCTGATCAAGGGCGGCTACGAGACCCTGGTCGAAGCCGGCTACGCCCCGGAGATGGCCTATTTCGAGTGCCTGCACGAAGTGAAGCTGATCGTCGACCTGATCTATGAAGGCGGCATCGCCAACATGAACTACTCGATCTCCAACACGGCCGAATACGGTGAGTACGTCACCGGTCCGCGCATCGTCACCGCCGAGACCAAGGCCGAGATGAAGCGCGTCCTCGCCGACATCCAGGGCGGCAAGTTCGCCCGCGACTGGATGCTCGAGAACAAGGTCAACCAGACCTCGTTCAAGGCGACCCGCGCCAAGCTCGCCCAGCACCCGATCGAGGAAGTCGGCGCGAAACTCCGCGACATGATGCCCTGGATCAAGAAGGGCGCGCTGGTCGACAAGTCGAAGAACTAAGGCGGCGATCTCTGGACGTGGCGCGTCGCCGACGCGCTACGTTCGGGACGCGAGAGCGAAAGCACAAGCTTCGCTCGCCAAACCAAATCTTAAATCTTCGCGATTATGTCTGGGCGAGATCGCAACCTGCGGTCTCGCTCTTTTCTTCTCGCCCGAAGCATTGCTGCTTCATTCAAATTCTTCGCGAGTTGATGTGCTCCCAGAGAGCCAAGAACTGACGCTTAATCCACATTCTTGAGTTCGCGTCGTTTCTCAGAATTTTTCCGGAACGCACGATCGCCAAAAGCGCTGTGTCCTCAGAGTCTAGGATTCGGCTCTTCATCCGTGCTTTCAACGTGCAATCAATCGTATTTCGCGACGTTCGCACGCCACTTCATCTTAAGAACCGACACTTGCCACGCCTTCTTGCAGGGCGGCGCAGGCTCGAAAATGATCATCGGTGCGCGGCCTGAGAACCCGATGGCATTGCGCTGGCGGAGCCTCCCCCTACATTGGTCGCGGGGTACAAAAGGGGGGAGAGGACCATGCGATCCGTCGTCGTTACCGGCGCGTCCACCGGCATTGGCTGGGCCATTGCGAAATTTCTGATCGGGCGCGGCTATCGCGTCTTCGGCAGCGTCCGCAAGCAGGCCGATGCCGATCGGCTGAACGGTGAGTTCGGCCAAAACTTCACGCCACTGCTGTTCGACGTCACCGACGAGGCCGCGGTGCTGGCCGCTGCGCGCCAGGTGCGCGAGGCGCTGGGCGGCGAGACACTGGCTGGTCTCGTCAACAACGCCGGCGTTGCCGTCGCCGGCCCCGTGCTCGAATTGTCGGCGGATGATTTCCGCCGCCAGATGGACATCAACGTCATCGGCCCGGTGATTGCGACGCAGGCGTTCGGACCGCTGCTCGGTGCGGACCCATCGCTGAAGGGGCCGAAGGGCCGCATCGTGATGATCAGCTCGGTCGCTGGCAAGAACGGTAACCCGCTGTCGGCGCCCTATTGCACCTCCAAGCACGCGATCGAGGGCCTGTCGGAAAGCCTGCGCCGTGAGCTGATGCTGTTCGGCATCGACGTCATCATCGTTGCGCCCGGCGCAGTGAAGACGCCGATCTGGAGCAAGGCCGAGCAGTTCGATATGTCGGTCTATCAGAACTCGCCCTATCTGCCGGCGCTCAACAAGGTCATGGCGTTCATGATGAAGCTCGGTGAGACCGGGCTGCCGGCCGAGCGGATCGCCGAAGTCGTCTTCGAGGCGCTCACGGCTGCGAGCCCCAAGGTTCGCTACCAGATCGCGCCCGACCGGCTGCGGCACTTCATGACGGCCACGCTGCCCAAGCGAACGGTCGACCGCATCATCGCCAAGCGGCTCGGGCTGCTGCCGCAGAGCTAGAGCATGCGAAGCATTCTGATTGCGGCCCTTTGCGCCTTGGTCTCCACGGTCCTGGCCTCTGCGGCGCAAGCCGGGGACCAGGGCGATCCGCGGTCCTGCGACGGCTCGACCGCGGAGATGGTCGAGTGCCTGAAGGCGCAGACCGCGCAATGGGACAAGCGCATGACCATCGCCTATCAGCAGGCGATGAAGAATGCGGCGGATGCGCAGCGCGACCAGCTTCGCGCTGCGCAACGGCTCTGGATCCAGTACCGCGACGCCAATTGCCTGTATTACGGCATGGGCGAGGGCACCATTGCGCGCGTCGATGCCGGCGAGTGCCTGCGCCGGATGACCGAGGTCCGCGCGCGCGAGCTCGAGGGCCTCGGCCGCTGACGCGATCAGGCTTTGGCGGCTTGCGGGGTCGCGCGTGAGGCCATCGCGATCATCCGCAGCGCCATCACGGCGAGCAGCGGAAGGAGGAACGCCGCGTAACCAGGCATGGTCGTCACGCGCTTGCCAAACGACACCATGAACTGGAACCAGAGATAGTAGCCGCCGATGAGGTGCAGCGCGCGCCAGACGTGCGGTCCGATCAGTGCGGCCGTTCGGTCGAACGAGGTCGCGCTCATGGCGACGATCACGGCATAGCCGATGCCGCCGAAGATGTAGGAGGCCGGCGAGGTCGCCTCCGCAAAGCCGGCCGGGTCCATTTTCGCGAATACGACGATTGCAACCGCATGGATGGTGTGGGAGGCGGCAAAGCTCAAGCCGAGATAGCGGCGATTTCGGCGCTGCCAGCGCGTCCAGGCGTTCGGCCAGAGCCGCGCCAGCGCCGCGGCACTGAACGCCAGGCAGAACAGCGAGAGCGAGCTGCGCGCCGTGAAACGGATCACCATCCGGACGCCCTCGACCTCGAACTGTCGCATTGAGGCGATCCAGAGGCATAAGGCAATCAGGCACAGCGTGAGGACGGCGAGCAGCCGCCAGCCTTCGAACCAGCTTTGACGTTGCGACATGGTGGTCTCCTCCTTTATGTAATCATTGATTACATTTCGGGGCGATGTAGCCGTCAATGGTGTAATCGCTGCTTACATTCACGTTCGGGTGATGCTAGAAGGCGCCATGCCCGCCCGTCAGACCAAGCCTCGGACCTCCAAACCTCGCGCCCGCCGCCAGACATCCGAAGCCCGGCCCTATCATCACGGCGACCTCCGCCGCGTGCTGATTGATGCTGCGCTGCAACTGGCGGCTGAGGGTGCCGAGGTCTCCGTGCGCGAGGCGGCGCGCCGGGCGGCGGTGTCGCCGGGAGCGCCGTTCCGGCACTTTCCCAACCGCGACGCCCTGATGGCTGCGGTGGCCGAGGAAGCGCAGCGGCGCTTTCGCGTCGAGATCGAGGCTGCGCTGGCGGAGGCGCCGTCGGCCGACCCGCTGGTCCGCTTCCGCGCCTTCGGCATCGCCTATGTGCGATGGGCGATGCGCAACCCCGCCCATTTCGAGATCATCTCGACAGGCCGCTATTTCGCCCATGGCAGTTCGGCCGAGCTGACGCGCGACAATGCCGAGCTGGTCGCGTTGACCGAGCGGATGCTGGCCGAGGCGGCCGCGCACGGCCTGCTGCGGTCGGCGGATCTCAAGCGCATCCTGATCGCCGGCCGTGCCCTGATCTACGGCTTTGCCCGGATGAACCTCGACGGCCATTTTCCGCGCTGGGGCGTGGCGGAAGACGAAGTCGAGCGGATGGCGGAGGGGGTGATCGATCTGTTCATCGCCGGGATCGCCAAACCCTAGCGTCGCCCGAGGTGCGGCCTTTCGCCTCCCGCTAACATTAAGCGAAGGTCGGATGGCGGATCGCGTTGCCTGCCCGTGACCATTCCATTACAGTTTTATGACACGGCGCAGGCTTTCCGGCTGCGCCGAACGCCGCGGGCCGGTCAGACGGCTTGGCATCACCGCGCCGGACCAGAGTTGCGTGTCGTCGATGGCGCCCGCGCCCAATCCAGGCCCTTCCGCCACCACCGCCGTCCTGGCGAGCGTCGCCGCGCTCGGCATCTGGCGGCTGCTCGCGGTGGCCGCGCCGCATTTCGCAGCGCTTGCGCTGATGTACGAGACCGAGACCGATTTCGGCTCGCGCCTGTCCTTCCTGCTCGCCTGGGGCATCCTCAACTTCTTCTGGGTCACGCTGTTGCGCCGGCCGGCACTGTCGGGCGCGCTGTCGCTGACCATGGTCGTCGTGCTGGTGCTGCTGTCGCGGCTCAAGCACGACGTCGTGCAGATGACGGTCAACTTCATCGACCTGATGATGATCGACCTCGACACGGTCGCGTTCCTGTTCACGATCTTCCCGAATCTGCGCTGGTCGGTGATCGGGGCCGGCCTCGTCACGCTGCCGCTGATGTATGCGCTGTGGTGGCTCGATCCATTCCGCATCCGCCGCCTTCCGGCACTCGCCGCGATGCTCGCCTGTCTCGCGGGGTTGGTCGGATATTCCGTCTATCATCCGGACGAAGCCTGGCGCGGTTATTACGACGACGGCTATCTCTCGAAATTCTTCCGCTCCGGCGTCACCGCGGTATCCGATTTCGTGCAGTACGGCTTCATGGAGTCGGACGCCTCGACCAATGAGCGGCTCAACATGCCGCTGGTGGATTCTTGCCATCCGGCCGGCCGGCGGCCGAACATCATCATGATCCATGATGAATCGAGCTTTGACATCCGCGCCGCACAGGGCATCAAGGTGCCGCCGGGATACGGCAGTCACTTCAAGTCCTGGGACGGCAAGGAGCGTACCTTCCTGGCCGAAAGCAATGGCGGGCCGAGCTGGTTCACCGAGTATAACGTACTTGCCGGTCTCTCCTCGCGCTCGTTCGGCCGCTTTGCCTATTTCGTGACGCGCATCGCCTCGGGTCGCGTCGAGCGCGGCCTGCCGCTGGCGCTGCGCCGCTGCGGCTACGACACCATGTCGCTCTATCCCGCCTATGGCGGCTTCATGGGCGCGCGCAGCTTCCAGCTGACGACCGGCGTCGAGCGCTTCCTGGACTCCCGGGATCTCGGCGCGAAGGATGTCGAGCCCGACAGTTTCTTCTACGACAAGGCGCTGCGGCTGATGGGCGAGCGGACGCCGAACAAGCCGCTGTTCAGCTTCATCTATCTCGGTGCCAATCATTTCCCCTGGGAGACGCGCTTCCGCCCCGATCTGGTGCCGAACTGGCGCGCGCCGGGCAACGCGCCGTCCATCGACGAATATCTGCGCCGGCAGGCGATGAGCGCCGAGCAATACAAGGCCTTCATTGCAGGCTTGAAGAGGAATTTTCCGGGCGAGCCCTTCCTGATCGTGCGCTATGGCGATCATCAGCCCGAGTTCGCGCCCAATCTGCTCGAGCCCGGGCTCGACGAAGGTGCGATCGGCAAGAAGCTCGACGCCTACGATCCGCGTCTCTACGCGACCTATTACGCGATCGACGCCGTCAATTTCGAGCCTGTGAAGAGCGACGCGGTGATGGACACGATCGATGGTCCCTATCTGCCGCTGGTGATCCAGGAAGCCGCAGGCATTCCGCTCGATCCGTCCTTCGTCGCGCAGAAGGAGATCATGATCCGCTGCAAGGGCATCTTCTACGGTTGCAAGGACGGCGCCGAGGCGCGGCGGCTCAACCGGTTGCTGATCAATGCCGGGATGATCCGCGGGCTGTAGTTTCCATCGCGGCCATTCATTCGCCACTGCGTCCGTTGATACTTTGGCCCGGTGTCCTCCTCCGAATGAGGGACGCCGCGACGGATGATGCCGGCTAATGGGGGCGCTCAACGGATTGCGAACCACAGGAGAAGTCATTTGCCCATTTCCGTGAAACAGATGCTCGAGGCCGCCAACGCGGCCGTGCCGAAGATCTCGCCGGCCCAGGCGAAAGAGATGATCGGGAAGGGCGCGCTCGTGCTCGACGTGCGCGATGCGCCTGAAATCGAGAAGAGCGGCAAGATTCCGGGCGCAGTGAATATCTCCCGCGGCATGCTGGAGTTTCGGGCCGATCCGGACTCGCCCTATCACGACAAGGCGCTCGCCAGGGACAAGACCGTGATCCTCTATTGCGCCTCCGGTGGCCGTTCCGCGCTCGCCGGCAAGCTGCTTCAGGACATGGGCTACGGCCACGTCTACAACGTCGGCGGTTTCAAGGACTGGGTCGATGCCGGAGGGGCGACCGAGAAGGCGTAGCAAGGGCGGCGGCGCAGGGAGGCACGCCCTAGCGCCGGCCCACCTTCTCCCACAGCCACTTCGCCACCGCATCCGGCGATGAATTCGCATCATTGCCGCTGGCGCGCAGGTTTGCTTCGCGCATCGTGGCGATGTCGATCCTGCCGAGCAGCGGCTCGAGGGCTGCCTGCAGCCTCTCGTCACCGGCACGCTTCGGCGCCAGCAGCAGGATGGCATCGTAAGGCGGGATCGCTTGCTTGGGATCGTCGAGCGCCACCAACTCGTACTTCGCGATCAGCCCGTCGCTGGTATAGCCGGCGATCACGTCGACCTCGCCGCTGGCTACAGCGGCGTACATGAAATCCGGCTGCATCTGGCGCTGTGCGTTGAACTGAAGACCGTAGGCCTTCTGGAGCGCCGCCCATTCCGGTCGCGAGAAGAATTCATAATCGCCGGCAATCGACATCGTCGACGCATGTGCGGCGAGATCGGCAATGGTGTGGATGCCAAGCGCGTCGGCGCGCTTTTTCGGCATCACCAGCGCATAGGCATTCTCGAAACCGAGCTCGCCGAGCAGCGTGATGTTGTCCTTGGCGAGCGCCGTCTTCAAATCTGCCACCAGCTCCGCGCGAGGCTTGATGTCGGTGCGGTGCAGCTGGTTGGCCCAGAGCGTGCCGGAATAGTCGACATAGAGATCAATGTCGCCGGCTTTCAGCGCCTCGAAGATCACGCTCGAGCCGAGACCGGACCGCGCCGTGGCGGAGAGACCTGCCGCCTGGAGGCGGTCCCGCAGCAGGGCCGAGAGCACGTATTGTTCGGCGAAGGTTTTTGCGCCGACCACATAGCCGGACGACGAACGTCCCATCGTAGGCACCAGCGTCGCCGCAACCAGTGCCGCGATGCCGATCGCGCCGAGTCCGGCGCGGAGACGACCGCGCTGGCGCAGCCCGCTCTCGATCAAGCCGAGCAGCTGATCGACGGCGAGCGCGAGCAGGGCCGACGCGAAACAGCCGAACAACACGAACACCCAATTCTGGGTCTGCAGCCCCGCAAAAATGTAATTGCCGAGGCTGGTCTGACCGATCGGCGTCGACAGCGTCGCGGTGCCGATCACCCACACGGCGGCGGTGCGGATGCCGGCCATCATTACCGGCAGCGCCAGCGGAAGCTCGACCATCGTGAGCGACTGCCGCTCCGTCATGCCGACGCCCTTCGCGGCTTCGATCAGCGCGGGATCGATGCCGTTGAGCCCGGTGATGCCGTTGCGCAGCACCGGCAGCATCGAATAGAGCGCCAGCGCCAGCATGGCCGGCAGGAACCCGAACGCGGAGAAGGAGACGCCGAACCATTTCAGCGTCACGGACGCCGCGAGCAGCAGCAGCGGATAGAACAGCGCGAGCAGCGCCAGCCCCGGCACGGTCTGCACGATGCTGGCGAGCGCGAGCAGGATGGCGCGCGGCGCCGGGCGGTTGCGTGTGAGGATTGCGAGCGGCAAGCTGACGATCAGGCCGAGCGCGAGCGCGGCGAGGCTCACCCGGACATGATTGCCGAGGTAGTCGGGCAAATGCGACAGCGCCTCGCCCCAGCGCGGATCATTGAGGAAACTCATGCCGCACCGCCCTGTGGCAGCAGCGCGTTCAGCCGCTCGACCTGGCGCCGTGGCGTGCGCAGCAGCTCCAGCACATAGGCATCGGTGCTCGTCGAGAGTTCCGCCGGCGTACCCTGCGCGAGCAGCTTGCCGCCGCGCATGACCGCGATGCGGTCGGCCAGCAGGATCGCCTCCGTCATGTCGTGCGTGATCATCACGGTGGTCAGGCCGAGCTTGCGGTGCAGCTCGCGAAAATCCTCGCCGAGCGCATCGCGGGTGAGGGGATCGAGCGCGCCGAACGGCTCGTCCATCAGCACGATGCGCGGCCTTGCTGCCAGCGCCCGCGCCACGCCGACGCGCTGGCGCTGCCCGCCTGAAAGCGCCTCCGGCAGCCTGTCACGATGGGAGGCACGGTCGAGCTGGATCAGCTCGATCAGCTCGTTGACGCGCTCCGCGATCTCGGCTGCGGGCGCGCCGAGCAGCTTCGGCGTGATCCCGATATTGTCGGCGACGCTCAAGTGCGGAAACAGCCCGCCGCTCTGGAAGACGTAGCCGATCCGACGCCGCAGCGCGACGGGATCGACGTTCTGGACGTCCTCGCCCTCGACAGTGATGGTGCCGCCATCGGCCTCGATCAGCCGGTTGGCAAGCCGCAGCAGCGTCGTCTTGCCCGAACCCGAGCCGCCGACAACAGCCAGAAACTCGCCCTCGGCGATGTCGAGCGAGACGTCGTCGACGGCCCTGAGGGAGCCGAAGCTCTTGGTGACGTTTCGGTAGGTGATCGCCAGCTTGGAGGGCATCGCGGATGGGCTCAAGGGGCGGCAAGGGGGCCAGACCCCATGCGTAGCACGCTTGGCCGGTTGATTGAACTTGGCCGCGCGAGCGGCTAAGGCATCAAGCCAAGTTCGGAGGAAACACATGACAACGCCCACGGCGGTGGCGCTGGAAGATGCCAAGGTCGCGTTCCGGTTGGGGGACGGGCGGGTCTATACAGCGGTGGAGAAGGCCCATCTCGCGGTCGCCCAGGGCGAGTTCGTCGCCATTGTCGGCCCGACCGGCTGCGGAAAATCCACGTTGCTCAACGTCGCCGCCGGGCTGCTCAAGCCAGCTGCCGGCAGCGTCAGGATTTTCGATCAGCCGCTCGCGGGGTTGAACCGCGATGCCGGCTATCTGTTCCAGGCGGATGCGCTGTTCCCCTGGAAGACGGCGTTGGACAATGTCGCGATCGGGCTCGAAATCAAGGGCACGCCGCGCACCGAGGCGCTGCCGCAAGCGCAGAAATGGCTCACCTCCGTCGGTCTCGGCGCGTTTGCGGGCCGCTATCCGCACATGCTCTCAGGCGGCCAGCGCAAGCGCGTGGCGCTGGCGCAGGTCCTGATCCGCGACCCAAAGATCCTGCTGATGGACGAGCCGTTCGGGCCGCTTGATGCGCAGACGCGGCAGGTCATGGGCAACCTCCTGCTCGACTTGTGGAATGCCGACCGCAAGGCCGTCCTGTTCGTGACTCATGATCTCGAGGAGGCGATCGCGCTCGCCGATCGCGTCGTGATCATGTCGGCGGGGCCGTCCTCGCGCATCATAGGCGACTGGCGCGTGACGCTCGCCCGCCCGCGCGACATCTTCGAGGTGCGGATGGACAAGGAGTTCCATGCGCTGCATCGCGAGATCTGGAGCGTGCTCAAGGACGAGGTGATGAAGGGCTACGCCCAATCCAACCACGCGGCGGAGGCGGTCTGATGTCGCGCGTTACGCTGCTTGCGTTGCAGGTCCTGGTCGCCGTTGTCTGCATCGTGCTGTGGCAATTGCTCTCCACCGTGCCGGTGTTCGGCAAGATTTTGCTGCCGCCGTTCTTCTTCTCCAATCCGGTCGACGTGTTCGACCAGATCGTCAAATGGTTCGTTTCCGGTGTGATCTGGAAGCATCTCGCGATCACGCTCTGGGAATCGATCCTCGCCTTCGTGATCGGCTCGCTCAGCGGCGTCCTGGTCGGCTTCTGGTTTGCGCGGCAGCCGCTGGTTGCCGCGGTGTTCGACCCTTACGTGAAGATGGCCAACGCGCTGCCCCGCGTCGTGCTCGCGCCGATCTTCGCGCTGTGGCTGGGGCTCGGCATCTGGTCCAAGGTCGCGCTCGGCGTGACGCTGGTGTTCTTCATCGTGTTCTTCAACGTCTATCAGGGCGTTAAGGAGGTCAGCCGTACCGTGCTCGACAATGGCCGCATGCTCGGCATGAGCGAGGGGCAGCTGATGCGGCACGTCTATTGGCCGTCGGCGCTGTCGTGGATGTTCTCCTCGCTGCACACCTCGGTCGGCTTCGCCGTGGTCGGCGCCGTCGTCGGCGAATATCTGGGATCGGCCGCGGGGCTTGGCTATCTGATCCAACAGGCCGAAGGCGTGTTCGACGTCGCCGGCGTGTTCGCCGGCATGTTCGTGCTGTCGGCTTTCGTCATCCTGATCGATTTTGGAGTGACGCTGGTCGAACGGCGCCTCCTGGTCTGGCGTCCAACCGTGGACAGTCGCGGCTAGCGGAAGAAGGGCCCGCGCATCTGCGCGAGCCCCGATCGCAAATGCTCAATCCAGCAGCTTGACGTCGTCGGGCGCCTGCGGCGGGGTCTTGATCGCGATCGCCTTGACCTGGCCGCTGATCGGCTTGGTGCCGCCATGCGGCGTGCCCTTCGGGATGATGACGAGGTCGCCCGGCTTCACCGTCACTTCCTTGTCGCCGAGCCAGATCGTCCCGGTCCCGTCCAGGATGTACTGGATCTCGTTGGTGTTGGGATGCAGGTGTTTTGGCACATTGCCGACCTGGATCGACACGGTCGAGCCATCGGCGGTCATGAACGTCTTCGAGCGGTAGCCGACCTGGTTGGCGGGACCGAGTGCGTCGCCTTCCATCTCGCCGGTATGGATGATCTGCGCGGTGATGTTTTCGGCGGCCAGCGCCGGCCCGAGCAGGTAGGTCGCGCCGCATCCGGCGACGAAGGCGGCGGTGATCGACAGCCCGGCAGCAAGGCGATTCATGGACGATTCTCCCCATCAGGAATGCTTGTTGTGCACCCATGCTATTGCGCCGAAAGACCAATGGCCAGTGCCACTTAAGCGGTGCTTCTCAAGGCAGTCCCGCTGCTCTATGGTGCCGCCAGCCGAACGGAGGAAACCAATGAAGAACACGATTGCCAGGCTCGCCGGCGCGCTGCTCGCGCTGACGCTCACCACCGGTCTTGCCGCAGCGCAAAGCAAGGTCACGATCGCGGTCGGTGGCGGCGCCTGCCTGTGCTATTTGCCGACGGTGCTGGCCAAGCAGCTCGGTGAGTACGAAAAAGCCGGCCTCAACGTCGACCTGGTCGACCTCAAGGGCGGCTCGGACGCGCTCAAGGCCGTGCTCGGCGGCAGCGCCGATGTGGTGTCCGGCTATTTCGACCATTGCGTCAACCTGGCGGCCAAGAAGCAGGAACTGCAGGCGTTCGTGGTCTATGACCGCTATCCGGGCCTTGTGCTGGTCGTCGCACCGTCGCACACCAACGACATCAAGTCGGTCAAGGATCTGGCCGGCAAGAAGGTCGGCGTCAGCGCGCCCGGCTCCTCCACTGACTTCTTCCTGAAATATCTCCTGAAGAAAAACGGCCTCGATCCCGCCGGCACCGCGGTGATCGGCGTTGGCCTCGGCGCCACGGCCGTGGCTGCGATGGAGCAGGGGCAGATCGATGCCGCGGTGATGCTCGATCCCTCCGTCACCGTGCTTCAGGGCAGCCACAAGGATTTGCGTATCCTCAGCGACACCCGCACGCAGAAGGACACGCTCGAGACCTTCGGTGGTGAATATCCGGGTGGCGCGCTGTACTCGACCGTGGCCTGGGTCAACGGACACGAGAAGGAGACGCAGGCGCTGACCAACGCGATGCTGGCCACGATCGCCTGGATCCATTCGCATTCGCCCGAAGAAATCATGGCCAAGATGCCGGACGAGATGGTCGGCAAGAACAAGGATCTTTATCTCGCGGCGCTTAAGAACACGATCCCGATGTTCTCCGAGACCGGGAAGATGGATCCGAAGGGAGCGGACGCCGTGCTGGCGGTGTTCAGTGTCGGTTCGCCCGAGGTGGCCAATGCCAAGATCGACGTCAGCAAGACCTTCACCAACAAGTTTGTCGAACAGGCCAAGAAGACCACAGGGAGCGCCAAATAACTGACGCGAAGGCTGGGTAATCAGGCGTCATGACGTCACTGACCATTCATCGCGTTACGACGCTTGACCTTGCCGTGCGCCCCGTGATCTGGCCGTTCGCCGAGGAGCGGCGCGCCGAGATCGCCGCGCATTTCGCCGAGCAGCAGCGTGCGCGGCCGAAACTCTGGAACGGCAGGGTTCTGCTCGGGCGCGATGCCGTCTTCACCGACGGTCATCTCGCTGCGACCTATTTCGAGACGGATTTCGCCAGCTTCCTGGCCTGGCGCGATTGGGGCTTTCCCGATCCGGCCGTATTCAACGGGTTCGGCATGGGTGCGCTGCGCACGTCCGACGGCGCTTTCCTGATGGGCGAGATGGCGCATCACACAGCCAATGCGGGACGAATCTACTTCGCCTCAGGCACGCCCGATCTCGACGATGTCAGGGACGGCACCCTCGACATTCCCGGCAGCGTCGTTCGCGAGCTCGAGGAGGAGACCGGCCTGCTCCCCGCTGATTATTCGGCGGAGACGGACTGGCACTGTGTCGTCACCGGCAGCGCACTTGCAATGATACAGATCCTCAACCTGGATATGCCGGGTGAGGCTGCGCGCGCGCGGATCGAAGCCAACCTGGCTCGCCAGGACGAGCCGGAGCTGTCGGCCATCCATCTCGTGCGCGGAATGGATGATCTCATGCCGGCCATGCCGCGATTTGTCACGGCCTTCATCGCGCAGCAGTTCGCTTCGCGCTGACGCGCGAGGCTTGACATCGCGCGGCCGAGCCCATGTGATGGGCGCAAAAGCAAAACAAAAAATTGCAATGCACAATCGTCCAGGGAGGTTTAGATGCGCCTGCGCATGGCTGCCCGCTTGGTACGTGGGCTGTTGGTCGCGATTGCAGCGATGGGCCTGACCGTTTCGGTTCAGGCTCAAGAGAAGAAGATCAAGATCGGCGTGATTTTCGACCTGACCGGCCCGCTCGCCGGCGGCGGCTCCGAGCTCGAATATCTCGGTACCAAGATCATCCTCGATCATTTCAGCAAGACCGGCGTCGAGGGCTACAAGGTCGAGGCGGTCTACGCCGACGCGCAGAGCAAGCCCGACATCGCCATCAACGAATCCGTCCGCCTGCTCGAGCAGGAGAAGGTCGACATGGTGCTCGGCTTCTTCTCCTCGGCGCAATGCGTGCCGGTTGCCGCCCGTGTCGAGCAGCTGAAGAAGTTCATGTGGATGACGACCTGCATCTCGTCCGCCGTGTTCGCCGACAAGAACTACAAATACGTGTTCCGCCCGCAGGCGAGCGGCGACCAGTTCGGTGCAATGACGATGGATTTCATCGCGCAGAACGCGCAAGGCAAGCTCGGCAAGGAGCCGAAGGATCTCCGCGTCGCCATCGTCCACGAGGACGGCTCCTATGGCGTCGACGTCTCCAAGGGCAACGAGGCCGGTGCGAAAAAGGCGGGTTTCAACGTCGTGCTGACGGAGGGCTATTCGGCGACCGCGCCGGATCTCTCCGCGCTGGTGACCAAGCTGAAGCGCGCCAAGCCCGACGTGATTTTCCACACCGGCTACAATCCCGACATCACGCTGTTGCTGCGGCAGGCGCGTGAGCAGGGCCTGAAGTTCGCAGCCCTCGTCGGCCATGGCGCCGGCTACGGCGTCTACGAGAAGTTGAAGGAGGGGATGGGCGCTGACGCGAGCTACATCTTCAACACCGATCCGATCTCGATCTGGCTGGCCAACCAGAAGACCATGAACCCGAAGCTTGCGCCCATCATCAAAATGGTCGGCGAGGAGTTCGACAAGATCAGGCCCGGCGTTGCCATCCGCTCCGCCCATGTCGGCATCGGCGCGTCCAACACCTACGTGTTCATGGATGACGTCCTGCCGCGCGCGATCAAGAAGTATGGCGGGGTCGATCCCGAGGCGCTGCGCAAGGCGTCGCTCGACACCGACATTCCGGAGGGTGGCACCATGCTCGGCTTCGGCGTCAAGTTCTACGGCGAGGGCACACCGATGGCGGGCCAGAACGAGCGCTCGTTCCCGGTCGTGATCCAGTACATCGACGATAAGTCCTCGGTGGTGTGGCCCAAGAGCCAGGCGCAGCGCGAAGCCGTGCTGCCGCTGCCGAAGGGCACCACCTACAGTAACCAGTAGCAGCGGAGCGTTGCGGTGCTGGAGGTCAGCAGGCTGGTGAAGCGGTTTGGCGGCTTCACAGCCGTCAACAACGTGTCGTTTAGGGTCGAGCAGGGCGAGATCCTCGGCCTGATCGGTCCCAACGGCTCGGGCAAGAGCACGATCTTCAACATGCTCTCCGGCACGCTGGCGCCGAGCTCAGGATCGATTCTGTTCGATGGCTCGGAGATCGCGGGGCTGGCACCGCACCGGATCATCAACCGCGGCATCGGCCGCACTTTCCAGATTCCGCGGCCGTTCCGGCGGCTCTCCATTTTCGAGAATGTCGCGCTTGCCGGATTCTACGGCCAAGGGCGCCACAGCCGCATCAAGGCCGAGGAGGCGGCGGAGCGGTCACTCGCGATGGTGGGCTTGCCGACCGATCGCCACGCCAGCGTTGACGGCCTCGGCGCAGCAGGCTTGAAGAAGCTCGAACTTGCGAAAGCGCTCGCCACTGCACCCAAACTTCTTCTCGCCGATGAGAGTCTCGGCGGCCTCGACGAGGCCGAGATGGACCAGGCCGCCGACATGCTGCGCAACATCCGCGACGAGCTCGGTATCACCATCATCTGGGTCGAGCACATCATGGGCGTGTTGATGCGCGTGGTCGACCGCGTCATGGTGCTCGATCACGGCGAAAAAATCTCGGAGGGCCTGCCGAGCGCGGTCGCCGGTGATCCGCGCGTCATCGAGGTCTATCTTGGAACCGATGCCGAGACCACGCAGGCCGCGGCCGCTGAAGCGCGCCGCCGCGCGGGAGGCCAGTGATGCTGGAGCTTCGCGGCGTCAATGCCGGCTATGGCACGTTCCCGGCGCTGTTCGACGTCAATCTCGACGTGAAGGCCGGCGAGGCCGTCGGCGTCATCGGTCCGAACGGCGCGGGCAAGACCACGCTGATGCGTGTCATCTCGGGCCTGATCCGTCCCACGCGCGGATCAATCAGGATGGAAGGCGTCGATGTCATCGCCACACCGCCGCACAAGATCGTCAGCCTCGGGATTGCGCATGTGCCCGAGAACCGGCGGCTGTTTCCGCAGCTCTCGGTCGACGACAATCTCAAGATGGGCGCCTTCATGAAGGAGGCGCGGGGGAAATACGCCGAGCGTCTGGAGGTCGTGTTCGATCTGTTTCCGCGATTGAAGGAGCGGCGCCACCAGATGGCCGGCACCATGTCCGGCGGCGAGCAGCAGATGTGCGCGATCGGCCGCGCGCTGATGTCCAATCCGAAACTTCTGCTGCTCGACGAGCCCTCGGCCGGGTTGGCGCCGGTCGTGGTGCAGCAGGTGTTCGAGCTGGTGAAGCGGATCCGCGCCAGCGGGCTGACGGTGCTGATCGTCGAGCAGAACGTGCAGCAGGTGCTGCGCGTGGTCGACCGGGCCTATCTGATCGAGGCCGGCACGATCCGCGCCTCGGGCACCTCGGCCGAGATGCTGGCGAGCGACACGGTCAAGGAAGCGTATCTCGGGGTGTGAGGGGCATATGCAGGCGTTCCTGGATATTTTCGACATCTATCTGCTGGAGGCCGTGATCAACGGGATCCTGCTCGGCGGCGTGCTGGCGCTGCTCGCGCTCGGGCTGAACCTGATCTTCGGCGTCATCGACGTGACCTGGATCTGCTACGCCGAGCTCGTGATGATCGGCATGTACGCCATGTACTTCATGGTCCAGTATTACGGCATCAGCTATTTCATCGCCGCGCCCCTGACCATCCTGCTGGTCGCGATCCTCGGCGCGCTCTTGCATTATCTCGTGATCGCGCCGCTGTTGACGGCGCCGCCGATCAACCAGCTGCTTGCAACCGGCGGCGTGCTGTTCGTGTTGCAGAGCTTTGCCACCGTCGCCTTCGGCATCGACTTCCGCAACCTCGGCATCCGCCTGCCGGTGCTCGCCTTCGGCGACATGAATTTCAGCTACGCGCGACTTCTGTCGTTCCTGGCGGCGCTGGTCGGCATGGTCGCGGTCTATCTCTTCATGACGCGCACCTTCACCGGCACCGCGATCCGCGCCATCTCGCAGGACCGCCAGATCATGGCGCTGATGGGCGTCGACACCAGGCGGATCTATCTCATCACCTCCGCGATCGGCGGCGGGCTGGCCGGACTAGCCGCCTGTCTGCTGGTGCTGCAATATGACGTGCACCCCTTCGTCGGCCTCTCCTTCGGTCCGATCACCTTCCTGATCTGCGTGCTCGGGGGTCTCGGCAATTTCATCGGCGGCTTCATTGCGGCCTTCGTGTTTGCCGAGATCATCTCGCTGGGTGGTCTGTTCTCCGATCTCGAATGGGGCTACGTGCTCGCCTTCGCCTTCTTCATCGTCATGATGTTCATCCGGCCCGCGGGCCTGCTCGCGAGGCGCCGATGATGGGGCAGGGCCGGCGCGTCGCATGGGGGATAGGACTGGCCGCGCTGGTCGCGCTGCCGTTCGTCTATCGCGATCCCTATCATCTGCACATTCTGGTGCTGATCCTGATCTGGTCGTTCGCCTATACGTCGTGGTCGATGATGGGGCGGTTCGGCCTGGTCTCGCTCGGCCATGGCGGCTTCATGGGGATCGGTGCCTATGTCACCGCGCTGCTCTGGAACCATCTCGGCCTGTCGCCATGGATCGGCATCCCCATCGGCATGGTCGCGGCGGGCGCGTTGGCGCTGATCGTCGGCTATCCCTGCTTCCGCTTCCGCATCACCGGACATTACTTCGTGCTGGTGACGCTCGCGCTGTCGGGCATCGTGCTCCAGGTGATCACGGCGACGCGCGACTATACCGGCGGCTCGCTCGGCTACACGCCGAACCGCGCCTCGGGCAACAAGCTGCTGGCGCTGCAATTCGACGACAAGATCACCTGGTACCTGATCGCGCTCGCGGTCTGGCTCGGCGGCATCGTCGTCTGGCACCTGATCGATCGCAGCATGAGCCGCTACGCGCTCGAGGCGATCTCTGAGGATGAGGACGCGGCTGCCGCGGCCGGCGTCGACGTCACCGCGGAGAAACTGAAGATCACCCTGATCAGTGCCGTGATGACGGCGCTGGCGGGCGCGATCTATTGCCAGTACCAGATGTTCATCACGCCCGACACGGTCTCCGGCATCGCCGTGTCGCTGCAGATGGTGTTCGCGGCCATCGTCGGCGGCCTGTTCGTCTCGCTCGGCCCGACCGTCGGCGCCGTCATCACCATCCTGCTCGCGGAGACCCTGCGCATCGGCTTCGGCACCAAGGCGGTCGGCTGGGACAACCTCGTCTACGGCGTGCTGCTGGTGCTTTTCATCATATTCCTTCCGAAGGGCATCCTTGGTAGCCTGCTCGACCGATTGAAGTCGCAACGCAAGGTGCCCCGCGCTCATGAGCAAAAAGCCGTCCAAATCGCTCGCCCAGGAACTTGACCGCTACATCACGCCATTCCGGCATGACGGCTCCGGCAAGTTCCACCTGAAGGACCACAAGACCAACGAGAAGGGCGATCTGGACAAGGAGACGGCGCAGGAGATTCTCGACGCCAACAAGAAGCGGCTGGTCGCATTCCAGGAGAAGCTCTACGCCCAGGACCGCTGGTCGGTGCTGATCGTGTTCCAGGCCATGGACGCCGGCGGCAAGGACAGCGCGATCAAGGCGATCTTCGAGGGCATCAATCCGCAGGGCTGCGAGGTGTCCGCCTTCAAGGCGCCGAGCAGCAAGGAGCTCGACCACGATTTCCTCTGGCGCCACGTCATCGCGCTGCCGGAGCGCGGTCATATCGGCATCTTCAACCGCTCCCATTACGAGGAGTGCCTGGTCACGCGTGTCCACCCGCAGGTTCTCGCCAAGGAGAAGCTGCCCCCGAAGCTCGTCACCAAGAACATCTGGCAGGAACGGTTCGAGGACATTGCCGCCTGGGAACGTTACCTGGCGCGCAACGGCACGCTGGTGCTGAAGTTCTTTCTCAATCTCTCCAAGGAAGAGCAGCGCCAGCGCTTTCTCGACCGGCTGGAGGAGCCGGCCAAGCAGTGGAAGTTCTCGATGGACGACATCAAGGAGCGCGCCCTGTGGCCGCGCTACCAGGCGGTCTATCAGGACATCGTGCGCCACACCGCCACGCCGCATGCGCCCTGGTATGTCGTGCCCGCCGACCACAAATGGTTTGCCCGCGTGGTGATCGGCTCCGTCATCGTCGCGGAGCTCGAAAAGCTGGACCTGCGCTTTCCCCGCGCCGACAAGGCCTCGGCGGCGGAGTTCGACAACGTGCGCAAGGCGCTGGAGAAGGAAGGGAAGGGGGACAAGAAGCGGGGAAAGTGACGGGAGGAAACCGTCAGCGCGGCCGCCGTCATCGGCAAAATCTGAAAACAACCCCATGCACAGTAGCCGGCGCTCATGGAATCAAGGGCCTGCCGGTCGCTGTGGGCGAGGTTCGGATTTTTAGAAAATGGCTTGACCCGTCGGGCAAAACAGGGGCATGATGTCACCATCACGAATGCTCTCGTAGGGTGGGCAAAGCGACTTGTCCGCCATAGCTCGAAGAGCGACGGCGGAAGCGTGCCCACGCATGTTTCGCGATCGAGAGAGGTGGTGGGCACGGCGCTTGCGCGCCTTTGCCCACCCTACGAGTTCGGTGCGAGCCGTTAGTACCCGCGACCCCACCAATAGCAGAAGCGCTCGACATTGGCGGGCAGGCTCGCTTCGTAATTCGCCCACTTCTCGTATTTCGGCAGCTTCACCTCCTTCATCGCGGTGTCGAAGCATTTGCCGGCGTCGGCCGCCTTCTTCACCTCGGCCGAGAGATCCTCCATGTAGGCGATGTCGTCCTCGACATCCTTCTTGGTGCCGAGCCGGCCGCCGGCATAGGGATGGCCGGGGATCATCCGCTCCCAGTCGAGCGAAGCCAGCTTCTTGAGCGAGGCGATATATTCGAGCGGCGAGGAATTGTCGGGAATGTTGCGGAACTGGACCGCCTCGATCGGCGCGAAGTCGACCACGAAGACGAGCTTCTCCTTCGGCAGCCGCATCACCAGCGAGTTGTCGGAATGGTTGCGGCCGACATAGTCGAGCTCCAGCGTGGTGCCACCGAGCGTGATGGTCTTCTTGTCGTCGACCACCTGATCCGGCATCACGATATCGGCCAGGAGCGCATTCTGTTTCTTCAACTCGAGCAGCCGCTCCCTGGTGCGGCGATGCGCGATGAAGGTGGCGCCGAGATCCTTGAAGGGCTGGCCGCCGGCGATGTGGTCGTAATGGTGGTGGCTGTAGATGACGTATTTGATCGGCTTGTCGGTGACGGCCTTGATCGCATCGATATAGGGCTTGGCGGGACGCAAGTAGGAGATTGGATCGGTCGCGATCACCCCTTGCGGCGTCACCACGAACATCGACTGATGGCCGCCATAGCGGAAGATGTAGACGTTCTCGGTGCCCTCGACTTTCTTGGTCGAGGTCTGCGGCGGCGTCTGCGCGAATGCTGATCCGGTGACGAGGGCTGCGAGCACGGCGATACAAAATGATGCTTTCATCTCTGGCTTTCTGGAAATGAATGAGGACGGAGGAGGCGGGTGTTCTCTTCGACACAAACGCTGCCGCCGATGATTTATTCCATCGTTGCAAGCAGCCGATGTGTCGCGGGAACAGCATGGAACACATCGTCAAATGTGATTTGAAACTCATCGATCCCGCTTGACAGTTTTATGTCACGGGAGGAGCATGCAGATGGTCGCAAACAAGCGACGGGTCCACTTCATGAGCAAGGGGAGGTCTATGACGCCACCTCCGCAAATCCAGCCGCGTTAATTGCGATGGAGCTCGTTCGGATTATCGCATAGCGGCAGAAACCGCGAACGGCACGCCGGGTCAAGGTTTAGTGGGCTGCATCAGCAAGGCAGAGCCCCTACCTGCCCGGCGCTGTGCGTTTTGGCGTACCGCGCGCGTCAACTAAAGCGGAATGTGATTGGCGAATTGGGCCGAGGTTCACCTCTCCCGAAGGGAGAGGTCGGATCGCATTGAAAATGCGATCCGGGTGAGGGGTTCAGGTCCCACTGGGTGCCGCACCCCCTCACCCGGATTGCTCTGGACGATGCTTCGCATCGCCAGGAGCAATCCGACCTCTCCCCGTTGGGGAGAGGTAGACCTGCACAGGCCGACTGGACTTAATTTCATCAGGCGCTACGCCTTCTTCGTCACGCCGAAGAGATCACCGAGCCACTGATAATAAACCGGCTGCTTCTCGTGCAGGGTGGCGCGGTTGTTGGGCGGGCGGTCGACGTTGCCCCAGAGATAGAGGCTTCCGGTCACCGCAAAAAACTCCTGCACGTTCTTCAGGACGTAGGAGTCGGGTGGATAGAGTTCGTTCTGCCTGGCGATGCCGTAGAAGCGCACAAGATCCGGATTCTGCAGCGCTCCCGGCAGGACGCGGAAATGATAGGCGTGGAGCAGCTCGTGCAGCAGCACCGGCTTCTCTGGCGCAACGACGGCCGCGTCAACCGTGACACCCTGGACCTTGGACGAGAAGTGGCCGCCGCCGTCGCCCTGTCCGGGCTTGACCGAGACCGGTTGGCTTTTGAAGAAGGTCATGATCCCGGGCTTCGCGCCGCATTCGACGACGATGTCGATCTGATGCTTCAGCGACGTGACGACGTCCTTGATATCGGGCTGGCTTTGCGCGGCGCTGGTGTCGACCGTGATGCCGCGATAGGTGAAGGTGGGTCCGCTCTGTGCGACCGCGGCCCGCGTGCCGAGCAGGACCGCAGCCCCCGCAAGCACGAGCCGGCGCCGGTCAAAATCCGTCATATGATGCCCCCGAATTCCCGCGCCAATTTCGCATGCTTTTGCGGCACTGGCCATGACGCGGTTCCATCACATCTGCGTTGGGGGAAATGCCAGAGGACATGCCAAGGGAAATGCCAAGGGAAATGCCAAGAGATGGTCGCCTGATCGGCAAACTTCCGACACATGATCGGGGCGAATAGCCGCTATCCGACATGACGCAGTGCTTCGCGGTCACGATTCCGCCGGCGCATTTCATTTATTTTGGGGAATCCGCGTGTCGCATAAGCTTGCCTCGGCGCTTGTCGCCGCCTTCATTCTCGCGCTCTCCTCTTTCTCCCCCGCCCGGGCAGAGCCGCCTGCGCCGGCCGCGAGCGGCATGGCCGCGCTGTCGCCTGACGAGGCCAAGCGGGCGCTGGAGACGCTCCAGGACGACAAGAAGCGCGCGCAAATGATCGATACGCTGCGCGCCATCGCGAATGCGTCCGGTCCGCAGCAGCCCGCGCCCGAACAGAAGTCGCCGATCCCGCTGTCGGCTGACGGCCTCGGCGCGCAGCTTCTGCTCACGGTGTCGGAGGAGATCGGCGAGATCTCGCGCGACGTCGCCGACATGGCGCGGACGCTCACGCATTTCCCGGCGTTCTATTACTGGATCGTCCGGACCGCCAACGATCCTGACGCCTATAATCTGCTGATCGAGATCGCCTGGAAGCTGGCGCTGGTGTTCGGCTGCGCACTTGCCGCCGAATGGGTGATTGTCCGCCTGATCCGGCGTCCGGTCGCTTTCCTCGAAGGGCGCGTGCCGCAGACCGCGCGCCTGCCGGTACAGACGCTACCGATTGCCGATCCGCCGTCATCGGTCGCCGATGTCACTCCGTCGCCGGAATTGCACAAGCGCAGGCACAGCCTGGCGCGGGTCTGGCAGCTGATGCTGCGGCTGCCTTTCGTGCTGGGGCGGCTGTTGTTCGAACTGCTTCCGGTGGTCGTTTTCGTCGGCATCGCGACCGCATTGCTCGGAACGGAGATCGGCGAGCCCGCGACCGTCCGCCTTGTGATCCTTGCGGTCGTCAACGCCTATGCGTTCTCGCGCGGGCTCATCTGCGTCGTTCGGGCGCTGGCCGGGCCGTTCGGCCTGTTTCCGGTGCGCGCCGAGACGGCAGCCTATGTCGAGATCTGGGCGCGCCGCATCGTCGGCGTCGCGGTCACCGGCATTGCATTCGCTAACGTGGCGCTGCTGCTCGGCCTGCATCGCGCCGGTTATGCCGCGCTCATCCGCATGGTGATGCTGGTCGTGCATCTCTTCGTCGTCGTCATCATCCTGCAATGCCGCCGCCAGGTCGCCGACGCCATTCGCGCGCCTGCGGACCGGCAGGGGATCGCGGCGCGCCTGCGCAACCGCATCGCCGGCGGCTGGCACTATCTGGCCATCGCGCTCGATCTGGCGCTGTGGGCGGTGTGGGCGCTGAACATCCGCAACGGCTACTCGCTGCTGCTGCAATATTTCGTCGGCACCATCGTGGTGGTGCTGATCACGCGGGTTGCGATCATGGTGACGCTGAGCCTGATCGATCGCGGCTTCCGCATCCAGCCGGAAATCCTCCAGCGTTTTCCCGGGCTGGAGATCCGCGCCAACCGCTATCTGCCGCTGCTGCGCAAGATCGTGTCCGGCGTGATCGCGTTCGTCGGCTTCGTCGCCGTGCTCGAGGTCTGGGGCGTCGATGCCATCGTCTGGTTCTATGGCGGCCAGATCGGGAGCCAGTTGATTTCCGCCCTCGCGACGATCGGCGTCGCCGTCTTCATCGCCGCGGTGATCTGGGAGGCCAGCAATGCGCTCTTGGACCGCCAGATCAACACGCTGTCGCGTGACGGGCATTATGCCCGCGCGGCGCGCCTGCGCACCTTCCAGCCGATGCTGCGCACGGCGCTGCTGTGCCTGATCGCCACCGTCGTCGGCCTCACGGCACTGAGCGAAATCGGCGTCAATGTCGCGCCGCTGCTCGCCGGTGCCGGCATCGTCGGCATCGCGATCGGCTTCGGTTCGCAAAAGCTGGTGCAGGATCTCATCACCGGCCTGTTCCTGCTGCTGGAGAATACGGTCCAGGTCGGCGATACCGTCAGCGTGTCGGGCCTGTCGGGCGTGGTTGAGAACGTTTCCATTCGTACGATACGCCTGCGCGCCGGCGACGGCTCCGTGCACATCGTGCCGTTCAGCGCGGTCACGACCATCACCAATGCCAGCCGTGGCGCCGGCAATGCCTCCGTCAGCATCAATGTCGCCTACAAGGAAGACACCGACCGCGCCGGCCAGATCCTCAAGGACATCGTCGAGGAGATGCGCCGCGAGACGGAATTCCGCCCGTTGATCCGCGGCGACCTCGAGCTCTGGGGTATCGACAAGGTCGATGGTGCCATGGTGTCGATCGTCGGCCAGATCCGCTGCACCGAGGCCGGCCGCTGGCCGGTCCAGCGCGAATTCAACCGCCGCATGAAGCAGCGCTTCCAGCAGAACGGCATCGAGGTGGCATCCGCGACCCAGAGCATTTTGATGCATGTCGCGCCACCGGCCGACGTCGCCACCAATCTAACGCCGCGGCGGGCGGCTGGATAAATTTCCGGCTTGCCTCCGTTCTTCCGGCAGCGTTCACTCGCCCTCCAGCCCGCTGATGACATGCGGGTGGCAAAAAGGGTGGGAAGAATGGTGCGGGGGCTGTGGGCCGGATTGCGCGGTCATGTGATCGTCATTTGCGCGTTGATCGGAAGTGTCGCGTGGACCGCACCGGGCTACGCCCAGTCGTTTCCCTCCCGTCCCATCACGCTGGTGGTGCCGTTTGCGGCCGGCGGGCCGACCGATACGCTGGCACGGATCCTGTCGGAGCGGATCGCAGCCGAGCTGCATGCGACGATCGTGGTCGAGAACGTCGCCGGCGCGTCCGGCAGCATCGCCGGCGCCCGCGTCGCGCGCGCAACGCCTGACGGCACGACCATCACCATCGGCCATTGGGGCACGCATGTGCTCAACGGCGCGATCTTCAAGCTGCCTTATGATGTCGTCACCGATTTCGAGCCGGTCGCGCTGGTCGCGATGGGCACACAACTGATCGTCGGCCGGAAGTCGCTCGAGGCCAACAATCTGAAAGAGATGATCGCTTGGCTGAAGGCCAATCCCGGCAAGGCGACCGCCGGGACTGCCGGCGCCGGCACCGGTGCGCATGTTGCCGGCGTGTTCTTCAAGGAGAAGACCGGCACCGACTTCCAGTTCGTGCCGTACCGGGGTGCGGGGCCCGCGATGATCGATCTCGTCGCCGGACAGATCGACATCATGTTCGACCAGGCCTCGAACTCGCTGCCGCAATACAAGAACGGGGCGATCAAGGCGTTCGCGGTGACGTCGCCGACCCGACTCGCATCCGCGCCCGACATTCCGACCGTCGACGAAGCGGGCCTGCCCGGCCTGTACATCTCCTACTGGCACGGCATCTGGGCACCGAAGAACACGCCGAATGAGATCGTCTCAAAGCTCAACGCGGCCATTGTCGCCGCGCTTGCCGATCCCGCCGTCAAGCAGCGCTTCGCCGAACTGGGCCAGGAGATACCGCCAGTGGACCAGCAATCGCCCGCCGCCCTCGGCGCCTTCCAGAAGGCGGAGACCGAGAAATGGTGGCCGGTGGTGAAGGCTGCGGACATCAAGCCGGAATAATCTTGCTGTCATGCACGCCTCCTCATCCTGAGGAGGCCGCGTAGCGGCCGTCTCGAAGGATGGCCGCGGGTGAGATCGGGGCCTTTCAAGGTTCGAGACGCGCGTGCCGCGCTCCTCACCATGAGGAGAACGAGCTGTTTTTCCGCGTTAAGCTTTGCCTCGGCTACCTGCTTTCCTCCCGCAAAAATCTCGCTGCGGTGCGAGATCACAATCGCGGCCCAAGGAGCAACGTCCTTGATCTCGATGGAGCGCTGGTCGACAATGGCTGCCCTTCAATAAGAAACTCCCTGGGGGAATTCGTGAATAGACCTGCTCGGGTCAGCACCCAATCGACATCGTCCGAGTCCGCGCATGGCATGGCCTTGCTGCGCGATCCCTTGCTCAATAAAGGCACAGCCTTCACGGAAGCGGAGCGCGATGCACTCGGCTTGCGCGGCCTGTTGCCGGCTTGTGTCCTGACGATGGAGACGCAGGCCGAGCGCGTGCTGACCAATCTGCGCACGCTGCCGACCGACCTCGAAAAATTCGTCGCGCTGAACGCGCTGCATGACCGCAATGAAGCGCTGTTCTTCCGCGTCGTCGTCGACAATATCGACGAGATCCAGCCGATCATCTATACGCCGACGGTCGGGCTCGCCTGCCAGAAATACGGCCTGATCTACCAGCGGCCGCGCGGCATGTTCATCTCCTCGCGCGATCGCGGCCAGATCGCGGACATCCTGAAGAACTGGCCCAATCCCGCAAAGCTCATCGTCGTCACCGACGGCGAACGGATTCTTGGCCTCGGCGATCTCGGCGCCAACGGCATGGGCATTCCGGTCGGAAAGCTCTCGCTCTATTCGGCCTGTGCCGGTGTGCATCCCGAGCACTGCCTGCCGATCGTGCTCGACGTCGGCACCAACAACGAGGAGCTCCTGAGCGATCCCTACTATCTGGGTCTGCGCGAACGGCGGCTGACCGGCGAGGCCTATGACAGCTTCGTCGACGAGTTCATGACGGCCGCGCGAAAGACGTTTCCCGACGTGCTGATCCAGTTCGAGGATTTCGCCAACCATTCCGCGTTCAAGCTGCTGCACAAATACCGCGACGAAGCCTGCGTCTTCAACGACGACATTCAGGGCACCGCAGCGGTCGCACTTGCCGGCCTGTTCTCGGCGCTGCGTGTCAGCGGCGGCAAGCTGCGGGATCAGCGCATCCTGTTCCTTGGCGCCGGCGAGGCAGCGACCGGTATCGCCGACCTCGTCGTCTCCGCCATGATGGCGGAGGGCGCAACGGAGGCCGAGGCGCTGCGGCGCAACTGGCTGGTGGATTCCCGCGGCCTCGTCGTCGGCGCCCGTGAGGGCCTGCACGGCCACAAGCTCCGTTATGCCCACAAGGATCAGGCGCCGATCGCCGACTTCCTCACCGCGATCAAGACGCTGAAGCCGACGGCGATCATCGGCGTTGCCGCGGTGGGTGGTGCCTTCACGCCCGAGGTGCTCAAGGCGATGGCCGAGCTCAACGAACAGCCGATCGTGTTCGCGCTGTCCAACCCGACCTCGAAGGCCGAGTGCTCGGCCGAGGATGCCTATCGCTACACCGGCGGCCGCGCGCTGTTCGCCTGCGGCAGTCCCTACGATCCGGTCAAGCTCAACGGCCGCACCTTCGTGCCGCGCCAGGGCAACAACTCCTACATCTTCCCCGGCGTCGGCCTCGGCGTCATCGCCAGCCGCTCACGGCTCGTGACCGACGAGATGTTCATGGCGGCCGCTCATACGCTCGCCAATTGCGTCGGCAAGGAGGATCTGGATCAGGGCAGCCTCTATCCCGCGCTGCCCCGCATCCGCGAGGTCTCGGCCCGTATCGCGGCCGCTGTCGCCGATGTCGCCTATCAGCGCGGGCTCGCCGACGGACCCCCGCCCAACGACGTGAAGGGCCTGGTCCAGTCGCAGATGTACGAGCCGAAGTACTGAGTGAGTCTGCCGGGAGAGTTCGGCCTGCATGGTTCGAGACGCCCGCTTTGGCGGGCTCCTCACCATGAGGGGCTGATATCTCGCCGCAAACGCGACCTCATCCTGAGGGCCCGCCGGAGGCGGGCGTCTCGAAGGATGGGCCGCAGGCAGTCTGCCGCCACGTTCTTCCGCATATGCGACAGCCTCGTTGGCGATTCCGGTTCCGCTGGAATCGCAATTGTTTGCCGTCGCCATATGTGCGACGCTGCGTAGCATTACAAGAAACTCAAGCCGCTAGGTAAGCCACCATGGACGATCGTTTGCCCGACCTGGGCGATCTCGAGCACGAGGTCATGCAATTGGTATGGGCCCATGGGCCGGTCACGGCCGAAATCGTGCGCGAGCGGCTATCGCGACGCCTGAAGGAATCGACGGTGCGGACGGTGCTGCGCCGGCTGGAGGAAAAGGGCTATGCTCGCCACACCGTGGACGGGCGCACCTATGTCTACCACGCCGCCGAGGAGCGGGCCCGCGTTGCGGCCAAGGCGGTGCAGCGGATCGTCGACTGGTTCTGCAACGGCTCGATGGAGGAGGTCCTCGTCGGCATGGTGGACAATGCGATGCTCGACCAGCAACAATTGCGTGCGCTGGCCGACCAGGTGGCCAAGGCGAAGAAGGCGAGGGGAGTGAAGAAAGAATGATCGCGGCTCTGGCTGAGGCGGCGTTACGCTCCTTCGCGCTGGGAGGCGTCGTCTGGATCGGTCTCATCCTGTTTCGTGTCCGCAATCCGCACGTCCACATGACGGCGTGGGTGGTCGTGCTGCTGGCATCGCTGGCGATGCCGTTCGTGATGCACTGGCCGACGCTCACCATCGACCGGATGCCCTTGTCCATGCCGGTGCCGGACGACACCTGGCCGACCGACTTCGCGATGCTGGAGCGGCCGCAGCCGACCCTGCCGATCGCGCCCGCTGGGGCCATCGCGCCGATGGTGAAGCGAGGCATCGCGATCGACTGGTGGATGGTCGCAACCGTCGCCTATGCCTGCGTCGCCGGCCTGCTGCTGCTGCGGCTGGCCATCGGCCTCTGCCTGACCTGGCGCATGGCGCGCGCGGCGAAGCCGGTCAAAAGCCGCGAGATGATCGATGCCGATGTGCGCGTCAGCCGCGACGTCGGCGGCCCCGTCACCTTCGGCTCGACCATCCTGGTGCCGCCGCAGTTTTTCAGCTGGGACGCGAAGAAGCGCCTCGCGGTGCTCGCCCATGAGGGCGCGCATGTCGCCAATGGCGATTTCTACGTCCTCCTGCTCGCCTCGCTCAACCGCGCGGTGTTCTGGTTCAGCCCGTTCTCATGGTGGCAGCTGGCGCGGCTGGCCGAGCTTGCCGAGATCATCAGCGATGCCCGGGCGATCGAGATGATCGACGACCGGCTGTCCTACGCGGAAATCCTGCTCGACGTCGCGTCCTCCGTGAAGCCGCGGCCGATGGAGCTTGCGATGGCGCAGGTGTCGACCGTGCGGGCGCGGATCGAGCGCATCATCGCGGCCGCCGCGCTGCCCGTGGCGGTCGGCTGGCGCAAGCGGCTGTGGATCGCGGCCGCGATCGTGCCGGTGGTGATCGTGTCGGCCGGCATGATCGCCTATCGCACGCCGGATCCCGTGCCCGCCGGCGCGGATCTCGGCGATGTGCCGGCGCAGCATTACCGTCCGTTCGTCAATTTCTACGCGATGGGCCCGGCCTCGGTGTTCGCCGTCTTCCGCGAGGGCGACGACATCTACGGGCAGCTCACCGGGCAACGCAGGCTGCGCCTGACCGTCGCCAGCGACGGCACGGCGTCCTATGCGGCGACGTTCGGCGAGATCACGTTCCCGATCGACGCGGAGCGCCGCTCGTCCGAGTTGACGCTGCGCATGAACGGCCGCGACGTGCGCGCCGTTCGCGTTGCCGAGATGCCGGCGCCGGCGACCGATCCGGTGTCGCTCGATCAATATGTCGGCTGGTACAAGGTTGCGCCGAACCGCGTGCTCACCGTGCGGCGCGATGGCGATATGCTGCAGGTGCAGGAGACCGGGCAGGGTCGATCGAAGATTCTCGCCGAAGGCGCCGATGCCTTTTCGCTCCACGGCGATCATCTCCTGATCTTCCTGCGCGATGATGCGGCCAACGTGGCGCGTGTGCTGGTCCAGAACGCCACCTCCGGCGCCCGCCTCGCGCAGCGGATCGATGCGGCGCAGGCCCAGGCGATCGAGGCCGAGTTCGCGCGCCGCCTCGCGGAAGTGCCTGACAGGTTCAGGGAACAGATTCCGGCTGCGGGCAGCAAGGAAGTGATCCTCAGGGGGATCGAGGATGTGCGCGCCGGCACGCCGAACTACGATCGGATGAGCGCGCCGCTCGCCGCCAGCATCCATCGTCGGCTCGACGAATTGCGCGCGACCTTCGCGGCGCTCGGTGCGGTCGAGTCGATCTTCTTCCGCGGCGTCGGGCCCGGCGGCTACGACATCTATGGCGCCAAGTTCGCGAACGGCACGGCGGAATTCCGCGTGATGCTCGAGCCCGACGGCAAGGCCGGCGACGTGATCTTCCGGCCCGACGGCAATGACGAGCTCGGCGGTATCGTCTCCTGCTCCGAGGAAGCGAATGTGCGCGGCCGCGCCGGCACCTCGCCGATCAGGATCATGCTCTACAACGAGACGGAGGACGATATTCAGGTCTTCAATCTCGGTGCGGATGGCGAGCGCAAGGCGCAGAGCGTCGTCAGGTCGGACATGACCTGGGTCGCGCTGACCACCGTGAACAATCCATGGGTCATTGCCGACAAGTCGGGCAAGTGCATGGAGATCGTGGTGCCGGGCCGGCAGACGCGCTTCCACAATGTCGAGGCCTCGAACGTCCTGGCACGGCCGGGCCGCGCATCGCGTCGCGCCGTCCCGATCGCCAATGGCGAGGCGATGCTGCGGCAATATATCGAGGGCATCGGCAAGGGGCAGCCGGACTACGACCACATGACGACCGAGGTCGCCAACATCACGCGTGCGCAGCTTCCGTTCGACCAGGCCATCGTGGCGCGGCTCGGGGCGTTGCGCGCGGTCTCGTTCCGCGGCGTCACCGCGCTCGACAGCGACATCTATGTCGCCCAGTTCGCCAATGGCTCGGCGGAATGGCGCATCGGCATCAGGAACGGAACGATCACCAAGATCGCGTTGGGGCCGAATTTCTAGCGGCGCGCCGGGACGGCGGCGCGATCGCGTCAATCGCGGCTTGCGCGTGGCCGCGGCGATCGCTACGGTATGTAACATTACGTTAGGTAGCCGGCCGCGGGCCCGGAATTCGGCGCGGCCCTCGCAAGCTGACCGGGTTCATGATGTGCATGCTGACGCAACGGGAGCTCGACTTTCTCGCCAGCCTGAAAACCGGCTGGCGGCTGCTCTATCGGCGTGAACTGATGCGGCTCGTCACCGGCGAGGTCGAGCGCGGCGAGGCGCGGCCGGAGACGCACCCGATCGTCTGGCGCGTCGTATCGAACTAGTTCCCCGCTCATCTGTACCGATTCAGGACAACTGTGGTGGAATCATCACAGCCGGCGCGAAACGTTGGTGGCCGCAAGGCCGCTTTTGTTCAGCCAAGGTTCTGCCCTCATTGCCCACCGAAACTCAGGGTTGTTCGGAGGGCGCATCATGTCATGCATTGCAAGTGCCGAAACTGCCCGAATTTCGCTGGCAACCTCGAGCCGGTTGCTGCTCGCGATCATCGGCGCCGCCTCGCTCGCGGCGTGCGCGCAATCACCGGCCGGTCGGCAAAGAGCCGATCTCGCTCCCACCACAAGGCAGACCGCGATCGAGCGTCCGCACCGGGTCGCGGCGCTGCATCCGCGTCCGATCTACCGGCCGCATCGGTCTCATGACGTCGCGAGTGCGAAGCAGACGTCGTCGCATGGCGTTGCGAGCTTCTATTCGGATACCGAGACCGCGAGCGGCGAGAAGTTCGACAAGAACGAATTGACCGCGGCCCACCCGACGCTGCCGTTCGGCACCAGGCTGCGCGTCACCGATGTCTCCTCCGGCCGCTTCGTGACCGTCCGTGTCAACGATCGCGGGCCGTTCGTCCGCGGCCGCGTGGTCGACATCTCGCCGTCCGCCGCCGAGGCGCTCGGCATGGTCGACAAGGGCCTCGCCAATGTCCGGCTCGACGTCGTGCAATAGAGCTTGATCCGCACACGCTGCGCTTAACCGGCTGTTAGCTGCTCTCCCGCACCATGGGCGCCCGGCAATTCGGGGCTTTGGGGGGAGACGGCGCTTGAACACGATCCAGTATCTCGAAGATCAGGCTGCGCGCGCCGAGCGACTTGCCAAACGGATCACGGATACGCTGACGATCGAAAAGCTCCTGACCTTTGCCGGCGACCGCCGCCGCGAGATCGAAGTCATCGCCGGCCGCCGGCGCGCCTGACGCCGTTTAGATCCATGCTCTGAACGCATCCGCCCTCGCTGCGGGCTGCGGAACTTCCTCTCCTCTCCGGCGTCATGTCAGCACAGACATGGAGGAGGAAGTCATGGGCTTTGGACGAGGTGCACTGCTCTGGTTGCTTGGCGTGCCGCTGCCGGTCATTCTGCTGCTGGCAATCTTCTGGCACCACTAGGGCTGTGATGCCGACACACGAAAAGCGCCGCGGAAGCGGCGTTTTTTGTTGGCTGCGATGATTGCGCGCGACGACAGTGCGCGTCAGCTATGGCTCTCGACGAAATCGCTGAGATAGTCGGGCAGCGTCACGCCGTCGATATCGCAGCGGGCCTGGATCTCATCGGCGATTTCGGTCGAGATGTCCTTCATCCAGTGCTCGAGCGTGTTGAACGAGATCACCTTGATCGGGTCGTTGAAGCAGCCGGCGACGAGTTCGCCGATGGTGGCTTCGAGATCGCTCCGCTCGATGCGGATCTCGGTCGCCTTGTCGAGGCGATCGATCACCACGAACAAGGTCTGGTCAGCGCCATAGGGCACGTCCGGGGATTTCACGCCAGCTTCAAGCATCTCAGACACTCACGCTTTTGGCTTCCGATCCCGGTTAACGGGAAAAACCGGAAGAAGGTTCCTGCGGAAATCACAGGACGCCAGCGAGACGCTTGCCGTGAGCGTGCGGTATTGGAATGTTCGTGCGGTCAGAGAAATTCCCGCAGCCGCGACAGCTCCAGGACGTGCTCCGGCGAGAGGATGTCCGTGACCAGCGGCGGCTGCGGCGCCGTGTGGATGTCATAGAGATGCCGGGTCGGCGCGGGCTTCTCCATGAAGGCCGAGATGCACTCGTCGAGCGTGCCTTCGCTCACCTGATAGGATACCCGGTCCGGCCGGCGCTGGTTTCCGAGCGAGGGCCATTTGTGCAGCACCGCGAGCGCGCTGAAATCGACCTTTGAATCAGCTGATACGCCACCCATCGTCCTCGCCTCACGCAAACAGGACCCCAACACACTCATCGGCGTGCTAGGGCCCATACGCATCGCTGCATCTCAATGCCACCCGCCGACAACGCGGTGGCCGGGAAAAGGTTCCCGGCCGATGGCGTCTCAACTCGCGGCTGCGGCGATTCTATGCCCTGGGCTCGCATGGCCCTGACTGGTGTCGTCGCCGCGGCTGACCTCGGGCGGAAGCCCGGCGAAGCGCCGCAAGGCTTCGGCCATCTGCACCCGGCCCTGGACCCCGGTGATCACCACGTCGACCATCGCAAAGGACGAGTGGAAATGGCCGTGCGCCTTGAGCTGCTCGACCGGGACGCCGGCGGCCGCCATCGCGTCCGCATAGGCGACACCCTCGTCGCGCAGCGGATCGAACTCGCAGGTTACGACGAAGGCCGGCGGCAGGCCGGCGACCTTGCCGCGCAGCGGCGAGACGCGCGGATCGGTGCGGTCGGCCGGCGAGCAGTAGAGGTCCCAGAACCAGTACATCAGCGACCGCGTCAGGAAGTAGCCGGTCGCATTGTCGTTGTAGGAGGGCCGGTCGAAGCTGCAGTCGGTGACCGGACACACCAGCAACTGGCCCGCGATCTCCGGCCCGCCGCGGTCGGGCGCGAGCTGGCAGGTGACGGCGGCGATGTTGCCGCCGGCGCTCCAGCCTGCCACCAGCACCGGGCCCGGCTTGCCGCCGAGCTCGACCAGATGCTCCGAGATCCAGCGCGTCGCCGCATAGCCGTCCTCGGCCGCCGTGGGGAAGCGATGCTCCGGCGCGTGGCGATAGCCGACGCTGACAAAGGTCATGCCGGTTCGCCGCACCATGTCGCGGCAGAACGGTTCGTCCGACTGCTCGTCGCCGAGCACCCAGCCGCCGCCGTGGAAATAGACGACGACCTGATGCGGGCCCGGTGTGGCCGGCTTGTAGACGCGATAAGGCAGCGGGCCGTCGGCGCCGGGCAGGGTGCCGTCGACGATTTCGCCGATCAGCCGTCCCGCCGGCCGGCCCTTGTTGAACTCGTTGACGAAGGCGCGCGCGCCGATCGCGCCCATCGACTCGATCGGCGGCAGGTTCAGCGACGCCAGCAGATTCAGCACCAGCCGCACATCGGGCTGCAGCTTCACCACCTCGCCGTCATTGCATTGCGCGGCGACGTTGGGACCGGTGAGCTTGAAGCCGAGCATGCCGCGGCTCGTCACCTCGTCGCAGATGCTGCGATAGGGACCGACGCCGCCGGTATAGGGCATCAGGCCCTGCACCTTGCCGGGCACGTTGGCGCCCGTGTACCAGGTGTTGGCGAGCCGGTGCAGCGTCACCATCGAGCAGTCGGTCATGTGCCGGCCCCAGCCGGCCTGCGCCGTCTCGGTCGGCTCGATCGTGGTGAAGCCGGCATCGCGCAACGCTTTGAGCCGATCGACGACCCAGTCGACATGCTGCTCGATCGACACCGCCATGTTCGACAGCACCGACGGGCTGCCGGGCCCCGTGATCATGAAGAAGTTCGGGAAGCCCTCGACCGTCAGACCGAGATAGCTCTGCGGTCCCTGCGCCCAGACATCGGTGAGCGACTTGCCGTTGCGCCCCGTGATCGGATGCACGGCGCGGATCGCGCCGGTCATGGCGTCGAAGCCGGTCGCAAATACGATGACGTCGACGTCGAAGCTGCGCTTGCCGGTGGTGATGCCGCCTGCGGTAATCGCCTTGATCGGCTCCTGGCGCAGATTGACCAGCGTGACGTTCGGCCGGTTGTAGGTCGCGTAGTAGTTGGTATCGAGGCAGGGACGCTTGGCGCCAAAGGGATGATCGTGCGGCATCAGCGCCGCAGCTGTCTCCGGATCCTTCACGGCCGCCGAGATCTTCTCGCGGATCAGGTCCTGGACGATCTTGTTGCCGTCGACGTCGACGCCCTGATCGGCCCAGAGCTGCGTCAGGATGTGGACGAGGTCGCCGGCTGCCCAGGCACGTTCAAACCGCTCACGACGTTCGGCATCGCTCAATTGCCAGCTCACGACGGTTTGCTGCGGATAGGGAACGCCGGTCATCGATTGGCGCGCCTGCTCGCGATAGGCCGCGCGGTCGCTCTGGAACATGTCCCTGCGATCGGCCGGCGAGGGGCCGTTATGCGCAGGCAGCGCGAAATTCGGCGTGCGCTGGAACACGGTGAGGTGCGCGGCCTGCTCGGCGATCAACGGGATCGACTGGATCGCCGACGATCCCGTGCCGATCACGGCGACGCGCTTTCCGGCGAGATTGACGCCGTCATGCGGCCAGCGTCCGGTGAAGTAGACCTGGCCCTTGAAGTCCTTGACGCCGTCGATCTCCGGCGGTTTGGGCGCGGAGAGGCAGCCGGTGGCCATGATGTAATGGCGGCAGGAGACTGGCGCGCCGTTGTCGGTGCTGAGCTGCCAGCGCTCGGCCTTCGCGTCCCATCTGGCTTCGGTGACCTTGGTCTTGAAGCGGAAGTCGCGGCGCAGATCGTAGCGGTCGGCGATGAAGCCGAGATAGCGCAGGATCTCGGGCTGGGTCGCGTATTTTTCCGACCAGGTCCAGACCTTGTCGAGCTCCGGATCGAACGTGTAGCTGTAGTCGATGGTTTGGATATCGCAGCGCGCGCCGGGATAGCGGTTCCAGTACCAGGTGCCGCCGACGTCGCCGGCTTCGTCGAGACCGACGGCCGAGAGGCCGGCCTTGCGCAGGCGATGAAGAAGATAGAGGCCGGCAAATCCGGCGCCGACCACGGCAACATCGACCTGTTGGGTTGTTCCACTCGCCGCCTTGGACTCACGTGCGGCGACCATTGCGTCCGGCATGGTATTCCTCCCGTGTATTTTGTTTTGCCGGCAGGCTAGTCCTGCAGGCCCGGCTTGTCATCAGAGCAAGTGCAATCTTCGGTAGTCGTTGCGGCGTCATCGTGGCGGCGCGAACCCTGCTTCAATGCACGCATCGCGATGCACAATGGCCGTGATTACCCGGGCTAATCATGCATGATCCGTCTGTGTATGCTTGCGGCTACAAGCCACGCGTACCGACCGGGCGTCATGACAGAGTTGAGTGAGCGCACCAAAGCCAACATGGACGTCGTCCTGGAGGAGACGTGCCGCCAATTGCCGCATGGCGGCGGTCATGACAGCCGCAGGTTCATCGCCGAGCGCCTGATCGAGGCGGCGCAATCCGGCCACTCCACGCTCGGCGAGCTCGGCATCATCGCACGACGTGCGCTGGCGGAGATCATTGCCAAGGGCGGGTAGGCACATCGGCTGCACAACTTGGCAAGCGGGGCGAGGTTAAGACGCAGCTTGCCTCACGGCGGGCCGCGGACGTAACCTGACGGCGAACATTTCCGCGCATCGAGATCCCCCGAAGATGCGGTCCCTGCTTGCGCTCATTGCAGCCTTTGCATTGCTCTCTGCCGGCGCGGCCGTGGCCCAGCCGGTTGGGCAATTTCCATTTGCGTTGACGCGCGAAGGCCAGATGCTCGGCGCCGTCAAAGGCGAGGTGGCCTCATTCAAGGGCCTTGCTTATGCAGCGCCGCCGGTCGGCAGCCTGCGCTGGCGTCCGCCGCAGGCATTGCCCGAGAGTTCGGAGATGAGCACGGCCTACGATTATGGCGCGCCCTGTCTCCAGCCATCGCTGCCGGCCGGGCGCGAGGATTGCCTGACGCTCAACGTGTTTCGTCCCTTCGGCGTCGACGGGCCGCTGCCGGTGATGGTGTTCATTCATGGCGGCGATTTTTTCGTGGGCACCGCCAGTGATCCGCTGTTCGACGGCTCATTGTTTGCGCAGGCCGGGCTCATCATCGTCACCGTGAATTATCGTCTCGGCGCGCTCGGCTGGCTGACGCATCCCGCGCTGTCGGACGGCGGCTCCGGTAATTTCGGCCTGATGGACCAGGTCACGGCGCTGCGCTGGGTGCACGACAACATCGCGGCCTTCGGCGGCGATGCGAACAACGTCACGCTGTTCGGCAACGGCGCCGGTGCCACGTCGATCGCGCTGCTGATGCTGTGCGCCCAATCCCGCGATCTCTTCCAAAAGGCCATCCTGCAATCGGTGCCCGGCCGCGCACTCCTGCCTTCGTCGCAGGAGGCCGAGGCCGCAGGCCGGCAATTTGTTGCAGCGCTCGGGCACGGGGCGGATCTGCGTGCCGTCGAACCGGCACGTCTGCTTGCCACGGAAAAACGTCTGCTGGACAAAGCGCCGCGCAGCTTTGCGCCGGCGATGGACGGACAGCTGGTGACGGAAGACATCGCCGCGGGATTTGCGGCGGCCCATGAGAGCCGCATTCCCCTGATCATCGGGTCGAATGACGACGAGACCCGTTTCGACAGCGAGCTCGAGGTCAAGGAGATGCTGTCCGCTTCGGGCGAGAGCATCGACGCGCTGCGCAAGCTCTATCCGGGTGCCGCGAGGTCGTCGGACGTTGCGGCGAGCTTCTACACCGACAAGGTTTTCTCCGAGCCGGTGCGCATGCTCGCCCGGCTTCATGCCACGACCGGCGCACCGACCTTCCGCTATCGCTTTGCCTACGTGCCGGAAGCCCGGCGCGGCAATCCCGACGAAGGCCATGGGCGCGAGCTGCAGTTCATCTTCGGCGCGGAGGGCGTGCCTGGTGCGGGCATCTTCTCGCGACGGGACCGCGAGGTCGCAAACCGCATGCGCGCCTATTGGATCAACTTTGCCAGGAGCGGCGACCCGAACGGCGCGGAGCTGCCGCATTGGGACGCGGTCGCGGACCGCGACCATCTGCTGCTGATCACGAATGATCGCATCACTAGCGGCGACGACCCCTGGGTGGAGCGTCTGGACCGGCTCGCGCGCGAAAACGGAAAATGAGTTGGAGTTAGGCCGCGAGCTCGACGCGCGGCGCCGGGCTCAGCCGGTCTTCTTCCAGATAGTCCATCGCGCCGTCCTTCTCGACGGCATAGAACTGCTGGCCTTCCTTCGACCGATAGGCGGCGCGAACGACGCCGCGGCGGCCCTTGTCACTGTTGACGACGTCCCCCAGCGCAAACTTCTTCATCTCACGTCTCGCTTGTCTTCAGGCCGATTCCTTCGGCCACGCCGGATTGTGGGCGGCAAATCGTTAACGACTTGCTAACCATACGGGTTTGCCTATGCTCGCCGCCGATTGCGCGACTGCTACACGCGCATGTCGTCCACGAAACGAGCTGACGCAAATGACGCGATTTCCGACCCTGTTCCTGTCCCACGGCGGCGGCCCCTGGCCCTTCATGGAGGACCGGCGGGTGCAATATGCGAAGACGGCCGCGGAATTCGGTCGGCTGCCGCAGCTTCTGCCCGCAAAGCCCAAGGCCGTGCTCGTCATCACCGGCCATTGGGAGGCCGACGCCTTCACCGTGTCGACTTCGGCGCATCCGCCGATGGTGTACGACTATTACGGTTTCCCCGAGCATACCTACCACATCACATATCCGGCGCCGGGCCAGCCCGAGCTGGCTGCGGAGGTGAGGACGCTGCTCACGCGCGCGGGCCTGGATTGCCGGGAAGATCCCAATCAGGGTTTTGACCATGGCACGTTCGTGCCGCTCGGCCTGATGTATCCCAACGCCGACATGCCGATCGTGCTGCTGTCGCTGAAGTCGAGCTATGACGCGGCCGAGCACGTCAAGGTCGGGCAGGCGATCGCCTCGCTGCGCGACGAAGGCATTCTGATCGTCGGCAGCGGCCTCACCTATCACAACATGCGCGGTTTTGGCCGCGCGGAGTCCAAGCCCGTCTCATACGATTTCGAGGCCTATCTGAACGAGGCGATCGGCAATCCGGATGCGGCGCGTCGCAATGCGATGCTGGTCGACTGGGAGAACGCGCCGAGTGCGCGCCTCGCCCATCCGCGCGAGGATCATCTGTTGCCGCTGATGGTCGCCGCAGGCGCCGCGGGCAGCGACGTCGGCAAGCGCGTCTTCGTCGACGAGGTCGCGAACGTGGCGATGGCGTCGTATGTGTTTGGGTGATGAACTCGTAGGGCGGATTAGCGAAGCGTAATCCGCCATCGGGCCGCACCAAAGGCGGCGGATTACGCCTTCGGCTAATCCGCCCTACGCACCGCGCAAGCGGGATGCCATCAGGCCGCGATAGAGTGCCGCGTACTCGCCGGCCCGGTTGCGCCAGGATACGTCGGTCGCGAGGCCCGCGAGCTGCAATTGCCGCCACGCCGCCCTGTCATGGAAGGTGAAGCTCGCGCGCCCCAGCGCTGCCGAGAGATTGGCCGATGTCACGGGCCCGAAGGTGAAGCCGGTCGTCTCGTTCACGGTATCGGCGAGGCCGCCGACGCGCGACACGATCGGAACGGCGCCGTAGCGCAGCGCGCAGAGCTGGGTCAGCCCGCACGGCTCGAACCGCGACGGCACGATCAGGGCGTCAGAGCCGGCCTGGATCAGATGCGCGAGCGCCTCGTCATAGCCGATCACGGCCGCGATCCGGCCCTGATGTCCGCGCGCAGTTGCCAGGTAGCGATCCTGCAGTTCGGCATCGCCGCTGCCGAGCAGGGCCAATTGCATCCCATCGCCCAGGATGGTGGGCATGGAATCCAACAGCAGATCGAGCCCCTTCTGCCATGACAGGCGGCTGATAACGCCGAGCAGCAGCGCATCCGGCCGCGGTTCGAGGCCGAACCGCTGCTGCAGCGCCGCCTTGTTGGCCGAGCGAAACGACAGCTCCTCGGCGCTGAAGCGGTAGGCGATGTGCGGATCGGTGTGCGGATTCCAGACCTCCGTGTCGATGCCGTTGAGGATGCCGCTCAGCACGCTTGCGCGCTCGCGCAGCAGGCCGCCGAGCCCCATGCCGCCCTCGTCGCTCTGGATCTCCCGCGCATAGGTCGGCGACACCGTGGTGATGCGATCGGCCAGTTGCAGCCCGGCTTTCAAGAAGCTGATGCCACCGAAATATTCGAGGCCGTGGACGTCGAACGACGCGTCGTGGGGTAAGCCGATCGCGGCCGCCAGCGTGCGGTCGAACTTGCCTTGATAGGCCATGTTGTGAATGGTCATGACGGTGCCGGGGCGTGCCCCGCCGTCGTAGTGCAGATAGGCCGGCGCCAGCCCGGCCTGCCAGTCATGGGCGTGCACGACATCGGGCACGAAGCTTGCGACGAGACCGTGGCCGATATCGGCCGCGATGCGCGCCAGCGCGGCGAAGCGCACGCCATTATCCGGCCAGTCGATACCGTCCGCGGTGACGTACGGATTGCCCGGCCGTGCGTAGAGGTGCGGCACGTCGAGCACGAACAGGTCGAGCCCGTCATGGGAGCCCGCGAGCAGTCGCCCGGGCCCGCCGAAATAATCCGGCCAGCGCCGGATCTCTTCCGCGCCCGACAGCAGCCGCATCACATCCGGGTAGCCCGGCATCAGCGTGCGCATCTCGACGCCATGCGCCTTCAGCGCGATCGGCAGCGCTCCGGCAACGTCCGCGAGGCCGCCGGTCTTGACGATGGGGTAGACTTCAGAGGCGACCGCAAGGACGCGAACAGGCGTCATGTATTGAGCCTGTCGAGCATCGATTGGGTGACGAGCGATATGCCCTGTTCGGTGGTGCGGAAGCGCTTTGCGTCGAACTCGGGATCCTCTCCGACCACGAGGCCTTCGGGGATCTCGACGCCGCGATCGATCACGACGTTCTTCAAGCGGGCTCCGCGTCCCACATTCACGTAAGGCATGATCACGGCGTTCTCGACATGGGCATAGGAATTGATGCGCACGCCGGTGAACAGCAGCGATCGGCGCAGCGCCGCGCCGGAGATGATGCAGCCGCCGGAGACCAGCGAGCTCACGGCCGAACCGCGCCGGGTCTCCTCGTCATGGACGAACTTCGCCGGCGGCGTGATCTCCGCATAAGACCAGATCGGCCAGGCGCGGTCGAACAGGTCGAGCTCCGGCACCACGTCGGTGAGGTCGATATTGGCAGCCCAATAGGCATCCACCGTGCCTGCATCGCGCCAGTAGGAGCGGGGGTCGTTGCCCGAGCGCACGCAGGAGGTCGAGAACTGATGCGCGATGGCGCGGCCGTTCTTGACGATGTAGGGAATGATGTCCTTGCCGAAATCGTGACTGGAGTTGGTATCCTCGGCGTCGCGCTTGAGCTGGTCGAACAGGAATTTGGCGTCGAACACGTAGATGCCCATGCTGGCGAGCGAGACATCAGGCTTGCCCGGCATCGGCGGCGGATCCTTGGGCTTTTCCAGGAACTGCTGGATCCAGCCGTTCTCGTCGACATGCATGATGCCGAAGCCGGAGGATTCCGCGCGCGGCATCTCGAGGCAGCCGACGGTGACGTCGGCGCCGCTGTCGACGTGCTGTCGCAGCATCACCTCGTAATCCATTTTATAAACGTGATCGCCGGCCAGCACCACGATGAAGCGGGCGTTGTGGGACTCGATGATGTCGATGTTCTGGTAGATCGCGTCCGCCGTGCCGACATACCACATGTTCTCCGAGACGCGCTGGCTCGCAGGCAGGATGTCAAAGCTCTCGTTGCGCTCGGGACGGAAGAAGTTCCAGCCCATCTGAAGATGCCGGATCAGGCTGTGCGCCTTGTACTGGGTGGCGACCGCGATGCGGCGGATGCCGGAATTGACCGCGTTCGACAGCGCGAAATCGATGATGCGGGATTTGCCGCCGAAATAGACCGCGGGCTTGGCGCGCCGGTCGGTCAATTCCAGCAGCCGGCTGCCGCGTCCGCCAGCCAGGACAAATGCCAGGGCCTGGCGGGCAAGCGGCTCATTTCCGGCAGCACTCATGTCATCCTCCCTGAACTCAGGCGCATACCAAGGCCTTCGCGAGACGCTTCCCGGCCGCGCATCGTTGGAACCGATAGTAACGGTACGAATAGTAAATCGGGAAGGTGCTTGTTGGTTGCGAACGCATGGGAAGCTTAACGCTTTGCCCCGGGGGCGCAGGCCCTCCGGAGCCGTCGTCCCGGTGTCATGTCGGCGCCGCGGAGGATCATATTTCGGGCACCTGCGGCATCTTGTGCGCTGCACGCAAGCTCGAGGATTCGACTTGACGCTGGGATGCCTGAAGCGTGACGCTGCGATCCTTTTCCATAACGAAACCTCAGAGGGAGAAAGGCGATGAGTATCTGGAAAACGGCAATTGCCTGCTCGCTCACGGCTGCGGTCGTGGCGGGCCAGCCCGGGCAGGTGACAGCGGCCCCGCTGCCGACCCATGTTGCGGCCATGAAGGCGGCGGCCGGGGATGATGTCACACCGGTCTATTGGCGCGGCTGGGGATGGGGCTTTGGCGGCCTTGCGGCCGGCGCGATCATCGGAAGCGCCATCGCCAGCGGCGGGCCCTATGGTTATTACGGCGGCGGGCCGTATTACGGTGGCTATGGGTATCCAGGGCCGGGCTACGGCTACGGGTATGCGCCGGCTTATTATGGCGGCGGTTACGGAGCGGGTTACGGTTACGGCTACCGTCCCTACTACCGTCCCCGTCCTTACTACAGCTATGGCTACTATCGGCCGCGGGCCTATTACCGCCCCTACTACCAACACTATTGGTGATCGCGCAGGCCTGAGTGGTGGCCTAAAGCGATAGCCACACGATCAAGCTCATGCAGGCGAGATGCCCGAGCACGATCGCGGCGAGATGCAGCGGGCCGGCTTTGAGGCGAAGCCTGCGCATCTCGCCGCTCCCGCGCTAGTTCGATCCCGCGGCCGCGGCGGTGAAGCTGCGGTCGACGGCTTTGCTGACGTCGAGCGTCTTCGGCAGGATGCCGTAGCGCGTCGAGCGGTCGGAGGCTTCCTGTACCTCCTTCACGACGCTCTCGTCGATCACGATCGGGCTGGTGCGCTGCGCGGTGTAGGCCGCCAGCAGCACGTCCTCGGGCAGTTTTGTCAGCTCGGCCGTGCTCCTCGCATATTCACTGATGTGATCCAGCGACCACAGCCGCGCCTTGTTCAGCCGCTGCAGGAGGTCCTGCACCGCCGCGCGCTTGGTGGCGATGGCGCTGTCGGTGGCGACGATGAAGGTGATGGTGGGCGTCAGGCCTTCGCCGTCGGCGATCACGCGCGCCTTGTCCTTCAAGGTGGCGAACGAGACATAGGGCTCCCACACCGCCCATGCGTCGATCGAGCCGGCCACCAGCGCGACCTTGGCATCGACCGGGCCGAGCGGCGCGAAGGTCGCGTCCTCCAACTTGATCTGCGCCTTCTCCAGCGTCGCATCGATCAGGAACTGGCCCCAGCCGCCGCGCGTGCCGGCGAGGCGTTTGCCCTTGAGGTCGGCCGCCGACCTGATCGGTGAATCCTGGCGCACCAGGATCGCCTGCGTCTTCGCATCCGACTTGGTGCCGCCGATCGCCTTGATCGGCGCACCGGCCGCATAGACCGACAGGAAGGAGAGATCGCCGGTGTAGCCGACGTCGAGCGCGCCGGCATTGAGCGCTTCCAGGATCGGCGCTGCCGCCGGGAATTCCGACCATTCGATTCTGTAAGGCAGGTCCTTGGCGTAGCCGGAGATTTCGAGCAGCGAGCGGTTGCCGCCCTTCTGGTCGCCGACGCGCAGCACGACCGTATCGGCCGCGAACGACGCGGCTGCCGTCGACAAGGTGACGGCGGCAGCAAACAGCGAGGCCGCCAACCGGCGCGTGATGGAATGGTCGTGGGAGTTGATGCTCATGTGATCTGTCGTGTTGCTTGCTTGTGACTTTGGCCCACGACACGTGGGCGCGTGATACAGCGAGAGATTCAAGTCTATGATTGCGTGATGCGCAGTCAATGAAATGGCTATCCGTATTGCGGATGCCTCGGGCAATGACGTTTCAGCGCGGTGCAGATTTCGAGAACGCGCGGCGTGCGCGGTCGCAGATGCGCAAAAATCCAGCAACCGATGGAGCCGCAGCGCGTCGTTGCGGGATGATGCCACCGCGAAAATCCTTTCATCGTCGTTCTGCGCGTCGATGGAGAGAATGACTTCGCATCGCGCCACATTCGAAATTCCATTTCATTGACGATGCGGCAGGCGCGCCGCATGATTTGCGCATCGCATCAACGCGGCGCGCAAAGTGCCCGCGAAAAATATTCTCTCGACGCAGCTCCGCACGGAACATGCGCAACGCGAAGCGTTGCGTGAATGGTGGAGCCGTGCCAACTCAGGAGTGGGGCTGATGGGCAACGACAACAAGCGCACCGGGGCGGGCCTCGATCGGCGTCATCTGCTTCAGGCGGGGCTGGCTGCAGCTTTCGCCGCGCCGCTCGGTGCCTTCGGTGCAGCACAGGCCTTTGCACCGCAGGCGATCGCGCCCGGTGTCGACCTCTCGGAATTCCCGCTGTGCCGGACGGCCTCGGACGCGCCCGCGCTCACCGGCGCGCCGCGCAAGCTGAAACTGTCCTGGAATGCCGGTGCGGTCTGTCTCGCTCCGGTGCCGGTCGCCATCGAGCACGGCTTCTTCCAGAAGCAGAATCTCGACGTCGAGCTGATCAATTATTCCGGCTCGACCGACCAGTTGCTCGAGGCGATCGCGACGGGCAAGAGCGATGCCGGCCTCGGCATGGCGCTACGCTGGTTGAAGCCGCTGGAGCAGGGCTTTGATGTCAAGATCGCCGCCGGCACCCATGGCGGCTGCATGCGCGTGCTGACCCGCGCCGATTCCAACGTGAGCAAGCTCGCCGATCTCAAGGGCAAGATCGTCGCGGTCGGCGACCTCGGCGGCCCGGACAAGAACTTCTTCTCCATTCAGCTGGCCAAGCTCGGCATCGATCCGACCAGGGATGTCGACTGGCGCGCCTATCCCGGCAATTTGCTCGACGTCGCGGTCCAGAAGGGTGAGGTGCAGGCCTTCCTGTCGTCCGACCCGCTGGGCTATCTCTGGCTCAAGGACAGCCAGTACAAGGAAGTCGCTTCCAATCTCGACGGCGAATATCGTGACAAGAGCTGCTGCATCCTCGGCTTGCGTGGCAGCCTGGTGCGCGAGGAGCCGCAGGTCGCGCGCGCCCTCACGCAGGCGCTGCTCGATGCCGCGATGTTCACCGCGCAGAATCCGGCCGTGACGGCGAAATCGTTCCAGCCTTACGCGCCGAAGACGGCGTCGCTCGCCGACATCGAGGGCATGGTGCGCTACCACACCCACCATCATCATCCCGTCGGAGAGGTGCTGAAGCGCGAGCTGAAGGGATATGCGGACGATTTGAAGAGCGTGCAGGTCTTCAAGCAGAGCACCGATACCGCCAAATTCGCGGAGCGCATCTATGTCGACGTATTCGCTGTCTGACGGCGTCGCGTCCGGCGCGCCGCGCCTCTCGCGTGGACCGCTGCTTGCGACGTGGTTGCGGGAATCCGGCGCCGGCGTGGCCGCCAGCGCGGCCTGGATCGTCTTCGGTCTCTCCTGCCTGTGGTGGGAGGACGTCGGGGACTGGTCGCGCACGCATTCGCTCGGCATTGCCGCCTTCGTCATCGCTGCGATCGCCCTGTTCGGGACTGTCGGTGCGGACTATCTGGGATCGGCGGGCAGGGCCTTGCGCCAGCGCGCGCCGTGGCTCATTGCGCTCGGCTCTGTCCTGACCTTGTGGGAGCTCGCCACCGCCAAATTCGCCTGGCTGCCGCTGCCGTTCTTTCCGCCGCCGCAATCGATCATCGAGGTCTACACCGACGATCTGCCAAAGCTGCTCGACAGCGTGCTCGCCTCGGTCAAGCTTCAGCTCGGCGGCTATCTCATCGGCGCCGCGGTCGGCTTCCTGACCGGCGTCTCGATCGGCTGGTCGCGCGCGGTCGGCTATTGGGTGCATCCGCTGCTGCGCTTCATCGGCCCGCTGCCGGCGACCGCCTGGCTGCCGATCGCCTTTTTCACCTTCCCGTCGAGCTGGAGCGCCTCGACCTTCCTGATCGCGCTCGCGACCGGATTTCCGGTCACGGTGCTGACCTGGTCGGGAGTCGCCAGCGTCAGCAACGCCTATTATGACGTCGCGCGTACGCTGGGGGCAAAGCCGTCGTTCCTGGTGCTGAAAGTGGCGATCCCCGCCGCGCTGCCGCACGTTTTCGTCGGCCTGTTCATGGGCCTCGGCGCGTCCTTTGCCGTGCTCGTCGTCGCCGAGATGATCGGCGTCAAGGCCGGGCTCGGCTGGTACCTGCAATGGGCGCAAGGCTGGGCGGCCTACGCCAACATGTATGCGGCGCTGATCGTGATGTCGCTGCTCTGCTCCGGCGCGATCACGCTGCTGTTTTCGATCCGCGACCGCCTGCTGGTCTGGCAGAAGGGGACCGTGAAATGGTAGCGGCAGCCGCATTGGCCGAAATCCCCGCGCATCCGGCTGCGGGCGCCGCGCTCGACATCGAGCAGGTCAGCCATGCCTTCGACATCGACGGCGCCGAGCTGCCGGTGCTCAGCGAGGTCAGCATCGCCGTCGAGCCCGGCGAGTTCGTCGCGCTGCTCGGCCCGTCCGGCTGCGGCAAATCAACGTTGCTGCGGCTCGTCGCCGGCCTCGACAAGCCCAAATCGGGAAGCCTGCGCGAGGACGAAGTCCGCATCACCCGGCCACATCCGTCGCGCGTCGTCGTGTTCCAGGATCCGACGCTGTTTCCCTGGCGCTCGGTCTGGGACAATGTCGCGCTGGGGCTGGAGGCGCAGGGCATCTTGAAGAGCCAGCGGCACCGCGTCGATGCCGCGCTCGACCTCGTCGGGCTGTCGGATTTCCGCACCGCCTATCCGCATCAGCTCTCCGGCGGCATGGCGCAACGCGTGGCGCTGGCCCGTGCGCTGGTCAACGATCCCAAGATCCTGATCCTGGACGAGCCGCTGGGCAAGCTCGACTCGCTCACCCGCATCACCATGCAGGCCGAGCTGGTGTCGCTGTGGCAGCGCAAGGGCTTCACCACGCTCCTCGTCACGCATGATGCGGAGGAGGCGCTGGTGCTCGCCAACCGCGTCATCGTCTTCAGCGAGCGGCCTGCGCGCGTGAAGGCCGACATCCGGGTCGACCGGCCCTATCCGCGTCATCGCGGCGACCCGTATCTGGCCGATCTGCGCCGTCAGATTCTTGGCCTCTTGGGATTGGATGCGACATGGTGACTTCTGCAGTTCAGGGACGGGTGGCCCATGGCGAGCCCGACTACATCGCGCGCGCCGAGGCGCTGGCGCCGGTCTTTGCCGCGCGCGCCGCCGAGCATGACCGCACCGGCAGCTTTCCCTTCGAGAATTTTCGCGAGCTGTCCGAGGCCGGCCTGCTTGCGCTGACGGTGCCGGCCGCGCTCGGCGGCGCCGGCGCGGGCGCGCGATACACCGCGCGGGTCCTCGGCATCATCGGCAAGGCCGATCCGTCGACCGCGCTGGTGCTGTCGATGCACTACATCAACCACCTGGTGATGGGGCGGAGCCCGACCTGGCCGTTGCGGCTGTCGCGCAAGCTCGCGCGCGAGACGGTCGAAGGCACAGCGCTCGTCAACGCATTGCGGGTCGAACCCGAGCTCGGCTCGCCGTCGCGCGGCGGGCTGCCGGCGACGATTGCGCGCCGCACCGAGACCGGCTGGCGCCTGACCGGCCACAAGATCTATTCGACGGGATCGCCGATCCTGAAATGGTACCTGGTCTGGGCCCGGACCGACGAGGCCGAGCCGCGCGTCGGCCAGTTCCTGGTGCCGGCGGGCCTGCCGGGCACGCGCATCGTCGAGACCTGGGATCATCACGGCCTGCGTGCCAGCGGCAGCCATGACGTCATCTTCGACGATGTCGTGATCCCGCTCGATGCCGAGGTCGATGTCCGCAAGCCCGCGGATTGGAATGCGCGCGACATTACGCAGGCGACCGTGCACACCGTCTTCGTCGCCGCGATCTATGACGGCATTGCGCGTGCGGCGCGGGACTGGTTCGTCCAGTTCCTGAAGCAGCGCGTTCCCGCCAGCCTCGGCGCGCCGCTTGCCACCCTGCCGCGCGCGCAGGAGATCCTCGGTGCCATTGAGGCCAGGCTCGCGGTCAATGCCCGGCTGCTCGACACCTTTGCCCGCGATTTCGACGACGGCGTCGATCTCTCCACCGGCGAATCCAACGTCATCAAGCTGACGGTCACCAACAATGCGGTCGCCGCGGTCGAGGACGCGCTGTCGCTGACCGGAAATCACGGCCTGTCCCGCAGCAATCCGCTGGAGCGGCATTATCGGGATGTCCTGTGCGGACGCGTGCACACGCCGCAGGACGATGCCACGCGCACCGGCCTCGGCCGCGCCGCATTGGGCCTCTAGCTTTCAGAAAACAACAGGGAGACCATCATGTCGGTCGAGTTCATCGGCTTCATCGCAAACAGCAACGCTTCCGAGACCATCGTGCGCCAGGGGCCGGTGCTCGATCCGCATTACATCGAGACGGTGGCGAAGGCGCATGAGCTCGCGGGCTTCGACCGTGCGCTGCTGGCGTTCCATTCGACCACGCCGGATGCGTTGCAGATCGCCCAGCACGTGCTGACCATCACCAAAGAGCTCAAGGTGATGATCGCGCAGCGGCCGGGTTTTACGGCGCCGACGCTGCTGGCGCGCCAGTTGGCCACGCTCGATCAACTCTATGACGGCCGCGTCTCGCTGCACGTCATCACCGGCGGCAATGCCATCGAGCTGCGCCAGGACGGCAACACGCTCGACGACAAGGACGAGCGCTACGCCCGCACCAGCGAATTCCTCGACGTGGTACGGCTGGAATGGACCAGCGAGAAGCCGTTCAACTACAGCGGCAAGTACTACACCGTCGAGAACGGATTTTCGCAGGTGAAGCCGCTGCAGAAGGGCGGCATCTACACCTTCGTCGGCGGCGGCTCCGATGCGGCGATCGAGGTTTCGGGCAAGCATGCCGACACCTTTGCGCTGTGGGGCGAATCCTACGCCCAGGTGCGCGACGTCACCGCGCGGGTGCGTGCGGCAGCTGCAAAGCATGGACGGCCAAGCCCGCGCTTCAGCCTGTCGGTGCGGCCGATCCTCGCCGACACCGAGGAGGCCGCCTGGAAGAAGGCCGAAGGGATCCTCGAGCGTGCCACCGCGCTGCAGGACCAGACCGGCTATCGCCGGCCCAATCATGCGACCGAGGGCGCCAAGCGCCTGCTGGCCGCGGCCGATCAGGGCGCGCGCGTCGACAAGCGGCTGTGGACCGAGATCGCGAAGCTCACCGGCGCCAACAGCAACTCGACTGCGCTGGTCGGCACGCCCGCGCAGGTCGCCGAAGTCTTCGCCGACTATTACGATCTCGGCGTCAGCCACTTCCTGATCCGCGGGTTCGATCCGCTTCCGGACGCCATCGACTACGGCCGCGAGCTGATCCCGCTGACACGCAAGCTGATCGCCGAACGCGACCAGCAGCGGGGCATCGCGGCCGAATGATCCGGTTCATCATTGCTGCAGCGCTCGCTTTTGCGGGCGCTGATCTCGCGGCCGCGCAGACGACGCTGCGCGTCGGCGACCAGAAGGGCAATTCGCAGGCGGTGATGGAAGCCGCAGGCGTGCTCAAGGATCTCCCCTACAAGATCGAGTGGAAGGAGTTTCCGGCGGCCGCACCTCTGCTGGAGGCGCTGAGCGCAGGTGCCATCGAGACCGGGCTCGTCGGCGACGCGCCCTTCACCTTCGCCGCCGCCTCCGGCGCGCCGGTGAAGGCGATCGCCGCGATCCGGCAGACCGGCGAGGGGCTCGCGATCCTCGTGCCCGAAAAATCGCCGATCAAGAGTTTTGCGGATCTCCGGGGCAAGAAGATCGCGACCGGCCGCGGCTCGATCGGACATCAGCTGATCCTGGCCGCGCTGGAGAAGAACGGCTGGTCCGCGAGCGACGTGCAGATCGCATTCCTGGCGCCGTCGGATGCCAAGATCGCTTACACACAAGGCGCGGTCGATGCGTGGTCGACCTGGGAGCCTTACGTGAGCCAGGAAGAGGTGCTGTTCAAGTCGCGCCGCATCATCACCGCGGAAGGCCTGACACCGGGCCTGAGCTTCCAGGTGGCGCGGCCGGATGCGATCCGCGACAAGCGCGCGGAGCTGACCGACTTCATCCGCCGCCTCACCGTGGCGCGGGCGTGGTCGCTGACCAATGCCAACGGTTATGCCGAGACCTGGGGCAAGCTGATGAACATCCCGACTGCCGTCCCGCAGAACTGGCTATCGCGCGCAAAAATCCGCATCGCGCCGATCGACGACGGTGTGGTCGCGGACGAGCAGAGCACGATCGATCTCTACTTCCGCTGGGGCCTGATCAAGCAGAAGCTCGATGCGGCAGAGATTGTCGACCGCTCGTTCGCGGATGCGATCGCGAAGGCGGGGTTGTAAGGCGCGCTCCTTTCCCTCTCCCCTTGCGGGAGAGGGTGGCATAGGCGGCCCTCGGCCGTCGTTCTAAGAACGCCGATGCCTTGCATCGGCTATGGCGAGAGCGACGAGACGGGTGAGGGGTCTCTCTCTCCGCGATCACGTCTCTGGCATTTCGAACTCGCGGATAGATACCGCTCATCCGGCGCTACGCGCCACCTTCTCCCGCAAGGGGAGAAGGGGATCAACGCACACCTGCCTTCCTCGACACGTTCCTTCTGCATTTCACGTTGAGAACAACGCCCGCATTGCTATTTGCAGCCTCACTCTTGCGCCACGCTCGACTCCGTCAAAAATCAACCGGACGACCACATCGGGAGACCGGCCATGGGCCTGCAAGAAACAAAAATCGAATCGCTTCCCTTCGTCACCGCCGAACTCAACTACCTCGCGCCGGTCTCCGGCAAGCCACGCACTTACGCCTTCGATCCACCGCCGGGCGAGCCGAAAAGCACGTCGTTGCCCGAGCCGCACCAGGTGCCGATCTTCGATGCGCGCCTGATCGCCGACAATTTCTCGCTCGATCGCGAGGGCTTTGCGCTGGTGCGCCATCCGAACCAGGTCAAGGACTTTTACAACGACGAGGAAATCCGCGCTGTCTACTATCCTGCTGTCGAAGCCTTTCTGCGCGCGACGCTGAAAGCCGACCGCGTCGTCATCTTCGACCACACCGTGCGCAGGCGCGTCGAGGGTGCTCCTGATATTCGCGACGGCGGCCCGCGCCAGCCCGCGACGCGCGTGCATGTCGACCAGACCGACGTCTCCGGTGCCAACCGTGTGCGCGAGCATCTGCCTGACGAAGCCGAGGAGCTGCTCAAGGGGCGCGTCCAGGTGATCAACCTCTGGCGGCCGATCCGGGGACCTTTACGCGATTCACCGCTCGCGATGGTCGATGGCACCACGGTCTCTCCCGAGGATCTCGTCGCGTCCGACCTGATCTATCCCAATCGCCGCGGCGAAACCTATTCGGTGAAATACAATCCGAACCACCGCTGGTTCTATTTCCCGGAGATGACAGCGGACGAGGCGCTGCTGCTCAAATGCTATGACTCGGCGACCGACGGCCGCACCCGTTTCGGGCCGCACACTGCCTTTATCGATCCGACCACGCCGGCCGACGCCGCGCCGCGCGAGAGCATCGAGGTGCGTACGCTGGTCTTTCATAAACAGTAACAATGTGTGATGGCACTGCCGGGCGATGCCCGGCAGTGTTCCCGGAACCAAATGGAACCGGGCGACGTTGCAGCGCGTGGCAGGGTAAACCGGGAGCGGTGCCGTGCGAGCGCAGCCGACGCTATTGTTTTGCCTGATCAGTTTTTCGCTTTCTGCATTTTCCGTCGCCCATGCCGAAAGCGGACTTGCCTCATATTATGGATACGGGAAAGCCGGGAGAGGCGGCGAGCTGACCTGCGCGCACCGGACGCGTCCGTTCGGCAGCGTGATCAAGGTGTCCTATAGCGGCCGCACCATCCAATGCCGCGTCAACGATCGCGGCCCGTTCATCCGCGGCCGCATCGTCGATCTCTCGGTGCCCGCCGCCCGCGCGCTCGGCATGATGAGCGCAGGCGTGGTGCGGGTCTCGGTGGAATAGCTCTGCCATCTCGCTATAGTGCCGCCCAAAGCAAGGGGGGAGGGGTGCTATGGCCGGAATCAAGGTTGGACTCGTCGGCTGCGGCTTCGTGTCGGAGCTGCATATGTATGCGTTCCGGCGCGTCTACGGCGTGGATGTCGAGGTTGCGGCGGTCGCTGCACGCGGCGATCATGTCGTCGAATTTGCCGCCCGTCATAACATCCCGCGGGTCTATCGCAGCTTTGCAGAATTGATCGCAGACCGCGCGCTCGATGTGATCGACATCTGCACGCCGCCCAATCTCCATGCCGAGATGATCGTCGGAGCCATGCAAGCGGGCAAGCACGTCATCTGCGAAAAGCCGTTTGCCGGCTATTTCGGTCGTGACGGCGACAAGCAGCCGATCGGCAAGCACGTGCCGAAGGCACTGATGTATGAGCGCCTCCTGAAGGAGATGGACGCAACGCGTGCCGCGATCGAGCGCACCGGAAAGCTGTTCATGTATGCCGAGGACTGGATCTACGCGCCGGCCGTGACCAAGACCGCGGAGATCCTCAAGGCGACGAAAGACAAGATACTGTTCATGAAGGGCGAGGAGAGCCATTCCGGCTCGCACGCGGCGCACGCCGCGCAATGGGCGATGACCGGTGGCGGCTCGCTGATCCGGATGGGCTGCCATCCGCTCTCGGCCGTGCTCTATCTCAAGCAGGTCGAGGCGAAGGCGCGCGGCGAGACCATCAAGGTCGCCAGCGTCACCGGCGATGTCGGCAATGTCACGGCCGCGCTGAGGCCGGAGGAGCGAACCTACATCAAGGCCAATCCGGTCGATGTCGAGGACTGGGGCACGCTGACGGCGACTTTCTCCGACGGCACCAAGGCCACGGTGTTCTCCGGCGACATGATCATGGGCGGCGTGCGCAACCTGATCGAGACCTACACCAGCGGGGGCTCGCTGTTCGCCAACATCACCCCGAACAATCATCTGATGAGCTACCAGACCTCCGAGGAGAAGCTCGCTTCGGTCTACATCACCGAGAAGGTCGACCGCAAAACCGGCTGGCAATATGTCTGCCTCGAGGAAGAATGGACGCGCGGCTATCTCCAGGAGATCCAGGATTTCATGGAATGCGCGGCCACGGGACGGCAGCCGCTGTCGGATCTCGCGCTGGCCTATGAGACCATCAAGGTGAACTATGCCGGCTATTGGGCGGCGGAAGAGGGACGGCGCGTGGTGCTGTAGGACGCCGCCGCGCGTTCGCCGCCATCGATCTTTCCACCTACCAGGCTCCGACAACCATCATCACGGCAATGGTCAGGCAGGAGAGGCAGGCAATCGACGCAGTATAGAATTCGGGCGTATTCAATGTTGCCTCCTGGAAATGTGCGGCTTTCCAAGATACCGGTGCCGTGGCGTGATTATTCCCTCGCCCGCTTCAAGTCGGCGTCGTGTTGCGGGTCCATCCCATCGGGATCGGTGGGTTCGTCGTCCGGCAGAAATTGTTTTGGATGTTTGCGCGTGAGCAGAAGCTGCTTGCGCATCTCTGCAAGGCGCGCGCGGCAGTACTCCTTGTAGAGCAATTCGAATATGGCGGGCATGGTCACCCCCATCGCTGGAATTCACGATCTGAGACCGTCTGATCCGCGCTGGACGGCTTCGAAAGCCAGTGTTGCCGGTTAAGCCAACCTGAGGCGACTGGCTGATCTGCTTGTACGTAGGAAATGAAGCAGCACTAATTATCCAGATCACATTCTAGAAGATTTTTGTTTCAATAAGACTTCGTTTCACAACCTGTGCGGTTGCCCCGGCGGTCGAAAATCCAACTACAGCGCGAAAGCAATGACCTTTGGATGCAGACGGCGCCGGCTACAACGGCATGAGCGCGGAGCGCGCTCTCTTATCGTCCCCTGGAGGGCAGGACTATCGCATGTGAGAGTGATTTCCCTGCGGCCATCCTTCGAGACGCCCGCTTTGGGCGGGCTCCTCAGGATGAGGACGGAGTGTGCGGCAACTGTCTGGAAGGGCTCGGGTGCCGATTAGCCTCACCCTGAGGAGACCGCGGAGCGGTCGTCTCGAAGGGCGAGGCGCGTGCTCACTTCGTTCCAAAAGACCAGATGCGATTGCCCTGCCTGAAAGGGGAGGCTGGGAGCAAGCCGGCGCGAGCTGTATCTCTACGTCCCGTAGGTCGAGCCCTTCGGTAGCGGAAACACGGGATCCTGGGTGCGGATGTTGGTCGGCCACACCACGGAGATGTGCTCGCCGGCGTTCTGCATCACCACCGGCGTCGAACGTTCATTCTGGCCGGAGAGCGGCGTGCCCGGCGGGAAGAATTTCACGCCGTAGCCCTGGATGGTGCCGCCGGGTGGGATGTCGACATCGAGCGCCGCCTTGCGAATGGCCTCCGGCTCGAAGCTGCCGTACTTTTCCTTCGCCACCGGCAGCACGTTGTTGAGCAGCACCCAGGTCTGATTGAAACCCATCGAGCAGTGCGGCGGCACGTCGGTGGCGCCGGTCTTGGCCTGGTAGCGCGTCACCATGGTCTTGATCAGATCACCCATGCCGGGTGCGAGCTTCGACGGATCGAGCAGCTGCGCCGGCACCGGATCGATGTTGCAGAAATTGTCGATGTCGGCGCCGAAGGTCGTGCGCAGCTTGTCGAGCTGGCTGTAGCCGGCGCCGGCGCCGAACAGCATCTTGAAGCGGAGGCCGCTCTCGCGCGCCTGGCGCAGAAACAGGGTGATGTCGGGGTTGTAGCCGGCGTGCGAGATCACGTCGACCTTGGCGCGCTTGAGCTTGGTCACGAGCACGGAGAGATCGGGCGCCGAGGCCGAATAGCCCTCGCGCAGCACCACCTGGATGCCGGCCTCCTTGGCATAGGCCTCGTCAGCCGCGGCGACGCCGACGCCATAGGGACCGTCCTCGTGGATCAGCGCGACCCTGACGTCCTTCGGCTCCATGCCGAGCTTGCCCTTGGCGTGCTCGGCGAGAAATCCCGCAAACGCCTGGCCGTACTGGTCGGAGTGAATCTGCGCGCGAAACACATATTGCAGGTTCTTGTCCTTGAACACGGCGGTCGAGACCGCGGTCGTGATCCAGAGGATCTTCTTCTGCTGTTCGACCTTCGCCGCCATCGGCACGGCATGCGCGCTGGAATAGACGCCGTTGATGATGTCGATCTTTTCCTGGCTGATCAGGCGCTCGGCCTCGTTGATGGCGACGTCGGCCTTGCTTTGGGAGTCGGCGGGGACGGGCACGATCTTGGTCTTGCCGCCGATGCCGCCCTTCTCGTTGACGAGATCGATGGCGATCTGCGCGCCGACCGAGGAGGCGACCGAGCCGCCCGCGGCGAATGGTCCGGTGAGATCGTAGATCAGGCCAATGCGCAAATTCTCGGCCTGCGCCTGGGCCCGGGTCCAATCGAGGCTGAGTGTGGCGGCGGCAGCCGCCGTACCCTTCAGCAGCTGCCTGCGTGAAGTCGGCATCCTATCCCTCCCTCCGCTCAGTCGTTTGCGACTGGCTGTATATTTTTCCGCGAGTATTTGAAGGGCATGCATGAAAGTCAACATGCGCCGCACCAGGCAATTCGGACGCGCAGCCGACCATGATCGCGACGGCATTTTTCCCTGAGTATCATTCTTTTTGCGCTGCGCCGTGCTTTGGTTCGCAATCATTCGATTGCGCTGCATCAGGCCGGACGCCAACATCCGCTTGTCGTGCGTGTGCTTTCAGCGTCGCCCGGCACTTCATCGTCTCCCGCAATTGTGATGGTTTCGTTCCCGCGCTTTCGCCGCAGGCCTGACTGGCGGCAGCCATTCGGCTTGTGCGCATCGGAGGTTGCGTGCCATCCTAGCGGCGCAAATTGCACGGGAAGCCCAATTCCCGGCTTGGCCATTGCGCCGCGTTAAGGGTGGAAACAAAAGCTCAGGAGAAGAGACATGGTGTGGACGCTTCGTTTTGCGGGGCTCGCTTGCGTTGGCCTGTTGCTGTCCCCGGTCAGTGCCTTGGCAGGGCCGAAAGTGGTGTCCGGTCCGGGCGCCGATCCGGGTTGCTTCAAGCCCTGGTCTGCCCAAACCAAGTTTTTCCAATGGGACAAGAAGCCCGGTCCCTACAAGATCGCGCTCGTCAACGGCTTCGTCGGCAACACCTGGCGCATCCAGATGGTGAAGACCGCAAAGGCCTTCGCCTCGCAGCCGGGCATCAAGGAGAACATCAAGGAGTTCAAGGTCGTCTCGACCGGCACCGATGTTGCAGCGCAACTCGGCGCGATGGAGGACTTCATCAATCAGGGTTTTGACGCCATCGTCACCATCGCAGTGGCTCCCGATGGCTTCGACCGCATTATCCGTCTTGCCGACAAGAACAACGTGGTCGTGGTCCCCTTCGACAACGTCCTGGATACCGACAAGGTGATGATGGTCAACGAGGACCAGAAGGAAATGGGCCGCATGTCGGCGAAGTGGCTGATCGACGAGAGCGGCAAGAAGGCGGGCGACATCCTCGAAGTCCGCGGCCTGCCGGGCAATTCGGTCGACCGTGACCGCCATCTCGGCTTCCGCGAGGTCATGGAAGCGCCGGGCAACAGCTTCAAGATCACCGAAGTGGTCGGCAATTGGGATACCGGCACCTCGCAGAAGGTGACGGCGGACGCGCTCGCGGTGCACGGCCATTTCGACGGCGTGTTCACGCAAGGCGGCTCGGACGGCACTGTGCAGGCGATGATGGCGGCGAAGCATCCCTTCGTCCCGATGTCGGGTGAGGGCGAGAACGAGTACCGCAAGCAGATCGCCGATCACGCCAAGGACGGGCTCAAGGGCATGTCCTACGGCCAGTCTCCGGCGCTGGTCGCCATCGCCACCAAGGCGGCGATCTCCGCGCTGCAGGGCAATGTGATGCCGCAGCTGATCTCGATCCCGATCCCGGTCGCGACCTACAAGGACCTGAAGCCCGGCACCAATTTCTGGCCGGACCTCAACGCAAACTTCTTCGCGCCGAACCAGTTCGCGCCCTGCGGCGTCAACTTCACGGCGCCGGAGATCATGTCGCAGAGCGAGAAGAACACCCAGTGAGCCTGCTGGAGATGCCCTGGTTGCGGCCCGGCAGTTGCCGGGCCGCCGCTGCGTGAGCCCGCCAGAGCCCGCCATGTCGGATGCCACCCTGACCCAATCTGCCTTTCTCACCCTGTCCGGAATTTCCAAGCGCTACGCCGGCGTGCGGGCGCTCGAAGGCGTCGACTTCGCATGCGAGCGCGGCAAGATCCACGCGGTGCTGGGCGAGAACGGCGCCGGCAAGTCGACGCTGATCAAGATCATCGCCGGCGTGGTCCAGCCCGACACCGGCACCATGCGGCTCGATGGACGCGACGTCAGCTTCGCGACGCCGTCGGCGGCCAATGCAGCCGGCGTCGTCTGCATCTTCCAGGAATTGTCGCTGATGCCCGACCTCTCGGTCGCGGACAACATCTCGATCGCGTCGCCGCCGCGCCGCTTCGGCCTCATCGACGCGCGGGCGCAGCGCCGCCGCGCCGAGGCGTTACTGGCGGAGATCGGCTGCGAGGACGTCAATCCGCTGATGCGCGTGCGCGACCTGCCGCTGTCGCGCCGCCAGGTGGTGGAGATCGCCAAGGCGCTCGGCAAGAAGCCGCAGCTCCTGATCCTCGACGAAGCCACGTCGGCCTTGACCAGTGCCGACGTCGAGAAGGTGTACGCCATGCTGGCACGGCTCAAGGCCGAGGGCGTCGCTATTCTCTACATCTCGCACCGGATGCACGAGGTCGAGGCGCTGGCCGACCGTGCCTCCGTGTTCCGCAACGGACGCCATATCGAGACCTTCGACAAGGGCCGGCGCTCGACCGCCGATATCGTTCAACTCATGATCGGGCGCGACATCGCAGCCCAATATCCGCCCAAGCCCGCGCGCGGTTCGCCGAAGCCCATGCTGGCTGTCGACAATCTGAGCTGGGACAAGCGCCTCGATCGCATCTCGCTCCGCGTCGGCGCCGGCGAGATCGTCGGCCTCGGCGGGCTCGACGGCCAGGGCCAGAAATCCCTGCTGCTGGCGCTGTTCGGCGTGCTGCGCGGCGTGTCCGGACAAGTCACCGTCGAAGGCCGCGAGGTGCGCCCCGCGTCTCCGGCGGCGGCGAAGTCGGTCGGCATTGCGCTTGTGCCGGAGGATCGCAAGACCGAAGGCCTGATGCTGCCGATGTCGATATCAGACAATCTGGTGATCGCCTCGCTCGACACGATCTCGACCGGGCCTCTGGTCGACCGTGCACGCGAGACGGAGGCGATCAAGCGCGCCATCGCGCGGCTGCAGATCAAGATCGGCGCGCCCGGCGACGCGGTCGCCACGCTCTCCGGCGGCAACCAGCAGAAGGTCGTTCTCGCCAAATGGCTGATGACCGATCCGCGTATCATCCTGCTCAACGATCCCACGCGCGGCATCGACGTCGGCACCAAGCAGGAGCTTTACCGGCTGATGCGCGAGCTCGCCGACCAGGGCGCCGCCATCCTGTTCTACTCGACCGACTATGACGAGCTCATCGGCTGCTGCGACCGGGTGGCGATCATGTATGACGGGCGCATCGTGCGCGAGCTCGAAGGCGACGAGCTCAACGAGACCAACATCATCGCGAGCGCGCTGAACATCGACGCCGCGACGCCGGACACGCCCGGAGCCGCCCATGCTTGACGATATCGCCATCAGGGTTCGTCAGAACATCGGCATCGTCACCGCCGTTCTGTTGTTCTCGATTCTTTATCTGCTCTACAACCTCGCCCACCCCAAGGGCTTCTCATCGGCGGTTCTGGTGCAGAACGGCGACGAGATCTTCGCGCTTGCCATGCTGGCGATGGCCCAGACCGTGCCGGTGCTGGCATCAGGGCTGGACCTTTCCGTGGGCGCCGTCATGACCATGGTCGGATGTTTCGCGAGCTATCTGCTTACGGGGGCGGCCGGCGGCACGCCGCTGCATCTCGATATCTTCGGCCTGCATCTCGGCCTCGGCACCTTTCCCGGCGGTGTCGGTGGCATCCTGCTCGGCATCGTCGTGTGTCTTGCGACCGGCGCGCTGGCCGGCTTCATCAATGGCTGCGTCGTCGTCTATGGGCGCATCCAGCCGATCATCGCGACGCTCGCGACCGGCGCGGTCTATATCGGCATTGCGCTGTTCCTGCGGCCGACGCCGGGCGGCAAGATCGACGAGGATCTCAACTGGGCGCTGACCAATTCGCTCGGGGATTTCGCCGCGACCGTCCATATCTTCGATGATGGCGCGGCGCCCTGGTTTGCGCCGGTGGCCTGGATCCCGGTGCCGTTCGTGCTGCTCGCCCTGATCGCGCTGCTGGTCTGGGTGCCGTTCCGCCGCTCCGTGCTGGGTCGCGCCGTCTATGCGGTCGGCTCGGCCGAGGGCGCCGCCTACATGTCCGGCCTGCCGATCGATCGCGCCAAGATCGCAGCCTTCACGCTCGCCGGCTTCTTCGCCGGCTGTGGCGGACTTTTTCTCGCCATCCAGACCTCCTCGGGCAATGCCGACATCCCGCAGGCCGGCGCCTATACGCTCAACTCCGTCGCCTCCGTCGTGATCGGTGGGACGTCGCTGCTCGGCGGGACCGGCAGCGCGATCGGCTCGATCTTCGGCGCCATGGTCCTGCGCGTCATCTCGTTCTTCTTCCGTATCTTCGACATCGCGCCGTTGTTGCAACCGCTGTTCGAGGGTCTGATCCTGCTGGCGGCGGTCAGCATCGGCGCGCTCGGCGTGCTGCGCGTCAAGAATACGCTGGAGCTGTTTCGATGAGTTCGGCCTCACTCAGTCTCTCGCGCGACGACCGTCCGATCCTGATCGCGGCGCTGTTCATCCTCGTCATCCTGGTGGCGGGTACGATCTATACGTTTGCCCGCTTCGGCAGCGCGCCGCTGCTGTCGCCGACCTATCTGCTGCAGCAGCTCCAGATCGGCGCCTTCCTCGGCATCGTCGCCGCCGGGATGATGATGGTGATCCTGATCGCGCAGATCGATCTGTCGGTGCCGTGGACGCTGGCCGCGGCCGCCATGATGGCGACGTCGATCGGCGGACCGCTCGCCATTCCGGTCGGGCTCGGCGTCGGGCTGCTGGTCGGTCTCATCAACGGCATCGGGGTTGCGTATCTGCGCGTGCCCTCGATGATCTTCACGCTCGGCGTCAACGCGGTGATGCGCGGGCTGATGGTGGCGCACACCGGCGGCTACGCCCCGCAGACCGCCGCCACCGATCTGATGCGGATGCTTGCCGGCGACCGCACGCTCGGCATCCCCAACGCCTTGTTCGTCTGGATCGCCGTGTCGGTGGTCGTCACGATTGTTCTTCAGCGCACGACGCTTGGCCGCTACGTCTATGCCATCGGCAACAAGGAGGCGGCCGCGTATCTCGCCGGCGTCGACACCCGCCGTATCACCGTGATCTGCTTCGTCCTCTGCGGCCTCGCCGCCGCACTCGCCGGCGTTCTGCTCGCCGGCTATTCCACCAAGGCCTATCAGGGCATGGGGGATGCCTATCTGCTGCCGTCGATCGCGGCGGTGGTGATCGGCGGCACCAACATCCTCGGCGGCCGTGGCCGCTATCTCGGGACGCTGATCGGCGTCGTGTTGATCGTGCTGCTCAACAGCGTGCTGTCGATCATGGACATGCCCGAGGCCGGCCGCCAGGTGATCTACGGCCTCGTCATCATCTTCATGCTGCTGGTCTACGGCCGCGGCGAACGCGTCACGAGCTGACGCTACACCAATGGATCAGAGAAACGGCGACGCCAGGGCCGGAGTTTCGACCAGCGCGTGAGCGGCGTATTCGAGCGCGGATCTGATCTGCGCGCGGTTTGAAGGGCCGCAGATGCAGACTCTCACGGCCTCGGGAGGCAGATCGCTCACGACAAAGGCGTCGCTTGCGACCACGCCAATGCCGGTCTGGCGCATATGCTCCACGAAAGCCGAGCGCCGCCAGGGCGTGGGCAGCGCGACCCACAGGTTGAAGCTCAGGGGATCGCCGCGATAGGATCCCTTGGGCAGGATTTCGGCGGCGAGCTTCTGCCGCGCCGAAGTCTCCGCGCGGATGAACCGCAACATCGTGTCCGCGGTGCCGTCTTCGATCCAGCGCGTCGCGATCGCCACGGTGAGGGGGGACGCCATCACGGTCGCCGACCTCAGCGCAGAGGCAAACGGCCAGGCCGAGCGCGTATCGGGCACGACGACGTAGGCGGTGCGCAGGCCCGCTCCGATGCATTTCGCCAGTCCCGCGACGTGCCAGGTCAGATCGGGCGCGATCGCGGCGAAGGGCGCGTGGCCGTGGCCGTGCTCGGGAATGAAGCCGTAAGCATCGTCCTCGATGATCGGGAGCTTGAAGCGTCGCGCGATCGCGACGATCTCGCGCCGTCGCGAATCCGGAATCGTCAGCGTGGTCGGATTCTGCAGCGTCGGATTGAGGTAGATGGCCTTGGGCTTCAGCTTCTTGCAGGCATCGGTCAGCGCCTGCGGCTCGATGCCGTCGTCATCCATCGGCAGGCCGACGAGGGTGATGCCGAGCTGCGCGGCGATGGACCTGATGCCGGGATAGGTGATGGCCTCGCACAGCACCACCTCGCCTGATTTCGCAAGGATCGAGAGAATGCCGAGCAGCGCCGGATGTGCCCCCGGCGAGACGAAGATGCGGCTCTGCGCTGGCACCAGCGCACGGCGGCCGAGCCAGCTCGAGGCGGCATCCTTGTCGGCCTGCGTGCCGCCGAAGCCCTGGTAGCGCAGCAACGAGGCGATGTCGCGCAGCACATGTTCGGCGCCGGCCTGCATGCGCTCGATCAGTTCGGGATCATCGGGCTCGGGCGGCAGGTTCATCGACAGGTCGACGGGACGAGGCGGGAAGCTCGTCGCCGAGCGACGCGGTCGCGGCTTGTCGCGCACGAAGGTTCCCTGTCCGACCTTCGATTCGATCAGCCCGCGCTTCTGGGCTTCGACATAGCCGCGCGCGACGGTCGTGAAATCGACATCGAGGCGCTTGGCGAGTTTGCGCTGTGGCGGCAGGCGATCGCCGATCACGAGCCGTCCGGCCGCGATATCGTCGGCAATCGCATCTGCAATCGCGAGATAGCGCGGCTTGTCGCTGTTCGATAGGTCGGGTCGCCAGTCGGCCATTGCTCGGTTCCGTCAAGTTACGTCAGCAGAATTGACTGTATATTGTTGCAAGCGTCGAGGCAATTGTATCGCGGCGTTCGGTCGCTTCGGCGAAGCGGTTCGCCCGCGTGTGTTGCACACCGATCGAGCGCGTTGCCCAGTATTTTTCAGGCAGTATTCTTCGCACTCAACGTGAGCATAGCCAAATCCAGTCAGGTCTCCATTCAACATTGAATGTATAAATGAATGCATATTGTATGGTTTGATGATTTGTAGTGCAGAACGCCCTTTGGCACATTGATTGCAAAACCTGATCTCGATCCGGGAGGCCGGACGTGAACAGGAGGTGTCTATGCCAGCAGTGAACATGCCCGCGCGTCAGAAGGGCGATTTTCTCGTCGACTACGAAGAGAAGGTGTTCGAGGACGTCAAAGCAAAGCCCGGCGAGAAAGCGCTCGTCACCTTCCACACCGTCGCGTTCGAGGGCTCCATCGGTCTCGTCAATATTCTCCAGGCGCTGCGCTTGAAGCGGAAGGGTTTCGAGACGTCGGTTCTGCTCTACGGCCCCGGCGTCACGCTCGGCATTCAGCGCGGCTTTCCGAAGATCGGCGACGAGGCTTTCCCGGGCGCGCAGAACTTCAACAACCAGCTCGCGAAGTTCATGGATGAAGGCGGCAAGGTCTATGCCTGCCGGTTCGCGTTGCAGGCGCTCTACGGCCATGGCGAACCGTCGCTCATTCCGGGCATCCGGCCGATCAATCCGCTCGATGTGCTCGACCTGATCCTGCTTCATCGCAGGGACGACGCGTTCATGATCCACACCTGGACCGTCTGACCTCGGCTGGCTCACGCGACGGACGAGGGAGGAACACAGTGACAGCGAAACGCACGATCAGAGCCGGTGCGATTCAGATCGCGCCGGATCTGGACACGCCGACCGGAACGGTCGACCGGATTCTGGCGGCCATCGCGGAGGCGGCGGCCAAGGGAGTCCAGTTCGCCGTCTTTCCGGAGACGTTCGTTCCCTGGTACCCGTATTTCTCCTTTGTCCGTCCGCCGGTCCTGAGCGGCGCCGAACACATCCAGCTCTACGACAACGCCGTCGTCGTGCCCGGTCCCGTGACGGACGCGGTCGCGCAAGCGGCCAAGCGTCACGGCATGGTGGTGGTGCTCGGCGTCAACGAGCGCGATCACGGCTCGCTTTACAACACCCAACTCGTGTTCGACGCGAACGGTGCGATCGTCCTGAAGCGGCGCAAGATCACGCCGACGTTTCATGAGCGCATGATCTGGGGGCAGGGCGATGGCGCCGGCCTGAAGGTGGTCGAGACCGCAGTCGGCCGGGTCGGTGCGCTGGCCTGCTGGGAGCATTACAACCCGCTCGCCCGCTACGCGCTGATGGCCCAGCACGAGGAAATCCATGCGGCCCAGTTTCCGGGGTCGCTGGTCGGACAGATCTTTGCCGACCAGATCGAGGTGACGATCCGGCATCATGCGCTGGAAAGCGGATGCTTCGTCGTCAATGCCACCGGCTGGCTGACTGAGGAACAGATCGCCAAGATCTCGCCGGAGGAGGGCCTGCGCAAAGGCCTGCGCGGCGGCTGCATGACCGCGATCGTCTCTCCCGAAGGAAATCATCTGGTGCCGCCGCTGACCAGCGGCGAGGGCATCCTCGTCGCCGATCTCGATCTCGCCCTGATCACCAAACGCAAGCGGATGATGGACTCGGTCGGCCACTACGCGCGGCCGGAGCTGCTTTCGCTGGTGCTGAACGACCGAGCCGCGCGACCGATGCACGGCTTTCACCCGAACCGCCTCGCGCCCATTCCCGGAGACCCATCAGATGAGACCGCAGATGCCGCAACCCAAGGCGATGCCGACCGAGCAGCTGATCAACGAGTTGCAGTCCTTCGGGGTCCGGCTCGCTGATCCCAAGACCGCGGGAACCGGCCGTCGCGGCGGTGCGGGGCCGTCGGATCACACGCCGTTCACGATCGACGGCGCGACCGTGATGATTCCGGTTCACAACGCGCCGGCCTTCGAGAGCCCCTACCTCGTCGAGCGTCCGGACGAGGCCGGGCGCAGCCGCATCTCGCGCGATGGCGTGGTGCTCGCAGACGTCTCGTTTCCGTTGCGACCCAAATTCTACGACCGCACCACCGAGGACGGTGTTCCCTATTGGAAGATCGCGACCCTGCATGGGCGCGACGTCCTCGCCACCACCGTGCTGCAGACCTGCATCCGCTACCAGAGCCGCACCAAGACCTGTCAGTTCTGCGCCATCGGGCAGTCGCTCGCGGCGGGACGCACGGTCGAGCGCAAGGCGCCGGCGCAGCTCGCCGAAGTGGCCAAGGCGGCCGTCGAGCTCGACGGTGTCCGCCATATGGTGATGACGACGGGCACGCCGCATACGTCCGATCGCGGCGCCGGGATCCTTGCGGAGAGTGCGCAGGCCGTCAAAGCTGCCGTCGATCTCCCGATCCAGGCGCAATGCGAACCGCCAGATGATTTCGCCTGGTTCCAGCGCATGAAGAGTTCGGGCGTCGACGCGCTCGGCATGCATCTGGAGGTGATCGGGCCGGCGGTGCGGCAGAGGATCATGCCGGGCAAGGCGCAGGTCCAGGTCGAACGATATATGGAAGCGTTCGCTGCGGCCGTCCCGGTGTTTGGACGCGGTCAGGTCTCGACTTACATCCTCGCTGGCCTCGGCGACGAACCTTCCGAGATCCTCGCGTTGTCGCGCCGCCTCATCGATATCGGCGTCTATCCCTTCGTCGTGCCGTTCGTGCCGATTGCCGGCACGCCGCTGGAGAGCCATCCGACGCCGTCTGCAGCGTTCATGCACGACATCTTGCGTCCGCTCGCCGGGATGCTGCGCGCCGGCGGACTGCGCGCCACCGACATCAAGGCAGGTTGCGGCAAATGCGGCGCCTGCTCGGCCCTGTCCACCTACGAACGCGGAGCCAGCGCATGATGTTCGAACCGTTCAAGCCATTCGTGGCGCCGGAATTCCAGGTGAAGTTCGCAACCGAAGCCTGGGAGCGTGCCGCCGCAGCAGCCCTGCGTCGCGACGTGTTTTGCGAAGAGCAGAACGTGTTTTCCGGCGATGATCGCGACGCGGTCGACGATATCGCCATTCCGCTCGTCGCCGTGTCGCTGCTCGGCGTGGCCGAGGCCGATGTCGTCGGCACCGTGCGCATTCATGCCGATGAACACGAGGCGGATGTGTGGTGGGGCTCCCGCCTTGCCGTTGAAAAGGGCTATCGCCGGCTCAGCGCGGTCGGCGCCGGTCTGATCCGGCTTGCCGTCTCCTCTGCGCATGCGCGCGGCTGCCGGCGCTTCCTTGCCAACGTGCAGAGCCAGAATGCGCTTCTGTTCCAGCACATGCACTGGCGCTCGCTCGGCGAATTCGAACTGCTCGGCCGGCCGCACCATCGCATGGAGGCCGACCTTGACCACTACCCGCCATTCCGGACGCCGGAAACCGGCTTCCTGTCGCTCGCAAAACTGGCGGCCTGATCATGCTGACGGACGCCGCACTCACGAGCCTCGCCGAAAGGCTCCGCCAAAGCCGCGGCATCGCCGCCAAGGCCGACATCGCTTCTGTTGCGGCCGCGCTCGACCTCTCGGGGGGCGACGCCATCGCGGTGGGGGACGACTGCGCGGCGATCCCGGAGGGGGATGGCTACACGCTGTTCGCGATCGAAGGCTTCATGAACGAATTCGTCGCCGCCGACCCCTGGTTTGCCGGCTGGTGCGGCGCCATGGTCAACATCTCGGACGTCGCGGCGATGGGCGGGCGGCCGACTGCCATCGTCAACGCGATCTGGTCCAATGGTGCGGACAAGGCCGCGCCCATCCTAGAAGGATTGAAAGCCGCCGCGAAGACATTCGGTGTGCCCGTGATCGGCGGGCATACCAATGTGCGCAGCGGCCAGAGCCAGTTTGCCGTCGCAATCCTCGGCCGCGCGAAGCGCCTCCTCACCAGCTTCGACGCCAGGCCCGGCGACAAGATCATCGCGGCGATAGATCTTCGCGGCCGTTACCGCGAGCCGTTCGCGAACTGGGAAGCGGCGACCGACGCACCGGCGCAGCGGTTGCGCGACGATCTGGAGATCCTGCCGTCCATTGCCGAGGCTGGGCTCGCGCTCGCCGCCAAGGATATCAGCCAGGGCGGTGTCGTCGGGACTGCGGCGATGCTGGCCGAGTGTTCGCAGGTCGCCATCACGCTGGACGTTGAGGCGATTCCAATTCCCGCCGGTGCGCCGCTCGAGCGCTGGCTGCTCACATTCCCGAGCTTCGGTTATCTCCTGTCGGCGAAGCCCGACTCCGTCGACGAGATCCTGTCGCGCTTCCAGCGGCGCGGCATCGCAGCAGCCGCGATCGGAGACGTCAGCGTGGGAACGAGCGTGGATATTCGCGCCGCTTGCGGCCGCGCAACGGTCTGGGATTTTGCGGCACAGCCCTTGATCGGATGTGCGCCAGGTCAGAGCCATCAGCAGCGGAGCGTGGCATGAGCGGCGGTTCGTCCGGGCTTCGCATCGCGATCCTCACGCATTCGACCAATCCACGAGGGGGCGTGGTGCACGCGCTCGCGCTTGCCGACGCGCTGGCAGACCTCGGGCATCGGCCGGTCGTGCACGCGCCCGATCCCGCAGGCAAAGGCTTCTTCCGCCGTAGCCGCGCCGCGACGCGCTCCGTGCCGGCGTCGCCCACCTCCGGCGACGTCGTCGCGATGGTCGAGGCGCGCATCGCGGACTATGTCAGGCATTTCGAGGATGCCGCAAACCGGCAGTACGACGTCTTCCACGCCCAGGACGGTATCTCCGGCAATGCGCTCGCGACGCTGAAGCAGCGCGGCCTGATTCAACGTTACGTCCGCACCGTTCATCACATCGATGCATTCAGGGACGAGCGGCTTTGCGAACTCGACCGTCGCTCGATTGTTCACGCCGACGGCCTGTTCGTCGTCAGCCGGTTCTGGCAAGCGCAGCTGATGGCGGAGATGTCGCGCTCGGCGACGCTGGTCGGCAACGGCGTCGACACGGTGCGCTATTCAGCCACCCCGGCATCCGCCGACCAGATGCTGCGCGCCCGGCTCGGCCTTCGCGCCGGCCCGATCCTGCTCTCGGTCGGCGGCGTCGAGCAGCGCAAGAACACGCTCGGCATTCTCGATGCCTTCCGGCAGGTGCACGCCGTGCACCGGTCCGCGCAGCTCGTTATCGCAGGCGGCGCGTCTCTCCTCGACCATGGTCTCTATCGCCAACAGTTCAATTCGCGGTTGCGCGATGCCGGACTGCCGGCGGATGCGGTGATCGAGACCGGTCCGCTGATGGATGCCGATATGCCATCGCTCTATCGTCTGGCCGATGTGTTGCTGTTCCCGTCCTTGCGCGAAGGCTTTGGCCTGACTGTGCTGGAAGCGATGGCCAGCGGCGTGCCGGCGGCGGTCTCGCATATCGCACCTTTCACGGAATATCTCGGCCCCGACGATGTTGCCTGGTGCGATCCGCATCACGCGGGCTCGATCGCGGATGCCGCCCTCAGTGCGCTCGTCGAGCCCCTGCGCTCGCGCCTGATTGCGAATGGCGCTGGGGTCGCCAGGCATCACGACTGGAGCCGCGCTGCCAGGGCACACATGGCGGCCTATCAAGAGATGCGCGAGATGCATTATGCCTGAGATGCATTTCAACGTGCGCTGGCCCGATGAGCGGATCGAGGCCTGCTATTCGCCCTCGCTCGTCATCAAGGATCATTTTGTCGCCGGCACGACCTATGCGCTCGACGATTTTCGCGACCGCAGCCGCATCGCGCTGACGATCGCGGCCGAGCGCGTCCGTGAGAAGTACGGCTTTCTGTGCTCGCGCGCACTCGGACAGCTTGCCCGGATCGAAGCGGCGGTCGCGCAGTTCGAGGCCACGCCCGGCGCTTCCGTCACAATCGTCTCATTTGAAGAATAGCAGGAGCTGATCATGTCCGACCTTCACTCTCATTATCCGGTCGTGGTGATCGGCGGCGGCCAGGCTGGCCTTGCCATGAGCGCGCAACTCAAGGCGCGTGGCATCGAGCATGTCGTGCTTGAGAAAAATACCATCGCGCATTCCTGGAAGACCCAGCGCTGGGACGCATTCTGTCTGGTAACGCCGAACTGGCAATGCCAGCTTCCCGGCTTTCCATACACCGGCAGCGATCCGCATGGTTTCATGTTGCGCGACGAGATCGTCTCCTACATCGAGGATTTTGCGAAGCACATCGGTGCGCCGATCCGCGAAGGCGTCACCGTTACACGCCTTCGGCAGTCTGGTCGCGGCTTCGTGCTCGAGACGACGCTGGGCGAAATCGCCGCCGACAGCGTCGTGCTGGCCGTGAGCGGCTATCACATCCCGAAAGTGTTGCCGTTTGCCGACCGGCTCGATGTATCGATCACGCAGATCCACTCCTCCGCCTACCGCAATCCGGATCAGTTGCCGCCGGGCGAGATCCTCGTGGTGGGGAGTGGGCAGTCGGGCTGCCAGATCGCCGAAGACCTGCATCTGGCCGGTCGCAAGGTGCATCTCGCCGTCGGCAGCGCGCCGCGCTGCCCGCGCTTCTATCGCGGCCGGGATGCGGTCGACTGGCTCGACGATCTCGGTCAGTATGACCTGCCCGTCGACAAGCATTCGCTGAAGGAGGGCGTTCGCAAGAACGCCAATCACTATTTGACCGGGCGGGACGGCGGCCGCGACATCGACCTGCGCAAATTCGCGCTCGAAGGCATGAAGCTCTACGGCCGCCTCAAGGACGGTCGCGGAACCTCCTTGCAGTTTGGCGATGATCTTCAGGCCAATCTCGACAGCGCTGATCGGGTCTACAACGGCATCTGCCGGCTGATCGACGACCACATTGCGAAGAACAGGATCGCTGCACCCGTGACGCCTCACTATGAGCCCGTATGGTCTCCAAGTGCGGTCCCCACGGAGCTCGACCTCGCAGCGAGCGGCGTCACGAGCATCATCTGGACGACCGGCTTCCGTTCCGACTGGTCCTGGATCGACCTGCCGATGTTCGATGGCACCGGGTATCCGACCCACAGGCGGGGCATCACGTCGGTTGACGGCGCCTATGTGGTCGGCCTGCCGTGGCTCTACACCTGGGGCTCCGGCCGGTTTGTGGGAATCGGGCGAGACACCGGCTTTGTCGCGGAGCACATCAACGAGCGATCGAGCGCGTCACGCGTCGAAACGCGTGAGGTCGCATAATATCGGCGCAATCCACTTAAACCGCCGCCTTCGTGTTGAGATAGATCGAATACAGCGAGGTCTGCCCGCAGATGTAGAGGCGGTTGCGGCGCGGGCCGCCGAAGCAGACATTGGCGACGATCTCGCCGATCGGGACCGTACCGAGATGGGTGCCGTCAGGCGCATAGCAGAACACGCTGCGGCCCGCCGAGGTCCAGACGTTGCCATGGATGTCGCAGCGGAAGCCGTCATAGAGCCCGTCCGGGCAGGTGGCAAACAGCGAGGCTTCCCCGACCGTTTGCCCCTTCACCTCGTAGGACCAGATCGTCGGCGGAAGCCCGCGGACATGGGTCGCGCCGGTGTCGGCGACGTAGAGCCGGGTCTCGTCCGGCGAGAACGCCAGTCCGTTGGGCTTCACCCGGTCGGACACGACGCGCGTGATGGCGCCGGAGCTGCCGTCGATCCGGTAGACGTTGGAGGCGCCGATCTCGGACGGACTCTGCTGCCCTTCATAATCGCTGTCGATGCCGTAGGTCGGATCGGAGAACCAGATCGAGTTGTCTGACTTGATCACGACGTCGTTGGGCGAATTCAGCCGGCGGCCCTCGAACGCGTCGGCCAGCACGGTGATCGAGCCGTCGTGCTCGGTCCGGGTGACGCGCCGCATGAAATGCTCGCAGGTCACGAGCCGCCCCTGGCGATCGGTCGTGTTGCCGTTGGAATTGAAGCTCGGCGAACGGAACACCGACACCGATCCGTCGGTCTCGTCGAAGCGCATCATCCGGTTGTTCGGAATGTCGGACCAGATCAGGTAGCGTCCGGCCGGGAAGTAGGCGGGGCCTTCGGCCCAGCGGCATTCGCCGTTGGTGAGCTTCTCGAGATTGACGTGGCCGAAGACCAGCTGGTCGAAACGAGGGTCGTGGGCGACATAGGGGAGCATGTGTCCTCCTTGATGAGCCGCAGATTCTTGGGATTGCCTGCGTGCGGTCCTTACTGTGATCGACCCTGCCGAATTTGCAAGCGTGCTTCACTTCGAGAGTGCATCGAGCCGGAAACGAAATGCCCGGGGACAGGCCCCGGGCAATCGTCGTTGTGAAAGCGTTCTTTGGCTTCTTACTGCGACAGCTTCACGAAGTTCGGAAACTTCAGCTTGCCTTCCGCGATCTTCTCCGGCCAGACCACGACCTGTTTCTGGTCCTGCCACTGGAAGACGAGGCCTGTGACCGCGCCCGCGCCGGACTTGATGCCGTGGGTGAACTCGTCGTCCTTGCCGTAGAACTTGATCTGGCCGATCGTGCCCTCGAAGTCGGTCTTCTCCATCTCGGCGACCATCTTGTCCGGATCGGTCGAGCCGGCGCGCTTGATGGCGTCGGTGATGATGTAGACCTCGTCATAGGCGGTGTAGCCGGTATAGGCCGGCGGCGTGCCGAACTTGGCCTTGAAGGCCGCGGCGAACGGCTTTGTCTTCGAGGTCACGGCGACATCGGGCGTCGCGACGGCCAGCGACGGCACGCCGTCGGCGGCACCATTGGTGTCCTTCCAGAAGGTCGGGCTCAGCGCCTGCGCGCTGATGCCGAACATCGGGATCGGCACCTGCTGGTTCTTCCACTGCACCGTCGGCTGCACGCCGACATGCGAGATGCCGGTAACGATCACATCCGGCTTCTTGCCTTCGATATTGTTGAAGATCGGCGTGAAGTCGGTGGTATCGGGCGAGAAGCGGACATGCTCGACGACCGTCAGCCCGGCCTTGGGCAGGCAGGCCTCGTAGCCGACATCGAGCGGCTTGGTCCAGGCGGCGTCCTCGCTCATGATCGCGACGGTCTTGAACTTGAGCTTGTCGACGAGGAGATCCTTCGCCGCATCGCAGACGAGCTGGGCCTGCGCGGCCGAGGTCAGATAGCCGTGGAAGGTGTACTTGTTCTTCTCGTAGTCGTTGTGGATCGCCTTGGTGATCTCGTTCGAGGCGGCGCCGGGAGTGATCAGCGGCATCTTCAGGCGTGCCGCCCAGGGCTCGAGCGCCAGCACGACCTCGCTGATATAGCTCGCGATCACCGCGGACACCTTGTCCTCGCTCACCGCGCGCTGGAACGCGCGCACCGAGTCGGCCGAGGAGCTCTTGTTGTCATAGGTGACGATCTCGACCTTGCGGCCGAGAATGCCGCCCTTGGCGTTGATCTCGTCGGCGGCAATCTGCGCGCCGCCGGGCGTCGCGGCACCCGCGATCGATTGTACCTCGGCGATGACGCCGATCTTGATCGGATCGTTCGACTGCGCGTAGGCGGGGGCGGCGAGGCACAGCGCCAGCGCAGAGGTGAGGAGGCCAGAGCTCAAGATGCTCGATGATCGCATGGTCGTTTCCCTTTCGTTGTTTTCTTGGGTTGTTTTGTTGTTGATACGTGCGAACTAGAGAAAATCGGCGCCGGCTTCGCTGGCGAAGCGGCCGGGATCGCCTTCCCAGACGATCCTTGCGTGCTCCAGCACATAGACGCGGTCGGCGTGCGGAAGCGCGAATGTCACGTTCTGCTCGCCGAGCAGCACCGTGATCGAGGTGGTCTGCCGCAGTTTCTCCAGCGCCTTGGACAAAAGCTCGAGGATGACGGGCGCAAGGCCCAGCGTCGGCTCGTCCAGGATCAGGATCTGCGGCTGCATCATCAGCGCACGGCCGATTGCCAGCATCTGCTGCTCGCCGCCGGAGAGTGTCTGCGCCAATTGGCCCTGGCGCTCCTTGAGGATCGGGAACAGCTCGAACAGCCAGGCGAGCTGCGCCGCGCGCTTGTCGTCCGCGAGATGCTGCCCGCCGAGATCGAGATTCTCACGCACGCTCATCTCGCCGAACAGCTCGCGCGATTCCGGGCATTGCACGAGGCCGCTGCGGGCGATCTTGGCCGGACTGGTGCCGCGCAGCTTTTCGCCACCGCGGATGATCTCGCCGGTGTAGGGCAGGAAGCCGGAGATGGTGTCGAACAGCGTGGTCTTGCCGGCGCCGTTGAGGCCGACGATCGAGACGAACTCGCCCTCGTGGATGTGGATCGAGACGTTCTCCAGCGCCTGCGCCTTGCCGTAATGGACGCTGACATTCTCGACCTGGAGCAGCGGCACCTTGTCCTTGAAGCTGGTCTCGGGCCGCGCATGGGTTTCGATGGCGCCGCCGAGATAGACCCGGCGCACCGTCTCGTTCTTCATGACGTCGTCAGCCTTGCCGGTGACGATCTCTTCGCCGAGATACATCGCGAGCACGCGGTCGACCAGTGCCGCGACGCTCTTGACGTTGTGGTCGACCAGCATCACGGCACGGCCGTCATCGCGGAAGCTGCGGATCAGGTCGGAGAAGACATCGACCTCGGCGCGCGTCAGGCCGGCGAAGGGCTCGTCGACCAGCACGACTTTGGGGTCGCGCGCGATCGCCTTGGCGAGCTCGAGCCGGCGCAAATCGGCGAAGGGCAGCGTCGGCGGGCGGCGGTTCATCACGCTGCCGAGGCCGACGCGATCGGCGATCCATTTGGCGCGTTCGACCAGCGCTTTGTCCGGAAACAGCATGAACAGGCTGTCCGGCAGCAGCGCCACCATGATGTTTTCCAGCACGGTCTGCCGGTTCAGCGGCCGCGAGTGCTGGAACACCATGCCGAAGCCTTTGCGCGCGATCTTGTGCGCGGGCAGGCCGGCGACATTCTCGCCTTCGAAGATCACGTCGCCGGCAGTCGGGCGCTCGATGCCCATCACGCTCTTCATCGCGGTGGATTTGCCCGAGCCGTTCGGCCCGATCAGGCCGAAGATCTCGCCGCTGTTGACTTCGAAGCCGAGGTTCTTCACCGCGGTCAAGCCGCCGAAGCGTTTGGTCAGGCCGCGGACTTCCAGCACGGGCCGGTTTGAAAGCCTCTGATCCATTACGAGCGAGCCTCGCGCGAGAGGGCCGCTCCGAGGAAGCCGCCGGGGAAGAACAGGACGACGAGCAGTGCGACCGCCGAGACGATGAAGGTCGCGAGCTCACCGGTCGGGCGCAGGAATTCGCCGGCGACGATCAGGAAGATCGCCCCCAGTGCTGCGCCCAGCACGGTGCGCCGGCCGCCGAGAACGGCCGACACGATGACGTTCACGCCGACCGCGACGTCGACGACGGTGCCGACCGAGGCGGTGCCGAAATAGAACACCAGCAGCGCACCCGACAGGCCTGAGAAGAACGCGCTGACGATGAAGGCGGCGAGCTTGTGCTTGACGATGTTGAAGCCGAGCGCGCCGGCCTGCACCGGATCCTGGCCGCTGGCTTGCAGCACCAGGCCAATCGGTGATTGCGACAGGCCATAGAGGATCGCGGCCGAGATCGTCATGAAGCCGAGCGCGATCCAGTAGTTCGTGCCGGCATTGATGCTGATGACGTCGGGGATGGTGAGGCCGATCTCGCCGCCGGTGAGGTCGGCGAACACGACGATGAAGTTCTGCAGCATCAAGACCGCGACCAGCGTGGTCAGGCCGAAATAAGGCCCGCGGACGCGCAACGCCGGCAACGCCAGCACGAGGCCGGCGACGACCGAGGCGCTCGCGCCCAGCACGATGCAGAGATAGACCGACCAGCCGAACTGGGCGTTGAGAATGCCGGCGGTGTAGGCGCCGACGCCGATCAGGAAGGTCGGGCCGAAATTCACTTCGCCCGCGAAGCCGAACAGCAGGTCCCAGGCCATCGCGAACACGCCGAAATAGAACGCGACGGTGAGGAGCCCGAGCACATAGCCGGAGACATAAAGCGGCAGGGTTGCCGCAACGATGACGAGCGCCAGCGAGACGAAGAACAGGCGCGAGGTAAAGAAGCTCGCCATCTCAGCGCCTCCCCAGAAGGCCCTGGGGCCGGATGTACATGACGAACACGAGCAGCAGCAGCGCCGGAATGGTGCGGTAAGCCGGCGAGACCAGGTAGGCCGTCAGCGTTTCCAGATAGCCGACCACGAAGGCGGCGATCAGCGAGCCGGAGACGCTGCCGAGGCCGCCGAGCACCACGATCGAGAACGCGCTCGCGGTCAGCGGACCCACGCTGTAGGAGCTAACGCCCAGGAACATGCCGAGCAGTACGCCGGCGATGCCGGCGAGGATGCCGTAGATACCCCACACCACGATGTAGATGTTGGTGAGCTCGAGCCCGAGCAGCGTGACGCCGCGCGGGTTCATCGAGGCCGCCAGCACCGCCTTGCCGGTGCGGGTGCGGTTCACCAGCAGCCACAGCAGTGCGATGACGAGGCAGCACACGATCGCCGTGAAAATCTCGTTCTTGGGCGTGCGGACGCCGAGGATCTCGACGACACCCTCGACGATCGGCAGCACGGTCTTGGCGTTGTTGGTGAAGAAATAGGCGATCAGCTCCTGGATCATGATGCCCCAGAGCAGCGTTCCCGTGAGGACGAAGATCTCCTTCTCCTCATTCGGGATGCGCCGGGAGTCCTGGATCGGCTTCACCACCGCAAAGTAGGTGGCGAACGCCGCAAGAAGGGCGACGCCCACGCCGATCAGCGCGCCGGCATAGGTGCCGACATTGAGCACGCTGGCGGCGGCCCAGGCCGCCACCGCTGCCGCCACCATGATGGCACCGTGGGAAAGGTTGAGCACGCCGGAGACGCCGAAGATCAGTGTGAAGCCGGTGGCGCCGAGAGCGTAGAGAGCACTGATGGCAAAGCCATCGATCAGGATCTGGAAAGCTCGCATTGATGATTGGCCGAGAGTCTCACTTGAGGGAAGGTGCTGCGGGACGCCGCAAATGGAAGCTCCCGGGAGGTGGTCCCGGGAGCTACTCCTGCTAGTTCGAGAGCTTGATGAAGCTCGGGAACTTGATGTCGACCTTGGCGACGTCCTTCGGCCAGACCGCGCTCTGCTTGCCGTCCTGCCATTGCAGCATCAGCCCGGTGATCAGGCCCTTGCCGTATTTGATCGAGTGCGTGAACGGATCGTCCTTGCCGTAGAACTGGACGCGGCCGATCGTGCCTTCCCAGTCGGTCTTCTCCAGCGCATCGACCAGCTTGTCGGCATCGGTCGAGCCGGCGCGCTTCACGGCGTCGGCGATGTAGTAGACCTCATCATAGGCGGTGTAGCCGGCATAGGACGGGTAGTTGCCGAACTTCTTCTTGAAGTTTTCGGCGAACGGCACCGACTTCGGCGTCACCGCGACGCCTGGCCCGGAGACGCCCTGATAGAGCACGCCTTCGGCGGCCTGGTTGGTGTCCTTGCCGAAGGTTTCGTTGGTGGCCTGCGAGGAGATGCCGAACATCGGGATCGGCACCTGCTGGTTCTTCCACTGCACCGTCGGCTGCACGCCGACATGGGAGATGCCAGTGATGATCACGTCGGGCTTCGAGCCCTCGATCTTGTTGAAGATCGGGGTGAAGTCGGTGGTGTCGGGCGAGAAGCGGATGTGATCGAGCACTTTCAGCCCGATCTTGGGCAGGCATTCCTCGTAGCCGATATCGAGCGGCTTGGTCCAGGCGGCGTCCTCGCTCATGATGACCGCCGTCTTCATGTGCAGCCTGTCGACGAGCAGGTCCTTGGCGCCGTCGCAGACCGAGAGCGCGAGCGCGGCCGAGGTCAGGTAGCCGTGGAAGGTGTACTTGTTCTTCTCGTAATCGGCGTGAACGCTCTTGCTGATCTCGTTGGAGGCCGCACCGGGCGTGACGAACGGCGTCTTCAGCCGCGAAGCCCAGGGCTCCAGCGCCAGCACCACTTCGCTGATATAGCTGGCGATGACCGCGTTGACCTTGTCCTCGTTCACCGCGCGCTGGAAGGCGCGCACCGAGTCGGCGGAGGAGGAGTGATTGTCGTAACCGATGATCTCGATCTTGCGGCCGTCGACGCCGCCGGCGGCGTTGATCTCGTCGGCGGCGAGTTGCGCCGCTTGCGGGATCGATGCGCCGGCAATCGCCTGCGCTTCCGCGATGACGCCGATCTTGATCGGATCGGCCGCAAAGGCCGGGCCTGACGCTGCCAACAATGCACCGGTCGCGACTGCGCCAAGCGCACTTCGCAATGCACCAGAGAGTGCTTTATTCATGTTGTTCTCTCCCTTGAACCAAGCTTCTTTGAGCTATTGGCGCGACTATAACGGCGAGAGAATCCTCGGCAAGTAAAACTGTATTCAGGATTGTACGATGGGGACTAAAGTCTAGCGCTGCGTAATTATCGGGCATGGCGGAGCCATATTCCGCACACAGGCATGCAGATTTCGTCGGCGGGCATGCGAGTGTATCGCAGGCGCACTGCCGTTGAGCAGCCTCAGCGCGCTTGCAGCATCGATGGATCGAGCGGCGAGAGCCGGGCCGGATTGAATGGCGCGAGGTTCACCTCGCGCGTCGTACCATCCGCGATCAGCTGCGCCATGGCCTCGCCGGTCGCGGGCGCATTCAGGATGCCCCACACATTGTGTCCGGTCGCGACATAAAGACCCTCGCTCTGCGGCACCCGGCCGATCAGCGGCAGGCCGTCCTCCGTGACGGGGCGGAAGCAGGCCTGCTGCGCGATGATTTTTTCAGGACGAAACAGCGGCGAGAGCCGCTCCGACATGGCTTGCAGGCGTGCGATCGCATCGCGGTCCGGCGTCACCGCAGCCGGATCGAGCGGCAGCGGCACAATGTCGGACAGCGCGGTGACATGCGTGCTGCCGTCGGCGCGCGGAAACACCTCGATCGACACGGCGCTGCCATCCGTCTCGCATTCCAGGAACAATGCATCGGCCGGCACGTTGGGGCCGATGTCGTAGACGATGCTCGGGCTGCGCTGGCCATAGACAGCGGGCAGGCTCATCCATTGCGCCGCGAGCAGCGACCATGGTCCCATCGCGATCACGACGGCATCCGCTTCGATGAGATTGCCTTCGACCGCGATACCCTTCGCACGCGTCGCGTCGCGGACGATACCGGTGACGCGGCCGCGGCGAAGCTCGGCGCCTTGCGCCAGCGCCGCGTTCATCACGGCCGAGGTGAACTTTTGCGGATGAACGATCGCGGTCGTCTCGGTTGTGCCGATGCGCTGCGTGATGACGACGCCGTCGCCGAGCCAGCCGAGCGCTGACGGCGTCATCCGGCGCGGATCGCCGTCGGGAGCAACATAGCCGCCATACGCGCTCATCGGGCGGTAGCCCCAATCGCCCGCGATCTCGCCGGGCAGTTGTGCGTGGAGCGCAAAACTGCGTCGCGCCAGCGCATCGAGCGGCGTGCCCGCACACCAGTCGCGCGCCAGAAAGCCGCCGGCCTTGCCGGAGGCCGCGGCCGCGACCTCGGTCGGCTCCACGACGATGACATCGACGCCGAGGCGGCGGAGGAAGTAGGCGGTGCAGGCCCCGATCACGCCGCCGCCGCAGATCACAACGCGCATGGCTTGTTTCCCGACATGGCTTGTTTCCTGATCCGGCTAATCCCGAGGAGACAACCTAGCTCGAATAGCCACGTTCCAGGGCGTGACGCTGCTGATGGCGACCCAGCGCCAGATGGACGAGGCGCGTCAGCAACTCTCCATACGGCACGCCAGAGGCTTCCATCATCTTCGGATACATGCTGATCGAGGTGAAGCCGGGCAGGGTGTTGATCTCGTTGAAGCAGAATTCGCCGGTCTGCCGATCGAGGAAGAAATCGACCCGCGCGAGGTCACTGCATTCGAGCGCCGCGAACACTTGCACCGCGAGCGCGCGCACGCGCTCCATCTGTGCCGGGTCGAGCCTTGCCGGAAGATCGACGCGGGCGCCGTCGGGATCGAGATATTTGGCCTCGTACGAATAGAATTCGTGATGGGCGTTCGGATTGAGTTCGCTCGCGACGCTCGCGAACAGCGTCTCGCCATCGAGCACGGCGACCTCGATCTCGCGGGCGTCGATGCCCTGTTCGACCAGCACCTTGAGGTCATAGCGAAACGCGTCGTCGAGTGCAGGCCCGAGCGCGTCCCACGTCTTGACCTTGTGAATGCCGACACTGGAGCCCATGTTGCACGGCTTGACGAACACCGGGAGGTTCAGGCCCTCGACCGCCTTGACGAGAGACGCGGCACGATCCGCAGCGAAGGCCTTGCGGGTGAGCACGCGATACGGCGCGACCGGAACGCCGGCGAAGTCCGCGAGCCGCTTGGCGACATCCTTGTCCATGCTGACCGCGGAGGCCAGAACGCCGGAGCCGACGTAGGCGACCTCGGCCAGCTCCAGAAGGCCCTGCACGGTGCCGTCCTCGCAAAGGGGGCCGTGCATGACCGGAAAGACGACGTCGATCTCGATCGGTCCTGTCGCGCTTTCGGAGATCGGCACGAGAATGCCGCGTCCATCGGCGCCTCTGGCAAGCCGCATCTCGGGCGCATCGGGCAGGATCGGCAAGGCCGCCTGCGTCGGATCGATCCTGGCAAGATCGTTCCATTGCCAGCGACCCGTCTTGTCGATGGAGACCGGGATCACCTCGAAAAGCGCACGGTCGAGATGCCTGAGCACGGAGGCCGCCGAATTCAGCGAAACCTCGTGCTCGCCGGACCTGCCGCCATAGAGAACCACGACGCGAATTTTGTCTGCCATGGCTCAATTATCACGCGCTCTGTCCGGAAGTCACGTGCGGCCTCGGGCGGCTAGATCGCCCTGGCTGCCAAAAGTTCTCGGGCGCGCTCCAGATCGGCCAGCGTGTCCACGCCGAGCGGCTCCGTCTGGATCACCTTCGCGTCCATCCGCATGCCATTCTCGATCGCTCTGAGCTGTTCAAGGCTTTCTCGCTGCTCGAGAACGCCGCGCGGCAGGCCGACATATTTCGCTAACGCCTCGCGGCGGTAGGTGTACATGCCGACGTGATGATAGTGCATCCCGGCCCCTGAGGGGATCACGGCCCGGCTGAAATAGACCGCGCGACCGATGGTTTCTCCGGGGTGGATCGCGAGGGCGATCTTCACGACGCTCGGCGCCTGGAGCTCGATGGGATCCTCGATCTCGGTGGCAAACGTGGCGATCGAACAATCGGCATGCCGGGACAATGGCTCCATTGTCGCCCGTATCGTCGATGGATCGATGGTCGGCAGATCGCCCTGAAGCACGACGACGACATCGTAGGCCGCTTCCGCGTCGATCAACTGCAACGCTGCGTGCGCACGGTCAGATCCCGTCGGGAGGGCCGGCTCAGTCAAGACCGCCCGGCCGCCCAGATCGTCGATGACGTCCACGATGGCTTGATCGCCACAGGCGACGACGACGGGGCCAATATCGGCCTCGAGGCCTCTTCGCCAGACGTGAGAGATCATTGGTTGACCATTGATATCGGTCAGTGCCTTGCCGGGGAGCCGGGTTGAACCGAGCCGAGTGGGTATGATCACGATCGGACGCATTGAAACCTTTCGTTTCCTGAACGGGCAACATCGCACGCAAGTTTGAGGCGCCAGCGGGGAACGCTGGCGCCTCGTCGCAATTCAGCTCACGCCTGCTCAGCCCGGCCCTGCACCTTGCGTCGCGGTGAACACCGCATAGAGCGACTGGCTCGCGGCCATGAACAGGCGGTTGCGCTTCGGACCGCCGAAGCAGACGTTGCCGCAGACTTCCGGCAGGCGAATGCGGCCGAGCAGCTTGCCGTCCGGCGACCACACTGTCACGCCGTTATAGCCGACCGCGCGACCGGCATTGCTGGAAGCCCAGACATTGCCGTTGACGTCGCAGCGCACGCCGTCCGGCCCGCACTTCACGCCGTCGATCACGCAATCGGAGAAGCGCTTTCCGTTGGACAGCTTGTTGTCCGCGCCGACATCGAACACGAAAATCTCGCCCTTGCCGCCGGGGCCGGTGTCGCCCGGTCCCTTGCCGGTCGAGACGACATAGAGCTTCTTGAAGTCGGGCGAGAAGCACAAGCCGTTGGGATCGGGCACCTGCTCCTCGGTGACGACGAGATCGACGCGGCCGCTTGGGTCGATGCGATAGCAATTGGTCGGCAGCTCGCGCTTGCCAGGTGTGAAGCCGGCCGGCTGTCCGATCCGCGGATTGAGCTTGCCGCCCGCGTTGCTCGGTCCGCCCGCCGCATCGGGCTCACCTTCATACAGCTGGCCGCCATAGGGCGGGTCGGTGAACCAGTAGCTGCCGTCAGGATGCGCGACGACGTCGTTCGGCGAGTTCAGCTTCTTGCCGTTATAATTGTCGCACAGCACGGTGGCGGTGCCGTCATGCTCGTAGCGCGTCACCCGCCGGGTCAGATGCTCGCAGGAGAGCTGGCGGCCCAGGAAGTCGAACGAGTTGCCGTTGGAATTGTTGGAAGGCGTGCGGAACACGCTGACGCGGCCGTCATCCTCGCTCCAGCGCATCTGCCTGTTGTTGGGAATGTCGCTCCAGAGCAGATACCGTCCTTGCGCGCTCCAGGCCGGACCTTCCGCCCACAGCAGACCGGTATGGAGCCGCTTGATCGCTGTGTTGGGCTGCGCCAGATCGTTGAAGGAGGGATCGACCGCGATGATATCGGGGTCCCAGAAATAGGTGGTCGGTGCGCCGTGCGGGCCGAAGTCGCGCGGCGGTGTGGTGATCGTCGTCGGCGGGGCGGCAGGTCCGGTCTGTGCCAGTGCGGTGCCCGCTCCGGCCATCGTGGCCGCGGCACCGAGTGCAAGTCCCTGGACCAGCGTCCGTCGTGAAAGCGCGGCATCCTGCTCACGCTGCTGTTGGCGTGTCATTCGCGTCCTCCCAGGTTGTGTTCAGCTGGCCGGTTGATCCGGCTGAGCAAGGGCAAGGTTAGTCCCGTCCGCGATGAGTTGCGAGGGCCGACGTCGCATCCTCCGTGCGATTTAGAGATCGTTGAATTCGCCAATTTGCCGATTCATGCGGGAATAAATGTGAACCGCCGTTCTGCGCGGTGTGACGCGACAATTCGCGCGCCTGTGGGGAATTAACCGAGCCCCAGTTTGGGCCCTGTCAAGCCTTGACGTCGCCTCTATTGCTGCGCAGAAATCTTGAAAGAAAGGCCGCAGCCAATGGTGCAGGGTGTCATCACATTGATCGTGTTGCTCGGGATCGCGTATGCGGCCGGCTATTTCACGCGCGATTTCCAGTCACGCAAACGGCGTGCCGCGGCTCGCCGCACGGGCGGCTACACGCAGCCGGACTGGCTTAACCCCACCGTTGCCGCCAACACCAACGAAACTCCGTCCCCCGCCGTCGGCGAACTCGGCCAGATGCTGGATCGCTGGGAAAGCAGGGCCCGCTCGCGTCGCGCGGGGTAGCTTTCTAGAGACGACAAGCGCGACCGTCATCCTTGTAACCGCGCGCTCAAAAATATTCCGCTTTACCGAAATTCTGATTTTTCGTATGTGTTGCCGCCCCTGATCCGGCAAAAAGGGGCGGTCGTCTGGCATGACAGCACGAATGGCGAGGGCTCGTAACCAGGTCAGCCCCCCTGACCATCTTTTGGCGTTGCAGTTGCGGCCATTTCTCGTCTAGAAACGGCGCGTTGAGCCTCCCGGCAACCAACCGTCAACGGTTTTGACCGAGGATTTGGGGCTCAAAAGGGTCTGGCAATGCTGATTCGCGGCCAAATCGATGGGATTTCGGGGGAGGTGGCTCTGGCCGCCGCCACGATCCCGGCTGCGCTGCTGCCCACCCTCCTTATTGGCGGCCTTCTTCTTACTTGCCCCTGAGGGCCGGCTGGGCGCCACGCGCCTGGGCGCTCAGGGGTTGGTCGAGATCACCGGACACCTCAAGCGCCCAGCAGACTGACGGCGCAAAAGCTCAAAAGGAAATTTGCAATGGCCCCCGCGAACAAGTCCGACAAGGACCGCGTCATCATTTTCGACACCACGCTGCGCGACGGCGAGCAGTGCCCCGGCGCCACCATGACCTTCGAGGAGAAGCTCGAGGTCGCCGAGCTCCTGGACGATATGGGCGTCGACGTCATCGAAGCCGGCTTCCCCATTACCTCGCAGGGTGACTTCGAGGCGGTGAGCGAGATCGCCCGCCGCTCCAAGAATGCCGTCATCGCCGGCTTGTCTCGCGCGCATCCGGCCGATATCGACCGCTGCGCCGAAGCCGTGAAATTTGCAAAACGCGGCCGCGTCCACACCGTGATCGCGACCTCGCCGCTGCACATGCGGGTGAAGCTGAACAAGACGCCGGAGGAGGTGTTGGAGACCTCGGTCGCGATGGTTGCGCGCGCCCGCAACCAGATCGACGACGTCGAATGGTCGGCCGAGGACGGCACCCGCAGCGAGATGGATTATCTGTGCCGCATCGTCGAGGCCGTCATCAAGGCCGGTGCGACCACGGTGAACATCCCCGACACCGTCGGCTACACGGTGCCGGAGGAATACACCCACTTCATGAAGACGCTGATCGAACGCGTGCCGAACTCCGACAAGGCCGTGTTCTCCGTGCACTGCCACAACGACCTCGGCATGGCGGTGGCGAACTCGCTGGCCGGCGTGGTCGGCGGTGCGCGTCAGGTCGAGTGCACCATCAACGGTATCGGCGAACGCGCCGGCAACGCCGCGCTCGAAGAGATCGTGATGGCGATCAACGTGCGCAACGACAAATTCCCCTACTGGAACAAGATCGACACCACCCAGCTGACCCGCGCCTCGAAAGTGGTGTCGGCGGCAACCTCGTTCCCGGTGCAGTACAACAAGGCCATCGTCGGCCGGAACGCCTTTGCGCATGAGAGCGGCATTCACCAGGACGGCGTGCTGAAGGATGCCTCGACCTACGAGATCATGCGGCCCGAAATGGTCGGTCTGAAGCAGTCCTCGCTGGTGCTCGGCAAGCATTCCGGCCGCCACGCCTTCGTGCACAAGCTGGAGGAGATGGGCTACAAGCTCGGCCCGAACCAGCTGGAAGATGCGTTCACGCGGATGAAGGCGCTCGCCGACCGCAAGAAGGACATCTACGACGAGGACATCGAGGCGCTGGTCGACGAGGAGATGGCGGCCTCGCACGACCGCATCAAGCTGACCTCGCTGACCGTGATCGCCGGCACGCATGGCCCGCAGCGCGCGACCATGAAGCTCGACGTCGACGGCCAGATCAAGATCGAGGAGGCCGAAGGCAACGGTCCCGTCGATGCGGTGTTCAACTGCATCAAGCGCCTGGTGCCGCACGAGGCCAAGCTCGAGCTGTATCAGGTCCATGCGGTGACCGAAGGCACCGACGCGCAGGCGGAAGTCTCGGTGCGACTGTCGCAGGAGGGGCGTGCGATGACGGCGCGTGCAGCGGATCCGGATACGCTGGTGGCGTCCGCCAAGGCCTATCTCGGCGCGCTCAACAAGATCGTCATGAAGCGCCAGCGCGACAATGTGACGACGGCTGCGGCGAGCTGAGGCTCGACGCTGCTGGTTGTTGCACCTCTCCCGCTTGCGGGAGAGGTCGGCGCGTAGCGCCGGGTGAGGGTTCTTTCCTCACCGGGAATATCTCGACGTGGAGATGCCCTCTCCCCAGCCCTCTCCCGCAAGCGGGAGAGGGAGTGCAGCGGAATCCGCGGTGTTAACGGCGAATAGCTGCCCTGCTAACGGACAATAGCGGCTCAATGCGCGAGCCGCTATTGATGCTCCCGGCTTGAGGATAGGCGCCCACATTGGGCAGCCCAAGAGAACAATAAGGGAGAGAATATGCGCACCTTCGCGATCGCGGCATCCGTCGCGGCATTGGCTTTGGCATTGACCGGGCCGGCATCGGCTCAATCGCCTATCATCATCAAGTTCAGCCATGTCGTCGCGACCGACACCCCGAAGGGCAAGGCGTCGGAAAAATTCAAGGAACTCGCCGAGAAGTACACCGGCGGCAAGGTCAAGGTCGAGGTCTACCCGAACTCGACGCTGTACAAGGACAAGGAAGAGCTCGAGGCGCTGCAGCTCGGCAGCGTGCAGATGCTGGCGCCGTCCAACTCGAAATTCGGCCCGCTCGGCATCCGCGAGTTCGAGGTGTTCGATCTGCCCTACATCCTTCCGGATCTGAAGACGCTGCGGAAGGTGACGGAAGGCCCGCTCGGCGCGCGGCTGCTCAAGCTGCTGGAGCCGAAGGGCATCACCGGCCTTGCCTATTGGGACAACGGCTTCAAGCAGATGAGCGCCAACAAGAAGCTGGTGGCACCGAGTGACTATCAGGGCGTCAAGTTCCGCATCCAGTCGTCGCGCGTGCTGCAGGCGCAGTTCAAGGCGCTCGGCTCGCTGCCGCAGGTCATGGCGTTCTCGGAAGTCTACCAGGCGCTGCAGACCGGCGTGGTCGACGGCCAGGAGAATACCTGGTCCAACATCTATACCCAAAAGATGCACGAGGTGCAGAAGTACATCACCGAGACCAATCACGGTTACATCGGCTACGTCGTGATCGTGAACAAGAAGTTCTGGGACGATCTGCCGGCCGACATCCGCGACCAGCTCTCGAAGGCGATGAAGGAAGCGACCGACTTCAACAACGCGCAGTCGCAGAAGGAAAACGACGACGCTCTCGCCGAGATCAAGAAGAGCGGCAAGAGCGAGATCATCAAGCTCACGCCGGAGCAGGACGAGGCGATGCGCAAGGCGATGGAGCCGGTCTACAAGGACGCGGCAAGCCGCGTCGGCCAGCCGCTGATCGACGAGTTCCTGAAGGAAGCCAAGAGCACGACGAACTAGCACGACGAACTAGCACAAGGAATTGGCGCAACGAACCGAGCGCACGTCGAACGAATCTAAACGAAATATGAAGGAGGGCTTCCGTGCGGGCTGCACGGAAGCCCTTTTTTGTTACGGATGATGTCCAGCAATGGCTGAACGGACGTTCAAGTGAATTACATCTCCGTCAGAACGCCCTCTCTGTCCAAGTTGTAAGTTGCACCTCGGCCTTCCGACCCTCATCTTCAGGACATCCTTCCAGAGGAGGTTCGTATGAGGAAGTTCACCATCGCCGCCATCGCCGTGCTCAGCATCGCCGGCTCGGGCGCGGTCTATGCCCAATATCATCGCCCGTGGATGGAGCACTTCCGCCACATCCGCATGAACCCCGAAGACCGCGCCGCCTTCGTCGACGCGCGGATCGCAGCGGTCCATGCCGGGCTGAAGCTCAACGCCGACCAGGAGAAGCTATGGCCGCCGGTCGAGGCCGCCGTGCGCGACTTCGCCAAGCTGCGGATCGACCGCGCTAATGCGCGGATGAACACCGGTTCCGGAGACGCTGCCAAGGACGGCAACAAGCCGGACGATCCGGTCGCCCGCCTGCGCCAGCGCGCCGACGACATGGGCGCGACCTCGGCGGCGCTGAAGAAGATCGCCGATGCCGCCGATCCGCTCTACAAGAGCCTCGACGACGGCCAGAAGCGCCGTCTGGCCATGCTGACCCACCACCGCGGCCCGTTCGGCGGCGGCGAGGACGGCCCGCCCCGCCACTTCATGGAGCGCGGCATGGACCGCATGATGGAGCGTGGCATGGACCATTTCCGCGGCCGCGACCGCGACGATGGCCCGGATCGGGAAGGGCGTCTTTGAGCGCTCCGGGATTTCCCGGATATTAACCTCTGAGAAGCCGCTGGAATCCAGCGGCTTTTCGCATTTTGGCGGCTGTGGAAGAACCTTGGAAAACATGCGTCACATCGCTTGCCAGACCCGGATCGCTTTGCTAAACGACCGGCCTCGCAAGGCATTGACCGCCTTTCGGGCGCATAGCTCAGTTGGTAGAGCAGCTGACTCTTAATCAGCGGGTCCCAGGTTCGAGCCCTGGTGCGCCCACCACTAATAACTCTTGCCGCGAAGTCGTTGTCAGAGCGCCCCCTGTGCGCACCGCGACGGGCGAACGCGAGCTCTCCAATGATGAATTGGCTGAACGCACCTTGCGGACGCTGGGGGCAGAATGCCGGTTGGAGCTACAGGCGGACGACTTCGCCGCTCCGAACGCTTTCATCGGCGGCAAAGACGATACGGAGTGAGTTGATCGCGTCCTCGTGATGCTCGGACAGGTCAATCTCGCCACGGACAGCACCCAGAAACAGCTGCTGCTCGCGCTCGCATAACTCCTGATGGCCGGGTTCGTCAGCTGTCGAGATCAACTCGTCCGGCTTTGCAAGATGGCCTTCGGCGCCGCGCGCCGCGTGATGGATGCGAAGGGCGTTGGTCCGCGTATGCGTGTCATGGTCGGCCGAATGCGCGGCGGCTTCGCTGCTCTCTTTCGCGACCATCGACACGCTGCCGTTCGGGCCGATCAAATCCTTCACGAAATGAGCGGTCTCGCTCATCATCGGACCCCAGCCGACCTCGTACCATCCGACGGATCCATCGTCGAACACGATGTGAAGATGCCCGTAATTGTACATGGTCGGCGCGATCTCGTTCGTCAGCCGCGCCCCGACCGCATGGACCGCAACGGGACGCGCTCGCGTCACCTGGCACATGATGTCGACGTAATGGACGCCGCAATCGACGATCGGAGAAGTCGACCGCATGAGATTCTTATGAACCTCCCAGAAGGAGCCCGCGGACTGCTGGTTGAGATTCATACGCATCACGAGCGGCTTTCCGAGCGTCCGGCCGATCTCGACGAACTGCGACCATGCGGGATGCACGCGCAGGATATAGCCGATCAGCAGCGCCTTTCCGGCCGTACGTGCCGCGCTGACGACCCGTCGCGCGGCCTCCAGCGTGTCGGCGAGCGGCTTTTCGCAGAAAACATGCGCCCCTGCGGCGATAGCCTGCAAGGCCATGGTGGCGTGATGCTCCGTGTAGGTGCAGATCGCGACAGCGTCGGGACGCAGGCTGGCGAGCGCCTCGTCGAAGGTTTCGAAGCGCGGGAGGGAGAGAAACTCGGCCTCGAGATCGTTGCGCTCGGCTGCACGCGAGGTGCAAAGCCCGACGAGCTCAAATCCTTCGATCGATCTGTAGGCGCGGGCATGACTGGTTCCCATGGTGCCGAGGCCAACCACGAGAACGCGAACCTTCTGTGCGGTCGAGATGGAGGGCGAGGACATGGCTCAATCGGTCTCTCGGTCAGATGTTGGTTGCCAACTCGTCGCGCTAGCAGCCGTCGGCGTTTGGCCGGCCCTCGATCCAGGTTTCGAGCACGCGCAAATCGTCACCGAGATGTACGAGGCTCGCGAGATAGCCTGGCGCGATGCGGCCTAGCTCCATGTCGCGTCGTAGAAACGTCGCCGGAATGCGGGACGCCATCGCGAGGGCGTCAGCGAGATCGAGCCGCACGTCGTTGACCGCGTAGCGTACGGCTTCGTCCATGGTCAGAACGGAGCCCGCGAGCGTTCCATCCTCGAGCCGCAGGTAGCCGTCTGCGCGAGTGACGCGGCGGCCCTGTAAGTTGAACTGATCCGGCCCACCGGCCGCCGGTGGCATTGCGTCCGTAATCAGCATGAAGCGGTCATGCCGCTTGGCGGCGAAGGCGATACGCAGGTTCGCCTCGTGGACATGATGACCGTCCGCGATGATTCCAACGAAAGCCTCGTCGAGATCGAGCGCCGCGCCGACCATGCCTGGCTCGCGTCCGGCGGGCGCACTCATCGCATTGAAGAGATGGGTGAACGCCCGTGCGCCGGCTTTGACGGCCGTGCAAGCCTCTGCGTAGCTTGCATTGGAGTGGCCGAGCGAAATGAGCACGCCATGCTGCGCGAGTTTGGCAATGTCCGCTGCTCCGACCCTGTTAGGCGCGAGCGTCAGGATGACGGCGCCACAATTCGCCTCGGCGATCGTCGCGATGTCGCTCGGCTCGAGATCGCGGATATAACCGAGCTCGTGTGCGCCCTTGCGGAGGGGATCCAGGAATGGGCCTTCCAGATGGATGCCGAGCGTCGCCGGAGTCCGTTGTCGCGCCTCGCGCGTCGCGGCGATGGCCGCTGCCATCACCTGCGGCGTATCGGTCACCAGCGTCGGTAACAACCCAACGGTGCCGTACTTGCGATGCGCTGCGGCGATTTGAGCGATGCCCTCAGGCGTTGGGTCGTCGTTGAACAGGATTCCGCCGCCGCCATTGACCTGCACATCGATGTAGCCGGGCGCAAGCAGGCCGCCGCCGAGATCGTGCACCTCGCCGTGAGGCCTATCGGTATGGGGCACGATTGCGGCGATGCGGGCGCCTTCGATGACGACCACGTGGTCATCGAGAAAACGTTCGCCATCAAAAATCCGCGCGCCGGACAGAACGCTCATCAAACAGTCTCCGTCACCTTGCGCAAATTGCGCGGGCGGTCGGGATCGCGCCCGAGCCGGAGCGCAAGCGCCTCGGCAAGGCGGTAGAAGCGGTGGATCATGACGATGGGCTCCAGGAGCGTTGCCTCGACCTTTGCCGTCGCGAGACGATCCTCCTCATCGATACCGCCCGCTTCGATTGCAATCACCGTTGCGCCGGCCTTGGTCAGCGCCGTGAGCGTCGGCAGCATGCCTTCGCGCGCCGCGTCGGACGGCAGGAAGGCGATGACGGGGAAGCCCGGGGCTACGAGTTCGGCCGGGCCATGCAGCACCTCGGCCGCGGAATAAGCCTCGGCGTGAATCGCGCAGGTTTCCTTGAGCTTCAGCGCCGCCTCCGCGGCGATCGCAAGCGTGGCACCGCGACCGAGCACAAAAGCGCTGCGGGCATTTGCGAGCCTCTCGAGCATCGCCGCGGGTGGCGCCGTCCCTTGACCGCGCAGAATGCCAGGCAAGGCGGCGAGGGCGTCTGCGAGTTGCCGGTCCTCGCGCCAGGCCGCGACAAGGCTCGCGCCCGCGACAAGACCCGCAATCATCGATTTGGTCGCGGCGACGGAACGTTCCGTGCCTGCGCACAACGGCAGCAGCAGTTCGGCCTCTCGCGCCAGCGGAGAGTCGACGTCGTTGACCAGTGCGACGGCAAGCGCACCGCCGAGTCGTGCGGCGCGCTGCATTTCGACGATGTCCGGGCTGCGTCCCGATTGCGAGATCGCGACGGAAACGCCGCCTTCGAGCCGCATCGGCGTACGATAGAGTGTCGCGATGGAGGGGCCGATGGAGGCACAGGGTACGCCCGAAACGATTTCGACGAGGTATTTCAGATAGAGCGCGCAGCAATCCGACGAGCCGCGGGCGATGGTTGCGACGAGGGGCGGGTCGAGGGTGCGCAGGCGCGCTCCCAGCTTGGCGAGCGGCTCCGCATTCTCGCTGAGCTGCCGCGCGACCGCATCGCCCGACTCGCCGATCTCCTGAAACATGAGGGTCGTCATCGCTGCGACTTTCGGGCCGGTGGTGACAGCGTGAGTTCAGAGACGAAATCATACGCATCGGCGCGGTACCAGGATTTCGTGAATTCGACGCAGGATCCGTCGGCGAGATAGGCGATACGCTGGATATAGAGCGCCGGGCTGTTCGGTGCGACGCCGAGCAGTTCGGCATCCGTATGATCGAGGAGGGTCGCACGTAATCGCTGCAGGCCCCGGGTGGGCTTGAAGCCGTTCGCGGAGAGCGCCTCGTAAAGCGAATCGCCGACTGACTCCTGTTCAGGAAGAAAACCGATCGGCACGGCGGCGCGCTCGATGGCCATGGGCGAACCGTCGGCCAGGCGCAAGCGTCCCAGTCGGAACACCCGTTCGTTCGGCCGTACGCCAAGCATCATGGCCTCTTCCGGCGTCGGGAGGAACACGCCGCGCTCGAGCTCGCGTGAGCTCGCCTCCAATCCGCGCAGCCGCATGTCTTCCGTGAAGCTCGTCAGGCGCGAGGAGGGCTGTTCGACGCGCGGCGTTGCACGATGGATGAAGGTGCCGGCGCCATGACGGTGAAACAGCACCCCTTCGGCGATCAAATCGGCAATCGCCTTGCGCAACGTGGTGCGCGATACCTCGAGCAGCTCGCACAATATGCGCTCGGCCGGAAGCAATTGCGTCTCCGCGAACCGTCCGGTCTCGATCTCGCGCCGAAGCGCGTCGACCACGGCCCGATAGAGTTTCTGGCCTGGCGCCGTCTCGACCGTCATGGACATTGCGGGTCCTCCGCGAGCGTTCCACCGGCGAGCAGGATTGCGCCATCGACTGCGTCGCGCCGCGGCGGCGCGAGGCGCTTGGCCACATCAGGCGGCAAGAAGGGCCGCAAGGGCTCACCGAAGCCGCCGGCAAGCGCAATGCGCTGCGCGCCGAGCGCCGTCAGCGCGTTTGCAAGCGTCGCGATCGCACCGGCTGCCTCGCCGACGATTTCGCGCGCGCGCATGTCTCCGGATCTGGCGACGTCCAGGATCTGGGGTGCAAAGGCGCCGTAGTCTCTGGGTCTCGCGTCCGCTGCCCAGCGGCTCATCCGTAACGGGTCGTCTTCGAAATGACGCCCGAGCGCTTGCGCGAGCCCGCTCATCGGTTCGAGGCCATCAATCGCACGCAGCGTCGCGCGCAACGCCGACTCGCCGAGGCGTGCGGCAGATCCGTCATCGCCGAGCCAGAAACCGCGTCCGCCAATGATGGTCGTTCGAGCTCCCACGCGAGCGATGCCCGCCGAGCCCGTGCCGGCGATGATGAGGCCGCCGTCGCCAAGGCCATTGGCACCAACGCAGGCGGCGACAGCGTCGTTGACAGCGACGATGCGGGCAAAGCCGGGCAGGGCGGCGGAGACGCGCTCGGCTTCCCTGTCGTCCGAAAGCCCCGCAAGGCTAAGGCCGACTGCGATCTCCTGCCTTGGCGCGCCGGCACTGATCGCGGATTCGATGGTTTCGCGCACGACGCGCATCGCCTCGTCGAAGTCGAGATAGATGTTCGAAGCCGGCCCGAGCCCGCGCCCGAGCTCTTGGCCTGACGAATCCCGCAGTCTCGCGCGGCAACGGGTGGCGCCGCCGTCTACTCCGAGAAAGAACCGGGCTGTCGCCAAGGAGCCTCCTAAAAATATTCTTAACGCCTCTAGACAAGTGGTATGTCACGTGGCTAAAACGAATACAAGAGGTATCTACCATTGGTATTCACGATGCTGGTACTGCCGAGCGCGGAGACGGGAGAGAGGTGCGGCGACACCGCTGACATCGTGACGACCGATGAAGCGGTGTTTGCAGACGCGATGCTTGCCTCCTACCGCCGGGCGATTGCTTCGGTTGCGGCTGCCTCAAAGGACATTCGCACGGCGGCACTTCGGCTCGCCGCCATTTGGCGGGCCGGCGGGCGTCTGGTCTTTGCCGGTGCGGGGTCTTCGGGCCTTGCGGCGGCCGCGGATGCTGCCGAGCTTCCCGGTACGTTCGGCCTTGACCAGAGCCGCATCGCAATTGTTCTGCCCGGCGGGACCGCCGAGCCATTTCGCATCGACGGCGCGGCGGAGGATGATGCTGTAGCCGGCGAGAGGTCCATGACCGAGCTTGGCGATCTCTCCCGCGACGCGGTGATCGCCGTCTCGGCAAGCGGCTCGACGCCGTTCACCGTCGCCGCGGCCGCAGCGGCGCGCAGGCGCGGCGCCTTCGTGGTCGGCATCGCGCACCATCCGGCCTCTCCGTTGCTCGCAGGCGCCGACGCCTCGATCCTGCTCGAAAGCGGGGAGGAGGCGCTGCGCGGCTCGACGCGGCTTGCGGCCGGAGCCGCGCAAAAGGCCGCGCTCGGCATGCTCTCATCATTGATGGGACTCGAGCTCGGTCACATCCACCAGGGGCTGATGGTCAACCTGAAGGCCGATAATGCGAAGTTGCGGGAACGGGCGCGCGGGATCGTCGCATCGATCGCTGGTGTCAGCGATGCCAAAGCGGCGGCGGCGTTGCTTGAGGCAGGCGGCGATGTCAAGCCAGCGGTGCTGATTGCCCACGGCATCGCCAGCATGAGCGAAGCCGTCAACTGGCTCGCCGCTGCAGAAGGCCGCATAGACGACGCGTTGCGCCGCGCAAAGGTCAACGAAATCGAGGGCGAAGGCCCGAACAAGGGAGCGTAGCATGAGACGGACATTCAAGGCCGCATTGGGAACTGAGGTTGCCGCGTTGGCGTTGCTCGCGGGGCTGGCGTCGGCCCAGGCAGGTTCATTGAAGATCGAGAGCTGGCGTAACGACGACGCCGATATCTGGAATTCGAAGATCATTCCCGCTTTCAACAAACACTATCCCGACATCAAGATCGAATTCGCGCCGTCCGCGCCCAAGGAATACAACGCCGCTCTCAATGCGCGGCTCGATGGTGGCACCGCCGGCGACCTGATTACCTGCCGTCCGTTCGACGCCTCGCTCGCGCTCTATCAGAAACATCAGCTCGATGCTGTCGACGGCATCAAGGGCATGGACAATTTCTCTGATGTCGCGAAGGCCGCGTGGCAGACCGACGATGGCAAGACCACCTTCTGTGTTCCGATGGCCTCCGTGATCGCAGGGTTTATCTACAACAAGGAAGCATTCGCCAAACTCGGCGTGTCCGAGCCGAAGACGCTCGACGAATTCCACGCCGTGCTCGAGAAATTCAAGAAGGACGGGACCTATGTCCCGCTGGTGATGGGCACGGCTGATCAATGGGAGGCCGCGACCATGGGATTCCAGAATGTCGGTCCGGACTATTGGAAGGGCGAGACGGGTCGCGCCAATCTGATTGCCGGCAAGGAGAAGCTCACCGATCCGCAATACGTTGCCGCCTTTAAGGAGATCGCGAACTGGGCACCGTATCTTGGATCGGGTTTCCAGGCGCAGACCTACGCTGACAGCCAGAACCTGTTCTCGCTCGGCAAGGGCGCAATCTATGCGGCTGGCTCGTGGGACATCTCGACATTCCGCGGCCAGGCGAAGTTTGCCATGGGGGCATTCCCGCCGCCGCAGCCGGCCGGCACGGCGGATTGCTATATCTCCGATCACACTGACATCGCGATGGGTGTCAACGCAGCTTCGAAGAACAAGGAAGATGCGAAGAAGTTTCTGGAATGGCTAACGACGCCGGAGTTCGCAACGATCTACGCCAACGCGCTTCCCGGCTTCTTTCCTCTCGCCAAGACGCCGGTGAAGGTCGATGACGACGTCGCGGCGACGATGGTCGGCTGGCGCCAGACCTGCAAGTCGACGATCCGCAACTCGTATCAGATCCTGTCTCGCGGTACACCAAACCTGGAAAACGAGCTTTGGAACGTGTCGGCGCAGGTCGTCAACGGCAAGCTGACGCCCGATGCTGCCGGCAAGCAACTGCAGGACGGCCTCGACAAGTGGTACAAGCCTGCCAAATGAAGCCAGTCCCTCTCTCCGCGCTTGCGGGGAGAGGGATTTTCCTTGTTCGACCTGCCTCCATACTTCGCTGACTCGCGGCACCGGCCGCAGGCGCGGAGAGGGACGATAACGCACGCTAGGTTCAATCTCTTCCCGTCATGCCCGAATCCGTTTCGAACATCACTGCCCAGATGCCTCGCGCAAAACTCGCGGGCCTTCTGCTGTTCTTTCTCGGGCCGGCGGTGGCGATCTATACCCTATTCTCGATCTATCCGCTCGTTGCGACGATGACGCTCTCCACCTATACGAGCGATCCGTCGGGAGCCCGGTCTTTCGTCGGGCTCGCCAATTTCGCGACGCTGCTCGGCGATGCGCTCTGGTCGAAGCCATTCTGGAATGCCTTCGGAAACAATCTGATCTTCTTCGCCGTGCACATGTGCGTGCAGAATCCAGTCGGTATCGCGCTCGCTGGATTGCTGAGCCTGCCGGGTCTGAGGCTCAAGGGATTTTATCGCACAGTCATGTTTCTGCCCACGATGCTTTCGGTTGTCATCGTCGGCTTCTCCTGGAACCTGATCCTTTCCCCGCTATGGGGCGTCGCTGCCGGCGCCTTGAAGGCCGTGGGTCTGGGCTCGCTGTTTGCTCCCTGGCTGGGGCTCGAATCGAGCGCGCTCGTGACGCTGTCCCTCATTTCCGTGTGGCAATTTGTCGGCATCCCGATGATGCTGATCTATGCCGCCCTGCTCAACATCCCCGAAGAATTGATCGACGCGGCACGCGTCGACGGGCTCGGACATTTCCGCATCTTCTTCCACATCAAGCTTCCGCTGGTCCTGCCGACGATCAGCCTGGTCTCGGTCTTGACCTTCGTTGCCAACTTCAACGCGTTCGACTTGATCTATTCAATCAAGGGCGCGCTTGCGGGGCCGAATTTCGCGACCGACATTCTCGGCACCTTCTTCTACCGCACCTTCTTCGGCAATCAGCTGCAGCTCGGCAATCCGACCATGGGCTCCGCGGTCGCGACCGTCATGTTCCTTATCATCCTCGTCGGCCTCTGCCTCTATCTCTTCTTCGTGCAGCGGCGCATCCGCCGTTACGCTTTCTGAAAGGGACGGCGGGATGACGGCGGAGCAGCGCGCAAGGAGCCTGAGCGTTCATCTCGTCCTGATCGCCTATAGCCTGCTGGCGGTCGGTCCAATCCTGCTCGTGGTCATGAATTCGTTCAAGGTGCGCAGCGCCATCTTCGGCAGCCCGCTTGCGCCGCCGGACGCCACGACTTTCAGCCTCGTCGGCTATGAGAAGGTTTTTCGCTCCTCCCATATCCTGACCTACTATTCGAATTCGCTGATCGTGACCCTCGTCAGCATGGGGCTCGTGCTGCTGTTCGGCGCGATGGCGGCCTGGGCGCTGACCGAATACCGCTTTCGCGGTTCGACGGCGCTGGCACTGTTTCTGTCGATCGGCATCATGGTTCCGATCCGGCTCGGGTCCGTCGCGATCCTCAATATGATGCGGTCCGCCGGCCTCAACGACACGCTGACGGCCTTGATCCTCGTCTATGTCGCGCAGGGGCTGCCGATGTCGATCTTCATCCTGAGCGAGTTCGTTCAGCAGATCCCCAAGGACCTGCGCGACGCGGCACGCTGCGACGGCGTGCCGGAAACCCGCATCTTCTTCGAGGTGGTCCTGCCTCTGCTGCGCCCGGCGATCGCGACGGTGGCCGTCTTCACGATCGTGCCGATCTGGAACGACCTCTGGTTTCCATTGATCCTGACGTCGAGCGATTCGACCCATACGGTGACGCTCGGCGTGCAGCAGTTTCTCGGCCAATACATCACCGACTGGAATTCCGTGCTCGCCGCGCTGTCGATGGCGATCTTGCCTGTCGTCATCATCTACGTGATCCTCTCGCGCCAACTCATCGCAGGCCTCACCTCCGGCGCAGTCAAATAGGTTGTCAAATGGCCAATCTGCGCATCGAGCACCTCAACAAGCGTTATGGCGCGACGACAGTGCTCAACGATGTCAACCTGAGCATCGAGGACGGTGAGTTCGTCGTTCTCGTCGGCCCTTCAGGTTGCGGCAAGTCGACGCTGCTGCGCATGATTGCCGGGCTCGACGGTGCATCGGGCGGCGACATCCATATTGCCGGCAAGCTCGTCAATACGCTCGCGCCTGCCGAGCGTGGCATCGCCATGGTGTTTCAGTCCTACGCGCTCTATCCACACATGAACGTGCGCAAGAACATGACGTTTGGGTTGAAGTTCACCGGAGTCCCGCCCGCTGAGCGCGATCGGCGCGTCTCGGAGGCGGCCCGCATGCTGCGACTCGATGAGCTGCTCGAGCGCTATCCACGCGATCTCTCCGGCGGCCAGCGACAACGCGTCGCGATCGGCCGCGCGATCGTGCGCGAGCCGGCCGTTTTCCTGTTCGATGAGCCGCTCTCCAATCTCGATGCGTCCCTGCGCGTCTCGACGCGCGTTGAGATCGCGAATTTGCACAGGCTGCTGAAATCCACCATCGTCTATGTCACGCACGATCAGGTCGAGGCAATGACACTCGCCGATCGGATCGTCGTGATGAACAAGGGTTGCATCGAGCAGGTCGGCAGGCCGCTGGATCTCTACTATGCGCCCGCCAATCTGTTCGTTGCCGGCTTCATCGGCTCGCCTGCGATGAATTTCTTCGAGGCCAAGGTCGGCAGTGTGGAGGGCGGATGCGCACGTGTGACTGGACCCGGCTTTCGTAACTTCGATTTGCCGGCGCCCTCATTGAAAATCGGCGACACGCTGACGGTCGGCGTCCGTCCGGAGCATCTTGTCCGGGGCGCCGACGGCGGATTCGTCGCCGAGGGCATCGTTGAGCTGGTCGAACGGCTTGGCGAGGCCTCGTTCGCCTATGTGCGCCGCGTCGACGGCAGGATGTTCGTTGTCGAGATCCGCGGCCGCCAGACGCCGGCGCCAGGCGAAACGGTGACGGTCGTTGCGGCGACTTCCGACGTGCACGTCTTTAATGCTTCCGGGTTGCGCGTTGCCTCATAGATCGGCTAACGGTGCGACTTCGGTTGCATGCAGGTTCGGTGGCGCGATCGTTCAATCATGACAAATGTCGTACGCTATCTGACCCATCCTCAGGTGAGTATCGATCCGTCGATCCCCGTTCCGCGCTGGGGTCTGAGTGCGGTTGGGAAGGCGCGTACAGAAGCCGTGACGATCACCGGATCGCTGTCGGCTACCACGCGGGTCGTCTCCAGCGGAGAGCGGAAGGCGATCGAGACGGCTGAGATCATTGCCGCAAAGCTGGGCGTTGACGTAGAGGTGTGCGATGCGATGCATGAGAACGACCGATCGGCCACGGGCTTCCTCGTCCCCGACGAGTTCGAGGCAGTGGCCAATCAGTTCTTCGGGCACCCCCGCATCAGCGTTCGTGGCTGGGAACGAGCGATTGACGCCCAGTTGCGCATTGTCCAGGAGGTAGAGCGCGTATTGGCGCACGACAGGCCGGGTGATGTGCTCCTTGTCGGCCACGGTGGCGTTGGTACTCTCCTATACTGCCATTATTCCGGTTTTGCGATTGCTCGCGCCCATGACCAACCCGCTGGCGGCGGTTGCTTCTTCGCGTTTCGACTGCATGATCGTCGCGTGTTGCATGCGTGGCGTCGCCTCGAAGAGCTGTGATTTTCGCGAAGGGCAATCCCGATTGGACGATCCGTAGGAGTTCCCGAGCCAGTGGCGCTGGGCGCATCAGCCGCAGGCTTTGTCTCCGACGCGTTCGGACGACGCCAGACCGCGACACGCGGCGGCGGTGACGATCTTGCTGCGATCAGGCAGGCCACATCGTCTCTCGCGAGGGCGTCGAGAGGGTTGCATCCGTGAGCTTCCGAGGCGAAGAAACGTTGCAATGAAGGCACGACATCAAACGAAGGCGAGCATCTTACAACCGCCTCCGTCGAGACAGGAGCAGACCAATGACAAAAGCCGAGATTCGATTTCCGATCGACGGCCGAACCCGCAAGATGTTCATCGATGGCGCATGGGTAGAAGCCCGCTCGGGGAAGGTCTTCGAGACGCGCAATCCTGCGACAGGCGAGGTGATCGGTTGCGTGCCGCGTGGCGACGCGGCCGACATCGGCCTTGCCGTCACCGCGGCCCGTCGGGCGTTTGATGGCCCGTGGAGCCGCTTCAAGCCGTTCGAGCGGCAAGCGCTGCTGCTGCGGATCGCCGACCTCTTCGAGAAGCACTGGGAGGAGATCAGCCAGTCCGACACGACTGACATGGGCATGCCGATCGTCAGGACGCGGGCGAACAAGCTTCGCGTGCTCGGCATGCTCCGATATTACGCCGGCATGGCCACCGCGATCCACGGCCAGACGATCGACAATTCGCTTCCGGGTGACATCGTCTCCTTCACGCGAAAGGAGCCGGTGGGTGTCGTTGGCGCCATCATCCCCTGGAACGCGCCCACGGCGGCATCGGTGTGGAAGATCGGCCCTGCGCTCGCGACCGGCTGCACCATCGTGCTCAAGCCCTCCGAAGAGGCGCCGCTGACGCCACTGCTGATCGCGGATCTGATGAACGAGGCGGGTGTGCCGCCCGGCGTGGTCAACGTCGTGACCGGGACCGGACAGGAGGCGGGTGCGCCGCTGGCCGAACATTCCGGCGTCGACAAGATCGTCTTCACTGGCTCGACAGCAACCGGACAGGCCATCGTTCGCGCCTCGGCCGGCAACCTCAAGCGGGTGGCGCTCGAGCTCGGTGGAAAGTCGCCGGTCATCGTCTGTGCCGACGCGGATCTCGACAAGGCTGTGCCGATTGCCGCGATGGCCGCATTCGCCAATTCGGGCCAGATCTGTATCGCCGGCTCCCGTTTGTTCGTCGAACGATCGATCCACGACGAGCTGGTCGAACGGCTCGGCAAGTTTGCTTCGGCCCTGAAGATCGGCGATGGGGCCGATCCCACAACCGAGATCGGACCGATCGTGTCCGAGCGACAGCTCGACAAGGTCGAAGGATTCCTGCGGAGCGGGCGCGACGAGGGTGCGAAGCTCGTGGCGGGAGGCCGAAGACTGAAAGAGGGCGCGCTTGCGAAGGGCAATTTCGTCGAGCCGACCGTGTTCGCCGGCGTCTCCGACAACATGCAGATCGCCCGTGACGAAATCTTCGGTCCGGTCATTTCCGCTCTGCCGTTCGACACGCTGGACGAAGCCGTGACGCGTGCCAATGCGACGCCGTATGGGCTCGCGGCGGGTCTGTTCACGCGCGACGTGAGCAAGGCCCATATCATCTCGCGCAGTCTGCGCGCCGGATCGGTCTGGGTGAACACCTATCACGCCATCGACCCTGCCTTGCCCTTCGGCGGTTACAAGATGAGCGGATATGGACGAGAAGGCGGTACCGAGCAGCTCGATGAATACCTGAACACGAAGGGGGTCTGGATCAAGCTGGATTGATCCGGACGTTCGCCGGCTCGCGGCACGCGCGCGTGGATCCTGCCATAAGAATTCGCTATGGCGGCAGACCGCAGTCGTGCTTCCCCCGCCCGCAGCTGCAAATCTATTTTTTACTGTCGGCCGCAGCAAAAAATTCCAAGAGCAAGATCGCAAAAGCGGCGGAGTGGTCAGGCGCATAGATTTGCAGCAGCAATGGAGCGGGGAAATGACGATTGAGTTGAGCCGACGGGGTTTTTGCATCGGGACCGCCCTGATTGGACTGCAATCCGCTTCCTCCATTGCCTTCGCCCGAACTGAGGATGGCACGGTCAAGCTTGGCCTCGTCGCACCGATGAGCGGTCCGAACGCCAGATATGGCGCTTTTTCGCTGCGCGGCGCCGAGATGGCGGCGAAAGAGATCAACGCAGCCGGAGGCGTCGGGGGCCGCAAGATCAACGTCATGCCCGCGGACAGCCAGGGAACGCCGGTCGAGGGCGTTTCGGCGACCCGGCGCCTGATCGACCAGAACCAGGTCGACTACATCATCGGCGACGTCTCGAGCTCGGTCACGCTGGCCATGCAGCCGGTCGTCGAGGACGCGGGTGTGCTGCTCCTCAATGCGGCGTCGTCCAACCCCATGATCACCTACAAGGCCGGTGTCGGCGGCTTCAAATGGACCTTCCGCAACTATCCGACCGACGAGAACCGCGCGCTGATCGTGCTGCAATACGCCGCCGAGAAGAAGGGCTTTACCAAATACGCTGTCCTCTCCGTCGACACCGACTATGGGCGCGCGGCCATCGCCTTCACCAAGAAGTACCTGCCTCGCTTCAACAGCCAGATCCTGACCGAGGATTACTATAAGGAAGGTGAAGTCGATTTCCGCAGCGTGCTTTCCAAGATCCGCGATTCCGGCGCCCAGGCCATCATCATGTATGGCAATGCAGATTCGACGCCCATCGTCGGTCGACAGATGATCGAGGTCGGGATCGCCGGCAAGATTCCGCTGATCGGCAATGCCGAGTTCAATACGGCAAGCTCGATCAAGGCGGCACCGAAGGCGCTCGAAGGAGCCATCGAGGCGGCGGCCTGGCTTCCGGCGTACGACTCCCCGAAGAGCAAGGCCTTCGTGGAGAAGTTCATCGCCGAGTACGGCGAGGCGCCAAACAATCACGCCTATGTGCATTGGGAGACGGTGCATCTGCTGGCCAAGGCGATCGAGCAGGCCCAGAGCATCGACCGCGAGAAGGTCCGCGCCGCGCTCTCCGCCATCCACTACGATAGCGCAGTTGGCGAGGTGACGTTCGACGATCACAATCAGGCCCGCTTGCCGATGATCCTGCTGGAGATCGAGCACGGCAAGCCCGCGATCAAGGGAGCCTACTCGGCCGAGATCGACTATCCGAAGTAAGGCAAAGCAACGAGACTCATATGTTCTACACGGTCATCGAGCAGGTCGTTAACGGCATCGTCTCCGGATCAGTCTACGCGATCGTTGCCGTTGGCATGACGATGATCTTCGGCGTGTTGCGCGCCATCAATTTCGCCCATGGCGAATACTACATGCTGGGGACCTTCGGCGCCTGGTTCGCGATCGACTATTTCGATCTGCCTTATCCGGTGGCGATCGTGATCGGCGTGGTGGCGACGGCATTGATCGCCGTCGTCGTCGGCAATCTCGTGATGCAGCGGATCGTGGGAGCGCCAGCCGAGGCCGGGGTGCTCGCGACCCTCGGCGTCGCGCTGATCCTCCAGAATACCGTTATCCTGGTGTTCGGTGGCAGCTACAAGTTCTTCTCCGGCGGCTATATCGAGCCGGTGACGCTGTTTGGCTTCACGCTGGCCGAGCAGCGCATCCTCATCATCATCGTCGGCCTCATCGTGTTCGTCGGCCTCGAACTGATGGTCACCTACAGCCGGATGGGCAAGGCGATGCGCGCGGTCTCGCAGAATATCGAGTGCTGTGCGGTGGTCGGCATCGACGTCCGACACATCGCGCTGTGGACCTTCATCCTCGGCGCCGGCCTTGCCGGGCTGTCAGGTGTGCTGACCGCGCCCGTCAACGTCAGTGTCTACGGCGGCATGGGCGAACTCATCACCTTCAAGACGCTGCCGATCATCATCATGGGCGGACTAGGCAATGTCCGTGGCACCTTCGTCGCGGCGATGATCCTCGGCATCGCCGAGAGCCTGGTCGCGACCTATGTCGGGTTGCAGTTCCGCGACACCGTCGGCTTTGCAACCCTGATGCTGGTGCTGATGTGGCGTCCGCACGGGCTGTTCTCCGCGCAGGCGCGCTTTTGATCGCTGGGATGTGACATTGACCGAGATTGTCCGAGACCAGACCATGACACCGGCAGAAAGCCCAGTGGCGAAGACCGGAACGGATCTGCGCGTCGCGTTCGGCCTTGCGCTGGCAGCGCTGGCCTGCCTGGCACCGCTGTTCCTCGGGAACTACCCGCTGCATGCAATCATCATCGCGTTGATCTTCCTGCTGCCGGCTCATGGTCTCAATCTGCTGCTCGGATACACCGGGCTGCTGTCGTTGGCGCAGGCAGCGTTCTTCGGCATCGGGGCCTATGCCTCGGCGCTGCTGGCGGTGCATTTCGGCACCCCGTTCTATCTGAATTTCCTCGCCGCCGGGCTCATCGCCGGTGCGATCGCGCTTCCGCTCGGAATTCCCGCTTTGCGCCTGCGCTCGACCTCGTTCGTGATGTGCACGCTCGGCTTCGTGATCATCGGGCAGGCGATTGCGAAAAACTGGATCAGCCTGACGCGTGGCGACATGGGCCTGGCCGCAATACCGAAGCCCTACTTTGCGCTAGGGCCGGCTTCATTCACGGTCTCCAGCACCGTCGGTTTCTATTATCTGGTGCTCGCGATCGCGGCGCTGGCGACCTTGGCGATCTATCTGATCGTGCGTTCGCCCGCGGGGCGCAACATGATCGCCATCCGCGAAAACGAGACGCTGGCTGAATCCGTGGGCATCCCCACCTGGTACTACAAGCTCATCGTGTTCATGATCAGCGCCGCGTTTGCCGGGCTCGGCGGCAGCCTCTATGCGCATTACCTCACGGTGGTGAGCCCGCTGACCTTCCAGATGTATTATTCGACCACGATGTTGATCATCGTGCTCGGCGGCGGCGCAGGCACCATCTCGGGCGTCATCTTCGGCAGCCTGCTGTTCGTCGGTCTCACCGAAGCCCTGCGCGTCGCGCCGGAACTGCGCATGATCGCCTACGGCTTCTTCCTGCTCGCCCTCGTCTTCTATTTCCCGAACGGTTTCGCGCCGCTGATCGGCCGTTTCTGGTCATTCCTCGAGAGGCGCAAATGAGCGGGCTGCCGATTCTCGACATCTCCGGGCTCTGCAAATCCTACGGCGCGGTGCGCGCGGTCGACGGTGTCGACCTGCACGTCAACCGCGGCGAGATCTGCGGGCTGATCGGACCAAATGGTTCCGGAAAGTCCACTTTCTTCGATTGCGTGACCGGGCTTGCGAAGCCCAGCGCAGGTGCTGTGAAGCTCGATGGCCAGGACATCACCGGCTGGTCGCTGAACGACATTGCGCGGGAAGGACGCATGCTGCGCTCGTTCCAGAAGACGGTGGTGTTCTCTGCGCTCGATATCGAGGAGAACCTCGTCATCGCCGGCCAGATGTTTGCCTTCCCTGGAATCCTGTCGACCTTCGGGATCGGCGCCGCCGCGCGCAATCGCATTAAAGCCCTGCGGGAACGGGCGCGCGAGCTGATCAAGATCGCCGGCCTCTGGGACGTGCGCTTCCAGCCCGCGGGAAAGCTTTCGGGCGGACAACAGAAGCTGATCCAGTTTGCTTCCATGCTGATGCCGGAGCCGAAGCTCATCCTGCTCGACGAGCCCATGGCGGGCATCAATCCGAAGCTGATCGAACGTGTGGTCGAGAGCATTCGTCTTGCCAACACCTCGTTCGGCGTCAGCTTCTTGATCATCGAGCACAACATCGACGTGGTCACCAGCCTGTGCCGGCGCGTGGTCGTGCTCGATCAGGGGCGCAAGCTCGCTGAGGGAACACCGGACGAGATCGTCCAGAATCAGGCGGTGCGGGAGGCCTATCTCGGTGGCTGAACCCTCTCTTTCGATCAAGGGACTGCGCGCGGGCTACGGCTCGCTCGATATCCTCAACGGCGTCGATCTCGATGTGCCGCAGGGGCAGTTCGTTGCGCTGATGGGTCCGAATGGGGCAGGAAAATCGACGCTGCTCAAGACGCTTTACGGCATGACGACCGTCAAGGGCGGCAGCATCAACTGGCGGGGCAAGGACATTTCAGCCTTCAAGTCCCGCGCAATCCTGGCCGAAGGCATCTCCTGGGTGCCGCAGGGCCGTTGCAACTTTCCGGTGATGACGGTCGACGAGAATCTGCAGATGGCCGCCTACACGCTGCGCGACAGGAACGTGAAGGCGGAGCGCGACTATGTCTACGACTTGTTCCCGATCCTGAAGACACGCCGCAACACGCTGGCGGGCAACATGTCCGGCGGCGAGCAGCAATTGCTCGAGGTCGCAATGGCTGTGTTGCAGCGGCCAAAGATCCTGCTGGTCGACGAACCCTCGGTCGGCCTGTCGCCGACTGCGATCGGCGTCGTGTTCGACGAGCTGCTGCGTATCAACGCGGCCGGCCAGACCATCCTGCTGGTCGAGCAGAACACCAAAAAGGCCATGCAGGTCGCTCAGCGCGCCGTCATCCTGCGGCTCGGCAAAGTGATCTGGGACGGGCGGCCCGCAGACATCACCCACGACGAGCTCGGCGAGCTGTTCCTCACCGGCCGCATGCGCGGCGAGACCGACGTCGAGCACTGACACGACTTACAATCAAAAGGACGACCACAGTGACGATCTTCGTGCCGGCCGCGCGCGTCTCGCGCATCAAGATATCCCCGACCACCGCGGCGTCCGCGCGCGTGCGCGAGCTGAAGGCTGCCGGCCGCGACATCGTCGACATGGCGATCGGCGAGCCTGACTTCGACACGCCCGACGACGTCAAGGCGGCGGCGCACGCGGCGATCGATCGCGGCGAGACGAAATATACCGCCGTCAACGGCACCGTGGCGCTGCGCAAGGGGATTATTGCCGACTACAAGCGTCGCCTCGGGCTCGACTATAGTGACAACGAGATCTGCGTCGGCGGCGGCGCCAAGCAGATCCTGTTTCTCGCGTTGATGGCGAGCGTGGAGGAGGGCGCCGAGGTCATCATTCCCGCGCCGTACTGGGTCTCCTATCCCGACATGGTCATTGCCAACGACGGCAAACCGGTGATCGTCCGCTGCTCCGAGAACCAGGGATTCAAGCTGACGGCTGATGCGCTGGAGGCCGCTATCACGCCGAGGACGCGGTGGCTGATCCTCAACGCTCCCTCAAATCCGACTGGAGCTGCCCATTCCCGCAGCGATCTCGAAGCGCTCGGCGCTGTGCTGTCGCGCCATCCCGACGTCCTCGTGCTCTCGGACGATATTTACGACCAGATCTGGTACCGCGACGAACCGGCGACGACGCTTGCGGCGGCGGTGCCCGCGTTGAAGGATCGCATCCTGCTGACCAACGGCGTGTCAAAGACCTATGCCATGACCGGATGGCGGATCGGTTATGCCGCCGGCCCCGCGCCGCTGGTTTCGGCGATCAACAAGCTGCAATCGCAGATGTCGTCGTGCCCATCGTCGATCAGCCAGGCCGCTGCGGCCCATGCGCTGACCAGCGACCAGTCGTTCGTGCGCGACAGCGTCAAGCTCTACAAGGAGCGGCGCGATTATGCCTGTGCACGGCTGAACGCAATCCCGGGCCTGTCCTGCCTCGTGCCTGACGGCGCGTTCTATCTCTATCCCGGCTGTGCCGGCGTGATCGGCAAGACCACGCCCGAAGGCAAGGTCATCGAGAACGATCTCGACTTCGTACTTTATCTTCTGGACGGTGTCGGCGTTGCTGCGGTGCAGGGCGCGGCCTACGGGCTCTCGCCGTATTTCCGCCTGTCGATCGCGACCTCGATGGAGGCGATCAAGGAGGCCTGCGACCGTATCGAAAAGGCCTGTCGGGCGCTTCGTTGAGCACGCCGGGGCGCGGACCGAAGAACCAGGGGCGCTTCGCGAAGAATCTCATTGAAATCAACAGGCTAGATAAAGGATATTGCTGGTCAGAGTGACATCCTCAGAGCCGGTATTCGACACATATGAGCGTCGATTTCAGGAAGCTGAAAAGCTTTGTCAAAGTCGTCGATGCCGGAAGCGTCTCGCGCGCGGCCGGCCTGCTGCGCACGGCGCAACCGGCGCTCTCGCAGCAGATCGCTGCTCTTGAGAGCCACTTCAAGCACAAGCTGCTTCTGCGCAGCAATCACGGCATTGTCCCGACCGAAGCCGGCCTGATTCTCTATCGTCACGCCCAGTTGCTGTTGAAGCAGATCGAGCAGGCGCAGATCGACATCGACCAGTCGACCAAGGCACTGGCAGGGCGCGTGTCGATCGGACTTGCGACCTATTCGGCGTCGAGCACGCTATCGCTGCCGATTCTGAAAGAGATGTCGGCTCTGCATCCGCAGATCATCGTCCATATCAACGATAGTTTCGGTCACGTGCTCAGCGAGCTCATCATGACCGGCAAGATGGATATGGCCATGATCTACGGTTCCGGGCCAATCAAGGGCGTCAAGCTCCAGCCGCTGTTTCGCGAGGAGCTGTATCTCGTGTCGCGCGCCGAGACCGCGAAGAAGTCGACGGACGAGCCGCTGCCGCTGTCGGCGCTGGCCGACGTCAAGCTGCTGCTGCCAAGCCAGGGGCATTTTTTGCGCCGCCTGATTGATGAATCGCTCGCGCGCGCGAGGGTAACGCCGAACGTCGCCTCCGAGATTGAATCGGTCTCGGCACTCGGCGCGGCCGTGACCGAGGGGTTGGGCTCGACCATCCTGCCGGCCTCGGTCGCCGCCGCCAGCGCGTCGAGCTTTGCGGGTGTCGAGGTGCGGCGCCTGGTGCGCCCCGCCATCGAGGCGACCGTGTCCTTGTGCGTCTCCGATCATCTGCCGCTGTCGGAGCCCGCGCTGGCCACGCGCTCGGTGCTTCTGACAGTCGTCGAGAAGCTGATGCGCAGTCATCCGCAAGGCATTCGGGCGGTCTAAGCAGAACGCTTGCCATCTATGGCACGAGCATCGACGCAGCTCGGCTGCATTGTGCCGGTTTCGCTATGCCATAAACAAAACCTATGGCGGCAGACGGGAGTTGTGGTGGTCGCGTGCGGCCGCATTTCCTACCCTCGAAAACAATCGCTTCGAGGAAAAAGATGGCCAAGCTCGCATTCGATACCGGGGGAACCTTCACCGATTTCGCGCTGCTCGACGACAAGGGCGAACTTCATCTCCACAAGGTGTTGAGCACACCGGCCAATCCGGCCGAGGCCGTGGTTCGCGGGGTGTCCGAACTGCTCGCGGAATTCGGCGACGTCGTTGACCTCGATGGCCTTCAGGTCTTGGGGGCGACCACCGTCGTCACCAATGCGGTGCTGGAGCGCAAGGGCGTCAAGACCGGATTCATCTCGACCGCCGGCTTCCAGGACATGCTCCGCATCCGCAACGAAGGACGCTACGATCTCTACGACCTGAACTTGAAATATCCGGATCCGCTGGTGACGCGCGCGAACAGCTTCGGTGCGATCGAGCGCATATCGGCGGACGGCGAGGTCGTCACGGCGCTCGAGGAGGAGACGGTCCGCGAGATCGCCGGCCGATTGCGCGAGGAAGGCATCAAGTCCGTCGCCGTCTGCCTGCTGCACGCCTACAAATATCCTGATCATGAGCAGCGCATCGCGTCGCTGCTGCGCGAGGAATACCCCGGTATCTTCGTGTCGCTGTCGTCGGAAGTTTGCCCGGAGGTTCGTGAGTTCGACCGCGCCTCGACCACCGTCGTCAACGCCTACACGCGGCCGCAGATGTCCGGCCACGTCGCGCATCTCGAGCACGAGTTCGCCGCGAAGGGTATCCATCGCCAGGTGCTCTGGATGACGTCGTCGGGCGGCCTCGTGCCGAGCAGCCGGGCTGCGGAGCTGCCGGTACGGCTCATTGAATCGGGCCCGGCCGCCGGCGCCGTTGCAGCTGCCGAATTCGGCCGCATCGCGGGCGAGGGCAGCGTGCTGTCGTTCGACATGGGCGGCACCACCGCAAAGCTGTGTCTGATTCCGAACGGCGAACCGACGGTCGGCACTGATCTCGAGGTTGCGCATTATCATCGCTTCCGCAAAGGCTCGGGCTTTCCCCTGAAGATCCAGTCGATCCGCATGATCGAGATCGGCGCTGGGGGAGGCTCGATCGCAGCGAAGAATCCGCTCGGTCTGCTCGACGTCGGTCCGCGTTCGGCGGGCGCGCTGCCGGGGCCGGCCGCCTATCAGCGCGGCGGCACCGAGCCAACCGTGACCGACGCCGATATCCTGCTCGGCTATATGGGCACCGAATCCTTCGTCGGCGGGTCGTTCAAGGTTTCCAAGGACGCCGCCCTCTCGGCCATGTCGAAGCTCGCAGCTTCGCTCGACGTCAGCGTGCCGCGCTGCGCCTTCGGTATCCACGATCTCGTCAATGAATCCATGAGCAAGGCGGCGGCCGTGCATGCGACCGACCTCGGCGTCGATCCGCGAAGCCTGCCCATGGTCGCCTTTGGCGGCGCCGGTCCCGTGCATGCCTATGGCATCGCGCGCAAGCTCGGTATCAAGCGCATCATCTGCCCGACCGGCGCCGGTGTCACCTCGGCGATCGGCTTGTTGATTGCTCCCGTTGCGGTGGACCTCTCCGCGAGCTTCCCGATGCAGGTCGACAATTGGGATTTCGCTACGATGGATCGCCTGCTCGGCGACCTCTCCGCGCAAGGGGCGGACGTCGTGCGCGCCGCGGGCGTCGCCCCGGACACGATCACCAACAGCTACACGGTGGACATGCGGCACGTCGGCCAGGGCCACGAGATCACCGTTGCATTGCCGGATCGCAGCCTGCCGCCGGAGCAATTCCACGAGGAGCTGCTCGGCAATTTCTACAAGCTTTATCGCGAACTGTTCGGGCGCACCGTTGCTGGTTCATCCGTCGAGGTCATCACCTGGCGTCTGCGCTCCAGCGGCAAGAAGGATCAGGTGACTCGCCCCCATGCGCGCGATGTTGCCGAGGCCAGGAAGGGCGCACGTTCGGTCTATTTCAGCGAAGCTGGCGGCTTCGTCGATACGCCGGTCTACGATCACTACAAGCTGCCGGTCGACGGGAAGATCCAGGGCCCGGCGATCGTCGAGCAGCGGGAATCGACCGCTGTCGTCGGACCGAGCGGAACGGCTCACGTCGACGTCAACGGCAATCTCGTGATCAACATCGCCTGAGGACCACGCCCCATGTCCGTGAATGCTGCCGATTTCAATGATCCCATCAATCTGCAGGTGATGTGGAATCGCCTGATCTTCATCGCCGATCAGGCCGACATCGTGCTCGGCCGAACCGCATTCTCGCCGATCGTACGCGAAAACCACGATTATGTGACCGTGCTGCTCGACAGCCGCGGCCGTGCACTGGCCCAATGCACCTGGTCGATCCCTGTGTTCATCACCTCGCTGCCGGTGGCGGCGCAGAAATACTTCCTGCCGAAGTTTCCGGCCGAGACGTTGCAAGAGGGCGACGTGCTTGCCACCAATGATCCTGAGATCGGCACCGGTCATTTGCCCGATGTCACGATGATCACGCCGATCTTCAAGAACGGCAAGGTCGTGGCCTACGCCGGCTCGATCGCGCATCTTCCTGACATCGGCGGCGCACCCCTGCATTCCGAAGCCAGCGATATCTTCGAGGAGGGTATCCGCTTCCCGATCGTGAAGCTGCACAAGGCCGGCGTCCCCAATCAGGACGCGCTCGACATCATTGCCGCGTCCGTTCGGCTTCCCACCGAAGTGATGGGCGATCTTGAATCCATGGTGGCGGCCAACAATGTCATGGGCCGCGAGCTGGTCAAATTCCTGGACGAGTATGGTCTCGACGGGATCGACGAGCTGGCCGACGCGATCCACACCCGCTCCGAAGCGCAAACCCGGCGCGCGATCCGGCAATGGCCGAACGGTACCTACAGCGCCGAGGTCCTGCTCGACGGATACGATACCGATGTGACCCTCAAGGCCGCGGTGATCGTCCGCGACGATTCCATTCATGTCGACTACACCGGAACGTCGGAGCAGATCCTCCACTCGATCAATTGTCGCACCAACTATCGCTACGCGCATTCGGTCTATGCGCTGAAATGCCTGCTGGACCCCGATACGCCGAACAATGAGGGTTGCATCACGCCGATCACGGACGAGGCGCCGCTCGGTTCCATTCTCAATCCCGAGGAATGGACCGCTGGCAATTCGCGTAACCTGATCGGGCATGTGATTCCGTCGCTGATCTTCAAGGCGCTGGAAGGCGTGGTGCCTGATAAGGTGATGGGCGATAGCGGCGGTGCGCCGATCTGGGCCGCCAATTGCGTCGGACGGCGCGACGATGGTTCGCAATATGGTTCGGTGCAGAATTTTCACGGCGGGCAGGGCGCCCGCGCCGAATTCGACGGTCTGGACACCCTGAGCTTCCCGTCCAATTGCCGGGTTACGGCGATCGAGATGTTCGAGATCGCGGTCCCTGCGCTCACCGAGTGCAAGGAGCTGATCGCGGATTCCGGCGGCGCCGGTAGGAGCCGCGGCGGTCTCGGCCAACGCGTCGTGTTGCGCAACCTCGGGCGCAACCCGATGAACATTTATCTGGCGTCAGAGCGCGTGCGACACCCCTGTTTCGGTGTCGTCGGCGGCAAGTCCGGGAGCGCCGGCAAGGTGTACAGGAATGGCGAGCCCCAGTTTCCCAAGGGCAAGGTCGTGCTGAAGACCGGCGACCGCCTGGAAGTCGAGACGCCCGGTGGCGGGGGCTGGGGGCGCACAGCCGATCGTACGGCGGCCGCGATCGAGCTCGACCTCGCCGAAGGCTTGATTACGCCCGAGGCGGCGAGGCAGATTTACGGCTATCAGAGCTCCAGCGTGGCGGCGACCGCAGCCGAATAGGGGAAACATGGGTCTGCTCGATGGAAAGGTCGCACTCGTTACCGGTGCCGGAACGGGGATCGGCCGCGAGACCGCGATCCTGCTCGCAGGGGAGGGCGCAACGGTTGTCCTGACCGGACGCCGGATCGAGCCGCTGCGCGACGTCGCCGCGATCATCGAGAAGGCCGGCGGAAAGGCTGTCGCTCACGAGCTGGACGTGGCATCGCGCGAGGCGATCCTGGAGACGGTCGCCTGGGCCAAGCGCAACGTCGGAGCGATCGACATTCTCGTCAACAATGCCGGCAGTGCCAGCAAGGTGTTGAACGCGCGTTTCCTCAGCGAAGTCGAATGGAACGCCACGGTGAATGTCAATCTCACCGCAGTGTTCAACCTGACGCAGGCCGTTCTGGAGGACATGATTGCCAGGACGGAAGGCACGATCATCACCGTGTCGTCGCTCGCGGTGGTGAATCCCAATCTGCTCGGCGGCGCCGCCTATGGTGCGGCCAAGGCCGGTGTGAAGAACTTCATGACTTTCCTGCACAACACCTACCGCAACCAGGGTATTCGTGCGACGACCATCCTACCGGGCGAGACGGATACGCCGATCATGGACAATCGCGCGCGGCCGCCGCTCGACAATGAGCGTGCCGTGATGCTGAATCCGCACGACGTCGCGCGCGCGGTCCTGCTCTGCGCAAGCCTGCAAAAGGGTGCAGTCATTCCGGAGCTGCATATCTGCCCGACCTTCATGCGCGACACATCGGCGGATATCGAGGTGGCCCGCTGGGTTGGCGCGCCCGCGGATCTGAAAGACAAGCCAAAGAGCTAGAGAGGACTTCCCATGAACGGAGCCAGGCTGCGCGAACGTCTTGCCAAGGGCGAGGCGGTGACGATGCTCACGCCGCATCATGCCTCGTCGGGATTGGCGGTCCGGCTCATCGAGCTCGGGGCAGACGCCATATTCGTCGATTGCGAGCACGGCACCTGGAGTTTCGAGGACGTGCGCGTGGCAGCGCAAGTCATCCGTGGTGCAGGCGGCGCGGCGATCGTGCGCCCGCATTCGCATGAGCGGCCAGTCCTCATCCGCTACCTCAATGCGGGCGCTGATGGCCTCATGGTGCCGATGGTCGACACGGCGGAGCAGGCGCGCGCAATCGTCGATGCTGTGCGATATGCCTGTCCCGCCGACCACCAGAAGCGGTTGATCATCGCGATGATCGAGACGCCTCAGGCAATCGACAATATCGATCAGCTTCTCACGGTGGAAGGCATTGACGTGTTCTTCATTGGCCCCGGCGATCTCTCTCAGAACATGGGATATCCGCCGGCCCCTGCGTTCGGTGAACCGAGGCCCCAAGCAGTGATCGATCGGGTCGAGTTTGCCGTGAAAAAGATTTGCGCGGCGGGCAAGATCGCCGGGACGCTGGTGACATCAGACGAACTGCCGTTTTGGCTCGGGCGCGGCGTCAAATATTTCTACATTCATTCGGACCCATTCCTGCGGATTGGTCTCGCCGGAATCAAGAAAGCGCTTGGCCGGTAAGCTCGCGGCATCGGGAGGGGCGCCACGCGGGGAATCGGGATGTGCCGATCGGCAAAAGCGACGTCTTGCCGATCGTCAGCTGCTTTGCCGATGGAGCAGGGTGAAGCGCGTATCGATGACGGCCTGTTCTGACCCGGCGTCGGGGTGCAGGAGCCGTGCGATGATCAGCCGCGCGGCTTCCTTCCCGATCAGGTCGCCGGGAGGGCGGATCGTCGTAAGCGACGGATTTGCGGACGCGCTGAAGCTCAAATCGCCGAAGCCCACCACCGATAGGCGATCGGGGATGGCAATGCCCAGCCGCTGGCATTCGAAGATCACGCCGAGGGCGATGTGGTCGTTGGAGCAGGCAATCCCATCGACGTGCGGAAAGCGATGCATGGCCTCACCGAGTAGCATCGCGCCGACCTCTGCGCTCGCCGGCGCAGGGTGCTGGATGATCTCTGCGGTGACGTCAGGTGCGTTTCGCGCCGTCTCGACGAAGCCTTGGGCCCGCCGCGCGGCGCGGCGATCCTCATGGAGCCGGGCGCCAAGAAACAAGAGCCGCTTGCGTCCTCGCTGCAACAGATGCGACGCAGCGGTCTGACCGACCTGGCCGTGGTGAAAACCGACTGCCATGTCCATGGTCGGGGAGCCGAGCTCCCAGATTTCGACAACTGGCACCTTGCTGTCGCGGAGCAGCCTGCGTGTTGCGGTGCTATGCGAGAGGCCGGTCAAGACGACAGCGGCAGGGGCCCAGGAGAGTGCCGTGCGGACCAGATTCTCCTCGTCGTGCTCTTTGTACTCAGTGTGGCTGAGCATCACCTGAAGTCGCTGCTTGCCGAGCTCGTCCTGCAGGGCCGCGACGGTCTCGGCGAAGAACGCATTGCGGACGGATGGCACGATGATGCTCACGACGCGCGATGAGGCCGCCGCCAGGCCTCCGGCCATCAGGTTCGGCACGTAGTCGAGCGCTTCGATGGCGCGTGCGATCGACTCGCTTGCCGCCGCCGAGACCGCATCGGGCTTTCTGAAATAGAGGGATACCGTGGAGGGCGACAGCTCCGCGCGCGCCGCCACATCCATGATCGTGACCCGTTGCATCTTGCGCCGGGTGCGTATGGGCTTTGGTGCCGCCATCTCTACAGTGGCTCGAATAATAGCGCTATTATATAGCTGAAGCGTCCGATTGATACAATCATGTTCTCCAACAGGATGATATTTGTATTATTATCAGTCATATAGAACAGGACTATGCCCCTTTATCCTCTGGATCAGTTGGTGCGGCTCGGTCGTTGATTTCCAAAAATCGTAGCGCTACTATTAGCTATCACCACGGCTTCAAGAACCGTCGGGACGGGAGACACGGCTCATGGCTTCGGTCAGCCTGCGCAAGCTTGAGAAGAGCTACGGCGCGTTCCGCGTCGTGAAGGCCATTGATCTTGAGATCGTCGACGGCGAATTCCTGGTGCTGGTCGGTCCGTCCGGTTGCGGCAAGTCGACCACGTTGCGGATGATCGCCGGCCTCGAACGCATCAGTGGCGGCGAGATCCGGATCGGCGACCGCATCGTCAACGATCTGCCGCCGCGCGAGCGCGACATCGCCATGGTGTTCCAGGACTACGCGCTGTACCCGCACAAGACGGTGCGCGAGAACATGGGCTTCAGCCTCAAGGTGCGCGGTACGAACGCGACGGACGCGGACGCCAAGATCCGCGATGCGGCAGAGATGCTCGGCATCACCCATCTGCTCGACCGGCGGCCGGGACAGCTCTCCGGCGGCCAGCGGCAGCGGGTTGCGATGGGCCGGGCCATCGTGCGGCGGCCGCAGGTCTTTCTGTTCGATGAGCCGCTGTCCAATCTCGACGCAAAGCTGCGCGGTCAGGTCCGCACCGAGATCAAGCGGCTGCACCAGACGATCGGCACCACCATCGTCTACGTCACCCACGATCAGGTCGAGGCGATGACCCTGGCCGATCGCATCGTCATCCTGCGCGGGGGCGACATCGAGCAGATCGGAACGCCGGAAGAGGTCTACAACAATCCCGCGAGCGTTTTCGTCGGTGGCTTCGTCGGCGCTCCCTCCATGAACTTTGCCAAGGCCAAGGCCACTCAGGGTTATCTCGATTTCGCCGATGGCAACCGCTTGCCGCTCGCGGGCCTCGCCGGCGCGGCCCTTTCGGCAGTTGACGGGCGCGAATTCATCGTCGGCATCAGGCCCGAGCATTTTACGCCGGGCGCGTCCGATGTCGGCCTCGACAGCCAGGTTCAGGTCGTCGAGCCGCTTGGCTCCGACACGCTGGTGCATTTTGCGGTGGGCGGCGCGACCTTGACCGCGCGGCTGCCGCCCGAGCTTCGGCCGCAAGCCGGTCAGGCCATCAAGCTGGGGCTGGACCCCGCCAAAATTCACCTGTTCGATGCGGAGACGGAGCGCGCCTTGCAATAGAACGGGCGCAGCGAGGCCATCAACGACAAGCCAGCAAGGTCGCGAGCAAGCGGCGAGCTTTTCCGGGAGGACAATATGAGTGTGGCACGCATTTCAAAGATGGCGGGATGGCTGTTCGGATGTGCAGCGTTCGCATTCGCAACCGGCGCCGCCGCCGAGACCAATTTGAAGGTCTTCGTTACCAGCCAGGGGCAGCCCGGCATCTGGCGCACGCTGCTCGATCAATACGAGGCGCGCAATCCCGGCGTGAAGGTCAGTATTGAGCTCGGCGGCACGACCTCGGATCTGCAGGCGCAATATCTCAACACGGTGCTCACGGCGAAGGATTCCTCGCTCGACGTGCTGATGCTCGACGTGATCCGGCCGGCGCAGTTCGCGGCCGCGGGCTGGACCAGCCCGATCGCAAGCGACATGTCTTCTTATCTGCGCGCCTATGCCGAGGCGAACACGGTCGACGGCAAGGTGGTCGCGCTCCCCGCCTTTGCCGATTCCATGTTCCTCTATTATCGGAAGGACCTGCTCGACAAATACAGGCTGCAGCCGCCAAAGACCTGGGACGAGCTCGCGGACGCCGCCAAGAAGGTCGCAGACGGCGAGAAGAATCCGAACCTGCAGGGCCTGTCTTTCCAGGGCAAGGCGATCGAAGGCGCGGTCTGCACCTTCCTCGTGCCGTATTGGAGCCAGGGCAAGGTGGTGACCAAGGACGGCAAGCTCGATTTCGATCGTGACGCCGCGACGAAGTCGCTTGCGCTCTGGAAGGGTTTTGCCGACAGCGGCGTCGCCAAGAAGAACATCGCCGAGGTTGCAACCGACGACACGCGCAAGGAGTTTCAGGCCGGCAACGTCCTGTTCGCGGTGAACTGGGCCTACGCCTGGGCGATGTCGCAAGGCGCCGAGTCCGCCGTGGCCGGCAAGGTCGGTGTCGCGCGGCTTCCGGCGGTCAAGGGCGGCGAGCAGGCGACCTGCCTCGGCGGCTGGGAGTGGGGTGTGTCCGCCTTGTCCAAGAACCAGGAGGAAGCCAAGAAGCTGGTGGCGTATCTGTCGAGCCCCGAGGTCTCCAAATACGTGGCCATCAACGGCTCGCTGCTGCCGACCTACGGCACGCTCTACAAGGACACCGACGTCACCAAGGCGGTGCCATGGTTCGCCGATGCTCAGGCGATCGTCGAGACCGCAAAACCGCGACCCGTGACGCCGCGTTACAACGAGGTCAGCGAAGCGATCCGGACCACGGTCAACGCGGTGCTGGCAGGTGCCACCACGCCGGCGGACGGCGCGGCCCAGATCGAGGCGCGCCTCAAGCGGATCATCCGCTAACGGCGTCCAGCACATCCGGGTTGGTCTGCATGACAACGACATCTACGGTCAAGAACGGAGCGGGCGGCGCTACCGCACGGCGTGCGTTTCTGTCGCGCTGGTTCGATCCGGACGACACCACGCTCGCGGTGCTGCTGTTCTTGCCCGCCGCGATCCTGCTCGGCGTGATGATCGTCTATCCGGTGTCGCGGTTGATCTACACCAGTTTTCTCGACCTGTCGCTGACGTCGGGCCTGCCGGCGCGCTTTGCCGGGCTCGCGAACTTCAGGCAGATGCCTGACGATCCCGTGTTCTGGCAGGCGACCTGGAACACGGTGCTGATCACGCTCATCACCGTGCCCGGCTCGCTCGTCGTCGGGTTTGCGCTGGCGCTGCTCGCCAATTTGCCGTTCCAGATGAAATGGCCGGTGCGGCTCTCGCTGTTGATCCCCTGGGCACTGCCGCTCTCCTTCGCCGGCCTGATCTTCGGCTGGTTCTTCCATTCCGAGTATGGCGTCGTCAACGATGTGCTCAACCGGATCGGTTTGCCCACCGTGATCTGGTTCAACTCGCCGCGTCTCGCCTTCGCCGCGATCTGCCTTGCGATCATCTGGAAGGCCTCGTCCTTCATGGCAATGATCATTCTCGCGGGCCTGCAGACCATTCCACGTTCGCTTTACGAGGCCGCGGACGTCGACGGCGCCGGCCGCGTGCGGCAGTTCTTCGAGATCACGCTGCCGCTGCTCAAGCCCACCATCGTGGTCGCGCTGATCTTCCGCACCATCACTGCGCTGCAGACTTTCGACATTCCCTACATGATGACGGGCGGCGGGCCGGGCACCGAAACTGCGACGCTCGCCATGTACATCCACCAGAATACCGTGTCGTTCCTCGACCTCGGCTACGGATCGGCGCTCGCGGTGGTGATGTTCGGACTGTCGATGCTGGTCACGGCGCTTTACCTGCGTATGATCCGCAGCAGCGGGGCTGCATCGTGAGCACGGCGGTCGCCTCCACCCTCAACTCGGTCCTGTCGGGAAAACCGCTCCGGGCCATTGCCGCGCTCGTTCTAGTCGTCAACGGCCTGTTTCCGGCGCTGTGGATCCTGCTGACCTCGTTCAAGACCGAGGCGGAGCTCACGCAAAAGCCGATCACCTGGTTGCCGCACGCGGCGACGCTGCGGAACTACATCCAGGCGTTCTCCGACCAGCCGCTGCTCACTTTCTTGTTCAATAGTTTCATGGTCGCGCTGCTCTCGACTGCGCTCACGCTTCTGGTGTCGGTTCTCGCGGCCTATGCGCTGGCGCGGCTGAATCTGCGGTTCAGGGGGCTGATCATGTCCGTCATCATCGCGATCTCGACCTTTCCGCTGGTGACGCTGCTGGTCCCCTTGTTCGAGACGATGCGTGCGCTCAATTTGCTCAACTCGTGGACGGCGCTGATCCTGCCCTACACCGTGCTCAGCCTGCCCGTGTGCACCCTGGTGCTGACGTCGTTCTTCGAAGGCATCCCGCGCGATCTGGAGAATGCCGCCATGATCGACGGCTGCACGCGATTTGGCGCGCTGTTCAGGGTTGTGGTGCCGCTGTCGGCGCCAGGCGTCTTCACCGCCGGCATCCTCGCCTTCGTCAACGCCTGGGACGAATTCCTATTGGCCCTGTCGTTCAACTCCAATCCCGGATTGCGGACGCTGCCGGTCGGCATCCAGCTCTATCAGGGTGAGTTTGCGTTTCCCTGGCCGGTGATCTCGGCTGCGCTCGTCGTCGGCATCGTGCCTATCGCAATTCTGATCGTGATCTTCCAGGAGCGCGTCGTCTCGGGGCTGACCGCAGGCGGCATCAAGGGCTGACGGAAAGGCCAAGTGGAATGGACTTGAAACTCGAGACAACCCCATCCGGCTTTGCGCTTTCCATGTCGGGCCGCCGGATTCTCGCTCACAGTGCTGCGGCGCCGTGTTTCTTCGTCGGCCGAGGCGATGACAGCATCAAAATGCACCGCGGCCGCTTCGTAATCGAAGATCGCCTGGCCGAACGCTGCCCGCTCGGGCATGCCGAGATCGACGGCAACACGGTCCTGCTATCCGCGGCCAAGGGGCAGCCCGCGCGCCTCGCCGTGACGCTCGAAGGCAATGCGTTGGCGCTACGGTCGCTCGATCCGTCCGTGAACCGATTCTGGCTGCGCGTCGCGGCTGACCGTGACGAGCATGTCTGGGGTGGCGGCGAGCAGTTCTCCTATTTCGACCTGCGTGGCCGGCGGTTTCCGCTGTGGAGCTCCGAGCCGGGTGTCGGGCGCGACAAGACCACCGAGATCACCTTCAAGGCGGACGTGGCCGGGCAGGCGGGTGGCGACTACTATCACACCAACTATCCGCAGCCGACCTACCTGTCGTCGGCGCGCTACGCGCTTCACGTCGAGACGTCTGCCTACAGCGTGTTTGATTTTCGCGAATGTGAATTTCACGAGATCGAAGTCTGGTCCGTTCCGGCGCGCATCGAGCTGTTTGCCGCTCCGACCTTCGTCGCGCTGGTGGAGACGCTGTCTGGTCGTTTCGGCCGCCAACCGCCGCTTCCGGAATGGATCTACAACGGCGCGATCGTCGGCCTGAAGGATGGCGCGAATTCGTTCACTCGCCTCGCGAAGATGCGCGCCGCCGGCGTCAAGGTGTCCGGCCTCTGGTGCGAGGATTGGGTCGGGATTCGGCCGACCGCCTTTGGCGCGCGGCTGTTCTGGGACTGGAAGGCCAACGAGACGCGTTATCCGGGCCTGCGGCAGCGCATCGCCGAATTGCACGACCAAGGCATCCGCTTTCTCGGTTACGTGAACCCGTATCTCTGTAACGACGGCGTCCTGTTCGAGGAGGCCGAGAATGCCGGTTACTTCGTCAAGGACGCCTCGGGGCGAACGGCCCTGATCGACTTCGGCGAGTTTCACTGCGGCACCGTCGATTTCACCAATCCGGACGCCGCGGCATGGTTCTCCGAGGAAATCATCGGCAAGAAGATGCTCGACTATGGTCTGTCCGGCTGGATGGCGGATTTCGGTGAGTATCTGCCGGTGGACGTGCGTCTCGCCAGCGGCGTCGATGCACGGCTTGCGCACAACCTTTGGCCGACGCTGTGGGCCGAAGTGAACGCGAAGGCGGTGGCGAGCCGCGGCCGCACCGGAGAGGCCGTGTTCTTCATGCGGTCCGGCTTCACGGGTGTGCAGAAGTCGTGCCCTTGGCTTTGGGCCGGCGATCAATCGGTCGACTTTTCGCGGCATGACGGTCTGGTCACGGTGATCTGCGCCGCCCTGTCGTCGGGATTGCTCGGCAACGCGTTTCATCACTCCGACATCGGCGGCTACACTAGCCTGTTCGGCAATCTGCGCACGCCCGAGTTGCTGATGCGTTGGAGCGAGATGGCGGCCTTCACGCCCGTGATGCGCAGCCACGAAGGCAACAGGCCCCGTGACAATCTGCAGCTCGATGGCGATCCAGCGGTCCTCAAGCATTTCGCCAGGATGACTGCGATCTACGTTCACCTCTCGCCTTATCTAAGGACCTTGTCGCTGGAAGCTGCGCGTCTGGGCCTTCCGGTCCAACGTCCGCTGTTCCTCCATCACGAAGACGACCGGCGAACCTACGGCATTCAGGATTGCTATCTCTATGGCCGCGATCTGCTTGTCGCGCCCGTCTGGCAGGCTTCCCAGGATCAGCGGAGCCTCTACCTTCCGGCAGGGAGCGACTGGATCCATGTCTGGACCGGTCAGTCATTTACAGGCGGGCAGGAGATATCGGTCGCTGCGCCGTTGGGACGACCTGCGGTGTTGTATCGGGCGGATAGCGAATTCAAACCGCTTTTTGCAGGACTGCGCGAGGTGTAGGGCCTCCTGGCTTGCGTGCGACTTTATATCACCGGCTTGCAGGACGGGTGTGGAAGGTTCCTTCTGCGGCAGGTGCCCCGTCGACAAGTCAGAGGATGGGACTGGGCAGCGTGCGGCCAGCGAAATGCGCGGCGAGATTGTCGCGCATCAACTGACCCATCGCCTTGCGGGTCTCGACCGTCCCGGAGGCGTGGTGAGGCTGCAGGAGGACGTTCGGTAGCTCCAGGAATTTCGGATTCAGGTTCGGTTCGCCCTCGAAGACGTCGAGCGCCGCCGCGCCGAGCTTGCCGCCGGCAAGCGCCGAGATGAGTGCCTCTTCGTCGATGTTGGAGGCTCGTGAGACGTTGATGAGCAGTCCGTTGGGGCCGAGCGTTTCGAGAACCGCAGGTCCGACGATGTGCCGCGTTGCCGCCGAGGCGGCGAGCGTGACGAACAGGACATCCGAACGCGCGGCGAGCGCGACCGGATCGGCGACGAAGGTCCAATCGCCGGCGTATGGCTTCGCCTCGATGTCGGAATAAGCGACGTCCATGTCGAAGCCGGCCAGCCGGCGCGCCACCTCAAACCCGATGCGGCCGAGGCCGAGGACGCCTGCGCGCTTGCCCCAGGCTCGTGTCCTCAGGGGATAGAGTCCCTTGGCGGCCCATGAACCGTCCCGCACCCAGCGCTCGGCACCGTTCACGCCGCGCCATTGCGCGAGCATCATCGCGATCGCGAGGTCGGCCACGTCCTTCGTCAGCACGTCCGGCGTGTTGGTGACGCGGATGCCGCGCGACCGGCAGCTGTCCAGATGCACGGCATCGAAGCCGACGCCGTAGATCGAGATGATCTCGAGCTTTGGACATGCCGCGATGAGTTCCGCGTTCGCGCCGAGCTCGCCGCGCGTAGCGATGGCTCGCACGCGGGCTCCCACTTCGGCGAGGAGGGCGGGCCTGTCGGCCGCCTCGAAGTAGCGGTGCGCGATGTAGGTTTCATCAAGCGGGAGCTGATCCCATTCCGGATAGGGGCCCATCTGAAGGATTTCAGGCTTCGACATGCAGGTGAGCGCTCCTCTTTGGCGCGGTCTTGACAGTTCATGTTATCGATAACATAGTGTAGTGAGAGTGGTATGTCGAGCCGCAAGAAAAGGAAACAGGGTGGCAATCAACTTGTTCGATCTGACAGGACGCCGAGCGCTGGTGACAGGATCTTCGCAAGGTATCGGCTTTGCGCTTGCGCGCGGCCTGTCCGAGGCCGGTGCGCAGGTCGTTCTCAACGGTCGCGACGAGGCCAAGCTTGCGGCTGCCGCGAGCTCCATTGCCGGCGCGCGAACGCTCGCCTTCGATGCCGCTGATCACGCCGCGGCCCGTACGGCCGTCGACCGCTTCGAGGCCGACATCGGGCCCATCGACATCCTCGTCAACAATGCCGGCATGCAGCACCGCGCGCCGCTCGAGGATTTCCCGGCGGACGCGTTCCAACGCCTGCTGCAAACCAACATCGCCTCGGTCTTCAATGTTGGCCAGGCCTGCGCGCGCCACATGATCGCGCGTGGCGCCGGGAAGATCATCAACATCGCGTCGGTGCAGACTGCGCTCGCGCGCCCGTCGATTGCGCCCTACACAGCGACGAAGGGCGCGGTCGGAAATCTGACGAAGGGCATGGCGACGGACTGGGCGAAACACGGCCTTCAGGTCAACGCGATCGCGCCCGGCTATTTCGATACGCCGCTCAATGCCGCGCTGGTTGCGGATTCCGCGTTCTCGGCTTGGCTCGAAAAGCGCACCCCCGCGGGCCGCTGGGGCAAAGTCGAGGAACTCGTCGGCGCCTGCATCTTCCTCGCTTCGGGCGCGTCCTCCTTCGTCAACGGGCACGTGCTCTATGTCGACGGCGGGATCACGGCCTCGCTCTGAGGCGTGCCGCCGAAACTCACCGCGGAGATGTCGAAATGCCCTGTTCAGTCGCATTGATCGGCGCCGGCGCCATGGGCGGCGCGATCGGAACTCGATTGGCTCAGACCAACACCCGCCTGTTGGTGTTCGATCTCGATGCTGCGAAGGTAGCTAGCCTCGTCGAAAAGGGCGCGACCGCGGCCACCACCGCTGCGAAGGCTGCGGCCGAAGCTGACGCCGTGATCCTCAGCCTCAACTCGCCCAAGATCGTCCGAGCCGCCGTGTTCGGACCGGCAGGCGTCGCCGAAGGCGCGCGGAAGGGCACGCTCATCATCGACATGTCGTCGATCGATCCGGAATCCACGCGCGCGCTGGCGAAGGACGCGGCCGCAGCCGATCTGCGCTGGGTCGATAGCCCTCTGTCCGGCGGCGCGCCGAAAGCCTTGATCGGTCAGTTGACCTGCATGGCCGGTGGGGACGCTGCCGATGTCGCGGAGGCGCGGGCGGTGCTCGCCGAGGTCGCCTCGAATTTCACGCATATGGGTCCGAGCGGCGCAGGACAGACCACGAAACTGATCAACCAGGTTCTGTGCGCGCTCAACTTCGTCGCCGTCGCCGAGGCGACGGCGCTGGCTGAGGCCTCAGGTGTGGATGCGGCCAAGATTCCGCAAGCCTTGCGTGGCGGCCGCGCCGACAGCGCGATCCTCCAGGAATACATGCCGCGCTTTGCCGCGCGCGACTATCGTCCGACGGGCCGCATCGACAACATGGTGAAGGACCTGAACGGCGCGCAAGATCTTGCGCGCCAGACGGGCATCGCGATGCCGATGACTGTCGTCTGCGCCGAGATCCATCGCCTGCTGACCGCGATCGGGTGCGGGGCGATGGATCAGGCCGCGCTCATGGAATTCTGGGCGGCGCGCACGCCGCCCACCTGATGCGCACGTGCGGGCTCAGGACAATCCGTGCGCGTTGACGAAGATCGCGTAGAGCGATGTCTGGGCGGTGATGTAGAGCCTGTTTCGTTTCGGTCCGCCGAAGGTCAGGTTGGAGACGATCTCAGGCACCGGAATGCGTCCGATCAGCGTGCCGTCGGGCGCATAGACGGCGACGGCATCCGCCGTCGACGTCCAGATATTGCCGTTCCGATCGACGCGGAATCCATCATAGAATCCGGCCGGTGAGGTCGCGAAAATGCGGCCTTCGTTCACCGTAAGCCCGCTCGGTGCAACGTCATAGGCGCGGATGATAGCCGGCAGGCCCGGCACGTGCGTCGCGCCCGTTTCGGCGACATAGAGCAGCCGTTCGTCGGGCGAGAAGGCGAGACCGTTCGGCTTCACCATGTCTGTCACAACTGCCGACAGTACGCCGCTCGCCGGCTCGAAGCGATAGACATTGCTGGCGCCGATCTCGCTGGGCCCGGCATGCCCTTCATACTCGCTGTCGATGCCGTAGGTCGGATCGGAGAACCAGATGGTTCCGTCCGACTTGACCACGACATCATTGGGAGAATTGAAACGCTTTCCTTCGAAGCGCTCGACCAGTCCCACCCAGCGGCCATCGGGCTCCAGCCGCGAGATGCGGCGGCCGCCGTGTTCGCAGGCGATCACACGTCCCTGCGCATCGCGGCTATGACCGTTGTGGTAGCCACAAGGGTTTTCGAACACCGAGACCGAACCGTCGGTCTCGTCGAAGCGCAACACGCGGTCGTTGGGAATGTCGGACCACAGCAGCGACTTGGCGGCCGGCACATAGACCGGGCCCTCGGCCCAGCGGCTGCCAGTCCAGAGCCTGTCGAGCTTGGCATGTCCGATGACCAGCGCGTGAAAGCGCTGGTCGAGAACGTCGTAAGTGCTCACGGCGTCAGATCTCCGCGATCAGTCGGTCGGCAGCGCGAAATCATCGGCCTTGAAGACCGTGTGGAAGATGGAGCCGTCGAACATCTCTGTCAGCCCCTTGGTCACTTCGCGGCTCTCGAAGCGAACCGGCGAGGCGAGCGCTTGCTCGATGGCCTCCCGCGAGGGATAGCGGATCGCGAGCACCATCTCGTAATGCTGGGCGTCACTGTCGCTTTCCTCCTGGCGCAGCACGCGAACCTCCTCGGCGCCGGGAAAGCGCGTCCACAGCGGCACGAGTTTCTCGCGCACATAGGCGGTGAATTCAGCTTCGCGTCCCGGCTTGATGCGGCCACTGAAAAAAGCGCAACGGATGAACATCGGTATTCGCTCGTCTGTCTGATGGGTGGAAGAAAATCGGCGGTCAGCTTCCGGCCGACCGCCGAGGGAGCACGGTCATGCCGTGCTCGGGGTGAGGGGAAGGACGCTTAGAGGCCCCAGGCTTTCTTGTAGGAGTCGCGATAGCCGTTGCCCGGGTCGAACGTATTGGTCGGGCCGCCGTCGAATTCGACATTGGCCTTGGTCACCACATGCAGCGGCGAGACGTAACCCGACCACTTCTCTCCGGCAATGGCGCGGTTCAATTCGTCGACAAGCTGCCAGCCCTGGAGGTTGAGTGGTTCGGCCACGGTGACAGCCTGGTAGGCGCCGGAGCGGATGCGTTGATAGGCGCTTTCGGAGCCGTCGCCCGCAGCGACATTGACGGGCGCGCCGGTGCCCTTGATGCCGGCCGCGGACAGCGAGGGCGCCATGAAGTCATAGTAGAGGTCGTTGATCGCAAGCGAATGCGTCCAGGCGGCGCCGTGCTTTTGCAGCAGCGAGGTGGTGAGCTGCGGCATGCGCGTCGAGGTCTCGGCGATCGGCGTATCGACCCATTCGAGAACCTTGCCGCCGAGCGCCTCGATCACCTCTTTCATCTTCTTGGCCTTGGCGATCGCGATCTCATAGGTCGAATCGGTGAAGATGATCACGCCCGGCTTGCCCTTGGCATCGACGAACGCCCAGTTGGCCGCGGCCGTGGAGACGGCCATCGGATCGGTCGTCACATTGGCGAAGACGCCGGCTTCGGGCACGGGGCCGATGGCGGGAGCGGCGTGCCAGGAGACCATCGGAATCTTGGCGGCCTTGGCCGCCTCCATGCCAGGCTTCTGCTCGACCGCGTCGAAACCGCAGATCACGAGGCCGTCGGGCTTGAGGGTCATGGCCTGACCGAAGGCGGCGGTGCGGCCGGAGACCGAGCCGGCGCCATCAAGCGTGCGCACGGTCCAGCCGGCGGCCTTCGCCGCTTCCTCGATGCCCTTGGTGACGCCGAGCACACCGCCGTTCTTCATGTCGGAAGCAAGCACGACGATGGTCTTGCCCTTGGCGATCTTCGGAGCGGTGGTCGGACCGTCCCATTTGTCGACCTTGGAAGCATATTTCTCGACGAAGGCGTTGGCATCAGCGAGCGAGTCGGCGTGGGCGGAGGCAAGACCGAATGCGAGGCCGGCGACGACAGCGCCGGTTCTTATCATCGAATGCAACATAGAGCGTTCTCCTTGGTAAATTGCCGTTTCGGTTTCATCGCCGGCTTTGCGCCGGACTTTCCGTTGTGGCCGGCTCGTCGCCGGCCACGAACTCCATCGTTGGTTGGTTTCAAGCCCTGCGATCGGGTGCGCCGACCGGGACCTTCGCAACGGCCCCGCGCTTCCTCTGCGCGTATCCGGCCATTCCGATTGCGGCGAGCAGCGTGAGGCCGTTGAAGAGCGGCTCGACCCAGAAGGAGCCGCCGAACTGCTGAATGCCGGCGATGCCGACCGCGAGCACCGCGACGCCGACGATGGTGCCCCAGACGTTGACGCGGCCGGGCTTGATGGTGGTCGAACCGAGGAAGGCGCCGACCAGGGCGGGCAGGAGATATTCGAGGCCGACGCTCGCCTGGCCGATGCGCAGCTTCGAGGCAAGCAAAACGCCGGTGACAGCGGTGAGGATGCCCGAGGCCATGAAGGCGCCGACCGTGAAGCGCTGCACCGGAATGCCGTTGAGCGCGGCCGTCTTCGGGTTGGCGCCGATGGCGTAGATGTAGCGGCCGAGCGGCAGATATTCGAACATCAGCCACATCGCCACCGCGAGAACGAGCACATAGAAGCCCGTGATCGGCAGGCCGAAGACCATCGTGCCGTTGAGCGCGAGGAACCCTTCCGGCAGCATCGCGACGACCTGCCGGCCGCCGGTGTGCCAAAGCGCGAGCGCATACAGCACCGTGCCGGTGCCGAGCGTGGCGATGAAGCTGTCGATGCGCGCGACTTCGACCAGCAGACCGTTGAGAAGGCCGGTGAAGGCGCCCAGGCAGATGACGACGAGGACCGCGACCGGCCAGGGCAGGCCGAAGGCGGTTTGCAGGCTGATCACCAGGATGTGCCAGAGCACGATGCCATAGCCGACCGTGAGGTCGATCTTGCCGGCGGCCATCGGGATCATCGCCGCGAGCGACAGCATGGCGATGATCGACTTGTCGGACACGATCGAGCGCAGGTTGAGCAGCGTCGGAAATGTGTTGGGCAGGAGGATCGAGAACAGCGCGATCAGCGCCACGGTGATGATCGGCAGGCCGTACACCGGCAGCAGCCGCGTGATCTTCTGCGACAGCGACGCGCCGGCGAGATCCGCGCGCGTCGGCTCCAGTGCGTTCGATTCGATCGAATTCATTCCCATGCGTTCCTCCCGGCGGGCCTCTCGCGAGCCCGTGCGATTTGTCCCTTACGCGGCCTCGGAGGCCGACGCGGCGGTGATCAGGGCTTCGGTCGTAAGGTTGTCGCCGGCGATCTCGGTGATGATCCGGCCGCGGTTGAAGACGAGCGCGCGATGGCAGATATGCGCAACTTCTTCGAAATCGGTGGAGACGACGACGACAGCAAGTCCTTCGGTGATGGCGCGCGCGATCAGCCGATAGATCTCAGCTTTGGCGCCGACGTCGACGCCGGCAGTCGGATCCTCGGCCACCAGCAGCTTGCGGCCGGTGGCAAGCCAGCGTCCGACGACGACCTTCTGCTGATTGCCGCCTGACAGCCCCTCGATGGCGAGATGCGGATCATTGGGCCGCAGGCCCACGAGGGCGCCGAGCTTGACCGCCTCTTCCGCTTCGCGGCGCGGTGCCAGCACGTCGAACAGGCCGCGCCCGGAAGCGCCCGGGTTGAGGAAGGCATTTTCGCGGATCGACAAGGATGCCGCGATCGATTCCTCCGTTCGGTCGCGGGCAACCAGGCCAATGCCGCCGGCCATGGCGGTCACGGGGCTGGACAGATCGGGGGCCGTGCCGTCGATCAGGATCTCACCGCGATGCGCGACCGCGCCGAACAGCGCGCGGCCGACGTCCTCCTGGCCCGCGCCGCGCAAGCCCACGAGGCCGAGGAGTTCGCCCTCGCGCACGTCGAAATCCACAGGACCGGCCTTCGGGGTGATCAATCCTCGCACCGTGACGCGGGTCTTGCCGGAGTGGGAAGCCGCTTTCTCGAACATGTCGAGCAGGGGCCTGCCGACGATCAGCCGCACCAGATCTTCCGGCGAAGTCTCGCTGATCGCCTTCTCGCCGACGAGCTGACCGTCGCGCAACACGACGACGCGGTCGGCGATGCGGAAGATCTCGTCGAGGCGGTGCGACACATAGATCATGCCGACGCCCTGCTCGCGCAGGCGCCGCAGCGCCGCGAACAGGCGCTCAACCTCATCTGCCGGCAGGCTCGCGGTCGGCTCGTCGAGCACGAGGAAATCGCAATTGACGACGAGCGCGCGGGCGATGGCGACCAGCGACTTCTCGGTGCGCGACAGGCTCGACACGCGCGTGGTCGGGTCGATATCGCAGCCCACGAGCGCGAGCGCTTTGGTCGCGCGCGCCTCGGCGCCACGCCAGTCGATGAGGCCGAACGGCCGGGTTCGTGGAAAGCCCTGCGCGAGGCCGACATTCTCCGCCACCGTCATCCATTCGACGAGGCCGAGATCCTGATGGATGAAGGCGACAGGCTGGTGGTCGGCGCGGCCGCCGGGCGCATGGTGATAGGGCTCGCCTGCGATCGTCACCGCGCCGGCATCCGGACGATGGATGCCGCCGAGTACCTTGATGAGGGTCGACTTGCCCGCGCCGTTCTCGCCGAGCAGGGCGACGATTTCGCCGCGCCCGACGCCGAAGCTGACGCCTTTGAGCGCGCGAGTGCCGCCAAACGACTTGACGACTCCATCGAAGCGCAGCGCACCCGATGCCATGCCTGGCTCTCCTCCCGAAATCGCCAGCCGGCCGCGAACGATTGGGAGCATCTCCCGACCGTTGACCAGGCGCTTGGCGATCGTGATCCGTTATGGCGTCATATTTGTTATCGATAACACCGTACCCGGTCGGGCGACGCTGTCAAGCCGGGCTCAGCTGCTTTCGCGCTCGATGACCTCGAAGGGGACGATCAAGGTCTCGGGCCCGGGTCTCCGGCCTTCCCTCACGTCGTCGATGGCGCGCAGCAGGACGCTGCCGGCTTCCAGTCCGATATTGCGGCAATCGACGGCGACGGTCGTGATCCTCGGCCAGGAGCAGCGCGAAACCTCGAAGTCGCCGAAGCCGGCCACCGCGATCCGGCCAGGGACTGCCCAGCCGCGGCGATGGCATTCCATGATCGCGCCAAAGGCAGACAGGTCGGAGACGCAAACGGCGGCGTCCACGTCCGGCCATTGCTCGATGAGCTGGACAATGGCCTCGCCGCCCTGTTGCATGGAGATTGGCGGATTGCCAAACGAGATCGTACGCCCGACCGGCAGGCCGAGCTCCTCGACGGCTCGCTTGTAGCCGAGCCGGCGATCTGCGCCGCGCGTGTCGCGCCTGCTTGCGCCGCCGATGAACGCAATGTTGCGGTAGCCCTTCTGGTAAAGCCGGTGCACCAGCGCGCGCGACGCTTCGGCATTGGAGAAGCCCACGACATGGTCGATCGGATCGGCAGGCAGATCCCAGGTCTCGACCACCGGAATGCCGGCGGATTGCAGCATCCGCCGCGCCTTCGGCGTGTGCCGGCCGTCGGTGACGATGATCCCGTCGGGCCGACGCGTCAGCATCGCCCGCACGAGCTGCTCTTCCTTGTCGATATCGTAGTCGGTGTAGCCGAGAAGCATTTGCAGCCCCTGGCCTTCGATCGCCTCCGTGATGCCGCGCGCAGTGTCCGAGAAATTGGAGTTGTTGATGGAAGGGATGAGGGCCGCCACGAAACCCGTCCGCTTCGAGGACAGTGCGCCCGCAGACAGGTCGAGCACATATCCGAGCTCTTCGACGGCGGCGAGGATGCGCTGCCGCGTCTCCTGGGAGACAGCACCGTCGCTCTTCAACGCACGCGAGACGGTCATGGTGGAAACGCCCGCCCGCGCCGCCACCTCAGCCATGGTCGCTGGCCGCTTGGGCGCCTTTCTGGTCGTCGTCCGAGTTCGCTTCATCTCAACGCGATGTCTGCTTGGTGTGTGTGGAGCCTGCCTCCGTGCCACGGGATTTGGCCTGCCGACGCTCGCGACGGCGAACGATGATCAGCTTACGGTATCGATAACAGTTTGCCGCGGCAATTGTTTTCGATGGCTCTCTTGCCGACCCTGGTTTTGCTTTGCGGTATCTCCTCGAATTGACCGACGATGGATCGGAGCGGTTGACAGTCGGCGATACCGCGCCGAATTTTCCAACGCACTGAGCCTCAATCATAGAACTCGCACTTCTGGATCGCCACGGTCGCAGGAGCCCGATTGGTGTCAGCGAGTGTGTCGCCGCAGTCGTGCAATTGGTCAGCCGGCTCACATTGCGGCTCCTCCCGGGGGGCCTGTGCATTTCTGATCGAGCACAGAGAATTTATTGCGAATTCCCAGGAGAGCGGCGAGGGCTAAGCTCGCGTGCGGGTTGGCTTCGCCTCATTTCAACGAGGTGCGGCATCAAAATGAAATTGCAAATGACGACGCCGAGAATTGTCACCTGAGCAAATTGCCATCCGAACAATGAACCTGTGAAACGAGGGCTGTAAAAATGACAGACAGAAAAATGTTTCCAAACAGCGTGGTCCCCATTCCGTCGTCGGGCGTGACGGCGCACGGCCTGATCGCCAGCGCGGCCGATCCGCGGCACCGCGACGAGAAGATGGACGTAAGTTTTGCGCTTGGCGTTGCGCCTGATGTCCAGAAGGAGCTGGAGGCGCGTGTCGACAAGGGCGAAACGATTTCGCCACAGGAGCTGAAGACGAAATACGCGGTCGATTCGGCCGCAGCCGGCGCGCTGGAGAGCTGGCTGAAGAAGGAGGGCTTCACCATCACGCAGGTGACGCCCGACCGCACCACCATCTACGCCACCGCTCCCGCCTCGCAGGTCGAGGCGAGCCTCGGCGTGCACATGGTGCGAGTCACACGGGAGGGCCAGACATACACCGCGGCGTCCGACGTCCCGAGCCTGCCGGTGGATGTTGCTGGTGCGGTGGTGAATATCGGCGGGCTGCAACCCTATCGGCAAGCCCGCAAGCATCTCCGCTCGTACATGCAGGTGAAGTCGGAGGCGGCCGTGGAGCCGGCGATCGCCAACGCGCCGCCGTATCTGGCTCCGGAAATCCTGAAGGCCTACGGCGGCGCAGGGCTCGGCCTGAGCGGGAAGGGGCAGGAGATTGCCATCCTGATCGATACGTTCCCGCTGGACTCCGACCTGACGGCGTTTTGGACGGCCAACGGCGTTGCCGGCAGCATGGCGCGCATCACCAAGATCAACGTCAAGGGCGGAGCGTTGCCTGCCCCCTCGGGCGAGGAGACGTTGGATGCGCAATGGGCGAGCACCATCGCTCCCGAGGCGAACGTGCGCATCTACGCCACCGGCACGCTCGCCTTTATCGATCTCGACCGTGCGCTCGACCGCATCTACGCCGACGCGCTGGCGCAACCGACTTTGCGTGTCGTGTCGATCAGCCTTGGCCTCAGTGAAGCCTTCATGACGCAGGGCGAAGTGAACGCCGAGGAGGCCCGTTTCGTCCGGTTCGCCGCCCTGGGCGTCAACGTGTTCGTGTCGACCGGCGATGCCGGGTCAAACCCGGGGCCGGACGGCCATCATGCCAACGGCCCGCTGGCGGCCGAGTGGATGGCGACCAGCCCGCATGTCGTGGCGGTCGGCGGCACGTCGCTGCGGCTGGCGGCGAACGGGCAGGTGGCGTCCGAAACCGGCTGGACGGGCAGCGGCGGTGGGAAGAGCAAATTCTTTCCGCGACCGTCGTGGCAACAGGGCAATGGTGTGCCGGTCGGCAATCAACGGATGGTCCCCGATGTCGGCGCTGCGGCGGATCCCAATGAAGGCGGCTTGATCATCCTCAACGGCCAGCGCTTGCAGTATGGCGGCACCAGCTGGAGCGCGCCGATCTGGGCCGGCTTGTGTGCGCTGATCAACGAGGCGCGGCAGAACAACCGCCAAGCACCGCTTCCCTATCTCAATCCGTTGATCTACCCGATGATCGGCAGCAACTGCTTCCGCGACATATTGACTCAAAGCAACGGCGCCTACAGCTGCGGGCCGGGTTATGACCTCGTCACCGGGATCGGAACGCCGGATTTGAAGCAACTCGTGACGAGACTGGCTGGTGTGAGCGCGTGACTTCTCGTCGTGCCGGTGGATGGTGGCTGGCCATTCATCGGCACGACGGTGCAGCCGGCGGAGGAGAGGCCCCGCAGCTCAGGCTTCCGGGGCCTCTTCTTCTGCCGCCGGCTGCACTTCCATCGGTTCACGCCCGGCGGCGTGGGAATGGCCCGCGAAGTGCTGCCGTTCGCGGCGGAAGATCTCGACGAGATAGTCGGCGACCGCGCGGACACGAGGCACTTTCGTCAGGTCGGGACGGATCAGAAGCCAGAGCTCGCGTTCGAGCATCGGCGCGTCGCAGTCGATCTCGGCAAGCTTGCGATCATTGTCGGCCAGATAGCGCGGCAGCAGCGCGATTCCGAAGCCTGCCCGTGTCGCAGCAGCCTGCGCGATCTGGCTGTTGGCGCGAAAGGAGAACCGGCGTCCCGGAAAATGCTGCTCGAGCCATTCGGCTTCGGCAATCGAATCGCCGTCCCTGTCGAAGCCGACAAGCGGCAATCGCGTCATCATGTCCGGTTCGGAGCGCAGGTTCGCAGCGACGTAGAGGCCAAAGTAGATCGTGCCCACGCGCCGGGCGGCGAGCTCACTGCCCTTAGGGTGACCGAAACGCAAGGCAATGTCGGCCTCTCTCCGGGCAAGGCTCAGGAGCCTGACATCGCCGATGAGCTCGAGATCTATTCCCGGATGACGTCGATGCAGCCCGTCCAGCCGGTCGATCAGGAATCCTTCGGCCAGGCTGCGTCCGGCCGTCAATCGCACGAGGCCGCTGAGTTCTGCGCTCGCATCGAGGCGCCGCAGAACCGAGAGCGCTGCGCTGTCCATCACCTTGGCTTCTTCCAGCACGGCCCTGCCGTCGGCCGTCAGCATGTAGCCCTCGGCGCGGCGCTCGAACAAGGCGCGCCCGAGAAGCGCCTCGAGGTGAGCAACTCGGCGGGACACCGTCGCATGATTGACGCGCAGCGCGCGGGCAGTTGCGGACAGCGAGCGATGCCGCGCAAGCGCTGCGAAATAGCGCAAGTCTTCCCAGTCGAGATCGCCTGTGCATTTCTTATCAAGCATAGAGAATTTATAGCGAGTTCCCAAGACAGCGGCGAGGGCTAAACTCGCGTAATGGTAGAAAAAAAGAAGGGTGGGAAGCTGGCGACGCGCCGTCACCTCGCGCGCACGCTTCTCCGCTTAATACAGGGCGGAATTGCTCCTTTTTTCATCTTGCAGTCCGACTATCTCCAGGTGTGCGCCACTTGGTGGCGCCACACGATCAATCATCGATTGTTGCTGGTCTGTATGCCGTCTGGTCATGGCTGCTGCAGTATCCGGTTCGAGACAGCGGTAACGGCGGACGCCGAACCGGCGCTGGAGGTGGATGGCCATGCTTGAAAGGCCCCGCAACGGCACGGTGGCATCCTATCTCGTTACCCGCCTGGAGGAGCTCGGCATCGAGCATCTGTTCAACGTGCCGGGCAGTTATTGCAGTGGGTTGCTTGCCGCGCTCGCCGGAAATTCCCGGCTGAAGGCTGTCTTCACGACGTATGAGATGGAGGCAGCGTATGCGGCCGACGCCTATGCCCGCATCCGGGGGTATGGCGCGATGTGCGGGACCTATGGCGTCGGCGCCCTGAGTGCGCTCAACGGCGTCACCGGCGCTTTTGTCGAGCGATGTCCGGTTGTCGTCATCAATGGAGGTCCCTCTACCAACCAGCTCGATCTCGAAGTCGATTACGGCATCATGTTCCTGCACTCGACCGGCCGGCTGAGGGCGGACCTGGCCATTTATGCGCAGGTGACGGCGGCGACAGCCGTGATCGAGCGGGCGGAGGAGGCGCCGGACAAGATCGACGAGGTCCTGATCGCCTGCATGACACACCGGCGCCCGGTCTATCTCGAAATCAGCCAGGACTTGTGGGGGCAGTCCTGCCCCTTGCCGGTGGGGAAGCTCAGCGCCTCGCTGACGCCGGTCAATGCGGATTCGCTATCGGAATGCCTCGACGACGCCATGGCGCGGCTTGCCGGCGCGCAGCGCCCTGTGGTGTGGGCCGGCGAAGAGCTCGACCGCTGGCAATTGCACGGGGAGTTCGCCGAGCTGTTGCGCGCGGGCGGGCTGCCTTACGTGACGACGCTGGCCGGAAAATCGGTGCTGGCCGAGACCACAAGAGGCTTCCTCGGCGTCTATGATGGACGGTTCGCGCCACCCGACCTTCAGGAATTCGTCGAGAGGGCCGATCTCGTCATTGCCCTGGGCACCGCGATCACGGATTTCGTCGGTGACATCGTCGCGAAAGACTACAACAGCATGATACTTGCATCGCACGGTGGCATACGCATCGGGCATCACATCTACCCCGATGTCGGGCTCAGGGAGTTCGTGGTCGGGCTGACGTACCGGCTGGCAAGTCATGCGGCCGTGCCGCTTCGGTGGGACGGGACTGCCTTGCGACAGCCGGGCTCCAGCCCCTCTGCCGGCGATTCACCCATGACTTTCGATCTTCTGTTCGCGCGAATGTCGGATTTCGTGCGGGACAAGCTCGTCATCGCGGATACCGGCCTGTCGCTTTTCGCTTCCGCAGGACTGCCGATCGCCGCCCGGCAGGGATATGTGTCGCAATCCATCTGGATGTCGATCGGATACAGCCTTGGAGCTTCGGTCGGCGCAGCCTGCGCCGGCACCAGGCGGCCGGTCGTGTTCGTGGGAGACGCTGCCTTCCGTGAGGGGCCGCAGGTGCTCTCCACACTGGTTCAGTACAAACTGCCCGCGGTGATCTGCGTGATGAACAACGGGATCATGGGCATTCAGCAGTTCATGGGGCATCCTGAGTACTATGACAGCGCGCAGGGGCAGCCGGACTATTACAATGCGCTCAGCCGCTGGGATTACGCCGCTCTGGCCCAGGCTTTCGGCGCACGGCATGCCCGGGCCAAAACGCTGGCCGAGCTCGACGAGGCACTGCGACAGGCGGCTGAGCTGACCGCGTCTCCGATCCTGATCGACGTCGTGCTCGATGAAAAGGATATCCCGAGCGTGATCCGTCACACGACCGGTCGTGCGGCTCCCTGGGCGGTTCAGGCGAATTTCGAGGCGCCCCTGTTGAGACGCATCGTGCCTTAGGGCGGAGCAGAGCTGCATGCCCGACCGATCATTGCCTCGCCGGGAAGTTGAGCTGTGCGATTCTTATCATCCATTGAGAATTTATTGCGGGTTCCTCGCGAACCCTTTGCAGCATAGCGTCCCACCGAGATCGTGGAAGGTGCTCGTTGCGGCCCTCTCGGGCCGCACGGCGCGATCACGACTGTTGTGACGAGACTGAATATTGCGGCAAGCGCATTAGCATTTCGACGGGACCAGCCGGCCAACATCCGATTTCAACGAGGTCATTCATGAGCCTGATGCCTTCTGAAGAACTGTCGTCGGACCGGCCGTTCATCGATACCGTCATCTACGGCTCGCGCAAGAACGACTCGATCACGGACGTCACGGAAAGGTCGGTTGCCACCCAGCATCAGCTCAAAATCGGGGGCGCGACGCTCAAATACACGGCCCGGGCCGGGCATCTGGTCACGGCCGACCTCTATAGTGGGCAGCCGGCGGCGAAGATATTCTATGTGGCGTTTACCGCGAACGTGAAGAGCGCAAAGGAGCGCCCTGTCACCTTCTTCTACAATGGAGGGCCAGGCTCGTCGTCAGTCTACCTGTTGCTCGGTTCGTTCGGCCCGCGCCGCATCAAGACCAGCCTGCCGGACTTCACGCCGCCCGCGCCGTACGCGCTGGAAGACAATCCTGATAGTCTACTCGATCATTCGGATCTGGTTTTCATCAATCCGGTCGGCACCGGCTATTCGGCTGCCATCGCGCCGAACAAGAACAGGGATTTCTGGGGTGTCGACCAGGACGCCCGGTGCATCAAACAGTTCATCAAGCGCTACCTGACCGTCTTCCAGCGCTGGAATTCGCCGAAATTCCTTTTTGGCGAGTCGTACGGCACGCCCAGAACTTGCGTCCTCACCTGGATGCTGCACGAGGATGGCGTGGACCTGAATGGCGTCGTCCTGCAATCCTCCATCCTGGACTATTCCAAGACGAGCAATCCAATCGGGATGCTGCCGACCCTGGCGGCTGACGCGCTCTTTCACCACAAGGTCAAGCCGGTGCCAGGCGATCTTGCTTCCTTCATGAAATCGGTCGAGGAATTCGCCCGTGGGGACTACGCTCAAGCGTTGCCTCGGTATCCACAGATTGATCAGGCGGTGCTTCGACGTCTGAGCGAAATGATTGGAATACCGGAAGTCGTCTTGAGCTACTGGAAGCTCAATCCCGCCGCCGGAGAGGGAACGGTTTTTCTGACAAGTCTACTCCAGAGCGATGGGAAGGCGATCGGCGCCTATGATGGGCGCGTTAAAGCGAGCGAACAGGGAATCGCCGGGTCGATTGATCCGAACTCCGGCAACAACGATCCGACGATGAACGCTATCGGCGGCGTCTATACCACCATGTGGAACGTCTATCTCAATGACGAGCTGAAATATACGTCGGTATCGCCATTTTTGGATTCGAACGATCAGGCGTTCAACAACTGGGATTTCGGTCACGTCGATCCAACAGGCGCACAGAAGGGTGGTGCCGACACCCTCTACACCGCTGGCGACCTTGCCGCAGCCATGGCGCTCAATCTCAATTTGAAAGTGTTTTCGGCCAACGGCTACTACGATGCCGTCACACCGTTCTTTCAAACGATCCTGAACTTCGAAAACATGCCCCTTGGCAGTTCGGATATGGCCGGCAGGATAACGATTCGAAATTATCCCTCGGGCCACATGGTCTATCTCGACAATGCTTCGAGGGCAGCGATGAAAGCGGACCTCGCCGGATTCTATGACGAGCTGGAGCCTCGACCGCTGGCCGTCGCATCAGCGTCAGCTCGGTCTGCTACCAGACTTCACGGCGTCCCGGTACGAAGGCGTATGAGCCGGACTCCCTACTGATCGTTTCGCAAGACCTTTCTGTTTCCTCATCGGGGGTTCATCAGCGCAAGCGAGATGGTAACCCCCGAGCATCTTGTGGGCCCGGCGTCATGACCATATTCAGAATTCATCCCGCCATCGGCGTCGCGCGTGTCGGCAATTCCGATGACTATGTCATCGCGCCGGAGACGATGGCGGGCAGCTTACTTCCCGGCGGCGGCCGTCTGACAGGCGGATTGCCGATCCGGCGCGGGACGGAGTCCGATCCCATTCGCAGCAGCGATCTTCGCGATGGGTCCGGGGCCCTGAAGCGTCACGCCGCGCGGTTTCGCCTTTTTTCCTACGCTGATGGCGGTTCGGAAAGCTGGCCCCGTGGCGACGGGCGCGAAGTGCGGATCGGCGACGAGATCGACGGGCGAAGGATCGCAGACATCATCTGGACCGTGCATGTCGCGAACAAGAAGACCAACTGGTTCATTCTCGCCGAGAGCGATCCGCAGGGAATCGCAAGCTACGAGGACGGGAATCTCCCCCCGATCCGAAATCCGTCCCTGACGCAGGCCGGCGCTCCGCAGCCGCCCGATAAGCTCGGAACGCTCGCTTCGCCGGATCGCTTGCGCAAGCTCGTGATCGATCCGGGCCCGCGTGTCGTATCCGGCGTGTCGGCAGCGCCTGTCCGCTTTGATGCACCGACACCTGCCAGATATTTCGACGGTGCCCGCGGAGCGGTCGTCGATATGCCGAACTACCCGAAATCGTTTCCATCCGATGACCTTGGGCAACTCGATTGCCCGTCTGGTGCGATCGACAGCCTGGGCGAAATTCAAACCGATTCCTCCGGCCGGCTTCTCGTGCTCGGCGGTCGCGGCCGCGCGGTTGCGTGGAAGATTGCGGGAAAGTCGCCCCTCGACGATGACGTCAACAACGATCAATGGTTCGACGACACATCGGACGGGCCAGTCAGCGCGACGATCGTCTTCGAGGACGGCGGCCGTGCAGCCGCCCACGGCGCGTGGGTGACGGCGACCGATCCTTCCTTCGCGCCGCAAATCCTCAACGTCGTCTCGATGTGGGATGATGTCTACGACGTCTGGGTACGACAGCTCGAACTCGCCCCCGACATATTCGACAACGCGACCAGGGACTACAACCCGGCCTACATGCCCACTTTCGTCGACCAGGTTGCGCCCATCCTCAAAAGCGCGAGCCAGCAGCACTGGGTGGCCAATCTCAGCCAAACCGGCATCTCCGCACATGCTGCTTTGGCGCGGATTACGGAAACGACCGATCCCGCGCGGACGTCACTCGCAGGTCTTTCCGCAGTCTTCAGGGATCCGTCGCAGGATCAGAAGAGAAATACTACACTAATGCCCTTGCACCTCGGCGATGCAGATGAGTCGCTGCTCGCTCTGCGGAGAACGCAGTACTTCTTCCTGCAGCAATGGAACAAGGGGCTCGGCCATTTTCGGCCTGGCTTGAGCGCCCTCGGCCCGGGAGAGTTCCTCGACAAAGCGACACTCGTCAATTGCATCGGAGGCAGGTTGAGCCCGGGGATCGATCTGACATTCGTGATGCGCGAGCCGGCGCTCTACGTACTTCCCTGGCAGACGTCGGGAGCCGGGCCGTTCAGAATTCGGGCGAAGGCGCTTGCTTACGATGCCGGACTCGCCGGCGGTAGACCATTCCTCAGTGTCGGTTACGTTCCTCGCCATGACGATCAGTCGGGTCTTGAGCCCGGTGATCTCTCCAAGTTCCTGGCCCTGCCGTGGCACACCGATTACAATTCTTGCGCAACCCATCCGCTCGATCCTCCTGTGGGCAAGACTCGGACCTTGTTCTGGTCGTGGCCGGCGCAGCGGCCAGTTGCGGTCTACGACGCATCCCAGGTGGGCTGGGGACCACGCGACCTCAACGATCCAACCGACGGCTTCCAGCTGGGGCCGCAGCTATGGTCGCTGCGCGGCTGGGGCACTGACGCTGCGGATGCGGAGAATTGGGGAAGATATCAAGAGCGCAAGGACATGCTCTATAACTGGCACCGCATCGGCACGGTGCTGCAGTCTCCGGCGATTGCCGATCTGCCCCAGTCCAGTCCGCCTGGCGCCAGCGTGCCTGAAGACTGGTACCTCGAGGTCGAGAGCCAGCTGCGCGACACCGGCCAAACGCCGGTCGTGCCTTTCCCGAACTATGCCACGGAAATTCCCACTCCAGATCCGAAGCCGACACATGATGACGCCGGGCCGACCCCCGACAATCTGAATCCGGGTGCTGTTCGGGAGTTGTTTCATCAACTTCTCAACATCGACGAATATCCCGGAGCGCTGCGGAATGCACGGCGCTATGTGGACTTCTGGTTGAAATGGGCCGAAGTCTTTTCGCTCGATCCCACGGTTGCCTCGTACGATCGCACGTTCTTCCCCTATTCGCCTCAGGCGATCGAGGACAGGATGCAGCTGATCTACCAGGAACTGTCGGATGACGCCGATCTCGTGGACCCCGACCCGTTGATCACGAACGTCGGGCAGATGATTACCCGTATCAAGCAGTTTACGCCGCTGAACTTGCTGGACGGCGCCTGGCTTCGCAACATCGGGAAGGCTGGCCCGACGGACGAAGTGCGCGCGCTGCTGTTTTCGATCTGGATGGACGAGTTCGGCGACGGGGAGGTGTCGAAAAACCACTGCAACATCTATCTCGACCTCTGTCATAGCGTCGGGTTCTATCCACCGGAGCTCACCAGCCGCGAGTTTGCGTTCGACGAGGAGCTTCTGGACAGCGCGTTTACGGTGCCGACATTCGAGCTCGCGATCTCGGAGTTCACCGAGGAATACTATCCAGAGATCCTCGGCATGACGCTGCAGCTGGAGTGGGAAGTGCTCGGTCTCAAGCCAACCCGCGATCTCCTCGCGAGCTTGGGACTGAATTCGCATTTCTACGTCATGCATATCGGTATCGACAACGCCGTCAACGGCCACGGTCGTCGTGCGCTCGATGCGGTTCTGCTCTATCTCCAGACGATACAGGGGGCCGGTGGGACCGATGCGGTCAACAAGGCATGGCGGCGGATCTGGAACGGCTACGTCGCATTCGGGCAGATCGGAAGTTTGGGCGCGCAGCTCCATGATCTCATAACCAATCCTCCGAGCCTGGAAGAGAGGATGATCGCGCTCATCAAGAGCAAGGCCGATTTCGGCAGTCGAAACCACCAGGCCCACGCATTGCGCGGGACGCCGATCAACGAGCTGTTCGCCGTGCCGGACCAGTTCCTGCAGCTCATAAAGTCCGATCTGTTGACACCCGGTGATTGGGAGAACAGCAGGCTGAACCAGCTGATCCAGTTTCAGACAGGCGCGATGTTCAGGGTGTTTACCGATGATGAGATCGATCTCCTGAGGGACTATACCTTGTCTTTGGCCGGCGGTCCGAAGCCGCCTCCGCCAAAGGGGCTGCCACCCGCGGCTGCCATGGAGGCGGTGCTCAAGCAATTGAAGTCACAGCAGACAGGCACGCCCGGGCACACGGCGAATTCGCTCACTGACGAGTCCGGAGTGGCGCATACGATCGCCTGGTGGTTCGATCAGCCGCCGGCTGCGTTCATGGCAGCTCTCGCATCGCCTCGTAACAACATGATCACGCCGGGAGATCCCGGGGCGAGCGCCTTCCTTACAACGTGGATTGCGCCCAATGGACCGATGGGAGGCGTATTTGGCCAGATGGCCGTGGACTCTCCCGGCATGACGTGTCGTGCAGTCGTTCAACGCTGGATCGCCAATGGTTGTCCGGCCGTCGACGAGGTCATTCGAATGCTGCGGCTCACCACGCCGTCGCCGAAGCGGCAGCGGCACAAGACCGGACGCATGTTTGGGATGGGTAGTGTCCATTGAGCGGAGCGATCAGGAGCGACGTCGTCGTGGTCGGTGGAGGAATTGCCGCCTGCGCTACCGCTATCGCGCTCGCTCGAACAGGCGTCAGGACCGGCCTGTCCTATTCCGTAACCACCAGACCGCGGCTGGCGGTCGGTGAGACCGTCCCGCCCGATGTACGGAAACTTCTCGGTGAACTAGGGGCTTGGGAGAAGTTTCTCGAGCAAAGGCATGAGGCATGCCTCGGCAGTTGTTCGGCATGGGGCGGGACGGAGCTGGGTTATAATGATTTCGTGTTGAATCCGCAGGGCAGCGGTTGGCACCTGGACCGAGCCCGGTTCGAGGCGCTGCTGCTCGGAGAAGCAGAAAGCCGCGGCGTTGCCCTTTTCCCGATCGCCAAATGCGCCTCACTCGAGCAGGCTGCGGACGGAGGCATCGTTCTCGGCGCGATCACCCCGAGCGGGGACGGCCGGCATCTCACGGCGCGCTACATCGTCGATGCCACCGGATCGCGCTCGGTGATTGCGCGCCAGATGGGCGCGCGCCAGATCCCGCTGGATCGATTGAGCTTTGTCTATGGGTTCTTCGATGCGCCGGAGGCGGCCGCTCCCTCGCAACTCACGCTGCTCGAAGCGCAGGAGCTCGGCTGGTGGTACAAGGCGCGGTTGCCCGATCGCAGGCTCGCCATCGCCTTTGCCTCGGACGCCTCGATCATTCGGGACCATAATCTTGCGCACGCGAGCGAGTGGCTCGCTCTTCTCCGCACGACGAGCCATGTGGCGCAGGCGATCGAAGGATATCGGCTGAAGGATATCGTCGTGCGCGCCGCACCAAGCTTTCGCCTGGACCGCGTCACCGGCGCCAATTGGTTGGCCGTAGGAGATGCGGCCGCGGCCTGTGATCCAATTTCCTCACAGGGCATCATGAACGCGTTGGAGGACGGCATTCGCGCCGCCGCTGCAATTGCCGGCGTCCTCGGCGGGCGTTCCGACGGCAACGATCGCTACGCCCGATATCTCGACGCCCGATACACCGAATATGTGGTGAACCGAAACTATCTCTATGGCCTGGAGCGGCGTTGGCCGAAATCGCCGTTCTGGCAACGACGATACGCTCGCAGCGGCGCAGCGCAATCTGCCGAGGAGAGGGTTGTGCAACAACGGATGTTGGTTTTTGGTAGCTCGAACGACGCCGCGCCGTTCGCGTCGGATCAGATGTCTGCCTTCAGCTCGAGGCTCGACGAGCCGCAATTGCGGTCATCTCGAGCTTGACGCCGGGGCCGAGGTCGGCCACTCCGATAGCCGCGCGCGCCGGTAGAGAAGTCTCCGCGAAAAATGCTTTCCAGGCCGTATTGAATGCGGCCTTCTCGCTGAGCTTCGTCAGGAAGATCGTCACTTGCAGCACATGAGACCGGTCAGATCCCAGTGTGTCCAGCAAGCGCGACAACTGGCCCAGTACATCGTGTGCCTGGCCGACCATATCGAGGCTTGTGTCCTCGGGGACAATCCCGCCGATGTAGAGCACACCGTTGTGCTCGACAACCTCGTGGAGCAATCCCTCATACGGTAGGACGCGCTTGATCATGATGCTGCCTTTGACGTTGCCGGTGCGACGAAAGCTGTACGGCGTATAATCGCCCACCTGACAAGTCAACACGCCTCATCATCAACGCGTCCCGGCTCGAAGCTTGTGCGCCGGCCATCCTCAAAGCATCCTAGACCCACCCGCCATCGACGACATAGTGCTGCGAGGTGCAAGCGGAAGCCTCGTCGGAAGCGAGGAAGACGGTGAACTTCGCGACCTCGTCCGGCACCAGCCTGCGCTTCAGGCACTGTCGCTGCTGCAGTTCGACCTCGCCCGCCGGCGTCATCCATTTCTCCAGCTGGCGCTCGGTCATGATCCAGCCCGGCGCGATCGCGTTCACGCGGATATTGTAGGGACCGTAGTCACGCGCCAGCGAGCGCGTCAGACCGATCACGCCTGATTTGCTGGCGGTGTAGGCGGCCATGCCGCCTTGTCCGGCCATCCACGACACCGAGCCGAAATTGATGATGGCTCCGGCATTCGCAGCCTTCATGTCCGGCAGCACGGCTTGCGATGCAAAGAACTGGTGCTTCAGATTCACCGCGATGCGGTCGTCCCAATATTCCGGCGTCATCTCCTCGGTCTTGTGCCGTTCGTCATGCGCCGCGTTGTTGATCAGGATGTTGATCGCGCCGTGCGCCTCGCGTGCCTCCGCCACCCCGGCGCGCAGCGCGGGAATGTCGGTCAGGTCGACGTGTTGGAAGTGCGCAGCCAGTCCCTGATTGGATAGCTCGCGCGCCAGGCGCTGGCCTTCGTCGACCTTGATGTCGAAGAACACGACCTTGGATTTCTGCTCCGCGAAGCGCCGCACGATCGCAGCACCAATTCCCGCTGCACCACCGGTGACGAGAACGACCTTGCCGGCGAGGTCGGAATAGATGGCAGCCATGGGCACCTCTCAAGTTTGTTGCGGGCGGCGATCAGGCCGCCCCGACTCTTTTCCGCACTTTAGCCATTCTGCCCGTGAGGTGCATAGGTCAGAATTTTAGTTGCGTACCTCAAAAATTGAAGGCAGGATTGCAGTCAAAGAATAAGACTCGATCGGGAGGATGTGATGAGGCTGCTTGCCAAGCTGGGACTCACCGCTGTTGCATGCCTGCTTTGGGCCAGTTCCGCGTCGGCCGACACCACCGTCAGATGGCTGCATATCGAGGTCAATCCGGCCCAGGTGAAGATCTGGGAGGAGGTTGCGCGTGCCTATGAGGCGTCGCATCCGGGTGTGAAAATCGAGATGCAGTACCTCGAGAACGAGGCCTACAAGGCCAAGCTGCCGACCATGCTGCAATCGAAGGACCGGCCGCACATCATCTATAGCTGGGCCGGCGGGGTGCTGAAGACGCAGATCGACGCGGGCGTGCTGGAAGACATCACCGATTCCGTGAAGAGCGGGGGCTACGGCGACACGATCGCACCGGCGGCGCTCGCCGCCTTCTCCCAGAACGGCCGCGTCTTTGGACTTCCGATCGCGCTGTCGCAGGTCGGCTTCCTCTACAACAAGGACTTGATGGCCAAGGGGAATGTCGATGCGAGCAAGATCAAGACATGGGACGATCTGCTCGGCGCGGTGAAAGCGCTAAGGGCCGCGGGTGTTACGCCGATTGTGGTTGGCGGTGCCGACAAATGGCCGCTGCATTTCTATTGGACGCATCTCGCCGTGCGCGTCGGCGGTAAGCCGGCCTTCGAGGCAGCGCTGAAGGGTGAAAACGGCGGCTTTGCCGGTGAAACTTTTCAGAAATCCGGCGAGTTGTTCAAGCAGCTTGTCGATCTGCAGCCGTTCCAGAACGGCTTCCTCGGCTTCAAGAACCCGCAGGCCGTCGGCTATTTCGGTGACGGCAAGGCCGCGATGATCCTGGCCATCTCGTCCTTCTACCACACCCAGCGCGCGCTCGCCGCCGACAAGGTCGGTCTCACCGACGACAAGCTCGGCTGGTTCGATTTTCCGGTCGTCCCCGGCGGCAAGGGTGATCCGTCAGACACGCTCGGAGGCATCACCGGCTGGCTGATCACCAAGGGGGCGCCCAAGGAAGCCACCGACTTTCTCAAGTACTTTATCTCCAAGGACGTGCAGGCGCGGCTCGCCGCCGGCAACTTCATCGTTCCCGTCGTCAAGGGCGGCGAGGCCGGCCTCAACAGCGCCTTCATGAAGCAGATCGCGGCCAATCTGGCGAAGTCCAACTATCACCAGAACTTCTATGACCAGAGCCTTGGCCCGTCGGTCGGTCGCGTCGTCAACGATGTCACGGCAGAGATCGCCGGTGGCAGCATGAGCCCGCAGGACGCTGCGAAAGCGATCGAAGCGGCGTACAAGCAGGGTAACTGACGGTGGCGCGACGGATCGCGATCGCGTCGCCGATGGGCGTTGCTGACGAGACGGCCCCGCAGGTCGTGGCTCGCGGCCCGAGCTGGGACGGCCGCTTCACTGTCCTGATTCTGTTCCTGCCGCCGGCGCTGCTGCTGTTCACGCTTTTCGTGGTGCTGCCGATCGGTGAGGCCGCCTGGTATTCCGGCTTCAGCTGGAACGGTTTTGGCAAGCCGACCAACTGGATCGGCTTCGACAATTACCGCTTCGTGCTGGAGACGCGCGCCTTCTGGCTCGCGCTACGCAACAACGGGTTGATCATCGCAGTTTCGCTCGCGATCCAGCTGCCGCTCGCGCTCACGCTGGCCTTGATGCTCGCCGAGAAGTTTCGCGGCGCGGTGGCGCTGCGGATGCTGTTCTTCATGCCCTATATCCTGGCCGAGATCGCGACCGGTTTGATCTTCAGCTTTGTCTACGATGGCGACTACGGCCTCGTTGCTTCGATCTGGCGCACCTTCGGCGCCGAGCCGCCGCATCTGCTGGCCTCGACAGACACGGCGATGCTGGCGGTGCTGATCGTGATCGTCTGGAAGTACTTTGGCTTCCACATGATGCTGTTCATCGCGGCGCTCCAGAGTCTCGACAAGAGCCTGGTCGAGGCGGCGCGGATCGACGGCGCAACGCGCTCGCAAACGCTGCGGCATGTCGTCATCCCCTTGCTCTATCCCACGATCCGGCTCTCCGTGTTCTTCGCCATCGTCGGCTCATTGCAGTTGTTCGATCTCGTCATGCCGCTGACGCGCGGGGGACCGGCGGATTCCTCCAACACCATGGTGAGCTTCCTCTACAACAACGGCATCTCGCGCATGCGGGTCGGCTACGGCAGCGCCATCGGCGTCATCCTGTTCGTGATCTGCGTGACCTTTGCCTTCACCTACAAGCGATGGTTCATGCGCGATGAGTAACGCCGAGACCACCCGCGCGCCGTTCGATCCCGCCGTGCTGTTCAAGGCGGCGTTCCTCGCCGTCGTTGCCATCTTCGTGCTGGTGCCGCTACTCGCGACCTTGCTCGGCGGCTTCAAATCGCTGGGTGAACTGCGCGTCAATCCGTTTGGCTTGCCTCGTCACTGGGAATGGCAGAATTATGCCGACATTCTGTTCTCCGGGCGCTACTGGCAGCTCCTGCGCAACTCGTTGATCATCTCGACGCTCACGGTGACGTTGACCCTGATCACCGCCTCGATGGCAGCGTTCACCTTTGCCCATGTCAGGTTCTACGGCTCATCGATGCTGCTGAGCTACCTGACGCTTGGCTTGCTGTTTCCTGCCGCGACCGCCGTGCTGCCGCTGTTCATCAAGGTGCGCGATCTCGGACTGCTCGATACTTACTTTGGCGTCGCGCTGCCGCAGGTGGCTTTCAGCCTGGCCATGAGCGTGCTGCTGTTGCGGCGCTTCTTCAAGGACATCCCCCATGAGCTGCTCGAGGCCGCGCTGGTCGACGGCTGCAGCTACGTCAAATTCTTCCGCTACGTGACGCTGCCGTTGTCGCGACCGATCCTGGCGACGGTCGGGACCATTACCTTCGTCAACAGCTGGAACGCCTATCTGCTGCCGCTGGTGATGCTCAACACCGATGCGCTCTATCCCTGGCCTCTCGGCATCATGATTTATCAGGGCGAATATTCGTCCGAGTGGCACCTGATCCTGGCCTTCATCACGCTCACCATCCTGCCGACGATCATTCTGTTCCTTCTGGCACAGAAGCACATCGTCGCCGGCCTCACGGCGGGCGCGGTCAAGGGGTGAGCAGGACTTCACGGAGAAAAAAATGAGAAAAGTCGGCGTCGGAATCATCGGCTGCGGTGTCATCAGCACCGCTTACATCAAGGCGGCGCAGCGCTTCCCGGTCATGGAGGTGAGGGCCTTGGCCGACATGCGTAGCGATGTCGCGGAGCGGCAGGGCGCCGCGTTCGGACTGCCGGCGATGCGGGTCGATCAGCTGCTCAAGCGCGACGACGTCGAGATCGTCATCAATCTCACGGTGCCGCTCGCCCACACCGACGTCAGCCTCGCGGTGCTGAACGCCGGCAAGCACGTTCACTCCGAGAAGCCGCTCGGCATCAACGTCGCGGAAGCCCGCAAGGTGATGGATCTTGCAGCGCAGAAGAGTTTGCGTGTCGGCTGCGCGCCCGACACGTTCCTCGGCGGCGGCCACCAGACCGCACGCAAGCTGATCGACGACGGCGCGATCGGCACGCCAGTGGCAGGCAGCGCCTTCTTCGGTTGCCCTGGCCACGAGCGTTGGCATCCGGCGCCGGGATTCTATTATCTGCGCGGCGGCGGACCAATGCTCGACATGGGTCCGTACTACATCACCGATCTCGTGCAGCTGCTCGGTCCGGTCGCCAGCGTGATGGGCTCGACCGCGCGCCCGAGATCCGAGCGCCTGGTCACCAGCCAGCCGATGAACGGCACCTTGATCCCGGTCGAGGTTTCGACCCATGTCGCGGGCACGTTGGAATTCGAGAGCGGGGCGGTCGTCTCGATCGCGATGAGCTTCGATGTCCCAAAACATCGGCACGCACCGATCGAGATTTATGGCGACAAGGGCAGCATGCTGGTGCCGGACCCGAACCGCTTCGGGGGAGAGGTGCAGGTCGCCAAGACCGGCGGCGAATTTGAGACGGTGCCGCTGACACACGGTCATGTCGAAGGCGAGTTCCGTTCCATCGGCGTCGCCGATATGGCTTCCGCGATCCTGAACAACCGGCCGCATCGCGCCAGCGGCGCGCTCGCCTTCCATGTGCTGGAGGTGATGGAGGCGTTCCAGACCTCCGCCGACGAAGGGCGGCGCGTCAAGATCGAGAACCGCGTCGAGCGGCCGGCGATGCTGCCGGCCGGACGTGAAACCGGACAGATCGACTGAGGAAATGACCATGCGCAAGGCAATGATTGTATGGGGTGGCTGGCCGGGACACGATCCCGATCTCTGTGCCTCGATGATCCGCGGCTGGCTGAAGGCGGAAGGCTTTGAGGTCCGGATCGAAACCACGACGGAGGCGTTCGGCGATCCCAAAATCCATGATCTCTCCTTGATCATCCCGATCTACACCATGTCGAAGATCGAGAAGGCGGACGCGCTCAATCTCTGTGCAGCGGTGCGTGGGGGCGTCGGGCTCGCCGGCCATCATGGTGGCATGTGCGATGCGTTCCGCGATTCTGTGGACTACCAGTTTCTGTGTGGTGGGCAGTGGGTTGCGCATCCCGGCAACATCATCGATTACAAGGTCGACGTGACCAAGCCTGACGACCCCATCATGAAAGGCTTGAAAGACTTCGAGCATCGGTCCGAGCAATATTATATGCATATCGACCCCGCCATCGAGGTGTTGGCGACGACGACCTTTACCGGCGAGCACGCATCCTGGATCGATGGGGTGGTGATGCCCGTGGTCTGGAAGAAGCGCTACGGCGCGGGCAGGGTGTTCTATTCCTCGCTTGGCCACCGTGCCTACGAGCTCGACGTCCCGGAGATCCGGACCTTGATGACCCGCGGCATGTTGTGGGCGGCGCGCGAATGACAGCTGGCGCGACGCAGCCGGCCGTTCGCGCCACGCTGGAAGACGTCGCGCGTGCGGCGGGCGTTTCGCTCGCTACTGTCGATCGCGTCGTCAACCGGCGCGAGGGCGTGCGCGCCAAGACCGTCGCGCGCGTCGAGGCTGCGGTCGCCAAGCTCGGCTACCGCGCGGACGTGGCGGCCGCGCGGCTCGCACGTGGGCAGAGTTTTCGCTTCGCCTTCGTGCTGCCGTCCGGCAGCAACAGCTTCATGACCAACCTGACCGAGCAGGTCCAGCGCACCGCGGACTGGATCGCCGGACAGCGCGGATTCATCGATATCCTCCATGTCGACGTGTTCGATCCGGATGTGTTGGCCGGCGCGCTGGAAAACCTGTCGCCGGCCTATCAGGGCGTCGCCGTCATCGCGCTCGACCATCCCCGTGTGCGCGCCGCGATCGACGAACTTACCGCGCGCGGGGTTGTCGTGGTGACCCTAGTGTCGGACGCGCCGAGCTCGCGCCGCCTGCATTATGTCGGTATCGACAACCCGGCCGCGGGACGGACTGCGTCGACGCTGATGGGACGTTTCCTGGCTGGGGGCGAGGGGACGGTCGCCGTGATCGCGGGATCGCTGTCGCTGCGCGATCACACCGAGCGGCAATTCGGCTTCCACCAGATCCTGTCCAGCGAATATCCGAACCTGCGTGCGTTACCAGTCATCGAGGGGCGCGACGACAGCGAGCGCACGCGGGAGCTCACCGCCGCACTACTCGCACGCCATTCCGATCTGCGCGGCATCTATTGCTGCGGCGCCGGAAACCGTGGCATCGCGGATGCGCTCGAGGCCTCCGGTCGTGCGCGCGAGGTGGTCTGGATCACCCATGAACTGACGCAATACACGCGGCGTTTTCTGGTTCGCGGCACGCTCGATGCCATCATCAACCAGGATCCCGGCCACGAGGCGCGGTCCGCGGCGCGCGTCCTGCTTGCGCATTGTTCCGGCGAGCCGATCAGCCCCGACCAGGAGCGCATCCGTATCGACATTTTTCTGCGGGACAATCTGCCGTAACGTCGAGCATCGCCTCTCAGCTCCAGCGTATCGGTTTGCCGCCTTGCTTCGCGCTTTCCTCGGCGAGGATCGCGATGCGCGTGGCGCGCAGGGCGTCCTTCGCCGAAATTTGCAGGGCTTCGCCGCGCGCGAGATGATCGAAGGCGAAGCCGGCAGGCGAGCCGCCCGGGGGAAGTTCGACCTCACGTCTTGCTTGTGTCGCGGTTTCGACGAGCAGGCGGTTCTCGGCGAAGAGAACGTCCGCGCGCCCGCGTGTCCCCGAGATCCGCATGGCATAGTCGCCGTGGCGGGGAGAAGCTTCGGGCTGAATCCAGTCCACTTCGATCGAGAATTGCGGGCCGTTGTCGCAGGCGAGGATGGCGCGTCCCAAGGCAGGGAAGCTCGTTGTGCCGGCAGCCGGGGTGGGCGAGACCCAGCCGCTGATCGTGCCGCTGGTGTAGCCTGTCAGCCAAAGCGCCAGATCGATGTCGTGGACCGTCAGGTCGGCGAGAATGCCGCCATAGGTCGACGGCTCGAACATCCATGCGGGACGTCGGCTTGGCACGAGCTTGTGGGGTCCGGTCGAGCTGATCGAGACGATGTCTCCCAGTTCGCCGCTGTCGAGCACCGAACGAAGCGCGAGCGTCACAGGATAGAAGCGCTTCTCGAGCAGCAGCGTCAGCAGGTTGCGGCCGGCGAGGGCGTCCTCGATCAGGGCGAGCTGGGGAAGCGTCACCGCCATCGGCTTGTCGGCGATCGCAAAAATATTCCGGCGCAGCAGTTCAGCGACGATCGGAGCTCTGAGACCGAATTCGGTGAAGACCGCGACGGCCTGGACCTTATGCGCGTCCAAAAGCGCGATCGGGTCGGTGTAGCCGGGCGCCTGCGTGCGCCGTTCGAGTTCGGCGAGGCGCGCGGCGTCGTGATCGGCGACTGCTACGATCCTGACGTCGGTCCTGACGGCGATTTCCGAGAGCACATATTCGACGTGCGGATGAGCGGCGCCAATGATGGCGATGTCGAGCATGGGGGCGCTATCGGCCATCGAGCTACACCAGTGGCGAGATGTCGTTCGGGGTGACGGCCCGGCCTTCCGCAGCCGAGCGATAGATGGCGGTGACGACGCGCGCAGCCTCGAATCCATCCCGGAATGGCGTGGCGGGTGTCCGTCGTTCCCGGACCGCCCCGACGAAGTCGCGCCATTGCGCGATATGCCCCTCGATGCCGATCGCCTTTGGGTCGTTGGCGGCACTTCCCGGTCCCGTCGCGCTCGCCGGCTGTGAGACACCGGGAAAATCCCAGCGAACGATGCTGTCGTGCGCGAGCTCGCAACTGCCGCGATCAGTGAACAGGCGGAGCATGGCCGGCCGTCCTGGTGGCAATGCCGTGCTCGTCACGATCACGCCGAGCGTGCCGGAGGCGAAGGACAGCAGCGCCGCCGTCGTGTCTTCGATCGCGTGTGAATGTCCGAGCGTCGCCGTCTTGCCTTGAACGCTCGCAACCGGTCCGAACAGCCAAAGCATCAGATCCAGATTGTGGACGCCCTGATTGAAGAGCGAGCCGCCGCCGTGATCGGCTTCGGCGCGCCATGGCTTCTCGGCATAATATGCGTCGGATCGATACCAGTGGATCGCCGCTTCGATCAGGCGCGGTTGCCCGAGGTGGCCTGCGTCGAGCAGCGTCTTGATCGCCTGGTGCTGCGGCTCGAGGCGGCGCTGCGAGACCACGCCGCATGTCAGCTGCGAGCTCTCGGCCGCGCGGACCAGGGATGCAGCCGCGGCTGGATCGACGCAAAGCGGCTTCTCGACAAGCACATGCCGACCGGACCTGATGGCGGCGAGGGCTGCATCATGATGCGCGCCACTCGGCGTGCAGATGACGACGGCGTCGATCTCTGCGCCGGCCAGCATGGCCTCGGTGGTTGCAAATGACGGAACAGGTTCGCCGTCGATGCACGCGGCGATCTGCTCGGGCGTGCCGCCGGCGACAGCGGCCAAAACGGCCTCGTCGAGCGCCCTGATCGCGCGCGCGTGCGTTTCACCGATCGCGCCCGGACCGACCAACCCGATGCGAAGTTGGTTCATCTCAATTCCTCAAGGCTTGGCCGGAAAGGGCTGGCCGGCAACATAGGTGGTCTCGGGAATGATGGATCCATCATCGCCGACGCGAAATCGAAGCAGATCGGCGGGCGAGCCGACTGTGAGAGCCGGAAGCTGGAATGGCGCACGGGGATTGATCGTTGCCAGGCTCAATCCCTCGGCCAGCGTCAATCCGGCCATGCGTTTCGCCGTCGCGATCCCGAACGGCAGGCTGGCCGCTGCGCCTGCCAGAAACGGCGTGCCCACGACTTCCAGCCGGCCATTCGCCTTCAGTTCGACGCGCCCGCCGACGGGCATGTCGTAGATCGCGGGTGGACAGCCGGCGAGCGCAACGGCGTCCGAAACCAGCATGGATCGCCCGAGGCCCTTTGCGCGCAGCATGGCCTTGAAAGTCTCGGGCGGAAGGTGGTGGCCGTCGGCGATGAAGCTTGCCCAGAGCCGATCTTCCGCGAGCTGCGTCCAGATCGGGTTGGGATGCCGCGGTAGCTGGGCCGCGATGCCATTGCCGAGGTGCGTCGACAATATGGCGCCGGCGTCGACCGCGGCGGAGATCTGATCCGTCGTGGCGTTGGTATGGCCGAGCGCAACATGGGCTCCGCGAGCGCGAAGGCCTCGTACGTAGTCGGCCGTCTTCGGCCAGTGTGGTGACAAGGTCACCAGGCCGACGAGGTTGCCGCAGGCGGCTTGCCAGGCGTCGAACTCATCGAGATCCGGTGGTCTGACGTGTTCGGCCGGATGCGCGCCGCGAGGACCGTCCTCGGGTGCGATATGGGGCCCTTCGACATGGATGAAGGGGATCGCGTGCCTGATCAGCGGGTCGCTGTCGCGCGCCTCTGCGATCGCCTTCAATGCATCGATGAGCGCAGCACGTGATGCCGTGATCAGCGTCGGCGCAAAACGCGATACACCGCTGCGATGGACGGCGAGGGCGAGATCGCGGACCGTCTGTGCATCGGTGCCGCCATTGAGGTCATGGCCGCCAAAACCGTTCAATTGCAGATCGAACAGTCCGAGCGACAACCAGTGCTCGTCATCAGCACCGCCGGGCGCGATGTCGGAGATGCAGCCATCGGAAATGGTGATCGTATGAGGCTGACCAGTCTCCGGATCGCGGCCCGAGATTTGTGTCGCCCGATCGCTCATGCGCGTGCCGTGGCTTGCAGCCGTGGCGGTGCGGAATCCCGATCGAGATACAGCATGCATCGCGGATGCGTGCGCAATGCGCTCGCCGGACAGGTCGCGCCGATCGGGCCGTACAGGGATTGCTCGACGGCCGCTCGCTTCGCCGCGCCGGGCACCACGCAGAAAAGCTGATCCGCGTCCAGCAGCCGGGGAACCGTCAGGGTGATCGCGTGCGTCGGCACGTCGCCCAATGTTGCAAAGCACCTGTCGTCGACCTGCTGCTGACGGCAGATCGCGTCGAGCTCGACGATCTTGACCTGCTTGGTGTCGTGCAGATCCGCGACGGGCGGATCGTTGAACGCCAGATGCCCATTGACTCCGATGCCGAGGCACACGATGTCGATCGGGGCATCGCTGAGAAGGGCCGCATAACGCGCCGCTTCGCGGTCCGGATCCGGTTCTTGTCCGATCAAATGGATGGCGCCCAGAGGGACGTGCGAGAAGAAATGGCGGGTGAGCCACACGCCGAAGCGCTCGGGTGCGTGCGCCGGAAGCCCGAGATATTCGTCCATGTGAAAGGCAATCACGCGTCGCCAATCGATATCGCGCTCTGCGATCAGCGCGTCCAGCATCTCCGCTTGGCTCGGCGCGGCGGCGAATACCATCCTCACGCGATCTTGCCGTGCGAGGCGATCGCGTAGCGCAGCAGCGATGTCCAGGGCCGCAGCCCGGCCCATCGCATCCCGCGTCTCTGATATCGCGATCCCTGGCGCGACCGAAGCCATCATATCTACTCGCGTCTTGTCCGGCCGCAGATCAACCTACAAGGGCAAGAATGTTATGCAATCGGTTGCATGTCAAGCTTGCGCCCCGGCGGCGATCAAGGCATGTGTAATGTCGAGATCCCGCACAGGAGACGCCACCGGTGAAACGCGATTCCGACGGCAGGGAGCGGCGCTCAGAGATTGCGCCGACCATCAGTCAGGTCGCAAAGATTTCCGGGGTCTCGCGCGCGACCGTTTCGCGCGCCTTCACGCGCCCCGGAATGCTGAGCGAGGAGACCGTCCGGCGCGTCAAGGCGGTCGCCGACAAACTGGGATATGTGCCCAACCAGGTTGCGCGCGCATTGTCGACCGGCCGGCATGGCAACGTTGCGCTCATCGTCTCAGACGTTGCGAACCCGTTCTTTCCGCCGCTGATCAGAGCCGCCCAGCTTCACGCCGACAGGGCGGGACTTTGCGTCTTTCTGGGCAATTCGGACGAGGATCCCGCGCGTGAGGAATTGCTGCTCGGGCGGTTCATCGGCCAGGTGGAGGGGCTTGTGCTCGCCTCCTCCCGTCTGGACGAGACGCAAATCCGCATCTATGCCGCGCGCCGGCCGCTGGTGCTCATCAATCGCGACATCGACGGAATCACGCGGGTCCTGATCGATACCGCGCCTGGTGTTGCGGCCGCGATCGCGCATCTCGCCGAGCTTGGGCACCGGCACATCGCCTATGTCAGCGGCCCCACGACGTCATGGTCCAACCAGCAGCGGCGCAATGCGGTCCGAAAAGAGGCGGCGAAGCGCGGGCTCAAGGTGATCGCCATTCCGGCTCGCCCGCCATCCTACGACACCGGCCGATTGGCCGCTGTCCCGATCGTCGCCAGCGGAGTGACCGCGGCCATCGCGTTTGACGACCTCGTGGCCCAGGGGCTGCTGGCCGGGCTTGCGGCCCTCGATGTCGACGTGCCCAAATCGTTCAGCGTGGTCGGTTGCGATGATGTTCTCGGCGAAACCACGTACCCGCAGCTCACCACGGTGTCGGCGCGTTGCGCCGATGCCGGCGATGTCGCGGTTGGCCTCCTGCTCAGCCAGATGAATGGTGGCGCATCAGGCGAGATCCGCCACAAGCTGAACTCTCACCTCGTCGTTCGCGCGAGCACCGGTCCGGCGCCTGCGAAACGAAAAACCCGCTGACGATTTGGTCAACAGCCTTGGAAAGCGGCAATGGATCGCAATTGACACGCAACCGGTTGCATGACAGCCTTTGATCGGAATTTCAGAGTTCTGGGAGCGGGGACATGGCCTTCATTGCGAAATCCTTCTGGCTGTCGGCGGCCCGGTTGCTGGCGGTGGCTGCCGCCCTCCCGATGCTGGCTTCGGCTGCGTCGGCGGAGAAGCTGACCATCTGGAGCGGCTGGCCCGACCTCGCCCCGTTCTACAAGCGCGTCGGAGACCAGCTGAAGGCGAAGTATCCCGATCTCGACATCAGCGTCGAGGCCATTGCCTTGCGTGAGCATGAGAAGCGGCTGGCGCTCTCGCTTCCATCCGGCTCCGCCGGAGACGTCATCGAGATGGAGGTCGAGGCTGCGCGATATCTGGAGGCTGGCCTCATTCCCGAGCCCCCGGCCGCGATCGTGGATTTCGTCAAAGCCAATTACGACATGACGCGGGTGAAGACCGCCACGTATGACGGCAAGATTTACGGTGTGCCGCTGTTCCAGGGGCAGGGCGCGCTGTTCTACAACACCGACATGTTTGCCAAGGCCGGTCTCAATTCGCCTCCCAAGACGATGGCGGAATACACGGCCTATGCGCAGAAGCTCGTCCAACGTGACGCATCCGGCACGCCGACCGTCAGCGGCTGGAGCCTGCGTCTCAGCGGTGGTGGCTCCGGCATCGCGGAGAAATATTGGACCATCCTCTATAATCACGGCGGCACGCTGTTGGAGGAGAAGGGCGGCAAGTGGCGCGCCGCCTATGCCAACGAAGCCGGCCGCAACGCGCTCAAGCAGTACCTCGACAACGTCGTGACCTATCGGACGGTGTCGCCCGAGATGAAGGCGGACGCCGAAGCCTTCGAGCTCGGCCAGACCGCGATGTTCATCCGGGAGTCCTGGGTGATCGGCGACGTTGCCAAGAAGGCGCCCAACCTCAAATACGCGACGGCGCCATTGCCGAAGGGCACGCTGATGGTCCCGGTGGATCTCTACGTCCCCAACAAGGGGCCGAAGAACCAGATCGCCTGGGACTTCGTTCAGAAGGCGAACGAGCCGGAAAACCTGCTGTGGCTGGTCGAGAACACGGCGTGGGTGCCCAATCGCAAGGGGCTCGATTACTCCGCGGTTATCAGCAAGATCCCCCAGCTCGGCGCGTTCGTGAACACCCCGGCCGACCACGTCTTCTTCACGGTGCCCGCGATCAGTCCCGCGAGTGAAATTCTCACCCGGCTCGCGGCCCGGCTCGAGAAGGCCTTCACCGACAAATCGCTGGCAGGAAACGATGCCGCTTCGACGCTTTCCTGAAATCTGCTGCTGAGGAGAGCGACAAGATCCTCGCCCGGGAAGATCTGCTGGCTAAATGAGCGCGCAATCAATGGTCGCGTCGACACATTTGCAGCGCTAGCCGGCGGCCGCTCCGGGAGACTCCATGCGTTCCAAGCCGAAATGGCTGTTTCCGGTTCTGGCGCTGCTCCCGGTTCTCGGCCTCTATGCTTGCCTGCGCGTTTACCCAATCGCTGAGACATTGCGTCTCAGCCTGTTCAAGTGGAACATCATCTCGCGGCGCAAGCCGTTCGTCGGGTTCGACAACTTCGTCGAACTGATGAGTGATCCGCTGTTTCTCGAAGCGATCTTCAATACCACCGTCGTCGCCTTCGGCGTGCTGGTGATCACGATTCCCGTCGGGCTCGCGCTCGCTGCGCTGATCAACAGCCGGCAGGGGCTGCGGCGCAGCGGCTTCTACGAAACCTCGATCTTCCTGCCGCACGTCGTGTCGCTGGTGCCGGCGGCGATGGCCTGGAAATGGATTTTCGATGCGCGGCTCGGGCCGCTCAACGCCCTCATCGGATGGTTCGGAATCCCGGCACAGTCCTGGCTGTTCGACCCCGTCCTGTCGGTGGTCTGCCTGATCGTTCTGTGCTCCTGGCAGGCGATCGGTTATGCCGTGCTGATCTTTCTCGTCGGGTTGAAAAACGTTCCGGAGGCGCTCTACGAGGCGGCGCGGCTCGACGGCGCATCCGCGTTCCAGGCGTTCCGCTACGTCGCAATCCCGCTGCTGAAGCCGGTGATGCTGTACGTGTCGGTGATCACGCTGATCTCGTCGTACAACATTTATGCGCAGGCCTTCGTCCTGGCCTCGGACGTCCAGGGTGCGCCGGGGCATCTGGTTCGCGTGCTCGTCCTCGACATGCTCGAAAACAGCTTTCGAAATTACCGGGTCGGCTATGCCGCCGCCGAGGCCGTCGTCCTTCTCGTGATCGTGCTCATTCTCACGGGCGCGCAGTTCAGGTTGTTTCGGGATCGGAGCCGGGCGTGAGCGATCCAGACCATCCGTCCAGCGATATCGATCGCAACACGCCTGCCGGCTTCGCGATCGACGTTGTCCTATCCGTTGTCGGTCTGATGATGCTGCTGCCGCTGGTCTTCCTGATCAGCAACGCGTTCAAGACGCCGCCAGAATTGCTGGCCTGGCCGCCCACCATCATTCCAAACCAGCCGACACTGGAGAACATTCTCGGCGTGCTGCACGAAACGCCGCTGCTGCGTTGGATCGGCAATACACTGATCTTTGCAGGGATTTCGACGACCAGCATCGTCGCCACCTCCGCCATCGCCGGCTACGTGCTCGGCAAGTTCGATCTGCCTTGGTTTCCGGCCGTCTTCGGCGTCATCATCGCGACGTTAGTCGTGCCCTTCGAAGTCTACATGATCCCGCTCTATCTGAATGTTCAGGCCGCGGGTATGTTGAACACGCTGCCCGGCCTCCTGGTCGGCTATCTCGTCATGAGCTTCGGCATCTTCCTGGTGCGGCAATATGTGACGACGTCGATCCCCGACGAGCTGCTGGAAGCCGCGCGGGTGGATGGGGCAGGCGAGGGGTGGATCTTTCTGCGGATCGTGCTCCCGCTGATGCGGGGGCCGCTGGGGGCGCTTGGGGTGCTGGCGTTCTTCCAGGCCTGGACCGCGTTCGCATGGCCGCTCGTCGTGACCACCAACAAGGATACGTATACGCTCGAAGTCGGGCTGGCCCTGTTCCAGACCGGCTTCACCGTGGATATCGGCCATCTCAGCGCGGCTGCTGCGGTCGCCCTTGTTCCCAGCGCGCTGTTCTTCTCGCTGATGCGACGAAATTTCGTGCGTGGTGTGGCCGGGACCGGTTTGAAGGAATGATCGTCGCGTCCCATGGGGCTGTCGAAGGAGCGCACAGGACGTGATTGAACAGGAATACGATACAATCATCATCGGCGGAGGTTCCGCCGGAGCGACGTTGGCCGCGCGCCTCAGCGAAGATCCGTCGCATCGGGTGCTGCTGCTCGAGGCAGGGCAGGATCTTCGCACCGCCACCACGCCGGACCACATTCGCATCCCGAACCCCATGCGCGCCATCGGTGACGACGATTTTCGCTGGCCAAAGCTGCTGGCGCGACGCACCGAGCGGCAGCAGCCGCTGCTGCTCTGGCGTGGCCGCGCCATGGGCGGCAGCTCGACAATCAATGGCCAGATCGCAATCCGCGCCGTTCCTGACGACATCGACCGCTGGACGGCCGCGGGCTGCACCGGCTGGTCGTGGGACGAGCTTCTGCCCTATTTCTGCAAGCTCGAAACGGACAAGAATTTCTCCGACGCGCCCTATCACGGCGATCGCGGTCCGATCCCGGTGTACCGCGCGCCGATCCCGGATTGGGGCAATGTCGACCGCGCGCTGCGCGCCTCGGCGCTCGGCCTCGGCTATGGCTGGTGCGAGGATCACAACGCGCCCGTCGGCACCGGCGTCTCGCCCTACGCCATCAACAGCGAGGGCGGATTACGGATCTCCACCAATGACGGCTATCTGGAGCCCGCGCGCGATCGCGCCAATCTCGACATCGTCGGTCACGCGCTGGTCGATACCGTCACGTTCGAGGGCAATCGGCTGCACGCCAACGGCGTCATGGTCCGCGTGAACGGCCGATCCTATACGCCCCGTGCGACGCGTGACGTCATCCTCTGCGCGGGTGCCATCCACTCGCCGGCCATTTTGCAGCGCTCCGGCATTGGGCCTGCCGCCGTGCTGGAGAGGCTCGGCATCCCGATCCGTGCCGACTTGCCGGCGGGCGAGAATTTGCTGGACCATCCGATCGTCAACGCATTGCTGCATCTGCGCGAAGGCAGTCAGGTCAGCACGCTGATGCACCGGCACACCAATTGCTGCCTGCGCTACTCGTCCGGCCTCGCAGGCGCCGGCGAGAACGACATGATCATGATCGCCGGTAATCTTGCGCGCTCGTCGCAATCGATGGTGGAAGTCACGCTGGGGCGCATCGCCGTCTCCGTCTATCAGGCGTTCAGCCAGGGTCATGTCCGCATCGTCTCGGTCGATCCCGAGGTCGATCCTGAAGTCGAGGAGCGCATGCTGTCCGACCCCAGCGATCTCGCGCGGATGCGCGACGGCGTTCGTCGCCTGCGTGATATCTGCCTGCAGCCTGCGGTGGCCGAGATCGCTCATCGCGTCGACTATGGCGCCAGTGGACGCTCCATGGACGAGCCGCTCAGCGACGCGGAGCTCGACGACTGGTTGTTCGCCGAGTGCAGCGACGCGCAGCACGCCAGCGGCACCTGCAGAATGGGCGCAATTGGCGACGCGCGTTCGGTCGTCGATCCCGAATGCCGGGTGATCGGATGCACGGGATTGCGCGTGATCGATGCTTCGATCATGCTGGAAGTGCCGCGCGCCAACACTCACTTGACCACGGTCGCCATCGCTGAGCGCATGGCCGATCGGTTGAAGGGCGCGGCATAAGATGTGACGGGCGTGCGAGATGGTCCCAAGCCCGTTACCAGGCGAGCGGGATCCTCTGCGCAAATCCGCCGAGGTCCGAAGCCGGGCTGAGCGGCTGCCGGTCGAGCGGGCGGTTGTTGTTCTGATTGGCGAATGACGTGCCGGGTGGATAGGCGTAGTCGCTGAACTTGCGGTCGCCGGGGAGAACCTCGGTCCCGCCATCCAGCCAGGAGCGCTTGCTGACATAGATGCGTGTGCGGGAGCCGGATTGATAGGTCCGATTAGGGCCGTGCGGACCGTACTCATAGACGGCCTGTTTCGCCGGCTGCAGCCGGTTGCGCCTGCCGACCGTGTCGGCGTTGGTGGCCACGGTCGCGGCGAGGATGGCGACCAGCGCGAGACTGGTCATAACGATCGGCTTCATTGCGGACATCCCATGCGCGTTGGCTGATGTCAGCGGCTCTCGCATCGCTCCAGCGGCGTGTAAACAAGCCTTGTTTTGCCTGATATTTCTGGCGATTTGCGCAAACGCCGCGCGTAGGGCGCTATGTGCTTCGGCGGATCAATCAAACTCAATCCGCAGAAACAGTACAGCAATCTGAAAGCCACACCGTGGCCACAGCTTTCCCGTTTCAGAGCAAGTCAGGTGCTCTTGAGGTGTGGAATGTCGTTTTTGCGGGCCTGGCTTGTCGCGGCGGTCGTGGGTGGCGTGTCGATTGCAACTTCACTGACCTCGGTGCTGTTGCCGCAGCCGGTCGCGGCGGCGCAAGTCAATGATACGATCGTGGTCGAAGGTAATCGCCGCGTCGAGGCCGAGACGGTTCGCTCCTACTTCAAGGTCAGCCCCAACGGGCAGTTCGACCAGGCGGCTCTCGACGACGGTCTCAAGGCATTGATCGAGACCGGTCTGTTTCAGGATGTGAAAGTCAACCGGGCGGGCGGCCATATCGTAGTGTCGGTGGTGGAAAACGCCGTGATCGGTCGCGTTGCCTTCGAGGGCAACAAGAAGATCAAGGACGAGCAGCTCACGGCGGAGGTCCAGTCCAAGCCGCGCGGGACCTTCTCGCGCGCGATGGTGCAATCCGACACGCTGCGGATCGCCGAGATCTATCGCCGCTCGGGCCGCTACGACGTGCGCGTCACGCCTGAAATCATCGAGCAGCCGAACAATCGCGTCGATCTCGTCTTTACAGTTGAGGAGGGCGCCAAGACCGGCGTCAAATCGATCGAGTTCATCGGCAACAGCGCTTACTCGGCCGCGCGCCTGCGCGACGTGATCAAGACCCATGAGACCAATCTGCTGAGCTTCCTCTCAAGCGGTGACATCTACGATCCCGATCGTGTCGAGGCCGACCGTGACCTGATCCGCCGATTCTATCTCAAGAACGGCTTCGCCGACGCGCAGGTCGTGGCGGCGCTGACCGAATATGATCCGGATAAGAAGGGCTTCCTCGTCACCTTCAAGATCGAGGAAGGTCAGCAATACCGTGTCGGCGCGGTCGAGTTCCGCTCCAGCATCGCCAATTTCGACGCGAGCACGTTGCGCGGCATGTCGCGCGTCAATGTCGGCTCGCTCTACAATGTCGAGCTGGTCGAGAAGTCTACCGAGGAGATGCAGATCGAGGCCTCGCGCCGCGGCTACGCGTTTGCCGTGGTGCGACCGAGCGGCGACCGCAATTTCGAATCACACACCGTCTCGGTGGTGTTCAATGTCGACGAAGGCCCGCGCACCTATATCGAGCGCATCAGCCTGCGGGGCAATACCCGCACGCGCGACTACGTGATCCGCCGCGAGTTCGACATCTCCGAGGGGGACGCCTACAACCGCGCCCTAGTCGACCGCGCCGAGCGCCGGTTGAAGAACCTCGACTATTTCAAGACCGTCAAGATCACCACGGAGCCCGGCTCGTCCAGCGACCGCGTGATCCTGATCGTTGACATGGAGGAGAAGTCGACCGGCGATTTCTCGGTCTCTGGCGGCTACTCCACGACCGACGGCGCGCTCGCCGAGGTCTCGGTCTCCGAGCGCAACCTGTTCGGCAAGGGCCTCTATGCCAAGGCGTCGGTGACCTACGGCCAGTACGCCCGCGGCGTGTCGCTGTCCTTTGTCGAGCCCTATTTGCTCGACTACCGGATCGCACTCGGACTTGACACCTACTGGCGCGAGAATTTGTCGAACAGCTATACCAGCTACTCGGTGACGACGCTCGGCTTCTCGCCGCGCCTGGGCTTCGCGCTGCGCGAGGACCTGTCGCTCCAGCTCCGCTACTCGCTCTATCAGCAGACCATCACGCTCCCGACCGCCTACAACAATTGCAACAACAACGCTGCCAACACGTCGCTGGCCTTCAACCCGACGCCGGCCTACATCCAGAGCGTGCTGGGCGGAGCGGATCCCACCAACTCGACGAGCTCGGGATACTATGGCTACGGCTGCTACGCTGACGGTGAATCGAGCCTGCCGATCCGCAAGGAATTGGCGAACGGCCCGACTTTGACTTCGGCCGTGGGTTACACGCTCACCTACAACACGCTCGACAACACCAAGAACCCGAACGACGGCCTGCTCGTCGACTTCAAGCAGGATTTTGCCGGGGTGGGCGGCGACGTCACTTATCTGAAGACCGCGCTGGATACCAAATACTACACCCCGCTGGTGTCCGAGATTATCAGTGTGATCCATCTCCAGGGCGGTGTTCTCAACAAGATCGGCAACAACGATCTGCGCATGCTGGATCACTTCCAGATGGGCCCGAACCTCGTGCGCGGCTTCGCACCGAACGGTATCGGTCCGCGTGACATCACCTATGCAAGCTTCGGCGCCACCGGCGATGCGCTCGGCGGTACGAAGTACTGGGGCGCGTCCATGGAAATGCAGATGCCGTTCTGGTTCCTGCCCAAGGAAGTCGGCCTGAAGGGCGCGGTCTATGCCGATGCCGGCTCGCTCTGGGGTTATCAGGGGCCGACGTCATGGGCGGCGACGGGTGAAGTCAACACCAAGGCCTGTCCGACCTGCGGACTGCAATATGACGACAGCAGTGTGGTGCGCTCGTCGGTCGGCGTCGGCCTGATCTGGGCCTCGCCGTTCGGCCCGCTGCGCTTCGACTACGCGGTGCCGCTGACGAAGGGCAAATACGACATCGTCCAGCAGTTCAGGTTCGGCGGCGGTACGTCGTTCTAGCCTGCCAGAATTCGCCGGCAGGCGTCGACGAAGACTTGCGCGCCGGTGACGATGTCGGCATCGGCGGTGTTTTCGGTCCAGTGATGGCTGATGCCGCCGATCGAGGGCACGAACAGCATGCCGGCGGGCATGATCGTCGCGAGCATCTGTGCATCGTGACCGGCGCCGCTCGGCATGCGCAGCGATCGTCCGCCGGCCAGGGCCTTGCTCGCGGCGTCTATCGCGTCCTGGAAGCCTGTATCCATCATGGCGGGCGCGCCCACGCGGATCCGCTCCACGGTCGCGGTACAAGGGCCTTTGGCGTTGGCCTCGTCCGCCATGGTTCGCAACAGCTCTTCCAGCCGCGCGATCACGGCCGGATTGTCGTCGCGGATCTGGAATAGCATCTCCGCGCCGCCCGGAATGATGCTCGGCGCGCCCGGATCGAGCGTGATGCGGCCGGTGGTCCAGACCGTGCGGGGGCCGCACGCTGCCGGGAAACGCTCGTCGATCGCCACGCAAAATCTAGCCAACGCGAGGCCGGCGTCCTTGCGCACGGCCATGCGCGTGGTGCCGGCGTGGTTCTGCTCGCCGGTGAAATTGATGCGGTACTGCCAGATGCCGACGATGGAGGTCACCACGCCGATCGCGAGCTTGCCGCTCTCGAGCGTGTCGCCCTGCTCGATATGCGCCTCGAGATAGCCGACATGCCGTCCCGGTTCGGCCGTGACGCGCGGTCGTCCAGTGAGCCCCATGTCGCCGAGCGCATCTCGCATGGTGCGTCCATCGGTGCGATCGCGCGCGGCGTCGATCTCGGCCTCGGTCACCTGCCCGACATAGGAGCGCGAGCCGAGGAAGCTGCCGAAATGGCCTTCCTCGTCAACCCATGCGGCCACCTCGATCGAGCCGTTCACGGAGGGATCGGTATTGAGCACGCGCGCGGCCTCGAGCGCATAGACGACGCCGAGCGGGCCATCGAGCCAGCCGGCGTAGTTCTGGCTTTCCAGATGTGAGCCAGCGAGCAGTTTTGGACCCGACTTCGTGCTGGTGCCGACGATGTTGCCGATGCCGTCGATCGCGCCGGTGAGGCCAGCCTCGGGCAGCTTCCGCACCAGCCAGTCCAGCGATTGCTTGTGCGGCGCCGAGAATGTTGGCTTGTGCACGCCGGTCTTGTAGGCGCCGAGGGCACGCAGCGCATTGAGATCGGCGAGGACGCGCTCGCCATTGGCGCGGGGGTGAGTGTCAGGCATGTTCGGCAACCTTCAGAGCCTCGGTGCGGATCTCCTCGACCAGCCGTTCCTTCAGCTGGACGAATTCCGGCGTGGTCTTGATCTTGTAGGAGCGTGGATGCGGCAGGTCCACATTGATCTCGGCCTTGATCCGGCCGGGACGCGCGCTCATGACGATGACGCGGCTGCCGAGGAAGATCGCCTCCTCGATGTCGTGGGTCACGAACAGCACCGTCTTCTGGTCGCGCTCCCAGATGCCCAGCAGCATTTCCTGCATCAGGGCGCGGGTCTGGTTGTCCAGTGCGCCGAAAGGTTCGTCGAGCAGCAGGATCTTTGGATCATTGGCGAGCGCGCGCGCAATCGCGGTGCGCTGCTGCATGCCGCCGGAGAGCTGTTTTGGCCAGTGGTTCTCGAAGCCGGACAGGCCGACCTGGCGGATGAAGGCGTCGGCGATCTTGGTGCGCTCCGATTCTGAAACCCCGCGCTCGCGCAGGCCGAAGGCGATGTTCTCGCGCACGGTGAGCCAGGGAAACAGCGTGTAGGACTGGAACACCATGCCGCGATCGACGCCGGGGCCGGTTACCTCGCGCCCGTCAAGCGTGACACGCCCGCCGGTCGGGCGATCGAGGCCGGCGACGATGCGAAGCAGCGTGGACTTGCCGCAGCCGGAGGGCCCAAGGATCGTGACAAAGTCGTTGTTGCCGATGGTGAGGTCGGTCGGCTCCAGCGCTCTCGTGGGGGCGTTGCCGTGGCGCGCGGGGAAAGTTCGCGAGACCCGTTCGATCTTGAGGGTCGTCATGCGAGCCTCCACGGAAACAGCCAGGCGTTGAATGCCTTGAACATGAAATCCGAGAGGAGGCCGATCAGCCCGATGACGATGATACCGAAGATGATCTGACCAGTATTGAGCAGCGCCTGGCTGTCGGTGATCATGTGCCCGATGCCGGACGACGAGCCGATCAGCTCGGCGACGATGACGTAAGTCCAGGCCCAGCCCAGCACCAGCCGCAGGATCTCCGCGATCTCGGGTGCGGAGGAGGGCAGCAGCACGCGGCGGATGATGCCGCGGTCACTGGCGCCGAGCGTATAGGCGGCTTCCACCAGATCGCGCCGCGTCGCGCCAACTGTCACGGCGACCATCAGGATGACCTGGAATACCGAGCCGATGAAGATGACCAGCAGTTTCTGCAATTCGCCGATGCCGGCCCACAGGATCAAGAGCGGAATGAAGGCCGAGGCTGGCAGATAGCGCGCAAAGGACACGAACGGTTCGAGGAAGGCCTCGATCGGCTTGTAGGCGCCCATCAACACGCCAAGCGGTACCGCGATGATCGCGGCCAGGGCAAAGCCGCCGACGACGCGCCAGATCGTCATGCCGATGTCGAACAGAAATCCCTGCTTGGCCAGAAGGTCATAACCCTCCTGCAGCATGGTCAGCGGATTGGCGAGGAAGGTTTTTGACACATGGCCGCCGAAGGTCGCCCAGGACCAGAGGGCAACGAACAGCACGAAGAACGCGAGGCCATAGGCCACGCGCTGCCTCGATGTCACGGAATCCAGGGGACGCATCGATGGTCTATCCGAATGGTCGATCTTGCGCTGGTCCGCCGTGGGGCAGGACCAGCGCTGTGTCGGGGCTTACTTGATGAAGCTTGCGTCGTAGAGGTCCTCGACCTTCGGCGCGGACTTGATGATGCCGATCTCGAGCAGGAGGTCGGCGGCATCCTTGTTGAAGGCGAGGAAGTCGCCCGCGAAGAACTTCTGGTTCGCGGCCTTGTCCTGCCAGCGCAAATATTTGGCCGAGTTGCCGAACGCTTCGCCGGTCTGCTTCACGTCGGCGCCCATGATCTCATAGGCCTTGGCCTGGTCCTTGGCGATCATGTCGAGCGACTCGAAATAGCTGTCGGCCAGTGCCTGCGCTGCCTTCGGGTTCTCGCTGAGGAATTTCGGCGTGCAGCCGAATGTGTCCATCACGATCGGGTAGTCCAGCGTGGTGGCGATGATCTTGCCCTTGTCCGGCGCAGCACGCACGGTCGACAGATACGGCTCGTAGGTCATCGCAGCGTCGTTCTGGCCGGAGACGAAGGCCTGCGCAGCCGCAGCCGGCTCGAGGTTCACGACGGTGACGTCCTTCACCGTGAGGCCGTTCTTCTTCAGCATCCAGGCCAGCGCGAAATAGGGCGAGGTGCCGGGCGCGGATGCGGCAACGGTCTTGCCCTTCAGCTCCTTGATCGAGGAGACGTCGTTGCGCACGGCCATGCCGTCGGCGCCGAAGCTCTTGTCGAGCTGGAAGATCTGCTTGGTCGCGACGCCGTTGGCGTTCCAGGAGATCCAGGTCTCGACCGTGGTCGCCGCGCACTGCACGTCGCCGGAGGCGATCGCGAGATGGCGGTCCTTCTGCGGGATCTTCTTGATGGTGACGTCGAGGCCGTTCTTCTTGAAGATGCCGGCTTCCTTCGCCAGCGTCAGCGGCGCGAAGCCCGTCCATCCGGAGATGCCGACGCCGACCTTGACGTCGTCGGCGAGCACGGGAGTGGCGGCTGCGAGAGCAATGATTGTCGCAAAAACTGTCGAACTACGCATGATTGTCGTCCTCTTGCCGATCGATGGTTTGACGTCCTGTTGATCTCTGTCGGCCCCAATGGACCGTTGCCCGAAGCGTTGCACAATTTGTGCCGACATCGTTCTCTCAGCCTCCCTTGAATCGGGCGACAAGGCGGTGAGAGTCACCGGGATAGAGCAGCCGCACCGCAGTGATGGTGCGCGCGCTGCGCCAGGTATAGCGGTCGATCACGAGACAGGGTGCTCCGACGGCGATGTCGAGCGCTTCCGCCGTGCGGTCATCCGCGACAATGGCGCTGATCGTATGCTCGGCCTCTGTCCATGGGACATGATGGAGCAGCCACGAACCCGGCGGCTCGCGCGAAAAATCCGCGGACGCAGCATTTGGCACGGACGCGAGATCGATCAGCCGGTCCTCGACCGCAAACGGCACGTTGTCGGCGCTGTGGCGGCAGCTGATCGCAACCACCTTGCCGGCTTTCTTGACACCAAGACGCTCGCGATCGGCGGCGGTCGCGGCGCGAAGCTTGCGGCTGATCAGCTCATAGCCATAGCCGCGGCCGAGCGCCGTGATCTCGGCGCGGATGTCGGCGATCTTCAGAACTGCAGACTGATGCTGCGGCCGCCGGACGAACGAGCCGGCGCGGCGCCGGCGCTCGATCAGGTCGGCCTGCGCGAGCTCCGACAGCGCCTTGTTCACCGTCATGCGCGAGCAGCCGTAGCGTGCGACCAGCTCGTGCTCGAAGGGAATGCGGTGGCCGGGTGGCCATTCGCCGGTCAGGATACGCTTTTCGATGTCGGCGCGGATGCGCTTGTAGAGCGTGGGCTTGTCGGCCGCGTCGGTGGCGAGGCTCATGCAACGAGCCTCCGCACCGCTGCGTTGAAGCGTCCGCGCGCAGCCTGACGCAATTGATGCCGGCCACTCTCGACAAGCTTGTTGCCGCCGGCCCAGACGCAATCGATCGCGCCGTTGCCTGCCGCAAAGATCCAGCCGTCGATCGCGGCGTCGCGCGCGCGTCCTGCCAGCGACGGATGTGCAGCGTCCAGCGTGACGATGTCGGCACGCGCACCCGGTGTGAGGCCTGCAATCGGCTGTGCCAGAGCCCGGGCGCCTCCCGCAAGAGCGACGTCGAACAGCGTGCGACCGGTCGAACGGCCGGCGCCGGCTGAGAGCACGTTGCGCGCGCGGTGCTTCAGCCGCTGGCCGTATTCAAGCTGACGCAGCTCGTCGGCCGCGCCGACCAGCACGTTGGAATCGGTGCCGACACCGAACAGCCCGCCGGCGTCGAGAAATTCCCGCCCCGGAAAGATGCCGTCGCCAAGGCTCGCCTCGGTGACAGGGCAGAGACCCGCCACCGCGCCGGTCTTCGCGAATGCACCGACTTCTTCATCCGTCATGTGGGTCGCGTGAATGAGGCACCAGCGTCGATCGGCCGGCGCATGCTCCAGCAGCCATTGCACCGGGCGTCGTCCCGACCAGGCCAGGCAATCCTCGACCTCCTTCACCTGCTCGGCGGCATGAATGTGCACAGGTCCGCCCTCGGCGAGCGGAATGATCGCCGCGAGCTCGTCCGGCGCCACTGCGCGCAGACTGTGCGGTGCGATGCCGATATTGGCGCCCGGCAAGTTTGCGATCGCCTTGCGCGAGGCGGCCATCAGCTTGGCGAATTGATCGACAGAGTTGATGAAGCGGCGCTGGCCGTCGTGCGGCGCGGCGCTGCCGAAGGAGCCATGCGCATAAAAACTTGGCAGCAGCGTCAGCCCGATGCCGGAGGCTTCGGCAGCCTGCGCAATGCGTGCGGCCATCTCGGCGGGATCGGCGTAGTGCGAGCCGTCGCGATCGTGATGCAGATAATGGAATTCGCCGACGCGGGTAAATCCCTGCTCCAGCATCTCGACATAAAGCAGGGTCGCGACAGCGGCGACATCGTCCGGCGTCATTGCCAGCGCAAAGCGGTACATCGTTTCGCGCCAGGTCCAGAACGTATCGGTGCTGTCGCCGCGCAGTTCGGCAAGCCCTGCCATGCCGCGCTGGAAGGCGTGGCTGTGCAGGCTCGCCAATCCCGGAATCGCGATGGCGTGGCGCTCGTCGGCGGCGGCAGGCGCAACGCCCGGCGTCACCTCCGCGATCGCGCCGGCGGTGATCACCACCTGCACGTCATTGGCCCAGCCCGAGGGCAGGAGCGCGGAGGCGAAATGCAGTCGGGTCATGTTTGCACACCGGCTGGACAGAACCGCCTTACGATTATATGTCTAGACATATAAGTCAAGCATCCCACGGCCAAGGGACACACGCATGGCAGAGCGCTTCGACCGGATCTGGCACAACGCCCGGCTTGCCACGATGCGGGCCGATCGTCCCGACCTCGGCGAGATCGAGCGTGGCGTCATCGCCATACGCGACGGCCACATCGCCTATGCCGGCGCAGCCGCAGACTTCCCGGCGGATGCGGATGCGATCCAGCGGGTCGATTGCGAGGGCCGCTGGATCACGCCCGGCCTCGTCGACTGCCACACTCATCTCGTCTATGGCGGCAACCGCGCGCATGAATTCGAGCTGCGCCTGAAGGGCGCGAGCTACGAGGAGATTGCGCGCGCCGGCGGCGGCATCGTTTCGACCGTGGCTGCGACGCGCAGGGCAAGCGAAGCGGAACTCGTCGCAAGCGCATTGCCCCGGCTCGATGCGCTGATCGGCGAGGGCGCCACCACGGTCGAGATCAAGTCCGGCTATGGCCTGGACACCGAGACCGAGATGCGCCAGCTCACGGCCGCGCGGAGCCTCGGTCGCCAGCGGAAGATCGCAATCCGCACCTCGTTCCTCGGCGCGCACGCGCTGCCGCTGGAAGCCGAAGGCGATAAGGATCGCTATATAGATCTCGTCTGCAACGAGATGCTGCCGGCTGTCGCAAAGGCGGGCCTTGCTGATGCCGTTGATGCCTTCATGGAGGGCATCGCGTTCTCGGCGGAGCAAGCTGCGCTGGTGTTCGAGGCGGCGAGGGCGCTTGGTCTGCCGGTCAAGCTCCATGCCGATCAGCTCTCGAATCTCGGCGGCGCTGCGCTCGCCGCGAAATTCTCGGCGCTGTCTGCCGATCACCTGGAGCACACCGACGAAGCCGGCGCGAGTGCGATGGCGAAGGCCGGAACGGTGGCCGTGCTGCTGCCCGGCGCCTTCTATTTCATCCGTGAGACGCAGAAGCCGCCGGTCGAGGCGTTCCGCAAGCACGGCGTTCCCATGGCGCTGGCGACCGACTGCAATCCCGGCAGCTCGCCGCTGACCTCCTTGCTGCTCGCCATGAACATGGGCGCGACGCTGTTCCGGATGAATGTGGCCGAGTGCCTCGCCGGCGTCACCCGCGAAGGCGCGCGGGCGCTCGGTGTGCTGGAGGAGACCGGCACGCTGGAAGCCGGAAAATGGTGCGACCTCGCGATCTGGGACATCGAGCGTCCCGCCGAGCTCGTCTACCGCATCGGCTTCAATCCGCTGCACCGCCGTGTCTGGAGGGGCCAGTGACCGGGCAGGGCGCAACAATCGTCGTCAGGCCGGGTACGGTGAGCCTCGACGATCTTGCGCGTGTGCTGGCTGGCGATTCCGTCGAACTCGATCCCGCGTTCTGGCCGCGCGTCGAGGCGGCTGCGCAGATTGTCGCCAAGGCCGCGCAGGCTGCCGCGCCGGTCTATGGCATCAACACCGGCTTCGGAAAGCTGGCCTCAAGACGGATTCCGCCCGATCAGACCGCGCTGCTCCAGCGCAATCTCATCGTCTCGCATTGCTGCGGTGTCGGCCCGGCCACGCCGGAGGCGATTGTGCGATTGATGATGGCGCTCAAAATCGTCTCGCTCGGCCGCGGCGCCTCCGGCGTGCGCCGCGAGGTCATCGAGCAGCTTCAGAAGATGCTTGCGCGCGGTGTCTACCCGCTGGTCCCGCAGCAGGGCTCGGTCGGCGCCTCCGGCGATCTCGCACCGCTCGCGCACATGACCGCAGTGATGATCGGCGAAGGGCAGGCGATCGTCGATGGCAAGACGGTGTCAGGCAGCGAGGCGCTGGCCGCGGCCGGCCTTGCGCCGCTGACGCTCGGCCCCAAGGAAGGGCTCGCGCTGATCAACGGCACGCAGTTCTCGACGGCCTACGCCATCGCCGGCGTGCTGCGCGCATTTCGCCTGGCCCGTGCCGCCCTCGTCACAGGGGCGCTGTCGGTCGATGCTGCGATGGCATCGACCGTGCCGTTCCGTCCCGAGATCCAGGCGTTGCGCGGTCATCCCGGGCAAATTGCCGCGGCGGCAACGCTGACCGCACTGCTCGACGGCAGCGATATCCGTCTGTCTCATCTCGACGGCGACGAGCGCGTGCAGGATCCCTACTGCCTGCGCTGCCAGCCCCAGGTTGCGGGTGCTGCGCTCGATCTGATCACGCAGGCCGCGCGCACGCTGATCGTCGAGGCGAATGCCGTCACCGATAATCCGCTGGTGCTGGTCGAGACCGGCGAGATCGTCTCCGGCGGCAATTTCCACGCCGAGCCGGTCGCCTTTGCCGCCGATACGATCGCGCTGGTGTTGTCGGAGATCGGCGCGATCAGCGAGCGTCGCATCGCCACGCTGGTCGATCCAGCGCTCAATTTCGGCCTGCCGCCGTTCCTCACCCCCGATCCCGGCATCAATTCCGGCTTCATGATCGCGGAGGTGACGGCGGCCGCACTCTATGCCGAGAACAAGCAGCGCGCCGCGGCTTGCTCGATCGACTCGACGCCGACCAGCGCCAACCAGGAAGACCACGTCTCGATGGCCGCGCATGCCGCGCGGCGGCTTTCCGATATGGCCGACAATCTTGCGGCGATCCTCGGCATCGAGCTTCTGGTCGCAGCCCAGGGCATCACGCTGCGCGCGCCCCATGCAACCAGCTCGCCGCTCGTTGCGGTTATCGCCTTGCTTCGCGAGCAGGTCGCGGAGCTCGGTGCCGATCGCTACATGGCCGACGACCTCGCCAAAGCCGCCGCGCTGATCGAAGCTGATGCGCTCCCGGCCGTCGCGCTCACTTCGCTCTCAACCGATCCATTTCCAAGACTTGTCTGAAGAGGTCTTCATGAACCGCCGACTGGACAATGACCGCACCATCCGCGCCCCTCGCGGCAGCGACATCAGCGCCAAGAGCTGGCTGACCGAAGCACCGCTCCGCATGCTCATGAACAATCTCGATCCCGATGTCGCCGAGCGCCCGAGCGAGCTCGTCGTCTATGGCGGCATCGGCCGCGCCGCGCGCGATTGGGAGAGTTTTGATCGGATCACGGCCGCCTTGCGCAAGCTCGAGAACGACCAGACGCTGCTGGTTCAGTCCGGCAAGCCGGTCGGCGTGTTCCGAACCCATGCGGATGCGCCGCGTGTGCTGATCGCGAACTCCAACATCGTGCCGCATTGGGCGACGCTCGACCATTTCAACGAGCTCGATCGCCTGGGCCTGATGATGTACGGCCAGATGACCGCGGGCTCCTGGATCTATATCGGCAGCCAGGGCATCGTGCAGGGCACTTACGAGACCTTCGTGGAGGTCGGCCGTCGCCATTATGGCGGCAGCCTTGCCGGCAAATGGATTCTCACCGCCGGCCTCGGCGGCATGGGCGGCGCGCAGCCGCTGGCCGCGACCATGGCGGGCGCGTCGATGCTCGCGGTCGAATGCCAGCCGAGCCGCATTGAGATGCGCCTGCGCACCGGCTATCTCGATCGTCAGGCCGCAACGCTCGACGAAGCGCTGGCGATCATGGCGGAAGCTGCGACAACGAAGAAGGCCGTTTCGGTCGGACTGCTCGGCAATGCCGCGGAGATTTTCCCTGAGCTGGTGCGCCGCGGCGTCAAGCCCGACATCGTCACCGACCAGACCAGCGCGCATGATCCGATCAACGGCTATCTGCCGAAGGGCTGGACGCTGGCCGATTGGGAATCCAAGCGCGCCTCCGATCCGAAGGGCGTCGAGCGGGCGTCGAAGACGTCGATGGTCGAGCACGTCCAGGCCTTGCTGGATTTCCACGCGCAGGGCATTCCGACGCTCGACTACGGCAACAATATCCGCCAGATGGCGCAGGACATGGGGCTGAAGAACGCCTTCGACTTCCCCGGCTTCGTGCCGGCCTATATCCGTCCGCTGTTCTGCCGTGGCGTCGGGCCGTTCCGCTGGGCCGCGCTGTCGGGCGATCCCGAGGACATCTTCAAGACCGACGCCAAGGTCAAGGAGCTGATGCCCGACGACAAGCATCTGCACAATTGGCTCGACATGGCGAAGGAACGCATCAAGTTCCAGGGCCTGCCGGCGCGGATCTGCTGGGTCGGCCTCGGCGATCGCCATCGCCTCGGCCTTGCTTTCAACGAGATGGTCGCGCGCGGCGAATTGAAGGCGCCGATCGTGATCGGCCGCGACCATCTCGACAGCGGCTCGGTGGCAAGCCCGAACCGCGAGACCGAGGCGATGAAGGATGGCTCGGATGCGGTATCCGACTGGCCGCTGCTCAATGCGCTGCTCAATTGCGCCAGCGGCGCGACCTGGGTCTCGCTGCATCATGGCGGCGGCGTCGGCATCGGCTATTCGCAGCACGCCGGCATGGTGATCGTCGCCGATGGTACGCCGGAAGCCGCAAAGCGCATCGAGCGCGTGCTGTGGAACGATCCGGCTTCCGGCGTCATGCGCCATGCGGATGCGGGCTACGACATTGCGATCGACTGCGCTCGCGACAAGGGGCTCGATCTGCCGAGCCTTGCGAAGTAGCTAGCCGCGCACCAGGAGCTTCGGCATCGTCGTCTTGGCGCCGTCCATGAAGGTCTGGACGGCGTCACGGACGATCGCGTCGAGATCGGACGGGATCGGCGTTTCGTAGATGAATTTGCGGATGGCGAGATAGAAGATGCGGCCGTGCAGGCCCCAGAACAGCTCGGTCTCGCGTTCGCCGAGCGGATGGGCGTTTGCATCGGGCAATTTCAGATCGTGCCGCAGCTCGGCCGCCGCGGGCTCGATGATCTCGCGGCGGACGATGTCGAGATAGCGGCCCGTGATGCCGAACGACTTCATGCCGGATGAGACGAAGATCCGCACCCAATTGTACTCGAACACGCGCTCGACATAGTCGAGATAGAAGCGCGTCAGCCGCGCCTCCAGCGACTGTGAGCGGTCGCGGATCAGTGGACCCCAGTCCGGCGACCAGCGGCTGAGATAGACCTCCTGGTAGACCCGCTCGATCAGCGCCTCCTTGCTCGGGAAGTGGCGATAGATCGCCGAATGGGTGATGCCCATGCGTTTTGCCAGTTCGCGGGTCTGGCCTTCAAAACCGCGCTCGGCAAAGAAGCGGATGGCTTCGTCGACGATCGCCCGCTCGCGGTCGGGCGCGCGCATGTTGCGGCGCTTTGGCGCGGCCTTGTCCGTCTCGGCCCTTCGTCGGGCCGGTCGCTTCGCCGTCTTCTGCGTCTTCTTCGCCATTTGACCGTGAATCGCGATCTCTTCCGCCTTCTTAGCCTAAAGGTGCATTTGTGACCAAATGGTCATTTCCTGTTGACCGCTCTCCGGCGGCGTGTCAGGATTTTGAGACCAGATGGTTACAAATCTGGCATCCCGGCTGATGAGCCGATGGATCTCGAGGAAACGGCGGTGAAGGCGAGGGCTTTCAGCTATTTTCGTGCTGCGACGATCGACCAGGCGCTGGATGCTCATGCGCGCGCTGGCGACGACGCGCGCTTCATTGCCGGCGGCCAGAGCCTCGTGCCGGCGCTGTCGTTGCGGCTGCAGGCGCCGCGGCTCCTGATCGACATCACCCACATTGCTGAGATGCGCGGCGTCAGGCGCGAAGGCGGCTTTTTGCGCATCGGCGCGCTGACGCGCCATTGCGAAATGCTGAGCGAGCCGCTGATCGCCGAGTTCGCGCCGCTGTTGCACGCGGCCGCGCCCTTCGTTGCCCACCCCGCGATCCGCAATCGCGGCACGTTCGGCGGCAGCGTCGCGCTCGCCGATCCCGCCTCCGAATTTCCGGCGATGACGCTGGCGCTCGATGCCGAGATCGAGATCGCCGGCTCCTCCGGTACCCGACGCATCAAGGCCGACGATTTCTTCCTCGACCTGTTCGAGACCGCCTTGCAGCCCGGTGAACTGATTACCGCAATCCACATTCCCTTGTTCAAGGCTGACCAGCGCTTTGCCTTCGATGAATTGGCACGCCGTCGCGGCGATTATGCGCTGGTCGGCTGCGGCATGCTCGCAACCTGCGCCGGCGACCACATCGACGACATCCGCATCTCCTTCTTTTCGGTCGGCAATATTCCAACGCGCGTGAAGGGCGCCGAGGCGGCCCTGATCGGGTCGAGCCTGGATGCGGAGCGTATCGCCGCTGCACAAGTTGCGCTCGAAAGCGACCTCGCGCCGCCCGACAGCGACGAGGTGCCGCCGGCGATGCGGCTGCATCTCGCGCGCGTGCTGCTGGGGCGCCTGCTCGGGCGGTTGAGGGACGGTGCATGAGTGGCTTCGACGAATCCCTGCTGGATGAAGTCGACGAGACCGTGCGCGTCCGCTTCGTCGTCAACGGCCGCAAGGTCGCCTGCGAGGTTGCGCCGCGCGAGACGCTGGTCGATTGCCTGCGCAACGCGCTGGAGCTGACCGGCACTCATGCCGGCTGCGAGATGGGCGCTTGCGGCGCTTGTCTCGTGCAGATCGACGGTCGCGCCGTGCATTCCTGCCTGATGTTCGCGGTGCAGGCCGACGGCGCCGAGATCAACACCATCGAAGGCCTTACCGAGAGCGGCGTCATCGCCGATCTCCAGGCTGAATTCCATCGCCGCAACGCGCTGCAATGCGGCTTCTGCACGCCGGGCATGCTGGTGAACGCGCAAGAGCTGCTCTCGCAGGTGGCGGAGCCGAGCCGTGAGGACATCCGCGACGCGCTGTCGGGCAATTGCTGCCGTTGCACCGGATACGAGGCGATCGTCGATGCGATCGACGCCGTTGCCAAAGCACGGCGGGAAGCCGGGGGTACGCCATGAGCGCGCCGCTGACCTCGCTCGATCGTCCCAACTCCTATATCGGCCGCTCGGTGCCGCGGCCCAACGCCAAGCGCCTGCTGGCTGGACGTGGACGCTATGTCAGTGATCTCAAGCTGCCGCGTATGCTTTATGCCGCGTTCCTGCGCAGCCCGCATGCCCATGCGAAGATCGTCGCGATTAAGACAGACGAAGCGCGCGCCCTCGAAGGCGTGCATCTCGTCGCGACCGGCGAGGATCTGGCAAAGATCTGCACGTCCTGGACCGGCACGCTCGATCACTTCAAGGGCATGACCTCCACACCGCAATGGCCACTGCCGCTCGAGCGCGTCGTCTGGGCCGGGCAGGCGGTGGTCGCGGTCGTTGCCGAGAGCCGGGCGATTGCCGAGGATGCGCTGGAGCGGATCAGGGTCGACTACGAGGACCTCCCGCTGGTCGTGGATATCGACGCGGCGCGCCGGGCTGGCGGGCCGCTGATCAATGCCGGTAGCACCAACAATGTCTGCTTCCGTAGCCAGCTCGATAGCGGCACCGTCGATGATGCCTTCGCGCACGCCGCCCACGTGGTGGAAGAGGAATTTTCGTTCGGCCGTCACACCGCGGTGACGCTGGAGCCGCGCGCCATCGTCGCTGATTACGATCCGTCCGCGGGCATGCTCACTGTGCATCACGCGACGCAGACGCCGTATCAGTTCCAGGACCTCTATTCGCGCCATTACGGCATCCCCGAGGCCCGTGTCCGCGTCATCGCGACCGACATCGGCGGCTCCTTCGGGATGAAGTTGCACGTCTATCACGAGGACATGGCGGTGGTCGGCCTCTCGATCCTGCTCGGCCGTCCCGTCAAATACGTCGCCGACCGCATCGAATCCTTCGTCTCCGACATCCACGCCCGCGATCATCGCGTCCGGGCCCGCATGGCGCTCGACGCCACGGGCGAGATTCTTGCGATGGACGTGCTAGATCTCACTGCGATCGGGGCTTTCTCGACCTATCCGCGCACCAGCGTGGTCGAGGGCAACCAGGTGATCCGCCTGATGGGCGGTCCCTATCGCTTCAAGAACTATCGCGCCACGCTGGAAGTGCTGTTCCAGAACAAGGTGCAGACCAGCCAGTATCGCGCCGTTGGCCATCCCATCGCCTGCGCCGTCACCGAGCGGCTGGTCGATATGGCTGCAAGCAAGGTTGGCCTCGATCCCTTCGCGATCCGTGCGCGGAACGTCATCGCCGACGATTCCTATCCGCAGACTTCGCCGACCGGCTACCGTTTCGAGGCGTTGTCGCATCAGGCGTGTTTGAAGCGCCTGCACGAGATGATGGATTACGACTCCTTGCGTGCCGAGCAGGCGGACTTGCGCAAGCGCGGCGTCTATCGCGGCATCGGGATTGCGACATTCATCGAGATCACCAATCCGGGGCCGGCCTTCTATGGTGTCGGCGGTGCGCGCATCTCCTCGCAGGACGGTGCCATTCTGAGCCTGACGCCGTCCGGCGAGGTACGTTGCCTGATCTCCGTCACCGAGCAGGGACAGGGCACCGAGGCGATCATCGGCCAGATCGTGGCCGATCAGCTCGGTATCGCGCAGGACCATGTCAAGGTCGTCACCGGCGATACCGAGGTCACGCCGCATGGCGGCGCCACCTGGGCCTGCCGCGGCGCCGGCATCGGTGGCGAGACCGCACTGCAGGCCACGCGCGTGCTCAAACGCAACATTCTGGAGATCGCGGCGCTCATCCTTCAGGAGCAACCGGCGGCGCTCGATATCATCGACGGCCAGGTGGTGGATGCCGCGACGCGGCAGCAGCGTCTGCCGATCTCCGAGATCGCGCGCATTGCCTATTTCCGCTCCGACACCCTGCCGCCGGGAACGCAACCGCAGCTCACCGTCAGTCATCACTTCGCGCCGCAAGGCTATCCCTTCGCCTTCACGAACGGCATCCAGGGCTGCTCGCTGGAGGTCGATGTCGAGACCGGCTTCATCAAGGTGTTGAAGCATTTCATCGTCGAGGATTGCGGTCGCGTCATCAATCCGATGCTGGTGGATGAGCAGCTTCGCGGCGGCATTGTGCAGGGGTTGGGTGCGGCCCTGTTCGAGGAATGCCGCTACAGCGAAACCGGCCAGCTCATGAACGGTTCGCTTGCGGACTACCTCGTGCCGATGCCGATGGAGATGCCCGACATCCTGATCGCGCATGTCGAGACGCCGACCGCCGACACCGAGCTCGGCGCCAAGGGGGTTGGGGAGGCCGGCACGGCCGCAGCGTCCGCCTGCGTGCTCAACGCGGTCAACGATGCGCTTTCGCCGTTCGATGCCACGATCAATGCGATCCCGATCACGCCCACAAGAGTCCTGAAAGCCCTGAAGCGATTCTAGAAAAAAGACAGTTGGAGGAGATTATGCCCAAATCCGGTTCGACCGCGAAAATATCCCGCCGTACCGCGCTCGCCGGCCTCTCGGCCGGCGCTGCGCTGCTCGCCATGCCCCGGCTCGGACGCGCAGCGGATGAAACGATCCGCATCGGCTTTCCGACGCCGCTGACCGGCCCGTTCGCCGCGGAAGCGCGCGATCAGGTCAAGTGTGCGGAGCTCGCCGTCAAGCTCGTCAATGACAAGGGCGGCATCGGCGGCCGCAAGGTCGAGCTGTTGGTGCGCGACGACAAGCTCAACGCCGGCGAGGCCGCGACCCGCACTTTGGAGCTGATCGAAAAAGACAAGGTCCATGCCGTGGTCGGCGCGCTCTCGAGCGCCGTGCAGCTCGCAGTCAACGAGGTCACCCGTGCCCGCGGCGTGATCTATGTGTCGATCAGCCAGTCAGACACCATCAACGAGGCCAAGGATTTCAGCAAATACACCTTCCATGAGGCGCTGAACCCGCACATGACGACTTCTGCCGTGGCGCGGCAGACCCTGAAGAAGGGCATGAAGGTCGCACATCTCGTCGCGGATTATGCCTACGGCCATGAAATGCTGCGCGGCTTCAAGCGCGCGCAGGCTACGATCGGCGCCGACAATGTCGGCGAGATCCTGCATCCGTTCGGTGCCGCCGATTATTCCACCTTCATGCCGCGCCTGATGTCGATGCGGCCGGACGTGCTCTGCATCTCCAATTTCGGCCGCGACCAGGCCAATGCGATCAAGCAGGCGGTCGATTTCGGCGTGAAGCAGCAGATGAAGATCGTCGTGCCCGTGATCCTGCATAACCAGCGCCTCGCGGTCGGCCCCGACGTGTTCGAGGGCGTGGTCGGCGGCGCCAATTACTATTGGGGTCTGGAGACCCAGAGCAAGACGGCGGCCGATTTCAACGCGGCCTTCAAGGCCGCCAATGCCGGCGCGATCCCGACCGACTACGGTGCGTACGGCTATTCCGGCGTCGGATCGCTGCTGGCGGCGATGCAGACCGCCGGCGGTACCGACACCGACAAGGTCGTCGATGCGCTGGAGAAGCTGCAATACGATCTGACCAAGGGTCCGCAGCATTACCGCAAATGCGACCATCAGTCGGTGCAGTCGGTGCTGGTGCTGGAGTCCAAGAAGAAGTCGGCCATGGCGAACGACAATGATCTGTTCGCCATTCTCGCCAACGACGCCGGCTCCGACGACATGCTGCGCAGCTGCAGCGAGCTCGGCCACGCGACCTGAAGCAGTGTGACGATGGACCTGTCGCTGATCATCATGCAGCTTCTCTCCGGGATCGCCCTTGGGGCGGTCCTGGTGATCACTGCGCTCGGATTGACGATCGTGTTCGGCATGTTGGGCGTGGTGAATTTCGCCCATGGCGCGCTGTTCATGATCGGCGCCTATGCGGGGCTGTATCTGGCGTCTCTCACCGGAAGCTTCTGGTGGGGTTTGCTGTTGGCGCCGATCCTGATGGGCGCCTTCGGCATGCTGATCGAGTTCGTCCTGATCCGCAGACTCTACGGACGCTCGATCGACGATCCGCTGCTGCTCACCTTCGGCCTCAGCTACATCCTGGTCGAGGGTGTGCGCATCGTGTTCGGCAGCGACGGCATTCCGTTCCCGACCCCGCCGCAGTTGATCGGCGTGCTTGATCTCGGCATCGGCTTCTTCCCGCGCTATCGCCTGTTCGTGATTGCGCTGGTCGCCGTGGTACTTCTTTTGCTGTGGCTGGCGCTGGAGAAGACCCGTATCGGCCTGATCGTGCGCGCCGGCGCGCGTGATCCCATGATCATGCAGGTGCTCGGCGTCGATATCGGCCGGGTCTGGCTTGCGATCTTCGGCCTTGGTGTCGGGCTTGCCGCGCTTGGCGGCGTGCTTGCGGGCCCCATGCGCAGCGTCAATCCGGAAATGGGCTCGCTGGTGCTGGCGGAAGCCTTTGTGGTCACGGTGATCGGCGGCCTCGGTTCGATCGTGGGTGCCGTCGTCGCCGGTCTCATGGTCGGCATTTCCATCAGCCTGGTGGCGCTGTTTGCGCCGGAAATGGCGACCATCGTCATGTTCGCCCTGATGGCCGTGGTGCTGCTGATCCGCCCGCAAGGCCTGTTCGGCGTGAGGGGGAGGACCACGTGACGTCACCATCGAGCGGCGAAGCGGTCGCCAAGCCAGCGTCCGGAGGCCTCGGTTGGCTTCTTGAGCAGCGCGTGCTGCTGTCGGTCGCGGTGCTGGCCGTGTTGCCTTGGCTGCTGCCGTCGCAGGCGCTGGCCGTCAACGTCCTGATCTACGGCGTCGTGGTGATGGGCTATAATCTGTTGTTCGGCTACACCGGGCTGTTGTCGTTCGGCCAGGCGGCGTTCTTTGGCGCGGGTGCTTATTTCACCGGGATCGCGATCGGCCGCTACGGTTTGCCCTGGTTCATGGCGGTGCCGATCGCCGTTCTGCTCAGCACCTGCCTTGCCGCCGCGATCGGAATCGTCTCGACGCGGACGCGCGGTATTTATTTCTCCATGGTGACGCTCGCGCTGGCCCAGCTCGTCTATTACGTCGCACTGCAGGCCGCGTCCTTCACCGGCGGCGAGAATGGCCTGCGCGGCTTCACCGTCGACCGCATCAACCTGTTTGGTCTCTCGGTCAACTTCCTCGATCCCGTCAATAAATATTACGTGCTGATGGCGCTCGCGGCGCTCGCCATGTGGTTCCAGTCGCGCATCCTGAACTCGCCATTCGGCGCAGTGATCGAGGCGATCCGGGAGAACGAGCAGCGGGCGCGGGCCTGCGGTTACAATGTCGAGCGCAGCAAGCTGATCGTGTTCATGCTGTCGGGCGCGATCTCATCGCTCGGCGGCTGCATGCTGGCGCTGCATCTGTCGATCGTGCCGCTGGATATCCTGCACTACCAGACGTCGGGCATGATCGTGATGATGGTGCTGCTCGGCGGCGCCCGCAGCTTCTTCGGGCCCTTCGTCGGCGCGGCCACATTCCTCGTCCTGGAGGACGTCATCTCGGTCTGGACGCCGCACTGGCAGATCTTTGTCGGCGCGATCTTCGTGCTGTTCGTGCTGTTCCTGCCCAAGGGGATCTGGGGCACGCTGCTGGACGCGCTGGGTGTCGGAAAGGCACGGCCATGACCGGCGAACTGCTTCGCGCCGACGGCATCGGCAAGCGCTTTGGCGGCTTCACCGCGCTCGAGGGCATCACCGTGTCCTTTGCCGCGGGCCAGCTCACCTCGATCATCGGGCCGAACGGGGCGGGCAAGAGCACCTTCTTCAACATCCTCTCCGGCGCGCTGACGCCGACCTCGGGCAAGCTGCACTTCCGCGGGCGCGAGTTGAGCGGCTTGCCGCAGCATCGCTTCGTGCATCAGGGCATCTCGCGCTCCTACCAGATCACCAACATCTTCCCGGACTTGTCCGTGCACGAGAACGTGCGCGTGGCGGCGCAGGCGCTGAGCGTCAGCTATGACATCTGGCGCAACCGCGCGCATTTGCCGGAGCTCAATGCCAAGGCCGACGCCGCGCTCGACGCGGTCGGCCTGCTCGGCAAGCGCGGCGAGCTGGCAAAATTCCTCTCGCATGGCCAGCAGCGCGCGCTGGAGATCGCAATCGCGCTGGTCTCGGAGCCGGAACTGCTGCTGCTCGACGAGCCGACCGCCGGCATGGGGCCGGAAGAGACCAAGGACATGGTCGCGCTGCTGGAGCGGCTCGCCGACAAGCGCACCGTGCTGCTGGTCGAGCACAAGATGAAGATGGTGCTGGGCCTCTCCAAGCGCGTCGTGGTGCTGCATCACGGCCGCCTGCTGGCGGACGGCGCGCCCGACGAGATCAGGAGCAATCCGGAGGTCCGCCGGGTCTATCTCGGACAGAGTGAAGGTTATGGCTGAGACCGCGCTGCTCGATATCAACGATCTCCATGCCTGGTACGGCGCGAGCCACATCCTGCACGGCATCTCGCTGCACGTGAAGGAGGGCGAGGTGGTCGCGCTGGTTGGCCGCAACGGTGCCGGCAAGACCACGACCTTGCGGGCGATGATGGGGCTGATGCCGAAGGCGACGGGGCACGTCCGTTTTGCTGGCAAGGAGCTGTTGCCGCTCCGCGCCCATCAGCGCTTCCACCTTGGGCTTGCCTATGTCCCCGAAGAACGCCGCATCGTTCCCGGTCTCACCGTGCGCGAAAACCTGCGGCTCGGCCTCGTGGCAGCCGGCCGCGCGATCGACGAGCGCGCAGCGATCGACGAGATCGCCGAGACGTTTCCGCGGCTGAAGGAGCGGCTCGACCAGGAGGGCGTGACGCTCTCCGGCGGCGAGCAGCAGATGCTGGCGATCGCGCGCGCGCTGATCGCCGATCCCAGGATGATCCTGCTGGACGAGCCCTCGGAAGGCATCATGCCGGTGCTGGTCGAGGAGATGGGCGTGCTGTTCCGCCGCCTGCGCGACGCAGGCAAGACGCTGCTGCTGGTCGAGCAGAACGTCGAATGGGCCTTGCGCCTGGCCGACCGCGCCGTGATCATCGATCAGGGCGAGGTCGTGCATGAGAGCAGTGCGGCCGCACTGCTCGCGGACAAGGACATCCAGGAGCGCTATTGCGCGGTGTGATGCCTCAGGCGACGACCTTGCTGGTTGAGCCGTGGTCCAGGCGCTCGCGTTCCTTGGCGAGATAGTCCTCGATTGCCGCGCCCGGCATGGGCTTTGCGAAATAATAGCCCTGGATGAAGTCGCACCCGAGCCGGCGCAGCGTGTCGAGCTGGGCGCGGGTCTCGACGCCCTCGACCACGCAGGCGATCTCCATGTCGTCGCAGAGGCCCGTGAGCGACTTGATGATCTTGTGGCTGACCGGATTCTCGTTGATGTCCGCGACGAAGCTGCGGTCGATCTTGAGCTTGTCCAGCGGCAGGCGGTGCACATGGCTCAGCGAGGAATAGCCGGTGCCGAAATCATCCAGCGAGATGCCGCAGCCCATCGCCTTCAGCGTCGCGATCGATTGCTGGGCACGGACGAAGTCGAAGGTGACGGCCGTCTCCGTGATCTCGAAATCGATCCGGTGCGGCGGCAGGCCGCTCCTCTCGATGATGGCGATCAGCGGCAAAATGCCCTCGGCCGCGCAGACGTCGTGGGCGGAGAGATTGAACGACAGGCGGATGTGGTCGGGCCAGGACTTTGCGGTCGCGAGAGCGCGCGCCAGCAGCACCTGCGTCAGCGGCCGGATCAGGCCGATGCGCTCGGCCGCCGGGATGAAGTCGGCGGGCGAGACCCAGCCGAGGCGAGGGCTGTGCCAGCGCGCCAGGGTCTCGAAGCCCGCAGTGTGCTCGCTCATGGCATCGACGATCGGCTGGAACACCAGCTCCATCTCGGCGCCGAAATCGGACGTCCGTAGCAGGTTCTCGATGACGCCACGGCTGCGGATCTCCGCCTCGAGTTCGCCCGAGAAGATCACGGTGCGGCCGCGCTGGTGGCGCTTGGCGTGGTAGAGCGAATAGTCGGCGCATTCGTACAGCGCTTCCGACGTCGTCGCGGAGTTTGGATAAAGTGCGAAGCCGATCGAACAGGACAGTCCGGTATGGGCGGTGTCGAGCTGGTAGGGCAGCTTGACCTGCTCGCCGATGCGTTCGCCGAGCCGCGCCAGATCGACATCCTCGGGGTCACCGCACACGACGAGACCGAACTCGTCGCCGCCCAGGCGCGCAAACTCCACCCGTTGCGGTCCAAAGCCCTCGCAGACCTCGCGGATGCGGCGGCCGGCCTCGATCAGGACGCGGTCGCCGACGGAATGACCGTAATTGTCGTTGATCGGCTTGAAGCCGTCGAGGTCGATGATGCCGACCGCGACGTGAACGTGTCTGCGCTCGGCATCATTGAAGGCGCTCGCGAGCTCGGCGAAGAAGCGGCGGCGGTTCGGCAGCTCGGTGAGGGAATCGAGGTTGGCGAGGCGGAAGTTCTCGTCCGAGAGCGCTTGCGTGGCCGCCTGCTGCATCAGCAGCGATTTGCGATTGGAGACGAGATCGGCGAAGTCGCGATAGTAGATGAACAGCACCCTTACCATCGCGCCGGAGACCAGCAGATTGTTGATGGCCATTGCCTTCAGCGTCGGCTCGCCGGTGACGAAGTAGAACAGCACATAGGGGACGTTGACGACGAGCGTCACGATCAGCGCGGCTGAACGCAGATGCATCAGGCAGAAGATGCAGCCGATCACGGTCACGGCCATGTAGAATGCGACCTGGCTCTTGGCGAAGGCATCACCATAGGGATAGAGCGCGAACGACCAGGCCGTAAAACCTGCCGCGATCGGTGCCGCGATCAAGTTGGTGAGGCGCAGATTGCGCAGAATGTCGGCGTCGCTGCGCACAACATGCCGCTGGCGCAGCCACCAGACGGTCCGAAGGGCGGTCACCGCGGTCAACACGGCCGGCACGATCATGCTCAGCGAGGCCGGCGCTAATGGCACGTAGGTATAGGCCACTGCGATCGTGTTGGTGATCAGGATGAAGTAGAGCAGGGGGATCTGCTTGGAGAAGGCGTCGAACTGCGCGCGCGTCAGATCCGGATCGGTCGGCACGCGAAACAGCCGCACCGTGGCGGCGAGACAGGCTTTCAAATCGACGGCAGGCATTGCAATCCGCGCCCCAAATCCCTTCAAACGAAGGCGATCTTGCACAGCGGGGGTAAAGAGCGCGTTAGACGGGTTCCACGAGGATGCGCCAGCGCTGGTTGCACGCGACCGCGGGATTTTCCACCCGCGTGCATTGGTGAGGGGCTGTTAAGGATATGCCGCGGAAGCGAGCGGCGTTTCGCGCGGCAGATCGTCCGAGATGGTCGCGGCTACGATCTGCTAACCATAGCAATCTCGGCCGCGCGCCGATTGCGGCGGTCGCGGACGACCGCCGCGCAGAGGTGACGGCGGCCTTCACTTCGCCGGTTGAAGCGCGGCCGTCTGCTTGGCGAGCGCCTTGTCGAAATCCTCCGACAGGCCGGTGGCGTAGGCCGGAAGCTCGCCCGGCTTGACGAATGGATTCGGCGTGGGGTTCTTGATCTGCTGCGCGCGCTTGTCCTGCATGCCATAGACCTCGGGATGCGGCCCGAGCAGCACGTCGATCTTCATCGCCTTGGCCTTGGCGAAGGTTGCGCGATAGTCGTCGACAATGCCGGGATAGGTCGGCTGGCCGACCAGGCGGTTCAACGCCACGGTGCCGCTGCAGAAGAACAGCACCTCGCGGTCCTGCCCGCCGTCCTTCACCGTCATCTCCCAACTGGTGCAGCCCGGCGAATGGCCGGGCGTCTCATGCGCCGTCAGCGTGGTATCGCCGAGCGTGACTTTGTCGCCCTCCTTCACCGTGCGATCGACCTTCACCGGAGGAAAGCCGAGGTCCGCGTTCTTCTCGTCGCCCGGATAGTAGCCGCCTTCGAGCAGCGGCTTGTCGCGCGCGCCGGCGACGAGCTGCGCGCCGCTGTCCTGCTTGATCTCGGCGAAGCCGCCGGTGTGGTCGAGATGGGCGTGGGTGTTGAGGATGTATTTGATGTCGGCGACCTTGAAGCCGAGCTTGGCGATGTTGTCCTTGATCATGCCGGTCGACTGCGGCATCGCGGTGTCCATCAGGATCAGGCCCTGCGACGTCTTGATGACATAGACGGCGATGCCGTCCGTGCCGACATAATAGATATTGTCGATGAGCTGGAACGGCTCGAACGGCGCGGTCCACTTCACCATGACCGCGGCCAGGAAGTCCTTGATGGTCTGGGCTTGCGCAACTGGGGTGAAGAGCGCCATCGCGCATAGCGCGGCCGTGAGCTTTCTCATGGATCGTCCTCCCGGATTGTTGTTGTCGTTGCGACCGCGGGTAAGGCCGCTGATCGTCGGGTCGCACGCTAGATGTTGCGCGATGCGGCAGCAACGGCCTGATGTTCGAAAAATGCCACGTCATGCGCGGAATAACGGCCGCTGTCCGGTTTGAGCATGGCGGCGATTGCTGCACTGCGCCCATCGCGTTTGACCGCGTGCGGGCCGGCCGCCATACTTTGCGTCAAGACGGGCCAGAAAGACCCGTCAACATCGGGAGCTGAAATGACCAAATCATTGTCCGTCCTTGCGGGGACGCTGATGTCCCTCGTCTCCTCCACATCGATCGCCTTCGCGCAGCCGGCCTGCGTGACCCAGAACATGGCCGTGCCGCCGGGCGCCAACACCAGCGACAAGGCGGCGCCGTTCTTCATCGATACCACCGGCCTCGATTTCAAGACCACGCCGCCGACGCGCGATCCTTCCAACCCGAACTATCCGCGCGCGACCGAGTTGCCTGACGGCACCTTGCCGCCGCCGGGCGCCGAGGGCAATTTCATCATCGGTCCCACCCACAATCCGGCGCCCGAGACCATTGCGAAGGAGGGCGTTCCGCATGGCACGACAAAATCCTTCACGCTGTCGTCGAAGGACAGCACGATCTACAATCCCGGCCTGATCCGCGACGACGTCGCGGGCTGCACCAATTCCTCGATCATGACGACGGTGACCGCGCCGGACGACAAGTCGCACATGATCGTCACCACCAGCCATCCCGGCGTCTGGTCGCGCACCATCGACGTCTATGTGCCGGCGCAATACGTCCCTGGTACCGAAGCGCCCTTCATCGTGATCGGCGACGGCGGCTCCGCTGCCTACAAGGATCTGCCGACCACGCTCGACAATCTGATCGCGCAGCGCCGTGTGCCGCCGATGATCGCGATCCAGGTCGGCAATGGCGGGCAGGATGCGCAGGGCAGCCAGCGCGGCCGCGAATACGACGCGGTGTCGGGTGTCTATGCGCAGTTCATCGAGCGCGAGGTGCTGCCGCTGGTCGAGCAGAACGCCGGCGTCAAGCTCACCAGGAACCCCGAAGGACGCGCGACCATGGGGCTGAGCTCGAGCGGCGTGGCAGCCTTCACCATGGCCTGGTTCCATCCCGAACTCTATCACCGCGTGCTGGCGTTCTCGCCGACCATGGTCAACCAGCAATGGCCGCATGATCCGTCGCTGCGCGGTGGCGCCTGGGAATATCACAGCGCATGGACGGGACCGGCCACGCCCAATCTCATCTCGAAGGCCGGCGTGCTGACGCCGGCCGAGCCGCCCGGCGTACCGTTGATCGTCGCCGCGCCGACCAAGCCGATCCGCTTCTGGTTCTTCGGCGGCGACCAGGATCTGTTCTATCCCAATCCGACCATTCCCGACGGCATGCACGACTGGACCTTGTCCAACGCGCTGACGGCAAAGGTGCTGGCGGAGAAGGGCTACCATTATCAGTTCCTGTTCGTGCGCAACGCCAAGCATGTCGATCGTCCCACGATCGCACAAACGCTGCCCTCGGCACTGGAATGGGTCTGGAAGGGCTATCCGATCCCCTGATGCGGGAAGTGGCCTAGCGCCCGATCGTCACTCCGGCGGTCGAGCGCATGGCGTCGCGCAAGGTCGTCGCGTTCATGTCGTCGAGCATCTGCCGCGTCAGCACGGTGGTCTGGCCGGGCGTGTCGAGGATGGTCTCGCCACGTGAGAAGGACAGCCGGTTGGCCTTGTAAGGGGATGCCGGATCGGTGGCAGGCGGCGCCGCATGAACGTGGCGGGGCCGCTTGTGGGATGCGGCGAGCGCGCCTTGCGAAACGCAGAGCGCGGCGATCACGATCAGGCTTTGCAATTTTGCGGACATGCGATCTCCCATATCCCGGGCGTCAGCCTAGCATATGGGGCGCGTCATCGCAGAGGAAAAGGATCAGGCGAGGGCGGCCTGGCGTTCCCGCACCGGCTCGCGGGTGCGATCGGCGCCACGCGGCTCGGCGAGCCGGGTGAAGCTGCGCTGGCCCGCATGCACGGGCGCCTCGACGATCACGCCTTCGCAGACGATCTGGCCGCCGAGCACCTTGAATTCGAGCTTGTCGTAGCGCGGCATCGTCTCGCCGGGCTCGGGCGGCAGCAGTCCGATGCGCCCCTGGATATTCAGTGTGGCTTCGCCGGTGCCGTGAAGCCGCGGATTCCACATCCTGATCCCGGTCTCCGTCCAGCGTTGCCGGATCAGCGCGGCACGATCGGCGGGCTCGACGATCTTTGCGCGAGCCTTCGGCGTGCTCGGGCTCTTCGGGGTGGGCGCCGGCTCAGGGTCGACATGCGTGGCGACAACGGGTGCGTCGGCGATCGTCGCCTCGGCAAGAGTGGCTGCGACGGGTTCGGGATCGTTCGCGACGACCGGGTCGATCTCTGCGGCGACGCTGGGAGCGGGCTCGCTGTCGATGCTGGCTTCGACGACGACAGGCGCGGGGACCTCAGCGTCGACGACGACGACGGGCGTCTCATCGACCGCGATCGGCTCGATCTCCACGGAAGCGACGGCTACGGGTTCGTCTTCAGTGACGGGCTCGGAGACCTCGACCGGAATCGTCGCCATCTCGACAGGCGCAACGACGACTTGCTCCGCGACGATCGGCTCGACATCTTCAGGGAGTTCCGGAGCAGCATCGCTACCGACGACAGGCTCAGGTGCCTCGATTGCTTCGACTTCGACAGCGGAGATCGAGGTCTCTTCGACGACGTCAGGTTCAACATCCGTCACGCGTTCCGCGGGCGGCTCGCTGCTGGTGAGTTCGGGCGCATCAACCGGCGCGATTGCGACCTCAAGCGACGGAACTGCGATCTCTTCGACGACGAGAGGCTCGACGCCTGCCGGCGTCTCCAGGGATGAATCGTCGTTGACGCTGATATCGGTCGCAGCCGCGATCGGGCTCTCTTCGATGACAGGGATAATGGTGTTGTCTTCGGTGACCGGGGCCGCGACTTCGATGCCGGCATCGCGATGCAACGGTTCCGCGCTGATGTCGGTATCGAGGGCCGGCGCAGCTTCGGCAACAGCGATGACGGCAGGCTCTTCTTCCGCTGCGATCGGCGCCACGTCGAGACTGCCGCTTTGCGGCAGGGGCCGAAGCCGGTTGAACGCCCATTTCACCGCAGGAATGCGGCTCAGCAACGATATCAGTCTCGAAAGCACTGGGAGTTGTCCAAGAGGTACTCGGGCCGTAAGGGCAATCGCTGATTCGCCAGCAATGTGAAAAACTGCCCCGGCCGTCACACCCCTGTCAATCTAGGCGGGACCAATTGCAGAACATCTGCACAGCCACGCGCCACAGCGTTCATTCGAAATGCATCGATGCGAGCGGATCTTCGTCGCGATCCGGCTGATGCGTTGTCGCATGCGGGACGGCCGCGTGCTCGGCCTTGCGGATGTGCTGATGCGCAAGGGCGTGCTTGTGGACCAGCGCCATGGTGAGCGCCTCGCAGTCCGTGGGTTCGCCGCCCCAGGCGCAGTCGATGCTCGACGACTGTCCGGGCCACGCCTGGGCCGAGCCCGCGATCGCAAGCGGCAGAATGATCAGGAGGGCGGCAGCGATGCTTGTCTTGGTCATGGGACGCTCCAAACCGTTTCACTGAATGGATCAGGCGAAACGGGCGATATTCCGCGGAGCCACATGATTGCGCGGTAGCTCACGCGGGGTTCAACGGCCGTGAGGCCGGCGTGAGGGCGTTCCCTTCGCGAACCGATCCGGGAACCCGGATGCGACAAAGCACCGCCGCAACGTTCCGAGCCGCCTCGCTTAGGATATTCGGGCAGCAAGGCGAACCTTCGCATGTCCGATCCTCCGGAAGACAGGATCGTTCCGATCCGCTCGTTGCAAAGCGCGCGGCTTGACGAGCGCTTCGATGCAACGCTTGCGGATCTCGAGGCGCGCCGCGACGAGCTCGTGCGTGTCATCGCCCGTCTCACCGAAGGCCTGAGCGTGATCGACCAGGCGGGGGCGGATGCATCGGCACAGTCGGCGCGCGATCTGATCGGTCTGCTGGCGACGGCCAAAGCCCAGCTCGACGAGATATCAAACATCATCACGAGGCTGCGGCCGCCATGACGTCATGCGGTACTGCCCCGGCCGCTGATCTTTCGCCGAATGTCGGGCTTCCCTGCGTCATCCTTCCCGCCTAGTTTGAAACATCGGGGGAGTGAGGACGACGCAATGAAGAAACTTGCCGCCATCGCCGCGGTTCTGGTCTGGTCGACAGGCGTCTACGCGCAGGATCGCAGCATCACCGTGGCGTCGACGACGTCGACGGAGCAGTCGGGCCTGTTCGGCTATCTGCTGCCGCTGTTCTCGAAGGCCGAAGGCATCGAGGTGAAGGTCGTTGCCGTCGGCACCGGCCAGGCGCTGGATATCGGGCGGCGCGGCGATGCCGACGTGGTGTTCGTCCATGACAGGCCGGCCGAAGACAAGTTCATGTCCGAAGGGCAGGGCGTGAAGCGCTTTGACGTCATGTACAACGATTTCATCATCGTCGGCCCGAAGAGCGACCCCGCGAAGATTGCCGGCGGCAAGGACGTCGCTGATGCCCTGCGCAGAATCGCGGCGGCAAAGGCGCCGTTCATCTCGCGTGGCGACAAGTCCGGCACGCATGCCGCCGAGCTGAGATTGTGGAAGGACGCCGGCATCGATCCTGCGACCGGGAAGGACAGCTGGTATCGCGAGATCGGGCAAGGCATGGGGCCGGCGCTGAACATGGCGTCGTCGTCGGGGGCTTACCTTCTGTCCGACCGCGGCACCTGGCTGTCGTTCAAGAACCGGGGCGAGCTTGCGATCCTGACCGAGGGCGACAAGCGGCTGTTCAATCAGTACGGCGCCATGCTGGTCAATCCGGACAAACATGCGAATGTGAAGGCCAAGGACGGGCAGGCCTTCATCGACTGGCTGATCTCGCCAAAGGGGCAGGATGCAATCGCCGGCTACAAGGTCGGCGGGGAGCAGCTATTTTTCCCCAACGCGTCCCACTAGCAGGAAGGCGACGGTCGACACCGCGACGCTGAGCGCCAGCAGGATCAGCCCGAGCCCGAGCGCCAGCGGCAAATCGCCCTTGCTGGTCTCGAGCGCGATCGCCGTCGTCATGGTGCGGGTGAAGCCGCGGATGTTGCCGCCGACGATGATGATGGCGCCGACCTCGGCGATCGCCCGCCCGAACGCCGCGAGAAAGGCGGTCAGCAGCGAGGTCCGGCCGAGTGCGAACAAGAGGCCGATGCTGCGCAGTGTCGACAGTCCGTCGATCCGTGCGAGGTCGCCATATTCCGCCCACAGCAGGCTCGCCGGCCGATGCACCAGCGCAACCACGATCGGGGTCGCCAGCAGCGTCTGCGCAATCACCATGGCCGCCGGCGTGAACAGCAGGCCCGCCGCGCCGAGTGGGCCGGAGCGCGACAGCAGAAGATAGAGTGCAAGCCCGACCACGACCGGCGGCAGTCCGAGCAGCGCATTGGTCAGCACGATGACCACCTGCCGCCCGCGAAAGCGGGTGATCGCCAGCAGGGCCCCGAACGGCGCGCCGATCAGCAACGCGATGATGCTGGCGGTCAGGCTCACGCGCACCGACAGGGCGACGATGCCGAGCAGCTCCGGATCGGCTTCGCCAATCAGCGTGAACGCGGCAACGATGGAGCGTGCGAAGTCGTTCATCCGGCCTGATGCCCCAGGGCCAGGCCGCATGTCATGGGATGGTCGATATCGTGGCTGCGATGCCGCTTCACACTGGTCCCTGCCGTTCCCGCCGACAGTCAGAGAATACAGGTGACGAGCGGTTTGGACACTCTATTCATTCGTAGGCAGCAGCGTGCTTCACGCTTGCTTTGCCCCACAGCCAGCCGGCCAGCGGAATGGCGAGGGCTGCCCCGATGAGCTGAGCGATCATGAAGGCCGGCACGTCGTGCGGGGCGATGCCTGCAAAGGTGTCGGATAGCGATCGGGCGATGGTGACGGCGGGATTGGCGAACGACGTCGAGGCCGTGAACCAATAGGCCGATGTGATGTACAGGCCGACCGCGTAGGGAACGCCAGCCGAGGCTCGCGACGCGACGCCGAAGATCGTCAGCAGCAGTCCGAAGGTCGCCACCGCTTCGGCGAGCCACTGTCCCGCACCGCTCCGTTCGGTCAGCGACATCTGGAGGACGGGCAGCCCGAACATCAGATGCGCAATCCACACGCCGATGATTGCGCCGGCGATCTGCGCAACGATGTAGATCGCAGCGTCGATCCAGGCCGCTTCGCCGCGCAGCGCAAAGGCCAATGTCACCGCCGGATTGAAATGGGCGCCCGACACGGAAGCAAACATCAGGATCAGCACGACGAGAATGGCGCCGGTGGCGATCGTGTTGCACAGGAGCGCCAGCGCGACATTCCCGCCCGCGAGCCTCTCGGCCATGATCCCCGAGCCGACCACCGCGGCGAGCAGGAACGCCGTCCCGAGCCATTCGGCAAATGCGCGCTGTGCAAGGCCCGGCATCAGGCGCCGCGATCCAGCCGGACGCGCTCGCCGTCTTCCTTGACGAACTCGCCCTGCTGCGGGGGCAAGAGATCCAGCACCTGCTCGGACGGGCGGCAGAGTTTCACACCTTTCGGCGTGACCACGATCGGCCGGTTGATCAGGATCGGATGCGCCATCATGGCGTCGAGAAGTTGATCGTCGGTCAGGTCAGGGTTGTCGAGCCCGAGTTCGGCATAGGGCGTGCCCTTCTCGCGCAGCAGCTCGCGCACTGAAAGACCCATGCGTATGGCAAGCTGCTGCAACAGGGCGCGTGACGGCGGCGTCTTGAGATACTCGATCACATGCGGCTCGATGCCGGCGTGCCGGATCATGGCAAGCGTGTTGCGCGAGGTGCCGCAGGCCGAATTGTGGTAGATGATTGCGTCCACTACGGCCACCTTCAGCAACAGGCCTGTGATGGCTTTGGCGCGGCCTGCGGCGCGCAGCAGGCGCCTGTCTTCTCATGTGCAACCCGCGCGCGGTTCTCACCGCTGCCATCGCCGTAGTCGATGCTTTCGCCGGTGGTATGAAAAGTCTCCCAGGCGATGCCAGCGGGATCGTCGATCCATGATTTTTCCGACTTGGCGTAGCAGCAGGCCGTCTGCCCCTGCTCGATGATGTCGCCGCCGGCCTGGTGCAGCCGCGCATAGACCTCTTGCAACTCGTCGTGGGTCTCGACCTGGATGCCGAGATGGTCGAGGCCTGGCGTGCGCCCGCGCGTCGAGATCGCGAAATTGACACGAGGGTCTTCGAGCATCCATTTGGCGTAGTCGGGCTTCACCACGAAAGGCTTGCTCGCGAACAGGGCGGAGTAGAACCCGATCGAGCGGGAGAGATCGTCGACGGACACGTGAACGTGCAGGCGCTTCATGCTCTGTCCTTTCAGGCCAAAACCTTGTTGCGCTTTCGCGCGGATTTCGAGGGCGGTGCGGGCGTGCAGGAGACGCCGCCGCAGCAATTTTCGGTGAGGAAGCCGACCAGCGCATTCATGGTCTCGAACCGCGCCGCATAGATCATCGAGCGCCCCTCGCGCCGGACCGTGGCAAGGCCGGCCATCCGCAGCCGGTCGAAGTGAAACGTCAGCGTATTGGGCGCGAGATCCAGCGCCTCCGCGATCGCGCCTGCAGTCATGCCTTCGGGGCCGGCCTGCACCAGCAAGCGGAAGACATCGAGACGATTGTCCTGCGCCAGAGCGGCGAGCGCTGTGACGGCATCTGTCTTTTCCATATTTCAACGATTATTGAAATGATGATCGCGCGTCAACTTGAATCTCGGCATTCCCGGGGGGGGCGGAACGGGCCGCAAAACGCGGGCCGATCAGGCCGCGAGACCACGAAATCATGCCCATAGCCCGCGGAAAGGCGACTTTATTCTCGCCACGGATGGGTTAAGGAAGAGCCTGGATGCGGTGCAGCACTCAAGGCGGCCCGCGGCTCGAAATTCAGGTCAAACCGGGCATGCTGCCGCTCAAGGTCGCGCCCGCTCAACGAGAAGGACGTCATTCCATGATCAATACCGTTGGCATCATCGGAGCAGGGACCATGGGCAACGGCATCGCCCAGATCTGCGCCGCGGCCGGGCTTTCGGTCGTGATGGTCGACATCTCCGATGCGGCGGTGAGCCGCGGTGTCGCCACCGTCGGCGGCAGCCTCGAGCGCCTGGTCAAGAAAGAGAAGATGTCGGCGGCCGATCGCGACGCCACGCTCAAGCGCATCACCGGCACGACCGACCGCGCCAAGCTCTCCGATTGCGATCTCGTCATCGAGGCCGCGACCGAGAATGAGGAACTCAAGGTCAAGATCCTGAAGGACCTCTGCGCCACGCTGTCGCCACGCACGCTGCTTGCGACCAACACCTCCTCGATCTCGATCACCAAGCTCGCGGCTGCGACCGATCGGCCCGATCGCTTCATCGGCATGCACTTCTTCAACCCGGTTCCGGTGATGGCGCTGCTGGAACTGATCCGCGGCTTGCAGACCTCGGACGACACCCACGCCAAGGCGCTCGATTTCGCCCAGCGCGTCGGCAAGGTGGCGATCACCGCCAAGAACAGCCCCGGCTTCGCCGTCAACCGCATCCTGTGCCCGATGATCAACGAGGCGATCTTCGCGCTCCAGGAGGGAATTGCGACCGCCGAGGAGATCGACGCCGGCATGAAGCTTGGCTGCAACCATCCGATCGGGCCGCTGGCGCTGGCCGATCTCGTCGGCCTCGACACCATGCTGTCGGTGATGGAGGTCTTTTATAAGGGCTTCAACGACCCCAAATACCGTCCGGCCCCCTTGCTCAAGGAAATGGTCGATGCCGGCCATCTCGGCCGCAAGACCGGGCAGGGCTTTTACAGCTACGGCGCTTGATTGCGAGGCGGGGTGCTAAGTACCCGCAGTTTGCGCTATCGCAAAGATGCGGTCGCGTGATTTGTCTAACATCGGATGAGGCGCTCCTTTTCCTTCTCCCCTTGTGGGAGAAGGTGGCGCGAAGCGCCGGATGAGGGGTTGGTTCCGCAAACTCAAATGTGTGAGTTTGTGGAGACAACCCCTCACCCGTCTCGCCGCTCCGCGGCGAGCCACCCTCTCCCACAAGGGGAGAGGGGAAGAAACAACGGACTACGACATGTCGGATCGACTGAAGGCCGAGCGGGAAGCTGCGGCCGAACGGCGGAACCTGCTGACGCTGGATGCAATCGAGCGCACCGGGATCACCGAGGAGATGATCGGGGAACTCGTCACCCGTTTCTACGGACGCGTCCGCGAGGATGCGTTGCTTGGGCCGGTGTTCGCGATCGTGCAGAATTGGGACGAGCATCTCGCCAAGCTCAAAGACTTCTGGTCGTCAGTGGTGCTGATGAGCGGGCGCTACCACGGCTCGCCGATGCGGGCGCATGTGCCGCTCAGCCTGGTCGGCGATCATTTCGACCGCTGGCTCAACCTGTTCGAACAGACCGCGCGCGAGGTCTGCCCGCCGCCGGCAGCCAGCCTCTTCATCGACAAGGCGCGACGCATCGCCGACAGTTTTGAGATGGCGTCGGCCACCATTGCGGGACGCATTGCGGCGCCGCGCCACGTGCTCCGGTCCTGAAATACAAAATGCCTGCCCGATAAACGTGCAGTTGAATCGCTTTCCGGTTGCATCGCGCCAAGACTAGCGCGTTGCACCAATTCCAACATCATCGGTCTGATCTGCAAAATCATCATGCGGATCGCGCGACACGACATTGAAATGGCAAAAACGCGTTTGAATGCGTGCGATCGTGTTCAATCAAAGCGAGCATAGCCATATTGATGCACTGCGGCGCCAATTCTTCGCCTTCATTTCGGCAGAGTTCCAGCGCCTGCTAGCATGCATGTCGCGCGCATCATTCAGCATCACGTCATCGCCCTCCGACAGCACTGCGGAACCCGACGCCGATGTGAGCGCGGAGCAAACGCGGCGAACGCTGCTGCTCGGCGCGCTCGCCACCACCGCCTGTCTCGGCTGCTCCGCGCCAGCGCGCGCAGGCGAAGATCCGCCTGGCTCGGACGAGCGGCCGCAGAAGGGCGATGTGCTCGTCTTCTCGGAGGGCGACAGTGAAGGGAAGCTCATCAAGGCATCCGATCTGACGCTTGGCGGGCCGCCGGTGCATGCCTGGCCGCAGGATCCCAAGACATCGGTGGTGCGCAGCGCCTCGCGGCTGAACGAGATCCTGATCATCAAGCTCGATCCTGCCGAGCTCGACGAGCAGACGCGCGCGCGTGCCGTCGACGGTATCGTCGCCTATTCGGCGATCTGCGCCCACGCCGGTTGTCCCGTCACCGCCTGGGTCAAGAGCGATGTCGGCGACAAGGACGTGTTCAAGTGCATGTGCCACAACTCCGAATACGACCCACGCGCGGGTGCGCAGGTGGTGTTCGGGCCGGCGCCGCGGCGGCTTGCCGCGCTGCCGCTGGCGCTCGCTGACGGTTCGCTCAGCGTTGCGGGCGGATTCATCGGAAAGGTAGGTGGCGCGCAGCCGGGATGATGATTGGCGCGGGATGTGCCCGCCTCACGAGAGGCCGCATCCGCCGAGGGGCGGATTTCGGGACGAACGACAAGAATTCAACACAAGAATTCAATCGGATGAAAAAGGGGAAACGTCCATGAAAAGGTCAATGACCAGGAAGCAATTACTGCTGTCCGGCTTCGTCGCCTTCACCTGTGTTGCCTCGACCGCCGCGATCGCGGGCCCGATCGAGAGCTACGCGCCCGTCACCCAGCAGCGCCTGGAGAATCCGGAACCGAGCAACTGGATGCTCTATCGGCGCACCTATGACGGGCAGGGCTATAGCCCGCTCGACCAGATCAACACTTCGAATGTGAAAGACCTTACGCCGGTCTGGACGTTTGCCACCGGCGTGGTCGAAGGCCATGAAGCGCCGCCGATCGTCAACAACGGCGTGATGTTCGTGGCGACGCCGATGGGGCAGGTAATCGCGCTGAACGCGAAAACCGGCGATGAATATTGGCGCTACAAGCGTCAGCTTCCCGATGATCTGTTCCAGCTGCATCCGACCAGCCGCGGCGTCGGGCTGTGGGAGGACAAGCTCTATCTCGCCACCACCGATGACCACGTCGTCGCGCTCGATGCCAAGACCGGCAAGGTGGTGTGGGACACCAAGGTGCAGGATTACAAGAAGGGTCAGTACATGACCCTGATGCCGCTGATCGTCGACGGCAAGGTCATCGTCGGCGGTTCCGGCGGCGAACTCGGCGTGCGCGGCTACGTCGTCGCCTACGATGCCAAGGACGGCAAGGAACTGTGGCGCACCTTCACCATTCCTGGCGAAGGCGAGCCCGGTCACGACACCTGGCAGGGTGATGACTGGAAGACCGGTGGCGGCTCGGCCTGGATGACCGGCACTTACGACAAGGACACCAAGACGATCTATTGGGGTGTCGGAAACGCCGCGCCGTGGCCCGGCGAAACCCATCCCGGCGACAATCTTTACACGTCGTCGGTGATTGCACTCGATCCCAACAACGGCAAGATCAAGACCTACCACCAGTACCACCAGAACGATTCCTGGGACTGGGACGAGGTCGATGCGCCGATGCTGGTCGATCTGCAGCGCGACGGCCGCAGCTTCAAGAGCCTGATCCACCCCGGCCGCGACGCGATCTTCTGGATACTCGAACGTACGCCGACGAAGATCAACTACGTCGCGGGCTGGCCGTTCGTCGCCACCGACGTCTGGAAGGGCATCGACGCCGAAAGCGGCCGTCCGATCGTCGATACCGATCACAAGCCGACGATCGGCAAGCGCGTCGAGTTCTGTCCGTCACTGTGGGGCGGCAAGGACTGGCCGTCGGCCGCGTACAGCCAGAAGACCGGTCTCGTCTATGTCCCCGCCAACGAGAATTTCTGCGGCGGCTTCACCGGCGAGAAGGTGCCGCTCAAGCCGGGCGAGCTCTGGCTCGGCACCAAGCCCGAGGACATCGGGTTGAAGGCGAAGCCCGGCGCCGATCATTTCGGCGAGCTCCAGGCCTGGGATCCTGCGACGGGCAAGAAGGTGTGGCAGCACAATTTCCCGAAGTCGCAGCTGTTCGGCTCGGTGACGGCGACCGCAGGCGATCTCATCTTCGCCGGCGGCACCAACGACCGCAACTTCCGCGCCTTCGACGCCAAGACCGGCGCAGTGTTGTGGGAGCAGAAGACCAATTCCGGCATCATGGGCATGCCGGTGTCCTATGAGATCGACGGCACGCAATATATCGCGATCCAGTCGGGATGGGGCGTGGACGCGCAGCGCATCCAGGATGCGCTCGCGACCAACAATATCGGCATGGAGTCCAACGTGCCGCAAGGCGGCGTGATCTGGGTGTTCGCGCTGAAGAAGTAAGCTCCGCGGCGGATCGAATTAGGCGGAGCAGCAGGGGGGTGGCGAGTGCGGCGGACGGTCAACGTCCGCCGCATTTTGCGTGGGGTGATGGGATTGCTGCCGTTGCTACGCGCTCGTCATGCCCGGGCTTGTCCTGGGCATCCACGTTCTCAGTGCTGCGGCAAATGTCGTGGATGGCCGGAACGAGCCCGGCCACGACGAAATGGGAGCATCAGTGCGCGAGAGCGTCCCGCACTACTTCCCCTGCCTGTCAACCTTGTCCTTTTCCGCCTGGTTCATCTCCCGAACCTTCGGATCGGTGCTGCTCTGTCCGGTGGTCTGGGTCGTGGAGGCGGGTGGGGCGCTGGCGTTGGGAAGCGAATTCTGTTCCGGCGCGGTGGGGCGTGTCGCCGTGGTCGGCGGCGCGGTGGTGCTCTGGGCGAACGCGGCTGTCGCAGTCAAAAGAAAGGCGCTCGACAGCAGCGAGACTGCGAGCGCCCTTGGAATGTTGGTCATCGATCTGCTCCTGTCAGATCGAAGAGAAACGGCGCGAGGCCGTCTCTGTTCCGTCAAGCCTCCAATTGCTTGCCGATCGGAAGCGCGCGGATGCGCTTGCCGGTCGCTGCGAAGATCGCGTTCGTCAGTGCAGGCGCAAACGGCGGCACGCCGGGCTCGCCAACGCCGCTCGGCGGCGTGTCGGGGCCGGGTGGCACGATGTAGACGTTGGTCACCAGCGGCGCCTCGTCGATCCTGATCACCTGGAAGTCGTCGAAATTCTTCTGCTCCACCTTGCCGTCCTTGAAGGTGACCGCGCCATATTTGGCGAGGCTCAAGCCCATGATGGCTGCGCCCTCGATCTGCGACGCGATGCGTTCGGGGTTGACATAGGTGCCGCAGTCGATTGCGGTGTCGACCCGCGGCACCGTCAGCTTGCCCTTCTCGTCGACGGCCACCTCGACGATGGTCGCGATGTAGCTGACGAAGCTGCGGTGCACGGCGATACCGAGGCCGTGGCCCTTCGGAACCTGACGGCCCCATTCGCCCTTCTCGGCGACCATCTCGACCACCTTGCGCAGGCGCGCAGTGTCGATCGGGTAGCTGTCATAGGGCTCGCCGTAATTCCACAAGTCCTTCACCGCGGGCTTGACGATGCGGGGACTGCCGATCAGCGCCAGCAGCGTCTCCTTCTGGTCGCGTCCGGTCGCGTTCGCGATCTCGCCGACCATCGACTGCACGGCGAAAGCGCGCGGGATGTTCGAGACCGAGCGGAACCAGCCGATTCGGGTGAACGCCGCAGCCTCCGGGTTCTCGCAAGAGATATTTGCGATCTCGAACGGCATGTCGACGAGACCCATGCCGAGCTCGAACGCCGCCGCGTGCTTGGCACCGGCCGCGAAGGTCGAGGCGATGGTGGGCGCCACGCTGCGGTGGCGCCAGGCGATCACCTTGCCGTCCTTGTCCAGACCCGCCTCGATCCGCTCCGCCGAGACGGTGTGCAGGAAGTCGTGATGGAGGTCGTCCTCGCGCGTCCATTGCACCTTGACGGGCGTGCCGAGCTCCTTCGACAGCAGCGCGGCCTCGAGCGCAAAGTCGCATTTCGACTTGCGGCCAAAACCGCCGCCCAGCAGCGTGACATTGACGGTGACATTGCCCTCGGGGATGCCGAGTGTCTTGGCGACGTCCTCGCGGGTGCCGCCGGGGCTCTGCACCGGCGCCCAGATCTCCGCCTTGTCGCCCTTGACATCGGCGACCGCGACCGGCGGCTCCATGCTGGCATGGGCAAGGTGCGGCAAGTAATATTCGCCGACCACGACCTTGGCGGCGGACTTCAACGCGGCGTCCGCGTCGCCCTCCTGGCGCACGACCAGGCCCGGCTTGCGCGAAGCCTCCTCGAGCTCCGTGCGGTAGGCGACCGAGTCGTATTTGCCGTTGGCGCCGTCGTCCCAGACGAGCTTCAGCGCGTCGCGGCCCTTGATCGCCGCGCCGGTGTTGCGGGCGATCACGGCAACGCCGCCGAGCGGCTGGAATTTCGACGGCCACGGCCAGCCCTGAACCTTCATCACCTTCTCGACGCCCGGCACCTTCAGCGCGGCGTCCGGATCGAACGAGGTGAGCTTGCCGCCGGTCACCGGCGGGCGGGCGATCACGGCGTATTTCATCCCGGGCAGGCGCACATCGGCGCCATAGCGCGCCTTGCCGGTGGTGATGTCGTGGAGATCGACGATGCTGACCTGGCCCTTGCCGAGATAGCGGAAGTCCTTCAGGTCCTTCAGCTTGAGGCCCTCGATGGCAGGCACCGATTCCTTGGCGGCATCTGCCGCGAGCTCGCCGAAGCCGAGCTTGCGGCCGCTGGCGCTGTGGACGACCTCGTGATTGACGGCCTTCACCTCGGTCGCCGGCACGTTCCAGCGCTTGGCCGCGGCCTGCTCCAGCATGGTTCGGGCAGAGGCGCCGATCTGGCGCATCGGGATCAAATAATGCCGCGTGCTGCGCGAGCCGTCGGTGTCCTGGTTGCCGAACTTGACCTCGTCGCCATGGGCCTGCTGCACCCTGACCTTGGACCAGTCGGCCTCCATCTCCTCGGCCACGATCAAGGGCAGGCTGGTGCGCACGCCGGTGCCCATCTCGGAGCGGTGGGCGAGGATGGTGACCGTGCCGTCGGGCGCGACCGCGACGAACACGCGCGGATCGACCACGACGCCATGCGGCATCTTGCCGGCGCCGGTCTCATAGGCAAAGGCCTGGCGCGACATCACGGGGGCGGCGAGCACGAAGCCGCCGGTGACGCCGAGCCCCTTCAGGATGCTGCGGCGCGAGACTTTCTCGACCTTCAGATGCTTTTCGAAGCCACGAAGCTTCCGGGGATTGTCGATGAAATTCATGTCACACTCCCGTCGATGCGAGGTGGACGGCGTTCTCGATGCGCTGGTAGCAGCCACAGCGGCAGATGTTGCCGGACATCGCCTCGCGGATCTGGTCATGCGACGGCTTGGGGTTGTCCATCAGCAGCGCAGCCGCCTGCATGATCTGGCCGGCCTGGCAGAAGCCGCATTGGGGAACATTGACCTGGCGCCAGGCCTTCTGGACGGGATGATCGCCATTGGGATGCAGCCCCTCGATCGTGGTGATTTCGCGCCCCGCGACGTCGTTGACCGAAGTGATGCAGGCGCGGACCGCCTCCTTGTCGACGATGACGGTGCAGGCGCCGCACAGGGCCTGGCCACAACCGAATTTCGTGCCGGTTAACCCGGCCTCGTCGCGCAGGAACCAGAGTAGCGGGAGATCCGGGTCGCCATCCCAGCTCTGTTCCTGGCCGTTGATCTTCAATTTGATCATGATCGTCCCTCGCTCTTCATAAGCTCGATGATTTCAGGATTTGCCGATGTCGATCGGCGAAATGGTCCGTACGTCGTGCCGTCGCATCTCCGCCTGTGATCCTCCGCGGGCAAATCCCGGCAGGAAGCTGAAATGCGAATCGTCATGTGCGGATGTGCTCGATACCTCCCGTTTTGTTCTTAATTGATTGAATGTCGCGCGGCATCATCACGGCGGAATGATAGCAGACATCGCGCCGGGTCGGCGTTCACAGCCAAGTGTTCTTAACGAGCTGTTCTCGACGGGAAAAGATCGCAACGAAGGTTGTCAAAAGCAGGGCGCGGCAACACGCCGCGCGATCGGCAAATACAAAATCTGCGCGAGGTGAAAAAAGCTTCGTCCGCCAGAGGGACTGCGCGGACGAAGCAGTAGTCCTCAGTCGAGGGAGGGAGAATCGCAAGGCGCGCTGACTTCAAGCAGGAAGAGGGCGGCACTGCGCAGTCATTCAGAGACCAGGACTGAGGGAGCGGAACGCGCTCGCATACGCAAAGTGCACAGGCGGCAAACTCGCCGCAATCATTCGAGAGTTGTCCGTCCCCTCTCTGGTGACCCTCGAGGGGACGGACAATTGCCTTGCGGCCTTGTCAGGCGGCTTTGGCCTTCGCCACGTGGGTCGCGATCGCATCCATCAGCGCCGGCGACAGGCAATCATAGGGCTCGAGCCCGATTTCCTTCAGCCGCGACCGGATGCCGGCCATCTGTTCGGGCTTGACGCCGGATTCGATCACCGAGGAGACGAAGGCGGCGAATTGCGGCGCCTGCGAGCCCTGCTCCTGGAACAGCTCCGGATGAACGAAATCGAGCCCATAGAACGGATGGTTCTTGTTCTCGATGCGGCCGAACATGTGGGTGCCGCAGGCCTTGCAGGCGTGACGCTGGATCACCGCCGAGGCGTCGACGATCTGGAGCTTGTCGCCGTTCTCGAGCACGGTGAGGTTCTGGCGCGGCACGACGGCCACGACCGAGAAGTTCGCGCCCTGCGGCTTCCAGCACTTGGTGCAGCCGCAGGCGTGGTTGTGCGCCACGTCGCCCTTGATGCCGACCTTGACCTGATGGTCCTTGCATTTGCAGGCGAGCGTGCCGCCGGCAAAGTGGCCGGTGCCTTGTTTGAGACCGTTGTCGATCGAGGGATGGAGTGCAGTCATGGGTCGATCCTCCTTGGGTGTGACGCTTGCGAGCTAGAACACGACGACTGAACGAATCGATTTACCCTCGTGCATCAGGTCGAAGCCCTTGTTGATGTCTTCGAGCTTGAGCGTGTGGGTGATCATCGGGTCGATCTGGATCTTTCCGTTCATGTACCAGTCGACGATCTTCGGCACGTCGGTGCGGCCGCGGGCGCCGCCGAAGGCGGTGCCGCGCCAGTTACGGCCGGTGACGAGCTGGAACGGACGGGTGGCGATCTCCTTGCCGGATTCGGCGACGCCGATGACGACCGAGGTGCCCCAGCCGCGATGGCAGGCTTCCAGCGCCTGGCGCATCACGGTGGTGTTGCCGGTGCAGTCGAAGGTGTAGTCGGCACCGCCGTCGGTCAGGGTCACCAGATGCGGGACGATGTCGCCGGTGATCTTCTTGGGGTTGACGAAATCGGTCATGCCGAACCGGCGGCCCCATTCCTCCTTGGTGTCGTTGATGTCGACGCCGATGATCTTGTCGGCGCCGGCCATCTTGGCGCCCTGGATCACGTTCAATCCGATGCCGCCGAGGCCGAACACGACGACGTTCGAGCCCGGCTCGACCTTCGCGGTGTTGACGACGGCACCGACGCCGGTGGTGACGCCGCAGCCGATGTAGCAGCTCTTGTCGAAGGGGGCGTCCTCGCGGATCCTCGCCACCGCGATCTCGGGCAGCACCGTGAAGTTGGAGAAGGTCGAGCAGCCCATATAGTGGTAGATCGGCTTGCCCTTGTAGGAGAAGCGGCTGGTGCCGTCGGGCATCACGCCCTTGCCCTGCGTCGCGCGGATCGCGGTGCAGAGATTGGTCTTCTGGCTCAGGCAGCTTTTGCACTGCCGGCATTCCGGCGTGTAGAGCGGAATGACGTGATCGCCCGGTTTGACCGAGGTCACGCCTGCACCGATCTCGCGGATGATGCCGGCGCCCTCATGGCCGAGGATCGACGGGAAGATTCCTTCGCTGTCGAAACCGTCGAGCGTGTAGGCGTCGGTATGGCAGATACCCGTCGCCTTGATCTCGACCAGGACTTCGCCGGCCTTCGGTCCTTCCAGATCGACTTCGACGATCTCGAGCGGCTTCTTGGCTTCAAAAGCAACGGCGGCACGTGTCTTCATCGGTAACTCCTCAAATTCTCGCAGGGCGCCAAGACCTGAGTCTCAGCCGGGTCCAAACGTTCACTTCTTGCCCATGCACGAGTCTTCATTCTTGGTATAGGCGTCGTTCTTGTCCTCATGCTTGCCGGGACGGGCGCGGCCCCAGGCCTCGTTGGAACGGGCGCGCAGATAGACATAGAGATCGTCCATGTAGCAGGCGACGTTCGGGTTATCTCCGAAGGCCGGCATCACATTCTCTGCGGCGGTGGAGATGTTCTTGCGGCCCGAGGCGACGACGCCGAGGAAATCGGCATAGCTCATCGTCTTGAGCGAATCCTTCAGTGCGGGTGCATAGGTCGAGCCCATGCCATCCGGGCCATGACACACATGGCAGTCCGAGTGATAGCGGCGGTATCCGGAATAGGTGTACCAGTCGACGGTCTCGCCGTTGACCTTGTAGGTCGGGTTACCTTCCTTATCGAGCCATTCGCCAGTTTCGTTCTGCTTGACGGCGGTCGGGTCGCCCGAGCCGTCCGCGACAGCAATTCCTCCGGACGCAACGAAGATCATCGCAGCAATGACAGAGCAGATTTTACGCAAGAGGTGTTCCTCGAAGGCGTTCGGTGGAGACGAGCCGGCGCGTGGAGTTGATCCACGCGCCGGAGCGATACGGAGCTGAGGCTAGTTCGCGGGCAGCGAGAACACGGTCAGCGTACCGCCGAGCGCCGTGTAGTTGCTGAGCGCGGCGTAGCCGCCGACTGCGCCGAGACCTGCGGTCGGATCGGTCAGGCCAGCTGCCAGACCGATGCCGGCCCAGCCGCCCACGCCCGAGAGCACTGCGACATACTGCTTGCCGCCGTTCTCATAGGTGGTGACGTTGCCGATGATGCCGGAGGGAGTCTTGAACTTGTAGAGCTCCTTGCCGGTCTTGGCGTCGACTGCCTTCAGGTAGCCTTCGAGCGTGCCGTAGAACACCACGCCGCCGGCGGTCGCGAGCGCACCCGACCAGACCGAGAACTGCTCCTTGTTCGACCAGACGATCTTGCCGGTCTTGCCGTCCCAGGCGATGAAGTTACCCATATGGGTATCGCCCTGCGGCGGATACATCGAGAGCGTCGCACCCACGTAGGGCTGGCCCGCGGTGTAGCTCACCTTGAACGGTTCGTAGTCCATGCAGACGTGGTTGGTCGGAACGTAGAACAGCTGCGTGTCCGGCGAGTAGGCTGCCGGCTGCTCGTCCTTGGTGCCGAGCGCGGCCGGGCAGATGCCCTTCACGTTGTGATCTTCGCCGGCCTTGTCGGTCGAAGCTGCGTCGAGCACCTTCGGACGGCCATAGGTGGCGGAGTTCTTGTCCATGTCGACGCCGGAGGTCCAGTTCACCTTCGGATCGTACTTTTCGGCGACCAGGAGCTCGCCGGTGCCGCGATCGAGCGTATAGCCGAGGCCGTTACGATCGAAATGCGTCAGCAGCTTGCGGGCCTGACCGTTGATCGACTGGTCCGAGAGGATCATCTCGTTGACGCCGTCATAGTCCCATTCGTCATGGGGCGTCATCTGGTAGACCCACTTGGCCACGCCGGTGTCCGGGTTACGTGCCCAGATGGTCATCGACCATTTGTTGTCGCCCGGACGCTGCTTCGGATTCCAGGTCGAGGGGTTGCCCGATCCGTAATAGATCAGGTTCATCTCGGGATCGTAGGAGATCCAGCCCCAGGTCGCACCGCCGCCGATCTTCCACTGATCGCCTTGCCAGGTCTTCAGGCTGGAGTCCTTGCCGATCGGCTTGCCGAGCGCAGTGGTCTTGTCGTCGACCAGGATCTGGTCATCCGGGCCTTCCGAGAAGCCGCGCCAGGCCAGCTTGCCGGTCTTGATGTCGTAGGCGCTCATGTGAGCCTGAACGCCGAACTCGCCGCCGGAGATGCCGATCAGCACCTTGTCCTTGACGACCATCGGTGCCGAGGTGCCGGTCTCGCCCTTGCTCGGATCGCCGTTCTTGGCGGTCCACGCAACCTGACCGGTCTTGGCGTCGAGCGCGACGAGGGTCGTGTCGGCCTGATGCAGGAAGATCTTGCCGTCACCGAAAGCGAGGCCGCGGTTAACGGTATCGCAGCACATCACCGGGATGACGTTCGGATCCTGCTTCGGCTCGTACTTCCAGACGATCTTGTTCTCGTTGGAAAGGTCAATGGCGTAGACCTTGTTCGGGAACGGCGTATGGACGTACATCATGTTGCCGACGATCAGCGGGCCGCCTTCGTGGCCGCGCAGCACGCCGGTCGAGAAGGTCCAGGCAACCTGGAGCTTGCCGACATTTTGTGCATTGATCTGGTTGAGCTTGGAGTAGCGGGTATTGGCATAGTCGCCGGTCGGCATCACCCAGTCTTTCGGGTTCTGCGACATCTTGAGCACTTCGTCATTGGCTGACGCGCTCCCGACGGCGAGAGCCGCCGCGGAGCCAAGAAAGGTCGCCAGTAGCACCTTGCGCATAGTCATTCCTCCGTTGGTCTCGTTTTATTGTTTCCGAAGCATTGCTCAATCACCGGGCTTCTCGTCCGGCGTCTGCTCGTGCAGGGCGGTCACGTTGGGGACCAGAAACGATGCTGTGCTGTTTCCTCCTCCGATGAGAGCTACGGGTCCACGTGCAGGAGCGGCCCGTTCTTTTTGTTCCTGCCGCAATCCCTAACGACTTCGCCAACGGGAAACTTGCCCAAGAGTGAACCCGCTTTGCTCGACAGCGCACGGAGGCAAAGTTTTTGATTTTGCGGTAGCGAATTCAGCGGCTTCCGTGCGGCCTGGCGCCGCGCGCAGCGATCAGGTTCCCCTTGACGGCGCTGCAACTAAGGCGGAGGATTAACTTTCAAGGGTGGCAAAGGAACGATGGCGCTCGTTCAAAAGACCGCCCAAATTTGAGGTAAACGTCACGCAATCATGGCTGAGGGCTCCAGCAGGCGCTGGCCGCGATTCGCGTAGAATCTCCGGGTATCACCAGTGGCTGGATTAATGTCCGACACAATTCACACGCTCTCGACGACCGGACTGACGCCGAAGCGCCAGATCCAAAGCTGGATCGACGGGCTGACGAGTCTGTGCGGACACTTCGATGTCGATCCGCTCGAAGCATCCTCGCTCGAGGGGCGCATCGACTACACCACCGTCTCGCGCCTGAAGCTCTGTCAGATCGAGGTCAGCCAGCATCGCATCGCGCATACGCTGGCGCGCGCCAAGGCCAATGAACACCCGTACATCAAGATTCACTTCCAGACCTACGGCGTGTCCTATTTCGAGCAGGAAGGCCGCCACATCGAGCTGAACCCCGGCGACATCATTGCCTATGACGTCTCATGCCCGCATCTGATCGTCAGTCCCGCCTTCACGCGCCACGATGTGGTGATCGTGCCGAAGGCGCTGCTGCGCGATCGCGGCTTCCCGTCGCAGCGCATGCCGGCCTGCAAGCTGTCGGCGAAGACGGGGACCGGGCGGATCGCCCATGATTTCGTCCATGCCACGTTCGACGAGGCGGCGAAGCTGTCGGCCAACAGCGCGGTCGGTGTTGCTGATTCGCTGATCGACCTGTTGCTGCTGCCGCTGCGCGAAGCCGACACGATGTTCGATCGGGTCGGGCCCGAGGCGATGTATGTGCGTGCCCAATTCTTCATCCGCGAGCACTTGCGCGATCCCGATCTGTGCATCGACCAGATCTCCGCCGAGCTCGGCTGCTCCAAGCGCTATCTGCACATGCTGTTCTCCGAGCGCGGCACGACGGTGAGCGACTACATCTGGCAGGCCCGCTTGCAGAACTGCCGCCAGGAGCTCGAGGCGCACGGCGGCAAGACCATCACCGACGTCGCATTCTCCTGGGGCTTCTCCAGCTCATCGCATTTCAGCCGCGTGTTCCGGAAATATTTCGGCGTGGTGCCGTCCTCGATCCACAAGGGGCAGCAGAGCGCTGTTGCCGTGGACGAGAATTAAGCGGGCGTCACGCTGCGGCTCGTCGCGGGTTGCGTTGGCCGGACCCGCGATCCCCTCACGTCGATGTGGCAACGTAGGGAATGCTGGCCACGAGAGCGGCCACCAGCACCGCGTTGCAGAGCATTCCGCTCCAATGCAAACGACGTAGCTGGCGCACCGCGTCCGCATTGCCCGCATCTCTGGCGCTGAGCTGATCGTCCATCTGGCGTATGAACCACGGGCGTCCCCAGATCGCGAGGGCCGCGATCAGGCCGATGCCTGCTGCGAACAGCGGTCGTCCCGCGAAGATGAAAGCCACCGTCCCGATGATGCCGGCCACGCTAATCATCCTGAACTGGATGTTGAACATCCCGCGCAGCAGCTGCGTCACCGGCGGGATGTCGAGCTTGACCAGCAGGAAAGCGGGCGAGGCCAGCAGGAAATAGCCCATCGGGAAAAGCAGGATGACCAGGGCGGCCACGGCGACGGCATCGGGTCTCATGCGAGCGGCCTTTCTCGTCCCTGACGGCAAGAGGCTTCCGGTTGTACCGTCCGATCATAGCTCGCAAATGCGTTCCCGACACTAGGCTTTGGTCGGATGCGAAGGGGGCGAACCACCTTTCCGCATCACGCGCTGCCAGACGATATCGGTCAGGGCAACCGCGATGAGGCCAAACGCGCCGCCGATGATCACATTGGCGACGCGCTCCTCCGCAATGCCGCTGGCGCCGCCGGCAAAGGATGCGGCGAGCGCGATGAAGAAGCAGCGCAGGCCGAAGCCGACGATATAGCGGGAGAACGAGATCAGCGTCAGTGTGGCTGCGAGAACCGCAAACGCATAGCCGACGCGGTTCTGCGGCAGTGCGAGACCGGCGAGGAAGCCCGAGGGCACACCGACGAAGGCGCCGATGGCGCGTTGCTTCAGCTTGTCGGTGGAGGCCGAGAGATCGCCGACCACGACGCTCGCGGCCGACCACATCACCCATTGTCCCTGCGCAAGGTCGAGGATCTCGACCAGCGCCGCCGCGGCGAACACCGCCATGGCGGTGGCCGCTGCGGGCAGCGTCCACTCGGCCGCAGGCGGCCCGAACGAGGTCGCGGCATTGCCGCGCCGCCGCTGATCGTAAACCTGGATGGCGCAGACCAGCGCCAGTGCAACCGGCGAGGAGACGATGATGATGCCGGCATGCCGCAGCGCCTCCGAGGCGCTCACGCCTTCGCGCACCTCGCAGGCGAGGTAGACGGCCGGAATGAACACCCAATTGCCGAGCGTACGAAAATGCTCGCCGTAACGTGTCACCGCCACCGCGAGGAAGCCGGCAAGCGCGGTCAGAACCACGAACAGCGGTTTGATCGGGGCGGCGAGGAAGAGCGCCGCAAACGTCACGAGTATCACCAGATAATGCCATGCGACCACTTTGGGCGGAAAATGCTGCCGCAGAGCCGGAATCAGCAGCGACACCGCGATCAGTCCCAAATTCAGGAGCGCCGTCTCGCGCGAGATGAACCAGGCGGCCACGAACGGGCCGACGACGATCAGTGCGCGCAACAGCTCGCTGCTTTTGATCTCGCGGGCGAGGAGATCGCGGAGGCTAGAGGAGGGCGGGGTGGTCGGGGCGTTCACGGGGCACCGTCGTCAAATGAGACGTATGCATAGCACGGGAGCAGCCTCCTGACTTCGGTGTGCGAGCCAACAGTCTCGCCACACCCTCGCCGTCATCGCCCGGCTTGCCGCTTTCGCTGAAGCTTCGGCGCGCCGAGCGCCTTTGTGGGCCTCGGCGTAGCCTTGGCGGAGCCGGGACCGGGCGATCCAGTACGCCGAGACGGCAGAGATTGAATCGAGAAGCTGCGGCGTACTGGATGCCCGCCCCAGTGCGCAATTGCGCACAAGGCGGGGCATGACAGCGGAGAGTGGCGCGGCACCGGGGCGGTTCGCGTCCGGCTCTCACCGCTGAATGATCTTCGTCCAGACGTCGCCGAGGATCGCCGGCTCGCGCGGCGACAGATAGGTCAGGCCGGCTTGCTTGCCGAATTCGGCGATCTTGCCCTCGGCCGCGAGATCCGTGAGCGCCTTGTTGACGGCCTCGATCAAAGCGGGATCACTGCCGAGCCCGACATAGCCGCGATTGGCCCCGATCGGATAATAATAGCCGGAGCCTGATATCGCAGTGTCCGGATGCGCGGCGCGGTGGGCGTCGTAGCGGGCGAGATCGATCAGGGTCGCATCATAATCGCCGCGATCGAGCGCGCCGAGAAGGTCGTCGCGGGCGGGCACGAGATGGGTGATGTTGTCGATCAGCCGTCCCTTGTCGAAGGTCATCAGGATGGCGTCGCCGAGCGATCCGCTTTCGATGGCGAGGCGCAGGCCTGCGAGGTCGCCGATATCGTTGATCTTGCGGTCGCGCGCCTTCGGCCCGAGCACCACCGTCATCGGCGAATAGACGTAAGGCCGGGTCGGAGCAAGTTCGCCGAGCGAGACGCGGCGGCGCCGGTCATCGCGCGTGGCGCCTGCGAAATCCGGTAGGCGCGCCGTCGGCACGCCGGGCTTGACGAGGGAATCCGTTGTCAGCGCGTAGCCGCCGACCAGCGAGCAACGGCCGTCGGACAGCAGCGCATTGGTTTCGAGCTGCGGGCTCGAATCTTCATCCAGCTTGCTCTCGAACCACTGGATCCTGAGCGGGCGCCCCATCCGGTCCGCGATCGCCTGCGCCAGCAGCACGTCGAAGCCCGAGTCCGGCTTGCCGCGGTGATGCGCCGAGAGCGGCGGCCGGTCCTTGTCAAGGCAGACACTGAGGGGATCTGCCGCCCACGCCACCGTTGTCGAAGCCGCAAGCGTCGCGACGAGACCGAGTGCTGCCAGCCGACCTCTCATGGCTTCCTCCGGCTCGAGATGAAGGCCCAGAGATCGCCGATCTCGTCATCGTTGAGGATGTCGCCCCAGGGCGGCATCTTGTTGTTCTTGCCGTTCTTCACGGTGGTGACGAAGCGCGTCCTGTCGTCGGGAAAGGCGCGCAGGTCCGGCGTGACGGTGCCGGAATTCATCATGTTGGGGCCGTGGCAGTGCGAGCATTTTTCGGCATAGGTCGACTTGCCGTGGTCGATCTGCGCCTGCACCGGATTGCCGTTCGAATCATCCGCGGCACGAACGGTCGCCGCAAGCGCGACCGTCAGCACCGCGACGGTGGCGAGGATCGCCACCGTCCTGTGAGCCATGTCTCTCAACGTGTCTTGCCGTTACTGCTTCACCGCAAAGACCCAGAGCGAGCCGCCCGGCGGCACCTGGGCCAGCCGCTCGTCGCCGGAGAACAGCGAGTAGACGCCGCCATAGCCGCTGGTGACGGCGATGTACTGCACGCCGTCCTGCTGCCAGGTCACCGGCTGTCCCTCGATGCCGGAGCCGGTCTGGAACTGCCAGAGCTTCTTGCCGCTGTCGGCATCGAAGGCCTCGAACTCGCCGGTCAGCGCGCCCGTGAACACGACGCCGCCCGCAGTCGACAGGACGCCGGAGAAGCGCGGGATATCGCTTGCCGCCTCCCACTTCGCCTTGCCGGTCATCGGATCGATCGCCTTCAGATGGCCGCGCGCGCCGTCACCCCATTCCCAGGGATCGGTCAGGTCCATGCCGAGATAAAATTCACCCTGCTTGAAGGTGGCCGGCTCCGACTTGTACCTGCCGCCGAAGGCGAGCGTGTTGGCGTAGGCGAGGCCGGTCTGCGGGTTGAACGACATCGGCTCCCAGTTCTTGCCGCCGAGGATCGACGGATAGATGGTGACCTTCTTGCCGTCGCGCGCATCCTTGACGACGTCGGTCTCGATCGGACGGCCGGTCTTCAGATCGACGCCGGTTGCCCAATTCACCTTCACGTAAGGATTGGCCGCGAGCACTTTTCCGTTGGTGCGATCGAGCACGTAGAAGAAGCCGTTGCGGTTGGCATCCATCAGCACCTTGGTCGGCTTGCCCTCGACGTTCATGTCGGCGAGGACCATTTCGGCCACCGAGTCATAGTCGAACGGATTGTTCGGCGAGAACTGGTAGTGCCACTTGATCTTGCCGGTCTTGGGATCCATCGCCAGCACGGAGCAGGTGTAGAGATTGTCGCCGGGCCGCACGGCCGCGTTGAACGGGCCGGGATTGCCGATGCCCCAATAGACCGTGTTCAGCTCGGGATCATAGGAGCCCGTGATCCAGGTCGAGCCGCCGCCGAGCTTCCAGGTGTCGCCCTTCCAGGTGTCGCCGCCGGGCTCGTCCGGTGAGGGGATCGAATTGGTGCGCCAGAGATGCTTGCCCGTTGCCGGATCCCAGCCATCGATGAAGCCGCGGGTGCCGAATTCGGCGCCGGAGATACCGGTGATGACGACACCGTCCGCGACCAGCGGCGCCACCGTCATCGAATAGCCTTCCTTGATGTCGGCCGCCTTCTGCCGCCACAGCTCCTTGCCGTCCTTGGCGTCGATCGCGATCACGTTGGCGTCGAGCGTGGTGCGGAACAGCTTGCCGTCGAACAGGGCGGCACCGCGATTGATGATGCCGCAGCAGACGATGCGCGGCGTCTCCGCCGGATATTCGATCTTGGATTTCCAGATCTGCTTGCCGGTCTTGGCGTCGACCGCCATGGTCGCGTTGTGGGAGGTCACGTAGATCACGCCCTGGTACACCAGCGGCTGCGATTCCTCGCTGCGATCGTCGTTGAAGGAATAATTCCAGACCGGGACGAGGTTCTTGACGGTGTCCTTGTTGATCTGGTTCAGCGTCGAGAAGCGCTGCAGATTGTAGCCCATCCCGTAGTTCAGAACGTTCGACGTATCGGTTGCGCCCTTGACCAACTGATCGGTCGTTTGTGCGCTCGCAACCGAGCATGCGGATATGACGAGGCTCGCGGCCATCGCAAAGCGTTTCATCCGTTCCTCCCAATATGCGCGCCTTTTGACGCTGCGATTGCAACACTCCGCCCGAAAGCAAAACCCGTCAATACGAAAGTCGAACGCGCGCTGCCGATAGTTTGGACGCCAGATGCCAGGCTTGATGCGGTAATCTTCGAAGAATTCTGCTCGTCTTGCGCGAATGCGCTGCATCAATTTCCACGGCGCGAAGATTGACGCAGCGCGAGAATTTCAGCGCGGCGCCGGTTTCGTCGCGGTGACCATGGCAATTCGGCTTGAACCGCGGCCGGCTTGCGGACTTATGTTGTCGCGAGCCTGCGCGAATCGGGGCTCATGATGAGGGAGGTCAAAATGATATCGCGTCGCTCAGTTGCGCTTGCGCTCACGTTCGCCGTGCTCTCCGGTCCGGCCTGGTCGGCATCCGGCGGCGCGGTCAAGATGTTCGACACCGACAATGACGGCACGCTCGATCTGGCCGAGGTGAAGAAGGCCGCCGCCGCGCTGTTCGCAAAGCTCGATCCCGATCATGACGGGACGCTCGACATGCGCGAATTGCGCGGACGGTTAACGGCGAAAGAACTCGCCGCCGCCGACCCCGATCACGATGGCACGCTGACGCTCGATGAATATCTTGCAGTTGTGGAGCAGCGCTTCAACGCGGCGAATCCCGACAAGGATGGAACGCTGGATGCGAAGGAGCTGAACTCGCGCGCCGGCCGCGCATTGCTGCGCTTGTTGCGTTGAGCACAGCCGCGCTTGACTGGGAGCGAAGGCGGTTTGCCCGAGAGTGAACTGTGCGCGTCCCGCGCGACAGTTCGCTGTGTTCGTGGTCCGATTCCAGGCTTGCGCCGTGACTGACGCAGCCCTAGGTTTTGCCCGGCGCGATGTCGCGCTCAATCCCTGGGGAGACCCCGAATGGCCTGGAAAGCTCCGAAGATCGTGGAAGTGCCGGTCGGCATGGAAATCAACATGTACGCCTGCGCTGCGCGCAAGTAAGACTGACGACCTGCCGCGGCTTTGATGGCGTGGGCCATCGAAGCCGTGGTAGTGTTCGTGATGCGCATTGGAGCTCACACAATCCGGACGGCGATCGCGTGCACGCTCACGCTCACGCTTCTGCCAATGTGCGCCAGGGCCGAAGAGGGCTTCGATACCGAGCATATCTTTGGCTTCATGATCGGCAGTGATGTCGGCAATCCCGGCGAGCGCGAATTCCAGACCCAGACGACGGGACGCTTCGGCAAGGGCGGCGGCACCTATCGCGCCCTCGGCCAGGAGGTCGAGATCGAAATCGTGCCGTTGCCCAATTTTCGCGTCGAGGTCGGCGGCACCGCGACGCTGCACGACATCACCGGCGTCCCCGATATCGATGACCGCCGCCAGTTCAATTTCCAGGGCCTCTCGCTCGACCTGCGTTATCGTCTGCTCGATCGCGAGAAGGCGCCATTCGGGATGACGATCGCCGCCGAGACCCATGGCGATCGCATCGATGAGGTCAGCGGCGCCAAGGGACGGATGTACGGCACCGACTTCACGCTCGCCTTCGATCGCGAGCTGATCCCGAATTTTGTCATCGGCGCGCTCAATTTGATCTACCAGCCCGAATGGGCGCGGTTCGAGGTGAGCGGGCTGTCCGAGAAGAGCTCCACCATCGGTGCCGCCGTCGCCGGCATGGTGCGCGTGCGGCCGAATTTCCTGCTCGGCGGCGAGATGCGCTACTTCCGCCAGTATGAAGGTATCGGCCTTGGCGAGTTCTCAGGACAAGCCCTGTTCGTCGGACCGACCGCCTATTTCCAGCTCTCCGAGCAATCGCGGCTCACCTTGAGCTGGAGCATGCAGGCCTGGGGCCGACCGGCCGGATCCGGGGCCAATCTCGATCTCGTCAATTTCGAACGGCACCAGGCGCGGGTGGTGTTCGGGATCAACTTCTAGCAAAGCGGGTTCCCCGCCTGCTCCTCACGCCGGATTGAAACTTCCGGCTCTTCGGGACGTATCCCTTTGTGCTAGTCTGAAGTGCTCTCGCGCAAGGATCCCGGCATGAATCCGATCGACCTGGTGGTGACTGTGTGTGCGGTGCTCTCGCCTGCGACCTGCGAGGAGCAGCATCTGGTGTTCAACTTTGGCGGTTCGCCGGCGCAATGCTCGATGGCCGCACCGCCCTATATCGCGCAATGGGTCGGTGAGCATCCGAAGTGGCAGGCCGTGCGCTGGCGTTGCGAATATCCGCACCCGAACGACAAGGCCTGACGCGCTACTCTAAGCTCCTCATGGTGAGGAGCGCGGAACGCGCGTCTCGAACCGTGCAGGCCCCGCTGCTGCAGCCGGGCCTTTCATCCTTCGAGATGCCGCTGCGCGGCTCCTCAGGATGAGGAGCAGGAGCTACTTCGTGCAGTCCTTCAAATCCTTATCCGCAATCGAGAACACCGCATCGGCCTTGATCTCGATGTCACGGACCACGCACTGCCGTGAATTGGGATAGCTGACCTTGGCGTCGTAGCGGCCGGGCTCGACGCCGGTGATGCGCAGCCGCTCGTCGTGGTCGACCTCCTTGTCCTTGTCGTTCAGGCACTGGTTCGGGCCCCAATCTGTCTTGCCGCTAGGTGCGAGCTGGAAGCCGGAGATCGTCTCGCTGGTCAAATTCCAGAGCCGGATGCCTTTGCCCTTGGTCTGCGCGGCGGCCTCGCCGGCACACGCCAACACCGCGATCAAAACGAGACACCAACGCATCAGCCAGTCCTCCCAATAACGCGCCGCTATTCCCTGATCAGGCGCTCACGGTTCTTTGCCTTGTCGAAATTCTTGGCCCGGTCAAGGCCGATCGGCGCAATCAGCCTGGCGGAGGCGAGATCGGCGCCGTCGAAATCGGCGTCGATGATGGTCGTGCCGGTCAGGTCGGCGCCGCCGAGCTGAGCGTTCCTGAGCGACGCGCCGGTCAGGTCGGCCCCCTTGAGGGAAGCAAATTCGAGGTCAACCCGGGACAGGTCGGCGTTGCGCGCGTTCAACCGCGCCAGATTGGAAGATCGCAGCACGGCGCGCATCAGTCCCATCGACTGGTTGCGCATGTCGGCACCGAGATGCGCATCCGCAATCGACGCGCCGACCAGGCTCGCGCCGCTGAGATCGGCCGCAATGCGCGCACCGGTCAGATCGGCGCCGTCGAGGCGAGCGCGTGCCATCTGTGAGGCGAACAGATTGGCCCCCTTCAGGCTCGCGCCCGTGAGATCCGCATCCAACAGCCACGCCTGATCGAGGACCGCACCGTCAAGCCGGGCGCCGGCGAGTTTCGTCTTGTTGAGCCGTGCCGCGCGGAGGATGGCCTTGGTTAGGTCGAGACCACTGAGATCGAGCCCCGATAGTCGCTTGCCGGTCAAATCGGCGGGCGCGCCGGCGCTCGCATTGGCAAGCGTCGCCTCGACCTCCTGCCGGCTCATCTCGGCGGAGACCATTGCAGGCGACGTCAGATCGAGGTCCCGCATCATGTCCTGCGCGCGCGATGTTGGTGCGAGCAGAGCGAGGCCAAGCGCCGTCAGGGCGATCGTTCGCTTCATCAGAAGACTCCGCTGCGACCCAACCTAGCACGCGCCTCGCGCGATTGCCTATGAGACATCCCGCCCGGCGCGTTCGTCGCCTTGTTCCGCCTGGATGCGCAGCGCAAGCCCCGCCCTGATCGCCGCAATCTCGGCTTCGCCGCGTTCGGCGCGCGGGATGGCAATCGGCACCTCCTGCACGATGCGCGCCGGGCGCGGCGACAGGAAGAACAGGCGGTCGCCGAGACGGATGGCATCGTCGAGGCTGTGGGTGACGAGCAGCGTCATCACGGAGCGGCTCGCCACCAGTGTCGCGATCTCGTCGCGCAGGCGGCCGGCGAGCGCGTCGTCGAGCGAGGCGAGCGGCTCGTCGAGCACGAGCAGGTCGGGCTCGACCGCGAAGGCGCGCGCGAGCGCGACGCGGCGGGCGAGGCCCAGCGACAGTTCGCCCGGGAAGTGGCTGCGGTGCGCCTCCAGCTCCAGGATCTTGAACAGCTCCGACAGCTTGGCGTCGGCAACATCGGGTGCTGCCAATCGCACGTTCTGCTCGACCGATCGCCACGGCAGCAGGCGCGGCTCCTGGAACACCATGCCGATCCGCACCTCCGGCGGGCGCGCGACATGGCCGTCGAAATCGCGATCGAGCCCGAGGATGATGCGCAGCATCGTGCTCTTGCCGCAGCCTGAGGGGCCGATCAGCACGCCGACCTCGCCGGACTGCAGCGCGAATTTAACGGGTGCCAGCACCTCGTGCGTTCCGCCCGCGGCACTTTTGAAAGTCTTGCCTGTGATCTCGACCTCAAGCCGCACGGGGCCGCCACCGCGTTGCGCGGGCCTCGAACGGTTGTACCAGCGCCGTCTCGATCACGAGCACGACCGCGGCAAATGTCAGGGAATAGGCCAGCAGGCGCGGCGTGTCGAACAGCTGGAAGGCAACGCCGATCTCGAAGCCGACGCCGTTCGGCCGTCCCAGCAGTTCGGCGACCAGCACGATCTTCCACACCAGCGACAGGCCGGAGCGGGCGGAGGCCGCGATATAGGGCGCAAGCTGCGGCAGCACGACGTGGCGGAACGCGCGCCAGCGCGGCATCGCGAAGACCATCGCCATCTCGTCCAGCGAACGGTCGAGCGCGCGGGTGCCCTCGCGCAAGGTGACGACCGCAGTCGGCAGCTTGTTGATGGCAATCGCTGCGATCGCGGCGGTCTCGGTGAGCCCGGCCCAGATATAGGCAAGCACGATCACCACCAGCGCCGGCAGGTTCAACAGCAGGATCAGCCAGGGATCGCCGAGCCGGTCGGCGAGCTTGACTCGGCCCATCAGATAGCCGATCGCGCTGCCGAGCGACATCGCCAGCACGAAGGCGAGCGCCACGCGCGCCAGCGTCGCACCGAGATGCAGGAACAGCGCGCCGCTCGACGCTTCCGCGACAATGACATTGAGCACGGCGGGCGGGGAGGGCAGCTTTGCGCCTCCGACGAACAGTGCGGCGGTCCACCAGATCGCGAGAAACAGGGCGAACGAGAGAAGGCGCAGCACCTCAGTCTCCGGGGACGGCGTGATAGAACGTGCCCGGATCGAGCTCGGCCGCCGGACCGACCAGCTCGCGGCCGCCGATCTCGGCCAGCACGCGATAGAGCACGCGCGCGTCCGCTTCCTCATCGCTGATGTTCCGGCGTGGAATGCCGTCACGATAGCGGTCGCGGTAGGTCTTGAGCATGGCCGGATCGCTCGCGCCGGTGAGCGGGGCGATCTTGTCCCAGGCCGCATCCGAGGTCACCAGCAACTGCTTGGCCTTGCGGGTCATGGCGATGAAACGCGCCACGGCGTCGCGGTGGCTCGCGGCCCAGCCCTCGTCGAAGACATAGCCGACGGCAGAGACCGCGCCCTTGGCGCCGAGCTTCGGCAAAATCTCTTCGATGCCGGCGAGGCGCCGAAAACCCTTGGCCTCGAGCTGGGCGCAGAAATTCCAGAAATTCAGGCTCGCATCCATCTCGCCGTCGAGCGCCTTGGCGGCGATCAAAGGCGGCGCGCCATAGGCGATCGTCGCATCCGACTTCAGGTCGATGCCGTCCTGCTTCATCCGTGCCTGCAGCAGCAGCCAGCTCTTGTCGAGGGGACCGCCGCCGACGGCGAGCTTGCGGCCCTTCAGATCGCCAAGCGTCTTGATCGGTGATGCCGCGGGCACCATCACTGCGCCGAGCGCGCTGGAATAGGGATAGAAGGTGAGCTTGGCGCCGAGCGCGCGCTCGCGCGACACCCACAGCCAGTCCGACAGCATGATGTCGGCATTGCCGGCGCGCAGCGCGATCTTGCCGGCCTCGGGGCTCGCAAGCTCGGTGACTTCCAGCGCCAGATTGGCCTCCTTGTCGAGCCCGGCCTCGCGGATGGTGGCCAGTTCCCAGGAGAACGTTCCGGTCTTCTGCACCGCCAGGCGGATGGTGTCGGCGGCATGGGCCGCCGTACCCAGCGTCAGCGCCAACGTCGTTGCGAGCGCCAATATTCGTGCCAAAACTCTCATCACCTTGTGAGCCATTTCCTCGGATAGGGTGCTTTTCAGGACAATAGGCATAGCATAGCTTCCATCGCAACCAGCGGGAGGACACTCATGAGTTTTGCGGGACAGGTACGACCGATTGTCGCCGCTATGGTCGTGCTCGCGGCGACCGTCTGCACGGTGCGGGCCGAGGAGGCCAATGATTATCCGACGTCGGCGCGCGCGGAATATGTCTATGGCTGCATGAAAGCCAATGGTGAGACGCGGCAGGCGATCGAGCAATGCTCCTGCTCGATCGACGTGGTCGCCTCGATTGTCAGCTACGAACGCTATGTCACCGCCGAGACCGCGCTCAGCATGTCCCAGGTTCGCGGCAATCTCGGCACCCAGTTCCGGACATCAGAGCAGGCGAATTCGGCCGTGAATGATTTGCGGCGGGCCCAGGCCGAGGCCGAGGTGAGGTGTTTTTGATTTGTGTCGCTGTGTCTCACCCTCCCCCTCCAGGGGAGGGTGGTCCTCGCCTCACGTCCCCGGCTTCTCCACGTCCCACTCGTTGCGGAACACGTGCCCGTCCGTGTCCTTGGCTTCCGCGCGGAATCGCTTCGCGCCATTGGACACGTAGGTGAAGCGCAGATTGGGATCTTCCGAGATCGAGATGCCGCCTTCCATCGACAGTACGGGGCTGTCGTCCTGCGTCAGCTTCAGCTGGTTGATGAAGAAGGCGGGAATGTAGAGCTGCGTGACCTGATCCATCTGCAGGCCGGAATTGTTGGGATGGCCGATCATGATCTGGGCCTCGCGGATGCGGCTCGCCGGCGCCTCCTCGCGCGCGAACTGCCGGTAGCGCATCTGGCCGAGGCGGTTCTGGGCTTCCTCCGCGTTCTTCCCCGCCGGGGCCGAGCAACCGCCCGACGCCTTCACATAGGTCTTGGAGACGTAGAGCTGGCCGTCGCTCAGCTCCGCCACCGCATGAACGTCGGTGTAATTATTGACACGCACGCGCGTGGAGATCTCGGTGACATTGGCATCCGCGCCAAGCTCGAATTTCGCGGCCATCGGCGCCGGGTTGCGGTCGATCACCAGCGTGATCGATCGGATGCGGCGCGCATCGCCCGGTGACAGCTTGCTGCGCAGGGTCACCGGCACGATCGCCGCGTCCTCGGCGCGATAGGGCATTTCGATGGCGATGACATCGTTGCCGTCGTTCATCGGACGGTTGCTGAAGATATCCTGCACCAGGCCAGGCCAGGGATCGTAGGCCTCCTCGGCGCTCGCAGGCAGCGCGAAGGCGATGCCGAGCAACGCGGCGATCAGCGGCAGGCGGCGTGTGCATCCCATCATGGTCAGGTTCCTCGGAGTCAGCGAAGCTGATCTCCTGTGCGGACGACGCAATTATCGGATAAGGGTAGCGCGGCCGCTACTCCCATTCAATTTCAGAAAATGCTGCGGTTGCGTTGCGGGCGTTGTAGTCGTCGAACAGTTCCCAATGCGACCGCTCGGTGGCCGCGGCCTTCTCGGCCGCGGTCCGGATCGGCTCGCCCTTCTTGTTCGAGGCACGGACGTCCGACAGCAGCGTCGAGAGATAACGCCGTTCATCCGAGAGCGCGGCAGGCCAGTCGCTCACAGGGCCGTGACCGGGGACGACGCGAACCGCCGGAACGGCGTCCAGCTCCTTCAGCAGGGCGAGCCAGCCGCGGATGCTGCCATCCATCACCGGGATGTGGCGGAGGAAGACCAGATCGCCTGCGAACAGGGTCCTAGTCGTCTCGTCGAACACCGTCAGGTCGTTGTCGCTGTGCGCGGTCGGCCAGGCGCGCAAGGTCAGCCGGCGCGATCCGAGATCGAGCGTCATGGTGTCCCGAACCAGCTCAGTGGGGGGCACGATCTTCACGGGATCGATCAGCTCATCGCCCATGATGCGCCGAAAATTATCGAGGTAATACGGCCCGCGCGTGGCCAGTGCCTGGGGCAGCTTGCTGTGGCCGACGAAGCTGGTTCCCTCCGCCACAAAGGCCGCATTGCCGAAGACATGGTCGGGATGGCCGTGGGTATTGATGACGTAGCGGATCGGCTTGCTGGTACGGGCCCGCACCGCGGCCAGCAGCGCTTCGCCTTCACGAAGGCTGCCGCCGGTATCGATCACGGCCACCGCAGCCTCGCCGACGATGAAGCCGACATTGGCGATGTCGCCCTCGTTCCCGCGGGTCATCAGGGCGATGGTCCCGGAGTGCACGAAGATTCCCGGTGCAACTTCGCTCACAGGCAATTCGGCCGCCCCGGCGCGTGCTAGCGTCGCAAGTCCCAGCAGGGACAGGGCTGCGATCTTTGACGTGAGATGCGACACGTTTCCGCCTCAGTTCAGGGTTTGCCGCATTGCACTGCAGCACAACAAGCCAACGCGAAGTTTGGCAGAACATGGTGCGTCCTGCGTTGCATGGATAGCATTCGAATGAAATGAGGAGGAAGCGCGATGGAGGCCGGACGACATCGTCGCTGGTTGATTTCACTGTGTGTGATGGCGGTGTCGTGTGCGATCGGCGACATCGCTCGCGCGCAGACGACCGATAGTGGTGACCTCTCGTTCGAGCTGGTCGACCCCAAAGTGCTGCGCGTCTGCGCCGATCCGCGCAATCTGCCGTTCTCCAACGAGAAGGGCGAGGGCATCGAGAACAAGCTCGCGGAGCTGTTCGCGGACAAGCTTCAGAAGAAGCTCGACTACGTCTTCTTCCCGCAGGCCACGGGCTTCGTGCGCATGACGCTGGGTGCGCATCGCTGCGATGTCATCATGGGCTTCCCGCAAGGCGACGACCTCGTGCAGGGCACCAATCCCTATTATCGCACGTCGTATGCGCTGGTTGCGAAAGCGGGCAGCGGGCTGGAGGACGTCGACACGCTCGAAGACCCGAAGCTGAAAGGCAAGCATGTCGGCATCGTCGCCGGCACGCCGCCTGCGACCAATATGGCCATCGCAGGGCTGATGGGCGACGCAAAACCCTATCCGTTGATGATCGACACGCGCTACGACAATTCGGCGCAGGCCATGATCGACGATCTCGCTGCCGGCAAGATCGACGCCGGCGTGTTGTGGGGACCGATGGCGGGGTACTACGCCAAGAAGGCCGGCTCGCTCCACGTGACGCCGCTGGTGAAGGAAACCACCGGCCCCAAACTGGTCTATCGCATCGGCATGGGCGTGCGCGCCGCCGATCAGAACTGGAAGCGTCAGCTCAACAAGCTGATTCAGGAGAACCAGGGCGAGATCAACAAGATCCTGCTCGACTTCGGCGTGCCGCTGCTGGATGAAAACGACAAGCCGCTCGGTGTGGAGGCGGCCAAGAAGGCGCCATGAGGCGACCTCTTGCCGCTGCGCTCGTCGCCGCCATGCTGGCGGGGCCGGCTTTGGCGCAGCAGCAGGAGCCGTTCGAGCCCGAGGGCTATCGCACCGACAATTACCGCGCGCCGGTGCCGGCGACGCTGCAAGGCGCGCGCGTGCTGACGACGGCGGAGACCGAGACGATCTGGCGTGCGAAGAGCGGTGCCTTCATCGACGTGCTGCCGCGCGCGCCGAAGCCGAAGAACCTGCCTGCGGGCACGGTGTGGCGGGATGCGCCGCGGAAAAACATTCCCGGTAGCGTCTGGCTGCCCGACACAGGCTACGGCGCGCTGCCGTCGGCGATGGACGACTATCTTCAGCGCGGTCTTGCGCAAGCCTCGCACGGCAACAAGGCCGCGCTGCTCGTGATCTATTGCCTCGCCGATTGCTGGATGTCCTGGAACGCCGCCAAGCGTGCGCTGGCTTACGGCTACTCAAATGTCGCCTGGTACCCTGATGGTACCGACGGCTGGGAGCGCGCGAATCTGCCGACGGAGGAGGCACAGCCGGAGCCGCGGCCGGAGCAGTGAATGAAGGGCGTCAGCGAGCGCAGGTGCGCTCCCTCGCCCCGTTCTTACGGGGAGAGGGTTGGGGTGAGGGGCCTCTCTCCACGCGCGACATCGTCGTGAGACCTGTACCCCCTCACCCGGATCGCAAGTGCGATCCGACCTCTCCCCGCAAGCGGGGAGAGGTGAAGGCAAGCCCTACTGCTTCTGCAGCTTCGTCAGCGTGCCCGTGCCATCCGCGTCGGTCGCGGAATATGTCACCCGATCGCCGGCATGGACGGAATCCAGCATCGCGGCGTCCTTGGCCTTGTACTGCTGGAGCGCGCCCGCGCCGCCGGCGCTGCCGCCGACCGTGCCCTTCTGCATCTGCTGGATCGAGATCGTGTTGTTGAGCCGATTGATGCTGGTGACCATTCCGGTCATGTCGTCAGCAAAGGCGGGGGATGCGAGCACGGTGATGGCTGCAGCACCTGCGAGGATGAATTTTGCTGTTCCCATCGAGGCCTCCCGTTACTGGATTCACAGGACAAGCCATCCTAGAACGATTTGGTTCCGGCAGATAGCGCGGCAAACATGAATGATCGCGTTGATATCGCGGGAACTTTTATCAAAGCCGTCAGAGGGACTGACGCTATTCCATTTCCTGCTGGATAACGCGGCCGAGCGCGAACAGGCGCTGGTCGATCGTGGTCGGAACCTCGCAGACGAAGCGCACCACCTTGCGGCGATCCTCGAAAATGCGGGTTTCCCAGATCAGCTGGTTGCTCATCGCGTCGACCTTGGTGTCGTCGCGCGGCGTCGCGTCCTGCAGCGCCTGGAGCTGGATGGTCTCGTCGCGGATCTTGTCGGCGGCCTCGCGCTGCTTGCGGCTGACGCGTTCGAGCCCGCTCATGACCTGGGAACGCTGGGCGTTCAGCGTGTCGAACAGGCCGGCGAACAGCAGTTTTGCGTTGGCGGTCTTGTCGGCCGCGGAGCCGCTCAAGAATTCCTTCACCGACTTTTCGGCGTCATCCAGCGGCGTCTTGCGCGCCGCAAGCTTCGAGACCAGGGCGCTGACCTTGCTGTCGTCCTTCCACTTGCTCGCGGCGTCGTCGAGCGCAGGACCGGCCCAGACAGCCGCAAGCGAGATCTCGGGCACCTTGGCCTGCGAGCAGGGCCAGTCGGGATAGCGCGGATCGGCTGCGCGCGCGGCGGCGGTCGAGACCGCAAACGCAAGCGCTGCCATGGCAAGTGTCCGAGCAAGTGTTCGAACCGTCATCCTTCGCCTCCCGCGGGCCCGCGCCGTGCCAGCCCGCGCGAGGGATCATAGGCATAGATCGCGGCGATCATGAAGACGATTGTACAGCCGGCGACCACGGCGAGCGAGATCCAGTTGATCTGCCCATACAGCGCAAACCGGATCAGCTCGACCGCATGGGTGAACGGATTGGCCTGGCAGACGTAATAGAGATAGGGGCTGCCCTCCTGCACCCGCCAGAGCGGGTAGAGCGCGGAAGAGGCAAAGAACATCGGGAAGATCACGAAGTTCATGACACCGGCAAAGTTCTCGAGCTGCTTGATGCCGGAGGAGATCAGCATGCCGAGCGAGCCGAGCATCAGCCCGGACAGGATCAGCGCCGGCAACACGGTGAGATAGCCGATCGGGGGAGGCGTGATGTCCCAGAACCAGGCGATGATCAGGAAGGCATAGACCTGGAGCAGCGACACCGCGGTGCCGGCGAGAAGCTTGCAGAACAGCAGGAAGCCGCGCGGCAGCGGGCTCACCAGCAGCGTGCGCATATTGCCCATCTCGCGGTCATAGACCATCGAGAGCGAGGACTGCATGCCGTTGAACAGCTGGATCATCGCCATCAGCCCCGGCGCGATGAAGACCTCGTAGAGGATGTAGGTCTCGTAAGGCGGGATGATGGAGATGCCGAGCACCTGGCGGAAGCCGGCGGCGAAGATGAACAGCCACACCAGGGGCCGCACCAGCGCCGAGACGAAACGCTCGCGCTGATGCAGGAAGCGCAGGCCCTCGCGCCAGACGATGCCGGTCAGGCAGGTCATGTACTCGGAGGCCGAGAAGCCGCGCGGCGCGTCGCGCGTTGTGATGCTGCTCATGCGCCGCCTCCCGGCATCACTTGCGCGCCGGTCAGGCGCATGAAGGCGGTGTTGACGTCCTGCGCGCCGGCCTCGGTGATGACGCGGCTCATCGGCCCCTGCGCCAGCACCTTGCCCTGGTGCAGCACCACGAGGTCGTCGCCGGCCATGATCTCGTCGAACAGATGGGTGGCCCAGAGCACGCCGATGCCTTGCTCGGTCACGAGCTGGCGGACATGGCTGATGATGTCGGCGCGCGCCTTGACGTCGAGCCCGACGGTCGGCTCGTCCAGCAGCAACAGCCGCGGCCGGTGCAACAGTGCGCGTGCGATCTCCAGCCGACGCATCTGCCCGCCGGAGAGATCGCGCACCTTGCTGCCGGCGCGGTCCGAGAGGCCAATGCGCGCGAGCAGCTCGGCGCTGCGCGCGGCCGCCTCGCGACGGCTGATGCCGTGGAGCGCGGCGTGATAGAGCAGGTTCTGCGTCAGCGACAGATCGAGATCGAGCGTGCGCGGCTGGAACACGACACCGAGCAGCCGCAGCGCCTCGCCGGGTGAACGGCTGATGTCATGGCCGAAAATGCCGACGCGGCCGGTCTGGATACCGAACAGCCGCGTGATCAGCGAGAACAGCGTGCTCTTGCCGGCGCCGTTGAGGCCGAGCAGGGCGGTGAAACTCGCCGGCTGCACGTTGAAGGACACGTTCATCAGCGCCCGGCGCGGGCCGTAGGAATGGCTGACGCCGTCGATCGACAGCGCCGGCACCGTGGCGGGATCGGGCCGTGGCGTCTCGCGAGGTTCGGCGATGGGAGCAGGGCTGGTCATGGTGCGATCGTGATGCCCCAGGGCAGTTCGCCCACCTGAATGGTCTTGATCACCTTTTGCGCGGCAACGTCGATGACGGAAACGTCGTTCGACACGCCATTGGTGGTGAGCAGATATTTTTCGTCCGGCGTGAACGCCATGTGCCAGACACGCTGGCCGACCAGCAGATATTTCGTCACCTTGCGCGTGGCGACATCGACCACGGCTATACGGTTGGCGGGGCCGAGCGCGACGAAGGCGGTCTTGTCGTCCTTGGTCATGCCGATGCCGACAGGCTGGATCGCCTCCTTCCTCAAGCCCGGAATCTCGAAATTGACCTTGCCGATCACCTCGTGCTTTTGGGGATCGACGATCGACACGGTGCCGCCGATCTCGGACGACACCCACAATTCGGACGAGTCGTGTTTGAACTCGGCAAAGCGCGGCCGCGCATCCACCAGCACGTTGGCGACGATCTGGCGCGACGACGTGTCGATGAAATGCGCCATGTTGGTCGTCTCAGACGTGTTGATCAAAGTCTTGCCGTCGGGGCTGATGGTCATGCCCTCGGGCTCGACGCCGACCTGGATATCGCCGAGGCGTGTGCGCTTCTCCAGATCGATCACGGTGACCGTGTTGTCGTTCTCGTTGGCGACATAGAGTGTCTTGCCGGCGGCATCCTGGGTGAATAATTCCGGGTCGGGTCCGGAGGGCAGGGTGTCGACAATGGCCTGCGTCTTGGCATCGATCACCTGGATGGTGTCGTCGTCGCCGACCGCGACCATCACGAACTTGCCGTCGCGGGTGAACTCGATGCCGCGCGGACGCTGGCCGACCTTGATGGTCTTGGTCACCGTCCAGCTGTCGGTGTCGATCACCGACACCGTGTTGCTCTTCTCGTTCGAGACATAGGCGACGAAGGCATGCGCGGGCGCGGCCGCCAGCACCAGTCCGGACAGCAGTCCCACGCGCAACATCCGTGTCCTCATTTCAGCTTGCATTTGCTCTCCGGACGATCGTAGCCGAGCGTGTCGAGCTCGGAGACCTGGTGCAGAAACCCTTCCTGCGGCGACACCGATACCACCATGCGGCCGTCGACCAGCAGGATCGGCTGGCGGAGCTGGAGATTCCAGTCGCGCAGCGTCAGCTTGGTGCCCTTGAAGGCGGCGACGGAGAAGTCCGGCCCCTTGATGAAATCGGTGACCTTCTTGACGTCGCCCGAATTGGTGCGCGAGGTGGCCTCGCCGATCATGCGCACGGCCGTCCAGGCCTGCATGTCGAGCGCGGTCATGCGGCGTGAGTTCAGCTTCATGAAGCGGTTCTGCATCTGCGTCGCGCCCCACTGGTCCTGCGCGGCGTCCCAGCTGCGCGGCACGAGGCCAGCCGAGCCCGCGACGGGGCGGGGATCCCAGGTGCGGTAGGGCAGATAGGCCGCGAACACCTCGCTCTCGTCGGCGGCGACCAGCACGTCATAGGCGGGCGCCTGTTGCGTGAACACCGGCATCTGCCGCTGGATCAACGTGACGCCGCTATCCGTGCGGCGCGCGCCGCCGGTGTCTTCGAAGGTGCGCTCCTGCACGATCTTGGCGCCGAACCGCGTGGCGGCCCGACGGAGCGCATCGGCGTAGAGCTTGTCCTCGTCATGCGAGCCGACCACCAGCAGCCAGCGCGGCCATCGCTTCCACACCAGATACTGGCCGAGCGCATCGGCCAGCATCGAGCGCGTGGGCGCGCTGTGGATCACGTTGGCGCGGCAATCGGCCTCGCGCAGCCGCTCGTCGATCGCGCCGGCGTTGAACAGCAGCGTGCCGCGGTCGCGCAGGGCGTCGGCGACCTTCAACAGCGCATCGGCCGGAAGGTCGGTGATGACAAAGCCGTTGTGCTCGGCAAGCGCGGTCGCGGCCTGGACCACGTCCTCGCCTTCCTTGATGCGGCGCTCTTCCAGCGTGAAGCGCTGGTTGAGGAATTTCCCGGTGGTGTTGTTGTCCTCGATCGCGAGCTTCGCGCCGGCGACGCCGTCATTGTCCGCGGGCTGCTCGACCAGCGAGAGCGTCGATCTGGTGCCGGCGACGCCGAGATAGCCGACGCCGATCGTGACCGGGTCGGCCGCGAGCGCTTGCATCGCTGCCAGACACAGGCCGATCGGGCCGAGCAACCATCGGATCATGCTTCCTCCTGACGTTCTCCCCGGCTTGACCGCCGGTGGAGAATTGTCTCTCTTGAAGCATGACCGATTTGGCCGGGCTTGCAACCCCGCATTTGGTCGTCGCGACACCACAGGCGGAATCACGATCATGCGAGCGCTGATATGTTTCGCGGCTTTGCTGCTGATGGGATCGCAGGCAGCCGCCGATCCGCCGAAGCTCGTCGTGTTCGATTTCGAGCTGATTGACACCAGCCTGCCCGGCGAGTTCTACGGCTCCAGGCCGGAAGAGGCGCGGCTTGCGCATATCAGCGACCAGCTGCGCAAGGAACTGGCTGAGTCAGGCCGGTTCCAGATGCTTGATATCGCGCCGATCAGGGATGCCGCGCATCACGCCAATCTGCAGGCCTGCGGTGACTGCGACCTCAAGCTGGCCGGTCAGTTGGGTGCCGACCTCGAGATCACCGGCATGGTGCAGAAGGTTTCGAACCTGATCATTAACCTCAACATCTATCTGCGCGACGTGAACACCGGCAAGATGATCACGGCCGCCAGCGCCGACATGCGCGGCAACACCGACGAATCCTGGTCGCGCACGATGAGCTATCTGATCCGCAACCGCCTGCTGGCGCCGAACTACGGCAAGCCGGAGTAGGGGTGAGAGAACTCACCCCTTCAATCGCTCCGCGTGCCAGTGCAGATGGTCGGTCATGAACGTCGAGATGAAATAATAGCTGTGGTCATAGCCCGGCTGGCGCCGCAGCGTCAGCGGGATGTTGGCCTTGTTGCAGGCCGCCTGCAGCAGCTCCGGCTTGAGCTGCTCTTTCAGGAAATTGTCGGCCTCGCCGACGTCGACCAGGAAGCCTGAATATTTCGCGCCGTCCTCGATCAGCGCCACCGTGTCGTGGCTGCGCCAGGCCTCCTTGTTCGGCCCGAGATAGCCGGTGAGCGCCTTGATCCCCCACGGCACCTGCGACGGCGCCACGATCGGGGCGAAGGCGCTGGCGGCGCGATAGCGGTGCGGGTTGCGCAGCGCCACGGTCAGCGCGCCATGGCCGCCCATGGAATGGCCCATGATCGACTGCCGCTTGGCATCGACGGGAAAATTTCCCGATACCAATTTGGGCAGCTCGTCGGTGACATAGCTCCACATGCGATAATTGCGCGCGAACGGCGCTTCCGTGGCATCAACATAGAAGCCGGCGCCCAAGCCGAAATCATAGGCGTTGTTGGCATCGCCCGGCACGTCGGGCCCGCGTGGTGAGGTGTCGGGGGCGACGAAGATCAGGCCGAGCTCGGCGCAGGCTTTGCGGAATTCGCCCTTCTCGGTGACGTTGGCATGGGTGCAGGTGAGGCCGGAGAGATACCAGACCACGGGCAGCTTGGCGCCGTCGGCATGCGGCGGAATATAGACCGAGAACACCATGTCGGTTCCGGTCGCCTGGCTCGCATGGCGATACACGCCCTGCACGCCGCCATAGGAAGTGTTGGTCGAGACAGTCTGGATCGTCATGCAATTGTGCTCCGTGGTATCTCACCACATCAAGAATGCAATGCTTGTGTGACCGAAATTTGCGGCGCGCGCAAACCCTGGGTCAGGCCACGCCGCTGTCGATCGCCAGCCGCACCAGCTCGACCGAGGTCTTCACCCCGAGCTTCTGGCGCATGATCGAGGAGGTGTTGGCGACCGTCTTGTAGGACGATTGCACCAGCCAGGCGATCTCGGACAGGCTCTTTCCAGCGCTGAGCAGCCGCAAAATCTCCATCTCGCGCGCGTTCAGCTTCGACAGCGGGCTTTGCGCCAGCGTCGGCCCTGCGAAGGCGATGCTGCGCGCGATCGCGCTCGGCAGATAAGTGCCGCCGCCGCCGACGGTGCGGATCGCCTCGACGAGATCATCGGGGTCGCCGGTCTTGGAGACGTAGCCCTTGGCGCCGCACTCGATGGCGCGCGCGGCGAAGGCCGGGTCGTCGTTCATGCTGAACATGATGATGCGGGCATCGGCCGCGCGCTCGAGGATGCGGCGCGCGAGCTCGAAGCCGGAGACGGTCGGCAGGTTGATGTCGATCACGCAGAGGTCGGGGCGCTCGACGATGAAGACGCATTCGCCGTCCTCGGCGTCGGCGGCCTCCAAAATCTCGATCTCGCCTTCGTCGGCCAGCACGGCGCGGCAGCCGGAGGCGACAATGGGATGATCGTCGACGATCAGAATGCGCATAGGCGTTCCCCGCGACAGCACCGGACTCTTTTTTCGTGCCGCATGATGCCGGACGAGGCGAGACGTGCGCCTCATGTCGGGTCATGCAACCCGGCCGGGATTGCTGTACGCTTCCGATTAGATATCGGGCGCTTCGTCTCTGTCAACGCTATCGGACAGGTGTGAGCGACCCTTCGTGGGGCGGGCGAGAGCAATGTGGCAAAATCTATCCTTGCGCGGGCGCATCAACCTCCTGCTGGCGCTGCTGCTTGCGCTCGGGCTCGCCGTCAACATCGGCCGCCAGGTCGCGGAGGCGGGGCCGCGCGTGCAGGCCGAGGACCAGAGCGTGATCCGGCTGGCGCGCGAATTCATCGAGATGATCGTTGCCGATCTCAACGAGGCGCCGGATCCCGATGCCAGGCTGAACCAGATCGCGCGTGACCTCAATCGGCTCCGCCATGTCAGCATTGCGCTCCGGGACGCCGGCGGGAACCCGCTGACGCCGCCTCGCACGGAGACCGATGACGACACCTCCGGGCCGCCCGCCTGGTTCGTCAGCCTCGTTCACCCCGAGCAGACCGCCGTCAGCGTGCCGGTCTCGGTGCATGGCAAGCCCGGCTCGCTGGTGATTACCTCGCATCCCAATGACGAGATCGCCGAGATCTGGGACGCCATCGTGACGCAGCTCGAGGTCGGTTCGGTCATCGCGCTGGTGCTGTTCCTGGTGATGATGAATGTGGTCGGCCGGGCGCTCGCACCGCTCCAGTCATTGACGCAGACGATGGGCGAGCTCGAGGACGGCCGTTACGACGCGCGCGCGGCGCCCGGTGGCGCGCCCGAGCTCGCTGCGATCTGCACCAAGCTCAATCATCTCGCGGCGACGCTCGGCGAGGCGGTCGAGGACAAGCGGCGGCTTGCCGAGCGCGCGGTGTCGCTCCAGGACGTCGAGCGCAAGGAGATCGCGCGCGAGCTGCATGACGAGTTCGGGCCGTATCTGTTCTCGCTGCGCGCGCATGCCAGCGCGCTGGCCAAGCTCGCCGATGGACGCGCGCCGAGCGCGGAGGCCGTGCGAAAACACGGCGGCGCGCTGCTTGAGCAGATCAACGCGCTGCAGCAGTTCACCCGTCGCGTGCTGGAGCGCCTGAGGCCGGTCGGCCTCGCTGAGCTCGGCCTCGGCAAGGCGCTGGAATCGCTGTCGCGGCTGTGGCGGGAATCCCATCCCGAGGTGACCATCGAAACCACGATCTCGCCGGCGCTGGGCGTGACGGGCGAGACCGCGGACCTGACGATTTATCGCGTGGTGCAGGAGGCGCTCACCAACGCGTTCCGCCACGCCGGCGCGACCGCGATCAACGTGGTGATCGAGCCGGCGGAGCAGCCGGGCCGCGACGGCCGCTCCTGCGCCCGGGTGCGGGTCAGCGATAACGGCCGCGGCATGGAGCCCGGCCAAAAACTCGGCTTCGGCCTCGTCGGCATGCGCGAGCGCATTCTGGCGCTGGGCGGCACGCTCAACGTGGCGTCGGGCGAGGGCGGCGTCACCGTGGAGGCGCTGGTTCCGACCGCGGCGGCCTGATCGCGCCCGGTCAAGTCGGGAAAAGTCCCGATCGGGAATAATTCCCGATTTTGTCGGGAAAACGGGTGCGGATTGTGCGCGACCTTTTGTGGCTGGTGCCCGAGCCGCCGCCGAATACACTCGTCGTAACCAAACGGCGAAAAACAGCCGAGGGTTACGGGTGGGACAATGGGAATGCGCAAGCTGGGACACACGCGAATTCTGCTGATGGCCTCGGTTTCGACCGGGCTGGTGTCCGGACTCTGTTTCGGAACGAGCGCGCGCGCGGCGCAGGACGAGGAGACCAACGTTCAGAACCTGCCCGCGGTGGAGGTGGTGGCGCCGCCGCCAGCTGCACGGCGAGCGCCGTCGCGGCCGGTCGCGCGCACGGCTGCGAGCGTCGGCAAGCCCACGGCACCCAGGATCTACGTCTACCCGACCTCACCTGGTGCCTCCGGCAGCATCGATGTCGACAAGATCCCGGCGAGCGTCAGCGCCGTCGATCCGTCCCAGATCAAGCGCACGGGCTCGCTGAACATCGGCGATGCGCTTCAGCAATATGTCCCGGGCGTCAATCTCACCGAAGTCACCGGCAACCCATTTCAGCCGAACATCGAGTTTCGCGGCTATGTCGCCTCGCCGCTGGCCGGCACGCCGCAGGGGCTTGCGGTCTATCAGAACGGCGTGCGCATCAACGAAGCGTTCTCCGACACCGTGAACTGGGACGCGATCCCGACCGCGGCGATCCGCTCGGCGACGATCGTCACCAACAATCCCGCTTTCGGCCTCAACGCGCTCGGCGGCGCCGTCAACCTGCTGATGAAGGACGGCTTTACCTATCAGGGCGCCGAGATCGACGTCATGGGCGGCTCGTTCGGCCGCATCCAAGGCTCCGCGCAGTGGGGCAAGAAGATCGACAACAACTGGGCGGTCTATGGCGCGCTGGAAGGCGCGCATGACAACGGCTTCCGCAATTTCTCATCCTCGGACATTCGTCGTTTCTACGGCGACGTCGGCTACCGCTTCGAGGGCAACGAATTCCACGTCAACATGGGCGTCGCCGACAATCATCTGGCCGGCCCTAGCACCGTGCCGATTGAATTGCTCCAAAACTATTGGGGCGCGACGTACACCACGCCGCAGACCAACACCAACAAGGTCGGCTACGTCAATTTAACCGGTAAGGTCGAGGCGACGCCGACCTGGACCTTCGAAGGCACGGCGCATGTGCGCGGCTTCAACCAGAAGACCCAGGACGGCAACCCGACCGACGCTCAACCCTGCGGCGCCGATCCGACAACGCTGTGCTTCGGCGACGACTCCACACCCGCCTTCGGCCTGAACGGCGTCCAGCTCGCCAATCCCTTCGCGGCCGGAGCGGTGCTCGGCGAGATCGATCGCACCACGACGCGTTCGACTTCGTTTGGCATCTCCGGCCAGGCGACCAACAGCGACAGGCTGTTCGGGCACGAGAACCGTCTCGTGCTCGGCGCGAGCTACGACGCCAGCGTGACCCATTTCGACGCGAGCTCCGAGCTCGGGACGATCGGCGAGAACTACGTCGTCACAGGCAACGGCATCTTTCTGGGACAGTCGGGCAACCCGACCTCGATCGGTCCGGTGTCGCTGCGTACCGTCAACCAGTATCAGGGTCTCTACGCGCTCGACACGTTCAACGTGACGGACGCCTTCGCGATCACCGGCGGCGGCCGCTTCAATGCCGCCCGTGTCACGCTGGAGGATCAGCTCGGCACCGCCCTGAACGGCGACCACACCTACAACCGTTTCAATCCGGTGATCGGCGGCACCTACAAGATCACGCCGGAGCTGACCGCCTATGCCGGCTATTCGGAAGCCAACCGCGTGCCGACGCCGCTCGAACTCGGCTGCGCCGATCCGAACAATCCCTGCCTGATCGCGGCGTTTCTCGTCTCCGATCCCGATCTGAAGCAGGTGGTGTCCAAGACCGTCGAAGCCGGTTTCCGCGGCACCAAGGATCTGACCATCGGCCAGCTCGGCTGGAAGATCGGCGGATTCCGCGCGACCAACTATGATGACATCCTGGCGCTGCCGATCGCGGGGCTGCAGGGCTTCGGCTTCTTCCAGAACGTCGGCTCGACGCGCCGGCAGGGCCTGGAGGCCGAGATCAGCCTCAAGTCCAACGAGGTTCAGTTCCACGCGAGCTATGCCTTCGTCGACGCCCGCTTCCTCGATGCACTCGACGTCGCCTCCAACAGTCCGACAGCCGTCGCCAACGGCGGCATCATATCGATTGTGCCCGGCAACCAGATCCCGGCCATCCCGCGCCATCGCATCAAGGCCGGTATCGAATACGCCCTCACCGATGCCTGGAAAATCGGCGGCGACGCACTCTGGGTCTCGAGCCAGTATTATGTCGGCGACGAAGCCAATCTCGAGACCAAGCTGCCGAGCTACGCCGTGTTCAACCTGCACACGTCCTACCAGATCACCAAGAACTTCCAGATCTACGGCAAGGTCGACAACGTCTTTGACAACCGCTACTCGACCTACGGCACCTTCTTCGATACCACCGCGCTGCCGAACTTTGCGAATGGCGGCAACAATTTCAATGACCCCCGTTCGCTGAGCCCGGCGCGGCCGCGCGCGTTCTACGCGGGAGCTCGGGTGACGTTCTGAGGCGGGTTGGGGAAGCTTCTGCCCGCCCAACGCCGCGTCTCGTTCGTTGGAGCCCGGAATGACACGGGCCGCGTGATTAACCGTTCCTTAGTGCTGACCGTGCGGATGATTGGCACGGATAGACCAAGGGAGACTGCTCCCATGCTGAAGGACGGTACCTACGCAGCGTGGTACAAGACGCCGCTCGACCAGGGCACCGGCATCGTCCATGTCGCGGATGGCCAGATCTGGGGCCGCGACAGCCTGATGACGTATCACGGTTCCCTGGAGCTCGATGGCGATCGCTTCACCGCGACCGTGTCGACGAAGCGTCATACCGAAGGACGTGTCACCGTCTTCGGCGTCTATGATGAACTGACGCTGGCCATCGAGGGCACGTGCCCCGACAAGATCGCGACCTACACGGCGACGGCCGGGCAGGCAGGAGGCGTTGTCCTCCAGGGAACGCTCATCCTGACGGAACAGCCGGCGGCGGTCCCCGAACGAGCCGGGCAGGTCCCGACGTTCAATCCCGACAAGTTGCCCAAGCTGCCGAAACGCTCCCGCTGATCGCAGCGGAGTCCGCCGCCTGCATCGACATGTCGCGCCCCGGGGCCGGGCAATTCTGCATCCTCGAACCTCGTGCGGGCGCTTTTCAAATCGCCTGCGTCCCGTCATTGTGCCGCCGCATCAATCATTTCGGGGCACAGCATCAATGTCGGACAAGGTCTCGCGTCGCCAGTTCGCGAAAATCGCGGGGTTGTCCGCAGCCGGCATGACCGCTCCGCTGGAACGCGCCGACGCCATGTCCGCAGTGGTGTCGCGCAGCGCCGGCGGCTTTCCGCAGAATTTCCTCTGGGGCACGGCGACCTCGTCCTATCAGGTCGAGGGTGCGGTCGAGGAGGACGGGCGAGGGGCCTCGATCTGGGACAAGTTCGTCCGCCTCCCCGGCAAGATCGAGGACGGCACCACCGGCGACCGCGCCAACGAGCACTATCACCGCTACAAGGACGATATCGCGCTCATCAAGGAGCTCGGCTGCAAGGCCTATCGCTTCTCGGTGGCCTGGCCGCGGGTGTTTCCAGACGGAGACGGCAAGCCGAACCCGAAGGGGCTCGACTTCTACAATCGCCTGGTCGACGAACTCCTGAAGAACGGCATCGAGCCGTGGCTGACGCTCTATCACTGGGACCTGCCGCAATCGCTGCAGGACCGTTTTGGCGGCTGGCGCTCGACCGAGACCTGCAAGATCTTTGGCGATTACGCCGCCTATGTCGCCGAGCACCTGACCGATCGCGTCAAGAATGTCTTCACGCTGAACGAGAGCGGCCGCTTCGTCTATTTTGGTTACGGCGTCGGCATCGATGCGCCGGGCCTGACCCTGCCGCAGGCCGAGGTGAACCAGATCCGGCACAACAGCGCGCTCGCGCATGGGCTCGCCGTGCAGGCGGTGCGCGCTCATGGTCGCCGCGGCACGCGCGTCGGGCCGGCCGAAAACATCGATGCTTGTATTCCGGCGATCGATACGCCCGCGAACGTCCGTGCCGCCGAGATTGCGTTGCGGGAGCTGAACGCCGGTTATCTCAACGTCATCATGACGGGCCGATACACCGAGGCGTTCCTCAACTACGCCGGGGCCGATGCACCGAAATACACCGACGCCGAGCTGAAGATCATCTCGTCGCCGGTCGATTTCCTCGGCCTCAACATCTACGCGCCGCAGCACTACATCGTCGCCTCCGACCAGGGGGCAGGCTTCATGCCGCTGCCGGTCCCGAAAGACTTTCCGCACATGAATTCGAACTGGCTGCGCGTCGGCCCCGAGACGATCTACTGGGTGCCGAAGCTGGCTGCAAATATCTGGAAGACGGATGCGATCTATATCAGCGAGAATGGCACGTCCGGCGACGACCAGGTGATGCAGGACGGCAAGATCTACGACACCGACCGCATCATGTATCTGCGCAATTATCTCGCCCAGCTCCAGCGCGCCACCACCGAGGGCGTGCCGGTGCGCGGCTACTTCCTCTGGAGCCTGATGGACAATTTCGAATGGGTGTTTGGGCTCAACAAGCGCTTCGGGCTCTATCACGTCAATTTCGACACCCAGGTGCGCACGCCAAAGCTCAGCGCGAGCTTTTACCGCAACGTGATCGCAAACAACGCGGCGGGGGCTTAGCTCTTCGTCCTCGCTGGCTTGCTTCCATGAGTGCTATCGCGCCAATTCCAACAGTCGACGACAGTCCGCCGGCAGCTGCCGTTCATTGAGGTTGGTCACGCAGAGCAATAGTCCCTGCTGCCGGGGAGGTTGCATGTACCATGCTGACATCGGACGCGGCGCGAGGCCGAACTCCAGCGCACGTGAAGCGATGTCCACGTCTGACGCGGACTTGGGAAGCAAGATCACCACCGCAAGACCGGCAGTCTCCTGCACCTTTATCGAGTCTGGCGCCATTTCTTCCAGGCAACGAAGCAGAGCCTCCCGTCGATCGGCGTAAAGTCGCTTCATGCGCCGCAGATGGCGAAGATAGTGACCGTCCCGCAGGAATTCGGCCACGGCGCGCTGCATGCCTGCAGCCGGCGCCGGCGCCAGGGAAGTAGCGAACTCAGCGAACCGACGGCTCAGTTCCGGCGGCACCACCATGAAACCCAGGCGGAGCGCCGGGCTGATCGTTTTGCTGAAACTGCCTATGTGCAGCACCCGTCCTCCATGATCGAGAGATGCAAGAGCCGGAGCCGCCCGCCCGTTCAGCTGCAGTTCGCTCAGGTAATCGTCCTCGACGATCCAGGCGTCGTTGCGCCGAGCCCAGTCGAGCAATGCAAGCCGCCGCGGCAGCGACATCGTCATGCCGAGCGGCGCCTGCTGGCCTGGTGTCACAACTGCTAATTTCGCTCCAGCGGCGATCTGCGCACCGGCGGCAACATCCAGTCCTTCCGCATCGACCGGGACAGCTGTCACAGCCATGCCGGTCAGGCCGAGTGCGGTGCGCGTGAGCGGAAAGCCTGGATCCTCGATCCAGGCTCCCATCCCTCCAAGCTGAAGTCCTCGGATCGCCAGACCGAGCGCACCGGAGAATCCACCTGTAATGAGCACCTGAGCGGGATTGCACTGGAGGCCGCGGGCCAGCCCCAAATAAGCCGCGACCTCTTTTCGCAGCTCCGGATCGCCGCGCGGATCCGGATACGTCACCGGCGCCGCCGCGGCCCGCCGGGTCTCGCGAGTGAGAATGCGTGACCACAGCTTGAACGGGAAAGCGTCTTGAGCGGGCACCCCCATCTGAAATGGCAGAGGCGCGTTTCCGTACTCGTAGAGGAGGTCCCGCAGAAGCGGGCTTTCCGGCGGTCGATCGGGTATCGAGGATCGGGACTGCCGCGCGGCTACACGCGTTCCCGCCGGTCCGAGACCAATCGCGAATTGCTCCGCGATGAGACGCTCGTAAGCCACACGCACGGTGCCGCGGGAGACGCCGAGCTGGGCGGCCAGATCCTGCCAAGAAGGCAACCGCGCTCCCGAGGCGAGCCGTCCGTTCTCGATGCCCTCTCGGATCGCCGAATAAATCTGGGCGGTCAGCGGAGTCCTTTTGGCACGATCGAGTTGGATGGGGAGGACGGCCATCGCACGATGGTACAGCCAAAATCGACAATCTTGGGACTGTTCTACGATCAGCCGCAGTGCATCTATCCGCCAACACCCGCGACCGGAGCGATCCCGATCCATCAGGCTTGGTGGGAACCCCGGTCAAAGCACACAGCGCAGATTGCAGACGCCGAGAAAAGGAGTTCCACAATGGATGACACTTTGTCGATAGCCGGAGCGTCCACACTCCCGAGCCCAAAGAGACAAACGACCGAGGACAAAATGATGATGAAGGCAATCGTCGTAACTGAGCAGGCAGCGGGAACCGCCGGGATGAAGCTGGTGAAGCGGCCCGAGCCGCAAGCCGCGATAAACGACGTCATCATTCAGGTTCATGCGTCGGGATTCGTCCCGACCGAGCTGGAGTGGCCCTCAACCTGGACCGATCGCCTCGACCGTGATCGAACACCGTCGATCCCTGGGCACGAGCTGGCCGGAGTGGTCACCGCCCTCGGCTACGGCACGACGGGACTGTCGGTGGGACAGCGAGTGTTCGGCCTCGCCGACTGGTATCGCGACGGTACCCTGGCGGAGTATGTCGCTATGGAGGCGCGCAACCTCGCGCCGCTTCCGGGCGACGTCGACTTCACGGTGGGCGCGAGTCTGCCAATCTCGGGCCTTACCGCGTGGCAAGGACTGTTCCAGCACGGCCGCCTTCAGGCGGGGCAGAGCGTACTCGTGCACGGTGCGGCGGGCGCTGTCGGTTCGATGGTGACGCAGCTCGCACGAGAGTTCGGCGCCCACGTCATCGGCACCGGACGCGCCGCTGACCGTCAGACGGTGCTCGACTTTGGCGCGAAGGAGTTCGTCGACCTCGATAACGACACCCTGGAGGACGTCGGCGGAGTCGATCTGGTGCTCGATGGCATCGGCGGCAACATCGGGAAGCGCTCCGCAGACCTGATCCGAACCGGAGGAACGCTGGTGTCCATCGTCGGGCCGGCCGAGGCGCGGCCAGTCGACGGCCTCGTGGTCGACTTCGTCGTCGAGTCCGATCGAGCCCAACTGAGTGAGATCGTCCAGCGCGTGCGAGACGGACGACTGCGGACGAACATCGGCAACGTTTCGACCCTCGACGATGCCGTCGCCGCCTTGAACCCGACGGAGCGACGCAAGGGGAAGACGATCATCCGCGTTCGTCCCTGAGCGACGCACGCCCATTGATGCACGCAGCCCGCCGGCTGCGGGAGCGTGATCCCTCCCCCGCATCCCCGTTGCCGTCGACCGGTTCGTTGATCTCCAAAAGGCAACGGCCGCCCGTGAAGGGCGGCCGTCATCATTCGATATCCGGTTTGGGATCCGGCTGATTAATGCCCCGGGAAGCCGGGGAATCCAGGCTCTCCGTGCTCCGCGAACTCGAAGAAGTCGAAGAGATCGCTGATCGCCGGGCTGTTGAGGGGAACGTAGGGATTGCCGAACTCGGCGACCGGGTTCGGGAAGTTGTCGCGGCTGCGATGCGTGATCGTCGGCAGCTGCCAGTTGCGCTCGATGAATTTGACGATCGAGACGTGATCGGCGTAGTGGTGCGAGATATGGCCTGGCTTGACGAGCGGTGACACCACGATCAGCGGAATGCGGGTGCCGTCACCGAAGAAGTCGAGCGGCTGCACGTAGCCCGAGTCGTAATAGCCGCCGCCTTCGTCGAAGGTGATAAAGATGGCGGTGTCGTGCGCGTAGGGCGAGGCCTGGATCTGGTCGACGATCTTCTTGGTGAAGCCTTCGAACAGATCGAGCTTGGAGGACGCCGGGTGGCCATCGACGAAGCCGCTCGGCTTGACGATCGAGACTGCAGGCAGGGTACGAGCGGAAATATCTGCGTACAGTTTCGTCGAGTCGTGCAGGTGCTCTGCAACCTGGTCCGGATGCGACATGATGGACGTGTCGTACTGGAACGGATTGCAGATGTTGCAGTATTCATCCGCGGTCGGACCCGTCGCACCCCAATTGAGCTGGTACGGATCGTCGACGTAGTTGTCCCACTGGTCGCCGTAATACTTCCAGGAAATATTCTTGTCGTTGAGGAGGTCGCCGATGCTGCGGGTCGACGACGGCGGAATGGTGAACGGCGTATTCGACGGATTATGGTCGACGTAGGCGTTCTTGCCGTTGCCGAACCAGCCGGGATTGTAGTTGTTCAGCAGGTAATAGTGGCCGGGCTCGCAGTGGGGATCAATCGGGCGCGGCAGTGACTGCAGGTAATCCCGGATCGGCTTGACGCCGGGCTGGGTGGGATCGGAGCAGTCGCTGTACGATCCGCCGCCCGAGGCGGGCGAGACGGAGAACGGAGGCGGATAGCCCGAGTTGAAGCTATTGCCGTAACCGTCCTCGGTGTACCAGTTGTTGGTGTCGGACGCCGGATTGGGGTTCTCGATCATATGGACGACGCCGGCATCGGGGGTGCCGCCGAAGACCTGCACGCCGTTCGGCGGAGCCGCCGGCTTGCCGTCGGGCGTGCTGAACCAGAGCGCGTCGGCATGGCCGAACATGATGTGGTTGGCGCCGGTGCCGCCGTTGACGGATTGGTGGAAGTTGTCGCTCATCGCGTACTTGTCCGCCAGGCTCGTGAAATAGGGCGCGTCACCCTTTTGCACGTTGTAGAAGCCGAGCGCGGTCGAACCTTCTCCCGTCGTCACTGCATCCGGCGCATATTGGGTGCTGAAGGTCTCCGGCTGCGCAGCGCCGTTGGCGCCGGCACCCACGGTCACTTCGACCCAGGCGAACAAATTGCCGGTGCAGCCCGAGGGATTGTCCCGGCTGGCGGAGCCCTTACCGCAATTCAATTGCTGCCACATCTGGTAGAAGCGATGCACCGGGCTTGCTGCGTAGCTCTCGTAGAGGAACGTGTTGCCGTTGGTCAGCTGAAACGGGCCGGCCGGCAGGGTGTTGACGGCGGTGATGCGCTGGTCCGGCGTCTTCGAGGTCTGGCCGGTGCCGCCGGTCAGCAGTGAAGAATAGTAGTTCGGGTCCAGGCCGGTTTCCGTTTGCTGCGCGAGCGTCAGGCTCGCCTGGCATTGCGCGATCGGCGTGTTGCCGCACTGGTTGGGGATGTAGGACACCTTGGGTCCGCCGACCAGCGGAGCCGGCAGCTGGTCGTTGGGGAAAGTCTGCTTCGGCGGGCTCAGCAGGAACGCGTCCTTTGAACCGATGTCCTTTGCCGCCAGCTGATGCGCTTGCTCGAAGTTGGGGCCGGGGACCGCATTCTTGTTGGCGTCGAGCTTGATGATGCCTCTGGAGAGCAAATTGTCGATGGTGTGCCGGCGATCCTTCGGCACGTAAGTGGCGAACACGTGGTCGAAACTGCGGTTCTCGCCGATGATGACGATGACGTGCTTGATCGGTGACCGCGTGTAGTGATCGGCGGGGGACGGCGCACCGCCCGCAAGCACCGGACTTAGGCAGAATTGCCCCATCGCCAGTGCACTCAGTCCGATGCGGCAACTGTTCAGCAAACGTGACTTGCGTCTATTTAGGCTCATTCTGCGCTCCCTTGGGTAGTAGTTGACCTGACGACTCGGTGGAAACGGCGGTGTTGGCAGCCTCGACGCGGATGCGTCCCATCATGCCGTTGTCCTCATGCTCGAGGAGGTGGCAGTGGTAGACGAAGGTGCCGACGATGTTCGGGTCGCGAAAATCCATGCGCAGCCGCACGCTCGGATATTGCAGCATGCGGCCGTTGTAATAGGGGACGTTGACGGTATCGCGCACGAACGGCTCGTTGACCTGCATGCCCGACCATTCGCGCAGCTCGAAGTGAAGCTGATGGGTGTGGAAGTCGTGCAATTCCGTCGACCGGTTCTCGATGATCCAGTCCTCGACGTCGCCTTGCCTGACGACGATGTCCGCAATGTCCGAACCCGCATCGAACGGCTTTGGCTTTTCGCCATCCACGGTGATGTAGAACGTCACGGGGCTGTTGGGGTCGTCCGGATTGGTCGGCTGCTCGGAGAAGTACAGTTTCCTGACGCGCGCCGGCGTAACGTCTCCGATCCAGGAGCGAACGGCTGATGGCAGTGGTTGCGGATTTGCCGGCAGCCTCGATTGCGGTTCGGGTGCATCGTCCGCGGCCGTGATCGACAGGAGCGCGCGGTTCGGATCGTTCTCACCGGCCGGCCCGGTATCGACCGTTCGCGTCACCAAGAGCGCCGGTACGCCGAGCGGCGGACCTTCGACGATGAACTCGACGCGGGAGCCGGGCGGCACGCCGATGCGATTGACCCATTCGACCGAAGGTGCCGGGCTGCCGTTGAAATGGACCGGCACGCCATCGATGGCGACGATGCCGAGCGGCTGCGGCGCGCGCCGGAACACGACGGCGAGATTCAGATAGGTGATCGCCGAGGCGTTGAGAACGCGCCAGAGCTGTCGCTCGCCCGGCTTCATCTTGAGCGATGCCGGCGGATAATCGGGATAAGGCACCGGCACGAAGTTGACGGACAGGTCTTTCGCCGGCCTGCCGAAGCCGGTGCCGTTGTTGGTGGTGTCACCGTCACTGTCGAGCTGATTTTTCGGGACGATCGGCTCGGATTTTGCGGGCGGTGCGTCGGGGTTCAAAAGGTCGAGGTCGCGGATCACCAGCACCCGCTCGGGGAGGCCAGCCAGTTCCGGAGCAGCCCGCTCGACGCCCTCGATGATCAGCGCGCCCGACGCCCCGCCGAGCACCTGGGCCTTGCTGAAGCCGTGAATATGCGGGTGATACCAATAGACTCCGGGCGGCTCGTCGGCGGGAATGCGCAACCGGTATTCGAAGGGCGGATCCTCCGGCTGGATCGAGGTCTTCAGCACATCGTCCTGATGACATACCGGCGGCGCCGTCAGCCCGTGAAAGTGCAGATTGGCCGATGTCGCTCGCATGGCGTCGCTGCCGCACGGATCCGAGATCCTTTTCGACACACACAATGGCGCGGGGAACGGCAGTGCTTGCGGCTGATCCGCGGCCGGGCGTGCCGGCGCAAGCTCGGTCAGGTCATTCTTGAAGCGCACGATCAGCAGATCGCCCGGCTGGACCCGCAATGTCGGCGACATCTCGCCATCGGGCGTCAGGTAGCAGTAACGGGTCGAGCCGTCCGGCTGCTTGCTGTTGTGAATGGAAAGCTCGACCTGCAGGATCCCGTCGTGGCTGCGAAGGTCCTGCGGTTCCTGTATGGCGCTGCCGGATGTCGGCCGCTGACAGGCTTCGCGTTGTGGTTGTGAGGGCTGAGTAAACCCGCTGGTTCCGAGCAAAGCCACGAAGCCGATCGCTCCGAGCCCCAGCATTGCGAACCAGGACACGACAGCGAACACGCCGATCGGCCATCGTCGAGTCGATTGATTCCGCGCGATCCGACCAAGCCAACCACGTGATCGCGCTTCGGAATCAATCATGGACAGACCCGGATCCCGCTTCGCTGAGGAATGACGGAGAGATGACAATTGCTGCGTCGTATCGACGCGGGTAGTTGTGTAGCACCCGCTCTCTGACAGGTTGTTTACACGACGATGACAGGCACGATCGCAGGCGATGGAACTCACACCTGGCAGGCGACGACGATCAGGGCTGTGCCGGCGACGAAGACGAAAGGCATCGCGAGCAACGTCCGACGACGTCGTGTGTCTTGCGCGAGAGTCGTCGGCGCTTGCATGCGGTGTTGGCTTGGTCGATCTGCTTGATCAGGGTCACGTCGCATGCAACAACGAGCGCACTGGATGGCGGAGTGGACAACCGTGGCGAAACTGACATGGTATCTGTTCCTGGTCTCCACGCTCTGCGTGCTTGCACCACATGCGGCGCTGACCGCGGATAATTTCAGTGACGAAGCCGCGCGTGGCGTCGGTGATCTCGCCGCAACACCGCTCGGGGATTCCATCGCGGCTTCCGTTTGGGCGCCGCGCACGCCCGCCGAGCAGCCGGGTGGGCCCGCGCGAAGAGGCAATCCGCTGTGGGAGGTCCCGTTTGAGATCCTCAGCGGCACGCGCGAGCGTCCGGTATTTTCGCCGTCGCGACGGCCGCCGCCGGTCGCGGTGACCGAGGTCGCGGTCGCGAAGCCGCCGCCGCCGAAGCCGGCGCAGGAAGCGCATCCTCCACCGCTTTCGCTGGTCGGCACCGTTATCGGCGACGACCGAAGCCTCGGCATTTTCGTCGACCAGACCTCCAAGGCTGCCGTGCGGCTGAGAACAGGCGACGACTATCAGGGCTGGAGATTGCGCGCGGTGCAGGGCCGCGAGGCGACGTTCGTGCGCGACCAGCAGACCGTCGTGCTGAATTTTCCGGAGCCCGGAACGGCTGCGCCGATGGCGCCGCGCGTTGAAGTCGCGGCTGTGGCGTCGCCGACCGATGAACCCAGGCGGCCGCACGTCCATCGTTAGCCGATCGGGTGGCGGCTGATATTCTGGCGATCATAGATTGCTGCTCCCGTTTTGCCCGACGTGTCAATTGCTCTACGAATAGGCGAGGTCGCACCCGGCACCCCAATCCCTACTTTGCATGGGGTTGTTTTCGCGTTTTTTGCGGAGGGGTGGGAAGCGGGTGCGCGGCGCGCCGATTGACTCCGTTGTCCCCCTGATTCAAAACCGTCCTCAACAGTCAAGAACAAGAGGACAACGCCCATGACCGACGCGCTGATCATCGATGCCTGCCGCACCCCGCGCGGTGTCGGCAAGGCCGGCAAGGGAGCACTCTCCGGCATTCACCCGCAGCAGCTCGGCGCCACCGTGCTGCGTGCGCTGGCGAACCGCACCGGCATCAACACCGCCGATGTCGACGACATCGTCTGGGGCTGCAGCGCGCAGGTCGCAACGCAAGGCGGCGATCTCGGCCGCATGTCGGCGCTCGATGCCGGCTATGACGTGCGCGCCAGCGCGGTGACGCTCGATCGCTTCTGCGGCTCCGGCATCACCAGCGTCAACATGGCGGCATCCTCGATCATGGCGGGCGCGGAAGATCTCGTCATCGCCGGCGGATGCGAGATGATGTCGATGGAGGGACGCCGCGGCGGCGGTCCCATGATGATGGACTCCGGCAATCTGCGCTTGCGTGCGCGGCATCCACAGTCGCACCAGGGCGTCTGCGCCGATGCGATTGCGACGCTGGAAGGCATCACGCGGCAGGACGTCGATGCGCTCGGCCTCGAAAGCCAGAAGCGTGCGGCGCAGGCGATTGCCGGCGGCCACTTCAAGAAGAGCCTGGTGCCCGTGCATCGCGAGGACGGCAGCCTCGCACTCGACCACGAGGAATATCCGCGGCCGCAGACCACGATGGAAGGTCTCGCAGCCCTCAAGCCCGCATTCCCGGAGGTCGCCGACTATGCGCTGGACGACAAGGGCACGACCTATCGCGGCCTGATCCTGCAGAAATATCCGGACCTCGACATCGACTTCATGCATCATGCCGGCAACTCGTCCGGCGTCGTCGATGGCGCCGCCGCGATCCTGCTGGCGTCACCGTCCTATGCCAAGGCGCATGGTCTCAAAGCCCGCGCCCGCGTGGTGGCGATGGCGAACATGGGGGACTCGCCGACCCTGATGCTGAACGCGCCGGTGCCGGCGACGCGCAAGGTGCTGGCGAAGGCCGGGCTCACCATCGACGACATTGATCTCTTCGAGATCAACGAGGCCTTTGCGGTCGTTGCGGAAAAATATATCCGCGATCTCAAGCTCGACCGCGCCAAGGTCAACGTCAATGGCGGCTCGATCGCGCTCGGCCATCCCATCGGCGCGACCGGCTCGATCCTGATCGGCACCGTGCTCGACGAGCTCGAACGGCGCGACCTCAAGCGCGGTCTCGTCACCATGTGCGCCGCGGGAGGCATGGCGCCTGCCGTCATCATCGAGCGCGTCTAGTGCGCTGCGACCCGTAAAAAGCAGGGAAAAACGCCGCACGACAGCGATCCAGCCTTATTTTCTAGGGTGAAATGCGACCGGCATCCTACAAAGATGCCGGTCGTCGCTTGTCGAAAGCATCGAATCAGCTTTAGCAAGGCTGCTTGCGGGCCTTTGAAACAAGGCAAAAACCGCTGCCCGAGGCGCCTTCCGCGCAGGAAGCCGCTAAAATGCAGGGTTTTTTGCCTCAGGGGGCCAAAAAAGCCCGTAAAACCGCGACAAAACTGTGCAGAAGGCTATAGGCCTTCGCCGGTTGGTCTAATATGCAACCGGCAACGAATCAGAGGAGACACGATGCCGACCCAACTTTCCAAATCGCAGCTGATCGAAAAGATCGCGACCGCCACCGAGCTTTCCAAGCGCGACGTCAAGAGCGTCATGGAGACGCTGACGGACGTCGGCCACAAGGAGCTCAAGAAGAACGGCCTGTTCCTGGTGCCGGGCTTCGCCAAGTTCGTGGTCATCAAGAAGCCCGCGACCAAGGCGCGCAAGGGCACCAACCCGTTCACGGGTGAAGAGATGATGTTCAAGGCCAAGCCGGCCCGGAAGATCGTCCGCGCCCGCCCGGTCAAGGCCGCCAAGGACGCCGTGGCCTGATAACGCAAAGGCCCCCTCGAAGAGAGGGGGCCTTTTGGTTTTGAGTTAAGTGACCGCGAGGGCTGAAGCGGAGGGGTTCAGCCCTTGCGGCGCCTGGCCCGGACCGGGACCGGCTGAAGCCGCGGCTCGGGTCCGGCGAGCGCATCGCGCACCCGGCCGATGGCACGATCGAGCAGCTGGCGCAGCCGCTGCGTCTTCCGCGATCGCTTCGCTTCTTCCAGCAGTTTCTTCATCGCATCACTCCGCCGCTTCGATCTTAGCATCGACTTGGGCTTCCGCCGGCTCGAGCGCCGCGGCGATGGCTTCGTCGACGCGCTCCAGCCAGATGAATTCGAGCTTGTCCCGCGCGCTCTTCGGGATGTCGTCGTAATCCCGCTTGTTGCGCGCCGGCAGCATCACTCGCTTCAATCCGGCGGCGGCCGCAGCCACCACCTTCTCCTTGATGCCGCCGACCGGCAGCACCAGTCCGCGCAGCGAGATCTCGCCGGTCATCGCCGTGTCGCTCCGCACCGTGCGGTTGGTGAGCAGTGACGTCAGCGCCGTGAACATCGCCACGCCCGCGCTCGGTCCGTCCTTCGGGGTCGCACCCGCCGGAACGTGAACGTGGATGTCGTTCTTCTCGAACACCTGGGGATCGATGCCGAGCTGCGACGCCTTGCTCTTCACCAGCGTCATCGCCGCCTGCACGCTCTCGCGCATGACGTCACCGAGCTGGCCGGTCAGGATCATCCCGCCGCGGCCGGGCACGCGCGAGGCCTCGATGAACAGGATGTCGCCGCCGACCGGCGTCCAGGCAAGGCCGGTGGCCACGCCCGGGATGCTGGTGCGCTGCGCGATCTCGCCTTCGAAGCGCGGCTGACCGAGCACGGTGCCGATGTCGTTCGGCGTCACCACGACCTTCGCAGCCGTGCCTTCGGCAACCTGCACCGCAGCATGGCGGAACACCTTGCCGATCTCGCGCTCGAGGTTACGCACGCCGGCCTCGCGGGTGTAACCCTTGACGACCAGCTTCAGCGCCTCCGGCTCGATCTCGGCCTGCTCGGCCGTCAAGCCGTTGGCCTCCAGCTGCCGCCGCACCAGATAACGCTTGGCGATCTCCAGCTTCTCTTCCTCGGTATAGCCGGCGAGGCTGATCAGCTCCATGCGGTCCAGCAGCGGACCCGGAATCTGGTCCAGCATGTTGGCCGTCGCGATGAATACCACGCGCGACAGGTCGAAGGGCACGCCCAGGTAATTGTCTCGGAACGTCCCGTTCTGCTCGGGGTCGAGCACCTCCAGCATGGCGGCAGAGGGATCGCCCTGCACGCCACGGCCCATCTTGTCGATCTCGTCCAGCATCATGACGCAATTGCGTGCGCCCGCCTTCTTGATGCCCTGGATGATGTTGCCGGGCAGCGCACCGATATAGGTGCGCCGGTGGCCGCGGATCTCGGCCTCGTCATGCACGCCGCCGAGGCTGACGCGCACGAAGGGGCGATCCATCGCGCGCGCGATGGACTGGCCGAGCGAGGTCTTGCCGACGCCGGGCGGACCGACGAAGCACAGGATCGGCGCCTTGCCCTGCGGCGCGAGCTTGCGCACCGCCAAATATTCGATGATCCGGCCCTTGATCTTCTCCAGGCCGAAATGATCGGCATCCAGGATGCGACGCGCTTCCTTGATATCGATCGGCTTCTCCGCGGGCAGCGCCCACGGCAGCTCGATCAGCCAGTCGAGATAGGTGCGGACCATGCCGGATTCACCGGCGGCCTCGGGCATGCGCTCGTAGCGGCGCAGCTCCTTCTTGGCGTGCGCATCCGCTTCCGGCGGCATGTTGGCCTTGGCGATGGCAGCCGTCAGCTCGGCGACCTCGGCGGCCTTGCCGTCGCCTTCGCCCAGCTGGCGTTGAATGGTCGCCATCTGCTCGCGCAGGATCGCCTCGCGCTGCCGCTCGTCGAAAGAGGCTTTGGTCTTCTGGCCGATCTCATTGCTGATGCGCAGCACCTCCAGCCGCTCGGCCAGATGCTTCGACACCTTCTCGACGCGCAAAGCGAGGTCGATGGTCTCCAGCACCTCCTGCTTGTCTTGCGGCTTGATGTCCATGAACGAGGTCGCCAGATCGGCCAGCGCGCCGGGCGCGGTGGTGCTCTGGAACATCGCGACCAGCTCTGGCGGCGCCTGCGGCAGCAGCTCGACGGCCTCGATCGCCTGGCGCTGCAGGTTCAGCGCCCGCGCCTCGATCTCAGCCGAGGACGTGGTCGGCTCCGGAATCTGCTGGAAGCGCGCAGCCAGGAACGGCGTCCCCGGCAGGAAGTCGATGATGCGCGCGCGCTGCACGCCCTGGCAGACGATGTGATGCGTGCCGTCGGGCGCGGTGATGTAGCGCACGATGTTGGCGATGGTCGCGACCTTGTAGAGATCGTCCGGGCCGGGCTCGTCGGTCTCGGGGCTGCGCTGCAGGACGATGCCGATCGGCCGCTGCTCACGCAGCGCCTGCTGCGCGGCGGCGACGGACTTCGGCCGCGCGATCGCGATCGGCGCGATGGCGCCGGGGAAGAGCACCATCTCGCGCACGGGGATGATGATCAGCGCGTCGTCGGGGATCTTCACGTCTGGATTGGTCTGTGCGGTATTCATCTGTTCGGTGGCCATGATCGACCTCAGGATTTGGCGAGGCGCAGTGCGACGCAGCCGTCCATCACGAAGCGGCTGATGGCGTAGCGGCCAAGGGGCAATGCGATGCGGCGCTCGAAGCGCCCCTGCGGCAGTTCGAGGCGGTGGATGCGGGCGTTGCGAAGCTCTGGCGGCAGCGTGCGCTGGCCGGAGATGATAAGCACGCCGTCCTGGATCACCGTCTCGACATTGTCCGGATTGACGCCGGGAAGCGCGACCAGGATCAAAAGCTCATGCTCGGTCTCGAGCACGTCGATCGGCGGCTCCCAGCAGGCTTCCTGACGGCCGAACTGCTGGCGCAGCCGTTCGCCGCGGGTCAGCTGGTCCAGGGCTTCGGACAGCATCCAGTCGAAGGGATTTTTGGGTTGCATGGCAAAACTCGGGAAAGGCGCTGCGGTTGGAAAACGGGGATATGGTGATGGTTCCCGCAAATTCCAGCATCGCGCGTTTGCGGCACGTCTGGCCCTCGATCGAGACGAGGCCCTTGCGCTCAGACGCATCGACGCCGCGGAGATGTTCCGCGGCGCCGGAGGCAACAATTAGGCGGAATGGTCGGAATCAGGCGGCTTCGCGGTACTCGGCCTCCGCTTTGAGGTTGATGACCGACGTGGCAAGCTCGGTCAGGGTGTGGTCGGTGGCCTCTTCCTCGTCCAGCGTATCCTGGAGGAGCCTTGCCGCCTCGGGCATGCCGAGCTCCTCGGCCCAGGTGCGCAGCGTGCCGTAACGGGAGATCTCGTAATGCTCGACAGCCTGCGCCGCGGCGAGCAGGCCGGCGTCGAGGGCAGGGGCGTTCTTGAAATCCTTCATGATCTCGGCGCCCTCCTCGGTGATGCCGTTGATCGCCTCACACGGCTTGCCGCGCGCCGGCTTGTCCAGCATCTTGAAGATCTGCTCGAGCCGTTTGACCTGGCCCTGCGTCTCCCGCAGATGCTTGTTGAAGGCGGCGGCAAGGTCCTTCGAATGGGCGGCCTTGGCCATCTTCGGCAGCGTCTTGATGATCTTGTTCTCGGCGAAATAAATGTCTTTCAGCGTTTCCAGAAACAGGTCGCTGAGCATCTTAGGCGCCTGACGCGGGCGCCGCGATGCGGTCTTTTTCCTAGATGCACGTTTCTTTGCTTTCTTAGCCATGGATCCTCCTCATGAGGTGACACGGGAAGGCATGCCCTTCCTCAATCCTCACGCGATCAAGAACCGGGATCGGCAAATGTTCCTCGCGAAGGCTCCCGCGAGCCGCTATGGCTGGCTGCGACAACCACGCTCGCCCGAGACGCCCAGCCCATGCTCGACTTCGCCCTGTCCGCCTTCGTGACGCTGTTGCTGGTGGTCGATCCCGTCGGCCTTGCGCCGGCGTTTCTGGCTGCGACCGGGGGCATGCCCGACAAGATCAAGCGGACGGTGGCGTTGCGCGCGCCCTTCATCGCGGCCTCGATCCTGGTCGTGATTGCGCTCGTCGGAAATTGGCTGCTGCGCCAGCTCGGGATCGGCATCCCCGCGTTCCAGATCGCGGGCGGGCTGCTGCTGTTCGGCGTGTCCTACCAGATGATCTTCGGCGACCGGCCGCATCGCGAGGCGCGGGAGGCCGACAAGGCGACCGCGGAGCACGCCTCCGATGTCGCGGTGTTTCCGCTGGCCATTCCCATGATGGCCGGCCCCGGCGCGATCGCGACCACGCTGCTGCTGACGGGCAATGCCGGCTATGGGCCGAGGCTTGCGATCATAATCGCGGTCGTCCTCGCCGTTTGCCTGATCTGCATGTTCTGCTTCATCTCGGCTCACCTGATCGCGCGGACGCTGGGGCGCACCGGTAATGCCGTGCTGTCACGCGTGCTCGGCATGCTGCTCGCGGCCTATTCGGTGCAGTTCGTGATCAACGGGATTGCGGCCGTCCGGGCCAGCCTGTCATAGGGCTGCGGTAATCTGTTAATCTGTTGATTTTACGATCTAATTCATGATGTGGCTGGTCCGCCGGCAAGACGGCGCCTGAACAGGTCCGCTTTCGCTTGCACTGCCACATTGCTTTGACGTACTTCCCCTCTCAAGAAGCGCCCATCGCCAAGAAGGTCGAGATGAAATCGGGATGTCGATGACAGCGGACGAGCTCGACAAGAGACAGGCCATCATCGACGCCTGCCGCCGCATGAATGCGCTCGGCATCAACCAGGGCACGTCAGGCAATATCAGCCTGCGACACGGGGAGGGGCTGCTGATCACGCCCACGAGCCTGCCCTACGACACCATGACGCCGGACCAGATCGTCTTCATGGCGAAGGACGGCTCGCATGCCCCCGGCCAGAAGCCGTCCAGCGAGTGGCGCTTCCATCTGGACATCCTGAAGGCGCGCGCCGACGTCAACGCCGTCGTGCACGCCCATCCGACCTATTGCACCATCCTGGCGATCATGGGCCTGGACATCCCGCCCGTGCACTACATGATCGCGGCCGCCGGCGGCGACAACATCCGCTGCGCGCCCTATGCCACTTTCGGTACGGCAGAGCTGTCCGAGCACGCGGTGCGCGCGCTCGTCGGCCGGCTCGCCTGCCTGCTTGACCATCACGGCATGATCGCGGTCGGCAAGACGCTCGACAAGGCGATGTGGCTCGCCGTCGAGGTCGAGACGCTGGCGCGGCAATATCACGGCTGTCTCCAGATCGGCAAACCGCCGCTGCTGTCGAGCGCCGAAATCGAGCGGGTCCGCCAGCGCATGGCCGGCTACGGCGTGTCGGACGGGTAGGGCGGCTGGTGTTCGCGCGGATCAGGCATATCGTCGACGGCAAGGGGACGAACCGCACCATGGTCCGGCTGCGCGCCCTTTTGCGCAGCAACGAGTTCTATTTGATCCCGCTGGCGCTCGTGATCGGCACGCTGGCCGGCGCGATCGTGACGCTGATGGCCGAGATCGCGCAGATCGCCCATGTCGTGATCTACGGCATCCCGATCGACGTGCGCCTCTCCGCCAACACCTATATCAACCCCTGGGCGGCGATGATCGCGCCGGCGCTTGGCGGCCTCGTGCTCGGCATCATGGAATGGTGGCGGCGGCGGTGGAAGATCTCCAGCGCGGTCGACCCGATCGAGGCCAATGCGCTGCGCGGCGGCAATCTGTCGATGCGCGACAGCGTGGTGGTGTCGAGCCAGACCTTGATCTCGAACGGCTGCGGTGCCTCGGTCGGACTCGAGGCCGGCTACACCCAGATCGGCTCGGGCATCGCCTCGCTGTTTGGCAAATTCTTTAATCTCCGGCGCAACGATTTGCGCCTGATCGTGGGCTGCGGCGCGGCGGCGGCGATCGCGGCGGCCTTCGGCGCGCCGATCACCGGCGCCTTCTACGCCTGCGAGCTGATCGTCGGCGTCTATTCGGTCGGCAGCGCGGCCCCCATCCTGGCAGCCTCGCTCGCCGGCGCGCTGACCGCGCAATGGCTCGGTGGCGCGCCTTACTCCCTCGAAATCCCGAAGGTCAGCGCCGTCGGCGTCGAGCAATATCTGGCGCTGATCGGGCTTGCGCTCGTCACCAGCGGCGTCGGCATCGCCGTGATGCGCTCGTCCTCGATGTTCGAACGGCTGTTCAAATGGCTGCCGGTCTGGCTGCGCCCGGTGATCGGCGGCCTCATCGTCGGCGGTTTCGCCATCGTCACGCCGCAGGTGCTGGCGGCGGGCCACGGCGCCATGGTGCTCGACCTCTTCCACGAGATGACGATCGGCCTGATCGCGATCATCATCGCGCTGAAGGTGACGGCCTGCCTGATCTCGCTGGCATCAGGTTTCCGTGGCGGGCTCTTTTTCGCCTCGCTGTTCGTCGGCAGCCTGATCGGGAAGTTTTTCTCGGCGGTGCTGCTGTTGATCAGTCCGAACTTCGTGATCAATCCGCTGGTGGCGATGCTGACCGGCATGGCGACGCTCGGCGTCGCCATCGTCGGCGGTCCCCTGACCATGTCGTTCCTCGTGCTCGAGATGACCCGCAATGTCGACGTCACCGCCGTGGTGCTGGCCGGTTGCATCGTCACCTCGATCTGCGTGCGCTTCATGTTCGGCCACTCGTTCTCGACCTGGCGCTTGCATCTGCGCGGCGAGACCATCCGCAGCGCCAACGACGTCGGCTGGCTGCGCAACCTCACCGTCGAGCGGCTGATGCGCTCCGACGTCGGCAAGGTGCCGTCGAGCACCACGATCGCCGCGACGCGCCGGGAGTTCGCCTTGGGATCGCGGCCCGGCATCGTCATCGTCAACAATGCTGACGAATATGTCGGCCTCGTGCTGCTGCCCGATTTGTTCTCCAGCGATCTCGACACCATCGCCGACGACATCCAGGTCATCGAGCTCGCGCGCCTGACCGAGATCGTGCTGATCCCGGAGATGAACGTGAAGAGCGCGATGGCGGTGTTCGACGAGGCGGAAGCCGAAATGCTGGCGGTGGTCGATTCCACCGACAGCCGCAAGGTGGTCGGTTTCCTGACCGAGACCTTCGCCCGCCGCCGCTATGTCGAGGAGATCGACAAGGCCACGCGCGGCGTGCTGGGCGCGTTGTCATAAAGCGCGCGCCCCAGACAGATCAGGATGGCAAGTTGACGCTGGCACGCGCAGCGGACTTGCCAGATCGTTCACAACCTCTAGGCTAGGGATGGACGGCCGGGCCAGTGCCTTGGCCGCATTCAGCGACGAGGGACGTGCGATGTCGGACACGCTTCGCCTGTTGCTTGCTTTGCTCGAACTCGGGCCCCGGTTGAAGGATCTGCTGGGCGACAAATGGCCCGCTTACGGCGAGGAATTGCAGGAGCTCGCCGCGCGCGCCGGCCAGGGCGAGGATCCGGCCAAGCTTCGCCAGTCGCTCGATCTCTTGGTCGTGCGGCTGCTCGCCGAACCCCCGGCGATGGAACTCGTCGAACGCGTGATGGCAGACATGGCAGCGCCCGTTGCCACCAGGGAGACCGTGACCCGTCGCGGCCGCGTGTCGCCGCCCGTCGTCCTTGATACCGTCCGGCCGACCACGGATGAGACAACCGGCGTCGTCACCATCCCCGTCTTCTACGGCACCGATCGCGCCAGAGGCGACGACACGCCGGCGCATTATTTCGGCGGCGCGCGAGGCACGCTGTCCCTGGGCGTCGCAGAGGTCAGCGTGCCCACGCGCGGCCGCGACCTCGGCGAACTCACCAGCCCGAGCTGGTGGCGTCTCGAACTCTCGGCCAATCCCGAAAAGCACGTGATTCTCAAAACTGTCGCCGCGCTTGGCCGGGATGCCTTCGTCACGAGCCTGAAGGACTCGCTTGCCGCTGCGAGCGAGCATGACGTCCTGATCTTCGTGCACGGCTACAACGTGACGTTCGACGATGCGGCGCGGCGGGCCGGGCAGCTTGCAGTCGATCTGAAATTTGCAGGCCGGACGCTGCTGTACAGCTGGGCGTCGGCGGCCGACACCAAGAAATACACCGTGGACGAGAGCACGATCGACTGGTCGCGCGATCATTTCGAGGCGTTCCTCCAACTCGTGCTTGGCGAGGTCGGGGCCGGCAAGGTTCACATCATCGCCCACAGCATGGGCAATCGCGCGGTCATCAACACGCTCGAACGCGTCACCTCCTGGCAGTTGCCGGCCGGCGCCGCAAAGCTCGGCCAGATCATCTTCGCCGCGCCCGACATCGACCGCGATCGCTTCGTCCAGCTCGCCGCGAAATTCAAGGGTTGCGCGGCGCGTGTCACGCTCTATGCCTCGTCCCGCGATGTGGCGTTGCTGGCCTCGAAATTCGTGCACGGCTATCCCCGGGCAGGCGAGGCCGGCGATGCCCTGACGGTGGTCGACGGCATCGATACGATCGATGCGTCGCTGGTCGACACCAGCCTGGTCGGCCTGCATCACTCCTATTTCGGCGAGAAGCGTTCGATCCTCAACGACATGTTCAATCTGATCGTGCAGCAGCTCGCGCCCGACCAGCGCTTCGACCTCCAGGCCTCAGGCGATGCGCTCCGAAAGTACTGGAGCTACAGAGCCTAGAAATTCACTCCAGCTTGTCCACCTCGCGCAGCACCGGAAACAGCTTCATCCAGAGCAGCGCGATCGCGATGGTGCCGAGGCCGCCGAGCGCGGCGGCCGGCATCGCGCCGAGCAGCGCCGCCGCCATGCCGCTCTCGAATTCGCCAAGCTGGTTGGAGGCGTTGATGAACAGGAAGTTGACGGCGCCGACGCGGCCGCGCATCGCATCGGGCGTCGCCAGCTGCACCAGCGCGACACGGACGACGACACTGATGGTGTCGGCCGCACCCATCGCGGCGAGCGCGATCACCGAGAGCCAGATGTTGCGCGACAGCGCGAACACGATGGTCGCGAGCCCGAAGGCGATCACCGCCTGGAACATTCGTAGACCTGCGCGCCGAGCGATCGGATGGCGTGCGATCACCGCGGTCATGCAGAGCGCGCCGACCGCGGGCGCTGCGCGCATCACGCCGAGCGCCCAGGGACCGGCCTGCAAGATGTCCTTGGCATAGATCGGCAGCAGCGCGGTGGCGCCGCCGAGCAGGACCGCAAACAGGTCGAGCGAGATCGTGCCGAGGATCGCCGGGTTGTTGCGCACGAAATGAAGGCCGGCGAAGAGTCCGTCGATGCTTTCGTGCTCGGAAGACGCCGTTCGCTCGACACGGATCAGACCGCTGAGGCCGCAGGCGATCAGGGACAGCACTGCCATCAGCGTGAACGGCGCGCTCGGCGACAATGCATAGGCCAGGCCGCCAACGGCCGGGCCGCCGATGGTCGCGACCTGCCAGGTGCCGGTCGACAGTGCAGTCGCGCGTTGCAGCATGCCGTCAGGTGCAACAGCCGGCAGCAGCGCCGACGAGGCCGGAGCCTCAAAGGCGCCGCACAGTCCGAAGACGCCGAGTACGATGAAGATCTCGGGCGCGATCAACGTCCCCGTGAGCAGTCGCATGGCGAGGTAGCCGGCTGCCAGGCCCTGTGTCAGCTCGCAGAGCTGGACAATGCGGCGGCGGTCGTAGCGGTCGGCAGCGTGTCCGGCGACGAACACGAGCAGCGCGCTCGGAATGAACTGCACCAGACCGGCGAGGCCGAGATAGAAGGCGCTGCCGGTCAGCGCATAGATCTGCCAGCCCACGGCGACCGTGGCGACCTGATAGGAGAATTCCGACAGGGTGCGCGAGGCGATATAGAGCAGCAGTGGTGGGTGTCGCGACAGCGCGACCGGTGAAGACGAAAATGTGGAAGCTTGATCCAAGGGAATAGGCATTCATGGCAGGACGCGTCAGTCACGTTGAACCCAAAAAATGGCATCGATTCCGACGGCGTCGGTTGATGCGTTGGTTCACGTGAACGCTTACGGCAGCCGAAAAACGGCGCGCCTGTTCATTATCCGCTCAGGTTGAATGGAGCAAGCTGGATTGGGCGGTTCAGTTTACAATCGTTCAAAGCGTGGCAGATTGCCGCGATCACGAAACCATTTCAGTGCTTTGCGCATTATCTATTGTTTCCATATCTCTTTTTTGGGCGCGAACAGAGGACGTTCAGATGAGTGACAAGTCCGTGAATTCGAAGGTCGGCCGCAGCACTGCGCTCGCCGCATTCGCCACTCTCGCCCTGGTCGCGGCGTCCGTATCGCCGTCGGCCGCTGCGTCCTCCACAGCGGCCAAAGCCTCGGCTGCGGCAGGTCAGGGCTCATCCAACGCCACCGATTTCAGCGCCGCGCGACGTCACCGCTATTATCGGCGCGGACCGAGCGCCGCCGGCCTTGCCTTCATGGGCGCCGCGGCCGGCCTGATCGGAGGCGCGATCGCCGAGAGCCGGCGCCAGGACTACTACGACAATTATTACTATGGCGGCCCGCGCTATTATGGTGGCGGCCCGGGCTATTATGGGCCGGGCTACGGCTACGATGGCGGGCCACGCTACTACAATCCGTACTGACGGTTGCCCAACGGGCAAAACACCTGCACGGCCTGTCAACCTTCGCCGGTAAGGGGCGATCGTACGTTGTCACTGATCGCGAGCCGGGCTTGCAGTGGACGCGGCAGCGTCGGCACGAGAGGTGCGGGCAGGATGGGCAAAGCGACTTGTCCGCCGTAGCTCGAAGAGCGAGGGCGGAAGCGTGCCCACGCATTTTGCGTTTCATCACCGGAATCGTGGGCACGGCGCTTCGCGCCGTTGCCCACCCTACGGCACTGCGCGTTGCAGCCGCTCTACGCCTCCACCATCACCGTCCCGCCGGCGCCGACATTGCGCCGTTGGCGTAGCGCGACCAGTCGGGGGCCGTTGGTTGCGATGGCCACATCGCTGCGTTGGAGTCGCGCGCCGATTGGCTGATGGGGGCAGGTTGCGCCTTGCGGACATGATGGCGGTCGCTCGCCGCAGCGGTCTGGACGGTGACGGCAGCGATCAGAGCGGCGCTGAGAATCGTGGAAGTCTTTTCCATGGTTGTTTCTCCCGTGACGACGTCCCGGTTGTCAGAAGTGTCATCGTCGTCACGCCTCACATGGCGATGCGGGCCGCCCGGCATCAGCAGCGCTGGCTTCACGATCGGTCGCGCCGCTTTCACGAAGGGGCGAGCAAGTTTTTTGGTCCAGGCTAAATATTCGGCAATCGCCCCACCGGGCCCGATGGACTTGACCCGCGCAATCCGGTTGAATGGGGTCAATGACGGTTTAAGGCCCGACAACGATGTCGAAATATCTGCTGATCCTGCTGTTGATCGCGGCGCCGGCTGCGGCGCAGGTCAAATTGACTCCGAAAACCTCGGCGGCGCATCCCGACCCCTGCGCGCCGATCGGGCGCACGGCCGACGGCAAGCTGGTCTATTCCATAAAATGCGAGAACCTGCCGGCGCCCGCGCCGCCGCCGCAGGCGGAACTGAAGGAGGCTCCCGCACCGGCTGCGGAGCCCGAGCCGGAGGTGCGGCGGAGCGGACTGTTCGGCTGGTCTTACGACCGCAGGTGAGGGGCTCGGCGCCACTTGCGCGAAGCCCGCCGGAATGCTCTTTGCTTGCAGGTTCCCCGTGGGCCTCCGATCCCTTGGCCCCCGATCCAGAGAGATGAGATGAGCAAACTCGTTATCCGCGCAGGCGATTTCACCTTCGACGCCCGCTTCGAGGAGCAGGCGGCGCCCAAGACCGTCGCGGCGTTCCGCAAGGCGCTGCCGTTCGAGAGCCACATCATCCATGTGCGCTGGAGCGGCGAAGGCGTCTGGATGCCGCTCGGCGATCTCGACTTCGGCGTCGGCTACGAGAACCACACCAGCTATCCCGCGCCGGGCCAGATCATCCTCTATCCCGGCGGCATCAGCGAAACCGAGATCCTGATGGCCTATGGCGGCGTCCACTTCGCCAGCAAGATGGGCCAGCTCGCCGGCAATCACTTCATCACGGTGACCTCGGGCCTCGAGAACCTGGCGACGCTGGGCAAGAGCGTGCTGTGGAAGGGCGCGCTGCCGATCCGCTTCGAGGAAGTCTGAGTGACTGATAGCAGCTACCCGCGCGATCTCCGCGGTTACGGCCGCAATCCGCCGCATCCGCAATGGCCCGGTAACGCGCGGGTCGCGGTGCAGTTCGTCGTCAATTTCGAGGAAGGCGGCGAGAACAACATTTTGCACGGAGACCGTGCATCGGAAGCGTTCCTGTCCGACGTGCTGGGCGCGCAGCCCTGGCCCGGCCAGCGCCACGCCAATATCGAATCCATGTTCGAATATGGTTCGCGCGCCGGCTTCTGGCGGCTGTGGCGGATGTTCAGCGAGCGGAAGTGGCCGACCACCGTGTTCGGTGTCGCCACGGCGCTGAAGCGCAATCCGGAAATCGTAGCTGCCATGACGGAGTCCGGCTGGGACATCGCGAGCCACAGCCTGAAATGGATCGAGCACAAGGACATGACGGAAGCGCAGGAGCGCGCCGAGATTGCCGAGTCGATCCGCGTCCATACCGAGGCCACTGGAGCGCGTCCGCTCGGCTGGTACACCGGGCGCTCCTCGATCAACACCAATCGGCTGCTGATGGAAGAGGGCGGCTTCCTCTATCTCTGCGATTCCTATGCCGATGATCTGCCCTATTGGGTCAAGGGCGCGAACGGCAAGCAGCTCATCATTCCCTATACGCTCGATGCCAACGACATGCGTTTCATCAACCCGCAAGGGTTTGCCGAAGGCGAGCAGTTCTACACCTATCTCAAAGATGCGTTCGACGTGCTCTATGCCGAAGGCGAGACCGCGCCGAAGATGATGTCGGTCGGCCTGCACTGCCGTCTCGCCGGCCGGCCCGGTCGCGCTGCTGGCCTGATCCGCTTTCTCGATTATATCGGCAAGCACGAGCGCGTCTGGGTGCCGACGCGGCTGCAGATCGCGCAGCATTGGCACGACAAGCATGCGCATCTTGCCGCCGATGCGTTCGGGATCGGGTAAAGTCACGATGGCGCAAATCTCGCTCGCCGACCTCAACGCCGCAAGCAAGGCCGACTTCGTCGCCGCGCTCGCCAACGTCGTCGAATATTCGCCCTGGATCGCCGAGCAGCTCGCAGCGCAGCGGCCGTTTGCCGGCGTCAACCAGCTGCATGCAGCACTGATTTCGGCGATACAGGCCGCCGAACCCGATGTGCAACTGGCACTGATCCGTGCGCATCCCGATCTCGCCAACAAGACCCAGCGCGCGGCGGGCCTGACGGCGGAATCGACCAGTGAGCAGAACAGCGCCGGCCTCGACCGGCTGTCGGAGGCGGAGTACGCCGCGTTCGAGCGCGTCAACAACGCCTATCGCGAGAAATTCGGCATCCCCTACATCGTCTGCGTGCGCCGTCACACCAAGGATTCGGTGCTGAGCGACTTCGAGGTGCGCCTGCGCAACATTGCCAAGACCGAGACGCGCCGCGCGATCGAGGAGATCGGCCGCATCTCGGCGCTGCGGCTCGATCAGCTCGTCGTCGCCGACGACAAGCTGAAGGTGCACGGCCGGCTCTCGACCCACGTGCTGGACAATCACGCCGGCAAGCCCGCGCCGGGCATTCCGGTCGAGCTCGTCGAGCTCGCTGCGCTCGGCGAGAGCCGCGTCATCGCGCGCACGGTCACCAATGCGGATGGCCGTACCGATCAACCGCTGATCGGCGGTCGCCCGCTGCCGATCGGCCGTTACGAGCTCCGCTTCCGCGTCGCCACATATTACGCCGAGCGCAACGTGCCGCTGTCAGATCCGCCGTTCCTCGACGAGATCCCGCTGCGCTTCGCGATCAGCGAGCCGGAGGCGCACTACCACGTGCCACTGCTGGTGACACCCTGGAGCTATTCGACGTATCGCGGGAGCTAGTCGTCGCCGAACTTGTCGTGTAGCGCCGGAAACAGCCGGTCCGGCTTGAACGGCGGTGCGGTGAAGCGGATGCCCGTGGCATCGGCAATCGCATTGCCGAGCGCGGCGGCGACCGGATTGTACGGGCTCTCGCTCATCGACTTCGCCCCTAACGGCCCGATCGTGTCGGACGTCTCGGCGAACAACACTTCCGTGCGTGGGACGTCCGCGAAGGACGGCAGATGGTAATCGCGGAACTTGGGATTGGTGACACGGCCGTTCGCGTCGATCACCATCTCCTCGTAGAGCGCTGCGCCGAGGGCCTGCGCAACGCCGCCCTCGACCTGGCCGCGGCACTGCATGGGATTGGCGACGACGCCCGCATCAGCCGCCTGCACGCTCCTGAGAATCCTGATCTCACCGGTGCCCTTGTTCACGGCGATGCGAAAGCCCTGCACGTTGAAGCCGACCGAGCGCGGCGTTCCGCCTGAATTGCCCTGCGCTGTGAGAGGACGACCGGCTTCGCGCGAAAACTTCGCCAGTTCGGCAAAGGACATTCGCCGTACGCCGCTGACGACGAACTCACCTTCGAGGGTGCAGGTCCCGGCGTCGCAAAGCCACGCGTTGGCAGCGACCGCCTTCAATTCGGTCGCAAGCTGCACGGCCGCGGCTTGCGTCGCCTTGCCGGCCACGAACGTGCCGGTGCTGCCATAGGCGCCGGTGTCGTGGCCGCCGTGGGCGGTATCGGACTGGCGCAGGCGGATCCTGTCGACGGTGGTTGCGAGAATTGTCGCGGCGATCTGCCGGTGCACGGTGCTGGTGCCGTTGCCGAACTCGGCAGTGCCCACGGTGAGATCGAAGCCGCCATCGTGGTTCAGTGCGATCATGGCGTCAGCGATGTGGCCGGCGGGCGGCACCGTGTCGATCATGGTCAGCGCGACGCCGTCGCCGGTCAGCCAGTCCGCCGACAACTCGGGCTGCGGGCCATCGGCCCGCATGGCGCGCTCGACGAGGTCGATGCATTGATCGAGCCCGTAGGAGCCGTAGAGCACGTCGTGATATTCGGATTCGGGCGGCGACAGCATGGGATCGCCGGGCCTGACGATGTTGCGGCGGCGCATGTCGTAAGGGCTGATGCCAAGCTGCCTGGCGAGCTCGTCGATCGCGGCTTCCACCGCGATCACGGTCTGCGGCAAGCCATAGCCGCGAAACGCGCCGGCGGGCACCGTATTTGTATAGACGACGTGACCGTCGACGCGCTTGTTCGGGCAGTTGTAAACCGCAATGGATTCCGACACCGCGTGGAACATCACGGAGGGGCCGTGATTGCCGTAAGCCCCGGTGTTGGAGAGCACGTCGAGCTGCAGCGCGGTGAGCTTGCCGTCGGCATCGGCGCCGGCCTTGATGTGGACCCGCATCGGATGCCGTGTCGAGGTCGCGATGAACTGCTCCTCGCGGGTGAGCTCGAGCTTGACGGGTCGTCCCGTTTTCAGCGCGGCGAGTGCCAGGATATCCTCGACAAGCATCTCCTGCTTGCTTCCAAAACCGCCACCGACGCGCTCGCAGAACACGCGGACCTTGTCCATGGGAAGCTGGAAGATGTCCGACAGCGCGCGCCGGGTCAGAAACGGCACCTGTGTCGAGGTGCGAACGTTGAGGACGCCTGCATCGTCGAGCCAGGCGAGGCCGCCATGGGTCTCCAGCGCCGCGTGCTGCACGCGGTGGCTGTGAAAGGTGGCCTCGTAGGTCACTGCGGATGTGGCGAGGGCGGAAGCGACATCGCCGAACTCGCCATGCGTCTCCGCGACGAGATTGCGCTGGGCATCAGCGACCCGGTTCGCCGTGGTGCGATCGGGATGAACGAGAGGCGCGCCCGGCATCATCGCCTGTTCAGGGTCGATCAGCGCAGGCAAGATCTCGTAATCGACATTCAGCCGACGGCAGGCCTCCTCGGCAGCCCCCTCACTCTCGGCGACTACGGCGGCAACCTTCTGGCCGATGAAGCGGACGACGTCGTCGAGGATGCGGGTATCCTCGGGGTCCATCCAGTCCTTCTCGTGCCGCGCCGTCGAGATCAGCACCGACGGTGCATCCTCGTGCGTGAGGATCGCGTGCACGCCAGGCACCGTCATCGCTACCGATCTGTCGATTGCGACGATCCGTGCGTGCGCGTGCGGCGAGCGCAGCAGCTTGATGTGCAGCAGGCCGTCGACCTCTGTGTCGAACGTGTAGCGCGCCTTGCCGCGGACGACGTCCGGGCCCGCGGGCGCCGGCAGGCTGCGGCCGAATGCGCCGCCGGCCTCGACGCTGTCCTCGACATTGGTCTTGCCGTCGATCGCATCCTCGATCGAGCGATAGCCGGTGCAGCGGCAGATGTTGCCCTTCAGCGCAGCGCCGAGGTCGGTGCGCTGTGCCTGGTTCAGCGAGGCGCAGGTCAGGATCATGCCGGCGGTGCAAAAGCCGCACTGGAACCCCTGCGCGTCGAGGAAGGCCTGCTGCATCGGGTGCGTGCCATGTTCGCCGCCGAGACCTTCGATGGTGGTGACCGAACGGCCTTCCGCGCGAAACGCGGGGATCAGGCAGCTATGCACGGGCTCGCCGTCGAGCAGCACGGTGCAGGCGCCGCAATCGCCGGCGTCGCAGCCCTTTTTCACCCCGAAATGACCGAGCTCGCGCAAGAACGTGCGCAGGCACTGGCCGGCGCGCGGCACTTGGAGGAATTTCGCGCCATTGACCTCGACGCTCATGGCGGCGTTGCACCCAGGAGTTCGGCGCGGATTTCCTCTGCGAGCCGCAGCGTCATGTGCTTGCGCCAGAGCGGCTTGCCATGAATGTCGGTGTGATAGAGATCGTCGGTGATCTCCTCGCTGATCGCTGTGCGAAGCGCGGCCGCGTCGGGCGGCTTTGGAAACGACAACAGGACGGGGCGCACGGTCGATGCGGTCACGGTCAGCTTCAGTGCGCCGGCGCCATCGAGGCTCCCGATCAGAAGGGCCGCGGAGCGGCCGACCAGCGCGAGCGAGATCTGGCGAAACGCGGAGCGGCGTTTCAATGCAGCAAGCGGAATGTCGATCTGCCGCAGCAGGTCGCCCGGCGACAGGCGGTTGCGCTGATTGCCCGTGACGAATTCGGCGACGGGAATCCTCTGCTCGCCGCCGCCGGCTTTCCAGATCGTGCAAACGCCGTCGAGTGCAGCGGTGAGCGAGATCATCGGCCCTGCCGGCAGCGACATGCAGAGATTGCCGCCCACGGTCGCCGTCTTCCAGATTTTGAAGGAGGCGAGAAACGCGCGGCAGCATTGGCTAATCAGCGGTGCCGCGAGCCAGTCGGCGGGGCAGGGGAGCGCATCGAGTTGCGAGATGGTGCAGGTGGCGGCGATGGCGAGATGGCTCTCAGTGATCGCCAGCGCCGGCCATTTCAGGTCGGTGAGATCGATCAGTCGCGTGAGGTGGACTTGCGGCTCCGAGAACAGCCAGGTGCCGCCCGCGAGCCAAGCATCGCCTGGCGTCCAAACGGGCAAGTCGCCGCGCGTTTGCGGATGGGCGACCGCTGTGATGGTATTCAAGTCCATGGCTGCAACGACGCCTGCGCCGGGTGAATTTGTCCAAGGGAAAGTCTTGCAAGACCAGCGCCAAGTGGCAACAACAAGTCGCAGCAATAACGCCTTCGGGATGGCCTCTGCCTTGCAGGCTATTCGTTAACGACGGCGAGGAGAAACAGGTTCATGAGCGACGCAAAGCCGATCTGGATCAGGGATCCCCTGGCCATCCTCGCCGACGGCGCCGCAGGCGGCATCGTCGTTAAGGATGGCCGTATCGTTGAACTGGTGCCGGCTGGCGGAACACCGGCAACTGCCGATGTCGGGGTGTTCGATGCGCGCGAGCACGTCGTGCTGCCGGGCCTCATCAACACCCATCATCATTTTTATCAGACATTGACGCGGGCGCTGCCGGCGGCGATGGACCGCGAGCTGTTTCCCTGGCTGCAGGCGCTCTATCCGGTGTGGGCGAAGCTGACGCCGGAGCGACTCGAACTCGGCGTCACCGTTGCGATGTCCGAACTCCTGCTCTCGGGCTGTACCACCACGACCGATCATCACTACGTCTTCCCGGCAGGGCTTGAAGAGTCCGTCGACATCGAGGTCGGCGTCGCCAAACGGCTCGGCATGCGCGTGCTGCTGACGCGTGGCTCGATGAACCTGTCGCAGCGCGATGGCGGCCTGCCGCCGGATAGCGTCGTGCAGGACGAGGACACGATCCTCGCCGACAGCGCGCGCGTCGTGGCAAAGCATCACCAGCGCGGTGCGGATGCGATGGTGCAGATTGCGCTGGCACCTTGCTCGCCGTTCTCGGTGACGACCTCGCTGATGCGCGCCACCGCCGACCTTGCCGACAAGCTCGACGTGCGCCTGCACACCCACCTCGCCGAGACCGAGGACGAGAACAGATTCTGCCAGCAGATGTATGGCTGTCGTCCGCTCGACTATCTCGAGCAATGCGGCTGGCTCAATGCGCGGACCTGGCTCGCTCACGGCATCTTTTTCAACGCCGACGAGATGAAGCGCCTCGGCAAGGCGAAGACCACCATCAGCCATTGCGCGTGCAGCAATCAGTTGCTGGCCTCCGGCTGCTGCCCGGTGTGCGAGATGGAAGAGGCCGGTGTCGGGATCGGGCTCGGCGTGGACGGCTCGGCGTCCAACGACGGATCCAATCTGATGCAGGAGGTGCGTGCCGCCTTTCTGCTGCAGCGGGCGCGCTACGGCGTGACCAAGGTCAGCCACAAGGATGCGCTGCGCTGGGCCACCAAGGGCTCGGCCGCGTGCGTCGGTCGGCCGGAGCTCGGCGAGATCGCGGTCGGCAAAGCCGCCGACCTCGCTCTGTTCAGGCTGGACGAGCTGCGCTTTTCCGGCCACGGCGATGCCCTGGCTGCACTGGTGCTGTGCGGGGCTCATCGGGCCGATCGGGTGATGGTGGCGGGGAATTGGGCCGTGGTCGACGGCGCGATCCCGGGACTGGACGTCCCGGACCTCATCCGCCGGCATAGTTCCGCGGCGCGGGCGATGCACGCGGGGTGAAATAGAAGGAGGGGGCGACCACAAGTGCCGGGTGCTTCTGGCCACCCCCTCCGAACCTCCTCCGGGAGGAGCAGGTGTTTTAGCCAATGCAAGAAGCGTGCTACTTGCCCGGTAGCTTGTCGTCGATGCCCTTGACGTAGAAATTCATGCCGAGGATCTGGCCGTCCGCGAGATTGGCGCCGCCCTTGCACTCGATCTCCTTGCCGTCCTGCCCAACGACCGGGCACTTGAACGGATGCAGCTTGCCCGCGGTGATTGCGGCCTGGGCATCCTCGGCCATCTTTTTCACGTCGTCAGGCATGTTGGTATACGGCGCCATCGCGAACATGTGGCTGTCGAGACCGCCCCAGCTGTCCTCGGACTTCCAGGTGCCGTCGAGCTCGGCCTTGACGCGTTCGATGTAGTAGGGGCCCCAGGTGTCGAGGATCGAGGTCAGCTGGGTCTTGGGCCCGAACTTGATCATCTCGGAGTCCTGGCCGAAGGCGAACTTGCCGCGTTCGCTGGCGATCTGCATCGCTGCAGGCGAATCCGTGTGCTGCATGATGACGTCGGCACCCTGGTCGATCAGCGCCTTGGCGGCGTCGGCCTCCTTGCCCGGATCGAACCAGGTGTTGGCCCAGATGATCTTGACCTTGATGTTCGGGTTGATGGTCTGCGCCGCGATCATCGTGGCGTTGATGCCGGAGACGACCTCCGGAATCGGGAACGAGCCGATATAGCCGAGCACGCCGGACTTCGACATCTTGGCCGCGATCAGGCCCTGGATGTAGCGGCCCTGGTACCATTTCGACGAATAGGTCGACATGTTCTTGTCGCGCTTGTAGCCGGTGGCGTGCTCGAAATGCACGTTCGGATATTTCTTGGCGACCTTCAGCGTCGGGTCCATGTAGCCGAACGACGTCGTGAAGATCAGCTTGTTGCCGGCGCGGACCAGCTGCTCGATGGCGCGCTCGGCGTCGGGACCCTCGGGCACGTTTTCGAGATAGGTGGTCTCGATCTTGTCGCCGAGCTCCTTCACCAGCGCCTGGCGAGCGAGCTCGTGCTGATAGGTCCAGCCGAGATCGCCGATCGGGCCGAGGTAAATGAAGCCGACTTTCAGCCTGTCGGCGGCGGAGGCTGCGCCGACGCTCCCGGCAAGCAGAAGGCCGGCAGCCAGCGCAAGAAGTGATTTCCTCATCATCAATCTCCAAACATCAGGGGAAAGCCACGATCCGCGACGTGTGCGCCCCATCGCGCACGCCGCGGAAATGAACACACTAGCGGTCAGGCACGAACACGGTGCCGAGCGCGGCCGGTGCAGTCGAGCCACCGGAGCGCGCGCGGGAGAGCAGAACCAGCACGATGACGGTCGCGAGGTAAGGCAGCGCCGACATGAATTGCGAGGGAATGCCGACACCCCAGCCTTGCGCATGCAGTTGCAGGATCGTCACCGCGCCGAACAGATAGGCGCCGACCACCAGCCGGCCCGGGCGCCAGGATGCGAACACGACCAGCGCCAGCGCGATCCAGCCGCGGCCCGCCGTCATGCCGGGAATGAAGAACGGCGTGTAGGCGAGCGGCAGATAGGCGCCTGCAAGCCCGGCGCAGGCCCCACCGAACATCACGGCGAGGGTGCGGATGCGCAGCACGGGATAGCCGAGCGCATGTGCGGAGACGTGGTTGTCGCCGCAGGCACGGAGAATCAATCCCGCGCGCGTGCGATAAAGGAACCACCAGACGCCGATAATGAGTGCGATCGAGAAATAGACGAAGGCGTCTTCGCCGAACAGTACGCGGCCGACCAGCGGAATGTCGGTGAGGCCGGGAATATAAAGATGCGCGGCCGGAGTGATGCGCTCGCCGACGAATCCGGCCCCGATCAGGCCGGAGAGACCAACGCCGAGAATGGTCAGTGCGAGGCCGGTCGCGACCTGATTGACGGCAAGCCTGAGCGCCATCAGCGCGAAGATCAGCGACATCAATGTTCCCGCGATGATGCCGAACAGGGCACCGATGAAGATTGATCCGGTGAGCCACGCGCCGCCAAAGCCGCAAGCGGCACCGACAATCATCATGCCCTCGACGCCAAGGTTGAGCACGCCGGCGCGTTCGGTGACGAGCTCGCCGGTCGCCGCGATCAACAGTGGTGTCGATGCAGCGAGCACCGACAGGATGATGGCTTCAACCAGCTCCACGGGTCACCTGACGGTTCGGGAAGACCAGCTTGAAGCGGTAGAGAATGAGGGAATCGCAGGCGAGCACGTAGAACAGCAGGATGCCCTGAAAGACCTTGGTGACGTCCAACGGGATCTTCATTGCGATCTGCGCCTGCTCGCCGCCGATAAAGGTCAGTGCGAGAAAAAGGCCTGCAATTAATATTCCAATCGGATTCAGTCGGCCGAGGAAGGCGACGATGATCGCGGTGAAACCGTAGCCGGGCGAGATGCCGGGCTGCAAATGGCCGACGGGGCCGGCGACCTCGATGATACCTGCAAGGCCCGCCAGCGCACCCGACACCGCGAAGGTCAGGATGATCAGCTGGTTGGCGTAGAAGCCGCCGAACCGTGCCGCGCGCGGCGCGGCACCGACGACGCGAATCTCGAACCCCTTGATGGTGCGCCCGAGCAGGATCGCAGCCGCCGCAACGACCAGCAGCGCGATGATCGAGCCGAGATGCAGCCGGCCACCTTCGATCAGCAGCGGCACTGTCGCGACAGGATCGAACTCGGCCGTGGTCGGGAAGTTGAAGCCGTTCGGATCGCGCCAGGGGCCGCGGACGAGATAGTCCAGCAGGAGGTCGGCGACATAGACCAGCATCAGGCTGGTGAGGATTTCACTGGCGCCGAACTTCACCTTGCAGATCGCCGGGATCAGCGCATAGAGCGCGCCCGCGGCTGCGGCGAGCACGAGCATCGCCGGCAGAACCCATGCACCGGCGTCGGTGCCCTGCGTCTTCACTGCGATCCAGCTTCCGGCAACGGCGCCGATCAGGAATTGCCCTTCGGCGCCGATGTTCCAAGCGTTGGCGAGATAGCAGAGCGACAACCCGATCGCGATCATCACCAAAGGTGTCGCCTTCACCGCGATCTCCTGCAGCGAATAGCCGTCAGTCAGGGGCGCGATGAAATAGGCTTGCAGGGCGAGCAGCGGATTCTTGCCGAGGATCGCGAACAGGATGGTCATGGTCACGATGGTCAGGCCGATCGCGATGAGCGGGGAGACCAGCGCGATCGCGTTGGAGCGCTCGGCGCGCTTCTCAAGCACCAACTGCATGCGCGGCCTCCTTCGGCTCCAGGCTGCTGCCGCCCATCAACAGGCCGAGCTTTTCGCGCGTCGCGTCGCGCGTGGCGAGCGGTTCCGACAGTCGGCCGTGGAACATGACGGCGATGCGGTCGGCGATCTCGGCGAGTTCGTCGAGATCCTGGCTGGTCACCAGCACCGCGGCGCCTGCGCTCGCGAGATCCAGCAACGCCTGGCGGATGACGGCGGCAGCACCCGCGTCGACGCCCCAGGTCGGCTGGCTCACGACCAGCACCGCCGGGTTGCGCAGGATCTCGCGGCCGACGATAAATTTTTGCAGGTTTCCGCCGGAGAGGGATGCCGCTTCCGGATCGCGCTTGGCCTTGCGCACGTCGAAGGTTTCGGTCGCCTTGTCGACGGTCTTCAGTGTGGCCGCGGTGTCGATGAAGCCGTGATTGACCATGCCGCTGGCGGCGTGTCCTGTCAGGAGCGCATTCTCCGACAGCTTCATGCGCGGCGCGGTGCCGTGGCCGAGCCGCTCTTCGGGCACGAAAGCGGCGCCGAGCTTGCGCCGCTTGGTGATCGAGAGGTGGCCGGCGGCGATGCCTTCGATCACCACCGTGCCGGGATCCTTCGACAGCCGCTCGCCGGACAGTGCTGCGAACAACTCGTCCTGGCCGTTTCCGGCAACGCCGGCGATGCCGAGGATTTCGCCGCCCTTCAGTTCGAAAGAGATATGCTCGAGCCGCACACCATGTGCCTCGTCCGGCGCAAGCGAGAGGTCGTTGACGACCAGCCGCGGTATCGTCGTCTGCCGGCCTGCGGGCGCCTTCACCTCCTTGATCTCGCCGCCGACCATCATGCGTGCGAGCGATGCTGCGGTCTCGAGCCGGGGATTGCAGGTCTGGATCTTCTTGCCGCCGCGCAGGATCGTGGCCGTATCGCAGAGCCGCTTCACCTCCTCGAGCTTGTGGCTGATGTAGAGGATGGCGCGGCCTTCGGCCTTGAGCCGCTCCAGCACGATGAAGAGCTGGTCGGCCTCCTGCGGGGTCAACACCGCGGTCGGCTCGTCCAGGATCAGGAATTTCGGGTCCTGCATCAGCGCGCGAACGATCTCGATGCGCTGGCGTTCACCGACGGAGAGCTGCCAGACCTCGCGCCTGGGATCGAGCGGCAGGCCATAGGTCCTCGACACCTGTTCCAGCCGCGCCGACATGTCCTTGAAGGATTCCTTGCCGTCGAGGCCAAGCGCGACGTTCTCGGCGACGGTGAGATTGTCGAACAGCGAAAAGTGCTGGAACACCATACCGATGCCGCGGCTGCGCGCTTCCGACGGGCCGGACAGCACGATTCGATCGCCCTGCCATCGGATCTCACCGGCAGAGGGCTGGATCAGCCCATAGATCGCCTTCACCAGTGTCGACTTGCCGGCACCGTTCTCGCCGAGCAGCGCGTGGATTTCCTTCGGCCAGATGTCGATGTCGATGGAATCGTTGGCGAGGAAATCCCCATAGCGTTTGGTGAGCCCCACCGTTTGAAGCAACGGGGACTCGCCGGAATGCAGGCCGTTAGGCGTCGGATCTAACATTCGCTGATGCGCTTGCATGGGATGAAGTGCCTCAATAGTGGGCTAGTTTGAACCGCCGCGTAAGGTGTGAAAAAGCGTCATCCCTTGCTTAACGCTTCGGCAGGCGGCCGTCCGCGTGAGTCGCGGCCGTTTTCAGCCGTCGGACGTCACCGACGGCCCCTTGCACGGCTCTTGCGGTCGCGCGCCGCGCATGGCGGCTGTTGCAAATTTGTGACGGTACAAGCCAAATCGGAACCCGCTATGCAGGCTTGACGTGAAGTTGAGCAAAGTCGCGCCAGCGCTCGTATGCATTCCGCCGTGACCACGACAGGCGTCTTCGACAGTCGCGCTCGGGTTGTCGCGTCGACGCAAAAGCCAAACAGAATCAGACGGGAATGTTCGGCAAGACGTTGTCGACGGCCGCCGACGGTGCAGCATCTAACTCTGCAAAATTCCACAGTGAAGCGCGGTGCGCTGCCGAAACAAGCGGCATGCCTTGAAAAAAGTTGAGGCTTCTCACCTCAGGACTTCAGCGCAAGTGTCGCACCCAAGGGACATTCATCTTTACGTGTCCAAACTTGGGGGTATTCACGATGTCGTTTCGTTTCAAGGCAATTGCAGCAACGGCGCTGTCACTTGCTACGCTGGCCATCGGTGGCTTGGCTCACGCGGCGGATATGCAGGTCAAGGCGCCGAAGAAGGCGGCTGACCTCCCGTTCTTCCTGGTGATCGATAACCGCGTGTCGTTCTCCTGGATGCCCAAGGGCACCGATCCCGGCATGTGGAGCGTTCGCCCCGACGGCAGCATCAACGGCACCACCGCCAAGCAGGTCTACTCCTTCACTCATTTCGACCTCTGGGCCTACGGCACCAACTTCTTCACGATCTCGATGTTCAAGTCGGGTCACAATGACCCGGCCTCGCCCTGTACGGCACCTGGCGTGAACATCAACGGCACCGCCAGCAATTGCGCTGGTGCCACCGAGATCTACGGCCTGTTCCGCTCGACCTTGGGCTGGAACGAGCTGTTCAACACTAAGACCTTCACCATGGGTCCGCTGCACAACATCTCGTTCGAAGTGGGTATGGACGCCAACAGCGAGAACACCTTCCTCGCGCCCGCCAAGCGTGACGTCGTCGCCGGTCTCCAGTTCGCCTTCGACCTTCCCTACAAGGGCTATATCAACGTCGCTCCGTTGATGTACTGGGAGTTCTCGAACCACAACTCCTTCACGCAGTGCGGTCTGTTCGGCGCGGGTACGCCCGGCGTGACCTGTAACTCCGACGGCAATGTCAGCTACAACCCGACCTGGGCCGTCGAAGTCAACTACTACATGGATCTGGGTTTCCTGCCGCCGAACATGCAGTTCTGGTCGATCAGCGGCCGCGCCGGCTGGTACGGCCCGAAGGGCGACTCCAATGGACTCCCTGCGCTCTCGGGCATCGGCCGGTTCTCGACCGCGTCCAAGACCGAGCTCAACAGCGAACCGATCCGTCTGACCTTCGACGCCTCGAAGGCGGCTTGGGGTGACAAGTACTCGCACTTCGTCGATCTCTGGGTCGCCTATCGCTATTGGCAGAACAAGTTCGGCCTCGACCACAATGCGATGCCCGGCGTCTGCACGGTCGCCGCCACCGGCCAGAGCACCAAGAGCTGCACCGAGTCCACGGTTTACGGTGGTATCACTGTGAAGTTCTGATTGGACGACGATCTCCGGATGGCGCCGCGCAGGGATGCGTGGCGCCATTCGTGTTTGCGGTGAGCGACGCTGCCGTAGGGTGGGCAAAACGAAGCGTGCCCGCGACTTCTAGATGGTGGGCACGGCGCAAGGGCGCCTTTGCCCACCCTACGATACTGATTGCTGGATACCTACTTCGTCCACACGCCGTCGTGCAGGGCTTCGGCTTCGTCTTCGAGTAGCGGTCCCACGACCTCGGTCGGCCGCTGGCCGCTCGCGAACACCTCGCGACAGGGCAGGTCGAGCGTCGGGTTCTCCGGATGATTGCCGGTGACGCCGCGCAGGCGGTGCTCGCTGAGCCCGTAGACCACGCGGCCGATCCCGGCCCAGTAGATCGCGCCGGCGCACATCGCACAGGGTTCGGCGGAGGAATAGAGCGTGGCCGTCCCCAGCACCTCGCGGCCAAGCGTGCGGCATGCTTGCGTGGCGGCGAGGCGCTCTGCATGCGCGGTGCCGTCGTGGTCCGGCATGTAGCCGTTCTCGGTCTCGATCAGCACCTTGCCGTCGGCATCGACGACAATGCAGCCGAAGGGATGGTTGCCATGGGTAAGGGATCGGCGGGCGACCGCGAACGACAGACGCAAAAAGTGCTCGTCGCGCTCGCCGTTCATTGCGCCTCCGCGTTCAATGCCCCGCCATGTGCCGGCCGACCTCGGTGAGATCGGCTTCGCTGGTCCGTGCTTCATACACGAATTCGCCGTGGAACATCACCACCAGCCGGTCGGACAATTCGAGCAATTCGTCGAGATCCTCGCTGACCAGCAGCACCGCGGCGCCGCGGTTGCGCGCGGCCATGATCTCGGCGTGGATCTGCGCCACGGCCGCGAAGTCGAGGCCGAAGCAGGGATTGGCCGCGATCAGCACCTCTACCGCGCTGCCGAGTTCGCGGGCGAGCACGGCGCGCTGCACGTTGCCGCCCGAGAGCGCCGAGATCGGGGTATCCGGGGTGCGGGTCTTGATCTTGTACTGGCCGATCTTCTTCTTCGCGTCGTCGCGGAAGGCGCCGCGATTGAGCCACCAGCCGCCGCTCGCGAAGGGCGCCCGGTCGAACTCGCGGAAGGCGATGTTGTCGGCGACGCTCATACCGCCGACGCAGGCGTTCTTCAGCGGCTCCTCGGGCAGAAGCGACATCTTGTGGCGCCGCATCTCCTCGCGGCTGGCATGATAGGGATCGCCTGCGACGCGGATTTCGCCGCCCTCCGCTTCGCGCTGGCCGGCCAGGACTTCGACCAGCTGGCGCTGGCCATTGCCGGAGACGCCGGCGATGCCGACGATTTCGCCGGCGCGCACCGTGAGGGTGACGTCGTGCACCGCCGTGGCGCCGGCATCGTCGAGCGCGCGAAGCTTTTCGAGCTCCAGGCGCGGCTTGCCGGCTTCGCCGGTTCGCGGTGGTTGCACGGTCAGCTCCTCGGCGCCGATCATGGTGCGCGCCATCGTATCCGGTGTCAGCTCGGAAACCTTGCCGGCGCCAGCAAGCTTGCCGCGGCGCAGGATCGTGACCTCGTCGGCGAAGGCCATGACCTCGCGGAATTTGTGCGTGATCATCAAAATGGTCAGCTCGCCCTTGACGACCATGTCGCGGAGCATGCCGAGCACCTCGTCGGCTTCCGCCGGCGTCAGCACCGAGGTCGGCTCATCCAGGATCAGGAAGCGACGCTTCAGATAGAGCTGCTTCAGGATCTCGCATTTCTGCCGCTCGCCGGCCGAGATGTCGGAGACTTTTGCAGAGAGCGGCACCCTGAAGGGCATGCGCGCGAGGAACGTTTCGAGTTCCTTCATCTCCTTCGCCCAGTTCACCACCGCCGGCACGTCGTCGCGCGCCAGCACGAGGTTTTCGGCGACCGTCATGGCCGGGACCAGCGTAAAATGCTGATAGACCATGCCGAGGCCGAGCGCGTGAGCATCCTTCGGATTGGCGATCGCCTGCTCGCGGCCGCCGACGAGGATGTCGCCTTCGGTCGCGTGGTAATAGCCCATGATGCATTTGACGAGCGTCGATTTGCCGGCGCCGTTCTCGCCGAGCAGCGCGTGGAACGATCCGGGCCGCACTTTCAATTCGACATTGTCCAGTGCCAGGAAATCGCCGAAGCGCATGGTCATAGCGATGGCGTCGACGCCGAAGGCGCCGACAAGCGGAGGCGGCTCGCCGATGATCACGAAATCGCTCCGATGAAGGCATCCGACGTCGAGACGGCGCCGAACACGCCGCCCTGCATCTTGATCATCTTCAGCGCGTGATCGTGGTTGCTCTTGTCGGTCGCGCCACAGCAATCGTGCAGCAGAACGCATTCGAAGCCGCGGTCATTGGCCTCGCGCATGGTGGTGTGGACACAGACATCGGTGGTGATGCCGGTGAGAACGATGTTCTCGATGCCACGCACGCGCAGGATCAGCTCCAGATCGGTGGCGCAGAACGAGCCCTTGCCGGGCTTGTCGATGATGGGCTCGCCGGGCAGCGGCGCGAGCTCCTCGATAATGTCCCAGCCGGGCTCGCCGCGCACCAGGATGCGGCCGCACGGGCCGGGATCACCGATGCCGGCGCCGATCTGGCGTGAGCGCCAGCGCTTGTTGGCGGGAAGATCCGAGAGATCGGGGCGGTGGCCCTCGCGGGTATGAATGATGTGAAAGCCTTGGGCGCGCATAGCTGTGAGCAGCCTCTTGATCGGCTCGATCGGCGCTCGTGTCAGCGAGAGATCATAGCCCATCTTGTCGACATAGCCGCCGACGCCGCAGAAATCGGTCTGCATGTCGATGATGATGAGCGCGGTGTTCTGCGGGCGGAGATCGCCATTGTAGGGCCAGGCGTAGGGCTCGGACTTGAGATAGCGCTCGGGCATGATTGGGCTCTCTAGCGGGTGATCGACAATTCGGCCGGGGCTCCGGTCAGCGTGCGTTTCGGCGAGCAGGTGATGATCATGATCGCCAGCGTCAGGATGTAGGGCGCGGCGTTGAAGAGGTGATAGCCGGAGGTGACCCCGACCGATTGCAGCGCCGGTCCGAGCGCCGCCGCGCCGCCGAAGGCGAGCGAGGCCCACAGGCAGAGCAGGGGATCCCAGCGCGCGAAGATCACGAGCGCCACGGCGGTGATGCCCTGGCCGGAGGAGAGGCCTTCGTTCCAACTCCCGGGATAGAACAGCGACAGGAACGAGCCGCCGATGCCGGCGAGGAAGCCGCCGACCATGGTGGCCCGCAGGCGGATCAGCAGCACGGAATGGCCCATCGCGCGCGCAGCATCCGAACTCTCGCCGGCGGTGCGGATGAGAAGGCCCCACCGCGTGGTGCGGAAGGCCCAATAGAGGATCGGTGCCAGCGCGACGCCGATCAGGAACAGGACGTTGACGCGGAGCGCGGCGCGCACCTGCGGGATGTCGCTCCACCAGCCGAAATCAATCGCGGGCAGCCTTGGCGCGGTCGGCTCGATCAGCGGCTTGCCGAGATAGAAGGCGAGGCCGGTGCCGAACAGCATCAGGGCGATGCCGACCGCAACGTCGTTGACGCGAGGCAACGAACAGATGCCGGCATGTAGCGCACCGAGAAGCGCGCCGGTGATGCCGGCGGCGAGCACCCCTAACCATGGCGAGCCCGTGAGATAGGAGATGCCGTAGGCGCTCATCGCGCCCATCACCAGCGTGCCTTCAAGGCCAAGATTGATGCGCCCCGAGCGCTCTGTGATGCACTCACCCAGGCTTACGAACAGGAACGGTGTCGACACACGGATGGCGCCACCGAGCACGGCGAGCGGGACGGTCCAGAGTCCGATCGATCCGTCTGCCATCAGGACTTGCCTTTCAGGAAACCGATGCGGCCGTAGAGCGCATCGCTGGCGAGCACGAAGACGAAGATGATGCCCTGGAGCACCAGCACGGACGCGTCCGGCAGTCCGAGGCGGCGCTGCAACAGACCGCCGCTGGCGCTGATGCCGCCGAGCAGGATCGCGACAGGAATGATCGCAAGCGGATTTTGTCGGGCGAGGAAGGCAACCAGAATGCCGGTGAAGCCATAGCCTGCCGCGAGATTGGCGTTGGTGCGGCCTTGCACGGCGGCAACCTCGACCATGCCGGCAAGACCAGCGGCGCCGCCGGCGAGGAAGCAGATGGTCAGGATCAGCTTGCTGACGCCGAGGCCGACGATCTTGGCGGCGCGGATGTTGCCGCCGGCAACCCGCGCGGCGAAGCCGAACACGGTGTGATAGATCAGGATGTAGGCGGCGACCGCGGCGATCAGGCCGAAGACGAGCCCCCAATGCACGTCGGTGCCGGGGATCGTGCCGATCATGTTGGCGGCGCCGATCTCGCGTGTCGACGGCTTGTTGAGGCTCGCGGGATCCCGCATCATGCCTTCGACGAGGTGATTGAGGATGGCGAGCGCGATGTAGACGAGCAGCAGGCTCGAGATCGTCTCGTTGACGCCGCGATACTGCCGAAGCGCGCCGGCCAGCATGATCCACAATCCACCGCCGATGACGCCGGCTATGACCATGGCAATCTGCACGACGAGCGGGGGCATGCCCTGAAGCAACAGCGCGGCGCTCGTCGCCGACAGCGCGCCGATCAGCAATGCGCCTTCACCGCCGATGATGACCATGCCGAGTTGCGCCGGCAGCGCCGTACAGAGCGCGGTGAGGATAAGGGGCGCTGCACGCGTCAGCGTGTTCTGCCAGGAGAACCAGGTGCCGAAGGCGCCGTAATACATGTAGAAATAGAGGTCGAGCGGGTTCTTGCCGAACAGCATGACGAAGATGCCGAACACCACGAGCGCGCCGGCGAGCGCCGCGCCCGGGATCAGGACATATTCGATCGTGCCGCCGTGGCGTTGGAGAAACCCCGGCTTGGCGGCCGGGACAACTGCCCCGACCGCCTCGGCGGAATCCGCTGCTTCCGCTGTCACGAAGTCGCTCCGATCACGCCCTCGACGAGATAGTCCATCTTCTCGAGTTCGGGATCCTTCTGGCCGCGATCGGTGCCGGCCGCGATCACCGTCTTGCCCTTGTTGTCGACGAGGCCGCCCTTGAAGATGGCAAACCCGTCCGCGGACAGGAATTTGGCCTTGGCTTCGTCTGCCGCCTTGCGCGCCTCGGCCGAGACGGCCTCGCCATAGGCCGAGACCTTCACGATCTCTTCCTTCAGGCCGCCGCGGTAGAAATTCGGGATGCCTTCGCCGGCGGCGATCATCTTGACGAACTTCGGATAGAGCGCTTCCCAGTTCCACTCGGCGCCAGTGAGATAGGCCTTGGGCGCCAGCGCCGACTGGTTGGTGTGATAGCCGCAGACGAAGGCGCCGCGTCGCGCCGCGTTCTCGACCATGGTCTTGGGGCCGTCGACGTGGCAGGTCAGCACGTCCACACCCTGGTCGATCAGGCTGTTGGTGGCTTCGGCCTCCTTGACCGGCATCGACCAGTCCCCGGTGAAGATCACCTGCGTGGTGGCCTTCGGATTGACGGACTTGGCGCCCAGCGCAAAGGCGTTGATGTTGCGCAGCACCTGGGGAATCGGCTTGGCTGCGACGAAGCCGAGTTTGCCGCTCTTCGACGTCAGGCCCGCGACGATGCCGGAGATGTACTGGGCTTCGTCGATATAGCCGAAATAGCTGCCGGCGTTCTTCGGGTCCTTGTCGCTCCACAAGCCGCCGCAGTGCTCGAAGCGCAGCTTCGGGTACTTGGCAGCCATCTTGATCATGTGCGGATTGTAGTAGCCGAACGAGGTTGGGAAGATCAGCGTGGCGCCGTCGAGGTTGATCATGGACTCGATCGTCTTCTCGACAGCGTCGGTCTCCGGCACCTTCTCTTCCTCGACCACCTTGAGGCCGGGAATCTTCTTCAGCGCCGCAGCGCCTTGCGCGTGCGCCTGGTTGTAGCCGTAGTCATCGCGCGAGCCGACATAGATGAAGCCGATGGTCGTGTCGGCCGCGAAGGCCGGACGGGCGCCGGTCGCCGCGCCGAGGGTGAGGGCGGCACCGCCCTGCAACAAATGCCGTCGTGAAATCCTGCCAAAGTCCATTGGTTGCTCCCTTGGCGGATGAACCGCCTTAATCTCGCGGCCGCGCCGGTCTGGCGGAGCCCGGGATAGGATGTCGCAAGCTTCGTGCCAGAGGCTGCGGAGCGGGCATTTCCTCGTAAGATATTGAAAAATATCAGATATAATCGAAGTTGGAGTCCTGATCAGGAAATCAGCAGATTAAATTATGGGCAGTATCTTCTGATTGTATGCAAGGTAGTTAAGCAGCCTTAACCGGCTCTCACGTGCGCATGATGGGACTGGGACGGTCGGCCGATCACCCGCATTCATGCTAACCACGCGCTGGCTTGAAGTGCGCCGGCTGCCTGAATTCGCTGGCACCGAACTTGTATCGGTTAGGGTTGCGACCGCCCGCGCGGTCTCCAGAATGAAAGCTTGATCGAGATGGCTGCCGTGACCGCCGTTCAAAATGCATCGCTCGGCGAGGAGATCGTGCGTCGGATCAACGAGCTCGCGGCGATCTCGGAAGAAGACGGCAAGCTCACCCGCATCTATCTCACCGAGGAACTGCGCGCGGCTTCGGACCTCATCCTCGGCTGGATGCGCGAGGCCGGCATGAGCGCCCATCTCGATGCGATCGGCAATGTCTGCGGCCGCTACGAAGGCGAGCGGCCGGGAGCACCCTGTCTGATGCTCGGCTCGCATTACGACACGGTGCGTGACGCCGGCAAATGGGACGGACCACTTGGTGTGATCACGGCGATTGCCTGCGTCGCCGAGCTCAACCGCCGTGGCGAGCGCCTGCCGTTTGCGCTCGAGGTGGTCGGCTTTGCCGACGAGGAGGGCGTGCGCTTCGCCTCGACGCTGCTTGGTAGCCGCGCAGTCGCCGGCACTTTCGACGAGAGCGTCTTGAACACGCGCGACCGCGACGGCGTATCGATCCGCGAAGCACTCGTCAAATTTGGCCTCGACCCCGACCATATCGGCGCGGCGGCGCGCGCCCGGCGCGAGCTGCTGGCCTATGTCGAACTGCACATCGAGCAGGGGCCGGTGCTCGAAGCGCAGAATCTCCCCGTCGGTGTCGTCACTGCGATTGCGGGCGCCACGCGGCTGGCGGCTCGGCTCACCGGAATGGCAGGCCACGCCGGCACCGTGCCCATGGCACTGCGCCGTGACGCCCTCAGTGGCGCGGCCGAATGCATTGGCGCGATCGAGCAGTTTTGCCGGACCGACGAGGCCGGCCTGGTCGGCACCGTCGGCTATATCCAGGCGAGGCCCGGCGCGACCAATGTCATTCCGGGCGACGTATCGTTCACCATCGACATGCGCGCGCCGACCGATATGCATCGCAAGCGCGCGGTCGCCGACGTCGTCCGGCAGATCGAGGCCATCGCAAAGCGCCGGCAACTGGCGCTTCAGCTCGACGTCACCCATGAGAACCGCACCGCACCGTGTGCGCCCTGGCTGAAGGATCAGATCGCGCACGCCATCGCCGCCGAAGGTTTTTCCGCCTTCGAACTGCCGAGCGGAGCAGGGCACGACGGCATGGCGATGATCGATATTGCCGATGTCGGCATGATCTTCGTCCGCTGCCGCGGCGGCATCAGCCATCATCCGGACGAGCATGTCGAGCTCGCGGACGTCGACGCCGGCGCGCGGGTGCTGCTGCGGGTGATCGAGAATTTCAGGCCGCGGGAGGGCTAAGGCCCCCGCAAGTCACCGGGTAGAGATACGAATCAGACAGGGCTAAAATAGCGACTGCCCAGCCGCGGGATCACCAGACATCAGCCGACGTAAGCGAATGAACAGCGATATTTCCTTTCCAGCCCATCGAGAGAACCGGTTTTACCAGGGCATGGCCGCGACCTTTGTCGCCAATGCGCTTCAGGCGGTCAATTTTCTCGGTGATCGTTTCCTGAGACAGTCGCATCATTCCTTGTCGGCGATCGAGGACCTTTACCGGCACTCGATGGACAGCGCCTTTTCGGTGACCGAGGCGTTCCTCGTCACGGGCGCGCCGCACGCCTCCGCCTACTACCCGCGCGACTTCGCCTGGTTCTATCCCGACGTTCTCGACCCCGAGACCATCATGGATGCGCAGGACGCGGTGCGCCGGGCGCGGCTGCTCGAAAAGAGCGTGCGCCTGTTGCTGGAGGCGGTTCGCGCCGACGTCGTCACGACGACCATCGTTCCAGCGGGACGCGGCCGGTATCTCGGCGTGAACTATTTCTCGCGTCCTTCGGATACGCTGCTCGGCATTCTCGCCGGTCTCCAGCAGATGCTCTCCGCCGAGGAGCGGGCGTCGTCCTATCTGGCGATGTCGCAATGCGCGCATGCCGGTCGGCTGTTGCTGGCCGAATACGGCGGCGATCTGAAGCGCGCGATCCTGAAGCTCGCGGGCGAGCTCGAGCCGTTCGACGTTGACGGCGTCCGATATTTGCTGTGCGACGCCAGCGGGCCTCGCTCTGCGGCAACGGACACGCGCGCCGAGCGCCGGCGTTTTGTCACCAATGCCTGCGTCTACACGACCTTCGTGTGGGGCGTGCAGCTCGGTGTGGTCGACGAGAACGAGCTGAAGCGCCTGCTCGGGCGCGACCTCAGGCAGTATAAGCGGGACCTGCTCCGCCTGTTCGGCAAGGACGGCTATATCAGGCATTCGCTGGATGGACCGGCGGGCACGCCGGTGTCCCTGGTCGCGCTGGATTTCGTCGGCGTGCATCGCGGCTTCTGGGACATGAACGATGCGCGCGAGCGCGCCTCGTTTGCGGCCACGACGGATTTGATCATTGCCGAGCCGCGCTTCCGCATTCCGAGCACATTCCACTTCCTGGTGTCGGCGGATAATCCGCGCAACAAGATGATTCACAAGATCGCGGCGCCGGCCTATCAGGGGCGCTCGTCCTGGCCGACGTTCAACGTTGAGTTCGCGGATCGCATGCTGGACTTCGACGAGGCCTCAGGCAGCGAGACCTACCGCGCCTGCGCGCAAGGGATATTGAAGGACATTCGCACCGCGACCGAAGTCCACGGTGGCTATCAGGAGCTGATCTCCGAGCAGGGCCTGAAATACCGCACCTGGGCCTACAAGGGCGCGGTCGCCCATTCCTGGTTTCCACGCTTCCTGTCGGTCTGGAGGAGGGCGTATGGAACGCCGCTCCTCCAGTGGAATGACTGACCTGCGGACAAAGCGCGATGAGACGAATCGTCATCGCGCCTGGGTTATTGTTTGAGCATGATCTTTTCGGAAAACCGCTGCGCACTTTTCCGGATCATGCTCTAGCCCGCCGTCACATCCACGAGCTCGCCACCCTCGAGAACCTTGGCCGCCTTGGCGCGATCGAGGTCACCTTCCCAGGCGGCCACGACGACCGTCGCCACGCAATTGCCGATGAGGTTCCCGACTGCGCGGGCCATGCCGATGAACCAGTCGACCGACAGCACCAGCACGAGGCCGATCGCGGGAATGCTCGGCACCGCATTCAGCGTGGCAGCGAGGATCACGATCGCCGAGCCGGTACGCCGTGCGCACCTTTTGACGTGATCAGGGAGACACCCAGGACCAGCAGGAGATCGCCAAAGGACAGCGGCGTGTTCGTGGCCTGCGCGATGAAGACGACGGCAAGCGTCAGGTAGATCGAGAAGGCGTCGAGGTTGAAGGAATAGCCGGTCGGAATGACGAGACCGACCACGGAATCCTTCACGCCCATCCGCTCCAGCTTCTTCATGATCTGCGGCAGCACGGCGTCGGAGGAGGCGGTCGCGAGCACGATCATCAGCTCTTCGCGCAGGTAGGCGAGGAATTTGAGGATGTTGATGCCGGCGAGCGCCATGACGCCACCGAGCACGCCCAGCACGAAGATGCCGACCGAGACGTAGAACAGCATGACCAGCGAGACGAGCTGTTTCAGCGAGCCGACGCCATATTTACCGACGGTATAGGCGACCGCACCGAGCACGCCAAGCGGGGCAACGCGAACGATGAGCCCCATCACGCGGAACAGCACCGTCGAGGCCGCGTCGATCATCGAGGTCACGAGCGCGCCCTTCTCGCCGCCGACCAGCGCGAGGCCGACGCCGAACAACACGGCGAAGAACAGCACCTGGAGCACGTCGTTGCGCGACAACGCGTCGAACGAAGTGGTCGGGATCACGTTCATCAGGAAAGAGCCGATGCCCGCGCCCTGCAGCTTGTGGGCGTTATCGGCATAGGTGCTGAGCGCCTTGGCATCGAGTGTCGAAGGATCGATATTCATGCCGTGGCCGGGGCCGAAGACGTAGGCCAGGATAAGGCCAACCACGAGCGCCACCGTCGTCATCGCTTCGAAATACAACAGCGCCTTGACGCCGACGCGGCCGACTTTCTTGAGATCGCCGGCGCCGGCAATGCCGTGCACGACGACGCAGAACACGATCGGCGCCACGATCATCGAGATCAATTTCAGGAAGGCGTCGCTGAGGATCTTGAGGCTGATGGCGAAGTCCGGGGCGACCACGCCGAGGATGATGCCCAGGATCAGCGCCGCCAGCACCTGGACGAACAGCGAGGCGTAAAGTGGCTTGCGCTCTGCGGCCGGGGCCGCGGCAATGGTCGACATGATGACTCCCCCGTTTTGGCGTTCAGAACGTCACAAAGGAGCAACAACCGTGCCAGATTGTCACGATTTGGCGCTGGCGACCGGCCGATCCTGCCGCCGGTACGCCGATTTTGGTCCCGTCGAGCGGCAGAACCGATAGGATACCGCTCCAGGTACGATGGCTCGGAGGAACTGATGCAAGTTCAGTTTTGGGGCACACGCGGTTCGATACCAAAGCCTGGACCCACCACCATCCGCTATGGGGGCAACACGCTCTGCGTCGAGGTCAGGACGGCGCGTGGGACGCTCGTGATCATCGATTGCGGGACGGGTCTCCACGGCCTGGGCCTCAAGCTGATGTCCGGAGGCGTCAAGAATCTCGCCGGCCATATCCTGATCAGCCATACGCATTGGGATCACATTCAAGGCGTTCCGTTCTTTGTCCCGTTCTTCGTGCCAGGAACCAAATGGGACATCTACGGACCGAAGGGGCTCAACCAATCACTGCGGGAGACGCTCGCAGGACAGATGCAGCACACGTATTTTCCGGTCACCACCGACGAGTTTGGCGCAACGATCCGCTATCACGACCTGGTGGAGGGCACCTTCGAGATCGACGACGTCAAGGTGACCACGCAGTATTTGAACCATCCTGCCCTGACTTTGGGCTATCGCCTGGAGGCCGACGGCGTCACGGTCGTGTACTGCTGTGACCATGAGCCATTCTCCCGCGCCCTTGCCGACGGGAATGGGGAGTTTTCCGCTCTGGATCAGCGGCATGCCGATTTCATCGAAGGCGCGGATCTGCTGATCCACGATGCGCAATACACCGCGGCGGAGTATCCCTCGAAAGTCGGCTGGGGCCACAGCACCGGTGAGTTCGTTGTCAAATTGGCGCAGCGGGCCCATGTGAAGCGTGTTGCATTGGCACATCACGACCCGATCCGAAACGATGACGCAGTCGAGCGCATCGTCGAAAAGCTGAGAGCTGATCTGCGCGCTGACGGATCGGCGCTCGTTGTCTCAGCGTCGGCTGAAGGGGAGGTCATTTCCCTGGAGCCGTCAGACGCCCGTGCGCCGCACGTGGCTGGCGAGGAATTCAGCGCCCTGACGCCCCTGGAGCCGGCACTGGTCCAACGCTCAATACTCATCAGCGTGACCGATCCCAAGATTGCCACGGCGCTCACAGACGCAGCGCGCGCCGAAGGCCTTCGTGCCAATTTCTGCGCAAGCGCCGAGGCCGCGCAAGCGATCATCTCCAGGGACCCGCCGTCACTGGCAATTATCGACCGCGATGCAGCTCGAGACAGTCGGGGCATTTGCGAGGCGATCCGCGGGATGAACGACGACAACCTCCCGGTTGTAGCGATTGCCGGAGATGAGGATACCGAGGATGGCGTCAAAGACTGGCTCATCACGCCGTTCACGGAGAGCTATGCGCGCACGAAGATGCGCGCGTGGGTTCTGCGGGAAGCCTGTCGCTGGGTACGGGCACCGGTGCCGGAGGATGAGGAGAAAAGGCTGGCGTCAATGCGCGAACTTGGACTTCTCGACAGCCCGCCGGAGGAACGGTTCGATCGGATTACGCGCCTTGCGGTGGCTCTGTTCAACGTGCCGATGGCAACCATCACTTTCATCGACGAGAACCGTCAATGGTTCAAGTCCCGGCGAGGGGTTGCTGTGCAAGAGAATCCTCGCGACGTCTCCTTCTGCGCCCACGTCGTCTATCATCGGGAGCCGGTCATCGTGTCCGATGCTCTCCGGGATGACCGCGTTGCCGACAATCCACTGGTGCGTGGCGGGCCGCGGATCAGGTTTTACGCCGGCTATCCGTTAAATCTGGCCGACGGGACCTGTATCGGTACGCTCTGCTTGCTTGACACCCGCCCGCGGGACATGTCCGAGGATCAGCTGGCGCAGTTAAAGGATCTGGCGGGGATCGCCGCGGATGAAATCCGCGCGATCGACTCCAAAGTTAAGCGGTTTGCGTAGCAATTCGTTTGCTGCCGCCTCTCGGGCGCAGACCTTTATTCGGCAGCCCTTGCCGTCTTTCCGAACATCCGTGTCGGTGCCGGGAAGCCGCAGGAGGTGCCGTCGGTGACCTTGACCTGGTCTTCCCATGGCAGCCGGTAGGTGCCCGCGACCATGTCCTGCATGAAGGTGTAGGGGCAGTCCATCGCGCCACCCTTCACCGCGACATAGCCACGGTGCCAGAGCTGGTAGATGTTGTTCTCGACACCCCAGTTGATGCGGGCTTCGCGTACGAGGTCGGGGCGCACCTCGGCAGTGATGATCTCGTCGGCACGGCCGGTGGTGCCGTGCGCCAGCACGCTGCCGTCGAAATTGACGATCATGCCTTCGCCCATGGAATCGAACGAGCCATCCGAACCGCACATGCAGACATTGGCGGTGACCATGAGGTTCTGGAACGAATTGGCCTGGTTGGTGAAGCGCCAGGAATTGCGGATCGGCGCGGTGTAGCCGGCGGTGCGGATCATGATCTCCGCGCCCTTGTAGGCGCATTCCCGCGCCATCTCCGGGAACATGCCGTCGTGACAGATGATGAGTGCGATCTTGGCGCCGTTCGGGCCTTCGATCACGGGAATGCCGATATCGCCGGGCTCCCACGGCTCGACCGGAATCCAGGGATGAAGCTTGCGGTAATAGAGCTTGATCTCGCCGTGGTCGTCGATGATCAGGCCGGAATTGTAGGGATTGCCGTGCGGGTTGAACTCCATGATGGAGAAGCAGCCCCAGATCTTGTTGTCGATGCAGGCCTTCTTGAATGCCGCGACCTCCGGCCCATCGAGCCGGCACATGATCTCGGGATTGGTGTCCATCGAGAGGCCGTGCAGCGAGTATTCGGGGAACACCACCAGATCCATGGTGGAAAGATTGCGGCGGGCCTTGCCGACCATCCAGACGATACGCTCGGTCTGCCTGGCGAGATCGGCCTTGGTCACGACGGTTGGCAACTGCAATTGCACCAGCCCGATGACCACACCCTCAGGCGATTTGTTCAGCCCGCCAAGCCCGTTCATGATCAGCTCCCTCCGTCGGCTCCCTTGCCGTCCGCGCGACGCCGTTGCGCGCAGTTCTCGGCCGAGCAAATCCGATTTTGACGACGCGCAAAAGTCCATTTTTCAGGCGGCAGGCGATAGCCGTGCTCGCCTGGGTCGCCGCCCCGGAGCGTGCAGGCGCCCATTGTCGCGGCGCGGCGTGCCTCAAGTCTCGGCTTGACCCTCCAATCCGCCTGATGTCAGACTTATGACATGAGTACAGCAAAGCGACATATCGCCAGCCTTCGCGACGAATATGCCGAGATGACGCGACAGCGCATCGTCGCGGCCTTCGTCGAGACGCTGGAGGATGAGGCGGCCGACGACATCTCAATGGCCGCGGTCGCCAAGCGGGCAAAGGTGGCCGAGCGAACCATCTATCGGCACTTCAAGACCCGCGCCGAGCTGTTTGCGGCGGCCGGCGAGTGGATCGAGGACAACGTCTTCAGCTACATTCCTTTCACCTCGCCCGACGAGCTGCCGGATATTTTCCGCAAGCTGTGCAAGCGGTTCGACCGTCACCCGCATCTGGCGCGCGCCATCGCGATGACGCGGGCGGGCCGCCGGGTGCGCGCCGGTTTCCGACGGCATCTGATTGACCAGCATCGCAAGGCGATGGCGCCGCTGGTGCGGCATCTCCCCGCAAAGGAGGTCCGACAGGCGGAGGCGCTCGCCTCCTACCTCAACAACGTGCTGGCCTGGAACGCGATGCGCGAGGACTTTGGCATGTCCAGCGCGGAGGTCGCCGACACGGTCGAGTGGGCGCTCACGACCCTTTTGAACGATGTCCGTCAGCGCGACGCCGCCGCGGCGCGCAGCGGCAAGGTCGGCAAATCGCCGCGCAAGCGAACCCCGGCGCGCGAAAACACCGCTGCAGAGTGAGGCAGGCCATGAATGCGATTCCCGACGACCTCCTGATCAACGCCCCCGACGAGGTTCGCATCCGTCAGGACCTCGTGCTGACGGCGCTCGGCCGTCGCCCGGCCGATCGCTCCTTGCGGGTCGGCAGGTTGCTCGACGTGCACAGCCGCACCTGGAGCGAGGATCAGGAGATCGTCTTCAAGGGCCGGCGCATCGCCTGGGTCGGGCCGGCCGGTAGCTATCCCGGCGAGGTCCGCGAGCGCGTGCATCGGCCGGATCTTGCGGCGGTCCCCGGCTTCGGCGAGGTGCACAAGCACATCGAGAGCTCGCATCTGACGCCGGAATGGGAGGCGGCGCTGGTGCTGCCGCACGGCAATACCTGGACCTGCGAGGCGAGCCACGAGTTCTCCAACGTCAACGGCGCCCGCAATCTCGAGTTCTGGTTCGAGGCGCGCCGCCGCGGCTCGCCGCTCAAAATCTTCCCGCAGCCGGGCTCGGCGGTGCCACCCACGGCCTACGAATGGGGCGGCGGCTGGTATGGCCGCGATGAGCAGGCGGGCTTCATGGCCGAAAGCCTGATGGTCACCGGTCTCGACGAGGTCATGGACTGGCCGGCCGTGTGGAATCCCGACAATCCCTCCTACAAGCGGCTCTGGGGCATGATCGAGGCGACGTTCGCGGCGCGCGGCGTCGTCGAGGGCCACGCGTCCGGCTTACGGGACCTGCCTTCCATCAATGCCTTTGCCGCGGCGGGGCTCGCCTCCGATCACGAAGTGCAGACGCCGGAGGAGACCTGGGACAAGCTCACCCGCGGCCTGTTCGTCGAGCTGCGCGTCTACGCGATGGATGAGATCGTGAAATGGCTGCTTGCGAAGGGCCTGCAGGATTGGTCGCAGATCGCATTCACGACGGATGACCGCAGCGCCAGCCACACGCTCGAGCTCGGCGCCAGCGATCACAATGCGCGGGTCGCGATCGAGGCGGGTCTCGCGCCCGAGATCGCAATCCAGTGTCTCACCATCAACCCGGCGCGGCATATGCGCATCACGCCGTTCGTCGGGAGCCTGGCTCCAGGACGTTTCGGCGATGTCGTGCTGCTCTCGGACGTCACCAAGCTTACGATCGCCGAAGTGTGGGCCGATGGCGCGCAGGTCTCCGAGGGCAAGCGCTATCTCGGGCAGGTGCCCGAAATCCAGTGGCCGGATTGGGCCACCAAGACGGTCAACATCAAGCGCTCGATCAAACCTCAGGATTTCGAACTGCCGGCCGAGCCGGGCCGTACCACGATGAACGCGGCGGTGATCCGTCCCTTCCATTGGCATCCCGAATTCTACACCCTCGAACTGCCGGTGCGTGACGGGGCGGTACAGCGCGACGAGAGCGAGGCCATCACTAAATTCGCCATCGTCGATCGGTTTTCCGGCGATGGGCGTGTCGCAAAGATGTTCTGGCGCGGCTGTGGCCCGCGCACGCCGGAGACGGCCGTTGCCTGCTCGGTGGCGCACGACAAGCACAATATCTGGGTGGTCGGCTCGTCCGATGCGGCGATGGCAAAGGCGGTCAACGCGCTGATCGAGCTTCAGGGCGGCTGGGCGCTGGTGCGCGAGGGCGAACTCGTCGCCACGGTGCGCTTCGAGGTCGGCGGGCTGATGAGCTGTCGTTCGGCGCAAGCACTCGATGCCGAGATGCAGGCGCTTTATGCGGAAGGTCGCAAGGTCGACTGGATGTACGAGCCGACGTTCCGGCCGCGCTGGTATCCGGGATTTCCGGAGAGGCTCATGTTTGCGACGCTGACCTGCGCGCCCTGGAGTTGGGTGCTGGTGGCACCGTGCGAGCAGGCGCCGCTTGGATTCATCAACGTGCAGACCGGCGAAGCGCATCCGGTGGTTTGGTAGGGGGAGGACTGGGGATGGACGACATGACGAAGCCGCAAGCCGCTCCCGCGGAGCCAGTACCACCCGCAGCCTCGGGGCTGCTTGATCGTGCTTTTGGCCTCACCGAGCGTGGCACCAGCGTCGGCCGCGAGGTGATGGCCGGCGCGACGACGTTCGCGGCGATGGCCTATATCATCGCGGTGAATCCCGCGATCATGTCCAACGCCGGGATGGACCGTGCCGATCTCGTCAGCGCCACGGCGCTCGCCGCGATCGTCGGCTCGGTGATGATGGGGCTGTGGGCCAATCTGCCGCTTGCGGTGGCGCCCGCGATGGGCTCGAACGTCATCTTCACCTATGTCATCGTCAAGCAGATGGGAATGCCCTGGCAGGGCGCACTCGCCATGGTCGCCTTCACCGGCGTGCTGTTCCTGATTCTCAGCCTGTCGAAGCTGCGTGAGAAAGTCGCCAAGGACGTGCCGGAAGCGCTGAAGATCGGCATCCAGGCGGCGGTCGGTACCCTCATCGTCTTCATTGCGCTACGGGGCGCCGGATTCGTGGTCCAGAATCCGTCGACTTACATCGCCATGGGCTCCCTGCGCAGCCCGCCGGTGCTGCTGACGCTGTTCGGTCTCCTGCTCACGCCGGTGCTGGTGGTGCGCCGGGTGCCGGCTGCGCTGATTCTGTCGATTGCGGTGCTCACCCTGATCGGCTTTTTCGTTCCAGGCGCCAACGGCAAGATGGTGACGTCAGTGCCATCGGCCATCATGGCATGGCCGCGCTGGCCGACCAGCACCTTCATGGCGCTCGACATCGGCTATCTCTTCAGCCATTTCGTCGTCGCGCTGCCGCTGCTGTTCTATTTCCTGTGCGCCGAATTCTTCTCGACGCTCGGCACGCTGATCGGCGTGACAGGGGCCGCTAATTTGCGCAAGCCGGACGGCTCGATCCCGAATGCCACCGCCGCATTCGCGACGGATGCGACGGCTTCAATCGTCGGGCCGCTGCTCGGGACCTCCGTCGTCACGGCCTATATCGAATCCATCACCGGCGTGCAGGCCGGCGGTCGCACCGGCCTGACCTCGTTGACCGTCGCGGGATTCTTCTTCCTTGCGTTGTTCTTCTGGCCGATCTTCGTCATCATCCCGGCGCAAGCGACCGCGCCCGCGCTGGTGCTCGTCGGCGTGCTCATGATGCAGGGACTTGCCCGCATCGACATGACCGATCTGGCCAACGCGGTTCCGATCGTGCTGACGCTGCTGATCACCGTGCTGACCAATAACCTCATCAACGGAATGGCGCTGGGGACGCTGAGCTACATCGCTCTCGAAGTGGCGGTCGGTCGCCGGTCGCAGATTCCGGCGATGGTGTGGGGGCTCGGGGTCGTGTTCGTCGCATACGCGATCGTGATCGCACAGATCTTCTGACGCGGGTCGTCAGGCCGCGAGGTCCAGCAGCCGGCACGATCCGCGCACCAGCACCTTGCGTCCGATGGGGGTCATGGCGGGCACGCCGTCATCAATGACAACGAGACCAAGCTTGACGAGGCTGTGGAGGAGATAGGCCTTCGCGAGGCGATTGTTCGCTACGGGGTTACGAAGTGTGCGCAGGGCTGCCCATTGATCCGGCGAAAGATCGAGTTCGAAATCGTCGTTCATGTTGCCTCAAGCGATAGTCACGTTCGTGCGCCCCTGTTAGCGGCGCTGCATGAAAACCATGCGACGACAATGAGTCGGGAATTCGGTGCGCTGTTTAGAACTTCTCTTCACGAATTGCCGCAGTCTGTTGCGCCACAATAGTTAAGATCGCTCGGACACGATTATCGTCCCGGTCGCCTATCACTAATTGATGATCTTCATTTGATGTTGCGCTGCGACGGCCGCAGTGCACGGGAAGCGTTGCTGTCTCATTCTGCGTCGCGTTATGCACAGAAATGGTGAGACGCTGGGTTCGTGACTCTGCTACGCTGATTCCTAGGGAATGGCTTCACACGACAAGGAGTGTGAGTGCATGAACAGGCTGGTGGAAATTCGCAGTCAGGAATCCCTGTGCCGTGAGCGCGCCGCGCTCGATTTTGAGCGCCGGGTTTTCTGGCTGACGCAAGCGCAGGAATGGGAACAGCGCGCACTCGACGAAATTGCCCATCACTTTCGCGAGTGCAATGCCGTTCACCACGTCGAGCTTGCGCGAAGCTGACGTCGGCCTGAACTGAGGACTTACTGGTAAGTCGCAACGATATCCGAGACTGCGCGCTCGAGCTGCTGCGCGGTGGCGCATTGCCGCACCACGCTGCAAAAGGTCGCATAGCGCGGCATCTCGGAATCGCCAAAGCCCCAGGCGAGCCGTCCTTCGGGGTTGAGCCAGACCAGTCGTTTCGAGCGTTCGGAGATGCGGCGCAGGATGTCGGCACGCGGGTCGAGGTTGTTGCTGCGGGCATCGCCGAGCACGATCACCGTGGTCTGCGGCGTCAGCGTGCTCATGAAGTCGTGCTCGAAGTCGACCAGCGAAGAGCCGTAGTCCGACGAGCCGAAGCCGACCTTCGACATGATCTCCGCCATCGCCTCTTCGGGCGACTTCTTCTCCAGGATTTCGCTGACCTCGATCAGATGTGACGAGAATGCGAAGGAGTGGACGTCGTCCACGACTTCGTGCAGCGAGTGGATCAGGAGCAGGAAGAAGTCCGAGACCTGAGCCACCGAGCCGGAGACGTCGCAGATCGCCACTATCTTTGGCCGATCGCGGTGCTTGCGTTTCCACGCGGTCAGGAACGGTACGCCGCCCCAGGCGGCGTTGCGGCGCAGCGTGCGGCGGACATCGAGATGGCCACGGCGCTGGCGCTTACGCGGCTTGGAGTAGCGCTCACGCAGGCGGCGCGCAATCTGGCGGATGAGCGCCCGCATCTCCGCGACCTGACGCCGCTCGATGCGGGCCAGCGGCGCGTTGCGCAGGATCTCGTTGCGGAGATTTTCGGCTTCTTCGCGGGCATAGAGCGCAAGCCCTTGCGAGACGGTATCACGCACCGCCTCGCGCAAGCCATCGAGCGCGGCGCGCAGGCGTTCGGCGAGCGCCGGGTTCGTCGCGGTCAGCTCGTCGAGATCGTCGCGCAGGCGTTGAAGGCCCATGGCATCGAGGATACGGCTGGAGAAGATGCCGCGCTGGGTGGAGTAGCGGATGTCGGAGAGCGAGGCTGCACCCGCGGCGCTGGCGATCGCAGCTGAGATCGCATTGCGATCCTGCGACATCAGCATCTGTGCAAGCGGGCCCAATCCTTCCGGAGGCTGTCCTTCGCCCGCGTCGCTGGCCGAGCTTGCGGACGGCGATTGATCCGGGTCTTGCGAAGCGTCGTCGCTGTCGTCGGCCTCGGGTTGATCCTGTCGAGGCTCGGGCTGGCTGAAGAACAGATCAAAGCAGTCGCCGAGCGCGAGCTTCTCGTCTTGCGACTTGGCGAGCGTCAGGAGTAGCGCGTCGCGCAGGATGGCGCGGTCGGTGAGACCGACTTGCGCGACGGCGCGCATCGCATCGATGCTTTCGGCGGGCGAGACGTGGACGCCCGCCCCCCGCGCAGCTCGAAAGAAACGATGAAGGTTCTCGCGCATCGGGCGTCAACCGAAGACGTTGGACCGGGTCGCCTTGGCAATGAAGGTCGTGATCTGCGGGTGAGCTGCCTCGATGTCGGCCTCGTATTTCAGGAGCACGTTGAGGGTGTCCTTGACGATCTCGGTGTCGAGCTCGGTGGCCTGCAGCAACACGAGCACGCGGGCCCAGTCGATCGTCTCGCTCACCGAGGGCAGCTTCTTCAAATCCAGCGAACGGATTTCGTGGATGAAGCCGACCATCTGCCGGCGCAGCGTCTGCGAGATGCCGGGGACACGGCTCTCGACGATGCGCTCTTCCAGCCGCTGCTCGGGGAAGCCAATATGCAGGTGCAGGCAGCGCCGCTTCAAGGCGTCGCCGAGATCGCGCTCGCTGTTGGAGGTGAGGATCACCGTCGGCGGCGTGATCGCCGAGACGGTGCCGAGTTCGGGGATCGTGACCTGAAAGTCCGAGAGGATTTCCAGTAGCAGCGATTCGAACTCGGCATCCGACTTGTCGATCTCATCGATCAGCAGCACGCAGCCGCCCGGTTGCTCCAGTGCCTGGAGCAAAGGACGCGGCTCGACGAATTCCTTGGAGAAGAACACGTCGCCAAAATCATGAAGCTGTTCGAGCGCGGCGTGCAGCGTCTGCGCGCCGCCAAGGACCTCGCCGAGCTTGTCCTTGAGGATTTGCGTGTAGAGCAGCTGCTTGGCGTATTTCCACTCATAGAGCGCCTTGGCCTCGTCGAGGCCTTCGTAGCACTGCAGGCGGATCATCTTCATGCCGCGCCAGGCGGCGATTGCCTTGGCGAGCTCGGTCTTGCCGACGCCCGCAGGGCCCTCGACCAGGATCGGCTTTTCGATCTGTTGCGACAAATAGACGGCGGTCGCGATCTGCCGGCTCGCGATATAGCCTTGCGCGGCGAGGCCGCTCTCCACTGCCTCGATCGAGGTCGAGGCCTTCTGTTCAGCCACGAAAGGGCGCTCCCAAAGGTCTTGCTTGAGGCTTGTTCTGCCTGCGTTCCCGGCAAAGAACAAGCCTCGTTTGGGACGGGCCTGATCCGCGCCGACGGCCGCTTTTTCCGTTCAGCGCAAATACTTAAGGGGCGATCGACGGTGCGGTCAGTGCCGCAGCAGCTCCGGCTTGCGGATGGTCTGCCGGACCTCAGCGCCGCAATCGGCGCACTCGTAGACGAAGTCGATCTTGGCGAGGCTCCAGTGCGGCTCGACCTCGCGCACGTACATCGGCAGGAACCCCATGCATGTCGGGCAAATCACAGGCGCGATTTCGATGTCCTGATGATGCTGTACATAGGCTGGCATCTTGGCTCTCCTTCGCAGGCGACCACCAAACCCCGCGCAAAGGCTACTGCCGGTTGCGTCGATGCCGTCATCAACTCTTTCGAACAGAGGCGGAACGGCGAGCGTTTGTCGTTCGCTGTGACATTCTTGTTACGTCTCTGTACTGTAACGGGCGGACCAAATGCCTATTTCACAGGCCGATCCGGTTCTCGCACCTTCACTGCAACGATAAGGGAGCAACGCCCATGACGCATGCCATTCGCTTTCACAAGACCGGCGGTCCGGAAGTCCTGGTTTGGGAGGAGGTCAATGTCGGCAAGCCCGGCCAGGGCGAGGCGCGCATCCGCCACACTGCCGTTGGTCTCAACTTCGTCGACATCTACAACCGCTCGGGTGTCTATCCGGCGCCATTACCGAGCGGGCTCGGCAGTGAGGCCGCGGGCGTTGTCGAGGAGGTCGGGCCAGGTGTCACCGATCTGAAGCCGGGCGATCGGGTCGCCTATGGTGCATCACCGCTCGGCGCCTATTCCGAGGCGCGGCTGATCCCGGCCGACCGGCTGTTGAAGCTGCCTGACGGTGTCGACGACAAGACGGCGGCCGCAATGATGCTGAAGGGGCTGACGACGCAGTATCTGATCCGGCAGACCTATCGCGTGAAGGCTGGCGACACCATTTTGCTGCATGCGGCGGCCGGCGGTGTCGGGCTGATCCTGAGCCAGTGGGCAAAACATCTCGGCGCGACCGTGATCGGCACCGTCAGCAGCGACGAGAAGGCAAAGCTCGCCAAGGCGCACGGCTGTGACCACGTCATCATCTACACGCGCGAGGATTTCGTGAAGCGCGTCGACGAGATCACCGGCGGCAAGAAGGTGCCGGTGGTTTATGATTCCGTCGGCAAGGACACGTTCCTGAAGTCGCTGGATTGCCTCGCGCCGCTCGGCGTTGCCGCGCTGTTCGGTGCGTCCTCCGGTGCGGTCGAGCCGCTCAATCTCGGCCTGCTCGCGCAGAAGGGCTCGCTCTACGTCACCCGCCCGACGCTGTTCACTTACGCCGCCAAGCGCGAGAATCTGGTCGCGATGGCGAACGAGCTGTTCGACGTCGTCAAGTCCGGGGCGGTCAAGATCGAGGTGCGCCAGACCTATCCGTTGAAGGATGCTGCCAAGGCGCACGCCGATCTCGCCGCGCGCAAGACCACGGGATCGACCGTTCTGACGGTGTGATCTCCAACGCAATCGTGGCGCAAGCCGCCTGGGCCTGCGTCACGCTTTCTCGTGCTTGCGCAGGTCGCGGGCGTGATCGTGGCGGATGGCCTGGAGGTCGACATCTTCAGGCGGGATCTGGGGAAGGGCAGCCTCGGCCAGGATGGCCTCGGTGACGTCCTCGACCGAATTCTCTGCGATTTCGTGGATGAACGAGATGTTCTGGTATTCGCCGGAAGTGACGCGGGAGATGACCTCGCGTCTTGTGATCTCGGGGTCGACGATCGCCTCGCGACCGCGCCGCCCGTAGTCGATCATCACGACGAAATACTGCATGAAGCGATCCTGCCGCACCCCCAATCGTCGAGGGCGCGGCAGATTATTTCCGAAAAACGGAATTAAGTCAAGGTCAATTTCCAAAAATCGGAAATTCTCGCCTATCGCCCCTTCTTGCGGGGGCGGGCCGACTTCGCGCGCAGCCGTTCGAGCTGGCCCTTGGGCATCGAGAGGCAGATCTCTCCGACCCAGTCGAGCTTGACGCCGACGATCGGCTTGGCGTTGAAGCTGTTGAGATTGACGACGGAGGGAGATTTCCCGCGTTCGATGGTCTTCAAATAGCGTTCACCGGTCTTGAGCCGGACCACGGCCTCTTCGCCGTAAAAGCTCGACAGTGGATGACGCTGGTCCTTGTAGACCACGATCACGTCGCCGCTTTCGTATTTGGGCAGCATCGAATCTCCGACGATCTCGAAGGCCACGGTCTCTTCCATGATCGGGAACGGCAGCGCGATATCGCCGAGCCCCTCCGGCGGCACCTGCTCGACATCTGGCTCGATCACGGCGCCGGCACCGACGCGCCCCATGATCGGCGCGAGATTGAGCTCAAGATATTCCATGATCGGAATGATTTCAGAGGCCTTCACCAGGCGTTCGCCACCGAGGATCTCCGACACCGCGCCCGGGCGAACGCCCATTGCCGCGGCCAGCCCGCCCTTGCTCTTGCCCGTCTTCTCCAGGCCCCGCTCGATCATCGCAACGTCCAACATGGTGATTCCCTCGATTGCCGATTGGCTCCGCCTCTTGTAATCCGAAATTCGGAATTGATGCAATTATGAATATCAGAATTCGCGCTTGACTTTGTCTTCGGAATAACGGAATGTGCGTTCCGCCTCAGGATCGTGCGATCGGGGCGCATCACAGGACAGCAGCATGGAACCGGGCCACTGGTCGTCGGAGCATTCCGACGCGCTTCGCGACTATTTTTTCAAGGGACTGTCATATGCGGAGATCGGAAGGGAGATTAACGCAAGGTTTGGAACAGTTTACACGCGCAATGCGGTGATCGGTCGTGCCAAGCGGCTTGGGCTCGCCGAGCCCGAACGGATGACGAGTCCATCGATCGTACCGTCCTTGCCGGGCGAGCCCGGTCCGCTCTCGCCGCCTCGTGTTGCAATACCCGGCCTGAACCTGCCGCCGCCTTCAGCATTAAGACCGGCCAATCCGGTCAAACTGCGCTGCGTCGGTGTCCAGCCGCGACTGATCACGCTGCTCGAGCTCGAGCGAGGCGATTGCCGCTATCCCTATGGTGGTGACGGGGAGGGAGAGGAGATCAGCTTCTGCGGTCACCCGCGTCAGCCTGGTTCGAGCTATTGCGCGCCGCATGCGCACCTGACCCGCGGTCCCGGAGCAGTGTCCGGCCGTACCGCCGGTGCCGTCGTGCTGAGGCTGGTCTCCACCGCCTGACCGGCGCGGCCAGCATTCCTTCTGATCTTAATTCGCAAGGAGTCTCCGAGTGGCACGTGCCAGACGCAACATGTCCTACAAATTGACCGGGCTCCACGACCGCCGGTCGCGCGACCTGCCGTTCAATGCAGAATTGGCGGAGGTCAAGGTCGACAATCCCCTGGCGCTCGATCAGGACGACAAGATCGTGGCGGTCCGGTCGATCCGCAACGATCCGCTCGGCCGGCTGCACTCGCATCACCAGATCGACGAGGCGCAATATCGGGGTGGCCGCGCCTACCAGAGCGACTGGGAGAGGGCGGAGCGGGGCCCTCAGGCCATGGATCCGACCCGCGAACATGTCGACGGCACGCGCTCCCGCGAGCCCATCACCGAGAGCCAGCGTCAAGCCGTATTGCGGCTGAACCGGGTCGAGCGCGAGCTCGGCACCGACGGCGCCGCGCTGGTGCATGACGTGCTGGTGCTTGGTTTGACGATGGATCAGATCGGACAGCGACGCGCCGTCCGCACCCAGCGCTGGAACGACTATTTTGCACGGCGTTTTCGCGAATGTCTCGACCGGCTGGCGCTGATCTACGGCTTTGCCACCAACGCATCGGCGCGGCGCCGCTGAAGTGGCCGCCGGCGGCTTGCGCCGCCGGCGTTCTTCCGTCTCTCCTTACGGATGCGGCATGATCTGGTAGGGCGTGGTGTAGGGCTCGACACGGAGCGAGGCGTTGGCCAGCAGGCCGATCTTGGCAGTGGGCGCCTGCTGCATCTCTCCGTTCTGTCCGCGATGCACGTTGTACTGCCAGACGGTGAGGTCGCCCTTTTGCGCCAACGCGTGCGCAATCGCGCTCGCGTCATTGCCGCCGAGCGCCTGAAGCTCCTCGGGCGACAGCCCGATGATGATCTCGTCCTTGATGGTGACGATCTTGAAAAGGTTCATCTTGGTCTCCTGCGCCCATGCGCCCTGTGTCGAGAGTGTGAGAAGCGCAACCGCGGCGCCCTTGATGAGATCGCAGCGAGAAAGCATGCCGTCGTCCTTTGGTGCTGACGCGCGCCCGAATCAGACAGTCCATCAGCCATGGCGCCCGTGATCTGCGTGGCCGTTTCGCAATCGCTTGGTCGTACGATCTTGAACAACGGTTCATGGAGCGAGAAATATCGGGAGCGATGAACCCCGACGCGGGGCGGCGAGTCCAAGCCAGGAGATCAAGGGGACTCGTTGGATGAAATTCACCCGCACGATTTGTCTGCTCGCATCGATCGCGATGGCTGGCCCTGCCGTGGCCGCCGATCCCTTCTATATCGGCAGCTGGACGCTGACGACGGCCGTGGTCGCACCATGGGCCGATCCGCACCGCAAGCCAGACGATGCCGAGCGCACGCGGCTGATGGGCAAGACGGTGGTCCTGAAGGCCAGGGAGATCTCCGGTCCGCGTCCATTTGCCTGCGCCAAGCCACAGTACAAGGTGATGGACTACGGTCCCGAAATGCTCTTCCAGGGCGCATTCGACGAGATGCAGCGCGCCGACAAGAAGGTGGATCCCAAGGCCCTTGCCGTTTCGCTCGGCTTCACCGCGGCTCATATCAGGACGCTCGAGACCGGCTGCGAGATCGACGTTCATTTCGTGGACGATACAACCGCCGAAATCGGGCTCAACGATTACGTGTATACGCTCAAGAAGCGTTAGTCCGTGGCTGCCAATCGCGGTTCACACGGGAAACAAGATGAAACGCAGGTCTAATTGACAGCGATCGGGGCCGTGTGGTGACTGATTGCTGCTTCTTGACGCAGGTGGGTGACGGCAGCGCGTATTCCTGTTATCCGGAATTGCCGTGCCACGATGCCGACGAAGCATCGCTAAGCCCAACGGTTTGGCTTGCTCGAGGGGTTGTTCCTTGCCATAATTACAACTTCTCGGGTCGGGCCGAGTCTCTCCAGATATGCAGCTCAGCATGTCAATCTGCTGGGGTGTTCCGACCTAGAGTTCGCCGTCGCCATGATGTTCGGTAACGGCATACGGTTCTCGACCGGGCTCCCGATGCCCGACACCGAAGGGCCGAATCCTGTGATAGGTGCGAGATGAAAAACCTCAATTTCGCGGCTGAACTGCATCTCAAGCTCGGCGCCCCCGCGAACGGTACCGTCGAAAGTCTCCGCCTGCTGCGCGCCTTTCTCAAGCTCGCTCCCCGGCAGCGCTTTGAGGTCATCAAGCTCGTCGAAGACCTCGTCACCGACGAAACCATCCCCGAACATCCGCTGTCTTGAGCCGGCCACGGGCCGAAATCACGCTTTGTCCACCTTTCAGGCCGGAAAACGGACCGCCAGATGGCGTCCGTCGCCGGCGCTTGGCCGCTGGAAGGCGGTGCGGCAAATGTGATAATCAGTCAGGAAAAAGAGGGAGGAGTGCGACCATGATCGAACCGAAGCTCGAAGTTCCGGCCGAACTGCGCGACCTGGCTGAGAAGACCATCGACCAGGCCGAGAAGGCATTCGGCATGTTTTTCGATGCCGCCACCAAATCGATGTCGTCCGTTCCCGGAGCAAGCGCGGACGTATCCAAGCAGGCGCTCGCCTTCACCGAGCAGAACATGAAAGCGGCATTCGAACACGCTCGTAAGCTGGTTCACGCAACCGACCTTCAGGAAGCGATGCGAATCCAGTCCGAGTTCCTGCGAAGCCAGTTCACCAATGCCGGCGATCACATGCGCCAGATGACCGGCAACTTCATGCAGCCCGGCAAGGGCAAGTCCTGACAAGGGAAAGTTCTGATTTCTCGCGCCACGCGCGTGTGCTTACAAATTGATCTTGCGCAGGGACGCGCTGCGCATTTCAATTCCGGTGCAGGTCCATGATGGGCCACCGGATGAACCTCATTCGCCGTCCGTCATCCTTTCTGCTGATCCCTGTCGGTTCTTCCGGCAGGGATTTGCATTTCAAGGGCTTGTTGCCGCGTTCCGCGCAAAACTCAGCCGCAGCACGATCCCGGAAATTGCGAGAGGTCGATGCGGCCGATGATCGACCGCAGCAGCTTGCGGGTCGAGCGGTAGATATGTCGTACGAGCCCGGGCGACCGCGCCGGGGGCAGGCCAAGCCTCGCCGTATCAAGCCTTTCGAGATGGTGCGACAATTGCCTCTCCCATGCTGTACCGCCCTGCTATCGCGGCCGGCATGGAACTGCGTTGATCTGCCGCAAAGGATCCCGATTAGTAGTCGCCGGGATTCATGATCATCGGGGAGGTCGTATCGGCCGGCGCGAGCGCGCTGCTGGCGCTGTCGCGCAGGAAGCGATCGAGCGTCGCCTGGATCTTCTCCTTGACCGAGTCGGGCCCGCGATCGCTCATCTCGGTATGCTGCGCACCGGTGTGGATGATGTCGATGCCGCGCGCCTTGGCTTCCTCCGGCGTCGGCAGCACGCCGGGGTCAGTCTGGAAATGCGGATCCTTGGAGCGGAATGACAGGATCTTCATGCGGTCGTTGAGCACGAAGGGCACCCTGAGATTGTCGAGCGTGATCACTTTCGACACCAACTCGGGATGCTGCTGTGCGACATACATCGAGACGTCGCCGCCGTTGGAGTGACCGACCAGCGTGATGTGATCGTAGTCAGCGTTCTCCTGCCGCCCCTTCAACGTGGTCAGCACGTAGAGGATGTTGGCCTCGCAACGCATATAGACCTCGCGCCGGCCGACATATTGCTGGCCGACACGGGTCATCAGGGGCGGATCGCTCGGCAGATCCTGCTGGATGCTGGCAACGAGATAGCCGCGCGCGGCAAGCACGTTGGCGAGGAACGAATATTCGGTGGCCTTGACCGTGTTGCCGTTGCTGATGATGGCGACCGGAAGCTTCCAAAGCCCGAGATTGGCCTTGGTCTCGTAATCGCGCCGCACCGCGATTTCGACCGAGATCGGCCGCTGACGCGTGGCGTCGAACAAGGACAGCATCTCGTGACGGATCGCGAATTTGCTGACGACGACATACTGGCCCGCCGCAAGGACGCACAGAAAAGCCAGAATTGCAAAAACCCTTTTCATTGTTCCGTCTCAATCACTTTTGACTGAACATGGCCATTGAAAACGCCCAGATCGAGAAATCGTGAGCACATTACGGGATTAAATTTAGGCAAGTCTGCGAGAAGGGGCCCCAAAACGGCCCGCGTGCCGGCGTCGCCGGGGCGCAAGATTAGAGGCAGTTCGGCCTGCCGCGTTCGGGGCAAAGCCGGAACGCGCTCGACAGGGTGAACAGGAAGCGCGCGCTGCGCCGCTCATTGTCGGGCGCCCGATAGCTCAGTGGCACGGCGACGCCCAGATCTGCCTGGAAATCCTGCGGCAGGAAGAACCGTATGCCGGCACCGGCCGATGTCAGCGCAAGGCCGTCGCTCAGACGGTAGCCGTGGTTCCAGACTGCGCCGGCGTCGCCGAAAGCGTAGAGCTGGTAGCCGCTCCAATAGCGGTAGTTGAGCTTCTGGTCGAAGCGAACTTCGAGCGAGCCGGCAAGGCCATTATCGCCGCTGATCTCGGCCGCACCGTAGCCGCGGCCGAAGGCTGCGCCGCCGAGATAGAACTGCTGCGAGGTAAACAATGGTCGCGATGCGGTCTGGCTCGCCGCAGACAGTTTGAGTGACCAGGCGTCAGTGAGAGTCTGGTAGCGCGTGAACCAGACATTCAGCACCGAGAAATTCGAGGACGCGCCGTCGCGCGACAACAGATCGTCGTCGAAATGCGAAGCGCCGAAGACGTCGAGGCCCTGGCGGAAGGTCATCGTCGTGTAGTTGGTGCCGCCGAAGCGATCCTGGAGGCGGTAATCGGCCGTGAGGCTCGCGGTCCTGATGTGGTCGTTGTACCAGGGGCCGTAGAGATCGTGCTCCGATACGTTGCTGAAAGTCCCGGCCATGGTCAGCGTCAGTCCGGACGATTGCGACATGAAGGGCACGGTGCTCGCACGTACCTCGAAAGCCTCGGTCGTGGTGATGTCGCTGTCGAGACGGCGCGCATCTCCCGGCCGGACTGCGCTGTAGAGGACGGAGGCGCCGAGGCGCACGCCGTCGACGCCGACTGGCGCGTCATAGGACAGTCGCGCAAAGCCGAGCTCGCGCGGATCGTTGGCAATGGTCGACAGGTTGACCGCGAGCGTGTCGCCCGGCGTGAGATAGGAGTTGAAAGCGCCCGTAGCGTAGGTCTGCCATGGGCCGACCGACGACGAGCCGAGATTGTCCAGGCCGAACGACGTGAAGACGTGCCAGGTTTTCAGATAGACGGTGAGGCGGAAACGACCGGTCGCGCCACCGATCTCCTCCAGTGCGGTATCGGTGATCCGCACGCCCGGCCTGCCGTTGATGAGGAAGAGCTGGCGTTCGAGCGTTGACAGCCGCGACGGCTGCTCGGCCAGGACCGGCCCGAGCATTGGCCTCACGCCGAACTGCTCGGCGCCGTCACCCTTCAGATCGGCTTGCACGATGGCGCCTTCGATCACCTGGATCCGGACGCGGCCATCGGCGATGTCCTGCGGTGGCACGATCGCCCGGCTGAGATGGAAGCCGTCGGCACGGTAGAGATCGCTGATTGCGCCGGCGATCGCAGCGAGGTCGGCTTGCGAGACCTTCTTGCCAAGATAGGGCTGATAGAGGGCGGCTATGCGATCCTGAGGGATGACATGGGCGCCGCTGACGTTGATGCCGCGCAGGACAAATTGTGGCTTGGTGTCGCCGCCGGTATTGGGCTGGCCGACCGAGGGTAACTTCACCGGAGGCCGGCTCAGAGATTCCTGCTCGGTTTGGTTTTCAAAATACTTCTCTGGCTGGCGCGGATCGAACCCCGGCTGGTTCGCCTGCTGCGCGAACGCGTGAGGATTTCCCGCAAGCGTCGGTCCGAGCAGTGCCAGCACGGCAGCAAGATACCGTCCAGCCGCGCCAAGCGCGGACCGTTCTCCGTAGTTTGACGGAGAGGTCTCCAGGCGCCGGTAAGAATTCAGTAGCCACATGATTTTTCATAGGTTTTTATGGTCAACGATTGGTTAATGCGGCCCCCGGAGTCGCGGGTTCCCGCTAAGCCAATCTTGAGTGATCTCGGATACGCATCAGGCTCGCAGTTACTCAGGCTGAGGGTCATCATGTTCGTCCGAATTGGAATGCAGTGCGCCGTGATGGCAGCGCTGATCCTGGGAACTGCGTTTGGTGCGTCCGCTGCGGACGACGGCGTCTGGTCGGTGAGCAAGTCGTCGGGCGAGGTCTGGCTCGCGACCAGCGGCGCCCAGCAGGTGTCATTGAATCAGCAGGAGACCCTGAAACCGGGCGATACCATTCGCACCGGGCGCAACGGACGCGTGCTGCTCGTGCGTGGTGAAGAGACGATCTTGATCTCGCCCAACTCGGTGGTCGGCGTGCCGGCCGAAAAGAAGGATGGGCTTTCGACCACCATCATCCAGCAGGCGGGTTCGATCCTGCTGGAGGTCGAGAAGCGCAACGTCAAGCATTTCGAAGTCGAGACGCCGTATCTCGCCGCGGTGGTCAAGGGCACGCATTTCAGCGTCACGGTGGGCGCCGACAGCACCAAGGTTGGCGTGCTCCGCGGCCAGGTTGAAGTCTCCGATTTCAAGACTGGCCAGATCGCCCAGGTCATGCCGGGGCAAGTGGCCACCGCCTTCGAGCACGGCAAGCCCGGTCTCAGCCTCAGCGGTTCCGGCACGCTCAATCCGATCGAGCAAGGCAAGCCTCGCGCTTCCACGATCGAGCGCATTCCCGTGCCGAAGTCGGGCCTCTCGGTGCCGCGCAATGCGGCGAACGGCCATGCGATCCATGCGCTTGGTGCGATCGACAAGGGCACCAGGACAGCCGGCGTACCAGCGCAATCGCGCCAGGCAAACGAGACCCGCGCGCCCAAGGCCGGCGTGGTGCGCATCTCGAGCTCGCTCGGCGAGGTCAAGCTGAACTTCCACAAGGTTACGCACGGGCTCGCCCACGACACCGTCGCGCCGGGGCGGGTGCGTAACGCGAACGCCAGCACCGACACGGTGTGGAGCGACAGCAAGTCGAGCACGACGACTACAGCCGCCAATAGCACAACCGTGACGGCCGTCAGCGTGAGCAGCAGTGCCTCCGCTTCTACCGCGGCATCAACAGCTTCGAGTCCAACGACGACAGTGGCGCCCATCGCCCAGTCGACCAAGGACGCGACCGACAGCGTCTCGGGAACCATAAGTGGTGTGAGCGGTGCGACCGGCAACGGAAATAGCGGCAACGGCAACAACGGCAATGGAAACGGTAACAGCGGCAACAACGGCAACCACTACGGTTGGTACAAGCATCACTAGGGCCGTGCTGTCGGAATAATGCGGGGGGCACTTGGCGGCGAGCGTCGCCAGTGCGGGGGAGCAAGGTGAAACGCTATCGACCACATATCCTTGTCGTGATCGCGCTGGCGGTCGTGCTGTCCACGGGTTGGCACGGCTCGCTCCGCAACGCGCTCACCGACCTTCGCTTCGCCTGGGAGTCGCGGGCGGCCAGCGGCAACGTGGTCGTGGTCGCCATCGATGCGCCCTCGATCGATCGGATCGGCGTGTGGCCCTGGCCGCGCAGCCTGCACGCCGACCTCCTGCACAGGCTCGAAGCCGCCGGTGCGCAGGATGTCGCTTTTGACATCGATTTCAGCACGCCGTCGGATTCGGCCTCCGACGACGCCTTTCTCACCGCGCTTCGGGAAGTCGGCGGCTCGACGATCCTGCCGTCCTTCAAGCAGCCGACACCCAATGGTGGTGCGGCTCACGTCAATCGTCCGCTGAAGCCGTTCAGCAACCAGTCGTGGCCGGCCGTCGTCAATGTCGCGGTCGAATCCGATGGCCTCGTCCGCCGCTATCCGGTCGGCGAGAAGCTGGGCGACGCGCAGATGCCGTCGATGGCCGTCGTGCTGGCCGGTCAGGACGCCAATCGCCGGCCACCCTTCCTGATCGACTTCAGCATTCGTGCTGCTTCCATTCCGATCGTGTCCTATGTCGACGTGCTGCGAGGAGATGCGGCAGCGCTCGACAAGCTGAGGGACAAGAAGGTCATCGTCGGTGCCACGGCACTGGAGCTGGGCGACCGGTTCAGCGTCCCGAATGGCCGCATCGTTGCGGGGCCTGTCCTGCAGGCGTTGGCGACCGAATCGGTCCTTCAGAACCGCATGCTGCGCTGGACGTCCAATGCCGGCATGATCATGGGCCTGGGCCTGATCTGCCTGTTGATGATGTACTCATGGCGCCGTGTCGCACCGGGTGTCCGCGTCGCGATCCTGGTCGCAGCCGGAGCCGGCATCGAATTGACTGCGGCGCTTGTGCAGGAACGTTGGCCGCTCGTCATCGACACGTCTCTGTTCCACATCGCGATCGTCGCCTATCTGACGGCGATCGCGCTGGACGAGATCGATTTCCGTAGCCTGCTGGGCCGCATCGCCGAAAGCCGCTTTCATCGCATCGCGATGTCGCTCGGCGATGGTCTGGTCTGCACCGACGAAGATCACCGGATCACGGTCTGGAATCCCGGCGCGAGTGCCATCTTCGGCTACATGCCAACCGAGATGATCGGTCGCCCGTTCGAGACGCTTTGCGCGATGCCGACAGAGGACGGCTCGAAAACCTTCGCCATACGCGACGCTGCGCGCCAGGCGCTTCTGGTCCCCGGCGGAGCCGTGGTCGTCGAGTTCGAGGGCCGGCGCAAGAATGGCGAAACCTTCCCGGTCGAGGCGAGTTTCTCGGGCTGGCAGGGGACGGAGGGCTTCCAGTATGGCGCGATCCTCCGCGACATCTCCGTGCGCAAGCGGGAGGCCGAACGTGTCAGATATCTCGCCGAGTATGACGCGCTGACCGGTCTTGCCAACCGCAATACGCTCCACACCAAGCTTGCGAGCCTGCTTACCGTGGCGCAGCGGCGGTCCTCCGAGGTCGCGCTGCTCGTGCTGGGCCTCGATGGCTTTCAGCAGATCAACGACATGCTTGGACACGCGATCGGCGATCTCGTGCTGCGGGCGGTCGCCGAGCGCCTGCGGACTGAGGCCGACGGCAGGGCGGTGGTCGCCCGGCTCAGTGGCGACGAGTTTGCGATGGCGCTGGATTGCGCGGCGAGCGACGAGCCGATTGCCGCGTTTGCCGAGCGGATTGCGCGCGCGTTCGAGGCGCCGCTTGTGACGGGCTCGCGCCAGCACCGCGTCAAGATCAGCGTCGGCGTCGCCGTCTATCCGGAGGGTGGACAGAGCGCGGACGATCTCCTGAGCAACGGCCATCTGGCGCTGAGCCGCGCCAAGGCGACCCGGCGTGGCAGCCATGTGATCTTCGAAAACGCGATCAGGCAGGAGCTGGAGAGCCGGCTGACGCTTGAGAGCGAACTGGCGCTTGCCGCCGACCGCGGCGAATTCGAGTTGTTCTACCAACCTCAGGTTCGTCTGATAGACGGTGGCCTGATTGGGGCCGAAGCGCTGATCCGTTGGCGGCACCCGGTGCGCGGCTATGTCTCGCCTGGTGAGTTCATGCCGGTGGTCAACACCTCGGCGTTGTCCGAGCGGATCGCGAACTGGGTGATGGAGACGGCCGGCCGGCAGGCGCGTGCGTGGGAGCTGTCGGGCAACGCCGTCCGCGTCGCAATCAACCTCTCGCCGTCGCAGCTCGACTCCGGTGATCTCGCGCATTCAGTCGCGGAGCTGCTCAAAGCGACGGGGCTGACCCCCTCGCTGCTCGAGATCGAGGTCACCGAGGACATCCTGCTGCATGACGAGGGCCGGGTGCTCGACATCTTCAAGCGGATCCAGCAGCTCGGCGTCCGCATTCTGTTCGACGATTTCGGAACAGGCTATGCAAGCCTGAGCTACCTGAAGAAGTTTCCGCTCGATGGCCTCAAGATCGACCGCTCGTTCGTGCTCGATCTGCTCGCGGATTCCGACGACGCGGCGATCGTCGGCTCGACCATCGGCCTCAGCAGGCAACTCGGTCTGACCGTTGTTGCCGAAGGCATCGAGAATCGCGCGACGGCGGATTTCCTCGTCAGCATGGGCTGCGAGGAGGGGCAGGGCTACTTCTTCGGCCGTCCGATGCCAGCAGACGCGTTCGAGAAGCAATTTTTGGTGAACCGGCTGGAAACGGTCAGCGCGGCCTGAGTGCCTGTTTTGATCCTAGCGCCGGCGCGCAACCGCCACGCCAAAGAGGAACGCGACAAACAGGCTGGCTAAGGGGGCTTCGCGCGTGATCGCCGCGACTGTCGCGAGCGGCCGTCCGGGCTTTCGCGCTTCATCGATCGCGTAGGTGAGGCGATCGACGGCGGCACGCAAACCTCCTGCAACCTCGCCGATGGTGTGGGACACGTCGGTCGCCGCATCGATGGCGCGCTCGGCCATGCCTGGCTGAGGATTGGGCTGCGGTATGTCCGTGCTCAAGTACGATCTCCAGACCAGACGACGAAACTGAGGCCGGCACCTTTGGCTATCCGCGCGTGCGCTCGTTTTGAACAGCGGGCCCGAAGACCTTTGGCTATCCGCGACAGGCGCCGTTTTGAACGGCGGGTGCCGGCCTTGCAGGGAAAATGCGGCGGGCGGGAATTTGTTCCGGCTCCCCCCGTGAAACGACGGATGCGAATCTCTGCTACGCTGGTGCAGCCTTGCTGATCTCAGGAGATTGCCGTGACCGATCGAACCAGCACGGATCGAGCCCGGCGCATCGCGTTGCTGGGCGCGCCCATCGATATGGGCGCTTCACAGCGCGGCACCTTGATGGGTCCTGCGGCGCTGCGGACTGCGGGCCTTGCAACGTTGCTTGAAAGCCTGGATTTCGAGGTCGTCGATTACGGCGATCTCTCCGTCGCCGAGGTCGGGGATCTCGCGGACAGGCCGCCGGAGAAGGCCAATCACTATCGCGAAATCCAGCGCTGGACGCGCACACTCAGTCGTCGCGGCTATGAGATCGCACAAACCGGTGCCCTGCCGATCTTTCTCGGGGGCGATCACACGCTGTCGATGGGGTCGGTCAATGCCATGGCCCGATATTGGCAGGAGCGCGGCCGTGAACTGTTCGTGCTCTGGCTCGACGCCCATGCCGATTACAATACGCCGGAGACGACGATCACAGCCAATATGCATGGAATGTCGGCGGCGTTCCTGTGCGGTGAGGCCGGGCTCGACGGCCTGCTCGGCGACGATCCGCGCGCCTCGATTGATCCGGACCGGCTCGACCTGTTCGGCGCGCGTTCAATCGACAAGCTCGAAAAGGAGCTGATGCGTGCACGCCGGATCAGGGTTGTCGATATGCGCCAGATCGACGAGTTCGGCGTCGCAGTGCTGATCCGGCGCGTCATCGAACGCGTCAAGGCGAGCAACGGCGTGCTGCATGTCAGCTTCGATGTCGATTTTCTCGACCCTTGCGTCGCACCGGGGGTCGGCACCACGGTGCCGGGAGGGGCAACCTATCGCGAGGCGCATCTGATCATGGAGTTGCTGCACGATTCCGGCGTGGTGGGATCGGTCGACATCGTCGAGCTCAATCCGTTTCTGGACGAGCGCGGCCGCACGGCACGCACCGCGGTCGAACTGATCGGCAGCCTGTTCGGCCAGCAGATCACAGATCGGCCGACCCCCAGTAACGCAATCGCGCCCGGTGAGTGACGCGCGAGCCGTTTGTGCATCGCAAAGAATGGAACTGCTGTCGTAGCTGGCGGATTTAGGTCAGTCCCGATCGAAATCGCCTGTTTTTGAAATGCACGCGAATTGCAAATGCGCGTCGCGAAAGGTTTCATGCGGGCCGAGCTTCATCCGAGGGTCCGCTATGAGCAGCACGATCGACACGAGCGACGAATCCGCAACGACCACACGTCGTCGCTTCCTGAAAGGGAGTGGTGCCGTGGCTGGTGGCGTCGTCCTGGGAGCCGGTGCATCAGCCGCCGCGGAGAGCGAAAATCTTCCGCCCAACGTTCCGGATTGGATGAAAGCGCCGGGTGAGCCGATGGGCAGCCAGCCCTACGGAGCCCCGTCACCCTTCGAGAAGGGCGTCGTCAAGAACATCTCGAAGAGCCTCAAACAGTACATCTCCGCGTCCGGCCGGACGCCGCTGCAGGAACTCGACGGCATTATCACGCCGAACGGCCTGTTCTACGAGCGTCATCACGGCGGTGTTCCCACCATCGACCCGGCGCAGCACCGACTGATGCTGCACGGCCTCGTCGAAAGGCCTTTGATCTTCACCATGGACGATCTGCGGCGCTTCCCGTCGGAGTCGCGTATCCACTTTCTCGAGTGCTCGGGCAATCCCGGTTACACCAAGCCTTACGGCAAGACAGCGTCAGACCTCGTCGGCCTGCTGAGCTGTGCCGAATGGACCGGTGTCAGCCTGAAGCTGGTGCTCCAGGAGGCCGGGCTGAAGCCGGAAGCCAAATGGATCATCGCCGAAGGCGCGGACGCCGCCGCGCTGACCCGCAGCATTCCGATTGAGAAGTGTCTTGAGGATGCCATGCTCGTCTATAGCCAGAACGGCGAGCGGCTTCGCCCGCAGCAGGGCTATCCGTTGCGGCTGCTCCTGCCGGGTTTTGAAGGCAATATGAATGTGAAGTGGTTGAGGCGCCTGCACGTGACGGCCGAGCCCGCTTATTCGCGCGAGGAGACCTCAAAGTACACCGATCTCCTACCAGATGGTACGGCACGCGAGTTTTCCTTCTACATGGAGGCGAAGTCCATCATCACGCGTCCCTCGGGCAGTCAGCGTCTCAACGCACCCGGCTTCCACGAAATCACCGGCATCGCCTGGAGCGGCCATGGCAAGATCATGCGGGTCGAGGTGTCCGTCGATGATGGGAAGAGCTGGCAAGACGCGCAATTGCAAGAGCCGGTGCTGACCCGAGCCCTCACGCGCTTCCGCCTGCCATGGCAATGGGACGGCAAGCCCGCGGTGATCCAGAGCCGTGCGATCGACGAGACCGGCTATGTGCAGCCGACGCTCGCCGAGCTGCTTGCGGTACGTGGCGAGAGTTATTTCTACCACAACAACGCGATCTGGCCCTGGCGTGTCGCTGCCGACGGGGAGGTGACCAATGCGCTGGCGTGAGATCTGCGGCGTGGTCCTCGCGATGTTGCTCGGCGCTTCGGCGAGCGCCGCGCGGGCGCAGAGTTATGGCATCGGGCGGCCGGCGACGGCGGCCGAGATCGTGGGCTGGAATATCGATGTCGGGCGCGATGGCAGCAATCTTCCGACAGGGAGCGGTTCGGTCAGTCATGGGCGCGAGGTGTTCGCCCAGCAATGTGCGTCGTGCCATGGCGACAAGGGCGAGGGCGGCATCGGCGATCGCCTTGTCGGCGGGCAGGGCACAATCGCGACCGCCAAGGCTATCCGCACTGTCGGAAGCTTCTGGCCTTATGCGCCGACCTTGTTCGACTACATCCGTCGCGCCATGCCGCAGAATGCGCCGCAATCACTGAGCAATGAAGACGTGTACGCAGTGTCAGCCTACATCCTGAACTTGAATGGATTGGTCGGCGCGGATGCGACGCTCGATGCCAAATCGCTCGCGGCGATCAAAATGCCGAACCGCGACAAGTTCGTTGGTGACGCGCGCCCCGACGTAAAGTGAACGAAGCGATACGGTCGAGTTCCGGGGATTGGCTCGGAACTTGCTTAAGTCTGGCGCGGAACTCGTGGGCCGCATTTGAATTAACCTGCGAGAGGAAAATGATGGGTCTTTCGATGACAACTGACCGCTTCGCAAACTCCATGTCCTCAGCGCTTCGCCATCCCGGCGTGATCGCGATGATTGTGGCCGCCTTGACGATTGCTGCGATGTTGGTCGTCGACCATGGGCCGTGGAGCCGTGCCAAGACGCAGCCGGCTCATGTCGCAATGTATGCGACCACGGGTGAAGCCGCTCACGCGGCGGGCGCCAAGGTGCTTCCGACCGAGCCAAAATCGCCGGTCGAGCCGGAGCGGCCGGGGCCGAAGACGTCCCCGACCGTCAATCCTGTAACGCCGTGAGCGTCAGCTCTTGCGGCCGTAGCTGAGGAGCCCGCCTGTCGTCTTTGGCGGATGAGCGCGCAAGGCTTCCTCATTCGGCTCGGTACCCCAGCCCGGACGGTCCGGAATGATCAGGTGACCGTTCTGGATCTCCGGCTCATGCGTGAATAGCTCGCGGTCCCAGGCGAGGCGGTCGATGTCGATCTCCATGATGCGCAGGTTCGGCACCGCCGCGCAGAAATGCGCGTTCATCATCGAGCAGAGATGGCCGTAGAAATTATGCGGCGCGACGTTGACCTCAAAGGCTTCCGCGGCTGAGGCGATTTTCATCGATTGCCACACGCCGTTCCAGGGTGTGTCGATGATCGCCACGTCCATCGCCTGCTCGTGGAAATAGGGCAGGAATTCGCGCAGGCCCAATAGCGTCTCGCAGGACGAGATCGGATGCGGACTCTGCCTGCGGATAAAGCCGAGGGCTTGCGGGTTGAAGCTGTCGATCTCGATCCAGAACATGTCGAAGTCGGCGATTGTGCGCAGGATCTTCAAATAGCCTTCGGTCTTGGCGTTGAAGTTGCAGTCGAGCAGGATGTCGACGTCGGGGCCCGCGCCGTCGCGGATCGCTTCCAGATGCGTACGCAAATCGCGCAGGATCTTGCGGTCGACATTGATCTCGGGTGCAAAGGGCGAGCCGAAGCCGGGCCGCCAGCCGGTCGGTTTGCCGTCGTCATAGGAGAAGATGTTGGTCTTGAGCGCGGTGAACTTCTTCTCGCGCACCTCGCGGCCCATCGCCTTGACGCCGTCGAGATTTTCGATCGGCGGCTTGTACCAGAACGGATGATTGATCCGCCAGGTCGCGCAATGCGACCAATAGACCCGAACACGGTCGCGGATCTTGCCGCCAAGGAGTTCGTAGCAGGGGACGCCCAGGCATTTCGCTTTGGCATCGAGCAATGCATTCTCGATGGCGCCGAGCGCTTGTGCCACGACACCGCCGGCCGCGGGTCGGGTGGCGGCAAACAGTTCGGCGAAGATGCGCTCGTGCTGAACGACATTCTGGCCGATGACGCGGGCGGACAGGCGCTGGATCGCAGCGCCCACGCCGGGCGAGCCAAAGCCTTCGTCGAACTCGCTCCAGCCGACGATGCCGTCTTCCGTCGTCACCTTGACGAAGTGGTAGTTTCTCCAGCCGGCGTCGCAAGCGAGGATTTCGAGACTTGTTGCTTTTGATGATTTTGTCATGTCGCTCCCTGTCGCCCGGCCGGGCGTTGTTGGTTTTGTGGTCCGGGCGCAAGCTCGGGCCCAGCCACAATTGTTAGGCTAACGACCGACGGCCGTGAAGCCTGCAAGCGCTTGGCCGGGTGTCGTTTTTCGGCGGTGTGGCGGAAAGCCCGGGGATTCCGGGTGATCATGAATGTTTCTCTGGATCGTCCCGAAATTGCGCCAAGCCCAGACGTTTTTGGCCACAATCGGAACCGATCAAGGGGGCATGCAGTTCTTGGCCATGATTTCGGTTCTGGCGCTCCTCACGATCAGCGGAGCCGCCGTTTCCGATCGGTTGCTGACAGCCGATCAGCACGTCGCGCAAGGGGTGGAGTAGCGCGCACGTGCGAGGGCGCCTTGTCTTGGGGGAGACAACAATGCTTTCGGTCGACCAGTTCTTGCGGTTCATCAGCGTGCCGGCCGTGTTCGCGGCCTTCGTCATCGCGTCGCAGATTTCGGCGGCGCTGTCGCCGCTCTAACCGATCGCGGACGAGCCGAGCAGGGCGAGGACGGCCAGCGCCATCAGCGCGGTGCCGAGCCAACCGAGCGCAATGAGCCAGGACCGGGCCTTGAACCGCCCCATGATGGCCCCGTTCGAGACGATCAACATCATCATGGCCATGATCGGGACGGCGACGATGCCGTTGAGCACAGCGCTCCACACCAGCATGTGGATTGCGCTGATGCCGGTAAAGCCGAGGCCGAAGCCGATCACGGTCGCGGCTGCGATGATGGTGTAGAAGCCCACCGCCTTCTCCGGCTTTGCCTCCAGCGTGGCACGCCAGCCGAAGATTTCCGCAACGCCGTAAGCCGCCGAGCCCGCCAGCACCGGGATCGCCAGCAGGCCCGTGCCGATGATGCCGAGCGCGAACAGCGCGAAGGTGAAGTTGCCGGCGAGCGGCCGCAGCGCCTCGGCCGCCTCCGTCGCCGAATTGATGTTGGTGACGCCGTTGGCGTTCAACACCGAAGCCGTGGTCAGGATGATGAAAAAGGCGATGCCGTTCGACAGCAGCATGCCGACGGTGGTGTCGGCCCTGATGCGCGCGATCTCGGGATCGCCGCCGTTCGGCAGGTCACGCAGCGGTTTGTCGCGCGTGCCCTGGTTCATCTCCTCGACCTCCTGGGAGGCCTGCCAGAAGAAGAGATAGGGGCTGATGGTGGTGCCGAGGACCGCGACCACCATCATGAGATAATCGGCGTTGACGGTCGCCTTCGGCCACACCGTGGCAAGCAGCGCCGTGCTCCACGGGATGTTCACGGTGAAGGCGGTGGCGACATAGGCGAACAGCGTCAGCGTCAGGAATTTCAGCACCGGCGAATAGCGTCGATATGGCACGAACACCTGGAGCAGGGTCGATCCGGCCGCGAAGATCAGCGCGTGCTCGTGATTTAGCCCGCCGATGACCAGCGAAAGCGCCTCCGCCATCGCCGCGATGTCGGCGGCGATGTTGAAGGTGTTGGCGACGACGAGCAGCGCCACGAGCCCCATCACGATCCAGCGCGGTGCGATCTGCAGCACGTTGGCGGCCAACCCCTTGCCGGTGACCCGGCCGATCTGCGCGCTGACGAGCTGGATCGCGATCATGAACGGCAGGGTCAGGAATATCGTCCAGAGCAGCCCGTAGCCGAATTGCGCGCCGGCCTGCGAATAGGTGGCGATGCCCGACGGATCGTCGTCGGCCGCGCCGGTGATGAGCCCGGGACCGAGCCGCTGCAGCAGCATCGGAGCGGACTTCGCCGGCGCGTCGGTGCGCTCGTGCTTGGTGGGGTGATGTTGCGATCGGTTCGACAGGGCTGACCTTCCGGAAATTGCGAATTCAAGGCCTAAGCGCGATCATAGCCGGAAAGTTCCTGGGCGGGCCAGCGACATGCCGTGGCCGTGGCCGCTCTCCGACGGTCGGCCGATCTAGGACGACGGCGACAGATGCAGATAGCGGCCGTCGAACTGGGCGAGCTCCTGAAGCTTGTGCTCGTTGAGAATCCGCACCGTGCCGCGCTGAAGCTCCAGAACGCCGTCGATGCGCAGCTCGCGCAGGATGCGGTTGGTGTGAACGCTGGTCACGCCCATGGCTTCGCCGAATTGCTCCTGCGTCAGCGGGATTGCGAAGGTGTTGTCGATCACGCGGCCGATCAGGCGCAGCCGCTCGCGCAACTCGACGATCAGATGCGCAAGCCGGTTGTGGGTCGAGCGTTGACCCACATTGACGATCCATTCCCGGGACACCGCGGCATCCACCAGCGTGTCGCGCCAGAACATGACGCCGACGCCGGGCCGCGCGCCGATGAGGTCGTTCAGCGCCTTGTGGGCGATGAAGGCCAGCGTGCAATCGGACAGCGCGATCAGATCATGGTCGGCGGTCGGAAAGTGCAGGTTTTGCAGGTTGGGCAGGTCGCCGGGAATGTGGATCGACAGGATCTGGCGCCTTCCGTCCGCGATGGTCTTGGAGCGGGCGCAGAAGCCGACGGCGATCAGGCAGCATTCGTTCGGCTGTTCGCCGTCGCGCAGCACCGTCTGGTTTTCGCGATAGTGACGCAGCGTGAACGGCAGCGCCGCGAAAGCTTGCAGGTCCTTGTCGTCTGCCCCGGTCGTCGTCTTCAGGCGCTGAAACAGCGGCGCCCAGATATTGTCGCTTGTCACGTCTCTTCACCCCCACGCGCCTGGACGCGTGATGGCCAAAAAGCACAGACCCCGCCGTGCTGTTGACAACAAAGGTTAAGTGACGCCGGACCGGCTTCTCAACATTGTGGACGAGGAGTTAGCGAAAGGCGCAAACACAACAAATGTTAAGCGCGGCAGACCTCTCGGTGTGCGCGACGGGTCATCCCGATCCCCGGCGCGCGATGCCCCCGCGCCGCCGATCCGTTTCGGAACGGCGGGTGCCGGGTGGCGTTCTTCTGTGCGAGGGAGGACGTGGCGATGGACCATCTGACGAAGCGCGAGCAGCCGGACCGCAGCAAGATCAACATGCACGAGGCCTGGGAGGTCAAGTACTGGACCCACGCGCTCGGCGTCTCCAGGGAGAAGCTGCAGCGGGCCGTCGACAAGGTCGGCAATTCGGCCGCAGCCGTCCGCAAGGAGCTGGCGACCTGAGCAGGCCCGCCGGTCAGGCGGGGCGCAGGCGATCACCAGGTTGCGATCACCAGGTCCGGCCGCGATGGACGCCTACTTGATGCTGACGAACATGCCCCAGGCGGCGGCGAGCGCGGCACCGGTGAAGACAACCACCGGATTGTCGCAGAAGGGGCCGCCATAGCTGCACACGTTCGCGCCGAACTGGCCGAGCTCGTGATGGCTCGCGGAATAGAACAGTCCTGACAGTCCCAGCAATGCGGCGGCGACGTAATACATCGCACATCTCTCCTCGGGGCGCGTGTGTGCCAGCATGGCGCGAAGACATTTCGTTCCGCCGAATCCGCTTCCAAGCATTCGATTAAAATTTGACCCGTCCGGTAAAACCTGTGCCCGGCGATGGCTGCGATTGAACCTGCATCCTCGTCGGCGACACCAAGACAGGCGGAGCTGTGGCCAGGGCTTCTGGGCCCGGCCTGCCGAACGGATGCTTGCATGAACCCCGCGCTCGATCTCCTTTATCGCTTCGCTGCAATCGGGATCAGCATCTATTGCGCCCGCAAGGCCTGGTACGGCTATGTCGAGCGGAAGATCCTGTTCGTCAGCGATGATTGGTGGGACTGGTCGCGCTGGTCGCGGCAGGAGTTTTACCGCGACACCATGCCGATCCGGTACTGGATGCAGATGGTCGGCACGGCCTTCGGCGCGCTGCTCTGCCTCGTCGGTGCGATTATCGGGTGGCAGCCGAACGTCTGACGCGCGCGTCGGTCTTGCGCGATGCGGCCGGTCCTGAGGACGAAACAGAACTGAAACATTCCTGAAACCAGATCGTCCTGAACGCCTGAGCCGTTGGGTCCGACCAACGGAGCGAAAAGGAGATCATCATGATCCAGGTCGGTTCGAAGGAAGAAGTCGCGTTGCTGCTGGCACTGTTCGGCACCCATACCCAGCCCGTCAGGAAGCCGAAGTCGAAATCGCAGCAAGGCTGAGAGACGACCCATGCCGGGCCTGGCCGATTGCCTGAGCTTTCTGCGGCTGCTGATCGCGCGAGGAGACCCGAAGGGCATTCCGCTCGCGATGAGCGCCATCGACGATTATGTCGCGATGGCGCCGGTCAGCGCGCGCAGCCGCGGCCTGCGCGCGCTCCAGCAGGACGCGCTCGAGCTGCATGTCACCTCGGTCGGCGTGCAGCGCTCATTCGCCGAGACGGTGGATGCTTACATCGAGCGGAAGCTGAAGGAGGAGTGAGAGGCTCTAGCTCTTGCTCCGGTTCCCCTCAGGATGAGCTGGCATCGCTCTTGCTGCATGACGTCTTCATCACGGCCCGGCCCATCGAGCCGTTTCAGATTGAGGCGATCCCATGCAGTCAACGTCCCGTTTCGAAGCGACCGCGCTCCACGCTCTGATCTCCGATCTGCGCTGGCGGATCCAGATGCTCGACAGCGACATTGCCGAGGAGGAGCGCAACGCCGGCAATGCCGACCCCCGCAGTCCCACCTATTCGATGCTGGCCCAGGCCTTGCGGTCGCGCAGGGACAATCTGCGCGCCTCGATCGCCATGCTGCAGGAACGGGAAGGGCGCGCGGCGGCGATGTCGCACGCGGCGTGAGCGATTGTCGCGTCCTTAAAATCATAGTGCCTTCGCCGGGAACTTTCGGTTCCGGACGCGAATTTGTTATGTGGCCGGTCTTCCCGCCGATCGACCGGCCTGGAATGGCGGCTCCGGCGCCCGAGCCCCCCGTCCGCGCCGGGGCCGTCCGGTCGCGTTGACACGTCGGGCAAAACACCGGCACAACCGCATCATCGAAAGAGTTCGGCCCGCGTGGAGAAATCCGCTGCGGGCTTTTTTGCGCAGGCAGACGCGAAGCGATAAAACGGGTTCTGGAATGGCCGGTGATTTTGCCGGTTTGACTTGAAGTGTTTGACTTGGAGTGCACGGATGAGCCCTTCCGGAGCCTTGATCGCGATCCTGCCGTGCAATGACCTCGATGCGTCGGAGCGGTTCTACAATCGGCTGGGCTTTGTGCGCCCGGACAGCGAAAGGCCGGCTCTGGGAGAGCCCGATACCTATCGCATGCTCGCGAACGCGAAGGGCGGGTATCTGCATCTGACGGACGCGGTCGAGGGATGGCTCACGCCGGGCAGGAATCCGTTCGGGCTCTATCTCTACCTTGAGGACGTCGACGCTGCCGCGCGCGAATTCCGGCAATCACCCGAAGACAAGCCGTGGGGAATGTACGAATTCGCGCTCTCCGATCCGGACGAGACGCTGGTCCGTGTCGGTTGGCCGACCCGTCTCCGCGCACGGACGCGGACAGAGGCGACACGCTAATCGTCCCGCGAGAGATCGCCGGGCTTCGTCGGCATGTCGAGGGTGCCGCCGTCGCCGTGAACGAGATCGCGGTCGTTGCCGTCGGTCTTGTCGGCATCTTCGATGATCGCCTTTTGCGTGTCGCGTTCGCTGTCGTTGCGCGGCTCGGGTCCCGGCATGTCGCGTGAGGTTTTTTGTGTCAGCTTTGATGTCATGGCCGATCCTTTCGAACCGGTCAACGCGGGCCGTGTGGCTTCGTTCGTTTGACACGTCGGGCAAAACACCGGCACAATGCCATCATCGGAAGAGTTTGATCAGCCTGCGCGGGACGCATCCTCCGCTGCCGTGAGGCATATGAGTCAATAGAGCGCCGTCATAAATCCGCCATCTCCGTCGAACCTTTTTCGCGGTGTCCAGTCTATCTGGGACAGGTCCTGTGAGTAGCTTGGGGAGTCTGATCATGTCGGAAAGCACGCAGCGTGATTCAGACCGGCGCAATCGCCTCCTGGAGGCAGCGCAGAAGGAATTTGCCAGGTTCGAACAGACCGAAACCGAGTTCCGCAAGAGGGATCAGGCGGAGCGCGCGGCCGAACTTCGGCTTCCTCTGGACAAGATCAACGTCCACTAGGCTGCGCCGACATTTTCATATGACTGTCATGGCACGTTCCTAGCATTGTCATGCGACGGGGGCCCGGCGCGCAGCTCTCCGTCCGAACCTCGGCCTAGACCACCAGACGGGCGGAGAGCTTGCTCCCCAGAACCATTCGGCTGCGTGCGGGTTATGCCCGTATGAGCCGCATCTGGTATTTTGCCGCCTTTATTGTCGTCACCGGGATCGCCTTTGGCGCTTTGGTGGGCTTTGACAAGCTCATCGGCGGACCCGGGTAGGGCTGTTTGGCGGCCTGTTTCATGTCATCGGATGCTGTGCCGACAGGCCTGTTCCCGCAGGGTCTCGGATGATTTGATCGTTTTTCGAGAGGGTTATTCGGGAGTAATCAAAAAGGGCCCCGGCGTCGCTTGCATGCGCCAAGGCCCCCATTCCCATTCCAACCGGTCCACGCGCGGCATGGGACCGGCGGCGAGAGTTAAATCGATGAATCTGACACGACGATTACAGTCGGAAGACCCTATCGATAACGCGGACCGCGCTCCGGATACGGCGGCTGCGGCACATAAGGGTTCTGCAGGCACATGGCGGAAAGACCCGAAGCGGTCGCGCGACATTCGTCCCACGTATTGTACTGGCACGTGATGTAGCTGGAGCCGCCCCACTGCCACCTCTGCAGGCACACCGGAGCATTGCCGGCGAACCGTTGCGCTGAGGCCGGAGCGGCCACAGCCATTGTGATCCCGATCAACAGGAGAGTGGGAAGCGCGCGCATGATGTGACTCCGGGGATGTGCGAATCCATTTCAATATAGGCTTTGGCACGTCGGACAAAACACCGGCAGGATCACATCATCGGCAAGTTTGGTTCAGCCCGCGTGAAGCAATCCGCCGCGGGCTTTTTGATTCCGCAGTCCGGCCTGGCGTCCCCGAGGAACAAGTCGACGGCCTCGGCTCTTCTACAGCCGGGAGGATTCCATGCTGACAGACACCCAGATCGCCGTGCTCTGCGACATCGGCCAGTCCATCGCCTTCAGCGATGACAAGCGGGACGAGCTGCTCCGGCTCATCGTCGACGGCTACGTGCAGAAGGATGGCGACACCTACGAGCTCATCGCCAAGGGCGAAGCGGCCGTGGTGGAGCGCGGCGCGGGATTGAACGAGGCGTGATGTTGGTTTGGTCGCAGAGACATCGCAACGAGGTCTGACACGGCGGGCCAAAACCCTGATGGAATGACGTCATCGAGATAGGCTGATCGGCCCGCGCGGAGTTATTCGCCGCGGGTTTTTGTTTGAGAAGTAGGCCTGCCGGACCGCGCAGTTAAACGCATGGTCCGCACGCGAGAAATGGCTTGGGTTCGTCCGTTTGAGTCTGAAGCCTCGCGCTGATATTGACTATGTTCTTGTTTTGTTCTATACCTCAACCTCTGGATGTTCGCGAGTCAAGTTTAGACGAGATAGCCAATGAGTGACTCTTTCCTCGCCCTTGTCTTAATGGAAAAGCCAGCTACCCCGGACATGGTGCTGGTCGTCAAGGCGCTTCGCGCGAGGTATCCCGAACTGGCGCCTGAAGTAGTGGATGGCGGCGATGCGGCGAACATTCGGCAATCTTCTGCGAACTCGCCGCTCATCCGCTGTGGCGACGAAATGGTCGCCGTGATGTCGATGCCGGCACCCATTCCGCAAGATCCCGGCCTGTGGTCACGCGCGGCTGCCACGTGGCCGGAGGGCGAGACGGTGGCGGCGCGCCATCGGGGTCATCTGATCGTTTCGGTGCTGGGACAGAATCTGCGACCATTACCGGTCGCTCGTCTCCTGACTGCCGTGATCGGCGCGTTAATCGCCACGATGCCGGAGTGCTGTGCGGTGGTATGGGACACCAAAGTCGCGCGACCCGCCAAGCTTTGGATGGAGATGTCGCGTCAATCCTTTGCGCCGTTTCCTGACTATCCCTTTACTCTCTGGATCGACATCATGCCATTCCGTTCGGTGGCGAAGATCGGCGCCGTGACAATGGGATTATCGGCATTTGCTGGGCGCGAGATTGAATTCGAGACCAACAAACTTGCGCTTCCCGTGATGATCGAAAGAATTGCGGGCCTTGCCGCCTATCTGGTTGAGCATGGTGCAGTCGTTAAAGACGGCGACACCTTTGGCGGGGACGAACACGAGCGCATCACGGCGCGCTTAGGGTTGTCCGCGCGATTTGCGGGCTTGCCTGTACTGTTCTGCGCTGCGAACACAGCATCTTAAGAGCGGTAGTGATGCCGTTTCTCTGGTCGTCAGGAGGGCGCACGAGGATGAGTGACGAAAAGTCCGAGCCGATCAAGCGGTCCAAGACGATCAAGCGCAGGTTTTACGACATGTGCCCCAACTATCGTCTCGGAGGGCGGCCGGGATTCGTTATGGAAAATGCGAACGTGCTCGCCCCTGATACCGGGGTGCTTGAGTCACCTCCAGGGCAAGGATTTCCGAATTATCCTGAGCCGCCCCGTTTCTTGTTTGACAAAAAGATAGGGGTTGCCCCGCTGGATATGGAGCTGTTTCACTACTATTGGCTGGTCTCGGATCGAATGAAGGTGCTGTTCGAAGCGGTCGATCCGACCGGATTTGCCTTTGTCGCGTGTGACATCCGCGTACCACAGGGGCACTACACCGGACCCCCATATTGGCTTTGCAACGTCGTTCGTGTCCTCGATGCGGTCGACGAAACGCGATCACGATTGAAGGTCGGTATTGTTGACGATCCGATGTACCGAGATTTTGGATTGAAGTACTACAGCACTCTGGTCCCAGGTGGCGCCAAGCTTGTGTTTAGAGAAAACGTGGTGGCGAGCGCGCACGTTTTCAGGATGGCCCATATGGATGCGACCATCATCTGCGATCAGGTGCTCAAGGATGCCTGCAAGACGGCTGGGGTTAAAGGAATCCTGTTCAGGGATGCGTCACATCTCTAGTTCTGTGGGCCTTCGCGCATCGATAGCATGATCGTGCGAGCTAACGATCGTTTGCCGCTTTGGGCTGATCGTCTCACCTCAAACTGCCATGCAGCGGACCGTCCCGAATTTGTAGACGCGCAATTCTATTTGATGCGCAATTCTATCGGAATGTCGTTTTGCGTTGAGATGCGTGGCAAGCCGGCATTTAAACGCTTGTGAACGACTGTCGAAAATGACGGCTCAAGTTGCTTAGCGCCAGTGCCCACCGGCACTCCTAGCCAAGGAACGGCTCCTCTCCACATCCCGTCGTCGCGCTCAATCGATCTGTTTGGTCCCGTGGTCCGGTGATCGCAGAGCCCTTTCGCTCGCGCCTCTTAAGCCGACTGCTCATCACGTCAAGGCGGCCCCCGAGAAACAGACGTGGACGTCGCGGCGCAGCGGAATTCCTACCTCCACAAGATTCGGGCTAGCGCGATTTCCCTGACGTCCTCCGGAGTGAATGCAATGGCAATACTGTGGGAACATCACATTATTCCCAAGCGCTTCGCAGGTCACCGTGCCCTTGTAGGTACAGACATCGACGCGCCGTCGAACCTCATTTATCTGCCACAAAGTAGGCAGCTTGCCGCTCAAATGGAAATTTCTCCCCATTCTGGTGGACACTTGGGTTCGTACTATGCCGTGAAAAAGACACTCAATCGAATCGCAAAGATCAGCGATCCCGTCAGTCGCCAAGCTGAAATTAGAAATCTGCAAGACGCGATGAGGCTTGGGCTCGCAAACGGAGACCTCTATGCCAACGATCCCGGAAATGGTGTCGACACAGAAGAAATTAATGAGAAGTTGTTAGCGGACTACAATGGATACCTTGCAGCGCGTCCCAATCAAGTTCAGGAGATGAGGGATCGTGAGCAGAGGGGTATCGATACCGGAAATCCAAACCTGCGGAAGCTTTCTGCGATCCTGGGCAATCGCGAAAGGGAGAAACTACTAAGCGGCGCAATCACAAATAATCCAGGTGTCGACATAACGGCGGGAAACCGGGACTTGGGGGGCACGCCTTGGCAGTCCAAGTTTACCGCAATCGACTCCATTCCGTACGTCTCTCGCACGCCAGGGTTTGCACCCGTTAATCCGAGGGACTTTCCAGCGCTGCCTGAGTCTCCTCTTCCTTCGCCCGACGATCTGAACCGGCCCGAAGGGTTCACCCGGATTGATCCACGTCTCAGCTTTGGACTACCCGGACTTCCGCTGCCAGATCCGGATTGGCAGCGACGCTGGCAACTTCCACCTAGTACGGCCAAACCCCCGGATGCGCAGGTCCTGCAATTCCACCCTGAAACCGGCCAACCGCTCAGATTGCTTTCTGATCTGTCGCCGGTGATGGGGCCTGCAGCACCGGTTGACGACGATGCCGCACTCTGGGCAGGGATAGCCGTTCTTGGAGCTGGAGCACTACTCATACCTGGTGTGGACGTTGCGGCCATCGGTGCTGCTCTTCTTGCCGGAGCTACCGCGTCCACTGTCGTCCGACCCGCTTCCGGTGCTGCTGCTTCAAGCGATGCAGGAACGGATGCGAGCGTCTTCTCAAAGGGGGCGGCTCCGTACAACGCATTCAGCCAGGCTCTTCCTGCTACTGGCGCCAGCGTCGGCAGCGGCAACTTGCGCGGATCTACTTTCGGGCGACCAATCTCGAGCAGGGCACCTGATCAAGAAGCAGATCACGCCAGCTCCTTTGATGACCGCTTTGGCAATTGGACCGGGACACCTGCCGGCACCGCGCCGGCTCAAGCGCCACGCCTGCTAGGCGGTGCTCCTGGCAACACTGCCACCGGCGCGGTCGCGCCCGAAGAGGTCCGGCGTCTTACCCGCGTGAATGAGTCTAATGCAGGCAGTGTGTTCGCATCAGGGACTGCGCCGGTCCCATATCTGCTCCCTCCGGAGTTGAACGACCGACCCGGTAAATGGAGCATGTTGGCCAGCATGCAGTCGCCGGGGGCGAGCAGGTCGATTGGCGCGTTCGCGGATGAGCCGAGCCATGTCGTCCCTCCGCCCATCTGGGGGGTGGGGGATCCGGCCAATCCACGAGACGACGCGGGCGAATGGTTCTCCCGCTGGATACAGCCGCTGCTTCGTCAGGAGTAATAACTCGCCGGAAGTTTCCATGAATTCGACTCGACTCGACTCCGTTTGACACGTCGGGCAAAACACTGGCACAGTGGCATCATCGAGAGAAGTTGGTCGAGCCCGCGCGGAATAGCCCGCTGCGGGATTTTTCATGACGCCGCACTTGTCGCGGGATCGCGTCGCGATCGCTAAGGCCGCGATCCAATTGCAAACAAGGTTTGACACGTCGGGCAAAACACCGGCACACTGGCATCATCGAAACGAGTTTGTCAGGCCCGCGCGGGACGCATCCGCTGCGGGCTTTTTCGTTTCGATTGTCGAGATCGGACGGCGTCCCGCGCATCGCGGCCTCGCCCTCGTTGAAACGCGTTCATGGAGCGCCGACAAGCGCCGCCGTCCGAACCATTTTGATTGGCCGTGCACGCGCGAACGTGCCGGCCCGCGGCGCGAGCCTCTGCTTGCGCCGCCGCGGTCCCCGGAGGGGATAAGGTTCGCGCCGAAACGATCGCGCCTCGTCTCGCGATCTGCCGCACTGTTGTTTTCTTGTCTTTCTCTTGGAGAAGCGATGACGGTCTGTCTGATATCGCTCGCGCTCGCGGGCCTGGTCGCAATTGTCGTGTGGGAGGCGTTTGCTTGAGTGACGGACTTGAATACGAGCCGAAGATGGCGGACGTTTATCGGCCCGCCGCGAAGAAGCCAACGAAATCGCGAGCGCTGACCGAGATACGATCGGTTGCGCGCAGCCATACCAGGACAGCGATCAACGTGCTCGTCGGCATCATGCGCAGCGATGAGGCGACGCCGGCCGCCCGCGTCTCGGCCGCCAACGCGATCCTCGATCGCGGCTGGGGCAAGGTGGCGCAACCGATCGAGAATGGCGAAGACGGCGTGCTGGAATTGATCCACCGGATCGAGCGCATCATCGTGCATCCGGGACGTGTTGGAGCCGATGATGCCGGGGCCGATGCTTGAGTCGCCGCAAGTCTCGGTCGGGAACGCCGGCGAAGATCACAGCTCACCTGGATAGCCTCTATCTCGCGTGATGATACCGGATGGAGATCAAATCAGCTCTTCTTGTTGTTCTCCCTATACTGGCGCTGCAACTCGTCCGGACAATAGGTCATACGAGCTCCCGGACGTTTGAACTTTCCATCCTGGGTTTCGCGAATGAAAATCGTCTTCTCGTCGATCTTCTTCAGGAGAATGATCTCTTTGTACCGCTGTCCTTCTCTGTCAGCGGACCTGCAGACGACATCAAGCCTGATGCTACCAGGAGCGGTATCCGACAGTTTGGCGATCTTGCAGCCTTCCTCGCCGCCCGAGATAAAGTTTGAACTCCAATCGATTTGTGTGTCGCCGTACTCTCCGCATCTCGCATCGAATTCGGAGCCCGGCTCTGCATAGGTGCCGTCCTTTGGCCGCCATCTGTCGGAGCCCGTTTTGGAGCTCTCCTCGGCGTGGAGCGATAGGCCATCGCACAGCAACAAGGAGGCGACAACCATCAATAGCGGGGCGGGCCATTTCATTCGATTCAGTTGCACGATTTTGGTCCTGTACCAGGTGTGGCGAGCTGTCGGAGAGAGTAGACCTCAGAATAGTTGATCACCCATAGGTTGAGCAAGCCGCGACCTCCGTCGCAAAGCGACGTCGTGAGACGCTTCGGATCGTGGCCTATTTCTTCCGAGGGCGTCCTTGTCGGTTCTAGTCAAGCTCCGCAAGATCGACCTGACAGCCCTTCCAACAAAGAAGACTGGTCCGCAATGTGGATCTAGGGCGAGCGCATCCATTGTCTATCCTGAAAATTCCAACGGCCAAGATCTTCGCGCCGCTGCTGAAACCGGCGCGCTACAAGGGCGTTTACGGGGGGCGCGGCTCGGGCAAGTCGCATTTCTTCGGCGAGCTCTTGGTCGAGACCTGCCAGGCCGAGCGCGGCACGCTTGCGGTTTGTATCCGCGAGGCGCAGCGGACGCTGGCGCAGTCGTCGAAGCGGCTGATCGAAGGCAAGATCGCGAGCCTCGGGCTCGGTCACGGTTTCAAGCCCTACAGCGACAAGATCGAGACACCCGGTGGCGGGTTGATCATCTTCCGCGGGTTGCAAGATGACGCCGGCAAATACCGGCTGATGATGAAAGCGAGGGATGCCGTCACGGCAAAGCCGATACCGCCGGTGCAAAGGCCGGGTATGGCGGCGAGCCGAGGTGAGCGCGATCAGCATGATCTGCGTGCGTTGAGCGCCCGGCTTTCCAACTCGGGCGATCTCAAGGACGCGGTCGCGCTCTACCAGGCGAGGACAGGCGGTCGAAGGTGAGGGAGCCCACGCGAGCGTTCGAGAACGCCGCTGATCCACCTTCGTTGTCCTTATTCGTCAGCCGAATCCTCCTGCGATCCTTGTCTTGATCGCGGGGCCGGATTGGCATGCTTTCACACGCACTCATGATGACCGACCAGCCGATCCAATTGGACTTACGACAGGAGAACGCAGCATGAGCGAGGACGATAGAAATTTCATCGAACGCGCTGATTCCATCACCGGAAATCTCTACGGTGAACCGATGTCGCCGGATCGGATTGCGGAGAATTTTGCGCTTTACGGCCTGAGGAAGCGCGTCGCCGCGCTCGAACGGTTCGATGCCGAGCTGGGCGGCGAGATCGATTCGAGTCCCCACAGTCTGCGAAGGCGCGTTCAGCTCGTCGATCTGCGCCGGCGCATGGGCAGTCTCCACGAGGCGCTGCGCAAAGCGAAGCGATGACCCATCCACTGCTGACGGCGCTCGCGCAGGCGCGGCGCCGCGATGCGCCGATGTTCGTTCGGTGGTGCGAGCTGCACGATGTGATTGCTTGTCCGGCGACGCCCTCGTCAGTGGCGCGGTTCGTGATTGATTGTGCATCCCTCGGTGTGGATCGGCTCTGGCCGGCCGTGCAGGAGATATCCCGGATGCACGCGTCGCTCGGTCTTGCCGACCCTACGCTTGGCGGCCCCGCGGCGGCTGCGATGAGCGCAGCGGCGGCGGTCGTTCCGCCCCGATCCTGGCCCGGGCGGTTCAAGGAGCGATTTCGCACACTGCCTTACGACATCCAGGCCTACCTCGCGGCTCACGAGACGCAGCGCGAACGCGCGCTCCGCCGTGCGCAGAACGAAGCTGCGTCCGCCTGCCGGAAGCTGGCGGCGCTTGAAAACCGATTGAAGGACGGAGGGACGCATGGCGACGAGACAACAGCGCGGGATGAGACTTGAAGAGCGGATCGAAGAACTGCGCGCAGAGATTGACGGCATCATCGACGAGCGCGTGGCGAAAATTGCAAGCGAGAGCCCAGGGGTGCCACCGGGCGTGATCCGCAACCTGCTCACGGCTCGCGCGCCAGCCTGTCGCTGTGCGCAGTATATCGAGCTGTGTGGCAGCGAGGCGAAGACTCCGGATTGACAGTCATAGGGCAGGTGAGGCCTTCGGCAGCTACAACGGCGACGGACGATGCGCGCCCCTACATCAAGGAAGCAAGATGACTCTCTACAAATGGTCTCAAACGGCCTCAGCCGACGCAACGGCGGATTCGACGATCAACTGGGCCGAGGGGCAATCCCCTTCCAGCGTCAACGACTCCGCGCGAGCGATGATGGCGGCGATAGCCAAGTATCGCGACGACATGGCTGGCGCGATCGTGACAAGCGGGACCAGTACCGCCTACGTGGTGAGCTCGTACCAGGTGTTTCAGTCGCTGTCGCAACTGGGCGGGCAGATCGTCGCATTCACGCCCCACACGACAAATGGTGCGACGGTCACGATCAATGTCGACGGCCTCGGCGCCAAGCCGCTCCGGTCGGCACCAGGAGTTGAATTACCAGCCGGCACGATTGTGCAGGGGACGCCTTATGTAGCCCAATATAACAATGCTGATGCGGCGTTCTATTTGCAGGGCTTTTACGGAGCGAGCTCGTCCCTTATCCCGATCGGTGCCAGTGTCGATTTTTGGGGCCCAAATGCGCCGAACAGTTCGTTTGCCCTGATGTACGGGCAGGCGATCAGCCGCACCACGTATGCGGCGCTCTTCGCACTGTTCGGAACTACATACGGCGTTGGCGACGGCTCGACGACGTTCAATATTCCGGATTGCCGGGGACGTATTATTGCTGGCGCTGATGGTATGGGCGGCATTGCGGCGAACCGCTTAACCGCTGCGACCATGAGCGGAACGGGACTCGGTTCAACCAGCTCCGCAACCGAAACAAAGTCACTTACTACCGGAAATCTTCCGCCTTATACGCCGTCTGGCAATCTGGGTTTGAGCAGCACGAATACGACGATTATCAATCCGAACACGATTATTTCGATACAGGGTGCTGGTGGAGGCTCGCTTCTTGGCATCGCCTGGAATTCAGGTGGATCTATCGCAAATTTGGCGTCATCGATGAGTGCAAGTTTTACTGGCACCGCCCAAGGGGGCACCAGTACGGCTTTCCCGATCGTTCAGCCAACGATCATTGCGAACAAGCTGCTTCGTATCATCTAAACGGAGATCAATGGGAGGCCCTGAATTTGACGCCATTGTTCTTCCGGCGTCGAATGTGACCACTTGTCTCGCAGAGAGTTTGGCCGCCATGCCTCGGTTGGATCAAGGGCTCCGCCTGGTGTGAAGAACGCGTTTGCACCCGCGCCAGAGACGGCGGCTAGACCATATCCGTATTGCGCACAGAGGGACGCAAGCGCAGTAATCGACGCGCCATGATACCACCCTGTTGGGTGCTTCTCGTGGCGGTCGAAGGATTCATCGTAGGGCACCGCGACCGGCTCTAAGCGGAAGCTAGCGTTGTACTCGACAGAGATCACGGCGGGCCTGATGTCGATCAGCGACTTCAGGAGCCAATAGTCGTTCCCGTCAACGTCGATCGACAAGATACCGACTTCGCGGAAGCGCCTCTTGATGAAATCAAGGTTGTCGAGCGTCAGGAAACGGTGAACGATATCGACCCCGTCGTGGAACAGAATTTTGGCGTCGGCCACCTGACGCTCGTTCCCATCAATAAGCAACCCTCGCCAGTCTGGCGAGCGAGCGAGACTGATACAGTTGAACTCAATCGGGTGGAATCCGATCTCGATAAATGTTCGCGGCGCGTCAACTGCCAGCCGCTCAACAATTTGGCTCTCGTCGGATTGGCCGGCAGCACTCGCCAGCAGGACCTTGTAGTAGGTGCGGCGAAGTAAAGCGCTTTGTTTCAGAACGTTTCTCATTGTGTCTGAATACCACCACAACCCCAGCCCGAGTCAACCCATGGTAGATCTGAACGCCCTCTCTGCGGCGAATGCGAAGCGCTGGGCGAATGCCAAGCTGAGCCGGAAGGCAGAGGCCGCTAGCGTTGCGGTGCGCCTTTATCGGGCCAAGCAACGTTACCAAGCCGTCGAGCGGCACACGGGCGTTCCCTGGCCGGCCATCGCGGTCATCCACGAACGGGAATCATCCCAGCAATGGAATGCCTCGCTGGCCCAGGGCGATCCCTGGAACGCGGTATCGGTTCATGTCCCGGCTGGTCGAGGTCCATTTGACTCCTGGGAGGCGGCTGCGGTCGACGCGCTGGTCAAGTGCCCGCCGTTTCTGGCGCGCCACAAGGATTGGACCATCGCGGGAGCGTTGACTGCGCTCGAGACCTACAATGGCATCGGCTACGCAGTTCGCGGTGTGCCGTCGCCCTATCTTTGGTCAGGGACCAATCAGTACAGGGCCGGAAAGTACGTGCGCGACGGCGTTTACGATCCGAGCAAGGTCGATCCGCAGTTGGGATGCGCGGCGTTGTTGATGGCACTGATGGAACTCGATCCGGACATCTGCTTCGCAGGAACAAAGATCGCGAAAGGCTCGGCAAGCAGCGATCCGGCCAGGCCGTCACTGACGAATCCGTCGAAGGGATCGATCGGCGCGTTCGTCGTCAGCTTGATCAAAGCCATTTTCGGGAGGAAGTGAACATGCAGACCATATTTGACGTCATCGTCTTTGCCGCCGGCTTCGGTGCCTGCTGGCTTTCCAAGGACACGCTGCTCCGGCTCGTGACCGGCACCGAGGCTCGGGTCAAATTGCTCGAAACCAAGCTCGCAACGCTGCGGGCTTTGCTGTGATGCTCGCCAAGATCAAGGCGGCTTGCCTGCATTCGGTGACGATCGCCTGGAGCTATTGCATCGCACTTGCCGGTGCATTGGCCGCGATCGTCGACGACCTTGCCGACGCTTTTGGCGATCCCGGCGTGAAGGATCAGATCAGCGCGGCCATCGGCGATGTCAAGATCACGGGACGTATCATGCTTGCGATCTCGATCGTGACGATCATCGCGCGGCTGCGAACGCTACGGAGGACAAACTGATGTGGATGACGATCATCTCGTTCCTCGGCGGCCCTGTCGTGAAGGCGCTGGTCGACGCGTACAGCGCGAAGCTGAAGGCCGAGAATGTCGATACCAGGATCGCGGCGGATCTCGCCGCGAGCGAGATCGCGGCGCAGACGGCCGAAACCAAAGCCGTCATGCAATTCAGAACGGCAGAGCTAGGCTATTGGCATGAGCCGGATAAGCTGATCGGGTATTGCGTCACCATTTATTTCGCGAAGCTTCTTGTCTGGGACAAGGTTCTGGGCCTCGGGTCGACGGATCCTCTGGCGGGGTTTGCGGCGATCACCGCCAATCTCGTTGTCTCTTTCTACTTCGCCAAACGCGGTTTTGAGAATGTTGCAAGGATCATCAAGCGGTGAAGATGCAGGATGCCGACATCAGGGCGATCGTCGCCGAGACGCTGGCCGAGCAGCAGAGGCTCCAGCAGGACAGCATCGATGCGATCGTGCTGAAAGCGGTGGCATCGGTGCTGGCTTCCTTCGGCATCGAAGATGATGACCGTAGGGAGCTGAGGGCGGATTTCCAACACCTGCGGCGGTGGCGAAGGAGCGTAGAGCAGGCGCAGACGTACACCTATAAGGCTGTAATTACCGTGATTGCGACCGGCCTGATGGGGGCTGTCTGGCTCGGCGTGAAGGTCGTTCTGAGCAAGTGATTCTCTCGTAGCGGTGGCGTAGCCGCGTGGTCGATCAGAATCTTTTCGTTGCCTTGGGGCATGCCATGTACAAAATTCGTATGGTTGATGCGTCCGATGATGACGTTGCCGAGACCTTGGCTGACCTGCATCGATCGACGTTCTTCGATGCCGCCGCCATGCCGGATTTCGATCTTGGAGCGTGGTGGCTTGTCTACCAAGGTGACGATGCGGTCGCCTTCGCGGGCGCCGTGCCATCCACCTATGCACGGAATTCCGGCTACTTTTCCCGAGTCGGCGTTTTGCAACGGCACTGGGGCAGGGGCCTTCAGCTCCGATTGATGCGGGCCGTCGAAGCGCGAGGCCGGCGCATCGGATGGAATGGTATCGTTTCAGACACGACGGATAACAGTTTCTCCGCGAATAATTTCATCAGGGCGGGCTATCGGCTGTATGAACCCGAGGTGCCTTGGGCCTGGCCGCATACGCTTTATTGGCGAAGGTCGCTTCGCTGAACGGGGTTTCCCGTGGTGCGGAAGGTGCCGTTCGCAGATGGCTTTGGACCCGGCAGCTTGACCGCTGCCGGGTTCTTTTGCGTATTGAAGCCCTGCTGTTGCAGCACTTGCGCAGCCGTCCCCATCGGGCTTTAAGTTCGCTTGCAGGAAATTCGGCGAGCACAAGCCGATGTAAAGGAGCGCCTAGGATGTCCACCAAGCCTCAATTGCCGGAACGGCCCTCGCGGGCGGCGGGAGGACCAACCGCGCTTGATGGTCTTCTGGTCGTCGATTTCACCCGCGTGGTCGCGGGTCCGGCCTGCACGCAGACGCTCGCGGATTTCGGCGCGCGCGTCATCAAGATCGAGAATCCCGATGGGGGCGACGACACCCGTGCCTATGAACATGCCGACATCGGCGGTGAGAGTGCAGCTTATCTCAGCCTGAACCGCAACAAGAGCGGCATCGCGCTCGATCTCGCCGTGCCGGAGGCGCGCGAGATTGCACTGGATTTGATCCGCAAGGCGGACGTGGTCGTCGAGAACTTTTCCAGCGGAGTCATGAAAAAATTCGGCCTCGACTACGAGGCCGTTGCGCCGCTCAACCCGCGGCTGGTCTATTGCTCGATCTCCGCTTACGGACGAACCGGACCATTTGCCTCGCGCCCCGGTTTCGATCCTATCACGCAAGCCGAGAGCGGCTTCATGTCGCTCAACGGATTTGCCGATGGTCCGGCGGTTCGGACCGGCCCGCCGATTGTCGACATGGCGACGGGGATGTCGGCCTGCAATGCAATCCTGATGGCACTGATAGCGCGGGATCGACTCGGCCGCGGACAGCATGTCGAGGTCGCGCTGTTCGACGTCGCCATGGGGATGACTGGATTCTACGGCATGGCCTATCTCATCAGCGGCGAGAATCCCGGCCGGTTCGGCAATTCGCCGAGTGGCTCTCCCACTGTCGGTGTCTACGAGGCATCCGACGGTCCGCTCTACATGGCCTGCGCCAATGATCGGCTGTATCGGCGACTGGTGGTCGAGGTGATGAATCGCCCGGATCTCATCAACGAGCCGCAGTTCGCCACGCGCAAGGCGCGATCCGAGAACAAGGAGCTATTGCGCGCAGCCATCGCCGAGGTGTTCGCGAGCGACACGCTTGAGAACTGGATGGCAAGGATGAAGCTGGCCAATATCCCGGTCGGCTATCTCCGGACCGTCGAAGAGGGATTCAATGCGCCCGAAGCACGCGAACGCGCGCGCTTGAGCCGTATCCCGCATCGCACGGCGCGGTGGGTGCCGAACATTGAGTCGCCGATCAACATGAGCCTGACGGCAGCAATTGATCCCGTGGCTGCACCTTTGTTGGGCGAGCATACCGACGGCATCATGCGTGAAACGCTCGGCTATGACGAGGGCCGGATTGCGGCTTTGGCCCAAAAAGGCGCATTCGGGCAGCGCAAGCCGGGGACCTAGACGGCGCGCTGCACGGCTTGATTTGGCAAGGTTCCCGCCGCATAAATGCGTCAGAGCGAGGGACACGAATGGTGCCTGGTCAGGAGCCGAACATGGGTCGGTCGGTAGCGACGGACCCCGGCGAACGAGCCTATGCGACGATGATTGCCAAGGCCCAGTCGCTCGTGCCGCAATTGCGGGAACGCGCGGCTCGCACCGAGGAACTGCGGCATCTGCCACCGGAAACTGAACGAGACCTGCACGATGCCGGCCTGTTTCGGATGCTTCAGCCGAGGCGCATCGGCGGTTCGGAGCTCGACTACGTCGCCCTGATCGATTGCGCCGAGCTGCTCGGTTGCGCTGATGCGTCGGTCGCCTGGAATCTGGCCAATCTGGCAAGCCACCACTGGATGCTCGGCATGTTCGAGCCGCGCGCGCAGGATCTGGTCTGGGGCCGTGATCCGGACGTTCTGATCGCATCATCGTTCATCTTCCCCGCCGGCCGCGCCAGTAAGGTCGAGGGCGGATACCGATTGCACGGAAGCTGGCCGTTCTCGTCTGGTGTCGGCTCCTGTGAATGGAACATGCTCGCGAGCGTCGTGTCGTCCGACGACGAGGCTGACGGCATCGAATACCGCATCTTCCTGTTGCCGAAGGCCGATTATAAGATCCTCGACACTTGGAACGTCGCCGGACTGCGCGGCACCGGATCGTCGGATGTGGAGGTCAAGGACGCCTTCGTGCCCGAGCATATGACGGTCGCTGTCCGTGATTTGGCTGGAGGCGCAACGCCCGGAAGCGGTATGAATCCCAATCCGCTCTACGCGCTGCCGGTGTTCTCACTGTTTCCTTATGTTCTCTCCGGCGTCGCGCTCGGAAATGCGCAGGCGTGCCTCGACGACTATGCGGAGGTCGCACGTCACCGCATATCAACATACAACCGCGCCAAGCTAAGCGACTTCCAAAGCACGCAAATCAAGATCGCGGAGGCTTCCGCCAAGATCGATGCTGCGCGCCTCATCATGCGTGCGGCCTGCATCGAGGCGATGGAGCACGCGCGCGGCAAGCACACGCCCGACATGGCGATCAAGACCAGGTATCGGCGTGATGGGGCGTTCTCGGTCAATCTCTGCACGGATGCCGTCTCGATGCTGTTCGCGGCAAGTGGCGCGCGCGGCCTGTTCACGACGGGGGTGTTGCAACGGCAGTTCCGAGATGCGCATGCCATCAATTCGCACCTCGCATTCAATTTCGATGCGGCCGGAACCAACTATGGACGCGTGGCACTCGGCCTGCCGTCCGAGAATCTCACCTTGTGAGGCCGGCCGATGAATGACCAGCCAAAGCAGCCTGCCGCTCCCGATCCAGCCAACGAGTTCGCGAGCGACAGCTCGCAGATTGATCCGCGTGATTTTCGCAATGCGCTCGGCACGTATGGAACGGGCGTAACGATCATTACAGCCACGGCCGCTGATGGTAAGCCGTATGGCATCACCTGTAATTCATTCGCATCGGTCTCCTTGAATCCTCCCCTCGTGCTCTGGAGCCTTGGAGTTTATTCCTCGAGCTTGAGCGTGTTTCAGAACGCCAGCCATTTCACCGTGCACGTGCTCGGCACAGCGCAACAGGCGCTTGCCAACAAGTTCGCAAAATCGTCCGAGGATAAGTTCGCCGGCGTCGACTGGGCGCCGGGCCTCGGCAATGCGCCAGTGCTCGCCGAGAGCGTGGCCAATTTCCAGTGCCGGTCCGTCAATCGCTATTATGGCGGCGATCACGTGATCTTTCTCGGTGCGGTCGAGGCCTATGCCTACAACGCAAAGGAGCCGCTGCTGTTTGCGCGGGGCGGATATGGCCGGTTTCTGTCCGACGACGAACGCAAGAAGTCGCCATAGGGCGATCCACGGACGCTCGTCGGTTCAACGGTCCGTGGCCGAGAGCTTGTAGATTTCCAGAGCGTCCGCGTCTGCGCCACGCGCAGCCTTCGCGAGCCTGAAGATCTGTCCCGCGAGGGTCGCCATCGGCACCGGTGTTGACGTTGTCTGGGCCACGTCGGCGACAGTGTCGAGATCCTTCAGCATCGTCGCGATGTGGCCGAGAGGAGGCGAATGAATGCCCTGGACCATGCGCGGCACGAAGAGCTGAAGCGGGATCGAATCCGCAAAGCCGCCGGCGAGCGCCTCAGGCAGCCGGCTTGCATCAATTCCGGCGTTTGAGGCAAGGCGCGTTGCCTCTGCGAGCACGGCCATCGCGCAGCCGACGATCACCTGGTTGCAAAGCTTTGTGGTCTGGCCTGCGCCGGTGGGACCCATATGAGTGAACCTGCGCGCCATAGCCAGCACATAGGGCCGTGCCCGCTTGATATCGGAGGCCTCTCCGCCGGCCATGATGGCAAGCGTGCCTTCTTCGGCACCCTTGGTGCCGCCTGACACTGGCGCATCGATCCAGCCTGCGCCGTTCGCAGCTTTTAACCGCGCTGCCAGTTCGCGCGCAGCGTCGGGATGGATCGACGAGAAATCGACCACGAGCTTGCCTGCGCCGGGAGCCGCTGCAAAACCTTCCGGTCCGAAGATCACCTCTTCGACGGCTGCGGCATCCGTCACGCACATGAAGACGATGTCGCAATTCGCCAACAGGTCACGTGGCGTGCCCGCGCGCTTGGCGCCAGCTTCGACGAGTGGAACGACCTTGCCTTCCGAGCGGTTCCAGACGCTGACGTGATGGCCCGCCTTGAGGAGGCGCCGGGTCATCGGCGTCCCCATCAGTCCCAGGCCGAGATAGCCGAGCCTCTCGACGCCCTGCGGGTTTGCCTTGCTCGCATCAGCCATAGGTTGCCTCCTTCTGTCGCGGCGCAACGCCGCGCGACCGCTGCGCACCATACATAACGCATCCCGTAGCGAAACCGGGTCCGCTTGCATGGCTTGCTTGATTGTTTGAACCATGAAACATTTGAGGTGGTCGGGTTGGGTGGCGTCGGTCGACGCCGGAGCAACGGAGTGGGCGCGATGCGGGCAGTTTCGAGGTGGATGCTGGCAGCAGGGGCTGTGGCGGCTATGATCGCCGGTGCGAGCCCCTCATGGGCGCAGCAGACGATCCGCGTGGGTTGGACCATCCCGGCCGAGGAATCCAAATACTGGATGATGCGCAGGCCGGCCGAATTTCCCGATATCGGCAAGACCTATAACATCGAGTGGACCCAGTTTCAGGGTACGGCGCCGATGACGCAGGCGTTGGCGGCTGGTGCGTTGGATTGCGCGACGCAGGCGCCGCTCTCACTTGCGAACGGCGTGGTCGGCGGTAATCTCAAGGCCTACATCGTGGCCCAACACGTCTTCGAGAAACCCGGTGGCTTCTCGGTCTACTGGGCGGTCATGGATGACTCGCCGATCAAGACGATTGCAGACCTCAAGGGCAAGACGGTCGGCATTTCCGTCATCGGCGGCGGCACGCAGGGCCCGTTCAACCTGCTCTTGAAGCAGAACGGCGTCGATCCGGCCAAGGACATCAAGCTGGTCGAGGTCGGTTTTGCCGTCTCCGAGGATGCTCTGCGTCAGGGTCGGGTCGATGCGGTCAACATGAACCAGCCGTTTGCGGCGCGAGCTGAGGCCAAGGGCGGCACGAGAAAACTGTTCTCGCTGTCGCAGGCCATGCCAAACATCGTGCATATCCTGGAAGCCTGCCGCGCCGATTTCGTCGACAAGAACCCGGAATTGGTTAAGGCCTATGTCCGTGACATCACGTCGGGCATGAAAAAGGCACTTGCGAACCGCGAAGAGACGTTGAAGGTCGTCAATGAAGTCCTGAAAGCACCCATCCCGGTGCTCGAGACCTATCTGCTCAAGGACAACGATTTCGGTCGCGATCCCGGCGCGGCACCGAATTTCCCGGCGATCCAGAAGATGCTCGACATCTACGCGGAAACGGGAATGCTGCCGAAGCTGGATGTTGCTCAGTTCAAGCACCCGACGATCGTCGCGCCACTGCAATAGGTGTTTGCAGGACCATGAGGTCGCAATGTCCCGCCACGTGCGGGACATTGCATGAAGATGATGCAGGCATGAAGAAGTTGCGATCACGGATAACGACCGACGGCCTCGACCGGGCTCCGCACCGTGCGTTCATGCGCGCCATGGGGCTGGACGACGCGGCCATCGCCAAACCGATGGTGGGCATCGTCAGCATGAAGGGCGAGCAGACGCCCTGCAACATGACCCACGATTTTCAGGTGGCAGCAGCCAAGACCGGGGTCGAGGAAGCCGGTGGCACACCGCGTGAATTCTCGACCATTTCCGTGTCCGACGGCATCAGCATGAATCACGAGGGGATGAAGTTCTCCCTGTTCTCGCGTGAGCTGATTGCCGACTCCATCGAGGCCGTCGTCCATGGTCTCGCCTACGACGCGCTGATCGGATACGGCGGCTGCGACAAGACGCTTCCGGGCGTGATGATGGGCATGGTTCGTTGCAACGTGCCTTCCATCTTCATCTATGGCGGCAGCTCGCTGCCGGGTCGCGTGGATGGACGGACGCTGACCGTCCTCGACTCGTACGAGGCTGTCGGCAGCTTCATGACCGGAGAGATCGACGCCCCGACGCTCGAGCGGATCGAGCGCGCCTGCCTGCCGACCATTGGTGCCTGCGCCGGTCAGTTCACCGCGAACACCATGGGAATGGTATCGGAGGCCATGGGCCTGACCATTCCCAATGTGTCGATGGTGCCCGGCGTCTATGCGGAGCGTGCGCAGATCTCGCGCCACGCAGGGCGGTTGATCATGGAGATGCTCGAACGAGGTGGGCCGCTGCCGCGTGACATCGTGACGCGGAAATCTCTGGAGAATGGAGCCGCAATCGTTGCCGCCACGGGCGGATCGACCAATGCGGCGCTGCATCTGCCTGCGATCGCAAACGAAGCCGGCATTGCGTTCACGATCGATGATGTCGGCGAGGTCTTTGCCAGGACGCCGCTGATCGGAAATCTGCGGCCGGGGGGCAAATACACCGCGAAGGATGTTTACGATATCGGCGGTGCGGCCGTTGTGATCCGCGAGTTGATTCAAAGCGGGCATATCGACGGTAGTTGCCTCACCATCACCGGCCGTACGCTCGCGGAAGAATATGGCGCGGCCAACGTGCCCGATGGCGAGGTGGTTTACACGGCCCGCGCGCCGATCATGCCCGACGGCGGTGTCGCGGTCCTCAAGGGCAATCTCTGTCCCGACGGCGCGGTCATCAAAGTCGCCGGCTTGAAGAGCCAGTTCTTCGAGGGCGTAGCGCGCGTCTTCGAGGATGAAGAGGCTTGCGTCGCGGCCGTTCGTGACCGCAGCTACAAGGCTGGCGAGGTCCTGGTGATCCGCAATGAAGGGCCGGTGGGTGGTCCTGGCATGCGCGAGATGCTCGGCGTCACCGCGCTGATCTACGGCCAGGGCATGGGTGAGAAGGTGGCCCTCATTACTGACGGTCGGTTCTCCGGTGCGACGCGCGGCATGTGTATCGGCTATGTCTCTCCAGAAGCATTTGTCGGCGGTCCGCTGGCACTTGTCCGCGATGGAGACAAGATCCGGATTGACGCCGCCGGTCGCCGCATGGACCTGCTGGTCGATGAGCAGGAACTCGCTGCACGCCGACGCGACTGGAAGCAACGCCCGCCGCGTCATCGCGCCGGTGCGCTGGCGAAATATGCGCGTCTTGTCGGCCAGGCACCGGGTGGAGCGGTCACGCATGAGGGACCGGCGGAGTGGCCGTGGTTCGACTGAGAAGTCGTGCGCGTGCGAAAATGGCGACCCGTTTGGCAGGTTTCTTGCTAAGCTTGTTCCGCTGATGGAGGACATTCAGCAGGTCGGTTGCGTGACGTTTGCGCGCGAGTGAAGCGAGAGACGGGGATGAAGGTAGTGCCTTCGAGATCGAGCGAATGGGTGAGACCGGTGACGTCACAGAAGCCGGCTTCGGCAATCATCGAGATCGACCGCGTCTCGCAGGTTTTCCAGACCTCGGCGCGCAAGGATCATGTGGCACTGTCGGACATCTCCTTGACGATCGATGAGGGGGCGTTTGTTTCCATCCTTGGTCCGTCCGGCTGTGGGAAGTCGACGTTGCTTTACATCGTCGGTGGTTTCGTCAGCCCGACCAGCGGCGCGGCGAAGATGAAAGGACAGGCGATCGCAGGCCCGGGTCCGGATCGCGGGCCGGTATTCCAGGAGTTTGCGCTATTTCCCTGGAAGACCGTACTTGGCAACGTGATGTATGGCCCGCGCCAGCAGGGTGTGCGAGCCGTAGAGGCGGAAGCGCAGAGCCGCGCTCTGATCGAAATGGTCGGGCTCAAGGGCTACGAGAATTTCTATCCCAAGGAGCTGTCGGGGGGCATGAAGCAGCGCGTCGCACTGGCCCGGACGCTCGCCTATCATCCAGAAGTCCTGTTGATGGACGAGCCGTTCGGTGCGCTCGATGCTCATACCCGGACGCGTCTCCAGAACGATCTCCTGAATATCTGGGAGCGTGACCGCAAGACCGTGCTGTTCGTCACCCATTCGGTCGACGAAGCCGTCTTCCTCTCGGACAAGGTTGTGATGATGTCGAAGTCTCCGGGCCGCATCCGGGAAATCATCGATATCGATCTGCCGCGGCCGAGGCGCCGCAAAGAGCTGCTGCTCGATCCGCGCTACCAGAAATATGTCGTCGACATCGAGCGCATGTTCGATGAAAGCGACGAAGCGGGTTCGCCCTCATGATCTCGCCGGCCGCCATGGCGAAACGTGCTGCGCCAGTGCTGGCCTGCATCGGACTATTGGCGGTATGGCAGGTCGCGTCGCTTGCGCTGAAGAATGACAGCTTTCCGACGGCTATCGAAGCGATCCGCGCGATCCCGGATATCCTCGGCGACAAGGAATCCCTGATCAACATCCTGGCTTCGCTCCGTCGCATGACGATCGGGTTCGGCATAGCGGTGCTGGTTTCGATCCCACTGGGCCTGTTGATGGGCCGTAGCCGGGCCGTCGCAGCCTTCTTCAATCCGCTCCTGATGGTGATCTATCCGGTGCCGAAGGCGGCGCTGATGCCGATCATCATGTTGTGGCTCGGCGTCGGTGACATCACCAAGACGTTGGTGATCTTCCTCGGCGTCAGCCTTCCGGTGATCTATCACAGTTTTGAAGGCGCGAAGGCCGTTGAAGAGAAGATGCTGTGGTCGGGCGCGGCGATGGGGCTTTCGCCCTTGCAGCGTCTGGTCCGGATCGTGTTGCCTGCCGCGCTCCCGGAGATCCTCACGGGGTGCCGCACCGGCCTGGTGCTGGCGCTGATCACGATGATCACCAGCGAGATGATCGCACGTCAATCGGGAGCGGGGAACATCCTATTCAACGCGCTCGACATGGGCCAATACGATACGGTCTACGCGATGATCATCATCGTCGGCGCCATGGGCATCTGTCTCGATGCGGTCTTCGAGCGCGTCCGCGCAAGACTGGTGCGCTGGTCCGAACCTCAGTTCGACATGCCGTTGAGCTTCTCATGATGTCGCGCTCTCTCTCAGCAAATGTCATCTTTGGGCTCGCGCCAATCGTATTGGTGATTGCTTTGTGGCAAGGCTTGGTGTCATTCGGTTTCGCGCCCGCGGTTCTGCTGCCACCGCCGGGTGTCGTCTTCAGTCGGCTGCTCCAGCAACTCGTGACATGGACGTTCCAGCAGGAGATCGCGGCGACCCTGATCCGGCTATTCGCCGGTTTTGCGATTGCGGTCGTGCTTGGCGTCAGCATTGGCATCGCGGCTGCTGCCAGTCCGGCGATCAATGCCATCGTCCGGCCGATTGTGCGGGTGCTGGCGCCATTGCCGAAGGTCGCGCTCTATCCGGCTCTGTTGCTATTGCTTGGCTTTGGCCACGGATCGAAGATCACGCTGGTAGCGGCGGACGCGCTCTTTCCCATTCTGCTGTCGACCTACTACGGGGCTTCAACGGTGGAGCAGAAGCTGATTTGGTCGGCCATGGCGGCGGGAACGCCGCGCTACGAAATCCTGTTCAAGGTCGTCTTGCCGGCTGCGATGCCGTCGATCCTGACGGGGTGCCGGATCGGCCTTGTCATTTCGTGCATCGTGGTGTTTCTGGCCGAGATGATCACGTCGACGGACGGATTGGGCCATGCCCTCGTGACGGCGGCGCGTACCTTCCAGGCCGTCGACATGTTCGTGCCGTTGATTACGATCTCGCTGCTGGGGTTGATCTTGAACGGCCTGTTGGGCGCCGTGCGGTCGTACCTCTTGCGGGGCTTCCCCGAAGCGTGACCTGACAAACAAGAAACCAGAAGACCGGGAGTGAACCATGCTGGCTGATCGCATCGAGGCAAAATGGATCGACGCATTTTGCGAGATCTTTGAGCGTTGCGCCGTCAAGGCCGGCGATACCGCGGCGATTCTCTCAGAGACGCAGTCGCGCGCGTTGAATGTACATCTGGCGGAGCTCGCGCTGTTGCGCATGGGGGCGAAGCCTTTTCACGTCGTCATGCCGACGCCGCGCAATCGGAACATCGTTCCGGTCCGCTCAACCGGCGCCAGCGAAGCGATCCAAAAGCTTGGGCCGGTCATCACTGCACTTCAGCAAGCCGGCTTCGTGGTGGATTGCACCGTCGAAGGCCTGATGCATGCGGTGGAAACGCCAGAAATCCTGAAGGCCGGCGCGCGGATACTCGTGATCTCCAACGAACATCCCGAGGCGCTGGAGCGCATGGTGCCGGACCCGGCGCTGGAGAAGCGCGTTCGCGCAGCGGCCAAAATGCTGCGTGGGACGAAGCGCATGCGGGTCACCTCGAAGGCCGGCACGTCACTTGATGTCGACATGGTTGGCGCTTCGACGGTCGGCGTGTGGGGCTGGACCGACAAGCCGGGCACGTTGGCGCATTGGCCGGGCGGCATCGTCGTCAGCTTCCCGAAGAGTGGGACGATCAATGGCACGCTGGTGATGGCCCCGGGCGACATCAATCTCACGTTCAAGCGTTACCTGACGTCGCCGGTGAAGATGACGTTGAAGGACGATTACGTGGTCGAGCTGGAGGGCGAGGGCACGGATGCCGCCATGATGCGCGCCTATCTTGCCGCCTGGGGCGATCGGGAGGCCTATGCTGTGTCGCACGTCGGTTTCGGCATGAACCCGGGTGCGCGCTACGAGGCGTTGTCGATGTACGACCAGCGCGACACCAACGGCACGGAGATCCGCGCCGTCTCCGGCAACTTCCTGTTCTCGACCGGTGCCAATGAATTCGCGGGCCGCTATACTGCCGGCCATTTCGACCTGCCGATGATGGGGACGACCATCGAGCTTGATGGCGTGGCGGTCGTGCGGGACGGCGTGCTTCAGGACGTCTTCGGCTAGTCGCGGTCGAGCACCGGCGGACGAGCGAGGTCGAAGTGCCGGAGCAGGTCGACCATGGCCTGGAGCCGCTTTGCGCGATAGGCGTCAACGTCCATGCCTGAATAGTCGAGAAAGCCTGCGCCCGTGCGGAGGCCGATCCGGCCTTCATGCATGTTGCGTGAGATGACGTCCGGCGCCCGATAGCGGTCGCTGCCGAGCGCGCCTTCGAGATAGCGGCTGGCGTGGTAGAGAATGTCGCCGCCGCCCCAGTCGATGAATTCGAGCAATCCAAGCACCGCATAGCGGAAGCCGAAGCCGTAGCGGATCGCTTTGTCGATCTCCTCCGCGCTGGCGACGCCTTCCTCGACCATGCGCGCGGCCTCGTTCATCGCCAGCGCCTGGATGCGCGGAACGATGAAGCCGGGCGTCGCCGCGCAGACGACGGGCACCTTGCCGATGCCTTCGAGCAGCGCCTTGACCTCGTCGATGATGGCGGGATCGGTGGCTTTGCCGGGCGACACCTCGACCAGCGGGATCAGATAGGCCGGGTTGAGCCAGTGCACGTTGAGGAAGCGGCGAGGGTTCACGATCGCGCCGGAGAGATCGTCGACCAGGATGGTCGACGTGGTCGATGCGATGATCGTGTCGGGGCCGACCTGTTTTGAAGCCGCTCCCAGCACCTCCCGCTTGAGCTCGACGACCTCAGGAACGCCCTCGAACACAATTCCGGCTTCCAACAGCGCGGCGCTGCTTTGGCTCGCCGGCACCACCGAAACCCGCGCGATCAGCGGATCGACGTCGGTCTCGGTCAGCAGCCCCAGCTTTGCGAGGCTGGTAAAGGTCTTACGGACTTCGCTGAGCGCGTCCGCCTCCAGCCTGGCGAAATCGTCGGCTGAACGGGCCTTGATGTCGATCATCGTGACCGTATGCCCCGCATAGGCGAACGCGACGGCGATACCGCGGCCCATGCGTCCGGCCCCGAGGCAGGCAATGTTGGCGCGACGAGTCATCGGTCAGAATCCTTCGCGAAGCAGCAACTGCAATTCGGCCTTGTGAAGCTTGCCAAGCCCCAGCGTCTCCAGCGTCCGCCCGCCTTGCGTAAAATCCTCGCCGCAGATTGCGCCGCCGATGGCCAGGAGAGCCTTGGCGAGCGGCGTGGCCACGCCCGCGAGCCCCGCAACCGACACCAGCAGCGACAGGCCAAGCCGCAGATCTTCGCGCATGTAGCGATGTTCTCTCAGCACGATCCGCTCGCGCCAGTCGCCGGAATCCGTCAGGCGGTCATGGGAGCCACGGCCATACATCCAGATCTCGCCTTCCTTGGCGTAATGGTGCGCGAGCGGAAAATGCGGCGCGCCATAGCCGAGCGCCTCGCGCACGCCGATCCGCTCGGCGTCGAGTGCGTCGGTCACTCGCCGGATCGCGGCTTGCGTTCCCTCCTTGTGGATGTCCCACCGCTCGAAATGCTCGATCGGGCCGGCGTTCATCACGATCAGCGGCGGGTGGATGATGCAGCCTGCATTCATCAGCGCGCCCGAGAGCGCGTCACCACACGGCTCGATCACGCCTGGGAAGGCGCGTCCGATCACCTCGAGCGCATGTGACGCCCGGTCGAGCGGGAACACGCCGACTGGCAGCCGCTTGGCACGGATGGTGATCGCGACCTCGAATGGCCCGTGCTTGCGGGTGAGCCACGGCAGCGTTCCCGTTTCCGCGAAGCTTGCTTTGGCACGATTGCCGGCGTCGCGCGCGGCCTGCGCGAAGATCATTGAGCCGAACGTCGCGGGTGGCAGAAACACGACCTGACCATCCCGAAGATGCGGTGCGAGGACCCGGGCGATGTCCTGCTGCGCGAAGGCGGGAGCAGGGCACACGATCAGCTCGACCCCGTTGACGGCTTCAGCGATATCGGTCGTCGCAAGCGCGAGCTTCACATCGTGCTGGCCGTTGTGATCCTTCACCAGGATGCGTGAGCCAGCGGCACCATGTGCAGCGACCTGCTCTGCGTCCCGGCGCCACAGCCGGACCTCATGTCCCGACAGCGCAAAGTCGCCTGCGGCCGCGAAAGAGCCGTTTCCCCCACCCAGAACCGCAATCTTCAAGATGCTTCTCCTTGCGCGCGCGACTGCGCATCAATCTGCTTCAGCAAGAAATGCTGGACCTTGCCGAGCGCTGTGCGCGGCATGTCAGCGACGAAGACGATGTCGCGTGGAACCTTGTAGCGGGCGAGCTGCGCCTGAACGTGCGCTCTCAGCTCGTCCGCTTCGAGATGGCAGTCGGCTCGCCGGATGACATAGGCGACGGGGACTTCGTCCCAGCGCGGGTCCGGCCGGCCGATCACGGCGCATTCGCTGACGTCAGGATGCTCGAGCAGCACCCGTTCGACCTCGGCCGGATAGATGTTCTCGCCACCGGAAATGATCAGGTTCTTCTTGCGGTCGCGGACCCAGAAGTAGCCGTCCGCGTCGCACAGGCCGATATCGCCGGTGCGGTACCAGCCGTCGTGCAGCGCTTCGCGTGTGGCGTCAGCATTGCCCCAGTATTCGAAGAGGACGTTGGGGCCGCGGACCGCAATCTCGCCCGGCGTGCCCGCCGGCACCTCGTTGCCGGCCTGATCGATCACCTTCGCTTCGCAGCACAGGCCGGCAAGCCCGGTGGATCCGGCGTGCGACAGGTCGCCGCCGAGGCGGGTGTAGACGGCGATGGGGCAAGTTTCCGTCGAGCCGTAAACCTGTAGCACTGGCACGCCGCGCGCGACGAAGCGATTGATCAGGTGCGGAGGCACGATGGTCGAGCCGGTGGCGACGGCCTTCAGCGATGAGAGATCGGTCGTGGCCCAGGCGGGGTGCTCGCTGACGGCCTGGATGATCGCCGGTACCATGACTGTCAGCGTCGGCCGCTCCCGTTCGATGCTCGCGAGCGCCGCGTCGGGCGTGAAGCGGGCGTGAATCGTGACGGTTGCGCCAAGCTGGAGCGCGGCGGTCGTCTGGATGTTGAGCCCGCCGACGTGGAAGAACGGCAACACCGTCAGCACATGATCGTCGGATGTCATGTTGTGCATGTGCTGGCTCATGACGCCGTTCCAGAACAGCGCCTCCTGGCGCAGCACCGCGCCTTTCGGCCGCCCGGTCGTTCCTGACGTGTAGACGATCAGCAGCGGGCAGGAGAGATCGGTGTGCGGATTGCGTCCGCTGCTTCCCTTGCGCGCCAGCAGGCTTTCAAAGGCCGTGCCGTGCGCTGGCGCAAAATCGAGGCCGATGCAGGTGGTGCCCGGCGCGAGTTCAGGAAGAATTCCCTCAAATGCCTGCTCGAGCACCAGCACTTTGGCGCCGGCATCGGTGAGGATGAAGAGCTGCTCGGCGACCGCCAGCCGCCAATTCAAGGGCACCAGCATCGCGCCGAGCCGCGCGCATGCATAGAGCAGGACCAGATAGTCCGGCCGATTCAGGCTCAGGATCGCGACGCGGTCGCCTCGGCCGACACCGACTTCCTGCTTCAGGGCTGTTGCCGCCCGTTCGATGCGATCGGCGAACGCAGCATAGCTCAGCCGCTCTCCCTCGAAGGCGATGGCGGTCTTGTCCGGCGAAAACGCCGCGTTGCGATCGATCAGACTGCAGAGGTCCACCGTCAGTCGTCCGTTTCGCCGGCCTCGTACAGCGCCTCGCGACCGATCCGGTCGAGGCAGAGCTCGGCCGTCCAGGGCAGCATCAGTGAGCCGCAGCGGCTGTCACGATAGATGCGCTCGAGCGGCAGCGAGCGGAGCATCGCCTGTCCCCCACAGGTGCGGATCGCAAGCGCGGCGAGTTCATTGGCGCCTTCCATCACCGAATATTGCGCGGCATAGGCGCGGAGGGTCTGCTCCTTGCTTGGATTGGCGCGCGCTTCGGTAACGGCCTGGAACCAGATTGCCTTGATCTGCTCGAGCTTGATTTGCATCTGCGCGACCGCGATCTGCTTGGTCGGGTACATCCGGCGCCTGACCGGAGGCATGCCCGGCACCTCGCCGCGCAGATAGCGCACCGTGAAATCGTAAGAGGCTTGCGCGAGCCCCATATAGGTAGGCGACAGCGTCAGGAACATATGCGGCCAGCGCATGGCCGCCTGGAAGTAGACGCCGCGCGGCATCAGCGCAGAGTCTTCCGGCACGAACACATCCTTGAACAGCAGCGTCCGCGAGACCGTGCCGCGCATGCCGAGCGGATCCCAGTCGCCGACGACGGAAACACCCGGTGATTTGGCGGAGATCGCGAGGTAAAGCGTATTGCGGCGTGAGGCCTTCGCGCCTTCCTCGATTTCCGTGCAGAGCACGCCGTAATAGTCGGCGTGGCCGGAGAGGGATGCAAAGATCTTCTTGCCGTTGACGATCCAGCCGCCTTCGACAGGCTTCGCTTCCGTGCCGAAGGCAACGCCGCCTGCGGCTGCCGCGCCACCTTCGGAGAATGGCTGCGAATAGATCGCGCCGTCCTCGACGATGCGCTTGTAGTGGACGGCCCGCCGCTTTTCGTGTTCCGCGCGGGTCTCCGCATCCATGTCGAGATCATCTGCCAAAGGGCCCGACCACAGGGTGGAGCAGACATGCATGTTCCAGGTCAGCGCGGTCGCGCCGCAATAGCGGCCGATCTCCGCCGCTGCAAGGGCGTAGGTCTGGTAGTCAGCTCCGAGCCCCCCATGCTTCTTCGGTATGGCGATGCCGAGCAGGCCAACGCGGTGCAGGTCGCGATAATTCTCGGTCGGGAAGATCGCCTCGCGATCGTAAGCCGCCGCGCGACCCGCGAACACGCTCTGGCCGATCTCGCGCGCCCGCGCGATGATCCCGGCTTGTTCGTCGCTCAAGCGGAAAGCCACGGGATCGAAGATCGGCGCATCCAGCGCGACCTTGTCGCTCGTGCCAATGGTCTTGCTGACTTGCATGGTCATGGCGCAGTTACCGGTGTTTTGCAGCAACGGAGTCGACGAAGTTGCCAAGAGCCTTGTCGAAGGCATCGGGCCGCTCGAGGTTGGCGAGATGGCCGACGCCGGGGAGTTCGACATATTCGGCCGAGGGAATGTAAGTTGCCGTTTTTGCCATCATTGGCGCAGGCGCATTGTTGTCTTTCGAACCGGAGAGCAACAGCGTCGGTACGGAAATGTCCTTGAGCGTGCTGCGCTGGTCGAATCCGATCAGGGCCAGCATCATGGCGCGATAGCTCGCTTCGGGCACGCTCCCCATGCACTCGCGCGCAAGCTCCATCCCCTTGGGATCGGGTTCGTCGCCGACGAGCTCCTTCACCAGCGACGGCGCCAGCGATTTCATGGTCTCGCCGCGATCGAGTGGACCCAGGCGTGCCGCAATGAACGATTTCTGCCAGTCGCCGTCGGTCTTGCCAAAGGCCGGGCTGGTTTGCGCAAGGATGACAGCGCGCGCGAGTGTCGGCGATTGCACCAGCCATTTCTGGACGATCATGCCGCCGATCGAATGGCCGACCAGAATGGGGCTTGTCGCGCCGATCTGCTCGATGAATTGCTGGAGCGCATCGGCCAGGGCAGCGATGCTGACGCTGGCCAGTGGTGCCGAGCCGCCATAGCCCGGCATGTCCCATGCGATCGCGCGGAAACGATTGCCGAACGTGGCAAGCTGCTGCCGCCAGGCCCGCGCCGCGCCACCAATGCCATGCAGGAAAACAAGGGGTATCGCCGTCGGATCGCCCGCAGCTTCATAGGCGAAACGTCCGTCCCTTGTTATCATTGGCGCAGGCTGCGACACGCGACATCCTTTTGCTTGGCCCGGCGATGCTAACAGGCCTGCGGGCGATGGGAAGAGATAATTTTATACTTAAAGCAATTTTCGGGCCGCTTCGCGCGCGCGCGTTTGCGTCGCCGATCTGCGCTTTCGTTGCAAAAGTTTGAAGGTTAAAATATATCGGAGGAAGGATCAGCAGATCTCGAGGGAGCCCGCTCATGTCCGCATTGCCGCATTCGCCGCACGCGCTGGTGACCGGTGGCGGTCGCGGCATTGGCCGCGCGATCGCAGCTTCGCTTGTCGACGCTGGTGCCATCGTGACGGTGCTCGGTCGGAACGCGGCTACTCTCGAAGAGGCGGTAAGCGCAGGGGCCGCGCATCATGCAGCCGTTGCCGATGTCTCGGACGAGGCTGGGCTGAAGGCGGCTATCTCCGCGGCGCATGCGCGAAAGCCGATCGATATCCTGATCGCAAATGCCGGCAGCGCCGAATCCGCGCCGTTCGCGAAATCGGACAGCGCCCTTTTTGCGCGCATGATGGACGTCAACTTCATGGGCGTTGTCCATGCCGTCCGCGCAGTCCTGCCGGGAATGAAGGATCGCCCCTATGGCCGGGTTATCGCGATTGCATCGACGGCGGGGCTGAAGGGTTACGCCTATGTGAGCGCGTATGCGGCGGCCAAGCACGCTGTGATTGGTCTCGTGCGTTCGCTCGCGCTGGAGATGGCCGGCAGCAACATCACCGTGAATGCGGTCTGCCCGGGCTTTACCGATACCGATCTCGTTGCCGGCAGCATCGACAACATCATGAAGAAGACCGGGCGAACCCGTGAGCAGGCGATCGCCGAGCTCGCAAAACACAATCCGCAAGGACGCCTGATCACGCCGCAGGAAGTGGCTAATGCCGTGCTTTGGCTGTGCAGCGCGAACGCCAGTGCGATCACGGGGCAGGCGATTGCTGTCGCCGGTGGCGAGATCTAACCGCGCGGAACAAGGAAGGAAATCTCATGAGCAGACCAGCCAATCCCGTCACCGTCCCGCTCGCGGACTATTCGCCGCAACACTTCCTGCTGGCGGTGGTCGATGGCGTTGCCACCGTGACACTCAATCGGCCCGAGCGGAAGAATCCGCTAACGTTCGAGAGCTATCGCGAACTGACGGATTTCTTTCGCGCCTGCGCATTTGACGACGCGGTCAAGTCGATCGTCATCACCGGCGCCGGCGGAAATTTCTCGTCCGGAGGCGATGTGTTCGAGATCATCGGGCCTCTGGTCAAGATGGATACCAAGGGGCTGACCGCGTTCACGCGGATGACCGGTGACCTCGTCAAGGCGATGCGGGCCTGCCCGCAGCCGATCGTGGCGGCGGTCGAGGGCATCTGCGCCGGCGCCGGCGCGATCATCGCCATGGCATCCGACATGCGGCTCGCCGCGAGCGGGGCCAAGGTCGCGTTCCTGTTCAACAAGGTGGGTCTTGGCGGCTGTGATATGGGCGCCTGTGCGATCCTGCCGCGGATCATCGGTCAGTCCCGCGCCTCCGAGCTTCTGTTCACCGGCCGGTTCATGACCGCGGAGGAGGGCGAGCGCTGGGGGTTCTTCAGCCGCATCGTCACGCCGGAGCAGGTTCTGCCCCAGGCGCAGTTGTTGGCCAAGCAGGTCGCGGAAGGCCCGACCTTCGGCAACACCATGACCAAACGGATGCTGGCCATGGAATGGGCGATGTCGGTGGAGGAAGCGATCGAAGCGGAGGCCGTGGCTCAAGCCCTATGCATGACGACGGCCGATTTCGAGCGCGCCTTCGAGGCTTTTGCCAACAAGGTCAAGCCGGTCTTCCGGGGCGACTGACCAGCCTTTTCCTGCGGGAAGGCCTGGAATGGGGACTTGCCAGAAATTATTTTAGGCTTAAAATAGTTTTCATGGCCGGGTGAATTGGCGAGGCTCCCATGAAAGTCGCGATCATCGGTGGTGGACCCGCGGGTCTCTACGCAGCGATCCTGCTCAAGAAACAGCGCCCTGGCGCCGACATCGCTGTCTATGAGCGCAACCGCGCCGACGATACGTTCGGCTTCGGCGTGGTGTTCTCGGATGCCACGCTCGACAATTTCGAAAAGCACGACCTTCCAAGCTACCGTCGTATCACCCAGGAGTTCGCCTATTGGGATGATATCGCCGTGCATTTTCGCGGCACCGTGCATCGGGTCGGGGGCAACGGCTTTTGCGGCTGCTCGCGGCAGAAATTGTTGCTGATCCTGCAGGAGCGCGCGAGAGAGCTCGGTGTCGGCCTGCATTTCGAAGTGGATGTCGAGGACGAGTCGCGCTTTGCCGATGCGGATCTCGTCTTGCTCGCCGACGGCATCAACAGCCGATTCCGCGAGAAACATGTAGATCACTTCGAGCCGGAGATTGACCTCCGCACCAACAAATTTGCCTGGATGGGCTCGACCAAGCCGCTCGATGCCTTCACCTTCATCTTCCAGGAGACGGAGTGGGGGCCGTTCATCGCCCACGCTTACCAATACGAAGCCGGTCACTCGACCTGGATCTTCGAGACCGATCCGGAGACGTTCGAGCGCGCGGGGCTGACGGGGCTGAACGAGAGCCAATCCGCCACGCAGATGGCCGAGATCTTTGGCTGGTTCCTGGGCGAGCACAAGTTGCTCACCAACCGCTCGATGTGGCGAAATTTCCCGATGATCCGCAGCAAGCGCTGGGTCAAGGACAACATGGTGCTGCTCGGCGACGCCAAGGCCAGCGCGCACTTCTCGATCGGCTCCGGCACCAAGCTCGCGATGGAAGATGCGATCGCGTTGGCCGAAGCGATGGCGAAGGCGCCCGACATCAAAGCTGCGCTGGACGTCTATGAGCATGGTCGCCGCGAAGAGGTTGAGAAGACCCAGCACGCGGCCGACGTCTCGCTGGTCTGGTTCGAGCATGTCGACCGCTTCTGGGATTTCGATCCCGTGCAGTTCGCCTTTGGCGTGATGACGCGCTCGAAGGCGATTACCTACGACAATCTGAAGCTTCGCGCGCCGGATTTCGTCGCCGAGGTCGAGAAGTCCTTCGCCAGGCAAGTGCGCGGCAATGGGTTCGAGGTCAGCACCGACAAGCCGATGGTGCCGCTGTTCCAGCCGTTCCGCTTGCGCGAGATGGAGATCGCCAACCGCGCCGTGATGTCGCCGATGTGCATGTATTCGGCGAAGGAAGGTGTTCCCGGTGAGTTCCACCTCGTGCATTACGGCTCGCGCGCCATCGGTGGCGCCGGCCTGATCTTCACCGAGATGACCTGTGTCAGCCGCGACGCCCGGATTACACCCGGCTGCGCCGGATTGTGGAATGACGAGCAGGAGACGGCGTGGCGGCGCATCGTCGATTTCGTCCACGGTAACTCCGCCGCAAAAATCTGCCTGCAAGTCGGCCATGCCGGCCGCAAGGGGGCGACCAAGCTGATGTGGGATGGCATCGACCGTCCGCTGGACGAAGGCGGCTGGGATGTCGTCTCGGCGTCGCCGCTACCCTATTTTCCAGACAGCCAAGTGCCCCGCGAGCTCGACCGCGCCGGCATGAATGCGGTGAAGGGCTCTTTTGTCGCCGCAGCGGAGCGTGGTGAGCGCTGCGGCTTCGATATGCTGGAGCTGCACTGCGCCCACGGCTATCTTCTTGCCAGCTTCATTTCACCGCTGACGAACACCCGCACTGACGCGTATGGCGGTTCGCTTGAAAATCGGCTGCGCTTCCCGCTCGAGATATTTGAGGCACTACGGGCAGTGTGGCCGAGGCACAAGCCGATGTCGGTGCGTATTTCTGCGACCGACTGGGCCGACGGCGGCATTACCGGCGATGATGCGGTGGCCGTCGCGCGCGCCTTTGCCGAGGCCGGTGTCGATCTCGTCGATGTCTCGACCGGGCAAACCGTGCGCGATGCACAGCCGATCTATGGCCGCATGTTCCAGACGCCATTCTCCGACCAGGTCCGCAACGAGGCGCGCGTGGCAACCATGTGCGTCGGAAACATCACGACCGCAGACCAGGCCAACACCATCTTGGCAGCTGGTCGGGCCGACCTCGTCGCGCTCGGGCGGCCGCACCTGGTTGATCCTTTCTTCACCATGAAGGCGGCGGCCTGGTATGGCGCAAACGACGCATTCTGCCCGCCGCAATATCTGCCCGGGAAGGACCAGATTTTCCGCAACAGCGTGCGCGATCGGCAGGATCTCGAGGAGCTGAGAATTAAGGCTAAGCCCAAGACCCGAGCTGAGCTCAAGGCGGAGGCGACAAAGCCGCTTGCGGCGGAGTGACCGCTCGTGCGACGTTAACCCGGTTGCCTGTGTATTGAGTGGAGTTAAGGGCGATGAAGGCGATTATCGTCGGCGGCGGTATCGGTGGTCTCACCACGGCTTTGATGCTGCGGGCCCGCGGCATCGGCTGCGAGATTTTCGAGCAATCGGATACGATCCGCGAACTCGGCGTCGGTATCAATACGCTGCCCCACGCCATGCGTGAGCTTGCCAGTCTCGGCCTACTGCAAAAGCTCGACGACGTCGCGATCCGCACCGACCAGCTCTATTACCTCAACCGCCATGGCCAGGAGGTCTGGCGCGAAGCCCGCGGCGTCGATGCGGGTCACGACGTGCCGCAGTTCTCGATCCACCGCGGCCGCCTTCAGGGTGTCATCCATCGCGCCGTCGAGGAGCGGCTCGGAGCGGAGACGATCCACACCGGCTGCCGGCTTGGCGCTTTCACGCAGGACGAGGGTGGCGTCACGGCCTATTTCTTCGATCGTGCCGGCTCGCATATCCACACCGCGCGCGGCGATATTTTGATCGGCGCCGACGGCATCCACTCACGCGTACGCGACACGCTGTTCCCGAACGAAGGACCGCCGTGTTGGAACGGCCTGATGCTGTGGCGCGGTGCGCGCGACTGGCCGCTGTTCCTCACCGGAAAATCGATGATCGTTGCCGGTGGCCTCAACGCCAAGGTGGTGATTTATCCGATCGCGGAGGGATCGAGCTCGGCGAGCCGTCTTACCAACTGGGCGGTGCTCGTGAAAGTGGGCGAGGGCAATGCGCCGCCGCCGCGGAAGGAAGACTGGTCACGGCCGGGCCGGCGCGAGGAGCTGATGCCGCATGTCGCGCGCTTCTCGGTGCCCTATATCGACGTGAAGAGCCTGATTTCGGCGACGCCGGAGTTTTATGAATATCCGACCTGCGACCGCGATCCGTTGCCCTATTGGTCGTCCGGACGCGTCACCCTGCTCGGCGATGCCGCGCATCCCATGTATCCGGTCGGCTCCAACGGCGCCTCGCAGGCGATCCTCGATGCGCGCTGCCTTGCGGACGCGCTGGTACGCGCCGAGCATCCGCGTCAGGCCCTGATGGAATATGAGAAGAAGCGCCTGCCGATGACGGCGGACATCGTCCGCTCCAACCGGCGCGGCGGGCCCGAGGGCGTCATCGACGCCGTCGAGCAGTTGGCGCCCGACGGCTTTGACAATGTCGACAACGTGCTGAGCTACTCCCAGCGCGAGGCGATCGTGCGTGGTTATGCCACAAAAGCCGGCTTTGCCGCGGTACCCGGCCTCGCGGCGGTGCGCGCCTGACGTGAGCCCTTAGCCGGCGCCCGGCGGCGGCGGCAGGAAGTGGATGTTGAACTCGGCGGCCATCGCCACAACATCCTCGGGCTTCTGCTCCTTCATGTTGTGAAGGCCCCAGAACAGGTCGAACAGCTTTTTGGTCGGCGACACCCAGAACAGCACTTTTGCGGTCTGGTCCGATTTGTTGAAGATGCCGTGCGGCACGCCCATGCCAAGGCGGATCAGATCGCCGGGCGTCGCCTGCGCCTCCGAATTGCCGAGCACGAAGTCGAGCTTGCCCTCCAGCATGTAGAGATATTCGTCCTGGTCGGGATGAATGTGCGGTGGCACGAACGTGCCCGGCGGCAGTGTGGCGTGCCAGGAGAAGCTGTTCTCGGTGTTGCTCTTCGGCACATAGGTCTGGCCGAGGATGTTCCAGGAGATGCCCTGGATCCCCTCGTTAGCCCGCGTGATGCCGGTAATTTCGCTCTTCATTGCAGTCCTCCCTTAACGCGACGCGCGGCGTTAGTTTGCCGCCTTGCAGTCCTTGGCATAGCGATCGCCGTAGTTCTCGAAAACCTTCTGGACGATCTCGGTCTGGAATTTGCCGTCCGGACGCTTGGCGACCTTGGTCAGGTAGAAATCCTGGATCGGATAGCCGTTGGTGTTGAACTTGAACGACCCGCGCAGCGACGTGAAGTCCGCCTTCTTCAGGGCGGCCGCAACGGCGTCCTTGTTGGAGAGATCGCCCTTCACGCCCTTGACCGCGCTGTCGATCAGCATTGCAGCGTCATAAGCCTGGAAGGCGTAGGTGCCGGGCACGCCGTTATAGGCGGCCTCGTAGCTGGCGACGAACTTCTTGTTCTGGGGATTGTCGAGATTGGGCGCCCAGTTCGCGCCGCCGAACATGCCGACCGCCGCGTCCTGCTGTGCCGGCAGGGTCGATTCATCCACCGTGAAGGCTGAGAGCACCGGAATGTTGTCGGCGAGACCGGCCTGCTTGTATTGCTTGACGAGGTTGACGCCGAGGCCGCCCGGCATGAACGTGAACAGCGCATCGGGCTTCTGCGAGGAAATCTTGGAAAGCTCCGGCTGGAAGTCCAGCGTGTTGAGCGGCATGTAAGACTCTTCGACGATCTCGCCCTTGTAGTCGAGCTTGAAACCGGCGACCGAGTCCTTGCCGGCCTGATAGTTCGGCACCATCAGATACATGCGCTTGTAGCCGCGATCCTGCGCCACCTTGCCGAGGATCTCGTGCACCTGGTCGTTCTGATAGGACGTCACGTAGAAGAACGGGTTGCAGTCCTTGCCGGCAAAGGTCGATGGGCCGGCGTTGGGGCTGATCAGGAATACCTTGGATTCCGTGACCGGCCGGTGGATGGCCTGGAGGATGTTGGAGAAGATCGGCCCGACCACAAAGTCGACCTTGTCGCGCTCCAGAAGACCCTTGACCTTGGTCACGGCGACGTCAGGCTTCAACTCGTCGTCGACCGCGATGACCTCGACGTCGCGGCCACCCATCTTGCCGCCGAGATCCTTTACCGCGAGGGCAAAACCGTCGCGAACCTGCTGGCCGAGCGCCGCGCCGGGCCCCGACAGCGTCACGATCACGCCCAGCTTGATCTTCTCTTGTGCGAGGGCAGGGCTCATCGTTGTGCCGAGCAGCAAGGCGGCTGCGGCCAAAGTCATTTGCGTCTTCATGATCTGTCCCCCCGTGGCGATCGGGCCTGCGCTGCAGGCCGCATACTTCGATCCAAGCTTATGCCGATGATGGCTACCGCGGCAAGCTGAGCTCAAGGCGTCGCCATCGCGCGCGAAAGCGGCGCATGCAAGCCGCGCGCCAATTATTTGAAGCCTAAAGAAATTGATGTGCGGTCGATTGTTGCAGCTTTGGGCTTGCGGCCGGCGTCGATTTATTTGAAGCTCAAAACGTTGGGAATCCGTGCCGGCGCCAATGCCGGCCGTGAGTGACTGCAGCGAGATGCTCGATTCCGAGACCAAGGCCGTCGAAACGCCGGAGGACCATGCCGAAGAGCTTCGGCTGTGGTTGCGCCTGCTCACCTGCACGACCCTGATCGAGGGAGAAGTCCGCGGCCGGCTGCGGCAACGTTTCGACGTCACGCTGCCCCGTTTCGATCTGATGGCGCAGCTCGACAAGGCGCCTGACGGCATGACGCTGTCGGATGTCTCCAAGCGCATGATGGTGTCCAACGGCAATGTCACCGGCCTCGTCGAGCGCCTGGTCGAATCCGGCCATCTCGATCGCCGGACCTCGGAGACCGACCGCCGCGTCCAGGTGATCCGCCTCACGAAGCTTGGTCGTGCCGAGTTTCGCAGGATGGCCTCGGAACACGAGACCTGGATCGCTGATCTCTTTGCCGATTTGACGCCGAAGGACGTTCGCGAATTGATGCGGCTCCTGGCCAAGACCAAGGCGTCGGCGCAGAAATCGGCCGGCCGCCGCCGGCCCTAGGTCCGCGGGCGACTGGTCTCCAATCCCTTTTGCCGCACGAAAATGCATGGGATGCCCAAAATCCGCTATTGCGCCGAATTGTTTTAAGCCTAAAATGTTTTCCGTTGAGTGCTGCCGGGTGCTTTCCATGCTGAAAGGAGCGTGCGATGGCCAACGCCGCCAAGGTTCAAGTTTCGGGCTCGCATGACGGCAACGCCGTGACTGCCCACGTCGACACGTTTGCGCGGCAGCATCTGCCGCCGCCAGAGCTGTGGCCGGAGTTCATCTTCACACGGCCGGAGCTGCGCTATCCGCAGCGATTGAATTGCGTCAGCTATTTCCTCGACCGCTGGGTCGAGCAGGGGCAGGGCGATGCGCCTTGCGTCATCAGCCCCGCCGTCAGCTACACCTATCGCGAGTTGCAGGCGCTCGTGAACCGCATCGCCAATGTGTTGGTCGGAAAACTCGGTCTCGTCACCGGCGGCCGCGTGATGCTGCGCTCCGCCAACAGCCCGATGATGGTTGCGACCTATCTTGCGGTGATCAAGGCCGGCGGCATTTGCGTGGCGACGATGCCGCTGCTGCGCGCCAAGGAGCTATCCTATCCGATCCAGAAGGCGGAGATCACGATTGCGCTTTGCGACGGAAAACTCTCCGACGAGATGGAGAAGGCGAAGCTGGCTGCGCCGGATCTCAGGCACGTGGTCTATTGGGGCAACGGTGCACCCGACTCGCTCGAAGCACTGATCGCGGATGCGAGCGCCGAGTTCGCCGCGGTCGATACCGCCGCTGACGATATCTGCCTGATCGCCTTCACGTCGGGGACCACCGGCGATCCAAAGGGCACCATGCATTTCCATCGGGACATGTTGGCGGTGTGCGACGGCTATGCGCGCAACATCCTGCAGGCCGAGCAGAAAGACCGTTTCGTCGGCTCCGCGCCGCTGGCCTTCACCTTCGGCTTCGGCGGCGTGCTGTTCCCGATGCACATCGGCGCTTCTTTTGTCGTCCTCGAGAAGACGACGCCCGACGACATCCTGACGGCGATCGAACAGTACAGGACCACGGTCTGCTTTACGGCGCCGACCGCGTACCGCGCCATGATCGGCAAGCTTCCGGGGCGCGACATTTCCTCGCTAAGGAAGTGCGTGTCCGCGGGTGAGACGCTGCCCAAGCCGACATTCGACGCTTGGCTCAAGGCCACCGGCATCAAGCTGATGGACGGAATTGGCTCGACTGAGCTGCTGCACATCTTCATCAGCGCGACGGAGGACGAAATTCGCCCCGGCGCGACCGGCAAGCCCGTGCCTGGCTATGAGGCGAAGATCGTCGACGATGATGGCAATGACCTGCCGCCGGGCACGATGGGGAAGCTTGCAGTGCGCGGGCCGACCGGTTGTCGCTACCTTGCCGACGAGCGGCAACGCAAATATGTCCAGAACGGCTGGAACATCACCGGCGACACCTATCTGATGGATAGCGACGGTTATTTCTGGTACCAGTCGCGCTCCGACGACATGATCGTGTCATCCGGATACAATATCGCGGGAACGGATGTGGAAGCAGCGCTGCTCACCCATCCGTCGGTTGCCGAGTGTGGCGTCGTGGGTGCGCCGGATGAGGCGCGCGGGATGATTGTGAAGGCCTATGTCATTGCCGCACCCGGCGTGACGCCGGATGCAAAGCTCGCAGCCGAGTTGCAGGAGCATGTCAAACGCGAGATCGCGCCGTATAAATATCCGCGCGCGATCGAGTTCGTGACCCAGCTGCCGAAAACCGAGACCGGAAAATTGAAGCGCTTCGCCTTGCGGCAATTGGCGCAAGCGGCGGCGACGTCCTCGGGCGTCGCGGCAGAATGAGATGAGGATCAGGATTTGTCCGTGACGACGCCGAAAGGCCCACAGCTCGCGGTGCTGCCCGGTGCAGCCGAGGATGACGTCAGCCCGAGGGCACAGGTGCTCCAGCCATCCGGCTGGCCGATGCCGAAGGGCTATGCCAACGGCATGGCTGCCGAAGGGCGCTTCGTGGTGACCGGCGGCGTGATCGGCTGGGATGCCGAGGAGCGTCTCGCGGACGGCTTTGTCGCGCAGGTGCGTCAGACCCTGAGCAACATCGCGGAAATCCTTGCCGAGGCCGGTGCGCGGCCCGAGCACCTCGTGCGCCTGACCTGGTATGTCGTCGACATGGACGAATACCTGACGAACCTGAAGGAGCTCGGCAAGATCTATCGCACGATCTTCGGCGCGCATTATCCGGCAATGGCGCTTGTCCAGGTCGTCCGCCTTGTTGAGAAAGCGGCACGCGTCGAGATCGAAGCAACCGCCGTCATTCCTCGCTGAACGACACTCAGCTCGCCGCGTCAGCTTGCCTTGTCAGCTTGCCTTGGCGAGATCATCGTCCTCGGGTGAGTTCAGATAGACGCCGGACATGGTGTCGACCCAGCATAGATGGTCGTGCACCTTCCTGACGCCCGCGACATTCTCCGCGGCAACGACCGCAGCCTGCCGCGCGCGCTCCTCGGTGATGACGCCGCTCAAATGAACGATGCCGTCGCGAACGATGACGTTCAGTCCGAACGGGCACCAATCGTTCTTCTCCATGGCATCGATGATGCGCCCGCGGATGTGATCATCGTCGGCGGTCGGGTCCGGCACGTCGCGAGCGAGGCCCGCCACGGCCTGCAGAAGGTTGGCGCGTGATACGATGCCGACGAGCTTGTCGCCGCGAACCACCGGCAGCCGCTTCACGTTGTTCCGTTCCATGAGATCGACGATTTCCGCAAGCGCGGCGTCTTCGGTAATGGTGACGGGCGAGGCGGTCATGACCTCCGACACCCTGCGGCCATGCTCGTGGACGAAATCGCTGGCTGTCTTGCCGGGACCGAGGATGAACCGCAGCCAGCGGCCGCGCTTGCGCCCGGTGCCTATTTCGCTGCGGCGGATGAAGTCGCCCTCCGAGACGACGCCGACCAGCTTGCCGCTACCGTCGACAACAGTCAGGCCGCTGACGTGGCGCTTCAGCATGATGTTCGCGGCCTCGACGATGCTGGTGTCGGGGGTGACCGAGATAACCGAGCGAGTCATGATCTGGTGGGCGCGCATGGGGGGCTCCGCAAGTTCACACGAATATCGATGTGCGGAGCTTAGATCAGCGGCAGCGGCCTGGTTTGACGCAGGTCAAGCAGCGCTGGCGTCGAACTAGTCCTCCGGCTCCGGGTCTGGCGTCAGGTCGGAGGAGCGGAAGGGCTTTGCCTTGTCCAGCTTGCGATAGGCCGTCGAAGCCGTTCGCAACAGCTTCTTTTCCCGCTTGCGGTCGAGAAAGCGAACGGCGGCCTCGGGGGCGGCTTCGTTCAACGACGCGGCCAGCGTCTGGCCGCGCGCATCGTCGTTCAGCTGTCCGAGCGATTTTTGCGCCCTGCGCAATTGTTTGAGAATCGACTTCTGCTTCGTCAGCGACTTCTCGGCGAACAGGTCCTCCAGCGACTCGATCGAATAGGTCAGTCGCTTGTTGAGAATCCGCAGCTTGTGCCGCTTCTCGACGTCGAGCTTGCGCAGCTTCTTGGCCTTCCTGAGCAGCGTCTTTTCCCATTCGGTCAGTTGCGCCGTCGCGTGGTCGGCGAGCGGGCAACGGCGCAGCCTGATGGCCTCCTTGCCGCGCCGGGTCGACCAGGGGCCGCTCTCGATCCAGCTCGAGGTCTGTTCGACCAGGCGGCGATATCGCGCCGATTGCAGCGCGCGGGCCAGCAGGCGATGGCTTTCGGCGCGCTTGTCGTCCCAGTGCTGCAGCTCGGCGATCACCGCGAGCTCGTTCCCGGTCTCGGCCACGACGCGTTCGATGGCGACGTCGAGATCCCGCACCATGCCGAGCTGGCTGTTCAGCCATTTCAACTCGGCCCAGACCTTGGGGCGCAGCGCATCGTCGACCATGGGCGAAAAGAAGCGAATCGCGGTCCGCAGGTGCGTCAGCGCGATTCGGATCTGATGCAGCGCCTCCGGATCGCCTCGACAGGTCCCGTCGTGCTGGGCAAGGACGGCGGCGAGGTGACGGCGGGCGATGATCCGAAAGGCGGTGTCGCAGGCCATGCCGGGGCTGAGGCGTCCGGGCAGCGTATTGCGGCTCCCCGCCGGCCTGGCGAGGGCGGTCGCCGTCGAACTCGTGGTGGGTCGCGCCATCCTAGCCCGCGCCAATCAGATTGCCTTACCTGCCCTCAGCGATCGCGTCCTGGCAGCTCTGGAGCGTCTGCGCTTGTGTCCCGGATGCATCGATGGTCGTCCAACCGATATGGCCGATATTATAGTGCTCTTGCAACGCGGCAACCTCTTGCGTCGCGTCGGATGCGTCACCGCTGCGACCGCCGATTCGGGCCTGGCGGGTCGCCAGATCCGCGACCAGGAAGAGGCCGGTGAGAGGTACCTTACAATTCCTCGCCAACGTGGCGGTGGCATCCCGCTCGAAATCGCGGGCGAACACGCCGTCGACGATTGCTGAATGGCCCTGAGCCAGCACACGCCGGGTGCGCTCGGCCATTGCCTCGTAGACGCGGGCCGCAAGCTCGGGCGTATAGGCGGACGGCGGCAGCCGGTCCGTGTCGGCAATACCGAACATCTGCTTGCGAATGACGTCGCTGCGCAGCACGACGGCGCCAGGCTGCGGAGCGACGGTAGGCGCGAGCGCGCGTGCCAAAACTGTCTTGCCGGTGCCAGATAGTCCACCCACCGCGATCAGATGGGGAGCGGGAGGCTGGATCAGCGCCTGGGCAAGGTCGAAATAATGGCGCGCCTCATCGAGAATGCCGGCATCGTCGGAATGTGGTGGCTTCAGCCGTGCCAACGCCACCTGGGCCCGGATCGCTGCGCGCATTGACATGAACAGCGGCAGCGCGCCGAGCGCGTCGAGATTATTCAGCGGTGTCGCGGCAAGATATCGGTTCAGAACGGTATTGGCTGCCAGCGGCTGATGGTGGCGGAGCAGATCCATCAGCGTAAACGCGAGGTCATAGAATACGTCGACAGTCGCCATCTGTGCGTCGAACTCGATGGCATCGAATAGCACGGGCTGCTGCTCGATCATCACGATATTTGCAAGATGCAGATCGCCGTGACAGCGGCGCACGAAGCCTTGGCGGCTGCGCTCTTCGAGCAAGGGACGGGTGCGCAGGAATGCCGCGTGCGAGGCCTGCGCAAGCTGCTCGATCTCTATGGCCGGGAGATGATTGCCGATTCGCAGGCCATTGCTGTTGCCGTCGATCAGGGCGGGGATGGAGGTTATCCAGGCCTTGCCGTCGGCGGGCGTCGTTGCCGCATGCGAAGCCGCGATCGCGTCGGCGACGGCCGACGCAAAGTCCGCGTCGAACCGTCCGGCCTTCGCCAGATGATCCAGCGTTCGGCTCTCGTCGAAACGCGACATGTCCACGGCATATTCGATCGGCTTGCCGCTGCCGTCGACCTTCACCGACCCGTCCGGTTCTTCAGTAATGGCCACGACGCGATGATAGATCTGTGGCGCATGCGGCCGGTTGATCCTGACCTCCTCCTCGCACGCCATCTTGCGTTTCCCAAGTGTCGCATAATCGAGAAAGGGATATTTGACCGCCCGCTTGATCTTCAGCGCGCGCGTCCCGTCGAGGAAGACCGAGGCCGCGTGTGTGTCGATCCGCTTCGCGCCGGGATGTGCGGTCAGTGCCGCGAAGATCCGTTCCTGGGTCGCAGAATTGTCGGTCATCCCTTCCGGCCTATTGCAGATGAGGGCGCCAAGCGGTCCGGCCGCACACCAAGGTAACCTTTAGGTCGGGACTGCGACCAGTCCTTGACTTCCGTCAAGGCCGGTCGTCGGTTGGCGATGTGGAGTTTTCCCGGCTTGAGGAAGATCAAGGCCCCGGACCGAAGGCGGCCTATTCTGGCCGGCAAGGAGAATCCGATGCCCATCAAGGACGTGTTTCTGCCGCTCATTGGCCAGCCGCGCTCGTCCACGCTGGCCACGATTGAGAAGTGCGTCGCCGTTGCCGCCGATCTCGGCGCCAGGATAACCGGGCTTGCGCTCGAGGACGATGCCTTCGCGCGACCGAAGGTGGTGTTCCCTGACGATCCGGAGGCCGCCGAATTCAGTGCCGCGCGCGAGGCGGACGACATGCAGCAACTCCTCGACACGTTCTCCACTGCGACCTCGCGTGCCGGGATTCGCGCCCAAAGCCGGTCAGGCAGAGTCCCGGCGGACCAGATCGCCTCGACCCTGGCCGAGCACGCGCGCTTCAGCGACCTCACCATGGTCCCCGTGAAGCCGCACGACAGCCGAACGGAAAACATCGTTGACACGCTCCTGTTCGAATCCGGCCGGCCATTGCTGCTTTGTCCGGAGCAGCACGTAGAGGCGCTGCGGCCGGAATTCGAGAACGTCGTGATTGCCTGGGACCATTCGGCACGCGCGGCACGTGCGGTCGGCGACGCGTTACCGATCCTGCAGGCTGCCGCTGTGGTGCGGGTGATCACGGTGGCGGACGACAAGGACGAAGCGGTCACGCAATCCGGCACCAGTCTCGTCCATCATCTCAGGGAGCATGGGGTCTATGCATCCTTCGAAACCGTGAAGGGCGGTGGCAGCTCGATCGGCAAGGTGCTGGGAAGCTTCGCGCAGTCGCATGCTGTCGATGCCATCGTCATGGGCGCCTACCACCATTCGCGTCTGAACGAGATCGTCTGGGGCGGCGTAACGAAGACCATCATCGGCCAGCCACCGTGCTGGGTGATGATGTCGCACTAGCGTCCTGAACCGGAAGTTCGCAACATCGCGTCGATGCTGTCGCGTATTTTTGAGATTGTGCCCTCGAGCCCGATCTAGCAGGCGAACTTTCGCTGAACGGCAGCCAGTGCCCGAAAATGATCCCTAATTTCATCTTGCGTTGGATCAGCAGCACACGCCGCAAATCTCTTATTGAGCCAGGTCCAAGCTGCGGCCTGCGATAAGGGGCGATGCTGGTCACATCGGGACTCTCCCGCGCTCGGGCGCGTGCAGGACCATGAAATGCTCTTGCACGATAGCGAGCCGGATCGTTTTCTTTGTTGCAATTACAAGCTTCATCGTCGGTCGCAAGCAGGCCTTTGGTGGGCGCTGATAACCGAAATGGTTATTGAGTTCTCAGCACATCATGCCTCATGTGATTGAATGAGGTACCCCCTCCGAGCCATTGGCTCGATAGGTGAACTCAGCGAGTATCGAGACAAATCGCAGTTTGTCGCGTCTCGGATTCAGCGAGTTGGGACTTTCTGTTAGCTGCTGTTTTGGAGAGGCCGAGCGAGCCGCGGTAGCGGTGCGCCTGGATGTCTATTGCCGCGCTCCGGAGGGAAATTCATGCGGACGCCAAGTAGCCCGCGTTTCGAGACCGTGGCAGCGGTCGTCTTGGAACCTGCACTCTCGACCAACAGGCACTGCGATCGAACCGCAATGGAGGGCTGACGATCATGACCACAACTCCGAGCCACATTGTCGTCCTTTCCCTGGAAAATGAGAACTATTCCGACATCGTAGGGAGTGCCCAGGCGCCTTACCTGAACTCGCTGATCTCCCAGGGGATGCTGCTCACCAACTTCTACGGTGTGACCCATCCGAGCCAGCCCAATTACATTGCCCTGTTTTCCGGCTCGACACAGGGCGTCACCACCAACGGTCCCGTTACCCAGCTTCCGGCCAGCGTGCCGACACTGGCGAGCACGCTCGCCGCGCACGGTTACACCTTCGGCGGTTACGCCGAGACGACGGCGGATCCCGAACGGCAACCTTGGATGGACTTCGCCAATTCGGCCAACGACGGTCACGATTTCAGCACTTTTCCTCAGACCGCGGCCGGCTTCGCCAACCTTCCAACCGTCTCCTTTGTTTCGCCCAACGACGCCCACAACATGACGCCGACGAGCGACAACGGCGGCGGCATTCCGGCGGGCGACGCCTGGGTCCAGGCCAATCTCTCCTCCTACGTTGCCTGGGCGCAGGCAAACAATTCGCTGCTGATCGTCACCTTCGACGAGAATAACACCAATCCGGCGGTGACCTACCCCGATCACATTGCAGGGATCGTCGTCGGCGCGGGTGTCCCGGCGGGGGTCGTCAACGATTCGCCGGCGGATCAATATTCCCTGCTTGCCACGATCGAAAGCCTTTACGGCGCCACGGCGATCGGTGCCAGCGCCGGCGTGCCGGCGCTCAATTTCTATTCGGCGACGCCGCCGACGAGCTCCACCTCGGTCGACCTGTCATTTTCCGGATTGTCCGATCTGACCAACACTCCGCCCCAAAATGCGCTAGCGGTCGGTTCGAATTACATTCTCACCGCGGAGACCACTCACTACGAGATAACCGACCTCAGCGGGCATCCGATCGTATCCAATGGATCATTGTCCACCTTGTTCTCGCCGCTTGGCGCCACGCTCGACAACAGGCTGCTCGACGCGCGCGCCGCCTATGACAGTTCGACCGGTCACTATGTGATCATCGCGGAAAATTTCCAGCCGGGAACCGGGAATTTCGCCACCAACATCGATATCGCCGTGTCGGTGGACAGCAATCCGAACGACGGCTGGTATCTGGCTTCGATCGACACGTCCAACGGCAACACGACCCAAGCGGACATGCCCTATCTGTCGGTCAGCAACGGCAAGATCTACATCTCCACGCCCGAATATCTCGACGCGGGAGGCGGCTACAACAACGGCGAATTCGTCATCAACGAAAGCAGCGTCATAGCCGCCGGAAACGCCGCGATCGCACCCGACGCCAGCCAAAGCGTGTCACCGACCGGCGGCATCGTGCGCAATATCGCCGGCGATAACGGGGAAACCTACTATTTGAGCACCTATTCGACCGGCAGGGAGACAGGGCTCACATATCAAACCTACGATCCGACGCACGGCTTCAGCGGGACCCAAACGCTCTTCCTCGGCGACGCCGATGTGGGAGGGGGCGGAAACAACTTCACCGCCGCGCAGCTAGGCACGGCCAAGACGCTCGACATTAACGACGGGCGCCTCCAAAGCCTTGCCTATACCTCCTCCGGAGGACACAACTACGTCTTTGGCGTGAGCGAAGTCATGCCGAGCGCGGGGGCGCCCGCGGAAATCGAGTGGTTCAAGCTCGATGTCACCGATCCCACGAATCCGCAATTTGTCATCGGGAACGTGATTTCCGGCGCCTCCATCGGCACGGGTGTCGCTGTGTTCAATCCTTCGATTGCGGTCGACCACAACGGCGACGTGCTCATCAATTTTTCGGCCTCCGGGTCGAATATGTATCCCGCCGACTATTATACGGTGCTCGGCGCCGGCGCTTCCGCCTTCACCGCGCCGACGCTTTACCAGGCGAGCACTACGTTTTTCGATTCCGGTGCTCTGAACGACCAGCGCTGGGGCACCTATTCGACCGCAATCGCCGATCCGAACAACCCGGGCGGATTCTGGATATCGAATGAATATATTGCCAACGGATGGTGGCAAACGGCGGTAGCTCAGGTCAGTGTCCATCCGGATACGACGCCGCCGGTCGCGCCGACCGGCCTGTCTCTCGACGCGACGACGGACAGCGCTACGATCGGCGATCGCATTACCAACTTTTCGCACGTCAAGATCGACGGCACGGCCGAGCTCGGCAGCACGGTGACACTGTATGACAGCAACGGCACTACAGTGCTTGGCACGGGCACCGCGAGCCTGACGACTGGTGCGTTCAGTATCACGACATCGGCGCTGGCTGATGGGACGCATAATATCACCGCGAAGGCGACCGATGCGTGGGGGAATGCGAGCACCGCGTCCGCCGTCCTTGCCGTGACGGAGGACAGCACGGCGCCCGTCGCGCCGACGGGCCTGTCCCTCGACGCGACGACGGACAGCGGTACGATCGGCGATGGCATCACCAGCTTTGGGCACGTCAAGATCGACGGCACGGCCGAGCACGGCAGCACGGTGACGCTGTATGACACCAACGGCACGACCGTGCTTGGTACGGGCACTGCGGACCTGACGACTGGTGCGTTCAGCATTACGACTACGGCGCTAGCCGACGGGACGCACAATATCACCGCGAAAGCGACCGATGCGGCGGGCAACACCGGTGCGGCATCTGCCGTCCTTGCCGTGACGGAGGACAGCGCGGCGCCGGTCGCGCCGACCGGCTTGTCCCTCGACGCGACGACGGACAGCGGCATCAAAGGCGACGGTATCACCAGCTTCACTCATGTGTTGATCGACGGCACGGCCGAGCACGGCAGTACGGTGACGCTGTATGATAGCAACGGCACGACGGTGCTTGGCACAGGCACCGCGGACCCGACGACTGGCGCGTTCAGCATTGCGACATCGACGTTGGCGGAGGGAACTCATAGCATCACAGCGAAGGCAACTGACGCAGCCGGGAACACCAGCATCGCGTCGAACGCACTTGCAGTGACCACCTTCGGCCTGACCGCCAATTTCGATTTCAGCGGCGATGGCCATAGCGATATCCTCTGGCGCGACGACAATGGCGCAGTGTCGATATGGAGCAATGGCGATATCAACCAGGCTCATATCGTTGCCCAAGCGGGCGTCGTTCCCAATAGCTGGCATATCGCCGGCACGGGCGACTTCGACGGTAACGGCGAGAGCGACATCCTCTGGCGCAACGACACTGGCGCAGTGTCGATCTGGGACAACGGCGACATCAGCAAGGCCCATATCGTGGCCGCAGCAGGCGTCGTCCCTAATAGCTGGCATATCGCCGGCACGGGCGACTTCGACGGCAATGGAAAGAGCGACATCCTCTGGCGCAACGACAATGGCGCAGTGTCGATCTGGGACAACGGCGACATCAGCAAGGCCCACATCGTGGCCGCAGCAGGCGTCGTCCCCAATAACTGGCAATTCGCCGGCACGGGCGACTTCGACGGTAATGGAAAGACCGACATCCTCTGGCGCAACGACAATGGCGCAGTGTCGATTTGGGATAACGGCGACATCAGCAAGGCCCATATCGTGGCCGCAGCGGGCGTCGTCCCCAATAGCTGGCATTTCGCCGGCACCGGCGACTTTGACGGCAATGGCCAGAGCGACATCCTCTGGCGCAACGACAATGGCGCAGTGTCGATTTGGGATAACGGCGACATCAGCAAGGCCCATATCGTGGCCGCGGCGGGCGTCGTTCCCAATAGCTGGCATATCGCCGGCACAGGCGACTACGACGGTAATGGCCACAGTGACATCCTCTGGCGTAACGACAATGGGGCGGTGTCGATCTGGGATAATGGGCAGCTTGGCGCCGCGCATATCGTCGCCAATGGGACCTTGGTCCCTAACGATTGGCACATTGCATAAGCAAAGCTTGGGACGATTTGCAGAAGGTTCGCGTTGCTCCACTAGGATGGGGACTGCAGCAGCGACAGAGTTTCTGATGGCGGTCTAGCAACTTGCGCCCTGATATCGAGCGATGACGGGCTCGGCGGACTGAAGTCGCTGCGGCGGGAGGCGGTGAGCTGGCTCCAAGAGCCCCGATCGTGCTGACCTGATCGGAAGGCCGTCGGGCGCGACGCCTATCGCAACGTCGCCGCCCTCAGGGCTGACATCACCTCGTCCATCGACCGACACAACGCCGATCCCAAGTCGTTCCCGCGGGAGACTGGTCCACTGACGACATCCTTGCCTCATCGAGCGCTTCTGCCGATACAATGCCCCAGCAGAGCGCGACGCGATTCCGCAACATCCGGTTCAGGACACCAGGTGCGCTCACTCCATAACCGGGCTAGCATCGCATCTATCGGGTCCGTTGCCCGATCGGATGATTGTGATCATGTCGACTTATCGCCTGAAAAACCTGTTGTCGCCACGGTCGGTTGCGCTGGTCGGCGCAAGTTCCCGCCCGGTCTCCGTTGGACGCGCTGTCCTGGAGAACATTCGCAAGGCGGAATTCAAGGGGCAGTTTGGCCTGGTGAACCCACGCCATGCCGAGATCGGCGGCGTCGCGACGGTGAGCCGCCTGGACCGGCTGCCCTTCGTACCTGAGCTCGTCGTCATCACCGCGCCGGCGCGAGAGATCCCTGACATCATCGACCAGGCCGGTCGGCGCGGTTCGGCCGGCGCCCTGATCGTCTCGGCGGGACTCGGTCATGGACCGGGATCGCTTCAGGAGGCCGCCATCGCGGCTGCCCGCAAATACGGCATGCGGCTGATCGGCCCCAACTGCCTCGGCATCATGATGCCTGGCGCAAATCTGAATGCGAGTTTCGCCGCGCACATGCCGCGGGCTGGAAATCTCGCGCTGATCTCGCAATCGGGGGCGATTGCGGCCGGCATGGTGGATTGGGCTGCGCAGCGCGGCGTCGGCTTCTCCGGCATCGTTACGATCGGCGATCAGATCGACGTCGACATCGCTGATTTGCTCGACCATTTCGCGATGGACCACAAGACCCGTGCCATTCTGCTCTACATCGAGGCCATCAAGGACGCGCGAAAATTCATGTCGGCGGCGCGCGCTGCGGCGCGCGTGAAGCCGGTCGTCGTGGTGAAATCCGGGCGCATGGCGCATGGCGCGAAGGCTGCGGCCACGCATACGGGCGCGCTCGCAGGTGCCGACGCCGTCTACGATGCGGCCTTCCGGCGCGCCGGCGTCCTCCGGGTATCCGATCTGCGCGAACTGTTCGATTGTGCCGAGACGCTCGGCCGGATCGGATCGCCGGCGGGAAAGCGCCTCGCTATCCTGACCAATGGTGGCGGCATTGGTGTCCTGGCGGTCGACCGGCTCGCGGATCTCGGCGGAATTCCCGCGCCCATGACACCCGATACGCGCGGGAAGCTCGACGCGGTGCTGCCGTCGACCTGGTCCGGCGCCAATCCCGTCGATATCGTCGGCGACGCCGATGCGGCGCGCTATGCCGCTGCGCTGGAGGTGCTGGTCGACGATCCCGGCAATGACGCAATTCTCGTGCTCAACGTGCAGACCGCGATCGCATCGGCCGCCGAGATCGCGACGACCGTGACTGAACTCGTCCTCAAGTATCGCGCGAAGCATCGTAGTTGGGCCAAGCCCGTGCTCGCCGCCTGGGTCGGTGCCGATCAGGACATCATTGCAAAGCTGTCCGCCGCTGGCATTCCGAACTATCCGACCGAAGACGACGCGGTGCGTGGCTTCATGCATATGGTCCGGCATCGCGAGGTCGTGGACGAGCTAAGCCAGGTTCCGCCGGCGATGCCGGACACCTTCGTGCCGGATGTCGCGGCTGCCAAGCAGATCGTCACGACGGCCATCGCTGACGGGCGCAAATGGCTCGATCCCGTCGAGATCAAGCATCTGCTTGGCTGCTATGACGTCGCAATGGTGCCGACCTATGCGGCTGCAGATGTCGAGCAGGCGGTCGCCTGTGCGGATCAGATATTCGCCCAAGGCGCCACCGTCGTGCTCAAGATCATGTCGCGCGACATTGTGCACAAGTCCGACGTCGGCGGTGTCGTGCTCAATCTGACCAATCCGGGTGTGGTACGCGCGGCCGCCGCCGGCATTCTCGCGCGGGCGAGGAAGCTGCGTCCTGAAGCCCGTATTGATGGCCTCATCGTCCAGGCAATGGTCGTCAAGGCGAAGGCGCGTGAGTTGATTCTTGGCCTCGCTGACGATCCAACGTTCGGCACCGTCGTCGTGTTCGGCCGGGGCGGCACCGCGGTGGAGATCATCAACGACAAGGCCCTGGCGCTGCCGCCGCTCGACCTCCAGCTCGCCCGCGACCTGATCGAGCGCACGCGCGTGTCGCGATTGTTGCCCGCCTACCGGGACGTGCCGGCGGTCAAGCAGGACGCCGTCGCGCTGGTACTGGTCAAGCTGGCGCAGATGGCGACCGACATCCCCGAAATCCGCGAGCTCGATATCAATCCGTTGCTCGCGGATGAGACCGGTGCGACGGCGGTCGACGCCCGCGTCGCGGTGGGGCCGCCACAGCGGAAGTTTGCGGGCTCCGGCCCCGCCAACTTCGCCGTCCGCGCCTATCCTTCGCAATGGGAGCGCCGGCTCGCGCTCAAGGACGGCTGGCGTATCTTCGTGCGGCCCCTGCGGCCCGAAGACGAGCCGACCATCCACGAATTCCTGCGTCACGTCACGCCTGAGGATCTCCGCTTGCGCTTCTTCGCGCCGATGAAGGAGTTCACCCATGAATTCATCGCGCGCCTGACCCAGCTCGACTATGCCCGTGCCATGGCCTTCATCGCGTTTGACGAGAACAGCGAGATGGTCGGCGTGGTGCGGCTTCACTCGGATTCGATCTACGAGAGCGGCGAATATGCGATCCTGCTGCGCTCCGACCTCAAGGGCAGAGGGCTCGGCTGGGCCCTGATGCAGCTGATCATCGACTACGCCAGGTCGGAAGGGCTCAAGACCATCTCTGGCGACGTGCTCAAGGAGAACGTCGTGATGCTGGAGATGTGCCGGCAGCTCGGTTTTGAGATCAAGCCCGATCCGACGGAACCTGATATCTGCGACGTCCGCCTGAAACTCTGACGTGCGGCCAGCTAAGAGCGTGCTTCGGGCGCTGCATCTGCGGCGGGTTCTCTGGCCGTCTTTCGCATGTTCTTGACGATGATTGCGATCAGCGGCACCAATACCGGTACGATCGTGCTAAGCGGATGATGGACCGCGCCCGATAATTGAGCCTGAAGCGCCCGGGCTTCGACCTGGAGAGCCTCGATCGACGTGCCGTGGATTTCATTGGCAAGCTCGATGTCGCGGCCCGAGGGCGGGCGTCCGGCGATGATGAACAGAACCGCCGCGATGGCGAAATTGATCGCTCCGAGCACCGCCGCCGCGGCGATTGCGCTCCAGATCTGGACGAGGGCGAAATAGGCGGACAACTCCAGCATCAGCAGTCCGAATGCGGCGATCAGCGCCGCGAAGGCGCGCAGACCAAGCCCGGTCAGCAGATGGTGGAGCCTGATATCCGCGATGATCCTGTCCGTGCGCCACAAGGCGCGCAGATGCTTGACCACATTCTCCGTATTCACCTAGTGCCTCCTCAGCATGAAGCCGACGACCACGCCGAGCGCAAAGGCGGACGCGAGCGAAGCCACTGGACGCTCGGCGACGAGATCATGCAGCTGCTCCTGCTCGTCGCCGACGGTTTCGCCGAGTTCGGCCAGCGCGGCCTTGATCTGAGCGGCGAGGGCCTCGGTACGATCCTTCGATGTCTCGAACATCCCCTCGCCAGCGGTGTTCAGCAGATTTGTGACGTCGATCTTCAGCGCTTTCAGCTCGTCGCTCATTCTGCCGGTGTCGAACATTGGCGGTCTCCATTCAATGGCGCGAGCCTATGCGGACAAGCCTGACGGCCTTTGATTTGGGTCAAGGGGGCGAGAGTGCGCCTGTGTTTGAGGCAGATCTGTTTGAGACAGGTCTGTTCGAGGCAAGTCTGTTTGAGGCAAGTCAATCGACCCGCTCGTTGCCGGCCTAGAACAGAACCATTGGGGCCGGTCGTCCCATGAGGATATGCGCGTGAATTCGGAACCTCTGCTGCTGGCAACCCCGTCGGGTGATGCGCTCGAATTGCGGCCCGAGGGGCCATGGATTGCGGCCAACGTCGCAAAGCTTGAAACCCTGTCCCGATCTGTCGGAACGGATGTCGATCGGTCGAGGACCGTGACGCTGGACATGTCCGGCATCAGCGCGCTCGATACGCTCGGTGCTTGGATCCTGGAGAAATTGTCGCGCAAGGCTGCATCATCCGGCAGGCCAGCCGAGATCGTCGGTGTGGCCGATCGTTTCAGCGGCCTGCTGGAGGAAGTGCGCCAGGTCAACCGGCACACGCCGCCGCCAGCGGCCCCGACCAATCCGGTGCTGCTCAGGTTGAACGATCTCGGCAAGGCCACGATCGATGCCCGCGAAGACGTCACGATTTTTCTGCAAATGCTGGGCGCCTTGTTCATGGCGCTCATCGGCGTCTTGCGCCGGCCGCGCTCGCTACGGCTGACGTCGCTGGTCTATCAGCTCAACCGGATCGGGTTTCAGGCGATTCCCATCGTCGTGCTGATCACGTTCCTGATCGGCGCCATCATCGCCCAGCAGGGATTCTTTCATTTCCGCCGGTTCGGCGCGGAATCCTACACTGTTGACATGGTCGGCATCCTCATCTTGCGCGAGCTCGGCGTGCTGATCGTTGCCATCATGGTCGCGGGGCGTTCAGGGAGCGCCTATACGGCCGAGCTCGGCTCGATGAAGATGCGCGAGGAGATCGATGCGCTCTCGACCATGGGGCTTGATCCCGTCGAAGTTCTGATCCTGCCGCGCGTGGCCGCGCTTGTTATCGCGTTGCCAATTCTCGCCTTCATCGGATCGATTGCCGCGCTCTATGGCGGCGGCCTGGTCGCGCAGTTCTACGGCGATATGGGGCCGGCGATCTACGTCGCGCGGCTGCACGAGGCCATTTCCGTCACCCATTTCGAGGTCGGCATCCTGAAGGCGCCGTTCATGGCGCTGGTGATCGGTATCGTCGCCTGCAGCGAGGGATTGCGCGTGAAGGGCAGCGCAGAGTCGCTCGGTCGGCAGACGACGACGTCGGTGGTCAAGTCGATCTTCCTGGTGATCGTGCTGGACGGCTTGTTCGCGATCTTCTTTGCTTCGATCGGGATGTGACGATGCCCGAGCCTCAGGATGAGTTCGCGATCCGCGTCCATGACCTCGTGGTCGGCTTCGGTCGCCAGACCGTGCTCGATCATTTGTCTCTCGACGTCCGCCGTGGCGAGATCCTCGGGCTGGTGGGGGCGTCCGGAGGCGGCAAGTCGGTGCTGATGCGCACTGTCATCGGCCTCATCTCGCGTCGCAGCGGGACTATCGAAGTTATGGGACGGCCGATTGATGGCGCGCAGGACCGCAGCCGGGCAGCGACCTGGGGCATCCTGTTCCAGCAGGGCGCGCTGTTCTCCTCGCTGACGGTCCGGCAGAATGTGCAATTTCCGCTCCGCGAAAATCTCGCGCTGTCACAGGAACTGATGGACGAGATCGCGACGGCCAAGCTCGAGATGGTTGGGCTGCGGGCGCAGGACGGCGACAAATATCCGTCAGAACTGTCCGGCGGCATGACCAAGCGCGTGGCGCTGGCACGCGCGCTCGCGCTCGATCCGCCGATCCTCTTCCTCGACGAGCCGACATCGGGTCTCGATCCGATCGCAGCTGGCGATTTCGATGCGCTGATCCGGACCCTGCAAAAGACCCTGGGGCTCACCGTCTTCATGGTGACCCATGATCTCGCGAGCCTCACGACGGTCTGCGACCGCGTCGCCGCACTTGCCGACGGCAAGATCGTGGCGATCGGCCCGATGCGCGAATTGCTGCAATCCGAGCATCCTTGGGTGCGGGCCTATTTCCACGGCAAACGCTCGCAGATGCTTCACCACGAGATGAGATGAGACATGGAAACGCGCGCTCCCTACGTGCTGATCGGCAGCTTCGTGCTGGCCGCGATCGTCGCGGTGTTTGGCTTCGTCTATTGGCTGAACAACAGCGGCGGCGTCGGCCCACGGACGAATTACCACGTGCAGTTCCAGGGGCCGGTGCCGGGTCTTCTGGTCGGGGCCGGTGTGCTGTTCAACGGCATCCGTGTCGGTGAGGTGACCCAACTCGGCCTGGCGCCTGACAATCCTCGCTTCGTCAACGCGACGATCTCGGTCGCATCGGCAACGCCGGTGCACACCGACACCAAGGTCGGGCTCGATTTCCAGGGGCTGACCGGCGTGCCGGTGGTGACGCTGGAGGGGGGCACGATCCTCGCCAAATCCGGCGAGCCGCGGATCCTGATCGCCGAGGCCGGCGCAGGCCAGAGCATGACGCAGGCGGCGCGCGATGCCTTGCGGCGCGTCGACACCGTGCTGGAGGACAATTCCGGTCCACTGAAGGATACTATCGCCAATTTCAAGACATTCTCCGACGGCCTGGCGCGCAACACCGGCAAGCTTGACGGCATTTTGGCGGGCCTCGAAAAGATGACCGGTGGCGGTACACCGGCGCAGAAGATCACCTATGATCTCCGCGCGCCGCAAAATCTTGGGCCGGCCGGCAAGACGCTCTCGGCGTCGCTGGCCATTCCCGAGCCGACCGCTGTCGCGATGCTGCAGACGCAGCGCATGCTGTTCGCACCGGTTGGCGACAACCAGGGCTTTGCCGACTTCATGTGGGCCGACAGCATTCCGAAGCTGGTGCAGGCGCGGTTGATCGACAGCTTCGAGAATTACGACATCGCGCATGCGCCGCTGCGGACGACCGACCTGGGGCAAGCGGACTACCAGCTCCTGATCGACATCCGGCGCTTCCGGATCACGACGGAGGGCGAGACCCGGGTCGAGATCGGACTGTCGGCGCGGATCGTCGACAAGGCCGGCAAGGTCATCGCCTCACGCCTCGTTGAAACCAGCGAGAAGCTCGACAAGGTCGAGCCTGCTGCAGCGGTTGCGGCGTTCGACGCGGCCTTTGCCCGCATCGCCAAGGAGCTGATTGGCTGGACGGTGCAGGCGGTCTGACACTCGAAATTGATCTGGGTCAATCGACTTTGGCGCAGTGCAGTAAAATGCAGCCGGCGCTTGAACGATGGATGAGGACTTCCGTGGTGAGGATCGAGCCGAATGGTCATTTTTGCAGCGATTGCGCGGTTCGCGGCTTCGCGGTTTGTTCGTCGCTGGACCCGGCCGAGCTGAGGGAGTTCGAGCATCTCGGGCGTCGCGTTCATTTCGTCGCGGGAGAGACCGTGTTCTCCGAGGAGGACATCACGACCTCGTTCTACAATCTGCTCGAAGGCGTCATGCGGCTCTACAAGTTGCTGCCTGACGGCAGGCGGCAGATCGTGGGTTTTGCGCTGCCCGGTGATTTCCTGGGGATGAATATATCCGGGCGCCACAATTTCTCGGCTGATGCGATTGGGGCGGTGACTGTGTGCCAGTTCGCCAAGGGGCCGTTCGGTCGCTTCATCGAGGACCGGCCGCATCTGCTCAGGCGAATCAACGAGCTGGCGATCCGTGAGCTGAGCCAGGCGCGCGACCATATGATCCTGCTCGGCCGTCGCTCCGCGGAGGAGAAGGTTGCGACGTTTCTGCTTGGCTGGCGCGAGCGGCTGGTTTCGCTCAAGGGATCGTCGCGTACTGTCCCGCTTCCGATGAGCCGGCAGGACATAGCCGATTATCTCGGTCTGACCATTGAGACCGTCAGCCGCACCTTCACCAAACTGGAACGGCATGGAGCGATCGAGATCCTCCATGGCGGAATCAGCCTGCGCGATCCCGCACGCGTCGAGGCGTTGGCTGCGGCCTAAGTCCCAGCCCAGCCCGACCCCGGCCCATTTTTGATTCCGATCAATGACGCCGGTCGCGCGTCGCGAATAATGGCCGGAACAAGGTGGGAGGGTGCGATGCCGATTGACGCATTGCTGGTAATCATTGCCGTCGTGGCGATCTTTGTGACATTCGCAGCCGCGCTGGCTTGGGCGGATCGACAAACCAGCGCGGGCCGGCTCGATTCGGACACGCAGCGCCGAAGCTCCTGAGATCATTGTCGCATTTTGACGCGACAGCCGGTAAGTTTGGTTGGCAGGCCCAACTGTAGCTTGCCGTCCATGCAACTCTGCATGGCGTGAAAAGTATCGACGCACCCTGCGGGTGCGATTTCGCAGCACGAACGCGGCACTTTAGCGGCATTTGCCTCAAACTGTGTCCGTGCTTTCCGGTTGAAAAGCCTGCTAACGTTGACTACGCAGGAACTGCAAGTGCCTCGCAGTCTTAGGAGTCCCGGCGTGCCTCAGGACAAGACCGGCGACCCCCGGCAGCCGTCGGGTAACAAACTGTCGGTTCTGCGCAAGCATCCGATCTTCGCAGATCTGGATCCGGACGCGCTCGATCAGCTCTGCCGCTATGCCAAACACACCACGGTCAAGCGTGGCGCGACGATCGCTGCCAAGGGTGACCCCGGCAATAATCTGTTCGCGGTGATCTCCGGAACAGTGAAGATTTCCTCTTCATCGCCGGACGGACGGAACGCCATTCTCAATCTGATCGGTCCCGGGGAAATCTTCGGCGAGATCGCTGTGCTTGATGGTGCACCGCGGTCGGCGGATGCGACCGCCAACACCAATTGCGAGCTCTACATCATCGACCGCCGCGACTTCCTGCCGTTCGTGAAGAGTCAGCCGGCGCTGGCGATGAAATTCATCGAACTGCTCTGCGCGCGGCTACGCTGGACCAGCCAGCAGGTCGAGCAGGTGATCTTGCAAAATCTGCCGGGCCGGTTGGCGAGCGCGCTGCTCGGCCTCACCGAGGAGCGCAAGCTCGACTCCGGCAGTGGCACGCTCGCGATCACCCAGCAGGAGATCAGCGAGATGGTGGGCATGACTCGCGAGAGCATCAACAAGCAATTGCGCGCCTGGGCCGGACGGAGTTGGGTGCGCCTCGAGCATGGCGCGATCGTCGTGCTCGATACCGATGCGCTGCGCGAGCTTGCCGAAAGCGGCCTCGACGGCGAGTGATCGCGTTTACCTAGCCGCAGCCGGAGTTGACGTAATTCGCCTGGCCGAATTTTGCGCCGGCGCTTGTGTCGACGACGACGATCTCGAGCGGCGAGGGCGTGTGGCCGATCCGCTTGAACTCCTTCGCGACGTCGTCGGCGGTTGCGACATAGCCATCCGGCAGATGTGCCAGGGCGCGTCGAGATGGGTGCTGTTGTGGGTGGATAGCGAGACCTGCTCCACAGCCCAGCCTTGGCCGTCCGGCAGGTCCTCCGCCTTGAGGCCGTCGAAAAACTGCAGCATGCGCGGCAGTCCCTGCTGGTCATCGATGTACTGGATCGTCGGGTGATTGTCCGACGGATCGGCCGGCACGTCGTTCTGCAACGGCACCGAGATGTCGATCAAGTAACGCTTCCTCGGGGCAATATTCGGAAAATTGAAATTTTCCGCCGATCGTTCTCGGGGGAGCCGCGTGATTGATCAATGCAACTCCAGCATCGATCAATGCCGCATTTGGCTTGGACTCAGAATGCCGCCCGCCCTAGGGACGACACTGGCGATATCGCGCCGATGCGGCGCGTTCGTACAGGATGAGCCGATCGTCTCGCCCGAACCTCAAGCCGCAATCAATAGCGGTCGAGCACGAAACCCGAGGAACGTCCATGGATACGATGAGCATCGTTACCGCGCATCCGGCATCGGCCGGTGACGCGGCTCGATTGCCGGGGAGCCGGCATTTGCCGCACAGGTCCCCCGCAGCAGCGGGCGCGATGCGCGTCGCACTGTCCCGGGCAGACATTACCAGTCAGCCAAATCCCCTCGACTCCGCCACGCAATCCTACGAAGGTGGTGCAGTTGCAGCGCTTGACTTCACACCTGAAGTGGAGCGACCCAAGGCGGCCCGCAATACGTGCCCAACGACGACATAATCAACTCAGGAGGAGACCCCAGATGAAGACGTTAATCGGTATCATCGCAGCCGCTGCATTGGCGGTGTCGGCGCCGCTCGCAACCGCACGCGATTTCCGCTCGGCCGACGTCCATCCCGCCGACTATCCGACCGTCGAAGCCGTGAAGTTCATGGGCAAGCAGCTCGCCACCGCGAGCGGCGGCAAGCTTGGCGTCAAGGTGTTTCCGAACGGCGCTCTGGGGTCGGAGAAGGACACCATCGAGCAGCTCAAGATCGGCGCGCTCGACATGATGCGGATCAACGCTTCGCCGTTGAACAACTTCGTGCCGGAAACCGTCGCCCTGTGTCTGCCCTTCGTCTTCCGGGACACCCAGCACATGCGCAACGTGCTCGACGGTCCGATCGGCGACGAGATCCTGGCGGCCATGGAGCCGGCGGGCCTGGTCGGTCTTGCCTATTACGACAGCGGCGCCCGCTCGATCTACACCGTCAAGGCGCCGATCAAGTCGCTCGCAGACGTCAAGGGCCTGAAGATCCGCGTCCAGCAGTCCGACCTGTGGGTCGGCATGATCCAGAGCCTCGGCGCCAATCCGACGCCGATGCCGTACGGCGAGGTCTACACCGCGCTCAAGACCGGTCTCGTGGACGCCGCCGAGAACAACTGGCCCTCCTACGAGTCCTCGCGCCATTTCGAGGCCGCCAAGTTCTATAACGTGACCGAGCACTCGCTGGCCCCCGAGGTCCTCGTGATGTCCAAGAAGGTCTGGGACACGCTGAGCAAGGAGGATCAGGCGATGATCCGCAAGGCGGCGAAGGAATCGGTGCCGGTCATGCGCAAGCTCTGGGACGAGCGTGAGGAAGCGTCGCGCAAGACCGTCGAGGCGGCCGGCGTGCAGGTCGTCACGATCGCGAACAAGCAGGAGTTCGTGGACGCAATGAAGCCGGTCTACCAGAAGTTCGCCGGCGACGAGAAGCTCTCGAGCCTCGTCAAGCGGATCCAGGACACCAAGTAAAACACAGCGGGGATCGGGTCCGGTGTCGCCGCGAGGTGACACCGGATCCTCACAAGGAGGGGCGAGATGACAGACCCACACGTCGCAGACAACGAGCAGGAGGCGGGACGTCCGTCGACCAGTCTGCTGTCGCGGATCAATGCGCCCATCGCCCGGGCGGGGATGTACCTGTCCGTGACCGGACTGCTCGTCATCGTCACCATCGTGTTCTACCAGGTGTTCGGGCGCTACGTTCTCAACTCCAGTCCGACCTGGACTGAAAATCTCGCGCTGGTCCTGATCCTGTATGTCACGCTGATCGGCGCCGCCGTCGGCGTTCGCGATGCCGGACACATCGGCATGGACAGTCTGCTGGTGATGCTTCCGGATCACCTGCGCGAGAAGGTCGAGCTCGTCATCCATGTCCTTGTGGCTCTGTTCGGCGTGGCGATGGTCTACAACGGCTGGATCCTCGGTGCTTCGGTCGGGACCGTGCATATCCCCAATCTCGGCTTCCCTGAGGTCGTTCGCTACGTGCCGCTGGTTGCCTCGGGCATTCTGATCGTCTCCTTTTCAATCGAGCACATCATTGCTCTCCTGCGTGGCGAAGAGGTCGTCCCCTCATGGAACTGATTATTCTCGGCGCCACGTTCTTTGGCTTCCTGATCCTCGGCGTACCGGTCGCCTTTGCGATCGGTCTCTCGGCCATCTGCACCATCCTCTATGAGGGCCTGCCGGTCGCCGTCATCTTCCAGCAGATGATGTCGGGGATGAACATCTTCTCGTTCCTGGCCATCCCGTTCTTCGTCTTCAGCGGTGAGCTGATGCTGCACGGCGGCGTTGCCGACAAGATCGTGCAACTCGCCAAGAATCTCGTCGGCCACATCCGCGGCGGTCTCGGCATGTCGAACGTGGTCGCCTGCACGCTGTTCGGCGGCGTCTCCGGCTCGCCCGTGGCCGACGTGTCGGCGATGGGCGCGGTGATGATCCCGATGATGAAGAAAGAGGGGTTCGACACCGACTACGCCGTCAACGTCACCACCCACGCCTCGCTCGTCGGCGCGTTGATGCCGACCAGCCACAACATGATCATCTACGCGCTCGCCGCCGGCGGCAAGGTCTCGATCGGTGCGCTGATCGCGGCCGGCCTCCTGCCGGCGCTGGTGCTGATGATCTGCATGCTGGTCGCCGCTTACGCCGTCGCAGTGAAGCGCGGCTATCCCGCCGGCAAGTTTCCCGGCTGGGCCGAGGTGTTTCGCTCGTTCGCGGCCGCTCTGCCGGGCCTCCTGATCGTCGGCATCATCCTGACGGGCATCCTGTCCGGCGTGTTCACGGCAACTGAATCTGCCGCTGTTGCCGTCACCTACACGATCGTGCTGACGTTCTTCATCTACCGGACCATGACCTGGAACAACTTCCTGCACGCCGCCGCCAAGGCGGTGAAGACGACAGGCGTGGTGCTGCTGCTGATCGGCGTCTCCACCATGTTCCAGTATCTGATGGGCCTGTATGAGGTGGCCGACTTCGCCGGCGACCTGATGAGCAAGGTCTCCTCGCAGCCCTGGATGATCTTCCTGCTGATCAACATCATCCTGTTCGTGCTCGGCACGTTCATGGACATGGCGGCGACCATCCTGATCTGCACCCCGATTTTCCTGCCGATCGCGATGAAGGCGGGCATGGATCCGGTGCAGTTCGGCATGCTGATGCTGATCAACTGCGCGCTCGGGCTGAACACCCCACCGGTCGGCACCACGCAGTTCGTCGGTTGCGCCATCGGCGGCATCTCGGTGGGCGCGGTGATGCGGACCATCCTGCCGTTCTACGCCGCCCTGATCGCAGCGCTGATGTTCGTGACCTACGTCCCGGCCTTCTCGCTGTGGCTGCCCCGTCTGCTGATGGGATACAAGGGATAGCTGTCGTGCGTTCGCCGGCATTGGCCGGCGAACCGCGCTTGCGATAGTTTGCGTCACAGCAACAGGGAGAATCTGTCCGTGACTGACTATCGCAAGCTCTTCGACCTCACCGGCAAGACGGCCGTGGTGCTCGGCGCCGCATCGGGCATCGGCAAATCGTCGGCCGAGGCGCTGGCCGGGCTTGGCGCCCGCGTCGTCTGCGCCGATCGTGCGCTTGACGCGGCAGAGGCGACGGCTGCGGGCATCCGCGACAAGGGCGGCTGGGCGGAAGAAGCTAGCTGCGACGCCGCGAGCGCTGGCGACGTCAATGCGCTCGCCAAAACCGTGATGCAGAAATTTTCGCGGCTCGACATCGCCGTGACCACGCCCGGGCTCAATATCCGCAAGACCATCCTCGACTATACCGAGGAGGATCTCGATCGCGTGCTGAACCTCAACGTCAAGGGCACGGTGTGGTTCTTCCAAGCCTTTGGCCGCATCATGGTCGAGCAAAAGGGCGGCAGCATCATCGCCTGCTCGTCAGTGCGCGCGGTGACCATCGAGCCCGGCCTTGGCGTCTACGGATCGACCAAGGCGGCGATCGGTCTCCTGGTGAAGGGCTTTGCCTCCGAGGTCGGCCGCTCCGGCGTGCGCGTCAACGCGATCGCGCCGAGCATCGCCGAGACCGCGCTGACCAGCCCGTTCAAGCAGCGGCCCGACATCTACAATCTCTACGCCGGCCACACCGTGTTCAACCGCTGGAGCAGCGCCGACGAGGTCGCCACCGCCGTCGCCTATCTCGCCTCCGATGCCGCGAGCTATGTCAGTGGCAGCACGCTCTTTGTCGACGGCGGCTGGACCGGGGTCGATGGCCCGCCGACCGGTCTCACCCAGCTGCACACATAAGGTTCGCATCTAGCCGGCAAATCCGACGCGCTGGCGCAGCTCTTTGTGATCTGCGCCAGTGAGCAGGGCAATCAGCGCGGACGCTTCGTTCGGGTGCGCCGCTTGTGTGGTCACGCCAGCCGTGTACATCGTCACTAGCTCGCAGCCCGGCGGCAACGAACCCGACAGCGCGATGCCGTCGGTCGCGATGATCTCGGTCGCCTGCGTGCACCCGATCGGCCGCGTCGCAGTGGACGTCGCCAGCTCGCGCATCGCCGTTGCGCCGTTCGGAAAGATCTTCAGGCGCGACGTGAGCTCATAGGCGATGCCGAGCTGATCCAGCACCTTTGCAACGTGTTGGCCCGCGGTCGAGGCCTTGGTGTCGGGAACGTAGATGGCGTCGGCGGAGCGCAGGACCTCGCGCAAATCGGCTTCCGTCCTTACGGTCACCCTGGGATCGCGGCTGCGGACCGCCAGCGCGGTCTCGACCCGGCCGACATCGGCGATCGAGGCGGGAACGACAAGCTTCTCCGCGGCAAGCTTTGCGAGGAGGGCCTGCGTCAGGATCACGAGATCGGCCGGCGTGCTCGCGCGCAGCTTGTCCGCCATGACACCGACCGCGCCGAACTCGCCGTCGATGCCGAAGCCGGTCTTCGCCTTGAAGGCTTCGCTGAGGCCGCGCACCAGGCCTTGCGCCGCGCCGCCGCTCAAGATGTTGACTGTGGTCACGATGCAAGCTCCATGGCTGCGATGATCTTGTCGCGTGTGATCGGGAGGTCGCGCACGCGCACGCCGAGGCAATCGGAAACCGCGTTGGCGATCGCCGCCGTCACCGGTCCGTGCGCGGCTTCGCCGGCGCCGACGGGCTCGATCTCCGGTCGCTGGATGATCTCGACATCGACCATGGGCACCTCGCTGAAGGTCAGGATCGGATAGCCCGTCCAGGAGGTCGATGTGATGCGCGACGGATCGAACCGGACGCGTTCTTTCAGCACCCAGCTCGTCGCCTGGATCGCGCCGCCCTCGATCTGGTTGATGACGCCGTCCGGATTGATGGCCTCACCGACGTCCACCACCAGCGTGAGCCGCCTCACGCGGATGTCGTCGGTACCTTCGATCTCGGCGATGGCAGCGCAATAGGCGCCGGTGTTCTTGTAGCGGGCAAAGCCGACGCCATGGCCGATGCCGGATCGCCTCTCGGGTTTCCAGGCCGCGCGTCGCACCGCTGCGCAGATGACCTCGCGTGCCCGCTCGTCGCGGAGGAGCCGCAGGCGAAACGCGATCGGGTCCTCGCCGCGCAAGGCTGCGATTTCGTCGAGCAGGGATTCGATGGCGAACACGTTGCCCTGTGCGCCGAGAGTCCGCAGAGCCGAGGTGCGCACCGGCATGGTCAGCAGGCGGTGACTCGTGATCGTCCAGGCCGGTAGATCGTAGAGCGGAACGGAGTTGCGGTCGCCACCGCCGCCATTGGCGGCCGGTGGATTCGTCGAGATCATGCGAGGGTATGGACTTGCGATCTCGGATGCGGCGAGCAGGGCAGGCTGCGCCGCACGCCCGGGCCGCGCCGCGTGGCCGTTGCTCCAGATCGCATGGCGCCAGCCGACGACCTCGTTATCCGCATCGAGATCGGCCTCGATCTCGATCGCCATCGCGGCGCCGAACGGTGCATGGGACATCTCGTCGTGGCGCGACCATTGCACCCGTACGGGACGGCCGCCGGCAGCTTTCGCCAGCAGCACGGCATCGAGCGCGACATCGTCGGCGGCATTGTGCCCGTAGCAGCCCGCGCCCTCCATATGCTCGACGACGATGTTCTCGGCCGGCAGCTTGAGCACGATCGCGAGATCGGCGCGGAGCAGATAGACGCCCTGGCTGTGCGTCCAGACATGGACCCGCTCGCCATCCCATCGCGCCATCGCGCAGGACGGTGCAATGGAGCCGTGTGCGATGTAAGGGCGGGTATATTGCCGGCGGAGCGTGCGTGCAGCCTTTGTCGTCACCGCCGCCTTGGTGTCGATGACGGTCGTTTCGACCGGCTGGCTTCTCAGGAAGCCAGCGAGATCGTTTTCATCCGGCAGCGGCTCGCCGGCCGTCCATGTCGCGCCCTTACGCAGGGCTTTCAGCGCCGCTTCCGCGGCGATCTCGCTGTCGGCGACGACGCCCGCAAAGCGACCGTCGCGGACGATCGCGATGAGCCCGGACACAGCGCGCGCGGCTTTTTCGTCGAGCGCAGTCAGCCTGGCGCCCGCGGTGTCCGGCCGCAGCACGCGTCCATGGACCAGCCCCGGCAACGCGTGGTCATGGATGAATCGCGGCCGCGCGAACACCTTGTCGGGTATGTCGACGCGCTGGACCGAATGCCCGGCGACCGCGCGCTTGGCGGCAGTCTTCGCCGAAGCCCCTGCGGTCGCATCGTGATCCAGCGAGACGTCACCGGCCAGCTCCCAATAGCTGGTTCTGACATTACCGGGCCCGGAGATCGTGCCGTCCTCGACACCGAGCAGCGATGCGTCGACGCCGAGACGTTCCGAGGCTGCCGCGAGGAAGCGCTGGCGTATCTCGGCGCAGGCGTGGCGCAGCGCCCGGCCGGACTGCTGGATCGACAGGCTGCCGGAGGTGACACCCTCATTCGGGCTCGCAGCCGTCGAGGTGCGGATCATCTCGATGCGGCCGATCTCGACGTCGAGCTCGTCGGCTGCGATCTGCGCCAGTGCCGTGACGATGCCCTGGCCGATTTCGACCTTGCCGGGCGAGATCGCGACACGGCCTTCGCCGGTGAACTTCACCCAGGACGACAGTCTCGGATTGGCGGCGAGGCTGACCGGCAGTTTCGGGGTAGGCGCCGGCGCACTCATGACGTCGCCATCTCCGTCGCCGCCCGGAGGACGGCGCGGACCATGCGGTTCTGCGATCCGCAGCGGCACAGATTGCGATCGAGCGCCGTTCTAACCTCCGCCTCTGTCGGTGACGGATTGCGCTTCAGCAACGCCGCCGCGCTGATCAGGATCCCCGAGACGCAATAGCCGCATTGCATCGCCTGTTCGGAGATGAAGGTGCGTTGCAGCGGATGCGGTTGTTCGGCCGTGCCGAGGCCCTCCAGTGTGACGACTTGCTTGTCCGCCACCGACCACATCGGCATGTCACAGGAGGCCATCGCGCGGTCGTCGACCAGGACGTAGCAGGCGCCGCATTCGCCGGCGCCGCAGCCGAAATGGGGACTGGTGATGCCGAGCCGGTTACGCAGCACGTCGAGCAGCGCTTGATCTGGATCGGCGTCCACTGCCACTGCCGCGCCGTTGAGCTGGAACTGAATGGTGGGCATGACCTGCCTCAGGACTTGTCGAACTTCTTGACGACATCCGCCCATTTCGCGATGTCGCCCCGCAGGAACTTGTCGAACTCCTCCGGCGTCATCGACATGGGCACGGCACCCTGTTCGGTCCAGAGCTTGACGATGTCGGGCCGCTTCACCATCGCGTTCACGGCGGCGTTGAGCTTGTCGATGACGGGTTTTGGCGTGCCCACAGGGGCCATCAGGCCGAGCCAGATCGTCGCCTCATAGCCGGGAACACCGGCTTCGCCGGCGGTCGGCACATTGGGCAGCACTGCGGAGCGTTGTTGGCCGGTGGTCGCGAGTGCGCGGACCTGGTTCTCGCCGATGTTCGGCGCCATCGCGGGCACCGCGTCGATCATCATCTGCACCTGCCCGCCGATCACGCCGCTGCGCGCCTCGCCGCTGTTGCGATAGGGGACATGGACGATTTCGATACCGGCCATCGCTTTGAACAGTTCGCCCGCCATGTGGTAGGGCGTGCCCTGGCCGGACGAGGCATAGTTCAATTTGCCCGGCTGCGTCCTGGCGAGCGCGATGAACTCTTGCAGCGTCTTCGCGAGAACTTGCGGGTTCACCACGATGACGAGATCGGAATAGTTCACTGGTGCGATCGGCGCGAGGTCGCGCATCAACTCGTATTTGCGCTGCTCCGGCGTCAGCAACGATTCATTCGCGGTCTGGGTGTTGGACATCATCAGCAACGTGTAGCCGTCGGCCGGCGACTTCGCGGCCTCGACCGTGCCGATGACGCCACCGGCACCGGTGCGGTTCTCGACCACGAAGGGCTGGCCAAAGCGCTCCTGCAGCACTTGGCCGATCAGCCGGGCCGCGACATCCGCCGGTCCGCCGGCGCCGAAGGGAACAACGATGCGGACTGCGTGCGCGGGGTAGCCTTGCGCCAGGGACGGGGTCGCGGAGAAAGCGGTGAGCAGGCCGGCGGCCAGCACCAGCATCAATTGTCGGGCCGTCACACCCACCTCCCTGAACTCGTTTTTATTGGCGGGCACTGTAGCGGCAGCGGGCGCAGACTGTCGACGCCTCACAAAGTCGATTTCGGCTGGAATATCGGGCCGTTTTCGGTGTGGCCGCGGGGCATTTCGCGGTCGCGGGAGGAACAGGCCGGGCGCACGGTTTGAGCATTTTGCATGGGCATTGCCGGATAAATGCCCTCGGCTGCCTCTTATTTTGGTGTTACCAAATTGGTCATGAACCAGCACGCCAAGATCGAGATCCGCCACTCCACCTGTCCGCACGATTGCCCGTCGGCCTGTGCGCTCGATATCGAGGTGGTCGAGGGCCGCAGCATCGGCCGCGTTCGCGGTTCGAAAAAGCAGACCTATACGGCCGGCGTGGTCTGCGCCAAGGTCGCTCGCTACGCCGAGCGCATCCATCATCCGGAGCGGGTGACGTTTCCGATGCGCCGGATCGGGCCAAAGGGCTCCGGCCAGTTTGCGCGGATTTCGTGGGACGAGGCGCTCGACGAGATCGCCGATCGCTTCAATCAGGCCGAGCGCGAGTTCGGCGCGGAGTCGATCTGGCCCTACTACTACGCCGGCACGATGGGGCTGGTGATGCGCGACGGCCTCAACCGTCTCACGCATGTGAAAAAATACTCGCGCTTCTACCAGACCATCTGCGCCAATGTCGGGCGCATCGGCTTTGCCATCGGCACCGGCAAGATCGCGGGCGTCGATCCGCGCGAGATGGCGCTGTCCGATCTCGTCGTGATCTGGGGCACCAACCCCGTCAACACGCAGGTCAACGTGATGACGCATGCTGCGCGCGCGCGGAAGGAGCGCGGCGCGAAGATCGCAGCCGTCGACATCTACGACAACGAGACCATGAAGCAGGCGGATATCAAGATCCTGCTGCGGCCCGGCACCGACGGCGCGTTTGCCTGCGGCGTGATGCATGTTCTGTTCCGCGACGGCTATGCCGACCGCGCTTACATGGACAAATACACTGACTGCCCCACCGAGCTCGAGGCGCATCTGCAGACGCGCACGCCGGAATGGGCATCTGCGATCTGCGGCGTGCCGGTGGCGGAGATCGAGGCCTTCGCCAAGGCTGTCGGCGAGACCAAGCGAACCTTCTTCCGGCTCGGCTACGGTTTTACGCGGTCGCGCAACGGCGCGACGCAGATGCATGCGGCGAACTGCATTCCTGCGGTGACCGGTGCCTGGCAGTACGAGGGCGGCGGCGCCTTCTTCAACAATTATGCGCTATGGCACTTCAATGAAGCCGTCATCGAAGGCCATGATGCGATCGACAAGACGGTCCGTGCGCTCGACCAGTCGCAGATCGGGCGCATCCTCACCGGCGATGCCGAGGCCCTGCTGGGCAAGGGACCGGTCAAGGCGATGCTGATCCAGAACACCAACCCCATGACGGTCGCACCGGAGCAGGCGCTGGTGCGGCAGGGCTTTGCGCGCGAGGATCTGTTCGTCGCGGCGCACGAGCAGTTCATGACCGAGACGGCGCTGATGGCCGACATCGTGCTGCCCGCGACCATGTTCATGGAGCATGACGATCTCTATTACGGCGGCGGGCATCAGCACATCTCGGTCGGCCCCAAGCTGATCGACCCGCCCGATGAATGCCGCTCCAACCACCAGGTGTTGCAGGCGCTGGCGCCGCGGCTTGGCGCGAAGCATCCGGGCTTCGAGATGACGCCGCGCGAATTGATCGACGCGACGCTGAAGCTCAGCGACCACGGCGACATCGCCGGCCTCGAGGCCGACATCTGGCGCGATCTGCAGCCGGACTTCCGTACCTCGCACTATCTCGACGGCTTCGCGCATCCCGACAAGAAGTTCCACTTTAAGGCGGATTGGGCGCATCCGCCGTTCGGCCAGACCATGGGCGATTTCGACAAGATGCCTTCTCTGCCGGACCATTGGGCGGTGATCGAGCACACCGATCAGGCTCATCCGTTCCGGCTCGCGACCAGCCCGTCGCGCAGCTTCCTCAACACCACCTTCAACGAGACCCCGTCCTCGCAGGCGCGCGAGGGGAAGGCGAGCGTGATGATCCATCCGCTGGATGCGGCTGCACTCGATATCGCCGACGGCGACGCCGTGACGCTCGGCAACACCCGCGGCGAGACCACGTTGATTGCCGCGCTGTTCGAGGGCGTGCGGCGCGGCGTGCTGATCGCGGAGTCCGTGCATCCCAACAAGAATCACATCGGTGGCCGCGGCATCAACATGCTGACCGGTGCTGATACGATCGCCCCGATCGGCGGCGCTGCGTTCCACGACAACAAGGTCTGGATCAGGAAAGCGGCCGCGGCCTGAGCCGCGCTCGTGCCCTGATCGCGCGCAAATTTGCGTCGAGGCGCTAAAGCCGCAGCGCGTGATAAATTGCCCTTGCACCGCGCGCCCGAGCTGCCGCAAATGGCTGCAAACCGGAAGCAAGGAAGCTGCGTCATGACCGACACCACAGGCGTCATCACCGAGAAGCGCGGGCAGGCGTTCTGGATCACCATCAACCGGCCGGAGAAGCGCAACGCGCTGAACGGCGATGTCATCGCCGGTATCACCCGCGGCTATCGCGATGCCCATGACGACAAGGACGTTCGCGTCATCGTGCTGACCGGCGCGGGCGACAAGGCGTTTTGCGCCGGCGCCGATCTGCAGAACTCCGGTGCGGCCTTCGCGATGGATCATTCCAGGCCGAACGTCGATTATGCCGATCTGCTGCGCCTGTCGCAGAACGCGACGAAGCCCGCGATCGCGCGCGTCGGCGGCGTCTGCATGGCCGGCGGCATGGGCCTGCTTTGCATGACCGACATGGCGGTGGCGGCCGATCATGTCATCTTCGGCCTGCCGGAGGTGAAGGTCGGCGTGTTCCCGATGCAGGTGCTGAGCCTGTTGCAGGAGATCGCGCCGCGACGTCTCGTCAACGAATGGGCGCTCACCGGCGAGCCGTTCGATGCGAATGCCGCGCAAGCCGCGGGCCTGCTCAACTATGTCGTGCCGACAGCCGAGCTCGACGCCAAGGTCGACTGGCTGATCGGCCGCATCGTCGACAAATCCCCGACCGCGATCCGCCGCGGCAAATACGCCATGCGTGCCATCGCCTCGATGTCGTTCGACGAGAGCATCGCCTACACCGAGAGCCAGATCGCACTGCTCGCAATGACCGAGGACGCCAAGGAGGGGTTGAAGGCGTTCGGCGAGAAGCGGAAGCCGGTCTGGACGGGACGGTGACGGAGCAAGAAACGAAAAAACAACCCCATGCACAGTAGAGATGGAGTTCAAGCGCCTGGACAATTTTCGGTCTTACCGAAAATTGCTTGCTCCGTCGGGCAAAACAGCTGTATCAAGGCAGAATCGGGTTTCTCGCCTGACGTCATTTGTCGGCGCGCGCCGGGTGGTGCGTCCCGGATGACGAGCTACCCCGCGTTGGCCTTCAACCCCGCCGCCTGAATGCCGGCCACCGCGCAGGCCTCGTCATTGTCGGACGTGTCGCCGGAGATGCCGACCGCGCCGAGCAGTGTCGCGCCGTCCATGATCAGCACACCGCCGGGGACCGGCACCAGCGCGCCCTTGGCGATCGTGTTCACGGCGTCGATGAAATAGGGCTGCTCCTGCGCCCGCTGAAACAGCGCGCGCGAGCCCAGGCCCATGGCGAGCGCGCCATAGGCCTTGCCGTGGGCGATCTCGGCGCGCATCAGGCTGGTGCCGTCCTGCGCGGCTGCGATCTTGAGCACGCCGCGGGCGTCGAGGACGGTGACGACGAGCGGCTTGAGCTTCAGCTCGGTCGCCTTCGCGAATGCGGCGTCGAGGATTTTGCGGGCGGTGTCGAGCGTGAGATCAGCCATGGCTGGGTTCCTTTACAGCGGTTGAAGTGGAATTGGTTGTGGCGCGATCGAGGCTCATCGCCAGCACGCGGGCGACGTGCAGCGCCTCGCGTTGCGCGCCGTCGTGGATCTGGTGGCGGCAGGAGGTGCCGTCGGCGACGACCAGCGTGGCCTGATCAGCCGTCCGCACCGCGGGCAGCAGCGACAGCTCGGCCATCTCGATCGAGGCATCATAGGTGTCGGCGCCGTAACCAAAAGCGCCCGCCATGCCGCAGCAGCTCGACTCGATGGTCTTGACCTCAAGGCCCGGGACGAGCCGCAGCACCTGCTCGACCGGCTTGAACGCGCCGAAGGATTTCTGGTGGCAATGGCCGTGGACCATCGCCTTCTCGGCGACGGTGCCGAGCGGCAGTTGCAGCCGGCCGGCCTCGGCCTCGCGCATCAGGAATTCCTCGAAGGTCAGCGCATGCGCGCCGACCGCCTTGGCGTCGTCGTCCTTGCGCAGCGAGGCGAGCTCGTCGCGCAGTGTCAGGAGACAGCTCGGCTCGAGGCCGACGATCGGCACGCCGCGCGCGGCAAAGGGCGCGAAGGCGGCGACGAGACGATCGAGCTCGGACCTGGCTTCGTCGACGAGACCGGCGGAGAGGAAGGTGCGGCCGCAGCACAGCGGCCGGTTGCCGCTCGCGGGCTTCGGCAGATGCACGCGATAGCCACCGGCCGTCAGCACGCGCAGCGCAGCGTCGAGGTTTTCGCGTTCGTAGATACGATTGAAAGTGTCGGCGAACAGTACGACCTCGCGGCCGGTCTCCGGACCAACCGTTTCTGCGGGTGGCACAAAGACGTCGCTGCGGAACGCGGGCAGGGCGCGGCGTGCGCTGATGCCGGCAAAGCGCTCGAACAGCTTTCGCAGCAGCGGGCTGTGGTTACGCAAATTGGCGAGCGGTGCAAAACGCGAGGCAAGGCCGGCATAACGCGGGAGGTAGCCGACCAGGCGATCGCGCAGCGTCAGGCCGTGGGAGGTTGCGCGCGCGGCCAGCACCTCGATCTTCATCTTGGCCATGTCGACGCCGGTCGGGCATTCATGGCGGCAGGCCTTGCAGGAGACGCAAAGCTTCAGTGTCTCCATCATCTCGTCGGAGGCCAGCGCATCGGGGCCGAGCTGGCCGGAGATCGCGAGCCGGAGCGTGTTGGCGCGCCCGCGCGTGACGTCCTTCTCGTTGCGCGTGGCGCGATAGGACGGGCACATCACGCCGCCCTCGAGCTTGCGACAGGCGCCGTTGTTGTTGCACATCTCGACCGCGCCCTGGAAACCGCCGCCGGCGCCGGGATAAGCCGACCAGTCGAGCTTCGTCTTGAGGTCTGCGACGCGATAGTCCGGCTTGAAGCGGAACAGCGAGCGGTCGTCCATCTTCGGCGCATCGACGATCTTGCCGGGATTGAGGACGCCGTCGGGATCGAAGCGGTGCTTCACCTCCCTGAAGTCGGCGACGAGACGCTCGCCGAACATGGTCTCGTGGAATTCGGAGCGCACCAGGCCGTCGCCGTGCTCGCCGGAATGCGAGCCCTTGTACTCGCGCACCAGCGCAAAGGCCTCCTCGGCGATGGCGCGCATCGCCTTGACGTCCTTGTCGAGCTTGAGGTTCAGCACGGGGCGCACATGCAGGCAGCCTTCGGAGGCGTGCGCATACATCGTGCCGCTGGTGCCGTGCCTGGCAAACACCTCGTTCAGGCGCTGAGTGTAGTCGGCGAGATGCGGCAGCGGCACGGCGCAATCCTCGACGAAGGAGACCGGCTTGCCCTCCTGCTTCATCGACATCATGACGTTGAGGCCGGCGGCGCGGAAATCGGCGATGCCGCTTTGAAGTGCGGGCTCTGATATCTCGACCACGCCACCCCATTTGCGGGTGTCGTTGTTCCAACCGAAGCCGAGATCGCCCATCAGCTCGCCGAGCTGCTTGAGGCGTGCGAGGTTGTCAGCCTGGTCTTCCTCGGCGAACTCGACGACCAGCACGGCGTCCGGGTCGCCCTTGATCGCGGCATTGATGATCGGCTTGAACATCGCGATATCGCGGCCGAGCGCGATCATGGTGCGGTCGACCAGCTCGACCGCGATCGGCTTGAGCTTGACCAGATGCTGGGCCGCATCCATCGCCTCGTAGAAGCTGCCGAAATGGCAGACGCCGAGCGCCTTGTTGCGGATGACGGGCCACAGCTTCAGCTCGACCTTGGTGGTGAAGGCCAGCGTGCCTTCCGAGCCGACCAAGAGATGCGCCATGTTGTTGCGCGCATTGCGCGGCGTCAGCGCATCGAGATTGTAGCCACCGACGCGGCGCTGCACCTTGGGAAAGCGCGCCGCGATCTCGTCGGCCTCGCGGGCGCCGAGATCGAGCATGTCGCGGAACAGCGCGCGCATGCCGTCGCCGGCATCGAGGTCGGAGAGATCGCGCGAGACCTCGCCAAAACGGCTCAGCGTGCCGTCGGCGAGCGAAGCCTCCAGCGACAGGGTGTTGTCGCGCATGGTGCCGTAGCGCAGCGAGCGGCCGCCGCAGGAATTGTTGCCAGCCATGCCGCCGATGGTCGCGCGGGACGCCGTGGAGACGTCGACCGGAAACCAGAGCCCGTGTTTCTTGAGCTGGCGGTTGAGGTCGTCCAGCACGATGCCGGGTTCGACCACGCAGGTCCGGCCCGCGACGTCGAGCGACAGGATGCGGTTGAGGTGCTTCGAGAGGTCGACCACGAGGCCGTCATTGACGGTCTGGCCGCATTGGGAGGTGCCGCCGCCGCGCGGGGTGACCTTCACGCCCTCGTCCCGGGCGATCGCCAGGGCCCGCAGCGCCTCGTCCATGGTCTTGGGGACCACGACGCCGGATGGCACGATCTGGTAGAACGAGGCATCGGTGGCGTAACGGCCGCGGCTGAAGCCGTCGAACAGGACGTCGCCGGTCATGTCCGCGCGCAGGCGCCGTTCGAGCGAAGAGGCGTTTGTCATCCCTGGTCCTGGAGCGATCCGCGCGGCTGCTGGCTAAGCCGGGCATTCATTCTTGTTTCTGACCGAATATATTATGAATTCAAAATGAGCAAGCCTGCTGCCTGTTAAGGCGCTGCCGGTGCGTCGGCTTCGGGCTCGGCCAGGTGTTCGATCGCCGCCACGCGCTTGTTGCGCAGGTGCTGAAACAGGATGTCGCTCAGCTCGCTGCCGGCTCGCCGGCGCAGGGCGTCCAGGATCGCCTCGTGCTCGCGCATCGCCTCCGCCCAGCGCTGCCGCTTGCGGGCGAAGTTTGCGGAGTAGCGGACGCGGCGGATGCGTCCGGCGAAATTGGCGTAAGCGGTCTTCAGCGTCTCATTGCGCGCGGCTGCGACGATGCTCTCGTGGATGCGCTGGTTGGCCTGGAAATAGCCGTGCATGTCGCGATGCAGATAGTGGCCGTACATTTCGTAATGCAGCTGCTCGATCGCGGTGATTTCCTCGTCCGTAATCGCCTCGCAGGCAAGGCGCCCGGCCAGACTCTCGAGTCCGGCCATCACGTCGAACAGCTCCTCCAGGTCGCGCTGGCTGAGCTGGCGGATGCGGGCGCCGCGGTTGGGCAGCAGCTCGATCAGGCCCTCGGCCGCGAGCACCTTCAGTGCTTCGCGCAGGGGTGTCCGGGAGATGCCGAGCATCTCGCAGAGCTGCCGCTCGGGAACGCGGGCGCCGTCGGGAATGTTGCCTTCCACGACGTAGTCGCGCAGCCGCAGCAGGATCTCGCCATGGAGCGAGGCCGCCTCGCGGTCGCCGCCATTCGTGGCGGGTGGGGCGATCGGGACCCCGGTGTCGGGAATCGTGGATTTCATTTGCAGCACAATAGTTTGCTCGATTAACCGCGTCGACGTCCACAATCGAATACCAAATTTCGATTGAAATGACAAAAAATGAATGCAAAATGGCGATCGAGCCAGCCAGAATCCGTTGCCAGGGAGGTTTTCATGCATCAGGGACGCCATTTCCTTCAAATTCCGGGTCCGAGCCCGGTCCCCGAGCGCGTCCTGCGCGCCATGGACATGCCGGTCATCGACCACCGCAGCGCCGAATTCGGCGCGCTCGGCCGCGCCGTGCTCGAAGGCAGCCAGAAGATCTTCCAGACCAAAGGCCCGGTCATCATCTTCCCCTCCTCGGGGACGGGAGCCTGGGAGGCCGCGATCGTCAACACGCTGTCGCCCGGCGACAAGGTGCTGATGGTCGAGACCGGCCATTTCGCCACGCTGTGGCGGCAGATGGCCGGGCGCTTCGGCATCGAGGTCGATTTCGTGCCCGGCGACTGGCGTCGCGGCGCCGACCCGGCCGTGGTCGAAGCAAAACTCACCGAAGACAAGGCGCGCGCGATCAAGGCCGTGATGGTCGTGCACAACGAGACCTCGACCGGTGCCACCAGCCGCATCGCCGAGATCCGCGCCGCGATCGACCGCGCCGCGCATCCCGCGCTGTTGATGGTCGACACCATCTCCTCGCTCGGCTCGGTCGACTATCGCCACGACGAGTGGAAGGTCGATGTCAGCGTCAGCTGCTCGCAGAAGGGCTTTATGCTGCCGCCCGGTCTCGGCTTCAACGCGATCTCGGAGAAGGCGCGCGCGGCGGCGAAGACCAACAAGATGCCGCGCTCCTATTTCGACTGGGAGGAGATGCTCAAGCCCAACGCCAACGGCTTCTTCCCCTACACGCCGGCGACCAATCTGCTCTACGGCCTGCGCGAAGCGATCGCGATGCTGCTCGAAGAGGGGCTCGACAACGTGTTCGCACGACACGAGAGGCTCGCGGCTGCGACGCGCGCCGCCGTCAATCATTGGGGCCTCGAAGTGCTTTGCCAGGAGCCGTCGGAGTTCTCACCGGTGCTGACCGCGGTGCTGATGCCGCCGGGACATGATGCCGACCAGTTCCGCAAGATCGTGCTCGAGAATTACAATATGTCGCTGGGCTCCGGCCTGTCGAAGGTCGCCGGAAAGGTCTTCCGCATCGGCCATCTCGGCGAATGCAATGCGCTGACGCTGCTCGGCGCGCTCACAGGCGTGGAGATGGGCCTGTCGGTTGCCGGCGTGCCGCACCGCTCAGGCGGCGTCGACGTCGCGATGAAGCTCCTGGAGCAACGCCCGCAGGGCAATGCATCGCCGCATCTGAAAGTGGTCGGCACTTAGAATTGCGCGGGGACACGCAAGGCCAATCATAAGAACGATCAGGAGGGGTGGAGATGGGAATTCGGTTCAAGGCCACGCATGTCGTGCTGGCGATGCTCTGCGCGATGTATTTCATCACCTATGTCGACCGGGTGAACATCGGCACTGCGGCGAGCGAGATCCAGAAGGAGCTCGCGCTCTCGAACACCCAGCTCGGCCTCGTCTTCTCGGCCTTCGCCTATCCCTATCTGCTGTTCCAGGTGATCGGCGGCTGGGTCGGGGATCGGTTCGGGCCGCGCCAGACGCTGTTCTGGTGCGGCATGATCTGGGCGGTCGCGACCATCTCGACCGGCTTCGTCAACGGGCTGACGGCGCTGTTCGTCGCCCGCTTCGCGCTCGGCTTCGGCGAGGGCGCGACGTTCCCGACCGCGACGCGCGCGATGCAATACTGGACGCCGGCCAATCGCCGCGGCTTTGCGCAAGGCCTGACCCATTCCTTTGCCCGGCTCGGCAATGCCGTGACGCCGCCGGTGGTGGCGCTCCTGATCCTCTGGCTGACCTGGCGCGGCGCCTTCGTCGTGCTCGGCCTCGTCAGCCTGGTCTGGGGCGTGATCTGGGTCTGGTACTTCCGCAACGAGCCGAAAGAACACGCTTCCATCACGGAAGCCGAGCTTGCCGCGCTGCCGCCGCGCCCGACCGGCGAGCGGCCGCGCGTCCCGTGGGGCCCGCTGCTGGGGCGGATGTGGCCGGTGACGCTGACCTATTTCTGCTACGGCTGGTGCCTGTGGCTCTATCTCAACTGGCTGCCGCTGTTCTTCAAGAACAACTACAATCTCGACATCAAGAACTCGGCGCTGTTCGCCTCCGGGGTCTTCTTCGCCGGCGTGATCGGCGACAGCGTCGGCGGCGTGATCTCGGACAAGATCCTCGATCGCACCGGCAATGTCCGCCTGGCGCGGCTCAGCGTCACCGTTGCGGGATTTGCGGGAGCGCTGCTCTCGCTGTTCCCGATCCTGTTTGTCCACGACATCACGATCGTGGCGCTGTGCCTGTCGGCCGGGTTTTTCTGTGCCGAACTGGTGATCGGCCCGATGTGGTCGATCCCGATGGACATCGCCCCGAAATATTCGGGGACCGCGTCGGGGTTGATGAACACCGGCTCTGCCTTTGCCGCCATCGTCTCGCCGCTGGTCGCGGGCTTCGTGATCGACGCGACCGGAAACTGGTACCTGCCGTTCCTGATGTCGATGGGGCTGCTGCTGCTCGGCGGTGTCTCGGCCTTCCTGATGCACCCGGAACGGCCGTTTACCGAGGCCGAAGGGCGCCTGCCGTCCGGCAACGTGGTGGCCGCGGAGTAGGGGCGGCGGAGGGGCCCCGCTTATGCATGGGAGCAGCCCTTTGGAGAGGGGACAAGCCGGTCAAATGGTGCTATTCGGCGGCCATCAAAACAAGGCTAGACCGGGAAGGACGCCTATGACCGTGCATACTGGAAGGCATTTTCTCCAGATTCCAGGACCGACCAACGTGCCCGACCGCGTGCTGCGGGCAATGGACATGCCGACGCTGGACCATCGCGGTCCGGAGTTCGCCGAGCTCGGTTTCGCGGTCCTGGCCTCGATGCAGCGGGTATTCCGCACCAAGCAGCCCGTGATCATCTTCCCCTCGTCCGGCACCGGCGCCTGGGAAGCGGCCATGGTCAACGTGTTCGCCCCCGGCGACAAGGTGCTGATGTGCGAGACCGGCCAGTTCGCCGTGCTGTGGCGCGGCATTGCCGAAAAATTCAAGATCGACGTCGACTTCATTCCGAGCGACTGGCGCCATGGCGCCGACCTCGCCGAGATCGAGAAGCGCCTCGTCGCCGACAAGCAGCACGCGATCAAGGCGGTCTGCGTCGTTCACAACGAGACCTCGACCGGCTGCGTGACGCCGCCGCTCGATGTGCGCAAGCTGCTCGACCGCGTCAAGCATCCGGCGCTCTTGATGGTCGACACCATCTCCGGCCTCGGCTCGATGGAATACGAGCACGACGCCTGGGGCATCGACGTGTCGGTCGCCGGCTCGCAGAAGGGCCTGATGCTGCCGCCGGGCCTCAGCTTCAATGCCGTCTCGGAGAAGGCGCTCGCGGTGGCGAAGGCCAACCCCGGCATGCGCTCCTATTGGGACTGGCAGGAAGTGATCGGCTTCAACAAGCTCGGCACCTTCCCCTACACGCCCGCGACCAATCTGCTCTACGGCCTGCGTGAAGCGGTGAAGATGCTGGAAGAGGAAGGGCTGGAGAACGTCTGGTCCCGCCACAAGCGCCACAGCGCCGCGACCCGCGCCGCGGCCAAGGTCTGGGGCCTGGAGACGCAATGCGTCGATCCGGCCGCGCATTCGCCGGCGCTGACCGGCGTGCGCGTGCCCGACGGGCACGACGCCGATGCCTTCCGCAAGGTGGTGCTGGAGAACTTCGACATGTCGCTCGGCACCGGCCTGAACAAGGTCAAGGGCAAGGTGTTCCGCATCGGCCATATCGGTCATTTCAACGATCTGATGCTGATGGGCACGCTCGCCGGCGTCGAGATGGGCCTGGATCTTGCAAAGATTCCGCACCGGAGCGGCGGCGTATTGGCGGCCATGGACGTCCTGAAGGGACGCGACGCGGTGCCGATGACCAAGGCTCAGGTGGCCTGAACTAACTTGGAAGGTGATAGCGCGATGAACGCACCGACGACGACCAACGAAGACCTGCTCTACTCCGTCACGGACGGCATCGCGCGGATCACCTTCAACCGCCCGCAGGCGCGCAACGCCATGACCTTCGCCATGTATGACCGCATGGCGGAGATCTGCCTGGAGATCAACGCCGACCGTTCGATCAAGGCGCTGATCCTCACCGGCGCCGGCGACAAGGCGTTTGCCTCCGGCACCGACATCTCGCAATTCCGCGCGTTCAAGACGGCGCAGGATGCGCTCGACTACGAGGCACGGATCGATCGCGTGCTCGGCACGCTCGAGCAGTGCCGCGTCCCCGTGATCGCGGCCATCGCCGGCGCCTGCACCGGCGGCGGCGCCGGCATCGCCGCCTGCTGCGATCTGCGCATCGGCACCGAGACGACGCGCATGGGATTCCCGATCGCGCGCACGCTCGGCAATTGCCTGTCGATGTCCAACATCAGCCGCGTCGTTTCGCTGGTGGGTCCCGCCCGCACCAAGGATTTGATCTTCAGGGCGCGGCTGGTCGAGGCGCAGGAAGCGCTGTCGCTCGGCCTGCTCACCGAAATCGTGCCTGATGTCGAGACCCTGCAGCGCCGCGCTGACGAGACGGCAAAGCTCGTCGCGAGCCACGCGCCGCTGACGCTCGAAACGACGAAGGAAGCGGTCCGCCGCATTCGCCCCACGCTGTCGCGCGAGCAGGGCGAGGACCTGATCCTCAAGGCCTATATGAGCGAGGATTTCCGTGAGGGCATGGACGCTTTCCTCAACAAGCGCACGCCCAACTGGAAGGGCAAGTAGCGCCGGCACTTTGCTTTTCGCGCCATTGCACTGGCACGAAAAGCCAAGGCGATCTCTGGCGTCAATCGTCAGTCGTTCAGCACAACTCCCGATGTCACAAATGAGTCAAGCGGTTCCGTTGCCCGGAACCGCAATTGCAAGCGTGCGCTCTTGCGCGTTCACGTTGACGCCGCGATGCGGCCGGGCATAATATCGCAGAGGTTGCATGGGGCCGTCTCGCATTTTTGACGGGCCGGCCGGCAAGTGATTTCAAGTCCAGTCAAATTGAGTGACGTGAATTGCGTGAAGCGTTCCGGCCGACCTTGCTGCAACCCGACGTCATTGAACTGAAATTGAACTGTAGACGTAATGAACTAGCTTTCGACGACGCGAGCCGCGCCAAAATTCATTGCTGCTGACCTCCCGAAGCCAGGCACGGCATCGCGAACACGCCAAGCTCCTAAGCCAAGCCCCTAAGCCAAGACCCTTAAGCCAAGGCCTTTTTTCCCGAACGTTGAGTCACGTCCGATCTCCCGGACGCGATTAGTTGCGTCGCCGTGCCCTCGTGCGGCGGCGCCTTGATGACAAACGCAGGCAGGGATTTTTCCATGACCAATCATACGCCGGTTTTCACGTCCTCATCCGCAACGGGCAGCTTCACCGAATTCGCCGACACCACCGATTCCACGACGTTGCACACGTTGTCAGGCACGATGAGTTTCAAGGACAGCGACAAGACCGACATCCACACCACGTCGGCGACGCTGCAGTCGGCGGTGCTGTCCAGCGGAACGATCATTCCGGCGGCCTCCCTGGCGCATTTCCAGACTGCGATGCATTCGCAGATTCTCAGCGATTCCAACGGCTCGGGCCAACTCAAATGGAATTTCAGCGACGCGGATGAGGATTTCGATTTCCTTGCGAAGAACCAGACGCTGGTTCTGACCTACGACATCACGGTGTCCGACAATCACGGCGGCACCGCGATCCAGACCGTCAAGGTCACCGTCACCGGCACCGACGACAAGCCCGTCATCAACATGACGACGACGGCGACGGTCAGCGAGCAGGCCAACCAGACGCTGTCGTTGTCGCCCGACACGGTCCACGTCGCGCTCAACTTCACCGACGACGATCTCACCAACACCGGCCACACCGCGACCGTGATCGGCGTATCCGCATCCGGCGCCACCGCGGGCCTGTTGCCGGGCGCGCTCGGCGACGCCGAATTGATGGCGTTCTATCATGTCGACAATGTCATCAAGAATTCCGGCTCGAGCGCCGGCACCATCAACACCACCTTTTCGGCGCCCGACCTCGCCTTCGACTATCTTGCGGCCGGCCAGCATCTCGACATCACCTACACCGTGCAGCTCGACGATCACGCCGGTGGACTCTCGACGCAGACGGTCACGGTCACCGTGATCGGCACCAACGACAAGCCGGCGTTCCTGTCGTGTCCGGAATCGGCCGCCCTCGTCGAGGATCATCATGTCGATCCGACCGGCAATCTGACCGCGCATGACAGCCTGCTCTTTACCGACATCGATCTCGCCGACGCGCATACTGTCTCGACGACGGTGACGGCGACCCGCTCGGGCGGCGGCGCGATCCCGCTGACCAATGCGCAATTGCTGGCCGCATTCGGCACCTCGCTCCACGATTCGACCGGGCATGTGATCGGCGATATCGACTGGAATTTCGCGTTTCCCAATTCCGAGGCCAACTTCCTTGGCAATGGCGAGACGCTCAAGCTCGTCTATCACGTCACGGTCGACGACGGTCACGGCGGCACCGCCACGCAGGATGTCGCCATCACCATCCTCGGCGTCAATCATCCCGTCGTCATCACCAGCGCTCCAGAATCCTCCACCGTGGCCGAGCAGGACGCCACCACGGGTTCGTCCGCGCCCGACACGACGCCGACCACGCCGGCCGGCACGCTCGCCTTCACCGACCAGGACACCAGCGACACGCACACGGTGGCCGTGACGCTGGATTCGACCTCCGGCGCGACGCCGCCGGCCGCGACGCAGGCCGATCTTGCGGCGGCGCTGACGACGGTGCTGCACGATTCCACAGGCACGGGCACGGGCAGCATCGACTGGAATTTTGCGATTCCCGACAAGGATCTCGATTATCTCGCGGCCAACGAGACGCTGACGGTGAACTACGACATCAAGGTCGCGGACGGCTCGACCAGCTCGACCCAGACCGTCTCCGTCGTCATCACCGGCGCCAACGATGCGCCCGTCATCACCAGCGCGCCGCAATCGGCGTCGCTGTCCGAGCAGCCCGGCGTGACCGGATCGAGTGCCATCGACACCACGAGCCCAGTGCCGACGGGAACGCTGAGCTTCAATGATGTCGATCTGTCGGACGCCCATTCCGTCAGCGTCGCGCTGGATTCGGCGGTGTGGTCGGCCAACCCCGGCTCGATGCCGGCAGACACCCTCGCCGACCTCCAGACAGCACTCGCGACTGCGCTGCACGATTCCACCGGCACGGGCATCGGCAGCATCGATTGGACTTTCGCCATTCCCGATGCCGACCTCGACTTCCTCAGTGTCGGGGAGACCCTTACGGTCCAGTACGACGTGACGGTCGCGGATGCGACCACCAGTTCAACCCAGACTGTGACCGTGACGATCGACGGCGCGTCCGATCCGCTGGTCCTGACGCCGGTCACGGTCGCGGCGACCGACACGGCCGCCACCGATGCCGGCAGTCCGATTTTGAGCGGCTCCGTCTCGGACGCCGGTCATCCCGTCGATCTCTCGACGCCGAGGACGATCACGGCAGTGAACGGAAGCACAGGAGACGTCGGCGTGCCTGTCGCAGGCATCTATGGCTTCCTGGTCCTCAACGCTGACGGCTCCTTCAGCTACATCGCCAATGCAGCCGTCGATGCGCTCCATTCCGGCGACCATATCAGCGATCAGTTCAGCTACACCGTCGATGACGGACAGGGCCATCAGGCCACGACGACGCTGACGATCAACATCACAGGCGCCGATGACAATCCCCTCATCACCGCGGCCAGTGCCAGCGGATCGGTGACCGAGGACGCCGGTCCTGCTTCCATCATCAACGGTGATTTCGAGACCGGCGATCTCACCGGATGGACCGCCAGCGGCTCGCACATCCATGTCTTGAACTACGAGTTAGGCGGCAGCTTCGGACACTTCTCGGCACAGCTTGCCCCGACCAGCAGCGCGGAGACACTCTCTCAGGCGATCGCGACGACGCCCGGGCAGCATTACTTCGTCAGCTTCGACATCATCGGCGATCCCGAAGGGTTCGGCACGCCGCTCACGGTGACGTGGGACGATGCCGTCGTGCCGCTGCTTTCGGTCAGCAATATCGAGCCGGGCGTCCATCATTATGCATTCGAGGTCGCCGGTGACCCCACGCTGTCGACTTCGACGCTGCAATTCACCTATGCCGACGATGGCGACGGAATGATCCTGGATTCCGTCAATGTCAGCCCTGCGACGGGTCCGGCAACCGAGGCCACCGCAGGCTCGATCTCGTTCTCCGATGCCGAGATCGGCGACACCCACACCGCGAGTTTTGCGCCCGCGGGCGGTGGTTATCTCGGCACGTTCTCGCTCGATCCGCTCAGCGAGTCCGGAGGAACGGGATCGGTCGGCTGGCACTTCACGGTGAACAACGCCGACATCCAGTTCCTGGCACAGGGCCAGACGCTGACCCAGGACTATTTCGTCACGATCGACGATGGTCATGGCGGTACGGCCACGCAGGATGTCACGGTGACCCTCGACGGCACCAATGACGCGCCGACCGCGGTCGGCGAAACCGTGGTCACGGATGTCGGTGCCGGAGGCTCCGTCGCGATACCCGGTTGGGCGCTGGCCCTGAACGACACCGACCCCGATACGACGGACCACCTCGCGCTCGGCGCGATCACGGCGAGCTCGGGCGGCAGCGCAAGCGCAACCTTGGGTCAGGCGTCTTTCACCGACGATGCTACGCCCGGCGGTTCGTTCGACTACACGGCTTCGGACGGGATGACGACATCGGCCAACACTGCAACCGCGACCATCATCAACAACGCTGCCGGCGCCTCAGTGCTGAACGGGACCGGCGGCGATGACATCCTCATCGCCACCAACGGGACCGAGGCTCTGAATGGCGGCGCAGGCAACGACGTCCTGATCGGAACGCCGGCCGGTCATGTCATGACCGGCGGCAGCGGCAACGATACTTTCGCCTTCCTCCAGCCGCCGACCGCGCCCGGCCAGATCACCGACTTCAACACCACCACCGAGCACGATCGCATCGCGATCTCGGCGAGCGGCTTCGGCGGCGGCCTGACGGCTGGCATGGACGTGACGTCGATATTCGAAAGCTCGGCCGACGACACGTTCACCGGCGCGGCCGAATTCCACTTCGATACGGCCAACCAGACGCTCTATTTCAGCGCGGACGGGACGCAAGGCTCGGCGCATGCGATCGTCGCAGTCCAGGCCGCGGCGGTGATCAATCCGCATGACATCCTGATCGTGTAGCCGTCGCCGCACCGGCCTTGCGAACCGGGCGCGGGCTCCGCAAGGGGTCCGCGCTTTTTTGCGGGCCGGCGGCGCTTGCAATCGGTCTCATTCCAAAGTCATAAGCGGTGCGACGCCGGGCGGCTTGAACTGGCCGGCGTTCGCCCGCACAATGCAGCTGGTCTTTGGCTTTCACGAATTGCCAATCCGAACAAGAACATAGACAAGAATTGAGGAAGACGCGCGTGGGACATGGACTGAAGGCCGCAATGACCCTGGCGGCTGCGCTTTGGGTCGCGCCGGCGACCGCCGGCTGGGAACCGACCAAACCCGTCGAGATCGTGGTGGCGGCGGGCGCAGGCGGCGCCTCCGATCAGATGGCGCGGATGATGCAGGCCGCGATCCAGAAGAACAATCTGATGAAGCAGCCCATTGTGGTCTCGCTCAAGGGCGGCGCGTCCGGCGCGGAAGCGCTGATGTACATGAAGTCCAGCGAGGGCGATCCGAACAAGGTGCTGATCGCCTATTCGCTGATCTACATGCTGCCGCTGTCGGCCAAGATCCCGTTCAACTGGCGTGAGCTGACCCCGGTCTCGGTGATCGCGCTCGACCAGTTCGTGCTGTGGGACAACAGCGCGGGACCGAAGACGGTGAAGGAGTTCGTCGACGCCGCGAAAGCGGCGAGCGCCCCGTTCAAGATGGGCGGCACCGGCTCCAAGCGTGAGGATCACGTGTTGACCGTGTTCCTGGAGCAGAAGACCGGCGCGAAATTCTCCTATCTGCCCTACAAGTCCGGCGGCGAGGCCGCGACCCAGCTGGTCGGCAACCACACCGAATCCAACGTCAACAACCCGAGCGAAAATCTCGAGGTCTGGCGTGCCGGCCAGGTGCGGCCGCTCTGCGTGTTCGACAAGGAGCGCATCTCCTACACCGGCAAGGTGACCGACACGCAGTCCTGGGCCGACATCCCGACCTGCAAGGAGGAGGGCGTCGACGTCCAGTATCTGATGCTGCGCGCGATGTTCCTGCCCGGCAAGGTCACGCCGGAGCAGCAGGCGTTCTATGTCGAGCTGTTCCACAAGGTGACGCAGACCGCGGAGTACAAGGACTACATGGAAAAGCAGGCCTTGAAGCCGATCTTCCTCACCGGCAAGGACATGGTGCAGTTCCTCGAGGAGGACGATGCGCAGAACAAGGCGCTGATGACGGAAGCAGGATTCGTCGCGAAGTGACCACATCCTCCACGTCATGCCCCGCGAAGGCGGGGCATCCAGTCTTGCACAGAGTTCGACGAAAGACGGCTTCTGCACGACGTACTGGATCATCCGCTTTCGCGGATGATGACAGCGTAATTTAATCTGGCAGAGCATGTCCCAAACCGATCTTGAAATCGTCGTCGACGATCCGACCGCGCCCGAAGAGAATTCCCCCTCCGTCACGAGCTCAGGCACGGTCGAAATCATCGTCTGCCTCCTGCTGCTCGCGCTGGCCGCGACCCTCGGCTACGACAATTGGCGCACCGGCGCCTCCTGGGACTCGACCGGGCCCGAGCCCGGCTATTTCCCGTTCTATCTGTCGCTCATCCTCGGCGGCGGCAGCCTCTACGGCCTGATCTCCGCGCTGGTCGCGCGCCGCGGGGCCGCCGAGACCTTCGTCACGCGTGCGCAGGCGCGCCGGGTGATGGCGGTGTTCCTGCCGACGCTGCTGTTCTGCGTGGTGACGCAGTTCCTCGGCCTCTACGTCGCGAGCTTTCTCCTGATCGCGGGCTTCATGCGGGCGATCGGCAAGATCGCGCTGTGGAAGTCGCTGCTCACGGCCTTCCTGTTCACGGCGATCATGTTCGTCACCTTCGACATCGCCTTCGACGTCATCATGCCGAAGGGGCCGCTCGAAGCGGCCTTCGGCTACTAGGCGGACCCGCGATGGAAGCTTTCGGTCTCCTGCTTCACGGCTTCGCCGTCCTGCTGACGTGGAAGACGCTGGTGCTGATGATGGTCGGGCTCGTGCTCGGCATCTTCGTCGGCGTGCTGCCCGGCCTCGGCGGCCCCAACGGGGTCGCGATCCTGCTGCCGCTCACCTTCACGATGGATCCGACGTCGGCGATCGTGATGCTGTCCTGCATCTATTGGGGCGCGCTGTTCGGCGGCGCGATCACCTCGATCCTCTTCAACATCCCCGGCGAAGCCTGGTCGGTCGCGACCACCTTCGACGGCTATCCGATGGCGCAGCAGGGCAGGGCGGCCGAGGCGCTGACCGCGGCGTTCACGTCGTCCTTCATCGGTTCGCTGGTCGCGGTGCTGCTCATCACCTTCCTGGCGCCGATGATCTCGTCCTTCGCGCTGAAGTTCGGCCCGCCCGAGTTCTTCGCGGTGTATCTCTTGACCTTCTGCTCCTTCGTCGGCCTCGGCCGCGAGGCCAAGCACAAGACGGTCATCTCGATGTCGCTCGGGCTTCTGCTCGCCGGCGTCGGCATGGACACCGTGTCCGGCCAGCTGCGCATGACTTTCGGCTCGTCCGAGCTCCTGCGCGGCATCAACTTCCTCGTCGCCGTCATCGGCCTGTTCGGCATCAGCGAGATCCTGCTGACGATGGAGGAGCGGCTGGCGCTGCGAGGCCATGCGGCGAGCATTTCGCTGCGCGTGGTGCTGAGCGTGTGGAAGGACCTGCCGAAATATTGGGTGACGCTGCTGCGCTCCTCCTTCATCGGCTGCTGGCTCGGCATTACCCCGGGCGGCGCGATCGCGGCGTCCTTCATGGGATACAATCTCGCCAAGCGCTTTGCCAAGGAGCCCGAGAGTTTCGGCAAGGGCCGCATCGAGGGCGTGTTCGCGCCGGAGACGGCCGCGCATGCCTCCGGCACCTCGGCGCTGCTGCCGATGCTGGCGCTCGGCATTCCCGGCTCCGGCACGGCTGCGATCCTGCTCGGCGGGTTGATGGTGTGGGGGCTCAATCCCGGACCGCTGCTGTTCGTCGAGCACAAGGATTTCGTCTGGGGCCTGATCGCCTCGATGTATCTCGGCAACGTCGTCGGGCTCGTGCTGGTGCTGACCACGGTGCCGATCTTCGCCTCGATCCTGCGCGTGCCGTTCGCGGCCGTCGCGCCGATGATCGTGGTGTCCTGCGCGATCGGGGCCTATGCGATCCAGAATGCGATGTTCGACATCTGGCTCATGCTCGGCTTCGGTGTCGTCGGCTACGTCTTCAAGAAGATCGGCATTCCGCTGGCGCCGTTCACGCTGGCACTCGTGCTCGGCAACCGCGCCGAGGACGCCTTCCGCCTCTCGATGATCGGCTCAGGCGGCGACCTGAAGGTGTTCTGGTCGAACGGACTGGTCGGCTCGATCACGACGCTGGCCATCGTGCTGCTGTTCTGGCCGGCGATCGACGGGTTGCTCGGCCGTGTCGGATGGACGCAGCGGACCAGGACGACATCGCGCTAGGGCTGAGCAACCGGATCAGTCGGACCATTTCTGTCGATGCGCTTCGTCGAACCTCGCTTGGCGGCTTGGAGCGACGCCTGCTTCCTCCGTCAATCGATGATATGACGGCCATCTTTGTGACCGGAGGAAAATCGTGTTCTTCGTTCTGTCCAAGACGCTCGGCATCATGGCGCTGCCGCTTAATTTCCTGATCGCCCTCGGCGTACTCGGCTCGCTCCTGCTCATGACGCGATTCCTCAGGCTCGGTCGCACGCTTCTGGTCCTGGCTGCATTGATGCTCGCGGTGTGCGGGTTCGCACCGGTCGGAAACCTTCTGCTCTATCCGCTGGAGTCCCGCTTCCCGGCCTGGAGCCCGTCCCAGGCCGCGCCGGATGGCATCATCGTTCTCGGTGCGTCGATCGACGTCGATCTGTCCGCGGCTCACGGTACGCCGGTTGTAACGGCGGCGTCCGACCGGATCATCGTCACCGCTGCGCTGGCTCGGAAATATCCCAACGCGCGCGTGGTCTATACGGGCGGCAACGCCAACCTGATCTCCGGCGAGGCGAAGGAGGCTGACTTCGCAGCCGGGCTGTTCGAAAGCCTGGGGATCGACAAGAGCCGGCTGATCCTCGAAAGCCGCGCCCGCAACACCTACGAGAACGCGCTGTTCACCAAAGCCTTGGTTGATCCGAAACCCGGCGAGCGCTGGCTGCTCGTGACGTCGGCCTTTCACATGCCGAGGTCGATCGGTCTGTTTCGGAAAGTGGGATTTGCGGTCGAGCCTTGTCCGGTCGATTGGCGTGTCGGCACGGGATGGGACGCCCTCTCGTTCACGGACGTTGCACAGGACGGTCTGTCGCGCACCAACATCGCGGTCCGCGAGTGGCTCGGCCTGATCACCTATCGGGCCACCGGCCGCATCGACGAATTGCTTCCGGGGCCGCCGGGCTGAGACCTCAGCCCCAAGGTCAGCCAAGCCTTTGGGGAAGGGGACCTGCACCTCAATGGTCTGCATGTCGGGTTCGACATGCAGCTTGTAGGCGTTTGTTCCGCCGAGATGGAACTGGGACAAGGCCGGCGGATAGAGCGCGCCCCGCGACGAGGATGAAGCGCGGTTGCCGCATCGTCACGGTGCCATCGCAGGTTTCTTCCCTAATGACGGGCAGGTCCGCAAGGTTGCGTGCGAGGCACGACTGACAGACCTCGTCGGCCTGAAGATCGGGCGCAATTTCGGCCGTAAAGACTGCCGGCGGCGAGAGGTGGATGGGGGTATTTTTATACCTCTATGGACGATGTACGGCTGTCCCTGTCGTGGATCAGGGTGACGTCACAATGCGATCAATGCCCATCATAGGGCGTCGGATCGTCATGCATGTCCCGGATCATGGTTTGCCAGTCGGAGGCACGGAATCCGGTTCGCTTGGCGAAATTGCTGCCATCGAGCCTGCGATCGCAGAAGAACTTCTCGTCGCGCTCGAGGGTCACGCCGAGCCCGTATTGCGCGTTCACGATCTGCAAAAGCTCGAATTTGCTGATCGGATCCGAGGCGACGTGCCAGACGCCATCGACGTCTGGATGTTCCGTAATCAATTTTCCGACCAGATCCGACATGGCGTTGGTCGTAAGGCCGGTATAGAGAGCGCCGGCGAATCCCTTCGCGTGCCCGCCACGTTGCGAAATGAACCATTCGACCAGGCTGGAGCGTCCGCGCAGTTCCCTGCCGACGATGGACGATCGAATGGTCAGGCAGCCGGGCCCAGAGACTTCGCCCAGCAGCTTGCTGCGTCCGTACAGATCCTCCGCATCGGTAGGCGAGCTCTCCGAAAACGGACCTTTCCGACCGGCGAACACACAATCGGTGCTGAATTGTATCAGGCGAGCGCCGCGCTTCCGGCAGAGCGCTGCGGCTCTGTGCGGAAGCATCGCGTTGGCGGCAATCGAAGTAATGGCGTCCTTCGCCAGATCGATCTGCTTGATGACGCCGACCGCATTGATGACGACGTCGGGACTCGTCGTCTCGATCGCGGCCTCGAGGTCTGCGTCCTGCAGCACGTCTACATTCGGCTGAATTCGGTAAGCGCCAGCCAGGGCCAGTCGCGCTGCGGGCGTGTCGGGAATCGAAGACGAACGGATCGTTCCGGAAACCTGAAGGCCCTGTGCCGCCAGCCTCTGGACAAGCTTGTGCCCAAGCATGCCGGTTGCTCCGAGCACCAGCACGTGCGGGACGCGGCGAGCCGTGTGTGGATCAGGCGGCAATTCCGACGACATTCTTCATTTCCACTCACGATTGACGTGGCTGAGCATCTCAGCGGATGGCATCTATCTCACCGGTCTGTCAAGAAATTCCGGATTTCGCGTGGGCCGGCCCAGACCGAGGGTAACTTGATGTGTCATTTCCCGTCCGTCCGGCGGTTCGGTCCCGCTTGACAAGTTCTTGCCATCAGGCGCACGGCTGGTGCATAGGGCTTGCTGGCTATAAAACTCGCTAACTGCCGCGCATCTGGACCTAATCTCGGGGTTCGCCCCCATCAAGTAGGACCTCGACAGTCGTTATGGAAAGATTGCATCCGATTGACCCCCAGAATGAGCGATGTGCATTTTGTGAGACAGAGGGTCTGGTAGAAGTCATTGATTTCGGTGACGTGGCGCTGGCCGGCGGGTTCTTGAAGGAAGAAGCGTTCGCCCGGGAATCGAAATTCCGCCTGCGCGTGTGCTTCTGCCCGAGTTGCTACGCGGTTCAGGTTCCCGACAAGGTTGATCCGAACCTCCTGTTCGCCGACTATTTCTATTTCTCGTCGGCGATCCGGACGTTGCGGGAGCACTTTAACGATTACGCGACGGAGGTGGTGGCGCGATTTGTCACGCCGCGCCATGCCACGGTGCTCGAATTCGGTTGCAATGACGGCATCCTCCTGAAGCCGCTGGCGGACCAGGGCATCGCCAATCTCATCGGCGTCGATCCCGCGCTCAACATTCTGAAGACGATCGATGATCCGAGAATCAACACGGTCCATGGCTTCTTCAACGAATCGCTCGTCGAGGAGTTGATCGGGCGTTTCGGCAAGGCCGATCTGGTTCTCGCCAACAATGTGTTCGCGCATATCCCTGACATCAACGGCGTGACACGGGCGGTCGAGAGGATCCTGAAGGACGACGGCGTCTTTGTGTTCGAGGTGCACTATCTCGGCAAGATCATCCAGGATCTCCAGTACGACATGATCTATCACGAGCACCTGTATTATTACTCCCTGCTCGCGCTCGAAAATCATTTCGCCCGTCACGGCATGACCGTGTTCGACATCAAGCCGATACCGATCCACGGCGGCTCGATGCGTTACTATGTCTGCAAGAAGAACAGTTTCCACGCCAAGGACATCTCGGTCCGCGTGCATAATCTGCGGAACGAGGAGCGGGCGCTTGGCTACGATCGTCCAGAGACCTACACGACCTTTGCGGCGAACTGCGCCGACCGCCGCCAACGGTTGATGGACCTGTTGACGCGGCTGCGCGCAAAGGGCCGCACGATCGCCGGATACGGCGCGTCCGGCCGTGCCAACACCATCATCCAGTATTGCGGGATCGGACGCGAGCATCTCGAATACATGATCGATGATGCGCCGGCAAAGCACGGCTATTCGACGCCCGGTTCGCATCTCACGATCCGCAGCAACGACGTGCTGCGCACGGATCCTCCGGATTATCTGCTGATCTTTGCCTGGAGTTTCTTCAACGAAATTGCAGCGAAGAGCGCGGATTACGTCGCGCAAGGCGGCCGGTTGATGGTACCGCTTCCCGATGTGCGGATAACGTTCTATCCGACCTCGGATGACCTGCTCTAGAAAATGAACTGCCCGGTAAAAGTCGGAGACTAGAATGAAAGTTATGTCGATTTTCGGCACGCGGCCGGAAATGATCAAGATGTGGTCGACGTTCAAGAAGCTCGACGCGCTGAACTTCGAGCACATCATGGTTCATACCGGCCAGAATTTCACGCCGGAGCTCAAGGATTTCTTCTTCCGCGATCTCGAACTGCGCGAGCCGGATCATCAGCTCAATATCGACACCTCGAGCTATTCGCGCGAAGTCGCCGACGTGATCATCAAGTCCGATCAGTTGTTCGAACAGCACAAGCCGGACGCGTTGCTGATCCTCGGCGATACGTTCAGCGGATTGTCGGTGATGCCGGCTGCACAGCGCGGCATCAAGATCTTCCACATGGAAGCCGGGCTTCGCGCGTGGGACAAGCGGATGCCGGAGCAGCGCAACCGCATCCTGATCGACCACATGAGCAGCATCTTGCTGCCGTTCAATGCCTATCACCGGGAGAATCTGCTCCGTGAGAACATTCATCCCTCGAAGATATTCCTGTCCGGCAATCCGACCTTCGAGGTGATGCGTCACTTCCTGCCGCAAATCCAGGCTTGCGACGTCCTCAAGCGCATGAACCTGTCGCCGAAGGGCTACATTCTGGTCACCGCGCACCGCAGCGAGAACGTCGACAATCCGGTCTATCTTGCCCGTCTCTTCGAGGCATTCGGCGAGATGGCGCGCCGCTTCAAGCGTGAGGTGATCTATCCCATGCACCCGCGCACCAAGAGCAAGCTGAAGGATATCAAGATCGCGGACGGCGTTCGCGTCATGGCACCGCTCGGATTCTACGATTTCAACAAGCTGCTGTCAGAGAGCTTCTGCGTGCTTTCGGATTCCGGCACTGCCCCGGAAGAGGCGTTGTTCTACAAGGTGCCCTGCGTCAGCCTGCGCATGACCACGGAACGGCCGGAGACCGTCGAGGCTGGCGCCGTCGTTGTCGGCGGCATGGAAGTATCCAACCTTGTCGACGCCGTGGAAACGGTGACCGGTCAGGATTGGCAGGTGCGCTACGACTTCAACGAGAACTTCGCGGCGTCCTCGGTTGTCGTGAACTGCATCCGCAGCCAGATCACCAACTGGTTCTGAGCGGGCGCGCCGAACGGATGGACGGGGTGCCGGCTTCGAGCGGAGGCCGGCTATCCCGGACCCCGGATGCTGGAGACCGGACGACGGTCTCCGGCGGCATCATCTCTTGAAGATGTAGTGGAGGTAGCGCCAGTAGATGCTCCACTGGTAGGTGAATTTCGACTCCGATCCCTCCTCTTGTCTCACGGTCAAGACGTAGGGCACTTCGGCGAAGCTGAAGCCCAGCTTGCCCGCAAGATAGACCTCCTCGATCAGGACGATGAAGCCTCGCTCGGTCGTCGAGATCCTGGTCCAGGCCTGGGTGCGGATCGCGCGAAAGCCGTTGGTAAAGTCGGTGATCGGGAGGCCCATCACCATCCGGGCAAGCAGATTTCCCGCACGAGAGATCCAGTAGCGCTGCCAGGAAACGCCTTTGACGGTGCCGCCCTTATCGTACCGGGTCGCCTTCACCAGATCGATATGGCGCCGCATCGGTTCGAAAAAGTTGGCGATGAAATGCGGCGCCTGCGTTCCGTCCGCATCCATGACCAGCGCGTACTCGAAACCATTTTCAACCGCGACCCTGCAAAGGGTCCGCTGAGCTGCGCCGTAACCGCCGTTCTGAGCGTGGCGTTCGAGAATGAGCGACGGGAACTTGCGCTGCAACTGAAGCAGGATCTCCCAGGTCTTGTCACTGCTGCCGTCGTCGACGGCGATGATTGCCGTCCGCGTGGGGACCGTGCTCAGGAATGAAGAAATGTTGGTGACGCAGTTCTCGATCGCAGCCGCCTCATTGTAGGTGGGCAGCGCAATACAAAAGCTCGGCAACGTGTCGGCACTTTCCGCCGGGGGGGAGCTCGCAGCACGGGACGAAGCGTCGGCGGGGTCTTGCAAGTGCAGATCTCCAACAGGGCTAACCGATACAGGATCCACTATCCGGCATGCCGGACCTGTGCAGAGGCGCCGTCAGCGGCCCTTCCCATCAGGGCCGCCAGCCGCGGATCAATCCACCGCCGGAATAGAACGAGACAAACCAAGACGGCAAGCCCAATGCCCGAAAATATCTTGCCTATCAAGAATGTCCGGGGGGCATAGCGCATCTCGACGACATGCTTGCCCGGGTCCAGCAGCACGCCCCGGAAGGCCTGATTGACCAGGCCGAGATGGCGCTCCTCGCCATCGACCCAGACCCTCCAGTTCGGGTGCCAGGCATCGTTGAGCACCAGGACGCCCTTTTGCGACACGCTGGCCGAGATCTCGAGCCGGGTATGGTCGTAGCGCGTGATTTCGGCATGCTCGGGTTGGCTCGGAGGCTCCGCATTCGGGCCCAGAATTCCACGCGCTCTTGCCTCCGCTATGAAAACGGGATCGTCGGAGGTCACGACGTCGCGCGGCGACCTGTCGATATCCAGCGGCGTCTGATGTCCTTCGGAAACCTGATGGACAATGAGCGCGCGCGGCAGTGGGTTGGGGTTTTCGACGATCGCAAACTTGGGGTCTTCGTAAATGGTCTTCCAGCCGGAATCCGCCACGAAGTGACGAAGGCGCCCGTACGTCGCCGGCAACACCAGGAACCTGACGCCCAGGAAATCGAGCCCGGGAAGGTTGAGAAAATCGGTGTCAGGCGCCAGCACCAGCGTTGCGAATGTCTCCCAGCGCTGGGCCGGATTGGGCAGGACCAGGCGATTGAAAAGATCCTCATATCGGGGGAACAGCTGAAAGTTCATCGATCCGATCTGATACAATCCATAAGCGCTACCGTATTCCGGCGGAACGCCTGGCTGCCCGTAACTCGCGATCCGGTGCAGGCCGCCCTGCTTTTGCAGGACGCCGATGAAAGGCGCAGGCTCGAGGAAGCGGTCGTACCGCACCGGCTTATAGTGATTCAGGTCGAACGTGAGCTCGCCCCACGAGAGCACGACCAGGCTCGACGCCACGACGATCGAAGCGACCCGTGTTCGTCTCAGAATGATCAGTGCCACGCCTGCCTCGAGAACGGCCAGTGTGACCGCAAGATAGAGCGGCTGCTTGATATTCTCCTTGCCCCAAAGGAGCGTTGTATAAGCGAAAGCTCCTCCAATCACCGCCGCGCCGATCAGCAACGGGATCCATCGCAGTCCGCCATTCTGCAAGCCGTGCAGCCCGAATGCGACGATGATCGCGAAGATCAGCCCGATGCTGATCCATACATATTGTTCACCGAGATTGCCAAGTACCGGCAGCGCATCGACGACCGACGTTACGCCGGCCACTCCGTAGACCCGCCCGATGAGCAACAGGAGCATCGCGCAGAGTGGAATAAGGATGGTTCGCTGAAAAACCGGCCATGGCCGCGCAACCTGGGTCGCGAGCAGGGCGCCGATGATGCCCTGGTGGAATGCGAAGTTGCCGCGCATCGCCGCGAGTTGCGGCGTGGCGGCGACATAGGACTCGAAGGCATGCTTCGGCGTGAAGAGCGAGATCAGGTTGAAGAGGTTGGTCGGGAAGAATTGCCGTTTTGCATAGAAGTCGCCGGTGCCCATGTATTTCAGCGCTTCGAAAATCGGCAGATACACGATTGCAAGCGCGAGCAGCGCCAGCGCGACGCCGCCAAGCTGGCCTGCAATCAACCGTCCGGCAGACCTCGAAATCGAGCCCAGCCCTCGCTCCCGCAAGATTGAATGTCCGACGGACGCGGCCGCGCCGACCAACAGAGCGGTCGCCATTGCCAGGATCGTCGTTGGCAGAAACGTCGTGGCGAGGATCAATCCTGCCCCGCACGAAATTCCCGTCATCTTCAGGGCGCTCGGACGCCGGGCGAAGCTCACCAGCGCCAACGTCAAAACCGGAAAGTAGAGCCATGTCTGCGAGACATTCGAGCCCATATTGGCAACGAAATATCCATTCAGCAGATATGCGACGCCTCCGCCCAGTGCTGCGATGAATGAGAGCCGGAATTCGATCGTCAGCAACACGAGCAGGCAAAAGACGGCGATCAGGTTGAAGAACAGGAAGACGGCATGGAACACCCCGTCGCTGCCGCCAAGAAGCGCGGTTGCGATCGAGAGGGGCGACGTCTTGATATCGACGAGTGTTTCAGGACCATATGAACCGGTCGCCGAATACGGATTCCAGTAGATCGATTGCCCATCGCGAAAACTGCGTCGGACGAATTGTATGCCCGGCTCGGACTGGAATGCCGCACCTCCCGGATCAGTCAGCCCGTCGGCGACGCTGCGGTTCTCCCGCTCGGGAAAAAACCGAACCTTCCTTTGCTGATCATAGGTGATGTTGACGATATTCGCGTTGCTCAGGCTGGCTTTGAAAAAGATGACGTCTGGAAATGCGGCCACGATCAGGCAGATTGCGGCCAGCGCGCAACGTCCGAGAAGTCTTCGGTCGTTTCGATCGGATTCGTGTTTTGCGAAAATTGTAAAAACCGAAAAGCCGCGCCGCCCCAACATTCCGCCTCGATCCGCTTCGCCCTTACGATCGCCGCCAGCGCCAACGTAGCGGCCTTGTGGCACCTCGCGCACCATAGCACGGCCAGGCGGTGAGAGACGGCGGCCAGTGCGGGATTCCAAAAAATCGTGGTCCCATTTGCCCATGGCCATAACGGCCCGATTTGTCAATTCGCTATTTGAGTAGCCAACAGAGCTCTCGCGGAGCGTGCCGTGGAATCGGGGCGCCGCGGTTGCCGCGGCTTCGGCATCGACGGGCCAGGCGCCGGGCAGATGGTGCAAGCAAGTGCATCTCAGTCGGGCTTTTGGCCCCGCATCGTGCTGGATGCAGGCTCGGTCCGGCGTCCCCGAAAGGCAGGTTCCGGAGGCCTTGGGATGGCTCTTTTTGTTCTCTTGATACTGGAGGGTTCGCGGTCTACAGAGGCGTCAAATGCCGAAATTTGCTTGACAAGTGAGCATCATGCATCGCGAGGGCCAGGGTGTGAGTATGAACGGTGAGCCGCGGAGCTCGAGGACAGTCGCCGACTTTTCGAGCCAATGGACGACGTTCCCGGACAATTCGGGCTATTTCGTTTCTATCGATCTGTTCGAGGACTCGCTCGCCGGCTTGCTGAGCTTGAATGATTTTTCGGACAAGCGGGTTCTTGATCTCGGCAGCGGCACCGGTCGCATCGTGCGCTGGATATTGAAGTCGGGTGCGCAGCATGTTTACGCGGTCGAGCCCGCGGAAACGATCGAGATCCTGAAAGAGAACACGCGCGAGCGATCCGAAAGAATTACCTATAAGAACTGCACCGGAGACAAGATCGATATCGACTCCGATGTCGACATCGCGATTTCGCTCGGCGTCGTGAGCTATATCGAGAACCCGCTGCCGACGTTTCGTGCCATCCGCAATGCGTTGCGTCCTGGCGGCCGGTTTTATGTCCTGCTGATGTCGCGGGAAGGAAACGCCTTCTATTATTACTTCGTGCTTCCGCTGCGATGGATGACGACCAAGCTGCCCGATTCCTGGCTGGTGGGCGTATCGAAGTTCTTCGCTGGTTGCGCATCGATCTACGGCTCGCTGTGTCGAGTCGCTCCCTTGCCGATGCATGTCTACTTTCGTTCGGTTTTCATGAAGGTCGCGTGGCATGAACGGGTCATGCTCGTGTTTGACCAGTTGAATCCGACCTATGCGCATTATTATCGGGGGCCAGAGCTGCGGCAGTTGTTCAAAGCTGCGGGATTTACCGACATCAAGATGGTTCACAGGCACGGCTACAGCTGGGCGGCCATCGGAACGCGGCCGTCCTGAACCATCCCACGCGCCAGTCCGATGGGTCCCGTCTTCGGTCCATCGATGCTGGCCGTGGTGAGCAAGCAAGCTGGAGCAGTTGGGGGCTCGATTGCTCTGAGCTCGTCGGCGAGATCAGGAAAAGTCTGAGAATGCCTTGGAGGTGGGACTTCCTGAGTCCGCGGAAAGTAAGCCGCGGCGCCGTCGATATGACCCTGCTTGCGCTGCTGAGCACGGTCGAGGTCTGGCTTCTCGTGCGGGATTTCGGAGTTCGGCTGTCGCAGCCGCCGATCGACGAAAGTCCGGTGGCGCACGCCTATTTCTTCGCCAACCCCGGCGACTTCTCGTTAGATGCCTACATGAAAATCTGGTCTCATGTTGCGATGAGCTCAGTCACGAATTGGCTTCCGGCGTTTCTCTTCAAATACCTCTCCGTCCCGCCCGAGATATTCTACGCGCTCTTCGTCATCTTGCAGGCCGCCGGCCTCAGCTGTGCCTGCTACTATTTCGCGATGACGTTGTTCAAGTCGCGGGGCATCTCCTGGCTGACCGCGCTGTTCGTGCTGATGTGGCGGCCACACTTCTTCAGTCCCGCTCTCATCGGGGGGCTCGACTGGATGCCCTATGCCAATTGGCTCGCGCTGCCCTGCCTCATCATGGCGGCGGCGACGGTGATCGAGGGGCGCCTCGGATCCAGCACGATATGGCTTGCCGTTGGTGCCGCCATTCATCCGATCATGGCGCTGATCGCCACCATGTTCGTGGTCGCCTATGTCCTGACGCAGCGTAGACTGGATTTCAGCACCTTGTTGCTCGCCGCTGGCATGGGGACGGCGGTTCTCCTCGTGGCCTATGTTCCGGGGTACATTTCGACACGCGGACTGGCGACAATTTCGATGTCGGCCAAGGCGCTGTTGAACAACGCGCACATCTATCCGTTGGGGGCCGAGTATCCCTATGGTCTGGCAGCCTTCATCAACGGCATATTCTGGACGGTTGGACTGTTTCTGCTCGGGCTGTCCGGCCTGAACGGCGCGAGCCGCCAGGCGCGCTGGTTCCTGTTCAGCGCGGGCGCGATGACCGGCGTCGCCTGTGCGCTGCATGCTCTTGCGGTGATCTTTCAGTTCGCTCCGGTCATGAATCTGATCCTGTCGCGCGCCTGCATTCTTCTTCTTCTCGTGAGTGTTCCCTTTGTCATGCGGCGAGTGGTGGCTGATCTCGTGAGCGGGTCGGCGCTCCGTGTGATTGCCGCACTGTTACTCCTCTTCAATTGCTGCACGCTCTCGATCCTGGGCCTCGTTGCGCTGTCCTCGTATCCTGCCGGGATCGCCGGGAGCCGTGTCAGAACTGCTTTGGCGTGGCTGGGCAGCGCTGTCGCCTCCGTGACGTCAGCCATTCTGCTCGTTCGTCATGTGGCCGGTTATTCGACAGCCGTTGATCACAATGTGCTGTTCTGGATGGGGCAAACCATCGGCTGGATGCTGACGGAAAACAGGCTCAATCTGTTCAGATGGGATCTGGTGATCTCATGCGCTGCGATGATCGCGCTGGCGAGCATCCTTGCCCGGACCTCCTGGGGACAGGATCTGATCGCATTGCCTGCAAGGAAGATTGTCGAGTTTCGCGTGGCAGTTGCCGTCGTGGCCTGCGCCCTCATCGTCGCGATGTCGCTGGACAACGATGCTATGGGTCTGACGGAGACGACGGGTGAACATCGTGACCTGTACGACGCGCAGGTCTGGGCGCGCGATCATACCCGGCCTGGATCGGCTTTCATCAACACCGGGTTGGCGCCATTGGCCTGGCGCGGGGTCAGCAGGCGTCAGACGATCGTGACCTATGCTGTCGGAAACGTCTATGTTTCGACGCCCGAGGCGCAGAGCTACAACGCCCGGATGGCCGACTTCAAAACGCAGAACATGATCGTCGATGATTCAGAAGGCTGGGCCAGGCTTGATGAAAAGCAATGGCGAGCGTTCAAAAGCGAGTTTGGTGGAGATTACCTGGTCCGCAAAGCCGGTTGGAATTCGCTGTCGTTTCCCGTCGTCTTTGCGAACCACTCGTTCGTGATCTACAGGCTTGATGGCTAGAGCGAACGAGTTCGATGTGTCGCTCGGCACCTGCGCGGGCTCCGCAAGGGGCGGCCGCGCGGATGCCTACACCACCTTGGCCTGCCTGAGTTTTGCGATTTCGTCGGCATCGAAACCGAATTCGGCGAGCACCTCGTCGGTCTGTTCGCCGAATTCCGGCGGCCGCGCCACCATCTTGCTCGGTGTGCGCGACAGCGTCACGGGCTGACCGACCAGGCGGATGTGGCGGTCCTCGTCGTTCGGCACGTCCTGGGCGATGCCGAGATGCCTGACCTGCGCATCCTCGAACATCTGGTCGATGGCGTAGATCGGCCCGCAGGGCACGCCGGCTTCGTTGAATTCGCGGACCCAGGTCTCGGTCGACTTCGTCACCGTGCGCTTCTCGATCTCGGCGTTGAGCGCATCGCGGTTCTTGGAACGGGCAGGGGCTGTCGCATAATCGGGATGGCTGTAGAGCTCCGGCGCGCCGATCGCCTGCGCGCAGCGCTCCCAGATACGCCCGCCCGTCGTGGCGATGTTGATGTAGCCGTCCGAGGTCTTGAACACGCCGGTCGGGATGCTGGTCGGATGGTTGTTGCCGGCCTGCTTGGCGACTTCCTTCTCCATCAGCCAGCGCGCGGCCTGGAAGTCGAGCATGAAGATCTGGGCCTGGAGCAGCGAGGTCTGGACCCACTGGCCTTTGCCCGAAACCTCCCGCTCGAGCAGCGCGGTGAGGATGCCCATGGCGCAGAACAGGCCGGCGGTGAGGTCGGCAACGGGAATACCGACCCGCATCGGGCCCTCGCCCGGCGCACCGGTGATCGACATCAGCCCGCCCATGCCCTGTGCGATCTGATCGAAGCCCGGCCGCTTGTGATAGGGGCCGTCCTGGCCGAAGCCGGAGATGCTGCCATAGACGATGCGCGGGTTGATCTCGCGCAGGCTCTCATAGTCGATGCCGAGCTTTTTCTTCACATCGGGCCGGAAATTCTCGACAACGACGTCGGCCTTGGCCGCAAGGCGCTTGAAGACGGCGAGCCCGCGCTCGTCCTTCAGGTTCAGCGTCATGGCCCGCTTGTTGCGGTGCAGATTCTGGAAGTCGGAGCCCCGCCGCGGTCCGCCCGGCTGCTCACCGCCGGAATCCTCGGTGAGCGCGTCGATCTTGATCACCGTGGCCCCCCAGTCCGCGAGCTGGCGCACGCAGGTGGGCCCGGAGCGGACGCGGGTCAGATCGAGCACGGTGAAGCGCGACAGGGCTTCCGAGGCATGCGGAAAGGGCATTTTGGGCGGCTCCGGGAACAGATTGCGGGCCTACCATAGTGCCGAAACATCATGCGGCAAGTCCGGCCCGGCGCCGATGCCGTCTGCCAAAATGCTGGCCTCGTGCTGCCTGGGTCCCTTGGAGCGATCAGCGCGCCAAGCGCTTCAGCTCGGCGCGTGCCTTCTCGGCCAGGGGGGCGTCGCCGTGGCGCGCGATGAACAGCTCGAACGCCTCCGGGGTCCCCTTCTGGCGGGCAAGCTCGTATTCCTCGGCGACGGCTGCCGAAGGGGCGCGGGCCGGTGGAACCGAGGGCGCGCGCAGCGCGTTGCTGCCGTCGTCCGCATTGGCTTTTCCGACCATGACAGGCACTCCTCCGAGGGGTAGGTGATCCATCCCGGCGAATGTCACCAGGGCACCGAAAAAGCCGGCCGAGAGCAGGCGTAGTTTCATGATTGCCCTTTATAATCATGGGTGGGGCAGCTGGAACCGGCCTTGTGGTCGTTGCCCGTATAAGTACTGAATCTGGCTCCTCACACGGCATTATGGAAGAGGTCTGGCCGCATCGCCAAATTTAAACCAAACGTGTGTTTCTGAAGATAGAATCAACCGTCCGCGCCCCGAATCGACCGGGGGCTTGCTGCTCCGGAGATACCCTTGGCCACCTCCGTCAACGTTAGTGCGACCAACAACGCAGACATCGACGGCCTGCTGGCGGGTACCAAATGGTCCGGCACGATCAGCTACAGCTTCCCCACGTCGTCCAGCACCTATGCCAATCCCTACTCCGGCGGCAGTGGCGAACCGACGACGTCGGGCTTTTCGGCTGCGCCGACCCAGATGCAAGCGGCGATCAACTACGCCATTGCGCTGATCCAGAGCTACACCAACGCCAGCATCACGTATAACGGCTCGGGCTCCGCCGACATCATGGTCGCGCAATCGCCCGCGGCCAATCCGACCTCCTACGCCTATTACCCCGGCAACTACGCGGCCGGCGGCGACGTCTGGTTCGGCACGCAGTACGACTACACGCAGGCACAGCTCGGCAACTACTATTTCACGACGGCTCTGCACGAGCTCGGGCATGCCATGGGCCTCAAGCATAGCCAGGAGACCGGCGGCGTCGCCAATGTCGCGGTGCCGAGCGCGCATGACGACAGCGAATACACCGTCATGAGCTATCGCAGCTATGTCGGTGGGCCCCTGACCGGCTACACCAATGAAGCCTACGGATATCCGCAGACCTATATGGCCAACGATATCCTCGCCCTGCAGACACTGTATGGCGCGAACTACAATACTCAGAGCGGCAACACCGTCTACACCTGGAGCCCGACGACGGGGCAGGAGTTCATCAACGGCGTCGGGCAGCTCGCGCCGGGTGGCGGCGTCGGCGGCTCGGCCAACCGCATCTACGACACGGTCTGGGACGGCAATGGCGTCGATACCTACGACCTGTCGAACTACACGACGAATCTCACGATCAATCTCAATCCCGGCGCTTCGTCGGTGTTCTCCACCACGCAGTTGGCCTATCTCGGCAACGGCCATTACGCCGCCGGCAACGTCTACAACGCCTATCTCTACAATGGCGACGCGCGCTCCTATATCGACAACGCCACGGGCGGCTCCGGCAACGACATCATCATCGGCAATGCCATCGCCAATATCCTGAAGGGCGGTGCCGGTAACGACACAATCACCGGCGGTGGCGGCAACGACACCATCGACGGCGGTCCCGGTACGGATACGGCGGTGTATTCGGGCAGCCGCGCGAACTACGGCATCGCCTACAATGCGAATTCGCAGACATTTACATTCACGGATCTACGTTCGGGTTCGCCCGACGGCACCGATACGGTCACCAACGTCGAGAATTTTCAGTTCGCCGACGGGACGATCTCGAGCGCCTTGCTGATCAGCCAGCTCCTTCCCCCGGTCGTGGTCGAGGCGGTCGGCGTCACCAGCCTGGTGGAGAGTGGCGGTAACTATCTGCTCAATCCGACGGCCGGCGGCAGCGGGCCGGTGCTGAAATATCAGGGAGCAGCCGTCACGGTCGGCGAGTTCAGCGGTTACACGCCGCTCGGCGTCGAGCAGACTTCAACCGGCTACGAGGTGGCGTGGAAGATGGCTGGCGCCGACCTGTATTCGGTGTGGAGCACCGATAGCAGCGGCAATTATACCGGAAATCTGTACATGCCTGGTTCCGGGTCCAGTGCAGCGTTCGAAGCGCTGGAGTCAAGCTTTCATCAGGACCTGAACGGTGACGGCACAATCGGCCTGGCGGCTATTGTCGGCACTGTGACCGAAGCGTTCGGATCGACCAGCCTGGTGCAAGTCGGTCAGAATTTTTATCTCGACGACATCAGCACCAACACCGGCCCAACGTTGAAATTTGGCGGAGTGGCCGTGGTCGCCGGTCAGTTCGGCGGTTACACGCCGATTGGTGTCGAGCAGACTTCGACCGGCTACGAGGTGGCCTGGAAGGTCGCGGGCGCCGATACGTATTCGGTGTGGAGCACCGATAGCAACGGCAACTACACCGGAAACTACTATCAGCCCGGTCCCGGCTCCGGCGCAGCGCTGGAAGCGCTGGAGCCCAGCTTCCATCAGGACCTGAACGGTGATGGCGTGATCGGCGTTCCGGTGCCTGCCGGCACCGTGGTTGAGGCACTGGGATCGACGAGCCTGGTGCAGGCCGGTCAGAATTTCTATCTGAAAGACATCAGTGCCGGTACCGGCCCGACGTTGAAATATGGCGGGGTGGCTGTGGTCGCCGGCCAGTTCGGCGGTTACACGCCCATCGGTGTCGAGCAGACTTCGACCGGCTACGAGGTGGCCTGGAAAGTCGCGGGCGCCGATACGTATTCGGTGTGGAGCACCGACAGCAACGGCAATTACACCGGAAACTCCTATCAGCCTGGTCCCGGCTCCAACGCGGCGCTCGAAACGCTGGAGACAAGCTTCCATCAGGACTTGAATGGTGATGGTGTGATCGGCGTGGCGACTATTGTCGGCACTGTGATCGAAGCGCAGGGGGCAACGAGCCTCGTGCAGGTCGGTCAGAATTTCTATCTGAAAGACATCAGCACTGGTACCGGCCCAACGTTGAAATATGGCGGGGCGGCCGTGACCGCCGGTCAGTTTGGCGGTTACACGCCGCTCGGCGTCGAGCAGACTTCAACCGGCTACGAGGTGGCGTGGAAGATGGCCGGCGCCGATCTGTATTCGGTGTGGAGCACCGATAGCAGCGGCAATTATACCGGAAATCTGTACATGCCTGGTTCCGGGTCCAGTGCAGCGTTCGAAGCGCTCGAGGCAAGCTTCCATCAGGACCTGAACGGTGACACCGTGATCGGCGCCCATGCAAATATCCCCGATCCGAATGCTGCCGCCGTTTCCGGTCCCGGCCTGCTCGCAAGCCATTGGCACATTGTCTAGATCCGACGGGACCACCGATCGGCACTGCCGATAGGGCCGATCTTGTTGCATGCCCCTGGGCGGACGACCATCATGGGGCGTCTTTTGTTGCGGTCGGCCCGTAAACGGATATAACGGCCCGGTGAGGGTATTCCATTGCAGAAGCAGCAAATCGTCATTTTTGGTACAGGCGAAATTGCGGAACTGGCAGATTTCTATTTTTCACAAGATTCACGCTACGAAGTAGCGGGCTTTACCGTCGATGCTGCGTTCCAGAAGCAGTCGGAATTTCGCGGCCGGCCGGTCGTGGCGTTCGAAGACGTCGCTACGAAATTCGCGCCCGAAAGCAACGATATGTTCGTCGCTGTCAGCTACGCGAAGATCAATGCGGTTCGGGCCGAAAAGGTCGCGGCCGTCCGCGCCAAGGGTTACCGGCTTGCGACTTATCTGAGCAGTCGCGCCACGGTGTTTCCCGGGTTCGAGGCGAAGGAGAATTGCTTCATTCTGGAAGACAATACGATCCAGCCATTCGCGACGGTCGGCGCCAACGTGACGCTCTGGAGCGGCAACCATATCGGCCATCACTCGACCATCGAGGACGACGTCTTTCTGGCGTCGCATGTCGTGGTGTCCGGCGGCGTGCGGATCGGGCAGGGGAGTTTCGTCGGCGTCAATGTCACGATCCGCGATCACGTCACGATCGGCAAGAAGTGCGTGCTTGGCGCCGGGGCCTTGGTGCTGGAAGATCAGCCGGATTTTTCAGTCGTGGCACCGCGCGGAACCGAGCGCTCGGCGGTACCGAGCACACGCCTTAGAAATTTGTGAGACCAGGAATGGCCTGGCGGCGTCTCGGCCAAGTCTTCGCTCCCGACGGCAAATCGCCCTGGGCGCATAGCCATGCCGCGCTTCCGGCGCCTGTCCACCTCGCGGGCGACATCTTTCGCTTTTTCTACAGCTCGCGCGATACGGATAGACGTTCGCATGTCGGATGGGTGGACGTCGAAGTCTCTGATCGACCGCGCGTCGACGCCGCTGCACATGCGCCTGTGATGGCGCCGGGTGAGGACGGCGCCTTCGACGACAGCGGTGTCGGGGTCGGTTGCGTCGTCAAAACAGCAGACGGTTTTTCACTGTATTACATGGGCTGGAATCTCGGCATTCGTTCGCCGTGGCGGAATGCAATCGGATTGGCGCAATCGCAGACGCTGTCGAGGGCGTTCGATCGTTTTTCGCCGGGGCCGATCCTCGATCGTTCGCCCGAGGACCCCTACACCCTTTCTTATCCAAGCGTATTGCGGCTCGGACCCGGCGACTGGTGGATGTGGTACGGCTCCAACCTTGCGCCCGCCGTCGGCAATGCAGACATGCAGCATGCCATTAAGGTCGCGCGTTCCAGAGATGGCGTTCGCTGGACACGTGATGGCACAGTTGCCGTCGGTTTTGCGACGGCCGCGGAATATGCGCTCGCACGTCCCAGCGTCGTGCAGATCGGCGAAAAGCTGTTGATGTGTTTCGCCTGTCGTGGCGAGCGCTACAGTATCGGTGCGGCATCGAGCCATGACGGCTTGAACTGGACGCGGCTTGACGAAGCGATGGGACTGAGCCCGTCAAGCAGCGGATGGGATAGCGAGATGACCTGCTATCCGGCCCTGTTCTGGCATCGGGAACGGCTTTGGCTCGCTCATAACGGCAACGGCTATGGCGCGACCGGTTTCGGCCTGGCGGTCTGGGAAGGCGAACTTCCACTCTAGGGCGTGCTTCAACCAGGTAGCGGCATGCTTGCCGGGAAGTCGGCTTCGCCCTTTCGAGTTGTACTCTAATCGGGTACCCGGCCCATACCCATCATGACGACGCCGAGGCCGGTTCGGTAAAACAGTCTCTGGATCAGGAAGAGGGGGTACAGCGTCACCCGGTTCAGAATGATCCGTACCCAGGAGGGAAACACCGTCTTCCAGGGTATTTCCCGGATGCCACTCGTCTCGGTCTGCTCTCTCTGGCTCTCGTTTTTTTTCGCGGCCGCGCCGCTGCGGATGATCATCCACAGACTGACCTTGAACAGCATGTTGATGGTGGGAACGCCAACCGACCAGACCGAGGTCTGGTCCAGATTGGCCTTGCGCAAAACCGCGTCCAGGTCGTCGCGGTCATAACGGCGGAAATGGCCGACGGTCTCGTCTTCCAGGGACCAGTGGTCGCGACGTCCGGGAACCCCGAGGATGATGTTGCCGCCCGGTTTTACAAACTTCGCGATCTTCTGCAGGAACGCCACATCGTCCTCGATGTGCTCCATGACCATGTAGCTGATGGCAAGGTCCACCTTGACGAAATCGTCGGGCAGGTCGTGCAGGTCGCCAAGTTTCAGCCGGTATTTGCCCTGCTGGATGTAGGGATCGAGCAGCGTCGCGGCGACTTCCAGCGCGCGCTCGGAAAAATCGATTCCGACGCCGGTGAGGCCTTCATCGCATAACAGCTTGGAGAGATCGCCGCCACCGCAGCCGACATCGAGAAAGGTCGCCCCGCCGCGTTGCCTGAACGCGTCGCGAAGCGCCTCCTGAGTGCAGAAGCTGCCGGGCGGGTTGATCCGTACGAATTTCATTTTGGTGATGTCCCTGGGAGCCGGTCCTGCTCAGCATGTTCTGCTGCTTGCATGTTGCGACCAAAATGGTTCCGTCCGGCGTACCCGCTATGACTTCTTGCTGCGCGACGCCAGATATCCGGTAACTGAGCCGGGCGTACGGACCTCATATCCCAGCAATTTGCGGAGCTGAGCGTCGGTCGTGAATTTCTCGCCGAGTGCGGCCGGCAAATCGATTTGTTGGCGCAGCAGCGGGATCGTATAGACGTGATTGACGGCGCGTCGCGGCCGATCGGTCGTGTTGACGCTGCCGGTGTGAAACATCATGCAATCGAGAATGATGAAGGAGCCGGCCGGCGCCACCACGGTGACCGCTTCGCTCGCCAGGAAACGGTCCGACGGAAAGGCCTCAAGCCGATGCGAAGCGGGCAACACCTGGGTTGCGCCGTTCTCGATCGTGAAGGCATCCAGGCAAAACAGCGCGTTGATCGCAAGCGGGCGGGACGAGACGAAGTGCTGATACGGCAAGTCGCGATGCCACGCACCTTGATTGTATCGTTCGGCGTGCGGCGGATTGATCACGCCGTTCTGCTGATTGAGGATGCTGTAGCCGGTAATCAGCCGATTGCAGATCTCGAGTATGGTCTTGTTGGTGGCGAGTTCGAGAAATAGCGGCTCATAAGCCATCGGCAATCTGACGGTGTTATGCTCGTCGAGCGCCTTCAGGGCCTCGATGCCGCCGTGTTCGGCGTAGTGACGCTGCCGCGCACGTTCGAATGCATCCGATAAACTGCCAAGCCAGCCCGAATCGTAGCCGCCATCGATCACGGCGTAGCCGAGCTGCCGGATCGTTTCACAGGCATACGCGATGTCTGTCTCCGAGGCGGTTTGCTCGATAACGCCGTACCGTTTGGAATTGGCCGGTTGCATGTGACCTCGTGCTGCTTCCGGATACGTCAGGCCGCCGGGACGGAGTAAAGATTCACGAAGGCGGCCAGCCGTCCGTCGGTCCGGGAAAAGTCGATAACCTGATCGAGGTCGACGTCCTCCACACCATGATAGGTGCGCCCGTCGAACAGGACCAGCGCGCCAAAGCCGGCATCGGTTTCGAGGTCGATGCGTTGCTTGTTGCCGTCATAGATGACGCCGCCGCCGGTGAAGAAGTCGGTATTCTTGCGGCTGAGAAGCACGCAGATCTGATAAAACGGTTTGGCGATCTCGGCACTGATGACCTGCGGAAAATGCGTGTCCCGATGCGTCGCCATGAAACCGCCGCCGCGCGGATAGTGATGGACCCGGCAGGCGTCCCAGAAACGTTCGCGTTCCGGATCGGACCCGAACGACAGGTCGACGCCCATCAGCTTGTTTCGGATCTGGATCATGGTCTTGAACAGCGATCCGAGCGCCGGGTAATTCTTGTCATTCGCGTCGAAGTAGATCGACTGCAAATTCTGGGCGTAACTCTCGCCAAGACCGTTGCTCGAGCCGATCGCAAGTTTTCTCCAAGGCTCGCTTGCGAGCGTGGTGTAGTGGAATTTCTCGCGCGTGGGATGCAATTTGGACGCCTGCAGGCAGCGTACATATTCGGCCCGGGCTTGCACGCTCGTCTGAGCGATCTCCGGATCGCGAAAAATCATGTATCCGTTCGAGTTCAGTTCGCGATCAATCTCGGCGGGATCGATTTCGGCTATGTTCATCTTTCAGTACCTCGGCTCGGAAGAGCCTGCATCCAGGCAGTCGTTGCCTCGCAAGATCAGCCCTTCCGGAGAAAATTCGAGCATTCACCGGTCGATTGATATCAATTGACCGGCGTTCTGCAACCCCCTAAGTCGGCGGGCGAATCACCCCCGGTCGGGGTGCCGGACGAGAACGGTGAACTCGTAGAGCTCGTAGTCCTGCAACAGAGCGACCGAGCGTCCGTACTTCGCAAGGCAATGGCGCAGCATGGCAACCGGGTCGGCGTAATAAAGGTGGGGGCGCCGCCTTTCGGGGTCGCTCGACAGGCTCAGGATGTTGAATGCAAATCCGCGGCGGCCGGCGCGCGCGAGAGTATCGAGCGTGTCGTTGACATAGTCGATCCAGGCCTCCGCGGGAACGTCGCCCTTGACGTTGAAAATGCCGCTCGCGATGGCAAAGTCGGCCACTTCCTCCGGTTCGCTGCCGATGCGCCACTGACGATCCTCGCCCTCGCCATATAGCTCCCGCGCCTTCTCGATCATGCTCGCGGCAATATCATAGCCGGTGAAGCGGCCCTGAAACCCTTCGGAGCGGAGGAAGCGCAGGAAGTCTCCGAACCCGCAGCCGAGATCGATGACGCTGGCGTTTGGACTACCCTCGAGCAGACGAAGAAATTGCCTGTGGCGCCGATCGTGCGAAGCAGTCCCGTTCCAGTCCACGCCTTGCGAAGTCGTTCCGTGCTGCTCAAGCTTCGAAGCGTAATACGACGCCACTTGAGGCAGGATTGCAGCGTCAACCCGGTCCTTCATCCGTTGATGTCCTTGTCTGGCGCGCTCGATTGCAGGACTGTCGCGCTTTCCGGATGATAGATCCGGCGTATGATCGTGTACGGCCTGCGTTTTGTCTCGGCCAGGATGTTCGCAATGTAGATTCCAAAGATGCCGAGGACGAGGATGATGAGTCCGCCAAGAAACCAGATCGAGACGATCTCCGACGTGAACCCGTCGACGCCAACTCCCCGTGTGAAATACCGGCCCAGAAAAAAGATGATGACCGCAATTGACAGGCCGAATATCGAAAGGCCGACGTAGAAGATCAAATACAGCAATTTGCTCGACGTTGTCGTGATGTCGCGTATCGCCATTTCGACCCGTCGCCGGAAAGTATAGCTGGTGGGCGACAGCGAGAGTTTTTTGAGCGTAAGTGCTTGCTGGCGAAAGCCCGTCACCTCCCAGAGATGGGATATCGAGAACTCACGATCGCGATGCCGGACGAGAGCCTTGACGTATTCCCGTGTCATCAGGCGCGCGGTGAAGACGTTACGCGGAACCGGATGGTCGCTCAGGAGGTCGAGCAGACTGAAGAAGGTTGCGCCGGGCAACCTGGCGAAAACATTGCCGCGTCGCGTCGTCAGGATCCCATAGACGACGTCACAGTCGCCTTGCGAGAAGCGTTGATACAAAGCCGCGAGATCTTCCGGTTGCTCTTCGAGATCGCTGTCGATGAGAAAGACCATGTCGCCGGAGGCTTGGGCGAGACCCGTCATCATCGCCTTGTGGTGTCCGAAATTGCGGGACAGATCGACAATGACGACGCGTGGGTCGCTGCGCTGAATTTCAAGCGCGAGCTCGAGGCTGTTGTCCGGTGAGCCATCGTTGACGATGATCAGTTCGATATCGTCGGTGAGGGCTTCCGCGGCCTTCATTGCGCGGTTGTGGAACTCCTCGATGCTGGCGGCGGATCGATAGAGAGTTGTCACGATGGAGAGTTTCACCCAAATGTCTCCGTGACGATATAAAAGACAATTACCATCAGCATCTTATGTGAGTTTCCACGGGAGGCCTCGGCGCGCTGGCAGTTAATAGGGCAATTTGCCTGAAGCCGCAAACGCCGGGCGCGTCTCCTCAAATCCGTCCTCCGCGGCGTGAGGAGAAAAGGTCAATCAATCCAGCACGCCAAATAAGCGTCTTTGACGTTGAACCTCAGGTGTGGCTGTCGGCGACTTACCACTGGGGCGAGTTGTGCCTGCCCTCAGCACGCAATCTCCAGGGGAGTTTGCCGCAAAAGTATTGCTAAGTGTAGTTTGGAATTGCAGTTTTAAGCCTGCCACTCAGAAGCCCACCGTCTAAAGGCCTGCCGTCTTGGGGAAGAGGGGTATTTTGTCTATTCCCTGCGGATGTCAGCCGACCCAACCACCCCCGTTTCATTCGTCGAACCAACCTAAGCAGCTATTCAGCCGGCCGGGCGAAACCCGGCTCATTTGAGGAGGACGATAATGCGTCGTATAGCTTTACTCGCGGTTCTTTTGGGAATATTCGCGTCGGCCCCGGCACATGCCCAGGCCTCCCGCACTTGGGTGTCGGGTGTGGGTGATGACGCAAATCCCTGTAGCCGCACTGCGCCATGCAAGACCTTCGCCGGCGCGATTTCCAAAACAGCAGCCTTCGGTGAGATCAACTGTCTGGATCCGGGCGGCTACGGCGCCGTGACGATCACCAAGTCGATGACCCTGAACTGCAGTGCCACGATCGGATCAGTGCTGGTCGCAGGCACGAATGGTATCGTCATCAGTGCGGCGGCCACCGACAAAGTCATCCTCCGCAACATCCAGATTCAAGGCCTTGCGGGTACCGCTACCCCTGGTCTCAACGGCGTCCGTATCCTCACTGCGGCGTCGGTTTCGATCGAGAACTGCGTGATCACGCAATTCTCGCAAGCCGGCATCAGCGATGTCCGGACTGCGGGCAATACTCTGCTTTTCGTTCGCAACACGATCATCAGTTACAATACTGGAAACGCCATCAGTCTGACTGCTACCGCCGCCAACAAGGCAGTTATTGAAGACTCAAGTCTGATCAACAGCGTCGGTAGCGGCCTCGGCGTCGGCAATCTCAATAACGCTTATGTCACGCGGACCGTGATTGCCGGCAACGCAGCCAGCGGGATCGTGAACGACGGTGGCTCGGCGATCAATGTGGATAGCAGCTCGATCACCAGCAACGGTACCGGCGTCACGGCGAACGGAATCATCCGGCTGTCGAATTCCGACGTGACGCTCAACGCCACAGGGTTCGCCGGCTCGGCGACAGTTTCCTATGGAAACAATCGTTTGGCCGGAAATACGACTTTCGGGGTTGCGGTGACGCCGGCCGGTGGAGCCTCGTCCAACCTCGGCGAGCAGTAGCAATTCGCTCAACATCTGGCCGTCGCGTCGCCAGGCAGTGGATGAAGAGCCCCGGACAGCGATGTCCGAGGCTCTTCTTCTGGCGGCGGGACAGTCAGCGGTGGCGCGGTCAGGATGAGGCCGGCTGGCGATCGACCTGGCCGGTGCGGCTCATATAGCGCAGCGCGTCCGCCCCGGTATTGAACAGCAGGTCTAGTATGGTCACGGCGTGTTCGAAGCCGCCGTGAAGTTGCGGATATTCCGGATAGCCCTCATAGCTCATCCATTCCGGAGTGACGCCGGCGGTCGTGAACATCGACTCGTCGAAATAGCCACGCGCCGACGGCCCGCTAAGGTAGCGGTCCGCGCCGGCCGCGCGGGCGATCTCCAGTAGTCGCTCTGTCTTGATGCCCTGCGCCGGATAGGCGGTATCCCGGGTAATGCGCGTCTTGAGCCCGAGCAGTTCGACGATGCCGTGGAGAAAGATCGCATTGACATCGGTCAACAGACGTTCCTTGCCGGCGCGTTCGTACCAGCCCTTCACCGTTGGCGCGAACTGCTCGAAGCACGCGGCTCGTTTGTACGCCAGCTCAAGTGTGCGCCAGTGTTTCTCTGCCCACGGCTGCTCGATCTCGACCTCGTCGATAGGTTGTTCAAACCGGCCCTTGGCGAGCACGGGAATGGTCAGCCATTGCACGCCGTTGGCGGTCTTGATCTTGTTGCGGTTGTGCCAGTGACGTTTGGCATATTGCACGCGGTCGAAGACTACATACTCGTCGCATTGCCCGATCAGGTCAAAAAAACCCTTCCAGGGAATGTAGCAGGACTGAATGATGCAGATGCGCAAGTGGTGACCTGAGGAGTGTATGGTTGACAGACTTGGTAACACAAATGGTAAGTTGGAATTCAATGATCTTCAGGACTTCCCATACGATTACCACATCGGGCTGCTTGTCGCCGTTCCTGCCTCCGGTGTCCATAGTCCGTCGGGATCGTGGCCGCCGGCATGCCCGGGGGCCAGCGCGCGATCGGCCGCTTCGGTATGATTCCGCCCCTGCAAGATGACCGAGAAGTATCGAGCCGATATCGACGGTCTTCGGGCGGTCGCAGTGATTTTGGTCGTCGTCTACCACGCGTTCCCGCGCGCCATGAGTGGAGGATTCATCGGCGTCGACGTGTTCTTCGTGATCAGTGGGTACCTGATCACGGGTATCGTTCTCTCCGGCATTAATTCATCCAGCTTCAGCATCAGGGAATTCTATGCGCGGCGCGCGAGAAGAATTCTTCCTGCCCTTGCGACTGTGCTTCTTGCCGCGCTGGCGATCGGATGGGTGGCAATGCTGCCGTTGCCGTTTCACAATCTCGGTCTCCACGCTATCGCCGGCGCGCTGTTCTTTCCCAACCTGTTGCTTTTGAACGAGGTCGGATATTTCGACGCGGCGGCAGAGACCAAGCCGCTGCTGCACCTTTGGTCGCTCGGTGTCGAGGAGCAATTCTATCTGGTCTGGCCGCTGCTGCTGCTGGGTCTGAAGAAGATACCGAAATGGTCGACGGTCGGGTTGATATTCGTGGCGATCGTGTCGTTCCTCTATTGCTGTTATGCAACGCGATACCACGCGGCCACGGCGTTCTATTCTCCGATATCACGGCTGTGGGAACTTGCGATTGGCGGATTCCTCGCAACGGCTAAATTTCCTGCCACGAAGCGGTCCGACTTCATGTCGCTTGCGGGGATCGTGCTGATCGTCGCAGGCGGGTTCTTTCTCAAGAGGTCGAACGCTTTCCCCGGCCCTGCGGCCCTGATCCCGGTAACGGGCGCGGCGCTCGTGATCATCTTCGGCTCGCGTATTCTGCGGCAGAAGTGGATCGTATCGATCGGCCTGATCAGTTACCCCTTGTATCTGTGGCACTGGCCGCTGCTGACGTTCGCGGCGTTGGCCGGCTTCGTGTCGGTGCCGGCGAAGCTCGCCGTGATAGTGTCAAGCCTGGTTCTGGCGGCGCTGACGACCGCGTTCATCGAGCGCCCGATCCGGTTTGGCTGGCTGCGTCCGTCGAGCGTTGCCGTTTCGCTTTCGTTGATGGCCTCGGTGCTCGTCCTGTCGACGGCGGTCTGGGGCGATGATGGTGTTTTCGCGCGATTCCCCGAGCAGATCCGTCCGGTTTTAGCGGTCATGGAATACAATCCGGCGTTAGGTGGCCGGGTTCTTAAATGCTGGCTGGAATTGACGACGAGTTTCGAAAGCTATCGTCCCGAATGCAGTGAGGGTTCCACCCTGGTTTGGGGGGACTCTCACGCCGGGCGCCTTTATGCGGGGCTGGCGGCGCTAAAGCAAAGCACCAGCGAGATCGCGCAGTTTACGCGAGACAGTTGCCCGCCCTCGGCGCTCGAAGGAGGAGCGGCTTGCGCCGTCAGCAATCGCGCGATTCTCGCAAAGATCGCTGAACTGAAGCCAAAGAGGGTCATTCTTTTCGCGGTCTGGACCAGCTACCCGGAGTACAAGGGGCTCAACGCGGAAAACGCGATGAGCAGTAGTCTGGCCGAGATACTTCGCCAGCTAAAGACCGAAGTCGGTGAGGTGATCCTGGTTGGTGCGCCGCCGCTCTGGACACCTGATCTGCCAATACAGGTTTACGATTTCTGGCGATCAAACGGGCAGCTTCCCGATCGCTTGCCGCCTCGCACCGAAAACTATCAGTCCATCAATATGGGGCTGGCGCGCATGGCGGCCGAGACGGGCGTGCGGTTCGTTTCGCCGTTTGCGGTGCTGTGCAACGAAGCGGGCTGCCTGACGCACACGGCATCGTCGCGGACGGAATTGCTGACGTGGGACTATGGTCATCTCACAATCGAAGGTGCGGAATTCATCGGCAGGTTGATGCGGATCGAGTAGGCGGTCGCGCGGCAACGGGATCGTCATAGGCGGGTGGTATGGATTTCACCGGCCGGCACGTCTAAGATTTCGCGGAGGTTGGGAGGCCAATGCGAGCGGCGATGAAGCGAGTCTTTGATAACTGTCGGGCTGGAAGCTTGGCGCAGCGGTCGGGGCGCGGCTTGGTGTCGAACCGCGCTGCGCTCACAAACGGCTTGGCTGTGGCGCTGTTTCTACTCTGCGCCGTTGCTCCCGCCCACGCCCAATCCCTCGGCCAAGGCCTCGCCGCCTTCAAGCGGCAGGACTATGTGGCGGCGTCCCGCGTCTTCATTCCGCTCGCCGAGCGCGGCAACGTGGCGGCGCAGTCCTATCTCGGCTTCCTGTTCGAGACCGGGCGCGGCGTGCCGCAGAACTACACGGAAGCCGCGATGTGGTACCGGCGGGCGGCGGAGCAGGGCGATACCCGCGCGCAGTATTCGCTGGGGCTGCTCTACGACCGCGGCCAGGGCGTGCCGCAGGACATCGTCGAAGCCTCCAAATGGCTGAACCTGTCGGCCGCCGCGTCGCCGCCGCGGGTTCGGGAATCCCGGGCCCGGATCCGCGACGCCGTCACCACCAAGATGACGCGCGGGGAGATCGCCCAGGCCCGCCTGCGGGCGCTGGAATGGGCGCCGAGCCGCGAGCGCTGACGCTGGCCGCCCGGGGGTTCCAGGACGCCTCTGGCAAAAAAGTCGAAAACAACCCCATGCACAGTAGACGACGGTAGGAGGCCGGATGCCTCCGCCTGCGCCGCGGTGAGGATTCACCCCGAGCGCACCGGGCTTTAGCCAGCCCAGCCGCCGAGCCAGTTCAGATACCAGGTCTCGCCCAGCCACCCGATCCAGATCGATGGCGCCAAAAACAGTCCGAACGGCAGGAAGGCGGTCCCGCGCAGCGGTTTTCGCTGCAATGCGGCGTTGGCGAGATAGGCGCCGATCGCCAGCAGCGCCGCGAGCTCGATCACCGCCGCCACCGTCGCAAGATCGAGCCAGGCCCCGCTGACGGCGGCGAGCTTGACGTCGCCGAGCCCGAGCCCGTCGCGGCCGCGCCAGTACCGGTAGGCCAGCATCAGCAGCAGCAGCGGAAGCGCCACGGCTACGGTGCGCGCGACCGGCCAGAGCAGCGCCTGGGCGCCCGCATCGGGCACGGCAGCGGCAGCGCGGAGCAGGGCAAGCGCGAACGCGGCCCCGGTCAGCTCGTTCGGGATCAGGTAATGGCGGGCATCGTTCGTGGCGATGGCGAGCATCAGAGCGGCCAGGAACGCGCCATAGAGGCCTTCCGCGGCGGGGGCCGCGACGAGGCTTGCGAACACGGCGACGAGCAGCGCGAGGCTGAGGGCCAGCGGGGCGCTTATCCCGTCATGCGCATCTTCCCCGGTCACGCCGTCAGCGCGCGGCCCTGGGCGGGCTGACGGTGACCACGGGATTGCTGGTCCCGACCAGGCGGCTGTTCATCTTGGAGCGCATCTCCTCGGCGATGACATGGGCATCGACGCCGTCCTTGATGACGGTCGGGCGGATGAACAGGATCAACTCGGTGCGGGCGCGAGCGGTGGTCTGGTGCGAGAAGGCGTCGCCCACGCCGGGAATGGAATCGAGGACGGGAATACCCTGGCGCTGCTTGTTCTCGGTCTCGCTGATCAGGCCGGCGAGGAGCACGGTCTGACCGCTCGTCACCGCGATCGAGCTCTTGACCCGGCGCTGCGAGATCGTCGGCGTCAGCGAGTTCGCGCTGCCGGCGGCCACGCTCGAGATCTCCTGCTCGATATCGAGCACGACATTGCCGTTGGCATTGGCGCGCGGCAGCACGCGCAGGATGATGCCGGTGTTCTTGTAATCGATGGTGTTGACGACGGTGTTGTTGGCGGTCAGCACCGTCGCGGTGCCGGTCGAGAACGGCACCTGATCGCCGACCTGCAAGGTCGCGGCCTGGTTGTCCAGCACCACCAGCGACGGGTTCGACAACACCTTGACGTCGGTGACGCCGTGCAGCGCGTCGAGAATGACGCGCGGCGAGTTTTCCGAGCCGATCAGGAAGTTGAAGCCGGGCAAAACGCGTCCCAGCAGCGCGCCGGAGGCGGCGTTGACGGCGTTGGACGCCGCTTCGACGGCACCGCTGCCGACCGTCGCAGCATTGCTGACGCCGGAGATGACGTTGGAGACCGAACCCTTCTGGCTCGCCAGGAAGAATTGCACGCCATAGTTCAACTGGTCGTTCAGCGTCACCTCGGCGATCGTCGCCTCGATCGCGATCTGGCGCTGCGGCCTGTCGATCTGGCGGATGGTCTGCTCGACGATGCGCTGCGCGTCCTGGTTGGCATAGACGAGAACGGCATTGTTGGTGACGTCGGCGGTGATCCGCACATTCTGCAGGATGCCGTTGACGCCGGATTTCGCGCCATTGCCGTTGGGGCTACCGAAGTTATTGTTGTCCTGCGCCGGCGTCGCGGCTGCCGCCGGAGCGGCGCGGGCACCCAGCGCCGAGCCCGCCGGTCCGGTCACCGGCGTTGCGGCGCCTGAAGCGGCGGTCGGCAGTGCGCTCAGCGAGGCGATAGGATTGGTTGAGGTCGACGTCGTGAGACCCGCGCCGGGAGCGACCTGGCTCGACGCGCTGTCGAGCGACGAGTTGCTCGCCGAGCTCTGGTTGAACAACATGTCGTTCAACAGCGCGACGACCACCTTGGAATTGCCGTAGCGCAATGGATAGGATTTCAGGTTCACGCCATCGGTATCGGAACGGTCGAGTCGCGCAATCCAGGTCTGCGCGCGCTTCAGATATTCCGGCTTCTGGCTCACCACGAGGATCGAGTTGAGCCGCGCGATCGGCTGGAGCTTGATGACGTTCTGGCCCATGCCGCCTTCGCCGGAATCCATGATCTTCTCGATCTCGGAGATCACAGGTTCGGGGGCAGAATTGCGCACCGGGAAGATGCCGACCGATTGTCCACGCATCCAGTCGGCGTCGAATGACAGAATTGTGTCAACCGCGGTCGCCCGATCCGTGCCGCTGCCGCTGACGATCAGCGTGTTGCGGGAATTGTCGGGGCGCATGGTCGAGGCCTTCACGCCGAAAGCATCGAGCAGCTTGAAGATGTTTTGCGCCGACGTGTAGCGCAGCGGCACGACCGTGATGCCCTGGCCGGCTTCGGTACTGGCCGAGCGGTCGATGCCGCCGGGGCCGGCTTCCGGCGCCGGCAGCAGACGATAGCCGGTGCGGTCGCGCACCAGCGCCACGCCGGACATGCGCAGCGCATTCTCCAAAACGTAGATCGCGTCCGCCTTCGGAACCGGACGCACCGAGGCGAGCGTCACGGTGCCCTGTACGCGGGGATCGATCGTGTAGCCGACATTGAGGACGTCGCCGAGGATGACCTTGGCCACGGTCGCGACCGGCGCATTCTCGAAATTGAGGTCGTATCCGCTGCCGCCGCCATCATCGCGCTCGGCCAGCGCGCCGCCTTGCGGCGCACCATCGCTCAGATAGATCGCAGGTTTCGACGATCTCGGCTGGCCAACACCGGTTGCCCCTGCATCCGCAGGTTGCCGGGGCTGGAGATCGATGCCGCGGATCTTGTCGACAAGGTCCTGGGCGCGCGGGTCCTTCGGGTCCGCCTCGACCGACTGGTCGGCGGTGACGATGCACGCTGTCAGCAGGAAGGCAGACGACAGGAGGACGAGCGTTCCAGTCAACGCTGAGCGGTGGCGCAAAAGCGGTCGGACCACTTCGAACAAGATACGCCTACCAACGCTGCGAGAAAAAGCGCCCGATCCCCCTTGGCTCGGACGCGCAATAATTTGCCGCACGATTATGTTTTTGCTAAGAAATAAGTCAAGGGCAAAGGACCTTCCGTGCTCCATAGAAGCTGTTGTATTCAAGTAACAAGGTCAACGCCGTGAATGCGATGCGCGACCGCTCCGCCGATAGCTTCAGGCAGCATCTCCTGGAAAAATATTCACTGCCGCCGCGAGCGCATGTTCGTGTCGAGCGGTCAGCCAATCCGGCGCAGACGCATCCACTGCGAGAATTTTGGGAGACCACAGATCTGTCGGCGGCGGAATTCGCCGACGAACTGTCCGATTATTTTGCCCTGCCGCGGATGAGCCTTCCGCAACTGCTTACGACCACGCCCAGCCTTGAAGGTTTTTCGCGGCGATTTTTACGCGAATCCACCATCTTTCCCTTTGGCGCGCCGGATGGTGGATTTCGCTTGGCTGTTGCCGATCCCTCCGACACGGCGGCCATTCGTGCCGCCGAAATCGTGTTCGGAACGCCGGTCGATGTCGTCGTAGCGTCATATGAGGACATTACGACGGTCCTGGACCAGCGAACCGATGCTGACGATGCGAATGCAGACCAAAGCACCGGCCGCGCGGGGCAGTCCGACGACGACATCGAGAGCCTGCGCGATCTCGCCAGCGGTGCGCCTGTGGTGCGCGCGCTCAACGATCTGCTGGAGCGCGCGGTCGATCTGCGTGCCAGCGATATCCATGTCGAGCCGTTCCGGGCTGGTCTCGTAGTGCGCATGCGCGTCGACGGCCTGCTGCGCCCGCTGCCGTCACCGCATGGCATCCCGCCGCAGGCGCTGATCTCGCGCATCAAGATTCTCGCAAGCCTCAATATCGCTGAGCGGCGTTTGCCGCAGGACGGCGCGGCGCGCGTCCGCGTCGGACGTAGCGAGCTCGACGTACGTGTCGCCACCATGCCGACGCAACATGGCGAGAGTGCCGTCATCCGCCTGTTGCCGCGGGATCGCGGCCTGCTCGAGATGAGCAAGCTCGGTCTGCGGACCCGCGACGAGAGCGTGATGACGCGCCTGCTCGCGATGCCGCACGGCATGATCGTGGTCACGGGTCCGACCGGCAGCGGCAAGACCACCACGCTTGCGACCATGCTGTCGATCCTCAACGAGCCGACGCGCAAGATCCTCACCATCGAGGATCCCGTCGAGTACGAGATCCCCGGCATCAACCAGTCCCAGGTGAAGCCGTCGATCGGCCTGACCTTCGCTGCCGCCATGCGCTCCTTCGTGCGCCAGGACCCCGACGTGATCATGGTCGGCGAGGTCCGCGACGCCGAGACCGCGCATATCGCGATCCATGCCGCGCTCACCGGCCATCTCGTGCTGACGACGCTGCACACCGAGACCGCGGCTGCGGCCGTGCCGCGCCTGATCGATCTCGGCATCGAGGGTTTCCTGCTCAAGTCGACGCTGCGCGCGGTGGTGGCGCAGCGACTGGTGCGTATGCTGTGCGACCGTTGCAAAGTGCCGCACGCGCTGACCGAGGCCGATCTCGCCAAGGACCCGCGCTTTGCCGTGATCGGCTTCAAGTGCGGTGAGGTCGTGCACGAGGCCGGCGGCTGCGAGCGCTGCGGCGGTACCGGCTATCGCGGCCGCAACGGCGTGTTCGAGATCCTCGAGATGTCCGACGAGGTCCGTGCGCTGATCGGGCCGCAGACCGACTCCCACTCCATCGATGCCGCCGCGATGCGGGGCGGCATGACGACGATGCTCGAGGATGCCGTCGCAAAATGCCGCTCGGGGCTGACGACGGTGCCCGAGGTCTTCCGCGTCACCACGGTGCGCTAACATCCAAATGTCTTGACGTCCAAGTGTCTCAGAGAATGCAGGTGTCCTAGAAACCATGCCGAATTTTCGCTACCGCGCGCTCAATGCCAACGGCGAACTGGTTTCCGGCGCGATCGCCGCGCCGGCGCCGGGCGACGTGGCGCAGCGGATCGAACGGCTCGGCCTGGTGCTGGTCGACAACGTCACGCCGGAGGAGGGCGGCGCGGCGCGTGGCGCGCTCAGCCTCTTCAACAGGCCGACGGCCGAGGACGTCACCATCTTCACCCGCGACCTCGCGCTGCTGCTGCGCGCCGGCGCCCGCATCAATGACGGGCTCGAGCTGCTCGCCGCCGATCCGGATTTCGGACGGCTGAGATCCGTCGTCGCCGACATCCGGGCGCGCGTCGTTTCCGGCGAGAGCTTCGGCGAGGCACTGGCGCGGCATGAGGGACTGTTTCCGCCGATGTACATCGCGCTGGTGCGGGTCGGCGAGGCGTCGGGATCGCTGGATCAGGTGCTGGAGGTGCTGGCCGGCGAACGCGCGCGCGGCGAGGCGCTGAAGCGGCGTCTGACGGATGCGATCCGCTATCCGATCTTCGTGCTCGGCGCGGCCGGTTGCGTGCTGCTGTTCTTCCTGACATTCGTGCTGCCGCAGTTCGCCAGCGTCTTGCAGGATTTCGGTGCCAAGGTCGATCCGATCGTCGGCGTGTTCCTGAACATCTCGACGTTCTTGCGCGGCAATTCCGATGCGGTATTGGCCGGGCTTGCGACCATTGTCACGGCGACGTGGCTCGTGTTGCGGCAGGAGCGTGTCCGCCGCGGACTGACCAATGCGATCGTGCGGCTGCCGGCGATCCGCAACGTGATGGGCGCCTACCGCACGGCGCTGTTCTGCCGCAATCTCGGCCTGCTGCTCGGCAGCGGCGTCAACCTCACCACAACGCTGCGCATCCTCGTCGACATGATGGCGACCACCGGATCGTCCGGGGTCTGGAGCGATGCTGCCGACCGTGTCCGCCATGGCTCAAAACTCTCCGATGCGCTCGCCGAGACCGAGGCGTTGCCGCCCATGGCGGTGCGCATGTTGAGATTGGGCGACGAGACCGGGCAATTGCCGATGCTGTCGGGCCGGGTCGCCGAATTCTACGAGGCGAAGCTGCAACGCACGCTCGACCGCGCCGTCGGCATTGCCGGACCTGCGGCGATCATCGCGATCTCGCTCGTCGTCGGCGGCCTGATCACATCGGTGATGACGGCGCTGATGTCGGTGAGCCAGATTGTCGGTTAGGCGGATGTAATGGGAGGGGCATGAAGTGACCAGATATCCATCGTCAAGGCGACGCCGGCGGCGCGTCGCCTGCGGAGAGGCCGGCTTCACCCTGGTCGAAATGCTCGTCGTCATCACCATCATCGGCATGATCATGGCGCTGGTCGGTCCGCGGGTGCTGAACTATCTCAGCGAGTCCAAGGCCAAGGCGGCGAAAATCCAGATCGAGAGTTTCTCCAGCGCGCTCGATCTCTATTATCTCGATCTCGGCCGCTATCCGACGTCGAACGAGGGTCTCGCCGGGCTGACGCGCAGCAACAACCAGGCCGGTTGGAACGGGCCTTATTTGCGTGGCGGTGTGGTGCCCAACGATCCCTGGGGCCACGTCTATGTTTATCGTTCACCGGGCGCGAGCGCTCCCTACGAGATCATCTCGCTCGGATCAGACGGTCAGGAAGGCGGCAGTGGAACGGCGTCCGACATTGTCAGCGGCGCGCGCTAAGCCGATTGGCGAGGGGCCGGTGCTCGGCGCGCAAGCCTTCCATGCGCAAGCCTTCGACGCGCGGGCCGTCGATGCCGAAGGCTTCGCGCTGATCGAGATCCTGTGCGTGCTCGCGATCATCGGCCTGCTCGCGGCGATCATCCTTCCCGCGATCCCGCGTTCGACGACGCGGGCGAAGCTCGAGAGTTACGCGGTCGAGACCGCGGCGCTGCTGAAATCCGATCGCAACAGCGCGCTGCGCCGTCAGGTCAGGGTCGCGACCCTGGTCGACGCCGAGGCGCGCGCCATCCGTTCCGGCGTCACCGGACAGATCATCCGCCTGCCGCGCGACGTGGTCGTGCAGGCGACGCTGGCCGCGCGCTGCGCCGATCGTGCCACCGGGCGGTCGATCGATTTCTTTCCGTCGGGCATGTCGTGCGGCGGGACGATCGCGCTGGCGCGGCCCGGCATGGGTTACGAGGTGCGCGTCAACTGGCTGACCGGAGGCGTCGAGATTGTCCCGCAGAAGCTGCTCTGACGGCGCCGCCGGCTTCACGCTGATCGAGGCACTGGTCGCGCTTGCGATCATCGTCATCGTGCTGGGAACCATCGGCTCGGTCATATCGGTCACGACCAAGGGCACGCGCTCGATCGACCAGCATCTGGCGCTGGCCGGCACGGCCGAGACCTTGCTTGCGGATTTGCCGGCGCGCGGACTGCTGAAACCCGGCCGGCAGAGCGGCCAGCTCGCCGGCAGCCGCTGGCGCGTCGATATCGCGCCGATGAATGTGGCCGGCGGCAATCCCGCCACCGATCGCTTCGTGCCGCTGGCGGTCAATTTGCGCCTCCAGCGCCCCGACGGCAGCACGATCCAGGTCACGACGGTGAAGCTGGTGCCGAGGTCCACGCAATGACCCGCGCAACGAAACGCCTCTGCCGCGCGCTCGCTTCCGAGGCGGGTTTCACGCTGCTCGAAGTGCTGCTGGCGACGCTGCTGATGACGGTGATCCTGGCCGCGCTGGCGACTGTGACGGCACAGTGGCTGCCGAACTGGAATCGCGGCATCGCGCGGGTGCAGCGCGCGGAGCGCCTCGCCACCGGGCTCGACCGCATCGTCGCCGATCTCTCCGTCGCCGAGCAGATGACCGTGAACGGCGACGCCAAGGTGCCGCTGTTCGACGGCGCCGAATTGTCGGTGACCTTCCTGCGCACCGCGCTCGGCCCGAGCGCGCGCCCGGGCCTGGAATTCATCCGCCTGATCGAGAAGGCCGACGCGCAGGGGCTGGCGCTGGTGCGCGAGCGCGCGCCGTTCCAGCCGATGCCGACCGACGGGCAGATCCGTTTCGCCGATCAGGTGGTGCTGATCCGCGCGCCGTTCCGCGTCAGCTTCGCCTATGCCGGGCACGATCGGCAGTGGCAGCCGACCTGGCACGGTCAGTCGCAACTGCCGGATCGCATCCGCATCACGGTGCGCGACGGCGCCAACGGTCAGGTGCTGGCGGTTTCGGCCGCCGTGTTGCCGCACATCAACGCGCCGGCCGAATGCGCGCGCGCCAAGAATCCGACGACCTGTGTCACGGCGGGCCCGACGCCGCAACAGGCGGAGAAGAAAGAGGAGCAGCAGCTGTGAGCGGCGCCGCGGATGATCGGGACGCGCTGCGCCAGCGAACACCTGGCTCGCGGACGCTTGGTCGGAGAACACTTGGCTGGAGAACGCTTGGTCAAACAACAGTCGGCGAAAGACCACTCGGCGACGACCGCGGCTTCATCGTCATCGTGGTGCTCTGGATGCTGGCTGCGCTCGCCACGCTCGCGCTGGTCTATCTGACCTATGTGACCAACACCGCGGTCACCGTCGCCGTCAACACCGACCGTTTGCAGGCCGATGCACTGGTGAATGCGGGCCTCGAGCTCGCGGCCTATCGGCTGACCGCGGAAAGCGAGGCGACGCGCCCGACCAGCGGCACCTTCAATGCCCGCGTCGGGGCGGGAAGGGTGGCCGTGACGTTCCGCTCGGAGGCCGCGCGCATCGATCTCAACATGGCGCCGAAGGCGGTCCTCGCGGGCCTGATGACAGGACTCGGCGTCTCCGCGTCGGATGCGCCGGACTATGCGGATCGGATTCTGGCGTGGCGGTCGTCGACGGAGACCGGCCAGGACAATCCGGAGGATTCCTACTACCGCACGATCGGCGCGCCCTATCTGCCGCGCCACGCGCCGTTTCCGCATAGCGACGAGCTGTGGCTGGTGCGCGGCATCCCGCCGGCAGTGATCGAGCGCGTGCTCCCCTTCGTCACCGTGTTCAGCAACATGCGCACCGTGAACGTGGTGGATGCCGCGCCGCAGGTGGTGGCGGCGCTGCCGAATATGACGCCGGAGACCCTGCAGCGCCTGCTGCGCGACCGTGCCGACCCCAGCGTGGACCCGCGGTCCCTGATAGGGCTCGCCGGCAGCGCCAGCGCAACGATCGAGGGTTCGAAGGCTTACCGCGTGACTGTTACTACCGAGGCGCCGTCGCACCGGCAAAGCTCGGCCGAGATCGTCATCCTGCTTCTCGAAAGCGGCGATGAGCCCTATCGTGTATTGTCGTGGCACAACGCCTTCGACGGCTCTGCCGGAAAGCCCCTGTGAGATGAGTTCGCTCAATTCCCTTCGCGCGATCTTCGATGCCTGGACCGGCACGGTGGCCGGTGCTGCCGTTGCCGGACTGGAGCGGATGGTCTCGCCGCGCCTGGTCCGGCTGGTCGAAGGCGAGACCGGCGCGTTCGTGCTGGAGGCTGCGAAGCCGGAGAACGCGCCGAAGGAGATCGCGTTCGCGGACGGCAAGTTCACCGGCGCCAATCTCGCGCCCATCGTCCGCGGCTGCCGCGTCGAGATCGTGCTGCGGCCGACGCGCTTCCTGTTCCGTCCGCTGGAGCTGCCGGCGCGCGCGGCGGATTTCCTCGAGGGCATCGTGCGGGCACAGATCGATCGGCTGACGCCGTGGAGCGCGGGCGACGCCGTGTTCGGTTGCAGCGCGCCGGTGGCGCAAGGCGCAGAGGGCATCACCACGATGATCGCGGCGGCGCCGCGCCGGCTGGCGATGGGCTATGTCGAGGCCGTGTCCGGATTTCATCCGTCTGCGATCGCGGTTCTGACGGAGCCGGCCGAGGGCGGCCGCATCAAGGTATTCGAGCAGAAGTCGCGCGGCGCGATCGACCCGGTGCGGTTGAGCCGGATGCTGCAGGCGGTGCTGGTCGTCGCCGCGATCGCCGCCATATTCGGCTCGATCGTCGCGGGCTATCTGGCCGACAGCTTGAGCGCGCAGGAGAGCGAGCTCGAGCAGCAGATCACCCAGCGCCGCGCCGCGATCCGCGGTGCCGATGGCGGCGAGCGTTCGCCGCTGGCGCTGCTGGAGCGGCGCAAATACGACACGCCGGCGAGCGTGATCGTGCTGGAATCGCTGAGCCGTCTCTTGCCCGACCACACCTATGTCACCGAGATGCATCTGGCCGGCAACAAGCTCCAGATTGCCGGCATCACCCGCGATGCACCTTCGCTGATCCCGCTGATCGAGCAGTCCCAGCACTTCACCCGCGCGACCTTCTACGCGCCGACCACGCGCAGCTCGACCGATCCCGGAGAGCGCTTTCACATCGAAGCGCAGATCGAACCGAGGAATGCGCCATGAAAAGCGCCATGAAAAGCGGCATGAGCAGCGCCGGGATGGCAAGCGGAAGCGCAATCGCGCGTTGGCTGCACGGTTCGCCGCTGATCGCGGTCACGCTCTATCTCGCGGTGACGGCCGGGCTGTTGCTGACGGCGGGCCTGTCGATCGCCGACGTCATCGCCCACCGCCAGGCCCTGGCCCAGACCTCCGACCTGCTCGACCAGCTGCGCGGCCGCAAGGGCGCCGCCAAGAACGCCGCGGCGATCTCGGCCGAGCATCCCGGCACGCCGTTCCTGGAGGGACCGACGGTGACGGTCGCAGGCGCCAATCTGCTGCAGCGGGTTGCGGCCGCGGTCGGCAATGTCGGTGGCTCGGTGCAGTCCTCACAGGTCGACGTCTCAGGCGCGCAAGCAAAGGACGGCTTCGTCGGCCTCGTCGTCAGCTGCGAGCTGGAGCAGCCCGCGCTGCAGAAGGTGCTTTACGATCTCGAAGCCGGCATGCCGTTCCTGTTCGTCGACCAGCTCGACGTCCAGGTGCCGCAATCGACGGCCCTGAACGAGGCCAGCACCGGCCGCGTCAGGGTGATCCTGGGTGTTTCCGGGCAGTGGCAGGCGGGGAAGTAGCTCACCAGCTGTATTTGAACACGCCCTTGCCGGAATAGCTGGTGACGTTGCCGGAGAATTCGCCGTCGAAGGTGCCGGCCAGCGAGAAGCCGTTCAGCCATTTCATTTCCGCGCTGGCGCTGACGAGGGCGGAATCGGCGTCGACCCTGGCGCCGTTCACGACGAAGCTCGCGCCGGGCAGGGTCTGGAACAGCGCGGTAACGGCGCGGCTCGGATTGTAGTCGTGTGCCCAGGCGGCGCGGCCGCGCAGGGTCAGTACGCCGTTCTGCATCGCGTAGGATTTGTCGGTGCGCAGGCCGAGCTCGGAGCGGGTATCGTTCAGCGACTGCGCGGCATAGTTCAGCGCGAACAGGCCGCCGCCATTGAGGCTGACTTCGGAATAGCTGGGCAGGTTGAAATTCGTCACCTGCGCGGCCGCATAGGGCGTGATGCCGATCAGCGGCGTCGTGAAGCGGTAGCCGCCCTCGAAGCGGGCCGAGAACGTGTCGGCCCTGAACCGGCCCTGGAGCTGGTCGGCACCGGCGAGCGCCACGGTGCGGTTGGTGGTGACGTCGTGCCAGCCATAGGCCAGTGCGGCTGCGATATAGGCCGGGCCGAAATTGTGCCGGCCGTAGACGCCGGCCTGGAACAGGTCGGCGGAGCCCGCGCCCATCGCGTTGGCCAGCGAGTAGTTCAGCCCGCCGCCGCCGAGCGAGAAGCCGACGAGCGTGTCCAGCGAAATCCGGTAGTCGGCACCGGCCGCGCCGCCCCAGACCCGCGCAGTGAGGTCCTGCGAGCCGACCGCGGCATTGCCGCCGACCTGCGCCGAGCCGCCATAACCGGCCGCCCAGACGCTCCATCGATTGATCGGCTGCGACGACAGCAGCGGCGCCTTGGTCGCCATGGCATAGGCCTCGCGCTCGCGCGCGGTTGCCGGACGCATTGACGCATAGGCGGCCGCGTCGTCGCTGTCGGCGAATTGCGCGACGCTGCCGGCCTTGGTGAAGCCGCTCGAGCGTCCGACCACGGTCGGATCGAGCATCAGGTTGAGGAACTGGCCGTCGGCGTTGATCGCGGACTGGATGATGCCGGTGCCGAGCTCGCCCGAGGCGGTGGTCAGCCCCGCCGGCGTCAGCGCGGCGAAGGCGGCGGGAATGCCGCCGGTCGAATTGAAGAAATTGGTCAGCGTGTTGGCGACGTTCTGCTGGTTGACGGTGAGGCCGCCGCCGCTCGGCGTGAAGTTGACGCCGATATTGAGGAACACATTGTTGGCGTCATAGCTCAGCGTCGCGTTGATCGACGGCATGTTGGAGACGACGGCCGAATTGAAGGTCGAGCCGGCGAGACCACCGGCCGCGGTCAGGATCGTGTACTGCTTCTTGAGGGTGCCGGAGCCGAAGATCGCGCTCACCGTCGCGCCGCCGAGCGTGGCTGCGCCCGTGACGCTGGCGAGGCTGGACGTTGCGGAGGAGACCTGCACCATATAGGTCGAGGCCGCGGTGAAGCTCAGCGATCCGTTGATCGTCAGCGTCCCGGTCGGGTTCGCTGCGCTGCCCGGCGCAAGCGTACCGCCGGCGACCGCGACATTGCCGACGTTGCCGATGCCCGCGAGCGTGCCGCCGGCATTGACGGTCGACGCGCTGGTGATCGAGCCGTCGACCACGAGCTTGCCGCCGTTCACGGTGGTAGCGCCGGTATAGGTGTTGGCGCCGGTCAGCGTCTCCGTGCCGCCGGCCATGGTGAGGCCGCCGCCGGCGCCGCCATCGTCAATGACGCCGGCGAAGCTGCCGTTGCCGCTGGTGATCGTCAGCGTGTTGGCGCCGAGATTGACATTGCCCGAACCCGACAGCGATTTGATCGAGGTGCCGCCGTTGGAGAGGTTCGAGATGTCGAAGATACCATCGGCGATGACGTTCCGGGATGAAGCGATGCTGCCATTCAGGCCGCCGAAAAAAACAAGGTCCAACTCGCCGCCCGCGGCAATCGTGGTCGTGCCGGTATACGAGTTGTTGCCTGAGAGCTGCTGCGTGGCGGCGTTGGCAATCACCAGATTGCCCCCCGTGCCGCCGCCGATACCGCCGTCCATGATGACGCCCGAGAACACGCTTCCGTTCGTGATCGTGAGTGTCTTCGAGCCGAGCGCGATGAAACCGGCACCAGCCACCGAGAAAAGCGCCTGTATCGAGGCGCCGGAGGTGGTCTGCGAAATATCCAATGTCCCGGTCGCAGCCGGCGAGAAGGTCACAAGGACCGAACTCGCGATCGAGCCGCTGCCCTTCAGCGCCAGCGTCGCACCGACGTCGATCTGGGTTGCGCCGGTATAGGTGTTGACGCCGGAGAGCGTTTGGGTGCCGTCGAAAATCTCGACCCCGCCCGTTCCATTGATCACACCGGAGAACTCGGTCGAACCGTTGGTGATGAGAACTCCCTTGGTGCCCATCTGGACCGCCCCGGTCCCGGCCAGCGTGGTGAGGGCCGCTGCCGATGGAGTGATCGCGGAAATGTCGAGCGTGCCGTTCACCGTGACGACGCTGGAGCTCGCGATGCTGCCGAAGCCCGACAGCGCCAGCGTTCCGGCCGAGATCGTCGTCGCGCCGGTGTAGGTGTTGGTGCCGGTCAGTGTCAGCGTGCCGGTGCCGACCTTGGTCAGGCCGCCGCCGGTGCCGGAGATCACGCCGTCGACCTGGGTCGAGGTGTTGAGGCTGCCGGTGGTGAGCGTGTTGGCGCCGAGCACGTAATTGCCGGCGCCTTCGATCGATCCGGACGTCATGCCGCCGTTGGTCAGGCCGGAGATGTCGACGGTGCCGCCGGCATTGGTGATGAAGCGGGCGCTGCCACCGGTCGACGTGCCCGTGAAGCTCGTGGTGCCGTTATTGTTGGTCGTGATCGTGGAGCTGGCCGCGGTGGCGGAGCCGTCGAAGGTCAGCGTGCCGCTGTTGGTGATGGCCGAGCTGGCGGCAGTGGTATTGCCGTGGAAGTTCAGCGTCGCTCCCGTAGCATTGCTGATCGTCGCGGTGCCGGCCGACGCGCTGGTGAAGAAATCGATCTGGCCGTTGACGTTGTTGGTGATCTGGGAGCTGCCGGCCGAGCTGTTGTCCTCGAACGTGACGAAGCTGTTGTTGGTGAGGGTGACCGTTCCCGCCGTGCTGTTCTGCAGGAAGTTGACGGTGCCACCGGCATTGTTCGTGATGGTCACGGCCCCGGTGCCGCCACTCGCGGTGCTGCTGTTCTGAAAGACCAGATTGTTGCCGGAGGTGACCTCGAAGGTCTGCGTGTTGGCGGAATTGTTGATGATGCCCGCTGCGTTGATGATGAACGGGTTGGAGATCGTGAACGTGTAGGCCTGCGCAGTGTTCGTGAACTGCAGCGAGCCGATGGCGACGACGCCGTTGAGGTTGTCGATCGCGGTTGAGCCGGTGCTGGTGAACGTCGCGGTCCCGTCCGGGACGCTGGTGCTCCAGTTGGCGGGATCCGTCCAGTCGCTGCTGGTGCCGTTCCAGGTGGCGTCCACGGCGTGGGCGGCGACGACGCCAAGCGCCGTGGTCGCGAGCAGGGTCGCCAGCGAGTGCCGGACGACGGCGCGCAGCCGCTTATCGGTCCTCGCACGCGCCATTGTCAGTCCAGCCATCGGTATTCTCAAATTGACAAAGAAATCCGCAACTTATGCGTGTGGCGAAGCCGCGTGCCGATGCCATAATCCATAGCGCCGCGGCGTCCTGCAATGAACGGAAGTCCATTTGCGCCGAGATCCAGGCTGTTTCGCTTGCAATTTCGACGATCGTGGCCGTTGGGCAACATTTTCACGCGCTGCAACAGCGCTGAAAGCTCAGGTTCTGCAGTCCGGTAGAACAGGTTGCACGCGGGTTGATCGTGAGGCCCATCAGAACTAGTTTGCGGCCTCTGGCTTGCCGCGCGCTGGCTGATCGCAGGGGAGTTCGATGTCCGGGTGGCTGAGATCGGTCGGATTGGCTGTGTTTTGTGCGGCCTTCGGCATCACCGAAAGCGTAGCGGCCACCTCGTCGCGTATGGACATCCTGTCTGACGATGCCGCCGGCAGCCCTGCCGAAAGCGTCGATGTCGGTGCGGTCAAACCGATTGCCCGGCCAGCCCCGGCCGCGAGCAAGCCTGCGCCCCGCGGCAATCCACTGTGGTCGGCGCCGCTGTCGGCGCTGACCGCGACCCAGGAGCGCCCGATTTTCTCGGCGACGCGGCGGCCGCCGCCGCGCGCGGTCGCGGCCGCACCGGCCGAAGTGGCCCGAACGGCGCCGCCGCCGAAGCCGGTCGAGGCGCCGCCACCGCTGATGCTGGTCGGGGCCGTGGTGGGCGAGGGTGATGCGATCGCGATCCTCATCAACCGCACGGATCAGAAGATCGTTCGGCTGCGGCAGGGCGAATCGCTGGACGGCTGGTCGCTGGCCTCGGTGCAGCCGCGCGAGGTGACATTCAAGCAGGGCGATCGCAGCGAGGTGCTGGCGCTCCAGCGGCTGGACGGATCGCCGGCACCGGCAGGGCCGCCCGCAACGGCCGGTGTGCCTGCGGACAGCGGCAGCAAGCTGACGATGCCGACGACGGCCAACACTTCGTTCGCGCCCTTCGTACCGCGCTCGACGCCAAAGAACGGCGAATCGGACGGGCTCTGAGCGCTACCGTTCGAGGATCGCCTCCAGCGTTTCGCAGACTCGCTGTTGATGGTGCTCCTGCAGGCCAATCCAGAATGGCAGCCTGATCAAGCGCTCGGACAAATCGATGGTGCGTGACAGATCGCCGTGCGCGCGTCCGAACTGTCTGCCGGCTGGCGCGGAATGCAACGGGACGTAATGGAAGACCCCCTGGATTTGTGCTTGCCGCAACTTTCGGAGCACGGCTCCGCGGTCGGCACCTTGCGGCAGCAGCACGTAATAGAGGTGGCCATTGTGCCGGCACTCAGCGGGTACAACCGGGCGCCGCAGCAAGCCCCGCTGCTCGAGCGGCGCCAGCATGGCATGATATCTGTTCCAGATCGCGAGCCGCTCGTCGGTGATATACTCGGCCTGTTCCAGTTGGGCCCACAGGAAAGCCGCTGTGATGTCGCTCGGCAGATAGGAGGAGCCGATATCCTGCCAGGTGTATTTATCGACCTCGCCGCGGAAGAAGCGGCCGCGATCGGTGCCCTTCTCGCGCATGATTTCGGCGCGCTGCGCAAACCCAGGATCGTTCACCAGCAGGCAGCCGCCTTCGCCCGACATGATGTTCTTGGTTTCGTGGAAGCTGAAGCTGCCGAGATCGCCGATGGCGCCGAGCGCCGAGCCCTTGTAGCTCGCCATGATCCCCTGGGCTGCGTCCTCGACGATCCGCAAATTATGACGCCGCGCGATCGCGACGATCGTGTCCATCTCGCAACCAACGCCGGCATAATGCACCGGCGCGATCGCGCGCGTGCGCGGCGTGATCGCAGCCTCGATCTGCTGTTCGTCGAGGTTGAGGGTGTCTTCGCGGATGTCGACGAAGACCGGGACCGCGCCGCGCAGCACGAACGCGTTCGCGGTCGAGACAAAGGTGAACGAAGGCATGATCACCTCGTCCCCGCTCTCGAGGTCGAGCAGCATCGCGGCAATGTCGAGGGCAGAGGTGCAGGAGTGCGTCAACAACGCGCGCGAACATCCGGTGCGCTGCTCGAGCCATTGATGGCAAAGCTTGGTGAAGTGACCGTCGCCGGACACGTAGCGGCTGTCCAGCGCATTCTGGATGTAGCCGTGCTCTTTTCCGGTCGCGTAGGGCCGATTGAACGGGATGTACTCGGATGCCATTGCCTAAGCCGTTGAACCACCTTAAGAACCACATTAACGCTCTGGTCCGAATCCACGTTGACGTTTCCCGCTGCGAAAATCAACTGGCCATCATGTGCAGTCCGGTGCAACGGCCGCGCCGCACCATCGCGGGCACTCGCGACGGATCGCGATGTGTTTTCGCGGGGAAGGATGCGGCTTGACCGACACGCAAGTTAACGCGCCAGGCGGGACGGACGGCCCCAAAAGCGAAGAGGGCAGCGGTCGCCTGCATCGGCTCGTTCGCGGCTGGTCGGCGAACCTGGTCCAGATGGTGCTGGGGCTGACCCAGCAATTGCTGCTGATCCCCGCCTTCCTGCACGTCTGGAGTGGCGACGTGCTCGCGGCGTGGCTTGCGATCTATGCCGCCGGAAGCCTCGTCATCGTGGCGGATGCCGGATTGCAGTTTCGCGCCATCAATCGGTTTCTCGCCTTCAAGTCCTGTGTCGACTGCGACGGACGCACGGCGAGCGTCTACCACGGGATGCTGCGCATCTATCTCGCCATCGTCGCCGGGCTCGGTGTCCTGCTTTGCGCGGCCGAGTATCTCGCACCGCCGTCGGCCGTGCTCGGTTTTGGCGCGATGCCGACATTCGACGCCGCGATGCTGGTGATGACAGTGGGAATGCTGCTGAGCCTGCCCGCCAATCTCTGCTCCGGCCTTTATCGCGTCCGCGGCCTGTATGGCCGGGCCGTGTGGATGCAAAACGCCGCACTGCTGCTCGGCCAGATCGCGCAGCTCGTCGCGCTCGCCATGTTCGGCAGCCTGCTCGCGGTGGCGATCGCCTTCGTGTCGACGCAGCTGCTGTTCATGGTCTTTATCGTCGGCTTCGATACGCCGCGCCGCTTCCCGTTCCTGCGCCGTGCCGCAAGGCCGCCGTTGATCGCGCCGTCCTGGCGCTGGAGCATCGGCCAGTTCGGCCGCGCGCTTCCTTTCGCGATCGCCAACATCACCGAGCTTGCGCTCGTCAACATTCCGGTCCTGCTCGTCTCCGCGCTCGTCACCGATCGCGTCGCGGTTGTGCAATGGGGGCTGACGCGCGTGATCGCGAGCCTGGTGCGCGGGCTATGTCTCCAAACCGCGTTGCCGCTCGGTGCCGAGCTCGGGCACGATCATGCAATCGGCGACAAAGATCGGCTCCGCCGTCTCTACGCGCATGGATCGGTTTTCGTCACCGGGCTCGCTTGCCTGGCGGTCGCGGGCTTTCTGCCGTTCTGGCCCGATTTCTTCGCGCTGTGGACTCATGGCGGCATACCCTATGACGGGCTGCTCGCCGTAACGCTGCTGCTCGGCTCGGCCGCCGGCGCGCCCTCGCTGATGGCGCTGGTCTTTGCCAATCACAGCAATCGCGGCGCGCTTCTGATCCGGACCAAGGGATTGCAGTTCGTCGTATTCCTGGTGCTATCCCTCGTCCTGATTCCGCGGCTCGGGCCGCTCGGTGCGGCCCTTGCGATGGTCGCGAGCGACATTGTCGTCCAGTTCGGGCTGCTCACGCTGGTGATCATATGGCAGACCTTGCGCCACCCGCTCAGGCATGTCGCGTTCCTGCTGCTCACGGCCGCGGGGATCATCGCGCCGGGCTGGCTGATCGGGCTCGCGATCACCGCGCTCCTGCCGGGAAGCGGGCTCGTGCATTTCGTGCTGGAATGCGCGATCTGGATCGCGGTGGTCGGTGGGCTCGCAAGCCCGCTCTTGAACACGGCACTGCGCGAGCGGCTGCGGGCGCTGGTTCCGGCTTAGCCGATGATCTCAGCGCGCAGTCAGCGCCAGCCGGTGCTTCAGCCGCTCCAAATGACGGGCGAATTCCCGGTGGCCGGCCTTGGTCTCCTCGGCGAACTGCGCGAGCCGAAGATGTCCGGCCGCGCTCAGGCGTTCGCGCGTGCCCTCGGCGCGGAGACTGACGATGGCGTCGGCGAGTGAGCGCGGGTCGTCGTAGTCGAACAGGATCGCAGCGTCGCCGGCTTGCGCCTTGAAGGCTTCGGGGTAGATCACGGGCGTGCCCACGGTCCAGGCTTCGAGCGGCGGCAGATTGGTCGGGCCGAAATAGGTCGGCATCACCAGCGCCGATGCGCCGCGGTAGAGCGCGCCGAGCTCGGCGGATTCGACGAAGCCGATGATGGAGATCTGGTCGGATAATCCCAGGTTACGGATCGCCAGGTCGATCTTGTCGCGACCGCTGCGGTTGGAGCCGCACAGCACCAGCCGCTCGGTGATACCGCGTTCGCGCAACAATGCGAGCGCGGCGAGCAGCGTGATGTGGTTCTTGTGCGGCCAGAACTGCGCCGGATAGAACAGATAGCCGGGCTCGAGCCGGTATTTCGCCAGCACGGCTGCATCGGCGGCTGCATCGGGCGCGGATCTGCTGACATAGGTCGAGGGCGAGAACGGGATGCAGATCGCGCGCTCCCGCTCCATGGCGTAGCGGCGGCAAAGATCGTCGATCAGCTCGGACGCATTGACGATCACCGCGACCGCCTTGGTGCTGGCCAGGCGGAACAGGATCTCGCGGCGCTCGAATTCACCGAAGGTGCGCACTTCCGGAAACTCCGGTGCATCGCGATGGCAGCCGTCGAAGATCGTGATGATGAACGGCAGCTGGTGGAGCAGCAGGTGCCGCTTCGAGGTCGAGGTGAAATGCACGACGTCGATACCGTCGCGGATCAAGGCGCGCTCGAACGGCGATTTGAGCTCCAGCGCGATCTGGACGAGATCGAACGGACCGCAATATTTGAGGAACAGGAAGATGTAATCGACTACGCCGAATTTGCGTATCCGCCCCTCGATGCCGAACTCCTTCAGGATCTCGAGCGTCTTCGGATAGGGCGAGTACACCACGATCTCATTGCCGGACTGTGCCGCCCAGTCGCGCAGCCAGAGCAGATCGTTGAGCGGTTGCTGGAAGCCCCCGCCGACGTCGAGGGCCTGCTCCAGCATCACGGCAACGCGCAGTGGTCTCACGGCTTGCCGGCCTTTCTGGCGACGGCGTAGGCGGCCCAGATCTTCGAGTGCGGGGCGTCCTGGGTCAGCCATGCGGCGTGGTCGGCCGGCTGAAAGCCGCTGGCCGCGAGCGCCGCGTCGATCTCGAATGGAAACCAGTAACGCATGTGGTGCGCTTCATCGACGCGCCGGATCGTGGTGCGGTCCGTGTCCTCGCAGAACAGCGTGTAGTTCACCGTAACGGTCGCCGCCTGTTCGTCATGGTCGGATTGCGCAATCCGGGTCAGGCGCAGCGGCTTCTGCTCGATTACCTTGACGCGCGTCTCGACGCCTTGTGCCAGCACGGCGCCGCCATACCAATAGTCGAAGAACAATACGCCGCCTGGCTTCAACGCGGCATGGGCCGTGCGAAACATTGCCGCCAGTGCATCGCGGCTGGCCTGATAGCTGGCGACGTGGAACAGCGACACCACCGCATCGTAGTCGCGTTCCGGGCCGGTCTCGCAGACATCGCCCTGCCGGAACGGAATCGAGAGCCCGGCCTGCGCGGCGCGCGCCTTGGCGCTCGCGATCATCTCATGGCTGAGATCGATGCCGGCGACGCTCCAGCCCCGGCGCGCGAAGGTGAGCGCGTGCAGGCCGGTGCCGCAGCCGAGATCGAGCAGCCGTCCGGAGGAAACGCCGTGGTCGCGCAGGCGTGCTTCGACGAACGATGTCTCGGCCGCGTAATCCTTGTCCTGATAAAGCAGGTCATACCAGGGCGCGTAGTCGGCGAACACCGTCACGCCAGAATCTCCTTGAGCGCCTGTGCGGAGCGCGCGATCTCGTCGTCGGTCAAGGCAAGCCCGCTCGGCAGGTAAAAACCGCGACGGGCGATGTATTCCGCGTTCGGATGGGATTCATCGAGCATCAGGCCCATCCGGCGCAGCACCGGCTGCTCGTGCATGCACCAGAAGAACGGCCGCGTGCCGATGCCCTTTTCGCCGAGGCGGCGCATCGCCTCCTTGGCGTCGAAGGGCACGCTGTCGTCCAGCACGACGCCGTAGACCCAGTAGATGTTGTCGGCATAGTTGGTGCGGGCGACCGGGCGGCGGATGTGGGCGACGTTGCCGAGATGGTCGTCATAGAGCCGGCCGATCCGGCGCTTGAGCTCGACCGTGCGCGGCAGGCGCTCGACCTGGGCGACGCCGAGCGCGGCCTGGAGGTTGGTCAGGCGCGCGTTCCAGCCGAGGTCCTCGTGAACGAAACGCTGCTGCGGCTGGAAGCAGAGATTGCGGTAGCCCTGCAGGCGGTCGGCGAGCGTGTCGTCGTCGGTGAGGATCATGCCGCCTTCGCCGGTGGTGACATGCTTGTTGGGATAGAAGCTGAAGGTCGAGACGTCGCCGAAACTGCCGCAGGGCGCGCCACGATAGGTCTGCCCGTGCATCTCGGCGGCGTCCTCGATCACCCTCAGATCATGCTTGCGCGCAAGCGCCATGATCGGTTCGAGATCGACCGGCAGGCCGTAGATGTGCACCAGCATGATCGCGCGCGTGCGCGGCGTGATCGCGGCCTCCACGCCCTCGACCGTCATGTTCCAGGTCGCGGCATCGCAGTCGACCCCGACCGGGACGAGGCCGGCGCGCACGACGGCCGCGGCACAGCTGATGATCGTGAAGGTCGGGAGGATGACTTCGGAGCCTTCCTCGAGGCCGAGCGCGTGGACGGCGATGTCGAGCGCGACCGAGCCGTTGGTCACGGCGATGCCGTGGCGCCGTCCGGCGGCTTCCGCCATCGCCTGCTCGAAGCGCTTGATGAACGGTCCTTCCGAGGAGATCCAGCCGGTGCGGATGCATTCGGCAAGATACTCGGCCTCGTTGCCGTCGAGCAGCGGCGTGTTGACGGGAATGAACGGCGAGGTCACGGATTTGGACCCTTGATCCGGATTTCCGACTGGGCGACTTCGGCAAAGCGGGTCTTGTCGTTCTCGCCGGAGTAGGGGCCCTGCTTGATCTCGAACATCTCGACCGGCTCGAGCACGTGGAAGCCGTGCGCGCCGCTGCACAACAGGATGATGTCGCCGGCGCCGAGCACGCGGCTTTCCAGATAGTTCTCTTCGACCGTGTAGAAGTCGACCTGGAGCTTGCCCTTCTGGATCAGGAGCACTTCCTGGGTGTAGTGCACCTCGCGCGTCACCTTGTTGTGACGATGCGGCTCGATGCTCTTGCCCTTCGGATGGCTCATATAGGCGAGCTGCTGCGACAGCTCGGGCGACGAAAAGAAGTGGATACCCGGCTCGCGGAACGAGGCGCGCACGATGATCGCATAGAGCTGGTCGCCGAATCGAACATGTTCGACGTGTTCCATCTGAGCCTCGACAAAAAACGCTGTAATTTTAGTGACATAGCGTCACGCGGGAGCACTTTGGCCATTTTGGCCGGGACCGTCAAGATCAGGCGATCGGGGATTGCGGGAGCGCCGCTAGGCCCGCGCGGCGAGCCGCAGGATGGTCTCGACGCGTTGGCGGAAGGTGTGGCTCGAAAGCGTGCGGGCCTGTCCGGCCGCAGCGATCGCCTGGCGAGCGGGCTCATCGTTGAGATAGCGATCGATCTGCGCGATACAGTCGTCGGCGGAACGCCAGACAGCGACCTCGCGGCCGGGCTCGAACAGCGTGTGCAGGTTGTCCTTGAAGTCGGTGAGCAGGAAGGCGCCGATACCGGTTGCTTCGAACAGCCGCGCATTGCCGGCTTCCGGTCCGGCCATGTCGATATGCGAGTTGAGCGTCACGCGCGAGGCTCGCAGCGCCTGATACATGTCCACGCCCCACACCTCGCCCTGGTAACAGCGATGAAGCGGTGACGAGGCGGGCAGCGTATGCAGGCCGCTGCCGAACAGTTTCAGATCGTAGCGGCGCGCAACAGCTTCCAGCTGCGCCACGCGCTGCTGGTGATCGGCCGATACGGCGCCCACGAACGAGACGTCGATGCTGCGCTCTGGTGCAGGCGGAAGAACGTCGAGGATCGCAGGCTCGAATCCCAGGTGGATGACTTCCGAGCGGGCGCCTTGTTGACGAAAGAAATCCACCACCGCGGCGATCTGCGAGATCAGGAGATCGTAGACCGACCAATCTTCGCCGCGCGAGGGCACGATTCCAACCTGGCCGACCATGGTGGGGCGGCAGATCTGCTTGATCCGACGCACCAGTCGCGTGTCGACGTGGAAGAGATCCTGGTTGAGGATCAGGTCCGGTTTGAAGTCCTCGATCTGCGCCAGCAGGATCTGTTCGGACTGCGCGTCGAGGCGCGGGCTCAGGCCGATCTTGCGGGCGAGCGGCCTCAACACCGGCTTGAAAGGCGCGACGGCGCGTTGCAGCCATCCCGGGATGGCATCGCTCACGGCGGCGCCCGGCGGCGGCGATGGCGTCACGCTGATGCCATGTTCGCGCGCCCATGCCGTTTGCATCCATCCGTTGTTGACGTGGATGTTGGCGGCCGTGTGCCCGAGGGCTTCGAAATTGCGCGAGTAGAAGTCGGCCACGCCGAACAGGCTGGCGTTGCGCGCTGCCATCTGCGCGTCGTAGCTCGAATTCTCGAGGCCCGGATGGCGCCGGTACAGCCAGGCGAGGAAGCGCTGATAATCTGCGTTGAGGACGAGAACGCGCACGGCCTAGCGCGTCCCGTTCGCGAGTTTGCGAGTGATGTCCCGGCGGAGGCTCATTTGCGGGTCGAATAGCCCATTCACGGACCGTGCACAATGTCCGGGCGGCCTGAAATCCGGCGGCGCGGGACCTACCGCTCGTCCGCGATCACCTTGCCGTCGTTCGGCAATGCGCCGGGGCTGACCAGCTCGACTGCGCCGCCGAGCTTGGTCACGGCCCGCAGGGTGCCCGCGATCTCCTCGCGCAGTGCATCGCCTGATGTGTCCGCCTCGGCTTTCAGCGTCATCGCATCGGCCTCGCCCTGGCGGGTGACGACGAGGCGCAGCCGTCCGAGCGCGGGATGGCGCTTGGCGATCTCGGCGACCTGCTCGGGGCGGACGAACATACCCTTGACCTTGGTGGTCTGGTCGGCGCGGCCCATCCAGCCCTTGATGCGCATGTTGGTGCGACCGCATTTGCTCGAGCCCGGCAACGCCGCGGTGAGGTCGCCGAGCGCCAGCCGGATCCAGGGATGGTGCGGATCGAGCGAGGTCACCACGATCTCGCCGACATCACCCGGGGACACGGGATCGCCGGTGCCGGGCTTGACGATCTCCATGATCAGATCCTCGTTCACGACCATGCCGTCGCGCGCCTCGGTCTCGAACGCGATGAGGCCGAGATCGGCGGTGCCGAAAGCCTGGTAGGCGTCGATGCCGCGCGCCTTGATCTCGGCCTGCAGCGTGGGCGGAAACGCCGCGCCCGAAACCAGCGCGCGCTTGATCGAGGAGATGTCGCGGCCCGCGGTCACTGCGGCATCGAGCAGGATCTTCAGGAAATCGGGGGTCCCACTATAGCCGACGGGACGGTAGGCCTCGATCAGCTCGAACTGCTGCTCGGTGTTGCCGGGGCCGGCCGGGATCACCGCGCAACCCAATGCGCGCGCCGAGGCGTCGAAGATGAAGCCGCCGGGGGTGAGGTGGTAGCTGAAGGTGTTGAGCACGATGTCTTCGGGGCGGAATCCGGCCGCGTACAGCGCCCGCGCGCCGCGCCAGGGATCGGCCTGCCGCCCCTCCGGCTCGAAGATCGGGCCGGGCGACGTGAACAGGCGGGCAAACGACCCCGGGGCCGCCGCCACGAACCCGCCGAAGGGCTGGGAGGCCTTGTGCAGGGCAGGCAGTTCCGACTTGCGCAGCACGGGAAGGCCGGCCAGCGCCGTCCTGGAGGTCACCGCGGCGGGATCGATGCCCTTCAGCCGCTCGGCATAGGCGGGCGTGCTCATCGCGCTGCGCAGGAGGCCTGGCAGGCGGGCGAACAGCTCGGCCTCGCGCGCCGCTGGCTCGCGCGTCTCGAGGGCGTCGTAATGGGCGGTCATGACAGGTCTTTCCGGGTTGGCATCCGTTGCACGCCGCCGCTCGCATGGGTATCAGACGGCCATTGGCGGGGCGTGGAGAGGACGCAATGGCGGACGAGAGCATCATTCCGGCGGAAGAAGCGGCGGGGGTCGTCGCGCGCCTGAAGCGCCGCATGATCGAGGACGCGATCCCGCTGTGGTCGACCGTCGGCTGGGACCATGAAACGGGCGGTTTCATCGATCGGCTGCACCGCGACGGCACGGCCGACAGAGCCGCGCCGCGGCGCGTGTTCGTGCAAGCGCGCCAGATCTGGTGCTACGCCAAGGCGGCGCAGATGGGCTGGTATCCGCAAGGTCGCGCCATCGCGCTGAAGGGGCTCGAGCATCTGCTGGCAAAGGCCAAGGCGCCGGACGGAAAGCCCGGCTATGTGCACCGGCTGACGCCGGATGGCGCGGTGCTCGATGCGCGGCGCGACGCCTATGACCACGCCTTCATCCTGTTTGCGCTGGCAACCGTCTATACGCTCGACCAGGACGCGCAGATCCGCGCCGAGATCGATGCGCTGCTCGGCTTCCTCGACGGCCATCTGCGCTCGCCGCATGGCGGCGTGCATGAGAGCCTGCCGGTGTCGCTGCCGCGCCGGCAGAACCCGCAGATGCATCTGTTCGAGGCGATGATCGCGTGCTTCGACGCGACCCACGATCTGTCGTTCCAGAACCGCGCCGGCGAATTCTTCGCGCTGTTCCTCGCCAATCTCTACGACAAGCGGAAATGCGCGCTCGGCGAATATTTCGAGGAGGACTGGTCGAAGATCGAACCGGTCAGCGTCGAGGCCGGCCACCAGGCGGAATGGGTCTGGCTGCTGAAGGGATTTGAACGCATCACGGGCTGTCCGACCGGACAGCGGCGCGCAGAGCTGCTGGCGACGGCGCTGCGCTATCGCGACACGGCGACCGGCTGTCTCGTCGACGAGGGCGACGATACCGGCAATATCCGCCGCGCGACGCGCCGGCTGTGGCCGCAGACCGAGATCGCGAAGGCGTGGATCGCGCAGGCCGAGTCGGGCGAGGCGGGTGCGGCGGAGGAAGCGCGTGCGTCGCTGGTGCGGCTCGAACGGCATTATCTCAGCCATCCCGTGCGGGGCGGCTGGTACGACCAGTTCGACAGCGACGGCAAATCGCTGGTCGACACCATTCCTGCGTCGTCGTTCTATCATGTTCTCTGCGCGGTCACGGAAGCGGAGCAGGTGCTGAGCTAGAGCTCAGAGCCACCGTTTGCGCCGCTTAAAACTCTTCAGGTTCTTGAAGCTCTTGCGCTGGTCGCCGGCGCCGCCGAGGTAGAATTCCTTGACGTCCTCGTTGTCGCGCAGCTCGTCGGCGGTGCCGTCGAGCACGACCTTGCCCTGCTCCATGATGTAGCCGTGGCTTGCCACCGACAGCGCGGCGCGCGCGTTCTGCTCCACCAGCAGGATGGTGACGCCGAGGTCGCGGTTGATCTTCTGGATGATCGAGAACACCTCTTTCACCAGTAGTGGCGACAGGCCCATCGACGGCTCGTCCATCAAGATCATCTTCGGGCGTGCCATCAGTGCGCGGCCGATCGCGAGCATCTGCTGCTCGCCGCCGGAGAGATAGCCGGCCAGTCCCGTGCGCTCCTTCAGGCGCGGGAAATAGTTGAAGACCATATCGAGGTCGGCATCGACCTCGCGATCCCTGCGCGTGAAGGCGCCGAGCCTGAGGTTTTCCAGCGACGTCATGTCGGCGACGATGCGCCGGCCCTCCATCACCTGGAAGATGCCGCGGCGGACAATCTTGTCGGGATCGATGCCGGCGATGGGCTCGCCCTCGAACAGGATCTCGCCGCGCGTGACCTCGCCGTCCTCGGTCTTGAGCAATCCCGAGATCGCCTTCAGCGTCGTCGACTTGCCGGCACCGTTGGCGCCCAGCAGCGCCACGATCGCGCCCTTGGGCACGTCGAGGCTGAGGCCGCGCAGCACCAGGATGACGTCGTCATAGACGACCTCGATGTTGCGCACGGCGAGGAGGGGAGCGGGGGCCACGGCCGTCGGTTTGGCGCGGGATGCTTCGAGGATGTCGGTCATGTTCGGTGCCGCCAATTTGCTGCGCTCGTCATGCCCGGGCTTGTCCCGGGCATCCACGTACTTTGTGGGTGAGGTCAGACGTGGATGGCCGGGACATCTGCGCGAAGACGCGCTTCGCGCTTTTGCCCGGCCATGACGTCCGAGATTGCATCACCAGCCCAGCAGTTCCGGCTTGCGCGGCAGCTCGACGGTCTTGACCTTCTCGAGCTTGATCGTGCCCTTGGCCATGAGGTCGTTGAGGTCGCCGTCGGTCGCGCCCGAGATCTCGGTGCGATAGAGCTCGACCTTGAGCGTGCCGCGATGGTCCTTGTCGGTCCAGGTCGAAGGCGCGCAGACGCCTTCCATGCCGGCCGGCACCCAATCCTTCTTCTGGTAGAAGCCCTTGGCGACGTTGTCGCCGGTGGCGCCGCCGTTCTTGGTGGCCCAGTCAAGCGCCTCCTTCATGTAGAGCGCCGAGCAAACCGCCGCGACGTAGTGAACCGGGCGATAGACCTTGCCGGTGGGGTCGGACATCTTGGAGATCTCCATCACCGTCTTCATGCCGGGCGCGTCACCGCCCCAGCTCACCGCGGTGCGCAGCGGGAAGATCACGCCGTTGGCAGCGTCACCCGCGGTCTTGGCGGCGTTCTCGTCCATGCCCCAGACATTGCCGAGGAACTGGATCTCGACGCCGGCGGTCTTGCAGGCCTTCATCACCGAGATGTTGGAGGCCGCGGTGTTGCCGAGATAGGCGTAGTTGGCGCCGGAGGATTTCAGGCTCAGGCACTGCGCGCTGTAGTCACCCGGCGCGAGCGCGAACACCAGCGGCGGCAGCACCTCGAAACCGAGCTCCTGCGCCATCGCTTCGCCGGCAGCCTTCGGCGCGTTCGGGTACGGATGGTTGGCGCCCATGTGGACGAATTTCGGCTTACCGGGCTTGCCCTTGGCCTTCCAGTCCTCGGCGGCCCAGATCAGCATCGCGCGCAGCGAGTCTGAATAGCTCGGGCCGTAGAAGAAATTGTAGGGCGCGGGCTTGGCCTTGCCGCTGGTGCCTTCAGGATCGGTCAGGGCGGCGGCATAGGAGCCCGAGAGGTCGGGGATCTTGTCCTGGGCGAGGAAGCCGGTCAGCGCTTCGGTGTCAGCCGTGCCCCAGCCCATGATCGCGGCGACCTTGCTGTCCGGCGCCGACCATTTCTTGTAGAGCGCGATCGCGCGCGGCACCTGGTAGCCGTAATCGTTGGTGTCGACGCTGAGCTGCTTGCCGCCGACGCCGCCGTTCTTGTTGACCCAGGCAAAGGTGTCGGCGACGGCCTGGCCGTAGGGCGTGCCGACGTCGGAGGTGCCGCCGGAATAATCGGCGAGATGCCCGATCGCGATCTGCGCCTGCGCGCTCGCGGAGTATGCCGCGATCACAAGCGCGAGCGATGCGGTGCTCAAAAGGGACTTCATTGTCATGGGTCGGTTCCTCCGGTTTTATTGTTTAAGTGAAGCAGCCCGCGCTCAGTGCGAGAACGGGTAGAGTTTCCAGTATGCCTTGATCTGCCGCCAGCGATGCGCGAGCCCGTCCGGCTCGAACATCAAGAACGCGATGATGATCACCCCGATCGCGATCTCGCGCAGGAAGGTGATGTTGTTGTTGAGCGACAACGCCTTGTCGATCGCGCCGCCCTTCAGTGAGAGGCTGATGAATTCCATCGATTCCGGCAACAGCACCACGAAGGCCGTGCCCATCAGCGTGCCCATGATCGAGCCGGTGCCGCCGATGATGATCATGGCGAGGAACAGGATCGAGCGCTCGATACCAAACCCTTCCTGCGAGACCACCAGCTGGTAATGCGCGTAGAGCGCGCCGGCGATGCCGGCGAAGAACGCGGCGAGCCCGAACGACAGCGTGCGGTATTTGGTGAGGTTGATGCCCATGATCTCGGCGGAGAGATAATGGTCGCGGATCGCCACCAGCGCGCGGCCATCGCGGGTGCGCATCAAATTGGTGACGAGGACGTAGCTGAAGAGCACATAGGCCAGCACGACGTAGAAATATTGCTTATCGCCGCGCAAAGTGTAGCCCAGAATCGAGAACGGCTCGGCGCTCGCCGGCACGGAGCCGCCGGAAAACCATTCGGCACGTGAGAAGAAGTCGAGCAGGATATATTGGGCGGCCAGCGTCGCGATGACGAGGTAAAGCCCCTTCAGGCGCGCCGCCGGAATGCCGAAGATCAGCCCGACCAGCGCGGTGACGACACCGGCGAGCGGGATCGCGAAGAACACCGGGATCGGCGCGTTGTTGGAGATGTAGGCCGAGGTGAAGGCGCCGAGCAGGAAGAAGGCGGCATGCCCGATCGAGATCTGGCCGGTGAAGCCGACCAGGATGTTCAGCCCGAGCGCCGCGATCGAGAAGATACCGATCTGGATCAGGATGCTGAGCCAGTAGCCGCCGAGGACTTGCGGCACGAGGCAAAGCAGCAAGACGCCGGCAATCGCAAAGTTGCGGCTGGTCGTGGTCGGGAAGATCGTGGTGTCGGCCGCGTAGGAGGTGCGGAAATCACCAGCAGGGATGAGGGCAGGGCCGGCCATGGATCAGATCCGCTCGATGTCGTGGGTGCCGAACAGGCCGTAAGGCTTGATCATCAGCACGATGATGAGGACGTAGAACGGCGCGATCTCGTAGAGATTGCCCCAGTGCAGGTATTGGCTGTCGACATATTGCGCGACGTTCTCGAGCACCCCGATGATGATGCCGCCGAGCACCGCGCCGCCGACGGAATCGAGCCCGCCGAGGATCGCCGCCGGAAACACTTTTATGCCGTAGGCGGCAAGGCCCGACGACACGCCGTTGACCACGGCGACGACCACGCCGGCGACCGCGGAGACGGTGGCGGAGATCGCCCAGGCCATTGCGAACACGCTCTTCACGGAAATGCCGAGCGACTGCGCCACCTGCTGGTTGAACGCGGTGGCGCGCATCGCGAGGCCGTATTTCGAGGCGCGGAAGAACCAGGCCATGCCGATCATCATCGCGACCGACACGACCAGGCTCATGACATAGACGGTCTGGATCTGGAGGCCGAACAGGCCGACCGACTGGCTCTCGAACACGCGCGGGAACGGCTGCGGATTGACGCCAAACATCCATTTCAGCGTCGCCTGCAGCACGGTGGAGAGGCCGATCGTCACCATGATGACAGAAATAATGGGTTCGCCGATCATCGGCCGCAGGATCAGCACCTGGATCGCGATGCCGAACACGAACATGAACACCAGCGTCATCGGCATGCCGATCCAGAACGGCACCTGGTATTTGGCGAGCAACGCCCAGCATACCCAAGCGCCGACCAGCAGCATTTCACCTTGCGCGAAATTGACGACCTGCGTCGCCTTGTAGATCAGCACGAACGACATCGCGACCACGCCATAGAGCGTGCCGACCACGAGGCCGTTGACCAGGAGCTGGATAAGGAAGGCGCTGTTCATGTGATGCTGTCCTTCGCCTCTCCGTAACGGCGCGAGAAGGGGTGGATCAATTGCGGGTTCTGCATCGGAAGCGAATTCACTCCGCGGCCTCCGCCATGGGCCCGTGTTCGCCGAGATCGACCACGCGGAGCGTCGTGCGCACACGCTGCGTGGTGCCGTCCTGGAAGCGGATCACGGTGTCGACGGGGATGTCGGCTGCTCCGCGATAGATGGCGTCGATGATGCCTTCGTATTTCTCGTTGATGACGCTGCGGCGCACCTTTCGCGTGCGCGTGAGCTCGCCGTCATCGGCGTCGAGCTCCTTGTAGAGCAGCAGGAAGCGCGAGATGCGCTGTGCCGGCGGCAGCGTGGCGTTGACGGTCTCGACTTCCTTCTGGAGCAGCCTGTAGACTTCGGGCCGCGAGGCGAGGTCGCTGTACGTCGTGAACGAGAGCCGGTTTTTCTCCGCCCATTTCGAGATGATGGAGTAGCGGATGCAGATCATCGCGGCGAGCGCGTCGCGGCCGGCGCCCAGCACGACGGCTTCCGCGATGTAGGGCGAGAACTTCAGCTTGTTCTCGATGAATTGCGGCGAGAAGCGCTCGCCGCGCGAGGTCTCCGCGAGATCCTTGATGCGGTCGATGACGACGAGCTGGCGGTCCGCGTTGAAATAGCCGGCATCGCCCGACAGCATCCAGCCGTCCCTGATGTCGGCGACGCTGGCCTCGGGATTCTTGTAATAGCCGAGGAACATGTTGGGGTGCCGCACCACGATCTCGCCGACACCGTGGACGTCGGCATTGTCGATGCGGATCTCGACGCTGTCCGCCATCGGCACGCCCGTCGTGTCAGGGTCGACCTTGCCCGCGGGATGCAGCGTGTAAGCTCCCAGCAGTTCGGTCTGACCGTAGAGCGTGCGCAGCGGCACGCCCATGGCCTGGAAGAACTTGAAGGTGTCGGGCCCGAGCGCGGCGCCGCCGGTCGCGGCCGAGCGCAGCCGCGTGAAACCGAGCCGGTCGCGCAGCGCGCGGAACAGGATCGCGTCGGCAAAGCCCGAGCGCTTGCCCTGTTCGAGCGCGGCCAGACCCGACTTCATGCCGATGTCGAACAGCCGTTGCTTGAACGGCGTCGCATCCATCACCTTGGCGCGGACGTCCGCCGCGATGGATTCCCAGGCCCGCGGCGCGAACAACACGAATGTCGGCGCGATCTCGCGCAGATCGTTCATCATCGTATCCGGCTCTTCGACGAAGTTGATCTTCATCCGGCAGAGCAGGCCTTTGCCGAGCACATAGACCTGTTCCATGATCCAGGGCAGCGGCAGCACCGAGACATATTCGTCGTCGGGGCCTTTCGGGTCGAAGGCGAGATAGGTCGCACAATGGCCGAGCACGCGACCGGCGGCGAGCATCGCGAGCTTCGGATGCGACGTCGTGCCCGACGTGGTGCAGAGGATCGCAACATCCTCCCCCTTGGTGGCATCGACCAGCCTGTCGTAAAGCTCCGGCTCGCGCGCGGCCCTGGTACGGCCGAGCTCGGCGAATTTTTCTGCCGACATCAGGCGCGGGTCGTCATATTTCCGCATCCCGCGCGGGTCGGAATAGATGATGTGCTTGAGCCGCGGCACGCGCTCGGCCAGCGCCAGCAGCTTGTCCACCTGCTCCTCGTCCTCGGCGAAGACGAGCTGCGCTTCGCCATAGTTGAGGAGATACAAGGCCTCTTCATCGAGCACATCGCGATAGAGCCCGAGGCTCAATCCGCCGATCGCATGCGCCGCCACTTCCGCCGCGACCCAGTCCGGACGGTTATCGCCGATGATGCCGATGACATCGCCGCGGCCAAGGCCCAGTTCGACCAGGCCTAGCGCGAAATCGCGCACGCGGGTCTGGTAATCGTTCCAGGTGAACGGACGCCAGAGGCCGAGATCCTTTTCGCGTAGCGCGATCTCGTTGCCGTGCTCCTTGGCATTGAGCCGGAGCATTTTCGGATAGGTGTCGGCCTGGGCGACGCGGCCTGCGTAATCCATCATGCCGCGCTCTCCTGCGCCGGAGGGGCATCGTCCGGATCGACCAGCGTCTCGTCTTCCTCGCCGAGATAGGCGCGCCTGACGTGGGGATCGGCGAGCACGGCGGCGGGGTCGCCCTCGGCGATCTTGCGGCCGAAATCCAGCACCATGACGCGGTGGGAGATGTCCATCACCACGCCCATGTCGTGCTCGATCATCACCACCGTCATCCCGAATTCCTCGTTGAGGTCGACGATGTAGCGGGCCATGTCCTCCTTCTCCTCGAAATTCATGCCGGCCATCGGCTCGTCGAGGAGGATGAGGCGCGGCTCCAGCGCCATGGCACGCGCAAGCTCGACGCGCTTGCGCAGGCCGTAGGAGAGGGTGCCGGCGGTGGCTTTGCGCACCGATTGGAGGTCGAGAAAGTCGATGATCTCTTCCACCTTGCGGCGGTGCTCGAGCTCTTCCTTGCGCGCGCCGGTGAGCCAGTAGAGCGAACCCGTGAGGAAATTGTTCTTCAACAGGTGATGGCGGCCGACCATGATGTTGTCGAGCACGCTCATGTGGTGGAACAGCGCCAGGTTCTGGAAGGTGCGGCCGATGCCGAGCTTGGGACGCGCATTCGGCGTCAGCCCGGTGATGTCGCGGCCCTGGTAGAACAGCTGGCCTTCGGTCGGCTTGTAGCGCCCGGAGATGCAATTCACGATCGAGGTCTTGCCGGCCCCGTTGGGGCCGATGATCGAGAACAGCTCGCCCTCGTTGATGGCGAAGCTGACGTCGGTCAGCGCGCGAACGCCGCCGAACCGCAAGGACACGCCGCGCACTTCGAGACTGGTAGCCACCAAACAAATCCCTCCCGGTGATGGCGCATTCAGTGGCGCTCTTCGTCCGTTCCTCTCGGGCAATCCTAGTACGGTCGTGCCGGTGAGGCCATGCAACACATGGTCCCGACCGGAGCCGCGCCACTTTCGTCCCCGTTTGGGATCAAAAGCCGCATCACCCGAGGTGGCTCTCAATAGGGGAAAGCGCTATTTTGAAATGTCTCCGGCCTGACAATTCTGCGACAAAGTTTTCAGGGCTGCAGCGACTTACTCCTTTCGTCGGATGGGGGTCGGAATGATCGTGCTGCAGTGCAGCAGAAGGATGGAGTGACGAAACGGTGCGGCTGGCCTCTCGATCATGATTTCAGAGGATCAACTGAAGCGCGTGGCCGCCTGGTCGCGCGAGCTCACGCCAGCGGAGATCGAGGTGGCCCGCGCCGGGATCACGGAGCGGTCCTACGGCACCGGCGAGACCGTGTTCATGCGCGGCGACAAATTCGATTATTGGGCCGGCATGGTGAGCGGTCTTGCCCGCATGGGCGGCGTCTCGCGTGACGGCAAGGAGACCAGCCTTGCGGGGCTTACGGCGGGCGCCTGGTTCGGCGAAGGCAGTGTGCTCAAGAACGAGCCGCGCCGCTACGACGTGGTCGCGCTGCGCGACAGCCGGGTGGCGCTGATGGAGCGCAGCGCCTTCATGTGGCTGTTCGAGAACAGTGTCGGCTTCAACCGCTTCCTGGTGCGCCAGCTCAACGAGCGGCTCGGCCAGTTCATCGGCATGCTCGAGGTCAACCGCACGCTCGATGCGACTTCGCGCCTCGCGCGCAGCATCGCCTCGCTGTTCAATCCGATCCTCTATCCGGAATCGACCGCGCATCTGGAGATCACCCAGGAGGAGATCGGCGCGCTCTCCGGCATGTCGCGGCAGAACGCCAACCGCGCGCTGAACCGGCTGGAGAAGGAGGGGTTGCTGCGGCTGGAGTACGGCGGCGTCACGATCCTCAATGTCGAGCGGCTGCGCGGATACGGGGATTAGAGCGTTTTCGAGCGAAGTGGATGCCGGTTCGCGTTAAGAAAACGCGTCAAAATGAGAATCTAGAGTCGCGTTCCGATTCATCGGAACGCGACTCTAGCGCGCATTGGCGGGCGCGTGCACCGGCCAGAGGTCGGCGCGCCAGCGGATGGCGATGGCCAGCATCGCGATGAAGCCCGCAGCGGCGTAGAGCGACCCCGTTGCAGAATAGCCGATGACGTCGATCAGGCTGCCGGCCGCGAGCAATCCGATCGGCAGGCCGTAGATCACCATCATGCGCACTCCCATGACGCGGCCACGCAGGTGTGCGCTCGCCGTCCGCATCAGGATCACGGCTGCCGAGATCATCGACATGCTCTGGGCGATGCCGGCCAGCACGAGGCAGGCCATGGCTACGGGCATGGTCCTGATTTCGACGAACACCAGCAGCAACGTGTACCAGGCAAGCGTGGCGCCGATCAGAAGCCGGGCAATGCGCAGGCCACCCACCAGGCTGAGTGTGATGGAGCCGATCAGCGAGCCCAGGGCGAAACTCGCCGAGAGATAACCGAGGCCGGTCTGGTCGGTATGAAAGATGTCGCGCGCGATGAAGGGCAGCAATCCATTCGTCAGCGGAAACGCGGTGAGATTGGCGAGGAATGCGACGCAAAGCGCTGCCAGCATGGCCGGCCCGTTCCAGGAATAAACGATGCCTTCCTTGAGATCGCGCAGCAGCCGCGAGCCCGAATGGCTTTCCACCAGGCGATGCTCCGCGGACTTCGCCGGTCGGGTCAGGCAGAACATGAGAACAGCGGCCGCAAAATACAGGCAGGCGATCACCATGTAGACCTTGCCGATGCCGAAGGTCGCGAACAGTCCGGCTCCGGTCAGCGCCCCGGCGATGCGCGCGCTGTCCTGGGTGGTGCGTGACAGGCTGATCGCCCCCACCAGCAGCTCGCTCGGCATGATGTCGGCGAGCAGTGCGCTGCGTAGGCCGAGATCCGAGGAGCGGATCAGGCCCATGATCGTCACGATGATCATCACCTTGAGCGGAGCCAGGTGACCGGTCAGCGCCAGCAGCATGATGGTCGAGGCGAGGACGGTATAGGTGAGACGCAGCATGACGAGAAGATCGCGGTGACCGATGCGATCACCGACCATCCCGAGCACGGGCGCGACCAACGTCCCGACATATTGCAGCGATGCGAGAATGGTGAGCAGCAGCACCGAGCCCGTCGCGACCAGGATGTACCAGCCGAGCACCAGCGTCTCGATCTCGAACGCCCAGGAGGTGAGCAGGTCGGACGGCCACTGGAAGCGATAGTTGCGGATGCGGAATGGCGCGAGCGCGGATGGTCTTGTGGGTGTGCTCAAGATGCGTTGACGGGTTTCACGGCGATTCCCGGCCCTTAATTATTTGTTCTTCTGTTCGGCAGCGTAGCGGTGATGGTGGTTGTGTCAATTGACGCTATCGCATGCCAGCATGTGGCTGCGGGTTGGCGCGCAGCAGCTGCCGTTCGCGTGCCCATCCACGACGTCGCCTCGCGGTGCGGGTCCCCTACGGGAGGGGTAGCCCGGTCCGCCGCTTGCACTTCCTGCGCACCGAGCCCATTCTGGGCCGATTGGATCGGTCCAGCAGATCGCGGATTCCGCCAGGTCTTGAGCCATGACGTGCTCGGGTTGCGGTTCTGAGGTTCAGAGCGGTTTTGCCTTCTGCCCGAAGTGCGGCACGAAGCAGCCGAGTGCGTGCGCTGGCTGCGGTTTTCCATGCGCTCCTGATTTCGTCTACTGCCCCAAATGCGGCACGCTTGTCGGTGAGGCCACCCCGAGCGGCGAGCGGGCATTGCGGCGCACGAGCGCGATGACGGCTCCGGTCAGGTCGTCGTCCTCTCCACCGCTCGTGCCGGCGTTCGAGACTCAACACGCATTTCGGCCGCAGGCGGATAAAATCGATAACGAAGCAAACCGCCGCACCGTCACCGTGCTGTTTGCCGACCTCAGCGGCTTCACCGCGATGAGCGAGCGGCTCGATCCCGAGGTTATGCAGACGCTGCAGAACGAATTGTTCGAGGAACTGACCGCCGCGGTGCAAAGCTTTGGCGGTTTCGTGGACAAATTTATCGGCGATGCGCTGCTTGCCCTGTTTGGCGCACCGGCCGCGCACGAGGATGACCCGGAGCGGGCGGTCTGCGCAGCCCTCGACATGATCGGCCGGACGGCGCGGCTCAGCGAACGTGCGAAGACGTATGCCGGCTCACCACTCCTGCTCCATGTCGGAATCAACACCGGGCACGTCGTCGCGGGTGGGCTGGGTGTGGGCGTTGCGAAATCCTACTCGGTGACCGGCGATACCGTGAATACCGCCCAGCGACTGCAGTCCATGGCGGCTCCGGGCGAGGTGCTGGTCGGGCCCTTGACCCATCGTCTGACGCGGCACGCGTTCTCCTATGAGTCGCTTGGCGAGGTCTCGCTCAAGGGCAAGATGGGCAGCGTTCTGGTCCATCGCTTGAGGGGACCGCTCGAGACGCCCCGTGCGGCACGAGGCCTCGACGCGCTGGGCCTCGATGCGCCGCTGATCGGGCGCGACGCCGAGCTTGCGCGCGTGATCGGCAGCCTTGATCGCGCGTGCGGCGGGGCGGCTCAACTGGTGCGGCTGGTCGGCGAAGCGGGGATCGGGAAAACGCGCCTGGTCAACGAATTCGTCGCGCGCATTCGCGATGAGGATCCCTTCGCAGGCGTGGCGATCCGGCATGCAGTCTGTTCGCCGCTGGGCGAACAATCCTACGGCACACTCGCCGCCGTGCTGCGCAGTGCCTACGGCATCGCGCAGAAGGCCGACGCCGCGGAGGCGGAGGCAAAGGTTGCCGAAGCGCTGTCAGAGCTTGGCATCCCGGCCGAGGAGGCCGACCACCTGATGCCTCTCTATTTGCACGTCCTTGGTCTTGGCGACCCCAACGCCGTGCTCAGGCATGTCGAGCCGGAACAGCTCCGCCGGCAGATCTTTTTCGCGATCCGCACCGTCTTCGAACGGCGCCTCGCCTTGTCGCCGCTTCTGATCATCGTCGAGGACCTGCACTGGGCCGATGCGGTATCGCTGGAAGCGCTGCGGTTCCTGATGGACCGTCTGGAGCGGACGCGGCTGATGCTGCTGTTTACACATCGGCCAATGCTGGAGCTGGACCAGTTCGGCTCCGGCCGGATCAGTCATACGACCCTTCGGCTGCCTCCACTTGGCGACACCGACGGACAAAAGCTGCTGGCGGCTTATTTCAGTCACGGCTGGTGCGAGCCACCGGGACGGCTGTTCAATCGGATCCTCGAACGCGCGGGCGGCAATCCGCTTTTCCTCGAGGAGATCATCCGCGGCCTCATCGAAGCCGGCGCCCTGCAACGCGATGGCGCGCTATGGCGAATGAAGTCGGAGGAAGCCGCCGCGGAGATTCCGGCGAGCATTCAGGCTCTGTTGCTGGCGCGTCTCGACCGTTTGCCGCATCGGGTGCGCCACCTGGCCCAGGAGGCCGCAGTGATCGGCCCGCGCTTTGATGCGGCTGTGCTCGGTGCTGCGGCGACCGAGCGGGCGAGCGTCGAAGCAGGGCTCGAACTCCTGTGCGACGCCGAGATCATCGAGGAGGTCGCCGGCTCGAACTCGATTTCGCTGCGGACCTACCGCTTCACGCAAACCATGCTTCAGGACGTCATCTATCAGAACCTGCTCCTGCAGCGCCGGATCGAGCTTCATGGACGGATCGGAGCCGCGCTGGAGCGGCTCTATGGCAACGAGCCGGAGCGGCTCGAAGATCTCGTGCTGCTCGGACACCACTTCAGTCTGAGCGCGAACAAGCCGAAAGGCGCGCGCTATCTGCGCGCGGCCGGCGATCGCGCCCGCGGAAGTTACGCCAATGACGATGCGCTTCGCTTCTATCAGCAGTCCCTCGCCGTACTGACCGGCGTCGAACGGGAGCCGGAATGCCTGGTCCTGTACGAGCGGATCGCGGACCTCTGTCGCGTGGCCGGCCGCCGAAGCGTGGCCGAGGAGCATTACCAGGGCGCGCTGGAGGGGCACCGCGCGGTGGGAGATTGCATCGGCGAGGCGCGAATTCTTCGCAAGCTCGGCCGATTGTTGTGGGATGCCGGCAAGCGCGTCAACGCAGAGGTGCACTATGCCGAGGCGGCAGAACGGCTGGCCGGCACCGACGCTCCGATCGAGTGGGCGCACCTCCTGCAGGAGCGCGGCCGTCTGGCATGTCGCGTGGGCGATCACGTCGCTGCCGCGCGGTGGGCCGACGAGGCTCTCGGTTACGCACGCTCCGTGTCGGCGGACGCAGACGGGCAGGCCGGGCTCGAGGCGGCGCGCGCCATTGCGGAGGCACTCAACACCAAAGGGGTTGCGCTGGCGCGGCTTGGGCGACACCAGGAGGCGGTGCGCGAGGTGGAGCAAAGTGTCGCGGCTGCCGAAGCCGCCGGCATCCTCAACGTGGCGTGCCGCGGCTACACCAACCTCGGGGTGCTCTACACGCTGATCGACCCGGCGCAAGCCATCGACGTTTGCCGGCGTGGGCTCGATGTCGCGCATCGTATCGGCGATCTCGGCTTCCAGGCGCGTCTCCTGGCCAACTTTGCCGTCGCCTGCTGCACTTTCACGGACAGATGTACCGACGAAGGGGTGCCGGCGGCCGAAAAGGCGATCGAGATCGATCGTGCGCTCGACCAGCGCGAGCATCTCCCGGTGCCCCTGATCGTGCTCGGGCAGATCCATCAATGCCACTTCCGTCCTGATCTCGCGGCGCGCTGCTACAACGAGGCCATCGCGGTGGCGAGCGAGATCGGCGAGCCACAGCAGCTCTTTCCGTGCTATGATGGTCTTGCGACACTGAACCTTGATCGTGGCGACATGCCCGAGGCGGAGCGCTATTTCGCGCTGGCCGATGATGTCTGCACCAGGCACGGGCTTGATCCCGCCGGACTGATTGTACTGCCATTTCTTGACTAGGTCATGTGAAGGAGTTCAACCATGTCAGAACATCATGTCGATGGACCGCTTCAACCGGGCGATCGCGCGCCCAACATCGTGCTGGACGCCATCACGCGCGACGGGAAGGTCGCACTCGAGGATTTTCGCGGCCATAGTCCGATATTGGTGGGCCTGTTTCGAGGTCTGCACTGCCCGTTCTGCCGCCGCCATATTGCGGCACAGGCACAGCTTGACGCGGCCCTGCGCGACAAGGGTGTCGAAAGCCTCACCGTCGTCCATACGCCGATCGATCGGGCGCGGCTCTACTTCCGATATCATCCATTGCCCAATCTGTTCGCCGCGTCTGACCCCGAGCGGGTGTCGCACCGCGCGTTTGGCCTGCCCAATCTCGAGTTCACCGAGAGCGAGACTGAATGGCCGCGCAAGGTGGGCATGAACGTCGTGATGGGCATGCAGATGAATCTGCCGGACGAATTGCCGGAGCCGATGAATCCGGTTGCGGCGTCCGACATCCTCAACAAAAAAGATGGCTACGAAATCACGGAAGCCGACCAGCGCATGCTGGCGACCGGCCACGGCCAGCTGTTCGGCCAGTTCCTGCTCGATCGGGAAGGGGTCGTACGCTGGACCTTTACCGAGGTCCCCGAAGGCGGCCGTCGCATGTTCGGGATGCCGAGCCCGCAGGAATTGATGTCGGCTGCTTCGCAGGTGGCAGGCTAGCCGCCGTCGGCTGGTTGGCGCGCTGCCCTTGGCCGCGGAAGGCATCAGCCCTGTGCGCTCGAGGTGCAGCCGTCATTGTCGTGACCACGCCTGTCCATGACGAAGGCAATGACCCTGGCGTACAATGACCCAGATTCAGGAAAGGCTCCTCGAAAGCAAGATGACCGAGATCGAGCGGGCCCGATCCTGGAGCCCCCGCGTGATCTCAAAATTCGAAACGCTCATCAGGAGCGGTGACGATTTATCGCTCTACCGCGTCAATCCTCTGGCATTCGCGCGCGACCGCGCCATAGCCGAGCCCGAAAGCATAGACCTGTTTCTCCACGCGACCAGAAGCGGGCTGTTCGAGATGAGCTGGGACGTTGTTTGTCCGCAATCCGGCATGGTGCTCGATAGCTTCGGCGCCTTGCGCACGCTCAAGACCCACTATGTTTGCGGCTTGTGCGACGTCACCGGCGAGACCGATCTCGACGATTTCATCGAGGTCACGTTCACGGTGTCGCCGCAACTCCGGCGGCTTCCGTTTCATGATCCCGCCTCCCTTTCGGTCGAGGATTTCCATTGGAAGCTTCGATTCCTGAATGACGCGCGGATACCAGGCCGGCAGATCCGGTTTCTCGATTATTTGCATGCCTTCGTTCGCGGCCTTTCGTTCCTGCCGCCAGGCTCCGCCACGACCGTTCGCTGCGAGCTCGGTCCCGGTGCTCTGGCGGGGGTCAATATTCAAACCCAGGCTGCGTTCGCCGTTGCGGTGGCCGGCGATCCGACGACCACACCGACAATCCTGCGAATTGGATACGATGGGCAGCGTTTTTCGTCTTCGCTGGCCGCCGTACCGCCCGGTCCCGTCATTGTCGAGGTGATGAACTCCGGAGTGACGCGAGGCTCCTTGCTCCTGATCAATTGGCCGCCTGAAGTTCTGGCACAGTCGACCAAGCCGCCGCTTGATTTCGAGCCCTACATGTCCGGTGGGATGTTGCTTGCAAGACAGACGTTTCGCCGCCTGTTCAGGTCAGAACGCGTGGACGAGAAGGAAGGCCTCGGTATCCGGCAGGTGACCTTGCTGTTCACGGACCTCAAAGGCTCGACCGCGATGTACGAACGGCTCGGCGATCTCAATGCCTATGCGCTGGTCCGCGAACATTTTGCCCTGCTCGGTGCGACCGTCCAGGAACATTCCGGGGCCATCGTCAAGACGATCGGGGACGCGGTCATGGCGGTCTTCTCTCGTCCAGCGGACGCGGTTTCGGCGGCGCTCCACATGCTGGGGGACATCGAACGCCACAACTCCGAGCATGGCGGGCCGAGCATCATCCTGAAGATCGGAGCCCATTGCGGCCCTTCGATCGCCGTAACCCTGAATGACAATCTGGATTATTTCGGTCAGACCGTGAATGTTGCCGCGCGCGTGCAGTCTCTGGCGGACGCGGGCGAGATTTGCATCTCGGAGGCGTTGTATTCGGCGCCGGGCGTAAGCGATCTTCTGTCCGGGCATACAATCGCAGTCTTCGATGCGCCGCTTCGCGGCGTTGAAGGAAACGCCAGCGTGTATCGTGTCATGCGCGGCTAGGGCCGTTGTGCGCCTTTTGGCGGCAGCTTCTCCGCGAGCGCCGCCGCCATCGCCGAGATCAGCGGACGCATGAAATAGGCGTCTTCCGCAGGCGAGATGTCGGTGCGCAGACCGTGCGCGGCGAGTTCGCCGGAGACGGCCGGTCCGACCGAGGCGATCAGTGTCCGCTCGAATCCCGCGCGCAATTTCGCCTCGCTGCCATGGGCCTTGGCGGCCTCGATCAGGCGGCGGACCTGGCCGAGATTGGTGAGCGCGATGGAATCGATCCGTCCCTCCGCCATGTCCTCGATGGCGGCGACGATGTTGGCGTCCGCAGCCTTCGAGTCATAGGCATAAGGCAGCACGGTATCGACCTCGGCCCCTTGCGCGGCCAGAGCGCCGGTCAGTGCGCCGTGATCCTTGTCCGGATAGAGCTGAAGCCCGAGGCGGCGTCCCCTGAGGTCGAGCTTGCCCAGCATCTCGATCACGCCCTCGGTGGTGGGTTTCTCAGTGGTCTGCTGCGCCTCGAGCGAGATCTCGCGCAGCGCCTTGCCGGGCTTCGGCCCGCGCGTGAACTTTCGCGATTGGGCCAGCGCCGCGACAAATGCCTGGTCGAGGCTGCGTGCGCGCGCGAGCTTCATGATCCGCCGCAGGCCCTCACCGGTCATCAGCACGAGGTCGTCGAACGGCCTGTCGATGGCGCGGCGGATCCAGGCCTCGACAGGAGCAGGGTCCGGGGCGTCCTGGATGGTGAACATCGGACACTGCACGACCTCGGCGCCTTGCTCGGCCAGGAGCTTTGAAAACTGCGCCTCCTCGCGGGTTTCCAGGATCAGGATGCGGGTGCCGGTCAAACGGTCGGCCATGGGCGTGCTCCGGTGAGCAGAAATCGCAATCGTCCGTTCACTTTGACACCGTCGCCGGGATTGGCGCAAGGGTCGCCTCGGTGCTAGAGCAGGATGCAAGTCGCGGGTCGTTCCGCCGCCGTTGCACAAACCGTCATCAAGAGCCAATTCTTCAAAGTCATGCCCGATCATCAATATGTTCTGACCCTGTCCTGTCCGGATCGACCCGGCATCGTCTCGGCGGTGTCGACCTTCCTGGCGAATTCCGGACAGAACATTCTCGACGCCCAGCAGTTCGACGACGTCGAGACCAAGAAATTCTTCATGCGCGTCGTCTTCACCGCGGCCGATCTTGCCGTGGAGCTGTCTGCGCTCCAGACCGGCTTTGCTGCGATCGCCGAGCGTTTCGGCATGGAGTGGCAGATGCGCGACCGTGCCGCGCATCGCAAGGTGATGCTGCTGGTGTCGAAGTCGGACCACTGCCTGGTCGACATCCTCTATCGCTGGCGCACCGGCGAGTTGCCGATGACCCTGGCCGCGATCGTCTCCAACCATCCGCGCGAGGTCTATGCCGGGCTCGATTTCGGCAGCATCCCGTTTCACTATTTGCCGGTCACCAAGGAGACCAAGAGCGAGCAGGAGGCGCAGATCCTCGATCTCGTCGCCAAGACCGGGACCGATTTGGTGGTGCTCGCCCGCTACATGCAAATCCTGTCGGATGACCTGTCGGCCAAGCTCTCCGGCCGCTGCATCAACATCCATCACTCGTTCCTGCCGGGCTTCAAGGGCGCAAAGCCCTATCACCAGGCGCATGAGCGCGGTGTGAAGCTGATCGGTGCGACCGCCCATTACGTCACGCGCGACCTCGACGAAGGCCCGATCATCGACCAGGACGTCGAGCGCATCAGCCACCGCGACACGCCGGAAGATCTCGTCCGCAAGGGCCGCGACATCGAGCGCCGCGTGTTGGCGCGCGCGATCCGCTATCACCTCGACGACCGCGTCCTCCTCAACGGCCGCAAGACGGTGGTGTTCGTGGACTAGGCGCGTGCGAACATCGCCCGCGGCGTTACGTACCAGAGCAGAAAGAGTACCGCGGCCCCGTGCGTCAGAAGCGTGGTCGATAGGGGAACGTTGAGCAAGACCTGCGGCAGGATCGCGCCGGAGATCAAGACAAATTCGGGCGGCAGATCCGCAGACAGACGATTGCCGAAAGCGATGACCAGCCCGCATGCGAACGCCGTGATCGGTGCGAGCAGGGGGCCGACGGAGGCGATGCCTTCGGTCGCAAACAGCGACGCATTCAAATATCCGAGTTCATAGGCTTGCTTCATCACGTTCGTCAGCGGTTCGTTGTAGGGACATGACAGGAACGGCTTCAGCAATCCGATCTGACAGAAATGAGTCAGCTCGTGCCTGGAGAAATAATCGTTGTAGATGTCGAAAGCGTTCGACGGGATGATCATCATCCGAAAATTGATTGTGTAGAAGAGGGTCGGCAACACCGCAATAATGGAGGTCAGGAGTCCTGCAAGCAATGGCAGCAACAGGGAGAAAATGACAGCCGTTCTGGATCCGAAATATCGGGCGAGGAAAGCAACGAAGACCAGCCAGACCGGTGTAAAAATAGCGAACTTGGTCAGCGTGACCGGATAAAACAGCAGGGACAGAACCAGCACCGCAGCCGCGCGCCACATGTTTCCTCGCGCAACGAAACAGGCAAAAGCGAAGGGCAGCAGGGCGGTGGTGGTGATCCCGATCGCGTACCTAAGTCCGGCGGGAAAGGCGAGCTCATCGCGGTAGCTGTAGATGTTTTCGATGGTTACGATTCTGAAATTGTAGATTGCACCAATTGTGATCGTCGCCAGGGACAATAACAGGATGAGCGTCAGCAAGTGCTCGAACATTCTCGCGGGAAGTTCGTATGTTCTGCGGACGGGGGAGGCGATCAGCGTGGCGGGGACCAGAAACGCGGCAGCCGAAAACGCCGCAGACCATGCAGCCAATTTGTGATCGTAGTTGAAATCGCTGAAGCAGTTGAGCCAGAGATAGCCCACGATCATCGAATAGAGATAGAATCCGGCCAGATATCCGAAACTAAAGCGGGCTACCAAGAAGATCGTGCCGACAAGGGCGAAGGCCGCGACCACTGCGACGGCCACCCGCAATCGAGTCGGGTCATAGAAAATATGGAACGAGGCGGCGCTGAAATAATGCGGGCTGAAAGTCGTGATGGCTCTCAAGGAGAGGCCGATGATAACGATCTGCAGGAAAATCAGGAGGCCGATTCCACCCGGAGTTTCGACGAGACCGGCAATTGCTCGCCATCTATCCTTTAAAGTCATTCACCGGATTCCTTGAGAGGAGAACGACCTCAATAGGGGCGGGGAGAGCGTCTGGCAACCGACGGAACAGGCATCGCCTGCAGGCCGCCATGCCCTGTATCTTCGGGGACACCATCGCACCGGGCATGCTGTTGCTCGCATTGCACGGGTCAGGACGCAGCTCGTTCCGGACGGGTTTTCGCCCAAACAGGAAAATCTTCCCGCCGCCAGACCCCGATGATCCTGCCGACGCTGACGGAATCATCCGCGATCTCCATGATCGGCGGTCCGAAATTGTACGGAGAAATCTGCAGATTCAGAATGCGCCAGTCTCCGCTATCGATGTCGGAGTTGTACCCGGTTGCGCGTTCTGTCGTCGCAAGGAAGAATCTGCTGCCTGATTTGTAGACGTTCCTGATCAGGCTCATGCTATCCGCAAAGCTCAGGTGGAAAAGCACCTCCCTGCAAAACACCGCATCCGCAGCCGGAATGTCTTCGGTGATGGCGTCCAGGCAAATGAAACTCCGCTGCGGCGTGGAAAACTCCTTCTGATTGTGCGCAATCACGGATGGAACGATGTCGACGCCGGTGTATGAGCACGACAGCCCGATCTTCTGCATCCAGGTAAAGTCGCCGCAGCCGATGTCCAGCAGCGAGGATATGCCGAGCTCGGATACGACTTTCGGGAGGCTCTCGATCACGTTCTTTGCCGAGTGCTCGCTTGACCCTTCTCCCGAAGAGGGGTGGCCCTCATTCATCTTCCAAAGATCGTTCTGATAGATCGAAGCGAAGCGATCCCGCACGGAGGCGCGCTTGTCGATGGTGAATCGGTTTCCCCGCGACTGGCGCAGCCAGTCGATGACTTTCGTCAGGCCAAGACGATGAAGTGTTCCACGCAAGAACTCGCGCGCCGTGACCCTAAACGTCATTTACAACTCCAGCCGGGATGTCGGGAATAGAAGCGCCGACAGTACTTGAAAGCCAGTCGCTGTAGAAGGGGAGGCAATGCTGGTTTCCGGGGACCGCGCGGCGGGGATTTCGCCAATGTCCGTGCGGATGCTGCCTGAAGGGGCCGTCGGGCCTGCGGCGGAGACCTGGCCTCGCTCACTTGTCGGTGCCCCCATGGACGTATAAACGACCTCGGGTCACGAATTTTCGCTCGTGTTGCCGCCGGACCGTTCCGGAGGTCGGACCGGATCGACCCGATTGTGAGACTCCCTATAATGTCGAGAGAAGACGTGACGATGCCTGGCCGCCCCGACTGGTTTATCGGGGTGGGATTCGCCCTGTTGGGTGCGGTACTGGGCGCCACCGTGCTTCACCAATCGAGCATGCTGTACTTCTATCAGGCGTTCATGCCGGAGATGGTCTATTCGGCTTGCGGTCACGGCTTCGTGCGTTCCCCAGTCACTCCCCCGGCGATGGTCGATTTCCTGTTCGGACGCAGCTCCGTGTTCGACTGCGCGACGATCGGGATTGCGCCTGAAGAGCCGGCCGGCATGTTCTTTCGTGCGCAACTTTATCTGGGTTGGGCTGTCTCCGCCTTGTGGCGCATGACGTCAATTCGCTACGCGAACCTATGGCCGCTGGTTTCGGCGCTGGTCGGTGCCTATGCGTGTGGTTGCTTCGTCCTGGTTCGTCTTTTCTTCGCGAGATGGCCCGCTGTGGCGGGGGCAGGTCTTCTGGCTCTGTCGCCGGTCATGCTGTCGATGGTTCCATATTTTCGGGACTTCTCCAAGGCGCCGTTCTTCATCTGGGCCATCGCGTTTCTGATCCTGACCATGCGCGCCGAGTTGCCGCGCATGGCTTTGTTGTGGGCGGCTCTTTCCGGCGTGACGATCGGCCTGGGAGTCGGCTTTCGCTCCGATATTTTCATCCTGTTACCTATCGGGATCGTCTCATTGGTGGTCTGTTCGGGACCGAAGAGATGGAAAGTCGGCGTCGCAACAATCGCCGTTTTCATCGCGACGTCCTTGTTTTCTGCGGCGCCGCTGTTGGGAGTCGGAACGGCCGGCGCGTCCGGCACGTTGCTGATGCAAGGCCTGTCCGATCCATTCCAGAGTTATATGGATCTGGGGCCTGTGCCATATTCGCTGGGAGCGCGTTATTCGGACGAGATCGTGCTGTCGTCCGTCGCTGCGGACCTGCGTCCCGCTGATCCGAACTGGGATGCGGGCGAGGGCAAGCTTGGCCACACGGTTTCCCAGGCTGCGACACGATCCGGTTCTTACGTGCTCGGTTGGCTTCCATACTTTGCCGGCGATGTGACAACGCAAGCGCTGAAGTCCGCCGCCTGGGTGGTTCTGTTTCCGCGCCTCGTCGCGCCCGGGCGTATCAATCTGGATCCAGGTGTTCCCGTGCGTGCAGCCCCGCGGATCGCGCGTTTGCTGAACCGGCTCTACGATCGACTGGCGAACCCGTTGGTTGCGATCATATGTGCGACAGGATTTGTCGCGTTCTTCTGGCGAGAGGCGGCCGTCAGGCCGCGCGAGGCATTCGCTCTGTTCCTGATGTTCGGCGCGCTTTTGACATATCCGGTGGTGCAGTTTTCGGTTCGGCATGTCTTTCAGCTCGAGTTCGTCTGGGTCCTGGCGGTTCTCTCGTTCTTCAGCGTTCCCTTCGAGTGGTCGCGGCTTCGCGGTGTTCTGCCTCGCTTCTTGACCGTTGCCGCGATCGCGTTCGTCGGACTGATCTTGGTCTACGCTGGTATGACGATGTATCAGGATCGGGTCCTGCGGCATCAAATCGAAGCGTTGCTGGCGGAGCCGAGAGAGCCAATTGCCCTCGTCTCAAAATCGTCCACCAGCGAAACGGCGGTCTTCGGCCTGCCGTTGCCCGACAGACATCGCGCGCTTGTCGAAAGTGCCCCGGACAGCATGACCCCCAAACTTGCCGAACAAGGCCTGCAATGGGATGTGCGGGCTGCCGGAGACCGTATCCTGCTGACTTTCGGCGGTGAGAACTGCCGGCCGGGCAGGATGACGATTTCACTTCAGTACGCGAGGCGCGAAGGCATATGGCAACCTCTCGATCAGAGCATCCCGGTGGACCTTCCGCAGGACCGGGTCTCGTTCAGCACGGTGCTGGTGCCGGCGTTCTATCGGCCGACCCAATATCTGTCCGATATCCAACTTCCCGCTGAATATTCGGCGTGTCTCGTCAGGGCTGAGAGAGTGATCGGGCCAACGAAGCTTCCGATGATGATGGACGCCGCACTTGCCCCGGGATGGCAGAACCGGCCCTTGCATCGTGCCTTTGGGGGATTCTCCACACTCGAGACCAAATGAGAGGTCGGCGGGGCGCCAGTGATGCCAAGGCTCATGTGCCGATTTGGTCGCATTCGGCTCGGATTCGTTCAAACCAGGCGTTTCTCGGCCGAATTTGTGTTTAATCCCCGTATCTGCCTGATATGAAGGCAATCGGCGGTTGCGGAAGAGCGGGGGGTTCTGTAGCAGTTTCCGGAAGGCTGGGGCGCGTTGAACTGCGAGCTGCTCGCAGCACCGCCAACTTTGATAGATCGCTTAGGGACGTCGATGTTCGAAGACAAATGCTTGCTCATCACGGGTGGCACCGGGTCTTTTGGTAACGCAGTGTTGCGTCGCTTTCTCTCGTCGGCAATTCGCGAAATTCGCATTTTCAGCCGTGATGAGAAGAAACAGGACGATCAGCGCAAATTCTACAATTCCGACAAGCTCAAGTTCTATCTTGGCGATGTCCGCGACTACTCGAGTCTTCTTGGCCCGATGCGCGGCGCTGATTTCGTGTTCCATGCCGCCGCGCTGAAGCAGGTTCCGTCCTGCGAGTTCCATCCCATGGAGGCGGTCAAGACCAACGTCGTGGGAACGGAAAATGTGCTCGAAGCGGCGATTGCGTCCAATGTCAGGCGTATCGTCTGCCTCTCGACCGACAAGGCCGTGTACCCGATCAACGCGATGGGAATATCCAAGGCGCTGATGGAAAAGGTCATGGTCGCCAAGTCGCGCAACCTCGATGCGCGATCGACGGTGATTTGCGGCACGCGCTACGGCAACGTGATGGCCTCGCGCGGCTCGGTCATTCCGTTGTTCGTTGATCAGATCCTCGCCGGCAAGCCCATCACCATTACCGATCCGAACATGACGCGCTTCATGATGTCGCTCGGCGACGCGGTGGATCTCGTGCTCTATGCGTTCGAACACGGCGACAACGGCGACATCTTTGTCCAGAAGGCTCCGGCCGCGACGATCGAAGTTCTTGCCAAGGCGATGGTGAAGGTTCTTGATCGTCCCGATCACCCAATCCAGATCATCGGGACCCGTCACGGGGAGAAGCTGTACGAAACGCTGCTCAGCCGGGAGGAGCGCGCCAGTGCGCAGGATCTCAATCTCTACTACCGTGTTCCGCCTGATTTGCGCGATCTGAACTACACGAAATTTTTCGAAGAGGGCGAAACGCAGATCTCGCGCAGCGAGGACTACAATTCGCACAATACCGAGCGCCTTGATGTTGCCGGCATGATCAAGTTGCTCAATAGCCTTGATTACATCCGCACGGTCGTTGCGGGCCGCACACCCGTCAACGAAGGATGACGAAGCGGCGTAAATCCGACGCGGCTGGGCACGCGCGCCCATGCTGCTCGTAACCGGTGGATGGTCACCAGGTTGAGACGGATGAGATGTAGGATGTCGGGTTCATGACTGCCCGCAAGCTGAAAGTACTTACCGTAATCGGCACCAGACCCGAGATCATTCGGCTGTCGCGCGTCATCGCCAAGCTCGATCAATTTTGCGATCACACGCTGGTCCATACTGGGCAGAACTACGACTACGAGCTGAATCAGATCTTCTTCGATGATCTCGGCATCCGGAAGCCGGACGTTTTTCTCGGAGCCGCGGGTGCGACGCCGGCCGAGACGATCGGCAACGTCATCATCGCAACGGACCGGGTGCTGGCGGAGCGGGGCCCGGAAGCGCTGCTCATCCTCGGCGACACGAACAGCAGCCTTGCAGTGATCGCAGCCAAGCGTCGCAGGATTCCGATCTTTCACATGGAAGCGGGCAACCGCAGCTTCGACGACCGCGTGCCGGAAGAGATCAATCGACGGATCGTCGATCACACCGCCGATATCAACCTTACTTATTCGACCATCGCCCGCGACTATCTGCTCCGCGAGGGATTGGCGCCCGACCGCGTCATCAAGACCGGGAGCCCGATGTTCGAGGTGCTGGAGCACTACCGTCAGCAGATCGATGCTTCCGGCGTACGGGCGCGGCTCGGGCTGGAGACCGGCCGCTATTTCGTCGTCAGCGCGCACCGGGAGGAGAACGTCGATTCCGAGACGAACTTCGCCAAGCTCCGGGAGATGCTCAATGCGGTTGCCGGGCAGTTCAACCTGCCGGTTATCGTCTCGACCCATCCGCGCACCCAGAAGCGGATCGACGCGAGGGGCATGTCGTTCCGGCCGGAAGTTCAGCTGATGAAGCCGCTTGGATTCAGCGACTATGTCAATCTGCAGATCGGAGCCCGCGCCGTACTTTCAGACAGCGGCACCATCACCGAGGAAGCGTCAATTCTCGATCTCCCGGCGCTGAACATTCGAGAGGCACACGAGCGACCCGAAGGCATGGAGGAGGGTACCGCGATGATGGTCGGCCTCGACGTGGATCGCGTCATGCAAGGAATTGCGATCCTCGATGCGCGAGAGCGCGGCGCCGATCGCGCCCTGCAGATCGTATCCGACTATGCGACGCCTAACGTGTCCGACAAGGTCGTTCGCATCATTCACAGCTACACCGATTACGTCCAAAGGGTTGTCTGGAGAACGAATCGTTAGAAGACATCGCGCCGGACGCCGCCGGTCGTCCGCACCGTAAGATAGCCTGGATTGGTGCTCCTTGAAGTTGCTTGTCGTCAGCCAGTACTTTTGGCCGGAAAATTTCAAGATCAACGATCTCGTGGAAGATCTCGTGGCGCGAGGTCACGAGGTCACGATCCTGACCGGGACGCCGAGCTACCCCAATCGCAGCGGATTTACCGATTTCTACGCTGCACCCGAACGGTACGAGCGGCACAAGGGGGCGCGGATCTTGCGCGTTCCTCTGCTGGCACGATCCGCGGGACCCGGGCTATTGCTGAACTATCTAAGCTTTGTCGTGACCGCGACCGTTCTCGGCCCGATCAAGCTCCGATCGACGCCATTCGATTGCATCTTTGTGTTCGAGCCGTCTCCGGTCACGGTCGGCATTCCGGCGATCCTGTTACGTCGGCTGCGCCGGGTGCCGATGGCCTTCTGGGTGCAGGACCTGTGGCCTGAAACGCTCCCTGCCGTCGGCGCAGTGACATCGCCCCGCTTGCTGGCGCTGATTGGTCGTTTGGTCCGGTTCATATACAATCGCTGCGATCTGATCCTGGCGCAGTCGCGCAGCTTTGTTCCGCGGATCGCCGGCAATTGCGATCATCCGGAACGCATCGTCTACTTTCCCAACTGGGCTGAACTGATCTATGAGGCGCGCGATCAGGCTGCGGCGCCCGAGGTTCCGCCGGCGCATGGCAAATTCACGGTGATGTTCGCCGGCAACATCGGCGACGCGCAGGACTTTCCCGCAATTCTCGACGCCGCCGAGCATTTGCGCGGCCGCCCGGAATTCCGCTGGGTCCTCGTTGGCGACGGCCGCATGTCGGATTGGGTCGCTTCCGAAATCAGTCGTCGCGGACTTGGTGATGCGGTTTTGATGCTTGGACGGTTCGCAGTCGAGCGAATGCCGTCATTCTTCAGCCACGCCGATGCACTGCTCGTCTCGTTGAAGCCGGACTCCGTGTTGTCCTCGACGATCCCCGCCAAGCTGCAGACCTACCTCGCCGCAGGTGTTCCAGTTCTCGCGATGATGAATGGCGAGGGAGCGGCACTGGTCCAGCAGGCCGGAGCCGGTCTCGTCTGCGCTGCCAGCGACGCGAAAGGACTCGCCGATGCGGTCGTGCAGCTTGCGGGATTGACGCCGGATGAGAGGCGCGCGATGGGCGCGCGCGGTCGCGATCTTGCAACTGCCGAATTTGATCGCAAGAAACAGATCGACAAGCTCGTGGGCTGGTTGTCCGAATTGCGCTATTCGGGTGACGGGAAGCGAGAGGCGCGTTGAGGGGCTTCGGATATCGACGCTCAGCTACGATGAGGGCGTCGAGGCTCCGAACAACGATGCTCGCCGCCCCGGCGACCCCTGCGGTCTCACCTCGGCACAACCACGGTGTACCGCCTGCCGTTTGTGTTCGGGTCGGTGACATCGCTGGCCGAGAAAATAATTCCCATTCCTCGCCAATGCGAAAATCGTCCGTTGCCGATCTTTTCGATATCGTCGTGCGAGCTGTGCGCGGGCCCGAGCGGCCTGCCGTTCTCGTAGATCAGGATCGGAGAGCTGGCTCCGTCGCCGCGGGAGTCCGCGAGCGCATCAAGGGATGCAATGTATTCCGATGATGCCTGATACGCATGCCCATCGCCGTCAACTTTTGTGAATGGCGGGAGCAGGAAGGTCCGAATAACCGGCGGTTCCGGCGGCGGGGAGTACGAATATGTCAGGTAGATGGCGACCGGAAAATACAGTGCCAGCAGCCCCAGCCCCAGCACTATCGTCCTCGAGAGCGTCCACGATTGCATGGACGCACGACTACCAGAAACAGTTCGGCCGGGCAATTGGCCGGCCACTTGCCCTGCGAGCCTCAAGGCGGACGACAGGATTGCCGCAGCCTTCGTCGACACTCTAAAGCCTGTCGTCATTCCGGCAACGACTTTCGCAAGCTTTTCGGCGTGTGAGACAACAGGCGACCGACGCGCAAGGGATTAATCAGCCTTGCATTCGCGGCGAGTCCGAAAAAGTTGCGGACGAGAAGGACATTCGCGAGCGCTTGCACGGTCGAACTTGCGGCATATACGGTTGCGACGCCCAAAATGCCGAACGTGAACATGGCCCAGGCGGCCAGGGGCACCGTGACGCTCGCGATGATCAACGTGATGACCATTGCGGCTTTCTGCCTGCCCAGCAGAATGAGCGCGTAACCGGCAACGCCGCCGGCCGAAAACATGACTTGGCCGAGACCCAGGATGAGCGCGGCACCGAAGGCCGGCGCATACGCCTCTCCCCAGATCGCCAATATCAGACTTCGCCCGACGCCAGCGAACAGGACAAATCCAACGAGTGCTGCAAGGGTCGCTCCGGTCGCCGAGAGGGTCAGCAGCCACTGCAAGTACAAGCGACGATGCTGCGCCCAGTTGGTGACGATATGGGGCAGGATCGTGAGCGATACGATCGTGAGCGGGACCGCGAACAGGCCTCCTATTCTCAGAGCCAATCCGTAGCAGGCGACGTCTGCAGGGTGGCCGCCTAGTCCCACGACCCAAATGTCGAGCTGGGACGCAGCAACGAAACTCATGGTCGTCACGAGATTTGGCCAGCTCTCTGCGAGGATGTCCGACCGGGGCGCCGGCGTGACCGGTACCCGTTGCCACGGACGCATCATTCGCCCCAATTGCACCAGTCCGAGCGCGATCCCGGCGATGGCCGCGAGCACGCTGGCGGTCAGAAGGTGCGAGATGGACATGGGGATTTTGAAAGCGAGCGCAAATACGAGATAGACGCTGACGACCAGCCCCTGAAAGGCGGGCAGGAACGAAGCGGCCACCATGCCGTAGAGCGCGCGATGGAGTTCTGCCAGAACGCCAAGCAGAGCGCCGGCCGCAATCAAGGGAATGATGAGCGGAACGAGACTCCAGATCTGTGGGCTCAATGCGTTGGCAGCCGGGCCGAAAGCGAACGCACAAATTCCGACCAGGCATCCGACAGCCAGGCCGGAGATGACGGACATCTTGATCGTTTCGATGGCGACAATCCGGGCCCGTCCCGTGTCTCCAACCGCCATAGCGTGTGAGACGATTCCGGGGATCGTCACGGGCAGTCCCAATTGAGCGAGGACAACGCTGACGTTGACGATGGCCTGGACGAAAAAGAACAGGCCGACGTCGTGCAAGCTCAGGCTGAGCGGGAGCAGCAGGCCAATTCCGACGCCGGTCGCGAGTTGGAACACTTTGCCGGCCATGGCCATGCCGCCGGATCGGCCCGCATTTCCGCCGCCCGAAGGTCCGTCCGTCGGGCGTTTGCGTAAGAAGGTCACGGCTGCATCTCTATGATCCGTTGCCCATGCTGTCGACATCTTACCCTGATGTCGCACGAAGGCTGGCTAAAACTGATCCTTGGAAGGCTGATCAAAAACGGTGGTCGCTGAGGGTGACGTTCTGATGAGATCCAGTTGGAAAAAACCAGCAACGAAAATCAGGAACAGAACCAGGAAGCCGAAAAACGTGTCGGCCGACTGCAGCAGTTGATTGTTGGCTGGAAAATAGAACACCATCGTGTTCAGCAGATAGAACAAGGCTAACGCAACGATGGATCCCGTCATCAAAAGATTGCGCCACACCAGGCCATAAAGGACACCAATCATCAGGACGACGATCAACGAACCGGACACGCCGAAATCCGAGATGAACCACGCGAACGCGGAGTGCCAGGTTGACCAGAGGCTCCAATCGTACTTCTTTTCGATGACCGGAAGAAGCGTATGGAAGTACCAGCTGTCGCCGAGGAGAACCTTGGCCTTCCTCAAGACGAGCAGGGAATTGGTGAGGCCCCACCCAAGTCCATAGTCGGTTTCCGCCAGCGCGAGGGAAAGTCCGTAGTAGCCGACGCCGAGATATCGCGTGACCGTCTCGTAGCCCGGGTACAGCGCCGGCGGCAGCATTGCATAGATCGCTCCGGATCTCTGCGCGTCGAGATTCAAAGGGGTGAAGTGGCCTACGTTGGAGGCTGGATCGCGGAATGAAATGAAGAAAACGAAGATCCACAGGAACAGCGCGATGCCAACGACTGCGGAGGAGATCAGGATCCAGATCGTGCGGCGTGAGGTCAGTCCCGAAAAGACGTAACATAGCCCAAAGGTCAGCGGTAGCAGCACCGACAATTGGAAGAGACCGCGATTGACGCCAATGTGCGTGTAGATCAGGAGATAAGTGACGCAGGCGAAGATATACGCAATCCGGTAGGGCCATCCCAGCTGACGCCAATGCTGGATTGCTCCAGTCAGCGCAAGGAAGAAGAACGGGCTGAGCAGGGCGAACGCGTATTCGAAGTAGGTCCACCATCCTCGTGTGAAATTCCTCGCAACGAAGATATCGTAGTTGTAGTTCGCGAGCGACAGTTGAAGCGAGACCGGCGGCAGGAGCGAGTCGGTTCGCGCCTCCGACAAGATCAGCACACTGAGAACCATGAGCAGAATCGCAACTTTGATCGTTGCAGTTTCTCGATGACTTGCGATAGGCGACCGCCACGGCATGGAAGCGAAGGCGCCGCCGATTGCCCCAACGAAGAACAGGGCGATGGCCGCTGTGAGATAGAGGTAAAGGTATCCCGGCTGTTGCACTGGCCAGGGCCACGGGCCGAAACGAAAGGCCAGCACGGTCAATGCGAGATAGATCGTCATGGCCGCTGGCGCGCCGGTGAGCCGAAGGGCGCTGGGACGCTCGGGTGTCTTAAAAGCCATGTGCGCAGAGCCCTGTGACGATGAGAATCATGACGGGATTAAGTGCCGCGTCGAAAGCGTCCAACCAGGCGCGCGATCGGTTGCTTCAGCCCAGGGGGGATCACTGCTCGGACCAGTCTCGACATCGCTTTCGGATTGAGGCTTGCGGGGTCGTATCTGTGGGCGGTCATGATTGACCGGGCAAAACGGGTCAGATGACCATTGCGCAGATGTCCGCGGGCGGCAACGAGGTTGGCGTTGGCGACCGCGAGGTTCTTGCTCGCCCGCAGCGAGCTCGGACAAAACGGGCCATCGAAGAACTTGTCCGCAACATAGATGAACTCATCGACCAGCTTGTCCGACACGATTCCGCTGATTGAAAGCGATCCGGAATGGACCCTGTAGAGCGCCAGCACTTCCGGATTGAAATCGATGCGGCCAAGACATCCCACGCGCATCCAGAATTCGCGATCCGGTCCGAGCTTGCAGCGAGGGTCCCAACCGCCGACCGCCTCATATACGCTCCGACGAAAGATGGCGCCCGGGCCGATGTAGCATTCTTGTTCGATCACGAGCTCTGCCAGGGAAAACGGCCGGCCCCCGCGCTCCCTGACGACCCTGCCGTTCTGATCGATCAGATTGGTGTTTGGGAAGGTTGCGACCGCCTCAGGTTCTGCTTCGAGATGCTTGACCAGGGTTGCGACCGCGTCCGGTAGCAGGATGTCGTCGTCGCTCAGGTAACCGAGATATGTACCGGTTGCTGCGGCCCAGCCTGCCGTCAACGCTGCGACTTGTCCGGCGTTCGATTGCCGCAAGACTTTCACCGTCGGAGGAAGCGTGGCGAGATACTCACCGGTCGAGTCGGTTGAGCCATCGTCGACGATGATGAATTCTATGTTGGGGTAGCTTTGATTGAGTACCGAGTTCACCGTCTCCGGCAGATATTTGGAGCGGTTGTAGGTGGGCGTCACCAAGCTTATCAGTGGCAGTTCCGTCAACATAGGTCTCCAATTTATCCCTGCCACACCCGAGAGTTGCCGGTGGTTCGTGATTACTACAGGCTGGCCATCTGGCGCAATTCCCAGTAAATCATCGAATTCTGGCGTCTGAGTTTCAGCCTCGGGTGAGCCGTTTTGCGGGCGCTGCCGTCGTGGTTGCGGTCATTGGCCGGTGATGATCTACGTTGTGCGATTGACACATTTGCCCGGATTCGCGATTGCGTTCCCTTCGAAGGGATATTCCGAACCTGGCGTTGCCAGATGTCGATATTGCCGCGACGGTATCGGTCATTTTCAGCGCGAAACCAGATCACCATGAAAGTGTTGGCATTTAACAGGCACTATCTGCCAGGCTTCAAGGCAGGCGGTCCGATCAGGTCGCTCGCGAACATGGCGGAAGCGCTCGGCGACGAGATCCGATTTTTCATCGGCACAACCGATCGCGACTTGGGGGACGTCGAACCGTATCCGGCGGTTGATCGGAATGCCTGGATCAAGACCGGCAAGGCCGAGGTTCGGTATTTTGCGCCCGGAGCCATTTCCATCCGAGCCATCCGCGCCCTGATCGACGAGGTTCGCCCCGACTGTATTTATCTCAACAGTTTTTTCGATCCGATTTTTAGCTTGCGCGTCCTGATCGCTCGGCGGTTCGGTCTTATTCCACGCATACCCTTGCTGCTTGCGCCGCGTGGAGAGTTCTCGCCTGGAGCCCTGACACTCAAGAGCCTGAGGAAATCGGCCTATATCAGGGGCGCCTCGATGTTTGGGGTGACCCGGGACGTCATGTGGCATGCTTCGACGGAAATTGAGGCTGACGATATTTCCCGGACCATGTCGATCGGCCCGTCCTCGATAGCAGTCGGATCCGATCTGGCGACCGCGCCGCCCGTGAATGCAGCTTCGGCATGGAGTCCACGTGAGAGTGGTCGTCCGTTTCGCCTCTGTTTCGTGTCGCGCATATCGCCTAAAAAGAATCTGACCGGTGCGCTGCAGGCGCTTGGTCTCGTGAATGCAAGCGTCACCTTCGATATCTACGGACCAAAGGAGGATGAGTCTTATTGGGCGGAATGCCAGAGGCTCATCGACGAGCTGCCGCCGCATGTCAGTGTCGCCTATCGCGGTGAAGTGGCGCATCAGGACATCGCGTCGGTCTTTGCCGGCTATGACCTGTTCTTGTTTCCGACGTTAGGCGAGAACTACGGGCACGTCATTTTTGAGGCATTAAGTGTCGGGCTGCCCGTGCTCACGAGCGATCAGACTCCGTGGAACGATCTGCGCGAAGCCGGCGCGGGATGGGCAATTGCGCCAGACCTCAGCGCCATCGCGGCTTGCATCGATGAGGCGGCGCGTTGGACCTTGGCCGAACAGTCCGCAGCGAGAGCCGCGTGCATACGATATGCTGAGCGTGTCTTGAAGGATTCGCAAAGCATCGAGCAGAATCGTCAGTTGCTGTTTGCCGCCGCGAGGATTGGCGGGGGATGATCGACCTCCATCCGTCCTGTAGCATGGTGTGGACGACGGGTTGGTCCGGGATCATCGCCCGGCCGCGCGGCTGGAACTTTCCGTCGGGTGATCGTCGTTCCAGGGGCCGACACCCCGATTGTTGGGCAACTATCTTGGGGACTAGGGCCGGACTGGCTGTCAGGTTCATGACGATGGAACATATTTCGCCAATTCTGGGCGCGAACCGGGATTCCGGCCTTAAAACGCCCGGCCGGCGGGCGATGCTGCTGCTGATTCGAGGCAGGGCTGCCGACGGGACGGCCAATGGCGCTGGGCTGTGACCAATCCAGCCCTCCGTCATCAAAATGGTTCGGGCGCGCGATTGTATCGGACCTTTACCGTGGGTTGCGTATCCGCTTTAAGACATTCGACGGAAGTGGTGAGCTGGGCGGAACAATAGGATGCCATTTCGAATACTGGTCACCGGCTCTTCGGGCTTCATTGGCGGGGCGGTTTGTTCCGCCTTGTCATCCGCCGGACATCATGTCAGGGCGGCTTCACGCCAGCCGGGCAGAGCGGGGAACAATCTGGAATGGGTGAAATTGCCCGATCTCGAAACCCAGGTGGACTGGCATCCGCTGCTCGAGGGCATCGACGTCGTCGTGCATTTGGCCGCCATCGCCCACCGCAGTCGCGTCGATAGCGGCAATTACACGCGAGCCAATCGTGTTGCGACAAAAGGCTTGGCAGAGGCCTGTCGGCATCACTCGGTCAAACGCTTGATTTTCATGTCGTCGATTGGTGCCCAGGCGGGCTCGGCGGCGGATAGCGTCGTCACGGAAAATGACCAGGCGTGCCCGGTCACGGCTTACGATCGGGCAAAGCTGGAGGCGGAAGAGGAAATCAAGCGCTCCGGCGTGCCGTATACAATCCTCAGGCCCGTGATCGTCTACGGCCCGGGAGCCAAGGCCAATATCGCCTTGATCGTCCGCATTGCGGCGCTCCCCATTCCGCTACCCTTCGGGGCCTTCCGCAATCGACGCTCTCTTCTATCGATCCGGAATCTGTCGGAAGCAGTCTTGTTCTGTCTCAATGGATCCGCCACGCTGAACCAGACCTTCATCGTTTCCGATCCGGAACCGATCACTATCGCCGAAATCTTTGCCACGCTAAGAGAAGGAATGGGACGTTCGCCTCAACTGATTTCGATACCGCCTGAGGCGCTCAAAGCCATGGTAATTGCGACAGGGCGCCGGTCGCTTTGGGACCGAATCGGGCGGGAGCTCGTTGCAAGCTCGGCTTGCCTGCAGAAGGCCGGATGGTCCCCTCGGGTTGAGACCAAGGCGGGCCTCCGTGCCATAGTCGAGCCGCCAGGATCGTTGGAGTGATTGATCGATGAAGCGGGCGTTTGATTTCGCGGCCTGCGCGCTGTTTCTTTTGGTTTCCTGGCCGGTCCTCCTCGTCATCGCGATAGCCATTCGGCTTCAGAGCCCGGGTCCAGCGATCTTCGCGCAGGTTCGCGTCGGAAAAGGCGGGCATTCATTTACCTGTTACAAGTTCCGGACGATGCGTGCGGGAACTGCCAATGTTCCGACCCACCAGGTTGAGGCGTCGTCGGTGACCGCGCTCGGTGAGTATCTTCGGCGTTTCAAGGTCGACGAAATCCCGCAGCTCTACAACGTGGTGGCTGGCGATATGAGCCTCGTCGGACCTCGGCCGTGCCTGCCGTCCCAGGCGGCACTGGTTGAAGCCCGCAAGCAATTAGGAGTCCTGGCGGTCCTCCCCGGTATAACCGGCCTTGCGCAAAGCCGGGGTATCGACATGACGGACCCCAAGCGTCTGGCGGAAGTCGACGCCGAATATATCCGCAGCCAAAGCTTTGCCGGAGATCTGAAGCTGATCTGGTCGACCCTGCGAGGGCATGGCGTGGGAGTCGATCGCGTCGTTCGGGACAAGCCCTCGGGCTAGCCGCACCGGACAGCAGGCCCCTGCGGTCAAGTGACCATCACGACGGTTTCTTGACGGGCGATTGATCAAACAGGGGATGAAACGTCCGGGGCTTCCAGCCGAAATCCTGCGACGCAGGCTTCGAATCGAAAATCATGTCTTTCGTCATGCGCGTGCCCATCGCCACGTTCGCACCTGGAAAGAGTGGTTTCGCGAAAACGAAGGCGGCCTTCCACAGGGACGCGGGAATCGAAATGGTTCGCCGAGGTAGCCCCATTCCTTCGAAAATCCGACCGATCATGTCACGATAGGTCAGCGTCTCGCCGCCGGGGAGGGAATAGAACTTGTTCGCAGCCGACGCGGTTGATGCGGCTGCGATGGCGCCGATGGCCAGATCCTCGGCATGCACCGGCTGTCGGAGACCCGAGCCGCCGCCGACCAGCGGCATGAAGCCAAATCGTCGGATGAGGCGCGAAAGCGGCGTGATATTGGTGTCGCGGCCAGGGTCGTAGATCAATGTCGGACGCAGGATCGTCCATTCGACATCGTTGCGTGCGCAAGCCTGCGCGATTTTGTCTTCGGCCTCGGCGAGCCTGCCCAACAACTCGCGCTCTTCGGCGACCTCGCTATCTCGCTTGGTCATGACACTGGTGGAGCTGAATACGACGATACGCTTCAGCGAAGGATCGAAGATATGGGGAAGGGCGTCCGCCAACAGAATAGCATCGGCCGTGCAGTAGAGGGTCGTGAACGGCGGGAAGTTCAGGGCTTCAGGCTTCGCCAGGTCACCGCAATACCAGTCGACATCTGCCGCGCTCTTGCGTGATCTGGAGAGGGCAAGCGGCCGTTGTCCGCTCTGCAGCAGCAGCCGGAGAATATGGCCGCCGACCAACCCTGTGGCGCCAATGACCAGGCACCTTTTTTCGTCCGCCGAACTCATTCCATCAATCATGTCTTGAGTGATCCAGATTCGCACGCCCCAAAGGGCAGCGTCACTGCCGCGCCGGAAGCTCACCTCGCTCCGCGGCGGCAGCAAGCCGGTAGTGCTCACACGTCCTTCGGAGCTTCATGCACGCCGTGTTGCTTCAACGTCGTCCGGCCGTCAATACGTGCGCGATGAAGTCCGGCTGCGAACTCTTCTTCGGCTCTGCAACAAGCTCGCCGGCGCTGCCGCCGCCATAATATAGACCTAAGGGCGTTATTCTATCAGATGACTACTGGGGGGTGAGATCGTGCAGGTCAGGGATTTTTCCAATGGCTTGGCCGAACATCCTGGATGTCGTGAAGATCAAGCTGTTCCCTCCGAACTACGACGCGTGGATTGCGAAAAGCCACACGTACAAGGAGCGTCTGGTTTCGTCAGGATCGGCTTTTGCAGGCCAATGGCGCCCGCTGGATCATCTCAGTTTTGCCGACTACAGCGGCGACATCATCAACGCGTCCCATCGGCATCTTGCTGATGCGCCGCTCGGGCATCAGGGCGTCGAGTTCCTGATCGAACTTGGCATCACTGGTTATTTGCGACGCGGCGATGCGCTCAAGCTTTATGAGCTGGCGTTCCGAGCTCCCGGAGATGTTCTGGAGGCCGGCACCAACAAAGGACTGTCAACTTCGATCCTGGCGCAGGCGGTTCACGATCGGGGCCACGGCTCCATCGAGACAATCGAGCTGGACCGCGGAAACAGTGTTGAAGCCGAGCGGAATCTCGCGGGACGCCCGGGTAGCGAGCGCGTAACGTTCACCGTCTCGGATGCGACGCGACGCATGAACGAACTTGCCGTGCAGGGGAAGACGTACGGCTTCATCTTCATCGATCACTGGCACGGATATCGGGCGACGGTCGATGCCGCCGAGCTAGCCAAAGAGCTGCTGGTCGATGGCGGGTTCGTCATGTTTCATGATTTCCTCGATCCCGGCAATGCGGATCGGCGGCACGTCTATGGCGTTTACCAGGCCGTGCTCGACGTCATCGTTGACGACGATCGCTTTTCCTTTGCGGGCGTCTCCGGGTGCTGCGCGATATTTCAGTTTGATAGCGTTCAAGCCGCTCGATAAATGTCGAGCAGCCGCGCATTGCTGCGGGCGGTCATGAGGTTGCGGCAACCGAGCTTCATCGGTGCAGCCGGTGGTGCCCGATGAGAACCCGTCTCTAGCGACTTGCGCCCGAGGCCGGCGTCGCGCCGGTCGGCTGCTCGGTCCCGTCCTTTGGCCGGTCGGCGGCCGGGAGCTGGCGCAGGCGTTGGCGTTCCTTCATCCATGCATCGTATTGCGGCGTTCCTGGTCGTGGCGGGGCGTCCGCAGGCAGGCCGCCGGCCCATTGCGGGACGTAGTCGCCCATACCGGCCGACAGCTTCTCGTTGACGGTGCCGCAGCCGGACAGGCCCGTGGCAAGCGCGACGAGAAGCAGGAGAGAATGGAAACGCATGGACATCGTACGGGCGCCGGAATCGGGACGGGGATGGTCAAACGCCGGATAACCAGCGGGTCAGGAACGGTAGCCTTCAACAAGGTAAAATTGGCTTATTCGAGGTGGGTATCAAAATACCGAAATGGATGGGCGCCTCGCTCGCCAATGTTCAAATTCTGCAAATGAAAGGCGAAATCCTCCATCCACCCGGCAGGTCGCCTTTCTAGACTGTGACCATCAGCTCGCGACAATCTGGCTTGGTCGGCGGCCGGGCTTTTTCGTTGACAGGTCCATTTTATTTGTACAATCGTACAAATGGACGCGACCAGGATCGAGGTGCTCGGGTTACCCCGGCGTAACCGCGACTTCGCACTCCACGCTTGGTCATCGGGACGCGCGGCTTGCGCCGAATGGTCGCCAAACGTCCGATTGACAATGAGGGCGCGAAAGACGCCTTGTGACGCGCGAGTTCGCTCGTGCGTGGGTTAAGGTGAGGCAAGGACCGGGCACTCGGTCCGGCGCACAAGAGGTCAGGAATGAAGGGGAGGGACATCTGATGTTCGAACGCAAACTATTTACGCAAACGGTCTCTTGGGCGGCCGCGGTTGCCGCCATCGCGGGCCTTGCGGCTGTCGCGCCGGCCAAGGCGGAAGACACCGTCAAGGTCGGCCTGATTCTGCCGATGACCGGCGGGCAGGCCTCGACCGGCAAGCAGATCGAGAACGCGATCAAGCTCTACATGCAGCAGAAGGGCGACACCGTCGCCGGCAAGAAGATCGAGATCATCGTCAAGGACGATGCTGCGATCCCGGATAAAACCAAGACCGCCGCGCAGGAGCTGATCGTCAACGACAAGGTCAATTTCATCGGCGGCTTCGGCGTGACCCCGGCGGCGCTCGCGGCTGCGCCGCTGGCGACGCAGGCCAAGATCCCGGAAGTCGTGATGGCGGCCGGCACCTCGATCATCACCGAGCGCTCGCCCTATATCGTGCGCACCAGCTTCACGCTCGCGCAGTCCTCGACCATCATCGGCGACTGGGCCGTGAAGAACGGCATCAAGAAGGTGGCGACGCTGACCTCGGACTACGCGCCGGGCAATGACGCGCTCAACTTCTTCAAGGAGCACTTCACCGCTGGTGGCGGCGAGGTGGTCGAGGAGGTCAAGACGCCGCTCGCCAATCCCGACTTCGCGCCGTTCCTGCAGCGCATGAAGGATGCCAAGCCCGACGCGATCTTCGTGTTCGTGCCGGCGGGCCAGGGCGGCAACTTCATGAAGCAATATGCCGAGCGCGGCCTCGACAAGGCCGGCATCAAGGTGATCGGGCCGGGCGACGTCACCGACGACGACCTGCTCAACAACATGGGCGACGCCGTTCTCGGCACCGTGACCGCGCACATCTATTCGGCGGCGCATCCCTCGCCGATGAACAAGGACTTCGTCGCCGCCTACAAGAAGGCGTTCGGCACGCGTCCCGGCTTCATGGCGGTGAGCGGCTATGACGGCATTCACCTGATCTACGAGGCGCTGAAGAAGACCAATGGCGACACCGACGGCACCAAGCTGATCGAAGCCATGAAGGGTCAGAAGTGGGAGAGCCCGCGCGGTCCGATCTCGATCGACCCGGAAACGCGCGACATCATCCAGAACGTCTATATCCGCAAGGTCGAGAAGGTCGACGGCGAGCTCTACAACGTCGAGTTCGCGACCTTCGAGGCCGTGAAGGATCTCGGCAAGACCAAGAAGTGACGCGCGAAAGCGCGTCATCCCGGGGCGCGCTCAGCGCGCTCCGGCCACGACGACTAACTTCAAGCTGAGACGATGACCTCAATCCTCACCAACCTGTTCGATGGCGTTGCCTACGGCATGCTGCTGTTCGTGCTGGCCTGCGGGCTCGCGGTTACGCTCGGCCTGATGAACTTCGTCAATCTCGCTCATGGCGCCTTCGCCATGGCCGGCGGCTATGTCTGCATGGTGCTGGTCAACAGGATGGGGTGGCCGTTCTTCGCCGCGCTGCCGCTCGCCTTTGTCTCCGCGGCCGCGATCGGAATTGCGCTCGAGCGGACGCTCTATCGCCATCTCTATGCGCGCAGTCATCTCGACCAGGTGCTGTTCACGATCGGACTGACGTTTATGTCGGTCGCGGCCGTCGACTACATCCAGGGCTCGTCTCGGGTCTTCATCAACCTGCCGGCCGCGCTGCAGGGCCAGTTCGACCTGTTCGGCGTCGGCATCGGCCGCTACCGGCTGATGATCATCGTGATCTGCGGCCTGCTGACCATCGGTCTCCAGATGGTGCTGGCCAAGACCCGTTTCGGCAGCCGCCTGCGCGCCGCCGTCGATGATCCCCGCGCCGCGAGCGGCCTCGGTATCAACGTGCCGCAGGTGTTCGCCTTCACCTTCGCCTTCGGATGCGGCCTTGCAGGCCTCGGTGGCGCCCTGAGCGCCGAGATCCTCGGCCTCGATCCGTATTTCCCGCTGAAATTCATGATCTACTTCTTGATCGTGGTCACCGTCGGCGGCTCGTCCTCGATCACCGGACCGTTTTTGGCCTCGCTGCTGCTCGGCATCGGCGACGTCGCCGGCAAATATTACGTGCCGAAGATGGGGCCCTTCGTGATCTACACCATGATGATCGTGATCCTGATCTGGCGCCCGAACGGCCTGTTCGGCCGCACGGCCGCGCGTTGAGTTTGCCGATGAACGCTTCTTCCGACGTCGGTTATCACGCCCAACGGCAGGCGCGCTGGCACTATGGCGAGGCTGCCTTCTGGCTCGTCGTGCTCGCGTGCGGCTTCCTGTTTCCCACGCGCTATCTGATCATGACCGACATCCTGCGGCTGGCGCTGTTCGCGATGTCGCTCGATCTCATCCTCGGCTATGCCGGCATCGTCTCGCTCGGCCACGCCGCCTTCTTCGGCGTCGGCGCCTATGCCGCGGGATTGCTGGCGCTTCACGGCATCATCAATGAGCCGGTGCTGGCGCTGATCGCGGCGGGTCTCGCCGCAATGGTGCTCGGCTTTGCCACCAGCTTCCTGGTGATCCGCGGCGTCGACCTGACCCGATTGATGGTCACGCTCGGCATCGCGCTGCTGCTGGAGGCGCTCGCCGAGCGTTTCTCCAACATCACCGGCGGTACCGACGGCCTGCAGGGCATCGAGATGCAGCCCATCCTCGGCGAGATCCCGTTCGACATGTTCGGCAAGGCCGGCTTCTTCTATTCGCTGGCCGTGCTGTTCGTACTGTTCCTGCTCGCCCGTCGCATCGTGCATTCGCCGTTCGGCCTGTCGCTGCGTGCGATCAAGAACAACCCGCTCCGCGCCGCTGCCATCGGCATTCCCGTCAACCGCCGCCTGATCGCGATCTACACACTCGCGGCGTTCTATGCGGGTATCGCAGGCGCGCTGTTCACCCAGACCACGGCGATCGCCTCGCTCGATGTGTTCGCCTTCGACCGCTCGGCCGACCTGATGCTGGTGCTCGTCATCGGCGGCACCGGCTATCTCTATGGCGGGCTGATCGGCGCGGTGATCTTCCGCATGCTCCAGGAAGTGTTCTCCACCATCACCCCGCAATACTGGCAGTTCTGGATCGGCCTCGTGCTGGTCGTGATCGTGCTGGTCGGCCGCCAGCGTCTGCATCGCTGGGTGCTTTATGTGCCGAACCTGATCATCAAGCAGGTCGCCGGACGAAAAGCCGTCGTCGCCGTGCCGGAGAGCGATTCATGACCATCGCGCTCGAAACCCAGAATCTCGAAAAGACCTTCGGCGGCCTCCGCGTCACCCGCGACCTGTCGCTGAAGATCGAGCAGGGCGCCCGCCATGCGCTGATCGGTCCGAACGGTGCTGGCAAGACCACGGTGATCAATCAGCTCACCGGCGTGCTCAAGCCGAACTCGGGCCGTATCCTGCTCGAAGGCCAGGACATCACCGATCTGCCCGTGCACAAGCGCGTGCTGCGGGGCCTGTCGCGTACCTTCCAGATCAATCAGCTCTATCCTGATCTCACCCCGCTCGAGACCATCGGCCTTGCCGTCTCCGAACGCCTCGGCCATGGCGGCGACTGGTGGCGGCGGATGGGCACGCGGAGCGACGTCAACGGCGAGATTGCCGATCTCCTGACGCGCTTCCATCTGCTCGACGTCATGAACGAAGAGACCGTGACGCTGCCCTACGGCAAGCAGCGCCTGCTCGAGATCGCGGTCGCGATCGCCGCCAAGCCGCGGGTGCTGCTGCTCGACGAACCCGCCGCCGGCGTGCCCGAAAGCGAGCGGCACGACATCCTTGCCGTCGTAGGTAGCCTGCCGCGCGACGTGACCGTGCTCTTGATCGAGCACGACATGGATCTCGTGTTCTCGTTCGCCGACCGTATCTCTGTGCTGGTCTCCGGTGCGCTGCTGACTGAAGGCCCGCCCGACCAGGTCGCGCGCGATCCGCAGGTGAAGGCGGTCTATCTCGGCGAGGAGGCGGTCAATGTCTGACCTGCTCGCGATCGATTCACTTCGCGCCGGCTATGGCGAGGCGGTGGTGCTGCCCAACATGTCGCTGCGCCTTGCCGAGGGGCAGGTGTTGGCGCTGCTCGGGCGTAACGGCACCGGCAAGACCACGCTGATCAATTCCATCGTCGGCGTGACCCGCCGTTTCTCCGGCAACGTCACTCTCGGCGGCACCGACGTCACGACCATGCGGCCGGACCAGCGCGCGCGTGCCGGCATTGGCTGGGTGCCGCAGGAGCGCAACATCTTCCGCTCGCTGACGGTTGAGGAGAACATGACCGCGGTGGCCCAGCCCGGTCCCTGGACCGTCGAGAAGGTCTACGAGATGTTTCCGCGGCTGAAAGAGCGGCGGAGCAATTTCGGCAACCAGCTCTCCGGCGGCGAGCAGCAGATGCTGGCGATCGGCCGCGCGCTGACCCTCAACCCGAAGGTCCTGCTGCTGGACGAGCCGACCGAGGGCCTCGCCCCCATCATCGTCGAGGAGCTGCTGAAGGCGATCGGCACCATCACCCGGGCGGGCGGCATCTGCTCGATCATCGTCGAGCAGAACGCGCAAAAGATTCTGGGGCTCGCCGACCGTGTTGTGATATTGGAGCGCGGAACGATCGTCCACGACGCCCCGAGCGCCGCGCTGAAGGCCGACCCTTCGGTCCTGGAGCGCCACCTCGGCGTCGCAGGGGCGGCGGCCCACTAAAAAATTCTTGGGAGTTTAAGAATGCAGCGAACCAAAGCCCCCTTCCGCGCCGACGAGGTCGGCAGCCTCCTGCGCCCCGCCAAGATCAAGGAAGCCCGCGCGAAGCTCGAGAAGGGCGAGATCTCGGCCGACGATCTGCGCAAGATCGAGGACATGGAGATCGAGAAGGTCGTGCACAAGCAGGCCTCGGTCGGCCTGAAGCTCGCGACCGACGGCGAATTCCGCCGCTCGTGGTGGCATTTCGATTTCCTGGCCAAGCTCACCGGCTGCGAAATGTTTCACCCGGACACGGGCATCCAGTTCGCGGGCGTCGAGACGCGGCATGACGCGGTCCGGGTCATCGACAAGCTCGATTTCCCCGATGACCATCCGATGCTGGACCACTTCCGCTTCCTGAAGAAGGTCGCTGACCAGGCCCACGTCACCGCCAAGATGACGATCCCGTCGCCAGCCGTGCTGCACTTCCGCGGCGGCCGCAAGGCGATCTCCAAGGACGTCTATCCCGATCTGGACGCCTTCTATGAGGATCTCGGCAAGACCTACCGCAAGGCCGTCAAGGCGTTCTACGACGCCGGCTGCCGTTATCTGCAGTTCGACGACACCGTCTGGGCCTATCTCTGCTCGCAAGATGAGCTGAAGAAGGCGCGAGAGCGCGGCGACAATCCGGAAGGCCTCCAGCAGATCTACGCGCGCATCATCAATTACGCGCTGGCCGAGAAGCCCGCCGACATGGTGGTGACCACGCATGTCTGCCGCGGCAATTTCCGCTCGACCTGGATTTCCTCCGGCGGCTACGAGCCGGTGGCCGAGACCATGCTCGCCGGCACCAATTACGACGGCTACTTCCTGGAATACGACAGCGACCGCGCCGGCGGCTTCGAGCCGCTGCGCTTCCTGCCCAAGGGCAACAAGGTTGTTGTGGTCGGCGTCATCACCTCGAAGTTCGGCGAGCTCGAGAAGAAGGACGACATCAAGCGTCGTCTCGAAGAAGCCGCCAAGTTTGCTCCGCTTGAGCAACTGGCGCTGTCGCCCCAGTGCGGCTTTGCCTCGACCGAAGAGGGCAACATCCTCTCCGAGGAGGAGCAGTGGGCCAAGCTCGGCCTTGCGGTCGAAATCGCGAAGGAAGTGTGGGGCAACTGAGCTTCGCACTGTCCGTCACGTGAGGCTGTAAGGCCTCGCCAATCCCTCGGTGTCGTCCCGGCCTAGTGCGCAATTGCGCACGGGGGGCCGGGACCCATACCCCCAGGGAGAAGTTGCGGCGCGAAGCCGGCAACTGCGAGCCCTCGCAAAACTACTTTCGGTGGTTATGGGTCCCGGCCTTCGCCGGGACGACACTGAATTTGATGCGCGGCCATCGCCTCACAGCAACGAGGTCACCCTCACTTCTCCGCCAGATAGACCTCGCCCAGCAGCGAGGAATTCGACCACGGCACCTGCTTGTTCTTCGTGCCCGAGACCACCTCGGCCCGCACCCGTGTCAGCATCTGCTGCACCTCCAGCCCCGGCGTGCCGATGTGGCGGGAGAGCGCTGCGGAGAAGGGGGAGTTCGCGCCTTCGCCGTCGAGCGCCACCTGGCCCGGCGCTGTCGCGAATGCGATCAGCGTGCCGGCCCCCAGCGTCGCGCCTGACCCGAGGCTCGACGGTGCCGCGAGGCCTGGCGCGCCCTCGATGTCGCGACTGCCGCCGGTGCTTGCAACCTGTTGCGCCATCGGATTGTTGCGGCAGGCATCGAAGATCAGGATGTTGGTGCGGACCTGGTCATCGAGGCCGGCCATGATGGTGTCCATGTCGATCATCGCTTCGGTCATGCTCGCGCCGGGTTTGAGCTCGACGTCGATGGGAATGAGATAGTTGCGGCCGTCGACCTGCACGCCGTGACCGGCATAGTAGACGAGTGCGACCTGCGCCCGCGCCGCATCACGCAAGAACGCGCGCGTCATCTTCTGCATCGCGGCGCGGTCGAGATCGACGCCCTCCGATACGATGAAGCCGATCTCACGCAGGCTCTTTGCGACGGCGCGCGCGTCGTTGGGCGGGTTGGGCAGTGCCTTCACATGGGCGTAGGCGCCGTTGCCGATCACGAGCGCCATGCGCCTGCCGGGTGTCGCGGGGGCAGGCGAGGGCGCAGGCGCGGCGTTAGCCTGCTGCTGCGTGGGCGTGGCCTGCTGTTGTCCCGACGAGGCGGGCGCATCGCGCGGGATCGGCGCGGTCGCGTCCGTCACCAGCGACAGCCGCACTTTCGCGGTGGCCTGATTGGCCTTGCTGCCGGCGTCCGAGGCCACGATCGCGAGCGTGGCGTTGTAGTCGTCCTTCGCGCGCGCATAGTCGCCCTTGGCCTCATAGGCCAGCGCGCGATGGGTGTAGGCGGAGATCAGCACGCTGTTCGGCGGCGTCATGATGTTGACCGGCGGCTTCTCCTTGGCGAGCCGGATCGCCTCGCTGCCGTCGGCGATGGCGCGATCGAGATCGTTCTTCGCGCGCCAGATCGCGGTGCGGTTGATCAGCGGCTGCGGCAGCGTCGGATCGAGCCGGATCGCCTGGTTGATGTCGGCGAGCGCGCCGTCGAGATCGCCGAGCGCTCCCTTCGCGATGCCGCGGTTCTGGAACGAGAACGCTGATCTCGGATCGGCCTTGATCGACATGTCGTAATCGGCGATCGCCTTGGCGTAGTCGCCCTTGCCGCGCCAGGCATTGCCGCGATTGTGGAAGATGATGCCGCTCGGCGGCCCGAGCTTCAGCGCGTCGTCGAAATCCGCGATCGCGATGTCGTAGTCGCCCTTGTCGTAATAGGCCGAGCCCCGCATGTTGTAGACCGCCTGGCTCGGCTGCAGCCGGATCGCCTCGGTGGTGTCGGCAATGACCCGGGCGTAGTCGCCCTTCTTGTTCCAGCCCACCGCGCGCCAGAAATAGACGGTCGCGAGCTGCTCGCCCTTGAAAACCTTCAGCGCGATGATCTTGCTGCAGGCCCCGACCATCTGATCCGCCGGGGTGGTCTCGGTGGTGCAGAGGGGCCCGAGCTGGCTGCGCGACTGGGCGGAGCAGGGCGCCGACCACAACGCGGCGGTGAGCAGGCCGAATGCCAAAAGCAGGCGGCGCATGGGGCTTCGGATGCGGGCGATACGACGGAAGGGGGACATGCCCCTTTTGTCGCCCCTGAGGGATCGCCGGTTCAGATCCCGTGGGTTGCGAGGGCAGGCCTACTTCTTCGGTTGGCGGGTGCGGACCTCGATGAAGCCGCCGGCCATTTGCACTTCGAATCGCGACAGGAAGCTCATGCCGAGCAGGCCATCCACTCCGGCGCCGAAGCTCTTGTCATCCGTCGTCTGAACCGCCACGGGCACGTTGGTTGCTTCCAGCTTGCCGAGCGCAACCTTGTCGGCCCTGGATAGCTTCGCCTTGATCTGGCCGTTGGCCGTTATGAGCGTGATCTCACTGGCGCCTGCGTCGGAGATCTTGGCGCGGTCGGCAAACGCGGCCTTCACGGACACGTAGCTCGCGCCGGTATCGAGGATGAACAGTCCGGAGACGCCGTTGATCGCAGCCTTCACTGTGACGACGTCCCTTCCCCCGCGCAGAGGGAAGCTTTCCTTGCGGGATTCGGTTGAGGCGACGCAGTTGCCCTGGCTCTCGTAGTCCGCGATGATTTTCCGCGTCTGGCTGGTATCGCGGGCGGCCGGATCGAGCGCGACCCATAGACTGATTGGCGCTGTTGCCTCGCAGAACTGTTTGAGAGCGGCATAAGCGCCTGCCATACGCAGGAAGACACGGCTCGAGATCGATTTCTTGTCCGTGCCATAGAGCTCGATGGCATCGGAATAATCGGCCAGCGCGCGGCGGTAGTCTTGCACGCCGTCAAGCGCGACGCCCCGCAAGTAATGCGCGTCGTGATTGGTCGGTGCGCGCCGGATGAACTCGTCGGCGACCTCGACCGCTCGGGGATAATCCGTGAGCTTGAGATAGATGTTGATCGAGCGATGCAGTGCCGTGATCGGCGCGCCGCAATTCATGACGAACTTGTAGAGCCCATCAGCGGCCTGCCGACGGTAGCCGAGCTTGTCCAGCGTCAGCGCGAGATCGCCGATGCTCTTCTGGTCGCACGGCTCGCGCTTCAGCTCTTCCAGGCGCAGCCAGATGAATGGGTCGCGCGCGGCCGCAACGGGCAGGACGCCGATCCTTTCATAGACGGATGCGAACACTTCGTCGGGATTGTCGTCCAGATAACCTGCGCGTGCGCCGCCCGATACTGCCGCCAGAACACAAGCGGCGAGCCACAATGACCTCAACATATCCTGCCCCGAACATCCCCGTTCGCTACGTATACCGGGAAGTGTGGGGGCGGCCAAACGCACGATGGGGGTGTCCCGGAGCGTGGTACGGCCGATCGATCGGCTGTTGAGCAATTCCAGGGGGTATTCCCTCAATGGGCAGAATTTGCTAGGAGGGCCGTGCCCAACATTCCTGCCCACCGCCGTCCCACTCATGAAAAACGACGAAATCCTGAGCCAAATCACCGAGTTCTGCCGCAAGGCGGACATGGCGGAATCGACGTTTGGCCGGCGTGCGGTGAATGATGGGAAGCTCGTGCACCGGCTGCGCGAGGGCAAGCGCATCACCATCGACACGCTGGAGCGGATCCAGGCCTATATCGCCGCGTCCACGACGGGCGGCCTGCCGCCGCCGCGGGGTCTTCAGGTGCCGCCGGAAAAGCGCGATCCGCGCGGCAATTTCCGCTTCTTCGAGAACCGGCAGAAATATCTGCTGTTTGTCCACACCTGCAGCGAGAAGCGGGTGGTTGCGGAGCGCGTTGCGCTGGAACTCGCCAGCATCCATCCGCGGCCCCCGGCGTTGCGCATTTTCGATGCCGGTGTCGGCGACGGCACGGTGCTGGCGCGGGTGCTGCGCGCCACGCACCAGCGCTACCCGCACATGCCGTTCTACGTGGCCGGCAAGGAGCTCAGTCTCGAGGATCTGCGCCTGACGCTGGAGAAGGTGCCGGACCGCATTTTCGAGCATCCGGCGTCGGTTTTCGTCTTCACCAACATGTTCTATTCGGAGGCGCCTTGGCTGACGCCCGCGTCGCCTGCGGCCGCCGCTGCCACCGTCTGGCACGAGGTCCCGCTGCGGGGGGGCTCATCGGGCGAATTCGAGCAGCAGATCGCCGAGCTGCGACCGTTCCTGGAGCAGAACTGGCGTGCCGCGATCAGCCCGCGCACCGCCATGCCGCTGTATGAGCGGCCGGTGGTGCTGGTGCTCTATCGCGAGGACCACCGATTCCTGCTGGATTCGACCATTCCGCGGCCGGGCCAGACCGAGGCCAATTTCGACCTCGTCATTGCATCCCAGCCATACCGGGCGCTGTCCTCGGTCAATTTCCGGGCCAAACGGATCATTGCACCGCTGGCGCGGGCGTTGCGGCCGGGCGGCCGCCTGATCGGTATTCACTCCCATGGTCACGATCCCGGCATGGAAATGATCCAGGCGATCTGGCCCGGAGAAAATCCTTTCTCGGTGAGCCGCCATGAGCTATTGCGCGCCGTGAAGTATGAGCTTGGGTCGTTGGGCCGCGACTTAAATTTTAATGCTTACGCGGATAACCGTTCGATCTTCAGGTATGATATGGAAGCGCTGCCCAACGAGGTGACGGGTACCATCGGAACCTCGACAGCCTTTGCAGCGTGGAATGCGGCGGTGTATGTCGCTCAGATTGAGGACGACCGGTTGACAGATATGACTCAAAACGGCCGCACTCTGGATGCCGCCAGGGATGTGCTGCGAAAGTACAACGGGCTCTGGTTTCTCGACGAATCCTACGTCATCTCGCGCCGGCGTGATTGACATAATCCAAGGGTAAACATCGCAAACTCCGCCTGAAGCGGCGGAACAAGGGGTTACTGATGCGCGCGTCCTATCTTTTCACCAGCGAGTCCGTGTCCGAAGGCCATCCGGACAAGGTCTGTGACCGGATTTCCGATGAGATCGTCGACCTGTTCTACCGGGAAGGGCCGAAGGCCGGCATCGATCCCTGGCAGATCCGCGCCGCCTGCGAGACGCTGGCCACCACCAACAAGGTGGTGATCGCCGGTGAGACGCGCGGTCCGTCGTCCGTCACCAACGAGCAGATCGAGGGCGTCGTGCGCGATGCCATCAAGGACATCGGTTACGAGCAGGACGGCTTCCACTGGCAGAAGGCCGACATCGAGATCCTGCTGCATCCGCAGTCGGCCGACATCGCTCAGGGCGTCGACGCGCTGCAGCCGGGCGAAGTCAAGGAAGAGGGCGCGGGCGACCAGGGCATCATGTTCGGTTATGCCACCAACGAGACGCCCGACCTGATGCCGGCGCCGATCTTCTACGCCCACAAGATCCTGCGCCTGATCTCCGAAGCGCGCCACTCCGGCAAGGAGAAGGTGCTGGGTCCGGACTCCAAGAGCCAGGTCACCGTGCAGTACGAGAACGGCAAGCCGGTCGGCGTGCGCGAGATCGTGGTGTCGCACCAGCATCTGGTCGAGGACATCTCGTCGAAGCAGATCCGCGACATCGTCGAGCCCTATGTGCGCGAAGCGCTGCCGAAGGACTGGATCACGCCGAAGACCATCTGGCACATCAACCCCACCGGCAAGTTCTTCATCGGCGGTCCCGATGGTGACTCCGGCCTGACCGGCCGCAAGATCATCGTCGACACCTACGGCGGTGCGGCTCCGCATGGCGGCGGCGCGTTCTCCGGCAAGGATCCGACCAAGGTCGACCGCTCCGCGGCTTACGCTGCCCGCTACGTCGCCAAGAACATCGTCGCCGCCGGTCTTGCCGATCGCTGCACGCTGCAGCTCGCCTACGCCATCGGCGTGGCGCGTCCGCTGTCGATCTACATCGACACCCACGGCACCGGTAAGGTGTCGGAGGACCAGCTCGAGAAGGCCGCCGCCAAGGCGATGGACCTCACCCCGCGCGGCATCCGCAGCCATCTCGATCTCAACCGCCCGATCTACGCGCGCACCTCGGCTTACGGCCATTTCGGCCGCACGCCCGACAACGAGGGCGGCTTCTCCTGGGAGAAGACCGATCTCGTCGAAGCGCTCAAGCGCGCGGTCTAATTTTTGTACGTCATTCCGGGTTCGCGCGAATCCGGAATCCTTAATCCTCACGTCGCGATTCCGGGGCTCCTCTTGGAGGCGTCCCGGAATGCCCGTTCAACAACAGGACACTCGCAATGAACGCGAAGCCCGGCTTCACCGATTACATCGTCAAGGACATCTCGCTCGCCGATTTCGGCCGCAAGGAACTCTCGCTCGCCGAGACCGAGATGCCCGGCCTGATGGCCACCCGCGAAGAGTACGGCCCGAAGCAGCCGCTGAAGGGCGCGCGTATCGCCGGCTCCCTGCACATGACCATCCAGACCGGCGTGCTGATCGAGACGCTGGCAGCGCTCGGCGCCGACATTCGCTGGGTCTCCTGCAACATCTATTCGACGCAGGATCACGCTGCGGCGGCGATCGCGGCCGCCGGCATTCCGGTGTTCGCGGTCAAGGGCGAGACGCTGAAGGATTACTGGGATTACACCGCAAAGCTGTTCGACTGGCACGGCGGCGGTCACCCGAACATGATCCTCGATGACGGCGGCGACGCCACCATGTACGTCCATCTCGGCCTGCGCGCCGAGAAGGGCGACACCGCCTTCCTCGACAAGCCCGGTTCGGAAGAAGAGGAAGTCTTCTTCGCGCTTCTGAAGAAGCAGCTCAAGGAAAAACCGAAGGGCTACTTCGCCGCGATCGCCGAGAGCATCAAGGGCGTTTCGGAAGAGACAACCACGGGCGTGCATCGTCTCTACGACATGCAGAAGGCGGGCACGCTGCTGTGGCCGGCCATCAACGTCAACGACAGCGTCACCAAGTCGAAGTTCGACAACCTTTATGGCTGCCGTGAATCGCTGGTCGACGGCATCCGCCGCGGCACCGACGTCATGATGTCGGGCAAGGTCGCGATGGTCGCGGGCTTCGGCGACGTCGGCAAGGGTTCGGCCGCCTCGCTGCGCCAGGCCGGCTGCCGCGTGATGGTGTCCGAAGTCGATCCGATCTGCGCGCTGCAGGCGGCGATGGAAGGCTATGAGGTCGTGACCATGGAAGACGCCGCGCCCCGTGCCGACATCTTCGTCACCGCGACCGGCAACAAGGATATCATCACCATCGAGCACATGCGTGCGATGAAGGATCGCGCCATCGTCTGCAACATCGGCCACTTCGACAACGAGATCCAGATTGCGGGTCTGCGTAACCTGAAGTGGACCAACATCAAGCCACAGGTCGACGAGATCGAATTCCCCGACAAGCACCGCATCATCATGCTGTCGGAGGGCCGCCTCGTGAACCTCGGCAACGCAATGGGCCACCCGTCCTTCGTGATGTCGGCGTCCTTCACCAACCAGACGCTGGCGCAGATCGAGCTGTACGCCAACAACAAGGATGGCAAGTACAAGAAGGAAGTCTACGTGCTGCCGAAGTCGCTCGACGAGAAGGTCGCGCGCCTCCACCTCGCCAAGATCGGCGTCAAGCTCACCGAGCTCCGCAAGGACCAGGCCGACTATATCGGCGTGAAGCAGGAAGGCCCGTACAAGAGCGACCACTACCGCTACTGAGCCGCTGATCGCAGAGATCAACGACGCAAAGCCCCGGAGCGATCCGGGGCTTTGTTGTTTCGGCGCATGGAATTCGACTCGCTTTCCAGTTGCTGGGCGGCCAATTGCCGATTGACGGGCCGCTGCGACGGGCGGACTATCCCCGCCGGCGGAGGAAACCATGCAACAAGAACATTTCGACGTGCTGATCGTCGGTGCCGGCCTGTCCGGCGTCGGCGCGGGCTATCATCTGCAGACCAAGTGCCCGGGCAAGAGCTACGTCATTCTCGAGGGCCGCGACTGCATCGGCGGCACCTGGGACCTGTTTCGCTATCCCGGCATCCGCTCCGACAGCGACATGTTCACGCTCGGTTATTCCTTTAAGCCGTGGACCGATCCAAAGGCGATCGCCGACGGGCCGCAGATCCTGAACTATGTGCGCGAGACCGCGACCGAAAACGGCATCGAGAAGCACATCCGCTTCCGCCATCGCGTCAAGCGCGCGGCCTGGTCGACGCCCGAGGCGCGCTGGACCGTCGAGGCCGAGCGTATCACGGGCGAGGGGGCGACCGAACTGGTGCGCTTCACCTGCAATTTCCTGTTCATGTGCTCCGGCTATTACAAATATGAGGCGGGCTATACGCCGGAGTTCAAGGGCGTCGCCGATTTTGCCGGCCGCATCGTGCATCCGCAAAAATGGACCGAGGACATCGACTATGCGGGCAAGCGCGTCGTCGTGATCGGCTCGGGCGCGACCGCGGTGACGCTGGTGCCGGAGCTCGCCAAGACAGCGGCGCAGGTCACCATGCTGCAGCGCTCGCCGACCTATGTGGTGTCGCGTCCCGCGCAGGATCCCGTCGCCAACAAATTGCGCCGTAATCTGCCGGCGCGGCTGGCCTATCACCTGATCCGCTGGCGCAACGTGATGTGGGGCATGTTCTTCTTCCAGCTCAGCCGGCGGCGGCCGGACAAGGTGAAGAACCTGATCCTCGGTGGCGTGCGGATGGCGCTCGGCCCCGACTACGACATCGCAACCCATTTCACGCCGCGCTACAACCCCTGGGACCAGCGGCTCTGCCTCGTGCCCGACGGCGATCTGTTCAAGGCGATCCGCGAAAAGCGCGCCGCCGTGGTCACCAACGAGATCGACAGCTTTACCCACGACGGCATCCGCCTGAAGGACGGCAGCGAGCTTGCGGCCGACATCATCGTGACGGCGACGGGGCTGGTGCTCCAGGTCGTCGGCGGCCTGGATGTCAGCGTCGACGGTCGTGCCGTCGATTTCGCCAACACGCTGACCTACAAGGGCATGATGTATGCCGACGTGCCGAACATGGCGTCGGCCTTCGGTTACACCAACGCGTCCTGGACGCTGAAATGCGATCTCACCTGCGAATATGTCTGCCGTCTCATCAACTACATGGACCGGCATAATTTCCGCCAGGCCATGCCGCACAATGACGACCCCGAGATCACCGCACAGCCCTCGCTCGATTTCACCTCGGGCTATGTGCAGCGCTCGGTCGCCAAGATGCCGAAGCAGGGCTCCAAACAGCCGTGGCGGTTGTACCAGAACTATGCGCTCGACATCGTCTCGTTGCGCTTCGGCCGCATCGACGACGGCGTGATGCGATATACCTGATTACGCCGCCGCTTTTATGCCTTGCGCGTGGTGAGCGCGAGGCCAAGGTCGATCGCGAGCGCCAGCACCGCGGCACCGCCGCCGAGCGCGAACAGAACCAGATAGTCGCCGCCGGTGTTCGCATAGATCCAGGAGAAGCCGTAAGCCGCGGCAGCCTGGAATAGCGCAAAGCTGGTGGTGGCGTGGCTCCATGTCGCGCGCTGCTGCTCGCTCGAGTGCGGGACAAGCTCGTGGATGCGTCCGAGCACCAGTGGCACGATGCCCGGCGTGAACCCGCCGACCACGATGCTCGACACGATCAGTGACGCCGGCGCGGTGCTGACGGTGGGGAGCAGCACGGCGGCCGCCTCGATCAAAAAGGCCGCGCGCAGCGCCGGGCCGAAGCCGGATCGATCACCGAGATGACCGGTGACGAGCGGACCGACGATGGCGCCGAGGCCGTAGAGCACCCAATAGCGCGATCCGGCCGCAATGCCCTGGCCGAGACCGCGCGCCACGAAATCCACGATGAAAACCATGTGCGGCACCAGCGCCACCGCGTTGAGCCCATACTGGATCAGCAGCGCACGGGCCGCAGTCGGCGTGCGATGGTGCTTTGCTTGATGCGCGGGCGAAGCGCCAGTCGTAGTGTCCGCAGGCCAATTCCACCAGCTCGCGAGCGTCAGCACGGCCGAGAGGACGCCAAGGCCAACCCAGCTCTGCTGCAGGCCCTGTTGCAGCAGCAGGGGCACCAGCGTGCCCGATGCCGCGACACCGAGACCGACGCCCGCAAAGATCACGCCACCGACGATGCCGCGCCGGGCGGGCGAGGTGTGCGGCAGAATGACGGACGCCGCCAGCACCATGATGATTCCGCCGGTGAGCCCGGAGAGGAATCGCCAGGCGAAGAACCAGGTGAAGGACACAGGCGCTGAGCTGGCAAAGAACGAGAGCGTCGCCAGCACCATCATCGCCCGCAGCGCGAGAACTGCGCCAACGCGCGCCGCGACAGCCCGTGCGGCGAGCGCGCCCGCGAGATAGCCGGCGAGGTTCGCGGCGCCGAGATAGACGACGTCGGACGCGCTGAACCACTTCGCGGCAATCAGCGCCGGGATCAGCGGCGTGTAGGAGAAGCGGGCGAGGCCAAGCCCGACCAGCGATGCAGAGAGGCCTGCTACCGCATAGCGCCAGGTTCGTTGTGATTCTGATCCCGGCTGCGGGTGCAGCCGGGTCTCGATGTGTTGCTTCGTGTTTGCGTTGGTCATGGCATCCTCCTGCGCACGATGGCGCGCGGATCATCCTGTCTGGCTCGCGCGGCGCCGTCGGAATTCCGGCACGGGCAGGCCGCCCCAGCCCCAATTGTCGGTGTCGACTTCCTCGATCACGACGAAGGTGGAATCGAGCGGCTTGCCGAGAACGTCGCGCAACAGCTCGCTCGAGCCCTTGATCAGCGCGGCTTTCTCCTCCGCCGTGAGCGACGCCGTTCCCGGCGTCGTCCCTTCTCGGGTCACTTGAATGGTGACGATGGGCATGGTGCTGCTCCGCGGTCAGTGGCCGGCGCTCTGGCCGCCGTCGACATGCAGGATCTCGCCGGTCACGAAGCTCGCCTGCTCCAGGTAGAGCACGGCATCGACGATGTCGGACATCTCGCCCATGTGACCGACCGGGTGCATCGCGCCGAGCTGGGCATGCGTCGCGACCGGGTGCATCGGCGACTTGATGATGCCGGGCGCAACCGCGTTCACGCGAATGCCGCGCTTGGCGTATTCGATCGCAAGCGATTTAGTCGCGGCGTTCAGTCCGCCCTTGCTCAGCGAGGCCAGCACCGAGGGCACGTTCGAGTTGGCCTGATCGGCCAGGGTGGTCGTGATCTGGACGACATGGCCAGAACCCTGCTTCTCCATCTCGGCGATGGCGAGCTGCGTGATGTTGAAGAAGCCGGCGACGTTGGTGCCCATCACCGCCGCATAGTCCTCGGCCGTGTACTGCGTGAACGGCTTTGCGACGAAGATGCCGGCATTGTTGACCAGCGTGTCGACGCGGCCGAAGCGGGCGACGGCCTGCGCAACCACGCGTTCCGCAGTCTTCCGGTCGGCGATGTCGCCGGGAATGGCAAGGACATCGTCATCGCCGGACGGCTTGACGGAGCGCGCCGTCGCAACGACGCGATAATTGCGATCGCGAAAACCCTGGACGAGGGCAGCGCCGATGCCCTGCGATGCACCGGTAATGATGGCGACCTTTTGCTCGATACCCATGACGGGCTCCTGTTGTTGATCCGCGCCAGCACCGGCTGGCTTGGGCATTGAGGTACGCCGCGGAGGCCTGCTCGCGAATACACGCTGCCCGGCAGACACTCTTTCGCGGCGCGTATGAATGCCGGACCGGCGTCCGGCAGCAGTTGTCGCGATTGGGGCAAGGGCTTAATTTGTCATTGGAATTTCACGGGGCAGCGGGAAGGCATGGATCGTCTGGATGCGATGAAGGTGTTCGTCCTTGCGGTGGACGAGGGCAGCCTGGCCGCCGCAGGCCGCAAGCTCGGTCGCTCGCCGGCCGCGGTGAGCCGCGCCATCGCCTTCCTGGAGGGGCAGGTCGGCGCCGAGCTGCTGCACCGGACCACGCGGTCGATCAAGCTGAGCGAGGAGGGCGAGCGCTATGCCGCTATCTGCCGGCGCGTGCTGACCGAACTCGAAGAGGCCGACGCCATTGCGGCCGGCCCGCGCGCGGCGCCACGGGGTCTGCTGACGATCACGGCGCCAGTGGTGTCAGGCGAGATGGTGTTGCGCCCGATCCTGGATGCGTTTCTGGACGCTTATCCGACCGTTTCGGCAAAGCTGCTGCTGTTCGATCGTGCGGTCAACCTGATCGAGGAGGGGGTCGATATCGCGCTTCGCATCGGTCCGCTTGCGGATTCAGCGATGGTGGCGTTGCCTCTCGGTGAGGTCCGGCGGGTCGTGGTGGCCGCGCCGCGCTATCTGAAGCAGCATCCGCGCATCGCGGAGCCAGGCGACCTCGCCAAACACCAGATCGTGGCGATGGCGCATCTGCCGAATTCATGGACCTTCGCGCCGTCGAGGAATTCAACGGTGCCGCGGACGGTTCAGTTCACGCCGCGCCTGATGGTCAACAGCACCTATGCGGCGGTCGCCTCCGCGGTGGCCGGGCGCGGCATCGCGCGGATGTATTCCTATCAAGTTGCCGAGCAGGTCGCGCGCGGCGAACTCGAGGTCCTGCTTGCGAGCGACGAGGATCCGGAGATGCCGGCGAACCTGATCTCGCCGCAGGGCCGGCTCTCGGTGCCGAAGGTGCGTGCCTTCGCCGATTTTGCCGTGCCCCGTCTGAAGAAGCACTTTGCACAGTTCAGGAAGAGCATTGGCGCTCGCTGAGGTGTCGCGCCGCTTCTGCCAATGCGTTGTTTTGCGTATACGGCCGCCGGGCTGAATCGGCGATGGTTCCGAACGGTTAACGCCGGATTAACGGATGAGTCCTAGCCTGTCTCGGCCGGGGTTACTCGCAAGGCCGAGGTGAGCCCAATGGAAGCCCAGAAGATCGCGGTCGACGCCGTCGTCGCGCTGACCGATTGCGACCGCGACGCCGTCATCGCGTTTATCCGCCGGCTCTATCTCGCCGGCGTCACCGACCCCAAGCGCCTGACCTTCAAGGGCCTCCAGGCGCTGTCCCGGGCGTGATTCGGCCGATTTCGGTTCATTTTAGCCCGGGTTCCGTCCCCGAGCTCTCCCCAGCGTGACCGCAACCCCCCGGTGAATATCTTGCCGGTGGGGGCCGGCCGCGGTAGATCACGTCCCCGGCTGGGTTACTCGGGATTTGGGGAAATGCTGAAACAGCTTTTTGCGCCGCAGCTTGTCATTTTGTATGTGCTGGCGGCATCGACGATTTACGTTCACTTTCGGGGCAAGCAGCGGTTGCGCTTCGCGCGCCAGCTCGGCGATCACTCGACCTATCTCGCACCTTATAACGTGCTGATGTATGCGGGCTCGGCCGTGCCGAACAAGCCTGTCATCTCGGTCGAGCAGTTTCCCGAGTTGAAGCCGCTCAGCGAGAACTGGGAGACCATCCGCGACGAGGCCGTCCGCCTGTTCGACGAAGGCTTTATCCGCGCGGCAGCGAAGAACAACGACTGGGGTTTCTACTCATTCTTCAAGAGCGGCTGGAAACGCTTTTACCTGAAATGGTACGACGACTTCCTGCCCTCGGCGAACACGCTGTGCCCGAAGACGGTGGAGCTGCTCAAGTCGATCCCGAGCGTGCACGGCGCCATGTTCGCGATGCTGCCTCCGGGCGGCAAGCTCGGCGCTCATCGCGATCCCTTTGCCGGATCGCTGCGCTATCACCTCGGCCTCGTCACGCCGAACTCGAACAAGTGCCGCATCCTCGTTGACGGCGTCGAATGCGTCTGGCGCGACGGCGAGGCCTTCATGTTCGACGAGACCTTCATCCACAGCGCCGAGAACCAGACTGACGTCAATCGCATCATCCTGTTCTGCGATGTCGAGCGTCCGATGAAGTTCGGCTTCATGACCGCGATCAACCGCTGGGTCAGCCATCACATCGTCAAGGCGTCGGCGACCCAGAACGTCGAAGGCGAGAGCGTCGGCGTGCTCAACAAGGTGTTCGGCAAGCTCTACGAGATCCATCTCGGCAGCCGCAAGGTCAAGGAGTGGAACCGCAACGTCTACTACACGCTGAAGTACTCGGTGACGGCTCTGATCCTCGGCCTGATCGTGTATTCGGCGCTGACGTAGGTGCGTAGGGCGGATTAGCGAAGCGCAATCCGCCACTCGGCCGCATCGGCAATTGGCATGGGTGATGCGGCGCGATGCGTTGGCGGATTACGCTTCGCTAATCCGCCCTACAAGAAAGCCCCGGAGCATCCTCCGGGGCTTTGTTGTTTGTGAGCGTTGCCACATCGCTACGCCGGCTTGGCACCCGTCTGAATGATTGTCCCCACATGCTGTCCGCGCAGGGCCGCGCCGATCCGGCCCGGCACGAGGCCGTTCACCACCTGCACGCGCGCGATGTGGCGTGCATTCGCCATCACCTCGAGCAGCGCGGGATCGAACGGCAGCGTGCCCTTGAGCTTCGCAAGTTCGGCGAAGCTCGTTTCTTTCAAGAGCTCGGCCTTCTTGCCGTCTGCGCCATTGGGATCGGTGGTGTAGACGCCATCGACATCCTCGACGATCGTCAAACCCGCGGCACCAAGCGCGTCGGCGAGCAGGAAGGCGCCGGTATCAGCGCGATGCAGCGGGATGCGCGCGGTCGGGAACTCGTGATGGTGGTAGGGCGGGAACGCGCTGCCGACGACCGCGCGCGCCGCTTGAAGATGAATCGCGAGCTGGCTCGCGATGGTGCCGTGCTCGACATAGGAGACGCCCTCGGGCGCGAGCAGGCTCGCCAGGATGTGGCCGTTCTGACCCGCCTCGCTGGCGGCGAGCGGCGCGAGCGAGCCGGCCGGCAGGCCGAGGTCGAGACCGACGCTGTAGAGATGGCGGGCACGGATGCCGGCGCCGGTCAGGATCAGCAGGCGATGCTCGGGCAGCAGCGCGCGCAGTTCGTCGACGAGCGGCAGGATGGCCTCAGCGCCACGATCCATGATGCGGCCGCCGATCTTGATGACCTGCAGCCAGGGCAGCAGCTTGATCGGGCGATTGCCGGCGACGGGGCGGGTGAGATCGCTGTCCAGAAGGGTCTGGCGCGCGAGCGGCGAGGCGACGTGCTTGATCTGGTTGGTGTCAGCCATGACGGTGCTCTCTTCAGCTCGCGGTGATGATGGTGCCGACATGCTCGCCCGCGAGCGCGCGGGTGAGATTGCCGGGAACGAGGCCGTTCACGACCTGCACCTGGCGGACGTGGCGCGCTGCGGTGAGGAGATCGAGCACCGGGAATTCCAGGATGGAATCCTGTAGACCCTTGGCCTTCATTTCGGCCACCGAGATTTTTGGAATGAAGGTCGCTTTCTCTGACGTTTTCGGGTTCGCGGTGTAGAGACCGTTCTCGTCCTTCACATAGATCATCGCCTTGCAGCCGAATTGCTCGGCGACGAGGAAGCATCCGGCATCGGTGCGGTAGGGCGGGATCACGCCTTCCGCCGCGGGCCGCATCCAGAGGCTATAGGGCGGCATGCCTGCGAAGATGACGGCGTTCACCTCGGCGAGAAACAGCGGCACGGACGAGAGTCCTGCGCTGCTGACCGCGGAGATGCCGTGCTTGGCCAAGAGCTGTCCGAGCATCGCGGCGTTCTGGTCGGCTACCGAGGCGCCGAGCTGCGACAGCACGCCGGCGGGCAGGCGAAGCCCGGCGGCGATCGAATAGAGATGCCGCGCGCGGGTGCCGGCGCCGGTGCCGATCAGGAGCTTGTGGGCTTTACGGGCCGCAACGATCTCCTCGACGATCGGATAGACCGCGGCGCGACCGCGATCGATCATGCTCTGCCCGCCGATCTTGATGACCGTTGCATCCGGCAGGATGCGGAAGTCCGAAGCTTTCTCCGCCGCGGCGACAAGCTGTGGGTCGGTGAGCGGGCGCTGCATCAGCAGCCCCTCGAGCTCCGTGATCGTGTTCGACATCCGAGACATCCTCTCGTTTTCTGATGCGGTCTCTGCGGTGGGACCCTCCGGTCCCGACACGCGAATCTTGCTGCACTGGCCGGTCCATGGCAACAAGGTTCGTCGCGATTTACCGGCCAAACATGGAGCAGGCAATGGCCCAATTGCCACTTGCGAACACCGAGACCGTGCAATTCTTCCGCGCGTGGCTGGAGACCTTCTCAGGGTTTGTCCGCGAGGTCGACTATGCCTCGGCGCGACCGCTGTTCCATCCGGACGTACTCGCGTTCGGGACGCATAACGACGTCATCCCCGGCCTCGACCAGTGGGTCACGACGCAATGGAATAATGTCTGGCCGAAGACGACCGACTTCCGCTTCGTGCTCGAGCAGACCCAGGTTCTGGCATCACCAGATGGCATGACGACGACCGTGATCGCACCGTGGACGAGCACGGGCTATCATCCCGACGGCAGCGCGTTTCCGCGCCCCGGCCGGGCGACCATGATCTTTTCGAGAGATGGCGATCGCTGGCTGTGCGTGCATTCGCACATGTCGCTCAATCGCGGCGTGCCGCAGACGAGCCACGCGAATCGGCCAGTGAAGGCCTGGTAGATCGCGATCACACGTTCGACATGCAAAAGGCCCCGGACAGGTCCGGGGCCTTTCGATTTCCAGATGTCGTGCAGCTTATTCCGGCTGGCCGATGCTGACCTTCAGCGTGCCGACGCCGTCGACGCCGCATTCGAGCTTGTCGCCCGGCTGGAGCTGCGACACGCCGGCCGGCGTGCCCGTCATGATGATGTCGCCGGCAGCGAGCTTCACCTGCTGGGACAGCTGCCAGATCGTCTCGGGCACGTTCCAGATCATCTGCTCGAGGTCGCCCGTCTGGGCTTCCTTGCCGTTGACCGTGAGCCAGATCTTGCCCTTGGTGGGATGCCCGATCTTCGAGGCCGGCTGGATGGCGGAGGCGGGCGCCGAGCCGTCGAACGACTTGCCGATCTCCCACGGACGCTCCTTCTTGCGCGAGGCGATCTGGAGGTCGCGGCGGGTGAGGTCGATGCCGACGGCATAGCCGTAGACATGATCGAGCGCCTTCTCGGCGGGGATGTTGAGGCCGCCGCTCTTGAGCGCGACGATCAGCTCGACCTCGTGATGCAGGTCCTTGGTCAGCGGCGGATAGGGGATGGTGGCGCCATCGGGCACGAGCATGTCGGCGTGCTTGGCGAAGAAGAACGGCGGCGCGCGCTCGTCATTGCCCATCTCGCGGATGTGCTCGAGATAATTGCGGCCGACGCACCAGATGCGGCGAACCGGATAACGGCCGGCCTCACCGACGACGGGGAGCGAAGCCTGGGGCGGAAGCGGGATGACATAGGAGGCGGCGTTCATGAAGCGGTCTCGCTGCTCTTGGGTTGATAGGGAACTCTATGCGGTTGCGCTGATCGGCGCCAGCGCGCCGGTGTCGTAGTGCTGCAGGCGGAAGAACGAGGCGTAGCGGCCGCCACGGCGCAGCAACTCTTCATGCCGGCCCTGCTCGACGATCTCGCCACCCTCGACCACCAGGATCGCGTCGGCGTGCATGATGGTGTGCAGACGATGCGCGATCACGATGGTGGTGCGGTTCTGGCAGAGATGCTCGATCGCCTCCTGAACCTGCCGTTCGGACTCGGAATCGAGCGCGGCGGTGGCTTCGTCCAGCAGGATGATCGGCGCGTTCTTGATCAGCGCGCGGGCAACCGCGATGCGCTGGCGCTGCCCGCCGGACAGCTGCGTGCCGTGCTCGCCGACCGGCGTGTCGTAGCCGAGCGGGAAACCCATGATGAAATCGTGCGCGCAGGCCGCCTTCGCCGCCTCGATGATCTCGTTCTCGCTCGCGCCCGGCTTGCCGAAGGCGATGTTGTTGCGGATGGTGTCGCGGAACAGATAGACGTCCTGACCGACATAGGCGGTCTGTGCCCGCAGCGATTTGCGCGACACCGCGCCGATCGACTGGCCGTCGATCACGATGTCGCCTTGCGTCACCTCGTAGAAGCGGAGCAGCAGCGCCAGCACGGTCGATTTGCCGCCACCGGAGGGGCCGACCAGCGCGGTGACCTTGCCGGGTTCGGCGATGAAGCTCATGCGGTTGAGCACGGTCTCGTTGGCGCGGTAGCAGAAGCTGACGTCGCGCATCTCGATCTTTGCTTCGGAGAGCTTCAGCGCCGGCTTGTCGTCGTCGGAATGCTCGCTGGCCGGGCTGTCGACGACTTCGAGCAGCATGCGCGCGCCGACGAGCTGGCTGTTGAGGTCGATGTTGAGCCGCGCCAGCCGCTTGGCGGGCTCGGTCGCCATCAGGAAGGCGGTCATGAACGAGAAGAACGCGCCGGGCGTGGCGTTGAGCGCGACCACGCTGTAGCCGCCATAGAGCAGGCAGCCGGCGACCGCGAAGCCGCCGAGCATTTCCATCAGCGGGTTGGAGCGGTTGGCGACGCGGGCCATCTTGTTGGCGTTGCGCTCGACGATCGCGATGTTCTCGTCGATGCGGCTCTGCATGGTGTCTTCGAGTGTGAACGCCTTCACCGTGCGGATGCCCTGCAGCGATTCCTGCATCGTCTCCAGGATGTCGGCGGTGCCGGTGAACTGGTTGTAGGCGAGGCCCTTGATGCGCTTGACCAGCTTGCGCAGCACCAGCATCGCCGGCGGCACCGCGACGAGGCCGATCAGCGACATCAGCGGATCCTGCCACACCATCACACCGATCATGGCGAGCAGCATCAGCAGGTCGCGCCCGATGGCGTTGACCAGCATGTTGAGCACGTCGGTGATCGATTTGGCGCCGGCCGTCAGCCGCGCCAGAAATTCGGATGAATGCCGCTCCGAGAAGAAGCCGACGCTCTCGCGCATCAGCTTGGCGAACAGCTGGCGCTGGTTGGTGGCGAGGATGGCGTTGCTGATCTTGGTCAGGATCACCATGTGGCCGTAGGTCGCCACGCCCTTGATGAACAGCAGGATCACCGTGATGCCCGAGAACATCGCGATGCCCGGGATGTTCTTGTCGACATAGGCCTGGTTGATGACCTGGCCGAGCACGTAGGTCGCGCCTGCGGTCGAGCCGGCGGCCGCCGCCATCAGCGCAAAGGCAACGAGGTAGCGCCGCCAGTAGATGATCCCCTGTTCCGCCACGAGGCGGCGAATGAGGACCATTGCCTCATAGGGATCGTCGGTGATTTTCTTTGGAAACTGGGCCATCCGTAGTCCATTGACGGCCAAGGCGAAAAGCCTGCCCGCGCGTCAGGGATCGAATGGCCTCTGTGCCCGCTAAAGCTACGGTTTTCAAGCCCAATTAAGGGCTTGCGTCCGGATGGATTCTAGGCCGAGACGGCGTGGCGGAGCTCGCCATGGCGCTCGCGGAACAGCTTGTCCTCCCAGGCCAGCGCGTGCGCCGCGATGGTCTCGAGGTCCTCGTATTGCGGCTTCCAGTCGAGCAGGCCGCGGATGCGGCTGGTGTCGGCGACCATGGTCATGATGTCGCCGGGCCGGCGCGGGGCGTATTGCACGGCGAAGCTGCGGCCCGACACCCGCCGCACGGCGTCGATGGTTTCGAGCACCGAATAGCCGCGGCCATAGCCGCAGTTCAGCGTCGTCGAGGCGCCGCCATTGCGCAGATAGGCGAGCGCGGAGCGATGCGCCTGCGACAGATCCGTCACGTGGATGAAGTCGCGGATGCAGCTGCCGTCCTGGGTCGGGTAGTCGGTGCCGAACACGTCGATCTTGGCGCGCTGGCCGGTCGCGGCTTCCACCGCGATCTTGAGCAGATGCGTGGCACCGACGGTGGCAAGCCCGATGCGGGCCTGCGGATCGGCACCCGCGACGTTGAAATAGCGCAGCGTCACGTACTGCATGCCGTAGGCGGCGGCGACGTCGTGCAGCATGATCTCGGTCATCAGCTTGGACGAGCCGTAAGGAGACAGCGGCCGCGTCGGCGCGTGTTCGGGCACCGGCACCTGGTCCGGATTGCCGTAGACGGCGGCGGTCGAGGAGAAGATGAAGCGGCTGATGCCGCGCTTCACCGCGACGTTGAGCAGATTGCGCGCGGTCATGAAATTGTTGCGGTAGTAGCCGAGCGGATCGCGCATCGAATCCGGCACGACCACGGAGCCCGCGAAATGGATGATGCTCTCGATGTTGTGCTGGGCGATCACGCCCTCGAGCAGGTTCTCGTCGCCGGCATCGCCGATGAACAGCGGAACGCCCTCGGGCAGATAAGCGGAGAAACCGGTGGAGAGATCGTCGATCACGACGACGTCCTCGCCGGCTTCCGCCAGCGCCAGGACCGTGTGACTTCCGATATAGCCGGCGCCGCCGGTGACTAGCACAGTCATGATCTCACCCGTCTTCGATCAACGCACCAAGTTAACGTTTGCGCGGTGAAGAGGGGGTTTCGGGCCGGCTGAACTGGTCACTATGCTTAATGTTGCGTATAGGACTTTGCGAAACGGAGCACGACGTGGCGAATTTCCCGGGCGATCTGCAAGTGATCGTGCCAAATCTGCACAGGCGCTATTCCGGGGTCACCGCGACCAACCGGATGGTGGCGCCGCGGCTGGCAAAACTCTATCGCGCCGCGTGGTTCGGATCGGACGCGCCGGAGGGGATTGCGCGGCTGGGCGTCGCCGATGTCCTGAAACTATGGCGCCGCAAGTCGCCCCTGATCTGGCATGCGCGCCGCAACAACGAGATGATCGCGGGCGTCGCGTTGCGCGCGCTCGGCTGGCCGCTCAAGCTGGTGTTCACCTCGGCGGCGCAGCGGCATCACAGCTGGATCACGCGCTGGCTGATCCGGCAGATGGACGCGATCATCGCGACATCGGACATCTCGGCCTCGTTCCTCAAAGTCAAAGCGACGGTGATCCCGCACGGCGTCGATACCGACGTCTATGCGCCGCCGGTCGATCGCGCCGCGGCGTTCGCGGAAGCCGCGCTGCCCGGTCGTTACGCCGTCGGCTGCTTCGGCCGCGTGCGTGCGCAGAAGGGCACCGATGTGTTCGTCGATGCGATGTGCCGATTGCTGCCGCGCTATCCGGATTTCACGGCCGTGATCGTCGGACAAGTCACGGCCGAGCAGACGCCCTTCGCCAACGATCTGAAGAAGCGCATCGAGGCAGCCGGCTTGCAATCGCGCATCGTCATCACCGGCGAGCTGCCGATCGAAGACGTGCAGCGCTGGTATCAGCGGTTGACGATCTACGCCTTCACCTCGCGCAACGAAGGCTTTGGCCTGACGCTGATCGAGGCAATGGCAGCCGGCAGCGCGCTGGTCGCCACCCGCGCTGGAGCTGCCGAGCTCGTGGTCGAGGACGGCGTGAGCGGCGTGCTGATACCGACCGGTGATGCGGAGGCGCTGGCTGTAGCGCTCGAGCCGCTGATGCGCGACGTGGCTCTGGCGACCACGATGGGCGAGCAGGGGCGGGCGCGGGTGCTCGCCAAGTTCAGCCTTAATGCCGAGGCGGCGCGGATCGGCGAGGTCTATCGTCCGTTGCTCTGATTGAGCGCGGACAAAAACGTGAAAACAACCCCATGCACAGTAGCGCGTGCCGGCGGCATCAATAGCTCGTCAGTGCTGGGGTAATACGATTGCGGATTTTACGAAATTTATTTGACTCGTCGGGCAAAACACCTTTAGACAGTCATGATCGCAAAAGTTGTGTGCCGTCGGGCACCTCTCGCGCTCATGTTGCGCGCAGAGACTTTGTTCCCGTCTTGGGAATTTGAATTGATCCCATTTTGGGAACGTGCTATGGCAATGAACGTAATTGCTAGAAGGGCACTCAAGGCCTTCTGGGAGCGATACCCCCAAGCGGAGACGCCGCTGGGTACTTGGTACGAAATCGTTTCCAAGGGGGACTGGAAGAGCCCGGCAGACCTCAAACAGGCATTTGGAAACAACGTGGACTTTGTTGGAGACAACAGAGCTATCTTCGACATCGGCGGCAACAAGTATCGCCTAGTGGTTCATTTCTCCTACAAGTTCAAAAAGGCCCTCATCAAGTTTGTCGGCACGCACGAAGAGTACGATGGAATAGACGCGGAGACGGTGTGATGATGGACGTAAGGCCCCTTCACAATGAACACGACTATGACTGGGCGATCCGCGAAGTATCTCGTTATTTCGAGGTCGAGCCAACGCCCGGCACGCCCGACGGTGATCGATTCGAAGTTTTGTCGTCGCTCATCAAGGAGTACGAAGACAATCACTTCGCAACCACTCACGGCGATCCAGTCGACGTTCTCCATTTCGCAATCGAGTCCATGGGACGATCGCAAGCAGAATTGGCGGCTCTGATTGGACGCAATCGGGCATCCGAAATCTTGAATCGCGTCCGTCCACTGACATTGGAAATGATCCGCACCATTGCCAAGGAATGGAGCATTCCAATTGGTGCTCTGACGGCTCAATATGAGCTTGGGCGCGCATATGGTTAGTCGGGTGCGCTGACTGGGCCACTCAAGCTACTGATCACCTCAGCCACGAACGCATCGAGGTCGCCGCCTTCGAAGAGAAAGCCCGGCAGTCCAAGCGCCTTGCCGGCTTCGAGATCCCTCGGCTGATCTCCGATGACGAAACTGCCGTCGAGCTGCACGGGCCAGTGCTGGATGAGATCGCGCAACATGCCGGGCGCCGGCTTGCGCCAGTCGTGCTCCCTGCTGTAGGCGGCGACCGTTCCCTGCGGATGATACGGACAGAAGCGGATGTCATCGATCCCGGCGCCGTCGCGGGCGAGCTCGTCGCGCATCCAGCCGTGCAATGCGTTCACATCGGCTTCGCTGTAGAGGCCGCGCGCGACGCCGGACTGGTTGGTGAAGACGAACACCCAATAGCCGGCTTCGTTGAGGCGGCGAATGGCCCTGGCGACGTTTTCCGTCCAACGGATGCGATCTCGCGTGCCGATATAGCCATCGTCGAGGTTGATGACGCCGTCGCGATCGAGGAATGCGGCGGGCTTCGCCGCGCGGCCGTCAGACATTTGCACGTCCTTGCGTCCTTGCCAGCACGTCTCTTGCGATCTCGACGACCTCCGACGCCGCGATATCCCGCATGCAGCGGTGGTCGTTCATTTTGCAGATCGTGCTCTGGCAGGGCTGGCAGGCGAGCACGCTCTTGGTCTGGACCACGGTCGCGGCGAGGCCGTTGAGCGGGGCCCAGAGATAGGGGCTGGTCGGGCCGAAGATGCCCATGGTGGGCGTGTCGAGCGCGGCCGCGATATGCATCAGGCCCGAATCGTTCGAGATCGCGACACCGGCCGCGGCCATGGCGAGAACGCCGTTGCGCAGATCATTGCCGGTGAGATCGCGGACGCGCGGGCCACCGGCCGCGACGATCTCCTGGGCGAGGCCCTTTTCCGCGGGACCGCCGACCACCCAGACCTCCAGCCCGCGCTCAACCAGCAGGCGGGCGGCCTCCGGATAATAGGTCCAGCGTTTCGACACCCCGACCGAGCCTGGCGCGAGCGCCACGGCGGCTCCGGCGCTGAGGCCGTTGGCCTGGCGCCAGCGGGCGATCTCGTCAGCAGGGACCCGCAATTGCGGAACCGGCCATTCCGGCGGCAGGGGCGCGCCGTCGGGCTGGGCCAGCGCGGCGTTCTTGTCGATGAAGCGGGGCAGCTTCTTCTCGCCCCAGCGCCAGCGGTTGAGCAGGCCGAACCGGAACTCGCCGACGAAGCCGACCCGTTCCGGGATGCCGGCCAGCGCCGGCGCAATGGCAGCCTTCCAGGTCCGGGGCAGCACCAGGGCGGTGCCGTAGTTCCGCTCACGCAGGAGCCGGGCGAGGCCAAGCTGGCGCCCGACGGCAAGGCGGCTGCGGGGCAGGTCCCAGACGAGCCCAGCGCGCACGCCGGGCATGTAGTCGACCAGGGGCGCGCACAGCGACGTGGTCAGGAGATCGACCGGCCGATTCGGCCATCGCTCCTTCAGCACACGCACGACGGTGTGATTCCGGACGAAATCGCCGATCCACATATAAGGGACGATCAGGATCGGGCTCGTGTCGCTCCGATCCTCATTTCCGCCAAATTGCGAATCGCTGTTCATTCGTTAATTGTGCCGCGGGCGCCCTGATGTGGCGGTTCGGTTAGCCGCTCCGGGCCGGCAGGTAAAGCGGGCAGAAGCGCGAGCCGCGAGCGTCAGGCCCAAAATGCTTACACTTTGGTAGATGATGCGCTAGGGCAGGTATCGGGCAGCGAAGATCGGGCAGGGTGGTTGGAATGTTGCTGGTGACCGGCGGAGCCGGTTTTATCGGATCGAATGTCGTGGCCGCGCTCAACGACGCGGGCCGCAGCGACGTCGTGATCTGCGATCTCCTGGGCAGCGACGGCAAATGGCGCAATCTCGCCAAGCGGCAGCTTGTGGATATCGTTCCGCCGGCCGAGCTTGCCGACTGGCTGAAGGGGCGCAAGCTCGACGCCGTGATCCATCTCGGAGCGATTTCCGAGACCACCGCGACCGACGGCGATCTGGTGATCGAGACCAATTTCCGCCTCTCGATGCGCCTGCTCGACTGGTGCACGGCCAACGCCGTGCCGTTGATCTACGCCTCGTCGGCCGCGACCTATGGCGACGGTACGGAAGGTTTCGACGACGACGCCTCGCTGCCGGCACTGAAGAAGCTGCGGCCGATGAATCTCTACGGCTGGAGCAAGCAGCTGTTCGATCTCGCGGTCGCCGGGCGCGTCGCGAACGGCGATTCCCTGCCGCCGCAATGGGCGGGCCTGAAGTTCTTCAACGTGTTCGGCCCGAACGAATACCACAAGGGCATGATGATGAGCGTGCTGGCGCGTCGCTTCGACGACGTCAAGGCGGGCCGCGTCGTGCAGCTGTTCAAGTCGCATCGCGACGGCATCGCCGACGGCGACCAGCGTCGCGATTTCATCTATGTCGACGACGTCGTGCGCGTGATCCTGTGGCTGCTGGCGACGCCTGCGGTGTCGGGGCTGTTCAATGTCGGCACCGGCAAGGCGCGGAGCTTCAAGGATCTGATGCTCGCGACCTATGCTGCGCTCGGTACGAAGGCCAACATCGAATACATTGACATGCCCGAGCAGATCCGCGGCAGCTATCAATATTTCACCGAGAGCAAGGTCGATCGTCTCCACCGCGCCGGCTATAACGGCGGCTTCACGACGCTCGAGGACGCAGTGAAGGCCTATGTCGGGGACTATCTCGACCGGCCCGACCGTTTCCGATAAGGCCCCAAGGATCTGAGGCCCAATGACCATGCCGACGCCCATTCTCGATTTCGATGCCCTCGCGCAAGCCATCTCCGGCCGCACGGTGCTTTGCATCGGCGACATCATGCTGGACGAGTTCGTCTACGGCGAGGTGTCGCGGATTTCGCCGGAAGCGCCGACGCCGGTCATCGCGGCCCAGCGCAGCGAGATCCATATCGGCGGTGCCGGCAACGTCGCGCGCAATATCGCTTCGCTCGGTGCGCGCTGTATCTTCGTCGGCCTCGTCGGCGAGGACGATGCGGGCGCGCGACTCAAGGCCGCGCTGGCGGACCATGCCGGCATCGACAGCGCGCTGGTGTGCGATCCGTCGCGGCCGACCACGCGAAAGGTGCGCTTCGTCTCCGAGCATTTCTCCACACACATGCTGCGCGCGGATTGGGAGCAGGCGGTAGCGGCCTCCGACGAGATCGAGACGAAGCTGATCGAGGCGATCGTGCCGCAGATCGCGCGCGCCGATATCGTGCTGCTGTCCGACTACGCCAAGGGCGTGCTGACCGCGCGCGTGATCCGCCATACCATCGACGCCGCGCGAAAGCTCGGCAAGCCCGTGATCGTCGATCCCAAGAGCCTGAACTGGGCGATCTATCGCGGCGCCACGCTGCTCACGCCCAACCGCAAGGAATTCTCGGAAGCCACCCGCAGCCGTGCCGACACGCCGCAGAGCATCGTCGATGCCAGCGAGGACGTGATGCGGCTCGCCGATTGCGAGGCGATCCTGGTCACGCAGGGCGAGCACGGCATGACGCTGGTGCCGCGCAAGGGCGAGGCCGTCCATGTTCCGGCTTTCCCGGTGAAGGTGCGCGACGTCTCCGGCGCCGGCGACACCGTCGCCGCCGCGCTCGCGGTCTCGCGCGCGGCGGGGGCGGATTGGGATACGGCGCTGCGCATGGCGAGTGCGGCGGCCGCGGTCGCGGTCGGCAAGCAGGGCACTGCGAGCGTGAGCGCCGACGAGCTGCGGCGAAAGATCCTGCCGCATGCCTATCTCGCCGCCGAGGAGAAGGTCGTGAGCGCGCCCGGCGCGCTCGAGGCCCAACTCGCCGAATGGAAGGGCGAGGGGCTGCGCGTCGGCTTCACCAATGGCTGCTTCGACATCCTGCATCCCGGCCACGTCAAGGTTCTGACCGCGGCGCGCGCCGCCTGCGACCGGCTGATCGTCGGTCTCAACAGCGACGCCTCGGTGCAGCGGCTGAAGGGCGCGGATCGTCCGGTCCAGGACGAGCGCGCGCGTGCCGAAGTGCTCGCCGCACTCGAAGCCGTCGATCTCGTCGTGATCTTCGAGCAGGACACGCCGATCGACCTGATCACGCGCATCACGCCGAGCGTTCTGGTGAAGGGCGGCGACTACACCCGCGAGCAGGTGGTCGGCCACGAGGTCGTCGAAGCCGCCGGCGGGGTGGTCGTGCTGGTCGACATCCTGAAGGGTTTCAGCACGACCGCGTTGGTTCATCGCGCGCGCGGAGAGACGAAGTGACGGCGCTCGCGCGGGAGACGACCCTCCAGATGCTGGGGCGGCGCGTTCGAAGCCCGGCGGCCTGGGGCGAGACGGTCGACCTGTTCGCGATCCTGACCGTGGCCTCGCTGCCCTGGTCGACCTCGCTCGTGGCGATCTTCAACGCCGCGTTCCTGGTCTGTATGGTGCCGTTTCTCGATGTCCACGCATTCCTGCAATCGCTGAAGCGTCCGATCTCTGCGGCGCCGATCGCGCTGTTCCTGCTGGCGCTGGTGGGAACGCTGTGGTCGGACGCGGCCTGGGGCGCGCGCCTCTATGCCGTGGGGCCGACCGTCAAGCTGCTCGTGCTTCCCGTCCTGCTCTATCATTTCGAGCGCTCGCCGCGCGGCAACTGGATGCTCATCGCCTTCCTGGCGTCCTGCGCGTTGCTGTCGGTGATGTCGTGGCTGGTCGCCTTCTATCCGGGTCTGTCGCTGAAGCCCTACGACCCGTCGGAGCGCGGTATCTTCGTCAAGAATTATATCGATCAGAGCCAGGAATTCACGCTGTGCGCGGTCGCGCTCGCCTATCCCGTGATGATGCTGTTGCGCGAGAAGCGCTACCCGCTCGCCGGGCTGCTGATGGCACTCGCGCTGAGCTTTCTGGTCAACATGGTCTTCGTCGTGGTGTCGCGCACCGCGCTCGTGACCGTGCCGATCATGCTCGCCGTGTTCGCGCTGCTTCATTTGAGATGGCGCAGCATCGCGATCATCTCTGCCGCCCTGATCGCCGGCGCGGCGGTCGCCTGGCAGGCCTCGCCGCAATTGCGCAAGACCGCGGACACCTTTGTCAGCGACTACCAACTCTACACCCAGCGCAATATTCCAACGTCAATGGGCGAGCGTCTTGAATTTTGGCGGCATGCCGCTCGGTTTTTCGTGCAGGCTCCGCTTGTGGGGCATGGTACCGGTTCTACGCAGGGATTGTTCGAGAGAGCCGCGAAAGAACCCTCATGGGTTCCAGGCGTCAGGGTCTTTCCGAATCCGCATAACCAGACGCTGCATGTCGCCGTGCAATGGGGCCTCGTCGGCATCGCCGTTCTCTACGCGATCTGGATTTCCCATTTCCTGCTGTTTCGCGGCGACGGGTTCGCCAGATGGATCGGCTTGCTGGTGGTGGTCCAGAACGTCTTCACCTCGCTGTTCAACTCGCATCTGTTCGATTTCCACGAGGGCTGGATGTACGTCATCGGCGTGGGCGTTGCCGGCGGCATGGTGATCCGGGCGCAACGGCAAGCGGCGAAGGTGGGGGAAGCCAGTTCCTGAGCGATCGCGCGGCTGGCAACCGCGGCCGAGATGGGCTATCAGCGCGATCAGGTTGCATCTAACGGGATATTCATCGGTCGGCAGATGACGCGTCTTTCGCATCTCACTTTGCGTAACTTCCTGATCGCGCTTCACGACCTGGTGGCGACGGCCGCGGCCCTGTTCGCTGCGTTCTATCTGCGCTTCGAGGGCGGCGCGGGCTTCACGGCCCGCTTGCCGCTGCTGCTGCAGATCCTGCCCTATTTCCTCGCCTTCAGCGTCGTCGTGTTCTACGTCTTCAACCTGACGACCACGAAGTGGCGCTTCATCTCGCTGCCCGATGCGCTGAACATCATCCGCGTCGCCACGGTGCTCACCGTCGCCCTTCTGGTGCTCGACTACATCTTCGTCGCGCCGAACGTGCACGGCGCCTTCTTTCTCGGCAAGATCACCATCGTCCTCTACTGGTTCCTGGAGATCTCCGCGCTGAGCGCATTGCGGCTGGCCTATCGCTATTTCCGCTACACCCGCGTGATGCATCACGTCAGGACCGAAAATGCCGCGCCGACGCTCCTGATCGGGCGCACCGCCGATGCCGAGGTCGTGCTCCGCGGTATCGAGAGCGGCGCCATCAAGCATCTGCGGCCGGTCGGGGTGCTGTCGCCGTCCCGGGCCGACCTCGGCCAGCTCATCCGCAACGTGCCGGTCGTCGGCGCGATCGACGACATAGAGGATGTCATCGCGAGCTTTGCCAAGCGCGACAAATCGATCGCCCGGGTGGTGATGACGCCGTCCGCCTTCGAGCCGGATTCGCATCCCGAATCCGTGCTGATGCGGTCGCGCCGGCTTGGCCTGATCGTCAGCCGGCTGCCGTCGCTCGAGCAGGGGGATGTGCCGCGGCTCACCTCGGTTGCGGTCGAGGACCTGCTGCTGCGGCCGAGCGAGACGATCGACTATGGGCGTCTCGAAGCCCTGATCAACGGCAAGAGCGTCATCGTTACCGGCGGCGGCGGCTCGATTGGCTCGGAGATCTGCGAGCGCGTGGTTGCGTTCGGCGCGGCGCGCCTGCTGATCGTCGAGAATTCGGAGCCGGCCCTTTATGCGGTCACCGAGACGCTCGCCGCGCGCGGTTCCGGCGCCGAGATCGAAGGCCGGATCGCCGACATCCGCGACCGCGAGCGCATCACGCGTCTGATGGCGGAGTTCAAGCCGGACATCGTGTTCCACGCCGCCGCGCTCAAGCACGTTCCGATCCTGGAGCGCGACTGGAGCGAGGGCGTCAAGACCAACATCTTCGGTTCGATCAACGTGGCCGATGCCGCGCTCGCCGCAGGCGCCGAGGCCATGGTGATGATCTCGACCGACAAGGCGATCGAGCCGGTCTCGATGCTCGGTCTGACCAAGCGTTTCGCCGAGATGTATTGCCAGGCGCTCGACCACGACCTCGTGGCGCAGGCCGGCGGCGGCAAGCCGGCGATGCGCTTCATCTCGGTCCGGTTCGGCAACGTGCTGGCCTCGAACGGATCGGTCGTGCCGAAGTTCAAGGCGCAGATCGAGGCCGGCGGTCCCGTCACCGTGACGCATCCCGACATGGTCCGCTATTTCATGACCATCCGCGAAGCCTGCGATCTCGTCATCACGGCGGCCACCCATGCGCTCGGCGCCAGGCGTTTCGACGTTTCGGTCTACGTGCTGAACATGGGCCAGCCGGTGAAGATCGTCGATCTGGCGGAACGGATGATCCGGCTCTCGGGCCTGCAGCCCGGAATCGACATCGAGATCGTGTTCAGCGGCATGAGGCCGGGCGAGCGATTGAACGAAATCCTGTTCGCCTCCGAGGAGCCGACCGTCGATATCGGGGTCGCGGGCGTCATGGCGGCGAAGCCGAACGAGCCGCCGATGCAAACGCTGCGCAAATGGATGTCCGCGCTCGAAATCGCCATCACGCATGACGATCGCGCCACCATCAGGACCATCCTGAAGGATGCCGTTCCGGAGTTCGGCGTCAACGCGAGCGCTGCATCCTGAGGGACGACGGCGAGCGGAGCTGAAAGATCCGCCGGGCAAAGCGCAGGAAGAACGCTGCGTCGATGACGGGCGCGTTCAGATGCTGCCGGCGCGACCGCAGGCAGTCCAGATTGGCGCGCAAGGTCACGCGCCAGCCGCTGGTGCTGATGCCGCCCATCTGGAAATCGGCGATGATGCGGGAAAGATAGGTGACCCTGTAGTCGTTCAGCGCCAGCGCACGCAGCATGTAATCGTAATCGGCGGTCGTGACGTAGCTCAGATCGTAGTCGCCGACCGTCTCGGCGACCTGGCGTCGCATGTAGAACGTCGGATGCGGCGGGACCCAGCCGAGCTGAAACGAGTAGCGACCGTACTGACCGCCGCGCCAGGCCCGCACGAGGGTCTTGGATTGGTGATCGGTGACCATGTCGAGGTCGCCATAGACGACATCGGCCTGTTCCAGCGCCGCCGCGATCGCCGCCAGCGCGCTGTCGTCGTGGAACGTGTCGTCCGAATTGAGGAATCCGATCGCGTCGCCCTTGAACAGATGCAGCCCCTTGTTCATGGCGTCGTAGACACCCTTGTCGGGCTCGGAGATCACGCGGATGTCGCTGGAGCCGAACGACTCCACGATCTTCAGCGTTGCATCCTTTGAGGCGCCGTCGACGACCAGCATCTCCTTGTCGGGATGCGTCTGGGCGAGGAAGGATTCGATGGTGGCGCCGATCGTCGCCTGGGAGTTGTAGCTGGCCGTGATGACGCTGATCTTCATTCCGGATCCGTGATGTACGCGCCGGAGATTATAGGAAACAACCCTGAAGGTTGATAGGTAATCGCTGCGGTCGCGGTGCGTCCGTGCCGGCCCTGTGAACCCTTATTCACGCGCCGCGATCGGCGCCGCGCTGTGCGCGGCTTTCTCCCCGCTGAGGATCCAGACCAGGCCGCCGAATGCGCCGACGATGAAGGAGACCGCGCCGAACAGCAACGAGATGTTGACGCCTTCGTTGGCCGCCAGCCCGGCGAAGCCGAAGGCGAGCCCCATGCTCGCCTCGCGCACGCCCCAGCCGGCGATCGAGATCGGCATCAGCGTGATCAGCATCACCGGCGGCACCAGCAGGAAGACCTGCGCGAAGCTGACCGGTGCTGCGATCGACTGCACCACGCACCAGGCGATGACGACGGCAAGGACGTGAACCAAAATCGACAGGATCGCGATCGTCGGGCCGCTCTTGCGGTTGAAGATCACGCGGTTGGCGATCACGGCGCAGGCGTGGATGTGGTGGGTGGCCCACCAGGTCTTCAGCCACGGCCAAGTCAGCGCGCCGAAGATCAGGAAGCCGATGCCGCCGGCAAGCGCGGCGAAGTCGACGAGCAGCAGCGCCGAGCGGCCGTGCGGATCGGTGATCAGCGTGTAGCTCCAGGGCAGGCTGGCGACGATGAGGACCGCCAGCGCCACGAGGCCGATCGCGCGATCGACGAAGATCGAATAGGTCGCTGCGCGCCATCCGGCGCCGGTGCGCGCCACCATCCAAAGCCGGACCGCATCGCCGCCGATCGCGGACGGCAAGGTCTGGTTGAAAAAGGAGCCGATCACGTTGTAGCGCATCGCGCGGCCGAGCTCGAGCGGCGCACCGCATGCGGCGCTGACCTCGCGCCAGCGCAGCACGCCGACGAAGATCTGCAGGAACGTCACCGCGATCGCCATGCCGATCCAGAACAGGCTGGTCGCGGTGAAGCGCGAGAACAGCTCGGTCAGATCGACCTTGCGTAGCGCCAGATAGAGCAGCGCCGCGGAGATCAGGATTTTGGCCGTCGACAACAGGATTCGGCGCATCTCGCCCGCTTGGACAGGGTTTCGGGGCAACCCGACGCGAGGCGCCGAATTCGGCCGCTTTGGTATGGTTTTGGCGCCGATCTTGCAATAGCTATCACGAAGGGCGGCGGTCTATTGCGCCCCCTTGATACCGGCCGGAGAAACTTTATGGGCTGGCTTCGGGGATTGCTCGGGATCGCTTGGGAACAGGATGACGGATCAGGCGATTTTGGTGACGGGTGCCGCCGGTTTCATCGGCTTTCACGTCGCCCGGCAGCTCCTGGCCGAAGGGCGGCCCGTGGTCGGGCTCGACAATCTCAACAGTTATTACGATCCAGCGTTGAAACAGGCGCGCCTTTCGCTGCTCGGCAACGAATCCCGTTTCTCTTTTGTCCAGGCTGATCTCGCCGATCGCGAGACGATGGCGGCGCTGTTTGCGCGGCATCGCTTTCCGGAGGTCGTGCATCTCGCCGCCCAGGCCGGCGTGCGCCACTCGATCGAGCATCCGCAGAGCTACGCCGATTCCAATCTGCAGGGTTTTCTCAATCTGCTCGAGGGCTGCCGGACGTGCGGCTGTCGCCATCTCGTCTACGCCTCGTCATCGTCCGTTTATGGCGCCAACACTAAACTGCCGTTTTCCGTGCAGGACCGGACCGATCATCCCGTGAGCTTCTACGCCGCGACCAAGAAGGCCAACGAGGTGATGGCGCAGTCCTATAGTCATCTCTACCGGCTGCCGGTCACGGGCTTGCGCTTTTTCACGATCTATGGCCCGTGGGGACGGCCTGATATGGCCATGTTTCTGTTTGTAAACGCCATCATGGCGGGCCAGCCGATCCGGCTCTTTAACCATGGCAAGATGCGCCGCGACTTCACCTATATTGACGACGTGACCCGTGTAGTGTCCAAGCTGGTCGATCTTGTGCCTGCGGACAATCCGGCTGCCGCAAATGCGCCGTCTCGGGTCTACAATGTCGGAAATCACCGCCCCGAAGAGCTGATGCATGTCGTCGGACTTCTGGAGCGGGAGCTGGGTCGGACGGCGGTCAAAGAATTGCTGCCGATGCAGCCGGGAGATGTGGTGGAAACGTTCGCGGATGTCGAGGATTTGATGCGCGACACCGGCTTTGCACCGTCAACGCCGATCGAGCACGGGGTCCACAATTTTGTCACCTGGTATCGCGACCACTACAAGGTTTGAAATGACGATGGACAAACGCATTATTCCCCTGATCATGTGCGGCGGCGCCGGCACGCGGCTGTGGCCGGCTTCGCGCGAGGTGCGCCCAAAACAGTTCCTGCCGCTGTTCGGCGCGCGCTCGACCTTCCAGGACACGCTGCTGCGCGTCTCGGAGGCTTCGCTGTTCGATCGCCCCATCGTCATCACCAATGCGTCCTATCGCTTCATGGTGCTGGAGCAGCTGGTCGAGATCGGCATCGAGGCCGATGTGATCCTCGAGCCGATGCGGCGCGACTCCGGTCCCGCGATCGCCGCGGGCGCGGCGTTCGCGCAGAACCGCACCGGCGAAGCGATCGTGCTCGCGCTCGCCGCCGACCATGTGGTGCAGGACAATGCCGCCTTCGTCGCGGCGTGCCGCGAGGGCCTCATGGCCGCGAGCACCGGGCGCATCGTCACCTTCGGCGTCAAGCCGGAGCGGCCGGCAACCGAATACGGCTATATCAGCCCGGGCGAGGTGATCTCCGGCGAAGTCCACGCGGTCGCGCGCTTCGTCGAGAAGCCGGATGCCGTGAAGGCCGCCGACTACGTCAATTCGGGCTATCTCTGGAACAGCGGCAACTTCATGTTCCCCGCCTCCCTGCTGCTCGACGAATATCGCAAGGTCGATGCGGCGAGCGTCGAGGCGGTGTCCAATGCGGTCGCCAATGCCGGCCGCGATCTCGGCTTCGTGACGCTGGAGCCGCAGGCCTTCGGCGCGGCGAAGGCGATCTCGATCGACTATGCGGTGATGGAGAAGACCTCGCGCGCAGCCGTTGTGCCGGTGTCCTGCGGCTGGTCCGACGTCGGCTCCTGGCGCGCGGTGTGGGAACTGTCCGACAAGGATAGCCAAGGCAATGCGGCGCACGGCACCGCGGTGTTCGAGGATTCGCGCAACTGCAACGTCACCACCGATCACGCACTCGTCGCGCTCGAAGGCGTCGACGATCTCGTCGTCGTGGCAACGGCGGATGCGGTTCTCGTCTCGCGCCAGAAGGACGCCAACGGCCTCAAGCGTCTCGTGACCAAGCTCAAGGCGGTCGCGCCGAAGGTCACCGAGGAGCATCTCAAGGTGCATCGCCCCTGGGGCAGCTACCAGTCGGTCGACAATGGCGAGCGCCATCAGGTCAAGCGCATCGTGGTCAAGCCGGGCGGGCGGCTGTCGCTGCAGAAGCATCATCATCGCGCCGAGCACTGGATCGTGGTCCGTGGTGCGGCCCGCGTCACCGTGAACGAGACCGTGAAGACGGTGCACGAGAACGAGTCGATCTACATCCCGATGGGCGCCGTCCACCGGATGGAGAATCCCGGCAAGATCATGCTGGAACTGATCGAGGTCCAGACCGGCTCCTATCTCGGGGAGGACGACATCATCCGGATTGAAGACGACTATCAAAGGTCGTAACCAGCCAACTCCGAATCACGGAATCCGGGCCTGAAAAGCCCGCTTTGTGCGGCTTAAGGCCCGGAGAACGTGTAACTTTTTGAATCAAATCGTGTCCGGGCAGTTTGGCCGGCATTCGCCACAAATGTGGCACCCGTGCTAGAAGCGGCCCGGGGATTTGCGTTGAATCGGGGTTCGATCAGATGAGTTCCAAAGGGTCACAACCGGCAAAGGCCGGTTTGCGCGTCGGCGTCATTGGCGCGGGCGTGATGGGCAGCAACCATGCGCGCGTGCTGAGCGGTCTGCCCGGCGTCAGCCTGGTCGGCGTGGTCGATCCTTCGCCGGCGCATCGGACGCGCGCGACCGAACTCGCCAATTGCGCGAGCTTCGAGACGCTGGACCAGCTCCTGGCCGAAGGCGTCGATGCCGTCACCATCGCGGCGCCGACCCATCTGCATCACGAGGTCGCGCTCGCCTGCATCGCCAAGAACATCCACGTGCTGGTCGAGAAGCCGATCGCGTCCACGGTCGCCGAGGGCCGCGAGATCGTCGCCGCCGCGCAAAAGGCCGGCGTCACGCTGATGGTCGGCCATGTCGAGCGCTTCAATCCGGCGGTCGCCGCCGTCAAGCAGGCGATCGCGGGCGAGGACATCCTCTCGATCGCGATCACGCGCGTCGGTCCGTTCCCGCCGCGCATGTCCAATGTCGGCGTGGTCATCGATCTGGCCGTGCACGACATCGATCTGATCCGCTGGTTCACCGAATCCGACATCGTCGAGGTGCAGCCGCAGCTGTCGAGCGCGGTCGCCGAGCGCGAGGACATCGCGCTCTTGCAGTTCCGCACCGCCAACGGCGTGCTCGCGCACATCAACACCAACTGGCTGACGCCGTTCAAGGCGCGCAGCGTCACGGTCGCGACCCGCGACAAATACGTGATGGGCGATCTCCTGACGCGCCAGGTCACCGAATGCTTCGGCTTCAAGCCGGACGGCAGCTACTCGATGCGGCACCTGCCGGTCGGTCACGACGAGCCGCTCCGCGCCGAGCTGATCGCCTTCCTCAAGGCGGTGCGCAACGGCGAGACGCCGGCGGTCACCGGTGACGAGGGCGTCGCCAGCCTCGAGATCGCGACGCAGTGCCTCGAGACGCCGTCGCGGCCCGCAGCCTCGTCGCCCGCCCGCAAGGGTCCGCGCCGCATCGCCGGCTAAAACCCTTTCCATGTCGACCGCTCAAAACCCGCAAGGCGCCAAGAACCAGGCGAAGAACCAGGCCATGAACCAGCATCTGCGTCCCGAACCCATTCCCTTCATCGACGTTGCCTCGCAGCGCGCCCGGCTCGGTGCCTCGCTCGATGCCGCCGTGAAGCGCGTGATGGACCATTGCCAGTTCGTCAATGGACCCGAGGTCTTCGAACTCGAGAAGCAGCTCGCCGCCTATTGCGGCGCCAAGCACGTGGTGTCCTGTTCGAACGGCACCGATGCGCTTCTGATGGTGCTGATGGCGAAGAATGTCGGGCCCGGCGATGCGGTGCTGTGTCCTTCCTTCACCTTCATTGCGACCGCGTCGCCGGCGGCACGGACCGGGGCCACGCCGGTCTATGTCGATGTCGACGAGACGACCTTCAACATGAGCCCGGAGTCGCTCAAGCGCGGCATTGCGGCCGCGCGCAAGGCTGGCCTGAAGCCTGTCGCGGTGATCCCGGTCGATCTGTTCGGCCAGCCTGCCGACCACGATGCCATCGCCGAGATCGCACAGGCCGAAGGGCTGTTCGTGATCGATGACGCCGCGCAAGGTTTTGGCGCGAGCTACAAGGGCCGCAAGCTCGGCACCTTCGGGCTCGCCACCACGACCAGCTTCTTCCCGGCCAAGCCGCTCGGCTGCTTCGGCGACGGCGGCGCTATTCTCACCGATGACGACGAGCTGGCGGCGACGCTACGCAGCATCCGCGTGCACGGGCAGGGCGTCGACAAATACGACAACGTCCGCCTCGGCCTGACCGGCCGACTCGACACCATGCAGGCCGCGATCCTGATCGAGAAGCTGAAGATTTTCGACGACGAGATCGCCGCCCGCAACAAGGTCGCCGAGCGCTATGCGCGGGGCCTGTCCAACGTCGTGACCGTGCCGCGTCTGGCGCCGGGCAATACCTCGGTCTGGGCACAGTACACGATCCGTCTCCCCGAGGGGACCGACCGCGATGGCTTCGCCGCCGCGCTGAAGGCCCAGGGCGTGCCGACCGCGATCTATTACGGCAAGTCGATGCACCAGCAGACCGCCTACAAGCAGTATCCGGTCGCCGACGGTGGGCTGCCTGCCTGCGAGAGCCTGTCGCAGGACGTCATCAGCCTGCCGATGCACGCCTATCTGACCGAAGCCGACCAGGAGCGGGTAATCACGGCCGTGCGCGGCGCGCTGGCAAGCTGATTCGCCCTGATTTTGCAGCGAGCCGTCTCTTCCTCTAGAAGGGACGCATGCTCGGACGCATCTTCACGGTCGGTGGTTACACGCTGCTCTCGCGGCTGACGGGATTTGCCCGCGACATCATGCTCGCGGCGATCCTCGGCGCCGGCCCCGTGGCCGACGCCTTTTTCGTGGCGCTGCGGCTGCCCAACCATTTCCGCGCGATCTTCGCCGAAGGCGCCTTCAACGCCGCCTGGGTGCCGGCCTATGCCCATGTCCATGGCGAGCGCGGGGAGGGGGCGGCGCGGCTGTTCGCCGACCGCATCTTCACGCTGCTGCTGGCCTCGCAGGTGGTGCTCTTGGTCGTCGCCTGGCTGTTCATGCCGCAGGCCATGAGCATCCTGGCGCCTGGCTTTTCCGAGGATGCCGAGCAGCGCAAGCTCGCGATCGAGCTGACCCGGATCACCTTTCCCTATCTGCTGCTGATCACGCTGGTGACGCTCTATGGCGGCATGCTCAACGTGATGCAGCGCTTTGCCAGTGCGGCTGCCGCGTCGATCTTCCTCAACGTCGCGATGATGATGACGCTGGCGCTCGCCGCCTGGTTTCCCACTGCGGGGCACGCAGCCGCCTGGGGCGTGCTAATTTCGGGCTTCCTGCAATATTTCCTGCTCGCCGGCGATCTCGCCCGCCATGGCGGACTGCCGCGCTTTGCGCCGCTCAAGCTTGATGAAGACGTCCGCGGCTTCTTCAGGGCACTGGGACCCGCGACGCTGGGCTCGATGGGCACGCAGGTCGCGCTGTTCGCCGACACCATCATCGCGACCTTCCTGCCCGCGGGCGCGCTGTCGGCGCTGTACTACGCCGACCGCCTCAATCAATTGCCGATCGGCGTGATCGGTATTGCGATCGGCACGGTGCTGCTGCCGGAGATGTCGCGGCGGATCACGGCCAACGATCATGACGGCGCGATGAAGGCGCAGCGCCGCGCCTTCGACTTCACGCTGCTGTTCTCGGTGCCGTTCGTCGCCGCCTTCCTCACCGTGCCCGACGAGATCATGCGTGCGCTGTTCGCCCGCGGTGCGTTCTCCAAGGCCGATGCGGTCGCCGCAGGCAGCACGCTCGCGGCCTATGCCATCGGCCTGATCCCCTTCGTGCTGATCCGCAGCGCGGTCGCGACCTTCTATGCGCGCAAGGATACCGCGACGCCGGTTCGTGCCTCGCTGTCGGGCATCGCGGTCAACGTCGCGCTGAAACTCGCTTTGATGGGATCGTTCGCCCAGATCGGCCTGGCGCTGGCGACCGCCGTCGGCGTCTGGACCAATCTGCTGCTGGTGCTGTTCTTCGCCGTGCGGCGCGGTTTTCTCGTGCTGGATCGCGCCTGGCTCAAGTCGCTCGGCAAATTCCTGCTGACCGGATTGATCCTCGCCGGCGCCTTCTGGCTGATCGCGCGCTTTGGCGGTTCTGCGCTGGGCGCGATGCGCTTCCATGACGAAGTGACGTTGGTCCTGCTGGCCCTCGGCGGCACGATCGTCTACGCGCTCGCGATCCTCGCATTGTTCGGCCGCAGCTGGCTGGTCTCGCTGGTGCGTGGTTAGAGCGAATAATCAGCCGGCGCCGTGGACAGCTGCCCGGCTTCGCCACATCTCCGCCAGGAGACGTGCCGCGAACGCACCTGCCCGAATCGAAGGGGCTTCGATGAAGCGATACGCCAGCCCCGCGATGGCGATCGCCGCGACGAGCGACGTCACCATGACGAACAAATTGCCCCAGACCTGCGTCGGCGCGATCGAGCCAAGATCGACCGCGACGAGGGCGCAGAGATAAAAGATCGGCCAGTGCACGAGGTAGAGGCTGAACGAGATTCGGCCAAGAAACCGCAGCGGCGCGGTCGTCGCCCATTGCAGCATGTCGCGTGACGACACCACGGCACCCATCATCAGCGCGGCTGCAGTGGCCGAAACCAGCGCAATGCCCGCCGTATAGAACTCATCGTAGGAGCCGGCTATCTCCAGTCCGACCAGGCCCGCGATGAACGCAACCGTGGCAAGCTGCCTGCGACCTGCGAGCAGTGCGGCAAACTCCTTGACGAGAAAACAGCCGAAATAGAACCACAGCAGCGTTCGGTAAGGGCCGCTCGCGAGCAGGACCGTGACCGCGGCGAACAGTGCCCAGCGCCATCGTGGTTCAATCCTGCCGTGCGCAGCGACCGCGAACGGCAGCATCATGGATCCCAACAATTCGGGAAAGAGCGTCCAGGTCGGACCGTTCACCCGATTGGAGCCGAGCAGCAGATTGTCCCACAGATCGTTCCAGGTCGGTTGCGGCCAGAACAGGTGCTCGAAGCCGGGTGTGAGCCCGGCCGGGGCCGGATCAAGACGCCAAAGGCGCTCGCAGGCGAAAGCGAACAGGACCGCTGCCGCGAACGGTGGAATCAGCCGGAACAGCCGCCGCGCCATGTAAGGCGCAATTGCACGGTCGCGCTCCAGCGAGGCCCCGAGCACATAGCCGCTCAGCACGAAGAAGAACATCACGGCCGCGGCCGGATTGGCGGCCAGCAGCAGCGTGTCAAAGAAAACCGATTGCGGATTGTTCGTGAAGACGTGCGTCGCATGGAATACGCATACCGTCAGGCAGGCGAGGCCACGCAGGGATTCCAGCCGAGGGTCAAATGGCGAGGCGTTCACCCTTGTGAGCGGCGGCATAATCATCGGCCAGGCGCTGCCCCGGACGCATGCGCCGGCGATTCACGATCTGTGTCAGCGATATGATGCTCTCGCGGGTTCCGTTCCGTGACCTCCAGTCGCTGGAGACGGCTGGCGCCCGGCGCTGCGGCCGCAGCGTCAAAAACATCCCTCAGCATGCTAGTTCCCCCATTCCCAACGGGGATATCACTAAACCAGAGGGTGTATCGCGCGAGTTAAATTAAAGATACAACTTGAGCGAATCTTCCGCCACCGCCCGCCCATGCGCCCGCACATTTCGGAGCGGGCTACGTCAGCTGAGACGGCCTCGACCACGACGCGAACGCGCGATCCGATCGCCTGGGAAAGGCTCGTCGAGCGACTTGGTTCAGTTATGGCGTTGCTGTCCGATGTGTCGCAGCGTCGTCGCGCCGGAGTGAGGCTCGCCTGCAGGGTGTGGCCAAACTCCGCACATCTCTTGATTTTGCGCGATCGCCGTGCTATCGGCGTGCCCATGATTAAATGGTCGCGCAACGTTAACTTCTCGCACATGACCCGCTTCGGCTGGGCCGTGGAAGGAGTCGCGCGCTAGGAATTCGTCGACGACATCTTTTCCACCAGGCCCCGCCGGCATCGGACGGGGCCTTTTGTTTGGCCACGCTCCCTGCCGGCACAACAGCAGGAGCATGCGATGCCACCACAACTAACGGACGTTTCTCCCGGGATAGAGGGCGACGCCGCAAGGCGCGGCCTCAGGCTCACGATCGTGTCGGCGAAGAGCGCGGTCGACCAGGCTTTGGCCGCACGCCTCAAGGCGTCGGCTGCGGCGCTGGACAGCGCCTTGCCGGACAAGGACGCTGCCGGCACCGCGGCGGCCTCCACGCGGAGTATCCTCGGCCTGATCAGGCAATATTGGCTTGCGTATCAGCAGCGGCGCCAGAGCCCACGGCTGTCGTTGCAGGACCTGAGTGACAGGGAGCTGATGGATATCGGCCTGACGCGCGGCGAGATCGACCACCTCACGCCTCAGCGATCGATCGATGCGCTGAGAGACAGCACGCGGTATCTGTTGAGCCGTGGCGGGATGTAAATGGTCAACTGCGAGATGTGGACGTGCGCTCTGAGAGCAAGCGGCAGCGAGCGCGGCTGCTTGTTCTCAGGCGTGTCTTTCGGCCATGTCCGTTACTCCAGAAACGTCTCGGACTTCTCGTCGGGATTGTTCGTGGTGCCGTCGCTCAATTCGCGTTCGGCTTCGTGCCAGAATTCGTCCTCGCGCCCCTCGGGCCGTCCGGCGAGGTCCCACAATTGATGTGCGCGGAGTCGAATCTGTTCTTCGGTCGGGTTGGGCATGGGTCCACTCGTTCATCGAGGACGTCAACGCGGCCGCACGGGCGTTGCGCCGTATGGTCGCGCCGGCGACTGTCCCGCTGTGGATGCCGTGTTCACAAATACAAGCTTTTCCAGCGAGGAATTGTTCCTGCCTCACCAGCCGCGGCCGTTCGGCCGAAGTCGCCATGCCCGGGATTGAGGACCGGGCCCGCCTAAAGCCGTTTGCCTTGCCACTTTTTCCACGGCAATATGCCGGCAAAACAACCATAGGACGGGACAAGAAAAAATGGCGGCTCCCATCAAGTTCGGCGTTGGCCAAAGCGTGCTGCGCAAGGAGGATGACGCGCTCATCCGCGGCAAGGGCCGCTATACCGACGATTACGCGCCGCAGGCTGCGCTTCGCTGCCTGATGCTGCGCTCGCCGCATGCGCATGCCAAATTCACCATCGACGCCAGCCGCGCCCGCACCCTTCCCGGTGTGGCGCTGATCCTGACCGCCGCCGAAGTCGGCGATCTCGGCAATCTGCCCTGCCTGTTCAATTTCGAGACCGATCCCTTCACCGGCCCGCCTTACCCGATCCTTGCCAAGGACGAGGTGCGCCACGTCGGTGATTCCGTCGCCTTCGTCGTCGCCGAGACCATCGACCAGGCCCGCGACGCGATCGAAGCCATCGACGTCAAATGGTCGCCGCTGCCGTCGGTGACCGGCCTCGTCAACGCCGTCAAGAAGGACGCGCCGCAGGTCTGGCCGGACAAGCCCGGCAATGTGCTGTTCGATGTGTCGATCGGCGACAAGGCCGCGACCGAAGCCGCGTTTGCCAAGGCGCATACGGTCGCCGAGATCTCCATCGTCAATCCGCGCGTGGTCGCGAGCTTCATGGAGACGCGCGCGGCGGTTTGCGAATACGACGCCAAGAACGATCATCTCACGCTGACAATCGGCAGCCAGGGCAGCCATCGCCTCCGCGACATCCTCTGCCAGAACGTGCTGAATATCCCGACCGAGAAGATGCGCGTGATCTGCCCCGATGTCGGCGGCGGCTTCGGCACGAAGCTGTTTCCCTATCGTGAATACGCCCTGGTGGCGGTCGCGGCGCGAAAGCTGAAGAAGGCGGTGAAATGGGCGGCCGATCGCTCCGAGCACTTCATGGGCGACGCGCAGGGCCGCGACAACGTCACCACCGCGAAGATGGCGATGGCCGAGGATGGCAAATTCCTCGCGATGGATTGCGACCTGATGGGCGACATGGGTGCCTATCTCTCGACCTTCGGGCCCTACATTCCGCATGGCGGCGCCGGCATGCTGCCGGGCCTTTACGACATCCAGGCCTTCCACTGCCGGGTGCGCACCGTCTTCACCAACAGCGTGCCGGTCGATGCCTATCGCGGTGCGGGCCGGCCCGAGGCGGCCTATGTCATCGAGCGCCTGGTCGATGCCTGCGCGCGAAAACTGGACATGACGCCGGATGCGATCCGCCGCAAGAATTTCATCCAGCCCAAGGCGCTGCCGTACAAGACCGCGACCGGCAAGGTCTACGATTCCGGCGACTTCGCCGCGCATCTGAAGCGTGCGATGGAGATCGGTGACTGGAAGGAGTTTGGAAAGCGCGCCAAGGCGGCCAAGAAGAACGGCCTGATCCGCGGTATCGGGCTTGCGAGCTATGTCGAGGTCTGCGGCACCATGGGCGAGGAGACCGCCAATGTGCGGATGGACCCCAATGGTGACATCACCGTGCTGATCGGCACGCAGTCGAGCGGGCAGGGCCACCAGACCGCCTATGCGCAGATCGTCGCCGAACAGTTCGGCGTCGCGCCGGAGCGGGTGCACGTCCATCAGGGCGACACCGCGATGATCGCCACGGGCCTCGGCACCGGCGGCTCGGCCTCGATCCCCTCGGGCGGCGTCAGCGTCGAGCGCGCAACACGCGAGCTCGGGCAGAAGCTGAAAGAGATCGCGGCGCAGGCGCTGGAAGCGAGCGCCGGCGACCTCGAGATTACCGACGGCATCGTCCGTATCGCCGGCACCGACCGTTCGATCTCGTTCGCCGATCTCGCCAAGCGGCCGGGCGCCGATCCGTCGAAGCTGAACGCCAGCGCGTCGTTTGCCAGCGCCGACGGCACCTATCCCAACGGCACGCATGTCGCGGAAGTCGAGATCGATCCGGCGACCGGCATCATCAAAATCGTCAACTATGTGATCGTCGACGATTTCGGCAAGACGCTCAATCCACTGCTGCTGGCGGGCCAGGTGCATGGCGGCGCCATGCAGGGCATCGGCCAGGCGCTGATGGAGCAGGTGGTCTACGGCGCGGGCGACGGCCAGCTCATCACCGCGACCTTCATGGACTACGCGCTGCCGCGCGCAGCCGACGGCCCGTCCTTCGTGTTCGAGACCAACAACATTCCCTGCACGACCAATCCGATGGGAGTGAAGGGCGCGGGCGAAGCCGGCGCGATCGGCTCCTGTCCGGCCGTCGTCAACGCCATCGTCGACGGGCTCTGGCGCGAATACAAGATCGACCACATTGACATGCCGGCGACACCAGAACGTGTTTGGATCGCGATCAACGAGCATCACCGCCGCCACAGCCTGTAAGGCGTGGCGCCGGCGGCGGGAATAATCGCCCGTCGCCGGGTTCTAACCATGAATGATCCTCCCCCAAACCGACTTGCGAGCCGGAGAAACACGCCGATGAAACGAATTTTGATTGTCGCCGGCACCCTTGTTCTGGGTGCGAGCGCCGTGATGGCGCAGCAGGAGGTTGCCGTCCAGCAGGACAATCTGATGCGCTCGCAGGCCAAGAGCATGTACGGCGTGATCCTCAAGATGACGAAGGGCGAAATCCCCTACAATCAGAAGGCCGTTGACGAGGCGATCGCCAGTCTCGAGGCCGACGTCGCCAAGATCGCAAAGACCTTCGAGGTCAATCCCAAGCAGGACGTTGTGAACGCGACTTATGGTTCCTCGCCAAAGGTCTGGCAGAACAAGGCCGATTTCGACTCCAAGATTCCGCCGGTGCAGAAGGCGATCGCAGAGGTCAAGGGCAAGGTCACCGATCTGGCGAGCCTGAAGGCCGCCTACACTGCGATGAACGACCGCTGCACGGACTGCCACGAGACGTATCGGGTGAAGCTGAAGTAGCCGTTGCGGTACGTAGCCGGATGGCGCTGTACTCCATCTGGGCTACGAGCGTGCCAGCTATCTTGGCGCGGCGAGCGCCGGATCGAGAACGCAGGTGACGCGGTGGATCTTGATGCCACTGTCGATGCCGGCGCGTTTCACATATTCGGCGATGACGTCCTCGTTCTCAACGACAACGAGGCCGAACAACTTGCGGTCATCCGTCGCGTAAGTGCAGAGCCAGTGCATTTTTCCGGCGGTCGCAGTGACCGCGTCGAGCGCAATGCGCGCATGACGGCTCGCTTGTGCCGCGTCGCTGGGGTCGAAGTTTTGCGGCATATCCCGTTCCATCAGGACCTTGATCATCGACCGCTCCGGGCTCGGGCGCGACAAGCGAGCGCGCGTCAGGTCGCAGTCTAGCTTTGAATCTGGACGGGGCGAAGCGCGCCAGCACAATTGGGCGCGGACTCTTGGGGCGCAAACCCTGTTCGGCTGAAGGGTCAAAATTGGAAACGGTGATTTTCCATCATTTCTATTTTTAATCCAATGATCCCGGGCCATTGTCAAGACGCAACGAAGCAGTTCGTCGCCCGCTGATCCCCCGCAAAACGAAATTGCAGCGGCGGCGAACGATGAGTCCCCATCACACCCGTCACGCCTGACAAAGCACAGGAGTAATGATCATGGATACCACGCGTTACGCTTCTCTCCTCGGCCGCCTGCTGATCGGTCTGCCGTTCGTCTTCACCGGCGTTGGCAAGCTTGCGTCCTATGGCGCCACGACCGCCTACATCGCCTCAGCCGGACTTCCGGTGCCGCCGGCCGCTTATGCGATCGCAGTTCTGGTCGAGCTCGGCGGCGGTCTGCTGCTGATCGCTGGCTACCAGGCACGCTCGGTCGCGCTCGCGCTCGCCGTGTTCTCGCTCGCAACGGCCGCCGTCTTCCACGGCAACTTCGCCGACCAGAACCAGATGATTCATTTCCTCAAGAACGTGATGATGGCAGGCGGCCTGCTTCAGATCGTCGCGTTTGGCGCCGGTGCCCTCAGCCTCGATGCGCGCTTGTCGCGCGACGGGGACGTCCTGCCGGGAGCAGTGCCAGCGCGCTGAACAAGCGAGAACTCTGAAAAACCCGCCGGTGACGGCGGGTTTTTTGTGCGCGTTGCGGCGAGTCCAGCCGCAAATTTGATCTGAGCGTCACTGTCAGCGGGCCCTACATCAGCTATCCTTGAGCACAAGCGGGGCGGATGTGAATCAGGAACAGCGAGACAGGCCATGGCAAAACCGTTTCCGTCGAAAACCCATATCGGCAACCATATGCTGCATCCGGAAACGCTGATGCTGACTTATGGCTATGATCCGCAGCTCTCGGAAGGCGCCATCAAGCCGCCGGTGTTCTTGACCTCGACCTTCGTTTTCAAGACGGCCGAGGACGGGCAGGACTTCTTCGATTTCGTGGCCGGCCGCCGCGAGCCGCCGGAAGGCATGGGCGCCGGGCTCGTCTATTCGCGCTTCAACCATCCCAACAGCGAGATCGTCGAGGACAGGCTCGCCATCTACGAGCGCACCGAGAGCTGTGCGCTGTTCTCGTCCGGCATGGCGGCGATCTCGACGACGATTTTGGCGTTCGTCCGGCCGGGCGACGTCATTCTGCATTCGCAGCCGCTCTATGGCGGCACGGAAACGCTGCTGACCAACACGCTGTCGCGTTTCTCGATCGGCGCGGTCGGCTTTGCCGACGGCATCGATGAGGCGGCGGTCAATCAGGCCGCCGAGGAGGCGATGCGCAAGGGCCGGGTTTCCATGATCCTGATCGAGACCCCGGCCAACCCGACCAACGGCCTCGTTGATGTCGCGCTGATGCGCCGCGTCGCCGACACCATCGGCAAGGCCCAGGGCCACACGCCGATCATCGCCTGCGACAACACGCTGCTCGGGCCGGTGTTTCAGCGGCCGATCGAGCATGGCGCTGATATCTCGCTGTACTCGCTGACCAAATATGTGGGCGGTCATTCCGACCTGATCGCAGGCGCCGCGCTCGGCACCAAGGCGATGATGAAAAGCGTCAAGGCGCTGCGCGGCGCCATCGGCACCCAGCTCGATCCGCATTCCTGCTGGATGATCAACCGCTCGCTCGAGACCCTGAGCCTGCGCATGGAGAAGGCCGACAGCAACGCGCGCCTCGTGGCCGACTATCTGCGCGACCACGCCAAGGTGGCCAAGGTCCACTATCTCGGTCATCACGAGGAGACCTCGCCGGCGGGGCGCGTGTTCGCGCGGCAATGTCTCGGCGCGGGGTCGACGTTCTCGTTCGACATCGTCGGCGGCCAGGCGGCGGCGGAGAAATTCCTCAACTCCCTGCAGATCTTCAAGCTCGCAGTCAGCCTCGGCGGAACGGAATCGCTGGCGAGCCTGCCGGCGACGATGACCCATTCCGGCGTGCCCGCCGACATCCGCCGCAAGATCGGCGTGCTCGATTGCACCATCCGCCTGTCGATCGGCATCGAAAATCCGTCGGACCTGATCGCGGATCTCGAGCATGCGCTGAGCGCGGCCTAAGCGCTCCTCAGAGCGGATTGGACGCGCGGCATGCCGACATGATGGCCGCGGCGGCCTCGTTGCTCTGCGCGCCCGAGAGCTGCCGCACGAGGCAGATGTAATAGCCCTTGCTGGACGCATTCAGCAGCGAGTCGCCATTGACCACGAGCCAGTTGCAGGCCGAACGGATGGTCTGGACGGCAAGCGGCGATCTCGTGTCGCGGATCGCCGACAGTTCGCATTGAGCCTGCCTTTCCAGGTCGTTTTGCGCGACGACCGGTCCGGAGAAGCCAGCGATTGCCGCGGCAACGACAAGGCCCGCCAGATGATGCAATGGTGTGGGGGCAGGCTTCCCGCAGGACCTTGGCTGCGATAGTTTGTCAGAGAAGGCGGGATGGTTCGCGTTGGGAGTGGTCATGTTGCGCACCTTTGCTCTGGGAGCGATCATAAAGCGCCAGATCGGTGACACAATGGTCGGTGTCGTCGCGCAGTCAGATTCCGGGCTCTCGTGAGCGATCCCTCCGCCCGACAGGCGCAGCTTCGCGCGCGGGTTATCGCGCTGGCGCGGGCCCAGGACCCCTACGCGTACGTCTTTGCGGGCAAGGAATTTCGGCGCGATTACGTCGCCGCGCGGACGGTTGCCTGGAGCGCGCTGTTCGGCGACATACGCGAGACGACCGCAAGCGTGCTCGAGATCGGCTCCAAGGAGGGGCGGTCTGCGCTGTTCTGGCTCGAATTCTTCGCGCGAGCGCAGCTCACCTGCGTGGATCTCTTCGATGGCGAAGATGCCGCTCGTTTCGACCGCAACCTCGCCGCCTATGGTCCGCGGCTGCGCAAGATCGTGGGCACCTCGATCAAGGCGCTCGGCACGTTGCGCGAAGAGAACGCGATGTTCGATTTCATCTATGTCGACGGCAGCCATCAGCGCGACGACGTCATGATCGATTGCCTCGGCGCCTGGCGCCTGCTGCGCGAGGGCGGCGTGATGCTGATGGACGATTACACCTGGAAGCCGGACAATCCCGACTGGATGCGTGTCGCGCCCGCCGTGGACACATTCCTCGCCTGGCACGACGATGCCGAGGTGATCCTCAGGAGCCACCAGGTCGCCGTGCGCAAGCGCCCGGCCTGACGCGCTCCGCCGGAATCGAAAAGGCCGGACGCGCTCCTCGCGTCCAGCCTTCGTCGATGACGTCTTTATGAAATCTACTTGGTCACCTGGCCGCGGATTTCGCCGCCCGGGTTGGCCGCGGTGTGAATGTTGACGTAAAGCTTGCCAGCCTGCAGATCGGAGGCCTGCGCGTCGGTCAGCGTCGCCGAGCCTTCGGCAGGGCTCGTTGCAATGCCGGGGATCGGCACCATGACGCCGGCGTTCTTGCCGGCTTCGGCGGGGCCGTGGAAATGCGCGGCGGTGGCGGGGCCGGAGAGCCCGGAGTAGGTCACCTTCCAGGAGAGCTTCTTGGTGGCGGCGTCATAGTCGATATCGGCTGTGCCCGTGCCGGCGCTGGCATTGGCGGGGACTTCGGACTTGCCGTCCAGCGTCGCCTTCAGTTTCTCCGCGCTGGCCGGGCCGGCGAATGCGACGGCGGCTCCGAGCGCCAGCGTGGCAAAAAGCGCTTTGTTCATGGGTCTCTCCCTGTTGACGCCTGATTGCTGTCAACTTGCAAACAGTGCGGTTCCGACTTTATTCCCGGATTCCGCTCAAACCATCTAAATTATTCGTGGCTGGAGCGGCTGCGGGATGATCCGTAAATTCGCCAGAGCCTGTTGGGATCCCTCATGTTGCGACGAACAATTTCTGTCATCCTGATCGCCGCCGTCGCAGCCCTTGCCGTCTATTGGTGGCTGACCGCGCCGACCGCCTTGGCGTTGCCGGCGCCGACGCGCGGGCCTGATCTCGCCAATGGGCAGGAGCTGTTCAATGCCGGCGGCTGCTCGTCCTGCCACGCCGTACCCAATCAGCCCGATCGCCTGCGGCTCGGTGGCGGCCTGGCGCTCGGCTCGCCGTTCGGCACGTTCTATGTGCCGAACATTTCGCCCGACCCGACCGACGGCATCGGGCGCTGGAGCGAGGCCGATTTCGTCAACGCGGTGATGCGCGGCATCTCGCCTGAGGGCACGCACTATTTTCCGGCGTTTCCCTACACGTCGTATCACATTGCGAAAGTCGACGACGTCCGCGATCTCTTCGCGTATCTGAAGACGCTGCCGCCGGTCGCGGGCCGGGTGCGCGACCACGATCTGCCGTTTCCCTTCAACATCCGCCGCAACGTCGGCATCTGGAAATTGCTGTTCATGGATGTCGGGCCGTTCAAGCCGGATGCCGCGCGGTCCGCACAATGGAATCGCGGGGCTTATCTCGTAAACGGTTTTGGTCATTGCGCCGAATGCCACAGTCCGCGCAACGCCCTCGGCGGGATCAACCGGGGCGAGCGGTTCGCCGGCGGTCCCAATCCCGAAGGCGAGGGCTGGGTGCCGAACATCACGCAGAAGGGGATCGGCGGCTGGAGCGAGAAGGACATCGCCGACTTTCTCGAGACCGGCGACATGCCCGAGGGCGACACCGCATCGGGCGCGATGCGGCCGGTGATCAAGAACCTCGCGCAGTCGACGCCGGAGGATCGCGCCGCGATGGCCGCCTATCTGAAGTCGCTGCCGCCGGTCGATGGACCGACGCCGCCCAAACGCAAGGAGGGTGGCGGCTGAAGCAGGCCCTTTCCAATTGACACGCCGTGATTGCGCCCCCATCGTCGGTCGCGGGTTGAGAATTGGAATTGCGTCACATGGGGCGTGAGTTTTTCGTGCAGCTCTGGCTGATCGTTTCGGCGTGTGATTTGACCGTGTCGCACGAAACACGCCCCGCGGCTCAACCGTTCGGTTGAGATCGTGCCAAAACTTCCGGCCGCGCTGGGCCCGCGTCATCTCACGCTGTTTCGCGCCGCGCTCGGACAGGGCCGGACCGCAATCGACGCCTATCAGGCCTGGCGCGCCGCGGAGCCGCTCGATGCGGCCGACGAGGTCGTCTACCGCACCATGCCGCTGCTTGTGGCAACCGCCGACATGGCCGGGATCGTCGATGCCGACACCAGGAAAATGCGCGGCGTCGTCAAGCATGTCTGGCTGTCGAATGCGACGCGGGTGCGCGATGTGGTCGCGGCGTCCGCAGCGCTCAAGGCCGCCGGCATCGCCGCGCTGCTGATCAAGGGCGGCGCGCTGTTCGCGCGCGACGAGAGCTACATGGCGAAGCGCATGACGGGGGATTACGATCTCCTGGTCCGCCGTGCGGATGCGTCGCGCGCGATCAAGGTGCTGCGGCAGGCCGATTTCCGCAGCCACGGCATGCGGGTCGAGCTGTTCCAGGAATCCGATTTCGATCGCGACATCCATGCGGTGGCGATGTCGCGGGCCGGCTTTGCCCGCGCCATCGATCTGCACTGGCGCGCACTGTTCTGGCTCGACGACGAAGGCTTTACCGAGGCGCTGTTCGCGACCGCCGAGACCGGGACGCTGCTGACCCATGAGGTGCTGATCCCCGGTGTTGCCGAGCATCTGGCGATCGCGGCGATGCGGCCGGAGCCAGCCGATCAGAACGAGATGGTGTCCCGCGCGCTCGAGATCGTCCATGTGCTCGAGAGCAAGGCCGGCGCCAGGGTCGATTGGGACCGCTTCCGCGCGATCGTGACGCGCTACAATGGCAGCCTGTTTGCCGCGCAATTGCTCGACGTCGTCGCGCGCGAGATGCCGGCCCTCGTGCCGCACGGACTCATCTGGCAGTTATGGGACTACGGACCGCCGGGAAAGTCGATCGAGATGTCGATCCGCGCCGTGCCGCGCGCGCGGCGCACGCAGTGGCAGCACTTTGGCGCTGCCTTCTTCTCGGCGCTTCGCGCGCGTTTCAAGGCGCCGTTCCGGGGCTGGGACTGGCTGCGGCTACCCGGCGCGGCGATCGCGGCATTCGATGCGGGCATCGTGCAGTTTCCCTTGTTTCGGGATGCGATCCTGAAGCGGATCTGGCAGCAGATCGCGCGCGCGGCGTATCCGTCGCGCGGGAGCGGCATCTGGTTCGGGCAGGGCTTTTCCATTCCGGAGGATGAGGGGCGGTGGACCGACCGTCCATTCGCCGTCCTCGAAATGCCCGTCGACGACAGGACCCGCGATCCCGTCGCCGTGGAGCTCGTGGTCGTGCCGTTCCTGCCGCCGGGCACGGACAATTTCCGCTTCGTCGCTTACGCCGGCATTGGATCGGTGCAGCAGATGGCGGCAGGGCGCACCGATCCGATGCCGTTCAGAATCGCGCTGCAGGCGAGAGTCATTGGTGCACGCCAACGCAAGATCGTCGTCGCGCTGCGGATGCTCGATTGCCAGCGCCCGACCGACATCGGCCATTCGATCGATCCGCGTCTGCTCGGGCTGTTCGTGAAATCCGTGTCGGTGAACGGCGCGACGGTGTTCACTCCGGCGGGCGCCGGGCCTTGATGGCCTGGCGCAGCGCCAGGAGCGTCTCGCGGTTCTGGGCGTCCGTGTTGATGCGTCCGCCATTGCCGAGATGCAGCCGGCGGCGCACCACGATGTCGTCGACGTGCGCGCTCCTCAACCCGTTCTGCTTGGCGCGGCCGAGCCAGGCGATGAAGAAGGTCGCGGGCAGGCTCTCGTCGAACGGCCCGGCCCGGTCGAGCGCGGCGCGCCGGATCAGCATGCACTGCTTCAATTCGCCCGGCATGATCGCGACCGCGGGCTTGAGGCGCTCGCGTTGCGCGTCCGGCACGTCGGGACTGACGAATTGCTCGACCTTGCCGAACACGGCGTCGACGCGGCCCTGATGCTCCAGCAGTGCCAGCTGCAATTCGAGCTTGCGCGGCGTCCAGAGGTCGTCGGCGTCGCAGAAGCCGATCAGCTCGCCCTGCGCGGTCGCGAGCGCCTTGTTGACGGCGACGGCCTGGCCGTTGTTGCTCTGGGCAAGCACGGTGATGCGGTCGTCGAATTCGCCGAGCACATTGCGCGTGTCGTCGGTCGAGCCGTCGTCGATGACGATCACCTCATCGGGCGGCACGGTCTGGCCGAGCACGCTCTCGACCGCCTCGGCGATGTAGGTCTCGGCATTGTAGGCGGCGATGATGACGGAGACACGCATGTCGGTGCGGCCTCAAAGTCTTTGCAATTGATCGGCGAACGCGGCGGGAATCTCGGCAGGCCTGGTGCCGGTATCGGCAAAGAACACCGGCGCGAGACCTGCGATCCGCGCCACCTTCTCCGCGATCTGGTTCGGCCAGCCCGGCAGCTCGTAGGCCGTGGTCGGCAGCAGCGCGCGAAACGCATCCGATGGCTTCGCAGGCGTGAATTCGGGTGAGGCCGCGCCGCGCCGGCGCGGAATGAAAAGCGCACGCAGCTTGCCGCCACCGAGGCGCTCGCCGAGACCGGCCAGGCTGAGCTCGTGGCGCAGCTCGCCGTTGAAATCCGACACCGGCGTGGTGCCGCCGATCAGGTCGCCAAACGCGTCGACAAGGGCAGGGCGCAGCCGCGCGGAGCAGAACAGCGGCTCGATCGCGCCGGTGACGCTGTTGACCGCGACAAAGTCGTCGCCCGCGTAGCGCCAGCCGGCCTTGACGCAGGCGAGCGCCGCGGTGGTCTTGCCGCTGTGACCCTCGCCCGCGAGCAGCGTGAAGCCGGTCGTGCTCCCCACAGCCGCCGCATGGACGGCGCACCAGGGCGTCTCCTGCATCAGGGCGTGGATGAGGGAGATCGCGGGCCGGCTGCGGATCCAGGGCGGTGCCTCGCCCTTAGGCAACCACGCGATGCCGCGCCGCGCCACCAGGTCGATCGCGTACAGCACGGGAATGACGGCCGGCTGCCAGACCGAATAGATGCCGTCCTCGATCAGCAGCCGCGGTTTTTCGGAAGCTTCCGGCACCAGCGCCGAGAGATCATGGTCGGTTGCTGTGACGAAGCGAAGCTCGAGATCGACGCCATCGGCCGCGCGCTGGACATAGGCCGGCAGGAACATGCGGGCCAAATCCTGCGAGGCAAAGCCGAGATGCAAGCCGAACGGTCCGCAGCGCGCATGCGCCTCGATCGGCTCCGACGTTGTCCTGGCGAAGACCCCCGCGATCTCCCGCCGGATGAGGTCGCTCGCTTTCATCTAGTTCTCTTGGTTCTCGCGCAGCGGCCAGCCTTCCTCGCCGGCATCGTGCACGGGATCCATCAGCAGCAGCTCCCGCAGATTGTCGAAGCGCTGGAATTCCGGGGCGACGAATGCGCCCGACAGCATCGGTGTCCAAGGGCTGATGGACGTCTCAACGGAGGTCTCACTGCGCGCATCGGCGGCACCGTTCGCGATGAGGCCTTCCGCCAGCATGCTGTCGACGAAGGCTTGCACCTGTTGCGTGATTGACGTCACATCTCCATCAGTCGCAGCAGCCAGCGCGCGTCCGATCTCCTCAACCGTTCGGTTGACCTTGAGGCCGAGCCAGATCTGCGCAGCGCTGCCGTCGAGGTTGTAGTAGACGCCATTCTGATAGTTGGCCAACACGACTTCACTATCGAATTGCTGGCTGATCAGCAGCGGCACCGTCGTGGTGAGGGCCATAGCTTGCAGTACTCACTTCAATTCCAAGGCCCGGACGCTAGCACAGGCGAGCGGCTGCGCAACATCGCCGCTTGCGCCAACTGCGTCGTCTAGCTGGCGCCGAACGCCTTGAAGGTGATGATGGTGAGCGTGTCCTGGATGCCGGGCAGCACCTGCACCTTCTCGTTGATGAAGTGGCCGATGTCGGTGTCGTTGTCGACATAGAACTTCACCAGCAAATCGTAATGGCCGGCCGTGGAGTAGATCTCGGAGGCGATCTCGGCTTCGGCAAGCGCATTGGCGACCGTATAGGACTGGCCAAGCTTACATTTGATCTGGACGAAAAAGGGAACCATTGCAGTCACTCCGAAGGCATATCTTGCCGGCTAATAGGCCAAAATCAGCCCGATTTAGCAAGCGGACTTCCAGGCGTCAGATGACGATCCGATGCCCTACGAAGCCGCCGTCGCTGCGGCGAAGGCGTCCCTGAGCCGCTGGGCGAGCTCGGTCTTGCGATAGGGTTTGGTCAGGACCACGGCCTCCGCCTGCGCGCGGCCCTGCTCGACCAGGGTCTCCAGCGCATAGCCGGAAGTGAACAGCACCGGCAGGCCCGGCCGAATCCGGCGGGCCTGATCGGCGAGCTCCCAGCCGCTCATCCCGCCGGGCATGACGATATCGGTGAACAGCATGTCGATGCCGGGATCGGCGCGCAGCCGCTGCAGGGCCTCCTGGCCATTGACGGCGGCGACGACGCGATAGCCGAGCGCCTCCACCCGGAGGATCACCGAGGAGCGCACAAACGGATCGTCCTCGGCAATCAGGATGGTCTCGTGCCCGCGCGGCGCGGCGTCCTCGCCGTCCAGCACGTCGGTCGGCGATTGTCCGCCGCCGGTGCGCGGCAGGTAGATCCGGACCGTCGTCCCCAGGCCCTGTTCGCTATAGATCGAGACATGGCCGTCGGATTGCTTTGCGAAGCCGTAGACCATGCTCAGTCCAAGCCCTGAACCCTTGCCGACCTCCTTGGTGGTGAAGAAAGGCTCGAAGGCGTGCTCGATCACTTCGGGCGTCATGCCTTCGCCGTCGTCGGTGACGGAAATCAGCGCGTAGGCGCCGGATGTCACTTCTGGGTGCAGGGCGCGGTAGTCCTCGTCGATTGCGGCGAGCTCGGTGCTCAGCGTCAGGTGTCCGCCGGAGGGCATCGCGTCCTGTGCGTTGAGCGCAAGGTTCAACACGGCGGATTCGAGCTGGGCACGGTCCGCAAAGGCCTGGATGGTGCCAGGGCCGAACGCCGTCTTGATCTCGATGTTTTCGCGCAAGGTGCGCTTGAGCAGCTTGAGCATGGATTGCAGCAGTTCGCGGCAATCGATCGTCTTTGGCTGCAGCAATTGGCGGCGGCTGAATGCCAGCAGTCGCTGCGTCAGCTCCGCGCCGCGTTCGCCGGACTCGCAGATATCGTCGGCAAATTGCCGCAGATCGGGCCGCGCCTTCAGCTGCTCGCTGAGATGCTCGGCGTTGCCGATGATCACGGTCAGGAGATTGTTGAAGTCATGCGCGATGCCGCCGGAGAGCTGGCCGACCGTCTCCATCTTTTGCGCCTGCTGGAGCTGCTGCTCGGTCAGCTTACGCGCGGTCAGATCGTGGATGATGCCAACATAGATCAGCTCGCCGTCCTGCCACGCCTGGCCAACCGACAGATTCATCGGAAAGCTCGATCCGTCCTTGCACAGGCCGATGGCTTCTCCGGTTGCGAAACGCCGCGCATGACCGGTGGTTGGGCGCCTCTCGTCGTTCGACATCAGCATGCCGATGTCGAGATTCATCACTTCCTGGGCGCGATAGCCGAACAGCCGTTCGCACGCGGGATTGAAAAGGAGAATGCGGGCCTGCGCGTCGAACAGGATGACGCCGTCGACCGCGGTCTCGACGATGGCGGTGAGACGCGTCACGCTTTCGCGCATCGCGCGCTGGGCGTCTCCGACCTGTCTGAGCAACAATGTCGCGTCCCGGCTCTTGATCTCCTCCTCCTGGAGCGCGGCCTGGACCTTCTGCAGCTCGAACGGGGAGGGGATTGCCAGGATCTTTGGCAGGAGCGGCCAGAGCGCGGCCGCGGTGAAGATCGATGCGATGGCGGTCATCGCCTTGACCAGGCCCTCGATACCATAGATCGGCACCCACAGCGTGTAGATCGACAGCACATGGGTCAGGCCGCAGGCCATGATGAAGGCTGCGAACGCCCAAAAGACCCAGCCGAATTGGAGGTCACGCCGTTTGGTGACGAGGATCGCGAGCGCGAACGGGATCGAGAAATAGGCCGCCGCGATGCAGGCGTCAGAGACGACATGGAGCCAGATCAGCTCGGGCTCCCACAGCAGGCAGATGCCGTGCGGTGAAAACATCGAGGAGTCGAGGATACGTTCGAAATAGGCCCACATGATTTCTTCCCGAAAGGATTGCGGGCCGAGGCCGGCCCGCAACAAGGCGTCGCTGGACGAATCCACCTGCTAACGTGTCATTCGCGGGGATGGGCGCCAAGGCCGGACGATGCCCTGGTCTTATTTTCTCAGGTTATGCCCGCTTCCGGGGCGACAATGCCGCGCAGCACCGGCTGTGCCTGATTCGCCGGCTTGCTGGGGCTGCAGGGGCGCGCTAGGACTGGCTATGGCCGAGTTTTCCTCAAGCAAGCGTATCCTGCGATGACCACGCCCGTGGCGCTCACCATCGCCGGTTCGGATTCGAGCGGCGGCGCCGGCATTCAGGCCGACCTGAAGACCTTTGCCGCGCTCGGCGTCTATGGCGCGTCCGCGATCACGGCGCTGACCGCGCAGAACACCAAAGGCGTCACCGGCATTCATGCGGTGCCCGCCGCGTTCGTCACGGCGCAGATCGATGCGGTGTTCTCCGATCTCGATGTCGGCGCGGTGAAGATCGGCATGGTGGCGCAGGCCGAGAGCATCGACGCGATCGCCTCTGCGCTGGTGCACTGGAAGCCTCGCCATATCGTGCTCGATCCCGTGATGGTCGCGACCTCCGGCGATCGCCTGCTGGCGGCGGAGGCCGTCGAGGCGTTGCGCACGAAGCTGATGCGGCTGGCATCGGTGATCACACCCAATCTGCCGGAGGCGGCCGCGCTGCTGGACGAGCCGATCGCACGAAGCGAGATCGAGATCGAAAGCCAGGGGCGCCGCCTTCTCGAACTCGGCTGCCGCGCGGTCCTGATCAAGGGCGGACACGGTGAGGGCCGCGAGAGCATCGACTATCTCGTCGGCGCCGACAAGACGATCGCGCTTGCCGCGTCGCGCGTCGCCACGCGCAACACCCATGGCACAGGCTGCTCGCTGTCCTCGGCGGTTGCAGCAGGCCTCGCCAGGGGCGAGGATCTCGAGATGGCCGTGCGCAACGCCAAGGCCTGGATCAGCGCGGCGATCGAAGCTGCCGACCGCTTCAGCGTCGGTCACGGCCACGGGCCGGTCCATCATTTCCACAAATTCTACTGACGCCGGCTGCGGCTAGCCGGTCGGCAATTTCGGCCCTCAAGACAACGTTCCTGCGAGAGCCATCAAGGTGGCAAACACACCGAGCGGTACAAGGTGCGAAAATTCGCGGTGGCGCACCACGGTAAGAACAGCGGCCAAAATGATTGCTGCGCCCAGCACCAGGCCAACAACGCGACTTGCGGGGAGCGCAATCAGAACGGCGCTCACGATCTCCAATCCGCCGGTCAGGCGGCCCCACCAGCGCGGGTAACCCCATCGAACGAAGCTGCTTTGCGTCGCGGAACCGGCGATCGCGTTATGGAGGCCTGCGCCAAAGAGCCCGGCAACGAGCAGACAAACCGAAACAATATGGGTCATCTCAGGGCACATCCATCATCATGGGGATGGCTGCCAGAATCATGATCGCCGCCGTGAGGCCGTGAATGCCGAACGCGCGTCTTGCAGAGCCTCGGCCGCCGAGCACGACCAGCATGTCGCCGAAGGGGATGATGGCTTCGACAAACAGGATGATGCCGACCCCGCGGGGGACACCCCACGCCATGAATGCCAGCACGGTCAATCCCGACGCGATGTCGCGAACGCCCTTGAGGCGAAGCCACCAGTCGGTGTTGGCACCGTCTTCAGGGAGTGGCAGGCCGAAACTGCGTGTCGCCGTCCGCGGACTGACGACATATTGGATGCCGATCGCGATAATCCCGAGAGCCACGAGCAGCGCGGTTCCAAGCGGAAGCCTGTGCATGAGATTCATTATATCGATCCAAGATAATCTAGCATTGCTAGACTACATATTCTAGCGTTGCTAGATCGTCAAGCATCGATAATAAGTGTCGACCATCTTGGCCTGGGAGATCGAAGGTTGGGGATCGCCGAGCGGAAAGACAGGCAACGCGCTGAACGCGAACGCCGCATCGTCGCGGCAGCGCGCGTGATCGCAGAGCGCGAGGGATGGAACGCCGTGACGATCCGTCGGCTTGCCGATGAGATCGAACACAGTCAGCCGGTCCTCTATTCACATTTCGAAAACAGGGATGCGATCGTTACCGCAGTAGCCCTCGAGGGTTTCCGCGACATCGCCGTGGCTCTTCGGGAGGCGGCAGGTGGGTCGACCGGGCGAAACGCCATCAAGAATGTCGCGACGGCCTACCTCGCCTTTGCCCACCGAAATCCCGCGCTCTATGAGGCCATGTTCACTCTTCCGACGGACCTGCGCTTCGCCGAAGCCGGGACCAGACCGGAACTACGGGCCGGGTTCGAGGCCCTCGCGGCCGTGGTAACGCCGTTCTGCGTCGATGTGGATGTCGCGACCGAGACGTTTTGGGCGGCCCTGCACGGGCTCGTTGAGCTCGAGCGCTCGGGCCGAATTAGGCTCGGCGCGCGTAGTGAACGAATCGCACTCCTTGTTCGGGCGATGGTCGTTTCCGGAAAATAGCGCGCCCGCCCGTGGCTCGCGTCGTCTCTGGCGTGTGCCGCGCTTCCGGTCCGGGCTTTTGCGGGTAACCAATGCCGCCCCATGTCGCCTGATTGTCGCATGCGACTGATATTCGCGGGGAGGGCGAGGCGAGGTTTGATTCGTATCTGAGGGTGCCTCAAAGGTTCAATTGGTCATCCCCCTGTCACGGGACATTGTTACAGGCTGTCGCATGGGAAGTTACGATGTGAGTGACGAGAGCCCTGAAAGGCGCTTTCGCACCTTGTTCATCTCCGACGTTCATCTCGGAGCCCGCGGCTCGCAAGCCGACCTTTTGCTGGACTTCCTGCGCTACCACGATGCCGACACCATCTATCTCGTCGGGGACATCGTCGACGGCTGGGCGCTGAAATCGAGCTGGCACTGGCCGCAATCGCATAACGATCTGGTGCAGAAGCTGCTGCGCAAGGCGCGCAAGGGCGCCAAGATCATCTACGTGCCCGGCAATCACGACGAGTTCCTGCGCAACTATTACGGTACGCATTTCGGCGGCATCGACGTCGTCGAGAACACCGTCCACACCGGGGCTGACGGCAAGCGCTATCTCGTCATCCACGGCGACATCTTCGATCTCGTGGTGCAGAACGCGCGCTGGCTCGCCCATCTCGGCGACAAGGCCTACGACTTCGCGATCCAGATGAATCGCTTCGTCAACTTCTTCCGGCGCATGTTCAAGGTGCCGTATTGGTCGCTGTCGCAATGGGCCAAGCAGAAGGTCAAGAACGCGGTCAACTATATCGGCGCGTTCGAGCAGGCGCTATCTGCCGAAGCGCGGCGTCATGACGCCGACGGCGTGATCTGCGGCCACATCCACTACGCCGTGATCCGCGACGAGAACGGCATCCGCTACATGAATTGCGGCGACTGGGTCGAGAGCTGCACGGCGCTGGTCGAGCACGACGACGGCCGTTTCGAGATCATCACCTGGGCGGATCACGCGCAGAAGCCTGCCGCCGTACCGCAGGTGGCAGCAAGGGCCGCTTGATGCGCATCCTGGTCGCGACCGACGCCTGGCACCCGCAAGTCAACGGTGTGGTTCGGACGCTGACCAAGCTCGCTGACGCCGCGAAGACGCTCGGTGTCGAGTTCACGTTTCTGACGCCGCAATCGTTCCGCACCTTTGCGATGCCGAGCTATCGCGACGTGCGGCTCGCGATGCCGCGCCCGGCGCGCATCGCAAAACTGATCGAGGAAGCGCGGCCCGACAGTATCCATATCGCGACGGAAGGGCCGATCGGCCTGATGGTCCGCCGCTATTGCCGGCAGCGCAAGTTGCCGTTCACGACCAGCTTCCACACCCGCTTTCCCGAATATGTCCGTGCCCGGATGCCGGTTCCGGAATCCCTGATCTGGCGGGCGCTGCGCCGATTCCACGGCCCGAGCCGGGCCGTGATGGCGGCAACGCCGGCGCTGGCCCGGGAGCTCGGCGAGCGCGGTTTCGACAATGTCGTGCTGTGGCCGCGCGGCGTCGACACCCATTTGTTCCATCCCCGCGCCGTCGACCTCTGCCTGCCGGCTCCGGTGTTTCTGTCGGTCGGCCGCGTTGCGGTGGAGAAGAATCTCGAGGCGTTCCTTGACCTCGATCTGCCCGGCACCAAGGTGATCGTCGGCGACGGCCCGGCGCGCAACGCGCTGGAAGAAGCCTATCCCGATGCGATCTTTTTAGGCGAGAAGCACGGCGAGGAACTGGCCGACATCTATGCGGCGGCCGATGTCTTCGTGTTTCCGAGCAAGACCGACACGTTCGGCCTGGTCCTGCTCGAGGCGCTGGCGAGCGGCCTGCCGGTCGCGGCCTTCCCCGTGAAGGGGCCGCGCGACGTCATCGGCGATGCGCCGGTCGGGGCGCTCGATCATGATCTGCGTAACGCCTGCTTCGCCGCGCTCGATGTTTCCAGGCAGGCCTGCGTCGAATTCGCCGCCAACTACACCTGGGAAGCCTCGGCGCGGGCTTTTGTGGACAGCATCCGGGCGGTCGGTGCGGTGCTGCCCGGCCGGGCGGGCGCGGAACAGCCGCGCTTCGTCGCTTAAAGGGTAAAATCCTCGCGCGGAGGTGTCTTGCCCGCGCCGCGTCCGCCGCGATAACATCGCCGCATGTCCGAACAGCCCCTTCCGATCGGCCCCGCCGATATCGACGCCGCAGCGCGCGTACTCGCGCCCTTCGCCGTCCGCACCCCGCTGTTGTCGTTTCCCGTGCTCAACGAGCGCGTCGGCGCAAAGGTGTTCCTGAAGCCGGAGATGCTCCAGCGCACCGGCTCCTTCAAGTTCCGGGGCGCCTTCAACAAGGTGTTCTCGATCCCGCAGGACAAGCGCGCCGGCGGCGTCGTCGCGTTCTCCTCCGGGAACCACGCCCAGGGCGTCGCGGCGGCGGCAAAAATCCTCGACATGCAGGCGACCATCGTGATGCCGGCGGATGCGCCGCTGTCGAAGCGCGAGCGCACCAAATCCTACGGCGCCGAGGTCGTGCTGTACGATCGCTACAACGACGACCGCGAGGCAATCTCGCGCGGCATTGCCGAGAAGCGCGGCGCGACGCTGGTCAGGCCCTATGACGATCCCTTCGTGATCGCGGGGCAGGGCACCGCCGGTCGCGAGATCGCGGAGGACATGGCAACGCTCGGCCTGTCGCCCGACATCGTGGTGGCGCCGGCCTCCGGCGGCGGCCTGATCGCAGGCGTCGCCACAGCCGTGAAGGCGCGCTATCCGCAAGCCCAGATCGTGGTGGCCGAGCCCGAGGCGTTCGACGATCACGGCCTGTCGCTGACCGCAGGCCATCGCGAGCCGCATCCGCCGGCGGGCCGCACCATCTGCGATGCGCTGATGGCGCTGATCCCCGGCGAGATGACCTTTGCGATCAACAGCAAGCTTCTGGCACGCGGTGTGACCGCGTCGGACAAGGAAGTCGGCGCGGCCGTCGCCTTTGCCTATCGCGAGCTGAAGCTTGTGGTCGAGCCCGGCGGCGCGGTGGGCCTTGCGGCGTTGCTCGCGGGCCGTCTCGACGCCGCCGGCAAGAACGTGGTGATCGTGCTCTCCGGCGGCAATGTCGATGCGGATCTGTTTGCCGAACTGGTCGCCTGAGTTTTTGACATGACGAAAGGGGCAGAGCGTTGCCGCTCTGCCCCTTTCTCGTGTGCGGCTGCCGCAATCAGTGCATGAAGCTGCGGTGGTTGTTGCCGCCGTTTGACTGGTTCATCGACTGACGGACATTGTTGTCGCCGCCATTCCCCATCGCATTGAACTGCGGCCGGTTGTTCTGGTGGTTGTTCTGGACTTGCACCTTGTTCACCGGGTTGTTGTTGAGCTTCACGCCGTTGTTGATGCGGATCGGGTTGTTCTGCGTCTGAACATTCGTCGTCTTCACGTCCGTGGTCTTCACATCGACGGTCGAGCCGCCCTTGCCGATCGTCACCGGCATGCTCACGACCTTGCCGGGGTTGCCATTAGCCGTGCCGGCATTGTTGTTGCCGGTGTTCTGATTGGTGGTGGTCACCGGCAGTGTCGTGATCTTGCCGATGCCGTTGTTGTTCGTCGTCGTGTTGGTCGGCGCGGGCAGGGTGACGATCTTGCCCGGGGTCTGCGACGGCGCGCCGTTCTGCGAATTGCCGGCCGGCAGGTTGACGATCTGGCCGCCATTGCCGAGCTTGCCGATGACGTTGCTGTCGACCGGCTTCTGCACGACCGGAAGGTTGGCGTTGATCTGCGAGCCGCCGTTGCCCTGCTGGATCAGCGGCATGTATTTGGGCTGGCCGAGATTGCCGATCTTGAGCGTCGGGGCAATGTTCTGCGGAGCCAGAAACTTCGTTGCCTGCATCAGCGGGATCAGCTTCGGCTGTATCTCGAGCTTGTGCGCCATCTGCGCATAGGGGCTGTTGCCGTAGTTGTTGTAGAAGGCCTGGTAGCCGATCGGCGAGTTCGCCAGCACCGCCTGGTGCCAGGCCTGCGAGAGCAGCAGGTTCGACAGCAGCCAGCGGATGTGATCGCACAGCGGGTCGTGCGGGTACATCTGGATGAACTCCTGATAGTACTCCGGCCGTCCTTCGGACACGACGTAGTCATAGGCCTGGCGGGTCGAACGACTCGGCAGGTTCGAGGCCATCTGCACCACCGGTGCATTCATCGGCGCGCGGTTGGCGGCAACGGCGGTATCGCCAAAGAAGGTGAAGTCGGAGGTGAGCGAGGAGCTCTCCCACGGAATCTGCGCGCCGCTGGTGGTCTGGTTCACCTGGAGACGCACGCGCTTGAACAGCTGCTCGATCGGCACGTTGGGCTCGCGCGCGACGTTCAGGAAGGCCTGCGTGTAGGGGCTGTGGCCGTTGTTACCGTCGAGCGCCTCGGCGCCGGGTGCAGTCGAATAGCCGACGATGGAGCCGTTCGGCGCATCGACGATGGCAAGGCCCCGGCCGGCGTCGCTGACGTTGGGGAACGGGTTGTTGCGGCAGGCGTCGAGGATGACGATGCGCATCCGGCTCGGGATCGTTTCCAGCGTCGACATCACGTCGACCAGGCGGACCGAGTCGTTGACGAGCTCGGTCGGGTTCGACACCTTCGCGTCGACAGGGACGAGATAGTTCTCGCCGGCGAGCTGCACGCCGTGACCGGCGTAATAGACCATCGCCACCGTGTTCGGGCCGCGCGCGGACACTTTTGCGGAGAAATCCTGCACCACGCGCAGCATGTCGTTCTGGCCGAGGTCGGTCGCCGAGATCACCTCGAAGCCGGCGGAGTTGAGGAACTGCGCCATCGACTGCGCGTCATTGTCGGGATTGGCGAGCTGCGGCGCGTTCCGGTAGTTCGAATTGCCGATCACCAGCGCCACCCGCTGCTCCGGGCCTTGCAGGGCGGCAGGCGCGGCCGGCTCGACAGGGGCGACTTGCGCGGCAACAGGGCCGCAGGCGAAGCCAAACAGGCTCCCCAGCAGGCCGGCGGTCATCAGGGCGGATTTCAGGCGGAACATGGCGTGCTCCCTCGGGGCTCATCTCGATGCGAGATTGGTTGCGAGGAAGCTAGGACACGTTCGAACCCGCGGTCCGTGATCGCGATCACCCGTTGTCCCGTGCGTGATGTAGATCACGCCGGAACCTATGGTGCGTTCCGATCCCCAAGGGTGTTGCACATCCGAAATCGGGTGGATCGAACTGTGCCGGTTCCTATCGTGCGACAAACATGAAGGATCCTGACATGCACAAGCTTCATGCCATCGCCGCGCTTCGCGGCGACGGCCTCAGGCCGGAATTGCAAGCCCTGTTCGAGCGGCTTGCCATCGATCCTCACGCAGATCTGCGCGTTCGCGGTGACGGCATGATCCAGTCGGGCCCGGACCCGGCTTCGGAGGCAGCCGGCGTGGTCATCGCAGAGACGAAGCGTGTGGCGTGACGCCTTGCGCTGGCCCCGGGCCCCCTAGTGACCTCGCAGGATTGACTTAACCAGGGTGGGAGGTGGTATTCAGGCTGCTACGGGCGCTCTAATTGCGGCACGGCAAGAACCGTGCCGCCAAGAAGCAGAGATCGAGTGGATAGCATGCACGGCAAACAGGGGGATGGCCGCCATTCGCAAGGTGGTGCGAGCCATCGGATCCTGCCGGAAATCGAGGTGTTGCGCGCGATTGCGATCCTATTCGTCCTGATTGCTCACCATCGTACGGCGATGTGGTGGCTCCCGCCGACGTTGGAGAGTTACCTGAACTTTGCATTCGGCGTCGACCTGTTCTTCTGCGTCTCCGGATTCGTGATAACGCGCGCATTCTATCGGGATTTCGTCCTGGCTGCCGGCAAGGGGGCGCCCGCCTATTGGCGCGTCGTAACCGATTTCTGGATCCGCCGCGCCTTTCGCATCATGCCTTTGGCATGGTTGTGGCTGCTCATTCCGATCGTGATGTCGCTCGTCTACAATCGATCCGGGGCTTACTTTTCCTTCTTCGGCAATGTCGGCGATTTTCTTGCCGCGGCCCTCAACGTCTATAATTTTCACTACGCGTACTGTACCGCCTCGCCGAACCTCTGGTGCGGGTCCTCCGGCGTCTACTGGTCCCTCAGTCTGGAAGAGCAATTTTATCTGGCCTTTCCGCTGCTCGTTCTGCTTCCGCGCCGCGCCATGGCGGTGGTGCTGGCCGGGATTGTCGCCTGGATGGCGATGCGAGAGCGGACATCCCTGACCTGGATGACCCGCTTTGATGCGATCTCGCTCGGCGTGCTGATCGCGCTGTTCAAGCAGAGCGCCGCCGACGTGGCCTTCACGCCGTACTTCCTGCAAAACCGTTTTGTGCGATGGCCGCTTCTTGTCATCCTGCTGTTTGCGCTCGCGGCGGTGGGCGGCGGCCCCGGCCTGGTCACGTTCTTCCCGGTGATCGTGACGCTGATCTGCGGCGCCCTGGTCTATATCGCGTCCTTCAACGGTGGATACCTGCTTGCACCAGGATTGCTCAGATCAATCCTGGTCTGGATCGGGGCGAGGTCGTTCGGGCTCTACCTCATGCACAACCCTGTGATTGCCTTCGTGCGCGAGACCTGGGAACGCGCCCATCCCGGACAGTTGCCGGATGCCACGATGAAGGCCGTGATCGTCCTTGCCATCGTCGGGCTGCTCGCACTGCTCAGCGATCTGTCGTTCCGATATTTTGAGACGCCGCTGCGAAGATATGGCAAGCAACTCGTCGATAGGCGGAACGCCGCACCTGCTTCGACGGCCGACGATTTGGTCGATCCCGACAGCGGCGCCATTGATGCCGCGTCGACCAATCTGGCTGCCGGAATCCATTCCCCGCTTCGCCGCGAAGAAGCATTGGGCAAACAAGGGTATTGATCAGCTCTCTTCTGACCTGATGGGACCGCGAAAGCGAGACCGCTTCGCTGCGCTCACGAGGACGATGGAGAAAGTGCGAGAGAGGCTTACGAGAAGAACGCGATCTTCTCGGCCTGGGTCATGCGGCGGATCGGCGCGAGCGCGTCGTTGGCCGCAGCGCGGGGCTTTTGCACGATGCCGCTGGCGAGAATGGTGGCGCCGAGCGAGGGTTCGGGCAGGGGGGACGGCATCGGAAGCGACGCGGTCGGTGCTGCGCCGGATGTCGCCGCGGCCGCCATGGCGGGGGCCGGCTGCTCCATCACTTCAGCCGCGGCTTCCGCAATGGCATCGGTGAGGCGCGCGAGCGATTCCATCGCGATCGGTGCTTCGGCAACCGGCGCCTCGACGACCGGCGCCTCGATATGTGGCGCGATCGGCGCCTCCATGACGACCGGCTCGGCGACCTCCGCGACCATCGGCACAGGCACAGCCGCTTCCATCTCCATGGGCTCGACGATCGCGTCGAACTCCGGATCGGGCGCGGCCATCTCCAGCGCGATGGCGTCGAGTATCGCTTCATCCTCGGCTTCCGCCGCGGCATCGAGCGAGAACTCGTCCGTGATCTCTGCGACGGACGCGGGATCGGCGAGGCCGTCCTCGACCGCAGCAAGGCTGGCCTCGATGGCGACGTGGCCTTCGGCGATCTCAGGCGCGATCGCGACGTCCATCGTCGCGTTCTCGGCAATGCCGCTCGCGTCATCGACGGCCTCGGCCGCGATGTCCTGTGGCGTCTCCGTAGAACCCACGGGTGCTTCGCTCGCCATCGCGGCGGGCGCTTCGGCCACCGGCGGTGTGGCCTGCGCAGGTGCCGGCCGCACCGCGGCCTGCGGCGCTGCGTCGCCGTCAGCGTCGGTTTGCTCGACCCGGTCCTTGAGCAGATCGAAGGCGGCCTTGAGGTCGCCGCGCGGGTCGATGGTCGAAATCTGCGCGCAGGCCGCCTCGATCGAGGCGAGCTGCGAATCAATCAAGTCGCAGATTCGCCCGTCGGCGCCGATCTCGCGCCAGCGCCAGGAGATCTCCTTGATGATGCGCACGCCGCGGGGGATCGGTGCGAGGCTTGCCTCGAGCGCCGCCGGATCGCACGCCTTGGCGGCGGCGTTTTCTGCGTCGTCAACGGCACGGCGGATCGCGACCAGCGCTTCGGGGAGGCGGTCCTCGACGACGGGTTGTCGCTGTGCCGCAAGGGTTTCTTCGATTTTGGCGACCGCGTCGAGCACCATGCGCGTGTCGGCATTGCGGTTGCGCTTGGCGTATTCGCCGAGGAACCAGCGGCCGCGCGCGGTCTCCATGAAAGCTTCGCGGATCGCGTCGTAATCCTGCTCGTTCGGCTCGGCCGCGCGGGCAGACATGGGCGAGAGGGCGAATGCTTCGTTGGCCATGACAATCTCGTCGCGCAAATCAGTGCGCGTTACTGTAACGATCACCACGATATCGACCGAATCGCAATTGGTTTGATGGCAGGCGAATCACAAATCCCCATCGCGACATCCGTCAAGCGGCGATTCGCCGTGCGTCTCGCGCTGTTCTACTCGGCCGTGTTCGCGGTGTCGGGCACGCATCTGCCGTTCTTTCCGGTCTGGCTCAAGGCGGTCGGCGTCGATGCGGCCTGGATCGGGATCATCAACGCGCTGCCGGGCATCACGCGTTTCACCACGCTGCCTTATGCAACCGCCTTTGCTGAAAAGCGCCATGCGATTCGCGCCGGCATGATGGTTTCGGTCGTCGCGACGGCGGCGGGATTTGCGCTGGTCGGCCTGCAGCACCAGCCGCTGGCACTGCTCCTGCTCTATGCGCTGACCTGCATCGTGTGGACGCCGGTCGTCCCGCTGACGGATGCGTACGCGTTGCGCGGCGTCATTCGCTACGGCTTCGACTATGGGCCAGTTCGGCTGTGGGGCTCGGCGGCCTTCGCCGCCGGCGCACTCGCCTGCGGCTATCTCGTGGACAGTATCGCCACGCGCGAGCTGATCTGGATCATCGTCGCATGGGCCCTGGTTGCGGCCGTCACAGGCCTGTTGCTCCAGCCGCTCGACGATGTCAGGCGAAGGACCGCGGAAAAGCATGGCGGCAATGCCCTGCTGCGCGATGCCGGCTTCTGGCTGGTCATCATCTCGGCCGCGCTGATCCAGGGCAGTCATGCCGCCTATTACTCATTTTCGGCGATCAGCTGGCAGGCCCACGGGCTCGGCGGGTTCACCATCGCAGGACTCTGGACGCTGGGCGTGATCGCCGAGATCGTCGTGTTCGCGCTATCGCCGCGCTTCTCGCTGCATCCGTCATCGCTGATGGCGATCGGCGGCGTCAGCGCGGTGCTGCGCTGGATCGTCACGGCGCAGGAGCCGTCGCTGGCGCTGCTCACGATCGCGCAGCTCGGTCACGGCCTCACGTTCGGCATGACCATCGTCGGCACCATGAATTTGCTGGTGCAGCGCGTCCCGTCGCATCAGATTGCGCGGGGGCAGGGTTACTATGCCGCGTGCAGCGGAGTGGTGGGAGCGACAAGCTCGATCGCCTCAGGCGCGATCTACGCCCACATCGGCGACAGCCTCTATTACGTCATGGCGGCGATGGCAGCGGCCGGCGCGCTTCTGATCTGGGCGGCGCGGCGTCGGCTCATCGCTCAGCCCCAGAGCGAAGCGTCCGGCGGATAGACCAGGCTCTCGTCATAGCGCAGGGCGTGATCGCGATCGCGCGCGAGCAACAGAGGTCCGTCGAGATCGACGAAGCGCGCCTGCGGCGTCACCAGCATGGCGGGCGCCATCGACAGCGAGGTCGCGACCATGCAGCCGATCATGATCTCGAAGCCGAGTGCCTGCGCTGCATCGGCCATGGCGAGCGCCTCGGTGAGACCACCGGTCTTGTCGAGCTTGATGTTCACCGCGTCGTAGCGCGTGCGCAGGGGCGCCAGCGAACCACGATCATGCACGCTCTCGTCGGCGCAGACCGCGAGCGGCCGCTTGATCCGCGCCAGCGCGTCGTCCTTGCCGGCCGGCAGCGGCTGCTCGACCAGGGTGACGCCGACGGCGTCGCAGGCGGCGAGGTTGGCTTCCAGATTGGCTTCGGTCCAGGATTCGTTGGCGTCCACGATCAGCTCGGACTCGGGGGCAGCCCTGCGCACCGCCGCGATCCGTTCCGGGTCGCCGTCGCCGCCGAGCTTGATCTTGAGCAGCGGCCGGCGCGCCGCTTTCGCAGTCGCCGCCGCCATGGCCTCGGGCGTGCCGAGCGAGATCGTGTAGGCCGTGGTGCGCTCGCCCGGGATCGGGCGGTCCAGCAAGTTCCAGGCCCGCAGGCCCGCCGCCTTGGCCTCCAGGTCGATCAGGGCGCAATCCAGCGCATTGCGGGCAGCTCCTGGCGGCATGGCGGCCTGGAGGGCCTGCCGCGTCAGGCCGCCCGCCACGGCGGCCTGCATGGCCTCGACCGCGGCCAGCGTCGCTTCGGGCGTCTCGCCATAGCGGGGATAGGGCACGCACTCGCCACGGCCGATCAGGCCGTTTCGGCTCACTTCGGCCACAACGGTCACCGCTTCCGTCTTGGCGCCCCGGCTGATCGTGAAACTGCCGGCGATGGGAAACCGCTCGATTCGTGCGGCGAGGGCTGGAACTTTGCTGGAAGTCATTTTGAACTCTGGCGAAATCTGAACCTGCTGGTTACCTCTAGCAACTAACGTTAACCAGTTGGGGATACCTTTTCTGGGTAAGGGCGCGTGCGCAACTATCTGATTTCCTCCGCCCCGGCACGGGAGCGGATATCTTGAACGGCGATCCGAAGCTGGAACGGATAGCCAAAGGCAACGCGCTGGCCCTCTGCGCCACCGGAACCTGGACCGCGAGCTTCGCGCCGGTGCTGGAGCGGATGGTGGCCGACGCCGAGAAGCTCGCCGGCAGCTCCCAAAGCATCTTCATCGACGTCTCCGAGGTCGCCAAGCTCGACACCTTCGGTGCGTGGCTGATCGAGCGGCTGCGCCGCAGCCTGACCCAGGGCGCCGTCGAGGCGCAGATCGCCGGGCTGTCGGCGAATTATTCGAGCCTCGTGGACGAGGTGCGCCGGGTCCGCGCAACCCCGGTGGTCGACAGCAGCACGATCACGATCTCGGGCATGCTGGAGCAGATCGGCCGCGCCGTCGCCGGCGTCGGCGGCACCATCGCGAGCCTGATCGACATGCTCGGCGCGGTGCTCGCCGCGGTCGCGCATGTGCTGATTCATCCGCGCTCGTTTCGCCTGACCTCGACCGTGCATCACATGGAGCAGGTCTGCTGGCGTGCGGTGCCGATCATCGTGCTGATCACGTTCCTGATCGGCTGCATCATCGCCCAGCAGGGCATTTTCCATTTCCGCCGCTTCGGCGCCGACATCTTCGTCGTCGACATGCTCGGCGTGCTGGTGTTGCGCGAGATCGGCGTGCTGCTGGTCGCGATCATGGTCGCTGGCCGCTCGGGCAGTGCCTACACCGCCGAGCTCGGCTCGATGAAGATGCGCGAGGAGATCGACGCGCTGCGCACCATGGGGTTCGACCCGATCGAGGTGCTGGTGCTGCCGCGCATGCTGGCGCTGGTGCTGGCGCTGCCGATCCTCGCCTTCCTCGGCGCCATGGCTGCGCTCTATGGCGGCGGGCTCGTCGCCTGGCTCTATGGCGGCGTCGATCCGGAGGCGTTTCTTTTGCGGCTGCGCGACGCCATCTCGATCGATCATTTCATCGTCGGCATCGTGAAAGCGCCCGTCATGGCCGCGGTGATCGGCATCGTCGCCTGCGTCGAGGGCCTCGCCGTGCAGGGCAGCGCGGAATCGCTCGGACAGCACACGACCGCCTCGGTGGTGAAGGGCATCTTCTTCGTCATCGTGATGGACGGCGTGTTCGCCATCTTCTTCGCCTCGATCGGAATGTGACGATGGCGCAAGAAACTCAAAACGCGATTCAAGACCCCATCATCCGCGTCCGCGACATCACCGTACAGTTCGGCGCGACGCGGGTGCTCGACGGCCTCAACCTCGACGTCAAGCGCGGTGAGATTTTGGGATTTGTCGGGCCGTCGGGCGCGGGCAAATCGGTGCTGACACGGACCATCATCGGTCTCGTCCCGAAGGTCGCGGGCTCCATCGAAGTGTTCGGCGTCGACCTCGATTCCTCAAACACGTCGCAGCGCCGTAACGTCGAGCGGCGCTGGGGCGTGCTGTTCCAGCAGGGCGCGCTGTTTTCCTCGCTCACGGTGCGGCAGAACATCCAGTTTCCGATGCGCGAATATCTTCGCGTGTCGCAGCGGCTGATGGACGAGATCACCATGGCCAAGCTCGCCATGGTCGGTCTCAAGCCGGAAGTGGCCGAGCGCTTTCCCTCGGAGCTGTCCGGCGGCATGATCAAGCGCGTCGCACTGGCCCGCGCGCTGTCGCTCGATCCCGATCTCGTGTTCCTGGACGAGCCGACCTCGGGCCTCGATCCGATCGGCGCCGGTGATTTCGACGATCTGGTCAGGACGCTGCAGCGGACTTTGGGGCTGACCGTTTTCATGGTAACCCACGATCTCGACAGCCTTTACACGGCTTGCGATCGGATCGCCGTTTTAGGGAACGGTAAGATCATTGCTGCAGGGTCGATCGCCGACATGCAGGCCTCGCAGCATCCCTGGCTGAGGCAGTATTTCCATGGCAAGCGCGCCCGCGCGGTCGTGACTTGAGGTGCCGGAGCAGCTGATGGAAACGCGGGCGAACTACGTATTGATCGGATCCTTCACGCTGGCGGTGCTCGCGGCTGCGATCGGCTTCGTGCTGTGGTTCCAGTCGCTGCACACCACCAAGCAGCGCAGCCCCTTCCGCGTCGTGTTCGAGGGCCCGGCCGCGGGCCTGCGCAACGGCGGCAGCGTCAACTTCAACGGTATCCGGGTAGGTGAAGTGGTCTCGGTGAAGCTCGACAATCCGAGGCGGGTTGTCGCACTCGCCATGATCGAGAACAACACGCCGCTTCGCAAGGACACCCTCGTGGGCCTCGAATTCCAGGGCCTGACCGGCGTTGCCGCGATCTCGCTCAAGGGCGGCGAGGATGCGGCGCCGCCGCCGCCGCTCGACGAAGACGGCATCCCGACGCTGACGGCCGATCCCAACAAGCTCCAGGACGTCACCGAGGCGATCCGCGGCACGCTGCAGAACATCAACAAGATCGTCGCCGACAACCAGGAGTCGGTGAAGAACTCGCTGAAGAACCTCGAGACCTTCACCAACTCGCTCGCCCGCAACTCCGAGAAGATCGACGGCGTGATGGCCAAGGTCGATGGCGTGATGTTGAAGGCCGACAACCTCATGCTCGGTCTCAACACGCTCGCCGGCGGCAAGGACGGCGGCGAGCTGTTCCTGACCGTCAAGTCGATCCGCGAGCTCGCCGAGGATTTCGACAAGCGCTCCGGTGCACTGATGACCGACGGCCGCCGCACGCTCGGCGACATCAGCCGCGCGGTGAACAATTTTGACCGCAACCCGACCCGGGTGCTGTTCGGCGCCAGCAACAGCGCACCGGCAGCAGCGCCCCCGCCGGCCGAGGCGCCGAAGCCGGCACCGGCCGCGAGCGGCAGGCGGCAGTAGGCGTGTAGTCCACGGGCCACTCCTCGTCGTGTCGACTTCGCTATTGGTCCCGTCATCCTGAGGTGCGAGCGTAGCGAGCCTCGAAGGATGCGCGGCCCCGATGCAGCCGGGCCGTCGCCCTTCGAGGCTTACTCAGCGGCGCGGTTGCGCCGCTGAGCGCGCACCTCAGGGTGACGGTGAGAGATTGGAGCGGAGCACAATCCGAGACCTTTCCAGCATTCCGCTCCATGCGAGCTACGATTGTTCCTCGCAATGACAAGCTCGAACAAAGGCTGAGACCGCAAGGCCTCCGTCTCCATTCGCCACTCGCTATTCGCGATCTCCGCTCCAACCCGGGCAGCGATACGAAAGTATGGGGGTCCGGCCGAGCCAAGGTAGGGGGAGGGGCTGGCGGGCGATGTCAGCTATATCGCGCTCAAGGTGCGCTTCACGAAAAGCGCGTCGACTTCAATCACAGGGGAGGAGAGAGCGTGATACGTCTGTTGCTGTTGTTGCCGTTCATCGGCCTGATGATCGTGCCGTTCTACAACGTCCGGGAGCCGCTTCTGTTCGGCTTCCCATTTTTCTACTGGTACCAGCTCGCCTGGGTGCCGTTGACCTCGCTGCTCACCTACATCGTCTACAGGAGCGTGCGCCGTGCTGACTAATGTCGATAGCGCGGCCTTTGCCGTATTCCTCGCTCTGTTCATCCTCGTCACCGGCATGGGCTTCGTCGCCTCGCGCTGGCGCAAGCCGGAGACGCTCGCTCATCTCGACGAGTGGGGCCTCGGCGGCCGCAAGTTCGGGACCTGGATCACCTGGTTCCTGGTCGGCGGCGACTTCTACACCGCCTACACCGTGATCGCCGTGCCGGCGCTGGTCTACGCCGTCGGCGCCTACGGATTCTTCGCGCTGCCCTACACCATCATCGTCTATCCCTTCGTGTTCGCGGTGATGCCGGTGTTGTGGAAGGTCGCCAAGGAGCGCGGCTATGTTACCGCAGGCGACGTCGTGCGCGGCGCTTACGGTTCACGTGGCCTCGAGCTTGCCGTTGCCGCAACCGGCGTGCTGGCGACGATGCCCTACATCGCGCTTCAGCTGATCGGCATGGAAGTGGCGATCAAGGCGCTGGGGCTGACCGGCGAGGTACCGCTCGTTCTCGCGTTCCTGGTGCTGGCGCTCTACACCTATTCGTCGGGCCTGCGCGCCCCGGCGCTGATCGCCTTCGTCAAGGACATTATGATCTACATCGTGGTGATCGCCGCGATCGCGATCGTGCCGTCCAAGCTCGGCGGCTACGGCGCGATCTTCACGGCGGCCGATGCCGCATTCGCGGCGAAAGGCTCGGGCGGCATCCTGCTGGCGCCGGCGCAGATCGTGCCCTACGCCACGCTGGCGCTGGGCTCGGCACTCGCCGCTTTCATGTATCCGCACACGCTGACCGGCATCTTCGCGTCCTCCGGCGGCAACACCATTCGCAAGAATGCGATGCTGCTTCCGGCCTACACGCTGCTGCTCGGCCTGCTCGCGCTCTTGGGCTACATGGGCCATGCGGCGGGGCTCAAGCTCGCGAGCAACAACGACGTCGTGCCGGAGCTGTTCAAGACGCTGTTCCCGAGCTGGTTCGCAGGCTTTGCGTTCGCGGCGATCGCGATCGGCGCGCTGGTGCCGGCGGCGGTCATGAGCATCGGTGCGGCCAATCTGTTCACCCGCAATTTCTGGAAGGTGTGGATCGATCCGAAGGTGACGCCGGCAGGCGAGGCCAAGGTCGCCAAGATCACCTCCATGCTGGTGAAGGTCGGCGCGCTGCTCGCCATCCTGCTGATGCCGACACAGTTTGCGCTCGACCTGCAGCTGCTTGGGGGCCTCTGGATCCTGCAGACGCTGCCGGCACTGGTGTTCGGCCTCTATCTGAACTGGTTCTCGAGCACTGCGCTGCTGGCCGGCTGGGCCGTCGGCCTCGCAGGCGGATCGTGGCTGGCCTGGTCGGACGGGCTGAAGCCGTTGCACGGCATCGACTTCGGTGCCGGCAAGGTCGCGATCTACACCGGGGTGCTGGCGCTCGCGCTCAACATCGTGGTCGCCGTCGTGGTCAACCTCGTGCTCAAGGGCCTGCCGCAGGCCCGGGTGTCGCGCGAGGCGGCCTGACCGCATGCCTTGATTGGCGGCCGGACACCCGGCCGCCAATCCCAAGCGTGCCTTCCACGCAATTGAAAGCTCCAGATTGTTGTTTTGACGCGTTTTCTTTACGCGCACCGGTGTCCACTTCGCTGGAAAACGCTCTAGTATCCGCCCGCGTTCCGGACCCGTCCACGGGTGCGCGGATAGATCTCGAGTGAGGATGTCTTGCAGGCGTGGTTCGTTCTCGCGGTCGCGGCTGGCTACGTGACCACGCTGTTCCTGATTGCCTGGTGGGGCGATCGGCGGAGCGTGGACGGACCGCTGGTCTCGCCAAGATCCGGGGCGGCGGCCGTCAGCTACTGCCTGACGCTTGCGGTCTACAACACCTCGTGGAGCTTCTACGGATCGGTCGGTCGTGCCGCCACGAGCGGGCTGGACTTCGCCACCATCTATATCGGTCCGACACTCGTGCTGCTGTTTGGCCAGCCGCTGCTGTCCAAGGTGATCGCGATCGCGAAAGCCCAGAACGTCACCTCGATCGCGGACTTCATCGCCGCGCGCTATGGCAAGAGCCAGGTGCTTGCGGCTTTCGTGACGCTCGCTTCGCTGCTTGGCGTGCTTCCCTATATCGCGCTTCAGCTCAAGGCCGTCGGCAAGAGTTTCGACTACCTGATCCTCCAGCCCGAGCGCGCGGGCGGCGAGGCGCTGCGGTTCTGGCAGGACTCCGCATTCGGCGTCGCCGCGTCGATGGCGCTCTTCGCGATCGTGTTCGGCGTCCGGCATGTCCACGCCAGCGAGCATCATCGCGGGTTGATGCTCGCGATCGCGTTCGAGAGCGTGGTCAAGCTGGTCGCATTCCTCGTTGTCGCGCTGTTCGTGCTGTTCGGTCTGTCCGGTGGACCGGCCGCGCTGGTGTCGCAGTTCGCCTCGGATCCGCAATTGGCCAATATCCTGACCTTCGATCCCGCGCAGCCGGTCTGGCCTACGACGATCATCATCTCGGCGATCGCCTTCCTCTGCCTGCCGCAGGCGTTCCACGTCGCCGTTGTCGAGAACGAGAGCCCGGGCCACACGCGCACCGCAGCGTGGCTCTACCCGACCTATCTCGCGCTGTTCAGCCTGCTGATCCTGCCGATCGCTGCCGCCGGATTGACGAGGTTCGGTGCGATGATGGACCCCGACACTTACGTGATCTCGTTGCCGATTGCCGCGAATGCCGGCACGGTCAGCCTGATCGCCTTTCTGGGCGGACTGTCGGCTGCCACCGGCATGGTCATCATGACCTCCGTCGCGCTGAGCACCATGCTCTGCAACGACGTCATCATGCCGCTGCTGCTGCGCTCGCGCTTTTTCGGTCTGCGCGCGCAAAGCCGGCCGGTGACCTCGGTGCTGATGACGGTGCGCAGGCTCTCGATTCTCGGCATCCTGCTGCTGGCCTATCTGATGCACCGCCTGGTCAACCAGGCCTATCCGCTCACCGTGATCGGCCTGCTGTCGTTCGTTGCGGTCGCGCAATTCGGTCCGGCGTTCGTCGGAGGCCTGTTCTGGCAGCGTGCCAACAAGATCGGCGCCTCGGTCGGGATCGCGGCCGGATTTTTCATCTGGGCCTATACGCTGCTGCTTCCCTCGGCCGCACCGCTATGGCCCGCCTTCGAGGAGATCGTTCGCACCGGCCCGTGGCAGCTCGCGTTCCTCAAGCCGAACGCGCTGTTCGGCCTCGAAGGGCTCGATCCGATCTCGCATGCGACGCTGTGGAGCCTGGCCGCCAACCTCGCCTGCTTCCTGGTGTTCTCGGTGCTGGGGCGGCAAACCACCGTCGAGCGCAACCAGGCCGCGGCGTTTGCCGATGGTGTCGTCCGCGAGACGGTGCCAAAACTGTCCTCACGCGTGGTGATCCGGCTCGACGATCTTCGTGCGCTCGCGCGGCGCTTTGTCGGTGCCGAGCGCGGCGCAGCAGCCTTCGACGGCTATCTCGCGGCGCGCATGTCGGGCACGGGGCCGCGCCTCGATCCATCGGGCCTGGTCGATCTCGACTCGATCCGCTTCACCGAGAATCTTCTCGCCGGGGCGATCGGCGCGGCCTCGGCGCGCGTGGTGATCGCGGCCTCGCTGGAGGGGCATTCGCTGTCGCGCCGGGCGGCGATGGCGATGCTGGACGAGGCCTCGGAGGCCCTGCGCTTCAACCGCAGCCTGCTGCAGAGCACGCTCGAGAGCGTGCCGCAGGGCATCTGCGCCTTCGACGCCGATTTCAACATCACGGCGTGGAACGGGCGGTTCATCGCGCTGCTCGACCTGCCACCGGATTTCGTGCGCGTCGGCCTTTCGCTCGCGGAGCTCATTGCCTTCAACGTCGAGCGCGGCGAATATGCCGCGTCCGAATTCGCCGCGCTCCTGGTCAATCGTGACGTCGCCACGCAGAGCTGGCCTTATCTTTACGAGCGCAAGCGGCCGGACGGCACCGTGCTCGAGATCGTCTACGATCGCGCTGCCGAGGGCGGCTACGTCTCGACCTACACCGACGTGACCGAGCGTCACCGCGCCGCGGAAGCCCTGCGGCACGCCAACGAGGACCTCGAGCTGCGCGTCCGTGAGCGGACCGAGGCACTCGAGCAGGCGAAGGCGGAGGCCGAGCAGGCCAATCTCGGCAAGACCCGCTTCCTGGCGGCGGCGAGCCACGATCTGCTGCAGCCGCTGAACGCGGCGCGCCTGTTCCTGTCGGCGCTCGACGAGAGCCTGCATGCGTCCTCGCAAGCCGGCGCGGCCGAGAAGGAGCGCACCCTGGCAGGCAGCGCCATCACGGCGCTACGCTCGACCGAGCACGTGCTGGACAGGCTGCTCGACATCTCCTCCTATGATGCCGGCGCCGTCCGCGCCGAGCCGTTCGACTTTCCGATCGCGGATCTCCTCGTGCAGTTGAACGTGGAATTTTCCGCGATGGCGCGCGAGCGCGGACTGGTCTTCCGCGTCGTCGATTGTCACCGCGCGGTGCGAAGCGATCCGCATCTCCTGCGGCGGATATTGCAGAACCTGCTGTCGAATGCGCTGCGCTACACGCCCAAGGAGACATCCAGGGGACGCATCCTGCTCGGTTGCCGGCGCCACGGCGGCGATCTGCGCATCGAGGTCTGGGATACCGGCATCGGCATCGCCACGGCGGATCAGAAGCGCATCTTCGAGGAGTTCCAGCGCCTCGCGCCTGGATCGGAGAAGGGGCTCGGCCTGGGGCTCGCGATCGTCGATCGCGTTTCGCGGCTGCTGGGACATCGCGTCGATGTCCGTTCGCGCCCGGGACAGGGCTCATGCTTTGCCGTCACGGTGCCGCTGGCGCCTGGACCGGGAACGCCGCTCCAGCGCAAGGCGGCGACAGCGGCACCGGCGGTGGCGGAGCGGCCGCTGACGATCCTGTGTCTCGACAATGATGCGACGATCCTCGACGGCCTGACGGCGCTGCTCGGCGGCTGGGGCCATCGCGTGCTGGTCGCCACCAATGCCGCCAGCGCGATGGCTGTGGCTGCGGCAAGCCCGCCCGACGTCGTGCTGGTCGACTATCATCTCGACGGGGAGCGCACCGGCTTGGACTTTCTCGACGATCTCGGGCAGAAGTCGGGACGCGGCATCTGCGCGCTCGTCGTCACCGGAGATCGCAGCGAGGCCGTGCGCGCAGCGGCGAGAGCGCGCGGCTGCGAGGTCCTGTCGAAGCCGGTCAAGCCGGCGGCGTTGCGGCGCTTCCTCGGCAACGAAGCCCTGAGCCGGCCGTTCGGGACGAAACAGGGAGCCGCCTCGGCGTGACCATGCGCATCCTTATCGGCGATGATCATCCGCTTGTGCAGGCCGCCTTGCGCAGCGCGCTGTCGACCGTGCTGCCCGATCTCGACATCATCGCCTGCCAGTCGCTTGACGAGGCGGTGGGCGTGCTCTCGGCCCAGTCGGACGAGATCGACCTCATCCTGTGGGACCTGACGATGCCGGGGATCCAGGGATTTGCCGCGCTGTTCATTCTGTCGGCGCAGTTCCCGACGGTGCCGGTTGCGATCATCTCGGCGCGGCAGGACGCCGCCACGATCCGCCGCGCCATCGCCTATGGCGCATCCGGCTACATCCCGAAATCGCTCGGCCTGCCCGAGATGGCGGATGCGATCACGAAGATCCTCGCCGGCGAAATCTGGATGCCGCCGAATGCCGGCGGCCGTGGCTCGATCCAGAGCGCCGATGTCGAGCTTGCCGCACGCATGGCCTCGCTGTCGGTGCAGCAGCTGCGCATTCTCGCGATGATTGTCGAGGGCAAGCTCAACAAGCAGATCGCCGGCGAGCTCGACATCGCCGAGCAGACCGTGAAAGGGCATGTCTCGACGATCCTGCGCAAGCTCGGTGTCGGCTCGCGGACCCAGGCCGCCGTTCTGGCCGAGCGGCTGTCGTTCGGGCAGCCCGGGGGAACCTGACGTCTCCAGGTCAAAAACAAAACGGAGGCCGTGAGGCCTCCGTTTTCATTCCTGTGCGCTGTCGTGACGCGCCTTACCCCAGCCGCCCCGCCGCATGCGCGAGCAGCGTGTACACCAGGCCCGTCTCCGAGGTCAGGTGGCTGCGCAGTTCCTGCGGGCCGCGGCCGTCGCGGGCGACTTCGTCGAGCAGGCGTTCGAACTCGCTGATATAGCGGTCGACCGTGCCCTTGAAGTTGCGGTCGGCGCGATACTTGCGGGCGACCTCGTCGAATGCCTTCTGGCCGGCGGGCGTGTACAGGCGCTTGGTGAAGGCCTTGTTCTCGCCGCGCTGGTAGCGATCCCACATCTCGGAGGCGAGGTTGCGGTCCATCAGCCGGCCGATGTCGAGCGACAGCGATTCCAGCGGATTGCCGTTGCTCTGCGGGGCCTGCGGCTGCGGAGCGGGTGCAGCAGTCTGGCGGCCGCGCGGGGCCTCACGACCGGCCGGAGCAGGCTGATTGGCGTCGGTGCGGTTCAACAGGTCCGACAGCCAGCCGTCGCGGCCCGGGTCGTTGCCGTTGCTGCCGGGGGCAACCGACGGAGCCTCGGTGCGACGCGAGGAGGCCGGCATGCCGAGGTCCGGTGGCGGCAGCGTCGAGGCGCTGCCGGTGTCGCGCATGCGCGTCTCGGTGCCACGACCGCCCGTGCTTGCCATCACCGGCTCTTCCTGGCGCTGGACGGCGACGGAAGCGCGGCCCGCCGTGGTGACGTCGAGGCCGCGGCCATGCTGGGCCACGATGCGGTTGAGCTCGGCGAGCGCCTCGATCTGGTCGACGATCACCTTGCGCATCTGCGCCGTGCTCTCGGCGGCCTCCTGCGGCATCTCGAGGACGCCACGGCGCAGCTCGTTGCGGGTGGCCTCGAGCTCGTTGTGCATCTCGAACGCCATCTGCTTCATGCTGGAGACGAGGTTGCCGAACTTCTCCGTCGACTGCTTGAACATCGCATCCGCTTCGTCGGTGGTCGTGCGGTAGATGTCGTGCATGGCCTCGATGGTCTGGCGGTGCTCTTCTTCGGACGCCGACCGCACCGCCTCGAACTGGCGGGTGATCGCGGCCGAACCTGCGCCGGCGGTCTCCGCGACCACGCGGGCGATGTCGCGGGCACGCTCTTCGGCTGCAGCGAGCGACTCATCGAGCAGCCCGGTGAAGCGCGACAGGCGCTGGTCGAGATCGGCGGTGCGCAGGTCGATGGTGGTGACCAGCGATTCCAGCGCCGCCTTGCGTTCGGCAAGCGAGGCGGTGGTGTTCTTGTTGCTCTGCTCGACGACCTGCGCGGCATCGACGAGCGCCTTGCCGTGCGCGTCGAACTGGGTCGACAGCTCGCCGAGATCCTGCAGTGCCCGCGTGGTCTTCGTGTTGAAGACGTTGAGCTGGTCTTCCAGGTTCTGGGTCGCCGCGCCGTTGCGCGAGGTGACGTCGTTCATCGCCGAGACGAAGTCGGCGACGCGCGTCACCAGCGCCCGCTCGAGCGAGTTGAGGTTGTCGTGTGCACCGGTCAGCACCTCCTGGAGGAGGATGTTGCCTTCGCGCAGACGCTCGAACAGGGCGACCGTGTCGGTGCGCAGGATCTTGCTGGTCTCCTGCATCTCGGTGACGGCCGCAATCGACACCTGGCGCGACTGGTCGATCGCCGCACGCGAGGCCGTCTCGAGGTCCTTCAGCGACCGGCCGACCGCGCTGGTCGCGATCTCGCTCGCCGCGTTGATGGTGCGCGCGACTTCATTGCCGTTGCCCATCATGGTCTGCGAGAATGCCGTGCCGCGCGTCTCGATCGACTTCAGCGCGTCGGAGGTGACGCGGTCGATGTCGAGCGTGAGCTGGCTGGTCTTCGAGCCGATCGCATCCACGAGCGAGCCGCGCTTGGCGTCGATCATGTTCGAGAGGCGGTCAGCCTGCTGCTGCACGTAGGTGACGATCTCGTCGGTCTTGCCGGTCATGGCCTGGCCGAAGCTGCTCGAGGCGGAGAGCACCGAGCGCTCGACGTCGGCCGAGCTCGACTTGACCCGCGAGCTCGCCTCGTTGGAGGCGTTGATCAGCGCATTCTGGGCGTTGAGCGCGCTGGTCTGGATGTCGTTGGTCGCGTTCGCGGTCGCCGTGCTCAGCGCGCGCTCGATCTCGGTCGAGATCGTGCGGATCTGGCTTGCGGCATCCGCCGAGGTCGAGGTCAGCGAGGTCTGGGCCTCGCGTGCGCTGCTGAGGATGGTCGAGGCGGTGTCGGCACCGACAGCGGTCAGCGTGCGCTCGATGTCGGTCGTCAGCGACTTGATCTGGGTCGCTGCATCGGTCGACGCGGTGATCAGCGTGCCCTGGGCCTCGCGCACGCCGCTGGTGAGTGCCTCGATGGTGGCGCCGCCGGCGGTCGCCAGCGCGCGCTGCATCTCGGCTGCGAGCGAACGGACCTGGCCGGTTTGTTCTGCCGAGACAGCAAGAAGGGTGCTCTGGGCGTCGCGGGCGCTCGCCGTGATCGTCTCGGCGGTGGACTGGCCGACCTGCGAGAGCGAGCGATGCACTTCGGCCGCGAGCGACTTGACCTGGCTCGCAGCATCCGAGGACGCGTTGACCAGCGTGCTCTGCGCTTCGCGCGCGCCGGTCATGATGCTCTCGGCCGTCGAGGTGCCCGCCATCGAGAGCGAGCGCTGGACGTCGGAGGACAGCGCCTTGATCTGGTTGGCGGTCTCGGTCGAGGCCGCGATCAGCGTGCCCTGCGCATCGCGGGCGCCGGCCGTGATCGATTCAGCCGTGCTGGTGCCGGCGAGCGACAGCGAGCGCTGCACGTCGGCAGTGAGCGTCTTGACCTGGTTGGCGGCATCCGACGAGGCGGTGACGAGCGTGGTCTGTACCTCGCGGGCGCCGGCCAGGATCGAGGCCGCGGTGGCCGAGCCGGCTGCGGACAGCGTGCGTTCGACGTCGGCGGCGAGCCCCTTGATCTGGTTGGAGGCATCGCCCGAGGCCGCGACCAGGGAGGACTGCGCCTCGCGGGCGCTGGTCAGGATCGAGTTCGCAGCGCCGGTGCCGACCGCGGTCAGCGCGCGCTCGACCTCGGCGGAGGTCATCTTGAGCTGGGCGTTGACGTCGGAGGAGACCGTCATCAGCGACTGCTGGGCGGTGCGCGCACCGGTCTGGATCGTCTCGCTGGTGTTGACGACCAGGTTGGTGAGCGAGCGCTCGGCGTCCTCGACATGCGAGCGGATCGCGGTCGAGATCATCTCGGCGCGGGACATCATGTCCTCGCTGGCCTGGCGGCCGCTGCTCTCGATGCGGCCGGCAACGGCCTCGACACGCGAGCCGAGCAGGTCTTCGAACTGCGCCACGCGGACGTCGATGTCGTTGGCAACCGAACCGACCTTGGTCTCGATCGCCTGGTGGATGTCCTGGAAGCGCGCCGTGACCGTGTCGGTCAGGTGCATGCTGCGGCCGTCGATGAGGTCGGCGACGCCGGTGATGCGGCGGTCGACCGCCTCGATCGCCTGCGCCGTGCCGTCCGTGAGCGTCGAGGTCAGCAAGGTGAGGCGGGTGTCGATCGACTGCACGGCCTGCGAGGCGCCGTTGGTCAAAGCGGTCGTCAGATAGGTGAGGCGGCTGTCGACGGACTCCAGCGCCTGCGATGCGCCGCTGTTGAACGTCGTCGTGAGGTGCGTCAGCCGCGTATCGATCGCCTGGATCGACTGCGAGGCGCCGTCGGTCAGCGTCGACGTGAGGTGGGTGAGGCGGGCGTCGATGGACTCGAGCGCCTGCGATGCGCCACCCGTGAGTGTCGTCGTGAGGTGCGTCAAGCGCGTGTCGACCGACTGGATCGCCTGGGCGGCACCATCGGTCAGCGACATCGCGAGCGTGTTGAGACGCCCGTCGATGGTTTCGGTGACGGACTTGGCGCGGGTGTCGAACGACTCCTCGAGCGCGGCCACGCGGCCGATGAGCTGTTCGTCGAAAGTCCTGATGTGGCCTTCGATCGTGCCGTCGAGGCTCGTGATCTTGCCGTTGAGCGAGGCGTCGAGATTGGTGACGCGTTCGCCGATCGTGGTCTCGAACTGCACCAGGCGCTGGTCGAGCACGGCCGTGATCGCACCGCCGTTCGAGGTGAAGCGGGTGTCGAAGTTCTCGACATAGGTCTTCAGCGACTCATGGATGTCGTGGGTGCGCTGGCCCATGCGTTCGACGATCTCGCCGCCGAAGGTCTTCACGGTGCGGTCGAACTCGGAGATGTGGCGCGTGATCAGGGCACCCAGCGTGCCGGAATCGCGGGCGAACTTCTCGACCAGCTCGGAACCCTGGTTCTTGACCAACTCGTCGAACGCGCTCATCTGCAGCGACAGCGAGTCGTGCGCGGTCTCGGTCTGGCTGACGACCTTGGCGACGAGGGTGTTGACCGTGGCGTCGAGCGCCTCGCTCGCCTTGTCGCCCGAGGTCATGATCTGGCCGGCGAGGCGGTTGCCGGCGTCGTCGATCTTGGCGGAGAGGTCGTTGGAGCGCAGCTCGAGCTCGAGCAGCAGCGAGTCCGACGAATTCTTCAAGGAGTCATGCACCTGCTCGGTGCGCTCGGAGATGCCGTCGACGATCGCGGCCGAACGCTGCTCGAACTCGCCGGTGATGCGGTCGATGCGCTCGTTCAGCATCTCGTGGACGCGGTCGGCGAGGTCGACGAACTCGTCGTGGACGTGGCCGGTCTTGAAGTTGAGGCTGGTGGTCAGCCGCTCGCTGGCGTCGAGCACTGCGCGGGTGGTCTCGGCGCTGGCTTCCTCGAGGCGGTCGAGCAGGTCGCCGCCACGCTCGCCGAGCGCTAGGATCATGTTGTCGCCGGCGTGGCTCAGCGCACCGGTGATGTGGGCGCCGCGCTCTTCCAGCGCGCCGGTGATGGATTTCGCGACCTCGTCGACGCGCGAGGCGATCGCGTCCGAGATCAGCGCGATGTCGTGGCGGAGGTCGATCTGCACGCCGGAAATGGCGCTGCGGACCTGCTCGGCCTGGCCGACCAGGTTGTCGCGCTGATGCGCGATGTCCTGGAGCAGGGCGCGGATGCGCACCTCGTTGTCGGAATAGGCGCGCTCGAGCGCGGCGACCTCGTTGGCGACCAGCGTCTCGAGCTCGCCGGCACGCGCGATCGCGCGCTCGATGCCGTCGCCCATCGCCGCGACCTCGCGGCGGATGGCTTGACCCACGGTGACCATGGAATCGGACGCAGAGCCTTCCGGCTCGGAGAATCGGATCGCGACCTGCGCCATCGCCTGCGCGACCTGGCTCATCTGCTGGCCGCGCCAGACCAGGCTGGCGAGGAAGTAGAACAGCATGATCGGCGCAAAGAACATCGTGGCGAGGCCGGCGATCGCCAGCACGCCGCCGCTCTCGCCCATGGCCGCCCGGATCGAGGGCAGGAAGCCGACCGTCAGCGCGGCGCAGGCCGCAAGCCAGACGACGGTGAAGATGGTCGCGCCGGTGTAGATGTTGCGGGCAGGGCGGCCCGTCTGCAGCGACTGGAGCAGCTGGCCGATGGTCTCGCGGTCGTCATTGGCGGCGCGGCGCGAGGCGCGCGGTTCCTCGATCGGATCGAACACGGCGCGCTCGTTGGCGGCCGGCCGTGGCTCGAATGTCGGCTCGTCGAACGCGGGAGGTGTCGGGGGCGCCACCTGCGGCGCCGTTTCGTTGCGCATCGATGCGTTGCGGCTGGTGTCGGCAGCCGTGTCGCTGATGTTGAGGGCTTCCTGGATCGCAGAAAGCGCAACTTCTGTGGGGTCTTTGACCTTCTTGGGAGTGTTGGCCATGTTCAGTCCGAGCCCTCGTTACTTGTACGCGTCCCCCCGCGAGCCCTGCGCGCTGCGCAAGCCCACAGACCGGATCATGCCGCTTGCGCGGATCTCCGAGCCGTCCCCACCCGGACGGCTTGTCCGCCAATTTCCGCAACATCCTATTGGCAGAGCGTCGCGAATGAAATGCCCGCGATTAATACAATCTTAATCATCGTTAACAGGATCGCGCCGTAACACCTTAGGCCTAAATGAAATTCTCCACGGAACTCGGTCGATTGCGGCAACTTTTCGTCAATAAACGGGCGGATTTGCGTAAAACGGCGCAAACACTTCGTTAACCATTTCCATGCTTCGGTGGGGGCGAACCGCCGGACCGGCGGACCGTCGCGCGATGCCGGGGCCTGCGCCATGACGCCTGAACTGCAACGGATGGACTGGATGCCCTCGCCCCCGCTTGCGCCCATCGACAGCCCCCTCGACCTCGACCACCTCGCGCGGATGACGCTCGGCGATGCCGAGCTGGAGCAGGAAGTGCTCGCGATGTTCGCCGAGCAGGCGGTCCGGCTGATCGCGGCGATGACGGCGCTGCCGGCCGAGACCGGCGCGCTCGCGCACAAGCTCAAGGGCTCGGCGCGTGGGATCGGCGCCTTTGCGGTGGCGGATGCCGCCGCCAGCCTGGAAACCGCGATCCGGATCGGCCACAACCAGCCCCACGCCTTCGCCGCGCTGAAAGAGGCGGTCGCCGAGGTTCGCGCGGCCATCGCGAGCATCCTCAAGCACTAGGCCGGCGCCCCCTTGGAAGTCGGGGACTTGCGCATTAGTCTTTTGTTTTGACGCGTTTTCTTCCCGCGAACCGGTATCCACTTCGCTTGAAAACGCTATGGCGCTGCCCTGACCGACCCGTTATAGGACAGCCCGGACCCTCCTTTTTCCCCAGATCGCGGCAGCACGAGCACCCATGGCCAAAATTCACTTTGTCGACCACAAGGGCGAAACCCGCACGGTGGATGTCGAGAACGGCGCGACCGTGATGGAAGCCGCCATCCGCAACAGCATTCCCGGCATCGAAGCCGAATGCGGCGGCGCCTGCGCCTGCGCGACCTGTCATGTCTATGTCGACGAAGCCTGGCGCGAGAAGGTTGGCAGCCCGACGCCGATGGAAGAGGACATGCTCGACTTCGGCTTCGACGTGCGCCCGAACTCGCGCCTGTCCTGCCAGATCAAGGTCGCCGACGAGCTCGACGGGCTCGTGGTGTCGACGCCGGAACGTCAGGCCTGATCCGTCCCTCCAAGAGAGCATGATCTTTCCGGAAAACCGCTACACACTTTTCCGGATCATGCACTTAAGTGCTCGGCGGCGTGACCTCGATGCCGCGCTTGAGCCAGGGTTTGAATTTCCCGATCACCTCTGCGGTCAGGGGTGCCGGCCGGCGCGTCGCCTCGTCGAGCAAGACGCCGACGGACGTCGCCGACGCGATGCAGGTCCCGTTCGAAAACACGACCTGCTCGAAGGTCACTGACGTGCGCCCGAGCTTGACCACGCCGAGGCCGAGTTCGATCGTGTTCGGCCAGTGCAGCTCGGCGCGGAAATGGATGTCGAGCCGCACCATGATCCAGGCGAGCCCCGGCGGTGTCAGCCCGTATTCCGGGAGCTTCATCAGCGTGACGCGGCCGGTCTCGAAATAGGTGGCGTAGACCGCGTTGTTGACGTGCTGGTTCGGGTCGAGATCGCCGAAGCGGACGTTGTCACTGAGGCGAAAAGGGAAGTCCTCCAGGCGCGGCGTCGTATCGAGGCGGCTTGGTGCGTTCACCGATTGATCTCCGTCATATCCAACCTCGTTACAGCCCAGTTATTTTGACCCGGCAAGTGGGCGCGGCTGCGGGGCGCTCCCGCTTTTATGCCTTCCCTGATCCATCCCCGTTGGCTAGACAGTCAGGGTCACCTCTGCCCGCCGGGCGCCGTCCAACCGATAACGACCGATAAAGAGACGACATGAGCGACGTGATCAAAACCGATGTGCTGATTATTGGCGCTGGCCCTTGCGGTCTGTTCGCCGCTTTCGAGCTTGGCCTTCTCGACATGAAGGCGCATTTCGTCGACATCCTCGACAAGGTCGGCGGCCAGTGCGCCGAGCTCTATCCGGAAAAGCCGATCTACGACATTCCCGGCATCCCGCAGGTTTCGGGGCAGGGCCTCACCGAGGCGCTGATGGAGCAGATCAAGCCGTTCCATCCGACCTTCCATCTCGGCGAGATGATCGAGACCGTGGAGAAGATCGGCGATCCCGCGTTTCGCTGCACCACCGACGCCGGCAAGGTGTTCGAATGCAAGGTGGTGGTGATCGCGGCCGGTGGCGGCTCGTTCCAGCCCAAGCGTCCGCCGGTGCCGGGGATCGAAGCGTACGAAGGCACCTCGGTGCACTACGCCGTGCGCAAGATGGAAACGTTCCGCGACAAGAATGTGCTGATCGTCGGCGGCGGCGATTCCGCGCTCGACTGGACGCTCAATCTGCATCCGTTGGCGAAGCGCATCACGCTGCTGCACCGGCGCGACGATTTTCGTGCCGCGCCCCACAGCGTCGAGCAGATGCGCGCGCTGGTCGCCAGTGGCAAGATGGACTTGCGGCTCGGCCAGGTCACCGCGCTCTCGGGCGCCGATGGCAAGCTGACCGGTGCCACCGTCAAGGGCAACGACAACAATGTCAGCGATATCGCCTGCGACACCATGCTGCCGTTCTTCGGCCTGACCATGAAGCTCGGCCCCGTCGCGAACTGGGGCATTGCGCTGGAGAACAATCTGGTGCCGGTCGAGACCTCTGCGTTCGAAACCAACGTATCGGGCATCTTCGCCATCGGCGACATCAACACCTATCCCGGCAAGATCAAGCTGATCCTGTGCGGCTTCCACGAGGGCGCACTGATGTCGCAAAAAGCCCACCGCTACGTGTATCCGGAGAAGCGGCTCGTGTTCCAGTACACGACCTCGTCCTCCAGCCTGCAAAAGAAGCTCGGTGTCAACTGATCGCGACGGGAGCGGACGAGCGATGCCCCATGTTCCTGGTGCTGGAATCGTTCGCGAAATCGCCGTAGTCTGCGGCCATTGCAGTGGCGGCTTAGCAAGGTGATCATAATGCGGAAACTCTTTTCCAGCTTTGGGCTGATCGCGTTCCTCGCGCTGTCGCTCGGCGCGGCGCGCCCGACTGCGGCACAAGCGCAGCAGCCAACCGCTGCGGGTCTCTGGCAGAAGGTCGAGGACGGCAAGACGGTGGGCTGGTTCCTCTTCATCGACCACAACGGCATCTTCGAAGGCGTCATCGCCAAGACGTTTCCGCGCCCCGGCGACGATCCGAACGAAGCCTGCACGAAATGCACGGACGATCGCAAGAACCAGCCGGTGCTCGGCCTCTCCTTCATCCGCGACATGAAGCGTGACGGGTTGAAGTATGAGGGCGGCAACGTCGTCAATCCGCGTGACGGCAACATCTGGAAGGCCAAGATGACGGTGAGCCCGGATGGTCAGGTCCTGACCATGCGCGGCTTCCTCGGCATTTCCCTGTTCGGCAAGGACGAGACCTGGCAGCGTTTGCCGGATACAAGTATGGCCGAAGTCGATCCCGCCATCATCGCGAAATATCTCCCCGCGCAGGCCGCCGCGACCAAGCCGGCGCCCGTGCCCGCGACCAAAAAAGGTGGCGCGATGATGATGGCGCCGGCGGCCAAGAAGTAGACGGCTTTCACGCCGCCCGGGCAACGGACATCAATACGTCCGCGCCTTCTTGCAAGGCGCGTAGAACGTGCCGTTGCCGGCAACGACGCGCTCGAGGCATTGCCGGGGATCGGTGATCTCGCCGTCGACCTGAAAATAATAGGCCTGCGGTCCCAGGCTCAGGACGTAATGTCCCGGCGGAAGCTCGAGCTCCACATCACTGGCGTGCAGCTCGTACATTTCGGCTTTCCCCGGAATCGGCGAGATCCGGAACGGGTAAGAGAAGTTGCGGATCACGCCGACGTCGTCTCCGCCACTCGTCGTCTTGCCTGCGGCGTCGGTCGAAAACTCCTTGACCTTCGCGACAAGGCGGACCTCGACGCGCTCGGGGATCACATTTGCAATATCCCGGCGGAACACGATGAACTTGACGTGGCCGTTCGGCAGGTGCGGCCGATCGGGCTTCTTGAATTCCGGTGAAATCGCAATGCGCATGTCCGGCGCCATCACGCCGGTCGCGTTCAGCTCAGCCAGCGACTTGTCGTCGATCAAGGCATAGATGCCGTAATCGCTGGGAAGCACGCGCGTGGGTGGAGGCGGCGGAGAGGGCACCATTTCCGGCTTGGCCACCGTGATCGTCGTCTCGGGTTTTGGCGCGACCTGTGCGATCTCCGGCGTCTGCGACGACATCTGCCGGCGCAGCGCGGCGATCCGGTCTCGCTGCGAGACGATCACGACGGTTGCGCCAACGACGAGCAGGATGGCCGCCGTCCGCTTGATCACAGGCCAGAGCGGACCAGAGACCACTGGCAGCTTGCTGCGGGACTTGATCCCCGAAGGCAAAACCGTTGTATCGCCGGAGACCAGAAGAGTGCCTGCTTCGGTGACCCTGGATGACGTGAGTTGCTGCGGCGGCAAGCGCTCAAGCGGCGCCTGTTCGCGCGAAAACTTCTCGACCTCATCGATCGCGACCTCGAGGGCCTGCTTCATCTGCTCGATGTTTTTCGCGTCGGCGTAGGTGAACTGCTCCTGGAGCTTGTAGCGGGCGAGATCGTAGACCATCTGCCGCCGGGCTTCGGCGTCGTCTTTCACCGTCTCGAGCATGCGCGAAATCACCAGCGCAAACTGCACCTGGTTTGCGGGCAAATCGGTCGGGTCCTGTTGACCGGGAAGCAGGTCCCTCGAGTCACTCATAGCGCTGACGGTCCAAGGCCTGTCACGCCGATACCCAATTCTTCCATTCGAAACAGTCGGTTAAGCGGATGGCGGGCGCGTCCGCGCCCGCTTCGTACACGTCCTGACACGACAAGGAAAGCCTCCGAAGTGAGGCGCGGCGGAGCGTCGGCACATCACACATGCAGGACGTGCAGTCGGATCGAGGAAGGCGGCCGCGCCAGTAGTTCCCCGGAATGCGCGGTGGCGCTGGATTTGCATAGCTATCGGCAAATCCGCCGGAGGAGCGAGTCGCCGCTGCCGTGCCTGTTCGAGGGCGCGAGCGACGTCGCCTGTTCCTCGCGGCGCCAACTTCGATCCGTGAGATGACGTTATGAAACTCGCAAGACCGTGTGCGGCGACGTTGCTGGGACTGACAATGCTGCTGGCGACATCGGCGTTGGCGCGTGACGACGGGCGCTATGCCAACTCGCCGTTAAAACCCTGGTTCGAGAGCCTGCGCAGCCAGTACGGACAGTGCTGTTCGGATGCCGACGGCTATGTCGTCGCCGATGTCGACTGGGAGTCCGACAAGGGACACTATCGTGTGCTTCTCGACGAGGAGTGGGTCGTCGTGCCCGACGGCGCTGTCATCACCGAGCCGAACAAGATCGGCCGCACCATGGTGTGGAAGCACTATATCGACGGCCACCCGCGCGTGCGCTGCTTCATGCCGGGCAGCATGACCTGAAAATACCTGCGACGCCCGCATCAGATGCGGGCGTCGCATAGGGCGAAAAGCTTAGCGCGCCTCGCTGTCGGAGCTCACGCTGGCGAGCCGCTTGACGCGCGGCGACAGCACCGACATCTGCGCGGGCGAGGCCGGCATGCCGGCGACGATCATCGCGGGCGCAGTCGATTGCTCCTCGACGCCGGCGCCGCCGAGCACCTGAACCTGCACCGTCGAGATCGGAAACGACTTCGCCTCGTAAGAGGGGAGCTCGCCGGCAAATGCGCTGGCTGTGCTTGCAATCATTGCGCCGGCAACGGCAATCATCGAGAGAATACGCATTTCAAAATCTCCGTTGAAGATATCAATCGGAGGTTTGGTCGCGGCAGTGCCGCAGCAGGTTCGCTTGTGTGCGAACATTCGTCTTCCGCGGGCGGGTCAATTTGGTTGCGTGCGACGGCAGGACGAAACGAGGAAGAAATTTTCCGCGCCAATGTTTCAGCAAGGTTTCGCGACAGACGGACGATCGTGCTTTACGCGCCGAGTTTGGTTTCTCGCACCACCGCGTCGGCGCGGCGGCGCAAATCCGGATTGAGCGCGAGCCCGAGACCGGGGGCCGTCGGTGCCGATACGATGCCGTTGGTCACGACGGGCAGCGCCGTGACGAGGTCGCGATACCAGGTCGACAGCGTCGCGCGCACGACCTCCTGGAAGATCGCCGTCGGCGCATGCAGCGCCAGATGCAGCCCCGCCATCAGCGCCACGGGTCCGGTGCAGTCATGCGGCGCAAGCGGCTTGTTGTAGGCCTCGCTCAACGCCGCGATCTTGCGCGCCTCGCTCAGGCCGCCGCACCAGGCGATGTCGAGCATCACGACGTCGACCGCATCGGCCGCGAGCAGATTGCGGAAGCTCGCCGCACCCGCCAGCGTCTCGCTGCCGCAGATCGGTGTCTTCACGCGCCGCCTGAGATCGGCAAGGCCCTGCACGTCGTCCATCTTGTTGAGGGGATCCTCGACCCAGAACACGCCGTAATCTTCGAGCGCGCGGCAGATGCGTTCGGCGGTGTGCATGCCCCACAGGCTGTGCAGCTCGCACATGATCTCGATGCGATCGCCGACGGCGTCGCGGATCTTGCGGAACGGCTCCAGTCCGGTTTTGAGATCTGTCAGCGAGATCGCATGACCGCCATTCGCGGCAAACGGATCGAACGGCCAGATCTTCATGGCGCCGTAGCCTTCGCTCAGAAGGCTTTCGGCAAGCGTCCCGGGCATCGCGCATGAAGGCGATCTGATCGTCGTAGGGGCCGAGCGCGGCATCGTCCGCGCCGATCTCGCGGCGCTTCGAGCTTTTCGTGTTGTAGGCATAGCCGGCGCAGGTGTTGTAGGCGCGGATCTCGAGCCGGCTGGCGCCGCCGAGAGCCTCGTGCACGGGAATGCCGTGACGCTGGCCCTTGAGGTCCCACAGCGCGATGTCGATGGCGCTGGCCGCGCGCACCTCGGCGCTGACGCTGTGAAAGCCGAGATAGGGCGTCAGCAACTGGCGCGAGATCGCCTCGATGCGGCGGGAGTCCTGGCCGAGCACCAGCGGCGCCGCGAGTTCGTGCACGGCCGCCTCGACCGCTTGCGCGCCGCGAAAGCTTTCGCCGAGGCCGGTCAGTCCCTCGTCGGTTTCGATCTCGACCCAGATCAGGTTCGGCCGCTCGTCGATGCGGATCGTGCGCAGGGTCGTGACGCGGGACATCGAGGTCCTCTTGGAGTCCTCTTGGACGAGTTGCCGGCGCTCAGGTCACCGGTGCCGGATTGAACAGCGTGAGGTCGTTGTGAATGCCCCAGCGATCCGACCACGGCTTGGTACGGCCGGAGGCGACGTCGAGGATCAGGCGGAACAGGTCCCAGCCGGTTTCCTCGATCGTCTTCTCGCCGGTCGCGATGCCGCCCGCGTCGAAATCGATCAGGTCCTTCCAGCGTCGCGCCAGCTCGGTGCGGGTCGCGACCTTGATCACGGGCGCCGCCGCGAGGCCGTAAGGCGTGCCGCGGCCGGTGGTGAACACCTGCAAGGTCATGCCGGAGGCAAGCTGGAGCGTGCCGCAGATGAAGTCGGAAGCCGGCGTTGCCGCGAACAGCATGCCCTTCTGCGTCGCCTTCTGGCCGGGCGAGAGCACGCCGGTGATGGCTGACGAGCCGGACTTGACGATCGAGCCCAATGATTTTTCGACGATGTTGGCGAGGCCGCCCTTCTTGTTACCGGGGGTGGTGTTGGCGCTGCGATCGGCACCGCCGCGCGCCAGATAGGAATCGTACCAGGCCATCTCACGCACCAGCGCGCGGCCGACGTCCTCGTTGATGGCGCGGCGGGTGAGAAGCTGGATGGCGTCGCGCACCTCGGTGACTTCCGAGAACATCACGGTGGCGCCTGCGCGCACCAGGAGATCGGCGGCGAAGCCGAGGGCGGGGTTCGCCGTGACGCCGGAGAATGCGTCACTGCCGCCGCATTGCAGGCCGATCACGAGATCGGCAGCCGGGCAGGTCTCGCGGGTACGCTTGTTGAGGATCTTCAGGCGGGCTTCCGCTTGCGTCATTATCGCATCGACGATCGCGCCAAAGCCGTCGAAGGCTTCGTCCTGCATGCGCACGATGGCGTCGCTGATGCCTTCGGGCACCAGCCGCTCGGGCGCAAGCTTCTCGCAGCCGAGACTGATGACCAGGATCTCGCCGCCGAAATTCGGGTTGAGCGCGAGGTTCTGCAGCGTGCGGATCGGCACCACCGCATCGGGCGCTGTGATAGCAACGCCGCAGCCATAAGCGTGTGTCAGCGGCACGACGTCATCGACGTTCGGGTATTTCGGCAACAGCTCGGCGCGGATGCGCTTCACCGCATATTCCATCGTGCCCTTGACGCATTGCACGGAGGAGGAGATGCCGAGGATGTTCTTGGTGCCGACCGAGCCGTCGGGATTACGAAAGCCTTCGAAGGTGAAGCCTTCGAGCGGCGGCAGCGGCGCAGGCACGGCGGTGGAAATTTCGAGCTTGTCGAGGGCAGGGGCCTCCGGCATGCGGATGCGCGCCTCATCCACCCATTCGCCGGCCAGGATCGGCGAGAGCGCGTAGCCGATCACCTCGCCATAGCGGATGATCGGCGCGCCTTCGGCGATGTCGGCCAGCGCCGTCTTGTGTCCCTGCGGGACGAAGGCGCGCAGCGTCAGTCCGCAGGCGAAGCGAGAGCCGGCGGGAAGCCCGAAATCATTCACGACGATCGCGACGTTGTCGCGCGCGTTGAGCTTGATGTAGCGGGGCTGTTCTTTTGCTGCGACGTCCTGATCCATCTGCTGTACCTCAGAAACTGAAGTCGTAGGGTGGGCAAAGGCGCAATGCGCCGTGCCCACCATGCTTCATACCGAACGTAAGCCGTGGGCACGCTTCGCTTTGCCCACCCTACGATGTCTTCCTTGTGGTTAGCCGGGATAGGTATAGGCCGTCTTCACCGTTGTGTAGAACTCGCGCGCATAGGAGCCCTGCTCGCGGGCACCGTAGCTCGAGCCCTTCCGGCCGCCGAACGGCACGTGATAGTCGACGCCGGCGGTCGGCAGATTGACCATCACCATGCCGGACTCGCTGTTGCGCTTGTAGTGCGAGGCGTATTTCAGGCTGGTGGTGCAGATGCCGGAGGCGAGGCCGAACTCGGTGTCGTTGGAGATCGCCAGCGCCTCGTCGTAGTTCTTGGCGCGGATGACGGCCGCAACGGGCCCGAAGATCTCTTCACGCGCGATGCGCATGTTGTTGTTGGCTTCGGTGAACAGCGCCGGCGCGAGATAGTGGCCGGGCGTCTCGCGCTTGAGCAGCTCGCCGCCGAAGGCGAGCTTGGCGCCTTCGTCCTGGCCGATCTTGATATAGCGGAGGTCCTGGTCGAGCTGGCTCTGGTCGACCACCGGGCCGATATGGACGCCGGCCTTGAGCGCGTCGTCGACCGACAGGCTGTTCAGGCGCTCGGCCACCGCCGCGACGAAGCGGTCATGGATGCCTTCGGTGACGATCAGGCGGGACGACGCCGTGCAGCGCTGGCCGGTCGAGAAATAGGCGCCGTTGACGGCGACCTCGACGGCGGTCTTGAGATCGGCGTCGTCGAGCACGACCAGCGGGTTCTTGCCGCCCATCTCGAGCTGGAACTTCTTCATCGGGTTCGAGAGCACGCAGGCCTGCGCGATCTTGCGGCCGGTCTGCACCGAGCCGGTGAAGGAGATCGCCGCCACGTCAGGGTGGTCGAGCAGGGTCTGGCCGACCACGGAGCCGGAGCCGACCACGAGGTTGAAGACGCCTGCCGGAATGCCGGAGCGCGTGATGATCTCGGACAGCGCATGCGCCGAGCCGGGCACCAGTTCGGCCGGCTTGAACACCACCGTGTTGCCGTAGCAGAGCGCGGGCGCGATCTTCCAGGCCGGGATCGCGATCGGGAAATTCCAGGGCGTGATCATGCCGACGACGCCGACGGGCTCGCGGGTGAGCTCGACGTCGAGGCCGGGACGCACCGAGGCGCCCTTTTCGCCGATCAGGCGCAGCGCCTCTCCGGCGAAGAACGCAAAGATCTGGCCGGCGCGGGCGACCTCGCCGATACCCTCGGGGAGCGTCTTGCCTTCCTCGCGGGCAAGCAGACGGCCGAGCTCTTCCTTGCGGGCGAGGATCTCGAGAGAAATCTTGTTCAGCGCGTCGTAGCGCACCTGAGGCGTCGACTGGGCCCAGGCGGGGAAGGCGGCTTTCGCGGCCGCGATCGCCTTCTCGGTCTGCGCCTTGTCGGCCTTGGCGTATTCGCCGACCAGATCGTTGGTGTTGGAGGGGTTGATGTTCTTGGTGACGCCGGAGCCGTCGACCCATTCACCGCCGATGAAGTTCTTCAGGATCGCAGTCATCTCGTTCCTCCAGGGAAAGTTTTCTAACGCACGAGGCAAGGACGCTTGTCGTCGAAGGTCCAGCCGGGGATCAGGTCCTGCATGGCCATAGCGTCATCTCGGGCGCCGAGTCCATGCTGCTTGTAAAGTTCATGTGCGGCCTCGATGGCCGCACGGTCAATCTCGATGCCGAGGCCTGGGCGATCCGGGACCGTGATCTTGCCGCCCTTGATCTGCAGCGGCTCCTTGGTGAGCGCCTGGCCATCCTGCCAGATCCAGTGGGTGTCGATCGCGGTGACCTTGCCGGGGGCCGCGGCGCCGACATGGGTGAACATCGCGAGCGAAATGTCAAAATGGTTGTTGGAGTGCGAGCCCCAGGTCAGGCCATTGTCACGGCAGGTCTGGGCGACGCGCACCGAGCCCTGCATGGTCCAGAAATGGGGGTCGGCGAGCGGAATGTCCACCGCACCCAGGCGCAGCGCGTGGCTAAGCTGGCGCCAGTCGGTCGCGATCATATTGGTTGCGGTCGGCAAGCCCGTGGCGCGGCGGAACTCGGCCATGATCTCGCGGCCGGAGAAGCCGGCCTCGGCGCCGCAGGGATCCTCGGCATAGGCGAGGATGCCGTGCATGTTCTTGCAGAGGCCGATGGCCTCGTCGAGCGACCAGGCGCCGTTCGGATCGAGCGTAACGCGCGCATCGGGAAAGCGCTTTGCGATCGCCGTGACAGCCTCGATCTCCTGCTCGCCGCGGAGCACGCCGCCTTTCAGCTTGAAGTCGGCGAAGCCGTAATGGTCCTGGGTGGCTTCCGCGAGCCGCACCACCGTCCCAGGTGTCATCGCTTCCTGATGGCGGAGGTTGAACCAGTCGGGCTTGCCGGTCTCGCCCTGGACGTAGTCGAGCTTGCTCTTGCGCCGGTCGCCGACGAAGAAGAGGTAGCCGAGCGTCTCGACGCTCTTGCGCTGCTGGCCTTCGCCGAGCAGCGCCGCGACAGGAAGATTGAGGTGCTGGCCGAGCAGGTCGAGCAGGGCGGATTCGATCGCCGTGACCGCATGAATCATCACGCGAAGGTCAAACGTCTGCTTGCCGCGGCCGCCGGCGTCGCGGTCGGCGAAGGTGGTGCGGATGTCGGCGAGGATGTTGTTCATCGCGCCGACGGTCTTGCCGATCACGAGATCGCGGGCGTCCTGGAGCGTCTGCCAGATCTTCTGTCCGCCCGGCACCTCGCCGACGCCGGTGTGACCGGCATTGTCGGTGAGGATGACGATGTTGCGGGTGAAGAACGGCGCATGCGCGCCGCTCAGATTGAGGAGCATGCTGTCGCGGCCCGCGACCGGGATCACCTGCATCGTTGTGACGATTGGTGCGCCGGAAACTTCGACCATTGCACGCTCCTCCTTGTTGTGTTGTTTTTATTCTGCCGCCTGTTGTGTCGATCCTGCGGCGGGCAGATTCTTCACCAGCGCGGTCAGTTCCGCAATCTCCTGCTCGGTGAGATCGGTCAGCGGCGGCCGGACCGGGCCGGAATCGCGGCCGATCACCTTCATGCCGGCCTTGATGATCGAGACCGCATAACCCTTCTTGCGGTTGCGGATCGCGATCAGCGGCAGGATGAAATCCTTCAGGCCGGCGTGGATGGTCGCGTGGTCACGCTTGCGCACCGCGGCGTAGAAATTGGTGGCGAATTCCGGCACGAAGTTGAACACGGCCGAGGAATAGGTCGTCACGCCCATGTCGAGATAGGGCAGCGCGAACGTCTCGGCGGTCGGCAGGCCACCGACATAGGTCAGGCGGTCGCCGAGCTTGGTGTAGACGCGGGTCATCAGTTCGATGTCGCCGATGCCGTCCTTGTAGCCGACGAGGTTCGGGCAGCGCTCGGCGAGGCGGGCGACCGTGTCGGGCTGGAGGATGGCGTTGTCGCGGTTGTAGACGATGACGCCGATCTTGACGGCGGCGCAGACGGCCTCGACGTGAGCGGCAAGGCCTTCCTGTTCGGAATGGGTGAGGTAGGGCGGCAGCAGCAGCAGGCCGTCAGCGCCGGCCTTCTCGGCGCCAACAGCGATCTCGCGGGCGATCGCCGTGCCGTAGCCGGTGCCGGCGAGCACGGGCACGCGGCCCTTGGTCTCCTCGACGGCGACCTTGACCACCTGCGGAACTTCGGTCGGGGTCAGCGAAAAGAACTCGCCGGTGCCGCCGGCGGCGAACAGACCCGCGACATCATAGCCGCACAGCCAATCCATGTTGGCGCGGTAGGTCGCCTCGTCGAAGGAATAGTCCGCCTTGAACGGCGTGACGGGGAAGGACAGGAGGCCGGATCCGATCTTCTGGGCCATTTCCTGCGGGGTCATCTTGCTCATGGGCGCTGCTCCCTGCTCTCGTGTTTATCGGGGACGCAACCTGAGGCGCGCGTCCATGCGCAGCTGTTTAGGCAACCGTTCGATGCGCGTCCAAGCCAAAGCCTATATCGACCGATGCGGATTGAGCATCAATCTTCCACCACCTCGGCGGAGGATAGTTCGCTGGCGATTTTGACCAGCGCGGACAGCAGCGGATTCTCGTCGTCGCGGCGCCAGACCATGAAGAGCTCGACCGGAACGCGGTTGCGTAGCTTCAGGGGGCGCAGCCGAACGTCGGAGATTTTCAGGCCGGCGGCCGCGGCCGGCACGATGGCGAGGCCAAGGCCGGCGCGCACCATCGCCAGGATCGAGTGGATCTGGCTCAGATGCTGGACGTAGCGCGGCAGGATGTCGGCGCGGGTGAACAGCGCCACCAGGAGATCGTGGAAGTAGCGGCTCTCATAGGGCGAATACATCACGAAGGGCTGGTCGTCGAAATCCTTGATGGTGATGCTGTCGGCATTGGCCAGCGGATGCTTTTTCGGGATCGCGGCGAGCAGGGGCTCGGCGACGACGCGGCGGCTGGTCAGTTCGGGCCGCGCGATCGGCGGCCGCAGCAGGCCGGCATCGATCTGGCCCGAGGTCAGCGCCTCGAACTGATCGCCCGAGACCATCTCCTTCAGCGAGAAATCGACCTCCGGGAGCTTGGCGCGGCAGGCCGCGACCAGCTCGGGCAGGAAGCCGTAAGCGGCTGCAGCCGTAAAGCCGATCTTCAGCGAGCCGGTCTTGCCGAGCGCGATGCGGCGGGCGACCTGCGAGGCGCTCTCCGCGAGCTTCAGGATGCGACGGGCCTCGGGCAGGAAGCTGCGCCCGGCCGGCGTCAGGCGCACCGAGCGGCTGGTGCGCTCCAGCAGCGGTGCGTCGATGATGTGCTCCAGCACCTGGATCTGCCGGGACAGCGGCGGCTGGGTCATGTTCAGCCGCGCGGCGGCGCGGCCGAAGTGCAGTTCCTCCGCCACCGTGACGAAACAGCGGAGCTGGTTGAGGTCGAACATCGATACATGCCTTAGATGAATAAGGCGTTTCCCCGGCACTTCTAGCATCGATCATCCCCAAAACAAAGACGGCGGCTTTTGAGGGCCGCCGTTGAGTTGCCTGTCCCGCTCCGATCACTCGGAGCGCTCAGGAGGAACGTTTGAGCACCACCCGCTCGATCTTGCCGACCACGACGAGGTAGGCGACCGCGGCCACCAGCGCGTTGATGCCGACGAACACCAGGGCACCGTTGAAGGAGCCGGTCGCGGCCACGATGTAGCCGATCACGATGGGCGTGGTGATCGAGGAGAGGTTGCCGAAGGAGTTGAACAGGCCGCCGGAGACGCCGCCGGCTTCCTTGGGGGAGGTGTCGGAGACGACCGCCCAGCCGAGCGCGCCGATGCCCTTGCCGAAGAAGGCGAGCGCCATGAAGCCGACCACCAGCGCCTGGCCGTCGACATAGTTGCAGGCGATGATGGACATCGACAGCAGCATGCCGCCGACGATCGGGATCTTGCGCGCCATGGTCAGCGAACCGGTCTTGCGCAGGATGGCGTCTGAGATGACGCCGCCGAGCACGCCGCCGATGAAGCCGCACAGCGCGGGCAGCGTCGCGACGAAACCGGCTTGCAGGATCGACAGGCCACGCTCCTTGACGAGGTAGACCGGGAACCAGGTCAGGAAGAAGTAGGTCAGCGTGTTGATGCAGTACTGGCCGAGATAGACGCCGAGCATCATGCGGTTGGAAAGCAACTGGCGGATATGGTCCCATTTCGGACCGGAGTCCGGCGCGCGCTCGTCCTTGGGTGCGTCGAGATCGACCAGCGCGCCGCCGTCCTTGATGTAGTCGAACTCGGCCTCGTTGACGCCGGGATGCTCCTTCGGCCCGTAAACGGTCTTGACCCAGACGAGGCCCATGATGACGCCGAGCCCGCCCATGACGAAGAACACGTAGCGCCAGCCGTAATCATGGGCGATCCAGCCCATCAGCGGCGCGAAGATCACGGTGGCGAAATATTGCCCGGAATTGAAGAAGGCCGATGCGGTGCCGCGCTCATTTCCGGGAAACCAAGCCGCGACGATGCGGGCATTGGCGGGGAAGGACGGTGCTTCCGCAACGCCGACCAGGAGCCGCAGCGCGAACAGCACGGCGACGGCAGTGCCGGCGCTGAAGAAGCCGACCCAGCCCTGCATCATCGTGAACAGCGACCAGACGATGATGCTGAAGGCATAGACGAGGCGCGAGCCGTAGCGGTCGAGCAGCCAGCCGCCCGGCACTTGTGCGGCTACATAGGACCAGCCGAAGGCCGAGAAGATCCAGCCCATGGCGACGGGATCGAGATGCAGTTCCTTGGCGAGCGCGGCGCCTGCGATCGAGAGCGTGGCGCGGTCAGCGTAGTTCACTGTCGTGACCAGGAACAGCATGGTCACGATGAACAGCCTGACGCGAGACCTCCTCACGTCCGTTGCGGACACCACTGCGCTCATCAGGCGCCTCCTTAGAACTTGAAATGTTTCCTCGCTGCGACTCCTAGAGGCGCACGCGGGAAAGTGTCCAAGTTCAAGGGAGTATCGATTGATGCCGTTTTTGAATTGATGGAACGGCAGGGAGCGGGAACGGAGTGTGACCGCCAGGAGAAAAGGCGTCGCCCGTTTCAGTGCGCAATTGCGCACAAAGGCGGGCGACGATGTGAATGTGGCGGGAGGACTGTGGTCCTCCCGCGCTTCTTTGAAGGGTCAGTCCCGGTCGCGCAGCCGCACGCCCGGCAGCAGGCGCGTATGGTCCTCGCCGCGCACCGCCTCGAGATCGTCCGGCTCGAGGCCGAGCGCTTTCAGGATGGTGGGCGCCACCTGCCGGTTCGCGACGCGCTCGCGAACGACTGTGGGCGCGAGCTTTGGATTGGAGACGACGAGCAGGACATGCGTGTCGTCCTCGGCGAAACCGCCATGTTCGGCGATCTTGGCCTTGCTCTTGCTGTAGATCGTGCCGGCGATCGGCTGGATGATGATGTCAGGCGTACGGCCGCCGGCCGGATCGCCGAACCGATCGACCAAATCCTCACCGGCATAGATTTTCTCGATGTGAGCCTTGTTGCTGCCTTTGCGGTCGGCTTCGAGGATTGCGACGGCCTTCTCGGCATCACCCTGGTTCTTCAGCCAGATCAGCGCAACGTCGTCGGCGGTTTCCTGGGCCAGCGTGACGCCCCCATTGGTCAACAAATCGGCCGGATCGGTCACGTCGGCGCGCGCGCCGCCGCCCAACTTCGGATTGGTGCTGCCGGTCAGCATGTGCAGCTTGTTGACGTCGATCGGCGACTGGCCGTGCTTGGCGCCGACGATCACCAGGGTGTCGCGCGCGAGGTGCTGGTCCGCCAGCGCATCGAGCATCTGGCCGAGCGAGGCGTCGACGAAGTCGAGCGATGCCTGGAGCTGCGGGCTCGGCGTCGCCGCGGCGTCAAGATATCCGTCGGCGGTCACTTTCTGGCCGACGCTGACGGCCTGGAAGTTCATGCCGAAGATCGCGGGAACGCCGGTCTTGGTCTTGCCGGTGTGATCAAAGCCCTTGATCCAGTTGAGCACGGCCGTGACCTTGAGCTGGTCGTAGGTGCGCGTGAAGCTCGGGTCGGTGGTCCAGTCCGCGCCGGGTTGACCCGGCACCGAGGTCGAGTTGATCTCGGGCGCATAGAGCTCGTCGAGGCCCTTGCCGGACGGACCGCTGATGATCTCGTAAGCGGGATGCTTGTCCGACCAGGCCGTGCGCCGACCGGCCTCGTGGATCACTTCCATGATGGTGTTGAGCCTCTGGAACTGATGCGGATAGACCGGTTCGCATTTGCCGTTCGTCAGGCGCATCGGCAGATGCGTCGGATCGATATGACTGGAGCCGGCAGGGCCGCCGCCGTCGAGCTTGGTCAAGTCGTAGTCGATCGATTCATCGAACAGCGTCTCGGTTCCGGGGCTGCCCTGGCAGTTGCTGCCGGGCGCGAACAGCGTGCGGTCGTAGGAATCGTCATAGAACACGCCGTGGGTTTTCGGCGTCCCTCCGGTCATGAATGCAAGGAGACCAGGGAAGGAGTCCGAGGGGCGAGAGGTGTGCGCATCGGCGAAATGGACGCCATGCGCGAGCAGCCTGGCCAAGCTCGACGAGGGGTGAGAGCTGACATAGCGCTGCAGATCGACCTCATGCATGCCGTCGACGCTGATCAGCAGCACATGCTTGATGTCGCCCTTGTCCTTATCGTCCGCGCGGGCGAACGAAGGGGCCAGCAGCGAAAGACCAAGGGTCGAGGCAAAAGCGATTGCGACGGCCGCGCGCGGCCGCTTTTCGATCGTCATGATTGAGCTCCCCAATGATGTCTGTTGCGGATTGACGTGCAGGCGCACGACCACGCGCAGCGGGGAGCTTGCGCTCCCGCCACGTGCGTCAACACCTGCGTCAAATTGTAGCGTTGGGAAAACTAGGTAACGGCGATGACCGTTGGATGACGTCGCGACTACGTGGCACGCGAAAATTTTTCTGTGCGCGCGATCGTCAACTCAAACTAATGCCAGGTTCGTCGGGTGCACGCCGGTGAAGATGCGCTGGATGCTGTCGTTGCCGAGGCCGAAGACGTGGCCGAACAGATCGGCAAACAGCGCGCGATAATCGGTCAGCACGGGATAGTCGCGGTTCTGGAACAGATGCGGCTGTTCGACCTTGACCTGCTCGCCGAGAATGCGGCCGCCATTGATGCCGCCACCGAGCACCCAATAGACGCTGCCATGGCCGTGATCGGTGCCGCGGTCGCCGTTCTCGCGGAAGGTGCGGCCGAATTCCGAGATTATGACCACCACCGTATCGCGCCACGCGGCCGGCCCGACTTCCTCGGAGAAGCCGACGAGGGCGCGCCCGAGCTCGCCGAGCCGGTCGGCGAGATAGCCGTTGGCGGCACCCTGGTTGACATGGGTGTCCCAGCCGCCGACGTCGACGAAGCCGAGGTTGAACTGCTCGCGCATCAATCGGCCGATACGGCGGGCCGACAATTCGAAGCCGCGCGGCGAGACGGCGCCGCGATTGGCGGCATTCATCTCCTCGGAGACCGAGCGGTAGACGTCGTCGCGCACGCGAAAGCCTTCCGACACCGAGGACGCCAGGTTGGACTGGGCATACATCTTCTTGATCAGATCGGCCTGACGGTCGTCGACGCCGGGTTTGGCGACGTTGTTGATGCCGGTGTTCGGCACCTGCGATTTGCCGCGGAAGATCAGCGGGAGCTGGTCGGTGAACGCGATCGGCTTGACCCGCGTCAGCTCGGTGGCGAGCCGGCTCATGAAGCCCGAACGATAGTCGCGCGAGCCGGAGGCCGACTGGCCGAGCTCGATCGTGTCCTGGGTCTCGAAATGGCTCCGGGTCAGGTCGTCGCTGGTGCCGGCGAAGGGAATGAAGGCGATCTCGCGTTTGGCCCAGAGCGGATAGATGCTGTCGCGCAGGGCCGGATGCAGTCCCCAATCGGCGTCGAGCGAAAGCGCGGCGTTGGGATTGCCGAGATCGGGCTTGGCAATGGCGAGCGTCGGTCGCGATGCCCGATAGAATTCGCTGGAGACCGGCACCACGACATTCGCTGCGTCATAGGCGCCGCGCAGGAACACCACGAGCATACGGGCATCGGTTGCCGGCGCGGCCCAGACGCGGCCTGCCACCGTGAGCGGCGCGAGTGCGGCAAAGGTCTTGATCAGCTCGCGACGGTTCATGGTGATCTCCGTAGCTCAGTGCATGAATTCCGGTGACGACAGGAACAGCGTGTTCCAGTCCTGCGGTGAAATCGCCCGGTCGAGCGAGGCCAAGGTCGCGGGGCCCAGCGTCTTGCGAAGGCCGTTGAAGTAGAGTGCATTCTGGAGCAGCGGGAACGCGGGCTGCTCGACCGGGTTCGGTCCGTCCGATTTGAACAGGCCGGACGAGCCCGATCCGATCTGGCGCGCGATCTCGAAGCGCACCATCATCTGTCCAGGGCCGTTCCACGATGCCGAGGTCAGCGCGTAGCCATCCGGCGTCTCGTGGTTGAACAGGCCCTCGCCGAGGCGATTGATCCAGCCCTGGATCGGCGCCGTGTTCAGGATGACCCGGTCGTCATAGGCGAGGCGGACGGCCGACAGCACGTATTGCACGGGATCCTTGAAGCGCGTGCCGGGTTTCAGCGCGGCCTCGAATTCGCTCGAATGGATCATCGTTGCGAGGACCGACGCAATGTCGCCGTCGGTGGATTTGAAGCTCTGCGCCATCCGCTGCACCAGCGTCTCGGGCGGATTGTCCGAGACGAAATAGGTCGCGATCTTGCGCGAGACATGGCTCGCGGTCGCCGGATGGCGGACCAGAATGTCGATGGCCTCGTCGACCTCGGCAAGTCCACGGCCCTTGATGGTGTGGCCGAGAAAGGTCTTGTCGCTGTAGTCGTGACGGGACGGATTGAACTCGAAGGCGCCCTCGCGCACGAGCTGGGACTGCAATTCCGGCTTGAGCTTCGGGTCTTCCGGCTTGGTGTCGATGCCGACCCCGGTGAGGATCTTCGCGAGCGCCTCGACGTCGGCCTGGGTGTAGCCGGAGCCGACGCCCATGGTGTGCAGCTCCATGATCTCGCGGGCGTAGTTCTCGTTCAGATGGCCTGCCGCGTTGTCGGCGTTGTCGAGATAGCGCAGCATCGCGGGATGACGAACGGTCGCGGCGAGCAGGTCGCGAAACTTGCCGAGCGAGTTCGGACGAAGGGCATGATCGACGTAGTCGCCGACCAGTATGCGCAGATTCGATTTGTACTGGTGGACATTGAAATGATTGAACCAGAACCAGACCATGCGCTCGCGCAGCTGGTCGGGCGCATAGAGCGCGCGCAGGATAGTACGGGCCGCCGCCTGCTTGGCGCGATCGTTCATCGCCTGCTGAAAGACCTGCTGCGCGGCTTTCTTCTGCTCGGGATCGGCGACCTGATTGGCGCTCTTGGATTGCTGCTCGAAGGCAACCGCAATGTCGAACGGGAAGCTGTGGACGTCGGGCATCGCGTCGATCTGCGCCTTGGCCGCGTCGGGCAAAACCGGATTGCCGGCGGGATGCAACTGCTCCTGCAGCCAGCGTTCGGCACCAAGGCCGTGCATGTGCGCGGCACTCGCGGTACTGACGCCAAAGGTCAGCCGATCGAGCAGAGCGAGATCGTGCGGATTGAGGTCGTCGGCGCGGGTCGTGTTCGGGTGCAGGCCCGCAGCGAGCGCCACGAACGCCGCAACGCGCGACCAGTGCAGCCGACGACATCCGCTTCTGCTATCCACGATCGGTCCCGACGGGTTCGGACTGCATGAGGACGCCCACATGCCATGACGCGTGCGTCATCATGCGCCGGCCGGCTGAACCTGCCCTGAATGGAATGGACTCAATTGACGGCAGCGCATCAATTTCTAGCGAGCGGCAACGGTGGTTCCGTTGCCCCCAATTCCGCTATTGCCGAGCGGCCGGCAGGAGTGGGCCCAATAGTCCGCGCGTGACGCCTGGCGGCACGGCATCCAGGCCCAGCACCGCGCTCGCGGCCGGCAGTGTGGCGTCCGCCATCGCCGCGTGGCCTTCGGCGCTCGGATGCACGGCGCCGCCATAGACGGCCGACAGCACGCCCCAGGTCGCGTCGTGGATGTCGTTCGGCTGGCTCGCCGCCGGCAATCCTTGCGGATAGGTCATCGCGGCAAAATAGCTGTCATTGGCATCGCGGATCCAGCGCGCGCGCGGCAGGTAGGCGCGATATTCCGAGGCGCCCCGGCCGCACAGCATCGGCTGGCTCGCCGCGCTGACGATGTCCGGATTGAAGCTCTGGCCGTTCTCGGCGAAGCAGGTGCGGTCGAACTCGGGATCATTGCCGGAATGAGCGCAAAAGCCGTGATCCGCGAACGCAGCCTGGTGCGTGTCGACGAAGGTCATTCGGTCAGCCTCGGGATCGCGGCACAGCGCGCCCTGCGTGCAGGTTGCGAGCCCTTTCAGCTGCGGCAGGAACTCGGTGTCGACGAAGGTCGAGACGCGGGCGAGACGTTGGGGATCGGCATTGAAGGCGGGATGAACGTCGAAGCCGGCGCGGCCGCCGCGGCAGGGCACGCCGCCATCAGCGAGCGCCGGATTGGCGTAGGAGACGTAGACCACGTGCGAGAGGTCGCCGCCGAGCAGCGGCTTCAGCTCCTCGCGCAGCTTGACGAAATTCTTCGGCAGCTCGCGCTGGAGCGCATCGCGTGAATCGTCGACGCTCGCCATCACGCCGGAGCGGCGGAACAGCGCGCGTTCAGTCGCGGTATCGACGATGACGTCGGCGACGAGGCCGGAGAAGTAGACGTCGTTGGCGCCGATCGAGAGCAGCACCAGATCGAGATTGCGATCCGGCTGGCGCTTCTTGGCCGCGGTGACCGCCTCGCGCAACTCCGCAACCTGGGCATTGACGCTGGTGTTGCAGACGCCGGACTTGCCGGGCGGGCATTCGCGGGCGCGCTGCGAGCCGAGCAGCCCGTCGCTGATGCTGGCGCCGGTGCAGGCGAGCGGCAGATAGGTGACGGCGATATGGGTGTAGCGTACCGCGAGCGCGAGCGCGGTGCGGGTCTGGTAGCTGTAGAGCGAGCGGTGGCAGGGCGAGTTGAGCCAGAGCGCGCTGTAGTGCTGCCAATTGGCAAGCGTATCCGGTGCCTCGCAGGCGCGACCGCCCTTGAAGCCGGCGCGGCTCGGCCGGTAATACTGTCCGCCGGCGGTGCCGAGATAGGAGCGGAAGCAAAACCCCTCGTCCGACAGCGCCAGCGGCCGGTCCGGATTGCCCTCGCCGGAGGCAATGCTGTCGCCAAGGCCGGCGATGAAGATGTCGCGGACCTGGATCTCGGTCTGGATGCGCTGGCTCGGATCGGAGCCGGAGGAGACGTCGACGCTCGCCACCGTCTGCTTGCCATAGCGGACCCGCAGATTGACCGGTTCGGCGCAGTCGAAGGTCGAGGTCTGCGGTCCGTCGCCGTCGTCGAACGTCCACGCGCAGGTGGCGCCGACCGGCACCGCGCCGGCAAGGCGCACGGTGATGGGGTGGTCGATCGGGGTGATGTAGTTCTCTTTGACGTTGTCGCGCGTGCAGGGCTGGTTGACCCGGCCCTGGAGATCGATGCAGAGGCGGTTGACCATGTTGCGGGCCCAGCCGCGGCCCTCGCTCTGCAGCTCCAGCGACTGCTCGGCGGCGAGGATGCTGCGGTTACGCGCATTCTCGACATGCAGCAGGAAGTCGCGCTCCTCGCGGAACAGGCGGAAGCGGTTGCGGACCTCCCAGGTGATCTGCATGGCGCCGGCATCCTGCGCGACGGCGCGCGGAAGCGGCAAAACGGTGAGGAGCCCGGCCAGCAGCAAGGCGCTCGAGAGCAAACGGCGTAGGGAAATAGGGATCATGGCCCGCGTCTTCAACGGCAAAGTTGAGGCGGAAATAAGAGAGCATCACTCTCCGCCCCGCAACCTTTGTCTGAGGCTCCTACGGGCTCGGGCGTGCCTTATCGCTTGCTGGCCTGGCGCACCAATCGCTCGCGCTCCATCGGCGTCACCTGATTGGGCAGGTTGGCCTGCGCGCAGGCTTCCGCCAGCCGCCGCCGCTCCTGCCAGGGCCGGACGACGTTCATCCAGAGCTCGCGGGTGCCCATAATGGAGATGGCGAGGCCGAACGGGATCACGAAATAGAGGATGCGGAACACGAGCAGGGTTGCCAGCAGTTGCTCGCGGCCGAATTCGGGCAGTGCCACCAGCATGGCGGCGTCGAACACGCCGATCGAGCCCGGGGCGTGGCTGGCAAAGCCCAGCAGCGTCGCCAGGATGAACACCACGGCGAGCGACAGGAAGTCGATCGGCGGATTGGCCGGCATCAGCAGGTACATCGCAAGCGCGCAGAAGCCGAGATCGACCACACCGATCAGGATCTGCACCAGCGTCAGCGGCGCCGACGGCAGCACGACCTTCCAGCCCTTCTGGCCGAGCTCGCGGCGTTTGTCGCCCATGCAGAGCCAGACCAGATAGGCGGCGATCGAGGCGAGGCCGCCGAGCGCGATCAGCCGATTGATCGACGACGGCAGCTGATCCATGTAGGAGGCCGCATCCGGGTGGATGGTCATGCCGATCGAGAGCACGAAGATGTTACCGAGCCAGAAGGTCAGGCCGGAGAGGAAACAGATCTTGGCGACGTCGATCGCATTCAGCCCGTAGTCCGAGTAAATCCGGAAACGGATCGCGCCGCCCGTGAACACGGTGGCGCCGATGTTGTGGCCGATCGAATAGGACGTGAAGCTCGACAGCGCTGCGATGCGGTAGGGCACGTGCTTCTTGCCGATCGTTCGCAGTGCAAAAAAGTCGTAGAACGTCAGCGTACAGAACGCGAAGAACACGCAGATCGCGGCCAGACCGATATGTCCGCGCGGAATATCGGTCAAAGCGGTCAGGATGACGCCGGTATCGATGCCCTTGAGGGTCCGCAGCAGCGTGGTGACCGCGAAGGCGATGATCATCACGCTTGCGGCAATACCGAGCCGTCGCCAGCCGATCCATTTCTTGAAGCCGCGTTTCAGCGCGGGCAGCAGTCCGTGCATTCATCCTCCCGGCGGGGGGCAAGACCGACCGGGCCAGACATTGGCCGGTCGGTTGCGATCACTGCCCGAAATGGGCGTCGATCGCTAGGCATGATGTAGCTCATTTAAGGCAAAAACAGCGACTTGTGCAGCCCTTGACAACGACTGGTTCTGCGCCGGACCGGCTGTTTTTGTCATAAGTGGTTCACATGGCGCGCGCGTTAAGCATATGAGTCGAGGGAGCGACCCTGCGTCGTGCACCCGCATGTTCAGATGGTTTCAAATCCTGCGGTCGCAAGCGTTGTTCCGAAGCAAACGATCCGGGCATTTTTTGGAACGACGCTGCTGCGGATCGGTTAGCGCCCCATCAGCAATCGAACACGGCAAAACACAGGCTTCTCGTGCAGGCCGGTGCTGCCGTGTTCCCGAAACCTGCGAGGATCGGAACGATGGGACTGTTCACAAAAGACATCAAGACCATGAACGACCTGTTCGTGCATCAGCTACAGGACATCTATTACGCCGAGCAGCAGCTCACCAAGGCGCTGCCGAAAATGGCAAATAAGGCGACCGATCCGCAGCTGAAGCAGGGCTTTTTGACGCACCTCGAAGAAACCAGGCAGCACGTCACGCGGCTCGAGGAAGTGTTCAAGATGCATGGTGCCCAGGTGAAGGCGGTCGACTGCCCGGCGATCGACGGCATCATCGAGGAGGCCGACGAGACCGCCGGCGAGGTCGCGGACAAGGCGGTGCTCGACGCCGCGCTGATCAACGCGGCGCAGGCCGCCGAGCATTACGAGATCGTCCGTTACGGCAGCCTGATCGCCTGGGCCAAGCAGCTCGGTCGCAGCGACTGTGCTGCCGTGCTGGCCAAAACGCTCGAGGAAGAGAAGGCGACCGACAAGAAACTGACGACGCTTGCCGAGAGCAAGGTGAACCTGCGGGCCGCGAGCTAACGCCGGCCTAGCCGCAAAAGCGCCGCGCGGTCGTCCGCGCGGCGCTCGCGCATCCATCATTCGGTCATTGTCGAAACATGATGGCGGGCCGGAGGCGTATATGTCGCATGGGGCTGCAATCGAGGTGGCAGCATGCGAGCCAACACCATCAAATATGAAACCTTCGGCGCGAAGGATGCCACGCGCACCGCTTCGCGCCTTGCGACCTCGCTGACGCTGGCGGCGATGAGCCTCGGCTACGGCGTGGTGCAGCTCGACGTCACCATCGTCAACACCGCGCTCGATGCGATGAGCAAAACGCTCGGCGGCGGCGTTGCCGAGCTGCAATGGGTGGTGAGCGCCTACACCATCGCCTTTGCCGCCTTCATCCTTACGGCCGGCGCACTCGGCGACCGGATCGGCGCCAAGCGCATCTTCATGGCGGGGTTCGCGATCTTCACCGCGGCCTCGCTCGCCTGCGCGCTGTCGCCCAACGCCGTCGTGCTGATCGGCGCGCGGCTGGTCCAGGGGCTGGCGGCGGCGATCCTGGTGCCGAATTCGCTGGCGTTGCTCAGTCATGCCTATACGGACGACCGCGCGCGCGGCCGTGCCGTCGCGGTCTGGGCGGCGGGCGCAAGCCTGGCGCTGACCGCCGGTCCCTTCGTCGGCGGCGCGCTGATCACGCTGGTCGGCTGGCGGGCGATCTTCCTCGTCAATCTGCCGATCGGCCTCGCCGGTCTGTGGCTGAGCTGGCGCTATGCGACAGAGACCACGCGGGCGCGTTCGCGCGAGATCGATCTGCCTGGCCAGCTCGCCGCGATCGGCGCGCTGGGGGCGCTCGCCGGCGCGATCATCGAGGGCGGCGTGCTTGGCTGGGAGCATCCGCTCGTGCTTTCGGCCTTCGCGGCGGCCGCCGTCTTCGCGACGCTGTTCGTCTGGCGCGAGAGCCGCACGGAGCAACCGATGCTTCCGTTGTCCTTGTTCAGTCATCGGCTGTTTACCCTGACCACGGTCGTCGGCCTGCTCGTCAATATCGCGATCTACGGCCTGATCTTTGTGCTCAGTCTCTACTTCCAGCGGATCAACGGCCTGTCGGCCTGGTGGACCGGGCTCGCCTTCGTACCGATGATGAGCGCGGTGTTGCCGGTCAATCTGCTGGCGCCGCGCCTCGCCGAGCGCATCGGCCCGTGCCCGACCATCGTTGTCGGCGCCTGTATCTCGGCGCTTGGCTGTCTTGGTCTGCTCTGGATCGAGCCGGAGACGAGCTACTGGGCGATCTTCGCGCAGATGATCGCGATCAGCGGCGGACTTGGCCTCCTGGTGCCGCCTCTCACCTCCACCTTGCTCGGCAGCGTCGAGAAGGCGCGCTCCGGTATCGCTGCGGGTGTGCTCAACGCGACGCGACAGACCGGCAGTGTCCTCGGCGTTGCACTGTTCGGTTCGCTGGTAGCCTCCGACAGCGCATTCATGATCGGCCTTCACCAGTCGCTAATTATATCAGCGGCCGTGCTGCTGCTGGCGGCCGGCGTGATCGGCTTCGGTGCAAAGGCGGGCGGCGAACAAATGTGAGTAAGCGCACACATTCCCTGTTCACCATTCCGGTAACCGGCGCATAGCCGGTTACCGACTGTCCATTTCTGCCGGTTCTAGTGCCCGATGGAATAGGGGCCGGCAATGTATCAAGTTCTGTTTTGTCTCACGGACCAGCATGATTTGCGCCTGGTCGCACTCGGCGGGGTGGTATGTCTGCTCGCCAGCGCGGCGGCAATCAGCCTGTTTCACCGCGCGCGTGCTGCGAGCGGGTCGGCGCGTCTGGTGTGGATCACGCTCGATGCCATGGTGGCCGGCTGCGGTATCTGGGCAACCCATTTCATCGCGATGCAGGCCTACGGGCCGGGCGCCGGCGGCGCCTACAACATTCCCGTGACGATCCTGTCGCTGCTGTTTGCGATCGCAGTCACCTTCATCGGTCTCAGCATCTCGGTTTCGTCCACGCATAGGGGGCTGGTCGCTGTCGGCGGCGCCGTCGTTGGCGCAGGCGTGGCCGCGATGCATTACACCGGCATGATGGCGTTCGAGATTCCCGCCCATGTCGGCTGGGCCACCGGAACCGTGACGGTCTCGATCGTGCTCGGCATCCTGTTTGGATCGTTCGCCCTGCACGTCGCGGGACGAGGCGATAGCCTGTCCGACGCGATTGCCGCGACGATCCTGTTGACGGTTGCCATCGTCTCTCATCATTTCACCGCGATGGGCGCACTGGAATTGACGCCCGATCCGACGCTCGTGATCAGTGGTCTTTCGATCCCGCCGGCGTCGTTGTCCATCCTGACCGCCAGCGCGGCCGCTGCCATTCTCGTCATCGCGCTCGCGGCCGCCGTACTCGACCGTCGCGCCAAGGGCGAGATCGGACGCCAGCAGGTCGTGTTGGATACCGCTCTTGAAAACATGTCGCAGGGGCTGTGCATGTTCGATGCGGAGGGCAAGATCCAGCTGTTCAACGAGCGCTACGCCGCGATGCTCGGTCGCACCAACATTCCGCTCACCGGCCGGCTGCTCGTCGACGTGTTGCGGGAAGAGCAGGCCAAAGGCCAGTGGCAGGGCGATGCAAACGAATTCTTCGCGCGCCTTGTCGCCGACGCGCGGGAGGGCCGTACGACCAGCCAGGTCGTGACCCGGTTCGAGCGCTCGATCCGTGTCGTCAATCAGCCGATGCAGGGCGGCGGCTGGGTCGCCACCTTCGAGGACATCACCGAATGGCTGGAGGCGCAGGCCAAGATCTCGCACATGGCGCGCCATGATGCGCTGACCAATCTGCCGAACCGCGTCCTGTTCCACGAGCAGCTCGAGCAGGGGCTGCGTCGGGCGGGCGCGAACGACCAGCTCGCGGTGCTCTGCCTCGACCTCGACCATTTCAAGGACATCAACGACTCGCTCGGCCATCCCATTGGCGACGCGCTGTTGAAGGAAGTCGGACGCAGGCTCAAGGCCACCGTCGGCGAACACGACACCGTCGCCCGCCTCGGCGGCGACGAGTTCGCCGTGGTCCAGATCGGTCGCTCGGAAGAGGCTGCCGCGCGGGCGCTCGCCGGCCGTCTGGTCGAGGTGATCTCCGCGCCTTACGCGATCGACGACCATCAGATCGTGATCGGCGTCTCGATCGGCATCTCGCTGTCGCCACAGGACGGCAGCAATCCCGACGAGCTGCTGAAGAACGCCGATCTCGCTCTGTACCGCGCCAAGGCGGACGGCCGCGGCACCTATCGCTTCTTCGAGACCGGCATGGACGCGCGCGCGCAGGCGCGGCGCCTGCTGGAAATGGATATGCGGGCGGCGCTGCAGCGCGATGAATTCCAGCCGTATTATCAGCCCATCCGCGACGTCGCCAGCGATCGCGTGGTGGCATTCGAAGCGCTGATGCGCTGGAACCATCCGCAGCGCGGCCTGATCTCGCCCCTCAACTTCATTCCCCTCGCCGAGGAAACCGGCCTGATCATCCAGCTCGGTGAGCTGGTGTTGCGCAGTGCCTGCGCAGATGCTGCGACCTGGCCGGATGACGTCGGCGTCGCCGTCAACCTCTCGCCGGTGCAGTTCAAGAATCCGAACCTGATTGCATCGGTGACCGAGGCGCTGGAGAAATCGGGGCTCGCGGCGAGCCGCCTCGAGCTCGAGATTACCGAATCCGTACTGCTCCAGAACAGCGAGGCGACGCTGACCACGCTGCACGATCTGCGCGCCATGGGCGTGCGTATCTCGCTCGACGATTTCGGCACCGGCTATTCCTCGCTGAGCTACTTGCGCAGCTTTCCGTTCGACAAGATCAAGATCGATCGTTCGTTCGTGTCCGAGCTTGCCACGCGCGAGGATTCGGTCGCGATCATCCGCGCCGTGACCGGTCTTGGCCGCAGCCTCGGCATCGTCACCACGGCGGAGGGCGTCGAGAATGATGCGCAGCTCGAGTTGCTCCGGCGCGAAGGCTGCACCCAGGCGCAGGGCTATCTGTTCAGCATGCCGCGGCCCGCTTCCGATGTCGCGATGATGCTGGAACGGCCGCGGCTACGCGCTTCGGCCTGAAAAGGCCTAGCCGCGGCGCAGCGCGAAATGCGCGCCGCAGAACGCCATCACGGCGCCGAGACACAGTGCCGCAAGGCCTGCGAGCACGCCGGAAATGGTCGGGATCGGGCTCGGCGCCGAGGCGGCCTGTCCGGCGCCGGCGAGCAGGAGCACGCCGACCGCGATCAGGAACTGACGCATCCGCTGCGGGATCTGGCCGGAGACGGCGCTTTGCATCAACGACGCCGTGAAATAGCCGCCGGAGAATCCGACGGTCGCAATCAGCCACCAGGCGATCGCAGCTCCGGTCGGCATGAACTCATGCGTGTCCGAGCGCCAGAGACCGCCGAGGTCGAGCCCGTAGCGCGCACCCAACATGTGCACCGCGAGCGCGAGCAGCACGCCCGAGATCATGGCGGCCCCGAGAATCAGGTGGCGCGGGAAATAGGTCGTCTCAGCCATGCCCTGCTTGTAGGATGGGGGAGGGCGGTCGCGCAAGCGGATCGCGGACGGGATTGAGTGATGCAGGTTTCGGACGGGAAGGGGCGGTGGGTCACGAGCTACGCATATAAGGCGTCGCTGATCGGCTCGGCACATCGCTTCGAGCTGACCGATGAGGGATTGTCCTGGCACATCGCCGGCCGCTCAGGCGTCTGGCGCTATGATGAGATCAGTGCAATCCGGCTGTCCTTCCGACCGGTTTCGATGCAGCAGCATCGCTTTCGCGCCGATGTCAGCCGTGCCAGCGGCGGTCGCATCGCGATCCTGTCGACGAGCTGGCAGACCGCGGCGCTGATGGCGCCGCAGGACCGCGGGTTTCGCGATTTTCTCGTCGAGCTGCACGCGCGGATGGCGAAGGCCGGCAGCCGCGCCGCGCTGACCGCAGGCCTCGGCCGCAAGACCTATGCGGCTGTGCTGGCGTTCCTCGCGGTGCTGGCCGTGGCGATGGCCGGACTGTTGATCCGCGCGCTGATGATCGGCGAAGTCGCCGGTCTCCTGTTCATCCTCGGCTTTGCCGCGTTATTCGCCTGGCAAGTCGGCGGCTTCGTCCGGCGCAACCAGCCGCGCAGCTACAGTTTTGATCGGCTGCCGGCTGGCCTGCTGCCCTAGCGCTCGTAACCGGCCGCAATCAAAATTGACTTCGCAGCCGCGCGCCGGTCCCGCATCGTGCCGCGATGACAGTTGGGAATCGCAGTACGCGCCTGCCGACGGCGGACGAGATCGCCGAGATCAATCGCACCCATCTGATCGATACGCCGCTTCAGCCGGCCGACTTGCTGTTTCTGTTCGGCACCCGCGAGGACGTGGTGCTGCGCGCCGAAACCGCCGCGCGGCTCTGGCGCGAGGGCTCTTTCCGCTGGTCGATTGTCAGCGGCGGCGCAACGCCCGGCTCGGAGCAATCCGAGTGCATGATCATCAAGGCGGCCATGGTCGATGCGGGCATTCCGGGGGATCGGATTCTCGAGGAGCATCGCGCGATGAACACCGGCGAGAACGTGATCTTCTCGCTGCCGATCATCGATGCGGCGCTGGGACTGCACAATATCCGCAGCGTGATCTGCCTCGGCAACACCTGGACCGCGCGGCGCTATCCGATGACATTGCACCGGCATTGGCCCGAGGTGACGAAGCTGCTGCTCACCGTCGACAGTTTTGCGACGCCACGCACGCTCTGGCATACCGACGATGAATTTCGTCGTCGTGTCCTGCACGAATGGGACAAGATCGGGCCGTACAAGGCGAGAGGCTTCATCGCCGAATGGCCGGAGCGTTGACCGGCGAGGGGCTACTCCGTCGAGTCGAAATCTTCCTCCTTGGTGCCGAGCAGCGATACGATCGTGCGCAGGCCGGAATCGAGTTGCTCGAACGAGGGCGGGGCGAGCGCCAGCCGCACGGCGTTCGGGGCATGGCCATGCGCGACCGCGAAGGTCGAGGACGGCGTCAGCGCGATGCCGCGCCGGGCCGCCGCGGCAACGAATGTCTGCGAGCGCCAGTGCGGCGGCAGCGTCAGCCAGAGATGATAGGAGCGCGCATCGGCGGCGATCTGGTAACCGGCGAGCAGTCGTGCCGCGGTCTGCTGGCGACGTGCGGCGTCGATGCGCTTGAGCCGTGTCAGCTCGGCGACGGTACCGTCGGCCATCAATCGCTGACCGGATGCGAGCGCGTGGCCCGAGGCGATCCAGCCGCCGGTGCGGACCGCGCTCATGACGCTCTCGCGCAAGTGAGGAGGCGCGACGAGGATGCCGAGCGCAAGACCCGGCGCGACCTTCTTCGAGAGGCTGTCGAGCACGATGCAGCGGTCCGGCCCCAGCGCCGCCAGCGGCGTGTCGTCGGCGAGGAAACCGTAGACGGTATCCTCGATGATGGTGAGGTCGAGCTTCTCGGCAACGCGCATGATGTCGGCGCGTCGCGTCGCGTTCATGGTGACACCGAGCGGATTCTGGATGATGGGCTGGAGATACAGCGCCGACAGATGCGCTTCGCGATGCGCCTTCTGGATCGCGTCGGGCCGCGCGCCGAATTCGTCCATCGGGATCGGCACCAGCGTAATGCCGAGCCGCGCGGCGATGCTCTTGACGTAGGGGTAGGTGAGCGCCTCGACGCCGCAACGTCCGCCGGTCGGCACGAGCGCTGCGAGCGCGGCCGCGAGCGATTGCTTGCCGTTGGCGGTGAATAGAATCTGCTCGGCCTGCGGCGTGAAATCCTTGCGCGCGAGATAGGCGGCAGCCGCATTGCGTGCGCTCTTGGTGCCGGTGCTGGTCGACGAGCGCAGCACGGCTTCCAAAGCGTCGACGCGTTCGAGCCCGGCGAGGCTCTTGGCGATCATTGCCCATTGCTGCGGCAATAACGGATAATTGACCTCGAAATCGATGCGCGCATCACGCGGTTCGGTGACGGTCTCGACCTCGCGCCTGATGTCGCCGGAGATGAAGGTGCCGCGCCCGACTTCGCCGACCACGAGCCCGCGGCGCAGCAGCTCCGTATAAACACGGCTCGCGGTCGAGACCGCTATGCCACGGTCATAGGCAAAGTTGCGCTGCGGCGGCAGCCGGTCGCCGGGTCTTAACGTGCCTTTAGAGATATCTGCGGCAATGGCATCCGCAAGCTTCACGTACTCGAACTTGGACATTATTGCACCGAGAGCAATGTTTTCCTTGCTCCGAGCAATGTACTGGAGCATTTAAGTTCCATCAAGGTCCGCGATTGAGCCGAGGAAAGCGAGAGCAATCCGATGGCAAATGAGGTGCAGATGCTTAAGGCATTTGCGCCAACGGCATCCGCTTCGCCGCGCAGGACCAAAGGCCGGAGAAGAAACATGACCACGATCTCGCAAACTGCCGGGCGGAGTTTACGCCCATCCTCGTCGAGCGGATTTTTTGCCACGCTCGTCAACGCCGCCTATGCCCTGTTCGACCGCCTGGAGCGCCGCTCCGCCGTCAAGACGCTGAACGAGCTCGACGACCGCGCTTTGCGCGACATCGGGATCAACCGCAGCCAGATCGAAGACGCCGTCTACGGCCAGTTCAAGGCCGAGCTGACGCGGTATCTGTGAGTGCCTTCGCTCTCGCCCCGGACGCGCTGCAACGCCTTGGTGTTGCGGCGCAGAGCCGGGAGACGAGAGCGGAGTCTTAGCCCGCAACAGCCGCCGCATCGTCATTGCGAGCGCAGCGGATAATCCAGACCGTAATCAAGCCAGCGCGACCTGGCCCCACACGCCGCCATAGGCTCGATCGTCCTCGGACCGATCAGGCCTGCGGCGAGGCCTCGCCGGAGCGCTGCGCGTGCGCCGATGCCGGACATCGAGCCGCTGCAACTGCGCGGCGACGTGGCCTGCGAGCATCGCGACGCGTGCCGCCGCTTGTTTGACGACGAACAAGATCGTCGTGACGCGGCTGAGTACCCCGATCAGGAACAGCACCGAGAAGATGTCGATATAGGCGAGGAAGTCGCCGATCAGCATCAGTTCCGGCGGAATCGGGATGCTGTGGTAGTAGGCGCCTATCAGGATGACGACGGGGATGAAGGCGACGACCTTCCGCACCGTCAGCCTGTCCAGCAGCGCGGCCAGTTGCACCACCAGCACTTCCCACAGTGCATCGCCGATTGCGAGCGGGACCTCGTAGGTCCATCTCCGCCACCATTGCTTCACGACATTGCTCCGAGTTCAGTGCCTCACCACCAGCACCGAGCACTTCGCGTAGCGCACGACATGCCCGGCGTTGGAGCCGAGGAAATAGGTCCGCATCGCAGGCCGATGCGAGGTCATGACGATCAGGTCGGCCTTCATGTGCGCGGCTTCCTCCAGGATCTCGTGATAGATGCCGCCCTGGCGCACGACGCTTGAGATGTGCGATGCCTCGATCCCGGATTCGCGCGCGACGATGGCGAGCGCCTCTTCCGAGGTCTGGCGCTGCTGTTCGTCGAAGTCGGCCGGGACGTATTCGGCGAGCATCACTGGCGTCATCGGCAGCACGTTGAGCAGCCGGACCGATCCGCTCCAGTTCTGCGACAGCGTCGTCGCGGTCGCGATCGCAGGCTTTGCGAGGTCGGTGTCGGCGAGGTCGATGGGCACGAGAATGGACTTGAACATCTGCGCCTCCCTAGTGACCAAGCTGCATCAACCGGTCGAGACGGCGCCCGCGCGTCTCATCCCAGTCGAAGCAACTTGGGGCTGACGAACAGCACCAGTTTGCCGCGGCGGTAGGCCACGTCCCCCCAATCCTTGACGTCAAAGTCGAGGACCGCAAGCCCCGCCGTGGGCAGATTGCCGGCAAGCGCCTTGGCGCCGGCCGGATCGCCGCTGCCCATCAGCATCAGGCCGGCCTCGTGCATGCCCGGATTATGCCCGACCAGCAGCAACTGCCTGGGATTGGCCGGAATCGTTGCAGTGCGAATGGTTTCAAGGATCTGCGCGGGATCGGCGCCGTAGAGTTCCGGCAGGATCTCGACCTGCGGTGCTGCGACGCGGTCCTTCATCGCCTGCCAGGCGATATCCCAGGTCTGCCGGGCACGGACGGCGTGCGACACCAGCACGAGTTCGGGCACGGGCGGGTGAGCGGCGATCCAGTCGCCCATTTCGGCGGCGTCCCGCTGGCCGCGGTCGTCGAGCCGGCGGTCCTGGTCGCGGCCGCTCGGCGCGTCGGTCTCGGTCTTGGCGTGACGCAGCAGCATCAAACGGCGCATGGCATTCTCGAATCGTTCCACGTCCAGAATAATCTACAGGCGCCGGTTGAGGACAAGGTGACAAGCGCCCGATTGGTCCTTTAAGAAGATTGCTCCGTTGACAAAACGACATGAGCGAGACTTTCACAAGCGTGTCCCAGGAAGAAGCCGGCTTTCGTGAACGTGCGCGGCTGTCGTTTGATCTCGACGCCGACATTTGCGTGATCGGGGCGGGGCTTGCCGGCCTCTCCATTGCGCTGGAGGCGGCCCGGCTCGGGGCCAGCGTCGCGGTGCTCGAGGGCCGCCATATCGGCTGGAACGCCTCCGGCAACCAGCTCGGCACCGTGACGCCGGGCTTCGCGCTGCCGCTCACGGATCTGATCGAGCGCATCGGCTTCGAGGACGCCAGCGAATTGTGGACGCTCTCGAAGGAGGGCGCCGAGTTCGTCCGCGCCAATGCCACCGAAGAGAACATGCCGGGCATCGGCATCACCGACGGCGTTCTGGAAGTCTCCAACGTCGATGCCGGCGACCGGCTGATCAGCCGGCTCCAGATGCTGAACGAGGATTTCGACACCGAGGTCGAGGGCTGGCAGGTCGATCGCGTTCGCGAGGCGCTCAAGACCGATCGTTACTTCCACGGCATCTACTATCCCAAAGCATTCCAGGTCGACGGCCGCAAATATGTGCATGGCCTTGCCGTGCTGGCGCGGCGCGCCGGTGCCCGCATCTTCGAGGATACGCCGGTCGTCAGCATCGATCATTCCGGTATCCGCAAGCGCATCGTCACGCCGTCGGCGCGGCTGCGCGCCACGCACATCGTGCTTGCCGGCAACATTCATCTCGGCGCGCCCTTGCGGCGCCTGTCGGAGACGCTGCTACCGGTCTGGCGCCATGCCGGTATCACCGCGCCGCTCGGCGAGCGCGTGCACGAGATCATCGGCTTCAAGGGATCCGTGATGGATTCCGATGGCGTCGATCATTTCCGCATCGTCGATGGCGATCGCCTGATGTGGGAGAGCCCGGAGACGACCTGGGCGGCGCGGCCGCAGCGATTTGCCGGCGCCGTCAAGCGGCGGATCCGCACGATCTTTCCCCAGCTCGGCAATGTCGAGATCACCGACACCTTCGGCGGTGCCACCGGCCAGACCGTGCACGGCATGCCGCAGATCGGCCAGCTGCGCAAAGGTCTGTGGGTGGCGAGCGGGTTCGGCCGCCAGGGCATGAACACCTCCGCCATGGCCGGGCAGCTGATCGCACGCAGCATCCTGTGGGGCGACGAGCGCTGGAAGCTGTTCTCGCCGTTCGAGCTGGTCTGGGCCGGCGGCACCACCGGACGGGTCGCAGGCCAACTGGTCGGAGTTTGGGGCAGGGCAAGTTCCGCCGCCGCGGGGTCGCTCGCCCGCTATCGCGAACGGGCCCGGGTCAAGGATAGGGAACGCGAGGCGCGGCTGGCCGAGGCCAATCGGGCTGCCGGCACCGGTCCGCGCCGTCCGCCGCCCGGGGTTCGGCCGCGGCCGGCTCCGGCACCGCAGCCGCCAGCGACGGAGCAGGCGGAACCGGTCCCCCAAGACCAAGGCGTCTCGCAATAAGTTGAGAAAAATCCCGCCTGGAAGTGTAACGTCCGCCGTTAGAATCCGTATCTCAGGGCGTGGACTTCCTGCGCACGGAGAAAGACATGTTTGACCGCCGCATCCTGTTGACGACCGTCGCCGGTCTGTTTGGCCTTTCGGCCTTCCGCTGGTTGAGGGGAACACCCGCTGAGGCTGGAGAGAAGGCCGCACAAAAGTTCGAGATCGAGAAGACCGACGCCGAGTGGCGGGCCCAGCTCACCCCGCAGCAATATGAGATCCTCCGCAAGGAAGGCACCGAACGGCCGGGCTCCAGCCCGCTCTTGAAGGAGCATCGCAAGGGCACCTTCGCCTGCGCCGGCTGCGACCTGCCGCTGTTCGCCTCGGAAACCAAGTTCGAGAGCGGCACGGGGTGGCCGAGCTTCTACCAGCCGATCGAGGGCAATGTCGGCAAGACCGAGGACCGCACCTTCGGCATGGTGCGCACCGAGGTGCACTGCCGGCGCTGCGGCGGCCATCTCGGCCACGTCTTCGACGACGGTCCGAAGCCGACCGGATTGCGCTACTGCATCGACGGTTTCGGGCTGGTGTTTCATCCCGCGGCGCCGTCGGCGACTTAGGGCGTTATATGAAGTGTTTCCCCGGCAATTGTTGCCGGTCCGGCAATTATGCCCCGGTCATCCGACCGGGGCATGTCTATTTAAGTCATTGATTTCCTGAGAATACCCGCATTGGCATAGGCCTTGCGACGTCTCCTCCGACTGCGGCCATGGTCTGCCGGCCGCCGAGATCGGATTTGGAGACAAAGTTATGGGTATCTTCGATGCAATGAACACCTCGGTGGGTGGCCTGCAGGCGCAGTCCTACGCGCTTCAGAACATCTCGGGCAACATCGCGAACTCGTCCACCACCGGTTACAAGGGCATCGGGACCTCATTCGAAGATCTCATCCCGGACGCCTCCGTGCCGAGCAAGCAGGTCGCCGGCGGCGTCACTGCGCATGCGCAGGCGACCATCACCACCCAGGGTACGATCTCGTCCTCCACCGTCGCCACCAACATGGCGATCACCGGCGACGGCTTCTTCTCGGTGCAGAAGGCGACCGGCGTCGTCGACAACGTGCCGGTATTCAACGGCGTCACGAATTACACCCGCCGCGGCGACTTCCAGGTCAACGCCAACGGCAACCTCGTCAACGGTGCCGGCTACTATTTGATGGGCGTCGCGGTCGATCCAAAGACCGGCAACCCGACCGGCAACGTGCCGACGGTGCTGCAATTCCAGAACAACTTCGTTCCGGCTCAGGCGACCACCGCGATTCAGTATGCGGCGAACCTTCCGACCCAGCCGAACACGGTGGCAAGTTCGACGGCGGCCAGCGGTTCGCTCTTGGCCAATGGTGGTCTTAATCCGTCCGACTTCGCGGCGAACCCGCTGCCGATCGGCACGCCGGCGACGCCCTATTCGGATGCCACGATCACCGGCACGTCCGTCCACAACGAGAATACGACGCCAGTGCCGATCACCACTGCAACAAAGCTGTCGGGCACCGCGCCGAGCGACTCGCTGACGTCGAACTTCGTCGCCGGCAACACCATCGTCGTGGGCACCTCGCCCGCGACTACCATCACTATCACTGCAGCAGGCACCGGCGCGCAGGACGCAACCCACGTCCGCGCCGACGATACAGTCGGCGACCTGCTCACGGCGATCGGGACCGCCACGGGCGTGCAGCCGACCATCAACGCCTCGACCGGCGCCATCACCTTCCACACAGGCACGGCGCAGGATCTCAGCATCACGAGCACCGCGCCCGCGTTCTCAGCGCTCGGATTCACGAGCCCGGTGACCAAGGCGCGCAACGGCGGCGGCACGGCCGGCACCGGGACGGTGATCGGCAACGACATCGCGACCTTCACCAAGGAATCCATCAGCGGCGGTGCCGTGACGGCCTACAACGCGGCCGGCACGCCCGTGAACATGCAATTGCGCTGGGCCAAGACCGACAGCGCGGCACTGGGCACAGGACATACGGACAGCTGGAACTTGTTTTATCAGACCGACCCGAACGCGACCGGTACGACGGTCGGCTGGGTCAATAGCGGCCAGACCTTCACCTTTGCCAGCGACGGTTCGCTGTCCACGCCGACCGGCTCGGGCATCACCATCAACAACGTCAGCGTCAGCGGCCAATCACTCGGCTCGGTCGCTTTCAACATCTCTTCGGGTGGGTTGACGCAATATGCCAGCACCAGCGGTGCCGTCACCATCAACACCATCACGCAGAACGGCTACGCCGCCGGCCAGCTCCGTTCGGTCGCCGTCAACAACAACGGCCTTGTAGTCGGCACCTTCTCCAACGGCCAAAACCTCGACCTCGCTCAGGTGTCGCTGTCGCACTTCAATGGCACCAACTACCTCAAGGCGTTGGATGGCGGCGCCTATGCCGTCACCGATCAGTCTGGTCCGGCGATCGACGGCGCCTCGGGCACCATCAGCGGCTCGTCCCTAGAGGGATCCAACACCGACATCGCCGACGAATTCACCAAGCTGATCGTGACCCAGCAGGCCTATTCGGCCAACACCAAGGTGATCACGACGGCGAATTCGATGGTCCAGGATCTCCTCAACGTGTTGCGCTGATCGGCGCGTAACGTAACCAAAGGCGGCAAGTAAGATGGGTTTGAGTTCAGCCCTTGCCAGTGCGATGAGCGGTCTGCGTGCCAACCAGGCCGCGCTGTCGATCGTCTCGTCGAACGTCGCAAACTCGCAGACGCCGGGTTACGTCGCCCAGACGCCGAACCAGATCGAAGTCACCACCGGTGACTTCGGCTCGACTGCGAAGACGACCGGCGTCAGCCGCGACATCGACAGCTATGTGCAGAACCAGCTGCGCACCGAGACCGGCGGCAGCGGCTATGCCGACCAGATGGCCAACATTCTGAAGCAGCTTCAGAATGTCTATGGCACGCCCGGCAACAGCGGCACGCTCGAAAACGCGCTGAACAACTTCACCTCTTCGCTCCAGGCGCTCTCGACCAGCGCAGGCTCGTCGTCGGCGCAAACGGTCGCGCTCGGTGCCGCGCAGTCGCTGGCGACGCAGCTCAACGTCACCACCAAGGGCATCCAGTCGCTGCGCTCCAATGTCGAGCAGGATCTCGGCACCTCATCGCAGCAGGCCAACGCGGCGATGAGCCAGATCGCCGACATCAACACCAAGCTCCAGGGGTTGGCTCCCAGCGATCCATCCGCCGCATCGTTGATGGACCAGCGCGACCAGGCCATCAACACGCTGTCGAAATTCGTCGACGTTCGTGTCACCACCGACGGATCAAACCAGGCCAACATCTACACTACCACCGGCATTCAGCTCGTCGGCGCGGGACTGGCCTCGCAGTTCTCCTTCGCATCTACCGGCACGCTTTCGGCGACCTCGCTCTACAACGTCGATCCGACCAAGTCCGGTGTGGGGGCGTTGACCATCAAGCTGCCAAACGGATCATCGCTCGACGTCGTCGCCAACAACGTTGTCTCCTCCGGCCAGATCGCAGCCGATCTCAAGCTGCGCGACCAGACGCTGGTGCAGGCGCAGAACCAGGTCGACCAGCTCGCCGCGACGATGTCGAGCGCACTGTCTGACAAGACCACGGCAGGCAGCGCGGTTGCGGGCCCGCCGGCCGGCTTCGACGTCGACCTCGCGGGTGCGGCGCCCGGCAACACCGTCAACATTACCTACACGGATACAACGACCAACACGCAGCGCCAGATCACGCTGGTCAACGTCACCGATCCGGCGGCTTTGCCGCTTCAGAACGCTGCTAACGCTAATCCGATGCAAGTTGGAGTCAATTTCTCCGCCGGCATGGGCGCGATCGCGTCGGCGCTCAGTGCCACGCTTTCCGGTGCGCATCTGTCGTTTTCCGCCGCCCCGTCGCCGGCTACCGCCACGACGTTGCGGATCACCGATGACGGCACCGGTCTCGCCAAGGTCAATTCGTCGGCCGCCACCAAGACGATCTCGTCGCTGACGTCGGGCAGCCCGCAACTGCCGCTGTTCACCGACGGCAGCACGGCGCTCTACACAGGTGCGATCACGGCGTCGGGTTCGCAGATGACCGGCCTTGCCGGCCGCATTTCGGTCAACCCGTCACTGGTCACCGACCCGACAAGGCTGTCGATCTACAGCACCTCGCCGGTGACGCCCACCGGTGACACCACGCGCTCGGACTATCTCTATTCGCAGCTCACCAACACGGTGTTTTCCTATTCACCGCAGACCGGTCTCGGTTCGGCCAGCCAGCCGTTCACCGGCAGCGTCTCGAACTATCTCCAGCAGTTCCTGAGCGTTCAGGCCAACGCCTCGACCCAGGCGACCGCCCTCCAACAGGGCCAGAGCGTCGTGGTCTCGACGCTGCAGGCCAAGTTCAACTCGACCTCCAGCGTCAATCTGGACTCGGAGATGTCGAACCTGATCCAGCTTCAGAATGCCTATGCCGCCAACGCCCATGTCATGTCGGTGGTGCAGAGCATGATGAATACGTTGATCCAGGCTCAAGGGTAATCAGTAGGGCTCTGAAACATGTCGATCAGCAGCATCAATTACGGTTCGTCGGTCCTCGGCGCACAGATCCGCAACATCAACCAGCAGCTCACCGACCTGTCGACGCAGCTCTCGACCGGCAAGCTGTCGCAGAATTATTCAGGCATGGGCACCAACGAAGGCTTTGCGATCGCCTCGCGCGCGCAGCTTTCGAACATCGCCGCCTATACCGACACGATCACCAACGTCAACGTCAACATCAACCTCGCCAACACGGCACTGCAGTCGCTGACGACGATCCGCAACACGGTGCAGACGGGCTCGGCCACCAGCTCACAGGATCTCAACGTCAACGGCCAGACGGTGGCGCAGAACACCGCCGCCGCGCAGTTCGGCTCGATGGTTGGCGTCCTCAACACGCAGTCGGGCAACCGCTACCTGTTCTCCGGCACCGCCTACAACACGCAATCAGTCGCCAACGCCGGTGACATCATCAACGGCACCACGACGCAGGCCGGCCTGAAGCAAGTCATGGCGGAGCGTCAGGCTGCCGACCTCGGCACCAATGGCATGGGCCGGCTTGTGCAGTCGACGCTGCCCTCGGGCGCGATCCAGGTGCAGGAGGATTCGGCGACGTCGCCGTTCGGGCTCAAGATCGCGGCGGTCTCCTCGACACTGACGGGTGCGACCGTGACCGGCCCAAGCGGCTCGCCGGTGTCGTTCTCGGTCAATCTCAACGGCGTCAATCCGAAGAACGGCGACAAGCTCAGCGTACAGTTCACGCTGCCGGATGGTTCGACCGAGCAGATCGACCTGACGGCGTCCAGCGCTACGCCGACGCCGGTCGGCAGCTTTGCGATTGATCCCGGCAATCCCAATGTCATTCCGGCGGTTGCTCCGAACCCGGCCATTACCTCGTCGAACCTCAACACCGCGCTGAACACCGCGATCACGAAGCTCGCCAACACCTCGCTGGTGGCAGCATCCGCCGTGGCTGCCGGCGACAATTTCTTCAATACGGCGGGATCGGCCACCGCGAACACGGCGGCCACCGGCAATCTGAGCTCCTATACCTCGACGACCGGGACGGGCTCGGTCGCGTTGCAGGACACCGCAGCGGCGGCTGCGTCGACGGCCACGTCGCTCGATTCTTCGGCGACACCCCATCTCAACGGAACCATTCTCAACGCGCTCGCCAACGCTCCGACCGGGACCACCCTGACCATCACCGGCGCGAACGGCGCCCACACGATCACCTTCGACCCTACCGTCACCACGGTCACGACGGCCAGCGGCAACACCACGATCGGATTGGCTTCGGGCAGCACCGCCAAGGTGTCTGACATCTTGAGCGCGATCGCGACGGCCGCAGGCGTCCCCTCCGCCAACGTGACCCTGAGCGCCAGCGGCAATATCCAGATCGCCACTGGCACCGGCACAGACGTGGCGGTCACCGGCGGTGCGGCGGCCACGGCGCTCGGTCTCGGCAGCGTGACGCGCGGCAGCGTGCCGTCGACGGCTCCGATCACAGGTTCAACTGTGCTGAGCGGCACTGCGACGACGGGCGGTCCCTCAGTCCTCTCGACGGCGTTCCAGGCGGGGTCGGCGGGTCCGCCTGCCGTTAGCCCCGATACGATTACGGTGAACGGTCAGACGCTGACCTTTGTCGCCTCGGGTGCCACAGGTCCAAACCAGATCAACGTTACCGACAATGTCTCAACTCTGCTTAGCAAGATCGATCAGCTCACTGGCACCTCGAAACCATCGACCATCCATGGTGGCGTGATCACGATCAACACGGACGATCCCGGCAGCCTCAACATCACGAGCTCGAACAGCACGGCGTTCGCGGCGCTCGGCTTCACGACGTCCCCGGTCACGGCGGCAAAGGCTCCGCTGCGCGTCGGCTCCTCGCCTGCGGGCTCGGCGACGACCTTGGTGGACGGCTCGGCCACGACCGTGAAATGGTACACCGGCAATGACGGTCCGGGGTCGGCGCGCTCGACCGCGGTGGCGCGGGTCGATGATTCCGTCACGGTGCAATATGGCGCCCAGGCCGACGAGGACGCGATCCGCAAGCAGCTGCAGGCGGTCGCCGTGTACGGCACGTTCTCGACCTCGCCGACCGGGCAATATTCGGGTGCGGCGGTCGCAGCCCTGAGCCTGCGTACCACCCAGGCACTTACCCCGCAGGCGGGCCAACAGAAAATCGAGGACATCCAGACCGACATCGCGATGGCCCAGAACACCATGAAGGACGCGACCACGCGCCAGACCCAGGCCAAGGCGCAGCTGCAGAACATCGTCGATCAGGCGGAGTCGGCCTCGCCCGACCAGGTGGCGAGCGAAATCCTGTCGCTTCAGAACGCGCTGCAGGCGTCTTACCAGACTACCGCCAACCTCGCGCAGCTCTCGTTGGTCAAGTACCTGTAAGGGCGCATTAAGGCGCCGTTAACCATGCCTGTTTACCTCTTGGTGAGGATTTGAGCGGGGGCGGAGCCGTCAATGTCGGACAAGATGCAACTGGTGGTGGCTACGCCATGCTTCGGCGGGCAGGTGTCGAGCATTTACGCGAGCTCGATCTTCGCGCTGCAGCGCGCCGTGCACGGCATGTCCAATCTCGGGCTCAAGGTGCACTTGCGCGACGGCGACGCGCTGATCACGCGCGCGCGGGCCAATCTGGTCGCGATGTTCCTGGACGACCCGGACGCGACGCATTTCCTGTTCATCGACGCCGATATCGGCTTCAAGCCGGAGCAGGTCTTCCGGTTGATCGAATCCGGCGCCGACGTCGTCGCCGGCTGCTATCCGATCAAGCGGGTCAATTGGGACAAGGCAACGCGCGCGATCAAGGCGGGACGGACCGACGTCACGGCGGCCTCGCTCGACTACGTGCTCGAGATCGAGGATCCCGACCGCATCGTGGTGGTCAACGGCTTTACCCGCGTGCGCTATGCCGGCACCGGTTTCCTGATGATCCGGCGCCAGGCGCTGGAGGCGATGTGCCGCCATCCGGACTATGCCAATCTGCAATTCTTCCGCGAGCATTCGCATGACTCGCTGGTCGCGAGCCAGAACCGGTTCGCGCTGTTCGAATGCATGATCGATCCGGCGACCGGCACCTATCTCTCGGAAGACTTCGCCTTCTGCAAGCGCTGGACCGATATCGGTGGCGAGATCTGGGCCGACATCCAGAGCTCGCTCGACCACGTCGGTCCTTCGGTGTTCCATGGCGACATCGCCTCGCAATTCGCAGCCGCACCCGCGGTGGCGGCGGCCGACGCGGCGTGAGCCTGTCGGGATGAGCACCGGCGCATCCCACCTCGCAGATATCGAGCGAGCGTCCGAGGGCGGCTCGCGCTATCGCTTGCGCGATCTCTTCACGCCGCTGGATACGCTGCTCGTCTCCGGCGGCGACCAGCGGCTGGCGCTCGACCCGAGGGAGCGCGTCAATGCCTATGGCTGCGCGCCGTCGCCCGAACCCGAGATCTGGAATTTCGCCTCATCGACTGCGTCGACGATCTCGCAAGCAGGCTATGATCGAGCCGCGCTGGCGCGCGAGGAGCTGGTCCACAAATCGCTGTTCGACGAAGTCGAGATCGCCTTCGACCGGCGCTGCGAGGACCTGCGCGACGAACTGCGCGGACACTTCCAGCTCTCGCCGCGCGTCGATGTCGTGTTCTCGCCATCGGGTACCGATTCCCAGCTCCATGCCTTGTTCCTGGCGCACGCGGTGCTTGGCGGACCGCCGGTGTCCATCGTGGTCGGGGCCGACCAGACCGGCAGCGGAACGGCTCATACCGCACGCGGGCACCATTTCAGCACGATGACGGCGAGCGGCGTTGCCGTGCGCAAGGACGCTGCGATCGCGGGTCTTTCCGGTGACAGCATCGCGGTACCGCTGCTCGACGCCACGTCCGGCCTCGCGATGCGCACCGACGCGGATGCCGAGGTCATGCGTGCAATCGAGGACAGCCTCGCGCAAGGCCGGCGCGTTTTGTTGCACATTATGGATTCGTCAAAGCTCGGCTGGCGTGCGCCGAGCGCCGCCTGTCTCGATGAGATCGCGCGGCGCTGGCCGCGCAAGGTTCAGGTCGTCGTCGATGCCTGTCAGGCGCGGCTTGGCCGTCGCCGGCTGCGCTCCTATCTCGATCGCGGTTACATGGTGCTGATCACCGGCTCGAAGTTCTTCGGCGGTCCTGCCTTCAGCGGTGCACTGCTGGTGCCGAAAGGACTGTCGCGCGCGCTCGACCGGATTGAAGGGATCGCGCCGGGCTTCTTCGATTATGCCGGCCGCTGCGACTGGCCGATGATGTGGACGGCGCTGCGCTCGCGCTTCGAACGCCGTCCGAATTTCGGCCAGTGGCTGCGCTGGGAAGCGGCGCTGGCCGAGATCGGCAACTACTACGCCGTGCCGGGGGCGTTCCGTGCCAAGGCGGTCGCCGAGCTTGCAGCCGGCATCGGCAGCATGATCGCGCTGTCGCCGTCGCTGCGCGCCGTACCGGCGGCCTTCGACGAGGCGGGCGTGGACGACGAGGAATTCGCGCGGCCTACGATCTTTCCATTCACGCTGCTTCGCAACGGCAAGCCGGTATCCATCGCCGATACCAGCGCCGTTCATCGCGCCCTGGCGCGGGACATGAACGACGACATCGTCGGGAGCGTGGCGGACCGGCAGGTTGCCGCACAACGCTGTCTCGTCGGCCAGCCGGTGCGGTTGGCGCAACCGGACGGCGCGCCGCAGGCTGCGTTGCGCCTTTGCATCGGCGCGCGGCTCGTCACCGACGCCTGGTCGCCCGACGGCGCGCAAGCGCAACACAATGTGCAGCATATCCTCGATCGCATCGCCCACGTCCTGGTGAAGACCGAGCTGCTGCTTGACCATACCGCCGCTGTGCCGGCGTAGCCCTCATAGGTGTGAGATGTTGCATCCGCTTGCCGCGCCGAACTTTGCCGATCGTATCGGCTTTGCGCATTTGACCCGCCAGGCCTTCGAGGGCATCGATCTGCACCCGTTGCGCGAGCGGCTGCTGGCGCGGATCGCGGAGGGGACGGCGCAGGCTGGCGAGGGATTGGATCTGTCGCTGATCGCCCAGCTGATGGGCGAGAAGGAAGCAGGCCTCGTGATCCAGTCCGAGGTGCTCTCCTTCCATCAATTGTTTCGCACGCCGTCTGCGGCGCCGAAGCCCGGCTTGCGCGTGCTTGCGCTTGCGGCCGATATCGACATGGGCGGCAACACGCCGATCGAATTCTTGCTCGAAGGCTCCGATATCGAGCTCCTGACGCTCTATGTGACCAAGGACAAGGGCCTGCCGGAAGCGCTGCCTGAGCACGACGTTGCCATCGTGGTCGCATCCGACTCCGAGGAATGCCGCGAAGCGCTGGCGATGATCGAGAAAGCCGCGCCGCGCTGGCCGCGACCGCTGCTCAATCGCCCCGAGTTGATCGGCAATCTCGATCGCGACAAGCTCTACCGGTTGCTGGCTGATATCCCGGGTCTCGACATTCCCGTGACCGCCAACGCAACGCGTGCGCAATTGACGGCTCTCTCCGAAGGGCGGATCGCTTGCGCGGAGATCTCGGGCGAATTGCACTTTCCGATGATCGCACGGCCGCGCGGCACGCATGCCGGCGTCGGGCTTGCGAAGGTTGACGATGCTGCGGCGCTCGCGGCCTATCTTGCCGAACGGCAGGAGCTGGATTTCTTTGTGGCGCGTTTCGTCAACTACGCGAGCCCCGACGGACTCTTTCGCAAGATCCGGCTCACCATGGTCGACGGCAAGCCTTATGCCTGCCACATGGCGATCGCCGATCGCTGGGACATCTGGTATCTCAACGCGTACATGGCGTTCAGCGAAGAGAAGCGCGCCGAAGAAGCCATCTTCATGCAAGACTTCGATCGCGCCTTCGCTGCACGTCACCAGAATGCGCTCGACGAAATGAGCCGGCGCGTCGGCCTCGATTACTTCATCGTCGATTGCGCCGAGAACCAGAACGGCGAGCTCCTGGTGTTCGAGGCCGACAACACGGCCGTCGTGCACAACATGGATTCGCCAGTGGTGTTTCCGTACAAGCCGCCGCAGATGCGCAAGATCTTTGCCGCGTTCACCGCGATGCTGTCGCGGCATGCCAAAGCCTGCGTGGGGAGTGCAGCATGAACGAGATCATCCGCAACGCGCAGGCATCTGTCACGAACGGATCGCTCGATCCGCAGGACTGGAGCGAGTTTCGTGCACTCGCCCATCGCATGCTGGACGAGGCGATCGACGGCATCGCCAATGTCCGCGCGCGGCCGGTCTGGCAGCCGATCCCCGACGAGGTTCGCGCGGCAGTCCGGACCGACGTGCCGCGCGAAGCGACGTCTCTCGCCGACGTCTATCGCGAATTCTCCGAGCATGTCGCGCCTTACGCGACCGGCAACGTCCATCCCGGCTTCATGGGCTGGGTGCACGGCGGCGGCACAGCCGTCGGCATGGTCGCGGAGATGCTTGCAGCAGGCCTCAATGCCAATCTCGGCGGACGCGATCACATGCCGATCGAGGTCGAGCGTCAGATCGTCGCGTGGATGCGCGGCTTGTTCGGCTTTCCGGAAGGTGCGAGCGGCATTTTCGTCACCGGTACGTCGATGGCCAATCTGATGGCGGTGCTGGTGGCGCGCACCAGCGCGCTCGGTACGCTGGCGCGCCAACACGGCATCGGCAATGACGGGACGTTGCTCACGGCCTATGCGTCGAAGGCCGCGCATGGCTGTATCTCCCGCGCGATGGACATCGCTGGCTTCGGCACCGACGCGCTGCGCAAGATTGGTGTCGACACCGATCATCGCATCGATGTCGCCGCGCTGCGCGCGCAGATCGCGATCGATCGCGAGGTCGGCTTCAAGCCGTTCCTGGTCACGGCATCGGCCGGCACGGTCGACATCGGCGCGATCGACGATCTCAAGGCAATCGCGGACCTGTGCCGCGAAGAGGGCATCTGGTTTCACGTCGATGGTGCCTTTGGTGCGCTCGCGATCCTCTCGCCCGAGCTTGCGCCGCTGCTCGCTGGCATCGAGCTTGCGGATTCGATCGCGCTCGACTTCCACAAATGGGGGCAGGTGCCTTATGACGCCGGCTTCCTGCTGGTGCGTGACGGTGAACGGCATCGGCAGGCCTTTGCACAGCCGGCGGCCTATCTGAGCCGCGAGGCGAGGGGGCTTGCGGCCGGTGCTGTCTGGCCGTGCGATCTCGGTCCGGATCTGTCGCGCGGTTTTCGTGCGCTGAAGACGTGGTTCACGCTGAAGACATTCGGCACCGACCGGCTGGGTGAGGTGATCGCACGCAGCTGCGCGCTCGCGCGATATCTCGAGACGCGCGTGCTCGCCGAGCCCAGGCTCGAATTGCTCGCGCCGGTCAATCTCAACATCGTCTGCTTCCGCTATCGCGCCGACGATGCGATCAATCGGGAGATTGTCGCCGATGTCCAGGAGTCCGGCATTGCCGCACCGTCAAGCACGACGCTGGACGGCAGGTTCGCGATCCGCGCGGCGATCGTCAATCATCGTACCGCCGAGACGGACATCGACGCGCTGGTGTCGGCCGTGATCAAGTTCGGCACGCGGCGGACCGGCGGATTGATCGAGGTCGCTGCGCCGCCGCTCGCGGCGCAGTGATATCAGAGAGCGTCAAAATAAAGCCGCCCCGGACATGGTCCGGGGCGGCATCGTTTCAGATGTGCGAAGCGCTCAGGCGGCCGAGCTGACGTCACCCTTGATGCCATCCTTTGGGTGGGTGGCTTCGAATTGCTCACGCAGCTTGTCTTCATAGGCGATCAGCTTGCGGGCATCCTTCAGCGCCCGGTAGAGATCGCCGCTCATGATGTGGTTGTTGATCTCTTCGATGATCGGCCAGGCGCTTGGCACGGCGGTGACGATGTCGCGCACCAGGTTGAAATAGGTGCCGTGCTGGCCCTGCGGGTCCGGCGAGATGTACATGAGCTGGACCGCCAGATAGACGAGCTTGGCGGGCGTATCCGCGGTCTCGGGCGTGAGGATATCGCGCTCGCGCAGGATCGGCACGTTCTCGCCGTCGATCAGAAGGCGGGCGCGCTGGTCGGTGTTGGTGATGACGCAGTTCCCGACAATAATGCGTTCGTGCGGCCTGAGCTCGACCTTGAGGGCCATTGCCTGTTCTCCATCAACGCTTTCGTAACCGAAGCGCGTGTTGTGGCGGATCAGGGTGCAATACTCCCTCAACATTAGTTAACGAGTTGTGAATCCGGGCCAGCACCACGGAAAAGCTCAATCATATCAATGTTGAAATTGCCCGGCGGCGCCGCGTCACGTCGGCACTGATTGCCCGAATCACGCCGCGACTCAGCGAAAGCGGCGATTTCATTTCATGCTTCGTTAGATTCTCGGCGCCACGGTCCGCCAGTCGCTGGATCAATCAAGATCCATGCAGACGCGTAACAGTAGCGTCGTTTACCAGAAAGGTAACAGAGTTATGTCCGGTATCGTCCTCTCGGCATCGGTTCGTCAGAACCTCCTCTCCCTCCAGTCCACCGCTGATCTTCTCGCCACCACGCAGAACCGTCTGTCGACGGGCAAGAGCGTGAACTCGGCCCTGGACAATCCGACCAACTTCTTCACCGCCCAGTCGCTCGACAATCGCGCCAGCGACATCAACAACCTCCTCGACAACATCGGCAACGGCGTGCAGGTGCTGCAGGCTGCCAACACCGGCATCACCTCGCTGCAGAAGCTCGTCGACTCCGCCAAGTCGATCGCCAACCAGGCGCTGCAGACCACCGTCGGTTACTCCACCAAGTCCAACGTCTCCACCACGATCTCCGGTGCGACGGCGGCCGACCTGCGTGGCACCACCTCGTTTGCGAGCACGGTTGCGAGCAGCAACGTCCTGTTCGACGGCACCGCCGGCGGCACGCACGCTGCGAGCGGCACCACGACCCTCGGCGCGACCCAGGGCGTTCTCACCGGTGCGGCGGCAACCGCCGGCGACGGCTCGACGGCCATTACGGCGGCGATCACGCTGCTCGGCACCGGTGCCGCGACCGCGACCGGCCTGGTCGGCAACGCCCAGCCCTCGGACGGCGACACGCTGACCGTCAACGGTCACACGATCACCTTCCGCTCCGGCGTGGCCCCGACCTCCTCGACCGTTGCGAGCGGCCTTGGCGCCAGCGGCAACATCACCACCGACGGCGCGGGCAACTCGACCATCTATCTGGGTGACACCACGACCCAGAAGGGTACGGTCGGTGACCTCGTCACCGCGATCGACCTTGCCAGCGGCGTGAAGGTTGCCTCGATCACCGCCGGTTCGGCGACGATCTCCCAGAGCGCCAATGCGACCGCCGTTTCGGACGTCGGTGTCACGACGGCCAGCAAGCTCACGCTGCACAGCTCGAGCGGTGCCGATCTGAGCATCACCGGCAAGGCCGACTTGCTGAAGGCCCTCGGCCTGTCCACCGCCACCGGCGGCGGCAACGCGACGGTGAACGTGAACCGCACCACCAGCTCCGGCTCGCTGGGTCAGCAGATCCAGGACGGCTCGACGCTGAATGTCGACGGTCATGTCATCACCTTCAAGAACGGCGCCGTTCCGGGCTCCACGGGTGCTCCGGCGATCCCGAGCGGCTCCGGTGTCAGCGGCAACGTCCTCACCGACGGTGCCGGCAACTCGACGGTCTATCTGTCGTCCGGCACGATCTCCGACGTGCTGAACGCGATCGACCTTGCCTCCGGCGTGCAGACCGCGACCATCGCGGCCAACGGCACAGCGACGCTGAAGACCGCGACCGGCCAGACCAACTCGTCGATCAACGCCTCGGGCCAGCTCAAGGTCTCGACCGGCGTGAATGCCGACCTGTCGATCACCGGCACGGGCAATGCGCTGAACGTGCTCGGCTTCGCCGGCAACACCGGCACCGGGACCGCGTTCACCGCGGCCCGTACCTCGGGCATCGGCGGCATTGCCGGCAAGACCTTGACCTTCTCCTCCTTCAACGGCGGCACGGCGGTCAACGTTACCTTCGGCGACGGCACCAACGGCACGGTCAAGACGCTCGATCAGCTCAACTCGCAGCTCCAGGCCAACAACCTGTCCGCGACGATCGACGCCAACGGCCTGCTGACGGTCTCGAGCACCAATGACTACGCGTCCTCAACCATCGGTTCGAGCGCCGCGGGCGGTGTCATCGGTGGTACGCTGACCTCGGCGCTGACGTTCTCGACGGCTTCCAGCCCCGTCCAGGACACGGTTGCCCAGACGGCTCGCGCCAACCTGGTGTCTCAGTACAACAACATCCTGAGCCAGATCGACTCGACCTCGCAGGACTCCTCGTTCAACGGCGTGAACCTGTTGAACGGCGACCAGCTCAAGCTGACCTTCGACGAGACCGGCAAGTCGAGCCTGAACATCACGGGTGTGACGTACAACTCGAAGGGCCTGGGTCTTGCCTCGTTGACCAACGGTGTCGACTTCATCGACAACGCTGCGACCAACAAGGTGCTGACCAACCTGAACGCCGCGTCGAGCACGCTGCGCTCGGAAGCGTCGACCCTCGGTTCGAACCTCTCGGTGGTGCAGGTTCGTCAGGACTTCAACAAGAACCTGATCAACGTGCTGCAGACCGGCTCGTCCAACCTGACGCTGGCCGACACCAACGTCGAAGCGGCGAACAGCCAGGCGCTGTCGACCCGTCAGTCGATCGCGGTCTCCGCGCTGTCGCTGGCCAACCAGTCGCAGCAGAGCGTGCTGCAGCTGCTCCGCTAACAAGCGGACGACGTCGCAAGCAAGATCCGGCGGCGGGGCTTCGGCCCCGCCGCTTTCTTTTTGCGTGGCATTACGGTGTCGCTGCCTCGGATAAAGACGATGCCTTCGAAGGCAAGCAGTTTGTGTGCTGCGCGTTATGGTTGACAAATGGCAAATGTCCTGCCGCTGCACCAACGCGCTTAGATGTAGACAATGCAATTGAATGCAGCGAATTGCTCACTCTGAGTTATGGTTGACAAGTGGCAAACGCGCCGCCGCTGCATCGAAAAGCATCATTCGATCATGACGATAGAAGCGGGCGCGATGCGGTGCGAAGCGCGCATATGGTGAATCCAAGCAAGGACTCGCGCGACACGCTTCATGCTTTGTTAGCCCTCAACGTTCACCGTCCCGGCATCGATTAATCCTAATCGAAGTTTGTTGCGTTGCGTACCAGAAGGGTAACACTCAATGTCCGGTATTGTTCTCTCCTCATCGGTTCGTCAGAACCTCCTCTCCCTCCAGTCCACCGCTGATCTTCTCGCCACCACGCAGAGCCGTCTGTCGACGGGCAAGAGCGTGAACTCGGCTCTGGACAATCCCACCAACTTCTTCACCGCCCAGTCGCTCGACAATCGCGCCAGCGACATCAACAACCTGCTCGATGGCATCGCCAACGGCGTGCAGGTGCTGCAGGCTGCCAACACCGGCATCACCTCGCTGCAGAAGCTGATCGATAGCGCGAAGTCGATCGCCAACCAGGCGCTGCAGACCACCGTCGGTTACTCCACCAAGTCCAACGTCTCCACCACGATCTCCGGTGCGACGGCGGCCGACCTGCGTGGCACCACCTCGTTTGCGAGCACGGTTGCGAGCAGCAACGTCCTGTTCGACGGCACCGCCGGCGGCACGCACGCTGCGAGCGGCACCACGACCCTCGGCGCGACCCAGGGCGTTCTCACCGGTGCGGCGGCAACCGCCGGCGACGGCTCGACGGCCATTACGGCGGCGATCACGCTGCTCGGCACCGGTGCCGCGACCGCGACCGGCCTGGTCGGCAACGCCCAACCCTCGGACGGCGACACGCTGACCGTCAACGGTCACACGATCACCTTCCGCTCCGGCGTGGCCCCGACCTCCTCGACCGTTGCGAGCGGCCTTGGCGCCAGCGGCAACATCACCACCGACGGCGCGGGCAACTCGACCATCTATCTGGGTGACACCACGACCCAGAAGGGTACGGTCGGTGACCTCGTCACCGCGATCGACCTTGCCAGCGGCGTGAAGGTTGCCTCGATCACCGCCGGTTCGGCGACGATCTCCCAGAGCGCCAATGCGACCGCCGTTTCGGACGTCGGTGTCACGACGGCCAGCAAGCTCACGCTGCACAGCTCGAGCGGTGCCGATCTGAGCATCACCGGCAAGGCCGACTTGCTGAAGGCCCTCGGCCTGTCCACCGCCACCGGCGGCGGCAACGCGACGGTGAACGTGAACCGCACCACCAGCTCCGGCTCGCTGGGTCAGCAGATCCAGGACGGCTCGACGCTGAATGTCGACGGTCATGTCATCACCTTCAAGAACGGCGCCGTTCCGGGCTCCACGGGTGCTCCGGCGATCCCGAGCGGCTCCGGCGTCAGCGGCAACGTCCTCACCGACGGTGCCGGCAACTCGACGGTCTATCTGTCGTCCGGCACGATCTCCGACGTGCTGAACGCGATCGACCTTGCCTCCGGCGTGCAGACCGCGACCATCGCGGCCAACGGCACGGCGACGCTGAAGACCGCGACCGGCCAGACCAACTCGTCGATCAACGCCTCGGGCCAGCTCAAGGTCTCGACCGGCGTGAATGCCGACCTGTCGATCACCGGCACGGGCAATGCGCTGAACGTGCTCGGCTTCGCCGGCAACACCGGCACCGGGACCGCGTTCACCGCGGCCCGTACCTCGGGCATCGGCGGCATCACCGGCAAGACCTTGACCTTCTCCTCCTTCAACGGTGGCACGGCGGTCAACGTCACCTTCGGCGATGGCACCAACGGCACAGTCAAGACGCTCGATCAGCTCAACTCGCAGCTCCAGGCCAACAACCTGACCGCGACGATCGACGCCAACGGCCTGCTGACGGTCTCGAGCACCAATGACTACGCGTCCTCGACCATCGGTTCGAGCGCCGCGGGCGGCGTCATCGGTGGTACGCTCACCACTTCGCTGACGTTCTCGACGGCGTCTACGCCCACGCAGGATACTGTTGCCCAGACGGCCCGTACCAATCTGGTCAGCCAGTACAACAACATCCTCCAGCAGATCGACTCGACCTCGCTCGACTCGTCCTTCAACGGTGTCAACCTCTTGAACGGCGATCAGCTCAAGCTGGTGTTCGACGAAACCGGAAAGTCAAACCTCAACATCACCGGCGTGACCTACAACTCGAAGGGTCTCGGCCTTGCCGCACTGACCGGCGGTGTCGACTTCATCGACAACGCCGCGACCAACAAGGTGCTGACCAACCTGAACTCCGCGTCGAGCACGCTGCGTTCGGAAGCCTCCGCCTTGGGTTCGAACCTGACGATCGTGCAGGTTCGTCAGGACTTCAACAAGAACCTGATCAACGTGCTGCAGACCGGCTCGTCGAACCTGACGCTGGCCGACACCAACGTCGAAGCGGCGAACAGCCAGGCGCTGTCGACCCGTCAGTCGATCGCGGTCTCTGCGCTGTCGCTGGCCAACCAGTCGCAGCAGAGCGTGCTGCAGCTGCTCCGCTAACAAGCGGACGACATCGCAAGCAAGATCCGGCGGCGGGGCTTCGGCCCCGCCGCTTTTTTTTGTTCGCCATCGGCATTCGAGGAGGCGGGAGCGATCGAAAAAGTAACCAGCGGTTATGGTTAATGGAGAGTAAGCGCGCAGAATCGCCAATGATTTCAGGCCGATTGCGAGGCCTGGCAACGCGTCACAATGGTTTATGGTGAACCGGCGCTTATGACAGTGAGACGCGTTTCACCCTTTGTTAGCCATGTCAGCGCACCCTGTGGCCGTCACTCGATCCAGAAGCGATCGAACGAAGACGCGTAAGCCAGAAGGGTAAGAGTCATGTCCGGTATTGTTCTCTCTGCGTCGGTTCGTCAGAACCTGCTCTCTCTCCAGTCCACCGCCGATCTTCTCGCCACCACACAGAACCGTCTGTCGACCGGCAAGAGCGTCAATTCGGCTTTGGACAATCCCACCAACTTCTTCACCGCCCAGTCGCTCGACAATCGCGCCAGCGACATCAACAACCTCCTCGATGGCATCGCCAACGGCGTGCAGGTGCTGCAGGCTGCCAACACCGGCCTGACCTCGCTGCAGAAGCTGATCGACAGCGCCAAGTCGATCGCCAACCAGGCGCTGCAGACCACCGTCGGCTACTCCACCAAGTCCAACGTTTCCACCACTATCGCGGGTGCGACGGCGGCGGACCTGCGCGGCACGACCAGCTTTGCCAGCGCTTCTGCTTCCAGCAACGTGCTCTATGACGGCACGGCCGGCGGCATCCACGCTGCGAGCGGCACCACGACCCTCGGCGCGACCCAGGGCGTTCTCACCGGTGCGGCGGCAACCGCCGGCGACGGTTCGACCGCCATTACCGCGGGCATCACGCTTCTCGGCACTGGTGCGGCGACCGCGACCGGCCTGGTCGGCAACGCCCAGCCCTCGGACGGCGACACGCTGACCGTCAACGGTCACACGATCACCTTCCGCTCCGGCGTGGCGCCGACCTCCGCCACGGTTGCGAGCGGCCTTGGCGCCAGCGGCAACATCACCACCGACGGCGCGGGCAACTCGACCATCTATCTGGGCGACACCACGACGCCGAAGGGGACGGTCGGTGACCTCACCACCGCGATCGACCTCGCCAGCGGCGTGAAGGTTGCCTCGATCACCGCCGGTTCGGCGACGATCTCCCAGAGCGCCAACGCGACCGCCGTTTCGGACGTCGGTGTCACGACGGCCAGCAAGCTCACGCTGCACAGTTCGAGCGGTGCTGATCTCAGCATCACCGGCAAGGCCGACTTGCTGAAGGCCCTCGGCCTGTCCACCGCCACCGGCGGCGGCAACGCGACGGTGAACGTGAACCGCACCAGCAGCTCCGGCTCGCTGGGTCAGCAGATCCAGGACGGCTCGACGCTGAATGTCGACGGCCATGTCATCACCTTCAAGAACGGCGCCGTTCCGGGCTCCACGGGTGCTCCGGCGATCCCGAGCGGCTCCGGCGTCAGCGGCAACGTCCTCACCGACGGCAACGGCAACTCGACGGTCTATCTGTCGTCCGGCACGGTCTCCGATGTGCTGAACGCGATCGACCTCGCCACCGGCGTGCAGACCGCGACCATCAACGCCGCAGGCGCTGCGACGCTGAAAACCGCCACCGGCCAGTCCAACTCGTCTATCAACAGCTCTGGCCAGCTCCGGCTTGCAACCGGCATCAATGCAGATCTCACGATTACTGGGTCGGGCAATGCGCTGAACGCACTTGGCCTTGCCGGCAACACCGGGACGGCGACCGCTTTTACCGCGGCCCGCACCTCGGGTATCGGCGGCATTGCCGGCAAGACCTTGACCTTCGCCTCCTTCAACGGTGGTACGGCGGTCAACGTTACCTTCGGCGACGGCACCAACGGCACGGTCAAGACGCTCGATCAGCTCAACACGCAGCTCCAGGCCAACAACCTGGCCGCGACGATCGACGCCAACGGTCAGCTGACCATTACGGCATCCAACGACTACGCGTCCTCGACGATTGGCTCGACCACTGCGGGCGGTGCGATCGGTGGTACGCTCACCACCGCGCTGACTTTCTCGACGGCATCGACTCCCGTCCAGGATGCGGTGGCGCAGACCGCTCGTGCCAATCTGGTGTCTCAGTACAACAACATCCTGAACCAGATCGACACGACCTCGCAGGACTCCTCGTTCAACGGCGTGAACCTGTTGAACGGCGACCAGCTCAAGCTGGTGTTCGACGAGACCGGCAAGTCGAGCTTGAACATCACCGGCGTAACCTACAACTCGAAGGGTCTGGGCCTCGCTGCGCTGACCGTCGGCGTCGACTTCATCGACAACGCCGCGTCGAACAAGGTGCTGACCAACCTGAACGCTGCGTCGAGCACGCTGCGGTCCGAGGCTTCCGCACTCGGTTCGAACCTCTCGGTGGTGCAGGTACGTCAGGACTTCAACAAGAACCTGATCAACGTGCTGCAGACCGGCTCGTCCAACCTGACCCTGGCCGACACCAACGTCGAAGCGGCGAACAGCCAGGCGCTGTCGACCCGCCAGTCGATCGCGGTCTCGGCGCTGTCACTGGCCAACACCTCGCAGCAGAGCGTGCTTCAGCTGCTTCGCTAATAAGTAGCTGAAATTACTGAATAAAATTGAGTGGCGGGGCTTTTGCCCCGCCGCTCTCTTTTGCGTTTTGAGACCGGGAAGGGCGTACACCAGCCATTAACCCTATCTCTTAAACCGGCGTTAACCATACTTTAAAGGACAGGTCCTAAAACTGGACAAACGCCCGCTTCCAGACCCGCGCGGCCGATTCGTATCCGGTTCAAGAGGAAGACCTGCCAATGTCCAACATCGTTCTCTCGGCGTCCGTTCGCCAGAACCTGTTGTCGCTGCAGTCGACGGCCGACTTGCTGGCCACGACGCAGGAGCGGTTGTCGACCGGCAAGAAGGTCAACACGGCGCTCGACAATCCCACCAACTTCTTCACGGCGCAGGGGCTGGACAACCGAGCAAGCGACATCAGCAACCTGCTCGACGGCATCAACAACGGTGTGCAGGTGTTGCAGGCCGCCAATACCGGCATCACCTCGCTGCAGAAGCTGATCGACAGCGCGAAGTCGATCGCCAACCAGGCGCTGCAGACCACGGTCGGCTACTCCACCAAGTCCAACGTCTCGACCACGATCCCGGGTGCGACGCCGGCGGATCTGCGCGGCACGACCTCCTATGCGAGCGCGACCGCCAACAGCAACGTGCTCTATACCGGTGCGCCCGGCGGTGTCACGCCGGTGACGGCAGCGGCCGCCCTCGGTGCTTCGCTCGGTTCGAGCGCTGGTACATTGACCGGTAGTGCGGTGAATGCCGCCGACAACAGCACTGCGCTGATCGGCACCGACACGCTGCTCGGCACCACGACGTCCTCCACGTTCAGCACGCCGCCCGCGGACGGCGACACCATCACGGTGAACGGCAAGACCGTTACCTTCCGCACCGGCCCCGCTCCGGCGACGCAGCCGACCGGCTGGGGCCTCAATGCCAGCGGAAGCATCGCCACCGACGGCAACGGCAACTCGATCGTTTATGAGGGAACGGCGGCCGCGCCCAAGGCGACGGTCAACGACGTCCTTAGCGCGATCGATCTCGCGAGCGGCGTCAAGACCGCGACCATCAGCGCAGGCGCGGCGACCATCGCTGTCAGCGGTTCGGCCGGCCCTGTGGGCACCCTTCAGACAGCCTCCTCCATCAGCGCGGGCGGTGTCGTCACGCTGAAGAGCTCGACCGGCGCCGATCTCAGCGTGACGGGCAATGCCGACTTCCTCCACGCCCTCGGCTTGACGGCCGCGACCGGCGCGGGCAATGCCAGCGTGAGCGCGAATCGCTCGACCACAGCGGGCTCGCTGGGCTCGCTGGTCCAGGACGGCTCGACGCTGAACGTCGACGGCCACACCATCACCTTCAAGAACGCGCAGACTCCGCAATCGGCAGCGAGCGTGCCCACCGGCTACGGCGTCAACGGCAATGTCGTCACCGACGGCAACGGCAACTCGACGGTCTATCTGCAGAGCGCGAACCTGACCGACCTGCTCAATTCGATCGACCTGGCGACCGGCGTCAAGACCGCCAGCCTCTTCAACGGTGCTGCCACGCTTAGCACCACCTCGGGCCAGATCCCGTCGTCGGTGAACTCCAGCGGCCAGCTCTCGATCTCGACCGGCATCAACGCCGACCTCTCGATCACCGGCACGGGCAACGCGCTGAACGCCTTCGGCCTCAGCGGCAACACTGGAACGGCGACGGCGTTCAGCGCATCGCGGACCTCCGGTGTCGGCGGCGTCAGCGGCAAGACCCTGACCTTCACCTCGTTCAACGGCGGCACGCCGGTCAACGTCACCTTCGGCGACGGCACCAACGGCACGGTCAAGACGCTCGACCAGCTCAACGTCCAGCTTCAGGCCAACCACCTGACCGCGACGATCGACGCCAACGGCGTACTGACGGTCACCACCGTCAACGAATACGCATCGTCGACCCTCGGTTCGTCGACCGCAGGCGGCGCGGTCGGCGGTACGCTCACGAGCGTGCTTGCCTTCACCACCGCGCAGCCCCCGGTTCAGGATCCCGTGGCGCAGACCGCGCGTTCGAGCCTGGTCAGCCAGTTCAACAACATCCTGGCGCAGATCGACACGACCTCGCAGGACTCCTCCTTCAACGGCGTCAACCTGCTGAACGGCGACACCTTGAAGCTGGTCTTCAACGAGACCGGCAGCTCCACGCTCGGCATCAACGGCGTCGTGTTCAACGCGGCCGGTCTTGGCCTCAGCAATCTCGTCCCCGGCACCGACTTCATCGACAACGGCGCTACCAACAAGGTCCTCCAGAGCCTGAACGCTGCTTCGAGCACGCTGCGCTCGGAAGGTTCTTCGCTCGGTTCGAACCTGTCGATCGTGCAGGTCCGCCAGGACTTCTCCAAGAACCTGATCAACGTGCTGCAGACCGGCTCGTCCAACCTGACGCTTGCGGACACCAACGAGGAAGCGGCTAACAGCCAGGCGCTGTCGACCCGCCAATCGATCGCAGTCTCCGCACTGTCGCTGGCCAACCAGTCGCAGCAGAGCGTGCTGCAGCTGCTCCGCTAATTCGAAAGCGCGAAATTGAATCTTGAGACGGCGCGGCGGGGCTAATGTCCCGCCGTTCTTTTGAGGGAGTTCGCTAAGACAAGATTAGCTGCGATCGAGATGCGCGATGCAACGCAAGTTTACAGCTTGCGTCCTTGCATCTAGCCTCGCGCTCACGAAGCGACCCGTAATAATCCGGAGTGCTTCCAGGCGCACATGTAAGCAAATCTTAAGCGCTACTGCATAGGGTTGGGAAAGAAATCCTTAAGTCCGTTCAACGGGCTAGGAAGCTTCCAAGGTGTGATTGATGTCGAATTCCGCTGCCTCGGCCTACGCGCGTGTTGCAACGACCACCGCATCTCCTCGAGATGTCGAGGCGCAGACCTTGCTGAAGGCGGCCAACAAGCTCCAGGACGCGATCAATGCCGCTGACCCCTTCAGCGAGCAGACCACGCAGGCGCTGATGTTCAACCGCAAGCTCTGGACCATCTTCCTCAGCGAAGCGATGCGCGAGAACAACCCACAGCCGCTCGACGTCCGGCAGAAGATCGCCAACATCAGCGTGTTCGTGCTGAGCCAGACCGCGGCGCTGCAGATGAGCCCGCAGTTCGATCACTTCCGCCCGCTGATCGAGATCAACCGCAATATTGCTGCCGGTCTGTCCGGCCGGCCCTGACGGAGACTCGTGATGTCCGACATCATGAGCATCCTGTCGACCGCGTATAAGGCGAATACGCTTTCGAGCACGACAGGCTCGTCCAAATACGTTGCGGTCGATTCGTCGCTGTACCAGGGCAACTGGACGGGCACCTACGCCGACGGCAAGAAGTTTTCGCTCAACATCTCGCAGGTCAACGGCTTCCGCGCGCAGCTCCACTATCAGAGCGAGGGGACCTCGCAATACCAGCAGGTGCTGATCAAGGATTCGTCGTTCCGCTTCGGCAACACGAAGTTCACGCTGACCGACACCGGCACGGCGCAGATCAAGAACGTCGTCACGGACCCGGCGACCGGCTCGAGCTATCTCGACACCGCCCAGGCCACGCTCGACAACTGATCGGCGGGCGCTCTTTAAGCGCTGAGGTCCGTATTGAGCGGACGTGAGGGCTCCGACTTCAAATCCAGTGCGTGGAAATAGGCTCGCCGGCGCAGCATCGCCTCGTCGGGGAACTGATTGACCACGGCATCGGTCCGGTCGTTGACGACCTGGAAGACCATCGATGCGGACGCCTGGTCGAACACGACCTGGCGCGAAATGTTCGCATTGCTCTGCAGATCATTGCTCGCAGCCGCGCTCGTATCGCTCGCGGCGACCGTCTGGCTCACCGGTAAATCGGTTTGCACGGCATCGTTCGCCGCCGAATTCGACGTCGTGACGATCTGTACGGGGGCCGGTATCCCCACCGGCCTGATGCTGAAATCTGTACTCATGGCAGCCTCCTGGTTGCCTTGTGTGAGTCAAATCCCAACCCCTCTCAATGCGCAACCATGGAACACCAGGATTGAACACCCGGTAAGCAAACGTGACTAACCGCGCGACGCTATCGCCGCGCGGTTTTTCGTAAAATTGGATGGAGTTCCTTGTCTGCGTTCAGAGCGTGCGGCTGACCGCGAGCGGCGTGATGTGACGCGGGCCGGGCGTGGCGCGGCGTCCCGCGGCCGTATAGGTGTTCGGCACGTTGCGCTTCTGGATCTCGGCGTTGACGCCGCGCACGACGCTCTCGGAGACCGCATGAGCGGTCGCGAGCACGGTGAGATTGACCTGAAGCATGGCGCGGAAGGCGTCGTGGTGACGGTGCAGCGTCGAGAGCAACTCGGGCGCGGATTTCGAGAGCTGGGTCTGGTTCGCCTTCAACTGACTGACGGCGCCGACGTAGCGCCGCGATAGCTCCTGCTTCTGGCTCTCCATCGTCATCGCCTCGCGGACCTTGCCGGCACGAACCAGCTCAGTCTCGCGCTCGATCAGGCCGAGCAGGGCGCTCATCGCGTCCATCAGGTCCTCTGCGAGCTTGCGTGCCGCGGCGCTCTCGGGCGTGCTGTTCGGGCGCTGCGCTGGCATCGGCTGACGTGACGGGCTGAAGTGGTTCATCTCGTTTGACCTTATGCCGTACGAAGAGTGGTTTTGGCCTGCTGCATGATCAGGGTACGGTAGACGTCGCGGGCGACGCCGATGCCGCCGGCATTGGCGAAGTTCTTGGAATATTGCTCGGTCAGCATCGAGCGCCAGACGCCGGTGCCCGGCGTGTCGCCGAACGGGCCTTCACCCTTCAAGCCCGACGTCATCTGCGCGAACATGCTGTTGAGGAACATGCCCTCGAAGTCGGTCGCGGTCTTCTGCGCCTTGGCCTGCTGTTGCGGCGAGACCTTCTGAAGCGCGGCGGCGAGCTCGAAGTCGGGCCGGTTGTTGCGACTCTCAACCGAGAAGGCAGGGTTCGAGAGCGCGGCGGTGACGACGTGCGCGGTGTTGAGCATGCCGGTTTGCATCACATCACCTCGATGTCGGCTTCGATCGCACCCGCGGCCTTGATCGCCTGGAGGATGCTGATGAGGTCGCGCGGGCCGATGCCGAGGCCGTTGAGGCCATCGACGAGCTGCTGCAGCGAGACGCCGTCCTTGACGACGGCGAACTTCTTGCCGTCCTCGGTGACGCCGACGCTCGATCGCGGCGTGACCACGGTCCGGCCCCGCGACAGCGGGTTGGGCTGGCTCACCTGCGGGCTCTCGGAGATCGTGACCGTGAGGTTGCCCTGTGCAACCGCGACGGTGGCGACGCGGACGTCGCGGCCCATCACGATGATGCCGGAGCGCTCGTCGATGATGATCTTGGCGGCGAGATCCGGATCGACCTGGAGCTGTTCGATCTCGGTCAGGAATGCGACCACGTTGCCCTTGAACTCCGGCGGGATGGTCAGCTGCACCGTCGAGGGATCGATCGGCTCGGCGCTCTTGACGCCGAGATAATCGTTGATCGCAGCCGCGATGCGCTTGGCCGTGGTGAAATCTGCGTTCCGGAGCGCCAGTCGCACGTTCGGCAGCCGGTTCAGCGCGAACTCGATCTCGCGCTCGATGATGGCGCCGTTGGCGATCCGGCCTACGGTCGGAACGCCGCGCACGATTTTCGCCGCTTCGCCCTCGGCCTGGAAACCGGAGATCGCGAGCGAGCCCTGCGCGACCGCGTAGACGTTGCCGTCGGCGCCGAGAAGCGGGGTGACGAGCAGGGTGCCGCCGCGCAGATCCTTGGCGTCGCCGAGCGCGGAGACGGTGACGTCCATGCGCGTGCCCTGCGTGGAGAAAGCCGGCAGGTTGCCGGTCACCATCACGGCGGCGACGTTACCGGTGCGGATGGTGGCGCCGCGGATGTTGACGCCCATGCGCTCGAGCATCGCTTGCAGCGACTGCTTGGTGAAGGGGATGTTGTTGAGGGTGTCGCCGGTGCCGTTGAGGCCGACGACGAGGCCGTAGCCGATAAGCTGGTTCTGCCGCACGCCTTCGATATTGGCGAGATCCTTGATACGCGAGGTCGCGTTTGCAGAGGCCGCCGAGAGCGCCAGCGCTGACAGCGCGGCACAGGCCACCCCAAAAACCCCACTCAGAATCCTTACCCAACGAACGCCTGGCATCCTCTGCTCCCCGAGGCTCCTCACATCTCGGACCATCTGCGACACTCCCATGACGAGCTGGTCCGACGCTTTCCTTGCGAGCGCTGTGCCAACACGGGGCAGAGGGGATAGTCGATTGAATAGGTTGAATAAATCTCTTGGGATCGGCGCCAGCAGGCATTCGCCTTGAGGAGCGAAACTGCCGCCTGTCGGCAGATTTTGCCGGGCCGTTTACGCCCCGTTAACCATAAAGCGGCGAATGTGGCGCATCGATCACCCGGATTGCTCTGATGCGCATCTACGGACCGAATGGCACCACGCTTGGAACGCCGGCCAGCCAGGCCAAGCGAACGAGCTCCGGCACCTTCGTGCTGCCCGAAACCTCGTCGGCGCAAGAGACGCGCGCCGCAGCCGCACCGAAAGCTTCCGCCAACATCGACGCGCTGCTCGCGCTGCAAGGCATCGAGGAAGATCCGGTCGAGCGCCGCAAGCGCTCGGTCGCCCGCGGCAAGACCGCGCTCGACGTGCTCGACGATCTCAAGATGGGACTCTTGTCCGGCAATCTCGACGCCTCGACGGTGATGCGGCTGCGCGACGCGGCCGCAAACCTGAAATCGTCCTCCGGCGATCCCGGTCTCGATTCCGTGCTGTCCGAGATCGAGCTGCGCGTCGAGGTCGAACTGGCGAAGGCCGGGCGGGGCTGACCGCGATCCCGCGAGAACAACGGCTTTACGCCGCTTCCTCCTTCTGCTGCGAATCGTAGCGGCGCTGGGCGGCGAGCACGTCTTTCAGATTCTCCTCGGCCCAATCGCGCAACGGATCCACCGCAGCAGCGAGTGTCACGCCGAGCTGCGTGATCGAATATTCAACCGTCACCGGCACGGTCGCGATGGCGCGGCGCTTGATCAGGCCGTCGCGTTCGAGTGACTTGAGAACCTGGCTCAGCATCTTCTGCGAGATGCCTTCAATGGTGCGGCGTAACTGATTGAAGCGCATTGGCTCCTCGCGCAGCAGCAACAGGATCAGCACGGCCCATTTGTCGCCGACGCGATCGAGAATTTGGCGTGTCGGGCACTCGGCGGCATAGACATTGGGTTTCATCTCAATCCTCGCGCTTGCTTCGGCTTGCCGGTTACTCCTGCGTAAGCAGGTAAGCACAAAGTGCTCTCTTAACACCAGCGTTCTTTGCGATATCTAGTAACTATTGGTTACTATAGAAGCGAAGGAGCCTTCCATGAAAATCGCAGTTGCCGGCGCCTCGGGCCGGGCCGGTTCGGAGATCACCAAGGAACTATCCCGCCGTGGCCATGGCGTTACCGCCATCGCACGGAACCCGGAGAAGATCGCAGGCCTGCCGAACGTCACGCCGACCAAAGGCGATGTGCTCGATCAGGCCGGCCTGACCAAACTCTGGGCCGGGCATGATGTTGCGGTGAGTTCCGTCCACTTCCTGGCGAGCGACCCGCACAAGCTGATTGCTGCTGCCAAGGACTCCAAGGTCGGTCGTTACCTGGTTGTCGGGGGCGCCGGCAGCCTGGAGGTCGCTCCTGGCGTCAAACTGGTCACAACCCCCGGTTTTCCGGCCCAATACAAAGCCGAGGCGGAGGCGGGTGGCGCTTTCCTCGACCTGCTACGGCAGGAAAAGGAGCTGAACTGGACCTTCCTCTCGCCCTCGGCACTGTTCATTGAGGGCGAACGCACCGGCAAGTTCCGTCTCGGCACCGATCAGCTTCTCGCAGATGCGAACGGCAAGAGCTGGATCAGCTTCGCCGACTACGCCATCGCGCTCGCCGACGAGATCGAGAAGCCGGCCCATCTGAGGCAGCGTTTCACGGTCGGTTACTAGGCTTTTGGCCGCCCCCGGGCCCTTACGGATAAACCTTCCTGTGCAAGGGCTTGGGGGCGGTAACCGCGCTATTAAGGAAATATTGTCTGTCACATGGGGTAGCTATATAAGCCCCGGCTCAACGGACTTCGTTCCGTTCACGAGTCGTTGCTTAAGAAGATAGGCCGCCCTTGGAAAAGTTGAAAAACTACCGACCGACCGAAAAAGAGCCTTTCATGAACGACCGGCAGAAGGAGTACTTCCGTATGAAGCTCCTCGCCTGGAAGGATGAGATCCTCAAAGAGTCCAAGCTCACCCTGCAGGCTCTGCAGGAGGAGAACGTGAACCACCCCGATCTCGCCGATCGGGCATCGTCCGAAACCGACCGCGCCATCGAACTCCGCGCCCGCGACCGCCAGCGCAAGTTGATCGCCAAGATCGACGCCGCGCTCCAGCGCATCGAGGACAACACCTACGGGTATTGCGAGGATACCGGCGAGCCGATCTCTTTGAAACGGCTCGAGGCCCGGCCCATCGCGACGCTCTCGGTGGAAGCGCAGGAGCGCCACGAGAAACGCGAGAAGGTCTATCGCGACGAATAGAGTCCGAGCCGCAGCGATGCGGCTCTTTATTTTTGAGCTTACGGTGCCGCTTGAGCGCCGCTGGTTTGGCGCGTAAATTTGCGCCGCCATGATGATTTGCACTCTCAATATCGCTTCGGTTTCCTTCCTGGGCTGAGCGCAGGCGCCTCCATCGCAGAGGCATCGCGTCCCGCGAGTTCCACTCGCGGATTCCCAACCGATTGAGCCGGCCGGTTCCGCAACGCGCGGACGACGAAGGCTGGCGAGCAATTGAGAGACAGCATGACTGCCAATTCCTGCGCGCTCGACGAGGCGCAAATCGACCAATTCATTCGCGAAGGCTTCGTCCGGATCGACAATGCCTTTCCCCGCAACCTCGCCGAGGCCGCGCGCGCCATCATGTGGCGCGACCTGCCGTGTAGGGAGGATGACCCGTCGACCTGGACGCGGCCGGTGATCCGGTTGCCGGGCTATGGCGATCCTCCGTTCCGGGACGCCATCAACACGGCCGTCCTCCATGCGGCATTCGACCAGATCGTCGGATCTGGACGCTGGCGCCCGCGTCGCGACATCGGCACGATTCCAGTGCGCTTTCCGCATCCGGACGATCCGGGCGACGCCGGCTGGCACGTCGATCTCAGCTTTCCCGGCGCGGATTGCGACCCGAACGAGACGCGCGACTTCTCGGCCTGGCGCGTCAACGTCACCTCGCGCGGACGGGCGCTGTTGCTCCTGTTCCTGTTCTCCGACGTCGGCGAGGACGATGCGCCGACGCGCATCCGGGTCGGCTCGCATGTTCCGATGGCGCGCTATCTGGCGCCGGCGGGTGAGGCGGGCGGGGCGCGCATGGTGCTGGACGAGATGGGAGCCGATTGTCCGATTGCGCTGGCGACCGGCGATGCCGGCACCGTCTATCTCTGCCATCCCTTCCTGGTTCATGCCGCGCAGAGGCACCAGGGGACGCGGCCGCGCTTCATGGCACAGCCGTCGCTTCCTCTCGCCGAGCCGTACAGGCTGAAGCGGCCCGATGGCGTCTACTCGCCGGTCGAGAGCGCAATCCGGCTCGCGCTCGGCTACGCCTGAGACGCGGAGCTTCGATCTCGTCATGTCGTGGTGCCGGTTCGGGCACCACGACATCGCGCTTATCGTCGCGATGGTGGAAAGTGAATCAGGATCAAGGACCTAGAGTCGATTCCTGCAAGCTCACGTGAATTCACATGAGAAACAGCTTTCACTTCACGTGCGGGAGGTTTTGCGAGTCGCATCAACGAGATCGTCTCGGATGCTGAGGCCCTGATCCAGCAGCTTCAAACATCGCTGCAATCAGGCTTCACGCGATGCAGCAAGGCTTGCATCCCCATAAACCCTGGACCAGCTCAATATTTCCTTAAACGCCGGCAGCAGGCCGTAAGCCGCGTCCGTCAGCTCGTACTCGACCCGCAACGGCTTCTCCGCGAAAGCGGTGCGCGACACCAAGCCGTCCTGCTCGAGCTCCCGCAGCTGCGTGGTCAGCATGTGCTGGGTGATGCCACCGATCGACCGCCGCAACGCGCCGAAACGAACCGCACCGTTCATCAGCGCGAACAGGATCTCCAGTTTCCACTTGCCGCCGAGCGCATGGATCGCGCGCTTGAAATCGGCGAGCAGGGTTGGGTCCGGGCTGCAATCGCAGTCGCCGTCGCAAACGCTGGTCAGGTTTTCCATACCGGTCTCGAAATCCATTCTACTTGTTCCCCCGGAGATAGTGACCAGATGCGGTTCTGAGCAGGGTGGCGGAACCAATTTAGCCACCCGGCGCAATATGGGGAATTTGGCAATGAGCATCGTTCTGGTCACCGGCGGATCCGGCTTCGTCGGTATCCATGTCGTCCTGCAGCTTCTGGCCGCCGGTCATGTGGTGCGAACGACGGTGCGGCGGCCGGACCGGCAAACCGATGTGCTGGCCATGCTGCGCGAGGGCGGGGCGGCGTCGCCGGAGAATCTGTCCTTCTTCACCGCCGACCTCACGGCGGACGAGGGCTGGCAGGCGGCGGTGACGGGCTGCGACTACGTGCTCCACGTCGCCTCGCCGCTATCGACCAGCGTGCCCAAGGACGAGAACGAGATGATCGTTCCGGCCCGCGACGGCACGCTGCGGGTGCTGCGCGCCTCGCGCGATGCCGGCGTCAGGCGGGTCGTCATCACCTCGTCGCTGGGCGCGATCGGCTACGGCCATCCGCCGCGGGAGAAGCCGTTCGACGAGACCGAGTGGACCAATCTCGCCGGCAGCGACGTGCAGCCGTATATCAAGTCCAAGACGCTGGCGGAGCGGGCGGCTTGGGATTTCATCGCGCGCGACGGCGGCGGGCTCGAATTGTCGGTGATCAACCCCGCCGGGATTTTCGGTCCGGTGCTCGGGCCGGACTTCTCTGGCTCGATCGAGATCGTCAAATCGCTGCTCGACGGCGCCATGCCGGCGGTGCCGCGGGTCTATTTCGGCGTGGTCGACGTGCGCGATGTCGCCGACCTGCATTTGCGGGCGATGACAGCGCCGGAGGCGAAAGGCGAGCGCTTCATCGCGGTCTCCGGAGAGACGCTGTCGATCTTCGATATCGGCAAGGTGCTGCGGCGGGAACTGGGATCGCGGGCGCGCCGGGTTCCCCGGCTCCAGGCCCCGGACTGGCTGGTGCGGCTCGCCGCGAGCCGGATTCCCCTGCTGCAGGCGGTCGTGCCGATGCTCGGCCGCGTCAGGCATTCCACCAGCGCCAAGGCGAGGTCGATGCTGGGCTGGCAGCCCCGTTCCAACGACGAGGCGATCCTCGCCACGGCCGAGAGCCTGATCCGGCTCGGCCTGGTCAAGGCGTGACAGCATATGCCGCCCGCGCTTGTCATGCCCGGGCGGGGATGCTGAAGTGCGGCTCTCAAGTGCGTAGCGTGGGAGTCGGCGCCGATGGACAAAATTCTCGAAGCCGCAAAGGCCATCGCGCTGGCGCGCCGCAACCATGCGCCGCTTGCGGCGCTTGAAGTTCCCCCGGCCGATGAAGCCGAGGGCTATGAGGTTCAGCGGGCGCTGCATGATCTTCTGCTGAAGAATGTCGGACCGCTGGTCGGCTACAAGATCGGCTGCACCAGCCAGGTGATGCAGGACTATATCGGCATCCCGCACCCCTGCGGCGGCGGCGTATTCCAGAAGGGGGTGCATGACAGCGGCGTCAAGCTCGCGGCCTCCGACTATGTCCGTGTCGGCGTCGAGTGCGAGATCGCGGTGCGCCTGAAGCGGAACCTCGCCGCCGGCGAGGCGCCGTTCACCGCCGAATGGGTCGGCGAAGCCGTCGAGGCCTATCATCCCGCGATCGAGATCGTCGACGACCGCTATGTAAAATGGGAGACGATGGGCGCGCCGACGCTGATTGCGGATGATTTCTTCGCCGCCGGCTGCGTGCTGGGCGAGGCGGTACCACGCTCGTCGGTCCCGGACCTGAAGGCGGTCAAGGGCCGCGCCCTCGTCAATGGCGAGGAGGTCAGCCACGGCACCGGCGCCGACGTGCTCGGCCATCCCCACAATGCACTCGCCTGGCTCGCCAACCACCTCGCCGCCGAAGGCAAGGGGTTGCATGCGGGACAGCTCGTGCTGACCGGCAGCCTGGTGAAGACGCTATGGCTGAAAGCCGGCGACAAGGTGCGGATGGAGCTGGATGGATTGGGCTCGGTGGAGGCGGAGTTCACGTGAACGCTCTCTCCGTTTGCAATGGCCGAGTGTGAAGCGCCACCACCGCCAAAATACATGCGGCCCTCGCCAGGGGAGCTAGCGAGGGCCGCGTAGTACATCGTCGTTCGCGCCTAGGTTCGCGAACACGATGTGGGAGCTCGGGAGAGACTTAGAAGGGCAGCAGCACGTCCATGACTTGCTGGCCGTAGCGCGGCTGCTGCACGTCCGTGATCTGGCCGCGGCCGCCATAGGCGATGCGGGCCTGCGCGATCTTGCTGGAATCGATGGTGTTGTCGCTCTGGATGTCCTCAGGCCGGACGATGCCGGCGACCACGAGTTCGCGGATCTCGAAGTTGACGCGGATCTCCTGCTTGCCTTCGACGACGAGATTGCCGTTCGGCAGCACCTGGGTCACGACCGCTGCGACGTTGGTCTGCAGGGCTTCCGTGCGATTGACCGAGCCCTTGCCGTCGCTGGAGGCGGTGGAGTCGGCGGTGAGGATGCGGCCGGGCAGCACCTTCTGCGCCTGGACGCCGAGCGTCTTCGAGCCGATGAAATCGGTGATGCCCGAATCTTCCGAATTGGTGCGGCTGCGCTGGGTCTCGTTGGAGAGGTTGGCCTTGTCGGTGATGTTCACGGTCACGGTCAGGAGGTCGCCGACATGGGTCGCGCGTTGATCCTTGAAGAAGGCGCGGCTGCCGTTCCGCCACAGCGAGTTCGGATTGTAGGAGGCGACTTCCGGCTTCGGCATCGGCATCTGCACCGGCTTGTAGCCGGGCTGCGTCGTCGGATTGTCGATCGCGGACAGTTTCGGTTGCTCGCCGATCTGCGACAGGCGGTCGATCGAGGAGCAGCCGCTTGCGAGCGCGCAAGTGGCGAGCAGCAGGGCCGAGATCACGACGCGACGAAGACGGTAAGCCGAACTGAAAGCGGACATGACGAACTCTTACTTTGCTTGAGCTTGCGAGACGCGAGCTTGCGGGATCTGGGCTTCTGCGATCTGGGCCGGCGACGCGGGGGACTGGACCAGGTTCCGGAGGAGGGCTGCGGTGTCGACGGGGGCGGGCGCCTCGTCACGCTTGAGCGAGGAGGTCTGCTCGACCGCAGCCTCCATCGGCGCGGACTGGCTGGCGCCCTGCACGGTCACCTGGCCGCGGGCGGTGACGATGCCGGTCAGCGTGCGCTTGGTCTGCAAATTGAGGACGCTCACGGTGTCGCCCTCGGCGCCACTCTCGATCGCCTTGCCGCGGGTGGTGAGATAAATCCCGGGGACCTGGTAGATGACGGTGACGCTCTGGTCGCGTGACACGTATTCGGGCTTGGCGATGTCGGCGACGCGGATCGGCGTGCCGGCGCGCATCGGCCGGCGAAGCTGCATGCCGACGGTGCGGTCGCGCGTGGCGGCCTCGCCCGGCACTTCCGCCTTGGGCCGTCGCTCCTGCGCGACGTCGGAGGATTTCAGCGTCTCGGTGCGCTCGATGTCGCGGGTCAGGACGGCGACTTCCACGGTCTCGATCGCAGTACCGGTCAAGCGCAGCTTGGTCGGCGTCGGGGTGTTGTCGTTGTTGATCTCGAAGGCGAGGTCGAAGCGGCCGCTGCGGGCGTCGTAGCGCGTTGCGACGGGCTGCAGCGCGCCGGTGTTGGAGGCATCGAGCCGCATGTCGGAAACGCCGCGGTCGAAGGTCACGGTGATGTTGGCCGCGTCGCCGAGGCCGAAGCGGCGTTCGAGCGCGGAGGCGACCGCGTTTTCGAGATCCTTGTTGGCGAAGGTGCGGGCGAGCCGCGTGACCTGGACTTCCTTGATGTCGCCGGTCATCACGCCGATCACCTGCTTGGCGCGAAGCACGCTCAGGACCTGGGCAACCGGCAGCGCGCCGGTGGTGCCGAGATCGGGCGAGCGATAGACCGCGATCAGCGCGGCCGAGCCGGCGTTCTCGATGAGGTCGCCGACCCGCACCACGTCGGAGGTGACGGTGACGCTGGCGCGCAGCGTCGGCACGGCGATGCCGTCGTCGGCGGCCTGTGCCGGCAGCGCCAGCACGAGCAGGGCGGAGAGAGTGGCAAGCGTGGTGCGGATCATGGTCATCACCTCAGCGGAACAGCGCCGTGGTCGATTGCATCATCTGGTCGGCGGCGCTGATCACCTTGGCGTTCATCTCGTAGGCGCGCTGCGCGGCGATCAGGTCGCTCATCTCCGACACGACGTCGACATTGGCCTGTTCGAGGCTGCCTTGCGTGATCTTGCCGTAGCCTTCGGAGTTCGCGGTGCCGTCCTGCGGCGCGCCGGATGAGGTCGTCTCGGTGAACTGGTTGCTGCCGACCGGCTGCAGGCCCGCCTTGTTGATGAAGCGGGTCACGCCGATCTGGCCGAGAATGGTGTTGCTCGACGAGCCCGGCAGCGTCACCGACACCTGGCCCTGCTCGTTGACGGTGATGCCCGAGGCGTTGTTCGGGATCGTGATGGTCGGCTGCACCGGGTTGCCCTGCGCGGTGACGACGCGGCCCTGGTTGTCCATCTGGAACGTGCCGTCGCGGGTGTACTGGTAGGTGCCGTCAGGCATCAGGATCTTGAAGAAGCCTTCGCCGGACATCGCGAGGTCGAGGTCGTTGCCGGTCTGCGACAGCGTGCCCTGCGTCATGCTGCGGGGGGTGCCGACGGTCTTGACGCCGCCGCCGATATCGACGCCGACCGGCAGGATGGTGCCCTGGTCCGAGGCCTGCGCGCCGACGCGGCGGACGTGTTCGTAGATCAGGTCCTGGAACGCCGCGGTTTGCTTCTTGAAGCCGGTGGTGCGCAGGTTGGCGATGTTGTTGGAGATCACCTGAACGTTCAGTTCCTGTGCCGCCATTCCGGTCGCAGCGGTGTGGAGCGCTTGCATGTCAGTGGTCCCCTAATCAGGCCGGAACGTCGGCGAGCTTTTCGATCGCCGATTTGTGGAGGTCGCTCTGCTGCTGGAGCAGGTTGGCGATCGCGGTGTAGCTGCGCATGACCTCGACCATGCGGCTCATCTCGCCGACCGAATTCACGTTCGACTTCTCGATGTAGCCCTGCTGCAGGGTGGACTTGGAAGTGGTCTGCTGCTGGTTGGCGGAGCCGGCGCCGTAGAGATTGGCGCCGAGCTTGGTCAGCTTGGCCGGATCGTCGAACTCCACCATGCGGATCTTGCCGCGGATCGAGTCGGTCTTGGCCGTGCCTTCGAGCACGGTCACGGTGCCGTCGGCGGCGACGTTGATGTCGTGGTCGGTCGGCTGGAAGACGATCGGGCCGCCGGTGCCGAGCACGAGATTGCCGTCGGAGGTCATGAGCTGGCCGGTGCTGCTGAGCGCGAACTTGCCGTCGCGGGTGTAGCGCTCGGCGCCATTGGCCTGCACGGCGAAGAACGCGTTGCCGCTGATCGCCATGTCGAGCGGGTTGTTGGTCGCCTCCATCGGCCCCTGGCCGACGTCGCGGTAGGTGCCGCGGTCCTGCACATAGGAGACCCGGCGGTCGGAGCCGACGAAATTGTCCTCATGCGCGTTCGAGTTGAGGTACTCCTCGAACAGCGAATGGTCGGCCTTGAAGCCGTTGGTGTTGGCATTGGCGACGTTGTTGGCGATGACATCCATCTGCCGCTCCAACGTCATCTGCCGTGACAAGCCGATCAGAAGCGCATTCTGCATCGGTCAATCTCCCCTTGCGTGAGATCCGCCATTTCGCTCTCCCAAGCGCCTTGGCCGATCCCGTGAACGAGACCGTCGGGTTCTCCCAAACCGTTCGGTCTCGCCCCTCTCTCAGCGAAAGCCGTGCCAACTTGAAATGGTGTTAAATTCCAATGGGTTGTCGATTTTTGGCGGCGCGGGCGGGAGGCAGAAAGGTTCTGTTAGCCATGTTTGCCCGGCAGATTTTTCCTAGCGGGGGCCCAATCGAAAGGTTCCGTTAACCATTATTACCGTAGCGTTTGCTTGTAAGAGGAGCGCTTTGCGCTGGGGCATTTGTATCGCGTCACTGTCTGCCAGGAGGCTTCGCTCTTTCGATCCTTTTGAGATGAGCGAGCCCGGACGATCATGGCAGAGAATGAAGCGGAAGGCGGCGGAGCCGCCGAAGGCGCGGAAGCCGCTGCCCCCAAAAGCAAGTTCAAGCTGATCCTGATCATCGTCGGCGCGCTGGTCGTGCTCGGCGGCGGCGCCGCAACCTGGTTCCTGTTCTTCCGTCATGGTGAAGACGAGCATCATGCCGAGGTCGCTCCCCCGCCGAAGCCGCCGGCCTTCGTCGAAGTGCCCGACATGATGGTCAACCTCGCCGGTGCGCCCGGCGAGCGCGTGCAATATCTCAAGCTCAAGATCGTGCTCGAGCTGAAGGAAGAGAAGCAGATCGAGGCGATCAAGCCGTCGATGCCGCGGGTCACCGACATCTTCCAGACCTATGTGCGCGAGCTCCGCTCCTCCGACCTCAACGGCTCCGCCGGCGTCTTCCGCCTCAAGGAAGAGCTGACCAAGCGCGTCAACGCCGCAGTCGCGCCGATCCAGGTCAGCGCGGTGCTGTTCAAGGAAGTCGTGCTCCAGTGACGGTTCAGAGAAGGTAACGGGCTAGCGTCATGGCCGGCAACGAGCAGATGGACCAGGATGCGATTGCCGCCCAATGGGAGGCGTCGCTCGATTCCGAGGATCCCGCAGAGGCCGCGAAGGCTGCTGCCGAAAACGAACTCTCGGAGACCATGGCCCTGCAATGGGCGGCCATGGTCGAGGACGGCAGCCGCGATCTCGGCAACGGCAAGAACTCGGGCGAGCGGGTGCTGTCGCAGGAGGAGATCGACAATCTCCTCGGCTTCACCGTCGGTGACGTCACGCTCGACGACCATTCCGGCATCCGCGCGATCATCGATTCGGCGATGGTCTCCTACGAGCGTCTGCCGATGCTCGAAATCGTCTTCGACCGCCTGGTGCGGTTGCTGACGACCTCCTTGCGCAATTTCACCTCCGACAACGTCGAAGTCTCGCTCGACCGCATCACCTCGGTGCGTTTCGGCGACTACATGAACTCGATCCCGCTGCCCGCCGTGCTCTCGGTCTTCAAGGCCGAGGAGTGGGACAATTTCGGCATGGCGACGGTCGATTCCAGCCTGATCTACTCGATGATCGACGTGCTGCTCGGCGGCCGCCGCGGCTCGAGCCAGCTCCGCATCGAGGGCCGGCCCTACACCACGATCGAGACCGAGCTGGTCAAGCGCCTGGTCGAGGTGGTGCTGGCCGATGCCGAGCAGGCGTTCCGGCCGCTGTCGCCGGTGACCTTCACGATCGACCGGCTCGAGACCAATCCGCGCTTCGCCGCGATCAGCCGTCCCGCCAACGCCGCGATCCTGGTGCGCCTGCGCATCGACATGGAAGATCGCGGCGGCAACATCGAACTGCTGCTGCCTTACGCGACCATCGAACCGATCCGGGCCGTCCTGCTCCAGATGTTCATGGGCGAAAAGTTCGGCCGCGACCCGATCTGGGAAGGCCATTTCGCCACCGAGATCGTGCAGGCCGAGATTTCCGTCGACGCCGTGCTCTACGAGGCCGACATTCCGCTCAAGCAGCTGATGCGGCTGAAGGTCGGCGACACGCTGCCGCTCGACATGCGCGCCGATGCCAACGTCACCGTGCGCTGCGGCGACGTCACGATCACCGAAGGACGCATGGGCCGGGTCGGGGAACGCGTTGCGATCCGCGTGACGAAACCCTTGCGCAAGCCAAGTACGACACTTGCGATGTTCGAGAAGGTGGACGAACAGAACAAGCTGATGGAGGCCCCATGAACCACTCTCTGGGAATGGCGATCGAGACGTTGGTGGCTATCCTGCTAATGCTCACGATCGGCTACTGCATCCTGCTCAACAAGCGGCTGACGCGGCTGAAGGCGGACGAGCATTCGCTGAAGGCTGTGATCGGCGAGCTCATCACCGCGACCGAGATCGCCGAGCGCGCGATCGGCGGGCTCAAGCTCGCGGTGCGCGACGTCAACGAGAATCTCGGCAGCCAGCTTGCCGCCGCCACGCAGATGTCCGACCAGCTCCACAAGCAGCTCGGCGAAGCCGACAACGTGGTGCGTCGCCTCTCCAAGATCGCGATCGCGGCGCGCCCCGTCACGAATCCGGAAGCCGCGGCCGCCCCGGTCGCCAAGCCGTCGGCGGCGAAGGCGGTGGCCGCTGCCGCCGAAGCGTTCTCCGAGCGCCGAAGGTCCAACGGTCTCGCCGCATAAAGTCAGGGTATGAAGTCCTTTCGTAACATCCGCGTCATTCCGGTCGTCCTGGTTGCGGTCGCAGGTCTCGCCACACTGAAAGTGGCGGGGCTCGTGATCAATGGCGGCTATGTCTTCGACTACCAGCCGAAGCAGGTGAAGAAGTCCTGGGCGCAGGAGAATTTGAATTTTCCCGGGGGCGAGGACCCTGACATCACCGGCTCCACGCATGGCGCGCCGAAGGAAGCGCCGAAGCCGGCCGCGCCCGAAACCAAGTTCGAGGGCACCCCGGTCAAGATGGACGAAGCCCAGCCGCAGGTCTCGGCCTCGGAGCGCGCGATCCTGGAACGGTTGCAGGCGCGCCGCCAGGAGATCGAGTCCCGTCAGCGCGAGATCGATATCCGCGAGAGCCTTTTGAAGTCGGCCGAGAAGCGCATCGAGGACAAGGTCGAGGAGATGAAAGCGGTGGAATCCCGCATCACCGCGACCCAGGCCGAGCAGAAGGCCGCCGAGGCCCAGCGCTTGAAGGGCCTCGTGACCATGTATGAGGGCATGAAGCCCAAGGACGCGGCGCGGGTGTTCGACCGGTTGGAAATGGGTGTGCTGATCGAGATCGCCTCGGCGATCGCCCCGCGCAAGATGTCCGACATCCTGGGACTGATGTCGTCGGAAGCGGCCGAGCGGCTGACCGTCGAAATGGCCCGCCGCGCCAATGGGGGCGGCGATCAGGCTGCCTCCGCCAGTGATCTTCCCAAGATCGACGGCAAGCCGACGCAAAAGCCGAATTGAGGGCTCGAGAGGCGCGGAGCGCGAGAAGGCGACATTGACACCGTCGCCCTGCGGGCATCACACGATCAGATCGTGCGGTACGAGGGCGTGAGTTGAGCCTGGCCCGTGAGCTGGATCAATGTGCAGCGGGGACAGTTCAGGCATCGGCGCCGCCCCGAATCCATGGACTACGCCGGCATGTTCGTGATGACCGGACGGGTCCGAGGGATCATCCAATCCTGCGCCGGACCCTGATCGGTGGTCACGCAAAGCGCCATCCTCGGTGGCGTGGGGTTCGGCCGCCGCGTGTCTCGGCTCGGGCGCAAGGACACCCGAACCGTCTGGGGCTGGCTGCTTGAAATGAAATGAGTCCCCGAGGCGAACCCAGGCAACACGAGGAAGGTCGTTCTCGCCTGTCGGGTCCCGGTGATGTTGCTCGAGCAACTGATTTTCATGGTGTGACGTCTCGATGGGACCTGTGCCGGAATGGATGCTGCGGTCGACGCCGAGAGCCGTCAGGTCGATGCGCTCAGAGTCTATCTTGAATCCAGAGACGATATCAGGGCGCGCCGCACCGGGATTTGATGTCGAGGCAAAGACGAAATGGTCGTCTCTGGAACTACTGGCAAGAAGATTCCGCTCGTATCCGCCAGAACGGGCATCGCAACTGTCCTGTGAACTGATCTTGCCATCATCCGGACTTTCGCCGGAGACAGCGGTGTCACCGGTGCGCGCGTCGTGGGTGCTCGCAGCCACCGTCTGAACGGCGGCAAAACCATCTGCAGCCGTATTGTCTTCGGGGATCGCGGCAGCATGGGGCGGGGCGGCGGCATCGTGAGCTGCCGCGTGACCGAAATGGTCGCGATCGTCGGCACCGTGGATTGTGATCGCTATCGTCTGTTCCGTGCCATCGATGGTGGTGACCGCGAAGGTGTCGGTCAATGTGTCACAGGAAGAAAGCGCCTTTACGGCGCAGTTGGTGGTATCGAGCGTGTAGGTCCACACGCCGGCGGCGGTCATCGTGAAGGTGCCGTAGCCGCCCGCGCTCCGCGTCGCACAAGTGACCGGCGTGAATGTGTTGGGCGGGTTGTCGACGTCGGTGTCGGTCAGTCTGCCGCTCGCCGTCGGCTTGCCTCGTTCCTCGCAGTCGGGCTCGGTCACCGAGCCTGTGGTGCAGCCGCGGATGATGGCGGGATCGTTCGTGCCGTGGATGGTGATCGTCACCACCTGCGCGGTGCCGTCGATGGTGGTCACCGTGAAGGTGTCCGTCAGGGTATCGCAGGCGTTCAGCGCCTGGACGGCGCAATTTGCGTTGTCGAGCAGGTAGGTCCAGACACCGTCTGCCGTCATCTGGAAGCTGCCATAACCGTGGTCGCTCACCTTTGGCGAGGTCACCGGCGTGAAGCTGTCGGGAGTATTGTCGACATCCGTATCGGTGAGCCTGCCGGTTGCGGTCGGTGTCCCGCGCGTCCCATACGCGGCTTCCGTTACGGTGCCGGTCGCCGTCCCGGAGATGATGGCAGCATCGTTGGAGCCGTTGATCGTGATGGTAATCAACTGCGGGGTCCCGCCGATGCTCGTCACCGTAAAAGTGTCGGTCAGCGTCTGGCCAATGTTCAACGCCTGGACTGCGCTGTTGGATTGATCGAGCGTGTAGGCCCAGACGCCATCGGCGGTCATCGTGAAAGTGCCGTAGCCGTGTGCACTCGGCGTCGGCGAATTGACGGCCGTGAAAGTGTTGGCGGGGTCGTCGACATCGACATCCGAGAGCTTGCCGGTCGTGACGGATGATCCGGACGAGGCATTGGCGACGCCGCCGGATTCGATCGATGTGCCGGTCGTTATGCCGGAGATGATCGCCGCGTCGTCGACCCCATTGATGTTGATCGTGAAGACCTGCTGTGCCGAAAGCGACCCGTCTGACACGGCGATCACAAAGCTATCGGTGGTCGACGTCTTCAGCGCGTTGATCGCGTCATTGTCGGGAACGAAGGCATAGGCGCCAGTCGTACTGTTCAGATAAAGCGTGCCATAAGCGCTGGTCTTCGATACGTCGTAGGTTGCTCCATCCAGCACGGTATTGCCCGGAGCGCCTCCGCTGATGGCGAAAGTCAGCGCGGCGTTGGAGCTGGAGCTGCTGGCGCTGAACGTTCCCCTCGTTGCGGTGAAGACGTCGAACACGGCCGTGTCGAGTTCAAGCGGGGGCGCCTGAGCATTCAAGGTCGGCGGCGTCTTCACGATCATGATCTCGGGCATCATGATGACGGGCACCGCTGGCAGTGCGTTCGGCGCCGCGGGTGCGTCGGGCGCTATGAAATGGATCGGCTCCAGCGGCAGGGATTTGACGAACGGAGGGGTGCCGGACCCGTGCGTGCCATATCCCTTCGCGAAATTTTCGAGCGCCTCTTGCTGGACCGCCCGCAGCTCCTCCATGCGCGTCGCGCTGTTGTCGAGCTGGTTCACGGAAACCCCGGAGCCGACCTTACTCAGCACGACCGTTTGTCCGGGATCCTCGACGATGATGTGCCGCGGGATGGCCTCCTTGGTGGTGAGCTCGAACGCGCCGTGCGCAAGGTCCTTGTACGCAATCGTATCGTCGTCGAGGAACGTTACGTTCGGGTCTGCCGCCTCGACCTCTTTGATCATCGAGAGGAGCAATGCCGTGAGCGACAGCATCCCGAAGCCCCCGGCAGAGGCCCGCTCACGAATCTGGGTAGCGGGCGCATCAAGAGCGCCGCTCGTCGCGGTCCTCACTTGGCGGTGCGGGGCCGCGGCGGCTTCGCGCTCGTCCCCGTGCCTTGCAGTGGACGTGCCGAACATTGTTCAACCCCGATTGCCCAAACAGTCGGCCTCAGCCGTCGCCGTACCTTGGCCGGCTTGCCGCGTCACGCGATCGGGAACAGTTTTGTGCCGGCAACGTCAGTCAGGCCCGCTAAAGGCCGTGGTCTCCGAGAATTCCGCCCAGGCGGATCACGGCAGAACTGCTGTCGTTTGCCGGACGCCACGGCTTTGAGAAAAGCTGTTTGAAATTGCCGGGCGCGGATAGTGGCTCTTTTGGGCACCGCGATCAGCCATTCGGATTAAGCCGGAATAACCATTTTGACTGTCGTGGCTTGTTGTGACGGGTCTGCCATGATGCGCGATGGCTTCACCGACGCTGTCCGAGCCGTTCGGATGCTCAAGGACGATATCTTCTAGAGGAGGAAGCCATGGGCACTCGTGCAACGATTATTCTCGTGGCAGGTCTCGTCCTCGCGCAGGCCGCCTGCGCAGTCCACGCGCAGAGCGATTCTCCGCGTCGTGCCGTGCTGGACTCGGCGTCAACGCCAATCGGGAAAGTTGTGACGGCCGATGGCTCGGTCATCATCGAGCATGCGGGTGCCGCCATTGTCCAGGCAAACGTCGCGGGCGACGCCATCCAGACGAAGATCGGAGATCCCGTCTATTCGGGCGATGTGGTCCGAACCGGTGCCGACGGACGGGTCGGCATCAACTTTGTCGATGGAACTTCGTTCAACCTGTCGAGCAACGCCCACATGACGCTGGACGAATATGTCTACGACCCGACTGGGAAGTCCAATTCGACGGTTTTCAATCTGACTCGGGGGACGTTCGTTTTTGTCGCCGGCCAGGTTGCGAAGACCGGCGACATGAAGATCGAAACGCCGGTTGCCACGATGGGCATTCGAGGCACCACACCTCACGTCGAAATCTCGGACGACGGAACCACCAGGTTCTCTACTCTCATCGAAGAGGGCAAGAACAAATATACGAAGAGGTCCGGCGCAGCGGGGGCGCCGAAAGCCGAGCAAAGGGTCGAGCACAGGCTCAATCTGAACATTTGCCGCGGCTGCTAGAATTGGTGCTAACCGTGCCATCGCCAGATCTCAGAAGATCGGGAGCCTGACATGGAAGCAAGGTCCTCCATCGCTGAAGGCGGAATCGCACTTGTCGTCTTGCTGTTGGTCGGCCTGCCGGTCGCAGCCCAGAACGCCAAGGTGAAGGACAGCTATCTCAGCAAGATCGAATTATGCAACGGGACCGGTGCCACCCCGCTCGATGCCCGGATCGACGCCTGCACGGCTTTCATAGAGGCGCGTCAAGGTCCGACCACAGCGCTGGCCATCGCCTATAACAATCGCGGCAACGCCTACACCGCAAGGGGCGACTACGACAGGGCGCTCCGCGATTTCGATCAGTCGATCACACTCAATCCGACATACGCGAAGGCTTTCAACAACCGCGGCGTGGCTCATCTGAGGCAAGGCGAATTTGAACTCGCGATCGAAGCCTTTGATGGTGCGATCAAGCTCGATCCCGGCTACGGCGCTGCCTTCGTCAACCGCGCCGGAGCCTATCTGAAGAAGAAGGACCACCAGCGCGCGGCGCGCGACTACGACGAGGCAATTCGTCTCCAGCCCGACCTGCAGTCCGCATGGAGCGGACGATGCTGGACCCGGGCGGTTCTCGGCGCCTGGCAGGCGGCGCTGGAGGATTGCGACAGAGCGCTTCAATCGGGATCGACCAGCGCTGCCGTGTACGATTCGCGCGGACTGATCCACCTGAAGATGGGTGAATTCGGCGCCGCGATCGACGACTACAATTCTGCCCTGCGAGCTGCCCCGGCATTGGCCAGCGCGCTTTTTGGCCGCGGGCTTGCCAAACTGAAGCAAGGCGACGGGGTTGGCGGGGATGCCGACATTTCGGCAGCCAAGACAATTCAGGGGAACATCGGCGACGAGTTCACACGTTTTGGCGTCGTTTCCGACTGAGTTGGCCTGGTCACGCGGAACGAATCGGAGGTGAATATGGATGCAAGGTTCGCGCTCATTCGAGCTCACGACAGCATTCGCCGCTATCAGCGGTTGTTGAACACGCAGCTGACGGATCTCGAGCGTGAGTACATCGAGAGTCGAATCTCGGAAGAGCGATCGACCATGCAGTCAGTTCGCGAAGCGCGAGGCGAGATAAGTTTCTTGCCGGCCAATGGTGGCGCTTGATTGGCCGTCTTTTTGTGCCCACGCGGCCGATGACGGTGCGCGCGACGACGGGGCGTTAACACCTCCTTAACCCATTGCTCCCCCAGATTCCGTACGCGAACGTCTCGGTCCACGAGCAGGGCGTCGCGTCACCCTGTGCCCAATCAAGTCCTCATTACAGCATTAACAAGTCCTTAATTGGCAAAACCTACAGTCGACGGCACGGGCCGGCGCCAGTGCCGGCATGACTCGTCGAACCGGAAGAAATGCCGCCAATGGCGCAGAAGGCTGCCGCTGGATTTGTGTCGCGAGCCCGCGCTTTGGCGCTGGGCCTGTCGCGTCATATCCGTAAGGCACCTGTTCTGGCAGCCTGCCTGTTGGTCGGCCTTAATCATGGTGCCCGAGCGGCCGATACGATTCGGGGCGAGGCGAGCTTTTCGGCCAGCGGCGGTTTTGCCCGTCTCGTGATCAAGCTCGGCGAAGACGTACCCTCCGAGGTGACGACCGCCGGCTCCATCCTCATCATCCGCTTCGATCGACCCGTCGACGTTCCCGTCGACCGGGTGCCGGAAGGTGCGCCCGATTACGTCAACTCCGCCCGGCGCGACCCCGACGGCAGCGCGATCCGGCTGTCGCTAGCGCGGCGCGTCACCGTCAACACCATGAATGCCGGCGAGCGCACCTTCGTCGATCTGATGCCGGAAGGTTGGAAGGGACCGCCGCCCAGCCTGCCTCAGGAGGTGGTCAAGGAACTCGCCGAGCGCGCGCGCGCTGCCGAACGCGCGCTGCGCGCCCAGCGCGCCGCGGCCGAAGGCAAGAAGCGTCCGCCGATCCGCGTGCGGGCCTCGATGCAGCCGACCTTCGTGCGCTTCGTGTTCGAGATGCCCGACGGCGTCGGTGTGTCCTCCGTGCTCAATGAGCAGAAGCTGACGCTCGCCTTCAACGCCAATCTCAGCTTCGACCTTGCAGATGCCGTCGTCGCCGCGCCGCCGAACGTCGCGTCGATCAAGCAGAAGTCCGATATCGACCAGACCAGCGTCGAGATTGCGCTGATCGGCGATTCCGACGTGCACTCCTTCCGCGACGACAAGAACTACGTCGTCGACATCGCCTTCCAGCCCGACAAGACCAGGGCGGCGACGCCTGAAGCGACGATCGCAAAGGCCGAATCCGGTGGTCACGGACCGGCGCCGGCTACTGAGAAGCCGGCGGCCGCAAAGCCGAAGGACGCCCATGGCGAGATCAAGCCGCCGACCTCGGAAACGATCGCGCGCGAAGCTAAAATTGACGTGAAGCCCGAGGTGAAGCCGGAAACGCCCGCGGCGATGCCGCCCGCCGAGGCGCCGAAGTCGGCAGCGGCAATAAATTCGACCGAAGCTCCGCGCGTCACGGAAGCGCCCAAGCCCGCGCCACCCGCGACGGAAGCCGCCGTGCCTGCCGCTCCTGCCAAGCCCGTGGTGCCCGAGGCGCCCAAAGAGGTCGTGAAGGAAGCCGCGAAGGAACCGATCAAGGAAGAGCCCAAGGAAGCTGCCAAGGAGACGCCGAAAGAAGCACCCAAAGAAACGCCCAAGGCTGCGCCCGTCGAAGCCCAAGCTTCGCCACCGCCCGCGGCGGCGAGTGTCGATGCGCGGCGTGACAGCGACGGCCTGCGCGTGACATTCCCGCTTCAGGTCTCAACGCCCGCCGCCGCGTTCCGTCGCGGCGACACGGTGTGGCTGGTGTTCGACTCGCCAAAGCCGGTCGACGTCGAAGCGATCCGCACCAAAGGCGGTGCCATGATCGGCGAGGTCAGCCGCATGCCGCTCGAGAAGGGGCAGGCGGTGCGCATCCGTCTCACCCGTCCGCTGGTCTATTCGCTGACCAGCGAGGAGGTCGGCAAGGAGACCAACTGGCTGCTCACGCTCGCCGACAAGATCCAGGCAACGCCGCTGCCGTTGATGATGTCGCGCAACATCACCGATCCCGCACTCGCCAACATCGCGATCCCCTTCGCCAATCCGGGCCTGATGCACAAGCTCACCGATCCTGACGCCGGCGACATGCTCTATGTCGTCACCGCGCAGCGGCCGGTCCGCGGCTTCATCAAGCGGCAGGATCTCGTCGATCTCTCGCTGCTGGAATCCGCCCACGGCATCGCGATCCGGCCGAACTCCGACGAGGTCGGCGTCGAGGTCGGATCGGACAAGGTCATCCTCGGCAAGAAGGGCGGCCTGACGCTGTCGCCGGTCGACGTTTCGGCCGAGCGCGCACCGACTGCGGTGCGGCCGGTCTTCAATCCCGAGGGCTGGCGCAAGGGCCAGTCGGAAGAGTTCTGGACGCGCCAGAGCGAACTGATTGCGGCGATCTCCGCCGTCGAGCCGGCACAGCGTTCGCTGCCGCGGCTCGACCTCGCGCAGTTCTACATGTCGCGCGCGATGTATCACGAAGCCAAGTCCGTGACCGAATTGATGCTGAGCGATCCCCTCAACAAGGAGGAGAGCGGCGCGTTGATCGTGCATGCGATCTCGAGCATCCTGATCGGACGGCCTGCATTAGGCCTGAAGGATCTCGCCAATCCCGTGATCGGCAACAGCCACGACTCGCAGCTTTGGAAGGCGCTCGCCTATGCGCGCCAGGGCAAATGGGCGGATGCCCGCGAGAAGTTCAAGAATGTCGAATTCGCCATCGCCTCGCTGCCGCTCGACATCCAGCGCATCGTGACGATGGATGCGATGCGCGCCTCGCTCGAGGTGAAGGACTATGCCGGCGCCTCCAAGCGCCGCGGCGAGATCGAGGTGGTCGGCGTGTCGCCGGAAGCTGCGCCCGGCTTTGCCGTGTTGCGCGGCCGGCTCGCCGAGGCGCTCGGTCACGACAAGGACGCGCTCGACGACTACAAATTCGCGGTCGCCTCGAATGACCGGCAGGCAGCGGCGGAAGCCAAGCAGCTCGAGGTCGCGCTGCGGCAGAAGCGTGACGAGATCAGCAAGGAAGACGCGCTGAAGGAGCTCGAGACGCTGTCGATGACGTGGCGCGGCGACGCGATCGAGGTCAAGACGCTGCAGATGCTGTCGCAACTCTATTCCGAGAATGGGCGTTATCGCGATGCGCTCACCGCGGCGCGGACCGCGACCAAGCTGCAGCCGAATGCGGAAGCCTCGCGCCAGGCGCAGGATCTGGCCTCGGATCTGTTTACGCAGATCTTCCTGGGGCCGAAGGGCGACGAGCTGCCGCCGGTCGAGGCGCTCGGGATGTTCTATGAGTTCCGCGAGCTGACGCCGATCGGCCGCCGCGGTGACGAGCTGATCCGCCGCCTGGCCGATCGTCTCGCCTCGATCGATCTGCTCGACCAGGCCGCCGAGCTGCTACAATACCAGGTCGACCACCGCCTCGAAGGTGCCGCGCGCGCGCAGGTCGCGGCGCGCCTCGCCATGATCTACCTCGCCAACCGCAAGCCCGACATGGCGATCACGGCGCTGCGCGCCAGCCGCATCAGCGATCTCTCCGGCGAGTTGCGGCAGCAGCGCCTGCTGCTGGAAGCGCGTGCGCAGAGCGACGTCGGCCGCCATGATCTCGCACTCGACATCGTCTCCAATGTCAGTGGCCGCGAGGTGCTGCGGCTGCGGTCCGACATCTTCTGGGCAGGACGTCGCTGGCGCGAGTCCGCCGAGCAGATCGAGCTCTATTACGGCGACCGCTTCCGCGACTTCAAGCCGCTCAATGCGGTGGAGAAGAGCGACATCATCCGCGCCGCCGTCGGCTATGCGCTGGCCGACGACTCGATCGGGCTGTCGCGCTTTCGCGAGAAATACGCCCCCCTGATGAGCGAGAGCGCGGACCGGCTCGCCTTCGACATCGCCAGCAAGCCGGCCGCGGCGTCCAGCGCCGAATTCGCCGACATTGCAAAACTCGCCGCAAGCGTCGACACGCTCGATGGCTTCCTCCGCGAGATGAAGCAGCGCTTCCCCGACGCCACCGCCCGCGCACCGGCCGCCCCGCAGGCCAAGGACGAGACCGATCATACCGGCTCGCTGCCGACGATCCCGGTCGTGCGGCAGATCAAGATGACGCGATAGAGCATGATCCGGAAAAGTGCGCCGCGGTTTTCCCTCGCGACAAACGCGGAACGCGTTTGCGCGGAGATCATGCTCAAACAATAACCTAAAGCGCGTATCGCGCTTTAGGAACTCTGCTACTTCTGGCCTCTCGACAGGTGCCGGGCGAGACGGCAACCTGTGCACCTTCATGCCGGGAGAGCGACGATATGAGCAAGCCTGCCAAGACCGAAGCCGAACTCATCGCCATGGCGCGCGCCGAGTTGAAGGTCCATACCGACGGCCCCGAGGGCATGTCCATCTCGATCGTCCGCGACGGCGACAGCTGGGAGTTCCGCGCCGATGCCGACCAGGCGACGCGCGCCAAGCCCGGCTTTCCCGAAAGCGTCGCCATGCTGGTGCAGATCGGCGATCACCTCAGCAAGCAGTATGACGTGAAGTAAGGGGGGCTGCGTAAATCGCGGCGACTACCCCCCGTAACTCTGCACCAGGCTTCCCGCCACCAGCGACCAGCCGTCGACCAGCACGAAGAAGATCAGCTTGAACGGCAGCGAGATCGTCGCTGGCGGCAGCATCATCATGCCCATCGACATCAGCACCGAGGCGACGACGAGGTCGATGATCAGGAAGGGGAGGAACAGCAGGAAACCGATCTCGAAGGCGCGCTTCAGCTCGGAGATCATGAAGGCAGGGACGAGGATGCGCAGCGCAAGCTCATCGGGCGTCGCCGGCGGCGGCTCGCCGGAGAGATCGAGAAACAGCTTCAGATCCTTCTCGCGCACGTTCTTCTGCATGAAGCCGCGCAAGGGCACGGAGGCGCGCTGGAGCGCGTCCTCGACGCCGATCTGGTTGGCGACGAGCGGGCGGATGCCGTCGTCGTAGGATTTCTGCAGCACCGGCCCCATCACGAAGAAGGTGAGGAACATCGCCAGCGCCAGGATCACCGAGTTGGGCGGCGCTGTCGCCGTGCCCATCGCGGTCCGCAGCAGCGAGAGCACGACCACGATGCGCGTGAACGACGTCATCATGATCAGGATCGACGGCGCGATCGACAGCACCGTGAGCAGCGCGATCAGCTGGATCGCGCGCTCGGTGACGCCGCCACCGCCAGCACCGCCGCCACCGAGATTGATGCTGATGTCCTGCGCATGCGCAGGCGAGGCAAGCAAACCCGTGGCGAGCAAGGCCGCGGCGATCAGAACAGAAGGGATAAGAACTCTACGCGGGAAGGACGGCAGCCTCACGAAGACGGCTTCGGACGGCCGAGCAGCGAGGCCATCTCGTCTTCGAGATTTTCAAAGCTGGTCTTTTCCGGAGCCGGTCTGGCCGGCGGCGCGGGAGGGGCCGGCGGCTCGGCGCGGGCGACGCGCGGCGGAGCGGCGGGCGGCTCCGGCGCGACCGGCGGGGCGATGGTCTCGCCGGCCGGACGACGGAGCGCCGCCTCGAGGCGCTGGGCCATCTCGGCGAGATTTTGCTCGGCACTCGACGGCGCGGCGGCAGGGGCCGGCGGCGGCACGGGCGGAGCCTGTAGTCCCGGCGGAGCCTGCGGCACGGGCGGCGGGGGCGGCGGCGCGGCTGCGCGCTCGGCACGCACCGGCGGCACCTTGGCCGGCTCGCTCGCGCGCGGCGGGCGCGGCATCAACGGCGGCTCGCTGCGCGCAACGCGCGGCGGCATCGGCTCGGGGCGGGGCTCACGCTCGGGACGCGGCGGCATCGGTTCCGGCGAGAAACCGCCGAGTGCCGGTTCGCCGCGGCGTTCGGCCAGAGCGGGCGCCGGCCGGCGGACTTCGTCGGCGAAGGACGGACGTGCGGGCCGCGGCGGCGGCTCGGGCATTTGCGGCTCGGGATGGTCGAGCACTTCGGGGCGCGGCGCTTCGTCGGCCCAGCTGCCGGCATCGGGCATCGGGGCGAGGCGCGGCGGCTCGGCGGCGCTGGAACGCTGCGGAATCTGGTCGCGGCCGGCTGCGGCGCGCACGATATTCGGTTCGACGACGATGTCGGTCGGACCGCCGATCATCAAGAGATGTTCGACATTGTCACGGCGCACCAGCACCAGGCGCCGGCGGCCATCGACGGCGGCCGCGTCGATCACGGCAAGCCGGGGCATCCTGCCGCGCTGGGTATTGGCACCGAGCCGGGTGGTCGCGAATCGGCGGACCAGCCACGCCGCGACGCCGATCAACGCCAGCACGACGATGAACGCGACGATGAAAGTGATAGGGCTACCGTTCATACCTGTCCCCGGTAAATGGCGCTTCTCTCGTGCCCATGGTCAGCCAACCACCGGCGTGCGATGCCCCAAAAACTGCGATCTCTTAACGTTCCGCGGCAAGTTTTGCCGTCCCCAACCCTTAATAACCCATGAATCGCCCGATCCAAAACGACTTCTTGGCCTGTGCGTGGGCCGCCAAGCGGTTGGGTTAATACGGCTTTTGGAATGCGTAGAAACACGGGGGGACACAATGCGTGTCTCAATCAGAAACACGCATCTGCCTCGCCTTAACCACCTGTTAACCATACACGCGGCAAATTCTGCCTAGCTTCGGGCCACACTCCGCACTTGGGGGTCCGCAAGAGGCGGAAGGAGCCGCAACGATGTCCATCAACGATCTTCCGGTGCTGTCGGCGCTTCGCACCAAGATGCAGTGGCACCAGGAACGCCAGCGCGTCCTGTCCGAGAACGTCTCCAATTCCGACACCCCCAATTTCCGCCCGCGCGAGTTGGTCGAGCCGAAATTCGACAAGACCGGCGCTCCGGCGGGCTCGATGGGGCCTCTCGCCATGGCCGTCACCAGCGCTTCGCACATGACGCCGTCAGGCGCGGCCTCGAGCTTCGACCAGAACAAGAATGCGGGCTTCGAGACCCGTCCGGCGGGCAACGCCGTCAATCTCGAGGAGGAGATGATGAAGTCCGCCAACAACCAGATGGATTATGCGGCCGTCACCTCGCTCTACTCGAAGAGCCTGCATCTTCTGAAGACCGCGATCGGCAAGGGCTAGGGCTAGGGGAGCCGCATCATGGCGAATGACAGCAGTGACTTTGCCCGCTCGATGGCGATCGCGACCTCCGGGTTGCGGGCGCAGGCCGGGCGCATGCGGGTGATCTCGGAAAACATCGCGAATGCCGACTCGACCGCGCCGACCGCAGGCGGCGATCCCTATCGGCGCAAGGTGCCGACGTTCTCCTCGGCGCTCGACCGCGCGCTCGACGCGCAGGTCGTGACGCTCGGCAAGATCAAGCCCGACCAGTCCAACTTCCGCGTCAAATACGAGCCGAGCAATCCGGCGGCGGATGCCACCGGCAACGTCAAATATCCCAACGTGAATTCAGTGGTCGAGATGACCGACATGCGCGACGCGCAGCGGTCCTACGAGGCCAATGTCAACATCATCAGTGCAACGCGCCGGATGATCCAGCGCACGCTCGACATCCTCAAGAGCTGAACAGGAAACCCTAGGCCATGGCAACACCGACAATCGCGGCCAATGCTTATGCCAACCTTGCCCGCGTGCTGGAAAACACCGGCGCCGGCAAGGGCAGCGAGGCGAGCGGGCAGTCCTTTGCTTCGCTGCTGAAAGACGCGGTTGGCAGCGTCATGGAATCCGGCCGCAAATCGGACGCGCAGACCGTCGCAATGGCCTCCGGCAAAGCCAACGTGATGGATGTGGTGACGGCGGTCGCCGACACCGACGTCGCGGTGTCCACGCTGGTCTCGGTCCGCGATCGCGTGATCGCGGCCTACGAAGACATCATGAAGATGCCGATCTGACGAGAGCGGTGAGTAGCGAATGGCGAGTGGGGAGTTGCTCCCATTCGCCATTCGCTACTCACCATTCGCAGCCATCAAGACAACCAACAACGGAATTCTGCAATGACCGGACCCGAGACCCTCGACGTCGCGCGCGATGCGCTCTGGACCATCGTGATCGTGTCGTCGCCGCCCATGGTGGTCGGCCTCGTGGTCGGCGTCATCGTGTCGCTGTTCCAGGCGCTGACCCAGATCCAGGAGCAGACGCTGGTCTACGTGCCGAAGATCCTGGCCATCTTCGCCACAATGCTGCTGGCGCTGCCGTTCATGGCCGACGCGCTCCATTCCCACATGATGCGGATCTCGTCGCGAATCATCGGCGGGTAAGGCACAATGCGCCCACCATGCGCATCGACGTCTCGCTGCTGCCGGCGCTTGCCGCGGCCTTCATGCTCGCCTTCGCCCGGGTCGGCGCGATGGTGATGCTGCTGCCGGGGCTCGGCGAGACCAACATCCCGACGCGGGTGAAGCTCTCGATCGCGCTGCTGCTGACGCTGATCATCCTGCCGCTGCATCGCAACGCCTATCAGGTCGACATGGGTTCGCTCGCGCCGATGCTGGTGCTCATGCTGCATGAGATCGTGATCGGCATCGTGCTGGGAGCGACCGCGCGCGTGACGCTGTCGGCGCTCCAGGTCGCAGGCGCCGTGATCGCGCAGCAGATGGGGTTGGGCTTCGTGACCTCGGTCGATCCGACGCAAGGGCAGCAGGGTGTCCTGGTCGGCAATTTCCTCACCATGCTGGGTGTGACGTTGCTGTTCGCCACCGACAGCCATCATCTGGTGATCGCTGCGTTGAACGACAGCTACGCGATCTTCGCGCCGGGCGAGACGGTGTCGAGCGGCGACATCGCCTCGCTTGCCACGCGGGCTTTCTCGGCCGCGTTTCTGCTCGGCCTGCAGTTGTCGGGGCCGTTCCTGGTGTTCGGCCTCGTCTTCAATATCGGGCTCGGCGTGCTGGCGCGGTTGATGCCGCAGATGCAGGTCTATTTCGTCGGCGTGCCGCTGTCGATCTTCGTGGGCTTCATGGTGCTGGCCCTGGTGCTTGCGGCGATGATGGGCACCTATCTCGACTACTTCATCGGTGTCATGCACCAGATGCTTCCGTTGAAATAAGAGAGATCGATGGCGGAAGACAACGATCCAGAGAGTCAAACAGAAGACCCGACGCAAAAGCGCCTCGAACAGGCGCTCGAACGCGGCGACGTCGCCAAGAGCCAGGAGATCAACACCTGGTTCATGATCGCGGGCGGCACGCTCGTGGTTTCGACCTTCTCCGGCTCGGTCGGCAGCGGCCTCTTGACGCCGTTGCGCAACCTGCTCGCCAATTCCTGGATGATCAAGACCGACGGCGGGAACCTGCTCGCGTTGATGCAGCAGATCGAGGTCGCGGTGTTGGCGGCGGTCGGTGTGCCGCTCCTGATGCTGGTGATCGCGGCTATCGCCGGCAACATGCTGCAGCACCGGCTGGTATGGTCGGCGGAATCCCTCACGCCCAAATTCAGCAAGCTCTCGCCAGCAGCCGGCTTCAAGCGCATCTTCGGCAAGCAGGCGGGCGCCAATTTTCTCAAGGGCATCGGCAAGCTCATCGTGCTCGGCGTGGTTATGACCACGATCCTGTGGCCGGAGCGGCATCGCATGGAGGCGATGGTCAAGCTCGATCCGGCCGCGATGATGGGCGCCATTACCAGCCTGACGGTCCATCTGCTCGGCGCGGTGGTCGCAGCGCTCGCGATCATCGCCATCGGCGACTATTTCTTCCAGTATCGCAGCTGGTTCCAGCGGCAGAAGATGTCGCTCCAGGAGATCAAGGAAGAGTTCAAGCAGTCCGAAGGCGACCCGCACATCAAGGGCAAGCTCAGGCAGTTGCGCCAGCAGCGCTCCAAGAAGCGCATGATGGCTGCGGTTCCCAAGGCCTCCGTGATCATCACCAACCCGACCCACTATTCGGTGGCGCTCTCCTACGAGCGCGGCATGTCGGCGCCGATCTGCGTCGCCAAGGGTGTCGACAATCTCGCTTTCAAGATCCGGGAGATCGCGCGCGAGCACGACATTCCGATCGTCGAGAACGTGCCGCTGGCCCGCGCGCTGTACGCCACCGCCGAAATCGACAAGGAAATCCCTGTCGAGCACTACCATGCGGTCGCCGAAGTCATCGGCTACGTCATCCGGCTGAAGCGCGGTTTCAGTGCCGCGCGGCAATAAAACCCCCGAAAAGTACCGGAAATGGCTGTAAACTGGGAATCAGCGTACGTTTCGCCCCTGCCGCCCTTGCGTCCGCGGGTCCAATTCAGGCAGGGAGGACCCCACGCGCCGCGTAGCGCGCTGATTCTCTGCCGACAGGCTGCACAAGCGTGAAATGACCGCCGAGACCGACCACGACCTGTCACGCGAGCCCGTTGCGGCGCATGAGCCGTCGCCGCGCTCGGGCAGCATTGTGCTGGTGCTCCTGGTGGCCGCCGGCCTTGTCGCGGTCGCCATCGGGCTGATGACGCTCGGGCGCGCGCAGGCGCAGCCCTATATCCTCGGCATCCTCGCCGTGCTGGCGATGATCGGCCTGTTCAATCTGTTCGCCTTCGCCGCCGGCATCATCCGCTTCGTCGATCGCAGCCTCGACGATCCCGTAATGGGGCGCATTGCCGATCACGCCTTCGACGGCCTCGCGGTGACCGATCCGCGCGGCCATGTGGTCTATTCCAACGCGGCTTATCTGACGCTGACCGGCGCCTCCGGCCCGCAGGACGTGCGGCCGGTCGAGCGCGTCTTCATCGGCAATCCCGACGTTTCGGAAGCCGTGTTCCGCCTGCTCAAAGCGGCGCGCGAAGGAAAACGACAGCAGGAAGAAGTGCGCATTTCCGGCCAGGACGGCAGCCATGGGCGCTGGTTGCGCATGCGCGTGCGTCCGCTCGGCACCGGGAAGCGCGAAGCCAAATATGCGGTGTGGTCGATCGCTGACATCACCCGCGACCGCGAACGCCAGGAGGACGTGTTCCAGGAGCTTCAGCACGCGATCGAGTATCTCGATCACGCGCCGTGCGGCTTCTTCTCGGTCAATCCCGCCGGCGAGCTCGCTTATGTCAATGCGACACTGGCGAACTGGCTCGACTATGATCTCGCCGAGATCGGCTCGGGCGGCTTGAAGCTCGCCGACATCGTCTCCGGCGACGGCGCTTCGCTGCTGAGCGCGATCGTGGCGGTGCCGGGCGAAGTGAAGACCGAAGTCTTCGACATCGATTTGCGCATGCGCACCGGCAAGACGATGCCGGTCCGGCTCTATCACAAGCTCGCCTTCGGTGCCGACGGCGCGCCGGGGCCGTCGCGCACGCTCGTCATCAGCCGGGCCCGCGACGAGCGCAGTGATCCCGATCGTGCCGCCGAAGTGCGCTTCATGCGCTTCTTCGACCACACCCCGATGGCGATCGCCACCGTCGAGCGCGGCGGCAATGTCGTGCGGGCGAACGCGCGCTACGCCAAGCTCGCACAGGGCCTCGGGCTCGACAGCGCCAGCAAGTCGATCTTCCGCGCCGTCAACGCGCGCGACCGCCACCTTTTGATTGCAGCCATCAATCAGGCCGCCGAAAACCAGGCCGACATCGCGCCGGTCGAGGTGGCGCTGGAGGGGACCAAGGAGCGCTGGGGCCAGTTCTTCGTCACGCCGGTCGATGCGGCCGAGAACGAGGCCGAAGCCGCGATCGTGCACATGCTCGAGACCACCGAGCGGCGCGCGCTGGAGAACCAGATCAACCAGTCGCAGAAGATGGAGACGGTCGGCCAGCTCGCCGGCGGCATCGCTCACGACTTCAACAACGTGCTGTCCGCCATCATGATGGCGAACGACTTCCTGCTGAACGCGCACAAGCCGACCGACCCGTCGTTCCAGGACATCATGCAGATCAAGCAGAACGCGACGCGGGCTGCGACCCTGGTGCGGCAGCTGCTCGCATTCTCGCGGCGGCAGACGCTGCGGCCGCAGGTGCTCGATCTCGGCGATGCCTTGTCCGATCTCACCATGCTGCTGCGCCGGCTGATCGGCGAGAAGGTCAAGCTCGACCTGATCCACGGTCGCGATCTCTGGCCGGTCAAGGTCGACGTCTCCCAGTTCGAGCAGGTCATCGTCAATCTCGCGGTGAACGCGCGCGACGCCATGCCCGACGGCGGCAAGCTGATCATCCGCACCGCCAATGTCGCGACCGACGAGGCAGGCAAGCTCGCCTACAAGGGTATGCCGGCGGCGGACTATGTGCGGATCGAGGTCGCCGACACCGGCACCGGCATCCCCGCCGACATCCGCGACAAGATTTTCGAGCCGTTCTTCTCGACCAAGGAAGTGGGCAAGGGCACCGGCCTCGGGCTGTCCACCGTCTACGGCATCGTCAAGCAGACCGGCGGCTTCATCTACGTCGATTCCGAGCCGGGTCAGGGCACCTCGTTCCACATCTTCCTCCCGCGCCATCACGCCGAGCCGGAAGTGCAGGTCGAGCAGCCCGCGGCGGTTGCCGCGACCAATGGTGCTGCGAAGGACGCTGCACCTGCAGCCGCGGAGGCGAAGCCGCGCACCGATCTCACGGGGCAGGGCACCATCCTGCTGGTCGAGGACGAAGAGGGTCTGCGCGCGCTGAACGCACGCGGCCTGCGCTCGCGCGGCTACACCGTCGTCGAAGCCGAGAACGGCGTCGAGGCCATGGAGGTGCTGGAGGAGCAGAGCGGCGGCATCGATCTCGTCGTCTCCGACGTGGTGATGCCGGAGATGGACGGGCCGACGCTGCTCAAGGCGATGCGGGAGAAGAACCCCGACATTCGCTTCATCTTCGTCTCCGGCTACGCCGAAGATGCCTTCGAGAAGAGCCTGCCCGAGGGCCAGCAGTTCGACTTCCTGCCAAAGCCGTTCACGCTCAGCCAGCTCGTGGCGGCGGTGAAGGAGACGATGACGAAGCAGGGGTGAGGCTCAGCTGTCGTCCTGGCTTTCGCCAGGACGACATCGCGGATATCGCGTTAAACTCGCCGGTAATCCGCGACCACAGTTCCCTCCCGCATTCGACCAACTCCCCGGCAAATATGGGCTTTTGCCACATCCCCGCGACTGAGGGCCGCAGCCGGGGGTTCCGAAACCGGCTTCCTTTTTGTAGAAGGCTGCCCATCTTAGGAGCGCGTCCCCATGCCGGGGATTTGGGAAACGAACATGAATTTCTCGCAATGGTCCCGCAGTCTGGTGAAGACGATTGCCGTCGTTCTGGCGCTCGCGCTGCCGACGGCGCTTGCGATCTCCTCCGCTGACGCCCGCGTTGGCGGCGGCGTCTCGTCGGGTTCGCGCGGTTCGCGGACCTTCTCGGCCCCGCCGTCGACCACGACCTCGCCGGGCTCAACCTCGCAATTCAACCGCACCTACAGCCAGCCGGGCGCCGGCATGAACACGGCTGCGCCCGCGCGCGGCGGCCTGTTCGGCCGCGGCGGCGGCTTCCTGGGTGGTCTAGCGGCCGGCTTCCTCGGCGCAGGCCTTCTGGGCATGCTGTTCGGGGGTGGCCTGTTCGGCGGCCTCGGCGGGCTCTCGTCGATCCTGGGTCTAATCATCCAGATCGTGCTCGTCGTGTTCGTGGTGCGGCTGGCGATGTCCTGGTGGCAGCGTCGCAACGCGCCGCAGGCGGCCTATGCCGGTGCTGACGGCAGCGCCGGTCAGGGGCCGCAGACGAACTATCGCAGCGGCCTCGGTGGTGGCCTTGGCGGTGGTCTTGGCTCGAGTCTTGGCGGCGGCTTCGGCTTCGGCGCCAACAACGCGCCGCTCGAGATCAAGCCGGACGATTACGAAGCATTCGAGCGTCTGCTTGGCGACATCCAGGCGGCCTGGTCGAACGAGGACGTCGCAAAGCTGCACACGCTCGCGACCCCGGAGATGGTCTCCTACTTCGAGAGGGATCTCGCAGAGAACCGCGCGCGCAATGCCGTCAACAAGGTGACCAACGTCAAGCTGTTGCAGGGCGATCTCGCGGAAGCCTGGCGCGAAGGCGAGACCGACTACGCGACGGTGGCGATGCGCTTCGCGCTCACCGACAAGACGGTCGACCGCAACACCGGCGCGATCGTCGCCGGCAGCGAGCAGCCGGGCGAAGTCACGGAAGTCTGGACGTTTGCTCGCCGCCCCGGCAGCGCCTGGGAATTGTCGGCGATCCAGCAGACCAACTGATCGCGCTCGACATGAGAAACCGAGGCGTCGTGCTTCCGGCACGGCGCCTTTTTCTTTTGGACGTCTCGCATCGCGGCATCGGAATAAGCGGGCGCGCGTCGGGTTGACATCAGGTGGCTAAATACAAATACAACTGGGAGGACAGGATGATCCGCATCGCAAGATCCGTGATGGTGTCAGGCCTCGCGCTCGCGGCAGCCTTGCTTGCGACGCCATCGGCGCAGGCGCAGTCGGCCGGCATGACGTTCTTCGTGACTTCCAACGGTCCGGGCAAGGGCGCCGATCTCGGCGGCCTCGATGGCGCCGATGCGCAGTGCCAGAAGCTGGCGCAGGCCGGCGGCGCCACTGCAAAAACCTGGCACGCCTATCTTTCGACGCAAGCGGCCGACGGCAAGCCCGCCGTCAACGCAAAAGACCGCATCGGCAAGGGACCGTGGCAGAACGCCAAGGGCGTGGTGGTCGCCAAGGACGTTGCCGACCTGCACAGCGCGGCCAACAATCTCACCAAGCAGACCGCGCTCAGCGAGAAGGGCGAGGTCATCAACGGCCGCGGCGACACGCCGAACCGGCATGACATCCTTACGGGATCGCAGGCCGACGGTACCGCCTTTGCCGCGGGTGAGGACAAGACCTGCAAGAACTGGACGTCGAGCACGCAAGGCGCGGCGATGCTCGGTCATGTCGACCGTCAAGGCCTGCGCGACGACGAGCCGTCAAAGTCCTGGAACAGCTCTCATCCCTCGCGCGGCCCCGATGGCGGCTGCTCGCAGGCCGATCTGAAGACCACCGGCGGCGACGGTCTGCTGTATTGTTTCGCGGCGAACTGAGCGACTGGGCCTCCTCCGTCACTGCGAGCCACCGGGTCCGCGCGAAGCGCGGCCCGATGACAGGCTCCGCGAAGCAATCCAGAGTCCCTCCGCGGTGACAGTCTGGATTGCTTCGCTTGCGCTCGCAATGACGTGTGGGGCCAATGGGACGCTCACGACGACGGGACTTGCGTCGCGTGCTAGGCTTGTCCTGCGCGCGTCTCAAAGGACTGTCTCATGAAATACGAGCTCTACTACTGGCCCGAGATCCAGGGCCGCGGTGAATATGTGCGGCTGGCGCTGGAGGAGGCGGGGGCGGCTTACGACGACGTCGCACGCGGCCCGCGTGGCTCGGCCGCGATGATGAAGATGATGGAGGCGCACAAGGGCACGCCGCCCTTTGCGCCGCCGTTTCTGAAAGCGGGCAAGCTCGTCATCGGACAGACCGCTAACATCCTGCTCTATCTCGGAGCCCGTCACGCCCTCGCGCCGAAGACGGAAGCAGGACAACTCTGGGTGCACCAGCTTCAGCTCACCATTACCGACCTCGTGGTCGAGATCCACGACACCCATCATCCGCTCGGGCCGTCGCTGTACTATGAGGACCAGAAGCCGCCGGCGAAGAAACGCACCGCCGAATTCTGGGACGAACGCGTACCGAAATATCTCGGCTATTTCGAACAGCTTCTCGACGACAATGGCGGCGCCTATGTCACAGGTCGGCGCCTGACTTACGTCGATCTCTCACTGTTCCAGATTGTCGCCGGCCTGCGCTATGCCTTCCCCAAGCGCATGAAGGCGTTCGAGAAGAATATCTCCGGCCTCGTCGGCCTGCACGACCGGATCGCGGCGCGGCCGAACATCAAGGCCTATCTCGCAAGCGAGCGCCGGATTCCGTTCAACGAGCAGGGCATCTTCCGGCGCTACCGCGAATTGGATCATTAGAGCGTTTTCGAGCGAAGTGGATACCGGTTCGCGTGAAGAAAACGCGTCAAAGCACGAAGCTTTAGCCGGTCCGGACGGAGGCTGGCGGCAGCTCCCGTTCCGGACCGGCCGCTTCGGGCGCGATCGGTCGCCCAAAGACGGGATGGCTCCCGACCGGCTGCGCGCGCTCGGGACCGGATCGATCGTCCGAGCGATCGGGAACGGGAGAGAGATCATGCTCGTCGGGGCAGGGGGGCTTGCAGAACATCATCGCCTCTCGCGCTGTGCATCCGGATCGGAATCGCGTGCAGGTGCGAGCCTTCTCTAGCGAGGTCCATTCGCCACGGCGTCAGTCGATCGGAGGACGCGCAGGTCTTTTCAGGAGGCGCCGATGTGACGCGCGCTCACCACAGTCCAGGCAGCACGCGGTAGCGCACGCGTGCCGCATAGTCGGCATAGCCGGCGAGGCCCGCGATCAGCGTGCGCTCCTCGATGCGGATGCGGACCGCAAGCAACGCCAGGAAGAGCGGCGCGATCGCCAATCCCCACAACGAGCCGAGGATCAGCGGCACGCTGGCAAAGAACAGAATCATGCCGCTGTACATGGGATGGCGGACATGGGCGTAGGGACCTGTCGAGATCACGCGCTGCGCGCGTTCGGTCTGCAGCTTCACCACGGGGGCGGCGAACGAATTCTCGCGAAAGACCCACAGCGTGAACAGTGTCGAGGTGAGGAACAGCACGAATCCGAGCACCTGCCATGCGATGGTCATGTGGGATGCAAGATGACGACGGTCGAGCCCCATCACGACGAGCCAGCCCAGCATCGCCACGACGAACGCGACCATGAAAACCTTGTCGGCCGCCGGCTGGTCTCTCTGAAGAACCGGGCGCAGACGTTCGGCCAGAAGCGCCGGATCGATCCGGTAGAGCCACCAGCCGCAGAGCGGGCCGAGCAGGACGGAGGTGACGAGAAATACCCACGCGCCGGGCCAATGCAGCGTGCCGGCGGCGGCAAACAGCAGCGCGCCCATTCCGGCGGTGAGAATGGTGTTCTGCAACAACAGGCGTGCGATCATGTTCGATCTGCCTCCATCACGCGCCGGGCCATTGATAGCACGCTTCCGGCCAACAAGCGGCCGGCGCGACGGTGTTGGCGTCAGATCTTGATGGGCGGTGTAAAGGCCGCCACGAGCCGCACCAGATCGGCCTGCCGTTTGGTTCCGGTCTTCGTGAAGATCCTGGCGAGGTGGGTCTTGATCGTCGTTTCGGCGACGCCCATGCTTTTGGCCACGTCTGGGACACCGCCGACCTCGACGATGGACAGGAACACGCGCAGCTCGGCCGGCGTCAGCTTGAAGAGCTTGCGGATGAGGTCGGGAGCAACGATCGTATCGATCGCCGCTTTGCTGACGAACAGGACGGCACAGGCCTCGTAGCCGGCGCCGAATGTTTTGCGGCGCCCGGCGGTCAGCGCCACGAGATGCCCCACATAATGCGATCCGTCGCGGGCCGCCAGATGCAGCGAGAGGCCCGCCCGGTCGCCGAGAGCCGTGCCCGCCAGAGCCTGCCGCAGCATGCGATCCGCATTCAGGTCGGACGTCACGAGCCGGCCATGGACCGATCGAAGCACGTCGGCTTCGTCCAGAATCTCCTGCGCGCTCGCGTTGGAGTGCGTGATGTGACCGTTGGCATCAAGCAGCAGGATGGCGGCTCGCAAGGCATCGAGCGTGCGGGCCGACGTCGCCTCCAATGCGTTCTGCTGTTGCAGCTTCTGCCGGATGTGCATCGCCCGCTGCATGTGCGGGGTGAGGTGAGAGATCACCCGATACATCTTGCGATCGACAGGACCGCCGGCCTTCATGATCGAGAGGCGGGATATTCCATCGCTGGACTTGTCGAGCAGGATGTTGGCGGCGTCCTCGAGACCCTGCGGCCGTGTCCAATCGTTGTAGAACATGGTCTTTCGGAATTCGTCGACGTCGATCCAGTCCCCGATGGTCTGGATCTGACCGACCGGCGCGTGGAGCACTGCGCGCGACGGATCGAACGGCTCGTAGGTTTCGATATAGGATCGAACATAGGCGAGATCGACACCGACGGCATGCGAGATCACGGCCTCGCCGCGAGCCCCGATCCGGACGAGGCCACCGCCCTGGCCGCCCGCGAGGTCGACGATACTGGCAAGCGTCATCGTCCACCGGGAATCGTCGAGCGCTGCGTCGTAGATGTTCCCCACCAGCGAGAGCAGCTCGTCATTCAGTTCCATTGGCGTGTCCCATGAACGCGTGGATGGACTCGTTCGGCCTCGCACATGAGCACGCCGGATGTGGAAATTTGATGAGCCGGATCACACTTCAGGGCTGGGAACAATCACGCCCGAGGCCAGCGGCGCGGCCCGGCGGGCTCGCTTCGCGATGCGTGAGATCAAACAAGGAGAGGCCGCGCTATCCGGCAAATCCGGACGCGCGAAAGGCCCGGTCAACCGGACCGGGCGATCCATCGCAGGCAAGCCGGATCAGGCGAGCTGATCGATCCGCGTGCCCTGGCCCGGCGGCAGCGGCGCGGGCGGCGTCGGTTGATAGGTCGGGTCGTTGTCCTTGGTCTTGGTCTGGTCGTCCGGCTGCTTGGTCGTGTCGTAGCTCGGGACCACGATCGTCACAGGCGGCGGCGCAACGCTGGAAACGCTCATCCACAAATCCTCACAGATTGAAACAATTGACCCTGCCCTGTGAGGGACGAAAGCTCCGTCAAGCCAATTGTTAAAATGCGAGGGATCTGGTGCGAAAAGGAAGGCGTTTTCGCGCCCGACATCACACTGCGCTCGCAATGACGGAGTCTGTGGCCGCTTGCGAAGCGACACATGCGTGTCGCGACTGCGGTGAGAGCAGCTCGGCCTACTCGTCCTTCGGCCGCGTGATCGTGATCGCGGCTTCCGTCTTGGTGCGCGTGCATTCCATGTTGAGGCGCTTGTAGCGCATCGTCACCTTGTCGCCGCGCAACAGGCCCATGCGCTTCAGGCAGCGCGTCGCGCCGGTCGTGGTGTCGTCCTTCGTCACCGTGAAGATGATCGCGGCCGCGGACGCCACCAGATCATAGAATTGCGGCGTCGGCTTGCGGTCGCCCTTGGCATAGAGCTCGTTGGAATAGGTCTGTCCCTGCGACCGGCAACCGAGCGACAGCTCCTTCGCTGCCGGGTGGGTGAGGTAGATGATATTGGCGGCCTTGAAGTTCACCTTCAGTCCGTCGATGCCGCCGGCGAGCTGCTTTGCGATGTCGTCGCACTGGTCCGCGCGCGCAGGCGCGGCGAGGGTCACAAGGCCGATGATTGCGGCGGCGACCACAATCGCGCCGCGGACGTGCAGTTTGAAAATCATGATGAAAAGCCCCTTGAGCGCGCGCATTCAACCGTCGCCGCGCGCGAAGCGCAAGGGGTGCAACCCGGCTTGATTGGGCACAACTACGACCCCCCTCTGATCGAAGGAGGGGGTAGGAAAATGGTCGCAATGGCCCCGAATCCGGATGCCCCGGCCGCGCCGGAACGCCTTCCCTTTGCGGCAAAAAAGCTTAGAACGCTTCTATGCTTAGAGGCCCGCGAGGGCTCCAGAACCCCGAGATTGCCCCCATGAACGCTCCCACCGCCTTCCCCGACGCCTCAAAACCCGTCCCGCCTTACAAGCACACCCCGCTGTTCCCGCTGGGCAAGGACGAGACGCCCTACAAGAAGATCACGGCCGAGGGCGTCCGGGTCGAGAAGGTCCTGGGCAAGGACATGCTGGTGGTGTCGCGTGAGGCGCTGCGGGCGCTGTCGGAGGCGGCTTTCGGCGACATCAACCATTATCTGCGCCCGGGCCATCTGAAGCAGCTCCGCGCGATCCTGGAGGACGGCGAGGCGAGCCCGAACGACAAGTTCGTGGCGCTGGACTTTCTGAAGAATGCCAACATCGCCGCCGGCGGCGTGCTGCCGATGTGCCAGGACACCGGCACCGCCATCATCATGGGCAAGAAGGGCTGCAACGTCATCACCGACGGTGACGACGAGGCGGCGCTGTCGGAAGGCGCGCGCGATGCCTATTTGCGCCGCAATCTGCGCTACTCGCAGGTCGCGCCGCTCTCGATGTACGAGGAGAAGAACACCGCCAACAACATGCCGGCGCAGTGCGAGATCTACGCCGAGGGCGACGACGCCTACAAGTTCATGTTCATGGCCAAGGGCGGCGGCTCCGCCAACAAGAGCTTCCTGTTCCAGGCCACGCCGTCCGTCCTGACCAAGGACCGGCTGCTCGCCTTCCTGAAGGAGAAGATCCTGACGCTGGGCACCGCTGCGTGCCCGCCTTATCACCTTGCCATCGTGATCGGCGGCACCTCGGCCGAGCTCTGCATGAAGACGGTGAAGCTGGCGTCGGCGCGCTATCTCGATGCGCTGCCGACCCACGGCTCGCCCGACGGCAACGCCTTCCGCGACGTCGAGATGGAGAAGGAAATCCACAAGATGACGCAGTCGCTCGGCGTCGGCGCGCAGTTCGGCGGAAAATATTTCTGCCACGACGTGCGCGTGATCCGCATGCCGCGCCACGGCGCCTCGCTGCCGATCGGGCTCGGCGTGTCCTGCTCAGCCGACCGCCAGGTGCTCGGCAAGATCACCAAGGACGGCGTCTATCTCGAGGAGCTCGAGCACAACCCCGCGCAATATCTGCCGCAGGTCGAGGAGTCGCTCGGCGGCGAGGTCGTCAAGATCGACCTCAACCAGCCGATGAAGGACATCCTTGCGACGTTCTCCAAGAACCCGATCAAGACCCGGGTCTCGATGACCGGCACCATGATCGTCGCGCGCGATAGCGCCCATGCGAAGCTGCGCGAGCGGCTCGAGAAGGGCGAGCCGCTGCCGGATTACTTCAAGAACCATCCGGTCTATTACGCCGGTCCCGCCAAGACGCCCGAGGGCTACGCCTCCGGCGCGTTCGGCCCGACCACGGCGGGCCGCATGGACTCCTTCGTCGACCAGTTCCAGGCCGCGGGCGGCTCGATGGTGATGGTGGCCAAGGGCAATCGCGCGCCTGCCGTGCGCGAGGCCTGCAAGAAATATGGCGGCTTCTATCTCGGCTCGATCGGCGGTGCGGCGGCGAACCTCGCCGAGCACTGCATCAAGAAGGTCGAGGTGCTCGAATATCCCGAGCTCGGCATGGAAGCGATCTGGCGCATCGAAGTCGTCGACTTCCCGGCCTTCATCATCATCGATGATAAGGGGAACGACTTCTTCAAGGAATTGAATCTGGGCTAGCCTGCTTTCACCTCTCCCCGCTTGCGGGGAGAGGTGAAAGAGCTAGCTGCAATTCGTGACCTGGTTGGAGCACAGCGCGCGCCACCAGCCGCGGACGCCGTCCTCGCTCTCGACCAGGCCCCAGAGGCCACTGCACGCAAAGATGCGCTTCGGCCCGCCGTCGGTGTCGATCGCGCCGCCGAGCTCGCGCTGGGCAGGCATCCATTTGGCATCGACGAACGGCGCCTGAAACAGGCCGCCCATGCGCGTTGCGCCATTGGCGTAGGACGCGCCGACTTTGTTGGAAGCGACCCAGCCGCGGCCCGCGTAAGGCTTCGGCGCGCTGTGCGGATACCGCTTCTCGTCCTCGTAATCCTTGCCGGGCGGCCTCGCGCCTTCGATCAGGAACCAGCCGTCCCGAAAGCCGATGATGCGGAATTCGGTGAGCCAGCCGCCATCGGGCGTGTTCTCGGCGCCGCCAAGCTTGAGCCGGTAAGGCGGCGGCAGGGTCCCGAGCACGCGCGCCTTCGCTGAAGGCTCGGCGCGGACGTTGAGGCCGTTCGGATCCTTGTCGATCGACCAGGCGCCGAGATCGCAGGGCTCGGTACGTTCGGGCAGTGTTGCCCGCTTGGCGGCGAGATCGGCATGCAATTTTGCGAAATCGGTGTCGTCGTTGTCAGGATCCGGCGCGGCACGCGGCTTCAGTTCGGCTGACAGTGCACGCGTTGCATCCGGCGTCAGCGTGACGACGAGGGCCTGGCGCGCGGCGAACACGCTTGCCGGTGTCTTCGGATCGTTCGACGACGCAGGATAGACGGCGAGATAGCCGGTCGAACCTTCGGTCTTGTAGGCGGTGCCGGCAACGTAGCCTGCCGGCACCATGGCGAGCGCGCTTGCGCGCCACGCCGGTTGAGTGTCATCCGCACGCGCCGCTTGTGCCGCGACACACAGGATCACTGCCGCGATACGATGGAGGGCACGCATGAATGCCGCGCGGGCTTACGCGCGCGCGCCGGTGAACGGGAAGCTGCCCATCGGGCCGATGCCCATCTCGCCGCTCATGCTGTCGCCGGAAACCTTGCCTATGAACTCGAGCGTCAACGGCATCGGATTGGTGATGGAGACCTTCCAGTTGACGGCGTCGCCGCTGACGGTGCCGTCGAAGATCTCGGCGGTATTGCCTTCCGCGCCCTGCGTGCCCGTGAGCGTGCCGCCCGCTTCCTTCAGGCTCAGCGTCGCCTGGCGTTCGCCCATCGGCGTCGTCATGGTCAGATTCCAGTTGCCGTCCACGGCCATTCGCGTCTCCCGAACAATGTCCCGGCGGGCTGCGATGATCCGCAACCAGTCCTGGGTCGAGCGTATAGCGCAACTTGGCTCGCGCGCCTAACGTGCCTTCAACGCTTCTTGGGGCGGCATTCAGGCGCGGGCGGCGGCGCGTCGGCGGCTGGTGACGACGAGCCTGAACACCACGTACTGCACGGCAAAGGCGAGGGCCTTGGCGCCACCTGCGACCGCCGAGATGTAGAACGCCCACAGCTTCAGATCGCCGGTGGCGGCGACCGCGATCGTGCCGGCGCCGAGGACGAACATCAGCGCGGCCCAGGCATAGCCCGCGGCGGTGACGTATTCCGGCGCGGTCTCGACCACGATCGGCGGCATGTAGCGCAGCATCCAGCCGCGCTTGAGCATGATCGCGCCGATCGCGAAATGCGCGATCGCAGGCTTGGCCAGCATGAAGCGGGGATCGTTGGTCAGCAGCGTGACGGTGCCGAGCACGATGACGAGCGCGACGCTCGCATAGGTCATGTAGCCGAGCTCGCGCCCCTTGATGCGGGCATGGACCACTTGCGCGATCGCGCCGGCAATCGCGACCGATGTCGCGAGGATGACGTTGTCGGTGACGAGGTAGATCACCAGGAAGACGATGGCCGAGAGGAAGTCGGAGGCGAGGCGGGCGAATACGTCCTTCATGGTCGGTCCTGTCTCACTGCGCTTCGGTGAGCGCGCCGGCGGGCGCACCATACTTGATCTGGCGATATTCGGGATACCATTTGGTGAAGTAGATCGCGCTGTTGCGGGCGGCGAAGGCAACTGCAAGGCCGAGCCAAACCGGCAGGCCCGGGAAGTAGAGCAGCACGATGTTGGCGGCCATCATCAGCAGCGCGGCGACGGTCCACGCGCCGGTGATGATGTAATTGGCGGTGAGGAAGCCGGGCATCGCCGCGGTCTCGGCCGGCACGGATTCGATCGCGTATTGTAGCGTGAACGGCCGGCGCGCCAGCATCGAGCCGAGTGAGATGACGAAGATGCCGATATCGACCGAGAGCTTGACGCCGAGGCTGCCGAGCTTCGGATCGAACAGCACGAGGGTGAGGCCGATGCCGGCGAACAGGATCGCCGAGCCCGCGGCCAGGATCTTCACCGAGCGGCCGCAGGCCACGTCGACCGCGATGGTCGCAAGGCAGATGGCGGAGGCCACGAACACGCTGGTCGCGGCCGACGTCACCATCATCAGGAAGGTATAGACGCCGTAGGGGGCAAGGATCAGGAAGATCGTCATGGTCGCCTCGGTCGAACCAATCTTTACGATGTCAAGATTGATAGTTCAGGGTCGGCGCCGGGTCAAGCGAAATCTTTACAGTGTCAAAATGATATGGATGACCTGTAAAAATTCAATTGTTGCAATGGCTTGATCCGATATTTCGTCGGCGACGGCCGCCCAGGGCAGGCGCGACAGGATGGTCAGCGCGGTGCTGATCAGCAGGCCGATGGTCAGGAAGATGCTGCCGCCGCGGCAGATCGTGAATTTGAGCGAGCCCGGCGTCGCGTACATGCCAAGCGGATGCAGCAGCCGCGACAGCACCAGCGCACCCATCAACAGGTGAATGCGCAAGGGCGATGCGCCGGACATTTCGAGAAACGCGACCATCAGCGTGATGATCGGAACGTATTCCATGAAATTGCCATGGGCACGGATCGCGCTGCGCAGGCCTTCACTGCCGCCATCGTTGAACGGGGCGTTGCTGTTTCGCCGCAGCCGGATCACTTGCAGCGCAAGCGCGGCGTAGATCAGCGCGAGGATCGCGAGATAGTTCGCCGTGATCGAGGGCATGTGCATGCGAGGCCTCGCTGGTGGTGCAACCGCAACGACAGGGGAGGGAGCTACTGCGCTCCCACCCAATTGCCGTGAAAGCCGTCGGGCACGCGATGGCCGAGCTGCACCAGCGCGGCGGGGCCGGCCTCGATGTCGGTGGCGTTGAACACGGCGAGGTCGCTGCGGTTTTCCCGCGCGCGCCAGACCACCGCCAGCAGCCAGCCGTCGCCTTCCTCCGCATCCTTCGATCGCTCGACGAACACGGGCTCGGAGATGGTGTCGCCGGCCGGCAGCAGATATTGCCCGAGCCGCTTGCCGGTGCCGTCGACGTGGACGATGCCTGATAACGCGCCGAACATCTGCATTCGCGGATTGGCGCAGGCGTACCAGCCGTGACGGCTCTTCAAGCCGGCGCGGCGATCGTCGATGCGGGGGAATTCGCCGGTGACGTCGTCGAGATAAGTCTGCTGAAAGCGGTCGGTATTGCCGGAGAGATCGAACGTCCAGCGACAATGGCGCGCGAATGATTTGTCGGGATTGGTCGGCCTTCCGTCGGGATGCGGAAACAGCGGCGCTTCCTCGAACTGCATGACGTCGGCGACGATGCGGTCACCGTCCTCCCAGGCATTCATGACGTGGAAGACGTAGCAGGCCTCGGCGCGGAACCAGACGATGTCCTTCGCCGTTCCATTGCGCTTCATCACGCCGACGTAGGAGCCCTTCTCCGGCTCCCAGGCATAGGGCGGCTTGCCGCTCATCGCGCGCTCCATGCTGCCGGTGATCGGCAGGACTGGAAACAGCACGTGATTCCTGGTGACGATGAAGTCGTGCACCATGCTGGCATAGGGTGTGTCGAAACGCTCGAAGCGCGTCACCTTGCCGCTTGCGTCGATCGATCCGTAGGAGAGGGCGGGTGTCAGCGGTCCCGCCGCATTGTAGCCGAAGAACACCAGCTCGCCCGTGACCGGATCGACCTTCGGATGCGCGGTGAAGGCGCCCGCGATGCGGTTCTGATAAGTGTGATAGCCGCGCGTGGCCAGCGTGCCCGGCTCGATTTCGGTCGGCAGATGTCCCTCTTCCAGTGCGAGCAGCTTGCCGGCATGGAAGACGATGTTGGTGTTGGCGACGCCGCCGTCCGTGACGTGAGCGGGCGTGTCCGGCAACCTGCTGCCAAAACCCTTGCCGAAGAACGCACGGCCGGCGTCGTGCTCAGCCTGCCATTTAGGGGTGCGGACCCAGCGGTTGCGGTAGCTGGCGCGGCCATTCTCCAGATGAAAGGCATGCAGCATGCCGTCGCCGACGAACCAGTGCGCACCCGGCACCTCGAACTGCGGATTGGGGCCGTTGCGATAGAGCGTGCCGTTCAGCTCGCGCGGCAATTCGCCGACGACCTTGAGGAAAGGCGCATCCGCCTCGAACGGAATCGGCGCGATATTGTTGCGGCGCTCGGTGACGGCGTCCTGCTGCACGGCGTATCCTCCTTATCTTTACATCGTAAAGATTCCATAGGGCCATGCGCGGCTTCCGTCAAGTGAAATCTTTACACTGTCAATATTGCGTCATATAGCTTGCAAATGGCCAAGACCGACACCAAGGGCGAAACCGCGCGAAGCCTGCGCACCCCGAAAAAGACATCGCCGGCATCTCGCGCCGCGCGCCGTCCGGCGAGCGCGAAGGCCGAGACGCCCTATCATCACGGCGCCTTGCGCGAGGCGCTGCTGCAGGCAGCTGAGCGGGTGCTGGAACGCGACGGGCTCGGCGGCCTGACGCTGCGTGCGGTGGCGCGCGAGGCGGGCGTCTCGCATGCCGCGCCGACCCATCATTTCGGCGATCTCACCGGCCTCGTCAGCGAGCTCGCCGCGATCGGCTTCCGCCAGTTCAACGCGGCGATGGCGTCGGCCTGCGATGCGGCCACCTCGCCGCTGGAGCGGGCGCTGGCGCGGCCCAAAGCCTATGTCGCCTATGCCCAGGCCCATCCCGGCATGTACGGCCTGATGTTCCGCACCGAGCGGCTCGACTATTCCAGGCCCTCGCTGCAGGAGGCCGCGGAATCCTCCTTTGCCGGTCTGGCCAATGCCATCGGCGCGATGCGGCAGGAGCCGATCAGCGGCGATGCACTGACCATCGAGCAGGGCGCTGCGATCGCAAGGGCCTGGTCGATGGTGCACGGCTTCACCATGCTGCTGCTCGACGGTCGGCTCGAGGATATCCTGGAGCGGCTGCCTGATGGCACGACGGCCGAGCAGCTGCTGGAAGCGATCCTGAAGTCGACGGTGGCGGGCAGGCTGTCCGCTTCTTGATCAGGCGGCAGATCGCAACGTTAGCGACATTTGGTTGCCGGGCAGCGGAACTCGCGGCCCTGCACATCTTTCATTGTGGGCAAGGTTCGAAACGCGCTTTCGATAGACCTGACAGCGGCGCGGAATCGTTCTAGAAGGGCGGCTTCGCTTGGGCTCATGCAGCCTGGTTCGCGTCCTCGTCACAATCGATCATGCCAGTCACCGCTTCCAGCAAATCCTATCGTGTCGGCCGCTCCAAGACGGGACTCGGCCTCTTCGCCACCATGCCGATCAAGAAAGGCACCCGGATCATCCGTTATTTCGGACCGATCCTGGACTGCCGAATCCCTGCGCAGGACGACATCGAGAACAAATATCTGTTCGAGCTCAACAACCGCTGGACCATCGACGGCTCGGTGCGCAAGAACCTCGCGCGCTACATCAACCATTCCTGCCGGCCCAACGCCGAATCGGACGTCCGTCCGCGCGAGCGCAAGGTCTTCATCCGCGCCATCAAGAACATCGAGCCGGGCGACGAGATCAACTACGACTACGGCACCGACTATTTCAAAGCCTATCTGAAGCCGATCGGCTGCAAGTGCCCCTCCTGCGAAAACAAGCGCAAGAAGCAGCGCGCCGAGGCCCGTGCCGAACGCGCCAAGGTCAAGGCCCGTGCCGAGCGCAAGGCGCAGAAGGCCGGCGCGAAAACCACCGCGGTGAAAAAGAAGAAGCTGAACGGCAAGCATTTTGCCGGCAAGGTCGGCCGCGGCAAAGTTTAGGTCCCGTTCGACCGCCGCCGGCGGCCTCGTGTCCCGAACGCAACGCCGCGCCACTTTGGCGCTGCCCAGCAACGCTAACCGCGCTGTGCGTCCGGGACACGTGAGTGTCACGCCACCACCACACTCCCGCTCTTCCGCAACCCCACATATTGCAGTTCGGCGAACACGCCGGTCGCAATCGCCTGCGCGACGACCATCAACTCGCCGCCGAGGTTCGGCGACACCGCGCCGGAGAACAGCAGCGCGATGCTGCCGACGGTCCAGGCGGCGTTGCCGACCACGACCAGCAGCACGAGTGGCTTCGGCACCGCCGTGCGTGAGGCGAGCCAGCCGACCAGCGCGGTGTAGGCGATCAGGAACAGACCGGTTTCCCGCAACAGCGCCTCGGGCAGGTTGAACAGCGTGGCGAACGCGCCGGCGCCGAAAGTGAAGCCGAGCGCGGCGACGCCGCTGAAGACGGCGTCGGCGAGCAGGGCACGGCGCAGGAAGGTGGATGCGTCAATCATCGTCGGACTCCTTGGTTGGGTTGGGCTTTGGGTGAACTTGGGGTGAACTCAATGCAGTCCGCGCCACCAGGCACGGAGCAGGCGGGCGAGGCGGAACGGGCAGAGGCTCCTACCGACGCTGTGCTCGAAGGCGGTGACCTGGGCGACGACATAGTCGCCGGTCGAATGCACCAGCGGCTCCGGCATGTTGAGGCTGCGGGCCAGCATCCGGGTCGCGAGCGTCATCGCCCAGGGAAGAAGGTGGTCTGCAAGGGTTCGGTAGAGCAGCAGCGCGATCATGGTCATCTCCTGTGCTCGGGAAGATGCGCCGGTGGGGGACCCAATTCGATTACCTCGGGGGTAATGGATGGGCCGAAATGCGCGTGGTAGGTTTTCGACCATGAACGCACATGCATCCACGGCACGCACTGAGCCCAGCCAGCCGGTCCATATCGGCGACCATTTGCGCGAATGGCGGCAGCGCCGCCGCATGAGCCAGCTCGATCTCGCCGGTGAGGCGGAGATTTCCGCGCGCCATCTCAGCTTCGTCGAGACCGGACGCGCCGCGCCCTCGCGCGAGATGGTGCTGCGGCTGGCCGAGCGTCTCGACGTGCCCTTGCGCGAACGCAACGTGCTGCTGGTCGCCGCAGGCTTCGCGCCGGCCTTTCCGCAGCGCCCGCTGGAGGATCCCGCCTTGAAATCAGCCCGGCAGGCCATCGACCTCGTGCTCAGAGCGCATGAGCCCAATCCGGCGCTGGCCTATGACCGGCACTGGAATCTGGTGACCGCCAATCGCATGGTGGCACCGCTGCTGCAGGGCGTTCCGGAGCGGTTGCTGGGCCAGCCTTTCAACGTGTTGCGGCTTGCGTTTCATCCGGAGGGGCTGGCACCGCGCACGGTCAATCTCGCGGAATGGTGCGCGCATCTGCTCGAGCGCCTGCACCGGCAATGCGAGGCGACGGCCGATCCGGAACTGGTCAAGCTCTACCACGACCTCAAGAGCTATCCGATCCCGGCGCGCTCGGGCCCGCTGTCGAGCGATAATGTCGCGATCCCCTTCAAGCTGCGCCATGACGGCGGGATACTAAGTTTCTTCTCCACCACCATGGTGTTCGGCACGCCGGTCGATATCACCCTGTCGGAGCTGGCGCTGGAGACGTTCTTTCCGGCCGACGAGCGGACCGCGGCATGGCTGAAGCAGACGGCGGCAAATATGGCCTAGCACGCTCATCGAGTCCCCTTGCCTCGGGCGGCGTTCGGCTTATCTTCCGACAAAACCGCACCGCCCCAAATTCTTGCCGCCCAAAGGAGGCGCTCATGAGCACGCTGAAACCGCTCCAGATCGATGTCGTCTCCGACGTGGTGTGCCCGTGGTGCTATATCGGCAAGCACAGGATCGAGAGCGCGCTCGCGCTCGTCCCCGATGTTCCGGTCAAGCTGAATTTCCGCCCGTTCTTCCTCAATCCCTGGGTGCCGCGCGAAGGCATCAGCCGCGAGGACTATCTCACCCAGAAGTTCGGTTCGGTCGAGGCCTATAAGGGCATTGCCGGCCGCGTGGTCGCTGCGGCAAGCGAGGAGGGTCTCGTCTACAAGCCCGAGCTCGTCGCGCGCCAGCCCAACACGACCGATTGCCACCGCCTGATCCTGTGGGCCGAAGCGATCGGCAAGGCGCCCGAGATGAAGCAGCGCCTGATGGAGCTGTATTTCCGCGACGGCGGCGATCTCACCGACGTCAACGTGCTGGTGCAGGCCGCGGCCGATATCGGCCTCGATGCCGACGACGTGCGCAAGCGCCTCGCCACCGACGAGGATGTCGCACGCGTGTCAGCCGACGCGCAGGAGGCTGCCGAGAAGGGCATCTCCGGCGTGCCGACCTACGTGTTCGCGCAGAAATACGCCGTCTCCGGCGCGCAGGATCCGAACCTGCTCGCGCGCGCCATCCGCCAGGTCTCGGCGGAGATCAACGCGCAGGCGGCGGAGTAGCGAACGCTTATTTGCGGAGCAGGTGGATCGCGCGGCGCGCCGCTTCGCGCGCCAGGCCGCGCGCGCTGAGCGCTGCATGGATAAGCGCCACCATCGGATCGTTGCGCCGCAGCGGGATCAGCACGTCGCCGATCGCAAAGCGGCCGCGCCAGATCGGGTTGATCATGGGATGGTCGGCATTCGCGGTGGAATCTGCGCTGGCAATGGCGGGATCGGCGCAGAGATGACGCGTCAGATCGAGCGTGAGCTGTACGCCGGGCGAATATTTGGCAAAACGCTCGTCGATGCCGAGCTTGAAGAAGAAGGCGCGGTCCTGATGGCGCAGCACGATGCCGGCGGCCACGGGGGTGGTGCCGGCGCGCAGGGTGACGATCTCGCATTGCGCGGTCTCGGCAAGCGCGGGGACGGCGCGGCGGATGAAGGTCGCATCGCCCGCGTCCTGAATCAACGCAGTGCCGCGCTCGCCCTTCCAGCCGCTGGATTCGAGCTGCAGGAAGGTCTCGAGCGCGGGCTTGATCTCCTCCACCTTGCGCGCAACGTCAAAGCTGATCGCGCCATGTTCTTCCAGGCGATGGCGCTGCCGGCGCAGCTCCTTGAGCTTCTTGGCTCCGAGCGCCTCGTGCAGCAGCCTGTCGCCATCCTGTGTCGCGTCGAGGCTGGCGCGGATGTAGGAGGCGAGCACGCGCGGTTTCAGTCGGGCCTGCCCGAGCGCTTGCCTGAGCGATGCCATCGCAGCGCCGTCGAGCGCGACATCGCGCAGGACCAGCGCATGCACGCCGGCCTCGCGCGCGCGTTGCAGCAGGCGCGTCGCGGCCTCGAGCGAAGCGTCGCGATCGATCAGCGGGCTGCACAGCGTGCCATAGGGATGTGCGCTCACCAGCGCGGGCAGGGGGATCTTCAGGGCATGCCAGAGCGAGACCACCGGCATCAGCCCGATCAGCCGCGTCGAGGAACCGCCGCAGACAGACAGGGCCGAGGCACCGACACGATCGCGCGCGGTTGCGCTGACCGCGAGCTCCCAGGCGGGCAGGTAATAGCCGTTCGGCTCGACCGCCCGCTGCGCCAGCGCGCGCCATTGCCCGGGCTCGATCGCCGTGAGCGGGACGAGCGCGGGCGTCGCATCCTTCGCCGATGCCGGATTGATCGCAGCCTGATGTGCGATGTCGACCACGTCCCGTCGTCCCCGTTCACGCGGGCAGAAGCCCTGCGTTACAAGGTCATGCTTAGCGCAAAGATTGGAAAATCCCGTTGGGACGCCGCTTCAATTCGAGTGGTATTGTTAACGTCTCATTGAGCATCGGGCCTGGCCGGCCGGCGGATGCCGTCTCGATCCGGAGAACCAAAATGGTCGCCACGTCTTTCACGCCGATTGCATCGCTCCTGGGCGGTGCGCTGATTGGCCTGTCCGCCGTGCTCCTGATGTGGGCGACGGGGCGGATCGCCGGCGTCAGCGGCATCGCGGCGCGGTTGTTTCCGCCTTACGAGGACCGCGAATTCGCCGGCCGGCTCGCCTTCGTCGCCGGGCTCATTGCCGCACCCGTGCTGGTGCGGCTTGTGACCGGAAGCCTGCCGGCGCAGACGATCGCCGCGGGAGCGCCGGTGCTGATTGTCGCAGGGCTGCTCACCGGGTTCGGCGCGGTGTGGGGCAGCGGCTGTACCTCGGGCCATGGCGTCTGCGGCCTGTCGCGCTTGTCGGTCCGCTCGCTGGTGGCGACCATCACCTTCATGGCGACGGCCGCAGCCACCGTCTTCGTCATCCGGCACTGGAGCTGACGGCAATGACCATTCTCGTTCAATTCGCGATCGGCTTGCTGTTCGGCCTCGGGCTCATCGTCTCCGGCATGTCGAATCCGGCAAAGGTGCTGAACTTCCTCGACCTCGGCGGCATCCCGGCGGGCACATGGGACGCGAGCCTCGCCTTCGTGATGGCCGGCGCGGTCGCCGTGACCTTCGTCGGCTTCAGGCACGTCTTGAAGCTTGCACATCCCGTCTTCGCCGAAAGCTTCCACGTGCCGACGCGCAGCGACATCGATCCGAAGATCATCGTTGGTCCCGCGATCTTCGGCATCGGCTGGGGATTGGCGGGCTTCTGTCCGGGACCGGCGCTGACCGCGCTCGGCTTCGGCTCGACCTCGGCCGTCGTTTTCGTCGTCGCGATGTGCGCCGGCATGATGCTGGCCCGCTTCATCGCGCAACTGCCATCATCGACACGTGTCGCGGCGCCGGTTCATCCGCTCGAGTCCTGACGCAGGCAGGACCGGACGAGTGATCTCGTCCGGTCCTTTCCATTCATGCTGTCTGGCTTACCAGCGGTCGCCGACACCGACGCCCACGCTGACGCCGGGCGCGCGAATGCCGACGCCGGCGCGCGGACCGTCGTCCCAGTCGTGATCGCGATAGGTGCGGCGCTCGTAATAGCGCTCGCGCGGCATGGCATCATAGGAGTCGCGCACGATCACGCGCGCGCCGCCGCGGGTGCGATAGCAATTGCCGGCGTCATCGCAGACGAGCCGGACCTCCTGAATGAGATCGGGGCTGGTGTATTCGCTGGTCGTGTACAGATCCGCAGCCTTCGCGCCGCTCGCCGCAGCGAGAGCCCCGACACCGGCCAGCAGTGCAATCGTGAACGTCCTCATCCTGTTCTCCTCCGAAACTGCCCTCGGCGGTAACAAGAATGGGAGGCTGTGATCGTTCCGGCAAAATTACAGGTTTTTCCCGGAACCAATCGCCATGCGGCGCGATCAATCGCTAGATCGGCTCGTAGGCTTCGGACCCGCAGATATCGTCGGCTTCCGCGCGCCGCCGGTCGATGACCTTTCCGCCATTGATCGTCACGATGTAGGTCTGGGTGCCTAGCGCCGAGCCGGTGGCCGAGGTGAGTTGTGCGCGGACGCAGGCCGTCCAGCCCTGTCCGCGGACCTCGTGATGGGGCAGAGCGACTTGCACCTCCCGCGGATAGGATGTGTTGAGGAAAACCACGTCGATCTGCTCGCGGACCACGCGCTTGACGTCAGGCGGCGGTTCGGGCGGCGGCTGGTCGGCCTCCTTGAGGCGCATGAAGTCGGGCACGGGCGCGCGGCTGTCGGCAAAGCCGCACGCGCCGAGCGCGAGCACGCCGGCGAGCAGCGCCACATGAGCAACAATCCGCAACATTCGTGAAGGTCCCCTGCGGGCCAACAGATAGGCGCGAATTCGACGGGACGAAGTCCCGGCCGATCAACATTTGCTGAAGGGGTAGAACCGGCCGCATTTGCTATTATGCGATTGCGGGCTAATTTGTACCCCGAATGAGGGGGATTGCACCAATGAGAGTTTTGGTCATCGCGGCCGCGGTGCTGGCACTGGCGGTTACCTCCGCGCAGGCGCAGATGGGCGGCGGCCGGCGCCAGCCGCAGGACAGCGGCCAGAAGCCGGACAACAAGCCCAAGGTCGATGAGAAGGCCTACAAGGCCGCGCTCGAACGCATTCCGGACCCCAAGGAAAAATACGATCCGTGGGGTGGGGCGCGTCCGAGCGAGCCTGCCAAGAAGCCGAAATAGCGCGAGGTGGTGTCGTGGCGGGCCGGCTGCGATATCTGGTTGGCCTCGTTGTTCTGCTTGTTGCGCGGCAGTGTGTCGCCTGGGAGAACTGGGGTGGCGATCCCGGCGGTTCGCGTTTCTCGCCATTGCGCCAGATCACCTCCGACAATGTCGGCCAACTCGTCCGCGCTTTCGAATTTCACACCGGCGACGTTACGGCGCGTCCTCCCGAGGTGATGCGGCGAACCAAGTTCGAGGCGACACCGCTGTTCGTCGAGGACAGCCTGATCTTCTGCTCGCCCTTCAACGAGGTGATCGCACTCGATCCGGGCACCGGAGCGCAGAAGTGGCGCTACGACCCGAAGATCGCCATCAACCAGCGTCCGGCCAATCGCTATGTCTGCCGTGGCGTCAGCCACTGGGTCGACGACGCTGCGCCTCAAGGCGCCGTCTGCCGATCGCGCATCTTCATGGGAACGAACGATGTTCGCCTGATCGCACTCGATGCCAGGACAGGTCTTCCCTGTGCGGATTTCGGCAAGGGCGGCGAGATCAAGCTCGATATCGGCATGCCGCTGGAGTGGCCCGGGGAATTCCAGATCACGTCGCCACCGGCGGTCGGCCACGGCGTTGTCGTGGTCGGCTCCTCGATCGGCGATAACCGCCGGGTCGATGCGCCGAGCGGCGTGGTGCGCGCGTTCGACGCGCGCAGCGGTGAGCCGCGCTGGACCTTCGAGCCGCTCAAGCGCGACGGCATCGAGGCCGGCCATGCCAATGTCTGGGCCGCCATGTCGGTCGATGCGGCGCGTGGGCTGGTGTTCCTGCCGACATCCTCGCCGTCGCCGGATTTCTGGGGCGGCAAGCGGCCCGGCAATAACGAGTATGCCAATTCCGTCGTCGCACTGCGCATCGAGACCGGCGAACTCGTATGGGCATTCCAGACTGTGCATCACGACGTCTGGGACTACGATCTGCCGGCGCAGCCGACGCTCGCGCGCATCGACACGGGCGACGGCCCGCGCGATGTCGTGATCCAGCCGACCAAGCAAGGTTTTGTCTTCGTGCTCGACCGCGACACCGGCAAGCCGGTATGGCCTGTTGAGGAGCGCGCGGTGCCGCAAGGCGGCGCCGAGGGTGAACGACTTTCGCCGACGCAGCCGTTCCCGACGCATGTGCCGGCGTTGACGTCGCAGACGATCTCGACCGACGATGCACTCTCGCTATTGCCCGGCCTGCGCCGTTCGTCCTGCGAACGTCAGTTTGCAGAAGCGCGCAACGAAGGTCTTTTCACGCCGCCTTCGACGCAAGGCACGCTGGTGTTTCCCTTCACCGGCGGCGGGGTGAACTGGGGCAGTGCGGCATTCGATCCCGTCAACCAGATCCTCTATGCCAACACCAGCCGCGCCGTTCATCTCATCAAGCTGATCCCGCGCGCGGAGGCGGCCGGATTTAATCCGCCGCCCGGTCATGATTTCGGCCAGCAGAAGGGCGCGCCGTTCGCGATGTCGCGTTCGGTGGTGATGTCGCCGTTCGGGCTGCTCTGCAACAAGCCGCCCTGGGGCGAGATGGTCGCGGTCGATCTCAAGGCCGGCAGGATCCTCTGGCGCTCGACCGTCGGCACCACCGAGGATGTGGCGCCGCTCGGCGTGCCGCTGCCCTTCGGCGCGCCGCTGGTGAACGGGCTCGCGGTGACCGCAGGCGGTGTCGTCTTCACCGGTGCGATGGACGCCTACTTGCGTGCCTTCGATGCGCGAAGCGGACGAGAGCTGTGGCAGGGGCGGCTACCGGTGCCCGGCGTTGCCAATCCCATGACCTATGCCTGGAAGGGCGAGCAATATGTCGCGATCGGCGCCGGCGGTCATTCCGAAGCCGGCACGTCGATTGGCGACAGCGTCGTCGCGTTTCGTCTCGCGCGCCCGGGCGAAGCGCCGTCATTGTGGTCGCGCACGATCGACCGCCCGGGCGGGCGGTTCTTTGCGGCATCGTCGGCGATCGCGCTCGCGATTGTCGCGCTGGTGATCGTTGCGCTGCGCTGGCGTCGCCGACGTCGTCGTATCAGGTCGACATGATGTTTGCGTGCATGCGATGCGAACAGTCATTCACATCGCGCGCTATTGCACGAAGGCGAGGCCGATGCGCTTGTCGTTGCGCCACACCGTGCGGCAATCCCGCACGAAATTGTCGCGTGAAATCGACAACGTGAACGATTGCGGCAATATGGCGGGGTTTTCGAGATCGATCGCGGCACCGCCGTCGGACATGTTGCGCACAGTGCACGCGATACCGCTATTTTCAAAGGTGATCGTGCCGCCCTTGAAAACCCGGTGACGTTGCGCTGCACGTTTCTCGATCATCCGCGTTAATCCATAACGATGATTGTGAAATAGCGCATAGAAATTTCATTGATCTAAACTCAATACTGGCGCTACTTGCACAGCGCTTCAGACTTCGTTTACGACGTTGAAGCGGCGAGTCACTTCCTTCCCGCCGAGTTTACCCCGCAAGCCTTTCCTTTATGGCGTTACGCGCCGATGGAGATTCCGATGAAGACCACGCTTTCGATTTTGTTCGCCGCAGCGCTCTCGCTGACTTCGATGCCCGCCCACGCCGTCAAGTGGGACCTCTCGACCATGACCTGCAAGCAATTCCTCGAGAGCGGCGAGGACAACATCGCTGTCGTGCTGACCTGGATGGACGGCTGGTACAAGGGCGACGAGGACAACGCGATCATCGACACCGAGGTGTTCATCGAGAACGCCAAGAAGTTCGGTGCCTATTGCGGAAAGAATCCAACCGTCAGCGTCGTCACCGCGGCCGACGAAATTCTCGGCAAGTAGTTCTTGAAGCGTGTCGACTGAAGCGCGGATGCAATTTCGGTCTCTCGCTTCGATGCAAACGTGATGGAGAGCCGCGGTGCGACGCGGCTCTCTTCTTTTTGGGGGATGCTCAACCCGGCAGCATCGCGAACGCGCTCGACACCATGGCGACCTGCTTGTTGTCGGTGGCGGAGAGCAGGGTGACGCGGCCAAAGCTCATGGTGCGTCCGAGCCGCACCACGCGCGCATCCGCCAGCACGTCGGACGAGGAGACTGCGCGCATGAAATGCGTGGTCTGGTCCACCGTCGTCATCGGACGATAGCCGCGATTGGCCGCGAGGTTCGCGATCACCATCGCGGTGTCGGCGAGCGCCATCAACGCCTGACCGCAGACCATCCCGCCATTGCGGCACAGCCGCTCCGAAAACGGCATGCGGAGCAGCGCGCCCGGCTGCCAGTCCGGCGCATCGGCAGGTGGGATGTGCTCGATGCGCTCGACGGACAGGTCAAGATCCTGGATCCAGGGCGCAAAGACCTCGCCGAGGATGCGTCTGGCCTCGGTGATGCCGAACTCGGCGTCTGGCTGCGGTGGCATGGTTGTCGTTCCCTCCTGTGTTTCCGGATGTTTCGCTCATTCTGCCCGCCCGGGAGCGGCAAAGTCACCGGGGTCCGTCGGCTTGAAAATGCCCGACTTCGCCCGATATGATGGCACGCTTGGAGCGGGTGGACGATGTTGCGTCGATGTGTCCTTGTGATTTGCCTGGCCGCGCTCGGTCTGGCGCTGAACGGTTGCACCAGGTGCGGCCCGATCTGGGACGACTGGCTCCATGGGCCGAAATCGTGCAGATCGGATCGGCTCTAGCGGAGCGAAGCGACGCTCGGAGCCCGTGAAGAAGGTCAGGGATAGGCATCCGCCCCCTCTATCGATGATCAAGGAGTGAATGATGAAGCTTTTCCGTGTGGCCGCGGTGCTGGCGCTGGTGGCTGGACCGGCCTTCGCGCAGGAGTCGCCCCATATCAATCTGATGGCCGATGGCCCGGCCAAGACCGAGGACGAGAAGGCCGCAGATGCCGCGCGCGACAAGGCCTACAAGGAGACTTTGAAGAAGATTCCGGACGCCAAGGCGTCCAGCGATCCCTGGGGCGGCATGCGCGCCGACCCGCCGAAGCAGCCCGCACCGAAGGCCGCCGCCGCCACCAGCGCGCCCAAGAAGACCAAGGCCGGCACGGCCGCCAACTGACCGTAGGCGGCTCAGGAGGTGGACGACGCCTCCTTCCGGGACTCCCGTTGACCCGGCCCTGATCCTACATTCCCTCACAGCGTTGCGTTGAGGAGGCAGGATATGGCGGATCGCCCGCGGGACCTCGCCGAGCGGATGGCACGCCGGCGCAAGCCGGCCGGTGGATCGGGCGGCAATGCCGGCGACGGCTATCTGCGCGAGAGCTTCACTCTGCCTCGCGCGGCCGCCCGGGCAAGGGCGCAGGCGTTCTTCGCGCGCTATCCCAAGGCCGGCTACATGAGCGAGGTCGAGAACTGGCGCGAGCTGCCCGGCGGCGACATCGAGTTCACCATGCGGCGGCTGCCCAGCGCCGACTAGCCCTGGTCCGGTCTCTCGACCTGCCGGCTCAGGCCGTCCTGGGCCCGATGTGCCTTCAGCTCCCGATCGATTCGTAGTTGCACGCGACGGATCGCCAGCAGGTCGATCTTCGTCTCGGTCTTGCCTGTCTTGGTCTCGTCGCCGATCCGGAACTGCCATTGCCAGACGCCTGGGATCGCCGTCTTTGCAACCGTGAACTCAACGCCCCTGTGATTCATGGTCACCTCCACGCTTCACCTTGCCATGTCGGCTAACATGTTGGGCGTCGTAAAATTCCTTCGACAAGCAAAATTTGTCGTTAAGTCGTGGATAGTTCATCGGAATTCAGCAAGCGCGCGTGGCTCGAAACAAGCGAAATCGGATTCCGAAAGATGGAACCTGCAGGCGCGTTTTCACGCGGCCCGCGCTCGACCAGGAACTCTGTTCATGGTGGGAGAACCACGGACAGATGCGCGAGCAGCACGCGCGATGGATCCATGCGCGCGCAAGAAAAAACCCCGCCAGGGGAGAGCCGGGCGGGGCAAGAGGTTATTGGAGGCTGAGGTGCTGGGCTGCAACACCATAGCAAGACAACCGTAGCCCGTTCAGCTTACGACAGCCTGACAGATCGGGACGGATCCGATCACAAGTCGAATTCCATGAATCGGCAACGCTTCTGGCCGCCGGAAACAGAAAACCCCGCTCGGGATCGAGCGGGGTCGACTGGGTATGGTATGGAGGCCCGGTGTTGGTCCACCGGGCCACGTGACGCTAGAGCATTCGGCTGACAGGCGCCTTACGCAAGCTTGTGCGGAGCTTGCGTTCAAGCTTAGAGCCGCTCTCACGTCCCAATTCAGACATCCTCGCGCACAACTTCAGACACATCCGTTGGCGACACTTTGCGGGCGGCGAAGCCATGGGGGAAACGTGGCGCGCCGCGAACGGGGTGGCATCATGGACAAGGTAGAGCGGTCATTCGCCGCCGCGACGGCGGCTGGCTTCGTGGTGGCGGTCATCGGGATCGTGCTGCTGGCGCTGATGTAGCGGCGGTCCGGGCGGCACGCGCCGGTCAAAACGCGAAAACAACCCCATGCACAGTAGGCAACAGCCTGTTTTGCCTGGCGTTTCCTAGTGCACCTTGATCTCGTCCAGCGGCAGACGGAGATCGGCGGCACGCTCCGCGCGATCCCTCCTGCTGAACTCGATTTCCTTGCGCTCGAACTTGCGCATCTCCTCGAGCGCCGCCTCAAGCAGAGAATTGCGCCTGACAGCACCGGCTTGCGTGTTTTCCGTCATGATCCAATTCCCCATTGCGGCAGCCCCGTTTCAAGTCGGGCCTGCGAAAAAAGGTTCGGTGCCACACGATTGCGGAATGATGACGGCGCGTCTTTGATGCGCATCATCTTCGAAGCAAACGCGTCCTCAGATCTTGCGAAGGGCAGGGGCAGGGGTGGCCGCAGAGAGCCAGGTTGGAAAGCAACAACGCCGCCCGCTTGAAATATATTTGCGGGCGGCGGCTTTCCAGCCCCGAGGGGAAGCGCAAAACCCCGGTCATGATTAGTCTGGATGGACTAGTCAGAGGTTCAATGGTCCACACCTGAAAAGGCGGATCAGGACACATGACAAGACTGCACCGGGCGGCACGGTGGGGCAGGTCGCTGCCATCTCTTTGAACAACAGGTTGCGTTCCGGGGCCCCCAGATTCCGGGCGCTGTCCTGCTTAGGACACTTATCAACGGTGTTGCGTTGAGAGCCATGGGGTGACCCAAGCGGGAGGTCGCCATGGATAGGGCGGAACGGTTCTTTCTTGCGCTGACACTGGTGGGCGGAGCTTGTCTCTGCATCGCGTTCGCGTTGTGGATGCTGGGCGTTTAGGAACGTTCGTTCGTCTGCCAAGTTTTCCCGATGCCCTTCCCCAAAGGGCAGACCCAAGTCGAATTGCCCCGGCTCCTTGCCCCTGTGAGCTGGGGCCTTTTTCGTTCACCCGCGATTTGAAATTAACACACGTCCGATTCACATTTGTTGTGGCAGCGGATTGTTAACCGGGAAAAGCTGGCAACATCCGGGGCTGGCAAAGCCATTTCAGTGCGGAATGATTGAAACCCGGAGCATGAGGGCCGCTGTCTTGGGACAGCGGCCCTTTGCTTGGCATCCGCGATGGCAGATGAGCACACTGGCGCGTTGGCCCCGGTTGACCCGGGGCCGCTTCGATCAGATCTGAGGCGGCCTTAAAGCGCGAGGGCGACGTACAGGAACGCTTCCGCCAATATGGCAGTCCATGCGATCGATAGGGACAAGAGCAGCTTGTCGCGCGTCATGGGGCGAGCTTGCTCCCATAGACTTACACGTATCTGACATCACATGGCCATCACAGGGGATCGCAATCGCGCCCTGCGCCGCTTGAGATGGATCAGAGACCACGGAACCAACTTCGTGGCGGGAGAGCTACGGGACTACCCGGCCTTCCTCTCCTTCATCGCGTGTTCCACCTGATCGGCGAGAACGGTCAGATGATCGGCAAGGCGACCAAATAGTTCCTGCTTTGCCTTGTCTGTCGCAAGGTCACGGATGAGGGCGCATTCTGCGGCGTCCTTACGGAGCTTCTCGAGCTGATTTTGATAGTCCTGCATGGCACAGCCAGTTGCTTGTTTTTCCCGACCTTAGACCGGGACAAGCAAATCGGGACACAACAAAAATCAACCTGGGGTCCCGGGGCTAAATCACGGTCAGCGCCGAATTCCCGGCGCCTGGTCGAAATTGGCCATTCGCAGATGCAAAACAGGCCATCTTGCTTAGCTGCGGCGCCCGCTTTTATCGACGCTCAGGTTGGAGTTCTGAGGCCCGGTGAATTCAACCATTCATCGATGCGGGCCGTCATATCGGCTTGTCGAGCCTTCTCCAGGAGGGCTTCCTTCTCCTGGCCGGACGGCAGCTGTTCGGCTCTCTCCCGCGCTCGTCGAGCTTCTTCTATAAGGCGCTCGCCCTGCGCTCTATCCTGTTTAAACCGGTGGCGTTTCATTTGAACGTCCTCCCGAATGAAAACGCGTGAGGGAAATTAACGTTCGAAACTGGAACCTTACATCAGGTGTTCGCCCGGCGGAACGCGCGATGTTGGCAGATCAAAACAGGCCATTGTGACGATTAGAACCGGGCCGGCACCGAATTCCGCAAAAGAACATATTGCGAACTAAGAACAAATAGTGTACGTTGTTTTTATCGACGACCCGCCGCGCCAATCGTTTGTCCCGCACCCGAATCCTCGCCATAAGGAGCACGACCCAATGTCCACCACTGCCCTGCGTATCGTCGAAGGATCTTCCATGGACAAGAGTAAAGCTCTGGCCGCCGCGCTCTCCCAGATCGAGCGCCAGTTCGGCAAGGGCTCGGTGATGAAGCTCGGCAAGAACGACCGTTCGATGGATATCGAGGCGGTGTCGTCCGGGTCGCTCGGGCTGGATATCGCGCTCGGCATCGGCGGCTTACCGAAGGGGCGCATCGTCGAGATCTACGGGCCGGAATCGTCAGGCAAGACCACGCTGGCGCTGCACACGGTGGCGGAAGCCCAGAAGAAGGGCGGCATCTGTGCCTTCATCGACGCCGAACACGCGCTCGACCCGGTCTATGCCCGCAAGCTCGGCGTCAACATCGACGAGCTCCTGATCTCCCAGCCCGACACCGGCGAGCAGGCGCTGGAAATCTGCGACACGCTGGTGCGCTCGGGTGCGGTCGACGTGCTGGTGGTCGATTCGGTCGCGGCACTGGTGCCGAAGGCCGAGCTCGAAGGCGAGATGGGCGATGCGCTGCCGGGTCTGCAGGCGCGTCTGATGAGCCAGGCGCTGCGCAAGCTGACGGCCTCCATCAACAAGTCCAACACCATGGTGATCTTCATCAACCAGATCCGCATGAAGATCGGTGTGATGTACGGCTCGCCCGAGACCACGACCGGCGGCAACGCGCTGAAGTTCTATGCCTCCGTCCGCCTCGACATCCGCCGCATCGGCGCGATCAAGGAGCGCGACGAAGTGGTCGGCAACACCACCCGCGTCAAGGTGGTGAAGAACAAGCTGGCGCCGCCGTTCAAGCAGGTCGAGTTCGACATCATGTACGGCGAGGGCGTTTCCAAGATGGGCGAGATCCTCGATCTCGGCGTCAAGGCCGGCATCGTCGAAAAGTCCGGCGCCTGGTTCTCCTATGACAGCCAGCGTCTCGGCCAGGGCCGCGAGAACTCGAAAGCGTTCCTGAAGTCCAACCCCGATATCACCGCCAAGATCGAGACCGCGATCCGCCAGAACTCCGGTCTGATCTCCGAGCAGATTTTGGCCGGCACGCCCGAAAGCGACGCCGACGGCGAAGAGCCCGCGGACGAGTAAGCCCGAGTAGAAGTTTTCGCGAGGAGCGGGCGCTGAGGACGTTGAGTTGCCGACGTCGTCAGTGCCCGTTTCTTTTTGCGTTGTCGTGATCGGGTGGTGTGATGAAACGTCTGATCTTGACTGGCTGGGGCGGCGGGAGCGAGCTTGCGCGATCGGGCTTGGCCGAGATCGTCATCCCGTTCCATTTTCAATTCGCATGGGGGCCTCTCCCATCGCCAGAAAAGCTCTCGGCCTATTTCGCGGCCTACACGGCAGATCTTGGCCCGGCTGAACACTGGTCGGATTGGGTTCGTTGGCCACGGGGTACCAAGGGGCGCAAATTATCCCTGGCCGAGTTTTGCGAGCCTTATGACGAGATCGAACTCTGGTTCGCGGCGACCGCCCGAGACCAATTGCAACTCGTCTGGTTGCTCGACCACCTCAGTGGTTGTCCTGCGCTGGCCCAGAAGCTCACGTTGCGATTGCTGGACTCCGATCTGAGGTTCAGTCCCGATTATGATTTCGCCAAGTCCGAGCCGCATATTCCTGTCGGGGACGTCCGTGCTGAGGACTTCGAGACAGCCAAGTTGGCGTGGTCGGCCTACCGCGCGCCGACCCCTGAGCCCTGCACCAAACTTCTTCACCGCGATTTGAGTGGCTTGCTCATGCTGCGGCCAGCCTTGCTCGAGCTTCTGGCAGAGCTCCCGTCTCCCTTGACAGGGCTCGGTGCGACGGAAATGCGATTTTTGGAGATGCTTGACTGGTATGTGAACACGAATCCGTTGTTCCATCTAAGCTCGTTACGCGGCACTTACGTGTGGGGTGAGGTCGAACTGGGATATTTGCTCGAAGGCCTCGCCCTCGGCCCCAAGCCTGCTGTGGCCGGGTTAGGCGACGAACTTCGTACCATCGACCTTCAGAACTTGCGAGCTCGGCACGAAGTCTATCTCCGCAGCCGGTTGTCCCTGACCGAATTCGGCAAGGCTGTCCTGGCCCATCAGGAAGACTTCAGTCGTTACAATCCGAGCGATCGCTGGTGGGGCGGTACGCATCTGACCAACAACCGACTGTGGCGCTACGGCGCTGTTTTGACAAAACCTTGATGGACGCGAGCAATGAGACCCGCTCACTTGTCGCGCCTGGATGATGTCAACCTAGTCGCTCAAGACGTTGCCGTATTGCGTATCGATTTCGAGAGGCAGCCGTGTCCCATTTGATTCTAGCGACGAATGATCTTGCGGAAAACGTGCTTGGCCAATCAGGCCTGGCGAACCTCGCGCTCGGGTTCTCTCTGCGCTTCGTCTCGGGGAAGTTGCCGTCAGAGGAGCAGCTCTTGATGGGGCTGGAGCGGCGAACGGCAAAGCACTGCAACTCAGGGGATCATTGGCTTGATGACACTTGTCGCGGCTCGCTGAATGGTTTCGGCACGCGCGATATCGGTTTCTTCGAGCTGTGCGCGAAGTTCGATTCGATCGAAGTGTGGGTCGACCCGGTGCATAGTGATCAACTCGTGCTGGTCTGGCTCCTCGACCTGCTTCGCCCCTACAAGGAGATCACGTCGAAGCTGAGCCTGGTGCATACGGACGTCGAGGTTACCAACTATGCTCCGGAGTCCGTTGCAAAATGGAAGTTGCCGGCCTTCAAGGTGGCCGACAGCCATTTGGTGACCGCAAGCCGCGCCTGGCGAGCCTATCGGGCTGCAACGCCAGAGCCCTGTTTCGATCTGCTGATGACGGACCTCATGATCCTGCCGAGGCTTCGCGCGGCGCTCATTGCGATGCTTGAAGAGCTTCCGGGCAGGGTGACGGGACTCGGTGCCAGCGAAATGGACATGCTGGAGGATGTGAACAATGGGGAAACCGACCCAAGGCGCGTCACCGAGGCAAGATGGATTCGCGATGTGTTTGACGAGAACGAAGCCAGAAATGCCTTGCACGAACTGGCGGAATATTCGACGCCGCCGGTCCTGTTGGGCGATCCGTTGTTCGACGATGAGGACCGCTACTTCGGCAGGAGCGAGTGGAAGGTCACGTTGACCGACCTCGGGCGTTCGCTTGTCGCCCGCGAAGACGACATGTGGCGCCACAACTCCATCAAGCGCTGGTGGGGCGGCACTGAACTCACCAACGAACGGCTCTGGCGATGGGATCGCGAAAGCCGGTCGTTGGTTGCGCCTTAGAGGCGGGTTCAGTGCGGTAGGGTGGATTAGCCTAAGGCGTAATCCACCGTGTCTGTCTCCGTTGAAGCAGAAGTGGTGGGTTACGCTAGCGTCCGCGCTTCGCGCAGCCGCCAGCTAACCCACCCTACGAAGCTTACTCCGCCGCTTCCGCGTAATCGCTCACCGGCGGGCACGAGCACACGAGGTTACGGTCGCCATAGACGTTGTCGACGCGGCCGACGGGGCACCAATACTTGTCGGTGCGCGAGGTGCCGGCGGGGAAGCAGCCTTCGCTGCGGGCGTAGGCGCGCTTCCAATCGTCGTCGGCGATGTCGTGCACGGTGTGCGGGGCGTGACGCAATGGCGAGGCCTCGATCTTGAAGCGGCCGGCCTCGACCTCGGCGATCTCCTTCCGGATCGCGATCATGGCGTCGCAGAAGCGATCCAGCTCTGCCTTCGATTCCGACTCCGTCGGCTCGATCATCAGCGTGCCCGGCACCGGGAAGCTCATGGTCGGCGCGTGGAAGCCGTAGTCGATCAGGCGTTTTGCGATGTCGTCGACGGTGACACCTGACGTCGTCTTCAGCGGACGGGGATCGACGATGCATTCGTGCGCGACGCGGCCCCTGGCGTTCTTGTAGTGCCGTAGGGTGGGCAAAGGCGCGTAGCGCCGTGCCCACGATCTTTCACGTCATGCAAAGGTGGTGGGCACGCTTCGCTTTGCCCACCCTACGAGAGCTCCGTCGCGTCCTACTCCGCCGCTTCCGCGTAATCGCTCACCGGCGGGCAGGAGCACACCAGGTTGCGGTCGCCATAGACGTTGTCGACGCGGCCGACCGGGCACCAATATTTGTCGGTGCGCGAGGTGCCCTGGGGGAAGCAGCCCTCGCTACGGGCGTAGGCGCGCTTCCAATCGTCGTCCGCGATGTCGTGCACGGTGTGCGGGGCATGACGCAGCGGCGACGCTTCGATCTTGAAGCGGCCGGCCTCGACCTCGGCGATCTCCTTCCGGATCGCGATCATGGCGTCGCAGAAGCGATCCAGCTCTGCCTTCGATTCCGACTCCGTCGGCTCGATCATCAGCGTGCCCGGCACCGGGAAGCTCATGGTCGGCGCGTGGAAGCCGTAGTCGATCAGGCGCTTTGCGATGTCGTCGACAGTGACGCCGGAAGTCGTCTTCAGCGGACGAGGATCGACGATGCACTCATGCGCGACGCGTCCCCTGGCGTTCTTGTAGAGCACCGGGAAGTGCGCATCGAGCCTTGCCGCGACGTAGTTGGCGTTGAGGATCGCGATCTCGGTCGCGCGCTTCAAGCCTTCGCCGCCCATCATCAGGATGTAGATGTAGGAGATGGTGAGGATCGAGGCCGAACCGAACGGCGCGGCCGAGACCGGGCCAATAGAAGCATCGGCCTGCGTCGCCGGATGACCGGGCAGGAACGGCGCGAGATGCGCCTTCACGCCGATCGGGCCCATGCCGGGGCCGCCGCCGCCATGCGGGATGCAGAAGGTCTTGTGCAGGTTGAGATGGCTGACGTCGGCGCCGTAATCGCCGGGCCGCGACAGCCCGACCTGCGCGTTGAGGTTGGCACCGTCGAGGTACACCTGGCCGCCATGGCCGTGCACGATGTCGCAGATCTCGCGGATATGCTCCTCGAACACGCCATGCGTCGAGGGATAGGTGATCATGACCGCGGCGAGATCGTTCGAATGCTTCTCCGCCTTGGCGCGGAGATCGTTGACGTCGACGTCGCCATTGGCCTCGCAGGCGACCACCACCACGTCCATGCCGACCATCGCGGCCGAGGCCGGGTTGGTGCCATGGGCGGAGGAGGGGATCAGGCAGATCTTTCGGTGCGTCTCGCCGCGCGCGGCGTGATAACCGCGGATCGCGAGCAAGCCGGCATACTCTCCTTGCGCGCCCGAATTCGGCTGCAGCGAGATCGCGTCATAGCCGGTGATGTCGCACAGCCATTTTTCCAGCCGCGCGAACAGCGCGTGATAGCCGGCGGCCTGCTCGCGCGGAGCGAAGGGGTGCAAGGACCCGAACTCGGGCCAGGTCAGCGGCATCATCTCGGTGGTCGCGTTCAGCTTCATGGTGCACGAGCCGAGCGGAATCATCGCGCGGTCGAGCGCGAGGTCGCGATCGCTGAGCTTGCGCATGTAGCGCAGCATCTCGGTTTCGGAGCGATGCGCGTGGAAAACGGGATGGGTCAGGAACGCCGTGGTGCGCTTCAGCGTCTCCGGCAGCGCCTCGCGCGTGGTGGCGTCGATCTCGGCGTAGGACAGCTGGCCGCCGAACGCGCGCCACACCGCTTCGACGGTCGCTGATGTCGTGGTCTCGTCGAGCGCGATGCGGAGCGCAGTTTCACCAACGCCGAGATTGATTGTCTCGGCGGTCGCGCGCGCGATGATCTCGGCTCGCTCAGCGCCGGCATCGACGCTGACCGTGTCGAAGAAGCTTTCGCTAGTCGGCGCAAAGCCGAGCTTGCGCAGGCCGGCCGCGAGCACGGCCGCGCGGCGATGCACGTTGCGTGCGATCTGCGCGAGACCCTCGGGGCCGTGATAGACCGCATACATCGCCGCAATCACGGCAAGCAGCACCTGCGCGGTGCAGATGTTGGAGGTCGCCTTCTCGCGGCGAATGTGCTGCTCGCGGGTCTGCAGCGCCAGGCGATAGGCCGGTGCGCCGCGCGAGTCGACGGAGAGGCCGACGATGCGGCCGGGCAGCGAGCGCTTCAGCGCGTCGCGCACCGCCATATAGGCCGCGTGCGGTCCGCCATAGCCCATCGGCACGCCAAAGCGCTGCGCGGAGCCGATCGCGATGTCGGCGCCAAGCTCGCCGGGCGAGGCGATCAGCGTGAGCGCGAGCAGATCGGCGGCAACGATCGCGAGCGCACCCTTGGCCTTCAGCGCCGCAATCGCGGGCCTGAGGTCGCGCACCGCGCCCGACGAGCCCGGATATTGCAGCAGGGCGCCCAGCACGTCTTGCTTGTCGAGATCGGTGAGGGGATCGCCGACGACCAGCGACCAGCCGAGCGGTTCGGCGCGGGTGCGCATCACAGCGAGCGTCTGCGGATGGACGTCCTTGTCGACGAAGAAGGCCTTTGCCTCGACCCGCGAATGCCGCTCCGCGAGCGCCATGGCTTCGGCTGCGGCAGTCGCCTCATCGAGCAGCGAGGCGTTGGCGACATCGAGCCCGGTGAGGTCGCAGATCATGGTCTGGAAGTTGAACAGCGCCTCCAGCCGGCCCTGGCTGATCTCGGGCTGGTAGGGCGTATATGCCGTGTACCAGGCGGGGTTTTCGAGGATGTTGCGCTGGATCACCGCGGGCAGGATCGTGCCCGAATAGCCCTGGCCGATCAGCGAGGTGAAAACCTGGTTCTGCCGCGCGAGCTCGGCCATATGCGCGATCGCCTCGGTCTCGCTCAGCGGCTTGCCGAGATCGAGCGGCGCGGCCTGCCGGATCGAGGCGGGCAGCGTCTCTGCCATCAGTGCGTCGACGCTCTTGGCGTTGACGGTCTCGAGCATTGCGGTGACATCGCGCGCCGAGGGGCCGATGTGGCGGCGTGCGAAGGGAGTGGTCTCGCCATTGGATTTGCGGTGCGCGGTCATCATGGGTCCTCGCTTAGATTTCGCTGTCGCCGTCATGCCCCGCGAAGGCGGGGCATCCAGTACACGCAAGCGTCACAGCTTGAACCGAGAAGCTGCGGCGTACTGGATCGCCCGCCTGCGCGGGCGATGACACCGAATATGAGGTCAGAGTTCGCTTCATCTCACGCCGTATGCGCCTTGTAGGCGGCTTCATCCATGAGGCCGCCGAGCTCGCTCTTGTCGGCAATCTTGATCTTGAAGAACCAGGCTTTGCTTTGTGCATCCGAGTTCACCAGCGCTGGCTCGGCGGCGAGTTCGGCGTTGGTCTCGAGCACCTCGCCGGAGATCGGCGCGTAAACGTCGGAGGCGGCCTTGACCGATTCCACGACGGCGGCGGCTTCCGCCTTCTTCAGGGTGCGGCCGACCTTGGGCAATTCGACGAACACGACGTCGCCGAGCTGCGACTGCGCGTAATCCGTGATGCCGACGGTTGCGACATCGCCGTCGATCGCGAGCCATTCGTGGTCGGTGGTGTACAGCGTCGTGGTCATTTTCTGAAGTCCTCAGCGTTTGTAGGTGTTTTTCACGAACGGCATGGCGGCGACGGTGAGCGGCAGACGTTGCCCGCGCACCTCGGCGAAGAGTTTTGTATCGAGCGCGCTTGAGGCAGTGGGCACGTAGCCCATCGCCACCGGCGCATTCAGGCTCGGGCCGAAGCCGCCTGAGGTGACCTTGCCGATCGGCTCGCCGCCCTCGCTATCGGCAAACAACAGCGCGCCTTCGCGCACCGGCGCGCGGCCCTCCGTGCGCAGGCCGACGCGGCGGCGGGCTGCGCCGTGATCGAAATGCGCGAGGATCTTGTCGGCACCAGGAAAACCGCCGGCGCGGGCGCCGCCGGTGCGGCGGCTCTTCTGCACCGACCATTCAAGTGCGGCCTCGACCGGCGTCGTCTCGGTATCGATGTCGTGGCCATAGAGACAGAGCCCGGCTTCCAGCCGCAGGCTGTCGCGGGCACCAAGGCCGATCGGCATCACATCGGAGTTGTCCAGCAATGTCTTGGCGAGGCGCTCGGCATTGCTAGCTGCCACCGAGATCTCAAAACCGTCCTCGCCGGTGTAGCCCGAGCGCGAGACGAAACAGGGGAGGCCGGCAACCTCGTGCGGGCCGGCATCCATGAACTTCATGGCGGGCGCTGCTGCACATAATTTCGCCAGCGCTGACTCGGCCTTCGGGCCCTGCAACGCGATCAGCGCGCGATCGGCAAGCGAATCGATGATGCAGGCGTCGGAGAGATTCGCGCGCAGATGCGCCTCGTCCTCGGCCTTGCAGGCGGCGTTGACGACCAGGAACAGGTGATCGCCGAAATTGGCGACCATCAGATCGTCCAGAAGCCCGCCATCGGCATTGGTGAACTGGGCGTAGCGCTGCCGTCCCGGCGCAATCGCCACAATATCCTGCGGCACCAGCCGCTCCAGCGCGCGGGCGGCGTCCTCGACCCTGCCGGATTTCGGCCGAAGGGCGATCTGGCCCATGTGGGAGACGTCGAACAGGCCGGCGGAGGAGCGGGTCTGAAGGTGCTCCTTCAGGACGCCTGCGGGGTACTGCACGGGCATGTCGTAGCCCGCGAACGGCACCATCTTGCCGCCAAGCGTCACATGAAGGTCGTGGAGGGGGGTACGTTTCAGGGAGTCTTTGTCGTCACGCACGGACATCGCAGGGGTCCTCGGCGGTTCCCCGGGGACGATTCCCCGGAAGCAACCAGTCGAAGCCCCATCTGTCGCTGTGCCTGAGAGTATTATCCCGTCGGCGGACGCAGTCCGGGCTTCAAGCCCGTCGGCGCCTCTTTCCAGATGTCGTCAAAGCCACGCGGTCCTTTTGCCTGAGAGTTTCCGGGGCGGTTGCTCCTTCGGCGCCGGCAATGAAGCCGGTCTCTCCCGACGTGGCCGTACGATACAGATGGGTACAGACCACAGCCCGGCCAAGCCTGTCAACGCGCACCTGGCGGCTTTCCAACGGGATTGCGCGACTGCGGCAACCCTCTGATCTTTCTGCACAGTTTCTGGACAGCGAAGCTGGCCTTGTCTAAAAGCGCTTTGGCCCGCAGATATCAGCCCAAATCACCGGTTTGGATGGCAGGAAAGCGGGTCCAAGCACACCCGATTGGATGAACATGAGCGGCGTCAACGAGATCAGGTCGACCTTTCTGAACTTCTTTGCCGAGAACGGCCACGAGATCGTGTCGTCCTCGCCATTGGTGCCGCGCAACGATCCGACGTTGATGTTCACCAATGCCGGCATGGTGCAGTTCAAGAACGTCTTCACCGGCGTCGAGAAGCGGCCCTATCAGCGCGCCACCACGTCGCAGAAATGCGTGCGCGCCGGCGGCAAGCACAACGACCTCGACAATGTCGGCTACACCGCGCGCCATCTCACCTTCTTCGAAATGCTCGGCAACTTCTCGTTCGGCGACTATTTCAAGGAGCGCGCGATCGAGCTGGCCTGGAAGCTGATCACGAAAGAATACGGGCTCAAGAAGGACAAGCTGCTCGTCACCGTCTATCACACCGACGACGAGGCGGCCGGACTCTGGAAGAAGATCGCCGGCTTCTCCGACGACCGCATCATCCGCATCCCGACCTCGGATAATTTCTGGGCGATGGGCGACACCGGCCCATGCGGCCCGTGCTCGGAAATCTTCATCGACCGCGGCGACCATATCTGGGGCGGCCCTCCCGGCTCGCCGGAAGAGGACGGCGATCGCTTCCTCGAATTCTGGAATCTCGTGTTCATGCAATACGAGCAGGTGACGAAGGAGCAGCGCGTTGATCTGCCGCGTCCCTCGATCGACACCGGCATGGGCCTCGAGCGCATGGCCAGCGTCATGCAGGGCGTCGACAGCGTGTTCGAGACCGATCTGTTCCGTCATCTGATTGACGCGACGTCGTCGGCGCTGGGCAGCGGACCGAACGAGCAGACCGTCGCCTCGTTCCGCGTCATCGCCGACCATCTGCGCTCCTCGGCCTTCCTGGTCGCGGACGGCGTGTTGCCGTCGAACGAAGGCCGCGGCTACGTGCTGCGCCGGATCATGCGCCGCGCGATGCGCCATGCGCAGCTGTTAGGGGCCAAGGAGCCGCTGATGCATCGCCTGGTCTGGGCGCTGGTCCGCGAGATGGGCCAGGCCTATCCCGATCTGATGCGCGCAGAAAACCTGATCGAGGAGACGCTGCGGCTGGAAGAGACCCGCTTCCGCAAGACTCTGTCGCGCGGCTTGGCCATCCTGGATGAGAAGAGCGCGGGCCTGAAGAAGGGCGACATGTTCGACGGCGACGTCGCCTTCACGCTGTACGACACCTATGGTTTTCCGCTCGACCTGACGCAGGACGCGCTGAAGTCGCGCGGCATCGGCGTCGACCAGGCCTCGTTCACCGACGCGATGGAGCGGCAGAAAGCCAAGGCGCGCGAATCCTGGAAGGGCTCTGGCGAAGCGGCATCCGAAGCGATCTGGTTCCCGCTGCGCGAGAAGCTCGGGGCCACCGAATTTCTGGGCTACGAGACCGAGAGCGCCGAAGGCGTGGTGTCTGCGCTGGTGAAGGACGGCGCTGAGGTTGCCAGCCTCAAGGCCGGCGACACCGGTGCGCTGCTGCTGAACCAGACGCCGTTCTATGCGGAGTCCGGCGGCCAGGTCGGCGACACCGGCGTGCTGACGGGCGAGGGCGGCATCAAATTCCGCGTCACCGACACGCAGAAGAAGCTCGGCGATTTCTTCGTTCACGTCGGCACGCTGGAGAGCGGCGAGCTGAAGGTCGGCGCCGCGCTGCAGCTCGAGGTCGATCATTCCAGGCGCTCGTCGATCCGCGCGCATCACTCGGCGACGCATCTCATCCATGAGGCGCTGCGCCAGGTGCTCGGCGATCACATCGCCCAGCGCGGCTCGATGGTGGCGCCGGATCGTCTGCGCTTCGACTTCGTTCATCCGAAGCCGATCACGGCGGAAGAGCTCGCGCGTGTCGAGGATATCGCCAACGACGTGGTGCTGGAGAACGACGAGGTCACCACCCGCGTCATGGGCGTCGACGAGGCCCGCGAGGCCGGTGCGCGTGCGCTGTTCGGCGAGAAGTATGGCGACGAGGTTCGCGTCGTCTCGATGGGCAAGACCGCGCGCGAGCGCGGCACCAACGCGCTCGGCTGGTCGGTCGAGCTCTGCGGCGGCACCCATGTGCGGCGCACCGGCGATATCGGCCTGATCACGCTGACCGGCGAGAGCGCGGTGGCCTCGGGCGTGCGCCGCATCGAGGCGTTGACCGGCAACTACGCGCGCCGCCACGCCAACGAGACCATGGCGCTGGCGAAGAACGCGGCGAGCGAGCTGCGCACCTCGATCGACGACGTTCCGGCGCGCATCACCGCGCTGATGGAGGAGCGCAAGAAGCTCGAGCGCGAGCTCTCGGATGCCCGCAAGAAGCTGGCGATGGGCGGCGGCGCGTCTGCCGGTGATGGCGCAGCCGCGGGCGTGCGCGACGTCGGCGGCGTCAAGCTGATGGCGCGCGCGGTCGAGGGCATCGAGATGAAAGATCTCAAGAGCCTCGCCGACGACGGCAAGAAGCAGATCGGCTCCGGCGTGGTCGCCATCGTCGGCGTCACCGAGGACGGCAAGGCCGGCGTTGTGGTCGGCGTCACCGCCGATCTCACCGCGCGCTTCAATGCGGTCAATCTGGTGAAGATCGCCTCCGAAGCGCTCGGCGGCAAGGGCGGCGGCGGCCGTCCCGACATGGCGCAGGCCGGTGGCCCCGACGGCGGCAAGGCGACCGAGGCGTTGGCTGCGATCGAAAAAGCCATCCTCGAACAAAAAGCGGCAGGCGCTTAAAGGCAGATGGGCCTCGTTCCGCGAGGGCGTGGCCTGCGCGATCCCGATCTGAGGGATCGCCTCTACGAATTGCTGGAGCACGATCCCCTGGCCTATTCGGCGGGATCGCGCTTCATCCAGATCATCATCGGCGTCATCGTGCTCGATGTCCTCGCGATGATCCTGGCCTCGGTGCCGGAGCTGGATGCGCGATACGGTGCGCTGTTCTCCGGGATCAAGATCCTCTGCGTCATCGTGTTCGCGCTGGAATATGCCGCGCGGCTCTGGACGGTGGCGGGCCATACGCCGCGCAATCGCTCGCCGCTCGCCGACCGGCTCGGCTATGCCTTCTCGGCGCTCGGCATCATCGACCTCATGGCATTCCTGCCTGCCGCGATCGTGCTGGTGATGGGGCGGCACGCAACCCTGGCCGCGCTCGGCGTGCTGCCGTTCTTCAAGTTGATCCGATATTCGCCGGCGATGCGCTCGCTGCTCGCCGCCGTGCATGCCGAGCGGCGGGCGCTGATCGGCTGCCTCGTCATCCTGACCGGCGCGGTCTTGACGTTCGCCTCGCTGCTCTACGCCGTCGAGCGCGACGTGCAGCCGACCAAGCTCGGCACCATTCCGGACGCGATGTGGTGGGCGATCGTGACGCTCGGCACCGTCGGCTATGGCGACGTCGTGCCGGTGACGGCGCTCGGCAAGATCATCTCGGTCCTCACCATCATCAGCGGCTTCGCCATGATCGCACTGCCGGTCGCGATCATTTCCACCGCCTTCGCCGAAGAGGTGAAGCGGCGCGATTTCGTCGTGACCTGGGGCATGCTCGCCCGCGTGCCGCTGTTCTCGCATCTCGCGGCCGGCGAAATCGCCGACATCATGCGGCTGCTCCGCGCGCGCACCATCGAGCAGGGCGAGGTGCTGGTGCGGCGGGGCGATGCGGCCTCGTCGATGTATTTCATCACCGCCGGCGAGGTCGAGATCGCGCTGCCGAGCCAGCAGGTGCGGCTCGGCGACGGCACGTTTTTCGGCGAGATCGCGCTGCTGCACAAGACGAAACGCAGCGGCACGGTGACGGCGACGCGCAAGACGCGGCTCTTGCTGCTCGACGCCCAGGATTTTCACGCCCTGATCGCGCGCATGCCGACGCTCGCCGCCCACGTCCACGAGACGGCGCGCGCGCGGCTGGAGGAGACCGGCGATCTCGCCGCCGCCGAGCTCGCGCAGGCCCAGCGCGAGGGCACCGACCGCTGAGCGGTCAGCCCTTCTTCAGGAAGACGTACTCGGCCGAGTAGGGCGCGCTTTTGAACTCGCCGGCCTTGTCGCAAGGACCCTCGAGCTTGCCGCCATGGGTGTTGATGCGCTGAACGGTGGTGACCGGCGTCAACACGCCGCTGCCGCGGCGGGAGGCGACCTCGAGCTTCAGCCAGGGAATATCGGCCGCCGTTGCGCCCGGAGCATTGCCAATCGCCTTGCCCACGACGGCGCTGCCGTCGGCGTGCTCCCAGTTCGGCCCCGCATAGTGGCGGCCGATGGTCTTGCCCTCCGAGAGCAGCGTCGCGATCGGCTCGCGGAAAGCCCAGGCGAGCTTGCCGTCGGTGCCGGCCTTGCACTCATAGACCTGCGCGCCCTCGGCGTGGACGCTGAGCACGACGCTCTCGCCGGCGGCGGCGATGGCCTCGGGCAGCGTCTCGGCGGCGGAGGCGGGCGCGGCCATGGCGGCGAGCAGCAGCAGGCAGGGGGCAACAAACTTGGTCGACATGGTCGTATCTCTCCGCGGGAGGGCTCTCAAAAAACGAACGGGCCGCGTGTGAGACGCGGCCCGGGATGATGTCTGGCCCAGTCGGGCGAAAATGCGGATGGCAGCTTAGGCCGCCAGCGCCTTCACAAGGTTGTCAGCGACCTTGTCGAGGAAGCCGGTGGTCGAGAGCCAGCGCTGGTCGGCGCCGACCAGGAGCGCGAGGTCCTTGGTCATGTAGCCTTCCTCGACGGTGTCGACGCAGACCTTCTCCAGCGTGGCCGCGAACTTCGCGAGCGCCGGATTGTTGTCGAGCTTGGCGCGGTGCGACAGGCCACGGGTCCAGGCGAAGATCGACGCGATCGAGTTGGTCGAGGTCTCCTTGCCCTTCTGGTGCTCGCGGTAGTGGCGGGTCACCGTGCCGTGGGCGGCTTCGGCTTCCACCGTCTTGCCATCGGGGGTGAGCAGCACCGAGGTCATCAGGCCGAGCGAGCCGTAGCCCTGGGCCACGGTGTCGGACTGCACGTCGCCGTCGTAGTTCTTACAGGCCCAGACGTAGCCGCCGGACCACTTCAGCGCCGAGGCGACCATGTCGTCGATCAGGCGGTGCTCGTAGGTCAGGCCCTTGGCGTCGAACTCCTTCTTGAACTCCTTGTCGAAGATCTCCTGGAAGATGTCCTTGAAGCGGCCGTCATAGACCTTCAGAATCGTGTTCTTGGTCGACAGGTACACCGGGTAGCCGCGCAGCAGGCCGTAGTTGAAGGAGGCGCGGGCGAAGTCGATGATGGAGTCGTCGAGATTGTACATCTCCATGGCGACGCCGGCGCCCGGAGCCTTGAACACTTCCTTCTCGATCACGGTGCCGTCCTCGCCGACGAACTTCAGCGAGAGGGTGCCCTTGCCCGGGAACTTGATGTCGGTGGCGCGGTACTGGTCGCCATAGGCGTGGCGGCCGATGATGATCGGCTTGGTCCAGCCGGGAACCAGGCGCGGCACGTTCTTGCAGATGATCGGCTCGCGGAAGATCACGCCGCCGAGGATGTTGCGGATGGTGCCGTTCGGCGACTTCCACATCTGCTTGAGGTTGAACTCCTTCACCCGGGCCTCGTCCGGGGTGATGGTGGCGCACTTGACGCCGACGCCGACCTTCTTGATCGCCTCGGCGGCGTCGATGGTCACCTGATCGTTGGTGTGGTCGCGGTACTCCATGCCCAGGTCGAAATACTGCAGCTCGACATCCAGGAACGGGTTGATCAGCTTGTCCTTGATGTACTGCCAGATGATCCGGGTCATCTCGTCGCCATCGAGCTCGACGACGGGATTGGATACCTTGATTTTTGCCATGATCGGAGAAGCCTTCTTGGGAACTGGAGGAAATCTCCCGCGCTATAGCACCGCCCGAGGGCGGGCGGAAGCGGAGCGGTTATGCACTTTCAGCCCATCTTTTCGCCGAGAACCGCCATTCCCTGAGGTCGGAATGACGGCCCTCGCACCTTGTTTGGGCACCGATCCCCGGAGCGAACCGGCGCCCTCCGAGAACGCTTCTAAAAGGCGGCCTGGGTGGCGGTGCCGGCCACGATGTACCAGGTCACGAACAGGCCGGAGATCAGGGCGCCCGGCAGGCTCGATCCGGTCCGTCGCCAGGTGAAGGTCGCGATCACGGCGACGATCGCGAGCAGCGGCACGAACTGGATGGCGACGATGGTCGAGAGCGGCACGAAGCCGGGATCGGGGAGCGGGTTGAACAGCTTTCCGGTCAGCCAGAGCGTGCCGTATTGCAGGACCAGCAGCACGATGAAGCCGAACGTCAGCGCCAGGATATTGGTCAGATAAAGCGCGAGCCGCGGCGCCTCCATGGTCGAGAAATTCCGGTGCAGCACGTGCAGCGCCACGACGAAAAACGCCGTGAACGGAATCAGGTAGATCAGGAAGATCACAAACTGCTTCTGGTTCATCAGCTTCAGGGCGATGATCCAGAATCGGAAGTCGATCTTGAAGGCGAGGTCGGCGAGCCACAGCGCGGCATAGCCGACGGCGACGGAGACAACCGCGATCGCGAGCGACTGGCCGAGCAGCCCGGTCCGCCCCTTGCGCTTCGGGGCGAAGCCCATCAGCGCCAGCGTGATCAGGCCGTTGATGATGGCCCAGACCAGGATCTGGTTCGTGATGCCCTGCGGCAGGTACGCCGACGGCGTCACGAAGCTGCCGCCCAGTGCAAAGGCCGGGTAGTAGGTCAGCGCCGGAATGAAGGCGGACAGGATGAAAGCTGCGGTCCAGCGCCGGCCGGCGGCGGCGTGATGCGGCGGCATGGTGCCGTCGGGGACCGCGGGCAGGCGGAGGCGGGCGAACATCTGCGCTTCGAGCAGGCCGTCGAACGTGCCGATCAACAGCGCGACGAAACCAACAAACGCGATCAGCGTGCCGAGCTCCTTGCGGAACCAGATCTGGTCGTCGGCCGGCCGCGGCGTGCCGCCCTGCAGCGTCTTGGCGAACCAGTCGAGGCTGTAGCTGATCGCCTCATGCGAGATGTGTTCGGCCGGGTGCGTGATCGCAGGCGTGTAAAGCACCCGGGCGGTCCCGGCCGTTGGGTCGCCATAGACCTTGCCCGGCTCGACCGGCCCCTGCGTGCCGAACATCGCCCACAGCTTGGGGCTCTTGGTGACATCGCGGGCGAGATCGACACCCCACATCAACGTGGAGAATTCTTCGTACTGGGCGAACACCAGCGCCACATTGCGCGGCCAACTGGGGGTGCCGTCGGCCGCGAACGGTTTGCCGGTCGAGGAGCCCTCGAGCACCATCGACTTGTAGTCGTTCGGCATCGCGGTGGCCGCGGCCAGCACAGTCCAGCCGCCCATCGAGTGACCCTCAAGGCCGATATTGGCCTTGTCGACGATGTCGAGGCTGCGGAGATAGGCGAGGCCGTCAGGGCCGCCGAAGCCGTTGGCGAAGGCGGGTGGATCGCTATAGCCATGGCCGGTCTGGTCCAGCGCCAGCACGACATAGCCGCGGCGGGCGAATTCGATGGCGAAGCCATCCTGGGTCTCGCGCGAATTGATGTAGCCGTGGACGGCGAGGATGCCGGGTGCCGGGGTCTGTGCGGTGGCATTTTGGGGGATGTAGAGCAGGGCACTCATGGTGTTGCCCTTGGCGCCCTTGAACCTGACATCCTGGATCCGGATGCCGCCTGATGTCTGCGTCAGATGGGCGATGAGGCCGCCCGCCACGATCAGGACCAGTCCCAGAAGCGCCAATTTCCATCGGCTCAGCATCGCCATCCCCCCACTCAATCGTTGCTTCAGCTCAGGCCTTTCGGCTTCGCTTTGGTTGTGGTTGATAGCCATATCCGAAAGCAATGCGCGCGCAAGCCGAGCGGTGAAATCGTCCCCAATTGAGGTGCGATTGCGGTTTCGCAAACGCCGCTAACCCTGTTATCTCCCTTGAGAAATTGCGCCGCGCGGAAGGCGGGCGGGCGGCGTGGATGAAGGTTTGGATCAGGGTCTTCGGACAGACGTTCAAGCTCTTCGGAAGCCGAAAGCTGAAGCAGAAAGTGGATTGAGATGTCCGGCACCGACAAGACCAAGGCAGGGCTCGCACTCGACGGCCCCATCGTGATCCTGGTCGAACCGCAGCTCGGGGAAAATATCGGTATGGCCGCGCGCGCCATGGGTAATTTCGCCCTGAGCCGCTTGCGCATCGTCAACCCGCGTGACGGCTGGCCGAACATCGCAGCCCAGCGGGCCGCCGCCGGCGCCGACCACATTCTGGAAACGGTCGAACTGTTCGACACAGTGGAGCAGGCGGTGGCCGACCTCGACCTGCTGTTCGCCACCACCGCGCGACCTCATGATCAGGCCAAGCCGGTGGTGGGGCCGGAAGCGGCCGCCGCGGAGATTTCGGGACACGTTGCCACCGGCGGCAAGGCCGGCATCTTGTTCGGCCGGGAGCGCTGGGGCCTGACCAATGAGGAGGTCGGGCTCTCCAACCGCATCATCACCTTCCCGGTCAATCCGGGCTTTGCCTCGCTCAACCTTGCCCAGGCCGTGCTGCTGGTCGGTTATGAATGGTTCAAGCGCGCGACATCAGGCGAACTGCCGCACGGCATGCCGGAACGCTCCGAGCGCGCCTCGCAGCACCAGATGCAGTCCTTCTTCGACAACCTCATCCGCGAGCTCGACCGCGTCGAATTTTTGCGCCCGGCCGAGAAGCGCGACACCATGCTGGTCAACCTGCGCAACATCTTCTCCAGGATGGAGCCGACCAAGCAGGACATGCACACGCTCCACGGCGTGGTGATGGCCATCGCGGAAGGCCGCAAGGGCCCGGCCAAGGGCGGCGTGCTCGATGGCGAGCAGGCCACGCGCCTGCGCGCGCTGCTGGCCGAGCACGGCCAGGGCGGCGGCGTGCCCGACAGCGGCTCCACCGTGCGCGGCCTTGCGCGCCTGCTCCGCCGCAACCCGACCGATGCCGAGCGCCTGCTCTGGCAGGCGCTCACGCGCGATCGCCGTTTTGCAGGTGGGTTCAAGCGCCAGACCCCCGTGGGCCGCCACATCCCGGATTTCGTCTCCTTTCCGCACCGGATCGCGATCGAGCTGGTGAATCCAGGCGAGGGCGAGACGATTGCCGCCGACCGCGCGTCGCGGCGGGCATGGCTGGAGGCGCGCGATTATCGCGTGCTGGAGATCCGCGCGGCGGATGTCGAGCGCGATCTCGAGGCGGAGCTGGTGCGGCTGCAGGGGATGGTCGAGCAGGGCGCGTAGGTTTGGGCTGGCCGGCGCCGTTACGATAGCTGCAACCAAGGGCTGTGCATGAGCCCGATTGGTTGCTATGACAGTCCCCGTGAATTGAGTTGGGGACTGCATGTTTGGAATGACAGGCCGCGCACTCATGTGTGCGGTAGCAGGTTTTGCGGGCTTGATCGATGCGCCGGTCGCCCGCGCGGAAATGCCATTGACCGCCAAGTGCAACGCGGTCGGAAATTTCAGTGTCGATGACCGGATCGCGGGCTGCACCGCGATGATCGAGGCGGCGCCGACCATGCAGCAAAGCACAATCATGGCACACATTCGCCGCGCCATGTTCTACCGCCAGAAAGGCGAGATCGATCGTGCGATCGCTGATTACGACGAGATCATCGCGCGCTATCCAGAGAATGTGAGCGCCCGATTGGACAGGGCTTTCGCGCATATCCAGAAACAAGAGCCCGATGCCGCACTGCCTGACTACGACAAGGTGATCGAGCTTGATCCAAAGTCCGTCTATGCCCGTCTGGGGCGAGCCCGGATCTATCGATCAAAAGGGGATATCGATCGCGCCATCGCTGATTATGATCAAGCCCTTTTGGTCCACCCGGACAATGTCCTGGTGCATGTCGACCGAGGTCTCATTTACATCCGCAAGGGCGACCTGGATAGGGCGATGGCTGACTGCAATCGAGCGGTCGAGATCAGCCCGCAGAGTGGCGGCGGCCAGCTGTGCCGTGGCCGAGTTTACTTCGCGAAGGGCAACAGAGCGAGTGCATTGGCTGAAGTCGATCAGACAATGCCGATCAAGCCAAAACAAGAGAATTTCTATTTCTTCCGAGCGGAGTCCTTCTCTCAGCTAGGCGAAATCGATCGCGCGATCGCCGACTATGACCGGATCATCGAACTGAATCCCCGAAGCCCATTTGGCTACGGCTGTCGCGGTGTCGCCCGTGCCCGAAAGGGCGACTATGATGGCGCCATCGCCGATTACAACAAGGCGATCCAGCTGGCACATCAAGCTCAAGGATCGCCCGGTGATCGACCGACCCAGAATCAAGGTCAGGATGGTGAGTCCATTTCGGCGTCCGTCGCTACTGAATCAATTGTATTTGCTTCAGGAGACGGCCCTGCGCTCCGCGCGAGGGGCCTTGCCTACTACGCAAAAGGGGAGCTTGACCACGCGATCGCAGATTACGACGAGGCAATCCGCCTAAATCCCAACGACAAGGACGCAATATCGAACCGGGCCAACGCGTACAGAGGCAAGGGGGATTTGGATCGCGCGATCGCAGGTTACGATCAGCTCGTGCAACTCGATCCTAAAAATGCGCGCGCCTACTTTCATCGCGCAAGATTCTATTGGCAGATTGATTCGTTCGCGAAATCGCTGGCTGACCTCGATCAATCAATTCAGATTAATCCAAAGGAAGCCTATCCGGTCATTTGGCGCGAAATCGTCGCAAAGCGCAGCGACCAACCTAGTGGACTAAGCGAGGCTGCGAAGCAGCTGGACGGGACCAAATGGCCCGCGCCGATTGTAAATCTCTTGCTTGGCACGATGACGCCGGAGCAAGTGATCCGCGCCGCTGACGATGCCGACCCCATGAGGAAAAAGGCTCAGCTCTGCGAGGCGAATTTCTATATCGCAGAGCGCGCACTGCAGGGCGGCTCCAGGGACGAGGCGTTGAAATTGTTCGATCAGGCCGCGGCCGACTGTCCGAAAACTTTCATCGAGAAACAGGCCGCCGACGTCGAGCTTGCCGCGCTGCGAGTGGGCCGCTGATTGAGATCGGGCATGGTCTCGTCGAGTGAGCAAAGGCGCCTAGCACCGTGCTCACCAATTTCGTCGCTGTGCGCGAGGGGGCAATGCTTCGCAGTGCCCCCATGCGAGACGTCACCTATCGTCCGAGCTGAACGTCTCGCTCCACCGCAATCCATGTCGTCTTCGCCACCGCCAGCAGGGTCCCGCTTTCGTCATGCAGCGCGGCCTCGGCCATGCGCTTGCGGCCGTCGCGGGCGGTGGGCCAGGCCGTGATGATGCAGCGGTCGCCGGGGCGCGGGCGGGCTTCGATCCGTGCCGACATCCGGCCGAGCAGGAGTGGCGTGCGGTCGATGGCATTGCTCTGCGGATCGCAGTTGCAGGCGAAACCGGTGGGGCAGTCGAGCGCGGACCAGAGAAATTCGGGAGCGATCAGGCCGTCATCGGCGGCGAGATTTGGATCAGGGACCCAACTCGCTGCGAGGACGGGCGTGTGTGCATGACGGCCGAGCGGGCCGGCGAAGATGCGCAGGCCGTCGCCCTTGGCCCTTGCGGGGCCGCAGACGAAACAGGTTGGCAGCGGATGTTCGTGCGGCTTGATCGGCGTCAGCAATTCGGCGGCGCTGGCTTCCGCGAAGCTGGCTGTTTCCAGCCGCGCGAGTTCGACGCTCACTGCACGCCCGGTGGCGACGACCCTGGCACCATCGCGAAGCTCCCATGTGCTGTCGTCCGTTGCGATCGCAGCGAGCGGTGTGTCGAGCGGAGGCGGCGCGCGCAGTGTCACCTCGGCGCCGCCGGGAATGTGCTGGGCCAGCCGGCCGCAGACATAGCCGCCATTGCCGGAGTTCGGCGGGCCGCAATAGCGCTTGTCGATGATGATCTCGGTCAACGGTTAGATTCCTGAAGTTTCCACGGCGTCATGGCCGGGCTTGTGCGGGTTACTCTATCGGATCTTGAGGACAATTCTTCCCTGAACCATCCGGTTGGCGACGGCGTGCATGGCGTCACGGGCCTCATCCAAAGGGAGGACGCGGTCGATGTGCGGGCGGATGTGTCCGTCGGCCAGCAATTGCATCAACGTGTCGTTCATACGCGCGGCCTCTGCGAAAAATTTCTCCGCCCAGGCGCCGACGAAGACGCCGATGATGGCATAGTTCTTCAGAAGCGGCAGGTTCATCGGGATCGAGGGAATCTCGCCGCTGGTGAATCCGATCGGCATCAGCCGCCCGCCCCAGTTCATCAATCGGGCCATCTGTTCGAGGATCGCGCCGCCGATATTGTCGAAGCCGATATCGATGCCCCGGCCTGCTGTGATCGACTTGATGCGGTCGCGCAGATTCTCGCTGCGATAATTGATCACGTCGCTGGCGCCGTAGAGGCGCACCAGCGGGGCCTTGTCGTCGGAGCCGACGCCGGCGATGACGCGCAGGCCCAGATGGCGGCCGAGATCAACGGCGGCGAGCCCGACGCCGCCGGCGGCGCCGGTGATGAAAACGGTCTCGCCGGCTCGCGCCCGTGCGCGCTCGACCAGCGCATAATAGGCGGTGCCGTAATTGTGCAGGATGGTCGCCGCCGCCTCGAACGCGACGCCATCCGGCAGATGCACGCTCTTCGATGCCTTCGCGATCATCCGTTCGGCGTAGCCGCCGGTCCAGCTGCTGCAGGCCACGCGATCGCCGGGGACGAATTGTGTGACTTTCTCGCCGATCGCTACGACCACACCGGAGGCCTCCGTGCCGGGCACGAAGGGCAGCGGCGGTCGCATCTGGTAGAGGCCCGAGACCAGCAACTGGTCCATGAAGCTGACCGAGGCCGCATGGACGTCGATAAGAATCTCGTCGGCCGCGGGCTTCGGCTCGGCGATCTCACCAAGCCGCAAATCCTGCGGGCCGCTGAACGAGCTGCACAGCACGGCTCTCATCGCGGCGCTCCTTCCGTCTGGCGGCGCACGAACAGACGCGGCACCAGCATGGGAACGCGCTGGCGATATTGCTGATAGGTCGCGCCGAACTCGGCGATCAGATCCCGTTCCTCGAACTGCAGCGCGACCAGGATGTAGGCGGTGTTCGCGAGCGCGAACAGCAGACGGCCGATCGTCATCTCGGGCGTCGCCCAGAACGCGAGCAGGAAGCCGAGCATGATCGGATGCCGTACGATCTTGTAGAGCAGGGGCGTCCGGAACGACTGACCTGATATCTTGGCTCCGCGCCACGCGACGATGGCCTGGCGCACGCCGAACAGATCGAAATGATCGATCATGTGGGTCGAGGCGAACGCGATCAGCCAGCCGAGCCAATGCACAGAGGTCAGCAACCATGCCGCAACTCCGCGCGTCTGCCAGATCGGCATCGGGATCGGCCGCCATTGCCAGAACAGCAAGAGGAGGACCAGGCTGGAGAGCAGCACATAGGTGCTGCGCTCGCAGGCCGCGGGAAGGAATTTGGCCGACCATCGTTTGAACGCAGGACGCGCCATCACGCTGTGCTGGATGGCAAACAGGCTCATCAGCAGCAGATTGACGACGATGGCCTCGCCTGGACCTGTGGGGCTGCCGACGTCGATGGATTTCGGCACGACATAATTGCCGACGAAACCGAGCGCATAGAGAAATGAGATCGTGAACAGGGCGTAGCTCACGAGGGCGTAGAGCAGGATCAGGACGCGCGAGACCATGTTTTTTCCTATTGTGCCTGTTGCAGCGGTGACGCATGCAGGAGCCTGAATCGCTCGCAGGCGAGGCGGCTCGATCTGGCCCGATGGCTACCGCGCGACCGTCCCCTGCGCGTCCCCCGGGATTGCTGCGAAGGAAGGATGTCCATGACGGCTTTCTCGCTCGGGACGTTCGGGTTCCCCGAGATCCACGCCGACGGCCGCCCGATCAAGCTCGCCTTGCGCAAGGGGCTTGCGCTGCTGGTCTATCTCGCGGAGGCCAAGGGCGCGGTTGCGCGGGATTTGATCGCGACGCAGTTGTGGCCGGAGGCCGACCGCGAGACCGGGCTGGCGCGCTTGCGGCGCCTGCTTCATCGCATCGAGCTCGCGCTGGGCGAGCAGGTGTTCGAGACCGACCGCACCAGCGTGCGATGGTCGCCGGAGATCGAACTGACGGTCGATACGCATCTGTTCGAGAGCGCCTGCGACCGCGGCGCGTTTGAAGAGGCTTGCCGGATCTATCGCGGTGACTTCCTCGCGGGCTTCTCTCCGGAGGACGCGCCCGAATTCGACGATTGGGCGTTCTTTCGCCGCGAGGCGCTGCGGGGACGGCTCGTGCACGCGCTGGAGCGGCTGGTGCAGGACAGGAATGCCGCGGGCGATCATTTTGCGGCGACCGCGCATGCGGGGCGTCTGGTCGAGCTCGATCCGCTCAGCGAGGTCTATGGCCGGCATCTGATCCGCAGCCTGCTGCTATCAGGTGATCGCAGCGCCGCGGAACGGCACTATGCGGCGCTGACGCAGCGGCTGCGCGGGGAGCTTGACGTTGCGCCGGAAGCCGAGACCGAAGCGCTGATGAGCCCCGCCGCTGCACCGCATGCGCTTCCGACCACGCGCTACGTCAAGGGCGCTGGCGTGCACCTGGCGTATCAGACCTACGGCAGCGGCTCGCTCGATATCCTGGTGATGCCCGGCTTCGTCTCCCATGTGGAGCGCGCCTGGGAGCATCCCGCGTGCCGGACGTTTTTGGCGTCATTGATGAAGCTCGGGCGCCTCATCGTGTTCGATCGCCGCGGCATCGGGCTGTCCGACCGTGTCGGCTCGGCGCCGAGCATCGATGTCACCGCGGAGGATATCGGCACCGTGCTGCGGGCGGCGGGCTCGCGTTGCGTCGTGCTGTTCGGCGCATCGGAATGCGGACCGGCCTGCATCAAATTCGCGGCCGATGACGACAGCCGCGTCGCGGGGCTCATTCTATTCGGCGCGCTGGCCAAGGGGTGCTGGGCGGAAGATTATCCGCATGCGCTGCGCGCCAGCCAGTATGACGCCTGGAGCAAGCATCTGATCGCGCAATGGGGCGGCCCGGTCGGGATCGAAGCGTTTGCGCCGAGCCTTGCGGACGATCCGCAGGCGCGCGCCTGGTGGGCGGGGCTGTTGCGCGCTGCGTCCAGTCCCGGCGGCATCTCGGCCGTGCTGGAAGCGTTTCGCGACGCCGACGTGCGCGGTCTGCTGCCGCAGATCGCCGTGCCGACGCTGGTGCTGCATCGGCGGGACGACAAGGCCGTGCGTATCGCGGCCGGCCGCGACGTGGCGAGCCGGATCAAGGGTGCGCAGTTCGTCGAGCTCGACGGCCACGATCACTGGTTCTTTGCCGGCGATCAGCAGCCGGTGCTGGAGGCGATCAGGCGATTCATGGAACCCCTGAAGCGATAAGCCTCATTTATTGGCACGTTTCGTGCCTCCCAAAGCGGCAGGCCCGTCACATGCCTGATCAAGGGAGACCCCGACATGAAACGCGACGACCTCACCGAGAAGCTGCTCGACATCAAGCGCGAGAAGGGCTGGAGCTGGAAACACATCTGCGAAAAGATCGGCGGCTATTCGGAAGTGCTGATCGTCGGCGCGATCATGGGCCAGATGAAATTGACGAAGCCGCAGGCCGCGAATGCCGGCGAGTTGTTCGGGTTGTCGAAGACCGAGACCGCGATGCTCAACGAGGTGCCGATGCGCGGGCAGGGTACGCCGATGCCGCCGACTGATCCGCTGATCTATCGCTTCTACGAGATGGTGATGGTGAACGGTCCGGCCTGGAAGGCGCTGATCGAGGAAGAGTTCGGCGACGGCATCATGTCGGCGATCGACTTCGATATGGGCATCGAGCGCGTCGCCAACCCGAAGGGCGACCGCGTCAAGATCACGATGTCAGGCAAATTCCTGCCGTACAAATATTACGGCGCCAGCGGCAACGTGCCGGAGTACGGCTTCAAGGAAGAGTGAGGGAGCGAATGGCGAGCAGCGAATATTCGCTGCTCGCAACTGTTCGCTTACAGGATCGCGCCCGGCGTGTACTTGGCCGCCTCGGGCTTCGCCTTCGCCAGCGCATCGACCTGCTCGGCGAAATAATCAACCTGAGCGCCGGCATCGCCGGAATTGGCGCGGCCGTGCTCGAGCACCTGGCTCAGCTCGGCTTCGCTGAGGCCGAGACGCTGGTCGGCGGCGAGACGCTTGAGCAGGTCGTTCTGCACGATCTTGCCGGTGCGCAGGTCGCGGATGGCCGCGACCGCGTGCTCCTTGATCGCCTCATGCGCGCCTTCGCGGCCGGCGCCTTTCTTGACCGCTTCCATCATCACCGTGGTGGTGAGCAGGAACGGCAGGTAGCGATTGAGCTCGGTCGCAACGACGGCGTCGAATATCTCCATCTGGTCGAGCACCGACAGCAGCGTCTCGAGCAGGCCGTCCATGGCGAGGAAGGCATCGGGCAGCATCACGCGGCGGACGACGGAGCAGGAGACGTCGCCTTCGTTCCACTGATCGCCGGCAAGGCCTGCGGCCATCGCGAGATAGCCCTTCAGCACGATGTGCAGGCCGTTGATGCGCTCGCAGGAGCGGCTGTTCATCTTGTGCGGCATCGCGGACGAGCCGACCTGGCCCTTGGCGAAACCTTCGCTGGCGAGCTCATGGCCCGCCATCAGGCGCACCGTCTTGGCGAAATTGCCGGGACCGCTGGCGAGCTCGGTCAGCACGCTGACCGCGCGGAAGTCGAGACTGCGCGGATAGACCTGGCCGACCGCATCAAAGCTCTTGGGCAGGCCGAGATGCTTGAGGATTTGCTGTTCGAGCGCGCGGGCCTTGCCGGCATCGCCGTTGAACAGGGTGATCTGGTCGAGCCTTGTGCCGACCGCGCCCTTCAGGCCGCGCGCGGGATAGCTGTCGAGCACGCTGACCAGGCTCTGATGCGACACCAGCATCTCCTCGCCGAACATGGCGATGCGCTTGCCGAGCGTCGTAACCTGCGCGGCGACGTTGTGCGTGCGCGCCGTGAACGGCATGTCGCGGAGCTGCTTGGCGTGCTTGGCAAAGCGGATGAGTGCGGCGATGCTCTTGGTCTCGATCAGCTGCAGCCCGCGATAGACCTGGAGCTGCTCCACGTTCTCGGTGAGGTCGCGGCTGGTCATGCCCTTGTGCAGGTGCTCGTGACCGGCCAGGTCGCAGAACTCCTCAATCCGCGCCTTGACGTCGTGGCGGGTGATGCGCTCGCGCCGCATGATCGAGTCCAGGTCGACCTGGTCCTTCACGCGCTCGTAAGCCTCGATCACGCCATCGGGCACGGCAATGCCGAGATCGCGCTGGCCTTTCAGCACGGCGATCCAGTAATCGCGTTCGAGGCGAACCTTGCCTTCACCGCTCCAGATGGCCCGCATGGCGGGCGAGGCATAGCGTTGGGCGAGGACGTTGGAGATGTGATCTTGGCGGTTTTCCTGGGACATGCCGCCCATTTGGCATTGCTGGGGGCCGGCTGCAAGCCCGGCAGCGCGAGCGGCGGGGAGCCCTTCCGTGGCCGTCCACCGCTCGCTGTTAAGCTTACTTCCCGGCCTTTACCTCGGCGGCCGCGACCGCGATCAGCTCGCTCATCTTGCCGCGAATCGCCTGTTCGGTGAGGGCGACGTTCTTGGCGGCGAAATCGGCCATGACCTTGCGCAGGACGTCGCCGTCGCCGGCCTCCTCGAAATCGGCCGCGACCACCTCCTTGGCATAGGCGGTGGCGGCTTCGCCGGTGATTCCGAGCTTTTCGGCCGCCCACAGCCCCAGCAGCCGGTTGCGGCGGGCCTCCGCCCTGAACTTCTGCTCCTCGTCGAGGGCAAACTTCTTCTCAAAGCCTTCTTCGCGCTTGTTGAATTCGCTCATGCGTCTTCCAATTCCTCGGGGCTATGGACCTGGCGGCCCTCGTTGCGAGGGCCCTCACGCATGCCTAGATAGAGGGCACGATCGACGAAACAACGAGCCGTAAAGCCGCAGGCAAGGCGGTATAAGTCAGCGTCGGATGGGCCGGATCGATTGTGCTGGGACAGCCAATCGGATAGGTTGCCTAAAGGCTTGGTTCCCGTTCTGTTTCCAAGGATTCGGAAGGGGTTCCGGGCCGTTCACGGCAGCTCCGCTGTGGGTCGTAACCTGGTAACCGGAGCACACCAAATACATGGATTTCAACAAAACACGGTACATCCCAATGAGCCGTCGGCGTCGCATTTATGAAGGCAAGGCAAAGGTTCTTTACGAAGGTCCGGAGCCCGGTACCCTGATCCAGCACTTCAAGGATGACGCCACCGCGTTCAATGCGAAGAAGCATCAGGTGATCGAGGGCAAGGGTGTCCTCAACAACCGGATCTCGGAGTACCTGTTTCAGCACCTCAACGACATCGGGGTGCCGACCCACTTCATTCGCCGCCTCAACATGCGCGAGCAGTTGATTCGCGAGGTCGAGATCGTGCCGCTGGAAGTGGTGGTGCGGAACGTTGCCGCCGGCTCGCTGTCGCAGCGCCTCGGCATCGAGGAGGGCACCCAGCTGCCCCGTTCGATCATCGAGTTCTATTACAAGAACGACCAGCTCAACGACCCCATGGTGTCGGAAGAGCACATCACCGCGTTCGGCTGGGCCACGCCCCAGGAGATCGATGACATCATGGCGCTCGCCATTCGCGTCAACGACTTCCTCACCGGCCTCTTCCTCGGTATCGGCATCCGCCTCGTCGACTTCAAGATGGAGTGCGGCCGGCTGTTCGAGAACGAGATGATGCGCATCATCGTCGCCGACGAGATCTCGCCGGACAGCTGCCGTCTCTGGGACATCAAGTCGAACGAGAAGCTCGACAAGGATCGCTTCCGCAGGGATCTCGGCGGCCTGCTCGAGGCCTATACCGAAGTCGCCAAGCGCCTCGGCATCCTCATGGAGAATGAGCGTCCGGTAGGTTCCGGTCCGGTGCTGGTGAAGAGCTGAGAGGAATTTGACGTGAAGGCACGTGTTACCGTTACCCTGAAGACGGGTATCCTCGATCCGCAGGGCAAGGCCATCGAAGGCGCGCTGAAGTCGCTCGGCGTCGACGGCGTCGCCAGCGTCCGCCAGGGCAAGGTGTTCGACATCGAGCTCGCCGGCGCCGACAAGGCCAAGGCGGAAGCCGCGTTGAAGGAAGCCGCCGACAAGCTGCTCGCCAACACCGTGATCGAGAACTATCGGGTCGAGCTGCTCTGATGAAAGCCGCCATCCTCGTCTTCCCCGGCATCAACCGCGAACGCGACATGGCGCGCGCGCTGAAGCTCATCTCGGGCCATGAGCCCGCGATGGTTTGGCACGCCGAGACCTCGCTGCCGGCAGGCACCGACCTCGTGGTCGTGCCCGGTGGCTTCTCCTACGGCGACTATTTGCGCTGTGGTGCGATTGCGGCGCGGGCGCCGGTGATGGATGCGGTGCGTGACTATGCGGCCAAGGGCGGCCTCGTGCTCGGCGTCTGCAACGGTTTCCAGATCCTCTGCGAGTCCGGCCTCCTGCCGGGCATTCTGATGCGCAATTCGCGGCTGAGGTTCATCTGCAAGGATGTTCACCTGCGAGTCGAGCGTTCGGATACGCCGTTCACGCGCGGCTATAATGCCGGCCAGGTCATTCGCGTGCCCGTCGCGCATGGCGAGGGCAATTATGCGGCCGACGAAGAGACGGTGAAGCGGTTGCTGGGCGAGGGGCGCGTGCTCTATCGCTATTGCTCCCCGGACGGCACGGTCGACGACCAGTCCAACATCAACGGTGCCGCGCATTCGATCGCCGGAATCGTCAATGACAAGGGCAACGTGCTCGGCATGATGCCGCATCCGGAAAACCACGTCGAAGACATCATGGGCTGCACCGATGGCCGCGGCCTGTTCGCGGGCCTCACCGCGCATCTGGAAAAGGCCGCGTGATCTCGTTCGTGTTGAAGCGCGCGTTCGCCGCGATTGCGGCGCTGTCGCTGACATCTGCCGCCTTCGCCCAGGATTTCCCCAAGCGTCCGATCACCATGATCGTGCCGTTCGCGGCCGGCGGCACCTCGGACGTGATCGCACGCACGGTGGCCGAGCAGATGGGCGTTGCGCTCGGCCAATCCATCGTGATCGAGAACGTTGCAGGCGCCGGCGGCTCGACCGCGCTGGCGCGTGCCTCCCGTTCCGAGCCTGATGGTTATACGATCGCGATCGGCAATGCCGGCACCAACGCCGCGACCTACACCATCTATCCGAAACTGCCGTTCACACCGGACTCCTTCGCGCCGATCGCCATGGTCGCCAAGACCTTCGGCATCATCGCGCTGCGCAAGGACTTTCCGGCGAAGGATCTGAAAGAGTTCATCGCCTACGCCAAGGCCAATCCGGGCAAGATCAACCTGGGACACGCCGGCGTCGGCTCGTCGAACTATCTCATCTGCAAGAGTTTTGTCACGGCCGCCGGTATCGACGCGACGCTGGTCGGCTATCGCGGTGCTTCGCCCGCGCTCACCGATGCGATCGGTAGCCAGATCGACGGCGTCTGCGACGCCGCAGCGTCCGTGTCGCAGTCGATCAACGAGAAGCTGGTGAGGGGGCTCGTGGTCGGCTCGACCGTGCGGCTCGCCACGCTGCCCGACCTGCCGACATCGGCCGAAGCCGGCCTGCCCGAGTTCGAGGCGCAGGGCTGGAACGGCCTGTTCGCGCCGAAGGGCACGCCGCCGGCCATCATCGCCAAGCTGAATGCTGCCGCGCGCACCGCGGTCGAGACCGACGCGGTGAAGAAGCGCTTTGCTGATCTCTCGACCGTCGCGCCCGATCCCGACGAGCACACGCCCGAGGTGCTGCAAAAACTCGTGACGCGCGACGTCGAGAAGTACCGGAAGATGCTGGCGGACGACGCCAAGCCGTAGGCGTCTCTCCCGCATTGGCGGGAGACGGCCTTACGCGGCTGAAGGGATCCGGGCGATGACCTTGATCTCGAAGTCGAACCCTGCGAGCCAATTCACTCCCACGGCCGTCCAGTTCGGATAGGGGGCGTCGCCGATCTCTGCGCTGCGGACGGCCATCACCGTATCGATCTGCTTGTCAGGATCGGTGTGGAACGTGGTGACGTCCACCACATCGCTGAGCGTGCATCCGGCAGCTGCGAGCACGGCGCGCAGATTGGCAAACGCACGCCGGACCTGATCCTCGAACACCGGCTCGGGTGAGCCGTCCTCGCGACTACCGACCTGGCCCGAAACGAAGAGCAAGTCACCGGATCGGATCGCCGGAGAATACCGATGCGCTTGGTAAAGCGCGTGGCGGTCAGCGGGGAAGATTGCCTCGCGTTGGAGCATGGCTTGAGCCTTTCGAAAGAAACTGTGGAGCTGGCGGCCGAATTGCCTTGCGGCGCCGGCCGTGACATTCTTCATATACGTTCCGTATGTGAGTGGGTATCGCTCACATACGAGGCGTATGTCAACTGAAAAGTGGAGCGAGCATGGTCGAGGGAAAGCGCGCCGCAGCCATGGCGGAAAATCGGGTCAAGCTCATCCGGGCCGCGCGCAAGGCGTTCGCTACGCAAGGTTATGCAGACGCGTCGATGGATGAGCTGACGGCCTCGGTCGGGCTGACGCGGGGCGCGCTCTATCACAATTTCGAAGACAAGAAGGGGCTGCTCTGGGCCGTCGTCGAGCAGATCGACGCCGAAATGGCGGAGCGGCTGCGCGCGATCCGCGAGCAGGCGCCCACCTTGTGGCAAGGCCTCCTCGCAGAGGGCAGTGCGTATATCGAAATGGCGCTCGATCCTGAAATTCAGCGCATCATGCTTCTGGATGGACCGGCCGTACTCGGTGATCCATCGAAATGGCCCGGCGAGAACGCCTGCCTGGACGTCACCATGCGAACGGTCCGTTCGCTGATCGACGAAAAGGTGGTGAAGCCCGTGGACGTTGAAGCGGCGGGGCGATTGCTGAACGGCGCCGCGCTCAGCGCTGCTTTATGGGTCGCCGCGGCCGACGATCCGAAAGCCGTACTGAACAAGGCCGTGGACGCGTTTCGACAGTTGGCGAGCGGATTGCTGCGCGATGCAGTCCGCAGCGCATGATGCAAATTCGCTCATGGACCTCCATCGTGTGACCCTCATAGAAAGACCAGCGATATCCAGGGCACGAAGGTGATCAGGAGCAGGCCCAGGAACAGCCAGGCGAGATAGATCCAGATCCGGCGCATGCCGGCATCGGGCGACACGCCGCCGATGGTGCAAGCGGCGTAGTAGCAGAGGCCGAACGGCGGCGCGAACAGGCCGAGGCCCATGGCGAGGATCACCACCATTGCATAGTGCACCTCGTTGATGCCGAACGTTGCGGCCACCGGGAACAGCAGCGGGCCAAACAGCACGATCGCCGGAATCCCCTCCAGCACGCTGCCGAGCACGATGAAGGCGATCACCGAGATCAGCAGGAAGCCGTAGGCGCCGCCGGGCACGCCGGCCATGCGCGCCGCCAGATCATGTGAGAAGCCGGATTGCGCCAGCGCCCAGGCCATCGCACTCGCAGCTCCCACGATGAACAGGATCGAGCCGGACAGCGAGGCGGTCTGCACCAGCATCGGCAGCACGTTCTTCCAGGCCAGGCTGCCGCGATAGACGATCAGGCCGAGCACGAGGCAGTAGGCGATGCCGATGGTCGAGACCTCGGTCGCGGTGGCATAACCCTCGACCACCGCGCTGCGGATCAGGAACGGCAACGCCAGCGCCGGCAATGCCGCCCACAACGTCTTCGCCACCACCGACATCGGCGCCCGCGCCACCTTGAGCGCGGCGTTCTCCTCCCCGCCCGCCCGGTAGCGCGCGACGAAAGCGAGCACGATCGCCAGCACGATGCCGGGCAGGATGCCGGCGGTGAACAGCGCCGCGATCGACACGCCGGTGACGGAGGCGATCGCGATCAGCACGATCGACGGCGGAATGGTCTCGCTCATCGCACCTGACGCCGCCAGCAGCGACACCAGCTCACCATCCTTCATGCCGCGCTTGCGCATCTCGGGAAACAGCACCGGCGCGATCGCCGCCATGTCGGCGGTCTTGGAGCCGGAGATGCCGGAGACCAGCAGCATGGCCCCTAACATCACATAGGATAGCCCGCCTCTGATATGGCCGAGCACCGACGCCAGGAACGCGACCATGACGCGCGCCATGCCGGTCTGCTCGACCAACTGCCCGAGCAGCACGAACAGCGGCACCGCGAGCAAAATGAGCGAGCTCATGCCCTCGTCGATCCGCCCGACCACGACCAGCAGCGGCGTCCGCGTGGTGGTGAGCAGGAAGGCGACGGTCGCCAGACAAAAGGAAAACGCGATCGGCACGCCGGCCATCACGGCGCAGCCGAGCAGGCCGACGAAGAAGATCAGCAGGTTCCAGTTGCCGAGCGGCTTCAGCGAGGGACCTGCGAGATAGAGTGCGCCTGCAATTGCCGCAAACAGGACGGTCACGGCAAGCAGGTCCTTCGCCGACCGCTTGACGAGGGTGAGGCAGATGCTGGCGAGCGCGATGACGCAACCGACGGGAATGGCGGCCGCGCGGATCATGCCGGACCAGCCAAGCGCCGGCGTCTCCACGAAGGCCTGGTCTTCGACATAGTCCAGCGCCGGATGCAGGATGATCGCGAGGAACAGCGCGACGGCGCCCGCGGCGAGCGTCGACGCCCAGGCCTCGACACGTGGCGACAGATACGAGGTGAAGAAGGTCAGGCGCATATGCGCCGAGCGCTGCACGGCGATCGCGCTGCCGAGCATCGCCAGCCACAGGAACAGGATGGAGGCGAGCTCGTCCGACCAGATGATTGGCCGATGAAAGATCCCGCGCGCCACGATGCCGGCGAACAGGATGATGACTTCGGCGACGACGGCGATCGCCGCGGGGATCTCCACCAGCCAGCGCAGCGACTGCTCCAGCCAGCGGCCGCGCAACGGCTGGGCCTTGCCGAGCGTCGCGGTTTCCGACATGTCGATCACTGCGCTCATGCCAGTGCTCCCGCCGCTGCCTCCAGCGTCTTCCAATTGTCTTCGCCGAACTTGCCGCGCCATTCCTTGTAGAAGCCGGCGGCCGACAGCTCCTTGCGGAACGCTTCCTTGTCGGAGGCCTCGAAGGTGATGCCCTTGGCGATCAGCTGGTCCTTGAGCGTCAGATTGAGTTTTGCGGTGTCCGCGCGCTGCTCCATCGCGGCCTGATCGAATTCCTTGCGGACCAGCGCCTGCAATTCGTCGGGCAGCGCTTTGACCGAGCGGCGGTTGCCGAGGATGAAGAACGGATCCCAGATATGGTTGGTCTCGGAGATGTACTTCTGCACCTCGTAGATCTTGCCGGCCTCGATGGTGACGAGGCCGTTCTCCTGGCCGTCGACGAGATGGGTTTGCAATGCCGTGTACAATTCATTGAAGTTGATCGAGGTTGGATTGGCGCCGAGCGACTTGAACAGCGAGGTGAAGATCGGCGACACCGGCACACGGATGCGGTAGCTGGCAAGATCGGCCGGCGTCTTGATCGGCTTGGTGAACGACGAAATCTGCCGGAACGTGTTGTCGGCGGGTTTGGCCATCACCAGTGCGCCGGTCTTCTCGATCTGCGTGGCGATCAGCTTGCCGAGGTCGCCGTCCATCGCATTCCAGACCTGGCCGTAGTCCGAGAACGCAAAGCCGACATTGGCGATGCCGGCGATCGGCGCCACCGTCGACAGGACGGAGCCGGCGATGTTGAGGAAATCGACGCCGCCGCTGCGGATCTGGGTCAAGAGGTCGGTGTCCGAGCCGAGCTGCGAGGCCGGGAAGAACTTGAGCTCCAGCCGGCCGCCACTCGCTTCCCTGATCCGTTTCACCGCCTGATCGAGGCGGGTGTTGATCGGCTGCGTCAGCGACTGGCCCGTGGCGAGCTTGTATTCGAACTCCGCGGCCTGCGCTGGCCTGGTGCGGATCGCGACCAGCGGCACGGCGGCAGCCGCGACCATGAAATTGCGGCGTGAAATCCTGTGGCTTTTGCCCGACATCTTTGGTCCTCCCTTGATGATCCCTGCGGCGCCTTGTCGGCGCACGTGTTCGTTGCCGCGCACAGGCCTTGCTGCGCCGGTCGTCAAAATCGCTGGAGCTGGTGAAAGGGCTTGAGCCTTGCGTTCCTTCCCCCGGGCGGACCGGCTGCTTGCGCGGTCCTGTTTCCTCTTTGGCACCCGTCTGTCGCGGGTTGCCTTGAGGTTGAAGCCTAGATCGCTGGTCATGCACGACAATTGAATTATATTCGCCGTCACTTTAGCTGGCCTAAAAGGTTTCCCGATGCAGATACCGTTCCGCGCCATCATCGTCTTCCACGCGGTGGCGCGCGCGGGCAGCATTTCCCGTGCGGCGGACGAATTGCGGGTGACGCCGTCGGCCGTCAGCCAGCAGATCCAGGCGCTGGAGCTGCATCTCGGCACGGCGCTGACGTCGCGGGTCGGGCGCAACATCACGCTGACGGAAGCCGGTGAGCGCTATTTCGAGATGATCAGCCGCGAGATCGAGCACGTCACCGACGTGACGCAGCACGTTCGCGGCATCCGTTCGGCGACCACATTGACGGTGCGTGCCGCGCCGAGCGTGTCGAGCAAATGGCTGCTGCCCCGGCTGGCAAGCTTCGTCGACGCCAATCCGGACATCGAATTGCGGCTCGACGGCACCAATGAGCCGACCGATTTCCGCAAGGAGAATGTCGACCTCGAGATCCGCCATGGCGAAGGCGGCTGGGCCGGCCTGTTCGTGGAAAGCCTCGGCAAGGAGCGATTCTTCCCGCTGTGCGCGCCTTCGTTTCTCGCGGAGGGCAGCCTCTCGGCCCAGGACCTGCTCAAGCACCGGCTGATCCATTCGGTGAAATCGCAGATGCAATGGCCGCGCTGGTTCATGGAGGCCGGCATCGAGCCTGCAGAGCGCTGGAAGCGCGTGCTGTTCGACCGCAGCCACATGGCGATCGACGCTGCCGTCGACGGGCTCGGCATCGGGCTGGAGAGCGAGCTGCTGGCTTGGCGCGAATTGCGCGACGGCCGCCTGGTCTGCCCGGTCAGGAATCCGCCGGAGGTCGTGCTGACCACGCAGTGGATCGTCTGCCCGCATGGCCATCTGCGCCACCGCAAGACCCGCACCTTCCTCGATTGGTTGCGCGGGGAACGCGATGCCTGGAGCGCACGGCAGGCTGTGTCGATTGTTTAGCGCGCCTACATCGTCGCGGCAGATAATCTGAATTGCCCTCGGATTCGGCGCTGCCTAACGTTTCGGTACAAGGCGAGCGCGGCCGGAGTTCACGGCTGCAACAACGCCGTCACCCGAGGAACGCTTGAGGAAATCCAGATGAATCTTCATCGCATGCTGCTGGAGCGCAAGGCGGCCGGCAGGCCCGTTACCATTGGCCTGATCGGCGCCGGAAAATTCGGCCTGATGTTCCTGTCGCAGGTGCGCCAGACCGACGGCATGCATCTCGTCGGCGTCGCCGACCTGAACACCTCGCGCGCCCGTTCCCAGCTCAAGCTCGGTTGCTGGCCCGAGGAACAATATGCGGCTGCTACGATCGACGATGCGCTCAAGCACGGCCGCACCATCGTCACCGACAACGCCGACGCGCTGATCACCCATCCTGCCATCGAGGTGATCATCGAGGCGACGGGCGATCCCGGCGCCGGCATCGGCTTCGCGATGAAGGCGATCGAGAACGGCAAGCACATTGTGATGGTCAATGTCGAGGCGGACGCTGTCGCAGGCCCGATCCTGGCGCGCAAGGCACGGCAGGCCGGCGTGGTCTATTCGCTGGCCTGGGGCGACCAGCCGGCACTGATCGCCGATCACGTCGATTGGGCACGTGCGGCCGGATTCAAGGTCGTCGCCGCCGGCAAGGGCACGCGCTATCACCCGACCTATCATCAGTCGACGCCGGATACGGTCTGGGACATCCTCGACAAATACATGAAGATCAAGGATCGCAACTCGATCAATCCGAAGATGTTCAACTCGTTCGTCGACGGCACCAAGTCGGGTATCGAGATGACCGCGGTGTGCAACGCGACCGGGTTGCATGCGCAGAGCGAAGGCTTGTCCTTCCCGCCGGCCACGCGCTTCGAGCACGCCGAAATCTGCAAGCCGAAATCCGACGGCGGCACGCTGGAGAGATCAGGCGTCACCGAGGTGACATCCTCGGTCTATCGCGACGGCACCGACGTGCCGCAGAGCCTCGTGATGGGCACCTATGTCGTGTTCGAGACCGACAGCGCCTATTCGGAGGAATGCTTCCGCGAATACAGCATGCTGCCGGACAAGACCGGCAAATATGCCTCGCTGTATCGGCCGATCCACATGATCGGGCTCGAGCTCGGCATCTCCGTGGCCTCCGCGGCGCTGCGCAAGGAGCCCACCGGCGCGCCGATCGTCTTCAACTCCGACGTGGTCGCGACCGCCAAGCGCAAGCTGAAGGCCGGCGAGATGCTCGACGGCGAGGGCGGCTTCTGCGTCTGGGGCAAGCAGACCCCGGCCGACGCGTCACTGAAGCAGGGCTATCTGCCGCTCGGCCTCGCCCACCATGTCAAGCTCAAGACCGACATCGAGCCGGGCCAGCGCCTGAAATGGGAAGACGTGGAGTACGATCCCAACAGTCTCGCCGTGCGGGTGCGCCGCGAGATGGAAGCGGCCTTCCGGCAGCCGAACGTCGCTGCTTGATTGGAGCAATGGGCGGTGACAACCGAAATTTTCCCTTGTCATCGCCAATGGCAGAGGCCCATCCGATCGGAATGCGCGAGTCCGCTTGCGCATTCGCGGTCAGTGTGACGAGCCGGCCGAGATAACCCCGGGCGAGGGCGTGCCAAACGGGAAGCTGCGAGGCTATGCGTTTGCCGGCACGGCCGGCTTCCGCTTCACCCGCTTGATCGTGCCGGAGAAGGTGAACAGCGGCCGCCCGGCCGAGGTCAGCTTGCCGCGCAGGAAGATCAGCGAGCCGCCGGCGCGGGACACTTCGCCGGTGCATTCGACCAGCTCGCCCTCGCGGGCTGCGTCGAGGAAATCGCAGGCGAAATTGGTCGTCACGGCCGGACCGTCCAGCTCGTGGGTGGCGATGGCGAACAGGCAATAGTCGGCGAAGGCCATGAAGCAGCCGCCATGGACGTTCCCGGAGCCGTTGAGGTGCTTTTTCTCGACCCGGAACGCCGAGCGGACGCTGCCGTCGTCCTCGACCTTGTGCCAGAACGGGCCGATATGGCTCTCAAAACTATCGCGAATCCAGGTCCGCCAGCCCTTGAACTCGCCCTCGGTGGCGACGTGCAGGTCGGGACGGCGGGTGGAGGGGACTTTGGTCAATTCGTGCAAGGAAATGGGCCTTCAATTACGGGTCTTTAGCCCTTAAATCCGATCCGTCAGCGCCTTGCAATTCCCGTTCCCGCCGACCCCGCTTGCAAAACGTGGGACAGCGGGAAAATGCCTCATAAAGGGCTTTTCGAGAGCCCCCGATGTTCCTAAGAACGGCCAAACGCCCGCCGAAAGCCCCGAATCCATGAAGAACGAACCCAAGATCACCCCCGAACTGGTTGCCGCCCACGGGCTCAAGCCCGACGAGTACGAGCGCATCCTGAAGCTGATCGGGCGGGAGCCGACCTTCACCGAGCTCGGCATCTTCTCGGCGATGTGGAACGAGCACTGCTCGTACAAATCCTCGCGCATCCACCTGAAGGGCCTGCCGACCAAGGCGCCCTGGGTGATCCAGGGTCCCGGCGAGAACGCCGGCGTGATCGACATCGGCGACGGCCAGGCCGTGGTCTTCAAGATGGAGAGCCACAACCATCCGAGCTACATCGAGCCCTACCAGGGCGCGACCACCGGCGTCGGCGGCATTTTGCGCGACGTCTTCACCATGGGCGCGCGCCCGATCGCCTGCCTCAACGCGCTGAGTTTTGGCGCGCCCGAGCATGCGAAAACTCGTCATCTCGTCTCCGGCGTCGTTGCCGGTGTCGGCGGCTACGGCAATTCCTTCGGCGTGCCGACGGTCGGCGGCCAGGTGCGCTTCCACACCCGCTATGACGGCAACATCCTCGTCAACGCGATGGCGGTCGGCCTCGCCGACGCCGACAAGATCTTCTATGCGGCCGCCTCCGGCGTGAACATGCCGATCGTCTATCTCGGCTCCAAGACCGGCCGCGACGGTATCCACGGCGCCTCGATGGCCTCGGCCGAATTCGACGACAAGTCCGAGGAGAAGCGCCCGACCGTGCAGGTCGGCGATCCCTTCGCCGAGAAACTGCTGCTCGAGGCCTGCCTCGAGATCATGGAGAAGGGCTGCGTCATCGCGATCCAGGACATGGGCGCGGCGGGCCTGACCTGCTCGGCGGTCGAGATGGGCGCCAAGGGCGACCTCGGCGTCGACCTCGATCTCGACGCGGTGCCGACCCGCGAGACCGGCATGAGCGCCTACGAGATGATGCTCTCGGAAAGCCAGGAGCGCATGCTCATGGTGCTCAAGCCCGAGAAGGAACAGGAAGCCGAGGCGATCTTCAAGAAATGGGGCCTCGATTTCGCCGTGGTCGGCTACACCACGCCGAGCAAGCGCTTCGTGGTCAAGCATGGCGGCGACGTCATGGCCGACCTGCCGATCAAGGAGCTCGGCGACGAGGCGCCGCTCTATGACCGTCCGCATGTCCCTTCCGCCGCGCTGCCGACCGTGCATGCGCGCGAAGTGCCGGCGCCGATGGGCGTAGGTAGCGCGCTGGAGAAGCTGATCGGCACGCCCGATATGTGCAGCAAGCGCTGGGTATGGGAGCAGTACGACCACGTCATCCTCGGCAACACCATGCAGCGCCCCGGCGGCGACGCCGCCGTCGTGCGCGTGCAGGACGGGCCGAAGGGGCTGGCGCTGACCGTCGACGTCACGCCGCGCTATTGCGAGGCCGATCCGTTCGAGGGCGGCAAGCAGGCGGTGGCGGAAGCCTGGCGCAACATCACCGCTGTCGGCGGCAAGCCGCTCGCGATCACCGACAACCTCAATTTCGGCAATCCTGAGCGGCCCGAGATCATGGGCCAGTTCGTCGGTTGCCTGAAGGGCATCTCGGAAGCCTGCCGCACGCTCGACTTCCCGGTCGTGTCCGGCAACGTCTCGCTCTACAACGAGACCAACGGCCGCGCGATCCTGCCGACGCCCTCGATCGGCGGCGTCGGCCTGCTCGACGATTTCACCAAGTCTGCATCGCTCGCCTTCAAGGCCGAGGGCGAGGCGATCCTGCTGGTCGGCGACACCCATGGCTGGCTCGGCCAGTCCGTCTACCTGCGCGACATCTGCGGTCGCGAGGAGGGCGCACCGCCGCCGGTCGATCTTGCGGCCGAGAAGCGCAACGGCGACTGCGTGCGCGGCATGATCCATGCGGGCACTGCGACCGCCGTGCACGATCTCTCCGACGGTGGCCTGCTGATTGCGCTCGCCGAAATGGCGATGGCTGGTGGCATCGGTGCAAAGCTGCTGGCGGCGCCGACGTCGCTGGTCTCGCATGCCTATTGGTTCGGCGAGGACCAGGCGCGCTATCTCGTCACCGTGCCGGAAACGGAAGCCGGCCGGGTGCTCGCCAAGATGCGCGGCTGCGAGGTGCCCTGCGTGCGCATCGGCACCACCGGTGGCGATACGATCTCGATCGCAGGCGAGACGCCCGTGTCGATCGACGCACTGAAGACGTCGCACGAGCGCTGGTTGCCGGATTATATGGGGGGCAAGGCGGCGTAAGGCACCGCCACAACTTCAGTCCCGTAGCCCGGATGGAGCGTAGCGAAATCCGGGCTACGAGCACGTCTACAACACGTGCGACGCGCCCGGAAGCTTCCGCAACGCCGCCGTCAGGCCCCAGCTCAAAATCACCGTGAGCACGAAGCCGATCGCGGCCTTCACGATGGCCGGCAGTCCGTAGTCGAACAGGACGTACTGGGTCCACAGCGCGATCGGGTAGTGCACCAGGAACATGCCATAGGCATCCGCCTGCATGCGGTCGAGCAACGTCGGTCCCGGCGTCTTCGCATGCAGGAAGAAGGCGAGGATCGCGAGCAGGATCGCGGCCGAGAACAGCACGAAGAACGTGCCGTAGATGGCCTGGTACCAACCCGGCAGCACCTCCGGATTGCCCAGGATTCCGCGCTTGATGTAGATCATGCCCCACATCCCGCAATAAGGGATCAGCGTCGCGATCGCCCAGAGCCAGCGGCTCCTCGGCAATTCGCCGTCGGCGCCGAGAATGCCGTGATTGAGGTTCGCAGCCCCAACGCTGACGCCGAAGAAGAAATAGGTGAAGTAGAGCAGCACGCGGCTCGCCTGCACCGAGACCGGCCCGAACTCGAACCATTTGTTGACGCCGAAATAGGCCAGTGCCGGCACGTAAACGATGGCCGTGACGACCGTGAGCAGCAGCCAGAAGATGGCCGGCTGTTCAAAGCCCCGAACCGAAATGCGGTTGACGGGATCGACCAGATGCGCCGAGACCCGGTAGAGCAGGCTTGCGGTGAGGTCGAATGCGAGCAGCACCCAGACGAACCAGATCGGACCGCTCGGCCACGGGCCGACGGTGATCGTCTTCCACCAGAACGCCGCGAAGGTCAGCTCGGCCTGTTCGCGCAGCGCGATCGCGTAATAGGCGAGCGGAATGACGGTGAAGGCTGCGATCACGAATGGCAGCCCCAATCGCAGCAGGCGGTCGCGCAGGAAGACCGACGGCGCCTTGCGCGCGATGCCGGGCCAGGTGAACAGCCCCGACAGGAAGAAGAACATCGCCATGAAGAAACTGTCGGTGGCGAGCACGACGATGTCGAAGCCGATCCAGGAGGTTGGATCGGTGTGGCCGAAATAGGTGTAGGGAATGACGGCGTGATGCAGCAGCACCACCAGCGTCAGGAAGGTGCGGGCGCGGTCGAGCGACAGATTGCGCACCTTGGCCTTCGGCTCGGCATGCGCCTCCGCGCCGATCGCCGCAGAATGTGACATCGAAATCATGATCGCCCCGATTGCCCCCTCGCGCCGGTCGGAATGTGCGGCGGGGAACCCGATTCACCAAGGGCGGTTGGTGCCACGACAACCTTGCGTCGTGTATTTAGGAACCAGTTCCGCGCAACACGGTTAGCGTTTCCGAAACAGGTGTCGGCCACCGATTGCGGTGCCCGCAGTCGCGGAGCTGGTTGCGATGACAATCTTGAAATGGGCACTGATCTTCCTGCTGATCTCGATCGTGGCGGGTGTGCTCGGCTTCACCGGCATCTCGGCGGCGTCCGCCGATGTCGCCCGCTTCCTGTTCTACGTTTTCGTGGTGATCTTCCTGGTGCTGCTCATACTCGGACTTACGATCTTCCGAGCGTAGCGCCGCTCTCAATTACGCGTGAACGGCACGACGTGGGCCAGCAGCTCCGCCAGGAACTCATCGGGACGATCGAACGGAATGAAATGATCGCCGCCGCGCACCCAGACAAATTCCTTATGCGGGGCCGTGATCTGATTGAAGAGTTGTTCGGCCGGCCCACCCGGTGTGTTGTCATCCGCATCGCCCTCGATGAAGATCATCGGGATCGAAAAAGCGAGTCCCAGCGAGGCGACGTCGCGCTTGAACATGGAGCCCTCTCGTCCGCGCAGATATTTTGCGGAGAAGGCCATGCCTTTGCGCCAGTTGTACCAGTCCAGCAGCGAGAAATCCGGCATGAACGGGGGCGGAATGGGACCCGCCAACTGGACGCTCTCAATGGAGGGTAGCCCCAGCGCTTTGCTCCACTTGTCCGCAACCAATCGATTTTGTGGACTGATCAGAGGGCGCGCGACGATTGGTGCCAATTCGGCTTGGGCCTCGCTGTTGCCAGCGGACTGCGCCAACGCTTGCAGATGCGCGATCGTGATCTCGAATTGCTTCTCGAACGTCACCCTGCCAACCACCTGGCCGGTGCCGACATAGGCCGAGAACAGATCCGGGCGCCTCTTCACCATGTGAATGCCCAGGAACGAGCCCCAGGAATGTCCGACTAGGACAATTTTGTCCTTGTGCAGTTGCGCGCGCAGATATTCGGCCAGCTCGATGCCATCCTGTGTCATTTGCTCCAGCGTCATGGTTGGCGCGAGCGTGTCGCCGGCGGCGCCATAGGTCCGGCCGGCGCCGCGCTGGTCCCACTGCACCACGGTGAAATGCCTTTCCCAGGGACGCCAGCCCGACGAAATCGCCAAGGTTGAGCCTCCAGGTCCACCGTGGACGAACAGGAGAACCGGGTTATCCCGATCCTCGCCGCGAATTTGAATCCATTGCTTGATGCCGCCGATATCGACGAACGCGCCCTCCTGGATGCCGTTGGGGGAGCGGATCGCGAGAGTTTCGGCGGCTAGATGCTGGCGGTAGGCGCGAAAACCCAGTCCGGCAGCGGTCAATGCAACGAGGACGCCGGCCAATCCCAGCAACGAGACCCCAATCAGTCTTGCGGCCTTGCGCGGCATCTCATGCCCGATGTCGACTGAGGGAGGCGGCCTGATGATCGCCCGGCGTCACGGCGCCAGTGAACTTAGCCCACTTCCTCGATCTTCACCTTGTCCGGATAGAAGGCGAGATGGCCTGATATTTCGGTCATGGCGGGAAACGGCGTCTCGTAGGTCCAGATCGCGTTATCGAGCGTCTTGCCACTGGCCTTGATGCTGTAATAGCTGGCGTCCCCCTTATAGGGGCAGTGGGTGGTGCGATCGGTGCGCTCCAGCAGCGCCATGTTGGCATCCTCGCGTGGCACATATTGCACTGCCGGATATCTGGCCTCTTTCAGCGTCAGCGCCTTGGTGCTCTCGGCAATCACGATATCGCCCGCCGTGACGCGGACGCGCCGGGGGTTTTGGGTGATGGTGATGGGGTGATCCGGCCCGGGAAGCTTCATGATTTCACGCCTTTTCGTTCAATCTGCCGCGCGCGGCACTTTGTCGTGCCTTTATCCTGATGGGATCAGGGATATAGTGCCTGAAGGCGTGACGTAGAAGGCCGTTCACGCTAAGTTTGGCCCAGCCGGCAGGTTTGGCCTTACAGATCCGGACCCCCGGCAAAGCGATTCGATGCCGAGACAGGAGCAAGACCCGAATGCCCATGGACGCCCACGATATCGAGGCGATGATCAAGGCCGCAATCCCCGATGCCGAGGTGACCATCCGTGACCTCGCCGGCGATGGCGACCACTATGCCGCGACCGTGATTTCGGAATCCTTCCGCGGCAAGTCCCGCGTTCAGCAGCACCAGATCGTCTATCGGTCCCTGCAGGGCCAGATGGGCGGCGTGCTGCATGCGCTGGCGCTGCAAACCGGCGTACCTGGCGCCTGACCTGATCGAGCGACGGGGGCGGTTATGGCGGCCGACAATCCGCGCGGCGCGATGTTTCGCGTGATCGTGCCGAACCAGCCCAGCCGCGTCACCAATGCCGAGCTGTTCTTCGACCTCGTCTTCGTCTTCGCCGTCACGCAGATCTCGCACACGCTGCTGCACCACTTCGCGCCGCTGGGAGCGGTCGAGGTCACGCTGCTGTTCCTGGCGGTGTGGTGGGTCTGGGTCTACACCGCCTGGGTCACCAACTGGCTCAACCCCGAGCTGACGCCGGTCCGGATCCTGATCTTCCTGATGATGCTCGGCGGCCTCGTGCTGTCGACGACGATCCCGACCGCGTTCGACGGCCGCGGCCTGTGGTTTGCGATCGCGTACGCGGTCATGCAGGTCGGACGCACCGCGTTCTGGCTGTTCGCGACCCCGCGCCATCGCACCGCCGTGCGCCACAACGCAATCCGAATCCTGGTCTGGCTCTGCGGCTCCGCGGTGTTCTGGATCCTCGGTGGCCTGTCGCACGGCGAGGAGAGGCTATGGTTCTGGATCGTGGCGTTGACGATCGAATACGTCTCGCCGGCGGTGCGTTTCTGGGTGCCGAAGCTGGGCTTCTCGTCGGTCGAGGCCTGGGCCGTCGAAGGCGGCCACATGGCCGAGCGCTGCGCCGGCTTCATCATCATCGCGCTCGGTGAAGCCGTCGTCGTCAACGGCGCGACCTTCGCCGAGCTGGACTGGACCGCGGACAACATTCTGGCTTTTGTCTCGTGCCTTGTCGGCAGCGTCGCGATGTGGTGGGTCTATTTCCACAAGGGCGCGGAGGCCGGCTCCGAACGGATCTCGAAGAGCGCCGAGTCCGGCCGGCTGGCGCGGCTCGCCTACACCTATCTGCACATGCCGATCGTCGCCGGCATCATCCTGACCGCGGTTTCGGACGAGCTGGTGCTGAAGCACCCGACCGGACATTCCGACATCCGCACCATCGTGAGCACGATCGGCGGCCCATTGGTGTTTCTGGTCGGCACCATCCTGTTCAAGCACTCGATCCGCGGCTTCCTCCAGCTCTCCCACGGCATCGGCATCATCCTGCTGGTGGCGCTGTGGTGGTTCGCCGCCGATCTCTCGCCGCTGTGGCTCTCGGTCGCGACGAGCGTGATCATGATCGTCGTCGCGGTATGGGAATCGGTGTCGCTGGGATCGAAGCCGGAAGCGGCCGAGGAGGAATCCGGGGAGGCCTGAGCAAGCGCCTCGTCCTTCGAGACGACCGCTGCGCGGTCTCCTCAGGATGAGGCTGATCAGCATAAGTGCCCGTTAGAGCTGTTGCCGCACAATCCGTCCTCATCCTGAGGAGCCCGCCTGAAGCGGGCGTCTCGAAGGATGCGCTGCAGGAAGCCGCTCTGAAATGCGATGGCGCCGGAGCGTTTACTCCGCCGCCTCGAGCGCGTGCACCGAGAACATCTTCGCCGCGTCCGTCCAGCTCTCGCGCACCCGCCATCCGGCGCCGTGCGCCAGCGCGGCAAAACGCTCGAGGCTGTATTTGTAGCTGTTCTCGGTGTGGATGCTCTCGCCCGGCCGGAACGAGAAACTGGTGCCGAGCAGGCGCACGGTCTGGCTCTTCCGGCTGATCAGGTGCATCTCGATCCGGTGCCGGTCGTGATTGTAGATCGCGCCGTGGGTGAAGGCGGAGAGGTCAAAATTGCCGCCGAGCTCGCGGTTGATCCGCACGAGGACATTGAGGTTGAAGCGCGCGGTGACACCGGCGGCATCGTTGTAGGCGGCGTGGAGCAGACGCTCCTCTTTCTCGAGGTCGGCGCCGATGATCATCTGCGCGCCCTTGCCGAGGATCTGGCGGGCACTCTTCAAGAACGCCTGTGCCTCATGCGGCTCGAAATTGCCGATGGTCGAGCCCGGGAAGAAGCCGACCTTGGGCATTGACGCCACCGCCTTGGGCAGCTCGAACGGCGTGGTGAAATCGGCCGCGACCGGATAGATGCCGAGCGAGGGGAAATCCCGCTTCAGCCCGTTGGCCTGTGCCTTCAGGAAATCGCCGGAGATATCGACGGGCACATAGGCCGCGAACCTGGACTGGTTCAGCAGCAGACGAACTTTTGTGGTCGCACCCGCGCCGAATTCGACTAGCGCGGCATTTTCGGGAATGATCTTTGCGATCTCGCTGCCGCGCTCCTTCAGGATCGCAAGCTCGGTACGCGTCGGATAATATTCCGGCAGGCGCGTGATCGCCTCGAACAGCTCCGATCCGGTCGCGTCATAAAAATATTTCGGCGACAGTTTCTTCGGCTGCTGCGAGAGGTCCTCGATGGCCTCGCGGGCGAAGGCGGTCGTCTGCTCGTCGGGGAGATGGGCTTCGGCCAAGGCGCTGGCGTGCACATTCATGATACTCTCCTGAACGCGCTGTCCGGCGCGCGGTTGTCGTCGGATGAGACTTCAAAGACGTCAGACGTAATCGGCGAGCCGCAACCCCGTGAATTGCCAGCGGTGGTGCGGATAAAAGAAGTTGCGATATGTGACACGGCTATGACCGTCGGGCGTCGCAAGTGACGAGCCGCGCAGCACCAGCTGGTTGACCATGAATTTGCCGTTGTACTCGCCGAGCGCGCCCTCAATGGCGCGGTAGCCGGGGTAGGGTGAATAAGATGAACGCGTCCACTGCCAGACGATGCCGAAGGCGTCGTTGAGCTGGCCGGCGCGTGCGGCAACCTCCCATTCCATCTCGGTCGGCAGGTGCTTTCCGGCCCAGCGCGCAAACGCATCGGCCTCGTAATAACTGATATGGCAGACCGGTGCGTCGGGATCGACGGGCTTGACGCCGGCAAGCGTCATCACATGCCACTGACCATCGATCTCGCGCCAATGACCTGGGGCCTGCCAATCTTCCTTGCTGGCCGCGGCAAAGCCGTCCATCAGCCAGAGCGTTGCGGTCCGGTAGCCGCCGTCGCGCATGAAGGCGAGCCATTCGCGATTGGTGATCAGATTGCGCGCGATCTTCACCGGGCCGATCAGGGCGCGATGCGCGGGCTTTTCGTTGTCGAAATGAAAGCTGTCGTCGACATGGCCGACGGTGTGGATGCCTTCATTGAGTGTCAGCCAGTCCTCACCCATGCGCGTCGCGGCCGGAAAGCGCCAATCCGCATCGTAGGCGGGATAGATCGGGTTCTGCGCAAACGCGTGCAGGATGTCCGTGAACATCAATTCCTGATGTTGCTGCTCGTGGTTCAGGCCGACCTCGACCAGTGGCGCCACGGCCCGAAGCTTGTCCTCGCCGGCCTCGCGGAAGAATTTGACGACGGCAGCATCGACATGGCGGCGATAGGCGCCGACCTCGTCGGCACTGGGCCGGGTGATGTCGCCGCGATGATTGCGGGCATGGCGGGGACCGGCGCTGACGTAATAAGAATTGAACAGGAACGCGAAATCGGGGTGGAAGGGCCGGTAGCCAGGGGCGTGCTCGCCGAGCAAGAACTGCTCCCAGAACCAGGTGGTATGCGCTCGGTGCCATTTCGCCGGACTCGCGTCCGGCATCGACTGGATCTGCTGATCCTCGGGGGAGAGCGGCGCGGCCCGGCGCTCGGTCTCGTTGCGGACCGCGAGAAACGCGGCCTCGAGCCGCTGGGCGAGGCCGCCCTGGTTGGGGGAGGGTGACGAAAGCGGCGGACTGGCCGTTGCGGAGGCTTGTTTCGTCACGTTTTTCTCCAGACAGGACAAGAGAACGTTGTTGGCGATACCCGGTTCCAAAACCAAGGTTCGTCCTAGATAGGGGCTCCGTTACGGTATGAAAGTCCTCCCCGGCGATGATATTCGTGCCATCATGCAATGGGCCCAGAGGTGCCCTGGCCGACCGTCCAGGGGCGGTTCGCCGCCATTTTACTTTGGATGCACAACGGTTTGGGCTACATATATAGGCAGGTATCGGGTTAGATCGGCTGAGCCGGCCCGGAATGACAGGTGAGGGCTCTGCCCCAGAAGGATACGGATATGAGCATCGCGGAATTCATCGACAACGAAGTGAAGTCGAACGACGTGGTTTTGTTCATGAAGGGTACGCCGCAATTTCCGCAGTGCGGTTTCTCCGGCCAGGTCGTGCAGATCCTCGACCACATCGGCGTCGGCTATAAGGGCCTGAACGTCCTCGAATCCGCCGAGCTCCGCAACGGCATCAAGGAATACTCGAACTGGCCGACCATCCCCCAGCTCTACGTGAAGGGCGAGTTCATCGGCGGTTGCGACATCGTCCGCGAGATGTTCCAGGCCGGCGAGCTGCAGCAGCTCTTCTCCGAGAAGGGCGTCGCGGTCGCGGCCTGATCCGTGACGGTGCTGACGCGCCGGATCGGCGCCGTGCAGCTCGACATCATCGTTGCTGACATCACGACTCTCGGCGTTGACGCTATCGTCAACGCCGCAAATTCGTCGCTCCTCGGCGGGGGCGGCGTCGATGGCGCGATCCACGACGCTGCCGGGCCTGAGCTGCTGGCCGAGTGCCAGACGCTCGGAGGATGCTCGACCGGTGATGCGAAGATTACCAAGGGATATCGGCTCAAGGCCGCCCGTGTGATCCATACCGTCGGACCGGTCTGGAACGGCGGCACGCACGGCGAGGATGACCTGCTGGCCTCCTGTTATCGCCGTTCCATGGAGCTGTGCGGAAAGCACGAGCTAACGTCGGTGGGATTCCCCGCGATTTCGACGGGCATTTTTCGCTTTCCTACCGATCGGGCAGCGAAGATTGCGGTCCATGCGACGATCGACGCGCTGCCGGCCGCGCCGACGGTCGGTCACGTCATATTCTGTTGTTTTTCGGAGGCAAGCGCCGCCCTCCACACGGACGTTTTGGCGCGGTACGGCAGCCCTTGTGCCTGATAATTCGGTCAGTAAACTCCGGCCGGCCATGTTCCGGGGAGGGGATATGATTTCACGTTTTGGACGATTTTCTTTGCTCTGCGGCGCGCTTTTATCGTTTGGCACGATGTCGCTCGCGCGCGCGGAAGGCACCTACGAGATTCCGGCCGGCGCGCATTTCAATCAGGAGAAGCTCGGCAAGATCAGCGAGTTCTTCAAGAACGAGGTTGCGACCGGCAAGATTGCGGGTGCAACCGTGCTGATCAAGCAGCACGGCAAGCCGGTCTACCATGAAGCCTTCGGCGTGCAGGACGTGGTCAGCAAGGCACCGATCACCGACAAGACGATCTTCCGCCTGTTCTCGATGAGCAAGGCGATCACTGCCGTGGCCGCGATGAAAATGCTCGAGGACGGCAAGATCAAGCTCGACGATCCCGTCTCCAAATACATCCCGTCCTTCGCCAATGTGAAGGTTGGCGTCGAGAAGAAGGCCGACGATGGCACCAAGTCGCTCGAGCTCGTGCCGCCGAACCGGCCGATGACGGTGCATGATCTGATGACGCACACCTCGGGCGTCACCTACGGCTTTTATGGCGACACCCTGGTCCGCAAGGCCTATCGCGACGCCAATATCTATGCCGGCGATTTCGACCTCGCCGAGTTCGCCGAACGCATCGCAAAGCTGCCGCTGCACAACCAGCCGGGCGCGCTCTGGCAATACGGCCATTCCACCGACATCCTGGCGCGCGTCATGGAGGTCGCGGCGGGCAAGCCGCTGCTCGATATCGAGCGGGAGACGCTGCTCGGTCCGCTCGGCATGGTGGACACCGGCTTCCTCGTGACGGACCCCGAGAAGCAGAAGCTCCTGGCGCAGCCGGTGCCGAACGACAGCGATTTCCGGGTCGGCCGCATCAACGATCCGACGGTCGTCAAGAAGATCCAGTTTGCCAGCGGCGGCATGGTGACGACCATGGCCGACTATGAGCGCTTCGCGCAGATGCTGCTCAACGGCGGCACGCTGGACGGCAAGACCATCCTCAAGCCCGAGACCTTCAAGCTGATGGTGACCGACCAGGTCGGCCCGAATTCCGGCGTCAGTCGTGACTATTTCTACTTTCCCGGCGACGGTTTCGGCTTCGGGCTCGGTCTTGCCGTCCGCACCGATCCCGGCAACGCAAAACCGTCGCCGCCCGGCGATCTCGGTGAATTGAAGTGGGACGGTGCCTCCGGCTGCTATTTCGTGATCGACCCCAAGCAGGACATGTTCTTTGTCCTGCTTGAACAGACCCCGACCGAGCGCCAGCGCATCCAGCGGACATTGAAGCAACTGATCTATGAATCCATGGAGAACTGACATGCACGGGCGCCGCGGGCTGATTGCGGCGCTCGTCCTTTTGTTCAGCGTCGTCGGTGCGCGAGCGGACGCCGAGAACCGCGCGCACAACTTCACGCCGGAGGGCCTGGCAAAAGTCTCCGACTACATCAGGAACGAGGTCGCGACCGGCAAGTTTCCGGGCGCGATCCTGCTGCTCCAGCAGCACGGCAAGCCGGTCTATTACGAGAATTTCGGGGTCCGCGACGTCGCGACCGAACTTTCGATGAGCGCGGACACGATCTTCCGGCTCTATTCGATGTCGAAGCCGATCACCTCTGTCCTGGCGATGATGCTGGTCGAGGAGGGCAAGCTTGCAATCAACGACCCCGTCTCGAAATACATTCCGGCCTTTGCCGGCATGAAGGTCGGAGTCGAGAAGAAGGCCGAGGACGACAAGGTCTCGCTGGAGCTGGAGCCGCTCAATCGTCCGGTGACGATCGAGGATTTGATGCGCCATACGTCCGGGATTCCCTATGGCTATTATGGCGGGGGCCTGGTGAACAAGCTCTATGCGGACGCCGGTCTGTTCGACAGCAAAGACCTGACCAATGCCGAACTCGTCGCGAAGATCACCGCGCTGCCGCTTGCCGAACAGCCCGGCACGATCTGGGATTACGGCCATTCCACCGATGTGCTTGGCCGCATCATCGAGGTGATCTCGGGGAAATCGCTGCTCGCGTTCGCGACGGAGCGGCTGCTTGATCCACTCGGGATGAAGGACACCGCGTTCTATGTCGCCGATCCCGCCAAGTGGCCGCGTATCGCCGAGCCGATGCCGCAGGATCGCGCGATCAGCCCGATGACGCAGGTCCGCGATCCTCGGAAACCATTGCGATGGGAGTCGGGCGGTGGCGGCCTCGTCGGCACCATCGGCGACTATGCGCGCTTCTCGCAGATGCTGCTCAACCGCGGCACCTTCGAGGGACGACGCTATCTCAAGCCTGAAACCCTCGCCGTGATGGCGTCGGACCACATCGGTCCTGACACCCATGTCGAGCGTGACAAGAACTATTACCCGGGGGAGAGCTCGGGCTACGGCCTCGGCGTCGCCGTGCGCATCTCGGTGCCGTCAGGCACATCGTGGCCGCTCGGTGAATATCGCTGGGATGGCGTCGGCGGCACCTTCTTCTTCATCGATCCCGAAGACGATCTGTTCGGGATTTTCATGGTGCAGACCCCGTCGCAGCGCGGCCGCATTCAGCTCGCGCTGAAGACGCTGATCTATCAGGCGATGGGGCGGTGATCGTGTTCGGTTGTCCGCTTTCGTCGCTCGGATTTCGCTGCGCTCCATCCGGGCTACACGGGACTTAAGTCTTAAGCCCCGCGCACGATCTCTCTGACATAGCCGATCGTTTCCTCGATCTGGCTCGCATTGACGTCGAGATGCGTGCAGGCGCGGATGCGGCCGTCCATCATCGCGAGCGTCACGCCGCGCTGGCGCAGTGCGGCGACCATCTTGTCGCCTGAGACGCCGGCGCCGTCGGGCCTGAAGAAGACGAGGTTGGTCTCGGGCTCCTGCACCTCGACGCCCGAGATCTGCGAGAGTCCGCGGGCCAGCGCGCGCGCATTGGCGTGGTCGTCGGCGAGGCGGTCAACGTGGTGGTCGAGCGCGTAGATGCAGGCGGCGGCACAGACGCCGGCCTGCCGCATCGAGCCGCCGAGGCGCTGCTTCCACTGCCAGACTGCATCGATGAAGGCACGGGTGCCCGCGAGCACGCCGCCGATCGGCGCGCCGAGGCCCTTGGAGAAATCGATCCAGGCCGAATCCCAGCCCGCGGTCATGTCGCGCGGCGAGATACCGCTCGCGACCGTGGCGTTGAGCAGGCGCGCGCCGTCCATGTGGGTGACGAGGCCATGTTGTCTGGCGATCGCGACGATCTCGTCGAGCGCCGCCTTCTTCCAGATCGTGCCGCCGCCGATATTGGCGGTCTGCTCGACGCTGACGACGGTCTGTGTCGGCTGGTAGCGCGTGCGCGGATGCAGGGCCTTGCGGAACGTCTCCGGCGTGAACTGGCCGTCGGCGCCCTTGAGCTGGGTCACCTGGAAGCCGCCAATCGCGGCATGCGCGCCGCCTTCGCGGGCGATGATATGCGCGGTCTCGTGCGCCAGGATCTCGTCGCCGGGACGGCAATGCACCAGCGTCGCGGTGACGTTGCACATCGTACCGGACGGCATGTAGACCGCCGCCTCCTTGCCCATCAGATCGGCGACGCGCTCGCACAGTGCGTTCACGGTCGGATCGTCGCCGACCTGCTCGTCACCGACTTCGGCCCGCGCCATCGCTTCGCGCATCGCAGCCGTCGGCTTGGTCTGCGTGTCCGAGAGCAGATTGATGCGCACCGGCGGCGCCTTGGGATCGATCGGGGGCGGGGTGTAGAGCATGCGACGGCTCCTGAAAGCATTGCGGCCACTGAAGTGTGGCTCTTAAGCAAAAAGGCCCCGGCGAACCGGGGCCTTTCGATATTCAGATCTTAGCGCGAATAGAATTCGACGACCAGATGGGGCTCCATCTGCACCGGGAACGGCACGTCGGAGAGGCCGGGGATGCGCACGTACTTGGCGGTCATCTTGCCGTGGTCGACTTCGAGATAGTCGGGGGTGTCGCGCTCGGGAAGCTGGCTGGCTTCGAGAACGTGGGCGAGCTGCTTGGAGGCTTCCTTGACCTCGATCACGTCGCCGACCTTGATCTGGTAGCTCGAGATGTTGACCTTGCGGCCGTTCACCTTGATGTGGCCGTGGTTGATGAACTGGCGCGCGGCGAAGATCGTCGAGACGAACTTGGCGCGGTACACGACCGCGTCGAGACGACGCTCGAGCAGGCCGATCAGGTTCTCGCCGGTGTCACCCTTGAGGCGGCTCGCCTCGACATAGATGCCGTGGAACTGACGTTCGGAAATGTTGGCGTAGTAGCCCTTCAGCTTCTGCTTGGCGCGCAGCTGCACGCCGAAGTCGGAAAGCTTGCCCTTGCGGCGCTGGCCGTGCTGGCCGGGGCCGTATTCCCTGCGGTTCACGGGGCTCTTCGGGCGGCCCCAGATGTTCTGGCCCATACGGCGATCGAGTTTGTACTTCGCCTCACTGCGCTTAGTCATCGCGTCCTCTTCGGTTGCATGGTTTGAGGAAACGCGCCCTCCTGGGTGACGGGCTAGCCCGGCACTGACAGGTCCGATCCCAAAGCTTGAAGGAACAGGACCACGGGTCGCGAAACGCTTCGCGGGCCGAAATCGGCCCGCGAGCAAGGGGCTTTTAGGAGAGTTTGGGCCGATTTGTCAATGCGAACGGCCCCGGAATCAGGTTCCGACGGCCCGGATCGGCTTGGCGCCGGCCGCCCGTAATTCGGCAGCGATTTCAGTGTTCAGCACCTGTTCCAGCCGGGTCAGGACCCGGGCGATGGGGGCGGCGTCCGTGACCCGATGGTCCCAGCGGATCACGACATGGATGGTCTGATCGGGCTCGACGACCCCGTAGCTGACGATGAAGGGGCCGGGCGTGACCGGGTGGAGCTCGCCGCCGCCATAGGCGGCCACCGAGCTCACCTGGAAACTGCCGAACCAATTGCCCCGCTGCCGGCCGAAATTCAGGCCCACCGCCCAGGACAGCCGCCGCAGCGGCAGCGGCAGGCGGGTCGCCCGCATGATCTTGCGGAACATCGGGACGTCGTCGATCGGCGCGGTCTTGGCGCGCCGGATTTCGGCGTCGATCGCGGCCAGAGTCATGGTCTCGGGAGCCGCGATTCGCTGCGGCATCACGCATTCCTCGCCATCCTCGACCCGGGCGATGGCGATCAGCGCCACGCTCTTCGGCAGCTCGTAGAGCGATGGCCAGGGCCATTTGGCATAGACGGTGCGCAGGACCGGTTCGTCCCTGGCGACCAGGGCGAAGGCCTTGACGAACATCGCGGCCCAGCCGGCAGGCGCCATCGCGCCCCCACGGGCCTCCAGTAGCGGCCGGATATTGAGCGAGCGGGACAGCGAGACGAACGGCACGCCCATCGAGGCGCGCATGAGGTCGATAATCAGGCGGCGCGGCAGCGAAATGTTCTTAGGTTGACCGCGCATCGTTCTCCGGTTCCCGCGGATTGAAAATGAGCGACGACGAGGGGGCGCCCGCTCGCCGTCTGCTCTAGCACGAACCAACCGCCTGGGGGCGTATCGGTTCGGCCCTGTCAGGGGGCCGGCGAGGCCAGCGGCTTGGACTTGTCGACGATGTAAACTCCCAGCACTTTCATAGCCTTATCGCCATGAGCCTTGGCGTCGTGCACGACGCCTGCCGGGATCTGGTAGGAATCGCCCGCTTTCAGGGTCTTCTCCGGCTGCCCATCGACCAGCAGATTGAGCTCGCCTTCGAGCACGTAGCCGGTCTCAACGCCGGGATGGGTATGGCGTCCAGCCGCCCCGCCCGCCGGGACTTCCGCGATGGCGGTAACGGTGTTGTAGCCATCCGGGAATTCGACTTTCTGGAGCGGGGTGCGCTTGATGCCGGTCTGTTGGGCGAAGGCAGCGACGGCGAGGCTGGTGAAGGTCAGAGCGAGCAAAGTCTTTTTGAGCATGGTTTTTCCTCTCTGGAACGGCCGACCCTAGCAGCGCCGCCGCTCCCGACAAGGTGACAATCGGCCTGTTCAGCGCTTGATACCGTCGAAGGCTGCCATGATGCCGCGCTGAAACAGCGACCAGTCGAAGCCGAGCGCGATCGCGCGGTAGCCGCGGTCGATGAGGGCGTTGGCCTGGTCTGCGGTACGGGCCGCGCCGCCGATCGGGACGCCGCTTCTGAGGATGCCGGCTTCCGCGCGGGCGACCAGTTCGAGCAACTCGGGATCGTCCATCTGGCCGCGCTTGTTGATGGAGGTGGCGAGATCGCCGGGGCCGATGACGGCGACGTCGATGCCCGGCGTTGCCATGATCTCGTCGATGCGGTTGACGGCATCGACATGCTCGATGGTGATCATGCAGATCATCTCGTCGTCGGCTGACGCCATGTAGTCCGGCATCGACTGGCCCCAGCGGAACGGCGCGTGGAACGGACCCCACAGACGATCGCCGCGCGGCGGATAGCGCACGCTGCGCACCGCCTTCTCCGCCTCGCCGCGGTTCGTGATCATCGGGAAATTGATGCCGAAGGCGCCGATGTCCATCGGCGCTTTCGCAAGCCACGGCTCGTTCGCCGCGATCCGCACCAGCGGCGTGCACGGCGTGCCCGTCGTCGCGGCGATCATTGCATGCGCTTCGGTCAATCCGATTGGACCGTGCTCGAGATCGACGATAATCCAGTCGAGCGAGCGCGCCATGATCTGCACCATCTGCACGCTCGGGATCGTTGCGATCGCGCCGAAGGCGGGGCGGCCTTCGCTCCACAATTGGCGGAGGCGATTGAGCGGCGTTGCGGGGACCGGCATGGGATGACCTGCGGAGGGATGACGACGGCGGAGCCTAGCAGCGCGCCGCCGCGGCGCAAGTCAGGCGACCGCGCGCCCGCCGAAGAACGGCGTCAGCGTGGCGCTGAGGCCATGCACGCGGTTCGACGTGAAAATCATCTCGGCGCCGGACTGCACGATGCCGCAGGTCGATGCGCCGAGCAGATCCGAGACGCGGCGGGCGATCGCAGGTGCCGGGTCGATCCACTCGACCGGCCATGGTGCGAGCTTCTTCATCCGGTCGAGCAGCAGCGGATAATGCGTGCAGGCAAGCACCACGGTGTCGGTGCGCGCGCCCGCGTCCGCGGCATCGCCGACGAAGCAGGGGGTGAGTTCGGTGAGGATATCGCCGTCGCTGATCGGGTGACCGCTGAGCTCGCGCTCCGCGAGCGAGGCCAATTCGGGCGAGCCGACCAGCGTGACCTCGCAGCCCAGCGCGAAATCACGGATCAGCGCCTTGGTGTATTCGCGCTTCACCGTGCCCTTGGTGCCGAGGACCGAGACGCGGCGGGTCCTCGAGCGGGCGCAGGCCGGCTTGATCGCCGGCACCGTGCCGACGAAGGGCACGGAATAAGCGGCCCGCAGATGCGATAGGACCAGGGTGGAGGCGGTGTTGCAGGCGATGACGACGAGGTCAGGATCATGGGTGCCGATCAGGTCCCCCATCAACGGCACCACGCGGGCAATGATCTCGTCCTCGCTGTGATGGCCATAGGGGAAGAAGGCATCGTCGGCGACGTAGACGTAATGGGCGTCCGGGCGCGCGGCCACGACCTCACGCAGCACGGTGAGACCGCCAAGACCGGAGTCGAATACCAGGATCGTCGGGGAATTGGTCACGTGATTACCCTAGCCCGGCATGGTTACCATTCGGTTTTTAGGGCGGTTTTGCGGCGGGGTCGGCCGACGCTCAGTTTGGAACGATTCAATTTCACCTTTGCCGCATGTTCCCGCTATTTGCAGCCGTGCTGCGCTGCGGTTGGGACATCCGCAAATTTTCGGGAGCCGACATGATCAGAAACACGAGGACCGGCTGGGGGAGCGTTGCCCGGTGGTTTCACTGGGGCTTGGCGCTGGCGATCATCGGTATGATCGGCTTCGGCTGGTGGATGAATCATATCCCGGCGCGTGCCGACAAGTTCTTCTACCGCTCGATCCATGCCGACATCGGTTACATGATCCTGCTGTTCACGGTGCTGCGCCTGGTCTGGCGCGCCATCAATCCGACCCCGGCGCTGCCGGTCGAGACCTCGCGCTGGCAGAGGATCGCGGCCCATGTCAGCCATGGCGCGCTCTATCTCGTGGTCATCCTGGTCGCGATGCTGGGCTGGGCGCATTCCGGTGCGCGCGCGACCAACTATTCGGACTTCTTCGGGCTGTTTCACGTGCCGCAATTCACCTCTCCGGACAAGGCGGCGGCGGATGCCTTCGAGGATCGGCACATCTTCTTTGCCTATGTGCTGCTGGCCTTGATCGCGGTCCACGTGATCGCGGCCCTCTGGCACCACTTCATCCGCCGCGACCGCGTCGTGGCGCGCATGGTGACCGACGAAGCGGCGTAAGGCAGCCGACGCTCGCCACGTTTCACCCGTCGCATCGTCTTTGGCGATGCGCTGGGTCACGCCGCCGTGACCCAGCGCGGCGGAACCTTCGCGTGATCTCGAGCTTATAGAGTTCACTCACACGCTGCCATCATCGCGGGCATGAGCGCGATGCGGGACAAGGTGGCATCTCATCGAACGCACGATCCGAGGCTGGTGGCGAGCGCGGCCAGGTGGCAGATTGCGGAACGAACCTCTCACGGCGTCGCAGGCTTAGACAGTGGACGGGCAGATTGAAGTGACAGCGAAGCCCGTCGTGCTCGTCGTCGAGGACGATCCTCTCCAGATGATGATTGCGGGCGACCTCGTCGAGGATGCCGGCTTGACGCCGATCTTCGCAGACAATGCGGACGAGGCGATCGTCATGCTGGAAAGCCGCGACGATATCCGGATCGTGCTGACCGACGTCGACATGCCCGGCTCAATGGACGGGCTGCGTCTGGCCGCTGTTGTGCGCAATCGCTGGCCACCGATTCAACTGGTCGTCGTCTCCGGGCACATGCTGGTCGAGCACGCCGAGCTGCCGGAACGAAGCCGCTTCTTCAACAAGCCCTATGCGCCGGACAAGATGATCGGAGCGCTGCGCAGCCTGGTCGCCTGAACGATCTTCAAGGTGACACCTGGCTGCGCTATGCTTGGGCCGGGCGGAACTCTGCCCGCAGGAGACGCCCATGCTCACCGTCCATCATCTCGGCAAATCGCAATCCGAACGCATCGTCTGGCTCTGCGAGGAACTCGGGATTCCTTACGAGCTGAAGCGCTATGCGCGCGATTCCGTCACGATGCTGGCGCCGCCCGACTACAAGGCGCTGCATCCGATCGGGTCGGCGCCCGTCATCGTCGACGGCGATCTCGTGCTCGCCGAATCCGGCGCCATCGTCGACTACATCATGGCCAGATACGGCAAGGGCCGCCTCATGCTCGGACCGGACGCGCCCGATTTCGCGCAATTCCTCTACTGGTTTCACTTCGCCAACGGCACGCTGCAAGCCGGCATGGGTCGGCTGATGCTGCTGAACCGGCTCAAGCTAGCCGAGGACAATCCGATGCTGGTCGCGACCAAGGCGCGCGTCGACCGTGCCTTCGATCTCGTCGATGCGCGCGTGCGCGATGCCGAGTATCTCGCGGGCAGCACCTTCACCACGGCCGACATCATGATGGGCTTCTCGCTCACGACGATGCGTTATTTCCAGCCCTACGATCTCGCGCGATGCCCGAACGTGGTCAAATATCTCGGCCGTATCGGCGCGCGTCCGGCTTACCGGCGTGCGATGGAAAAGGGCGATCCCGGCATGGTGCTGCTCTTGAGGTGAGCAGCACGCGGGCACGATCACCGCGGCGCGTGCTTCGTCGCGCGTTCGATCAGGTCGCCTAACCGCGAGATGAATTTCGCCAGGATCGGCGAGGCATTGGCCTTGTGATAGCCGACGACGAGGTCGATCGTCGGCGCCTTGCCCTTGAGCGGGCGACTGACGACGGACCAGGGCAGAAAGTTCTTCACATAGCTTGGCAGCAGCGCGAAGCCGCGGGTGGAGGCGACCATCGAGACCGCCATGACGATGTTGTCTGCCTCATGGGCCGTCGCGATGCCGAGCCCGCTTTCGCGCAGATGGTCGTTGATGATCTCAAGAAGCTCGGGCGCGGTGTCGGAGACGTTGATGAAGGGCGTTTCCTTCAGCTTTGCAAGTTCGACACGGTCGAGCTTGGCGAGGCGGTGGTCGCTCGGCAGTACAGCGGCCAGCGTCTCCTTGATCACGGTTTGGTAGACGAGATCGGTCGAGCGTGCCTCGCGCCGCATGAAGGCGAGGTCGAGGCTGCCGCGCGTCAGGCCCTCCGCCAGCACGGGCGAAAAATCGCTCGTCACTGTCACATCGATGTTCGGCAACTCGTCGCGCAGCACGCGCATCGCCTCGGGCAGCCAGTCGATTTCTTGCCCGGTGAGGAAGCCGAGTGCCAAGCGTGATTTTTCGGGGCGGCCGGCGCGCCGCGCTGCCTCGATTGCCGCGTCCGCTTGCGTCAGCGCCAGGCGCGCGTGATCGAGAAAGGTCTTTCCCGCGACCGTCAGCTCGACGCCGTGCACGCTGCGCGCAAACAAGGGCACGCCGACCTCGTATTCGAGGTCACGGATCTGGCGGCTGAGCGAGGGCTGCGCGGTGCGCAGCCGCTTCTCGGCGGCAACCGTGAAGCTGCCTTCCTCGGCGACAGCGACGAAGTACCGGAGGTGACGCAGTTCCATGAGCAAATGCCTCTCAACAGGTTCGCGGCCCAATTGCCTCCAGGCAAAGGCGCCGCTGGCGACCATCCCATACCTGTCAGGCATGAAAGGCAACTAACAAAGTCTTGGCGACGAAAAGAGCCTTTCCCTATCTCACGGAAGCGATGCTGTTGGACCCAATCGATCTGGCAGCGTCGGAAAAGACAGAGAGAAAGGGATTTTCATGGCTTTCCCGGTTGTATTGATCACGGGCGCGCTCGCTGGTATCGGCCGGGCGACTGCCGTTTCCTTCGCGCGATCCGGTCATCGGGTGGTGGTGTCCGGCAGACGGGACGATGCCGGGCAGGCATTGGCCGCAGAGCTGCGCGACCTTGGCGCGGAGGCCGAATTCGTCAAGGCCGACGTCCGCAATGAAGCCGAGATCAGCGATCTCGTTGACAAGACCGTCAAGCGGTTCGGCCGCCTCGATATTGCGGTCAACAACGCCGGCGTCGAAGGCACTCCCGCCCCGGTGTGGGAGCAGACCGAGCAAAGCTACGCCGACATCTTCAACACCAACGTGCTTGGAACGTTGCTCAGCATCAAGCACGAGCTGCGCGTGATGAAGGCGCAGGGCGCGGGCAGCATCATCAACATCTCCTCGACCATGGGCGAACGGGGCGCGGCCAACCTGGCACTCTACACCGCCAGCAAGCATGCCGTCGAAGGCCTGACCAAGTCAGCGGCCCTGGAAGCTGCGGCCTTCGGCGTGCGCGTCAATGCGGTCGCTCCCGGTCCGACGGATACCGCCATGCTCGATCGCCTGACCGGATCGCCGGAGAAGAAGGCGGCGTTCTACGCGGCCGTGCCCCTCAAGCGCGGCGCAAGGCCAGACGAGATCGCGAACGCGGTGCTGTTCGTCGGATCGGAGCAGGCTTCGTTCATCACCGGCCAGATCATTCGCGTCAACGGCGGCAAGACCGCCAGCTAAGTCGTTTCCAGACCATTCCAGAGAAAGTGAGCAAGACCATGACCGACCTCAAAGGAAAGACTGCTCTCGTCACCGGCGCTTCGCGCGGCATCGGCCGTGCCTCGGCGCTGGCGCTGGCGAAGCGCGGCGCGCAGGTGCTGGTGCATTATGGCCAAGGCGCCAAGGAGGCGGAAGCCGTGGTCGCCGAGATTCGCAAGAACGGCGGTCGCGCCGACGCCATCGGGGCCGATCTCGGCGCGCCTGATGGGGCGCATCAACTGGCGAGCCGCGTGCGCGGCATCGTCGGTGACCGGCTCGACATCCTGGTTGCCAACGCCGGTGTCGCCAAGGCGGCCGTGATCGAGGAGACCACGGTCGAGGATTTCGACCGGCTGTTCGCCGTCAACGTCCGCGCGCCTTTCTTCCTGGTGCAGCAATTGCTGCCCACCCTGCATGAGGGCAGCAGCGTCGTGCTGGTCTCCTCGCTGGCTGCGCATGCCGTGGTCGGCACGCTGCCGGCCTATGCCGCGACCAAGGGCGCGATCGACACGCTTGTGAAGCATTTTGCGGCAGCGCTCGGCGCGCGAGGCGTGCGCGTCAACGCGGTGGCGCCCGGAGTGGTGGGGACCGAGATGTCGTCCTTCACCAAGACCGATGCGGGGCGCGACTATACGCTCGGCATGCAGACCTTGAAGCGGATCGCCGAGCCCGACGACATCGCAGATGCCGTCGCCTTCCTCGCCTCTCCCGATGCGCGCTGGATCACCGGCGACACAGTTCACGTCGACGGAGGCTCGAAACTCTGAGCTGGCCGCCGCCGTCTCTTTCCCGACCTCAAAAGGAAGTCCAACATGTCAAAGAAACTCGAAGGCAAAACTGCACTCGTCACCGGCGGCTCGCGCGGAATCGGCGCTGCCATCGCCAAGCGGCTCGCAGGTGATGGCGCCAAGGTCGCCATCACCTACAGCCGAGGCGCGGATGCTGCGGCCGCAATCGTCAAGGCGATCGAAGGCGCAGGCGGGAAGGCCATCGCCATCCAGGCTGATGCCACCGATCCCAAGGCCGTGCAGGCCGCGATCGACAAGACCGTCAGTACGCTCGGTAAGCTCGACGTGCTCGTGAATAATGCGGGCACCGCGATCCCCAAGAAGTTCGAGGAGACCGCGCTGGAGGAACTCGACCAGGTGATCAACCTCAACATCCGCGGCGTGTTCATCGCCACGCAGGCAGCGCTGAAGCAGATGAACGACAACGGCCGAATCATCTCGATCGGCTCATGCGTCGGCGAGCGCATGATGACACCGGGACTGGTGCCTTACTCAGCGACGAAGGCTGCGATCCGGATGTTTACGCAAGGGCTGTCGCGCGAGGTCGGGGAGCGCGGCATCACCGTCAACAACGTGCAGCCGGGGCCGATCGACACTGATCTGAACCCTGCCTCCGGCGACTGGGCGACCCCGCAGAAGGCGGCGACCGCGCTCAACCGTTTGGCAAGGTGGAGGAGGTGGCGGCGCTGGTCGCCTTCGTCGCCAGCCCGGAGGCGTCGTACATTACGGGTGCGAATCTTACGGTCGACGGCGGCACCAACGCCTGATCGCGGGAAAAATCGGAAAACCGGGCGGGAATTGGTCGCCCGGTTTACGCGATCCTGTTCGTGGTCGGCGCCCGCGCCGCAGCCAGCTGCTTCTGCAGGCGATCGATGTTTTGCAGGAGGCGCTGGCTGGTCAGCACCAGGAAGTAATAGCCGAACTGCGGATCCTGGAAGTAGATCTCGAGCAGCCGGTCATAGGTGATCGTCAGCACCTGGCCGTCTTCGATGCATTCGATCGTTCCGGTGCGCCGGTTATCGGGCGTGAGGAAGCCGAGCTCGCCCATCAGCGCGCCGGGCCCGATCTCGACGTTGATCTCCTTGACCAGGAACTTGCCCGTGACCGTGAGGAGCATGTCCTTGGCCGGATCGCCCAGCTTGAACAGCGTGTCGCCGTGACGATATTTGCGCTCGGTCATGAACGGCTTGAGCCACTCGATCGACATGTCGCCCTCGGCCGCATGCCGCGCCTTCTTGACCAGCTTGAGCATCTGCCTCAGGCGAAGAGCGTTGATCGGAAGCAACAGCAGATACAGCAGGAACGTCGAGACATTGGCCGAAAGCGCGCCAAAGATGGCGAAGAAGGCGCAGCCGATCATGTTGGCGACGCGCAAGGGCACCATGGTCCGCATCAGCAGGGTGGCGACGAAGAAGCCGGCGCCGACCGCGGCGAACATGTTGGCCAGCGTAATGTTGTGGACGAAGATCTCCAGCAGCCGGTTGAAGATCGCGTCGTAGGTGACGTTGTTGGGATCGAGGCCCATCTGGACCAGGATCTTCGCGATCCTGAGATTATCCGTCGCCGCGTCCAGAATGCGGTCGAGGATCGAGGAAATGTCTGCGCTGCCGGACGGCATGGTACTATCCCTGCGTAAGGCCTTCAGTCCTGCTCGGTATTCGTATAGCCGAAATCGAATGACGACCGCTTGAATGAAGCCTTCGGCCGTCATGCTGCAAGAGGCAAATTTTAGCCTGATCGGGCATTTCGGCAATTGCCCGTTGGTTGCGCGTATGGCCTTGATGCAGCCGTGATTCGGGGCTGCCGGGGTGTGGGCCCGGGCGTCGCGAACGGACTTCGGACGGAGTTTGAGCGAACTTAGCTGTCCGGCGCGGCGGGGGCTCCGGGCCTCAGGGCTTGGTGGCCGGCTGGATGACCTGCTGATCGACGAGGGTCAGGTGCCCGGGCAGCGCGCCGGCGCGGACCAGCATGGCGACGCTGTTGGCTTCCTCGAGGGTGAAATTGCCCGAGATCTGGACCGAGCCGCCGGTGATGGGCTCGCGGATCACGGGGGCCGAGATCACCTTGTCGTCGAGCACGATGGCGAAGGGTCTGCCGACGCTCTCTTCCGTGACGTGGGCGAGGCGCCGGGTGCCGCGTCCGTTGAAGCGGAACGAAGCGACCGGGTCCTTGGTGCCGGCCGCAAAGCCGGGCGCCGCATAGCTGATGTCGTCGCCGTCCAGCGCACTGTCCTTGGCGACCAGATAGGGTCGCTTGTCCTTGAAACCGAGCAGGACTTCGGTGCCTTCGGGCGGTGTGCCGGATTGTGCCTGCTCCGGTGACATCGAGGCATCGACCAGGCGGAAGCTGACCTTGACCTTCCGCGCGAAGATCGCGGTGACGCGCTCGAGGTCGGTCACACCAGGCAGGACGATGCGGATGCGGTCGGTCCCGTCAGGGACGACGCTGACGAGCTTGACGCCGGAATCCTTGAGGCGCTGCTCGATCATGGCAATGGAATCTTCGACGAGGTCATTCAGCCGAGCAGCGGATGCGGCATCGGTCGGCGCGAGCCTGACCGCGCCGTCGCCGCCGTCGGTCACGGCAATCGCATGCGAGGGCAGTCCGTCCGCGGCCGAGGCGAGTTTGCGCGCCAGCTGATCGCGGCCCTTGGCGTCCGCGATCTTCACGTCGACGCCGCCGTCGCGGATCGCAAGATTGGAGAAGGCGACATGGCCGTCGTGCAAGGTCTTGTAGACGTCGTCGCGCAGATCCGTGACGACGCTTTCGCGCAGGCCGGAGCTGTCCACCTGGTAGACGATGCATGACCCGCCGAGCGCCTGCATCTTGTCGCCGATGAAGGCCGTGACCTTAGCCCGCATCTTGTCGAGCGGGCCATCGGCGAGCGCGGCGCGCGGCAGGGCGATCGCCGTTGCCGTGATCGCCGACGTCATGGCGAGTGCAACGATCAGCCGTGTGGCGCGGTCCCGCGGGGGCGTGGTCATGATCACCTCGAGTCTTGCGGCAGGACGCTGGCCGGCGAATCCGACGCATGTTCTTGGTCCCCGGATCGGGCGCGGAGGTTCAAAAGGACGCGCACCCGAGTGCTACGACCGTAGCCGTTAGGCCATGGACGAACGCCAAATCATCCATCATTCTGTCCGCGCTCGACCGGTCATCGGTCGAGGTCTCGCCGAACCAAAATGTCAAAAGACAGGCGGCGAGGGAATGCATCCGAGGGAGGACGGAATTCCATGGCGGGCATCCACGCGCTCGATCGGCTCATCGGCAATGACTATCCGGAGCTTTTGACGGACGAGGAGGTCCGGGTCTTTGAGCAGGTCCCTTACGCGGACCGCGTCGCGGCAGAGAGCACCTATGATGCCATCAGGCTCGGAGCTGCGCGCAATCCCGACGCGGCAGCGATTCAGTTTCTGCAAAATGCCGATCCGGCGGATACGCCGCTCGTCGTCACCTACCGCGATTTCATCGCGCGCGTGACGCAGGCCGCCAACATGTTTCATGCGCTCGGCGCGGAAAAGGGCGACGTCATCTCCTTCATGCTGCCGTTGCTGCCCGATGCCTTCGTGACGCTGTTCGGTGCGGAGGCCGCCGGCATCGCCAATCCCGTCAACCCGCTGCTCGAGCCGCACCAGATCGCGGAAATTCTGGAGGCGGCGAACACGAAAATCCTGGTGGCGCTCGGGCCGATGCCGGGCACCGACATCTGGCAGAAGGTCGAGCAGATCCGCCCGCAGCTCAGGCACCTCAAGGCGATCGTGCAGGTAGCCGGCGGCGGCGATTCCGCCAACGGAATCTTCGCGTTCAACGATTTGATCAAGCAGCAGCCGTCCGACCGGCTTGTCGGCGGGCGCAAGATTTCGGGCAGCGACATCGCTGCATACTTCCACACGGGCGGCACCACCGGCACACCAAAACTGGTGCGGCATACCCACGCCAACCAGGTCTATCAGGCCTGGGCACTCAACCTGCTGTTGAAGTCGAAACCGGGCGCGAACATGCTGTTCGGCATGCCGCTGTTTCACGTCGGCGGATCATTGACGCAGGTGCTGCTGACGCTCTCCGCCGGCGGCTCGCTGGTCGTGCTGTCGCCGAGCGGCTGGCGCAATCCGAACGCGGTGAAGAACATCTGGGGCCTGGTTGAGCGCTTCAAGCCCGAGGCGCTGTCGAGCGTGCCGACGGTGCTCGCCGCGACGCTCGCGGTGCCCCCCGGAAATGCCGACATCTCCAGCCTGAAATATGCAGCCGGTGGCGGCTCGGCGATCCCGGTCGCAGTGGGATCTGCGATCCAGGAAAAACTCAAGCTGCCGGTGGTCGAGGTCTACGGCATGACCGAGACATCGAGCGTGCATACGCTCGCCTATCCGAGCCGACCGATCAGGCTCGGCTCGGTCGGTCTTCCCATGCCATACGCGCGCGTCCGCATCGTGCAGCTCGATGCCGATGGCAACCTGATCCGCGATTGCAAGCCGGACGAGATCGGCGTCGTTATCATGGCCGGGCCCGGCGTGTTCGGTGGCTATCTCAACGACGCCCACAACCAGGGGGCCTTCGTCGACGAGGTCTGGGTCAATTCCGGCGATCTCGGCCGGCTCGATGCCGACGGCTATCTCTGGATCACCGGCCGCGCCAAGGACCTCGTGATCCGCGGCGGCCACAACATCGATCCGGCACCGATCGAGGAGATCATGTTCCGCCATCCCGCCGTCGGTTTCGCTGCGGTGGTCGGCCAACCCGACGCTTACGCAGGCGAGTTGCCGGTTGGATATGTACAGTTGAAGCCCGGTGCGTCCGTCGAGCCCGGCGAGCTCGAGACGTGGGTGCGCGAGCGCACGCCGGAGCGCGCCGCCGTTCCGGTGCAGATCATTCCGATCGATCCGATGCCGGTGACCGGCGTCGGCAAGGTATTCAAGCCGCAACTGCGCTGGGACGCGGCGCAGCGCGTGTTCACGAAAGTGCTGACGCCGCTGACCGCGCGCGGCATCGACTGCAAGGTCAAGGTCGGCGCCCATGGCAGCCACGGCTCGATCGCAACCGTGACGGTTGTGGGCGCGCCGGGGGACAAGCAGGAGGCGGTCGCCGGCGAGGTGCACGCGCTGCTCGACCCGTTCGTGATGCGGCATGAGGTGGTTTTCGGCTAATTGGGGATAAGCCCGATGGGGCCGCACGCGGCATGGCCCCATGTCTTCCGATCGCATGGCGCATCGCCGCTACCCGCGGATCGCCGCATTGGCCCTTTCGGCTGCGCCCGTCATCGCATCCTTCGCCGATTTCGCACCGTTGACCACTTCATTCACGCCGATCATGAAGGCGTCCAGGATCGGTCTCGATTGCGGATGGAAAAGGATCGCCTTGGCGCGGTCGACATCGGCATTCTGCAAATTGGTCAGCGCCGCCTCTGCTGCCTCCGAGCCGAACGCCGTCTTGAAGCCCTCGCTCGACCAGGCCGACACGCGTGTCGTCGCCAGCCCCGCAGCGGCAGTCCGCAACGAGGTCGCCTTGCTCGTCGCCCAGAGCAGGAACAGGAAAGCCGCCCGCTTGTTTCGGGATTTGGAATTGATGCACGCTTGCCAGTGCGACATGAAGGGGACGGGTCCGCGACCGGCGAGATGCGGAAAGGTTGCAAACCCGGCCTGCTTGGCGACATGGCTTTTCGCAGGATTGGAGATGTCGGTTGCGAAGTTGCTGCTGTCGATTGCCATCGCCGTCCGCCCCTGAAGGAAGTCGTCCAGCACGTTGTACCATTCATAGCTGCCGACGCCGGCAGGCCCGGCCTGGCTGAGCAGCTGTCCGTACATCTCGACGGCCGCGATCGCCTCCGGGCTCGCGAAAGCGACCTTGTTGTGCTCGACCATGGCCCCACCGTAGGAGAACACGAAGCCCATGGCCGGTGGGGAGGAATTGCCGCCGGCCTGGGCCCGCATGGTGATCCCCGACATCCCGTTGGTCTTGACCGCCCTGGCCACGACAAGCAGCTCGTCGAAAGTCCGGGGAAGCGGCTGGTCCTTGGCTGCCAGCGCATCCTTGTTGACGAAAAGCGTCATCGCCTCGGAGGTAATCGGAACGGCATACCGTTCGCCGTCCGACCACAGCGGGAAAGCTCGAGCCGTCTTGAGCAGGTCGCCCTCGTCATACCACGCAGGATCGGTCAGCGACCTGTTGGAAAAATAGCCGTTGAGCGGCTCCAGCCATCCGTTCGAGATGCCCTGGCCATAGGTCGTGAACATGAAGACGTCGGGCGTGCTGCTGCCGCGGGCGAGCTTGATCGGCGTGGCGCCGAGGTAGGTGGTTTCCAGTTGGAAATCGATGGTGACATTGATGCCGGTGAGTATGGTGAACTCCGGCAACAGCGGCGCGATCGCATTCGACCACGGATGGATCGCTCCCGAAAGCGCGATCGTCTGTCCCGCAAATTGCTTCCAGTCGATCGCGGCGGCATAGTCCGGGGGAGCATCTTCCGCCAGGCCTCGCCCTGGCAACAGCCCGACTGCGGGCAAGACGGCTCCCGCCGCTCCCAATCCCTTGACGAAGCTCCGACGGCTGGTTGACACCCCACCGCTCCATGAGTTTCCGCCTGGCACCATGTTGGCGCTTCAAATTGCGAGCAGTCAATTGCACCAAAGGGGACGTCAGCCGTGACATTGTGCCCCGCCAACCGGCGGATTTCGGCGCCGGCGTAGCGTGCGTCGAGAATGGCTGGTTCCCCGCTCACCTGCGCGGACCCACCCATGCTATCGTTCCGGCAACACTCCGCTCCGACGCGCGTCGATGATCCACGGCCATGCCAGTCTTCGCTCCTGGGTATTATCTGCGGTGGTTTACTCGTCCGCTGATCTTTGCGGTCGCAGTGCTGGTGGCCCTTTTTATCGCGACCGGCTTCCTCGGCCTGCAATATTGGGAGGAGCGGCAAGCAGCTCATCAATTCACCGAGCATAGCCGGCAGGTGCTCGAAACGCTCGATCGGCTGCGGGCGATCGTCGCGGAACTGGAGACCGAACGGCGCGGGTATCTCATGACTCTCGACCCCGCCTATCTCAAGGCCTACGGCGTCTCTGACGAAAGTGTACGACGGGAGGCCCAGGCGCTACAGACGCTGGTCGCGGACGATCCGTTGCAAGGCCTTCGGGCCGGACATCTGGCACTGACCGTTGCGGCAACGCTACGCGAAATCGACGAGCTGCTGAAGACGGCCGGTACGTCCGGGCTGGCCGCGCTGGCAATGATCCGCAGCATGGATGAGATACGCTCGCAAATCGACCAGATGGTGGACCACGAGCGCTTTCGGCTCGCCGACCGGGAGGCGCGCGCTGAAGCATTCGAGCGACGCTGGACCTGGCTGATCGCCGGCGCCGTTGTCCTCGTCGTCGCGCTGGCCGGAGCTGCGCTGGCGCTCGCGCGGCTCGAAGCGAAACGGCGAAGAATGGCGACCGAGGAGAACATCCAGCTCCAGAGCGATCTTGCAGCACGAGATATCAAGATCCGGCGGCTGTTCGATGCCAACATCATCGGCATCATCATCTGGGAAGTCGAGGGACGCATTCTGGAGGCTAACGATGCATTCCTTCGCATCGTGGGATACGACCGGGAGGATCTCGCCTCAGGGCGTTTGCATCGGACCGACCTCACACCGCCGGAATGGCGCGACCGCGATTTGCAGACCGTGACGGAATTGAAGCGGATCGGGTCGGCGCAACCATTCGAGAAGGAGTATGTGCGGAAGGATGGAAGCCGGGTGCCGGTGCTGATCGGCGGGACCATGTTTGGGGAAGGTACCGATAATGGCGTCGGCTTCGTCCTTGATCTGACGCCACTCAAGCGGGCGGAAGCCGAAAGCCGCGAACACGAGCGGCGCTACCGTGAAGCCCTGATGGAGCTCGCGCACGCAAATCGCGTCACCACGATGGGGCAACTGACCGCTTCGATTGCCCATGAAGTCAACCAGCCGATCGCCGCGATGGTGGCGAACGCCGAGGCCGGGTTGAACTGGCTGGAGGCCCAGCCGCCGAATTTGGAGCGGGTTCGACAGACGTTCGGCTGGATTACCAGTGACGGCATGCGCGCCGGCGACATCATCGGCCGGATTCGGGCGCTCATCAGGAATGCTCCCCCGCAAAAAGAGAATCTGGAGATCAACCCGGCGGTGCTTGAGGTCATCGCGCTGACCCGCAGCGAAGCGTTCAAGAACAGCGTCTCGGTGCGAACGCAGTTTGCCGAGGGCTTGCCGGCCGTTCAGGCAGATCGGGTTCAACTTCAGCAAGTGGTGCTCAACCTGATCGTCAACGCGATCGAGGCGATGGCCGCTGTCGGTGAGGGGGAGCGCGAGTTGCTGATCAGCACCGGTTGGGATGCATCGGACGGCGTGCACGTCACTTTGCGGGATTCCGGTCTGGGGCTGGATCCGAAGAACGTGGAGCGCCTGTTCGAAGCCTTCTACACCACCAAGCCCACTGGCATGGGGATGGGCCTCGCCATCTGCCGCTCGATCATCGAGGCGCATGGCGGACGGATGTGGGCTGGCGCAAACGAGCCGCGGGGCGCCGTCTTCCAGTTCACTCTACCTCTCGCGTCAGACCAGACCGCACCTCGCCCGATGAGGGCGGATGAGCCAATAGGTCTACGCTCTGCGGCCCGCTGACAGGCGGTGCGCGCAGCGCGTCTTCACCAATTTGCTGACGCAGCTCGTCGATCGTGACGCTTGCATGGCGGACGACACAAGGCTTGCGTGCCTCGCCGCAAGCGAGCATCATCTCGCCAAAAAATGGGGGAAACGCGATGCCTGAAGTCACTCGCCGCAGCCATCTTCGGCAATTGTCGGCCGTGCTCGGATCTGCCGCGCTGTCTGGCTGGTCGGGGCCGGCACGGGCTGCAGAGCCGGACGTTCCCCCTGAAGGCATCGGCAAGGGCATCCAGCACATCTCCTACAGCGACATCGGCGGGCGGCCCGACAGCGTGCAGGTGATGTTCAACCGGCAGCACATCTATGTCGGGCACATGTTCAGCGACGGCGTGACGATCCTGGACGCCTCCGATCCGCGTGCGCTGAAGCCGGTCAATTTCTTCACCGCGGGACAGTACACCCGCACCCACCATCTGCAGGTGGCTGAAGATATGCTGCTGCTTGCGAACGGCGCCAACATCGTCGCGATGCAGTCCTACGACAACATGCGCGGTTATTTCGAGAACACGCTGGTCGACAGCATCACCAAGGCGAAAAAATTCCGCTCTGGCCTCTCCATCCACGACATCTCCAAACCCGGCGAGATGCGCGAGATCGCATTCCTGGAAATGCCCGGCTTCGGCATCAACCGGCTGTGGTGGCCCGGTGGGCGCTACGCCTATGTGTCGGCGCATTTCGACGGGTTCACCGACCACATCCTCTGCGTGGTCGACCTCAGGACCATCACCAAGCCGGAGATCGTCGCGAAATGGTGGCTGCCGGGGATGAACCGTGCGGCCGGCGAGCCGGCGACGCCGAAGGGCAAGCGCTTTGCGCTACATCACATGATCACGGCGGGCGATCGCGGCTATGCGGCCTGGCGCGACGGCGGCTTCACCATCCACGACATCGGCGATCCCACCAATCCAAAGCTGCTGTCGCACATCAACTGGTCGCCGCCCTTCGCCGGCGGCACGCATACGCCGCTGCCGCTGCCGAAGCGTCAGCTCGCAATCGTCGCGGATGAAGCGAACGCGGACCAATGCGCCAAGGGCCTGTTCCACACCTTCGTGCTCGACGTGCGCGCGCCGGAAAACCCGGTGCCGATCGCAACCCTGCCGACGCCGCGCGACCGCGATTTTTGCACCAACGGCACCTTCGGTCCGCATAATCTGCACGAGAACCGTCCCGGCGCGTTCCAGAGCGAGGAGACGATTTTCGCGACCTATAACAATGCCGGCGTGCGGGTGTTCGACGTCAGGGACGCCTTTGCGCCGAAGGAACTCGCCTACTGGGTGCCGCCGACGCCGAAGAAGCTCGTCGACCCCCGTCCGAACGTCGCGCTCGCGGCGAAGACGTGCGACGCCTATGTCCGGCCCGACGGGATGATGTTCGTCAGCGACTGGAACGCCGGCATGCACGTGCTGCAATATCAGGGATGAACTGCCGTAGGGTGGGCAAAGGCGCGAAGCGCCGTGCCCACCATTCGCAGTGGTGGGCACGCTGTCGCTTTGCCCACCCTACGAGATCGAGACCGACGTTACGCTGCGGGCATCGCGGTTTCGATCAGACGCACCCAGAACGAGGCGCCGTGGCCGAGGATGTTATCGTTGAAGACATAGGCCGGGTGATGGCATGCCGGGCTGTCGCCCATGCCGACCAGCACCATGGCGCCGGGGCGTGCTTCCAGCATGAACGAGAAATCCTCCGCGCCCATCATCGGGATGATCTTGTCGTTGACGCGGTCGGCACCGACGATGTCGCGGGCAACGTCGGCGGCGACGCCGGCTTCGCGTGCATGATTCAAGGTCACCGGATACATCCGCGTGTATGTCGTCTCCGCCGCCCCGCCATAGGCACGGGCGACGCTCTCGGCGACTTCGCCGATGCGGCGCTCGACGAGATCGCGCACGTCGGGGTCGAGCGTGCGCACGGTGCCGCTGAGTTCGGCGGTCTCGGGGATGATGTTGAAGGCGGTGCCGGCGTGGAATTGCGTGATCGAGACCACCGCCGACTGCAGCGGATTGACGTTGCGCGCGACGATCGATTGCAGCGCGTTGACGATCTGCGAGCCGATCAGCACGCTGTCGATCGCCTGGTGCGGGGTGGCGCCGGCATGGCCGCCCTTGCCGTGGACGGTGATACGGATGTTGTCGGAGGAGGCGAGCAGCGGACCCGGCGTGGTCGCGAAATGGCCCTCGGCGAGGCCCGGCATGTTGTGCATGCCGTAGACCTGGTCGATGTTCCAGCGCGTCATCAGCCCATCCTCGACCATGGCCTTGCCGCCGCCGCCGCCTTCTTCGGCGGGCTGGAAGATCACGACCGCCGTGCCGTCGAAATTGCGCGTCTCGGCGAGGTATTTTGCGGCACCCAGCAGCATCGCGGTGTGGCCGTCATGGCCGCAGGCGTGCATCTTGCCCGGGATCTTCGAGGCATAGGGCACATCGGCGGTTTCAAGGATCGGCAGCGCGTCCATGTCGGCGCGCAGGCCGATGGTCTTGCCGGAGGCCGACTTGCGGCCGCGGATCACGCCGACGACGCCGGTGCGGCCGATGCCCGTCACCACCTCGTCGCAGCCGAACTCGCGAAGCTTGTCGGCGACGATGCCGGCGGTGCGATGGACTTCGTAGAGCAGCTCCGGGTTCTCGTGGAAGTCATGGCGCCAGGCGGCCATTTCATCGGAGAGGGCGGCGATGCGGTTGACGATGGGCATGGAGGGGATCCGTTTCTTCTTCGTGGGACGGGTGGACGCAGCGTACGCCGCAGGGGAGGCGGGCGGCGGGCGAAAGCGGGGTACGCCGGCGAAGATGCTTTTTACGCCGTGATGTGGCGGAGGGGGAGGGCGAAACAGACGGTGTGGCAAGGCGGCCGGGGATGATGATGCCGAAAGGTACCATGGTCCGCGGAGGCGGGTGTGGTTCGGCAACCCAGGCAGAGTCCCGCAAATATTGGCTGTCAATCACGGATCATTGACTGACAGATATTGAAATCTGTCAGCGAGACGTGTATATCCGTTTCCGGACGTTCCGATTGGGCGTCCCGTGGCCACCTCCAGGGGGAGCCCGAGATCCGAAACAACACCGGGTCGAGGGTCGTCATTCAAGGACGAGGGCCGCGGACGAATGGAGACTTACGACAATGACGACTGAAATCATCAATCTCACCGGGACGATTGGGCATTGGCTCAATTTACTGGTTGCGCGCCAGATCGCGGCGCAGGCTGCAAAACTGCCTCATTAAGGCGAGAGCTTTCCGAACCGACCGGTATGGGCGCTTCGGTAAGCATCCATCGCCGGGTAACTGGACCCTGAACGGGAACATGGTGCTGGCATGAATGAAGCTGTTGTCTTGACGCCGGAGCGGATCCTCGAAGTCACCGAGGACGTGTTGCGGCGCTACGGACTTGCCAAGGCCACCGTGGTCGACGTTGCCCGTGCGCTCGATGTGAGCCACGGCAGCGTCTATCGCCATTTCCCGAGCAAGGCTTCGCTGCGCGAGGCCGTCGCCAAGCGCTGGCTCGACCGCATCGACGCGCCTTTGCTGGCGATCACCAAGGAGCAGGGCCCTGCGCCCGACAGGCTAGACCGCTGGCTGCGCACGCTGTTCGCCGCCAAGCGTTCGCGCGTGCTCGACGACCCCGAGATGTTCGAGACCTATCTCACGCTGGCGCGCGAGGCCTGCGCGGCGGTCAAGTGTCACAAGGACACGATGATCGATCAGATCGCGGCGATCCTGACCGACGGCGTCAAGCAGGGCGTGTTCGCCGTGGACGACGTCAAGACCACCGCACGCGCGCTGTTCGATGCGACCTGCCGCTTCCACCATCCGGCCCATGCCGACGAGTGGAAAGATGCCGATCTGCCCGCGCGCGTCGACGCGACGCTTGCGCTGTTGCTGCGCGGATTGAAGGCAGCCTAGGCCGACACCCTCCCACCAAAGCGCGCAATCGTCGCTTCAGCCTTTCGCCTTGCGCAGAAGGGTGTCCTCGCGAAGAGAAGGCGAGGGGGGCGATTGTTTTCGTGCGTGAAAAGCGGCGTCGGCGGATGGGACAACCGGCGGGCTCTGCGGATATGCATTCACCGCGATTTCGACGATGTTCTTTGACTGCCTCCGAAGGTGGTGGAATGTAAGCTCCTGATCGAGCGCGGGGCAGCGGAAGTGGACGACCGCCGTATCCGGCAGGCGGCAGAGTTCGTCGATGAGGTCGCCCACGGTGAGGAGCGGAGGATCGACGAGCGTTCGGTGCATAGCCTTACTCATGGCGCAACTCCTTCACTCTGCTGCCAACAAACGCGCGACGGTGTCGGTTCCATTCCGCTCGGCTCAAGCGTTGGATAAAATGCGAACCGCGCCGATGTGCTAGAGCGCGGATCCCGACCGCAAGTTGCGCGACCGCAATATGCCGAACGGGTCCTCGCGCCCGGCCAGTCTGCGGTACGTCGCAAGGTCGTCAAGCGTCGGACCCTCCCCGCGTCTGGTATTCCCACTCGTTCCAACCGAAATCGACGTGCCGAGACCGGCATAGAGATAGTTGTCGCCGAACGCCTGCTTGAGCGCGGCAAAAGTCGGCTCACCGGTGCAATGTCCCGGTGCGACGGCGTCGACCTTGAATCTGTCCTTCAGAGCGGTAACGACTTTCGCGATGGCCTCGTCGGGTGCGACGACCAGATGAAATCCACCGGCGATGAGATGAATCCTGGGATTGATGGCGGTTGCCGCTTCGACAATGCGCTCGATCCCGGGGTGCGAACAACCGACCAGAAGGACTACGCCTTCTGCGGTGTTGACGGCCAAAGATAGCTCCTTGAGTTCTCTCGTCCCGGGCACGTCGGAGATCAGCGAAATAAGCGTGATACCTGGAGCAATTTCGGTCGTTTGATCGATCAGCTCGAAGCTTGCATTGGCCCATGCCGAGCCAGATTTTATCACCGCTGGGGGCTTGCCTCCATAGTACCGCATCTCCGGCGGCAAGGCCTCGTCCTTCCGGAAGAAGCCGGACGGCAGCGAAGAGCCGTAGATGCCAAATCCTTCCTTCGGCGCGTAGATCTTGACGGTCGGATTGACGCTCAGGACGTAGGACAAACCCGCCATGTGATCGGAGTGGCGGTGCGAAAGAACGACGAAATCGAGGTCCGAGAGGTTGACACGCTTGGCCTTCACGTTTGCAGCGAAGATTTCGGGGTTGTTACCCGTGTCGAACAAGATGCGTTTTCCCGCGACTTCGACGAGGGCGGAGAAGCCCCAGTCCTTTGTCATCGCGTCATTGGTGCCGAAGGCGTCATAAAGAATGGTGATCTGGTCTTTCGCCTCGGTTGCCGCGCTTTCGGTGGGGCCGCTCGCGAAAACGCTGAAGGCGATCAGTGCTGCAAGAAGACTGTCCCTGATGTTCATGGAAGCGTCTCCTGCTGTTGTGCGAAACATACAACGGGAACGAGGGTGGCTTCGATGCCGTGCCGGCGATCGAGCCTAGCACAATCTGAGGGAGGCTGGAGACCTTCGTTGGGGCAGCAGAGCTTTGATGAGGGGCCTTGGGAACTTATGCGAGCACGTCGTCGCTAAGCTTTAAATCCTGGTCAATCCACAGCTTGCCGCCAGCCGCACGAGCTGCGCATCCGTGCGTGTGCCGGTCTTGGTCTTGATCAGATAGTGATAATTCTGGACCGTCTTGACGCTGAGATTGAGATGCGTCGCGATCTCTTCGGTGGTGGCGCCGCCGGCGAACTGGCGCAAGATCTCGATCTCGCGCTCGCCCAACTGATCCAGCGCCGAGCCTGTCGACAGGCTGTCCTCGGCCAGGACATGCGCGATGTCGTCGCTCATGGCGCGCTCGCCGCGGGCGACGCTGCGGATGGCGTTGACGACGGCGAAGGGCGCGCTGCTCTTGGTGACGAAGCCGGAAGCGCCGGCACTGAAGGCGGCTTTCACCAGCACGGCCTCGTTGTGCATGGTGAAGACGAGGATCCGTGCCCGCGCATTGCGCGCGCGGATGTTGCGGATCGCCTCGAGCCCACTGGCGCCGGGCATCGAGATGTCCATCACGACGACGTCGGGGTCGTGCGTCTTGAAGGCGCCGTAGGCGTCGGCGGCATTGTCGGCTTCCGCTACGACGTGGAGATCACCCTGGCTCTCCAGCACGCGCCGGTAGCCCTGACGGACGATCGGATGGTCGTCGACCAGCAGCACCGCGATGCCTGTTGCTGCGACCTCGCTCATGACGGCCTCATGCGGCAAGCGGGATCGTCGCGGCGACGCTGAGCCCGCGGCTTGCGGGCAGGATCGACAATGATCCGCCGGCGGCTGCGACACGCTCGCGGATGCCGGTGAGGCCGAAACCGGCCGAGCGCGCCACGCGCGCCGCATCGCCGCCGCCGTCATCCTCGACGCGGATCAGCAGCGCATCGTCCTCGCCTGCGCAGCGTTCGACGTGCAACGAGATCTCGCGGGCCGCACCGTGGCGCAGCGCATTGGTCAGGCATTCCTGGGCGACGCGATAGGCGGTCGTGGCGGCCGGACCGCTGATGTCGGTGAGGTCGCCCTTGAGGTCGAGCTGGATCGTCGGCTGCGTCGCGCTCTGCGAGCGCCAGCTGTCGACGAGATTGACGAGGCTGGCTTCCAGCCCGAGCTCCTCGGGCAGGGGATTGCGCAGGCGCTTCAGTGCATCGCGCAGCGAGGCCATCAGATGGTGCGTGGCCTGCGAGATCATGCGCGCGTCCTGCGCGACGCCATGATCCCTGTCTTTCGTACTCGCCGTCTCGATCGTGTTGGCGAAAGCGAGGATGGCGGAGAGATTTTGCCCGAACTCGTCGTGCAGTTCGCGGGCGAGCGCGCGCCGCTCGTCGTCGCGGATCTCGATCAGGCGCCGCGTCAGCGCCGCGCGTTGTTCGACGGATTCTTCCAGCCGGCTGCCCAGCGCATCGACGGCCCCGCCGATCATCCCGAGCTCCATGGAGCGGAAGCGCGGCAGCTTGGTGCGATACTGGCCGCGCGCCATGCGTTGCAGGGCAAGCACAATGGCCCGCGCCGGTGCCAGCGTGTGCGCGATCGCGAGCGAGGCGAGCAGGGCGATCGCCGCCGCCATCAGCAGCGCGACGTCGATCACGTTGAGAATGTACTCCCAGGCGAGCGAGATTGCGGCCGCTTGATCCGGTGTCGCAACTACCGTTCCGGCGGCTGCCGCCCGGGGGCTGACCGGCCGTACCACCTCGGCGTGGCTACCGAGGAAGGTCGGAACGATGGACGCGAACCAGCGTGGCGGCACCCTGCCGATCCCCTGGCTCTGGCCGCACAGCGGCTTTTCGAATGCAGTCGCCGGCTGGAACTCGACGCAGACGCCGGGCGAGATCAGCTTCATCGTTTCCAGCGTTCGCCACTCCGGAACCGGCATGAGATGCTCGCGCATTCTGCTGCTGCGCAGCAAGAGCTCGTGCCAATACAGCCCCTGAAGCGCCTGCGCGACCCGCTGCGCGGACGTCGCAGTCGCCCGGTCGACGCTGCGATAGGCATCGAACGTGGCCCATAGGGTCGCCGCGCCCAGGCAGAGCGCAACGATGAGAAGCAGACGGGCGACAAGCTGAAGCACGAGGCGCATGCGATCACCCCAAAGTTTGGTAAGCTCAGCCTAACAACGCCGTCGCGCCTTGCCAATTGCAGGGCACCGCAAGATTGCAGTTCGGGCAAATTTCCCAAGCCGGATTGGGCATGGGTCTTTGGACCGGACGCGGCGGCTTTGATCTAATCGGGGTGGAATCGCAGGTCAGGAGCAGTGCAGCATGAGTTCGATGACGATTGGACCGATCGCGAACACGGCGACCGACCCATCCGAGCGCAGCGCGCTGCTGTTCTGGATGATCTTCACAGGGCTATCGATCTTTGCCGTGGTGCTGCTGTGGCGGTTCGGCCTGATCCATCTGATGCTGACCTCGGACCGCACCTACATTTCGAGCGTGATCGCGGTGCTCTATATCCTGACCTGCGGTCATTGCTTCCTGCGTACGCGGGCGATCGCGCGTGAGGGGGCGGCTGCACGGCGGTGCCGCACAGTGCTGGCGGCGCCTGATGGCAGCAAGGTGCTCGATGCGAGCGCGCCTGCGCTGCCGCGCGGGTTGGTGCGGGATCACATCGAGAGCCTCGTCACCAAGGCCGCCGCGCAGGATTACCGGCCGGTCGATCAGACGCTGCTGCTACGGACGCTCGCCGACCGGCTCCGCGGCTCCAACGGGTTCGGAGCCTTCGTCTCCGACACGCTGATGAAGCTCGGCCTGCTCGGCACCATCATCGGCTTCATCATCATGCTGGCGCCGATCGCCGGACTGGATGCCGCCGACAAGGTCGCGATGCGCTCCTCGATGGGGCTGATGAGCGACGGCATGGCGGTTGCGATGTACACGACGCTGGCCGGCCTCGTCGGTTCCATCCTGGTCCGCGTCCAGTATTACATGCTGGATTCCGCGACCCAGCGGGTGTTCTCCGATGCCGTGGTGCTGACCGAGACCTATGTGACGCCGGTGCTCGAGCGCAAAGGTGCTGGAACGCCGTCATGATGGATGATTTCGGTCTCTATCCGCGCGAGGAGCAGTTCGATCCCTTGGGCGTGATGTTGTTCAAGGCGCTCCAGGTGGTCGCCTTCCTGTTCTTCCTTGCTCTGCTTGCGGTCTCCCCGGACGCCAAGGAGGGCAAGATCGACTCCAAGGCCGAGTTCATGATCACGCTGGACTGGCCGGACAATCACCCGGACGATCTCGACCTGTTCGTGCAGGACCCCGCCGGCAACATCGCTTGGTATCGCCACCGCGAGGCCGGCTTTCTCACGCTCGACCGCGACGACCGCGGCGGGGCCAACGATTTCATCATGGTCGCCGGCAAGAAGATCGCTTCGCCCATTCGCGAGGAGATCGTGACGTTGCGCGGTATCGTGCCCGGTGAATACACCGTCAACGTCTCGCATTTCGTCGCCACGACCGGCGAGCCGGTGACGGCCAATGTGAAGGTGCAGAAGCTCAACCCGACCGCCCAGGTGGTCTTCGACAACAAGTTCACGCTCGACCACACCGGCGACGAGAAGACCGCAGTGCGGTTCCGGCTCGATGCCGAGGGCAAGGTCATCGATGTCAGCCAAAGGCCGAAATCGCTGATGGAGACCTTTCGCAGCACCTGGCGCAATGGGGCCGATCTCGACCCGAGCACCGGTGTGAGCGCGAACGTAAAGAGGATCCGCCGTGATTAATCTGCAGACGGTCATCCTCACGCTGTCTGTTGCCTATGCCGTGATCGGTGCGCTGCTGCTGGTCGTGCTGGTCTATGCGCGGCTGCACTGGTCGCTCAAGGCTGTCGCAGTGGTGGTGACCAGCGCCTTCTATGTCGTCAGCTTCACCGAAATGCGCGGGCTGCTCGGCTGGGCCAGCACCGACCGGCTGCCTGCCAACTTCAAGCTGCTCAAGGCGCGGATCGTCGAGCCGCATTCGCTGGAGGGCGATCCCGGCTCGATTTATCTCTGGGTCGAAGAAGTCGACGAGGATCATCGTCCGAGCGGCATCCCGCGTGCCTTCCGCGTCCCCTACAACGACACCCTGGCCGACAAGACCCATGCAGCCGAGAACGAGATCGCTGCGGGCCACCCGCAAGGCGGACGCGCGGCGGATTTCGGCGGCGGCGAGGGCAGCCTGATCGACATGGTCCGGGAATATGTGACGCCCAAGGTCATCCTCGAGACCAGCGGCGGCGATTCCTCGACCGGGGAGTTCAGCGCCCCGCCGGCCGGCGCGCAGGGAGCGGTCTTCACGCCGCTGCCGCCGCCCCGGATGCCGCCCAAGGACGAGGAATAGGCTCTTCACCATCACGTCAGCGCGGCGCTGGTCAACCGCCCCGCGCTGGCGCATCTTGCCCGCCTCCCTCAAATTGGCTTTATCGGCGTCAATTAGGAGTTTGAGGGTGGAGGGTGCGTGCTTCTCGCTGTCTTCTCGGATATCCACGGCAACCGGCAGGCGTTCGAGGCATGCCTGAAGGCGGCCCGCGCCAGGGGGGCGGAGCGCTTCGTCATGCTCGGCGATTTCGTCGGCTATGGTGCCGATCCGGAATGGGTCGTGGATACCGCGATGGAGCTGGTCGCCCAGGGGGCCGTCGCCGTCCGCGGTAATCACGACCAGGCTGTGAACTCCTCGTCCGAAACCATGAACAATGAAGCCCAGATCGCCATGGAATGGACGCGCGGACGGCTCGACGCCGCGCAGCGCCGGTTTCTCGCCGAGCTGCCGATGCTCGTCGAGGACGGTGACCGTCTGTTCGTGCACTCGGAGGCGTCTCATCCCCAGCGCTGGCACTACATTCGCTCGACGGCGGACGCCGCCAGGAGCCTGATATCGACCCCCGCCCACGTCACCTTCTGCGGCCACATTCACCGTCCCGCGCTCTATTCGATGTCGGTGACGGCAAAGATGACGGGACTCGTGCCGAAGACCGATGTGTCCGTGCCGCTCCTGCGCGGGCGGCAATGGCTGGCCGTGCTCGGCGCGGTCGGCCAGCCGCGTGACGGTGATCCATCGGCGGCGTTCGCGCTGTTCGATACGGTCTCATGCCAGGTCACGTATTGCCGCGCGCCCTATGACGTCGCGACCGCGGCGAGCCGGATCCGTGCGAACGGCCTGCCGCACTGGCTCGCCGACCGGCTGTCGGAGGGGCGCTAGAAGCCGATGCCGATACCCCTGGTCAAACCCGGCGCCGTCATCGACGGCTACACCATCGGCGAATGCGTGCATGCCGGCGGCATGGCGACGCTCTGGACCGTCACGCGTGCCGATATCGACGCGCCGCTGCTGATGAAGATTCCGCGAGCGTCCGAGGGCGAGGACCCGGCGGCGATCGTCTCCTTCGAGATGGAGATGATGATCCTGCCCCGCCTGACGGGACCCCATGTGCCGCATTGCTACGGCACCGGCGATTTCGCGCATCAGGCCTACGCCGTGATCGAGCGCATTTCGGGGACGACACTCTACAAGCGGCTGCCCGACCTGCCGCTGCCTTACGACGAAGTCCGGCTGCTCGTCGCGAAGATCGCGACCGCGCTCGCCGATCTGCACCGGCAGAACGTGATCCATCACGACATCAAGCCGAGCAGCATCATGTTCCGGGACGATGGTGAGGCGGTGCTGATCGACTTCGGCCTGTCGCATCACAACCATCTGCCCGATCTCTTGCAGGCGGAGTTCCGCCTGCCTTACGGCACTGCGCCCTATATGGCGCCGGAGCGGCTTCGGGGCGTGCGCGACGATCCGCGCAGCGATCTGTTCTCGCTCGGCGTGCTGCTGTATTTCTTCACCACCGGCGAACGTCCGTTCGGCGAGGGTGAGACGCTGCGCGCGATCCGGCGCCGGCTGTGGCGTGATCCCTATCCGCCGCGCGCACTTCGTCCGGACTATCCGCCCTGGCTCCAGGAGGTGGTGCTGCGGTGCCTCGAGATCGAGCCGGACTGGCGCTATCCGACGGCCGCGCAGCTCGCCTTCGATCTGACCCATCCGGACCTGGTCAAGCTCACCGCGCGCGCGGAGCGGACGAAGCGCGATCCGCTCAGTGTCGCCTGGCGGCGCCGTTTCAATCCCGACGTCAAACAGCCGGGTGCGAGATCGGACCTCGCGACGCAAATGGCGATGAGCCCGATCGTCGCGGTCGCGCTCGACACGGCGGAGGGTGCGCCGGAGCTGAACGAGGCGCTGCGGGTCACCACGGAACGCATCCTGACAACCTTGCCGTCAGCACGGCTCACCTGTGTCAACGTGCTGAAGCTCAATCGCATTGCCGTCGACAAGACGCTGGACGAGCAGGGCTCCAACAAGCACATCGACCGCCTCGTCGCGCTCCGGCATTGGGCTACGCCCTTGAAGCTCGACGAAAGCCGGCTGTCGGTTCATGTGCTGGAAGCCGTCGATCCCGCCACGGCCCTGCTGGAATTCGCCGAGATGAACTCGGTCGACCATCTCATCATCGGGGCGCGGCAGAATTCGTTCAGGCGCACCTGGCTCGGCAGCGTCTCGGCCAAGGTGGCTGCGGAGGCGACCTGCACCGTCACCGTGGTGCGGCCGCCGCGGATGGCTGCGGCGAAACCAGACGCCGGCGTGGTGTGGGGCTAGGGACGATCACGCCGCGCAGGCGGTTTGGACCGAACGCTTGCGGCGGATCGGCCAGGAGAATTGAGGTCCGGGCTCGCCGTGATCCGCGCCGCCGCCGAAGTACTGAATGATCTCGCGGCAGGGTTCGCAATTGAAGAGGTTACGCGACGCTGACGCTTTGGTCATTTCCTTCAGGCAGTTCGGGCAGTGCGGCTTCATTAGTTCAGAGTCCAGTTTAGAATTTCAGTACCGGTGTGGTGACCGGAGCGGGTAGTCGAGGTCCGCCGTGTCGGCGACCGGATCCTCGCGCATATCGCCTTCGGGGCGTTCGAGCCGGCCGAAGAAGAAATCGAGATCCGGATGCGGACGCCGCGGGAGACGGCACCTGCGTTTCGGCTGACGCTTCACGAGTGCGAATTGCACGGTGTCAGATCCGGTCGCGACGGATGTTACGAACCGATCGTACCGGGACCTGCACTGGTCCGGCCGACGGGCCAAACACAACAAACGCACAAAAACCAAGCCACAACGCCACGCCAGTCCAAACCAGGGTCGTCGTCATGATGTGCTCCCGTGAAAACAGGCAAGAATCACTAGCAGTGATTTGCGCGAATCAGGGAAGTCCGGAGGAGTACGGAAAGAGGTTGTAATTTTAACCATTGCGCGCTGCGGCGCGCCAAGGGTCGCGACGAGTCGCGACCCTTGCCGGTTAAACGAGCGATGGCGTGTGGATCAGATCGCTTCGCCGCGGGCCCCGAGCGCCGCGTTGCGGATCGCCGCGATGTTGGTCCTGTAGGCGTCCTGCGTGCCGCCTCTGAACACGGAGGTGCCGGCGACGAAGGCATTGGCGCCGGCCGCGGCCAGCGCGCCCGCATTGTCGGGGCCGACGCCGCCATCGACCTCGATGTCGATCGGCCGGCCGGCAATCATCGCGCGGATGTCGCTGACCTTGCCGATCGCGGAGCGGATGAAGGCCTGGCCGCCGAAGCCCGGATTGACCGACATCACCAGCACGAGGTCGACCAGGTCGATCACGTATTCGAGCACGCTGATCGGCGTGCCCGGATTGAGCGAGACGCCCGCCTTCTTGCCGAGCGCGCGGATCGCCTGGAGCGAGCGGTGCAAATGCGGACCCGCTTCGGCATGCACGGTGATGTGGTCGCAGCCGGCCTTGGCAAAGGCCTCGAGATAGGGATCGCAGGGCGAGATCATCAGATGCGCGTCGAACACCTTCTTGGTGTGCGGGCGCATCGCCTTGATGACGTCGGGGCCGTACGAAATATTGGGAACGAAGTGGCCGTCCATCACGTCGAGATGGATCCAGTCGGCGCCCGCGGCGTCCACCGCGCGCACCTCCTCGCCGAGCCTGGAGAAATCCGAGGCCAGGATCGAGGGCGCGATTGCCAGGGGGCGAGGGGCGAAGGCTTGGGTCATGGCGCTGTTTCCCGTGGCGGCATGGGGGCGAATGGCCTCGCCTAACATGGGCCTCTCAGCCGGGCAATGCAGGGAGGGCGAGCTTCCTGTGGGCGGAAAATTCTGCCGTCGGCGGCACGAATTGCCGATGTTCCCCGGTCCTGAGAAGCGAGGCGGACACGGATTTCATTGAGCTTTTCGCGCTGGCACGTCGCTTGCTGACCTGACGGCCAGAACATTGGCTGCGGCATGCCGCATGGGTTGGAGTTGTGCAATGTTGTTTGCGCTTGGCGCCGTCTCGAGTGCGCTTGATGCGATTCAATCGCTGACGAACTCGAAGTCCTCGTCGTCGACCCAGAAGACGGGGTCGTCGCAAGGCGCGACCGATCCGTTCGCGATCGACACCAGCAGCAACAGCACCAGCAGTGGCGCGACCTCGTCGGTCAATTCCGGCAATTGCGCGCAGATCTCGCCGGAGACGATGAGCGCGCTGATCGCCGCGCAAAGCCAGTCGTCGGACAGCACGAGTGCTACGTCCAGCTCGACCAGCTCCACATCGTCGAGCGCGACGTCCTCGACGTCGACGAGCCGGGACGATGCGTTGAAGGATCTGTTCTCGCAGCTCGACGCCAATGGCGACGGCCAGATCAGCAAGTCCGAGTTCGAGAACGCACTGGGCGCCGGCGGCACCAATCTGGCGCAGGCCGACGACGTGTTCTCCAAGCTCGATGGCAATTCCGACGGCAGCGTCAGCCTCGACGAGATGTCGAAGGCGCTGAAGGGCAGCGGCCATCACGGCGGCCACCATCATGCGCAGGCCGCGAGCAGCTCGGACGATGCGTCGGGCAGCGGCTCGGATTCCTCGTCGTCCTCGTCGAGCGGCGGGTCGACCTCGACCACGACGACCGGCGCCGATGGTTCGACCACCACCACCGTCACCTATGCCGACGGCTTCAAGATGACGACGACGGTCCCGGGCGCTTCCAGCTCTTCGAATGGCTCGGGTGCAGGCAATTCGCCCTATGACTGGTTTGCGCAGATGATGCAGCGCCAGGGGCAGGGATCGTCCGCTGCCTCGGCCTCTTCCTCGATGTCGATGAGCGTGTAAGCGCGCTCTGAGGTCCTAGCCGAACCGATCCTTCCACGCCGGCAGCGCGCCCGGGAACGGCAGCGCGGTTGCGCTGTAGATGCCGCGGGCGATCGCACGCGCGACGACGTTGGCAGCGACCATGCCGAGCTCGGTCATGCCGATAAGCGGATCGATCAGCTTCGCACAGGTCGCGGCGGCGAACAGCACGTCACCATCGGTCGGGGCATGGACCGGATAGATCGCGCGCGCGAAGCCGGTATGCGCGATCATCGCCAGCCGTTTGGCCTGGGGCTTGGTCAGCACCGCATCGGTGACGACGACGCCGATCGTGGTGTTCTCGCGCTCGGTTGCGGCGGGGCCACCCTTGATGCGCATCCTGAGCATGTCGTCCGTGAACGCAGCAGGCAGGCCGCGGCCGCCGAACTCGTTGTTGACCTCGAACGGGGCCGCCCAGAACCACGGCCCATCGCCGACGGTGGCGCTGCCGACTGCATTGACGGCGATCAGCGCTGCGACCGTAACGCCGCTGCTGGTGACGGCGGATGCCGAGCCGAGCCCGCCCTTGAACGTCGCGGTGGTGGCACCGAAGCCGGCGCCGACGCTGCCGAGCGCGAACTCCGTCCCGGTAGAGACGGCCGCGGCGTAGCCGAGATCGCGATAGGGCGCGAAGCGGCCCCACGCCTTGTCGCCGCCATTGAGCAGGTCGAACAGGATCGCGCCCGGCACCAGGGGAATCAACGCGCCACGGATATTGAGACCGCGGCCTTGTTCGGCGAGCCAGGCTTGCACGCCGCCGCCGGCCTCGATCCCGAAGGCGGAACCGCCGGACAGCGCGATCGCATCGACGCGATCCTGTGTGCTGGCAAGGTCGAGCATCGTGTCTTCGCGCGTGCCGGGGCCGCCGCCGCGGACATCGATCGCCGCCACCGCCGGCTGGTCGAACACGATTGCCGTCGTGCCCGAGGCGAGTTTTGCATCATGGGCATGGCCGACGCGGACGCCGGCGATATCGGTGAGGAGGTTTTTCAAGGACGGCACTCCGCTGCATCGTCTCAGCGATAGCGCAGCCGGGCGGCAGGCTCAACTCGCCAGCGCCGTCCTGAGCATCTTGGCGAGCTCCGACTTGCGATAGGGCTTTGCCAGCAGCAGCACGCCGGAATCGAGCCGGCCGTGATGGACGATGGCGTTTTCCGTATAGCCTGAGGTGAACAGCGTCTTCAGCTCGGGACGTCGCCGCGCCGCCTCGTCGGCGAGCTGGCGGCCGTTCATGTTGCCGGGCATGATCACGTCGGTGAAGAGCAGGTCGATGTCCTTGTCGGCATCGATGATGACGAGGGCTTCGGCCGCGTTGGCCGCTTCGAGCGCGGTGTAGCCGAGGCTCTTGACCTGGGTCATGACATACTGCCGAACCAGTGCGTCGTCCTCGACGACGAGGATTCTCTCGTCGCCGCCGGTGATGGGTACGTTCTGGAGCGCCTCGTATTCGGTCTCCTGCACGCCGGTGGAGCGCGGCAGGTAGATCTTCACGCTCGTGCCGTGGCCCTCCTCGCTGTAGATCTTGATGTGGCCGCCGGTTTGCTTGACGAAGCCGAACACCATGCTGAGGCCGAGGCCGGTGCCCTTGCCGACTTCCTTGGTGGTGAAGAAGGGGTCGAACACCCGTTCGATCAGCTCCGCCGGAATGCCCGAGCCGGTGTCGCTGACCGCGATCATCACGTAATTGCCGGCGACGACGTCGGGATTCATGCTGGCATAGCCGTCGTCGAGGAAGATGTTGCGGGTCTCCAGCACCAGCGTGCCGCCGTCGGGCATCGCATCGCGGGCGTTCAGCGCGAGATTGAGGATCGCGGTGGAGAGCTGGCCCGGATCGACCAGGGCGGGCCAGGCATCCTCGGTGAGCTGCGGCATGATCGAGATCTGCTCGCCGAGTGTCGGGTGCAGCAGCTTGGCCGCCTCCAGCGTCAGCGCATTGACGTCGATCTCGCGCGGCTGAAGCGGCTGCTTGCGGGCGAAGGCGAGCAGGTGCTTGGTCAGTTGCGCACCGCGCTCGGCGGCATCATCGATCAGCTTGGTGATGGCGGCGAGCTCTGGCCGGTCGGCAACCGCATCCGCCAGGATCCCGATCGTGCCGGTGATGACGGTGAGCACGTTGTTGAAATCGTGGGCGACGCCGCCGGTCAGCTGACCGATCGAATCCATCTTCTGCGCCTGCCGGAACTGGGCTTCCGCAGCCTGCTTCTCGGTCAGGTCGCGACCGATGAAGAAATGGCGCTTCACCGGCTCGGACCAGGTCCCCATCCAGTTCAGCGAGACCTCGTGACCATCGAAATGGTAGTAGCGCGCCTCGAAGCTGCGCTTGGTCTGGCCGCGGCGCGCCGCGCGCATCTCGCTGCGCGTATTCTCGAGGTCGTCGGGATGGATGAAGTCGGTCGCGCTAAGCCCGATCATGTCTTCCGGGCTCAGGCCGAGAATGTCCTTCACGCTCGGGCTGACCTGGATGAAATTGCCGAAACCGTCGGTGACGAGGATCAGGTCGCGCGAGGTTTCGAAGATGCGCTGGCGCTCCTCGGTTTCGCGGCGCAGCTTCTCGCGCGATTGCTTTTCCTCGGTGATGTCGTGGGCGATCTTGGATGCGCCGATGATTTGCCCGTTGTCCGATCGCAGCGGCGAGACGTTCAGGACGACGTCGAGTTGACGGCCGTCCTTGCGGGTGCGGACCGTCTCGTGCTGGGCGATCGACTCGTTGCTGCTGACGCGGTTGAGCATGCCCCTGGCTTCGGCCCTCCGGTCCTCCGGCACCACGAGATAGATCGATTGGCCGACCGCCTCGCTCGCGGAATAGCCGAACAGATGCTCGGCGGCCTTGTTCCAGCCGGTGATGATGCCGTCGAGCGATTCGGTGATGATCGCATCGTTGGAAGACTCGACAACGGCGCCATACAGCGCGAGACGTTTTGTGTAGAAGTCGCGATCTGACGCCGATTGCTCGCGCAGCCGGCCGACGAGGCCAACGGTGTGCGCCTGGAGGCGGACGTTCTCGATCAGCAGCACGGCGAGCACGAAGCTCGCGGCAAGGAGGCCGTAGAGGCGACCGACGTAGAAGCCGAGATCGTAGCGGGCCACGTTGACGATCGCTGACAGCGCGATGTCGAACAGCCAGGCACACATCGTGACCATGAGCCAGACGTCGATCACCGTATGCGGCTTGCGGAACCACAGCGTCACCAGCGCCGCGAAACTCAAGGACCAGACGAACGACACCACGCCGATCATGGTGGTGGTGTAGCGGCCGTCCCTGAGCAGGACCGGCAGCAGATCGTGCTGCGCCGTGACAATCCAGGCGATAGCGACCATCGTGACGATCACGCCGAGGATGACGAGCATGATGGGACGCGCGGTCGGTCCGTCGATCCTGCTATCGCCGTTGCCGTCCTTGAGCCAGCCATAGGCCAGCACGAACAGCGGAAACCCGCCGTGCCAGATCATGTAGAGCCAGACCGTGGTCTGCGTGCTCGCGCCCAACAGCCCGGTCGGTGCGAACAGCCCCGGGAAGGTGAGGGCGTGGGTCACCGCCGCTGCCGCGGTGAACAGATAGCCGGTCGACAGCAGCAGCAGCGCGCGGCTGCGCAGCACAGCGAATTGCGACAGCAGCAGAACCGCGGTGATGATGTCGCTCACGGCGAGCGCCGACTGGTAGCTGGCCACGAAGGCCGGCACCTGGGCCAGCGGCCTGCCGGCGAACGGGACAGTCAGCGCGAACAGGATCGCGGAGATGCCGACGATCGCCAATGCTGCAGTGCGATCGCTCTGCGCGGCCGGCAAGGTCGACAGGAATGTGCTTCGGTCGTTCTTTGCGTGCACGTTGACCTCTCGCTGGGTCGGCATGGGTAGTCCACATGACTTCGTTGGCCGGCTGCCTTGGTCTTCATGGTAGCCGGCTCCGGGCGCGTGTCCGAACGGGAAGCGCCCACGACTCAACCGAGGGTTACAGCTTACTTAACTCGAACAGGGAATCGGAATAGGCAATCGGTAAGGTTGGCTTTACTGGACCGACCCATACTGCCTTGGCGCACGCCGCCGTTGAATTGAACCAATTAATGATATGAATCCGGGAGTTGTTCCCATGCCTCGTGTCCTTGTTGTCGACGACCAGAAGGACGTCCGCGCCATGGTCTCGATCGTGCTTCGGGTCAACCGCTTCGACGTCGTTGAAGCGGAGAGCGGCGCGGCCGGCCTGAAAGCCTTCGGCGAGGACGTTTTCGACGCAGCGATTGTCGACATTTTCCTGACCGACACCAGCGGTATCGAGGTCATGGCCGCCATTCGCGAGCGGGTTCCCGGATTTCCGATCGTAGCGATATCAGGCATGACGACGCTGGACTTCATGGGCGAGGCACCCGGCCTGGACGGCGTGGTCTGCCTGCAAAAGCCGTTTCGGCCGAATGACCTGCTGCAAGCGCTCCGGAAGGCGCAAGATGCCGCGGGCGACGAGCTGTCCGCAGCCGTCTGATCGGACTGAAAAAGAAAACGCCCCGGCGAACCGGGGCGTCGACGTCGGTCTGGTTAAAGGGTCAGGCGTCCTGTCTCAGGTGCCGTTGCCCTTGATCTCGGCGTAGCCGCCCTTCGCGTCCCACTTGTAGACGACGTAGTCGAGCTGCTTGATGTCGCCCTTGGCGTCATACTCGATCGGGCCGATCACGGTGTCCCACTTGCCGGCCTTCATCGCCTCCATGACCTTCTTGGCGTCGGTGGTGCCGGCCTTCTTGGCAGCCTGCGACCAGACCTGCATCGCCGCGTAGGTGTAGAGCGTGTAGCCTTCGGGATCGATGTTCTTGGCCTTGAACGCGTCGACGATCTTCTTCGCGGTCGGCTTGTTGCGCGGGTCGGGACCGAAGGTGAAGAGCGTGCCTTCGCCGGCGGGGCCGGTGATGGAGGCGTATTCCTTGTCGGCAAGCGCGTCGCCGGCCATCAGGATCGTCTTGAGGCCCTGGTCGCGCATCTGGCGCAGGATCAAGCCGCTTTCCTGGTGGTAGCCGCCGACATAAACGAGATCGATGTTGTCGCGCTTCAGGCGCGAGACGATCGCGTTAAAGTCCTTGTCGCCCTTGTTGTAGGACTCGTACATCTTCTCGGTGATGCCGGCCTTGTTGAGCGCCTTCTTGGTCTCGTCCGCAAGACCCTTGCCGTAGGTGGTCTTGTCGTTGAGGATCGCGATGTTCTTGCCCTTGAAGTTCTTGGCGATGTACTGCGCCGCGATCAGGCCCTGCTGATCGTCACGGCCGCAGACGCGCGCCACGTTCCAGAGCTTGCGCTCGGTGAAGAGCGGGTTGGTCGAGGCCGGCGTGATCTCGAGCACGTTGCCGTCGGCATAGGCTTCGGACGCCGGGATCGACGATGACGAGCAGTAGTGCCCGGCGACGAAGGGGATCTTGGCGCCGGCGATCTTTTCCGCAACCGAGCGGGCCTGCTTGGGATCGCAGGCATCGTCCTCGACGTTGAGCGCGAGCTTCTTGCCGTTGACGCCACCGGCGGCGTTGATATCAGCCACGGCCATCTCGGCGCCGTTCTTCATCTGCCGGCCGAATGCGGACTCCGTGCCTGTCATCGGGCCTGCGACTGCGATGGTGACATCCTGCGCGAATGCCGCGCTCGACAGCGCGATCGACGCACCGAATGCCAGACCGATGAGCTTTAGTGATTTCATGAGATACCTCGCGGGTGATCGCCTGTGGAAGTTGCCGGGTTGGCCCGGTTCAAACCGGCGCCATTCTTGATTGAATCCTGGGAGAAGTCACCGGCAAAATACGGGCATAGGCGCAGATATTTCGGCGCATTGCGTCGCGTTCGAGGCGGACGCCCCGCGGACCTGGGCGGCTCAGCCGTGCCGGCCGCCTTCCAGATAGGCGGCGCGAATCTCAGGGCGCTGCAGCAACTCGGCGCCGGTTCCGGCAAGCGTGATCAGGCCATTGACCATGACGTAGCCGCGATGGGCGAGCTTGAGCGCGTGGTTGGCGTTCTGCTCGACGATCAGGACGGTCAGGCCGTCCTGCCGATTCAGGGTCCGGATCGCGTCAAAAATCTGGCGGGCGATCAGCGGGGCGAGCCCGAGCGAGGGTTCGTCGAGCAGGAGCAGGCGCGGGCGGCTCATCAGGGCGCGCCCGATCGCCAGCATCTGCTGCTCGCCGCCGGACAGCGTGCCGCCGCGCTGGACGTAGCGCTCCTTCAGCCGTGGAAACAGCGTGAACACGCGCTCCAGCGTCGCCGCGCGCTCCGCATCGGTGCATTCGGTCGCGTCCGCGCCCATCTGGAGGTTTTCCGCCACGCTCATGCGCGGGAAGATGCGGCGCCCCTCCGGCGACTGCGCGATGCGCAAATGCGCGATCTCGTGGGTGGGGACGTCGGTGATGTCGCGGCCTTCGTACAGGATCTGGCCGGCGCGGGCGCGCGGCTTGCCGAAGATCGTCATCATCAGGGTCGATTTGCCGGCACCGTTGGCGCCGATCAGCGCCACGATCTCGCCGGCGCTGATCTCGACGTCGACGCCCTTCAGCGCCTCGATCTTGCCGTAGGCGGCGCGCAAGCCCCGAATCGCGAGCAGGGGAGTGGAAGCCGACGTCACGTTCCGCTCTCCATCACGGCCGCGGCCTCTTCCTCGTCGGTGCCGAGATAGGCGGCGATCACCTTGGGATCGTCGCGGACCTCTCGCGGCGTGCCCTGCGCGATCTTCACGCCATGGTCCATCACCACGATGTGGTCGGAAATCTCCATGACCACGGACATGTCGTGCTCGATCAGGAGGATCGAGGTGCCGAGCTCGTCACGGATCGATAGCAAAAGCTCGCTGAGTGCGGCGCTCTCGCGCGCATTGAGGCCGGCGGCCGGTTCGTCCAGGCAGAGCAGCGCGGGCTCGGTGCACATCGCGCGCGCGATCTCGAGCCGGCGCTGGTCGCCATAAGCGAGATTGCCGGCGGCGTCATCGGCGCGATCGAGCAGATTGATCCGCTTGAGCCAGTCGGTGGCGAGCGCGATCGCCTGCTTCTCGGCGTCGCGATAGGTCGGGACGCCGATCAGGCCGAGAAACGTAAAGCCGGAAGCGCGCATCAGGGCATTGTGCTGCGCCACCATCAGGTTCTCCAGCGCCGTCATGCCGGGAAACAGCCGGATGTTCTGGAAGGTGCGGGCGACCTTGGCCTGCTTGGCGATGCGGAAATCGTTGAGCCGTTCCAGCGCGATCTGCCGGCCGTCGTCGTGCGTGAGGCGAATGGCGCCGCCGCTCGGCTTGTAGAAGCCGGTGATGCAGTTGAAGACGGTGGTCTTGCCGGCGCCGTTGGGCCCGATCAGCGCGGTGATCTTCTTGCGTTCGGCGGCGAACGACAGCTCCTGCACGGCGACGATGCCGCCGAAACGCATGGTGAGCCGGTCGACGCTGAGTATTGGCTCGCTGCTCATCCGTGTCCCTCCTTGACGAGGTCGGAGGAGATGGCTTGCGCCTTGGTCAGAAACACGGTCGGTGCACGATGGCCGATGATGCCGCGCGGCCGCCAGATCATGATCAGCACCATCGCCATGCCGAACACCAGCATGCGGTAGGTCTCGAGGCTGCGGAACAGCTCGAAGCCGCCGATCATGGTGAGTGCCGCAAGCGCGACGCCGAGCTGCGAACCCATGCCGCCGAGCACGACGATGGCGAGCACCAGGGCCGATTCCTGGAAGGTGAAGGATTCCGGGCTGATGAAGCCCTGGCGGGTTGCGAAGAACGCGCCGGCAAAGCCGCCGAACATGGCGCCCGTTGCGAATGCCGTGAGCTTGGTGGTCGTGGTGTTGATGCCGAGCGCGCGGCAGGCGACCTCGTCCTCGCGCAGCGCTTCCCAGGCGCGGCCGATCGGCAGGCGGCGCAGGCGGATCGTGACCCAGTTGGTCAGCAGCGCCATCGCCAGGATCAAATAGAACAGGAAGACGATGCGATGGGTCGGCGAGTACTCGATGCCGAGCTTTGCAGCCAGCCCGTCGTCGCTGTTGTCGAGCGGAATGCCGAAGAAGGAGGGCCGGGGAATGCCGGAGACGCCGTTCGGACCACCGGTCAGTTCCTGCCAGTTGATGATGACGAGGCGGATGATCTCGCCGAAGGCCAGCGTCACGATCGCGAGGTAGTCGCCGCGCAGGCGCAGCACGGGAAAGCCGAGCAGCACGCCCCAGAACGCGGCAAGGATGCCGGCGAGCGGCAGGCAGGTCCAGAACGACCAGCCGAAACTGGTGGCGAGGAGCCCGTAGGAATAGGCGCCGACCGCGTAGAAGGCGACGTAGCCGAGATCGAGCAGGCCCGCGAGCCCGACCACGACGTTGAGGCCCCAGCCGAGCATCACATAGGTGAGCACGAGGATCGCGAGGTCGAGGATGTAGCGCTGGTTATAGAAGATCACGGGCACCAGCAGCGTGAAGATCAGGAGCGCCGGGGCGAGGTAGCGGCCGATGAACGATATCCCGCTTTGCACGCTGGCGGGCACCAGCTTCTCAGCGCCGGTCGGACCGATCCATTGCCTCAGCAGCTCGATCACGATCGAGCCGCCGAACACGGCGCCGACGAGCGAGGCGAGGTCGCCGAAACGCGTCCAATAGGTGAGCTGGCCGTCGGAGCCCGCCTCGGTGCGGATGCCGACCATCAGCGAGAACAGCACCAGCGCGATCGCTGCGTTGATGAAGGCGGTCTTCAGAAGGAAGGGGATGCCGGCGGTGCGACTTGCTTTGGCGATCTCGTGCGGGGTGGCTGTCACGCGGGGCGGTCCGTCAGACTTTTTCGACTTCGGGACGGCCGAGCAGGCCGGTCGGCATGAAGATCAGCACGACGATCAGGATCGAGAACGCGGCGACGTCCTTGTACTCGACCGAGAAATAGGCCGACCAGAACGTCTCGATCAGGCCGATCGCGAGGCCACCAAGCATGGCGCCGGGCAGCGAGCCGATGCCGCCGAGCACGGCGGCGGTGAAGGCCTTGATGCCGGCGACGAAGCCCATGAAGAAATCGACCAGGCCGTAATAGAGCAGGTACATCAGGCCGGCGACCGCGGCGAGCGCGGCACCGATCACAAAGGTCATGGAGATGGTGCGGTCGACGTCGACGCCGAGCAGCGCCGCCATGGTCTGGTCCTGCTCGCAGGCGCGCATGTCGCGCCCGAGCCGCGTGCGCGAGACCAGCCAGGTGAAGATCGCCAGCAGCACGATGGTGGTGAGGACCACCATGATCTGGATGTTGGAGAGCTGGATCACGAAGCCGTCCGCGCTCTCATGCAGCGTGTAGCCGCCGGTGATGAAAGGCGGGATCGGCTTGACGCGCGCGCCTTGCGCGATCTGCGAGTAGTTCGTCAGCACGAAGGACATGCCGATCGCCGACAGCATCGGCGCGAGGCGGAAGGAGTGGCGCAGCGGCCGGTAGGCGATGCGCTCGATGGTCCAGCCATAGAGTGCCGTGATCGCCATCGAGACCAGCAGTACCACAAGCAGGATCACCGGGATCGCGGTCAGGCCGAGCGAGATCAGGATCAGGAAGGTGATCAACGCGATGAAGCCGCCGATCATGAAGACGTCGCCATGGGCGAAATTGATCATGCCGACGATGCCGTAGACCATCGTGTAGCCGATCGCGATCAGGCCATAGATGGAGCCGAGCACGAGGCCGTTGATGAGCTGCTGGGTGAAATAATCCATAGGCTGCCGTTACCCAAACCTGACGCGACTCAAAGGGAGGACTTCGAGAGAGTGATAAAGTTTCTTCTCGGGCCCCGGCAGCCCTTGAGCGTTCTTCCCGTTTTGTAACAGGAGGGAACTGGCGGCTGCAACTGTCGATGTCTCGGCATAAAGGCTTGTACAGAGGTCATTTCGGTGACGGATGTCATGTCCAGTTCCCGCAACTGCGAGGAACCGGGTTCCGCATAGCAACCAAATGAGCTGCCGCCTGTTGTTTCCCCACTGACGTCCAACAAGGGAGTTTGCCCCATGACGAAGCAGCAGAACCAGAACGCGGGCCAGCAAGGCCAGAACCCGGGCCAGCAGCAGGGTGGCGGTCACAAGCCGGGCCAGCAGCAGCAGGATCCGCAGCGCCAGGGCGACAAGCCCGGCCAGCAGCAGGGCGGTCAGCCTCGTCAGGACAACAGGTAGTTTTGGGAGCCCAAGCGCAACCCAAGCGTAACAAGAGTAACAAAGAGGGTCCCGCCGCAAGGCGGGGCCTTTTTCCTTGGATGAGGAGGCCAGCCGGGCGATTAAGGTAAACAAAGGGTTTAAATTGCCGCCACAGTCCGATGCGAGTTAGCTCCCGGCAAAGCCTTCCCTCGAAGGCGGGTAGCAGGCGAAGCGGGAAACGGCATGTTCACGAATTGGCGGATCGGCTCGATCAACGGCGCGCTGCTGGCGGCTTATTTCATCCCGGCCTGGACGATGGTCGCCTTCAACATCATGGTGGCGCCCGTGCACGGCCTCTATGAGCGGCCGAGCGTCGCGGTGGCGCTGTTTCTCAGCGACCAGCTTCAGATGTCCGGCATGAGCACGGTGCGCGCGGCCTGGCTGCTGGCGCTCGGGCGTCTGACCGTGGTGGCGTTCTTCGCGATCTATCTTGCGCTGCTCGCCATTCCGCGCACCCGCAAGAGCGGCGCCAGCGACGAGGCGCTCGGCATTGCGCTCGCGATCGGCAGCCTGATCTCGTTTGTGAGCATGGTGATGGCCTCGAAGGTCGGCGAGATGGCCGCGCTTCGGCTGCATGCCACCGAGCTTCTGCTGCTGCTCGGTGCCGCGGTCGTGCTGGTGATCGAGCGGCCGGCGCCTGCGCCGAAGACCGTCGATGTCGCGGATACTGTGCCGACAGGTCTTGAATCGCTAGGGCTTGAGCAGGCCGAGCTCCTGCACAATCGCTGAGGCTTCCTTGACGGCGTGGTTTGCCGCCGGGACGCCGCAATAGATCGCCTGCTGCAGCAGAATTTCCTTGATGTCGTCGGGGGTGAAGCCGCCCTCGGCGAGCGCCGCGCGCACGTGCAGGCGGAATTCGTCCCATTGCCCGAGCGCGACCATGGTGCCGATCACCAGGACCCGCCGCGTGCGTTCGTCGAAATGCGGCCGCGTCCAGATCTCGCCCCAGGCGTAGCGGGTGATCATGTCCTGGAAGTCGGTGTTGAAGGCGTTCCGGTTGGCGATCGACTTGTCGACCCAGGCATTGCCCAGCACTTTCCGGCGCACGTTCATGCCGGCATCGCGGCGCTTCTGATCGTCCATATCTATCCTCCTCTCCGCAATGACGAGCTGCGAAACTACCTTTGCGTCAAAAATCCCACCACCGCGTCGGTGAACGCGTGCGGCTGCTCGACATTGGAAATGTGGGCGGCGTCGATGATGGTCATGCTGGCGCCGGGAATGCTCGAGCGGATCAGCTCGCCCGCAGAGATCGGGGTTGCCTGGTCGTGGCGGCCGGCGATCACCAGCGTCGGGCTCTTGATGTCAGGCAGCAGCGCACGCTGGTCGAGCGTCGACAGCGCTTCGCAGCAGGCGAGATAACCCTCGACCGGGGTCGCGAGCAGCATCGCCTTCATCCTGGCGGTGATGTCAGGCTCGCGCTCGCGGAAATCCTGGGTGAGCCAGCCGGCGATCACGCCGTCGGCGACCGCGGCGATGCCGCCCTTCTTCACGGCGTCGATGCGTTCCAGCCATTTGGTCGGCTCGGCATAGTAGCAGGAGGTGTTGGCGAGGATGAGCTTGCCGAAGCGCTCCGGCGCGTTGGCGCCGAGCCATTGCCCGACCATGCCGCCCATCGACAGGCCGCACCAATGCACCTTCTCGATGTTGAGGTCGTCGAGGATCGCCAGCACGTCGCGACCGAAGCGTTCCATCGTATAGGGTGCGGGGGCTACGCTTGACTTGCCGTGGCCGCGGCGGTCGTAGCGGATGACGCGGAACACCTGCGTCAGCGCCTTCATCTGCGGCTCCCACATCTGCAGCGTACAGCCGAGCGAGTTGGAGAGCATCAAGGTCGGCCCGCCGTCGCGGCCCTCGACGGAGACATTGATCAGGCAACCGTCGGCATCGATCATGGGCATGCGGCGTCTCCGTTTTATGTCCGCTCAGGGCTGCTCTATTCGCGATCGAGGCTGTCGAGCAGCCGGTCAATCATGGCCTGCGACGCCCCTTGATAGGCCATCGGCTCGAACAATGCCGTGATTTTCTCGGGCGTCAGATGCGCAGTGACCTGCGAATCGGCGGCGAGAATTTCGCGCAAGTGTTTCTTCTCGGCAACCGCGCGCTTGCTCGCGGCCTCGATCAGATGATGGGCGTCGCTCTTGCCGATCTTGTCGGCCAGCGCAAAGGTGACGGCTTCCGCCATGATCAGCCCGTGCGTCGCATCGAGATTGCTGCGCATGCGCGCGGCATCGACGTCCAGCCCCTCGGCGATGTCGACGATCGCGGCAAGCGCGCCGGAGGTGACCAGCATCAATTGCGGCAGCGTCGGCCATTCTGCGTGCCAGGGGCCGGCGCTACGCTCGTGGTCCTGCACCTGGGCCGCGAAAATTGTCGCGGCGAGCTGCGGCGCCATGGTCGCGCAGCCAAGCGCGCTTGCGGCCGCGACCGGGTTGCGCTTGTGCGGCATGGTCGACGAGCCGCCACGGCCTTCGCCGGCGGGCTCGAAGGCTTCACCGACATCGGTCTGCATCATCAGCGAGACGTCGCGCGCGATCTTGCCGCAGGTGCCGGCGAGAATCGCGAAGCTTGAAGCGGCCTCCGCGATGCGGTCGCGATGGGTGTGCCAGGGTGCCTCGGGCAGCGGCAGGCTCAGCTCCTGCGCCAGCCGTTCGGCCACCGCGAGCCCGTTGTCGCCGAGGGCTGCAAGCGTGCCGGCGGCGCCGCCGAATTGCAGTGCAAGGCCCTCGCGGCGGAGTCGCCGCAGGCGGCAGCGGGCGCGGGCGAGGCTCGATGCGTATTCGGCCGCCTTCAGCCCGAACGGCATCGGCAGCGCGTGCTGAAGCCAGGTCCGTGCCACCATCGCGGTGTTGCGATGGGCGCGAGCAAGTGTCGCAAAGCCCTTGATGGCGCGGCTGAGATCAGCGTCCAGCGCATCGATGGCGGCGCGCAAGCCGAGCATGGTCGCGGTGTCGATGACGTCCTGGCTGGTCGCCCCCCAATGCACGTAGCGGGCGGCTTCGACGTCGGCCTTGCCGACATCGGCGGTTAGCGCCTTGACCAGGGGAATCGCGAGATTGCCCGACCGGATCGCGGCCTCGGCGAGGGCGGTCAAATCGAAGGCGTCGGCCTTGCAGGCGGCTTCGATCGGGCCCACGGCGGACGCGGGAATCACGCCCGCGGCGGCCTCGGCCCGGGCCAGGGCTGCCTCGAAATCGAGCATGTTTTGCAGGGTGGAGCGGTCGTCGCAGACGTTGCGCATGGCTGCGCTCGACAGCATCGGCGCAAGCAGGGGGGAGAGGGCTGTGCTCATGTTGCGGCGGACCTAATCACCATGCCCCGGCTCTGCCAATCCCTGACCGACCGCACAAGGCATTTTGCAGGTGCGAATATGCATTGCACGTGACCGGGGGCTGCCCTTTCCTTTGCGGCCTCCGTGCGTTACTTGAGCAATATTATTCTGATGCGATCCGGGAGGCTCCCCCATGGCCATGACAATGAACGGCGAAGTCCAGCTTGCGGCGCCGCGCGAGGCCGTGTGGGAGAAGCTCAATGATCCCGAGGTGCTGAAGGCCTGCATCCCCGGCTGCGAGGAGCTGGAGAAGACCGATGACGGCGGCTTTCGCGCAACCGCAAAAATGAAGGTCGGCCCGGTCTCGGCGCGCTTCAAGGGCAAGGTGACGCTGAGCGATCTCGACCCGCCGAACGGCTACAAGATCTCGGGCGAAGGCGAGGGCGGCGTGGCCGGCTTTGCCAAGGGGGGCGCCGTGGTGAAGCTTGCGGAGAAGGACGGCGGCACGCTGCTGTCCTACGAGGTCGAGGCGCAGATCGGCGGCAAGTTGGCGCAGCTCGGGCAGCGCCTGATCAACGGCACCGCCAAGAAGCTGGCCGACGAGTTTTTCGCGAATTTCGCCAAGGCGGTACAAGGCTGAAACCTACCGCCTTTTGGCATGGCGGCTTGCGTCCCGGGCGATGTTGCCGAAGGGGACAAGGGCCAATATGATGGGTTGGAATAATTATAAAAAAGAACCGCTTCGACGGGACCCGTCGGGGCGCTGATAGAGAGTGCTTATGGCAAAAATCTCCCTTATCGTGAACGGCAATCCTGTTACCGGCAATGTCGACCCGCGTACGCTTCTGGTGCAGTTCCTGCGCGAGAATCTGCGGCTGACGGGCACTCATGTCGGCTGCGACACCTCGCAGTGCGGCGCCTGCGTCGTGCATCTCGACGGCAAGGCCGTGAAGTCCTGCACCACGCTCGCCGTGATGGCCGACGGCCACGAGGTCAAGACCATCGAGGGGCTGGCCGCCGACGGCGCGCGGCTGCATCCGATGCAGGAGGCTTTCCGTGAGCACCATGGCCTGCAGTGCGGCTTCTGCACGCCCGGCATGATCATGACCGCGATCGACATCGTGCATCGCAAGGGCCACGAGCTCGACGACCATACGATCCGCGAGGAGCTGGAAGGCAATCTCTGCCGTTGCACCGGCTACCAGAACATCGTCGCCTCGATCGCCGCCGGCGCGAAGGCGATGGCGAAATCCGATCTCGCGTAACCGCGCGCCCTCCGCGATCAGGACACCCTCATGTACGAATTCAAATACCATCGCCCCGGGACCGTGCGGCAGGCTGCCAACCTCCTGGTGAAGAACGAAGACGCCAAGGTGATCGCCGGCGGTCACACGCTGATTCCGGTCATGAAGCAGCGGCTCGCAAGCCCGCCGCATCTGGTCGACCTCTCCCACATCGAGGGGCTGAACACGATCGAGATGAAGGGCCGTTCCCTGGTGATCGGCGCCACCGCCAAGCATGCCGAGGTCGCGACCTCCGCCATCGTCGGCGAGGCGATCCCGGCACTGGCCAGCCTCGCCAGCCAGATCGGCGATCCCGCCGTGCGCCACAAGGGCACGATCGGCGGCTCGCTCGCCAACAACGATCCGACCGCGGATTATCCGGCCGCCGTGCTTGCACTCGGCGCGACCATCGTCACCAACAAGCGTCGCCTCAAGGCCGAGGAGTATTTCCAGGGTCTGTTCTCGACCGCGCTGGAAGCCGACGAGATCATCACCAAGGTGATGTTCCCGCTGCCGAAGAAGGCCGCCTACATCAAGTTCCGCAACCAGGCCTCGCGTTACGCCTTGGTCGGCGTGTTCGTGGCGCGGCGTCCGTCGGACGTGCGGGTTGCCGTCACCGGTGCCGGCTCGGACGGCGTGTTCCGCGTCGAGGCATTCGAGGAGGCGCTGAAGAAGCGGTTCTCGTCGAAGGTGCTCGATGGCATCGAGGTGCCGGTGGAAGGGCTGAACAGCGACATCCACGGCAGCGCCGAATACCGCGCGCATCTCATCGGCGTGCTGACACGGCGTGCGCTCGATGCCGCCAATGCCAAGGAATGAGTGGGCCTCACGATCTGGCCCAATACTTGCCCTTGTGAGGGCGTAGCGAGACTGGCTCTTTCATGACTTCAGCGACCTTGCCGGCATCGGTCGATGCGATGCTCGAACTCTTGACCTCGCGCGGCTACCTTGCCGAGCGGTCGTTGGCGACGGTGGCGTATCTTTCGCTGCGCATGGGACGGCCGCTGTTTCTCGAAGGCGAGGCCGGCGTCGGCAAGACCGAGATCGCGAAGGTGCTGTCTGCGGCGCTGGGGCGGAAGCTGATCCGCCTGCAGTGCTACGAAGGCCTCGATGTCTCCTCCGCGGTCTATGAGTGGAACAGCGCCGCGCAGATGATCGCGATCCGGATGGCGGAAGCCGCCGGCGATACCGACCGCGAGCAACTCTCGAGCGACATCTTCGCCGACCGCTACATGATCAAGCGGCCGCTGCTGCAGGCGCTGGAGCCCGACGTGGCCGGTCCGCCGGTGCTGCTGATCGACGAGCTCGACCGCGCCGACGAAGCGTTCGAGGCGTACCTTCTCGAGATCCTCAGCGACTTCCAGGTGACCATCCCCGAGTTCGGCACCGTGAAGGCGCCGCACCCGCCGATCGTCATCATCACCTCCAACCGCACCCGCGAGATCCACGACGCGCTGAAGCGGCGCTGTCTCTATCACTGGGTCGACTATCCCGCCGCCGAGCGCGAGCTCGCGATCGTCAAGTCGCGCGTGCCCGGCATCTCGGCAAAGCTGTCGCAGCAGGTCGTGCGCTTCGTGCAGGCGCTGCGCAACCAGGACTTCTACAAATCGCCTGGTGTCGCCGAGACCATCGACTGGGCCACCGCGCTGTCGGAGCTCGACGCCCGCTCACTGACCCCGCAGGTGGTCGGCGACACGCTGGGCGCGCTGCTCAAATATCAGGACGACATCACGCGGATGCAGGGCGATACCTTGCAGAAGGCGCTGAAGGAAGCGACGAGCGAGAGCTGATCTCGCGCCAAGACTGAACTCGTCAACCGGCGCGTCGCGACGGGGATGAGTGAGAGTGCTGAACCATGGCCATCAACCACCTCGCGCCTGAAAAGACCGAGCAGTTCGCCGACAATATCGTCGGCTTTGCGCGTGCGCTGCGTGCGACCGGCATGCCGGTCGGTCCGGGCGCGGTGATCGATGCCATGAATGCGCTGCAGGTGATCGACATCGGCAGCCGCGCCGACGTCTTCACCACGCTGGAGGCGATCTTCGTCAAGCGGCATGAGCATGCGCTGATCTTCAAGCAGGCCTTCAACCTGTTCTTCCGCGCCTCGGAAGAGTGGAAGCACATGCTGGATTCGGTGCCGTTGCCGGATGGCGCCAAGAAGAAGCCGCCGGCCGCCTCGCGTCGCGTCCAGGAAGCGATGTCGCAGCCGCGGATGACGGAGACGCCGCAGCACCAGGAGCAGGATCTGCGCCTGTCGGTCTCCGACAAGGAAATCCTTCAGAAGAAGGATTTTGCGCAGATGAGCGCGGCCGAGATCGCCGAGGCGCTCCGTGCCATCGAGATGATGCGGCTGCCGCAGGCGGAGCTCTTGACGCGCCGGCACCAGCCCGATCCGCGCGGCCTGCGGCTCGACATGCGTCGCACCCTGCGCGCGTCCTTGCGCACCGGCGGCGACATCATCGATATCCATCGCCTGGGGCGGATCGAGAAGCCGGCCCCGATCGTGGCGCTGCTCGATATCTCCGGCTCGATGAGCGAGTACACCCGCCTGTTCCTGCATTTCCTCCATGCCATCGGGGACGCGCGCAAACGCGTCTCGGTGTTCCTGTTCGGCACGCGGCTGACCAATGTGACACGCGCGTTACGCCAGCGCGATCCCGACGAGGCGCTGGCGAGTTGCTCGGCCGCGGTCGAGGACTGGGCCGGCGGCACGCGGATTGCGACCTCGCTGCACAACTTCAACAAATTGTGGGCGCGGCGCGTGCTGAGCCAGGGCGCCATCGTGCTCTTGATTTCCGACGGGCTGGAGCGGGAGGCCGATTCCAAGCTCGCCTTCGAGATGGACCGGCTGCACCGCTCCTGCCGGCGGCTGATCTGGCTCAACCCGCTCCTGCGGTTCGGCGGCTTCGAGGCCAAGGCCCAGGGCATCAAAATGATGCTCCCGCACGTTGACGAATTTCGTCCGGTGCATAATTTGAGCTCTATCCAGGAGCTGATCACCACGCTGTCCCGGCCGCTGCCGCCGCATCATCGCAGCCTGATCCGCCCCGCAGCCTGAGAGGCAAAGCCATGCTCGATCGCGACGAGGATATTCTGAAGGCGGCGGAGGACTGGCAGAAGGCCGGCCGTGGCGTCGCGCTGGCAACCGTCGTCGAGACCTGGGGCTCGGCCCCGCGCCCGGCGGGCTCGAGCCTCGTCATCAACGACGAGGGCACGTTTCTCGGTTCGGTCTCCGGCGGCTGTGTCGAGGGCGCCGTGGTCACCGAGGCCATGGACGTGATCGAGAGCGGCAAGCCCAAGATGCTCGAGTTCGGCGTCGCCGACGAGACAGCCTGGAACGTCGGTCTGTCCTGCGGCGGCACCATCCGCGTCTTCGTCGAGAAGGTCGGCTAGCCGTGAAGCTCGCGATTTTGCACGAACTCAACGCCGAGCGCACCGCGCGCCGGCCTGTCATCTTGGTGACCGACACCGAGAGCGGCGAGCAGCGCCTGGTGAAAGCGGCGGATTTCGCCAGGGATCCGCTGCGCGCCGAGCTCGACAAGCAGCTTCGCATGGGCAAGAGCGCCAGTGTCGAGGCCGGCGGCAAAAAACTGTTCCTCAACGTCTACGCGCCGACCGCAAAGCTCGTCATCATCGGCGCAGTCCATATCAGCCAAGCCTTGGCGCCGCTGGCGCGCTCGCTCGGCTACGACGTCACTGTCGTCGATCCGCGCACGGCGTTTGCGAGCCCCGAGCGCTTCCCCGATGTTCCGCTGGTCGCGGAGTGGCCGGACACGGCGCTGCCGCCGCTCAATGTCGATGCCTACACCGCCTTCGTTGCGGTGACGCACGATCCGAAGATCGACGATCCCGCGCTGCTGCATGCCTTCGAGCGTAACTGCTTCTATATCGGCGCGCTCGGCTCGCGGAAGACGCACGCCAAGCGCGGCGACCGGCTGCGAGCCCAGGGCGCCAAGGACACCGATATCGCGCGCATCCACGCGCCGATCGGGCTTGCAATCGGCGCAGTCTCGCCGTCCGAGATCGCGGTGTCGATCATGGCCGAGATCACGGCGGTGCTGCGGCTACCACCAAAAGAAAAAGAAGAAGCGGCATGAAGTTCGGCCCGGCGAGCCCCAAGGATGCGATCGGCGGGGTGACCGTCCACACCCTGCGTCAGGGTCCGCTGGTGCTGAAGAAAGGCACGACCATCGGGCCTGCCGAAGTCGAGGCGCTGACGCGCGCCGGCATCAAGGATGTCGTCGTGGTGCGGATGGAGGAGGGCGACGTCTCTGAAGACGTCGCGGCCGCCAGCATCGCGCTTGCGATCGGCGGCGAGGGGATTCATGTCGAGCGCGCCTTCACCGGCCGCGCCAATCTGTTCGCCGCGCGTCCCGGCCTGCTGGTGATCGACCGCGCCGCGGTCGACCGCATCAACAATATCGACGAGGCCATCACCTTCGCCACGCTCGCCGCCTACAAGCCAGTGGTCGAAGGCGAGATGGTCGGTACCGTCAAGATCATCCCGTTCGGCGTTGAAGGAAATCTGCGCGACGCCGCAGTGAAGGCCGCAGGCCACGACGTGCTGAAAATCGCACCCTACGTCGTCAAGCGCGTCGGCGTGGTCTCGACGCTGCTGCCGGGTCTGTCCTCCAAAGTGGTCGACAAGACGCTGCGCGTCACCGCCGAGCGCCTCGCGCCGGCGGGCGCCAGCATCATTGCCGAGCGTCGCGTGCAGCATGACGAGCGCGCGCTGTCGGCGGCGATCAAGGAATTGCTGGCGCTTGGCGCCGAGCTCGTGATCGTGTTCGGCGCATCGGCGATTGCCGACCGCCGCGATGTGATCCCGGCCGCGGTCACCGAGATCGGCGGCGAGATCGAGCATTTCGGCATGCCGGTCGATCCCGGCAATCTGCTGCTGATCGCGCGTGCCGGCAGCGTGCCGGTGCTGGGCGCGCCGGGCTGTGCACGTTCGCCGGTCGAGAACGGTTTCGACTGGGTGCTGATGCGGCTCCTGGCCGGCATCAGGGTGACGCGCTCCGAGCTGATGGGCATGGGCGTCGGCGGCCTCCTGATGGAGATCGTGACGCGGCCGCAGCCGCGCGCCAAGCCGGAGATCGAGGGCAACAGCCAGGTCGCGGCCATCGTGCTCGCAGCGGGGCGCTCCACCCGCATGGGTGGGCCGAACAAGCTGCTGGCCGAACTCGACGGCAAGAAGCTGGTGCGGATCGCGACCGAGCAGGCACTGGCGTCGAAAGCGTCCGAGGTGATCGTCGTCACCGGCCATCAGACCGAGCTGGTCGAGCAGGCGCTGAAGGGCCTGAAGGTGCGTTTCGTCAAGAATCCGGATTTCGCCGGCGGCATCGCGAGCTCGGTCAAGGCCGGCATCGCGGCCGTGTCTGAAACTAGCGACGGCGCCGTGGTTTGCCTGGGCGACATGCCGCTGATCGACGCCGGCCTGATCGACCGTCTCATCGACGGGTTTGCGCCGGACCGCGGCAATCTCATCGTTGTGCCGGTAGCCGACGGCCGCCGCGGCAATCCCGTGCTGTGGTCGCGCCGCTTCTTCAAGGAGTTGATGACGCTCGATGGCGACGTCGGTGCGCGGCACCTGATCGCCAGGCACACCGAAGCGGTCGCCGAAGTGCCTGTCGACGGTGAGGGCGCTTTTCTCGACATCGACACGCCACAGGCGCTGGAAGCCGCAAGACGCAGTTGACGGTGCCGTAGGGTGGGCACGCTTCCGCCTTCGCTCTTCGAGCCACGGCGGACAAGTCGCTTTGCCAACCCTACGGCGCTGTTTCCGCAGCGATACATTCCAGATCACCAATTTCAACCCCTCGTTCACCATCTGGAAACGGTCCCCCGCTTAGAGTCCTCTCCACCTGCCTTGGGGGTGAGGGGCTTTCCATGATTTCGAACGTCGTCGCGCGCCGCTGCGCGATGTTTTTCTTTGCGCTGTCGGTTTGTGTCGCCGGCGCCCGTCATATTACCGAAGCCCATGCGGCCGGCGCGTTTGCCGTCGGCAAGTGCGGCGCCTATGGCCAGGCCTATGATTTTGGTGCCGAGCACGAAGCGCGTGTCGCGGCACAAAAGCAGTGCAAGGGCGACTGCACGACCGTGACGATGAAGCGCGCCTGTGCGGCGATGTCGGTCGACATGGCCAATCCCTGCGGCGCCTATGGCTATGCCGTGAAGCCGAAGATTTCAGCCACGCTCAATGCCGCCACGCGCGAATGCTACAAATATGGCGGCAAGGAATGCGTGATCCGCGCCTGGGCCTGCGACGCCAAAGGCTGATCCAAGGGCTGAACCAAGGCTAGCGCAGCCATCCAGGACTAGCGCAACCATCCCGCGTTGGTCTGCACCAGTTTTGCCGGCTGCTCCTGCGCATCCACCGACCAAGGCACCTTGCCCCCGGTGAATTCCGACCAGGCCTTCAAGAGGCGCGCTTCGATGCCGACCATGGCATGGGCCTGCCAGCCGGCGATCGCCGCGGCGGCCACGCCGCTGCCGGTCGAGCCCGCGCCGACATCCGCAAGCAGTGACGTCGTCGTCGCCATGTCGTTGTAGACACCGAGCTCCTGCTGGAGGTCGGCGAGCCTGCGCGAGAAGCGCCGCGCCGATTTGCGGTGCTCGCAGAGCGGGAGCAGGAAGTCGGCGACATAACGCAGCTTCTTCGCGGCGAGACGGACGCGGTGCCGCTGCTCGGTCGGCAGCGATTTGAAGCGACGGCCGCGCTTGAGCACCTTTGCATGCTGAGCAGCGAGGATGTTTCGTGCAAAATTGATCGCGGGCTCTGCGAGTTGCGCCAGACCTTCGGGAGCGACCTCGCTGCGCCAGCCGCGCGCTTCGATCCAGGCGCCGAGCCCGATCACGAAATACTGGCAGCGCCGGTCGGCGAGGGCGAGGCGGGCCTGGTCGTAGCAGGTAGCCCGACGTTCGTCGGCGAGCGCGCCCAGCGTGTCGAAGCCGGCGACCGACGGACAGCCATCCGCGACGGTCCGCAACGTCTCCTGCCGAAACACGTCCCAGTCACGTGCGCCGGAGAGACTTGCCGCAAGCCACTTCGCCTCGGCGCGCATCAGGTCGAGCTTGTTCAGCGACACCACCGATCGCATCAGGTCGAGCGCGGATCGCAGGCGCCGCAGCGCGACGCGAAGCTGATGCATCCCCTCGGGATCGCGCCCGTCCTCGGCAGCCGGCAACGACTGCAGCAGATGCAAGAGACAGGACCTTAGAATCTCGGAAAAGGCCTCATCGAGCGATATGGACGGATCGAGACGAAGCTTTGGCGGCTTCGGTGCCCGCGGCGGCGCATCGGCCGCGAGATCGAAGCCACGCGCCGATTTGGTCCGGATCGAAGGCTTCACCGAACCGTGCTCGGCAAGCCGCAAAGCCAATTCCCAGATTGCGGACGGGCTACCGCTCTTGAGCTCCAGTTCGATCTCGCTGACCGGCAGCGAACGATCACCGGATATCAAATGGCCCTGGTCGAAGGCGATCTCGACCGTGCCGGACGGCAGGTCCACCATGCGCTGATGTCGACGAATGTCGGTCGTGAAGACCGCTTCGAGCGGATGACGTTCGAGATCGGCGCGCAGCTTCTCCGGAATAAAGGGAAGCGCCAGCGCGATGTCGGGCGCAATGGAAGGCACGCTTGCCTCCCACTCGCCGCGCCGCAACGGATCGTTGGCCAGTTCGGCTTTCACTGTCTGCGTGAAACGCGCGCCACTCTGACGGACTCGAAAGCTCAATCCGCTACGCTGGAGCGCATGCTTGGCCGTGTCGTAATAGATCGCCTTCAGGTGCTTGCGCGTGCCCTTGTTGCGCGCATTCGTCGCGATGATGGGCGCAGCGTTGAACCCCGCCAGGCGGTCGGAAGCCACGAGCAGCTTGAGCTCGATTTCGGTCGCGCGCGGCACGTCATCGCGAGACGGCGGGAGTTCCGGCGCTGTCGTCTCCGCACGCGCGTCATCAGCGGAGAACCCGGCCTGCAAAGACTCTTGCGAACATGCATCGTCGGGGAACGCGGAGCCGGGCGCCTCACCAGGGGGAGGAACAACAAAATCGTTAGATTTCTTCCCATCCTCAGGGATCGGATGGCCGTTGGCCTTCGCAAGCCGTTGTACGGGGTCGAGGGCTCGCTTGATGGCGCCGGTTTCGGACATACACGCTTTATGACAGTTCGGTGACAGAGCGCTGACATATACCCGACTTGACTCGCGGGGAGAAGCGCGAGCCGTCGCATCTCCATTGAAATTTCCGAGCTGTGATCGATGGGTCAATCCGGGTTACGTTCATGTCCGCCGTCATTCGCGCGGGGAATCTTCTTTCTTTCCCGACGCTTGGACGTGTGTTGGGAGAAATCATGCAGTTCGACACCAAGATCGCCGTTGTCATTCGCAACGATCTCCAGGCCTGGCAGAAGCTCAATGTCGCATCGTTCCTGACGAGCGGCGTCGCGGCCGCCTTTCCGGAGTGCATCGGCGACACCTATGAGGACGCCTCTGCTACGAAATATCTTGCGCTGATCGGCCAGCCGATCCTGATTTATGGTGCCGATGGTCCGGCATTGTCGCGTGCACTCGATCGCGCACTCACGCGCAGCGTCACGCCCGCGGTCTATACCGAGGACATGTTCAAGACCACGCATGATGCCGCCAATCGCGAAGCGGTGAGGGCGGTTGCGCGCGCCGAGCTCAATCTCGTCGGCATCGCGATGCGCGCCGAGCGCAAGGTGATCGACAAGATTGTCGATGGGTTGAAGTTCCATAGCTGAGATAGGTGTTAGTTGTTTGCACCTCTCCCGCTTGCGGGAGAGGTCAGCGCGTGCCAGGCGATGCGAAGCATCGTCCCGCGCGCCGGGTGAGGGTTCTTTCCTCTCGAGGAGTGCCCCGTTGCGGAAACACCCTCTCCCCAACCCTCTCCCGCAAGCGGGAGAGGGAGCGCACCTCAGCTCGGCGGCATCGTCTCGAACTTGGCCAGGCCAGCATCGAGATGGTCCCAGTCATACGCACGCGCCGCGTAGGTCACCACGTGCGGCTTGTAGCGGGCGGGCTCGTCGAGGCTCGCGGCGCGGATGGTGAAGATGTCGGGCATGGCCTTGAAGGTCATGTAGACGGCCACGCCGCACGCGGGGCAGAAGGCTCGCGTCTTCACATTGCCGCTGTCGCCGGTCATGTCCCATTTTTTGGCGTCGCCTGTCACCGTGACGCCTTCGCGCGCGAAGGTGGCGTAGGAGCCATGTCCGGTGCCGCTTTCACGCTGGCAGTCCCGGCACTGACAATGGTTGGCGAACAGGGGCTCGCCGGCGATCGAATAGCGGATCGCACCGCAGGCGCAGCCGCCGGTGTAGGGCTTGTCCATCGTGATCACTCCTCGACTGTCTCGTTACTTTTATTCGCCGCTGATCTCGTCGAGCTGCCGGACGACCTTCTTCCAGCCGCCGCTCATGATGGTGTAGGCGCTCTCGTTCCGGGGCAGCACGAAACCCGCATGCACCAGTTGAATCCGCGTGCCGGCTTCGACCGGGGTGAGGGACCACGTCACGACAGTGTCGAGCGGCGCGCCGTAACCGATGTTGCGCTCGTCGCCGCCCTGCCAGGCATAGACGAGGCGCCGGTTCGGTATAACCTCCAGAACGCGGCAATGGATGACGCCGTCCCAGTTGCCGCCAGGCTTGGTCTGGTACGTGAAAACATTGCCGACGACGGCTTCGAAACCGGTCGGTGGCATCAGCCAGCGCGCGATCAGCTGGGCGCTGGTCAGCGCTTTCCAGATCGTCTCGGGTGCGTGAGGGAAGACGTCGTCCAGAACGATGTCCTTGGTCTCGGCTTTCAACGCGGCTGCACTCACGGGTCGATCTCCTTCAAGAGGTCACGCAGGTTCTGGAAGCGCTCGCGCCAGAAGACGCCGTAATGATCCATCCAGGTCACCAGCGGCTCGAGGCCTTGCGGCGCGGCGCGGTAATAGACGTTGCGGCCTTCGGCGCGCTCGGCGACGAGGCCGGCCTGCTTCAACGATTTGAGGTGCTGCGAGATCGCGCCCTGCGTCACGCCGCTGCCGCGCGTGAGGTCGGCGACGCTGATCTCCTTGCTCTCGAACACGCGCTCGAACACCGCGCGGCGGGTCGGATCGGCGAGGGCGCGCATCACGACGGAGACAGGGTTTGGGGCGGCTTCGATCATGTCAATCAATTAGCGTTAGCTAATGAATTAGTCAATACTAATTTGTTCGGCATCAGTGGCCGTGATCGCGATTGACTATGACTGACTAGTCAGTCATAAATAGGGAATGACAAAGAAGCCCACCAAAGCGGCTGCGGCCAAAGCAGCAAGTCCCAAGCCGGAAGCGGACGGGGAAGCCGCTGCTCCGGCATCGAGCCGCGCCACGCGCGCGGCCGAGCGGCGTGATGCGATCGTCGAGGCCGCCATGGAGGAGTTCATCGCGCGCGGCTTTGCCGCGACGCGGCTCGACGACATCGCCAAGCGCGCAGGCGTCGCGAAGGGCACGATCTACCTGCATTTCAAGGACAAGGAATCGATGTTCGAGGAGCTGGTGCGCACCGTGATCGTGCCGGTGGTGGCGCGGCTCAATGCGTTGCCGCCGCCGACGGGCTCGGTGCGCGATCTGATCGAAACCTTTGCCGGCAACTTTCTCAAAGAGGTGATCGGGACGCGACGCGGCGATCTGGTCCGCCTCATCGTGGCCGAAGGGCCGCGCTTTCCATCGGTCGCCGACTTCTACTACCGCGAGGTCGTGTCGCGCGGGATCGCGGGCATGCGCGCCCTGATCGAGCTCGGCGTGGCCCGCGGCGAGATCCACCAGAAGAATCTCGCTCGCTATCCGCAGATCCTGATCGCGCCCGCGATGATCGCGGTGATCTGGCAGAGCCTGTTTGCGCGGCACGCGCCGCTCGATGCGCAGGACATGCTGCGCGTCCATCTCGATTTGATTTTTGGCGAACGGAGGACGACATGAGGTCGTCGCAAAGCATATTTGCAATCGCATTGGCCGCTGTGCTCGCAACCGGACTTGCCGGTTGCAATGAGAAGCGCGATCCCGGCTTCCAGGGCTGGGTCGAAGCTGACATGATCTATGTCAGTCCGGACGAGGCGGGCCGGGTCATCAAGCTGGACATCCGCGAAGGCGATGTCGTGAAGGTCAGCGATCCCCTGTATTCCGTCGACGACGATCTCCAGCTCGCCGATCTCAACCAGACCAAGGCGACGCTTGCCAACGCGCAGCAGGTGTTCGATCGCGCGGATTCCCTGCGCAAGACCGGCTCGGGCACGCAAGCCGCGCTCGATTCCGCCGTCTCCGACTTGCGGGTCGCGCAGGCGCGGGTGGTCACGTCGGAGACGCGGTTGGCGCGGCGCAAGGGTTTTGCGCCAGTCGCCGGGACCATCCAGCAGATCTATTTCCGCGAGGGCGAGATGGTCGCGGCGCAGCGGCCGGTGCTCTCGATCATGCCGCCCGGCAACATGAAGCTGCGCTTCTTCGTGCCCGAAGCGGAGTTGCCGAAATTGTCGATCGGCGACGAAGTGCGGGTCGCCTGCGACAATTGCGCGGCCGATCTCACCGCCAAGATCTATTTCATCGCGACCTCGGCGGAATACACGCCACCGGTGATCTACAGCCTCGAGGAGCGCAACAAGCTCGTCTACCTGATCCAGGCGCGGCCCTCGCGGCCCGATGCCTTGCGGGTGGGGCAGCCGATCGACGTCTATCTCCATCCCAAGACGCCGGTGGCGGACAAGCGATGAACGCGGGCAACGATATCGCGATCGACGTCAAGGGCCTGACCAAGTCGTTCGGCGGCCGCGAGGTCGTGCACGATCTGTCGATGCAGGTGAAGCGCGGCTCGATCTACGGCTTTCTCGGGCCGAACGGCTCGGGCAAGACCACGACCATCCGCATCCTCTGTGGCTTGCTCACACCCGACAGCGGCGAGGGCACCTGCCTCGGCTACGACATCCTGAAGGACGCCGACAAGATCAAGCGCCAGGTCGGCTACATGACCCAGCGCTTCAGCCTGTACCAGGACCTGTCCGTGCGCGAGAATCTCGAATTCGTCGCGCGGCTCTATGGCATCACCGACCCGCGCGGTGCGGCGCGCGACATGATCAAGCGGCTCGGGCTTTCGGGCCGCGAGGAGCAGCTCGCCGGCGAGCTCTCCGGCGGCTGGAAGCAGCGGCTGGCGTTAGGTGCCTGCACGCTGCCGAGCCCGAAGCTGCTCTTGCTCGACGAGCCGACGGCCGGCGTCGATCCCAAGGCGCGGCGCGATTTCTGGAACGAGATCCATGCGCTCGCGGCCGAAGGGCTCACCGTGCTGGTTTCGACCCATTACATGGACGAGGCCGAGCGCTGCCACGAGATCGCTTACATCGCCTACGGTCATCTGCTGACGCACGGCACGGTGGAGGAGGTGATCGCGGGATCCGCACTTTCGACCTACACCGTAACGGGCGAAGATTTGAACGACCTCACGGCCGCACTCACCGGCAAGCCCGGTATCGATATGGTCGCACCGTTCGGCACATCGCTGCATGTTTCCGGGCGCGACGTTGCCGCGCTCGAGGCCAGCATCGCGCCGTGGCGCGACAACAGCGGTCTGCACTGGCAAAAATCGGTGCCCTCGCTGGAAGACGTGTTCATCGAGCTGATGGGCCGCTCCAAGGACAATTTTCAAGGATAGTTACAATGAGCGCCGTCGATCATCCCGCGCCAGCGCACGAAATCCGGGAGCGGTTCGGCTTCTGGAAGCGCTCCTATGCGATGCTGGTCAAGGAGTTCATCCAGCTCAAGCGCGATCGGGTCTCGTTCGCGATGATCGTGATGCTGCCGGTGATGCAGCTCTTGCTGTTCGGCTATGCCATCAACACCACGCCGCACAATCTGCCGAGCGCGGTGCTGCTCCAGGAAGATTCCGATCTCGCCCGCTCGGTCCTGAAGGCGCTGGAGAACACCGCCTATTACCGCTTCATCTACGAGGTGCATGACGTTGACGAATTCGACAACCTCCTGAAATCCGGCAAGGTGCTGTTCGGCGTCGAGATCCCGCGCGGCTTCGAGCGCGCGGTGCGCCGCGGCGACAAGCCGGCGCTGCTGGTCGCGGCTGATGCCACCGATCCGGTCGCGGCGAGCGCCGCACTCGGCTCGCTCGGCATGATCGTGCAGACTGCGCTGGCGCACGATCTCTACATCGGCGATCCCCCGGAAATGCCGTTCGAGATCCGCGCGCACGCCCGCTACAATCCGGCCGCGAATTCCAGCCTCAACATCGTGCCGGGCCTGGTCGGCACCATCCTCACCATGACCATGCTGATCTTCACCGCGCTCTCGGTGACGCGCGAGGTCGAGCGCGGCACGATGGAGAGCCTGCTGTCGATGCCGATCAAGCCGGTCGAGGTGATGTTCGGCAAGATCATCCCTTACGTGCTGGTCGGCTTTATCCAGGCCTTCCTGATCATCAGCATCGGTATCGGCCTGTTCGGCGTGCCGCTGCTCGGCAACGTCCTCCTGCTGGCGTTGCTGTCGACGCTCTTCATCGCCACGAATCTCTCGATCGGGTACACGATCTCGACCCTGGTGCAGAACCAGCTCCAGGCCATGCAGATGTCGATGATGTTCTTCCTGCCGAGCATCCTGTTGTCCGGCTTCATGTTCCCGTTCGCGGGCATGCCGAATTGGGCGCAATATGTCGGCGAATGCCTGCCGCTAACACACTATCTGCGCATCGTCCGCGCCATCATGCTGAAGGGCGCCTCCATGCCTAACCTGCGTTTCGACGCGGCAGCGCTCGCCATCCTGATGCTGGTCGCGATGACCATCGCCGTGACGCGCTTCCGCCGCACGCTGGATTGAGGCAGACTGCCCCGGAATCGAGGGGGTGAAATGGTCAGCCTGGTCAGCGGGAAAGTCCGGCAGAAAGCCGTCTTGTCGGAGGAGTTCGAGCGCGAGCTGACGCGCGAAGTGCTGCGCACCGAGCTGTTGCGGGTGAAGGCGTTGATCGCCACCGGCTGCGTCATGATGGTCATGCTCACGGCAACCTTCGTGATCGATCCTGCCATCTCGAACCGGATCTGGCGCGGGACCGAGGGCATGGTCCGCGAATATGTCCTCGTGGCGGGGTTCCTGCTGTTCGAGGTCTGGGTCCACAGCCAGATCAGGCGAAACATCAAGCTCGATCGCGACCTGCCGGTGGTCAGGCGCTATATCGGCGCCTTCATCGAGACGTCGCTGCCGACGCTCATCCTGATCCTCCAGATCCGCAGCATGGGCGCGAGCCAGGCGCTCGGCTTCGTGTTGCCTCTGGTCTATTTCATCTTCGTCATTCTTTCGACGCTGCGGCTCGATTTCTGGCTGTCCACCTTCACGGGATTTGTCGCCGCAGCCGAACTGCTGGCTGTTGCGCTGTACTACAATCCGGTGAGCGACGCCGGCGAGCCTCTGATCTACTTCCACACCGTGCGCAGTATGGTCATCCTGGTCTGCGGCGTGCTGGCGGGCTCCGTCGGCGCGCAATTGCGGCGGCAATTCGCCGCGAGCATCGCGGCGGCCACCGCGCGCGACCGGGTGACCAACCTGTTCGGCCAGCACGTCTCGCCGCAAGTGGTCGAGCGGCTGATGGCGGAGGGGACGAGCGCGGCGGGCGACCTCCGCTGCGTCGCCGTGATGTTCGTCGATTTCCGCGGCTTTACCGCCGGCGCGCAGTCGCGCACGCCGCAGGAGGTCGTCGACCGGCTCGACGGCGCCTTCGCGGTGCTGGTCGATATTCTCGACCGCCACGGCGGCATCGTGAACAAGTTTCTCGGCGACGGTTTTCTCGCGCTGTTCGGTGCGCCGCTGGAGGCATCCGATGCGGCGCATCGCGCGGTCGCCGCAGGTCGCGACATGCTGACCGCGATGGATCACATCAATGCGCAGACGAGCTGGCCGCTGCGGATCGGCATCGGCATCCATTTCGGCGAGGTCGTCGCCGGCAATATCGGCTCGCCCCGGCGCAAGGAATACACCGTGATCGGCGACACCGTGAACTTCGCCTCGCGGCTGGAAGCACTCAACAAGGAGTTCGGCTCGCAGCTCCTGATCTCGGCATCCGTGCGCGACGCGCTCGGCGACGATGGCGAGGATGCGGTCGCGCTCGGCGAGGTCACGGTGCGCGGTTACGAGCAGCCGGTCGCGGTGTTTCAACTGGGGTGAGGCGACCGCTCGCGTTTCTTTGAAGGCGCGCGTTGAAATATCCGCTGCGCCATTCCGCTCTTGGACTTCAGGAGGCCGCAACCGGCTTCCTGATATCACCTGGAGAGGAAACCATGACCCGATTGACCTTTGTCTCGGCTGCTCTGATCGCTGCTTCGGTCTATCAAATACAGGCCGCTGCGGCTCGTGACGTCGCGCCGATGCGGCGCGGCGCGGCCCATGCGACGGCGGACTGCGCGCGGGCTCCGGCGGAGGGCGCGTACGCGACTGCGCCGTACAAGGAGCCGCCCTGCATGCCGAAGACGAACTGACAATCGAAGTCAGGCGAGGCCGGGTAGGGCGACGTCAGCCAACCCGGCCTCGCGCCCGCATTCCCTGATGTTGTGTCTTTTCGGTATCCTGGTAGTTATTGACTCTACCATCATCTAGTCATCTATATGACTATATGAATTCAGCTCCGCGCGACGAACGCCTTCCCCGCTATCAGCTTCTGCGCGACGACCTCGCCGCGCGCATCAACCGCAATGAATGGCGGCCGGGCGAGCCGATTCCGTCGGAGGCCGAGCTAGGCGCCCATTATGGCGTCGCCATCGGCACCGTGCGCAAGGCGATCGACCAGCTCGTCGCGGACGCGGTGCTGGAGCGCCAGCAGGGCCGCGGCACCTTCGTGCGCCGCGCGCGCTTCAACTCCTCGCTGTTCCGCTTCTTCCGCTTCCAGTCCGAGAGCGGCGAGCGGCGCGTGCCGAAGAGCCGCATCATCCGGCGCAAGAGCGTGCCCGCGACATCGGCCGTCGCGTCGGCGCTGCGTATCCCGGTGGGCGAGCCGGTGATCAGCCTCTCGCGTCTGCGGCTGATCGACGATGTGCCGCTGCTGGCCGAGGAAATCTGGCTCCAGCAATCGCGTTTCGCAAAAATACTCGAGATCGACACCGCCGAGTTCGGCGACCTCTTGTATCCGCTTTACGAGGAGCGCTGCGGCGAGGTGGTGGTCTCCGCCGAGGAAATCCTGACGGTCGAGACCGCCAACGAGATGCAGGCGCGATTGTTGCGGCTCGAGGCCCACGCGCCGTTGATCGTGATCGAACGCCTCGCGCTCGATCTGGAGCGACGGCCGATCGAATGGCGCCGTTCGCGCGGGCCGGCGGATCGCTTCCGCTACCACGCCGAGATCCGCTGACGCGGCTATTCAACGACATCAAGCAATAAACGAGTACAGGGGTAGGAAACATGTCGAACTGGTACAGTGAAAGCTCGCCGCTGGAGCGGCGCACGTTCTGGGCAAGCTTTGGCGGCTGGGCGCTGGATGCGCTCGACGTCCAGATGTTCGGCCTTGCCATCCCCGCGCTGATCGCGGCCTTCGGCATCAGCAAGGCCGATGCCGGCTTGCTCGGCTCGGTCACGTTGTTCTTCGGTGCGTTCGGCGGCTGGCTCGGTGGCGCGCTCGGCGACCGTTTTGGTCGGGTCAAGGCGCTGCAGATCACGGTTGCGACCTTTGCGCTGGCGACGTTCGCTTCAGCCTTTGCGATGAGCTACACCCAACTCCTGGTGCTCAAGGCGATCCAGGGCCTCGGTTTCGGCGCCGAATGGGCCTGCGGCGCGGTGCTGATGGCCGAGATCATCCGGCCCGAGCATCGCGGCAAGGCGCTTGGCACGGTGCAAAGCGCCTGGGCCGTCGGTTGGGGCGCGGCCGTGCTGCTATCGGCGCTGGTCTTCACCTATGCGCCGGCTGATATCGCCTGGCGCATCCTGTTTGCGATCGGATTGTTGCCGGCGCTGCTCATCATCTTCATCCGCCGCGGGCTGAAGGAGCCGCCGCGCGCCGTTGCCAAGGACGCAGAGATGCCGTTCCTTGCCACGCTTTCCGGCATCTTCCACCGCGACGTGCTGCGCTCGACCCTGGTCGGCGGCCTGTTCGGCATCGGTGCCCATGGCGGCTATGCCGCGTTGACGACCTTCCTGCCGACATATCTGCGCGAAGTGCGGCATTTGTCGGTGCTCGGCTCCAGCGGCTATCTCGCCGTCATCATCGTCGCCTTCTTCTGCGGCTGTGTCGCCAGCGGCATCATCAGCGACCGCATCGGGCGCCGGGCCAATGTCGCGTTGTTCGCCAGCGCATGCATCGCAACCGTGCTGGTCTACATCTTTGCGCCGCTGACCAACGGCGAAATGCTGGTGCTCAGCTTTCCGCTCGGCTTCTTCTCGGCCGGCATTCCCGCCAGCATGGCGGCGTTGTTCAGCGAGCTCTATCCCGCGGGCGTGCGCGGCACCGGCGTCGGCTTCTGCTACAATTTCGGCCGCGTCGTCTCCGCCGCGTTTCCCTTCCTGGTCGGCTTTCTCGGCGATCGCATCGGTCTCGGGCCCGCGATCGGCATCGATGCGGCGTTTGCCTATGCATTGGTGCTGATCGCGGTGCTGCTCCTGCCCGAGACCCGCGGCAAGGTGTTCGAGCAGGCCGTGGCGACGCGCGCCTGACGAAGTATGAGGAGCAGCCATCATGACATTGTCTCAGCGCGGCCTGACCCGCCGCCAGTTTGGCGCGGGCCTCGCGTCGCTCGCCACCGTGGTCGCGACCACAGCCAGGAGTGAGGCGGCCTTGCCCGTTATCGACACCCACGCCCATGTCTTTCATCGCGAGCTTAAGCTCGCGCCGGGCCGGCGTTACGCGCCGGACTATGACGCGCCGCTGTCGCTCTATCTCGAGCAGCTCGACCACAACGGCATGACCAACGGCGTGCTGGTGCAGCCGAGCTTCCTGGGCACCGATAATTCCTATCTGGTCGACTGCCTGAAGCAGACCAAGGGCCGCCTGCGCGGCGTCGCTGTTGTCGATCTCGCGATCAGCGCGGACGAGTTACGCGAGCTCGATCGCGCCGGCGTGGTCGGCATTCGCCTCAATCTCGTTGGCCAGTCCTTGCCCGATCTCGCTGTGAGCGAATGGAAGGGGTTGCTTGCAAATGTGAAGGCGATGGGCTGGCAGGTCGAGATCCAGCGCAACGCCTCCGATCTCGCCGTGCTCGCGCCGCAGCTGCTCGATCTCGGCGTCACCGTCGTGCTCGATCACTACGCGCTGCCCGATCCGAAACTCGGTGTCGCCGATCCCGGCTTTCGATCGGTGCTGAAGCTTGGCGCGACGCGAAACGTGTGGGTCAAGATCTCCGCGCCGTACCGCAACGGGGCGGCGGGCGAAAGCTTTGCGAAAGAGGCTTATCCGCTGCTGCGCGACGCGTACGGCCTCGATCGCCTGTTGTGGGGCAGCGACTGGCCGCATACGCAGTTCGAGGCAACGCAGAGCTACGCGAAGAACCGGCAATTCCTCGACACGCTCATCGTCGACAAGAGCGAGCGCGCGCAAGTGCTGGCATCGCCGCGACCGCTCTTTCGTTTCTGACACGCATCGCGATTGCTCCGATTGCTCTCTATTTTGGGGCATGACGGACGATGTTTTGAGCTTGTAGAGTGCTGCGCGAGGCGGCCGGTTTTCTGCCGCCATTTGCGTGAGGACTTTACATGCAGCGCCGCTACATCACCGTCGACGTGTTCACGGACCGCGCCTTCGGCGGCAACCAGCTTGCCGTGGTGCTCGACGCTGGCGGGCTGTCCACGCAGCAGATGCAGGCGATCGCGACCGAGTTCAACTATTCCGAGACGACGTTCGTGCTGCCGCCGCGCGACAAGGCCAACGACGCCGAGGTGCGCATCTTCACGCCCGTGCTGGAGATTGCCTTTGCCGGCCACCCCAATGTCGGAACGGCCTTCGTACTCGCCTCGATGGCGAAAGAGCCGAAGCCCCGGCTCTTGTTCGAGGAGAAAGCCGGGCTCGTGCCGGTCGAGATCGTGAGAGAGCAGGGGCGGGTGATCAGGACGGAGCTCACCGCGCCGCAACCGCTGGCGCGGTATGCGCCGCTGTCACCGGCTGAAGCCGCGAGCTGCATTTCGTTGACCGCGGATGATGTCAGGACCGACAACCACGCACCGCATGTCGTCACCGTCGGAAACGCGTTTCTGGTGATGGAGCTGCATTCGCGCGAGGCATTGAAGCGGGCCCGCCCCGATGCGGCAGCCTACGGCAAGATTTTGCCGCGCGATGGCGCCCGCTCGGTGTGGTTCTATACGCGCGACGTGCCTGCGGCCGAGGCGCCCTGCGAGCGGCAGGCGCGCATGTTCATGCGCGGCGCGAGCGGCCTCACCGAAGATCCCGCCACCGGCAGCGCGACCGTTGCGGCCGCCGCGCTATTCGCCGGTCTCGATCCCACGCGCGACGGCGAATTGCAGCTCACGGTCGGCCAGGGCTTCGACATGGGCCGGCCGAGCATTCTGCAGACGCGCGTGCGCAAGCAGGATGGCAAGATCGTCTCCGCCCATGTCGGCGGCGCTTGCGTGCAGATGATGGAGGGGACGTTCAGGTTGGCGGGGGAGAGTTAGACCGTAGCCCGGATGGAGCGAAGCGAAATCCGGGGCAGTACCTGCGACGGAAACACTTCCCGGATTGCGCTGCGCTACATCCGGGCAACAGACTTAGACCCGTCATCCTGAGGTGCGAGCTCTTGCGAGCCTCGAAGGATGTGCGGCCGAGGTGTCGGAGCATCAGTGCCACGCCGCCGCCCTTCGAGGCCTCCGCTTCGCTACGGCACCTCAGGGTGACGGCTACGGAGGTAGCTACACCTGCCGTCCAGCCAGATTCTTCACCGCCACGCCATCGCGCTCCTCGATGATCTCGGCGATCATCTGACGGTGGCAGTGGGTGTGGTCGCGTTCGTAGCAGAGCAGGCAGACGGGGCCGGCCTTCTTCACCAGCGCCGAGAGCTCGTCCATCGCTTCCCTGGCCTCAGGCGCCTTCAAGTGCTTTGAGAAGATCTTTTCCAGCACGTCGTATTGGCCACTGCGCGCGGCGAGGCGGCCTTCCTTCGGCGTGCCGAGTGCTGCGAGATGCACATAGGCGATGCCGCGCTCGTCGAGGCCTGCGGCCAGCTGCTTCTTGGAAAAGCCCGGCCGCCGCGACGACGTCACCGCGCGCACATCGACCACCAGCTTGACGCCGGCCTGCTCCAGCTCGTCCAGCACGGCCTTGGGCGGCGTCTGCTCATAGCCGATGGTGAAGAGCTTCTTCGCCTTGGCCATGGACTCTCCTCACGAGACTCGCGCGATCAGTTCCATGGCGCCGTGCGGTGCGCGCACTTTGCCCTCGTGAATGACATAGGCGAACACGTCGCGCGGTTCCTTCTTCGGCTTCGCCTTGTCGACCTTCGGGAGGTCGTCGGGTTCACCGCCTGCGGCCCAGGCCTGGAAGCGTTCGGCCCAGGCGTCCAACTGCTTTGGCGGATAGCATGTCTTGATCTCGTCATTGCCTTTCTGCAGCCGGGCATAGACGAAATCGCCGGCGACGTCGGCGATCGCCGGATATTTGCCGTGCTCGGCGAACACCACGGGCGTCTCGAATTCGCGGATCAGCGCGATGAAGTCGGGTGCGCAGAAACTGTCGTGGCGCACCTCCACCACATGGCGCAGCGCGCGGCCCTCGAGCTTGCGCGGCAACAGCTCCAGAAACTTGCCGAAATCGGCGCCGTCGAATTTCTTGGTCGGCGCGAATTGCCAGAGCACGGGGCCGAGATGGTCGCCCAGTTCCAGCACCCCGGAATCATAGAACCGCTTGATGGAATCGCCGGCCTCGGCCAGCACGCGGCGGTTGGTGGCAAAGCGCGGCCCCTTCACCGAGAACACAAAGCCGTCGGGCACTTCGGCTGCCCATTTGCGAAAGCTCTCCGGCTTCTGCGAGCCGTAATAGGTGCCGTTGATCTCGATCGACGTCAGCTTCGAGGCCGCGTAGGACAGCTCCTTCGCCTGCGTCAGCTTCTCCGGATAGAACACGCCGCGCCACGGCTCGAAGGTCCAGCCGCCGATTCCGATGAAGATGTTGCCGGATTTTTTGGTCGCGGTTTTTGCTTTGGCCACGGGGGATCTCGCATCGACGGGAAGGGGAGATCTGCATCCTAGTCAAACCAGAAGTGATTGGCCAGTTGCGGTGTCCCGTCTAAGCTGACGAAGAAATCTGCGCAAAAAGGAGAACAAGATGCGGATGCTGATGCTGGGAGCGGCGCTCGTCATGATGACATCTGCTGCCATGACGTCTGTTGCGATGGCTGACGATGACGACGCGAAGGGCGCGCAGAAGCTCGCCATGCAGGGCCGCGACGATTACTGGCATTGCCTGGCGCGGGAGTATTCGCGCGACAGCAATCAGGGCATGTCGGAACAGGATTTTGGAAAGTCGGTTTCGGGGGCCTGCCCCTCGGAACGGCAATATTACCGGGTGGCGCTGCTCGACTATCTGACCTCGCAGTATCCGAACATCGAATCCGGTGCCCATCTCGCGACCGCGAACAGGGCGGTGGAGGCGGCGCAGAAGGACATCGTGACCGCCTTCGTCAAGCACCGGCCGCCGCAGAAGTAGGGCTATGAATAGTCGCGGTCCGGCGGCCCTTCCGGCCGCGCGATCATCCGTGGTATGACTGGCAGCATCTGGAGCGGGGACGGGTTGGCATGTCGTCTGAGTCGGTAGGTGGCATCTTTGGCGCGATCGTCGCGGCGGTCGTGCTGGCGGTCGCCGTCGTCTTCGGGCCGATCGGGCAGTACGGCAAGCCGCCGAAGCCGGCCAAGGTCGAGCCGGCCCCCGCCGCCATGGCACCCGCAGCCCCGGCTGCGCCGGCGCCGCGGGGCCCGGTGATCCGGGAAGTCCCGAACCAGTAATGGCCTGAAAAAGACCTCCCGGCCCCCTTGCGGAGCGGCTGTGTCGTCCCCATTTAGGTGACAACGGCAACGTTGAGTAACAATCTCCGTTGTTGAGACGACCTTGGAATAGCTTGGGCTAGCGCCGGATGTACGCGCGGTCCGCCGTTCCGGGGTCGTTGGCATTTTTGGGCCTGTTTTGGGCCATCTCCCGAGAACCCCGGCTTGGCATCGCAGGACGCGGCAGATATACGCTGCCGTCATGAATGAAGCGATCAGACCGGGCGTCGGCGGCCAGGCTCAAGAGGGGCCGGAACTGTCGGTCATCGTCCCGACTTTCAACGAGCGCGACAATGTCACGGTGCTGTACCGGCGGCTGGAGGCGACGCTTGTCAACGTCGCCTGGGAAGTCGTGTTCGTCGACGACAATTCGCCCGACGGCACCTCCGACGTGGTGCGGGCGCTGGCGCAGCAGGACAGCCGCGTGCGCTGCATCCGCCGCATCGGCCGCCGCGGCCTGTCGGGCGCGTGCATCGAGGGCATCCTGGCCTCCAGCGCGCCTTTCGCCGCCGTGATCGACGCCGACCTCCAGCACGACGAGACGCAGCTGCCGAAGATGCTGTTGCTGCTCGCAAGCGATCAGGCCGACCTCGTCGTCGGCAGCCGCTACATCGAGGGCTACAAGAGCGAAGGCTTCAACAAGCAGCGCGCCGGCGCCAGTGCGCTGGCGACCGAGGTGGCGAAGAAGATGCTCCGGGTCGAGATCGCCGACCCGATGAGCGGCTTCTTCATGGTTCGCCGCGACCGGTTCGAGCAATTGGCACCAAAGCTGTCGGTGCACGGCTTCAAGATCCTGCTCGATCTCGTCGCGAGTGCGCAGGGCAATCTGCGCGCGGTCGAGATTCCCTACACGTTCGGCGCCCGCCAGCATGGCGAGAGCAAGCTCGATTCCATGGTCGCGCTCGATTTCATCGGCCTCGTGCTGGCGAAGCTCACCAACGACATCGTCTCGCTGCGTTTCATCCTGTTCGCGATGGTGGGCGGCATCGGCCTCGTGGTGCATCTCACCACGCTGTTCATCGGACTTCAGTTGTTCAAGGCGCCGTTCGCGGAGGCGCAGGCCGCAGGCGCCATCATCGCCATGACGACCAATTTCATCATGAACAATTTCCTCACCTATCGGGATCAGCGGTTGAAGGGCTTTGCGATCTTGCGCGGCCTGATCATGTTCTACATCGTGTGCAGCGTCGGTCTGCTCGCCAATGTCGGCGTCGCCTTCTCGGTCTACGACCAGGAACCGATCTGGTGGCTGGCGGGCCTCGCCGGCGCGCTGATGGGCGTGGTGTGGAATTACGCGATGTCCGGACTGTTCGTCTGGCGCAAGAAATAGTGCGCCCAGAAAACGGACAAGGATTCGGGTATGGGCGGGGCTGACGCGCGGATCGTCCGCAATACGGCGCTGGTGATTCTTGCGCTGGTCGCATTGCGGCTGGTCGCGGCCGCCTTCACGCCGATCACCTTCGACGAAGCCTATTACTGGATGTGGTCGCAGAACCTGGCGGGCGGTTACTACGACCATCCGCCGATGGTGGCCTACGTCATCCGCGCCGGCACCATGATCGCCGGCGACACCGAGCTCGGCGTTCGTCTGGTCTCGATCCTGCTCGCGCTGCCGATGAGTTATGCGATCTATCGTTCGGCCGCGATCCTGTTCGGCGGTGCCCGGGTGGCAGCGACCAGCGCCATCCTGCTCAACGTGACGATGATGGCCTCGGTCGGCACGTTGATCGTGACGCCGGATGCGCCGTTGCTGGTCGCCTCCAGCTTCGTGCTGTTCTTCCTCGCAAAAGTGCTGGAGACCGGTCGCGGTGCCTGGTGGCTTGCGGTCGGTGCCGCCGTCGGCGCGGCGCTGCTGTCGAAGTACACCGCGATGTTCTTTGGTGCGGCGATCCTGATCTGGCTCGCTTCCGTGCCGAAACTGCGGCGCTGGTTCCTCTCGCCCTGGCCCTATCTCGGCGGCCTCGTCGCGCTCGCGCTGTTCTCGCCGGTGATCCTCTGGAATGCGGATCATCACTGGGTTTCGTTCGTCAAGCAGCTCGGTCGCGCCAGGATCGAGGATTTTCGGCCGGTCTTCATTGCCGAGCTGATCCCGACCCAGATCGCGTTTGCGACCCCGCTGGTCTTCATCCTCGGTGCGATGGGGCTGCATGCGCTGACCTGGCGGAGGGCGGGCGCGCTGGCCTCGCGCGTGCTGATCGAGACGATGTTCTGGACCATCGTCGCCTATTTCGTCTGGCATTCGCTGCATGCCCGCGTCGAGGCCAACTGGTTTGCGCCGGTCTATCCGCCCTTCGTCGTTGCCGCCGCCGCCGCGGCCAATCTCGTGCAATGGAAACCGCGCGCGCAACGCCTGGTGGATTTTTGCCTGCGCTGGGCCGCGCCGACCGGCATCGTGATGTTTGCCGCGCTGATCCTTCAGGCCAATACGGGTTGGCTATCCGGCTATCGCCGCGATGCGACGGTCCGCAGCGTCGGTGTCGGCTGGCGGGAGCTTGCCGCAGAGATCGAAGCGGCACGTGTCCGCGCAGGCGCGACCTGCGTGCTCACGCCGGATTACGGCACGACGGGCTGGCTTGCCTTCTATCTGCCGCGCGGCACCTGCGTGGTGCAGCAGAACCAGCGCATCCGCTGGGTCAACATGCCCGAGCCCGATCCAAAACTGCTCGCAGGCAAGCTGATCTATGTCGACGAGCTGCGCCCCGACGGCCATCCGTTCCTGAACGACCTCTTCACGCAGGTGAGCCGTGTCGCCGAGCTGCAGCGCAAGCGCGGGCCGCTCGTGGTCGAGACCTACGGCGTCGATCTGCTCGAGGGCGCCAAGGGCGACGTGCTGGACCGCTCGCCGCCGCCTGAACTCCTGCCCTGAACCGGCTGCACCTCGCGGGTGCGGGCTGCACTCACCAGCGGGGGATTTCGCCGGTCGGAACGGTCGTCGAAACCGCGTTGTTGTTCTTGGGAATGACGAGCGGGCTGAGGCAGGCGAAGGCCTCGATCGAATTGTAGATGAAGTTCATCATGCCATCGACCCCCATCACCGCGATCGTGCGATTGAGCGCCGCAACCTGCAGAAACCGGTTCTCCATCGGGAAGCAAAGCTCCAGGAGCCTCTTCGCGCCCCGGGGCGAAACCACATAACCTGCCGTGCCGAAGCAATTGACGAGCCGAAACGCGGCGACCTCCGAGGTCGATCTTTGAAAGACCGGCGCGCTTTCATTGCTCTGATGCTTGGGCGTGAACACCATCTCGGTCTTGAAGCCGGGCGTCAGCTCGAGGGCGAGAATGGAGTCCGTATTGTAGCCGAGCGCGACGTAGTCCCAGTCCTTGAGACGGTGAAGGAAATCCAGGCGCTCGGTGATGTCATTGCGGATGATCGCGTCGTCCTCGAACACGAGCGCCGGGGTTTCAGATTGGACCGTCTGTTGCCAGATCCGCAAGTGCGAGGCGGCGCAACCGACAGCGCCGGGCGTGAACTGCGCTCCGGGCACGACAAGGTTCATCCCGAGCGCGTCCTGCGATGAGAACGATGCGCCTTCGGATGCCTCAAATCGTTCGAAGGCGATCTTCGATCCGGCATTCAGTCTCAGGAAGCTTTCGTACTTTTCCGGCTGACGGTTGAGGTTGACGACGAAGTTCTTCATGGAAAGGACCAGATTGAAAGTTCGGATAAAGCGTCGACCGCTGGTTGAGCCATATCAACGGGCCCCTTGATTCGCCACGCGCCGGCGCGTCGAGACGAATGTGGTGTCCAGCTTCGAGCAAGCTCCACGGGATAATTGGGAAGCGGCAACTTCCTGCACTGTCAGGAATCGGATTGCTGCCCGCTCTCCCTTGATCCGGAAGGTCCCCGATGAATTATCACGACGGCACTCTCGCAAGAACAAACGAGATCTCGACAGGGCCGTCTTCGCTGACGCGGGATGAAGTTTACCAGATCTGCCTTCAGCATCTGAAAACGGGTGAGCTCGAACAGGCCGAAGCTCGTTGTCGGGAAGGGCTTGCTTCCGATGGAAACCACGCCGGTCTACTTCATCTGATGGCCGGTGTCTCTCTGCTCAACGGGAATTACGATGCCGCCCTGGAGTGGGCCGGCCGCGCCCTCACCAATGAGATGAAGGCGACCTATCTCGCAACGTTCGGAACGGCTCTGCTGGGCAAGGGTCTCCAGGCGGAGGCGCTGGAGGCGTTTCAGCGCGCGGTGGCGCTCGATCCCGTCGATCCGTCAATCTGGGAGAATTTCGGCAACGCCTTGAGCAGGACGGGGCATGTCAACCAGGCGAGCCTTTGCGTTCTGATCGCGCGGGCATATCAGAAATTGCCGTTCCTCGCGGAGTGCCGCTTGGTCCCGCGCAGCGATTGGAATGCCCTGACGGCGCAGTTCAATCCGCATCTTCGGAGCCGCCCGGGCGCAACTGAAGCCCGCGATCCCATTCACTGCTTCTGGTCGAACGCCCCGCTGAGCGAGATGTCGCGTCTCTCGCTTCAGTCGATGGTCCGCCAGGGCCATCCGGTGAAGCTGTACACCTACGACAATGTCGCCGCCATGCAGGCACGCGTGCCGCCCGGCGTCATGGTGGTCGATGCGGGAAATCTCGTGCCGGGTGCGATCTACCAGCACGCCGTCCTGAACAGCGAGATCCGTTACTTCAGCGACATCTTCCGCTACGCCGTTCTCCACGAGTTCGGCGGCTGGTGGCTCGACACGGACATCGTGCTGGTGAAGCCGCTGGAGTTTGGCCGGGAGCATGTGTTTTCCGCGCAGTGGTCGGGAGTCGAGAACGGGCATGTCTGCGTCGGCGACGTGATGCGCGCGCCCAAGGGCTCGGTTCACATGGCCAATCTGTATGCCCTGTCGCTGCAGAGGCTGTTCAGCGAAAAGCGCGTCGAATACGGCGCGGTGGGGCCGCTGCTGCTCAGCGAATACCTGCTCGTGGCAGGTGATGAGGCGCTCCAATCCTCGATTCTGCCGCCGACGACCTTCAACGCGATCGACTGGCGCGAAGTGGATCTGTTCGCGGCCGAAGGCCGCGCCGGCTTCGATCTCCTGGGCGATCCCCGTGTCACCGGTGTCCATCTCTGGGGAAAAATGTGGGCCGAACGGGGGCTGCGCTTCGATGCGGTCCCCGAGCAGAGCGTGGCGGGCTATCTCAAGAAGCTGGTGCTCGAGCCGAACTGGCTGACGCAGCTTGCGGCGAAATACGACTCCGACAAGGGCGCAGTCTACAAGGGCCACCTTGCCCATCACTACACGCGCGTCTATCACGAGCTGTTCCGATCGAAGGCGCTCGAGCCCATTCGCATCCTCGAAATCGGCCTGTGCCGCGGGCGCGTCGAAGGCTGGACTCAGGATCAGGTGCCGTCGCTGCAGATGTGGCTGGACTACTTCCCGAATGCGGAAGTCATCGGCGTCGACATCGAGGACTTCAGCTGGTTCTCCCATCCGCGGGTCAGGATCCATCGCGTCGATCAGGGCGACCGGACCATGCTGGCGGAGCTCGCAAGCAAAGAGAACGCGCTGGACATCATCATCGACGACGGCTCTCACGCCTCGGTGCATCAGCACCTGACGCTCGGCGTGCTGTTTCCTTCGCTGAAGCCGGGCGGTTTGTTCGTGATCGAGGATCTCGACTGGCAGCCGCCGGAGATCCCGTCCAACGGCGCACCCCTGGTCAAGGACGTGCTCAACGCCATGAAGGCGAGCGGCACGTTCATGTCCAACGTCATGACCGAAGCCGAAGCGAAGCTGATCTCGGACGAAGTCGACGAGATCCTCCTCAACGACAGTTTCCGCGAGTTGATGTCGCGCGGCAAGCTGGGTGGCTTGGGCGTGCTGAAGCGCAAGGCGCGATAGCCTGAGCTTGGCCCGCGGCCTTAGTCGATCATCTCGGCTTTGGCCGCGGCCTGGCTCGGCCTGTCCTGGTCGCGCCAGAACCAGACGGTCACGACGCCGGAGCGGCCGCGGATCTGCGTCAGCAGGGGGCCCGACAGGACCCCGTCGGGCGCGCCGTGAAAGTCGGCGGCATCCAGCAGCTTGTCGGTCATCGCGAGCCGGGCGCTGTTCTGCGCCGCGACCTCCATCAGCCGGCTCGCGAGATTGACGGTGTCGCCGTTTGCGGTGATGTGCTGATGGCTCTCGCCGAGACGCGATGCGACGATCGGGCCGAAATGCGCCCCGATCTTGAAGCCGAGCCGGCCACCGATCGCAGGCGGCAGTGATGCGATCCAGCGCTCGACGCCGCGATGCAGGTCGATCGCACATTTCAGCGCCCGCGCCGCGTCATCCGGCATCGCGCCCGGCAGGCCGAACAGGATCATGGCGCCGTCGCCGAGGAAGCTCGTGATCATGCCGCCGCAATCGACCGCGGCGCGGTCGATCAGCGCGTGGAATGCTTGAAGGATATCCTGAAGCTCGTCCGGATCGATCCGCTGGCTCAGCGCAGTGAAATCGGAGAGATCGATGAAGACGATGGCCGCATCCTGCCGGACGGGCTTCGCCAGGAAATCGGGATCGCGTGCCAGCCACTCCTGCACGGCTGGTGCCTGGAATTGCGCCAGCGACCGGCTCTTGGCGGCGAGATACTGCGTGCGGCGGCCTCCTGCCCACAATTGCACGCCGATGAACACCGCAACCGGTGGCACCGCGGCTGCGAGCGTGGTCGCGGCGTCGAGCCAGATCCCGTGCGTGAACGCGAACAGATTGAGCCCGGCCCAGGCGATCATCACCACGGCGGCCGTCACGAAGCCGAGCGCGCTGCGTCGCCAGGCCAGCAGGCCCACCAGCAGCATCGGCAGCAGGATCGCGATGAGCGCGTCGGCGATGTGAACCTTGCGGTCGCGCACGATGCTGTCGCCGGCGACGAGATGCGTGATCGCGGTCGATATCACCTCCACGCCCGGCATGAGGGAATCGAACGGCGTCGGGAAGAAATCGCCGCCGCCGGCAACGGCGGCGCCGATCACGACGATCCGGTTCTCGATCGCCTTGCGGTCGAGCGTGCCGTCGAAAATGCTTTGTGCGCTCACGGTGCGGATGGTGCGGCGCGGGCCGTAATAGGTGATCGGCAGCGCGAAGTCGGCGTCGGTCGGCACGGCGCGATCGCCGAGCATGAGATGATCGGGGGCGATCGTCAGCGGCTTGTCGAGCGCGCGGCTCGCGACCCGCAGTGGAAACGACAATTCGACCTTGTCGTCCGTCCGGAACAGCATCGGCACCGAGAGCGGTGAGCCCGATTGCCCGGTCGCGACGTTGACGATGCCGACATCGGCGTGATCGGCGAACGCCGGCAACGGCAGCAGGAAGCGCTCGGCCTGGGGCAGGGCGGCGAGCGGCCCGGCGCTGGCGGGTGCCACGGTCTCGCTCGCGCTCGGGAAGATCGCGGCGGCTGCGAGCACCATGGGACCGGTGGCGAGCGTGTTGGCCAGCGTGGCGTCGCCGATCGCAGCACTGCGGTCGATCAACAGCAGGTCGATCGCGACGACCTTCGGCTTGAACTGCACGATGGTGTCGACCACGCGGGCGAGATCGGCGCGCGGCAGCGGATAGCTGCCACCACGTTTCACTACGGTGTCGTCGATGGCGACGATGGTGACGAGATCGGGCGGAGCCTGCACGCCGCGGACCTGCGTTCGCCAATCCGTCAGCGTGGCTTCGAGCCGATCGAGGAAACGCAGGTGACCGTTGGCGTGGCCCGCATAGATGCCCGCGCCCCACAGCGCGGCGAGGACAAGTGCCACCAGAATTTGAACGCGTCTCTTCATGCCGCCGTACTGCAATCTTCTTTTTGTTGTCGGGGCCTGCCTGGGCAGGTCGTGACGACCGAGTCTTGTTGCCGAGTCTTACTGGCCCAGTCTTATTGGCCGAGTCTTGCCATCAGCGCGTCGACGCGCGGCTGGCCCCATGTCTTGACGGTCAGCGGACCGGTCGCTTCCACGTCGACGCCTTCGCCAACTCCCAGCACGACGCCTCGTCCACGCGCCGCCCTGCGGGTCACGCCGACCCGGCCGTTGGCGACGAACACCGACGTCTTGGCCTCGGCGACATCGACCGCCCATTTGGTGCCCCGCACGGCGGCGATGGCTTGCGGCGTCAGCACCTTGAAGGGATTGCCGCCCGGCTTCTTGGGCACTTCGATCAGCAGCGCCTTGCTGCTCAACTCCACGGAGTCAATATGTCCGTCGCGGTTGGCGTCGTTTAGTTCAAATCGGGCGCCGTTTTCGGCAACGATGGTGATGCCGTTGTCGCAACGCCAGGTCTGAGTCCCAGCGGCCGACGCCGATGCCGTGCAGCCCGCATTGGCGGCCGGTTGTGCAGTTGCAGATCCGATCAACACGAATGACCACGCCAGGGCGCAAAACCCGGCGCGCGAAAACCCTCTCATGCCAGCCTCCGTTTGCGTGCTCGGCACAGTCCAAGGCGATGTTGATACGGTACCGTATCACGCGTAGAGGCTGCTGAAAAGTGCCGGGCTGTTTAGCTATTTTTGCGCTGCGGCAATTTCCAGAGCGGCGCGATCAACTTTCAGTCATGGCGCCGTGCCGCGTGAGCGATCGTCGCGCGATGCGTGATGTGTGATCTCTGTGATCCGCTGCCGCCGTTCTGCTGACATCTGCACTTGACTGCACCAGCCTCGCGCAACGCTTCTCCGCTATCTTCCGGATATTGATGACCACGAAAACGACTTGGTTGGTGGGTCTAGAGATGCGGGCCGGAGACGTCCTCTGACCGTGCCGAACCGGCCGAGAATTATGGTTAACAGTTTCGCTTAAGTCCGTAGTTTTGCGGACCTTTTTCTCGAAATGGCACAGCGTTAATGGGCTGCCCTACATCTGCCAGAACTTAATCCGCATTTAACTAAAAGTCGCCTTAATGACGCTCCGACCCTCTGCGAAATGCTGGTTCCGGAACGTGACCAGCGGCACTTCGAAGGGGGACTGAGTGACACCGTCCTGGACGCAAGGCGAATGAGTACGAGTATCGCTGCGCAAAGTTACGCGGCACGGAATCCGAAAAATTTCCATCGGAAGTCTTCCCGGAAAATGACCACCCAAAACGTGCTTGGCGCGGCCGTGATCGGCTGCGTCGCGCTTGCCGGCTGGACCGTCTACAACAACATCTTCGCCGCCAGCGTCTATCCGACCGTCGGCAGCTCCGGCTACGACGAGCCCGTGATCAAGCGTGAGCCCAGGGTCGCGTTGCGCGAGGCGGGCGAGGCCATCCGGGAAACCTTTGCACTGCTGCCCGACAGGCTGCAGGTGGCTGCGCCGATTTCACGCGAAATGTTCAACGAGCGCTTTGCCGCGGCCGCGACGCAGGGCGTCGAGTCCAACGCCGCGAGTGCTGTGCCTGCGACGAAGGTCGCCGAAGCCAAGGACGTGGCGAAGCCGACTGTCGTCGCCAAGGTCGCGGAAGTCCTGAAGAGCCCGGTCAAGGCCGTCGAGAAGATCGCGGACGCCGCGAAGGCCAAGCGCACCGAAGCGCCGGTGCAATTGGCTTCTGCGGATCCGGCCCAGATCGTGCCGGCGCCTGAAGCCAAGCCAAAATCCTTTGCCGATCGCGCCAAGGCCGCGGTGATGTCGATCACCGGTCCGCGCCAATCGATGGTGGAAAAGCTCTGGGGCAAGCGTGAGCCGTCCGGCGGCTTGCTCGCCTATGCCTCGGCCGATGCCAGCGTGACCTCGGCCATCGCGCCGAAGGAACAGAACCCGATGCTTGGCGGTTCGGCGCCTTATGAGCGCGACACCGCGGTCTACGACATCACCGCCAAGACGGTTTACCTGCCCGATGGCACCAAGCTTGAGGCGCATTCCGGCCTCGGCTCCAATCTCGACGATCCCCGTTCCTCGCGGGTCCGCATGCGCGGCGTGACGCCACCGCACATCTACAATCTGAAGCCGCGCGAAGCGCTGTTCCACGGCGTGCCGGCGCTGCGTCTGACCCCGATCGGCGGTGAGAGCGCGATCTACGGCCGTGACGGTCTGCTTGCGCACACCTTCATGCTCGGGCCGAACGGCGACTCCAACGGCTGCGTGTCGTTCAAGGACTATTACGCGTTCCTCGACGCTTATCGCAACAAGGGCATCCGCAAGCTCGCGGTGCTGGCGCGGGTCGACTGATCTCAGCCAAGTCCAGGCAATGCAAAAGGGCCGCTCGCTGCGGCCCTTTTCTTTTTTGGCTCTGCGTTGTCAGCCCGGCCAGCACTGCCCGCCGCCGTCGATCCGCAGCACCTGGCCCGAAACGAAGGCGCCCATCGGACCTGCGAAGAACTCGACGACGCGCGCGACCTCGTCGACGGTCGCGATGCGGTCGAGCGTGCCGGTCTCGACCATCCGGTTGGGGTCGACCGCGCGGGTGCCGAGAAAGCGGCCGGTGCGGGTGTCGCCGGGCGCGATGCAGTTGACGGCGATGTCGTATTCGCGGAGCTGGTCGGCCAGGCATCGCGTGTAGTGGGTCACGCCGGCCTTCGACACCGCATAGATCGAACCCTGGGTGCGTCCCTTGAAGGCGGCGACCGAGCCGAGCGTGACGATGCGGCCACGCCGCCGCTGCATCATGCCTTTCGCGACCGCCTGGCAGGTCAGGATGGTCGAGAGCAGATTGCGCTCCAGCACCGCGCGCACATCGGCCTCCTTGATGTTTACCGCGTCGTTCGGATCGGGCTTGCCGCCCGCGGCTGCGATGTCGCCGCCGGCATTGTGCACGAGGATGTCGATCGGTCCGAGCGCGCCTTCCGTCTCGGCCACCACGCGCGCGATGTCGTCGCCCCTGGTGAGATCGCCGAGCGCGCGCTGGCTGCGGACGCCGAATTGCTGGCCGATCTCCGCGGCCACTGCGGTCAGCGTCGTGCCCTCGCCATATTCCGCCGGCCCGTTCTCGCGCATGCCGTGGATGGCGACATCGGCGCCGAGCGCGGCGAGCTTCTCTGCAAAGGCGCGGCCGAGCCCGCGCCCTGCGCCGGTCACCAGCGCGACCTTGCCGGCCAATATCTTCGTAGCGTCATGCGATGTCATGATCTTGTTCCCGTTGTGAGATGTCAGCTTGCTACGGGATCGAGGCCGATCGCCGTCTCCGCTCGTGCGTGATATCGCACGATCAGCGTTTGACGAAATTGAAACTGCACGGACGCAGTTCGTTGCGTTTTCCGCTGCCGCGGGTGCGCTCGAATTGCGCGTCGATCGTGTACGCGTAAGGCGAGCCGGGAACGGCGTTGTTGACAGTATAGGCGCTCGGTCCCGTCGTGCCCCGAGCGCTCAGCGTCGTCTTTCCGTCAGCCGGTATCTGTCCGTCGATCGCAAGCGTGTTGTTCGTGCGCGGCTCCGAATCCTCGGCATGGAGCGCGCCGTTCGTGACGGTGGCCGACAGGGATCGGGTGTAGCCGAGCGCTTTGCCGGAGTTCGTGCAACTTATGGTGACGTCCCACTTGCCGTCGAACGTCTTGCTGTCGCCGGCTGCCGGCGCCAGCACCACCTTCTGCTTCAGGGCTTCGATCCGTCCCTTGGCGAGACTGGCGAAGCTGCAATTCGAGAACCGCGCAAGATGATCCTCGAAGGCAGCGGCCGTGCCGATGCTGTCGGCCGCCTTCCAGTGCGCCTCGGCGGAGGCGCAGGGATCGGCCTTCGGCGCAGCCTGCGGCGCAGCTGGCGCGACCGTGACCGACACCGGCCCGTTCAGATAGAACTTGCCGATGATCGAGAGCGAGAGCTCGGGGAGCTGCGTCTTGCCGCTGGAATCATAGACGTCGCTGCTGATGTCGCGAAAGACGTCGCCGATCTCCTGCGGCTCCTCGATGTGCTTCAGGAACGCGGTCGTATAGGGGCTGTTGCGACCGCTGCCGTCCGCAGCGGTCTGCCCGGACTGGGTCGAGAACGACACGATCGTGCCGCGCGGCGCTTCGACTTTCGACAGGCCGCGACCGATCGAGGCGGCGCGCGTGGCGGAACGTTTGAGGTTTTCGGCGAGCGGATTGTCGCGGCAGGAATCCAGCACGAGGATGCGCAGGTTCTTGGCCTGCTGCAAATCGTTCACGATGTCGTCGACCCGCACGAAGCGCTTGAGGTCCGCTTCATCGGCCAGCACGGCGTCGACCGGCATCAGATAGTTGACGCCGTTGTACTGCATCGCATGGCCGCTGTAATAAAACAGGGCGACGTCGGCTTGGCTCGCGGCGCGCGCGAAGCGGATGGTCAGGTCCTGCATGTCGGCCTGGCGCAGGTCGATGCCTTGCAGGACCTCGAAGCCGCTGCGCCTGAGCGAGGCCGCGACGTCCTCCGCATCGTGCGACGGGTTGGCAAGCTGCGCCGTAGAGACATAGGCGCCGTTGCCGATCACCAGCGCAACGCGCCTGTCCGCCGACGCGGGGACAAAGCTCAGCCAGAGGGCGAGAAGAGTCAGGGAAATTCGACGTAAAATTCCAGAAGCAGCACGCATGAATGCCTTCCTGGGAAATATCAAAAATATTTCCCAGATTAGCGCATGCCGCGCCGGCATCAATGGCTTCGCCGCTATGGAACCGTCAGATCTGGCGGTCGTGACATCCCGTCACGCCGGGCTGGCTGCCATGGTCTTGCGCAGCGCCATCTCGGTCGCGACTGCTTCTCTCACCGTGGGCCGCGCCTGCATGCGTTCGAGATAGGCAGTCAACGACGGCCATTGCGCGACGTCGACACCTGCGGCACGGAGCAGCAGCAAAGCCCAGGTGAGATGGGCATCCGCAACAGTGAAGCGTTGACCCACGAGGAATTCACGGTCTGCAAGATAGGCCGCCGGCACCGATAATGTCTGTCCGATCCTCGCGCGCGGCTTGGCGAGCGAGCCCTCGTCCTTGTACCAGAAGGTCGGAAACAGGAACGCCTTGTGGATCTCCGTACCGATGAAGCTCAGCCATTCCTGCAACCGGTAGCGATCCGCTTCTCCCGGCCGCGGCGCAAGGCCGCGCTCAGGATTCAGGTCGGCGATGTATTGCAGCACCGCCGCGCTCTCGGTCAGCCGCTCGCCGTTCTCCAGCACCAGGACCGGCACGGCGCCCTTCGACGAGATGCCGCGGAAATCACCGTCGTCGTCCGCGACTTTCTTGGTCCCGAGATGCACCAGATGATAGTGCGCATCGAGGCCGGCTTCCATCAGCGCGATGCGGCTCGCAAGCGAGCAGGCCATCGGCGAGAAATAGAGCTGCAGCATCGCGTTGCTCCGTTATGTCAGCACGTCGCCGCGCGCGATGATCGCGAAGCGGTCGGATAGCTCGGCGAGGGCGACCTCGTGGATGGTTCGGGCATCCAGCGTGCCGCCGCGGCCGTCGGGAAGGTCGCGTGTGGCGCAGGCGTCGGCGTCGATCGTCGTGCGAAAGCCGAGGTCGAGCGCGGCGCGCGCGGTGGAGCTGACGCACATATGCGTCATGAAGCCGGCCAGCACGATGTTCTTCCTGTCGGTTGCGGCAAGGCGCGCCTGCAGATCGGTACCGGCAAACGCATTCGGCAACTCCTTCTCGATCACCAGCTCGCCGGCGCGAGGTGCCAGCTCTGCGACGATGGCGCCGCGGTCGGCGCCGCGATCGAACAGGCTGCCGGCCTTGCCGCGATGTGCGATATGGATGATCGCCGCGTTTGCCTCGCGTGCCCGTGCCAGCAGCGCAGCCGCCCGCGCGATCGCGGGCTTGGCGTCGGGCAAGGCGAGGGGACCTGCGAGATATTCGTTCTGGATGTCGATCAGCACCAGCGCGGCGTCGCCAAGACGCGGCGGGTTGAGATCGGCACCGGCGAGCTGCAGCAGGGTCTTTGCGGTCGTCATGGTCTGGAAATCTCCGGGACAGAAACGCGCAAAGGATAGCCCCGGTAACGCCTGCCGATATGCAGGGATATTGCAGCGGGTGGCTGCGATATTGCAGGCCGCCACCGGCCGGTATAGCTTCGATCGATGAACTGGGACGATCTACGCATCATCGCTGCCGTCAGGGACGAGGGCACCTATGCCGGGGCCAGCGCGCGGCTGCGCATCGACGAGACGACGGTCGGACGCAGGTTGGCGCGCATCGAGCGCGCGCTCGGTTTGCGTCTGTTCGAGGCCGCCGACGGCGTCCGCAGGCCGACGCGGCAGTGCGAGGCGGTGCTGGCGCATGTCGAGGCGATGGCCTCGCATGCCGCCGAGATCGGTCGCGTCGGTGCGAGCCTGGCTGGTCCGGTGGGACGCCTGCGCATCGCCTCCACCAACACGGTCGCCGAGGAGGTGTTGTCGCCGCGCGCGAGTGACTTCCTGCGCAACAATCCCGGCCTGACACTGCAATTCCTCACCTCGAGCGAGAACGTCAGGTTCTCGCGCTGGGAGGCCGATCTCGCCATCCGGCTGCGCAAGCCCGACAAGGGCGACTTCGCGATCTCAAAACTCGGCGAGACCCGCATCTATTATTTCGAGCCTGTTGCGAGCGAGGGCGAGCCGGTGCTGTGCGCCTATCCCGACGAGCTCGGTGCGATTCCCGAGATGCAGTTCCTGCGCACGAAGCAAGCACGCGCGCGCTGCGTCACCGACAACGTCCGCGTCATCCGCAGCCTGATCCGCTCGTATCAGGCTGCCGGCGTGCTGCCGGAGTATGTTTGCACGGATCTGCTCCGCGATCGTCGCCTGCGCGCGACGCTGCTGCCGAAACGGCGCGACGTCTGGTTGCTCGTGCAAAATCACCTCAAGCGCGACGCCGCAACGCGCGTGACGATCGAGTGGGTGAGGGCGTGTTTCCAGGATGTGGCGCGCGGTTGAGGCGTTGCTGCGGTGTGACGATTGCGTCACAGCGGAAGGCGCGTGACGAAAAATCCTTTACCGCCCTCTTGCAACCCGAACGTGCTTCGTTTATTAGCGCGCTCCTTCGCTAGGCCATGTGCCCGGGCTCGTTGAGATCCCGGCTGGCGCGAGCCGGTCTCCGGTTTCGTGTTCCGCCGAACGAAGGCAAACGCAGGACGTAGCTCATGGAGAGCGTCGGGCTGAAAGCTCGAAGACATCGGTTCGATTCCGGTCTCTTGCACCAAAAGGATAGCTCAGTGGTAGAGCAGATGATCTTTACTCATCGTGACGCGGGTTCGAATCCCGCTCCAGCGCTCCGTTTCAGCCTGAAAAGCTGATTCCTCTGAAGGGGACCGGACGCGCGCTTCAGTCGCAGTCCGGCCGTTTTGCCGCAAGGCTTTCCGTCCGAACTTAGACACTGTGAGACCGGCTTCGCGCCGCGGTAGATACCGCTTGCGCTGATGCCGGGTGGCTCCGCACGGCCGCGCGACAGATGTCGCGCGATCGCGCGCGTGCGCCCGTCATCGTGCAAGCTCAAGCCACGGCCCGCCGATCTCTGCAGGAAGCGTCGTCCGCGTCCTCACGTCCTTTGCAAACGAAAACTGTCCGTCCGGCATCCCGCCGGGCGCAACGAAGGAGGCGTGTCATGACCTGGCATTTGCTGACGACCACTGTCACCGTCAAGGACGGTGAGCGCGCGCTACTCACGCGAAACGGCCAGCTCGAGCGGGTGCTCGCGCCTGGTCGGCATCGTCTGATCGATTGGCGCAACGAGCTGACGGCCACCGTGTACAACGTCGTGGGAACTGAATTCCCCACGGATCGTTACGCGGTGCTGAAGGCCGCGCGTCCCGATCTTGCCGCCGAACTGTTCGAGGCGGTCGAGACGCGGGCTGACGAGATCGCCATCGTCAGCCTCGACGGCCGGCCCGTGCATCTGATGACGCCCTGGCAGGTGCGCGTCTACTGGAAGGTTGCGACCCGCATCGATGTCGAGCGCATCGATGTGTCCAGCGATCCCAAGATCGACGCGCGCCACCTGAGCATGATCGAGCGCAACCGTTCGGCCGTGTCGTCCGAGACGGTGGTCGAGAACCACGAGGCGGGCCTGCTCTACGTCGAGGGCCGGCTCGTCGAGCGGCTCGCGCCTGGCCGGCACGCGTTCTGGACCGTCGGCCGCAAGATCGAGGTGAAGCGCCTCGACCTGCGGCCCCAGGCGGTCGAGATCACCGCGCAGGAGATGCTGACCAAGGATCGCATCGCGCTGCGGGTGACGCTGACGGCGTTCCGCCGGGTGGTCGATCCCGAGCGCACGGTGGCGACCGTGCCCGACGTGGATGCGTGGCTGTACCGCCTGGTGCAGTTCGCGATCCGCGAGGCGGTTGCGGGCCGGACGCTGGACGAGGTGCTGTCTGCGAAGGCGGCGCTGGATGCGGAGCTGCGCGACTACGTGCGTGCACGCGTCGCGGAGTCCGGTGTCGAGGTCACCGAGCTCGGCGTCAAGGATGTGATCCTGCCCGGCGAGATCCGGGAGCTGGTGAACAAGGTGGTGGAGGCGGAGCGGGTCGCGAAGGCGAACCTGATCCGCCGGCAGGAGGAGACCGCGGCAACGCGTTCGCTCCTGAACACCGCCCGCCTGATGGAGGAGAACCCCCTGCTGCTTCGGCTCAAGGAGCTGGAGTCGCTGGAGCGACTGGTCGAGAAGGTCGGCCGCATCGATCTCCACGCCGGCAACGGCGAGGGCCTCGATGCCCTCCTGACCCGGCTCGTACGCCTGAAGGCGCCCGAGACTGCATAGGATAGAAGGGTCGCCCACGGGCGGCCCTTCGCTGTCCTTCGCGTTGTCGTCGGTCTCGAACGCGCGAGCACATCGGTGCGACCAAGATCACAGAGCTGATCGGGATTGCGCGTGCCATCGCTTGCGCTAGTCTCCGTGCACAACCTCATCGGGCAGGGCAGGCGATGACCACTCTTCAGGACACCATCCAGCCGCGGGCAAAATCCAGCGAATGGAAGGCGATCGTCATCCTGATCCTGCTCGTCCCCGTGTTGTGGTCGCCGCCGTTCCTGTTTCGCATCTTCCTGTATCAGCCGTTCAACATTCCATCCGGCTCGATGATGCCGACGCTGGTGGTCGGCGACTACGTCTTCGCCGCCAAATATGCCTATGGCTACGACCGCTATTCGTTTCCCTTCTCGCCGTCATGGATCTCGGGCCGCTTCCTTGCCGCGGAGCCCCGCTACGGCGACATCGTGGTGTTTCGCAACCCGAAGGACATTTCCGTCGACTACGTCAAGCGCGTGGTGGGCCTGCCCGGCGACCGCATCCAGATGCGACAGGGGCAACTCGTCCTCAACGACAAGCCGGTGATCCGCGTTGCGCTCAAGGATTTTGCCGCAGGCGGGGCTGCTTGCGGGTTGGAGGCCGGCGCCAAGATCAAGCGCTGGCGCGAGGTGCTGCCGAACGACGCGAACTACGTCACCTATGACTGCATCGACAACGGCTATTACGACAACACCAATGTCGTCACGGTGCCGCCCGGCCATGTCTTCGTGCTCGGCGATAACCGCGACAACTCCACCGACAGCCGCGCGATGGGTGCGATGGGATTCGTGCCGATGGACAATCTCGTCGGCAAGGTGACGCGGATCTTCTGGTCGCTCGATTCCCGAGGCGAGCTGCGTCCGGATCGGATGGGGAAGGTGGGGTGAGGCAGCCGCGTCTCTCGTCTCGTCACGGGCTCGCGCCCAAGCGGGCGCGCCCCGGAATGACGATCCCCACAAACAAAAACCCGGCATTGCTGCCGGGGTTTCGTATTATTTGGAGCGAGATCCCGGATCTGCGGTGCACCGCTTCGCGCTGCGCCGCGTCCGGGACGACTTCGTCGCTTAGAAGTCCATGCCGCCCATGCCGCCGCCCGGGGGCATTGCCGGACCGGCGCCGCCCTTCTTGGGCAACTCGGCGACCATGGCTTCCGTGGTGATCAGGAGCGCGGCAACCGAAGCTGCGTTCTGGATCGCGGTACGGACCACCTTGGTCGGGTCGATGATGCCCTTGGTGACGAGGTTGACGTACTCGCCGGTCTGGGAGTCGAAGCCGTAAGCGTAGGTCTTGTTCTCCAGGATCTTGCCGACGATCACCGAGCCGTCTTCACCGGCGTTGATCGCGATCTGGCGAGCGGGAGCCGACAAAGCCTTGCGAACGATCTCGACGCCGGTCTTCTGGTCGTCGTTCTTGGTGCGCAGGCCCTTGAGCTGCTCGGACGCACGGAGCAGGGCGACGCCGCCGCCCGGGACGATGCCTTCCTCGACAGCCGCGCGGGTCGCATGCATCGCGTCATCAACGCGATCCTTGCGCTCCTTCACCTCGACCTCGGTCGCGCCGCCGACGCGGATCACCGCGACGCCGCCAGCGAGCTTGGCGAGACGCTCCTGGAGCTTCTCACGGTCGTAGTCCGAGGTGGTTTCCTCGATCTGCGCCTTGATCTGGGCCACGCGCGCCTCGATGTCGGCCTTCTTGCCGGCGCCGTTGACGATCGTGGTGTTCTCCTTGTCGATCATCACCTTCTTGGCGCGACCGAGCATGTTGAGCGTGACGTTCTCGAGCTTGATGCCGAGATCTTCCGAGATCGCCTGGCCGCCGGTCAGGATCGCGATGTCCTGCAGCATGGCCTTGCGGCGATCGCCGAAGCCCGGAGCCTTGACGGCTGCGACCTTCAGGCCGCCACGGAGGCGGTTCACGACCAGGGTCGCGAGCGCTTCGCCTTCGACGTCCTCGGCGACGATGACCAGCGGCTTGCCGGTCTGCACCACGGCCTCGAGCAGCGGGAGCAGCTCGTTCAGCGAGGAGAGCTTCTTCTCGTTGATGAGGATGTAGGCGTCGTCCATCTCAACGCGCATCTTGTCGGCGTTGGTGACGAAGTAGGGCGAGATGTAGCCGCGGTCGAACTGCATGCCCTCGACGACGTCGAGCTCGGTCTCGAGCGACTTGGCTTCCTCGACGGTGATGACACCCTCGTTGCCGACCTTCTTCATGGCGTCGGAGAGGAACTTGCCGATCTCCTGGTCGCCGTTCGCCGAGATGGTGCCGACCTGGGCGATCTCGTCGTTCGAGGTGACCTTCTTGGAGTTCTTCTGCAGGTCCGCAACCACGGCTTCGACCGCGAGGTCGATACCGCGCTTGAGGTCCATCGGGTTCATGCCGGCGGCAACCGACTTGGCGCCTTCCTTCACGATCGCCTGGGCCAGCACGGTGGCGGTGGTGGTGCCGTCGCCGGCCGCGTCAGCGGACTTGGAGGCGACTTCGCGCACCATCTGCGCGCCCATGTTCTCGAACTTGTCCTCGAGCTCGATCTCCTTGGCGACGGTGACGCCGTCCTTGGTGATGCGGGGAGCGCCGAACGACTTGTCGAGCACGACGTTGCGGCCCTTCGGACCGAGCGTGACCTTCACCGCGTTGGCGAGAACGTCGACGCCGCGCAGCATCTTGTCGCGCGCTTCAACCGAGAATTTGACTTCTTTGGCTGCCATCTGGAGTTTTTCCTTGGATAATGAATGACGGGAGGGAGAGAGGGGCTGTTAGGCCGCCTTCTTCTTGGAAGCGGGGACGTCGAGGACGCCCATGATGTCGCTTTCCTTCATGATCAAGAGATCGACGCCGTCGATCTTCACTTCGGTGCCGGACCACTTGCCGAACAGCACGCGGTCGCCGACCTTCAGGTCGATCGGGATCAGCTTGCCAGCCTCGTCGCGGCCACCGGGGCCAACGGCGACGACTTCACCCTGCGAGGGCTTTTCCTTGGCAGTGTCGGGGATGATGATGCCGCCGGCGGTCTTCTCTTCTGCGTCGATACGCTTGACCACGACGCGGTCGTGAAGCGGACGGAATTTCATGCAGCTCTCCTAAGCATTTGCACGAGTTAAGGATTTTTTGGCATTAGCAGTCTGTGCCCACGAGTGCTAGCACAGGCGAGGCTGAAATAGGACAGGAATTTTGCGGGGGCAAGGGCTTCTAGCAGAAAAATCGGCACTCTGAAGGCCCGCCCTGCCAAAATCTCTTTACCATCGTTAACCGAGCTTGGGGACCCGCCGGGGCCGTATTAGCACGGAGCTGTCTCTGCTGCTAAAGCATTGAATTTCAACAGCTTGTTAAACCTTTGGGCTTGAGATGGATTATCAGTTTGCGTCACATTTCTCTCATGTGAGCGCATCTCCACCGGGTGGCTCGTAAGCAGCGTACCGGCAAGCCGCCCCCTGAATGCGCTCCTGCAAAGGAGGTTGGCATGGGATTGCGGGTTGGGGGCGTTTCCGAGGACTTCCGGAAACAGATGCTGGGCTACGGGCTGACGACGGCCCAGATTCTCTACCGGATGCCGGATCACCCGTCGCTGCTCCAGACTTACGTCTGGCAGAACTACGACATGTTTCCGAAATTCCCGGCGCTGACAGACTTCCTCGCGTTCTGGACCGAGAAGCTCGACGGGCCGCTGCATTCGGTGACGGTGGCGCATTCCAAGCTGATCAAGCCGGCCGAGCTGCGCGCCGTGGACGGCGTGTTCCGATTGAATTGAGATAGGGCCCAGGTCTCGCGGCGAGCACCGCTCTCGTAGGGTGGGCAAAGGCGCGCAAGCGCCGTGCCCACGATCTCTTCATGATCACGCGCAGAACGTGGGCACGCTTCCGCCTTCGCTCTTCGAGCTTCGGCGGACAAGTCGCTTTGCCCACCCTACGAGACCTGTTTCCGTGTTAGCCTCTTCCCATAACAACAGGGGAGGCCGGCTCATGGCCAAGACAACAACCAAAAAAACAAAATCGCGCAGCGCAGCCCAGACCGCTGTGAAGAAACGAAGCGGTGCCAAGGCCGCCGTGCGTTCCTCCGCACGCAAGGCCGTGAAGTCGAAGGCGCGCACGACCACCGCCAAGACTTCAGCGAAAACGTCCGCGACGAAGAAACCCGGCCGCCCAAGGCAGCGCATCGCCATCAGCCATCACCGCGAGGAAGATTTCAAAGCCGACGGCCTGCGCGCCTACGCCAAGTATCGCGACCTCGGCATTGCCGCGGCCAGCCACGGCCTCGCGCAAGCCCACGTGATCCGCCTGCAGGGTCCCTGCGATCCTGCCGAGGTTTCGAAGCTCCACTTCCACGATGTCGACTTCCAGATGGTCTACGTGCTCAAGGGCTGGGTGAAGACCTACATGGACGGGCAGGGCGAGACCCTGATGAAAGAAGGCAGCGCCTGGACCCAGCCGCCGAAGATCAAGCACATGATTTTGGATTACTCCGATGACGTCGAACTGCTGGAAGTGATCCTGCCGGCGGAGTTCAAGACGGTGGAGCTGAAGGCGTAGGCCACTCTCTCCACGTCGTTGCGAGAAGCCCGCGATGACAGCGCGTAGCCCGGATGGGAGCGAAGCGAAATCCGGGAAAGTCTCTCCCCGGCGAAGCTGGTCCCGGATTGCGCTGCGCTCCATCCGAGCTATGGCGTCCGTATGAAGGGCTCCAGGCAATCCCTAAAAAGCCCGCGATCCGGGAAACCGGGCCGTTACCAGTCGGAAGGTTCCTGCCGCCCGCAGGGCTTGCGCTAACCCGTCGAAAACATTCCTCGCGTCAACTCAAGGCTGTGAGAACGCGAGAGATGCATTCATGGCGACCACTTTTGGCCGACGCGGCGTTGTAGCGCCAGCTCCAGGTCGATCGTTTCAACCCGCCGCGCCGATCGCCCCGGCGGTCGAGCGCGACGACACTCAGCCCTCGTCCGATGAGGGCTCGCTGTTTCGCGACAACAGGCTTCTGGCCGATATCCCTTTCCTCACCATTGGCCTGATTTTCGTTCTGCTGCTCGTCTATGCGCTGCAACGCAGCCTGGCCATCGACATTGCCAAGGATGGCTCACTCGATGTCCGCTCGCTGATCGCTCAGGGCGCATCCGGCTACGATCTGGTCGTCGGACGGGGAGAGTGGTGGCGGATCGGCCTTGCGCCGCTTCTGCATGGCAGCCAGTGGCACCTCGTCGGCAATTGCGTTGCGCTGTTCATCGTCGGCGTCAGGCTGGAGAGCCTCATCGGCCGTGGCTGGTTTTCGCTGATCTTCGTCGCCAGCGCAGTCGCCGGCGAAATCGGCTCGTTGCTGGGCAATGGCCCCGCCGTCGCGGTGGGCGTCGGTGCGTCCGGCGCCATTACCGGGCTCATCGCCGCGCTGTTCGTATCGAGCTTCGATCCGGAGGCGGACGCCGCGCAAACAATCTCGCGACTGAAGACGTCGCTGTTCTTCGGCATTCCCGCGCTGCTGCCGCTCGCCTTTGGCGCCTCCGGCAACGTCAACTACTATGCCCATGCAGGCGGTGCGCTGGCCGGCGCCGCGCTTGCGATCACGCCGTGGCTCGCCTTCTGGTCCTATGACAGCCTGCCACGGAGCGCCGGCATGACGTTGTTCGCAGGATTGGCGGTGTCTCTGGTCTGCGCCGGCTTCGCCGCCATGCATTATTCATCCTACATGGCCGATGCCTTGCACTACATCCGCGCGTCGGAAGCGCCGACGAATGCTGAAGAGATGGCGAGCCGGTCGCTCGATCTCGTGACCCGCTATCCGAAGGACCCGCGGGCTCATCTGTTCCGCGCGATCGCCTACCTGGAAAAAGCCAGCTTCAACTCCGCCGAGACCGAAGCGCGAACCGCCATGTCGCTCGCCGCCTCGGATGTCGCGGGCGGGCCGGTGCGCTCCGGCGCGCAGAGCCTTATGGCGGTGTTGCTGCTGGCACAGGGACGAACCAGCGAGGCGAAGGCCATGGCGGCCGAGCCGTGCCGCGCCAAGATGGCTGAAGTGCGTCGCATCCTGCAGAAGCAGAAACTGTGCAGCTGAGCGGAATTGCGCCGGTCGCCTACCGCTCGAGATAGCCCAACTCCGCGCCCATGACCTTGCGGGCATATTCGCCGAAGGCATCAATCAACCGGCCGGGCGCGGCATGAGGTGGATGGAGCAGCGCGATCGTCACGGGGACGATAGGGTTGAAGGGGCGCGTGACCAGAGCCGCGCCGGAGCTTTCGTCGTGTGCGGCAATCGGGTTGATGATGCTGACGCCGAGGCCGGCTGCGACCAGGGCACAGACCGATGCGCCCAGATCGGTCTCGGCAACAATGCGGCGTGCAACGCCCGCCTGCGCGAAGATCGCATCGATGCGATCGTAGAGCGGACTCCCTGTGGCGAAGGAGATGAAGGCCTCATCGGCGAAGTCGGCAGGGCGCAGCGTCTTCTTCTGCGCAAGGCGATGTGCTTTCGGCATGATTGCGACGCAACGTGTCCTGAGCACCGGCTCGACATGCACCCCCGCAACCTCGCCATAGAGCATGGCCAACCCGATGTCGCAGAGCCCGGAGCTGATCCAGTCGTGCACGGCGCTCGCCGTGCCGGACCGGATCGAGATCATCACATGCGGATAGTCCATCTTGAAACGCGCCGCGATGCGCGTCAGCAGGCCGCCGGCCAGGCGCGGCATCGCCGCAACGCTTAGCCGACCCATACCGAACGAACGGATGCTGGCTGCGCTGGCCTCCAGTCCGGCGAGGCCGATGAAGGTCTTCTCGACCTCCTGAAAAAAGCGCGATCCGTCCACGGTCGGGCGGAGGCGACCGCCGCTGCGGTCGAACAGCGGGAATTGCGTGATCGCTTCCGCTGCCCGATCAGGCGGCTGATCTGGGGTTGCGAGGTATGCATGCGCTGAGCTGCCTGCGTCATCGATCCCGTCACGAAGACCGCCCGAAAGGCCTCCACATGCTTCAAGCCCATCCGTCTGGTGGCCATATCAAATCCGTATAGGAGAGTGTGAAACTGGAATTTCATCAGATCGACCTTTTGGACGATAGTCCAGAGCATGAAGCCGTTCGCGCCGGGCCGTCCTTTCGTTGGCTACCGTGGACGGCATCACGGACATCAGCGGAAGAAGGGGACGAGATGAAAGCGATAACGATCAAGGCGCTCGCCGCGGCGGCCGTCGCTGCTTTTGTTCTTTCCGGCGAGGCCATGGCGCAGGGTGCGGGCAGGCTCGACAAGATCCGTGAGACCGGCTCGATCACGCTGGGGTATCCCGAGACCTCGGTGCCCTTCGCTTATCTCGATGGCAACCAGAAGCCGATCGGCTACACCGTGGAAATCTGTGAACAGGTGGTGCAGGCGATCAAGACGGCCCTCAAGCTCCCCAAGCTCGAGATCCGCTATCAACCCATCACCTCGGCGACGCGCATTCAGCTGCTAGCCAACGGCACGATCGATCTGGAATGCGGCAACACCACCAACAATATCGAGCGGCACAAGCTCGCCGCTTTTTCTCCCACCATCTTCGTTGCGCAGGTGGTCCTCGTCGCGCGCAAGGATGGCGGGGTCGATGTCAACGACCCGACTTCGTTTCGCGGCAAGGCCATCGCTGCCCAGGCCGGCGGCCAGACTTTCAAGGTGATCACGCTGATCAACGCCAAGAACAATCTCGGCATCTCGGTGGTGCCGGCCAAGGACACCGCCGAGACCTTCCTGATGCTGTCGTCGGGCCGTGCGGCCGGCACCGCCAACGACGACGGTCTCGCCTATGCCACGGTCGCAACTTCAAGGACGCCGGATGACTTCGTGATCGGCAGCAAGGGTCTCGAGATGGCGCCTTACGGCATCGTCGAACCCAAGGATGATCCTGCCTTCAAGAAGGTGGTCGACGAAGCCGTGATCGACCTGATGAAGAACGGACAGATTGCGGCGCTCTACGACAAATATTTCAATTCACCGATCCCGCCGTATGGCCTCAACCTGAAATTCCCGATGAGCGCCGCCCTCAAGCGGGCGCTGGCCAACCCAACCGATTCCGGCGACCCGGCAGCCTACGAATGAAGCACCAGGCGCTCTAGAGGTCCCGCAATGGCAGATCAACATGTGACGAACGCGGCGGGCGCCGGGGCGCCGCCCATCGACCTGCGCAGCGACACGGTCACCAAGCCGACCGAGGCGATGTATGCCCGCATGGCCTCGGCGCCGATCGGTGATGACGGGCTCGACGGTGACCCCACGGTACGGGAGTTGGAGGCCGTCGCGGCTGCCGCATTGGGCAAGGAGGCCGGCCTGTTTGTGCCAAGCTGCACCATGGCCAATCTGCTGGCGACGCTGGCGCAGTCGCAGCGCAGCGAACAGATCGTGCTGGAATCGCGTGCCCATATGTACACCTCCGAGCGAGGAGCGGCGACATTCACGGGACAGTTCTACCTCGCTGTTGCCGGTACCGACGGCGCGATGGACCTGAACTTGCTGGAGGATGCCCTACAGAGCGACGGGCACAAGCTCAGGACCGCCCTTGTCGCGATGGAAACCTCGCACAACAATGCAAGTGGCGCCGTGCTGCCGCTGGAGCACATGCAGGCGGTGCACGCCATGGCTTCGGCGCGTGGCGTCCCTGTGCATCTCGACGGTGCGCGGCTCTTCAACGCCGCGGTCGCGCTCGAAACGGCGCCGGCCGCGGTTGCGAGGCATTGCGACACGGTCTCGCTGTGCCTATCGAAGGGCCTGAGCGCGCCGGCCGGTGCCGTGCTCGCAGGGCCGGGCGCGGCGATCGACCGGAGCCGCAGATTTCGCCGCATGCTGGGAGGCACGCAGCGCCAGATCGGCATCCTGGCTGCCGCCGGCCTGGAGGCCGTTCAGGTCATGGGCGTGCGTCTGGTGGAGGACCATCGGCGTGCGCGCGCTCTGAGCGATGCGCTGAACGGGATGCATCCGAGGATCAGCGCGACAATCCCGCAAACGAATATCGTGCAGGTCGATGTCTCTCGCTCCGGGCGCGACAGCGCCGCGTGGTCGGAGGCTCTGGAGGGGATGGGCGTGAAGGCGAGGCCTTGGGGCAAGCAGCGATTGCGCTGCGTGACCCATCGCCATATCGAGGACGCGGATATTGAGCGCGCGGTCACGGCATTTCGCGCCGTGGCTGGAGCCTTGGCTTAGGGCATACGCTGAAGTGACGGGCTGCGGGCCTGTTGCTAACTCAACACCCCCACGATCGCGCCCATCAAGCACGTCGTCAGCGTGCCCGACACGATCGACTTCAGCCCCAGCGCGTTGATCTCGTCGCGCCGCTCCGGCGCCATCACACCGAGGCCGCCGATCATGATGCCGAGGCTGGCGAAGTTGGCGAAGCCGCACATCGCGTAGAGCATGATCAGGCGCGAGCGCGGATCGAGCGTACCCGGCGGCAGCTTTGAGAAGTCGACATAGGCGATCAGCTCGTTGAGCACAGTCTTGGTGCCCATCAGGCTGCCGGCGGTGACGGCCTGGTCCCAGGGCAATCCCATCAGCCAGCACACCGGCGCCATCACGAGGCCCAGCAACCGCTGCAGCGAGATCGCACCGCCGCCGATGTTCGGCAGCAGGCCGAGGATGGCGTTGACGAGGTAGACCAGCGCCACCAGCACCAGCAGCATTGCGACGATGTTGATCAATAGCTCGATCCCCGCGGTCGTGCCCTTCACGATCGCATCCATGGTGCCGGAGACTTCCATCTCCGGATCTTCCAGCGCGCCGCCGGTGCGCTTGTCTGATGTCTCGGGCACCATGATCAGGCTGACCAGGATCGCGGCCGGCGCCCCCAGCACCGAGGCGATGACGAAATGCGCGGCCGCATCGGGAATAAGAGGAGCAAGGAGCGTCGCATAGAGCACCAGCACGGTGCCGGCGATGCCGGCCATGCCGCCGGTCATCACCAGAAACAATTCGCTGCGGCTCATCTGCGCCAGATACGGCCGCACGAACAGCGGCGCTTCGACCATGCCGAGGAAGATGTTGGCGGCGGTCGAGAGCCCGACCGCACCGCCGACGCCGAGCGTGCGTTCGAGCAGCCACGCCATGCCGCGCACGATCGGCGGCAGCACGCGCCAATAGAACAGCAGCGTCGTCAGCACGCTCATGACGAGCACGATCGGCAGCGCCTGGAACGCCAGGATGAAATCGGCGCCCGGTACCTTCAGGTCGAAGGGCAGGGGACCGCCGCCGACATAGCCGAACACGAAGGAGGAGCCCGCGCGCGAGGCCGCCGAGATGGCGCCGACCGCGTCATTGATGGCGCCGAAGGCATGCGCCACGATCGGCACCTTCAAGAGCACGATCGCGGTGACGAAGGTCACGACGAGGCCGATCAGCGCCTGCCGAAGCGAGACCGCGCGGCGATTCTCCGCCAGCGCGAACGCGATCAGCAGCAATGCGAAAACGCCGAGTGTCGATTGCAGCCGCAGCATGATGTCCCCAAAGCCCCAATGATTATGGCCGCGCGTGCGTTGCAAACGCAATGCCGGATGGCGCCGGGGGCCGCCCGCTGTTGACAAGCAGGCCCGCGTCAGCCACGCGGGGAGCGCGTCGATATCAGGGGCGGACCAGCCGAGCGTGACCGAAGAGGCAATGCCAGAGCAGCCAGTTTCAGCCCGTCCGGCGGTCAGCGCCGGAGAGCTCCTCCGCCACCGCGCCTTCCTGTTCTTCCTGCTCTCGCGCAGCCTGTCACGCTTTTCCAGCCAGATCGCGGCGGTCGCGATCGGCTGGCAGATCTACGATCTCACCGGCTCGGCTTTCGACCTCGGCATGGTCGGGCTCGTACAGTTCGCGCCCACCGCGCTGCTCGTCTTCGTCGCCGGCCACGCCGCCGACCGTTTTGAGCGCAAGCGCGTGGTCCAGCTCTGCCAGCTGGTGGAAGCCGCGACCGCGCTCTATCTCGCCGTCATTACCTATCTCGGCGCGGTCAGCGAGGTGCAGATTTTCGTCGCGACCTTCGTGCTCGGCATTGCCGGCGCCTTCGAGAGCCCGACCACGGCGGCCCTGCTGCCGCTCATCGCGCCGCAGGGCTCGCTGCAGCGTGCCACCGCAGTAGCGAGCGGCGCAGGCCAGGTCGCGACCATCACCGGGCCGGCGCTCGGCGGCTTTGCCTATGCGATCGCGCCGCATCTCGCTTACGCCGTGATGCTGCTGTTCTGGATTCTCGGGATGATCCTGACCGGCTTCATCCAGCCGCGTCCGCAGGCCGTGGCCAGGGACGAGAGCACGGACAATATCTTTGCCGGCGTCCGCTTCATCCGCAGCAATCCGGCGATCCTCGGCACCATCTCGCTCGATTTGTTCGCGGTGCTGTTCGGCGGCGTAACCGCGCTGCTGCCGATCTATGCCCGCGACATCCTGCAGACCGGTCCGGTCGGGCTCGGCGTGCTGCGTGCCGCGCCGGCCGTCGGCGCGCTGCTGATGACCATGGTGCTGGCGCGCCACGCCATTACGCGGCATGTCGGCCTGCGCATGTTCCAGGCGGTGATCGTGTTCGGGGTGGCCACGATCGTGTTCGCGCTGTCGTCCTGGATGTGGCTGTCGGTGCTGTCGCTCGCAGTTCTGGGTGCCGCCGACACGATCAGCGTCGTGATCCGCTTCTCGCTGGTGCAATTGTCCACACCCGACGAGATGCGCGGCCGCGTCGGCGCGGTCAATTTTCTCTTCATCAACGCCTCGAACCAGCTCGGCCAGTTCGAGAGCGGGCTGACCGCCGCGCTGTTCGGCGCCATGCCGGCCGCCGTGCTCGGCGGCGTCTGCACGGTTGCGGTGGCCTTGCTGTGGATGAAGCTGTTCCCCAGCCTGCGGCAGGTGGAGAGTTTGGAGTAGGGCTCGTGTCCCGGACGCGCTGCAGCGCGTCATTGCATGCCGCGCTGCGTCCGGGGCACGAGAGCGGCAAGTCTGCGCTCGCAATGACGATTGCTGAAGCAGCGCGTGGACTTACGCCGCGTCACCCCGCAAGCCCGGCAGCAGCAGGCGCCTCTTGGCGCCTACTGTGCATGGGGTTGTTTTCGTAGTTTTGGTTCAGCCTCGTCCGACGAACGGCATCTTGCTGGCCATCACCGTCATGGTCAGCACGTTGGCGTCGAGCGGCAGGCCGGCCATGTAGGCCACGGCATCGCCGACCGCCTTCGCATCCATGCGCGGCTCGTGCTTGGTGGTGCCGTCCGGCTGCAGCACGCCGGGGCCGTTGACCATGCGGTCGGTCATCGGCGTTGCGGCATTGCCGATGTCGACCTGGCCGACCGCGATGTCGTACATGCGGCCGTCGAGGTTGCTCGCCTTGGTCAGGCCGGTGATGGCGTGCTTGGTCGAGGTGTAGGCCGCCGAGAACGGCCGCGGCGCATGCGCCGAGATCGAGCCGTTGTTGATGATGCGGCCGCCGCGCGGGCTCTGGTCCTTCATGATGCGGAAGGCGTGCTGGGTGCACAGGAACGGGCCGGTGAGGTTGGTGTTCACCACCGCCTGCCACTGCTCGAGGCTGAGGTCCTCGAAATTGACGGCGGGCGCGCCCATGCCGGCATTGTTGAACAGCACGTCGAGCCGGCCGTAGGTCGCCTTCACCTTGTCGAACAGCGCGGCGATCGAGTCGGGCTTGGTCATGTCGGCGGTGACGCAGAGGCTCTTGCCCGCGGGGCCGAGCTTGGCGGTCTCCTCGAGCATGTCGAGCCGGCGCCCGACCAGCACCACGGTGAAGCCGGTGTTCATCAGCGCCAGCGACGCGGCGCGTCCGACACCGGTGCCGGCGCCCGTCACCACTGCGATCTTTTTTGCTTCACTCATCGTTTCCTGCCTTTTCTTCAGTTGTCAGGTTTTGGGTTCTTTTTCGTTCTTGTAGGGCGGCCGCGGAATATTCTGATGCGCCGCGCGCAGCGCCGCCGACCAGCGCGAGCGCAGGTCGTGGAAATAGGGCTCGCCTGCCTCGATGCGGTGGTTGAGATCGGCATCGCAGGCATCCGCGCGCACCACCAGCACGTCGATGGGAAGACCGACGCCGAGGTTCGAGCGCATGGTCGAGTCCATCGAGATCAGGCCGGTCTTCAGCGCCTCGTAGAGCTCGACGTCGTAATGCATGGCGCGGTCGAGCACCGGCTTGCCGTATTTGTGCTCGCCGATCTGCAGGTAGGGCGTGTCGGTGGTGCATTCGATGAAATTGCCGGCCGTGTAGACCATGAACAGGCGCATGCGTGCGCCCTTGATCTGGCCGCCGAACAGGAAGGAAACGTCGAACGACACGTCCTCGGATTTCAGCGCCGGGCCTTCGGTCGCGTGCACCGCCCGGATCGCCCGACCGATGCGCTGGGCGGCCTGGAACATGGTCGGCGCGTTCATCAGCGTCTCGATCTCGCCCGTGTTCGGGTCCTCAAGACCCTCGGTCAGGGTGGAGAGCACCGACTGGCTGATGGCGAGATTGCCGGCGCTGGCGATCGCCATGATGCGGTCGCCCGGCTTGGAGAAGATGTGCAGCTTGCGGAAGGTCGAGACATTGTCGAGGCCGGCGTTGGTACGGGTGTCGGCGATCATGACCAGCCCGTCCCGAACCAGGATTCCACAACAATAGGTCATTTCCAGTCCCCGAACGCGAGCGCTTTTGCCGGCGCCAATCTAGTAGCCAATTTCGGAGGCGCATGAAACCCCCAATGGGATGCATCGACGGGGCAAAAAGCCTAGCTCAGTCAGCGGCATCGGCGAGAAACGCCCGGTCGACGGGGACGCCGAGCGCGGTGACCAGCCGGTTGGTTTCCGAAGCCATGCCGACGATGGCAAGCAGCTCGCCATATTCGGCCTCGGTCATGCCCTTGGCCCGGGCGGCCGCGGTGTGCGAATGGATGCAGTAGCTGCAGCCATGCGCGATCGAGACCGCGACATAAAGCATCTCCTTGACCTTGGGATCGAGCGCGCCCGGCGCCATCACCTCCATGATGCTCTCCCAGGTCCGCCGCAGCGTCTTCGGATCATGCGCCAGCGCGCGCCAGAAATTGTTGACGAAATCCGATTGCCGGACTTTTCGGATGTCGTCGAAAACGGCGCGCGCCTCGCTGGAGAGTTCATCGTCCGAAAGCAGCTTCACGGTCGCCATGGGGGTCCTCGCAGGGTCAGGTCTGATCCTGCGATTGTAGCACGGCTGGTGCGATCAACAGGCCTGCTCGGCCGAGCGACGCAACGCCAGCCTGCCGACCTCGACATATTGGCGCTGCTGTGCGTGAGCGTGCTGCGCGCCGACGTGAAGATCGCGCAGACGCCGCTGCAGCGGCGAGCTGTCATAGACCGCGCTGCTACCCGCCAGCGCAAAGCAGGCGTCCGCAATGCCGACGCAGGTCGTGGCGAGCCAGGCCGCGGATCGGGCCCCTTCGACCAGGAGATCCGGGTCGTTCAGCGTTCCCGACAGCGCGCGCCGCCAATGGCTGGCGACCTGCACCTCGTGAAACGCCTGCGCCGCCTTCAGGTCCGCGGAAATCCGGCCGAGCTCGTACTGGAAAATCTCGGACTCCCGCATCGGCACGGCCGCGTATAATTGCTGCCGCCCGGTATGGGCCAGCGCGAGCAGATCATCGACGGTGCCCTCGGCGAGGCCCACCGAGAAGGTCCCGTGCAGCAACGGCAGCCATTGCCGCAACGACTGATAGAGCGGACCCGACAGGCGCGGGGCAGCATCGACATCGAAGACGTGGGTATCGGGAACGGATGTCTCCCGCAGCGTGATGTGATGGCTGCCGGTGCCCTTGAGCCCTGCTGCGTGCCAGGTGTCCTCGATCTCCCAATCGCGCGCCGGCAGCATGATTGCACGAACCAACGGCTTGCCCTGCGGGCCCGGGACCGGCTTGCCGCGGTCGGTGACAACGCAAAACCCGCCGATCCAGTCGGCATGGGTGCAGCTGCTGGCGAACGGCCAGCGCCCTTTGACGCGATAGCCGTCGGCCACGCGCTCCGCCGTTCCTGCCGGCTGCGACGAGCCGCAGATCGCCACGTCCGGTCCGTCCTGATAGATCTGCTGATACAGTTCAGGACGCGACGCGGCGGCGAAAAGGCCGCCGACGCCGGCAACGATCGCGAGCCAGCCGATCGAGCCGTCGAGACGGGTCAGCGTCTTCATCACCTCGAGCCCGGCCGGCAGATCAAGCTCCAGCCCGCCATGGCTCCGCGGCACGAACATCCGAAACAGTCCGATTGATTTCAGCCGTTCCACCAGATCGGGCGGGAGACGGCGCGCAGCTTCGATCTCGGCGGCGCGTGCCGTGATCTCGGGCGCCAACTCGCCGATGCCCAGAAGCATGCCCTTGTGAGGATCGCGCAGTGCCAGGGAATTGCTGATTTTTTCTTGAAGCCGCATCTGTCTCAACCTCTGTTGCGGGATGGATCGCAACGGAGGTTGAAGAGACGGCGCTACGATGCGGTTTCAGCGCGGTCGCCGTCGATTACGGCTGTAACGCTTGCCGCCGAGCCTAGCTCTGCCGCTGGGATTGCGATTGCGACTGGCCGCCGCGGCCGGCCTGCTCGACCCTGACCGCGACCGTCAGCGTCTCCGCGCCCCCGCCATAGCGGGTGCCGCGCACCGGTGCCGCGCCGAGATAATCGAGCCCGATGGCGACGCGGACATGGGCGTCGGTGGTGCAGATGCTGTTGGCAGGGTCGAAACCGACCCAGCCGAGATCGGGAACGTAGGCTTCCGCCCAGGCATGGCCGGCGTCCTGATGCACGGTGCCGTCGGAGCGCAAAAAGTGTCCGGAGACGAAGCGCGCCGGCACGCCGCCGGTGCGGGCGCAGGCGATGAAGATATGCGCATAGTCCTGACAGACGCCGCGCTTGAGCGTGAACGCTTCGGCCGCCGACGTGCCGCTGTTGGTCGGATCTTCGTCGAAGGTCATGTGGTCGCTGATCTCGCTCATCAGCGTGTGCAGGAAGCCCAGCGTGTCGCTCTCGGCCTCGCTGCGCAACTGGCGCGCGACCGCTGCCATCGCAGGATTGACGGTCGTGAGATCGGTGGTGCGCAGAAACATGTCGGCGGGAAAGCGCTCGTCGGCGCCGCGCAGCACGCCGCCTGTATCGTGGGTCTCGATCAGGCCCTCGGCCGTGATCTTGATGTCGCCGACGGGTCCGCATGACAAGACATGGGTGACGTTGCCGAAGGCGTCCTCATGGATGTCGAGCTTGGTGTCGGTCGAGACGTCGATCTGCCATTCCGCCACATATTGCCCGTCATGGCTGCACGGGGTCATGCGCAGGATCTGGATCACGCTCGTCGCCTGCGGCTCGTAGCGATAGGTCGTGGTGTGCTGGATTCGCAGGCGCATGGGGAACCGTGCAGTTAGTGGTTAGGCCCGACTGCCTTTCGCGAAGAAGCTCGTCGTGCCCGGGCTGGTCCCGGGCATCCACGCTCTTCCTCACCGCGCGGCAGCAAGAACGTGGATGGCCGGGACAAGCCCGGCCATGACGATATCCCGTTTCGTCAGCCGGGGGACATCAGATCAAATACTGCTTCGTGATGATTTCGCCCAGCCTGGAATTGTCCGCGATGAATTCCTGAATGAATTCATGCACGCCGTGCTGGAAAATGTCGTTCATGTTGCTGTGTTCCAGCCGGTTGCGGATGCCGCGGGCGTGGCGTTGCGCCGGACCCTGGCGGCCATAGGCGACGCCGATCTGGTCGAGGTTGCGCGTGAGATTGTCGTAGCAGCTGGCCAGCGAGCGCGGCAGCGTGCCGTTGAGAATGAGCAGGTCCGCGACCAGCCAGGGCTTCAGCGTCTCGCGGTAGACCCAGTGATACGCCGTCAGCGCCGACACCGAACGCAGGATCGAGCTCCACTGATAGAAGTCGAGCGGACCGCCGACGTGCTCCTCCTCGGGCAGCAGCACGTGATACTTGACGTCGAGAATGCGTGCGGTGTTGTCGGCGCGCTCCAGATGCAGGCCGAGGCGCGAGAACCAGTAGGCGTCGTTGCGCAGCATGGTGCGGTATGCCGAGCCGTCGAAGCGCAGCGAGGTCTCCTGCACGAAGCGCAGGAATTTCGCGAGGTCCTCGCGTGTGGAGGTGCCCTTGCTCCAGACCGCCTGCAGCTCGATCCAGGCCGAGTTGATGGTGTCCCACATCTCGCTGGTCAGCGCGGTGCGCACCGAGCGCGAATTCAGCCGCGCGGCCTCGATGCAGTTCCTGATCGAGGACGGGTTGTCGGCCGAGAACGACAGGTAGTCGACGACGTTGTGCTCGTTGGCTTCCTCGTGGGTCTGATAGAAGCTTTCCGCGACGCCGGCGGTGAGCAGGGCGGAGTCCCATTCGTTGGTCTTGCCGATATAGGCGGCGGGAAGCGCGGTGACGCGCAAGGTCGCATCAATGGTGCGCGCGAGATATTCGGCCCGTTCGACATAGCGGGCGAGCCAGTAGAGGTTTTCGGCGGTACGCGACAGCATCTCTCTACTCGTCCAAAATCCAGGTGTCTTTGGTGCCGCCGCCCTGGCTCGAATTCACCACGAGCGAACCTTCCTTCAGCGCAACACGTGTCAGCCCGCCCGGCACGATCGTCGTGCTCTTGCTGCCGGTGAGCACGAAGGGGCGCAGGTCGACATGGCGCGGCGCGAGGCCGCTTGCCGTGCAGGTCGGGCAGGTCGAGAGCGCCAGCGTCGGCTGGGCGATGAAGCCTTCCGGCTCGCGCTTGAGCTTCTCGCGGAAGGCTTCGATCGTTGCTTTCGTCGCCGCGGGGCCGATCAGCATGCCGTAGCCGCCAGAGCCGTGCACTTCCTTGACGACGAGATCGCCGAGATGGTCGAGCACGTAAGCGAGATCCTTCGGCTCGCGGCAGCGCCAGGTCTGCACGTTCTTCAGGATCGGCTCCTCGCCGAGGTAGAATTTCACGATCTCCGGCATGTAGGAGTAGATCGCCTTGTCGTCGGCGATGCCGGTGCCGACCGCATTGGCGAGCGTGATGTTGCCGGCCGCGTAGGCCGACATCAGCCCGGGCACACCGAGCGCGGAGTCGGGACGGAAGGTGAGGGGATCGAGGAAATCGTCGTCGACGCGGCGGTAGATCACATCGACCCGTTTCACGCCCTCGGTCGTCCGCATGAACACTTCGTTGTTCTTGACGATGAGGTCGCGGCCCTCGACCAGCTCGATGCCGAGCTTGTCGGCAAGGAAGGAGTGCTCGTAATAGGCGGAGTTGTAGACGCCGGGCGTGAGCAGAGCGACCGTCGGTTCACCCGAGGCACTGTTCGGTGCGACCGATCGCAGCGCGGAGAGCAGTTCGTCCGGATAGCGCTCGACCGGCGCCACTCTGTGGCGGGCGAACAGATCCGGAAACAGCCGCATCATGATCTCGCGGTTTTCCAGCATGTAGGACACGCCCGACGGCGTGCGCGCATTGTCCTCCAGCACGATGAAGTCGTTGGCATCGACCCTGATGATATCGATGCCGGCGATGTGCACGTAAACGTCGTGCGGCACCTGCTGGCCGTTCATCTCGGGGCGGAAGACCGGGTTCTGGAAGATCAGATCGTCGGGCACGATCTCGGCGCGGAGGATGTCGCGGCCGTGATAGATGTCGCGCAGGAACATGTTCAGCGCCTTGACGCGCTGCTTCAGGCCTTTCTCCAGCAGCGTCCATTCCTTGCCGGACATGATCCGCGGGATCACGTCGAACGGGATCAGGCGCTCGGTGGATTCGGAGTCCCCATAGACCGCAAAGGTGATGCCGATGCGGCGGAACAGGAGCTCGGCCTCCTGGCGGCGATATTCGAGCGCCTCTGGAGGCGTCTCCTTGAGCCAGCGTGCCAGCTCCTGATAGGCGGGACGAAGGTCCCCACCCGGAATATTCATTTCGTCAAACGCGACTGCCATAGATCCCGACTTGTCTCCGCTAGGCGTTGCGCCATTGGACAGGTCGTCAGGCCTTGGTGAAGACCGCAACGTCCTGGCCATGCGGCAAGAGTGCATGACTCTGAGGAGGTAGCAAGGGGCGGGCCAGCGCTATAAGCATTGAGAAGGGGCATTTGCCGGGGATGACCGGTGACCTGCCTGAAAAAATGGCTGAGGACTGCTTATTTCGGCAGCAAAACCGCGTGACTTCAACGCGTTACCTCGGCAAAGTCGGGACCAGAGGTGAGGGACTTAAGGCATGAGCGAGATCGTCACGGCGGGCATTCTGGTCATCGGGGATGAAATCCTGTCCGGCCGGACCAAGGACAAGAATATCGGCTTCATCGCCGAATACCTGACCAATATCGGCATCGACCTGAAGGAAGTCCGGGTCGTCTCCGACGACGAGCCCGACATCATCGCCGCCTTGGATGCACTGCGGCATCGCTACAATTATGTGTTCACCACCGGCGGCATTGGGCCAACCCATGACGACATCACTGCTGATAGCGTCGCCAAGGCGTTCGGCGTCGGCATCGACCATCACCCGGAGGTGGTCGCCCGCTTCAAGGAGCGCTGGAGCGAGCAGGACCTCAACGAGGCCCGCCTGCGCATGGCTCGCATTCCCGACGGCGCCGAGCTGATCCAGAGCGCGACCATCCTCGCCCCCGGATTCAAGATCGGCAATGTCATCGTGATGGCCGGCGTGCCCTCGATCATGCAGGCGATGATGGACATCGTCTCGCCCAAGCTGAAATCCGGCGTTCGCATGCTGTCGGAATCGGTCCGTGCCAATGCGCGGGAAGGCGACATCGGCAGCCCGCTGCGGGCGATCGCCGCCGCTCATCCCGACACCATCATCGGCAGCTATCCCTTCATGGACGAGGAGCAAAAGCCGAACACCAATCTGGTGGTGCGCTCGCGCGATGCGGATAAGCTCGCATCCGCGATGTCGGCGGTGAAGGAAATGCTGGCGGGATTGAACATCACCCGGTAGCAAATGGAGCTGCCGGCAGACGAATGCAGGAGACGATGATGGCTGGTGAAGCACCGGAACTGAGCGCGCAGGAGCGGGCGGGCCGGCCCTTTCCGGTGTCGTGGGACCAGTTCCACCGGGATTGCCGGGCGCTGACCTGGCGGCTCAACGAGGTCGGTCCGTTCCATGCGGTGATCGCGATCACCCGCGGCGGCCTGGTGCCGGCTGCGATCGTGGCGCGCGAGCTCGGCGTGCGCGTGATCGATACGGTCTGCATCGCCAGCTACGATCATGACAAGCAGGGTGAGCTCCAGGTTCTGAAAGGTATCTCGGAACAAGCGATGACGCTCGGCGGCGGCACCGGCAAGGGCCTGTTGATCGTCGATGACCTCGTCGATACCGGCAAGACCGGCAAGCTGGTGCGCGAGATGCTGCCCGATGCGCATTTCGCGACAGTTTACGCCAAGCCAAAGGGGCGTCCGCTGGTCGACACGTTCATCACGGAGGTCTCGCAGGACACCTGGATCTTCTTCCCCTGGGATACTGCGCTCTCCTACCACCCGCCGCTCCGCGACGGTGCTGCGTAGGCACGAAAGGCTGATGGCCATGGCCGGACGCGCGCGGTTGGCACTTTGTGGCTTCATCGTCGCGCTCGCGGCGATGGGCCTGACGGCCGAGGCGCGCAGCCAGGACCGTGCTTCTGTCATCGACGACATCGTGGTCGGCAGCCGCGTGCTCGCCGAGTTCGGTGTGGTTGACGCATTCGGTCATGTCAGCGCGCGTGATCCCGGCCATCCCGATCGCTTCCTGATGTCGCGCTCGCTGGCGCCGGCGCTGGTCACCGCCGACGACGTCATGGAGTTCGATCTCGACGGCAACGCCGTCGATGCCAAGGGCCGCACCGTCTTCCTCGAGCGCTTCATCCACAGCGAGATCTACAGGGCGCGGCCGGACGTGATGGCGGTGGTGCATACGCACTCGCCCGGCGTGATCCCGTTCACGGTCAGCCAGGTGAGCTTGCGGCCCATCTTCCACAACGCGGCCTTCCTCGGCGCGGGGGCGCCGGTCTGGGAGATACGCAAGGAGTTCGGCGAGACCAACATGCTCGTCAGCAACGCGGCGATCGGCAAGTCGCTGGCGCTCGCGCTCGCAGACAAATCGGTGGTGCTGATGCGTGGCCATGGCGATGCGACGGTCGGCCCATCCGTGAAGCTCGCGGTGTTCCGCGCCTATTACACCGACGTCGATGCGCGGCTGCTGTCGCAGGCCCTCGCGCTCGGCGGCGAGGTCAACTATCTGACCCCGACCGAGGCGACGAAGGCCGATGCGGTCAATGTTCAGGTGCTCGATCGCGTCTGGAATCTCTGGAAGATGCGTGTCACAGCGGCGACAAAATAATGCCCCTGCAAAACCGCGTCACGCCGACCGGCGACATCATCGCCACCCCGCATCGTGGGCTGTTCACCGGCAACCGCGGCATCATCCACGATCCCGCGACGAAGACGCTGCTGAAGAAGCGCTGGTCGTCGCCGGCCTGGCTCACCTGCACCTGCGAATTCCGGGGCCGCCGCCGCGAGGTGATGGCGCAGCGGAGCTGGACCGAGCTGTTCTTTCTCGATGAAGCGACCGCGCTCGCTGCCGGGCATCGTCCCTGCTTCTACTGCCGTCGCGACGACGCCAACCGCTTCCGCGCCGCGTGGGAGAAGGGCAACCGCGTGCACGACGTCCGCATGCACGACATCGACACCGTGCTGCACCACGAGCGGCTCGATCACGGCAGGAAGCGGCTGCACGCGCTGCTGGTGCCGCTCGACCAGCTTCCCGAAGGCGCGATGCTGCAGCAGGGGGAGGAGAGCTATCTGGTCACGCGAGGCAGGGCGCTGCTGTGGTCGCCGGAGGGCTATGGCGCGGTCGAGCGTCACCCCGTTGAAGCGACACTGCTGACGCCGCCATCGACGCTGCGCACGATGAACGCGGGCTACCAGCCCGTGCTGCATCCGACCGCACGCGGCTAGCGCAGCGGCTTGCCCTCTTCATCCACCGTCGTGCGCGCATCGCGCAGCGCCCATTCGCGGATCACCTGGCGGCAGCGGGTCAGCTCGGCTTCGCTCGCGGCACTGGCATCCTTCGACGCACGCTCCACCATCGCCTTGCAATTCATGAGCACCGAGCGATCTTCCGCCTGCGCCGGCAGCATGAGCGCTGCCAGCGCGACGGCGGCAAGTGCCGTCCGAACAACCACCATCACCCGAGCTTCTCACGCGCCAGCGCAGCGCCGGCGCCGAGCGCCATCAGCTTGGCTTCGGCGATCTCGCGCCGCATCGGCGCCATGCCGCAATTGGTGGTGGCGATGATGTTGCTCTTGGGCACGAATTTCGACACCGCGTCGATCACCTTGACGACGTCCTCGGCAGTCTCGACCGTATCGCTGGCGACATCGATCACGCCGGCCTGGACGATCTTGGTCTTCAAAAGCGCGAGCAGATCGAGCGGCACCTTGGAATTGCGGCACTCGATCGCGACCTGCTGGATCGGGCTCGCATCGATCGCCGGAAAAATCTGCTCGTACTGCCGCCACTGCGCGCCGAGCGTCTCCTTCCAGTCGGTATTGGCCTTGATGCCGTAGCCGTAGCAGATGTGGACGGCGGTGGCGCAGGTGAGGCCTTGCGCGGCGCGCTCCAGCGCCTTGATGCCCCAGTCGTTGACCTCGTCCATGTAGACGTTGAAGGCGGGCTCGTCGAACTGCACGAGATCGACGCCGTCGGCCTGCAGCGCCTTGGCTTCTTCGTTCAAGAGCTCGGCGAAGGCAAAGGCCATCTTGACGCGGTCGCCATAGTAACTGTCGGAGATGGTGTCGATAATGGTCATCGGGCCGGGCAGGGTGAACTTGAGCTTCTTCTTCGTATGCGTGCGCGCGACGCGGGCCTCGAAGTCGTGGACGCGCCCCTTCAGCCGCAGCGGCGCGACGACCTGCGGCACCATTGCCTTGTAGCGATCTTTCCGGATGCCCATCTCAACCTTGTGGGCGAAATCGATGCCCTCGATCTTCTCGAGGAAACCGTGCACGAAATGCTGCCGGGCCTGCTCGCCCTCGGTGACGATGTCGATGCCGGCGTCCTCCTGGATCTTCAGCCAGATCAGCGTGGCGTCGCGCTTGGCGCGGAGCAGCTCGTCGCCTTGCGACTTCCAGGGCGCCCAGAGCATGTTGGGTTCAGCGAGCCATTCCGGCTTCGGCAAGGAGCCGGCGATCGTCGTTGGAAACAGCATGGGTCCCTCCCGGCGGGTTGTGATTGCGCCTCTGTCTGCCATGTCTTAACGTCGAGGTACAGAACAACAAAAGTCGCCCTCCATTCCATCGGCGACGACAGGGAAGGTGATGATCGACCTCCACTACGCGCCGACGCCGAACGGCTGGAAAATCTCGATCATGCTGGAGGAACTCGGGCTTCCCTATACCGTGAAGCCCGTCAACATCCGCGCCGGCGAGCAGTTCAGTCCCGACTTTCTGGCGATCTCGCCCAACAACCGCATTCCCGCGATTGTCGATCATGATCCCGCCGATGGCGGTGGGCCGTTCTCGGTTTTCGAGACCGGTGCCATCCTGATCTATCTGGCGGAGAAGACCGGCCGCTTTCTCCCCGGTGATCTCCGCGGCCGCTCCGCCACCATCCAATGGGTGATGTGGCAGATGGCGGGGCTCGGGCCGATGCTCGGTCAGCACGGCCATTTTGCGCTCTATGCGGCGGAGAAGATTCCCTATGCGATCGAGCGCTACCGCGACGAGGCTGCGCGGCTCTATGGCGTGCTCGATCGCCAACTCGCCACGACCGGCGCCTATGTCGCCGGCGACTATTCGATCGCCGACATCGCCTGCTTCCCCTGGACCATGACCCACAAGGCGCAGGGCTTTACGCTCGACGACTATCCGAACGTGAAGCGCTGGTACGCCGAGGTGAGAGCCAGGCCGCAGGTGCAGGCCGGGCTCGCGATCGGAAAATTCGTGAAAGAGCCGTTCGACGAGGAATCACGCAAGATCATGTTCGGCCAGCGGGCTAAGGAAGTGTTGGGAAAGAGGTAGTGCTCCTCATGGTGAGGAGCGCCGCAGGCGCGTCTCGAACCATGAAGGCCCGGTTGTCACCCGCGGCCATCCTTCGAGACGGCCGCTATGCGGCCTCCTCAGGATGAGGTCCGTCAGTAAAGGAAACACCATGATCGAGTTCTTCTTCGACTGTTCCAGCCCCTGGACCTATCTCGCCTTCCACAACATCCAGCCGCTCGCGAGCGAGCTCGGCGCCGAGATCATCTGGCGGCCGATCCTGGTTGGCGGCATCTTCAACACCGTCAACCCGAGCGTCTACGCGCAGCGGGAGACGCCGGTGCCGTTGAAGGCGCGTTACATGAAGAAGGACCTCGCCGACTGGGCGCGCTCGGCTGGCCTTGCGATCAAGATGCCGCCGACGGTGTTTCCGGTGAACAGCGTCAAGGCGATGCGCGGCTGCATCTGGTTGGGCAAGGACATGGTGCCGTTCGCCACGAGCGTGTTCGAGGCCTATTGGGGCGCTGACAAGGACATTTCGCAGGACGCGGTGCTGGCCGAGATCTGCAAGAAAGCCGGCATCGACGAGCAAAAGTTCTTCGCGGGCATCTCGGAGCAGGCGATCAAGGACCAGCTCAAAGCCAACACGGAGGAGGTCGTCGCCCGCGGCGGCTTCGGCTCGCCGACGATCTTCGTCAACAAGACCGACATGTATTTCGGCAATGACCGCCTGCCGCTGATCCGCGAGGCGCTTAAGCGCAGCAAGGCGAGCGCGGCCTGATGGTACGGGCTGTTGTTTGCCGCGCGCTCGGTGCGCCCGAGCGCTTGCTGCTGGAAGAGTTTCCCTCGCGCGCCCTGAAGCCGGGCGAGGTCCGTGTCGCGATCCGCGCCGCTGGCCTGAATTTCCCTGATGTGCTGATGGCCGCCGGCGAATACCAGCTCAAGCCCGAGTTGCCGTTCACGCCCGGTATGGAAGCCGCCGGCGATGTGACTGAAGTCGGCGCGGAGGCGAAGGGCGTCGCTATCGGCGACAAGGTCATCGTCAAGATGCGTCACGGCGCCTTCACGGATGAAGCCGTGGTGACGCCGGCGCAGCTCACGCCGATGCCGTCGACGTTCGACTATGCGGAAGGTGCGACCTATCTCGCCGGTCACGGCACGGCCTATCACGCGCTGATCGATCGCGGCCGGGTCGAGCCCGGCGAGGTATTGCTGGTGCACGGCGCCGGCGGCGGCGTCGGCCTTGCGGCTGTCGAGATCGGCAAGATGCTGGGCGCGACCGTGATCGCGACGGCGTCCAGCGACGAGAAGCTGGCCATTGCCAAATCGCGCGGTGCTGATCATCTCGTGCGCTACGACCGCGAACCGTTTCGTGATGCCGTCAAGCGCATCACCGATGGCCGCGGCGCCGACGTGGTGTTCGATCCTGTCGGCGGCGACGTGTTCGAGAACTCGATGCGCTGCATCGCCTGGGGCGCGCGGCTGCTGGTGATCGGTTTCACCGGAGGCATCGGCTCGGCCAAGACCAATTTGCTGCTGATCAAGGGCGCCAGCGTGTTAGGGGTGCGTGCGGGCGAGGCGGTGCGGAAAAATCCGGCGCTTGGCGAAGTGCGCCTGAAGGCGCTGCTGCAATGGGCGGAGGAGGGCAAGCTGCGCCCGAACATTTCGCATCGCCTGCCGTTGGAGGATTACGCCAAGGCGATGCGGTTGCTGCTCGACCGCAAGGCGATCGGGCGCGTGGCGCTGGTGATGGATTGACGGTGCCGCTATGTTCGTAGGGCGGATTAGCGAAGCGTAATCCGCCGTTTGATTGCCGCGAGAGAAGTGGCGGGTTACGCCTTCGGCTAACCCGCCCTACGAAGCTACTTGTATTCCCGCTCCGTCCACCAAGGGAAATAGTCCGGCATATCGCTCGACACCTTGTTCTTGAACTGCGCCGGCCGCTTCTCCAGGAACGACACCACGCCTTCCTTCACATCCTCGGAGCGGCCACGGGCGTAGATGCCGCGGCTGTCGACCTTGTGGGCTTCCATCGGATCGTCCGCGCCCATCATGCGCCACATCATCTGCCGGATCAGCGCCACCGACACCGGCGCGGTCTTGGCCGCGAATTCCTTGGCGAGCGCGCGGGCGGTCGGCAACAGATCATCCGGCGCCACGACCTTACTGACGAGGCGACCGGCGAGCGCTTCCTGGGCCGGGAAGACGCGGCCCGAATAGCACCATTCCAGCGCCTGCGAGATGCCGACGATGCGCGGCAGGAACCAGCTCGAGGCCGCCTCCGGCACGATGCCGCGCTGGGAGAACACGAAGCCGAAGCGCGCTGCGTCCGAGGCGATGCGGATGTCCATGGCGAGCTGCATGGTGACGCCGATGCCGACGGCTGGCCCGTTCACCGCGGCGATCACCGGCTTCAGGCACTTGAAGATGCGCAAGGTGACCTGGCCGCCGCCATCCCGCACCTGCGGATCGCTGTAATCGACCTTGCCGTCGGCAAAGCGCTTCACCGGCCCGCGCCGCGCGTCGCGATCAAAGGTATCCGCGCCCGACGAGAGGTCCGCGCCCGCGCAAAATCCGCGGCCGGCGCCGGTGACGATGATGGCGCGGACATTGTCGTCCTTGTCGGCGGCATCGAACGCGTCGATCAACTCGGCCTGCATCTGCGCGTTGAAGGCGTTGAGCTTGTCGGGCCGGTTCAGCGTGATGGTGAGGATCTGCTCGGCGACCTCGTATTTGATCGTCTCATACGCCATGTGGTTTCCTTCCTTAGCTTAAATGCGGTCTCGATGAGACGAGACGCACGGTCGCCACTGTCCGTCTTGCGCGGACTGGGCATCTGATGATGCAGTACAAGAACGTGGATGGCCGGGACAAGCCCGGCCATGACGGAGAAAGCTACCTCGCCGGCGGCTTCGGCCAGGGCTGCTGCGCCCCGCGCAGGCCCTCGAAGGCCTTGGCCATGCCGAGTACGCCGATATCGTCGAAGCGGCGGCCGACGATCTGCACGCCGATGGGAAAACCGTTGGCGTCGAAGCCGCCATTGATGGAGACGGCCGGGTTCTCCGACATATTCCACGGTACGGTATAGCAGATGTGCTCGAACGGCCGCATCGGATCGTTGGTGGGCGAGGCCCATTCCGCCGCATAGTTCACGTTCGGCGCGGTCGGCGAGATCACATAGTCGAGCTCGCAGAACAGTTTTGAGGCCGCAGCGCGGATCGCCATGGTCTGGTTGAAGCCACGGATGACGTCGACGCCCGACAGCTTCGCGCCGGACGCGCCCCATTTGAAGATATAGGGCAGCACCTTTGCCTGTTCGGCCGGCGTCAACTTCGACAGATCGTCCCACATCCGCGCGCGCCAGAAATTGTCGAGACCATCGAGCATCTCGCGCGTGAGGATGCCGTCGACCTCGGTGACGACGCTGCCAGCGGATTCGAACGCCTTTGCGGCTTTCACCGCGACGTCGCGGACCGGCTTTTCCGCCGGCAGGCCGACGCCGGCATCGAGCATCAGGCCGATCCGCAATTTGCGCGGAGATTTTTCCAGCCCTTTCCAGTTCAGCGGCTCTGCCGGCAGGCTCATGCCGTCGCGCCGGTCGGGCTTGGCGATCACGCTCATCATCAGCGCGCAATCGTCGACCGTGCGGGTCATGGGGCCGGCGACGCGGCCCACATAAGTGGGATCGATCGGCACGCGGCCAAAGCTGGGCTTCAGGCCGACGAGACCGCACCAGCCCGCGGGCAGGCGCACCGAGCCGCCGATATCGGTGCCGAGATGCAGCGGCCCATAGCCGGCCGCCGCAGCAGCGCCTGCACCCGCGCTGGAGCCGCCGGGGTTTTTTGAGAGATCCCAGGGATTGCGCGCGAGCGCATGGAACGAGGAGAGCCCCGATGACAGCATGCCGTAATCGGGCATGGTGGTCTTGGCGAAGATGATCGCACCAGCCTCACGCAGACGCGCGGCAGGCGGGGCGTCCTTCTCGGCCGGCACGAGCTTGACGCTCGCAGCCCCCAGCGGCACCGGCACGCCCTTGGTCGCAATATTGTCCTTCACCGTGACAGGCACGCCGTCGAGCGGGCCTGACGGTTCGCCGCCTGACCAGCGCGCGGTCGAGGCGGCTGCGGCCTCCCGCGCGCTGTCGGGATCGAACGCATAGAGCGCCTTCAGGTGCGGCTCCCACGCAGCGACATGCGCAAGCACGTCCTCCAGCACCTCGCTCGGCGAGAACTGCTTGGCCCGATAGCCCGCGATCAGATCGACGGCGGACAGATCGTGCAGCGAGGTGACCGCCTCTTCGACGCTCTTTTTCTGCATTGTTAAGCGACCGGCATGCGCGTTTCGATGATCCGGGCGAACATGCTGGCGCCGATCGGCAGGATCTTGTCGTCGAGTACGAAGCCGGGATTGTGCACGGGCACCGAGCCGTCATGACCGACCCAGAAATAGGCGCCGGGAATGGTCTCCAGCATGTCGGCGAAATCCTCGCTGCCCATCTTCGGCTGGCTGCGGGTGATCACCTTGGCGGGATCGATGATGGTGCGGGCGACGTCCTCGACCACCTTGGACTGCTCGACCTGGTTGACCAGCACGTTGAAGGTGTCGCGGATGTCGACGTCGATCACGCACTGATAGGCGCTCGCGATGCCGGCGCAGATCGTGCGGATGCGTTCGCTGACCAGGGTGCGGACTTCCTTGGAGAAGGTGCGGATGGTGCCGCAAAGATGCGCGTCGCCGGGAATGACGTTGTAGGCGGAGCCCGCGTGGATCTGGGTGATCGAGACGACAGCAGCCTGCAGCGGCTCGACGTTGCGGCTGACGATGGTCTGGATCGCCTGTGCCAGCGTGGTCGCGATGATCACCGCGTCCTTGGAGCGCTCGGGCATCGCGCCATGCGCGCCGTAGCCGGTGATGCGGAGATCGAAGAAGTCGGCGCTGGCCATCGCCGGACCGGGCAGGATCGCGATCTCGCCGAGATTGAGGTCGGGCGCGTTGTGCAGGCCGTAGAGCTCGTCGCAGGGAAATTTCTCGAACAGGCCGTCCTTGATCATCGCGCGGGCGCCGCCGAGGCCTTCCTCGGCCGGCTGGAAGATCAGGTGCACGGTGCCGTCGAAATTCCGGGTCTCGGCGAGATAGCGCGCGGTGCCGAGCAGCATGGTGGTGTGGCCGTCGTGGCCGCAGCCGTGGAAGCGGCCGGGGATTTTCGAGCTCCATTTCAGATTGGTGTTCTCTTCCATCGGCAGCGCGTCCATGTCGGCGCGGAGGCCGATGCGCTTGCCGCCCGAGCCCTTGCCCTTGATGACGCCGATCACGCCGGTACCGCCGAGGCCGCGATGCACCTCGATGCCCCAGCTCTTCAGCTTGTCGGCGACGATGCCGGAGGTGCGGACCTCCTCGAAGCCGATCTCGGGGTGGGCGTGGATGTCGCGGCGGATGGCGGTGAGTTCGTCGGCGTAGCCGTCGATGCGGTCAATGGTGGGCATGTGTCCTGTCCGGTTGGCGTGACTTGATTAGCGAGATTTGGGCGCGAAAGCGGGGCCGTTCGGCTTGATGCGGATCCCCGGCCGCAGGCGCGTCCAGGGCAGGGTGGCGGTGTCGGCCGGCATCGCGCCGGGCGCCGCGCAGATCATCAGCTTTTCCGCGATCGGCTCGAAATCGGCACGGAAATGCACCGAGCTCTTGTTGACCAGAATCTTCTCTGTCGTCGGCTCGATGCCGACATAGCGGTACATCGCCTGATCGGCGAGCTGCGCCTTGTGCGAGGAGACGACGACGCGGACATCGCCGATACGCAAGGCCGCGGACGGGCCCATCTCCATCTCGCGGCCGCCATAATAAGGGCCGGGCGCGATGAAGCGGCCGTCGGAGAGCTTTTCGACGACGAAGGTCTCGGTATAGGGCTCGTCGCCGGGAATGCCGGACTTGCCGCCGAGCGAGAGCGTCACGGTGGCGCCGACGCCGGCTGCATGCGCGGCCTTGGCGGAGACCGGATCGTAGATAGCGCCGGTCGCGGCGCTCGCCTTGTTGCGCACCAGCGCGCGCAGCATGCCGGTAGTGTCGGAATCGCCGCCGGCACCGGGATTGTCCTGGGTATCGGCGATGATGATCGGCTTGCTGGCGTTCTTCGAGAGTTCCATGGCGTGGCGGACGCCGTCATCGGGCGACCAGATCTTGCCGTCGAAATCGTCCTCGTGGCTTTCGATCAGTCTGACGATCGCATCTGCCGCGCGGTCGGCATCTGCTTGCGTCCTGCCGTAGGCGAACACGCTCGGCCCGCAATCGCGGAAATCAGCGGCTGGAAAACCCGGCGCGAAGGAGAGCGTGGGAACCGCATCGTTCTCCAGCGCTGCGAGCTTCTCGTAGATGCCTTTGGTCGGAAAGTCGTTGGTGCATTGCCAGCTGATCGCGATCAGGAACGGCAACTGCCGGAACGATTTTGCGAAGCGCTGCTTTGTCTTCAGAAGCAGAGCAAGGTGCTTGGCCGAGGCACGGCCGGTCTCGGCCATGTCGACGTGGGGATAGGTGCGGTAGGCGATCAGCGCGTCCGCATGTTCCATCATTTCGGGCGTGACGTTGGCGTGAAGGTCGAGGCTCGCGACCAGCGGGACATCCTTGCCGATGACGCGACGGACGCGCGCCAGAATCTCGCCTTCACCGTCGTCGAGATGTTCGGTGACCATCGCGCCGTGCAAATCGAGATAGACGGCGTCGAGCGGGCCGGCGGCTGCGATGCCGTCCACCATGACCTTCACGATGCGCTCGAACGCGTCCTTGGTGACGTGCGCGGACGGGCTCGCGCCGCAGGCAATCGTCGGAACGAGTTCCCAGCCGTTGGCCTCGGCGCTGTCGACGAAACCGGCGAGCCCGACATTGATGCGCCGCATCACCTTCAGCACGTCGGGACCTGTGGTCATCGCCGGCCAGCCGCCGCCATGTTGGAAGTCCGCGAACGTTGCCTTCGTCGGGGCGAAGGTGTTGGTCTCGTGCAGGAAGCCGCCGACGGCGATGCGTGTCATCAATGCAAGTCCAGCGTTAAAAGTTGCGCGAAATTAGCCATGGCGCTGCGGCGAGGGCAAGGTGGGAAGCAGTCGCGCCACGCATGGCCTCAGGCTGTTTTGGGAATGCTGCGGATGCGGTGGAGCGCAGCAGCCTGCAACACCCTCGGTGTCGTCCTGGCGAAAGCCAGGACCCATACCGCGAGGTCCATCCGCTGCGCACGGTGTGAGTCCCGGACGACGAGTCTTCGCCAAACGTCTCCCTGGGGTAATGGGTCCTGGCTTTCGCCAGGACGACATCAAGCCGTGGCCCCCACACCCTCCGACACCGGTCGGAAATTCGCAAAGTCCCAGTTGCGTCCTGGTGCCGCATCCAGAAGGGCCTTGGTATAGGCCTCCTGCGGATGCGTCAGCACCTCGGCGGCCGGGCCCTGTTCGACGACGCGGCCGTGCTGCATCACCACGACCTCGTCGCAGATTTGGGCTGCGACGCGCAGATCATGGGTGATGAACAGGATGGCGATGCCGAGCCGCTTCTGGATCTCGTCGAGCAGTTCCAGCACCTGCGCCTGCACGGAGACGTCGAGCGCGGAGACCGCTTCGTCCGCGACCAGCACGTCAGGATCGAGCGCGAGCGCGCGGGCAATGGCGATGCGCTGGCGCTGGCCTCCGGAGAATTGGTGCGGATAGCGCGACACCGCATCGGCCGGCAGGCCGACGAGTTCGAGCAGCTCGCGCGCGCGCTTCATCGCAGCGGCATGCGAGGTGCCGTAGTTGATCGGGCCTTCCGCGATGCTCTCGCCGACGGTGATGCGCGGGTTGAGCGAACGGTAGGGATCCTGGAACACGATCTGGATCTTCTGCCGGTGCGGCTGCAGCAGGCGTCGCGAGATGTCGGAGATCTCGCGGCCGGCCAGCCGTACGCCGCCGGAGGTCGGATCGATCAGGCGGACGATGCAGCGCGCCACGGTCGACTTGCCCGAGCCGCTTTCACCGACGATGCCGAGCGTGCGGCCCTTGCGCAGCGTCAGCGTCACCTTGTCGGCGGCGACGACCTCGCGGCCTTTCCCGAAGAACGCGCGCTCCTTGTAGATCTTGCTGAGATCGTTGGCCTCGAGCACCACCGGTTCCTTGCTCTCCTCGCGCGGCGGCCGCGGCACCAGGCTCGGCACCGAAGCGAGCAAATTGCGGGTGTATTCCATCGTGGGATTGCGCAGCACGGTTTCGAGCGGGCCGGTCTCGACCAGGCGACCCTGCCGCATCACCGCGACGCGGTCCGCGATCTCGGCGACCACGCCCATGTCGTGGGTGATGAACAGCACGGCGGTGCCATGATCGCGCTGGAGCTCGCGGATCAGGGACAGGATCTGCTTCTGCGTGGTGACGTCGAGCGCGGTGGTCGGCTCATCCGCAATCAGCAGCTTCGGCTCCAGCACCAGCGCCATCGCGATCATGATGCGCTGGCGCTGGCCGCCGGAGAGCCGATGCGGGTAGGAGGCGAAGATGCGCTCGACCTGAGGCAGGTGGACCTGCTCCATCATGTCGAGGATGCGCTTCTTCCGTGCCTTCGCGTCGAGCTTGGTGTGGGCGCGCAAGACTTCATCGATCTGTCGGCCGACCGGCACGACCGGATTGAGCGCGGTCATCGGCTCCTGGAAGATCATCGCCATCTTCGTCGCGCGCAGCTGGCGCAGGCGGCGATCAGTCGCCGTTAGGATCTCCTCGCCGACGAGTTTTACGCTGCCACTGGTCGGAACCAATGTGCCCTTCGGCAGCAGGCCCATCGTGGTCAGCGAGGTCACCGACTTGCCCGAGCCGCTTTCGCCGACCAGGCACAGCGTCTCGCCCTGGTGGACCTGGATCGAGATGCCGTCGATGATTTTCGCACCGCCCGGCTTCTTGCCGACGGAGACGACGAGGTTGTTGATGTCGAGAACGATGTCTTTGGTCATCACTTGATCGGTCATTATTTGCCCTCCCGCTGCTTCATGCGGGGATCGAGTGCGTCGCGGGCGGCGTCGCCGATCAGGTTGATGCTGAGGATGGCGATCGAGAGCAGCAGGCCCGGCCAGAAAATCAGGGTCGGCTTGAGCTGAAAATACTGGCGGCCCTCGGCCATGATGTTGCCCCAGGTCGGCGTCTCCGGCGAGATGCCGGCGCCGAGGAAGGAGAGGATGGCCTCGGTGAGGATCGCGGACGCGCAGACATAGGTGCCCTGGACGATCAGCGGCGCGATCGTGTTCGGCATCAGGTGCCGCCACATGATCTTCGGCAGCGAGGAGCCGACCGAGATCGCGGCTTCCACATAGGGCTCCTCACGCGCCGACAGGACGACCGAGCGCACTAGGCGTGCCACGCGCGGGATTTCGGGGATCGTGATCGCGACCAGCACCGTCCAGATGCTCGCGCCGGACAGCGACACCACGGCGATTGCAAGCAGGATGCTCGGCATCGCCATCAGGCCGTCCATGATGCGCATCAGGACGGAATCGATCAGCTTGAAGAAGCCGGAGACGAGACCGATCACAAGGCCGATGGCGATCGAGAGGATCGCCGAGCCGATGCCGATCAGGAGCGAAATGCGGCCGCCATAGATGACGCGCGACAGCAGGTCGCGGCCGTAGGCGTCGGTGCCGAGCAGGAACTGCGCCGACGCGGGCTTGAGCCGCTGCGACGGCGCGAGCTGGATCGGATCGTGCGGCGCGATCAACGGCGCCAGGATCGAGATCAGCACGATCAGCGCGAGCAACACCGTCGCCGTGGCGATGATCGGCGTCGAGGTGAGGAAGCCGAAACGCGGCCGCAGCGGCGACGTGATCGGGATGGACGACTGGGGAAGGGTATCGACTGACATCTTGTTGTTGTCCTTGCCTCAGTACCGGATCCGGGGATCGAGCAGCGTGTAGGCGACGTCGATCAGGAGGTTGACGACGACGTAGATCAGCGACGTCAGCAGGATCATCGCCTGGATCACCGGATAGTCGCGCGCCAGCACCGCATCCACGGTGAGGCGGCCGATGCCGGGGATGTTGAACACGCTCTCGGTGACGACGACGCCGGAGATCAGGAGCGCGAAGCCGGTGCCGATCACGGTGATCACGGGCACGGCGGCGTTCCGCAGCGCGTGCCGCATCATCACCGCGACCTCGTTGATGCCCTTGGCGCGCGCCGTTCGCACGTAATCCTCGCCGAGCACATCGAGCATCGCGGCGCGCGTCATGCGCGCGATCAGCGCGATGTAGATGAAGGAGAGCGCGCAGGTCGGCAGGATGATGCGCTCGAAGAACGCGCCGAAGCCGGCAGAGATGCTCTTGAAGCCCTGCACCGGCACCCAGCGCAAATCGATCGCAAAGACCTCGATCAGGACATAGCCGACCACGAACACCGGCACCGAGAAGCCGAGCACGGACAGGCCCATCACGAAACGGTCGATCCAGGTGCCGTGCTTCCAGGCCGCGATGACGCCGAGCGGCACCGCAACGATGACGGCGAGGATGATGGTCGACAGCGCGATCGAGATCGACGGCTCGACGCGCTGGCCGATCATCTTCATGACCGGCAGGTTGGAAATCAGGGAGGTTCCGAGGTCGCCGTGCAGCAGCTTGCCGACCCAGGTGACGAACTGCACGATCAGGGGTTCATTGAGGCCGAGCGAGGTGCGGATGCGCTCCAGCCGTTCAGGTGTCGCATTGTCGCCGGCGAGGATCGCGGCGGGGTCGCCGGGCGTCAGCCGCAGCAGCAGGAACACGAACAGCGCCACGACGCCCATCACGGGCACCGCAGCCAGAACGCGGCGAATGAGATAACCTAGCATGCACCTATCTCCGGCTGCAGATTGTGGGGGGCCGAGAGGCGCCCGTGGATTCGGTCGTGTCTATCATGCGCGCCTGTCTCTCGGGCTGGAAGACCCGGCCGGAGAGCCGTCCTCGTGGGGCAAATTGTGTGCCAAGGGCAGGGCGGTCGCAAGGGGCCGCCCCGCATCGATTTGCGACCACTCAGGATGCACGACGCATCTCGCGCTCAACCCCAAGTTCGCCCCGAAATGAGGGGACGGTTGGCGGTGCGTTGAGCCCGCGCCAGCCGTCGATGGTTCCGGCGATCATCTGCGCGGTCGCGGCCGACAAGGTCCAGCCGAGATGGCCGTGGCCGGTGTTAAAGAACACGCCGGGCATCCGGCCCGCGCGCACCACCGGCATCATGTTCGGCATCATCGGCCTGAGCCCGGCCCACGGAATGATGCGAGACGTCTCGACCGCCGGAAAGTTGCTGCGCACCCAGTCGACCAGCGGCTGCACGCGATCGGCGCGGATGTCGCGGTTGAAGTCGTTGAACTCGGCCGTGCCGGCCACACGAAAACGATCGGCGCCGAGCCGGCTGGTGACGATCTTGGCGGCCTCGTCGAGCAGGCTGACGGTCGGCGTCGCATTGCGGCTCTCGGCAGTGTCGAGCTGGATGGTGATCGAATAACCCTTCACCGGATAGACATTGACGCGCTCGTCGAGCATCGCCGCGAAATGACGGCTGGCAACGCCGGCGCAGACCACGACGCCATCGACCTTCAGCATGCCGCGCGCGGAGGCGACCGCGTCGCTTGCGCTGAGATCGGCCCAGCCGATGACGAAGCCGCCGCGAGCTTGCGCGATGGAATCGATATTGGCCTCATGGATGAAGGTTGCGCCGCGCCGCTTGCAGGCCTCTGCCAGCCCGCGCGTGAACTTGTGGATGTCGCCGGTGGCATCCGACGGCGTGTAGAAGCCGCCGTAATAATCCTTGCGCAGCGTCGGCTCGATCGTGCGGATTTCTTCCGGCGTCACCGGGTGGCGATCGAGTCCGCCTTCCTGCAGCAGCGCATTGACGCGCAGGCCGGATTCAAAACCCTTCTTGTCGTGATAGATGTGGAGGATGCCGCGGCGTTCGAGATCGAAGTCGATGCCTTCGCGCGTCGCGATCTCGAACAGGTGCTTGCGGGCTTCGATCGCGAGCCGCGTCGTCAAAATCGTATTGGCGCGGTAGTTGCCGATATTGGCGACGAACTCGCTCATCCACGAATATTTGTGCCAGTTCGGCCGCGGGTTCATCAAGAGCGGCGCATCGCGCCGGAACATCCAGCGCAGGCCTTTGAGGATCGTCGCGGTGCTGTTCCACACCTCGGCATTGCTGGCGGAGAGCTGTCCGCCGTTCGCAAACGAGGTCTCCATCGCGGCGTAGCGATGCTTGTCGAGCACCGTGACCTTGTAGCCGCGTTCGAGCAGGGCATAGGCGGTCGTCACGCCGGTGATGCCGGCGCCGATGATGGCGATATGTGTCATGTTGAGCAGGGGCTCCCGTGAGTTAGGATAGGCTAACCGCCGGCCCGAAAGCCGTTGGCGGCGCCCCATCTGTCACGGTTACCTGAGAGCTTGATCCGGCACGGACCTCGACGAGGCAGAACCTCACGAGACCTGCGCAGACTATCCCCTTCGGTGGACGTCACGACGTCGATCGTGCCGTCTCTCTCCAGATCGTCCTGACGATACAGTCCTTTTGCCTGAGAGTTTCCGGGGCGGTTGCTCCGTCGGCGCCGCAATGAAAGCTGGATGCCTTCATTGCGATCTCTCCCGCATCGTCGCGTGGACCATCGAGCAGTACGATGCGCCTCATTTTTAGACAAGGCTAAATTTCATCCGCGACTGCCAATGCATTGTGCAGTGCGAAGTTGATTCACTTTAGTCGAGCGTCGCCAGCAGTCCCGCCATCAGGCGGCCGCGTTCAACCAGGCTATCGACCTCGATGAACTCTTCGAGCGTGTGGCCATTGCCGCCACGCACGCCGAGGCCGTCGAGCGTCGGGATGCCCATCGCGCCCGTGAAGTTGCCGTCGGAGCCGCCGCCGGAGCTCGCATGCGGTAATTCCGCGCCAAGAGATTTGGCGATGCCGCGCGCCTTTTCATACAGCGCCATGGTACCGGCATCAGGCTCCCACACCGGCCGCGTCACGCCACGTGTCACCTTGAAGGAGACATCATTCGCCGTACCCGAGAGCGCAAGCATCCGTTCGACGCCGCGGTCGAGATCGGCCTGGCGCTTGGCCATAGACAGCGCTTCGCCGGTGGCAGTCGTGGCAACGCAATTGACCCATTGGCCACCATGCACGACGCCGACCGAGAAGGTGCAGTCCTCCGTCGTCATCGCGTCGATCGCGAGAATCTGCCGTGCCATCTCGCGGATCGCCGAGCGTCCCGCCGACAAGGTCGCGCCGGCGTGGCTCGGCCGCCCCGTCGCTTCCAGATTGAAGCGCGCGATCGCGTAACGTCCGGTGGTGACGCCGTTGTCGGCGCGGCCAGGCTCGGGCACCAGCACATATTTGTTGCGCGCGGCTTCCGCTTCGATGATGTCGCGCGTCGAGGGCGTGCCGACTTCCTCGTCCGGCGTGAACAGGATGGTGATCGGAAGCGGCGTGGTGAAGGCCGCGCGCGCCAGCTGCCGGATCGCTTCCAGCGAGAGATAGTTGCCGCCCTTCATGTCGTAGATGCCGGGGCCGTAGCACTTGTTGCCCTCGCGCCGCCATTTCAGCTTCTCGATGGTGCCGACCGGGTGGACGGTATCCATGTGCCCGGCGATCAGGATGCCGGGTTCGCCTTGCCTGGGATGCGGGAAGCGCGCGCGAACGACGCCGCCGAAGCCCTGACGGCCGGCGATGCGCTCGATGGTCGCACCCATGATCGCCATATCCCGCGCTGCGATATCGAGCATGCGGTTGACCGCGCCCGCATCCCAGGTCGGGCTTTCGCATTCCACCCAGGTGCGCAGGCCCTCGAGCATCGCCTCGGAATCGAAGGGAAGATTGGCTGGATTCATCTTAATGTCTCTCAAGCTTCGAAAGATGGAATGCGCATTGCATCAGCGCGGGCAGGACAAGCGGGGAGAGTTGTAGAGCCAAACCGATCTTTGTGGAGCCCGTGCATGCGCCGCAAGGGCTTGCACCGAAACCGGATTGACGCGCTCAAGACTGTCTGCAAGTCTCGAAAGATAAAGGCATTGCATGAGGTTAGTTCGCCTAGGGAACGAACCGAATGCTCAACCAATAACCCGCCTTTGAACAGTTTCACGTCAGGAGAAACTTTCTATGTTGAGCTTGATGCGCCGGGGGCGACGCGCGTTCGCCTCCACACTCGCGCTGTCGGTCGTCGCGCTCTCGACGGCGATGGCATCGCCGGTATTTGCGGCCGGCAAGACCATCACCGCGGTGATGCATTCGGATCTGCGCATCATCGATCCGATCTTCACCACCGCCTACATCACGCGTGACCATGGCTACATGGTCTACGACACGCTGATCACGACGGATGCGAACTTCAAGATCCAGCCGCAGATGGCGGATTGGAAGATCTCCGACGACAAGCTCACCTACACCTTCACGCTGCGCGACGGCCTGAAGTGGCATGACGGCACGCCGGTCACCGCCGAGGATTGCGTCGCCTCTCTGAAGCGCTGGGCCGCCGTCGACGGCATGGGCCAGCAGATGATGACCTTCACAGCCAGCATCGAGGCGACCGACGCCAAGACCATCACGCTGAAGCTGAAGGAACCCTACGGCCTGGTGCTGGATTCGATCGGCAAGCCGTCCTCGCGCGTGCCCTTCATGATGCCGAAGCGCCTCGCCGAGACGCCGCCGGACAAGCAGATCCCCGAGCAGATCGGTTCCGGTCCGTTCAAGTTCGTGCAGGGCGAATTCCAGCCCGGCGTGAAGGCGGTCTACGTCAAGAACACCGACTACGTGCCGCGCAAGGAGCCGGCGAGCTGGACCGCCGGCGGCAAGGTGGTGAAGGTCGATCGCGTCGAGTGGATCACCATGCCGGACTCGCAGACCGCGGTGAACGCGCTGCAGTCGGGCGACATCGACTTCATGGAAGTGCCGCCGTGGGATCTGCTCCCCGTGCTTGAAGGCAATTCCGACCTCAAGGTCGAGACGCTCAACAAGTTCGGCTACCAGACGCTCGGTCGCATGAACTTCCTCTATCCGCCCTTCGACAATCCGAAGATCCGCCGCGCCGCCTTCCTGGCGATGAACCAGAAGGACGTGCTCGACGCGCTGGTCGGCAACCCGAAGTACTACAAGATCTGCGGCGCCTTCTTCATCTGCGATACGCCGTTCGCGACCGACGTCGGTTCCGAGACGCTGGTCAAGGGCAGTGGCATGGCGGAAGCCAAGAAGGCGCTCGCCGAGTCCGGCTATGACGGCACGCCCGTCGTGGTCATGGTGCCCGGCGATGTCGTCACGCTGAAGGCGCAGCCGACCGTCGCGGTGCAGCTGCTGCGCGAAGCCGGCTTCAAGGTCGATGCGCAGGCGACGGACTGGCAGACGGTGGTGAGCCGCAGAGCCAGCCAGAAGCCCCCGAAGGAGGGCGGCTGGAACATGTTCTTCACCAACTGGGTTAGCGCCGACGTGTCCAACCCGATCTCCAATCTCTCGATCGGCGGCCAGGGCAAGAAGGGCGGCTGGTTCGGTTGGGCGGAAGACGCCAAGATCGAGAAGCTGAAGGACGACTTCGTCCGCGCGGCCTCGCTCGACGATCAGAAGAAGATCGCGACCGAGATCCAGAAGGAAGCCTATGACCAGGTGATCTACATCCCGCTTGGTCAGTACCTGGCGCCGAGCGCGTGGCGGAAGTCGCTGTCCGGCGTGCTCGACGGCCCGGCGACGCCGATCTTCTGGAACATCGACAAGTCCGAGTAAGGCCAAGTCAAACAAGGCCAAGTCAAACCAAGGCGCGTCTCGCGCCTTTGGTCCCGATCATCAAGCGGCGCCGCTGTCGTCAGCGGCGCCGCTTTCCAGGAGAGCTTCAATGTTCCGACATTTGCGTCGTGCGTTCGCCTCCAGAGTTGCGCTTTCGGTCTCGGCGCTTTCAGTCTCCGCGCTTTCAGTCTTGGCGCTTTCGGCACTGGCCACGCCGGTTCTTGCCGCGGGCAAGACCATTACCGCGGTGATGCATTCGGATCTGCGCATCCTCGATCCGATTTTCACCAGCGCCTATATCGCGCGTGACCATGGCTACATGGTCTACGACACGCTGATCGCGACGGATTCCAACTTCAAGATCCAGCCGCAGATGGCGGACTGGACAATCTCCGATGACAAGCTGACCTACACCTTTACGCTGCGCGATGGCCTGAAGTGGCATGACGGTACGCCGGTGACGGCGGAAGACTGCGTCGCCTCGCTGAAGCGCTGGGCCGCTGTCGACAGCATGGGGCAGCAGATGATGCTGTTCACTGCGAGTCTCGAGGCGACTGACCCCAAGACCATCACGCTGAAGCTGAAGGAGCCTTATGCGCTGGTGCTGGACGCGATCGGTAAGCCGTCCTCGCGCGTCGCTTTCATGATGCCGAAGCGTCTGGCCGATACCCCGGTGGACAAGCAGATTCCCGAGCAGATCGGCTCCGGCCCCTTCAAATTCGTTCCGACTGAATTCCAGCCGGGCGTGAAGTCGGTCTATGTCAAAAACACTGATTACGTACCACGCAAGGAGCCGCCGAGCTGGACGGCCGGCGGCAAGGTGGTGAAGGTCGACCGCGTCGAATGGATCACCATGCCGGACGCGCAGACGGCGTTGAACGCGCTGCAGTCGGGCGACATCGATTTCATGGAAGTGCCTGCCATCGAAATGTTGCCCACCATTGAGGCCGACAAGGACCTCAAGGTCGATATCCTGAACAAGTTCGGATTCCAGACTGGTGCGCGGATGAATTTCCTCCATCCGCCATTCGACAACGTCAAGGTTCGTCGCGCAGCATTCCTGGCGGTCAACCAGAAGGACGTGCTCGATGCTCTGATCGGCAATCCCAAATACTACAAGACGTGCGCTGCGGCCTTCATCTGCGACACGCCGTTCGCGACGGAGATTGGCGGTGAGGTCCTTGCGAAGGGCGGCGACATGGCTGCAGCCAGAAAGGCGCTCGCCGAGTCCGGCTACGACGGCACACCGGTCGTGCTCATGGCGCCGGGCGACGTCGTGACGCTGAAGGCTCAACCGATCGTCATGGCCCAGCACCTACGCGATGCCGGCTTCAAGGTTGATTTGCAGGCCACCGATTGGCAGACGGTGGTAAGCCGGCGCGCCAGCCAGAAGCCTCCGAAGGAGGGCGGCTGGAACATGTTCGTCACAAACTTTGTCAGCGCCGACGCCTCGAACCCGATTTCCAACATCGCCGTCGGTGGGCAGGGCACGAAGGGCGGCTGGTTCGGCTGGCCGGAGGACGCCAAGGTGGAACAGTTGAAGGACGCCTTCGTCCGCGCCGCCTCGCTTGACGAGCAGAAGAAGATCGCGGCCGAGATCCAGCAGGAAGCCTACGACCAGGTGCTGTACATACCGCTCGGCCAGTATCAGTCGCCGAGCGCATGGCGCAAGTCGCTGAGCGGCGTCATCGACGGCCCGGCGACCCCGGTGTTCTGGAACATCGACAAGTCCGAGTGAGGCACGCCGGAACCGGGCGAGGGTGCTTCCTGCACCTTTGGTGCCGATCAGCACGCGGCGCCACCGTGATCAGCGGCGCCGGTGTCTTCTGGCGGTCCCCGTGGAGGTGAAAGCCGGGGAGCTTTTAAGTCTTCCAGACTCCAATGATTGCTATTTGTTTCCAAACTGAAATAGATGGCTCGTCTTCGAGTATCACTTTCCCTTCCATCGTTTTGAATCTGTTGATCTGATTCCCGTGCCGATCGATTTTGCACTCCAGGCGATGGCCGAACGGTCGGATCGCGCGCCGGCGCGCTGGCGGCGGCCGCTGCTGCGCTGGCTCGACGGCGTGGAGGCCGGCTGGGCCGTGCCGCTTCTCATTGCGTGCTTCGTTGCGGTCTGGACGCTGTATCTCGCCATCGCCTATGCCGGCGGCGGCCTGCATCCCGATACGCTCGAAGCCTGGACGCTGGGGCGGCACTTCGCCTTCGGCTATCACAAGCATCCGCCGCTGATGGGCTGGATCGCCGCCAGCTGGACCGCCGTCTTCCCGGTCAGCGACTGGTCGCTGCAACTGATGGCGATGGTGAACGCCGGCCTCGCGCTGGTCTTCGTCGATTGCGTCGCGCGGCAATTCGTGACCGGGCACAAGCGCATCCTGGTGCTGCTGCTGCTGATGCTGACGCCGGCCTATCAATTCCACGCCCAGCGCTTCAACGCCAACGCCGTGCTGCTCGCGACCTGGCCGCTCGCCACATGGTGCTTTCTGCGCGCGTTCGAGACCAGGTCCGCCGTGTGGGCGGTCGCGCTTGGATGCACCGCGGCGCTCGCCATGGTCGGAAAATATTACTCGATCTTCCTGCTCACGAGCTTTGCATTCGCCGCGCTGGCGCACCCGGCGCGGCGCGCCTATTTCACCTCCGCGTCGCCGTGGATCTCGGTCGTCACGGGACTCGCGGTGTTGTCGCCGCACATCTACTGGCTCGCGACCACGGGGGCATCGACCTTCACCTACGCGCTGAACCATGCCAACGGCAATGCCGTCAGCTCGCTCGACGACGTGACGAATTTCCTGCTGGGATTGGTCGCGGCCATCAGCGTCGCGGCCGTGCTCTGGGTGCTCATCGCGGGCACGCGCCTCAAGCAGTTCCCGGCCGACTTCGTCGCGATGAGCCCGAGCCTTCGGCTTCTCTTCTACGTTGCCATCGGCACCATCGCTCTGCCGGTCCTCACCGCGCTCGCGATGGGGACGGATTTGCCGTCGCTATGGGCCCTGCAGGGATTGTTCCTGTTCGTCGTGCTGATCGTCTGTGGCGCCCGTTACCCGCTCGAACGCTTCTACACCGTCAATGTCACGGTCATTGTCGCCGGCGTTGCGCTTGTCGCGGTGCTGGTCGCCGCACCAATCCATGCCGTCTATCGCAATAGAGGCGGTTATGAAGAGGGACGGAACCTTTACGCGCAAGCAGCTGGCGAGCTCACCCGGCAATGGCGCGAGCTGACCGGCGAGCCGCTCGGCGCCGTCAGTGGCGACGATTCGCTCGCCTTCGCCACGGCCTTCTACAGTCCGGATCATCCGCATTATGCGCGGCCGTTCGAGCACCAGTACGATTGGGGCCTGCCGCGAAAGACGACGCTCGATCGCGGCTGGGCCGCGCTCTGCTTCCGTGGCCAGGATTATTGCGGCCGCTGGATGGAATTTGTGTCTGCGCGCGCGGGGAATTTTGTCCGGCGGGAGTTCACCGTGCAGGCCTCGCTGTGGGGCCGGCCGGGCCTGAGCCGGGACGTCATCGTGCTGATGGTGCCCCCGCGTGCGAACAGCGGCGCATCGCCCGAAAGCGCAGAGCTGGAGTTCGGCGCCAGCCGGCGCAGCCCGGAATAGGGCGCATCTCTCAGCAGTGGCTGTCGCGCACCCGTTCAAGGCCTTCGCTTGCGAAGGGAGGTGTGAAGGCGGGCTGCTTGGCGCCAACAGCCTTTCGCTGCGCCTCAGTCGGTTCCGACGCGTGATCGGTTTCGTTGCGTTTCGGTTCCATGAGGCGACCTCTCGAAAATGCTGCAGGACAACATCGAGGCGCCTGCGAAGTTCCTCACACGATCGGGCGATGATGCGGCTTGAACAGCCGCCCCTTCTCCACCACCAGAACGATCGCCAGCGCCGCAAGCGTCGACAGGAAGAATCCGATCGAGAACGGCAGCAGCGTGCCGTCGAAACTCTGGCCGATCGCTGTTCCGACCACGATGCCGATCAGCGTCGTGATCGAGCCGTAGAGCGAGGAGGCCGTGCCGGCGATGTGGCCCTGCGGCTCCATCGCAAGCGCGGTGAAATTGGCGACCATCATGCCGAACGAGAACATCATCAGCGCCGACAGCACCATGAACAGGGGAAGCGGCAGCACGCCGAGGATCTCGGTCAGCAGCATCACGCCGGCGACCACGGTGTAGAGCGTCAGCGCGCCGTGCGAGATCACGCGCATGCCGAGCCGCCCGACCAGTTTTGCGTTGAGGAAGCCGGCGACCGCTGTGCCGGCCGCGATCGCCGCAAAGGCGAGCGGGAAGTAGTGGCCGAGATGATAGATGCCGGTGAACACCTGCTGGGCCGAGAACACGAAGGCGAACAGCGCGCCCATGACGGCGCCGGCGGCCGACGCATAGCCGATGGTCTGGCGGTTGGTGACGGTCTGGCGGAAGGCCGAGAGCACGTCGGCGGGCGCGAGCGACCTGCGCTCCGTCTCGGGCAGCGTCTCCGGAAGCCGCCACACGCTCCACGCCAGCGCGATGATGCCGTAGAGCATCAGCACGACGAAAATGCCGCGCCATTGCGTGACCAGCAGCACAGCCTGTCCGAACGAGGGCGCGATCACGGGGACGGCGATGAAGATCATCATGGCAAGCGACATCACGCTCGCCATGCGGCGGCCGGCATAGCAGTCGCGCACGATCGAGGTCGCGATCACGCGCGTCGCCGAGGTGCCGAGGCCTTGCAGCGCGCGCGCGAGCAGCAGCGTCTCGAACGAGGGCGCCGCGACCGCCAGCACGCTCGCCACCGCATAGACCGCCATGCCGCCGAGCAGCACCGGCCGGCGCCCGAACCGGTCCGACAGCGGGCCCATGACGAATTGACCGGCACCGAAGCCGATCAGGAAGGTCGACAGCACGAGCTGGAGATGATTGGCGTTGGGAATGCCGAAGGCCGCCCCGATATTGGGCAGCGCCGGCAGCATCATGTCCATCGCCAGCGGATTAAGCGCCATGATGGACGCAATCACGACAACGAATTCGGGAAATCCCATCGGACGGTGTCCGGAGGACACCCAGTCGTCGGCATTGACGTCGGACAAGCAGCTCACCCCTGATTTCAAAGGTCATATCTAAGGTACATGCTGCATCGCACAACCCATGTTTTGGGATGGCTGTCCGGCGGGGCCGGGGACGGACAACAAATGGTGAAGACGTCGCCGGCTCAGGCAGCCCGGGATCAGCTCGCGCGAGGTGCCTGTTCGACCAGATCGAGCGCCAGTCGGCCGGCCGCGTCGACATAATCGAGATCGCGATGGATCAGCATCACGGTCGTGGCGCCGTCGAGCAGGATCACGATCTGCCGCGCAAGTCCCGCCGCGCCGTGAATGCCGTGGTCACGTAGCTCCGTCTCCAGCCACGCCTCAAAGCGCTTCTTGTGGGCCGCGCCGGCCTTGACCGCGGGGTGTGCGGGCGTATTGGCGAGCTCGGCGATGGTGCGCAGGAAGCCGCAGCCGCGCCACTTCGGCGTATCCACCGATTTGCCGAGCCTGGTGAAGAGACCGCGGACCTTGTCCGCTACCGTTCCGTCGGTCTCGGCGAACCAGCGCATGTAGAGCTCGAGCGTCGGCTGGTCCCGGGCTGCGATGGTTTCGGCGACGAGCTCGTCCTTGCTGGTGAAGTGATAATAGAGCGTCTTCTTGGTGACGCCCGCCTTCTCCGCGACGGCATCCATGCTGACCGCCCTGATGCCCTCGCCATAGAACAGGCGCGTCGCCGCGACGACGATCTGCTCGCGTGTGCTGTCACCCCTTGCCGCCATCGGCACAATGTATACCGCCTAGTGAGTATACACAACGGAACCGCTGTGGCTGACTTCCGCGCCTGTTCGCGCCTGGAAGGAGCCTGCACTTGCCTGATCTCGTACTCTCGGAAACACGCGGCGCCGTCGCATTGCTGACGTTCAACCGCCCGAACAAGCTCAACGCGCTGAGCTACGCGCTGATTGATCAACTGATGACGATGCTCGACCGCATTGAGGACGACGAAGACATTCGCGCGGTCGTGCTGACCGGCGCCGGAGATCGCGCCTTCTCCGCGGGCGCCGACATCGCCGAGTTCTCCGAGAGCGTGAAGGCCGGTCCCGATGCCGCGGCAAAAGCCTTCGTGCGGCGCGGGCAGGCGATGACGGCGCGCATGGAAGCGTTTCCGAAACCGGTCATCGCCGCCGTCAACGGCATCGCCTTCGGCGGCGGTTGCGAGATCACCGAAGCCGTCCATCTCGCAATCGCCAGCGAGCGCGCCACATTTGCAAAGCCGGAGATCGCGATCGGCATCACGCCGACCTTCGGCGGCACGCAGCGCCTGCCACGGCTCGCGGGCCGGAAGCGGGCGCTGGAATATCTTCTGACCGGCGATTCCTTTTCGCCGCAACGCGCGCTCGAGATTGGATTGGTCAATCGCGTCGTCCCGCACGAGCAGCTCCTGGACGCCGCTCTCACGCTGGCCGGCCGCATCACGCGGCATTCGCCTCTCGCGGTGGCCCGGGTCATCACCGCTGCCACCCGCGGCCTCAACGTCTCGATCGCGGAGGGCCTCGCCATCGAAAGCGAGCAGTTCGCACGGATGGCAGCGACGCAGGACACGCGCGAGGCGCTCGATGCCTGGCTGGCCGCCCGCGCGTCGCGATAGGCGATGGTTGGAAACCAGGGATTCACCATAACCGCGGGGACAACCCATCGGAGAGATGAATCCGCAACGCATCCTGTCCAATGTGGCCAGACCGGCCGCCGGGTCAGGCGCCGAGGGAACTCAGGCAACAGGCAGGGTATCAGACGTGTCCGACATCACCGGAACTGCACGATGGTCGGGACCGTCGGCCGACATGGCCGGCAAGCGCAACGCCTGGCTTGCCTGCCTGATCGCGCTGGTGGCGGTGCTGGTGATCGGCAATCTCGCCAACGATAGCGCGCTCGATGTGAATTACGGCTGGGACGTCCGCGTCAACTGCGCGGCCGTCGATGCGCATGCCGACGGGCTCGATCCGTACTACGTGAAAAATCTGAAGGGCACCAAGCTCTCTTATCCCTATTTGCCCGTGACGCTGGACGCCTTTCGACCGCTGTGCGCGGGCGGCTTTCTCGTCGGGCATCACCGCGGCGTCTTTCTCGTCATCGCCGCGCTCTGCGGCCTGGTGCTGCCCGGGATCGGCCGGATGCGCAATCTGCGTGATGTGGCGCTGCGGAGCCTCTACGTGCTCGGCGCCTTCGTCGGCTTCGAATGGGTGCTGGCCTCGGGCAATTTCGCGATCCTGGGCGGCGGACTGACGGCCGCGGCACTTGCCCTTCTGCTTCGCCCCGCGAAGCCCGACGATCGAAATGACGTCGTTCGGATTGCAGGCGCGGCGCTGCTCGGTCTCGTGATGTCGTTCAAGCTGGTGTTCTGCCCGGTCCTGGCTGCGCTCTATTTCCTGCCGCTGTCGCGGCGGCGAAAACTGGTCCTGATGATCGTGGCGGGCCTCGGCTTCGCGTTGCCGATCCTGGCTTCGGTCGTCTTCTATCCAGGCTTGTTCGCGAGCTGGCTGCTCGCGATCACGGGCGGAATCCCCGGTCAGCATTCGGTCCAGATCGAGGAAACCAATCCGTCGCTGCTGCTCCTCGCCCAGACCATCGTGGACCGGGTCGGCTTCGTCGACAGCAAGCCGCTCGTGTTCGCCATTTACGCGCTGGCGGCGACCGCATTCGTGCTCGCGCCGCTCGGCTGGTCGCTGCTGCGTGCGATCCGCAACAATGAGGGATCGTTGCCGGCGCGCCTCGACCGCTGGCTGATCGATCATCCGCAGGCCGCGATGCGGATCACGGTGCTTGCGATGTACGGCCTCTATCTCTGCTCGCCGCGCCTGAAGGAATATGCGCTCTTCGAGCTCGCGGTCTACGCCGCCGTCCTGATCGTCGATCTTCCGGCCGCGGCCCTTGCAGCCGTGCTGACCATCGGCGTTGCCGTGCCGACGCTGGTCTCGATCACGGGGATCACGATCGAAGGTGGCTTCGTCCAGGTTGCGGTCGCGCTGATGTGCTTCTGGATCCTGTTGCTCGATTTTCGCGCCGAGCCGACGCGTCTCGAGCAACACGGCGTGCGTCCATGACGAGCGTTGCCTCGTCCGCAGATGCGGGTGAGGGGCGGCCGCTTGCGGCCGGGATGCCGCCGAGGGGCCGGCTGAGCCGTTTCCTGCTGATTTTGGCCGTATTGCTCCCGACCGCCGTCGCCGTCGATCTCAGCGTCAACAACACCTTCGGCTCGGACGTGCGGGTGAACTGTGCGGCGGTGGACGCCCATCGCGAGGGACGCGATCCCTATTTCGTCAAAAACCTGAAGGACACCGATCTTTCCTATCCCTATCTTCCAGTCACCCTCGATGCCTTTCGGCCGCTCTGTGCCGGCGGCTTTCTGGTCGCGCACTACAAGGCCATCTATCTCGTTCTTGGGCTGATCTGCGTCCTGCTGCTGCCCGGTCTCGGCGGGAGGCGCGAGGGCCCGCGCGATGCCGTGCTGCGTGGCGTGTTCGCGCTTGGCGGATTTCTCGGGTTTGAATGGGTTTTGGCGAGCGGCAATTTCGCGATGCTGAGCGGCCTGCTGACGGCTGCATCGCTTGCGCTGCTGCTGCGTCACGCGCAATCCGAAGGGCAGGGGGACGCGAGCTTCGTGCCGCAACTCGCCGGTGCGGCCCTGCTCGGTCTCGTCACCTCGTTCAAGCTGGTGTTCGTTCCGGTCCTTGCCGCGCTCTATCTGCTGCCGCAATCGAGACGTCGCAAACTCGTCCTGATCGCGGTGGCGGCAGGCATGTTCGCGCTGCCGATTCTGGTGTCGGTGGTGTTCTACCCGGAGCTGTCTTCAAGCTGGTTGAACGCGATCCTCGGCCAGATTCCCGAACAGCATTCGCCGGGAGGCGAGGACAATCCGTCGCTGCTCTTCTTCGCCCAGACGCTTGCGGACCGCGTGTCGCTCGCCGACAGCAAGCCGGTCGTTGCCGTGCTCTACGGGCTCATTGCGGTCGCGCTTCTGCTCGCGCCGCTCGCCGCTGTCGTGTGGCGCATGGTCAGGGCACAGGGCAGGGGCACGAGGATCCCGTCGCTGAGGGCGCTCGACGACTGGTTGCTGGATCATCCCGACGCCGCGATGCGCATCACCGTGCTCGCGATGTACGCGCTCTATCTCTGCGCGCCGAGACTGAAGGTCTATGCCTTCTTTGAGGCGGCGCTCTATGCCGCCATCCTCATCGTCGATTTGCCCGCGATGATGATAGCGGTCATGCTGACGATGGCGATTGCCATCCCCTTCGCGGTGGCGGTCGCGGGCATTGCGTTCGTGGACGGATTCGACCTGCTCACGGTCGCGATCATCTGCTTCTGGATCATGCTTTGGGCGCAGTCGGCCTCGTCAGCGCAGATGGTGCGGGCGGGTGGGGGCGAGACGGCATAGCGCTTGGGTGCCGAGGGATTTCAAGTCCTCGCTCCGGTCCCCAGTGGCAAGACGGCTGCAGCGCTTGAGAGCGAGCCCGTCCGCTTCAAAAATTCTCTCCGTTCCCGATCAACCCCACATCCAAGGTTTCAGTCGATCCTATTGTTATTACGGATGATTCCGCTCAATTTGAAATACTTTGACAGAAAGTATGTTTATTGTCAAAAGAGTTCGCGATGTCAAACAAGCTCACCCAGGACGAAGCAGAGGCGCGGCGGCTGAAGATTCTCACGGCTGCCCGCTGGTGTTTTCTCAATTTTGGTTTTTCGAAAACGTCGCTCGACGACATTGCGAAACGCGCGACCATCTCGCGTACGCTGCTGTACCGGACCTTCAAGGATAAGGAGGACATCTTCACCGCAGTCTTCGCAGAGTGGTTGGTCTCGCGCCACCCGGCGGCCAGAACAGCGGCGGATCGAAGTGGTGCACCAGTTGAACGCCTGATCGAAGTTTGCAGGCTGATGGTCGTCGAGCCGTGGGCCGACATGGTTGGGGCACCGATGGCCGGCGAATTCTTTGACGTCTGCGAACGGATAGATCCTGAAATCGAAGCACTGCACCGTCGCGTGGCGTCGGAATGCGTTGCGACGATCCTTGGCGGCGATGAAGCGGCCGCCGAGGTGTTCCTGCTCGCGCTTGATGGGCTTCTCGGCGATGAGCCCACCACGACGGTACTGAAAGAGCGCGTGGAGCTTCTCGCTGCTCGCTTCGCACCGTCTCTCAACAAACGAAAGTAATGAGTATGACTAACGAATGGACGGTGAAGGATATCCCTTCGCAAGCCGGCAAGCGCATCGTCGTGACCGGTGCGAACAGCGGCATTGGCTGGCATGCAGCCCTTGAGCTGGCACGGGCCGAAGCTGAGGTGACGATCGCCTCCCGCAACCAGGCCAAGGCTGAAGAGGCGGCTCACCGCATCCTTGATATCGTGCCAAACGCGAAGGTCGCCACCGGCAAACTCGACCTCTCAAACCCGACATCGGTCAAAGCCTTTGCGGAAAGCCAGCTGGCACAGCCTCAGTCGATTGACGTGCTGATCAACAACGCGGGTGTCATGGCGCTCCCGGATCGCCGGGAAAGCGTGGATGGCCACGAGCTGCAGTTTGCGACGAATGTCCTGGGCCCGTACCGGCTTACAGCGATGTTGCTTCCTGCATTGCTCCGATCGAGCGCGCCGCGCGTGGTGACAGTCGCATCCGGCACCCACGCGATGGGGGGGCCGGTCCCCATCGCGGACCTCGATTCCAGGCAAGGCTACAAACCCATCAAAGCCTACGCGAAAACCAAGCTTGCAAATGTCTTGGTAGCGAGAGAGCTACAAAGGCGGGCCGGGGACCGCCTGCTGTCGGTTATCTGCCATCCAGGTGCGTCAAAGACAAATCTCTTCGCCGACACCAGCACGCTCATGCTGCTTTCGGCCTTTGCCCTGTATCCGTTGATCCAGAACGCTGCCATGGGAGCGGAGCCGACGCTTATGGCTGCGACATCCAGGGCCGTGAAGCCCGGTGGTTATTATGGACCAGGCGGCTTCATGAGACTGCGTGGTCATCCGATCGAAGATAAGACCGCGCCTCTCGCCGACGACGCTGAGGCTGGCCGCATCCTCGTCGATGAGCTCGAACGCATGTCGGGTGTTCGCTTCCAATTCTGAGTTCAAAGACAGAGGCCGCCTACGCCTCAGCAAATTCCGGACACGGTATGAAGAAGCTTGCCATTTCGCTGATAACGTTCGTCCTGACTCTGACGGGCGCGTCTCGCGCGCAGGAGGCGGGAAGCACGTACGCCATTCAAAACGTTCAGTCCGAGAAGAACCTGCGTCCCTACGCCGCAAAAACCGAGGATGGCAACGCCATCATTCTCTACGATCACTGGAGTTGGAAATGCATGACCTGGAAATTCATCCAGGTTGAGCGCAATACCTATCAGCTGCAAAATCTCTACACCGGCAAGACACTGCAACCGTCTGCAGCTCCCGTTCCGCAAACTGCTCTGTGGCAGCAGCCGCTAAGCGGCGACAAGGCGCAATATTGGGAGTTCATCCGGGACAGGGGTGACGTCTACGTCATCAGGCTCAAAGGCACTCGCCTGTACGTTACGGCATCCTCAAGCGAGACGAACTCCTCGATCATTCTCCTGCCGATGCAGAACTCAAGCTCCCAGCAGTGGAGATTGATCAAGCAGGATCCATGGTTCTAGCGCTAGGTCCTGTTCGGCCGTCGGCGTCTCTTGCGGTGAATGAGGATGATGAGGGCGAAAAATAATGGTGCCGGAAAGTTCGTGAAATGACCACCTCGTCCGTTGGTGCGGGCAGCCGGGGTCGAACCGGCACAGCGCTTGCGCACCGAGGGATTTTAAGTCCCTTGCGTCTACCAATTCCGCCATGCCCGCTTGATCCAACGAGATCAAACACTTAAGTCCTGTCCAGCGGTCTGGAATTGGCGCTGGTGCGCCGGACAGGCGGTTCTTTCCTTAAGCGAGCCGGCGCCACAAGGCAAAGCCTCAATCCGGACATCTGGCCCTGCTTTAGGCATTCTCAATTCACGGGGACTATTTTTCCGGCCATGCCTGCTTCGCTTTCCTCTTCCCTGCGCGCGTGCTGCGCGGTTGCCGCGCTGGTCGCGGCGGGCTTCGCGCTCTCCGGCTGCGCCGGCGTGAGCGAGACGATCGCTCCGGCCTTTGCCGATCCCGCCCGATACGAATTGTACGACTGCAAGCAGCTCGAAGGGGAGCGCAAGGCGCTCGCCGACCGCACCGCCGATTTGCAGAAGCTGATGAACAAGGCGGAGACCGGGGCCGGCGGCGCCGTCGTGTCCGAGCTTGCCTATCGTAACGATTACGTCGCGGTTCGTGGCATGGCGCAGTTGGCCGACGACGCCTGGCGCCGCAACAAGTGCCGGGAAACGCCGCCCAATACGCCACCGGTGGCGGCCGCGCCGCAACGGCCGGACATCAAGCCCGCGCCGAAACGCTGAGGCTTCCGCGTCCGTTAGTTTCTTTGAGCATGAACTCCGCGCAAACGCGTTCCGCGTTTGTCGCGAGGGAAAACCGCTGCGCACTTTTCCGGATCATGCTCTAGGGACGCCAGCCGTAGATCCAGTCCTGCCGCGCCAGCATGCGCTCCGGCCCGAGCGCGCGGATGGCGAGATCGCGCGCGAGCGCGAAGGGGCCGCCGAGATGATAGATCCGGCCCTGCTGCCGCGCGGTCCGCTGTACCTTCCTGACACGGACCTGACGCATCAGGCCATATTGCTTCAGCGCAGCCGCGACGCTGCCTGCGTTCTCGGCAGCTTCGATGCTCAGATGCCGGGCGAGCATGGCTGCATCCTCGATCGCCATGCCGGCGCCTTGGGCCGCGAACGGCAGCATCGCGTGCACGGCGTCGCCGAGCAGCGCGACCGGGCCCTCGCTCCAGGGACATCCGTCCGGTACGCCGAACAGCGCCCATTTGCGCCAGCTCTCGACCGCCGCGAGCATCATCCGCGCCATCGGCGGCCAGCGTGGTGCGGCGAAGGCGTCCATCACCTCGGAGGGATCGCCTGGCGTGCTCCAGCCCGGCCTGTTCCAGGTGCCCGGCAGCACCGCCACCACATTGAGCTGGCGGCCGCCGGCGATCGGGTAGGCGACGAGATGGGCGTTCGCGCCCATCCAGAGCTGCACCCGCCGCGCGGTGTAGTCCTTGGGCAGCTGCGTGGCATCCAGCGTGCCGCGCCAGGCGATCAGTCCGGAGAAGCGCGGCTGCACCTCGGGAAACATATGTTGGCGGACTGTCGACCAGATGCCGTCGGCACCGATCAGGGCGCTGGCGAGATCGCTGCGGCGGATGGTTCCGCTGCGATGGACCACCGTCAGTCCCTTGGCATGGGGTGCGACATCCTCGAATGTCGCGCCCAGTTTCAGGTCGATATCGGGATGATCCGCGACGGCGCCTGCGAGCGCGGATTGCAGATCGGCGCGGTGGACCACCCAATAGGGGGCGCCGGCGCGTATTGCTGCGGCCTCGCCGAGCGGCATCCGCAAAAGTTCGCCGCCGGCGCGCGCGCTCATGATCGAGACCGCTTCGGGCACGACAGCGCGCTGCTTCAGCCGTTCGGTCAGACCGAGCTCGACCAGCACGCGGCTGGCATTGGGGGAGAGTTGCAGGCCGGCGCCGACCTCTTCGAGCCGCTCGGCCTTTTCCAGCACGACGATGCGAAATCCGCGGGCGGCGAGCGCAAGCGCAGCCGTCAGTCCTCCGATTCCGGCACCGGCAATGACGATCGTTCGCGGGAGGGCCACCCCTGACCGAGTTGAGCGGTCAGGCGACCTTGTCCTTCAAGACGCATTCCGGCGGACGGGCTTCGCCCGCTTTCAGGTCGGCCGCGAAGCGGTACAGCGTCGAGCAGTACGGGCAGATGATCTCGTTGTCGTTGCCGAGGTCCAGGAAGACGTGCGGATGATCGAACGGAGGGTTGGCGCCGACGCACATGAACTCTTGCGAGCCGATCTCGATGACGGGGACACCGGCATCGTTATGGAAGTGCGGGACGACATGGTCGGACATCGTAGTTCATCCTGGAGTGGCAATGGCGGCAGACACAATCAGCGGTGACGCGGCATAATTTCGACGCCGCGGACCATACTGATGGGTGCAGGTGATTGCTAGCCCGCCGGAACCGAAAGGTTCGCAATTGCCCCATGCTCATTTGCTCATGCAAATTCGACACAATCTTGCGGCCTGAGAGAAGCCCTTCTTTCGTCGGGGACGTTGTGTCGCAATTTTGGCATACTATGTCTGTGGACGCGTCCAATTGCGGCAAAAGACGAACGATCAGGCGCAACCGATCTTAGGCAACCGATCTTAGGACCGTCCAGGCTTTCAACATGAAGTGGCTGCGAATCAGCTCAGCGTTGACCGGGATCGCTGCATGCAGCCTTGTGCTCGCGCAGGTAGCGCCGCATGCCCGCGACGCCGGCGCGATTCTCGCCGCCCAGGACGATCCCGCCGCCCTGTCCGAGCTCAAGCTCGATGCGGCTCTCGCGAACAACGACCGCCTGGTCCAGGACAATATCGAGGCGGCGCTCGTCGCGGGCGATGCCGATCTCGCCGACAGTTTTGTCGCGCTCGCGCGTGACCGCAACATCGCGCTGCCCGATGATCTCCTGAGCCGGGTCGGCGATGCCGTCAAAACCGAAAATTCGACCTCGCATTTTGCCAAGCGTTTCGCCACGGGGCTCGTCACCGGCAATGCCGACGATGTCGCGAGCCTGTCCGGGACCGTGGCCGGCGATCTCTTCGTGATCGGCGATATCAGGGACGTCGTCCGCGAGAGCAAGCATCTCGCCATGGGCGAGGACACCGATCGTCTCGTGCTCGGCCTTGCGACCGCGGGCCTCGCGGTGACGGCCGTGACCTATGTGTCAGCCGGAGGTGCCGCGCCGGTGCGGGCCGGGCTGACGCTGGTGAAGGATGCGCGCAAGGTCGGGCGGCTCGGCGAAGGTCTCGCCACATGGGCCGGCCGTTCCGCGCGCGAGGTGGTCGACACGCCGATGCTGCAGAACGCAGTTGCCTCCGGCTCGGTGCTGCGTCCGGGCGAGACGGTGAGCGCGATCAAGGCCGCGTTCCGCGTCGAGAAGGCCGGGGCGCTGGTCCGGCTCGGCAAGGACGTCACGCGCGTGGCCGAGAAGACCGGCACGCGCGGCGCCATGGACACGCTGCGCATCGCGGAGGGCCCGAAAGACGTCGCGCGCGCGGCGCGGCTTGCGGAAGCGCAGGGCGGCAAGACACGCGCGATCATGAAGCTGCTCGGCCGCGGCGCGCTGCTGCTCGTCGGCGGCGCGTTCGATCTCACGCTGTGGCTGTTCGGTGCGGCACTGACGCTGTTCGGCCTGCTGTCCTCGATCAAGGCCACCACCGAGCGCCTGACGCAAGCCTGGTGCGATCGCAGGCGGGCCCGGCGGCTGCGCCGGGCACAGGCCGCCGCCGAGGCCGCTCTGGCCAGTGCGGCCGTCACGGCCTAAGATCACCCTTTCCCTCAAATCTGCGGAACTGCTGATGCCGAGCTTTCACAACGGCGCTGTTGAAATTGCCTATCTCGACGAAGGCGAGGGCGATCCGATCATCCTGGTGCACGGCTTTGCCTCGAGCAAGAACGTGAACTGGGTCTACCCGACCTGGGTCTCGGAGCTGCGCAAGAACGGCCGCCGCGTCATTGCGCTGGACAATCGCGGCCATGGCGACAGCGCAAAACTCTACGAGTCCGCGCAGTACTCGATTCCGACCATGGCCGGCGACGTGCTCGCGCTGATGGATCATCTCGCCATCCCGCAGGCCGACATCATGGGCTATTCGATGGGCGGGCGGATGACGGCCTGGCTTGGGCTGAACGAGCCGCAGCGCCTGCGCTCGGCGATCCTCGGCGGCATCGGCATCGGCGGCCTGATCGAGGGCACCGGGCCCGGCGAGAACGTCGCCAAGGCGCTGGAAGCGCCCTCGCTCGACGACGTCACCGATCCCGTCGGCCGCACCTTTCGTGCGTTTGCGGACCAGACCCGATCCGACCGCCGCGCGCTCGCCGCCTGCCTGCGCGGCACGCGCGATCTCATGACCAGGGAGGAGGCGGCGCGCATCGACGTGCCCGTGCTGATCGCGGTCGGTAGCCTTGATGATGTTGCGGGCTCTGCCAGCGCGCTCGGTGCGATCATCCCCGGCTCGGAAGTGCTCGACATCCCGGGCCGCGATCACATGCGCGCGGTCGGCGACAAGGTCTACAAGACCGGCGTGCTCGACTTCCTGTCACGCCGCGGCTGAGGCCTCGTCCGCTGGCTCGTCGTCGTCGCCGATCGAGCGGAACAGCGCCATCAGCACCACGAAGGTCGCAACCCACACCATGCGCGCGCCGTAGCGGTCGTGCGGCCCCGAGATGATGCCGCAGATGAAGGCGTTGCCGAGCAGCGCCAGCGTCACCGTCGCGGCCAGCAGCGTCAGATCGTCGAGCTTCCGATCGCCGAGCGCGCGTCCGAGCAGTGCGAGCAGTCCCAGCATCGAGACCAGTGCGACCGGCACGTGCAGCCAGTTGACGTAGCTGAAATCGAGGCCCCATTGCTGCTGCCGCGCCTCGCGCATCGCGGCCACCTGCGTCGGGATGTAGCGCTCGATGATGCCGTAGGTATGGGGAATCCAGCCGCTGGTGCCTTCGCCGGTCGCCACATGCAGCAATTGCTGCCCCATCGCGCGCAAGGCCGCCTCGGCCTGCCAGGCCGGATAGGCCGCGAGCGATTGCACGACGATGGTGCCCATCTCGTCGTTCATGCCCTCGAAGCGGCCGAGCGTGTTGAACATGCTGTGGCCCCACAGGAACTCATCGGCGGTCGCCGGCAGCTCGTTGCGATAGGGACAGAGCTTGAAGTTCTCGCGCGGGCAGTGGTCGTTCAAATATTGCGCAACGATGCCGTCCTGCATCATGCGGCCGAAGGCGACGCCGGTGCCGCCGGGCGTCCAGGCCCATTTGCCTGACAGCGCATGGTTCGCCGACACCAGCATCAAGCCGCCGACGACAATCGTCAGGCTCGCCTGCGCCAGCCCGGCCATCGGGAGGCGAGGCCCGAGGAACGGCCGCATTATCCAGCCGGCGGCGCACAGCCCGAGCAGCACGCCGAGCGTGGCGCTGTGGGTCGCGGCGGCAAAGGCGGTAAAGACGAACAGCGAGATCTTTTCGAGCGTCGACGTCCGGCCTGCGCCGACGATCAGCAGGAACAGCGACAGGATCGACAGTCCCGCAAAGATGTCGGTGAGGAGCATGCTGGCGAGCCAGGGCAGGGCCGTCGACAGGATCAGCAGCAGGCTGATCGCGACGAAGCGGAATGTCTGCATCAAGCCCAGCACGCGCAGCGTCAGTTGCAACAGCCATAGCGTCGCCAGCGACTGGATCGCGAGGTTGATCCAGAAGCCGAAATTCTCGCCGTAATGCAGATAGAGGCCGAACACGGTGGAGCGGCTGGGGACCAGATAGCCCTCGTACCAGCGCGCCAGATAGCCGCCGGTATCCCATTGTAACAGCGGATAGCCGTTCCAGAACGCCGGCGCGATCAGGAGGAGGGGCAGTGCCACCGCCGCCAGCCGCAGCCAAAAGCTATCCGTGGCGCGCCTGCGCAAACTGTCGGTGGTGATGCTCAAATCCGCTCCGTCCTCGTCCGGACCATGCCCGCAATAACGGTTGAGACGAAATTCACCAATAGTTTGACGCCGCCCGGCTTGAATTTGGCGCAACTCTGACCATTTCAAGCCGACCTTGCCGCTTGGGGGCGTTCCGGGAAACTCTTGTGTTTCAACGCGTTGGTATGCTTTCGCGGGGCAAGGCGCTGTTCACTCTCAGGCAAGCCGGTCAGGACTTTGTCGTCTAGACTGTGGTATAGACCCAGCCAAACGAGCCAATTCGAAAGAGCAGATCCCATGGCAGTGCATCAGGTCAATCCGGGAGGAAAGCTCGCAACGCTCGATCCGATCTGGGACCGGATCCGCGGCGAGGCGGAGGACATCGTCCATCGCGAGCCCGAGCTTGCGACCTTCATCTATTCGACGGTGCTGCATCACAGCCGCCTCGAGGATTCGGTGGTCCACCGCGTCGCCGACCGGCTCGATCACGCCGCGCTGTCGGGCGATCTGGTGCGCCAGACCTTCGACGAGGCGCTGCGCGACGATCCTGATTTGGGCAACGCCTTCCGCGCCGATCTCGTCGCCGTCTACGACCGCGATCCCGCGACCTCGCGCTTCATCGATCCCTTGCTCTACTTCAAGGGCTTCCATGCGATCCAGACCCATCGCCTCGCGCACTGGCTCTATCTGAAGGGCCGCAAGGATTTTGCGTATTATCTCCAGAGCCGCGCGTCCGCGGTGTTCCAGACCGACATCAATCCCGCCGCGCGCATCGGCCGCGGCATCTTCCTCGACCACGCCACCGGCTTCGTCTGCGGTGAGACGGCTGTGATCGAGGACGACGTCTCGATCCTGCACGGCGTCACGCTCGGCGGCACCGGCAAGGAGAACGAGGACCGTCATCCCAAGATTCGCCATGGCGTGCTGATCGGCGCCGGCGCCAAGATCCTCGGCAACATCGAGATCGGCCATTGCGCGCGCATCGCGGCCGGCTCGGTCGTGGTCAAGCCGGTGCCGCACAACGTCACCGTCGCGGGCGTGCCGGCCAAGATCGTGGGCGAGGCCGGCTGCGCCGAGCCGTCGCGCACCATGGACCAGATGATCAACGCGATGGGGCTCTAGACTCGCGCGTTAAGGGCCGGATTCTCCGGCCCTTTTCGTCCCCAAATTCTTTGGCAATTCCTGCTGGCGGTTCGCCGCGTCTCGTCCTAAAACCCGCCGACCAATTTTGATCGGAGACTTGCCGTGGACGTCAAAGAAGTCAGAAAGCTCGATGCGTATCTGAAGCGCGTATTCGGCAATCCCAAGATCCGCGTCGTGCCGCGGCCGAAGAAGGATGACAGCGCCGAGGTCTATATCGGCGAGGAGTTCATCGGCGTGCTCTTCGTCGACGACGAGGACGATGATCGCTCGTTCCAGTTCCAGATGGCGATCCTCGAGGACGATCTGGTCGATCAGGAATAGCCACTTTCGTCATTGCGAGCGAAGCCAAGCAATCCAGGCTGTCTCCGCGAAGGGAACCGGATTGTTTCGCTTCGCTCGCAATGACCGTACGGGTCGAGCGCGAGATCCGTCGAAGACGGACCCGCGCTATGATGCGATCAGGCCGTCGACGGTCGTAACGCAGGCTCCGCCGACGTGAACGCGACCGTCTGCGTCGACCGCAACGCTGATCTTGCCATCGCGCCCGACACGCCTGCCTTGCTCGGATTTGTAGCGCGTCCCGCCGGCAGGCAGCAGGCCCCGCGTCGACCGGAACACGGCAACGCTGCCATTGCCGCTTCCGCAGACCGGGTCTTCATTGACGCCGCAGGACGGGGCAAAGGTCCTGACCTCGATGTCATGACTGCCTTCGGAATGCGTCGCGAACACCGTGATGCCGGTTGCACCCTTGCGCCTTTCGAACGCGGCCGAGCGGACCAGATCGGGCTGCAGGCCGAGCACGGCGCCGATGCTTGCCAGCTGCGCGATGATCCAGACGGCCCCGACATTGATGATCGCGGGCCTGGCATCGCGCAAGATCGGGTGCCGCAGGATCGCTTCAACCTCGTCAATCTCATCGTCTGTCAGTGAGGTCACCGTCGCCGGCGGAAGCGTGAGAGTCAAAATCCGATCGGGACCCTCGCCATTCACCGCAACGTCCACCAACCCGACACCGCACTCCTGAACGAGCTTGCCATGCCTCGGCCGCGCGACGCCGGCTTCCAGGACGGCGTGGGCGCTCCCCAATGTCGGATGGCCGGCGAACGGCATTTCCGCGGCCGGGTTGAAAATCCGCAGACGATAGTCCGCGCCGGGCTTGGTCGGCGGCAGAACGAACGTCGTTTCGGAAAGGTTCGTCCAACCGGCGATGGCCTGCATGTCGTTGTCGGTCAGTCCCGAACCATCGAGGACGACTGCGACGGGATTGCCCAGGAGCGGCTTTGCCGAAAACGCGTCGACGACTTTGAAGGCGCGGGGCATATCTGTCTCCATTCCATGCGTTGAAGTCGTTTTGCGGTAGTTCCCGCCACAAAATCTATTTCTTTGCAAGAATGCGTAGCCGCGCCGTTGCGTCGGCGACCGTGATGCCTTCGGCATCGACGAGCTCGGCTTGCACCACCATGTCGCGCTCCGTCTGCTCGATCACGCGCGCCCGTGCCGTGATGGCTCCCACCGCCGCAGGTTTCAGGAAGCGCGTGTCGAGGCTCCTGGTGACCACCGTCAGGTCGGGCGAGAGTTTTGCGAGCGCGCAAATTCCGGTCGCGGAGTCCAGCATCGCCGCGAGAAATCCGCCCTGGACGGTCCCGTGTCTGTTGGTGAAGGCGGGTTGAGCCTGGAAGCGGATCACGGCGTCTCCGCTTTCGTCAAAGCCAATCCATTCGCGTCCCAGGAGCCGGGCGCCCGGTGGCAGGTTTGCTGCTGCATCACTCATAGCGATCACCGCTGCGCCTTCATCGACTCAGCCACCACCCGAAGCGCGCTGACGAATTCGGCGATCGCCGGATTGCGTCGTTCACCGGTGCGAAACGCCACGAAGATCCGCCGCGTGATGATCGGCTTGATCTCCTTCAGCCGCAACGTGCCGATATGGTCGCGACCGCGCAAGCCGGGATTGATCGATACCGAGCAGCCTGCCTCGACCATCGCCCTGACCACTTCGAAACTGTGGCAGCGCGCATTGACGATGGGATCGAAGCCGGCGCTGCGGCAGGCGCCGACGATCACGTCCGAATAGGTCGCGGACGTCGTGTCGAGGACCCATCGTTCCGCCGCCAACTCGGGCAGGGTGAGGTGAGGACGCTCGGCCAGCGGATGGTCGCGCGGCAGCAGGACGTGGAGATGATCGTCGAGAAGATGCAGCATCTCGACCTGCGTCTCCGAGAGGCTTGCTGACGTCGTCAGGTCGTCGACGATCGCGACATCCGTCTGCCAGGCGCGCAGCGCGGCCAGGCTGTCGTCGGGCTCGAGCTCCTCGAATATCGTCACCAGATCAGGGAAGCGCGCCGACATCGCCCTGATCGTCGGCGGAATGAGCGATGCGGCGACCGAGGGAAAAGCCGAGACGCGCAATTCGCCCGCGACGGTCTTCTTCAGCTCCGCAAGGTCGGTCTTTGCTTCCTCCAGGACGCCGATGACCCGCCCGGCATGGTCTGCCAGTCGCTGTCCCGCCGGCGTCAGCCGTACGCCGCGGCCCCTGCGCTCGACCAGTTCGACGCCGGTCTCGTCCTCGAGCTGCGCGATTTGCTGAGAAACCGCCGAGGGAGAGATCAGCAGAGCCTCGGCCACCGCTGCCATTGTTTTTCGCAGCGAAAGCTCACGAAGCGTGCGGAGTCGGGCGAAATCCATCCTTTAGCTCCAGCAAATGCCCAGAACACAATCATGCATATTCTCTAATGTATATCGCGAAATTAATTAAGTAGACCAGAATTGTTTTGCGGCTGTAGCCTTACTCCCAGAGCAGTTCGGGTCGTCACAAGAGGAGCACATCCCAAGCCCGGCTGACACGCGTTGGACGACAACAGGCAAAGAGGGGTTTCAGATGGCTCGTTCCAAATTCCTGATCGCTGCGCTCGCCGCAGCATCGCTGTGGGCAAGCGGTGCATCCGCCTCCGTCCTCGACAACGTCAAGCAGCGCGGCATCCTCAACTGCGGCACCGACAACACCGCTCCCGGCTTCGGCTACCTCAACACCAAGACCGGCAAGATCGAGGGGTTGGATGCCGATTTCTGCCGCGCCATGGCCGCGGCCGTTCTCGGCGATGCCAGCAAGGTCAACTTCGTCATCGTCACCGACAAGAGCCGCTTCAACGCTCTTCAGACCGGACAGGCCGATGTCGTCTTTGCGCACACGACGGTCAAGCCGGTGCGCGAATCCGCGGTCGGCATCGATTTCCTGCCGATCAATTTCTACGACGGCACCGGCATGATGGTGAAGTCGGCATCCGGCGTGAAATCCGTGGCCGAGCTGGACGGCGCGACGATCTGCACGACGCAGGGCTCCGGCACCGAAGCCACGCTCGCTGCCTTCGTCCGCGTGCGCGGTTTCAAGACCACAAAAGTTCTCACCTTCGAGAATCTCGAGAAGCTGTTTGGCGCGCTGCAAAGCGACCGCTGCAACGCGATGTCGACGGATAAATCGGCGCTTGCGGCCTGGCGTGGCAACTCGCCCAAGCCGGACGACTTCACCATCCTGCCCGAGACTCTCAACAAGTCGCCGTTCGCGGGTTTCGTCATTGCCAACGATTCCAAATGGCGCAACGTGCTGCGCTGGGCGACCTTCGCGCTGTTCCAGGCGGAGGAATGGGACATCACGTCGGCTAATCTCGCCGACAGGCAGAAGGACGAGACCGCTTTCGTCCAGAAATTCCTCGGCGTGAAGGACGGTTTTGGCAAGGACTTCGGCGTCGCCGATGATTTCGTCGCCAGCATGATCAAGTCGGTCGGCAATTACGGCGAGATCTACGACCGCAACCTCGGCCCCAAGACGCCGTACTTCATCGACCGTGCCGGCACGCCCAACGCGATGTGGACCAAGGGCGGTGCCGAATATTCGCCTCCGTGGAACTGAGCCACATGGTCGCGGGCGAGCCAACGGGCTCGCCTCGATCCGGGGAGGGCATCATGAGCACAGAGATCGCCGAATATCACAGCATCCCGCCGGCGCGTCGCGGCCTGCTGATCGCGTTCAAATGGCTCGTGCAGGCGGCGATCGTCATTGCGGTGGCGGGGCTCGTCATCTGGCTCGGCCTCGCGGTCCGCGAGGCACTCGCCCGCAAAGGCATCCAGTTCTCGTTCGGCTACCTCGGCAATGTCGCGAACTTCTCCCTCAGTGAAGGTGTCGTGCCTTCGTTCGCGGGTGGGTGGCCAATTCTGGAGCCTTTCTCTCCTTCCAACACCAATCTGCAGGCGCTGTTCGCGGGCCTCTGGAATTCGCTCAAGGTCGCCCTCTCGGCGATCGTCCTCTGCACCATGTTCGGCACGCTGGTCGGCATCGGCCGGCTCTCGACCAACTGGCTGGTGCGTAACCTTTGCTTTGGACTGGTCGAAGCCATCCGCAACACGCCGCTGCTGATCCAGATCGTGTTCTGGTATTTTGCGGTGGTCCTGCGGTTTCCTCCCGCCAGTGCCGCGTCGAACTGGTTCGGCGGCCTGCTTGCCAGTCGTTCGGGTGTTTTCCTGCCCGGCCTCGCGGTGTCCGAGCGCGCTGGAGCCGCGTCCTGGGGATTGCTCGCTGCGGCCTTCGCCTTGGTTGCCGCTTGCGTAATTCTGCGTGGACTGCGGCTCCGGCTGATCTTTCTGGCAGCAGCGATCGCGGCCCTGATCGTAGCCGCCGTCATCGGTTTTCCTCTTGGCCTTGACCTGCCGGTCGCGACCCGGTTCGGCGCGCGTGGAGGCTTTGCCATTTCACCGGAAATGACGGCGCTGCTCATCGCGATCGTCGTCAACAGCTCCGCCTATGTCGCCGAGATCGTCCGCGGCGCGATCGAGTCCTTGCCGAAGGGGCAATGGGAGGCCTCTGCCTCGCTCGGATTGTCGCGTTCCCACACGCTGCGCGACATCATCCTTCCCCAGGTCTTCCGGATCGTCCTGCCGTCGCTGGCCAACCGCTACATCAGCCTGACCAAGGATACCTCGCTCGGGATCGCCATCGGCTTCCCCGACCTGTTCAACGTCTACGGCACCGTCTCGAACCAGACCGGGAGAAATCTCGAAGGCGTCGTGATCGTGATGCTGACCTATCTCGCGCTGAGCTGGATCATCAGCGCCTGCGTGAATGGCCTCAACGCGCGTGTCAACGGACGGAGGACGCGATGACCACGCTCGCGCTGCGGTGGGTCCACCGCAACCTCTTCGCAAAACCGTTCGACGCCGCGCTGTCGCTCGTCGTGATCCCGCTGCTGGCCTGGGCGGTCTATGCCTTTGGCTACTGGGTGCTGGTCCAGGCGCATTGGCAAGTCGTCGGCGGCAGCTTCAAGGTGCTGATGACCGGCATCTATCCCGCCGACCAGTTGTGGCGGGCATGGTTCTCCGTCGCGACGCTCTGCGCGATGTTCGGTGCGGGTCTCGGCCTTTCACTCCGCCCGGGTCGATCGGCGCTGACATCAGTCGCTGTGCTCGCGATCCTGATCTCGGCAGCGGTAGCAACCGCAATCGACGTGCATTCCGGCATGCTCACGGCCGCCAGCGCCGCGCTCGGCATCGCGGCATGGATCGGCGCCCACCGTTGGGCTGTGGACCAGCGCATCGTGCTGTCGGGACTGCTCGCGGGAGTGGTCGCAATCTTCGTCGTGGTCTCGCCGCCGGGCTTCGAGGTCTGGGGCGGTCTGCTGCTCAGCGTCGTCCTGACGATCGCGGTCTCGATCCTGACGTTGCCGTTCGGAATCCTGCTCGCGCTCGGCCGGCAGAGCCGCATCACCAGCCTGCGCGTAATCTCGACCGCCTATATCGAGACGATGCGGTCGGTGCCGTTGATCCTCGTCGTCTACTGGATCTGGATCATCGTGCCGCTGCTGGCGCCGGATACCTCGGTCCCGGGGCTGCTGCGCGGCATGGCCGGCTTTGCGCTGTTCTTTGCGGCCTATGTCGCCGAATATGTCCGCAGCGGACTTCAGGCAGTGCCGAAGGGCCAGATCGAAGCGGCAAAGTCGCTCGCGATGAGCAGCTGGACTCTCAACGTCGATATCGTCCTGCCGCAGGCGCTGCGCGTTGTCGTTCCCTCGCTGGTCGGACAGATCCTCGACATCTTCAACGGCGCGACGCTGGTCTTCATCATCGGCCTGACCGATTTCCTGCGCGCCGGGCAGATGATCCTGGCCGATCCGCAGAACAGCGGCCGGACCTACGAGATCTACGTCTTCCTGTTTGCCGTCTATCTCGCCATCGGTGGTGCCATCACCTACGCGTCGCGCCGCCTCGAAGCCCATCTCGCAAGGGGATCACGATGAACGCCATCCAGAGCCCGGCGGCCGTGCAGTCGCGCGATGCCATCGTCAGCATCGGCCATCTCAATAAGTCCTTTGGCGCGTTTCAGGTCCTGAAAGACGTCGATCTCGACGTCGGGCGCGGCGAGGTCGTCGTCATCATCGGCGCCAGCGGGTCGGGAAAGTCGACCCTGATCCGTTGTGTCAACGGTCTGGAGATGTACCAGAGCGGGCGGCTGACCGTGGACGGCTTCAGCATGCCGACGGAGGCCGATCGTGCGATCGGCGGCGAGAAGGAACTGGCCCGGATCCGCAAGGGCGTCGGCATGGTGTTCCAGCAGTTCAATCTGTTTCCGCATATGAGCGCGATCGACAACGTCGCGATCGCGCCGATCCGCGTTCGCGGCCGCAAGCCGGATGAGGCGAGGGCGAACGCATTGCGTCTGCTCGAGAGGGTGGGCTTGCGCGATCACGCCCACAAGCTTCCGGCCCAGTTGTCCGGTGGTCAGCAGCAGCGCGTTGCCATTGCGAGGTCGCTCGCAATGGAGCCGCACATCATGCTGTTCGACGAGCCGACCTCGGCGCTCGACCCCGAGATGGTCGGTGAAGTTCTCGACGTCATGCGCGAGCTCGCGCGCGAGGGCATGACGATGATGATCGTGACCCATGAGATGGGTTTTGCCCGCGAGGTCGCCGACCGCGTCGTCTACATCGATCACGGACGCATTCTGGAGGTCGGCACGCCGGCGGAGATCTTCGACCGGCCGACCCATGAACGTACCAGAACCTTTCTCTCGCGCGTGCTCCGTCACTGACGCAGCAGGCGCCCCCGCACGCGCGGACCAAGCGCATTCCGATCACCTGCAAAGAGGACGACACATGTCACTTTCGACGGCCGTTCAGGCCCATTCAACTGACACCAACTGGCCCGATCTCTTCGGCGCCAATGCCCATCAGATCGGCGCCGACGTCGTCGCGCTGATCGACCAGGATCGGAAGCGGGAGACGTCGTCCCTCAACATGATCGCTTCGGCGTCCTATGCGCCGCTCGGACTGCGCCAGATCGAGGGAACGCATCTCGTCAACCGTGCGCCGATGGGACTGCCCGGCCGCCGCAGCGTCGCCAATTGCGAAGAGCTCGACGCGATCGAGAACCTCGCCATCGATCGGGCCAAGGCGATCTTCGGCGCCGAATATGTCAACGTGCAGGCGCTGTCTTCGACCATCGCCAACGTCGCGGTGCTGCGCGCGATCCTGCCGGCCGAAGGCGCGCGGTTGCTGACTTTCGACGAGCTCGCCGGCGGCCATGTCAGCCACGGCGCCATGCGTCATATCACCGGCGCGAACCGCGAGGTGGTTTCGTTCGGCGTCACCCGCACCGGCGCGATCGACCTGGATCAGGCCCGCGACCTCGCGCGCAAGGTGAAGCCGCACGTCCTCCTCGCCGGTCCATCCTCGTATCCGCGTGAGATCGACTTTGCCGGACTGAAGACCATTGCCGACGAGGTCGGCGCGCTGTTCTTCACCGACATCGCCCATGTCGCGGGGCTGATCGCCGCCGGCCTTCATGCCAATCCCGTCCCGTTCTCCGACGTGTCCACCACCTCGACGCAGAAGACGCTCTGCGGACCGCGCAACGGCGCCTTCGTCTTCGCCAGGCAGCGTTTCGCCGCCGCCATCGACGCCGCCGTCTATCCCGGTCTGCAGGGCCCGGCGGCCTCGAACATGATCGCGGCGCGGGCGGTGCAGATGGAGATGATTACCCGACCCGCTTTCGCGCAGCTGATGCGTGACGTCGTCGCGAATGCAAAGGCCTTCGGCGCGGGCCTGGAAGAGGGCGGGATCGAACTCTACACGGGCGGCACGGACTCCCACATGATCATGGCCTACACCGGCGAGAGCTGGACGCAGCCGGAACTGGTCGCGGGGCTCGGCGCCCACGGGATCATCGGCAACGCCATGCGTGCGCCGGGGCAGGCCGGCGAACCACGGACCGCCTTCCGGTTTGGCAGCATCGCGCTGACGATCCGCGGCTTCGACACGGCCGAGGCAACCAGGCTCGGTCGCGAGGTTGCGGAGATCCTGCGTGCCGGCCCGAAGGCTCCCGTCAATTCGGCGCGGCTTCACAGGCTGCAGGAGCTCGCTGCGGCCCACCCCGTTCCGTCCTTTGTCGATTGATGCCAGGGCCAATCATCATGCACTACGATGTTGCCGCAATCCGCCGCCAGTTCCCCGTGACCGAGCGCTTGCTCTATCTCGATTCCGCCCATCAGACGCCGCTTGCCACCAGCGTTCGCGAGGCCCTGATCGGCTTCTATCGGGAAGGGCTCGAGACGGCCGGCCCCAAGCCTGTCTGGCTTGACCGGATCGAGCAGGTCCGCGCCCGGGTGGCAAAACTGCTCAACGCTGCGCCGGCCGAGATCGCTTTCACCAAGAACACCTCGGAGGGAATGAATATTGCGGCGAACGCGTTGCCGCTGACGGCGGGAGACAACGTGCTTCTCGTCGAAGGCGATCATCCCAACAACGCCTACGCTTTCCTCAATCTGCGGCGGAAGGGCGTGGAGGTGCGTTTCGTGCCGATGACGGGCGAGACGGCGCGCGCCGAGATGTTCGCGCCTCATATCGATGCCCGCACGCGCGCGATCTCGCTCTCGCACGTCACCTTTCATGCGGGACATCGTTTCGACATCGACGGCATCGGAGCGCTCTGTGCGCAGAAGAAGCTCTATTTCGTCATCGACGCGATGCAGTCGACCGGTGTCATCCCGCTGGATGCGAGGGCGAGCGGCGCGAGCCTGATCGGGTCGGGCTGCCACAAGGGGCTGCTGGTGCCGCAGGGTCTCGGCATCCTCTATTGCCGGCAGGGGCTGGACGAACTCCAGCCGGCTTACCTTGCTATGTCCAGCCTCGCGCATCCGCCGGGCGACTACATCGCGCGCGCCGACAACATGCAGCTTAAGGCGGACGCCGGGCGGTTCGAGATCGGCAATTTGAATTTGCCCGATATCCACGCGCTCGACGCTTCGCTGACGCTGATCGAGAGCGTCGGCCAATCCGCCATCGAAGCGCACCTTTACGATCTGGGCGATCGCCTGATCGAGCGTATGGATGATCTCGGCGTCCGCCTGGTCGGGCCGCGCGCGCGCGCCGATCGCTCACCGCACATCTACGTGCTCGATCTGCCGGCGGATGCGTGGGCCGACTATCTGGCCAGCCGGCAGGTGCGGGTGTCCCCCGAGCGCGACGGCATCCGCATTTCCTTCGGCCTGTTCAACACCGTCGAGGATGTCGACCGGTTCGCGCAGGTGCTCGCCGAGAGCGGCAATCTACCGGCCCGCGCGGGCGCGGCTGCGTGAACGGCGTGACGACTCGTGTCGTTGGCTCGATCAATTTACTCGCCAGCGAGATGACGACACGTCCTGCGCTTTCGCCGTGAATGGCGCAGCTATCGTCTCGGCGGCGGGTGGTGTCTCAGTTTGATGAGACACCACCCGGCCGCGGCTCAGTCGCACACTTCCGCTTGTCCCCCTCCTACCATGGAGGTTGCGGAGCCATACTTTTGGGTTCCGATCCGACAGCCGGGCCTCACCGGCCGACACCCCGCGTTGTTACAAATCATTTGACCGGATGCAGACGGCTTCGTCGGTGCGGCTTCGACCTGTTTCCGCTCCGTATCGCGCTTCTTGGTATCCTCGCGGGTCGCGACCGGCTTCTTGTCTTGCGCCTTCTCGCACTCGTTATCATCATTGACGCGATAGCCGGCGCGGCATGCGATCTTGACGCAAGCATCGCCATCGGCCTTGAAGCCGCGATCGCAAACAAGCGGGCAGACCCGGCCCGGCTTGGCCTTGATGGCGTCCAGCGCTTCGAAGCTCGCAAGCTTGGCGTCGAACGTCGTCCCCGCATATTTGTTGAACAGCGTCAGCGAGCGCTGCGATGACGTATTCCAGTCGCCGTCTGCCGATGTCGCCAGACAGCCGACGCGGCGCAGTTCGGATTGAACCAGCCTCGTTGTCTCCTGCGGAGACAGGCTCGGCTGCGTAGGTGGAGGACTTACGGCGGCCGTTTTCTGCTCGTTCTCGGAAGACTGCTGATCGGCCGTCGCCTTTGCCGCTGCGGCTTCGGCCTCCTTCCGCCGCTGCTCGGCTGCGGCCGCCTTGGCCTCTTCGATCTGCTTGGTCTTCTCCGCCGCAAGCCGGGCGTCTTCGGCGGCCTTCGCGGTGGCTGCGGCCTTTTCCTGCTCGGCCTTCTTGGCCCGCTCGGTCGCGAGCCGGGCCTTCTCGTCCTCGGCCTGCCTGGCTCTTTCCGCAGCGGCGGCGCGGGTTTCTTCGGCGGCGATCTTATTCAGCTGGCCCTTGGCGAGATCCGCATAGAAACCGCTGGGAACACGGTTCAGGAAGGCCGTCCATCCGTCACGCGTACCCAGCTGAAGCGCCAGTTCATAGTCGCGCCGAACCTCGGCATCCGGGTTGGCTTGCGGTCCGGCGACAACTGGCTTTGCTGCAACGAGCGACACGTCATCGCCTCCAAGCGAGCCGTACACATACGGCTCCTGCTTGGATCCGGTGACCTTGAGAACATCGTCGCGCACGAAGCCGAAAGCCTTGCGCAGATCGAGACCCGGCGTTGGGAGGCGTTCGACGAGAGCTGTGGCAAACGGGCTGTTCTTCGTGTCGCCGTCCGAAGCGGTCGAACCGGCCTTCGCCGCGAAGGCGATCATGGTATTCGGATTGGTCGGCTCCACCTTGGCAAGGCCGCGGCCGATGCCACGGGAGGCCACCGTCCGCTTCATCGTTTTGGCAAAGGGATTGTCGCGGCAGGCGTCCAGGATGACGAGGCGCAGCTGCTTGGCGGGTTCGATGGCGAACAGCACCCTGTCGAGCGGGAACGCCTCGTCCAGAACGTCGGTGTCGGTCTCAAGGGCGGCATCGGTCGGGATCAGATAGTTGGTGCCGTCGAGCTCGATGCCATGGCCGGCGTAGTAGATGACCGCGACATCGGCCTCGCGGGCCTTGCCGCCGAATTCGCGCAGCGCCTTGCGCATGTCGACCACGTTCAGGTCGACCCTGACGTCCACGGCGTCGAAACCTGCTTTCCTGAACATGCCGCCGACCAGCGCGGCATCGTTTGCGGGGTTCGCCAGCCTTCCCACGTGCTTGTAGGCCGAGTTGCCGATGACGAGCGCGACGCGCTTCTCGGCGAGTGCAGAGCCGGTTCCGAGCCAGATCGAAAGCCAGGTCGCAACAATCAATAAAACAAACAGCCGAAACCGCATTCCAGCCCCCGAATGCAATAGCGTCAGATTATCCGCAGAATGGACGAGTGCAATCTACAATCTGTGATTTCTATCACACAGCGGTGCGGCCACCCCAGCACCAGGGAGCGTAGCGGCACGCAGTCGATCGCCTCATGGTGCCATCATGCGCTTGTTTTGCCCGACGGGTCAAGCCGGATTTCGAAAAAGGCGAATTTGTTCCCGGCTACTGTGCATGGGGTTGTTTTCGAGTTTTTGTCGCGGAGGGTCCGCGCTCAGCTGTGCGGCCCGCGCAACTGCGTCGTCAGCTTCTCCATTCCGTCGGCGACGTCACGCCATTGCGACAGCCAGCTGCGCGGAAAGCGGAAGGTGAGGTCGGCGCCGCCGACGCGGCGCTCGGACAGGCACATGCCGGGCGTGGCTCCATCGCGCGTGCAGCGCGCCGTGAGCGCAGGGCTCGTCGCGGAATAGAAATCCTCGCTGCCATAGGGCGTGTCGGTGCGGAACGTCCGCATCGCCAGCCCGTCGTCCGCTGCCGCCGCGGCCTGGTCGAAATAGCGCGGATAGATCGTCGCGGTTCGCTGCTCGGGCGACAGCGCATCGTGATGCGCTGATATCGACAGGAAGATGCGGTCGATCGGCTGCATCGCGGTGTCCACCGTATCGGCCGTCACGTGTCGCGGCCCGTTCGGCGCCTCCAGCGAGGGATAGAGGAAATCGAGATCGATGCGCTCCTGCGGTCCGGAGTGCCGCTGGATCTTCATCCGGATCGCGGAGATCGGCAGGTTGAACAGCGTGCCGCCGACGCTGACCGGCAGCTTGTCCGGCGCGTCCGCACCGCCGGTGGTCCAGGTCGGCCACAGCAAATAGGCAACCAGCGCGATCGCGCTCGCCGCGAAGATGCCGGTGAGCGCAAGCGGGAGGAGATGCGCCCGGATGCGCGTCCTTGCGCCGGTCCTGGAAGAGCGAGGGGAGGTTGCCGAAAACACCGTCATGACGTCGCGCGAATGGCCCGGGGTCGGCCGGTGGCCGACGAATCACCGGCGAATATGCCACGGGGCGGTGATATCGCGGAAGGTTCCGCGCGGCCGGGAACGGAAGAGGGCTCTGCGCGGGCCGGGCGGCAGCGTTAACCTTCGCTTAAGGATAATGTAGCGTTAACCGGCACTATTTGTCACAGGAAAGCTCCTCGCGTTGCGTATGGGCGGACTGTTCCGATGACACCTGAAGCTTTCAACACTCTCTTCTCGATCTGCATCGGCTTCGCGCTCGCGGGCGCGCTCGCAAATGGATACCAGGCGATGTCGCAGAGGCCCGCGGGCTTCGGGCTGTTGCAGGAGGGCGTGGCCCCCAGGACGTTTGCGGCGGTGCCGTTCCTGGTGTTCGCGGCGCCCTTCATCATCATGCGCAACACGCTGCGCGGCATGCGGCTGGAAAGCCGTCGCTTCGAGTTCGTGATGATGGCGACCGTCATCGCCGGCTTCTGGAGCATGATGAGCGGCACCTTCTTCCTGATGACGCTGCGCGCGACTGGCGTGCTGGGCTGACGCCTTGCAGGGCTGCCCGCTGCGGCGGCCCTTTGCCTGTTCGTCGTCGTTTCGCTATGGCTTGGGTTGACGCGACAGGAGACCTCCATGGCGATCTACGAGCTCGACGGGCAGGCGCCCGATCTTCCCTCTGACGGCAATTACTTCATCGCGGAGACCGCGACCGTGATCGGCCGCGTGCGCCTGAAGCCGGGCGCGAGCGTCTGGTTCGGCGCCGTGCTGCGCGGCGACAACGAGTGGATCGAGATCGGCGAGGGCGCCAACGTGCAGGACGGCTCGACCTGTCACACCGATCTCGGCTTTCCGCTGGTGATCGGCAAGAACTGCACCGTCGGCCACAACGTCATCCTGCACGGCTGCACCATCGAAGAGGGCGCGCTGATCGGCATGGGCTCGATCGTGATGAACGGCGCGAAGATCGGTCGCAACAGCATCGTCGGCGCCGGCTCCGTCATCACCGAGGGCAAGGAGTTCCCCGAGCGCTCGTTGATCATCGGCTCGCCCGCGCGCGTGATCCGCACGCTCGACGACGCCCAGGTGCAGAAGATGGGAAGCGCTACGCGATTCTACGTCGCCAACGGTCCGCGCTTCAAGAAGGGCCTGAAGCGGATCGGCTAGCTTCCCTCGGACTCGCGGGCCTCGATTGCGCCCGCGACCTTCTCGTGTCCGGCTGCCCACAGGGCATGCTCATTACTGCCGTCTGCGTAAGGATTGGCTTCGGCCGGGATGTTCTCGCGCGCGGCGCGTTCGCCGTCTGCAAAGGGATCGCGATCTGTCATCTTGCTTTTGCCTTTCGGGTTCTGGAGCGCGCCGTTGGCTTCTCCGCCACGCCGTCGAGTCTCGCGCTCTTGCGCAAGGCGTCCCTGAGGTCGATCGGGATGCCGTGCTTCTTCAGGAGGTCGGCGAAGGCTTCATCCGCGAGCTCTTGAAACGTCGCCATCCTGTCGCGGCCCAATTGCTTCAGCTTGTCGAGCGTATCCTCGTCGAACGCGATCAGTTTGCGCATGATCGTTTCTGCCTCTCTGCTTCAAGCTGATGTGACGGGAATTGTTCCGGAACTTGAATTTGCCGCAGCCGTTGATGGGGCAAGGAGAATTTCCGATGAGCAGATCGTCCGCAAGCGCTTCCATCAAGACGTTGATCGTGATCTTCGCTCTCGCCGCGACGCCGGCGATCTCGTTCGCGCAAGCCACCGGCGGCGCGAGCGGATCAACCTCCGGCGTCGCTAATGCACCGGCGCCGCCGCCTGGCACCAACAGCGCAGGCACAGCGCAATCCTCGGGCGCAAACACGGCGCCCGGCGTCACCACCGGCGCGGCCTCTGGTGCGAACGCCAGCGCCGATGCGACAGTGAACGCCGAGAACCAGCTGCTCGACAAGAGGATGAAGAGCATCTGCCGCGGCTGCTGACGCTCGCGCGGAAGTGAGCCACCCTGCCTATCATCAATGATCGGGTGACATTAGCTTGGCCTCTCTTTGGAATGTGGAGCGTTTCCACGCGGAGGATGAGTTGATGTTGCGCAAGACGATCATGGCCGCACTGGCCATCGCAGCGGTCGGACTCGCAGCGCCCCAGGCGGCGCAGGCGAGAGGCGGCTTTGGCGGAGGCGGCCATTGGGGCGGTGGCGGTGGTTGGGGACACGGTGGCTGGCACGGCGGCGGCTTCTGGCCGGGTGTCGCAATCGGCGCCGGCATCGCAGGCGCCGGCTATTACGGTGCCTATGGCTACGGCTACCCGTACTACGGCGATCCCTATTATTACGGCGCTGGCTACGACGATGGCGGCTATGGCGCGCAGTGCTATCTCGTGCGGAAGCGCGTCATGACGCAGTCGGGCTGGCGCGTTCGTCGCGCGCAGGTCTGCGAATAGAGGTTGCGAGGAGTGTGGGGGCCTGGCCGAGGCATCAGAATACCGCGGCAGTAAAAAACAAGGCCGTTGACGCAGTATACCGTCAACGACCTTGCCAGCCCCGGATATTAAAATCGGCTCACGCCATCCGGTATGGGCGAGCATCGCGCGGAATCATACGGATGAATGTGATCCAGTTCACAAGTAGCGAAAATAAAAGGCGGCGGCCCCGGATCGAATCAGCCGCGTGAGCGTTTGCGGGCGCTGGCATGGACGCGGTGACGCACCGGTTTCTTCCGGGTAACCGAGGGCGTATCCGCCTCGGTGGAGCGCACGCTGGCAAAGGATTGCCGCAGACCGTCGATCGATTCGTTCAAGCTGGCGACCTGGTCCGACAGGCGCTTGGTGTCGGCCTGCTGCGAGGCGAGCAGCTTCTTCATGGTCAAAAGCTGGTCCTGCACCACCTGAAGCTGGTCGATCGATTCCTGTTGGGTCGCCTCCAGTCCCCTGGTCTTCTCGACGAGCTGCTCGGAGGCCTGCGCCGTGCGCGCCTGAAGCTGCCGCGAGGCGACCACCCGGTCGGTCTCGGGCGCAACGCCGTTATAGGCGCGCCAGACCGCGATCGAGGTGACGCCGGCGATCAGCAGCACCAGCGCTGCGGCCGTCAGCGCGATCGGCTGGCCACCGAGACGGAGAAACGGATTGGACGGTGTGTCCTCTGCGAGATCGAGCATCGCTGACAAAACCCAAATTGAAACTTGGTGCGTGGCGAAGAGCGGCAGCACAAGAACGCAGAACAAGGCGGCCGGGGCGTCCCGAAAGCGTTACAGTTCAGCAACAAATGGGACGAAAAGGTGGCCGCAGGCGGAAAAAGCGCAATTCGCCCAAGGCCGCGGCTCCGGCGGGCGCGGCCCGCAGGCCTAAAAGAAGTCGCCGTCCGGGCCGAATTCGGGATGAGCGAGAGTATCAGGGTACAGGAAGCTCACGGCTGAAACGGCGCAAACGGGCCTGAATAGGTTTTCGAACGCGGCGCCGCGTAGGGGCCTAATCGGGAGGTCGTCAGCCCAAGCCGCACCAGTCCCTCGGCCAGCGTCACCGCGGCCGCGACGCCGTCGACCACCGGCAGACCGTGGGTGGCCGAGAGCTCGGTGGCAAGATCGGCCATGCCGGCGCACCCCAGCACAATGGCCTCGGCGCGGTCGTCGCGGATCGCGGCGGTGATTTCCGCTGAGATTTTACCGAGGGCGTCCGCGCTGCGGTCCTCGAGCGCGAGCACGGGGACCTCGGCGGCGCGCACGCGGGCGCAGCGCTCGGCGAGGCCGTACTTCCGCAAATTATGCTCGATCGGCACGATGGAGACACCGAGCGTCGTCACCACCGCAAAGCGCGCCGCGACCAGGCTCGCGACATGGAAGCCGGCCTCGCCAATGCCGATCACCGGCGCTCTGGCCGCCGCACGTGCCGCGTCGAGACCGGTGTCGTCAAAGCAGGCGATGATATGCGCGTCCGCGCCGTCGCGGTCGGCCTCGCGGATGCAGCCGAGCATGCCGGGGACGGCGAAGGCCTCGTCGTAAAATCCTTCGATCGAGACCGGTCCCATCGCGGGCTGGCGTGCATCGATCACGGTGTCGGCCAGCGCGATCGCGCGCGCAGCCGCGGCGATCTTCGCCGTCATCGTGGCGGTGGTGTTGGGATTGACGACGTGCAGCCGCATCGCGATCAGACAAGTCCTTTGCCGGCGTCCGAACCCTTGGCCGCCTGCCGCTTGTTGAGCATGTGGATGGTGCCGAGCGCAAGCGTGATCACCGCAAAGGACACTGCGGAGATGATGGTGCCGAGCGCGTAGATGTCCGGGTTCGTCACCGTCGTGGTGAGGCCCTGGAGATCGAGTGGCAGTGTATTCACCGCGCCGATCGCCTGGCTGGAGCGCGCCAGCTCGTCCCAGGACAGCGTGAAGCCGAACAGGCCGATGCCGATCACCGAGGGCAGGATGATCGGCAGCACGACATGGCGGAACGCCTGCCACGGCGTCGCACCCAGATCGCGCGCGGCTTCCTCGAGGCGCGGGTCGAAGCGGTTGAAGATCGCGAACATGATGAGCAGGCCGAACGGCAGCGTCCAGGTCAGATGCGCGCCGAGCCCGGAGGTGAGCAGGCCCATCGAGGTCTCGAAATTCTCGTTCCAATGCGCCTTGATCAAATCGTCGACGATGCGGAATTCGAGCGAGATCCCGAGCGAGGTGATGATCGAGGGCACGATCAGGCTCGCGATCGCCGAGTAGAACAGTATGCTTTGCGCCTTGAATTTTCTGCGGAAGGCCATGCCGGCGGCGACCGACAGCACGACGGTGACCGCCATCACGATGACGCCGAGCAGCAGCGAGCGGCGGAAGGCCGCGCCGAGATCGACGATGCCGGTGCCCTGGAACAGCTTTGTCAGCCAGTAGGTCGATACGCCGTTCATCGGGAAGGTGAGGCCGCCTTGCGGTCCCTGGAACGACAGCACGTAGATCGCGATCATCGGCCCGTAGAGAAACAGCACATAGGCCGCGAAGAAGATCGCAAGCACGTAGAACGAGCGCGGGCGTCCTTCCTTCATCGCCTACAGCTCCTTCTTGATGTCGACGATGCGCGACATCATGGTGATGATCAGGAAGGTGATGACGAGCAGGATCACCGCATTGGCGGCCGCGGCCGGGAATTGCAGCGCGTTCACCCGCGTCTCGATGATCTTGCCGGCCGCCGCGATCTGCTGGCCGCCCATCACGCCGATGGTGATGAAGTCGCCCATCACGATGGTGATCACGAAGATCGACCCGATCACGATGCCGGGCTTGGCGAGCGGAATGATGACGTTGACCAGCGTCTGGAAGCCGGTGGCGCCAGCGTCATAGGCTGCTTCGATCAACGACTTGTCGATGCGGATCATCGAATTGAAGATCGGCACCACCATGAAGAAGGTGAAAAGATGAACCAGCGCCAGCACCACGGAGAATTCGGAGAATAGCAGCCATTCGATCGGCTGGCCGATCAGGCCCGTTTTCATCAGGCCCGAGTTCACCAGGCCATTGCGCCCGAGCAGCGGGATCCAGGCGATCATGCGGATGACGTTGGAGGTCCAGAACGGGATCGTGCAGAGCAGCGACAGTCCCATCTGCCAGGTCTTGGACTTGATGTGGAAGGCGAGGAAATAGGCGACCCAGAAGCCGATGAAGAGCGTGATGGCCCAGACCAGGAAGCACAGCTTCAGCGTCTTCAGATAGGTCTTGGCGATGGTGCAGAGATCGGGGAGCTGCGCGATGCAGCCTTCGAACGTATCGGTGTAGCCGCGGCCGGAGAAGGCGGGCAGCAATTGATATTCGTTGTAGTCCCAGAACGAGACGATGACGACGAAGACGAGCGGGATCAGGAAGAAGGCGAGAAACACCAGCATCATCGGCCCGGCCTGCAGCCAGGAGACGAAGGAGGGCGACAGGCGCGCCGCTTTCGCAGCGCGCCCAGTCTCGGATCCCCGGACAACGTCCGGGGATGCCTGTTGCAGGATGTCTTCCGACGTATCCATCACGCGGCGATGAACTCGTTCCACTTGCGGACCATGTAGTCGTTCTCGTCCATCACGGCGTTCCAGCAGGCGACGCCGCCCATGCGGTCCTCGTAGGAGCCGCCGTCACGCACCGCGCCGGCCTTCTCCAGCAGCGAGCCGTCGGGCGCCTTGATGTCCTTCTCGGCCGGCTTGCCTTCCATCCAGTAGGCCCACTCGTAGGGCTCCATGTTCGCCTTCGCGGTCGAGAGCACTGCCGAGTAATAGCCCTGGCGGTTGAGATAGGCGCCGGCATAGCCGGACAAGAACCAGTTCACGAACTCATAGGCCCAGTCGAGTTTCTGACCCGAGACGCCCTTGGAGACGCAGAAGCCGGAAGCCCAGGAGCGATAACCTTCCTTGAGCGGCTGGAAGGTGCAGGCGATGCCCATCGAACGCACCTTGGTCACCGCGGGCGACCACATCGACTGGATCACCGTTTCGCCCGAGGCCATCAGGTTGACGCTCTCGTTGAAGTCCTTCCAGAACGCGCGGAACTGGCCGGCCTTCTTGGCCTCGGTCATCACCTTCATGGTGAGATCGATCTCTTCCTTGGTCATGTTGCCCTTGTCGGCATATTTGTACTTGCCGGTGGCTTCCACGACCATCGCGGCATCCATGATGCCGATCGAGGGGATGTTGAGGATCGAGGCCTTGCCCTTGAACTCGGGGTTGAGCAGTTCAGCCCAGGAGTTGATCGGGCGCTTGATGATGTCGGGGCGGATGCCGAGCGTGTCGGCGTTGTAGACGGTCGGAATCAGCGTGACGAACTCGGTCGCCGACGTCGCGAACTTCTTGGAGTCCTTGCCTTCGAGGTACAGCACCTTCCAAGGCGCGGTGCCCTGGCCGCCGATCTTCTTGCCGCCGGGCGTCTCGCCCTTGGTGAAGACCGGTGTGATGTTGTCGAATTCCTTAATCTTCTTGGCGTCGAGGGCAAGGATGTTGCCCGACGGCACGATCTTCTTCAGCGAGAAATATTCGGTATCCAGCACGTCGAAGGAGTTCGGCTGGGTCATCACGCGCTTGGTGACGTCGTCGGTGGTCGCGGTGATGTATTCGATCTTGATGCCGGTGTCTTTCAGGCACTGCTTGGAGATGTCGTCGCCCTCGTTCACGGCGGTGCCGAGATAGCGCAGCACCTTCGGCTCGGCCGACATCACGTAAGGGAAGCCGGTGATGGCGCCGGAGCCGGCGGCAAGGCCGGCGAGACCTGCGGTGCTCTTGAGTAGCGTGCGGCGGCTGACGCCGGTCTTCTTGGTGGTCTCAGTCATTCCAGTCACTCCTCTGTGTTGCGCATTTTCTATGATGACGGCGCTATTGCAGACGTTGCGCCTTGGCGGGATCCCAGGTGGCCAGCACGCGGTCGCCCGGACGGAACGGGTGGACGTCGAAGGTGGCCTCGGGAACATGGGAGAACAGGGCGGTGCCATCGTCGAGCGTGAGCGAGACGGCGACGTAGGAGCCCTGGTACTCGGTCTGGGTCAGCAGCGCCGGTGCGCCGAACGCGCCGTCAGTGACCGGCTTGATGCCGAGCTGATCGGCGCGCACGGCGATGAGCTTGCCGGCGTCGCTGAGGACGTTGTGGCCGCCGATGAAGCGGGCCACAAATTCGGTGCGGGGATGATGGAAGATGTCGCGGGCGGTGCCCTGCTGCTCGATCCTGCCCTGGTTCATCACCACGATGTGGTCGGCGAGCGCCATTGCCTCTTCCTGGCCGTGGGTGACCTGGATGAAGCTGATGCCGAGCTCGCGCTGCAGCCGCTTCAGCTCGCCGCGCATCCTCACCCGCAGGAACGGATCGAGTGCGGACAGCGGCTCGTCGAGCAGCAGAATCTGCGGCTCGGTGATCAGGGCGCGCGCGAGCGCGACGCGTTGCTGCTGGCCGCCGGAGAGCTGAGCCGGCAGGCGGCCGGCGTAAGGGCTCATCGCCACCAGCTCCAGCAATTCGCCGGCCCGTTTGTGCCGCGTCGCGCGGTCGACGCCGCGCATTTTCAGGGCAAACGCAACATTGTCGAGCACGCTCAGATGCGGAAACAGCGCGTAGGACTGGAACATCATCGCCGTGCCGCGCTTGGCGGGCTCGAGGTCGGTGACGTTCTGCGCGCCCAGGATGATGTCGCCATCGCTGACGGCTTCGTGGCCCGCGATCATCCGCAAAGTCGAGGTTTTTCCGCATCCGGACGGTCCGAGCAGACAGCAATAGGTGCCGGCGGGGATCTTCAGATTGACTGTGTCGACCGCCAGCGTCGTGTCGTAGCGCTTGGTGACGGCGACCAGTTCGAGAGCGGCAGGAGTGGCCATGGTGTGTCCGAAGGAGGGGCGGTGCTCCGCGTCTCTCCGCAAGGTCCGTGCCAACCGCCCTTGGCCGGCCGAATCTTAGAACTGTGCAGTGGAGTCAAATCGTTAGATCGAATCCAGCAGCGCTGCGCGACCTGCCGCGCGGGCGATAGTATGCACACAAAATGGGCGAAGATTGTATAAAGTTTCGCCTGTGATTGGATACAGCTCGTCGATTACCATTCGAGACCGAACGTCGCCGACCAAACCCTCAAACCCAACCCTCGAACGAATGGCCGCCAAATCCCGCCCGAAATCCGATGCGCCCGACGTGAGCGATCGCGTCAGCCGGATCAGGGAAGGCGTGACTGCGGCGATCCTCGAGCATCGCCTGCTACCGGGCACCAAGCTCGGCGAAGACGAGATCGGCGAGATCTATGGCGCGAGCCGCACGCTGGTCCGTACCGCGCTGCAGCAGCTCGCGCATGAGGGCATCGTCAACATCGAGAAGAACCGTGGCGCCTTCGTCGCGCGCCCGACGCCTGCGGATGCCCGCGAGGTGTTCGAAGCGCGCCGCCTGATTGAGCCCACCATCGTCGATCACGCCTGCGAAGCCGTCTCGCCCGCATGGATCAATCGTCTCCAGCAACATCTCGCCGAAGAGCGTGAGGCGGAATTGCGCGGCGATGCGCGCGCGTCAGTTCGGCTCTCTGGCGAATTTCACCGTCTCATCGCCGAGATGAGCGGTCACAGCATCTATCTCGGCTTTCTGAAGGAGCTGATCGCGCGCTCTTCGCTGATCATCCTGCTCTATCGCCGTCACGACACGCCGGCCTGCGGCACCGATCATCATGCGGAGATCGTCACCGCGATCCGCAAGCGCGACAAGCAGGCTGCGCGCTCGCAGATGCTGTCGCATCTGAACGAGATCGAGGCCGAGCTGTTCCTGAAGGATCCCGCCGCCGACGAGCTGCGGCTCGCCGACGTGCTGGGCGCGTAAGCGAACCGCACCGCTCGGCTAGGACAGCGAAGATCCTTCGTTGCGCCTGATGATCTTCAGCACGAGTAGGACAGCGCCAATGACCAGCAGAAGGACACCGATGAACGTCGTGCCGCCGGATTCAAAGGTCACGCCGACCGCGGTCAGCAGGCATCCGATAATGATTGCGAAGAGCCCGCCGAGTTTCTTGATGAGCAGGACGGGACCGTCAGTCGTTTGTGCCACCATGTTACGCCTCACCGCTTGCTGCGCGCCTTGGGCTTGAAGCCCACCGCTCGCCCCATTGATCTCCTGCCGCGCAGATCGCCCGATCGTACGCCTGTCAGCCTTGGTTGCAATCTTGCGTTGTCTGGAGGCCGCGTGCGCTGTTCGATTTTGACGAGAGTTTGATGCAAGCGAGGCAGCCTCGCTTACTCATTTGCCGAAGTTTCCCAAGCAAATGCCTCTTGAGATGTATTTCCATTGGAGGCGTATGGCTGAATTGCAGAATCGCCCTATAGTTGCAAATTGACTCTGGTGGGACAGGAGCATCAACTTACCGTCGCCCGGAGAGTTCTGGATCTGTTTCGGCAGCAGTCGAATCCGTTCCACGGAGTGGTGCAATGGCGTCGCATTCGGCAGTCGAAGAGCGGGAGCCGGCCTATGTCTCGACCGGCCACCTGCCGGCCCCAGACACTGTGCAGTCGCTGGTCAACGAGGCGCAGCGGCGCTTCAAATCAAATCGCGATGGCGAGAACTCGCAGGTCTATCCGGCGCTTGCCCGGGTGCCGAGCGAGTTGTTCGGCGTCTGCGTGGTCGGCACCGGCGGGCACGTCTATGGCGCCGGCGACGTCGACTACGAATTCTCGATCATGAGCGTGTCGAAGCCGTTCCTGTTCGCGCTGGTCTGTGAAACCATCGGGCCCGAGGAAGCGCGCGCGAAGCTCGGCGCCAACGCGACCGGTCTTCCGTTCAATTCGCTTGCCGCAATCGAGCAGGGTAGCGGCCGCACCAATCCGATGGTCAACGCCGGCGCGATCGCGACGACGAGCCTTGCGCCGGGCGCGACTGCCGAAGCGCGGTGGTCATTCATCCACGACGGATTGTCGCGCTTTGCCGGGCGCACGCTGCCGCTCAACGAAGAGGTCTATGCGTCGGCGTCGCAGACCAATTTCCGCAACCGCAGCATCGCGCGGCTGCTGGAGAGCTACGACCGCATCTATTGCGACGCCAAGGAAGCGACTGATCTCTACACGCGGCAGTGCTCGCTCAACGTGAGCGCCCGCGATCTCGCTGTGATGGGAGCGACGTTGGCCGATGGCGGCGTCAACCCGGTCACCAAGCAGCGTGTCGTCGATGCCGAGGTCTGCCATTACGCGCTCGCCGTCATGATCACCGCCGGGCTGTATGAGACGTCGGGCGACTGGCTCTACGATATTGGGCTGCCCGGCAAGAGCGGGATCGGCGGCGGCATCGTCGCGGTGTCGCCGGGCAAGGGAGGCTTCGGCACCTTCGCGCCGCCGCTCGACGCGGCCGGCAACAGCGTGCGGGGACAGCTTGCGGCAAAATTCCTGTCGCAGCGGCTGGGGATGGATCTGTTCGTATCGCAACCGGAACAATGAATGCGAAAAAAGATCGGTGGGCCCGCAGACCTGACCGATCGCAACGCTAAACAAGCCGGAGGGACGTCATGGTCACGCAGACAATGTCGATCGGCGGCATTCACCAGGAGGAGCGCGCGTCGTGGGTTCCCATGATCGCGATTGCGCTGGGCCAGATGATCATGTCGTTCAATGTCGCTTCACTGCCAGTGGCGATGGGCGGAATGGTCGCGAGTTTCGGTGTGCCGCCAACGACCGTCGCGACGGGCATCGTGGCGTATTCGATGCTGGTTGCGGGTTTTGTGATGCTCGGCGCCAAGCTTGCCCAGCGCTTTGGTGCGTTGCGGGTTTTTCGCGGCGCAGTGGTGCTGTTCTTCATCTCGCAAATCATGATGACCTTCAGTCCGTCGGCTTCCGTCATGATCTCTGCGCAGGCGCTCTGTGGCGCGGCGGGATCGGTGATCGTGCCCTCGCTGGTTGCGCTGATTGCCGAGAATTATGCAGGCAAGCAGCAGGCAACCGCACTTGGTGCACTTGGTTCGGCACGTGCTGCGGCCGGCGTTCTGGCCTTCATCATCGGTGGCGTGCTCGGAACTTATATCGGCTGGCGGCCGACGTTCGGCGTTCTGATTGCGGCTTCCGCCATCGCGTTCCTGTTGAGCTTCCGTCTCAAGCCCGATCACGGCCGGCCGGATGTGGAGATCGATGTCGTCGGCGTCGTGCTCGCCGCGAGTGCGATTGTCCTCATCAGTTTCGGCTTCAACAATCTCAACGGATGGGGCCTTGCGGTTGCGACGGCGAATGCGCCGTTCGATCTCGTCGGTCTTTCGCCCGCGCCGGTCATGATCGTGCTCGGAATCGTGCTGGGCCAGGCCTTCCTGATGTGGACGCACCGGCGGCAGGCCGCCGGCAAGACGCCGCTGCTGGCGCTTGCGGTGATCGACTCTCCCGAAGAGCGCTGCGCCGTCTATTCGCTGTTCGCGGTGGTGGCACTCGAGGCGGCCTTGAATTTTACCGTGCCGCTCTACATCCAGATCGTGCAGGGGCGCACGCCGCTCGCGACCGCGATCGCGATGATGCCGTTCAATCTCACCGTCTTCTTCGCGGCAATGCTGATCGTCAATGTCTACGACCGGCTGACACCGCGCCAGATCGGCCGCTACGGCTTCGCCTTCTGCACCGTCGGGCTGGCCTGGCTCGCCTTCGTCGTGCACAACGACTGGAGCGAGGTTCCGGTGCTGTTCGGGCTCGTCCTGTTCGGCATCGGTCAGGGCTCGCTGGTGACGTTGCTGTTTAACGTCCTGGTGACATCGTCGCCGAAGATACTCGCGGGCGACGTCGGGTCCCTGCGCGGGACGACGCAGAACCTGGCTTCCGCGGTCGGAACGGCGGTGGCCGGCGCGCTGATGGTCGGCCTGCTCAGCACGATCGCGCTCGGCAAGATCACGGCGAGCCCGGTGCTGACGCCGGAACTGCAGGCCCAGGTCGATCTCGACAACATCACTTTCGTCAGCAACGACCGTCTGCTCAGCGTTCTGGAACGCACGAACGGATCGCCGCAACAGGTCGCCGAAGCCGTGCGCGTGAATACCGAAGCGCGGCTGCGTGCGCTGAAGATTGGACTGCTCTTCATGGCGGGCCTCGCACTGATCGCGATCATCCCGGCCGGGCGGCTGCCGGATTATCTGCCGGGTGAGATTCCGAGTGATGAGTCGGCTGCAAAGACGTGAGTTCAGAGGGCAGGGGACTTTGTGAAGGAGAGTCCTATGCATGAGATCGATCGCCGCGATGCGCTGCGCACGCTGTTCGGCGGCGTTATCCTGGCGGGCGCAGGAGCAAGCATCTGGTCAGGAGACGCCGAGGCTCTGCCTGAGGCGTCGCCGGCCGATCATTCTGCCTCCGGCGCGCGTGATCCTGTCGGCCAAACCTACGCGCAAGGTGCCGGTCCGTCGTCGGCGTCACCCAACCGCCCATCGCCTCGGCCGCCACACCGCCCACCGCATCGACCACCACATCGACCGCCGCACCGGCCACCGCCGCGGCATCGGAAGCGCCGGCGCTGGGTGTGCTGGTGGCATCGCGGTCGGCGCCATTGCGGCTGGCGCTGGAGATAATCAAGGGAGAAGGTCATGACGACTTACGATCATGGTGCGCCCATGGGCGCGACCGGCCTGCCGCAGCCACGCCGCTGGGTCTGCGTGCTCCTGGGTCTCTTCATGGTGTTCACGGGGCTGATGGTGCTGGGCGATGTTGCCTTCTTTACCGTGATCAGCGCGCTGTTCATCGGCTGGATGGCGATTGCCACCGGCGCCTTCGAGGTCTTCCACGCGTTCTGGACCAAGGGCTGGGGCGGCTTTGTCTGGCAGGTGGTGCTTGGCGTTCTCTACATCGCCTTCGGCATCGTGCTCATCAGCCAGCCGCTGACCGGCGCGCTGCTGCTGACCTATGCGCTTGGCCTTGCACTCCTGATCTCCGGAATAGTCCGCATCCTGATCGGCATCGGCCGCTGGCAGCAGGGCGGCGGCATCATGTTGGCGTCCGGACTGTTCGGCGTGCTCGCCGGTCTGATCATTCTCACCGGTTTTCCGATGACAGGGCTCTGGGTGTTGGGCATGCTGCTCGGCATTGATCTGTTGTCGCACGGCATCGGCTGGCTGACCATTGCCTGGCGGCCTGTCGGAGCCGCCGCGTAGCGGCACCTCAGCGCGGAGATCGAACATGTCGGGATTGAGTATGCGGGCCGGCCTCGCGGCGCTGCTCGCAATGATTGTCTGCAGCGCATCGCCTGCGGCCGGCCAGCAGGACGCGACCGTCCTGTTCCGCAACGTCAGGATCTTTGACGGTAGGAACGCGACGCTCTCGGCCGCATCCAATGTCCTCGTCAGGGACGGCAAGATCGAGAAGATCTCGACCACGGACATCACCGCGACCAGCCAGATCATCGCCGGCGGCGGCCGTGTGCTGATGCCGGGGCTGATCGACGCGCATTGGCACGCCATGCTGGTGCGCCCGACGCCGATGGCGGCTCTTGCAGGCGATATCGGCTACAACAATCTGCTCGCCGCCAGCGAGGCGACCGCAACGCTGATGCGCGGCTTCACCACCATACGCGACATGGGTGGGCCGACCTTTGGCCTCAAGCAGGCCATTGACGAGGACCTCGTTGCCGGTCCGCGCATTTATCCGTCCGGCGCCATCATCACCATCACCGGCGGTCATGGCGACTTCCGCCAGCTCTCCGATCTGCCGCGCACCATCGGCGGCATGCTCAGCCGCATGGAGCGGATCGGCGGCAGCATGGTTGCCGACAGTCCCGACGAGGTGCGCGTGCGCGCCCGCGAGCAGCTGATGCAGGGGGCTTCGCAGGTCAAGCTCACCGCGGGCGGCGGCGTCGCATCCCCGTTCAGCCCGCTCGACGTCTCCACCTTCACCGAGCCCGAGCTGCGCGCCGCCGTCGAGGCCGCCGACAATTGGGGCACCTACGTCGCCACGCATGCCTATACGCCGGTCGCGATCCAGCGCTCCATCGCCGCCGGCGTGAAATGTATCGAGCACGGTCACCTCATGGACGAGGCGAGCGCAAAGCTGATGGCGGAGAAGGGGATCTGGCTGAGCACACAGCCGTTCCTGGATATGTCGGCCGGCGCCGGGCTCGGGCCTTCGGAGCAGGACAAGTTGCGGCAGGTCGTTGCCGGCACCGACCGTGTCTATGAGTTGGCAAAGAAATACCACCTCAAGACCGCTTTCGGCACCGACGTCCTGTTCTCGCAGGCGCTGGCGGAAAAGCAGGGCTCGATGCTCGCCGCGCTGACGCGCTGGTACACGCCGGCCGAAGCGCTGGTCATGGCGACGTCGACCAACGCGGAACTGCTGAGCCTGTCCGGCCTGCGCAATCCTTATCCCGGCAAGCTCGGCGTGGTCGAGGAGGGCGCGCTCGCCGATCTCCTGCTGGTCGACGGCAATCCGCTCGACGACATCACCCTCGTTGCGGATCCCGCGAAGAGTTTTGTGGTGATCATGAAGGACGGCAAGGTCTACAAGAACATCCTGCCGCACTGACGAAGGCGCGCGTCATTGCACCTCCCAAAAAAGTTGCGGCCAGCCATTGGGGGATGGCTGGCCGCGCGCGAACCGGTCTGGGACGGGGAGGGGTGGGGATGTGACCGGGTCGCGTAACTCGTTGTCTCGTTCCTACTGATCTAACTACTGGTCTCTTGCGCTGGCGGTGGAGACCGCCGGCTTGGTATCGCCGAGCGAAACCCAGACATTGGGATCGGCCTGCGACTGGCGCTTGACGAAGCGGTAGCCGGTCTCCGTCCAGGCAACGACGCTCTCGTTCTGATTGTCGAGAACGAACTCGCCCTTGTCGGTCTTCACCGTCAGCACCGCGTGTCCTTCGCCCTTCCTGTCACGCACGACGGTGATGAGGAGGGCCTCACGCGGCCAACCGGCATCAATCAGCATCTTGCGCTTCAACAGCACGTAGTCTTCACAGTCGCCGTAACCGTCGGTCGGCAGCGACCACTTCTCGATCACGCCCCAGTGCTCCTGGTCGGTCAAAGGCTTGATGGTCTCGTTGACCCAGCGATTGACCTTGGTCAGATCGCGCCACGCGGTCTGCGACATCACGATGTCGCGCGGCTGCGTCGGCCCGCCCTGACACTGAGCGGCATTCTCTGCACAAAACTCGACCCAGCCGATCGGCGCACGCGTGGTGTCGCCGAGGCTCGCGTAGAGCAGACGGCTTTCACCGGCCTGCGCTGCAGCGCTGATCCCGAAGAGCATGGCAGCAAGTGCCAGTGCCTTCCCCCGTCCCCTGAAGTCCAACATTGCGGCCCCCGTTTCTTGTTGGGACCACATTTCGCATGGAGCTTTTGAGTTGCCGCTAAGTCGACCAAGTCAAGTCGAGACGAATGCTAGTAAAAACCGCGGTGAATTCGATCTATACTTGAAGAAAATTCGAGTAAAATTTGAGACGACTGCAATTGATTCAAATTGTAGGGATTAACGCGGAAACGCTGGCGGAACCGATGTTTCAGCGCGCAAACGGGCTGCGCGTTAACGCGCAAAATGCCTCCGCCGCGCGTGAAAAAGGCGGCGTCCGGATCACGGAAGCCGCCTTTGAGGCCTGGAAAACAGGGGTTTTGGCAAGCTCTCGCTTTACCGCGCGGTAACGCTCTCTTCGAGTGTCTCGATCGGCTGCGAGTGCAGGAACTCCAGCGCGAAGCCGTCTTCGAGGTTTCGGACCACGCGGCCCTGGACCCGGCCGAGCATCACCGTCGATTTCAGCGGCGGGCGGTTCTCGGCGGCGATGGCCGCGCCGGACAGCGAGAGGTCGATGATGCGGCAGGTCATCTTGGTGCCGTCCTCGAGCGTCAGCACCGCGATCGGGTTGCGCGGCACGATACGGTCGTGGCGGCGATCTTCCGGCAGGTTGAGAATGTCGCGGTTGGCGAGCCAGGTCAGTTGGGCGGCGAGCTTGTCGCGCTTGCGCGGCGTCGCGCCGACCGTCATGGCAAAGCCGTTGTCGATGATCCGGGTGATCTTGCCTTCGACGCGGCCGATATGGTCGAGATAGGCGACCACGCGGTCGCCGACATTGCCGATGCCGGGCGCCAGCAGCGCCAGCCCGCCGGGCGACATGTTGATCACCTGGCAGGGGAATTCACGGCGATCCGGCAGCATGTAACGGCCGAGCAGGTGCACCTTCACCCGCTGGAAACGCCGACGTTCCTCGGCGGCCGGAAGAAATTTTTTGTTCGCCAACGCCATTTTCACTACCCGACCCCCCGCCCGGGCGGAGTCCGGCACGACCCTAAGGTGCATAGGGTTAATGCCGCGTTATGATTTGGCGCGACGGATACGCACCGACACAATGCGTTCGAAAAGCCACATCAAGGGCGGGCAGGCCAATACCGTCAGCGCGCCGAGGTCGAGCGCGACCGCCGCCGTCCCCGCCGATTTGGCCAGCCGCCCGGCCACCGCCGGCCCCAGCATCATCGCGGCATAGAAGAGGGTGTAAAACACGCCCATCCCGATCGCCCGGGTCTCCGGCACGAGCACGCGGGCGGCCAGGCTCATGATCGGGCCGGCCGGATGGCCGCCGATCAGGCCGATCAGGACCAGGATCGTGATGACGGCGTCGGACCGGCTCAACCAGGCCAGCAGGGCGGCCACCAGGAGGCTGGCGGTGATCACCAATATAAAGGGGTGCTTGAAACGATCGGCCAGGTATCCGCCGGCCGGCACCGAAACCACCGACAGCCACATCACGACGCTGATCGCCGAGCCTGCCGCGGCGATGCTCCAGCCGCGCTCGGCGAGCAAGGCAGGGCCGAACGAGAAGATCATGGCGAAGCCGACATTAAAGAGGCCCCAGATCAGGCCGGCGACGATCACCGCGAGCAGCGCGAGCGGATCGAGACGGGCAGAGCCGGCGGCGCTGACCGTTGCGCCCGGTGGCGGCTGATAGAACATGATCAGCGCAACACCGATCGCGCTCAGCGCGCCCGTCGCGGCGAATACGGCGCCCGCGCCATAGGCGGTGCCGATCGCCGGCAGCACCAGCAGCGAGATCGCAACGCCCGCCGGCCAGGAGTTGACGAAGATCGCCATTGCGGTGGCGATCTCCTTCCCCGCGAACCAGTCGGTGCCCATCTTGGTGAGCTGCACCGTCAGCAGCACACCACCGGCGCCGGAGATCAGCCGGCCTGCCATCTGCAGGCCCCAGATCTCGGTGGTGGCCATCACCAGGCTGCCGGCCGTCATCAGCAGCAGCGCGGCGATCGTGGTCGGTTTGTCGCCGAGGGTGCGGCCGATCGCGCCGCCGGGCAGCGCCAGCACGACGCCAGGCGTGAAATAGAGCCCGATCAGGATGCCGATGTCGGCGAGCCCGACACCGAATGTCTTGTTGAGCAGCGGCGCGACGGCGGCCACGCTCTGGAACTGGAACGCGATGGTGAGGCGAACGACGAACAGGATCGCAAGAATGGTCCAGCGATTGCGCAATGCCTGATCTCCCCAGCCCGCTGATCGAGCGTGCGGTGGGGAGGGGCGAGAGTCAACCGACAGTCTTCCTCGCCGCGCGCTGATACAGCAACAGCAGCAGCATCAGCAGCACTGCGGCCGATAGTCCCAGTGACCAGTGAATGCCGATCGCGGCACCAAAGACGCCGACGGTGATGCCGCTGAACGCCCTCATGCCAAGTCCCGCCATATTATAGAGGCCGACGACGCGGCCGCGGATATCGGCCGGCGCATTCAACTGCACCAGCGCCTGCGCCATGGTGTTGAACGATAGCTCGAAGAAGCCGGCAAAGAACAGCAGCGCGATCGCGACCGGATAGATCCGCACCGCGGCGAAGCCGAGCAGCGCGACGCTCCACAGCGTTGCCAGCAGGATCGCGGTGCGCGGCGTGCCTTTCAACCGTCCCCAGGATTCCAGCGCGATGCCGGCGAGCAGCGCGCCGGCGGCATCGGCCGCGAGCAGCACGCTGTAGGAGACGCCGGGATCGCCATGGCCGAGATCGCCGGCAAAGCCCGGCATCTGCGCGTGATAGGCGTTGCCGATCATGAAGGAGGTAAGGCCGGCGAGCCATGTCATGGCGGTCAGCACCGGCTGGGTGCCGATGGCGCGCATTGTCAGTAGGATGTCAGCAAAGCCGCGCACGGCGAAGCGCCGCACGGCCACGCTGCTGTCGCGTACCGGTGCCCAGAACAGCCACAGCAGCATCGGCAGATAGAACAGCGTGTTGAAGATGATGCCGTGCGAGGTGCCGAGCGTCAGCATGATGAGCCCGCCCACCGCAGGCCCGACCAGAATGCCGAGATAGCGTGCCATCGCGTTCAGCCGCACCGCGCTCGGAAGGTCGGCAGGACCCACGAGATCGTAGAGCAGCAGCTGGTTCGGCGTTTGCCACAGCACGCCGGCGCAACCATGGATCACCAGCAGCAGCATCGCGTGCCACATCTGGATGGTGTCGGTGATGAAGAAGAAGCCCCAGCCGGCCGAGGCCACGATGAACAGCAGCATGCCGCACTGGATGATGCGGCGCGGATCGAACCGGTCGGCGAGCCCGCCGACCACGACCGAGAACAGCAGGAACGGCAACCAGTGCGACAGCACCGCAAAACCGCCCAGCGTCGGCGAGTGGAATTTCTGGAACACCACCCAATAGCTGATCACATGCTCGATATTGTCCGCCATCATCGCCAGCACGTAAGCGATGAACTGGAGCCGATACGGCACGGACTTCATCGCCGCGAACGAGCCGGACGAGGCCACGGGATTTTGGGGGAGAGGGTTCAAACGGGCACCTGGGTGGGGACTGCTCGGGCCTTACACGTTCGACGGCGGGCGCTCAAGACACTTGGATGTGCTCAGGCATCTGCCATGCACTGTCGCCACACACACCGCCGTCATCCTGAGGTGCGAGCGAAGCGAGCCTCGAAGGATGAGCCGCAAGCGCTCGCGGCCCATCCTTCGAGGCTCGCCTTGCTTCGCAAGACGAGCACCTCAGGATGACGGCGGAGTTTGTCGCGGCGATGTAGCCAGGAGACTACGCAAGCGACTTCACATACACCCCATAGGGCACGCCCAAAATATCCGGCGCCTCCCGAACCCAGACAAATCCCATCCGCAGATACATCGGCAGTGCGACCGTCATGATCGGCGTCGTATGCAGCGCGATAACACCCGACTGGTCGCGCTCCGCGCGGCGCAGGCATTCTTCCGTCAGCTGCCGGCCGATGCCCTTGCCGCGTGCAGCGGGGTCGACCACCAGCATGCGGATGATCGGCCAGGCCGGCTCGAAGAAGGCCGGCTTCGGCGCCTTCGGGCCGACATAGGCCACGGCGCCGACGATCTGGCCGTCATGTTCGGCGACGATGATCTCGCCGGTTCTCGCGAGCGTCGGCATTTTTGCGACATGGCTGTTGAACAACGGCCAGTCGGAATAGTGCTGCTCGAACTCGGCGAATGCGGCGAGCGCGACGCGTATGATCGCTTCGGCATCGTCGTCGCGATAATCACGCAGCATCGGCGTTGTCCCCGAACTATCGCACCTTGGCACGACCGCGCATCTCACATACGCTTCGCCCCACGCCCGCACCCATCAATCATAACAGACGGGCCCCGAGGAAACAGCCATGGAACAGATCCGCGTCTGCACCCACGCCGGACCGGGCTCGGAGCCCGTGATCAAGACCGTGCCGTGGCCGAAGGTCGGCCGCAAGGGTGCGCTGATCAAGATCGGCGCGTGCGGCGTCTGCGGCACGGATTTGCATATCCTGAAAGGCCACTGGCCGAAGCCGCTGCCCTGGCCGTTCACGCTTGGCCATGAGATCGGCGGCGTCATCGTCGAATGCGGTGACGAGTTCACCGAGGATTTCATGAGCAAGCTGCTCAAGGTCGGATCGAAGGTGATGATCCCGCCGCTGATGCCCTGCGGCAAATGCTACTACTGTATCCACTATCCGCAGACCGCCAACAAATGCCTGACGCCGGTTTATTACGGGCGCTATCTCGGCTTCGACAAGGCGCCGCACATGTGGGGCGGCTGGGCTGAATATGTCTATGTCGATCTCGACATGCTGCCGGGCACCAAGATTTACAAGCTGCCCGACGACATGTCGCTGCGCCTTGGCGCGCTGTCGGAGCCGCTGACCTCCTGCATCCGCGCCTTCAACCGTGCGACCCGCGCCGGTGGCTTCACCTGGGCCGACACGGTGGTGATCCAGGGCTCCGGCCCGATCGGCATTTTGGCGGTCGCGGCGGCACGCGAGATGGGAGCAGGGCGCGTCATCTGCGTCGGCGCGCCGGAAGAGCCGCGCCTCAAGCTGGCGCGCGAGTTCGGTGCGGAAGCGACGGTCAATATCGAGGAGATCAAATCACCGCAGGAGCGCATCGCGCGCGTGCGCGAGATCGTCGGCGGCTTTGGTGCTGATCTGGTGATGGATTGCTCGGGCCACCCGACCGCGGGGCCCGAGGGCATCGAGATGCTGCGCGACGGCGGCACCTATGTCGAGATGGGCCAGTTCACCGACGCCGGCTCGATCGAGACATCCTGGCACCGCATCTGCACCAAGGACCTCAACGTGCTGGGATCCTGGGGCTTCACCGGTAATGATCTCCCGCTCGGCGTCGACATGCTCTATCGCACCCGCGACAAATATCCCTGGCTGAAGATGCAGACGATCTATCCGTTCACGGAGGAGGGCGTCTCGCAAGCCGTGGAGGACGCGATGGCGATGAAGACGGTGAAGTCGACCATCGTGCCGTGGCCGGACTTGGTGGAGTAGACGATGTCGTCCATTCCGCCCGATCTCGCGGCGTTCCTGGTCGAGGCCAAGCGGCGCACCTATGCAGGCCTCGATGACGACGCGACCGTGGCCGCGCCGCTGCTCGCCGGCTCAAAGCAGCTCGAGCACCGTGCGCCGCCTTACGCTTATCGCGATATCTATTTCGGGATGGGATTTTTCGTTGGGCAGGAAACCGTGTCGCGCGACGATCGCGTCATCTGGTCGATGAGCTACAGCGGAGGCGTGGGCGCAGAGATCAAGGAGCGGGACAGTTTTCTCGCCGTCTACAAATTCCTGCGCCAGGCGCTGCTAGGCGTCAGCGTCGAGGAGCCCGTTCGAGGACCGCGCCGGTTTGAGCAGGCGGGCATGATCTATCGCAACGAGGCCGAGGGCGCGCTCGATCGCTTCCATGGCATCGAGACGATCGCGCGGCATGATGGCGCATCGCTTTACGAACTGCGGTATAGTGGCGGCTTGTTGCGATGAATCTGGAGATCCACGCCGAGATCTAAATCAGGGCAGGGCAACTGCCCCAAAAGTTCCACAGGGAATCCGCGACTTATTCACGTCGCGGTGAAACTTAGGCCAAGGTTCCGGCTTTCAGTTCGCGGGAGAGTTATTGTGAAGCGAATCCTGAAGCCCATCACCTACATCCTGGCTGCCATCTACTTCCTGGTGGATGCGGTGTTCATGGCCGTGGCGCGGCCGATCTCGCGCTGGCTTTCGCGGCATTTCGAATTCAAGCGGCTGCGCGCCTGGATCAAGTCGCTGCCGCCTTATCCGTCGCTCGCGCTGTTCTCCGTGCCCGTGATCATCCTGGAGCCGATCAAGCCGGTGGCGGCGTACCTCGTCGCGACCGGGCAGTTCCTGAGCGGCGTAGCGGCGTTCATCGGTTGCGAGTTGCTCAAGCTCGTGCTGGTCGAGCGCCTGTTCCACCTCACGCGCGATAAGCTGATGCGGATTCCGGCGTTCGCCTGGGTCTACGGGAAGTTTTCCGAGATGAAGGCATGGCTGCAGGCGACCGAGGCCTGGCGCGCCATCCGCGCCTTGAGCCGTGCGGCAAAAGATTTTGTGGTGCGGACCAAGGCAAGGCTGGCCGGCGGTGTCAGCAGGCTGGTGGCCTCAAGGGATTAGCACCGCACTTGCTACGCGAGCTTGCGCGCTGCAGCGGTGGCCTTGTCGCCTGTGTTCGGCGTGCCCGAGGGCTCAATGAGCATCAGGTGAACCTCCTCGCGGGCCACCGGGCGGTGTTCGACACCCTTGGGCACCACATAGAGCTCGCCCGGTCCGAGCGTCACGGTGCGGTCCCGCAACTCGATGTCGAGCGTGCCCTTCAGCACGAGAAAGAAATCGTCGGTGTCGTCGTGCTTGTGCCAGGTGAACTCTCCCTTCACCTTCACCACCATCACGTCGCAATCGTTGAAGGTCGTGACCGTGCGCGGCGACCAGAAATCTTGAAAGGTCGCGAGCTTGTCGGCAAGCGATATGCTGTCGGCCATATTTCACCCCATGAGTCTCGTGAGCCCCGATTTGGGATCGGATGACCGATACGGCAAGCCCGGCATCCATCCGCGTGACAGCGGCGGAGCGACGGGCATCGGCCGCGGTCCTCTCGTTCATGCGCGTGACACGTGAGCAGAGACGCACTGCCAACGTCCGTCCCGGAACTGCCAATCGTCCGTGTACCGGCCTGCACCTTCGCTGCCGTCCGGCTTACGATAGCTGGTGCGCGCGTGAATGATGGCAAAGTCGCCGAGCACGCGGATGATCACGTCGTGCTCGCGAATGTCGCGTACCGTCGAGCCGCGGCCGATCTGCACCAGGAATGCCGACCGGTCGATCAGTGTGCCGTCCGGGTTGGTGTTGCGAAAGTCAACGGCGAGATTGGCGTCGAACCAGGCGACATCGGCCTCGTCAACGGCGCGGACATAGTTGCGATTGAGATCCGCCAAAGCGGCCTCGGCTGTCTTGTTGTCGGGCATCTGTGTTCACCTCTTCGCATGCTCGCATCGATTACCGCGATTGTCCGGAGCCTAGCGCAATGGGCCGATCTGATGGTTCGGTGTCGACCGAAGGATGCTCACTCGGCCACAGCATTTAGTCCTGGTCGTGGCTGCACGCGGTTGTCACGTCGCTTACCGTTACGCCCACCACTTTCGTGCCCTCCAGCTCACGGACGATACGTTGGTCCGGCCCCACAATGCCGAGATCGAACTCGTGCTCCGGCGTGACCAAAATCATGCGCTGGCCGATGATCACGAGCACCGTCATGTCGTTGTGCTCGCCTTCGACGGCCCAGGTGCGGATATCGGTGGCGTAAGGCTCCTTGCGCCAGGCGTTGGGAGAGCCCGGGTCGCAGCGGATCTCGACGCCGTCGTCCGACGTGGTCACGACCAGCTTCGAGCGGCTCGGCTTCCAGCGCTCGTCGAGGAGCTCGTTGACGAGCCAGAGGCAGGCGAATTCCTTACATTCGGCAGGCCGGTCGGCGTAGATCGCGCAACCGCGGCCGGGCTTGCAGTGCGCGCACCAGTTGCCGGCCGGCTTGGCAAGCGCCTCGATCGCCATGACCTTGCAGCAGAGCGTGCAGTCGCCGCACTGACGTTCGCCCGCCGAGGTCATTCATGCATCCCTGGTACGCCCGACCGCGCGCAATCTAGGCGAGATGACCGCAAAAGTCCGCCGTTCCGGCCCAAAAGCGCGCTGAAGGGGCCAAAGCGCGCCAAAAGTGCGGGGTTGAGCATCCCGGCCTTGTTCACCCTGTCGCCAATGCCATGCATCAAAGCCATGGTGATTTGGCCGCTTCTGGCGTAAAGAGCCTCCAAATCAAAATCATCATGGGTGTGACCGGGCCTTCTGCAGTGACTGCAGCGTCGGGCCCCTCGGCTTTCCGTTCCGCGCCCCCGGACCAACCAAGGTTTTCCATTCCGTGTCCTTTCCGGCCCTGACCCCGCCGCTCGCCCGTGCCTTGGCTGAGCGCAATTACGATTCCCCGACCCCCGTTCAGCTCGCCGTGCTCGGCGAAGATGCGGTTGACCGCGACCTCCTGGTGTCGGCCCAGACCGGCTCGGGCAAGACCGTCGCTTACGGTTTGGCCATGGCCAAGGATTTGCTCGATGGTGCCGAGCAGTTCGAGCAGGCGGGAGCACCCCTGGCTTTGATCGTCGCGCCGACGCGCGAGCTCGCCTTGCAGGTCCAGCGCGAGCTGACATGGCTCTATGCGCAAGCGCGCGCGCGCGTCGTCTCCTGCGTCGGCGGCATGGACCCGCGCCGCGAGCAGCGCGAGCTAGCCGCGGGCGCCCATATCGTCGTCGGCACGCCCGGCCGCCTGTGCGATCATTTGCGTCGCGGCCGGCTCGACATCTCCGAATTGAAGGTCGTCGTTCTCGACGAGGCCGACGAGATGCTCAATCTCGGCTTTCGCGAGGACATGGAGTTCATCCTCGAGACCACGCCGGAGACGCGCCGCACGCTGCTGTTCTCGGCGACGTTCCCGCGCGGCATCGTGGCACTGGCAAAACAGTATCAGCAGGACGCGTTCCGGATCGAGGTCGCCGGCGACGAAGGCGGTCACGCCGACATCGAGTATCGCGCCATCCGCGTCGCTCCCGGCGATGTCGAGCATGCGGCCGTCAACGTGCTGCGCTTCTACGAGGCGCCGAGCGCGCTGGTGTTCTGCAACACGCGCGATGCCGTCAGGCACTTGCAGGCGGCGCTGCTGGAGCGCGGTTTCTCCGTGGTCGCTCTGTCAGGCGAGTTGACGCAGAACGAGCGCACTCTGGCGCTCCAGTCGCTCCGGGACGGGCGCGCCCGCGTTTGCGTCGCGACCGACGTTGCCGCTCGCGGCATCGATCTGCCGAGCCTCGACCTCGTCATTCATGCCGACCTGCCGAACGACCCCGAGGTGATGCAGCATCGCTCCGGCCGAACCGGGCGCGCGGGCCGCAAGGGGACAAGCGTCCTCCTGGTGCCGCCTGCGCGACGGCGTCGCGCCGAGCTGCTGCTCAATCTCTCGGGCACCGACGCGGTCTGGGGTACGGCGCCGCAGGCGGATGAGATCCGCAAGCTCGATCATGAGCGCATGAAGGACGTCTTGTTCACCGAGGAGACGACCGCCGATGATCTCGAGCTCGCGAAGGCCCTGCTGGCCGAGCGGTCGGCCGAGGATATCGCCGCAGCGCTGGCGCGGCTCTATCGGGCGCGACTGCCGTCGCCTGAAGACATCATCGATCCCGGTGAGCGAAGCAGCCGGCCGCGCGACGAGCGTCATCGTGACGATCGCACATCGCGCGACGATCGAAGGCCGCGTGACGACGACCGGTCCGAGAGGCCTCGCGCCAAATCGGGGAAAAAGCATGTGATGGCGGAGCCCACGGTCTGGTTCCGCGCCGCCATCGGCCGCCGCAAGAATGCAGAAGCGCGCTGGCTGTTGCCGATGATCTGCCGCCGTGGCGGCATCGACAAGCGCGACATCGGCGCGATCAAGATCTCGGACACCACCACCGAGTTCGAGATCTCCGAGCGTGTCGCCGAGTCCTTCGCCGCCAAGGTCAAGCGTCCGGACAAGGAAGACAGCATCCGCATCGAGCCGATGACGGGCGCGCCGCAAGAGCAGGCGCCTGCGGAGAAGCGCTCACGCGCTCCGCAGCGCGATGAAGGGGACGACGATCATGTTGTCCGCCGCAGTGACGATCCCTGGAATGCGAAGGGGCCGAAGCCTCACGACAGGCCGCGCGGAAAGCCGGAAGCCAGGCACCAGGGTAAGCCGCAGGCCAAGCCCCACGGTAAGCCTCACGACGGCGACCAATTCGGCAAGCCGGCGTTTGGGAAGAAGAACAAGAAATTCGGAAACAAATCGGGTGACGCCAAATATGCGCCGTCCGTCACCGAATGGCCGGGTGCTGCCGGGAAGAAGAACAAGAAGAAGCACCGCGGCTGAGCGGCCGACCGTCAGCGCAGACAGCGATGATGCCGCCGGGTTGCACCGGCGACATCATCTGAAAAGCAAAGTGTGAGCTCAGCGACCTCCGCCGCCACCACCACCACCACCACCGCCGCCACCGCCACCGCCGCCGCCACCACCGCCCCCGCCACCTCCGCCGGCGTTATTCATCGCGGAGCTGTAACGCGAATCGATCTGCTTCATGTAGGTCGGCGACGTATCGCGGTTGCGGCGGGTGATGGGGGCGGTGCGGGGGGCTGCGGTTGGAGGTTGATGACGCCGCAGCTTTCGAAGAAGGGAACGTCGCAGCGATAGGTGCGGAGCTGCAGCGCGTTGGCGCTGGTTGCGGTGAACGCGGTCGTCGCCGCGAGTGCAATCAACGCCACGCCAGGCAATGTGAGTTTCATGGGAGTTCTCCAGCCTCTGTTCGGCGAGACCGGAACGGCTCGCACAGGTCTTCGACGACGGCTGGTGGAAATCGGTTCGGGGATCGGCTTCACGCCCGCGTGAGGCCGACTGCGCGGAGAGGGCGGCTATTGGGCGAGCTCGCGTAGCATGTAGGTCGCGCCCGCGCCGTAGGACGAGAGTTTGTCGCGCAGCGCCGCATCCGGCACGACGCCTCGGAAGCCGAGATGCTCCCACAGCGGTCGCGTGGTGTAGACCGAGACCAGCGCAAGCGTCGTGATGCCTGATGATCGCGCGAGCTGTTCGATCTCCGCGACATAAGCGCGCGTCGTGCCGCCGCGGAAGTCGGGCAGCACGGCGACATCGTGCACATAGAGACAGTCTGCAGCATCGGGCAATCGCTCGAGGAATCCGTCGAGCGGTGGAATCTGTTGCCGCATCCAGGGATGCGCGAGGCCGTAGCCTGCGATCTCGTCGCCTGCAGCGAGCACGCAACAGCCATCCGGATAAAGCCGCATCTTTTCCGCGAACACGTCCGGGCGCTCGGAGAGATCGGGATGAATGCGCGCTGCGATCGCGCTGATCGCGGCGAGGTCGCCGGCGTGCGCGCGGCGCCAGTGCGGCTTGCTCATCTTGCTTGTTCCGTATCAACCATCGCGATTTATTCCGCCGCGCTGATGTGCGCAGCCAAAAATATCTTTGCTGCCGTCTCAGGAATATGAGTTGTCGCGCGGCGTCCTACCTCGTGCAAGCCAATTGCATGACAGGAGAGACCATGACGACATCCTCGATCCGCTTCGCGCTCACGCTCGCCGCAACGCTCGCGATGACCTCGGCCGCCTTCGCGGCGCCGCCGACCAAGACCGGCAAGACCGACAAGGGCAACGTGCTCACCGACGCCAAGGGCATGTCGCTCTATACCTTCGACAAGGACATGGACGGCAAGTCGGCCTGCAACGGCCCGTGTGCGACAAACTGGCCGGCGCTGAAGGCCGAGGCCAGCGACGCCGCCGGCGACGGCTATACCATCATCACCCGCGACGATGGCTCCAAGCAGTGGGCCCACAAGGGCAAGCCGCTCTACACCTTCGCCAAGGACACCAAGCCCGGTGATGTCACCGGCGACGGCTTCCTGAACGGCGCCTGGCATCTGGCGATGCCGTAAGCGATCTCGAAGACGCGCGGGGCGGGTTGTACCATGCAGCCTGTCCTCGCATCGCGGGTTTTACGCAGGCGGTGCCGGCACCAGACCGTAGCGCAGCATCGTCTCTTTCATCCTTGTGGGATCGGGTGGCGCGCCGGCCGACAGCAGCGCGGCCATCTCCTTAAAATATTGCGGGCCCAACACCCCGGGGCTCAAGATGCACAGGCAAGTCGCCGGCTCCGTGGAGCGGTTGGTAAAGCCGTGCACGATGCCGCGCTTGATGAAGACCGATTCTCCGGGGGCAAGGTTGTTCTGCTTGCCGTCGATCGTCCAGGTCGAGACGCCGGACAGCCCGTAGATCGTTTCGTCCCAGCGGTCGTGATAATGCGGGATCGGCATCCGCGCATTCGGTTGCAACGTCATTTCGAAGATGTCGACGCTGCCGCCGGTGTCATCCTTGCTGTGCAGGAAGCGGAGCGCGAGCGCGCCGAAATTGATGATGTCGGACATAGTTGTTTCGTCCAGGTGAGGGGCTGCATCGAAGGTGCGGCGTTCGCTCGCGTCGAAACGAAAGCTACCGCAGCCCCTCATACACCATCAGCCCGCGTGCAACCTGCAATTTTCGAATGGCGCGCGGCAACAATTTCTCCGGCTGGTGCAGATAGCGCCAGGAGGTGACGGTGAACGGGCCGAGCGCGCCGCATTCGTCGTCGAACGGCGCGAGCACGCCGGTGACGCTGACCGGCGTGTGCGGGCGCGCGTTGAAAGGTAGCAGCAGCAGCTCGAGATGGGCCTTGCTGCCGTCCTCGCGCGTAGCCGTGAGACCGGCGATGGCACCTAACGTCTCGTCGGCGACGATGGTGGTGATTTCCTCGATCTCGCGGCGGCTGGCCTCGGTGAACATCGCCGCAAAGCTCTGGTCCTTGAGATCGCAGCCTGCGAGCGCACAGACGCGGGTGCCGGCAACGCGGAAGGGGAAGCCGAGCTTTGGCTCGCAGGACAGGACGAAGATGTCGCCGAGCAATTCGCGCACGGCGGCGGGATCGATATCGGCCCGGTCAGGCGCTCGCGCGCCGCCGCGCTTCTTGTCCCAATACGCGAAGAACGCGCGGCTCGATGGATGTTTCATGACTGACGCTCACCCCTCGGCGCAACCTCATGGGACAAATCTGTCCCGCTTCAGTGCACCTGAGATCCCTGTGTTGTTGTGCAGGAGGGGAATTGCAGCGTCCATGCCGTGGGAGCGTTTTTGGCCTCGTGCGGGCCGTCTTTGCGTCGTTAACGTTAAATTAACTATGCGCTTTCGCTCGGCCGCGCGGCTGCTAAGGTCATCGCGGTCGCAAGCTTCGCCGCTTTCATCCAGGTTCTCGGCGAGGCCTGTACACGGGCGTCAAACAGTTTGGTCACTGGCCGCGGGGAGGGGTGGGGATACGCCTTGTTCCTCTGCAGTGTCAGGAAGATCGACACGGACAGGCAGGGCTTTCCCAGGGCCCTGCCTTTTCCTTTTGTGCACTTGCGCAAGGCCGGTAAAGGCGACTATCTCCAAGTTCTTGCTTCGATCGCGCCTGAAAGCGAACCGCCTTGGATTCCCCGCTAGAACCACCGTCAGACCAGCCGGTCGTCGCCGAAGAGGCCCCGCGCGAGCCGATCCTGACGCTGCCGTGGCCGCTGACGGCCTATGTCGTCCTGCTGGCGGTGATCCATCTGCGGGTGTTGCTGCCGCCGGAGCTGGAGAACTGGACCATCGACGTGTTCGGCTTCATCCCGAAGCGCTACGATTCCTCGCTGGTCAATTTGCAATTCGAGGGCGGCGCCGGTGCCAAGGTGTGGACCTTCGTCACCTATTCGCTGCTGCATGCCAATCTCACCCATCTCGCCTTCAACGTGCTGTGGCTGCTGCCGTTCGGCAGTGCGCTGGCGCGGCGCTTTGGCGCGGTGCGCTTCTTCGTGTTCCTTTCGGTGACGGCGGCTGCCGGCGCGCTCGCCCATCTCGTCACCCATGAGCACGCGGTGGTGCCGATGATCGGCGCCTCGGCCTCTGTGTCGGGCGCGATGGCGGCGGCGATCCGGTTCGCCTTTGTGCGCGGCAGCTTCCTGTCGTTCAGCCGTTCGGACGCCGATACCGCCGCCAAGGTTCCGGCGCTGCCGCTGTTGCAGGCACTGCGCGACCGGCGGATCGTCGGTTTCCTGAGCGTTTGGTTCGTGATGAACATCGTCTTCGGCGTCGGCGCCATCGGTGTCGAAAGCGACAGCGCGGGTGTCGCTTGGGAAGCGCATATCGGTGGCTTCTTCGCAGGGCTGTTGCTGTTCGCGCTGTTCGATCCCGTGCCGCGCGTGCGAAACGATGATGCTGCGGATGCGTCATCACAGGACATTTCGGACGGTATTTGACGCGGCGCTTGCGGCGCGGCCCGAATTCATCCATCATTCGCTGGAAGAATGTTCCGAAGCAGCAAGCTCATAGAAGCTGCGCTTCGCAAAGTGCCTGAACGTGAAACCGGCGCCGAAACTGTTAGTTGAAGACTCGCGAACAAGTCCAAACCGCGCCAAGCGGACGGATTCGATTCAGGGAGGCGACAATGACAATACGTTCCATTCTCAATACCAAGGGCCACCAGATCATGAGCGTCGAGCCCGACGCGACGCTGGCTGCCGCGGTCAAGCTGCTTGCCGAGAAGAAGATCGGCGCGGTGCTGGTGATGAACCAGAGCCGGCTCGAGGGCATCCTGTCGGAGCGCGATATCGTCCGCGTGCTTGGCGAGCGCGGTGCGGGTGTGCTGGAGGAGCCGGTGTCTCAGGTCATGACCCGCAAGGTCGTCACCTGCAAGGAGACCGACACGGTTGCCGAACTCATGGAGATGATGACCACCGGCAAGTTCCGCCATCTGCCCGTCGTCGAAAACGGCAAGGTGGTCGGGCTGATCTCGATCGGCGACATCGTCAAGCGCCGGGTCCAGGAATACGAGTCCGAGCAGGAAGCCCTGCGCGACTACATCAAGACGGCCTGAGCGGGCTTACGCGCCGGGCTTACTCGATCGCTTTGGGCGCGGTGCCTTCGGGCGCCGGCGCCAGCACGTCGATCGTCTCCTGGATCGACTCCAGCGCGCGTTCGGCGGCGCGGGTGCCGTGCGCGATCAGCTCCTCGGCACGATGGAAGTCGAACCAGCCGAACTGACCGACCCGTGGCGTGATCAGGAGATCGGGCGGATCGCCGGCAAGCCGCGCGCGGGTGATGCGGTCCTGCATGATGTTGAAGGCGTCGATCATCACCGAGGAGATGCCGGGACGTCCGGCGCTGCCGAAGAACTCGCGCTTGACGGTTTTCTCCGCCGAGAAGAAGCGCGGAAAGCGCCGTTTGGCCGGGGCCTCCTCGGTCACTTGGGCGACCGGCGCGGGCACCGCACCGTGCTGATAGATCGTCGTCGAATGGGTGAAGACGTCGGTGGACAGATTGACGGCGATGACGATTTCGGCGCCGAGCGCCCGCGCCGCCGAAACCGGCACCGGGTTCACCAGCGCGCCGTCGACCAGCCATCGGTCGCCGATCATCACCGGCGAGAAGATGCCGGGCAGCGCATAGGAGGCGCGCATCGCCTCGACCAGGCGTCCCCGAGTCAGCCAGATCTCGTGGCCGGTGCGGACCTCGGTCGCGACGCTCGCGAACTTGACCGGAAGGTCTTCGATCAGGGTTTGGCCGACCGCCTTCTCAAGTCGGATGGCGAGCTTCTCGCCGCCGATCAGGCCGGAGCCGTCGAGGCGGATGTCGAGATAGCCGAGGATGTTGCGCATGCCTTGCAGGCTGCGACCCCACTCTTCGAGCGTATCGAGGCGGCCGGCCGCATGGAGGCCGCCGACCACCGCGCCGATCGAGGTGCCGACCACGACATCGGGTACGATGCCGTTGGCCAGCAGCGTCCTCATGATACCGATATGGGCAAAACCGCGCGCCGCGCCGCCGCCCAGCGCCAGGCCAATGACGGGCCGGCGGATGCTGCCGAGGCCGACTTTTTCTCCGTTCGCGCCGTTCACGCCGCGACCTCTCAAGATTTCCAGCACCGAAACTCTCCTACTCCGGGCCGTCCTCACTCCAGAGTAGGCGCCGCGCTTCCGCTTCGCCAGAAAGACGGCAAAGCTTGGTTTATAGCGTTTGGGACGCAGGGGGCAGGAGTGTGGCGGGGGCCGGTTGCCTCTGATGTAATCACGCAGGCGTCAACCGGGTTCCAAAGAATGCCTTGAGGCCGTAGTTCTTGGGGTTTCAGAGGCTTGAATTTGCCGCGTTTTCGGTGAAAAGCAGAGAGCATGACTCTCGGGGGTGACGGCATCATCGGATGGCGGCGCGGCGGCAGGCTGCTGCCGGCGCTTGTCCTTGCCGCGTGCCTTGTCGTTCTCGGCCAGACTGCCGCCCAAGCGCAGCTTTTCTCGGATCGGCCGCCGCCGGTGCCTCCGGCGTCGGTGCCCGATCCCGGTGGGGCCGTCAGCCTGGCGCCGCCCTCGGGTCCAGGCGCCGGTCCCCCGCCGAGCCTGCCGCCGACCCTGACACAGCCGAATACGCCCAGCATGCCGCCGCCCGCGGTGACGAGCGTTCCGCCGGCAGCCCCCCTCAATGCCGCCGCGCCCGGACAGGCCGTGCTGTCGCTGAGCGCCAAATACGGCAAGGACACGCCGGCGATCAGCAGCGGCCTGGTGTGGCGGGTGTTCGCCGATCGTCCCGACGAGAACGGCACCTTCAAGCTGATCCGCGAGGATCGCAGTGCGACGCCCAACATCGTGCTGCCGCCGGGCAATTATGTCGTGCACGTCGCCTTCGGCCTCGTCAGCGCGGTGCGAACCGTCAGCCTGAAGGCAGAGACGGATCGCGAATCCTTCGTGCTGCCGGCCGGCGGCCTGCGCATCGAGGGCCGCGTCGGCACCAGCCGCATTCCGCTGAACCAGATCTCGTTCGCGATCTACAAGGGCAGCCAGTTCGAGTCCGGCGAGCGTGCCTCGCTGGTGCCGAACGTCGCCGCCGGCGACGTGGTGCTGCTGCCGGAGGGCACCTACTACATCATCTCCAACTATGGCGACGCCAACTCGGTGGTGCGCTCGGACATCCGCGTCCAGGCCGGCAAGCTGACCGACGTCACCATCACCCACCGCGCCGCCGTGATCACGCTCAAGCTCGTCAGCGACAAGGGTGGCGAGGCGCTCGCCAACACCGCCTGGTCGGTGCTGACGCCGGGTGGCGACGTCATCAAGGAATCGATCGGCGCCTTCCCGCGCGTCGTGCTCTCCGAAGGCGAGTACCGCGCCATCGCCAAGAACGAGGGCAAGGTCTACGAGCGCGGTTTCAACGTCGTCAACGGCGTCGACGGCGAAGTCGAAGTCGTCGCGCGCTAACCTTGCTCGTGTCCCGGACGCGGCGCGGCACGAAGTGACGCTCCGCTGCGTCCGGGGCACGAGAGCGTGCTCCCTCACTTCCGGTATCTCAGCGCCTCCACCAGCACCGCAAACGCCGGCGTCGGCTGCCGCCGGCTGGGGTAATACAGGTGATAGCCGGCGAACGGCGCGCACCAGTCGGCGAGCACGCGGACCAGCCGGCCGTCGGCGATCTCGCGCTTGACGAGATCTTCCGGGATGTAGGCGAGGCCGAGCCCCGCCAGCACGGCATTCATCCTGAGCAGGCCGGTATTGAACACGAGCTGGCCGTCGACGCGTACCTTGATGACGCGGCCGCGCTTCTCGAACTCCCAGGCATAGATCCCGCCATAGGTCGGCAGGCGCAGGTTGATGCAATTGTGCTCGGTGAGATCCTGCGGCCGCTTCGGCCTGCCGCGCGCGGCGAAATAGGCGGGCGCGCCGACCACGGCCATCCGCATCTCCGGCCCGATCCGCACCGCGATCATGTCCCTGGCGACCTGCTCGCCCAGACGGACGCCGGCGTCGTAACGCTCGGCGACGATGTCGGTGAGGCCATAGTCGACGACGAGCTCGACCTTGACGTCGGGATAGCGCGGCAAGAGTTTTGCCAGCGCCGGCCACAGGATCGTCTGCGCCGCGTGTTCGCCCGTGGTGATGCGGACCGTGCCGGCAGGTGTGGCGCGCAACGCGGTGAGCGCTGACAGTTCGGCATCAATCTCGTCGAAGCGCGGCCCGATGGTTCGGAGCAGCCGTTCGCCGGCCTCCGTTGGCGCGACGCTGCGGGTGGTGCGGGTGAGAAGCCTCAAGCCCAGCCGCTCCTCTAGCGCGCGCACGGTGTGGCTGAGCGCCGATTGCGACACGCCGAGCTGGGCGGCTGCGCGGGTAAAGCTGCGTTCGCGCGCGACGGCGAGAAAGGCGAGCAGATCGTTGGTGTTGGTGCGGGCCATTCATGAGTCCAGATCATGAGTACATGCCGATTTTATCACCTAATCGCAGGCCCGCGCGCGGCCTAAATTTGCTGCCGAAATTGATCTCTAGAGGAGAGCAGCAATGCAGACGCGCAAACTGGGCAAGAGTGGTCTCGAGGTCTCGGCCCTCGGCCTCGGCTGCATGGGACTGAGTTACGGCTACGGCCCCGCGACCGAGACGTCACAAGCAATCACACTGATCCGGACGGCGTTCGAACGCGGCGTGACGTTCTTCGACACCGCCGAGGCCTATGGCCCCTTCGTCAACGAGGAACTGGTCGGCGAGGCGCTAGCGCCGGTCCGCGACAGGGTGGTGATCGCAACCAAGTTCGGCTTCAAAGGCGGCAAGGTCGGCGCCGGGCTCGACAGCTCTCCCGCCAACGTCAAGGCGGTGGCGGAGGCTGCGTTGAAGCGGCTCAGGACCGACCGCATCGACTTGTTCTATCAGCATCGCGTCGATCCCGCGGTGCCGATCGAGGATACCGCCGGCGCGGTCAAGGATTTGATCCGCGAGGGCAAGGTGCTGCATTTCGGCCTGTCCGAGGCGGGCGCCTCGAGCATCCGTCGTGCCCACGCGGTGCAGCCCGTCACCGCGCTGCAAAGCGAGTATTCGCTGTGGTGGCGTGAGCCGGAGCAGGAGATCTTGTCGACGCTGGAGGAGCTCGGCATCGGCTTCGTTCCGTTCAGCCCGCTCGGCAAGGGCTTTCTGACCGGCGCGATCAACGAGAGCACGGCGTTCGACAGCAGCGATTTCCGCAATATCGTGCCGCGCTTCTCATTGAGCGCACGCAAAGCTAATCAGGCGCTGGTCGATCTGCTCGGCGAGCTCGCCGCAGCGCGAAATGTGACTCCTGCACAGATCGCGCTGGCCTGGCTGCTCGCACAGAAGCCCTGGATCGTGCCGATACCCGGCACCACCAAGCTGCACCGGCTCGCGGAAAATCTCGGCGCGGCTGCGGTGACACTGACGACTGCGGATCTCGCTGCGATTCTGGGGGAGCTGGCCAATGTGACGGTGCAAGGCGACCGTTACCCCGCACATCTTCAGGCGCGGGTCGGCCGCTAACATTTGTTGTGAATGCCCGGTGAGCGTTCGCTTACCGGACATTTCTCCCCTGTGTATCGCTGTAAGCGCTACCAAGCTCCGCCGCGAAGGCATTAAAAACACCGGCGGCACCGGCTTATTCCAGGCGCGTTGCGACTTCGTCATACCGGTGCAGGATACGTATTTCCGATAATCAATTTAATTCGCTTTCCTTCCTGCTGGGTTATATGTCGGGCATCCGTCCAATGGGGGAGGCCGGCGCAGCCTTGTGGGCTTGCGCGACCGGCAAGGAGCAGGGGCAAACTCGTCGGCATGTTCGAAGTGATCCTCACCAGACGCAAACGGTTCGGTTGGCGGTGGCAGGTCTGCGACCAGTCCGGCAAGATATTTGCCGACGGCTTCGAACGTTCGCGGCCGTCCGCCAAATATTATGGAGAGCGCGCGCTGTTCTTCCTGTTGTCGCAGGCCCATTTGCGCAACCGCTTCACGGCGTCGAGCGAGGATTAGGGGCGCGTGAAGCTTGGTTGCCCGGATTTCGCTTCGCTGCATCCGGGCTACAAGAGCTCGCGCCCTCAGATATCGACCACCAGCTTGCCCTTGGCGGCATGGTCCCGGATCAGCGCATAGGCCTCACCAACGCTCTCCATGGTGAAGCGCCTGGCATCGAGCAGCGGCACCAGCTTGCCGGCCTCGGCGAGCCGCGTGGCTTCCGCCATGATCTCCCCGTGATGCGCGCGGCCTTCGCCGGAGAGCAGCGGCAGCAGCGTGAACACGCCGGAATAGGTGGCGGCGCGGAACGACAGCGGCGCCAGCGCATGCGTGCCCCAGCCGAGCGCGCTCACGACATGACCGAAGCGGCGCACCGCCGCAAAGGACGCATCGAGCACCTTGCCGCCGACGGTATCGTAGACGATGTCGAAGCCGCGGCCGCCGGTGTGTTCGCCGACGTAGGTCTCAACCGTGGTGTCGCGGTCGATGAATGCAGCGCCAAAGCTTTCGATCGTCGCGCGCTGGGATGCCGAGCCGGTCGCGAACACCTCCGCGCCGAACGCACGCGCGATCTGGATCGCGACATGGCCGACGCCGCCTGCGCCGCCATGGATCAGGACCTTCTGTCCGGCCTTGAGGCCTGCGCGGTCGATCAGGCCTTCCCACGCCGTGATGAAGATCAGGGGGAGCGCGGCGGCCTCGCGCATGCTGATATTGGCCGGCTTGAGCGCCAGCAGGTCGGCATCGACTGCGGCGAATTCGGCCAGCGACCCCTGCACGCCGCCGACCCCGCCGGTCATGCCATAGACTTCGTCGCCAGCCTTGAACCGCGAGACCTCGCGGCCGGCCTGCTCGACAATGCCGGCGAGATCGATACCGGGGATCGCGGGCAGCGGATGGCGGGAATGGGCGGCGGCGCCCGCATGGATCTTGGTGTCGAGCGGATTGACCCCGCTTGCGCGCACCCGCACCAGCACCTCGCGGGGGCCGATCTCGGGCGTTGAGATGTTGGAGATGCGCAAGGGCGCGTTATGGGTCTCCAGCACGCCTGCGCGCATTGTCGATTGTCTCGTCATGATCGTCTTGCTCCGTTGTCGCCCTCCAATATGCCCATGATTTTTTGCATGGGAACGAACAAGGATGTACGATGATCGTGCATTTTTGAATGACCAGGTTTTGATCGGGGGACTTCGATGGAGTGGGGCGATCTGCGCATCTTCCTGGCGATTGCCCGCGAGGGCACGCTCGGGGCTGCCGCGCGAAAAATCGGCCAGACCCAGCCGACCATGGGGCGGCGGTTGCGTGCGCTCGAACAGGCGCTCGGGCAGACGCTGTTCCAGCGCACCGCCGACGGCTTTGTCCTCACCGATGAAGGCACGGCCGTGCTGGCGCATGCCGAGCGGATCGAGGAGGAGGCGATCGCGCTTCAACGGCAGGCGACGGGCACGGAGACGCAGCTCGACGGGACTTTGCGCCTGTCCTCGTCGGACTGGTTCGGCACGGTGATGCTGTCGCCGGTGATCGCGGCCTTCGGCAAACGCCATCCCAAGGTGGTCGTCGAGCTCCTCACCGATGCGCGGCTCTACAGCCTGCCGCGGCGCGAAGCCGATCTGGTGTTTCGCATCAAGCCTTTCGATGAGCCCGAGGTCATTTCCAGGAAACTGCTCCACATTCCCTACGGGCTCTACGGTAAGAAGGGCAGCAAGCCGCCGCGTGCCGGTGACGGCAGCGGCGTCCGCATCGTGACCATGAACGCCGAATTTTCCGATATGCCCGACGCGGTCTGGCTGAAGCGCACGCTGCCGAAGGCGGAGATCGCCTCGCGCAGCAACAACCGCCAGGCGCAGGCCGAGCTCTGCGCCGGCGGTGGCGGCCTTGCGGTGCTGCCACGTCCACTTGGTGATCGCGATCGCCGCCTGGTCGCGCTCGACATCGGCGCCAGCCCGCCCGGTCGCGACACCTATGTCGGCTATCACCGCGATCTCAGGCGTTTGGCGCGTTTGCGGACGTTGCTGGATCTGGTGATCGAGAAGATGGCAGACGCGCGGCCGTAGCCTCGGACGAAGCAATGACGACGTGGCGACGCATCGCATTTTAAGCGACCGTCATAGTCTCTAACGCGCACTAACCAAGGCGCGACTTAAAACTGTCATAATCGCTAAAATGGAACCGCGGCTGCGACCTTTTTACATGCCATTAAGCGGGCTTGCATTGGATGCGGTGGGAAAGTGCGTTGGGGACTGCAATGAGTGCCGCGAAGAAGATACCGGGCAAACCGGTCACCGAAATGTTTGACGACATCCCGGTGCTTCAGCGCAAATGGCGTGCCGCGTTGAAGCCGGGTGACCGGCTGCCGCGTTATGAGGACGTGATGCTCGGCAGCCTCGGACGGCTGGCCGACCATATCGCGCTGCTCAAGGGTGATGGCGCGCTCGAACTCTCGCGCAGCGGACGCTACGTGCAGAAATGGCTCGGCGAGGAGCGCTGGGACATTCCGGTCGCCGAGTTGTCGCCGGACTGCGCCACCGCGTTGTCGGAAGCGGTGGCAAGCGCGCTCAAGAACGGACAGCCGCACCAGGCCGCCGCCCATTGCGTGCGCGACGGCATGGTCCGGACCTACGATGTGCTGGCATTGCCGACGGCCTCGCGCTGGGGCGCGACGCTGGTCGGCGCCTACGTCAACGAACGCGGCGCGCAATATAATCTGCTCGACGCGATCTTCTCGTCGACCGATGACGCGGTGGTGTCGCTGGCGACCCTGCGCGACGCCAACGGCGCGCCGTTCGATCTGCAGGTCGTGCACCACAACAAGAGCGCGGGCCTGCTGCTGAAGGTCGCGAGCGGAAGCCTGCTCTGGCGGCGGATCGGCGAGGGCAGCACGCTGCTGGCTTCGCCGGAGATCATGCATTTTCTGCTCAAGGCCGTCTCCGGTGGCCGCGGCGAGCAGCTCGAGATCGAGCACGAGGGTCGCTACCTCCGGTTCAGCGCCACGGCCTTCGCCGACGTGGTCTCGCTGACGATCTCCGATGTCACAGCGCTGAAGCGCCGCGACGCCTCGTTCCGCCTGCTGTTCGACAACAACCCGATGCCGATGTGGGTGTTCGACGCCGACACCAAGCAGTTCCTTGGCGTCAACGACGCCGCGGTCCAGCATTACGGCTACAGCCGCGCTGCGTTCCTGCGCATGACGTTGCCCGAGATCTGGCCGCAGGACGAATGGGACAGCCATGCCGAGGCGCTCGAGCGGATCGGCGACACCTATCATTCCTCGCGCAACTGGCGGCATCTGCGCGCCGACGGCAGCGAGATCGAGGTGCTGACCTTCGGCCGCCGCGTCACCTTCGACGATCGCGACGGCTACCTGGTCGCGGTCGTCGACATCACCGAACGGCGCAAGGCCGAGGCACGGATCGCGCATATGGCCCACCATGACGGGCTCACCGATCTGCCGAACCGCGAATATTTCCAGGAGCGCCTGAAGCAGGCACTCGATCAGGCTGCAGGCAAGCGTGTCGGCGTGCTCTATATCGACCTCGACCTGTTCAAGAACATCAACGACTCCTTCGGGCATCCGGCGGGCGACCGTCTGCTCAAGGAGGTGGCCCAACGCCTCTCCACCGTGGTCCGCGGCGTCAACCTCGCAGCAAGGCTCGGCGGCGACGAGTTCGCCGTGATCCTGGCGGCCGAGGTCTCGCCGAACGAGGCCAGCGCCTGTGCGGCCCTGCTGATCGACATGCTGAAAGCGCCCTACGACATCGATGGCCAGGAGATGGTGATCGGCGCCAGCATCGGCATCGCGCTGTCGCCGGGCGACGGCGTGACCTCGGAGGAGTTGATGCGCAACGCCGACATGGCGCTGTATCGGGCGAAATCCGACGGCGGCGGCGTGCATCATTTCTTCGAGCGCGAGATGGATCTGCAGGCGCAGAAGCGTCGCGACATGGAGCTCGACCTGCGTCGTGCGTTCGCCAATGGCGAGTTCGAGCTGCACTACCAGCCGCTGGTGTCGATAGCTTCCGACCGCATCTCAGGCTTCGAGTCGCTGCTGCGCTGGCGTCATCCCGACAAGGGCATGATCTCGCCGGCGGAGTTCATTCCGGTCGCGGAGGATATCGGCCTGATCACCCAGCTCGGCGAGTGGGTGCTGCGCGAGGCCTGCGCCGAAGCGGTGAAGTGGCCAGCCGACGTCAAGGTCGCGGTCAATCTGTCGCCGGCGCAATTCCGCAGCCGCAACCTGGTTCAGGTCGTGATCTCGGCGCTGGCGCAATCCGGCCTGTCGCCGAAACGGCTCGAGCTCGAAATCACCGAGTCGATCTTCCTGGCCGAGACCGATGCCAATCTCGCGATCCTGCATCAATTGCGCGAGCTCGGCGTGAGCATCTCCATGGATGATTTCGGCACCGGCTATTCCAGCCTGAGCTATCTCCGCAGCTTCCCGTTCGACAAGATCAAGATCGACCGCTCCTTCGTGAAGGATCTGGCGCAGCGGCCCGATTGCGGCGCGATCGTGCGTGCGATCTCCGGCCTTGGGCGCAGCCTCAATATCACCACGACCGCGGAAGGCGTCGAGACCGAGGACCAGCTCGACTGGCTGCGCGCCGAAGGCTGCAACGAGGTGCAGGGTTTTCTGTTCAGCGCGGCGCGGCCCGCTGCCGACATCGCAAAGCTGCTGGCCGATTTCGGCCAGCGCGCCTCACGGGCGGCGTAACTCGTCGGGGTAGCAATCGTAGACCAGGGCCTTGAACGCAGGCGTGATGCGGCCGCGCTCGTTCTGGGTCTGCTGCATCAGGACGTAGACCATGTCGAGCTTCGGATCGACGCCGAAATAGGTGCCGCTGCCGCTGTCCCATTTCAATTCGCCGATCGAACCTGCCGGCGGCGGCTTTGCGTTGCCGGGATCGGTGCGTACGCCGATGCCGTAGCCATAGCCAAAACCATCGCCGGGGAAATAGAAATAGTCGCGGCCGACGCCGGAGCCGGGACCGACGTGGTCGGTCGTCATCGCCTTGAAGGTCGCCGGGCTGAGGTAACGCTTGCCCTCGAACTCGCCGCCGTTGAGTAGCATCTGCGAGAAGCGCTGATAGTCGGTGATGGTCGAGAGCAGGCCTCCACCGCCGGATTCCCATTCGGGATGGGCGAGGCGGTCCCGCTCGCCGGCAAGCAGGATCGGGTCGTTCGGCAGCGGCCGCGCCATCCGCGTGCGCTCCTCCGGCGTCGTCAGCACGAATTTGGTGCTGGTCATGCCGAGCGGATCGAGGATGCGTTGCTTGAGGAAATGGTACAGCGTCTGGCCCGAGATGATCTCGATGACGGCGCCGAGCACGTCGGTGGAATGGCCGTAGCGCCACAATGTCCCGGGCTGACGGGTCAGCGGCAGCTTGGCGATGCGGTCGGCGAATTGCCTGTTGTTGAACGGGCCCTCGAAAATATTGGCGGCCTGATAGACCTCCATGACCCAGGGGGCACCGATGTAGTCGTAGCTGATACCCGAGGTCTGCCGCAGCAGATCCTCGATGTTGACGGGGCGGTTCGGCGGCTCCAGTCCGAGTTTCGAGGTGCCATCCGGCTCGATGCCGACCTGGGTGTCGGCAAAGAGAGGAATGTATTTCGACAAGGGGTCGGTGAGCGCGAGCTTGCCTTCGTCGATCAGCATCATCGCGCCAAGGCACGTGATCGGCTTGGTCATCGAGTGGATCGAGAAGATCGTGTCGGGCGTCATCGCGAGGCCCGTCCTGGTGTCGCGTACGCCGAAGGTCTTGCGATAGACCTCCTTGCCGTGCTGCTGCACCAGAACGATGGCGCCCGGCAGCCGGCCGGTCGTCACCTCGTTGTTAAAATAGTCGGTGATGCGGTCGAGTCCGTCAGGCGACGGCGCCGGGATGTTGGTGGCGGCGCGGCCTTTCGCCATCGAGCCGGCCAGCATCGCGGCTCCGACCAAGAATTCACGACGCTTCATCCGGGCTTCCTCCCAAGCAGGGAACAAAGCCGCAAGACGTCCGATGCGTCAACAAGACTTCGATTAAAAGCGCGTCACGATTTCGGAAAGGACCGGTCGCGGACGGTCCTCGCTCGGCTTGGTCGGCGTGCCGATGTGAACGAGGCCGGCGAGCTTCTCGTCGGCCTTGAGGCCAAGCCCGTCCAGCACGTCGCGATCGAAGGAGAACCAGCCGGTCAGCCAGCAGGCGCCGTAGCCGAGCGCGGTGGCGGCCGTGACGATGTTCATGACGCTCGCGCCCGCCGACAATTCCTGCTCCCACGCCGGCACCTTGGGATGCGGCTTGGTGAAGCTGACGATGCCGATCACCAGCGGCGCATCGGTGAGACGCTTGCGCTCGGTCTCGATATCGGCTGCGGGTGCGCCAGGATTCTTCCGCGCGAAGACTTTGGCGATCACCTCACCGGCGCGCTGGCGAGCATCGCCTTCGAAAATGATGAAGCGCCATGGTGCGAGCTTGCCGTGATCGGGCACGCGCGCGCCGATGGTCAAAATGGTCTCGAGCTCGGCCGGCGAGGGGCCGGGGCCGGTCATCTCGCGCGGCTTGACGGAGCGGCGGGTCTTGAGGAGTTCGATGGCGTCGGGCATTGCGATGGCCTCTTCAGATGGGCAACGGGCGTGCCATGCCGAGATAAGCATGCACGCCCGCAACCGAAAGCGATTTTAGATCGATTTCAGGGATCAGACCGCCTGGCGCATCCGCCGGACATCCGGCGGGGTCGCCTCGTCGACCAGGGCGGCGATTGCCTCCTCGGTCGTCATCACTTTCTGGCCGTCGCTGCCGAGCCGGCGGACGGAGACCGAATGCGTCTCGGCCTCTTTCTTGCCGACCACGAGCAGTGCCGGGATCTTGGCCAGCGAGTGCTCGCGGACCTTGTAGTTGATCTTTTCGTTGCGCAGGTCGATCTCGACCCGTAGCCCCGCGCGCCGCGCCTGCTCCATAACCACCTTGGCGTATTCGTCGCCTTCCGAGGTGATGGTCGTGACCACCGCCTGCACCGGCGAGAGCCAGAGCGGGAAGTTGCCGGCATAGTGCTCGATCAGGATGCCGATATAGCGCTCCATCGAGCCGCAGATCGCACGGTGCACCATCACCGGCGGTTTCTTGCCGCCGTCATGGTCGATGTAGAACGCGCCGAACCGCTCCGGCAGATTGAAGTCGACCTGCGTGGTGCCGCACTGCCAGTCGCGGCCGATGGCGTCGCGCAGCACGTACTCGAACTTCGGCCCGTAGAAGGCGCCTTCGCCCGGATTGATCTCGGTCTTGATGTGATTGTTCTGCGCCTGGATCTCGCGCAGCACAGTTGCCATCACGCGTTCGGCGTGATCCCACATCGCATCCGTGCCGACGCGTTTCTCCGGCCGCGTGGAGAGCTTCACGGTGAGATCGCCGGTGAAGCCGAAATCGGCATAGGTCGACAGGATGAGATCGTTGATCTTCAGGCACTCGTCGGCAAGCTGATCCTCGGTGCAGAAGATGTGCGCGTCGTCCTGGGTGAAGCCGCGCACGCGCATCAATCCGTGCATGGCGCCGGACGGCTCGTAACGATGCACCACGCCGAATTCGGCGAGGCGCAGCGGGAGATCGCGGTAGCTCTTCAGGCCGTGCTTGAAGATCTGGACGTGACCGGGGCAGTTCATCGGCTTGAGCGCAAACCAGCGCTTGTCCTCGGCCTCGTCGCCGGCCGACTGCGCCGCGAACATGTTTTCGCGGTACCAACCCCAATGGCCCGAGGTCTCCCACAACGACTTGTCGAGGATCTGCGGCGCGTTGACTTCGTTATAGTCGCCGCTCAGGCGGCGGCGCATGTAGGCGATGAGCTGCTGAAAGATGGTCCAGCCCTTCGGGTGCCAGAACACGACGCCCGGACCTTCCTCCTGGAAATGGAAAAGGTCGAGCTCGCGCCCGAGCTTGCGATGATCGCGCTTCTCGGCTTCCTCGATCTGCTTGAGGTAAGCGTCGAGGTCCTCCTGCTTGGCGAAGGCCGTGCCATAGATGCGCGTCAGCATCGGGTTGTTGCTGTCGCCACGCCAATAGGCGCCGGCCACCTTCATCAGCTTGAAGGCGTTGCCGACCTTGCCGGTCGAGGTCATGTGCGGGCCGCGGCAGAGATCGAACCAGTCGCCCTGGTAGTAGATCTTGATCGGCTCGGTGCCGGGAATGGCGTCGACCAGCTCGACCTTGAAGGCTTCGCCCTTGTCGCGGAACACCTGTTTGGTCTTTTCGCGATCCCAAACCTCTTTCGTGAAGGGTTTGTCGCGCGCGATGATCTCGCGCATCTTTTTTTCGATCGCGGCAAAGTCTTCCGGCGTGAACGGCTCGTTGCGGAAGAAGTCGTAATAGAAGCCGTTCTCGATCACCGGGCCGATCGTGACCTGAGTGCCCGGCCAAAGCGATTGCACGGCCTCAGCCAGCACGTGCGCGCAGTCGTGGCGGATCAATTCGAGCGCGCGCGGATCGTCGCGGTTGACCAGCTCGATCTTCGCATCGGCTTCGATGGGATCGTTGAGGTCGGCGAGCTCGCCGTCGAGCGCCATTGCGACGGTGCGCTTGGCCAGCGAGGGCGATATGCCCTTGGCGATCTCGAGGCCAGTGATGCTCTTGTCATATTGGCGCTGGGCGCCGTCGGGGAAGGTGAGGGTGACTTTGGCGGCTGGGGTCACAGGCTTGAGATTGCTGAGGCTATATTGAAAGCCGGATTCGGATTTGGGCTGATCGGACATTGCTTTTCTCCTGAGGCTCACTCCTGCGAACGAGCGCAGGTAAGCGGGAACGAGCGATATATCAGGCGATTCGGCCTGCGCAATCCGGCAATTCCAAGAAAGAGGCGCGCAAAAGCCGGGGCGAGGCCGAACTATTTCGAACGGCGCCCTTTCGCTGGCGGCGCGCCTGCTCTACATGCATTTGCATGGAAAATCCCCGCGCCGGCCGTTTCGCGCCCACCGCCCTGATGCTTGGCAATCTCGTCACCGGTTGCTCGGTGCTGGCGCCGGCGGGAATGCTGCCGGAATTGTCGGCGGGGCTCGGGATCAGCATCCATGCGGCCGGGCTGCTCATCACATTCGGTGCGATCACACTATGCATCGGCTCGCCGCTGACGGCATGGCTGACCAGCCGCATCGAACGGCGGATCTTGCTCACGACCACACTCGCGGTGCTCGCCCTCGGCAATCTCGCCTCGGCCTTTGCGCCGGATTACGCGAGCCTCCTCGTTATCCGCCTGGTGATGCTCGCGGTCGGCGCGCTCTACACGCCTCAGGCCGCCGGTACGGCGGCGCTGATCGTGCCGGCGGAGCGGCGTGGCAGTACGATTGCCTACATCTTCCTCGGCTGGTCGTTGGCTGCCGCCATCGGCCTTCCTCTGATCACCTTCATCGCCAGCCGCTATGGCTGGCGCGCCGCCTATGGCGAGATCGGTGTGCTCGGTTGCGTCAGCTTCCTGTTGCTGCTCGTGCGTCTGCCAGCCGGTTTGAAGGGCACACCGGTCGACCTGAAAACCTGGGGCGCGGTCGGGCGCAGCCGGACCATCCTGTTGCTGCTTGCGATCACCATGTTGCAAATGTCCGGTCAGTTCGTGGTGTTCACCTTCATGGGCCCGCTGCTCAAGAAGCTCACCGACGCCAGCCCCGATGCGATCGGCATGGTGTTCGGCACCTACGGCGTCTGTGGTTTCCTTGGTGTCGTCATCGCGACCCGCATCGTCGACACCTGGGGACCTTACCGAACCTCGCTGCTGTTCACCTGCCTGCTGCTGGCGGGCATCACGGGCTGGGCGCTCGGTGCCGGCACGCTCATGTCGATGGCGGGCGCGGTCGCGATCTGGGGATTGGGCTTCGCATCGACCAATTCGATGCAGCAGGTGCGGCTGGTCGCAGCCGCCCCGCAGCTTGCATCGGCGACCGTCGCCCTCAACACCTCCGTGCTCTATATCGGCCAGGCCGTCGGCTCCGCCATCGGCGGACTGCTGTTCGCCCGCGAGCTGCTGCATCCGCTCGGCTTCGTGGCGTCCGGCTTCGTCGTGCTGGCGCTGATCCTGGTGATCCTGAGCCGGCCCCAGCGGGCCGCCGCTCCGGCCTGAATCGCGTGCTTTCCTGTGCGCAAGGCGCTTGGCAAACCGCGCGCGGGAGCGCTAGAAGGCGAGGCATGGGGACCAAAGAGAGTTGACTGAAATGAGGATGATTCTGGCGGTTGCCGCGGTGCTCTATTCAGCCTCCGCATTTGCACAGACCGACAAGCCACCGATGGTGGGGGACAAGCCGCTGGTGCAGGTGAAGCCCAAGGGGACCAAGGCCGGCACCAAGGAAGCCGCCGCCAAGCCGGCTGCAGCGCCCAAGGGCAAGCCGCAATCGGTCGCGGCGCGGCTCCAGGCCTGCCTCGAAACCGACGATGGCACCAAGGACCGGCTCAACTGCTACGACGCCATTATCCCGCCGACGCCCAAGCCCAAGCCGGCGAAGGCCAAGGGCTACGCCGATTGCCGGTTCTTCAAGGAAGAGGACGAGCGGCTGGCCTGCTTCAACGGCTTTGCCGAGAGCATTCCGAAGCTGCCCAAGACCTAGGGCCGTGCTGCGAGGGCCGGGCGCCTAGTCGGCGATCCGGCTCAGCACCGCCCTGAAGGCAACGCCCGGCACTTGCAGCGCGGTGCCTTCGAACTCGGCCGTGTCGCCGTCCTCGCGGCCGGCGAGTGTCAACGTGATCCGGTCGATGCCGAACAGCGCCTTGAACGACGGGTCGTCGTTGTAGCGCTCGGTCGAGATCTTGACCTTGATGCTGTCGCCTTCGCCCGCATAGGTGCCAATGAAGGCGAAGGCCGAATTGCCGCCGCGCATCTTGCCATCCGTCACATAGACGACTCCGCAGCCCGTCCCATGAACGGTATGGAAGTCGACCTTGTACAGTCCCTGACGCACTGCCTGTCCCCGCGGTATTCCAGGTGCACTGGTTCAAGTGCAGCTTGGCCGGCAAAATATGGTCGTGGCCGGCAGAAGCAATCCGGTAGCTGCCGGGGATTGTCGGCCATCAACACCGCATTTTGATCACGGCCCGACGGAATCGCAGCCAGCGCAGCGAAATGCCGGCGCGCGCAAAATCCAGACTAACGGCTTGGCGCGGAAGAGCTGGTGGCTGCGACGCGCGTCAGCGCCAGCGCCGGCGTTGCCGACATCTTCACCAGCACGTCCTTCAGCGGGTATTGCGTCCACGCGCGGTTAACGTAGTCGCGGTGGGTAATGCCGTCGCCGGTTTCGACGAACACGACACTGCCGGGACGCAACGGCCCATCCATGTCCTCGGAAACGCCGATGCCCTTCTGCCGCAGCATGCTCATCAACTCGCGGTCGCGCCGTGCGGTGTAGTGCGTATAGGAGCTGACGAAGAAGCCCGAGCGATGGCTCTCGATCCAGGAGGCGAACTTGTCCATTTCGCCATAGACCGCATCGAGCAGCACGACACCGCGGACGCGGTCGCTGATGCCGCCGACCTCGAGGCTCCAGGCGGTCGGCAAGAAGCCGCCGCTATAGCCGACGATCACGATCGGCATGTTGGCAAAGGCACGCGCGCTGTTGGGATCACCGGTCAGCTGCGCGAGGTGACTGGCAGACTCTTCCATGAAGCGCTTGAGGCCACCGGGTTGCCAGAATTTTCCAGCGCTGGAATCGGCGGCATCGACCGCCATCTGCGGCGCAAGCAGCACGGCATTGGCGCCGGAATCGGTGATCTGCCGCGGCACCAGCTGGCGGTCGCGCACGTCGCGCTCGAGCGTTGCGCCATTGCCGTGGAAGAACACCACGATCACGCCAGGCTTGCGGACGTCGAAATGCTCGGGGACGTGCATGAGCACGCGGCTGTCGTTGTAGGTCTCGTCCTGCCAGAACACGCGCCCGGAATAGCTGCGGTGGCCGCGGCGGTCGCCCTTGGAGATGTTGAGGAAGGGCGCGTCGGACGCAGGGTTGTTGCCGAAATAAGGGAAGGCCGAGGACTTCATGCTGACCAGCGTCGTCAGGTCTTGCCGTGGTGGACGCTGGTAGGGGATTTGCGGCTCCAGCGAGGCGATCTTGTAGGGTGCCTGCTCCGGCTGAGGCGGTTGCTGTACGGCGCGCTTGGGCGAGAAGTCCGACATCTGTCGTTGCAGAAGACTCTCGCTCGCCGAAGGGAAGCGCTCCCTGAACTGCGGGGCGGGGAAGCGATCTTCGAACGTGTCACCGCTCTGGGCTTGCGGATTGGTCTTCGCAACGACCTGGACGTTGGCCTGCGAGTTCGCCGCCAGCGCCGCCGGATTGGGAGCCCTGCCGCATTGAACCAGCGTCAGTGACAACGGCACCAAGCCTGAGATCAGGGCGATCCGAAGCGCATAACGCCGCGCCCCGGACGCCTTGGTCCGGTCAGCGCGCACGTCTGCCTTCAATTTCGGAACGGCCCCGACCATCCACCCATGACCCCAAGTCACGACCCAAGTCACACGTCCATCGGCGATCTTGAGACAATTGAGCCGACTGGCGTTTAGGTGACGTTAAGCGTCCGGAGAAACTTCCCCACATCCGGAACGGTCAAAAAAGACCATGCAATCGTGTCGCGATTGTGGGAGGGGAGTGCGTATTTCCGCGGCCAAATAGGGGTTTATTGCCCAAAGGCCGGCTTAAAAGGTGGCTGGTTACCCATCTTGGCCGCCTCATTTAACCCTTGTTAACCCTGCTTGAATTGACTGGACCAATCTGCACGATGCCTCCCACGAGGCGCGACGCCTGAGGCTAAGGACCCAGATGACGGCATCAGATGCGGGAACGGCGCCCTGGACCGGGCGGCTGAGCGGAGGTGGCTCCGGGGTTTCCGTTTTGGTCGCAACCGCGATCGTCGTTGCCGACATGATCGGGGTCGGCGTCTTCACCAGCCTCGGTTTCCAGGTCAAGGACATCCCCTCGGGCTTCTCGATCCTCGCGCTGTGGACCGTCGGCGGCATCGTCGCGCTGTGCGGCGTGTTCTCCTACAGCGAGTTGGGCGCGATGTTTCCGCGCTCGAGCGGCGAGTACAATTTCCTCGGCCGCGCCTATCATCCGGCCTTCGGCTTTCTTGCGGGATGGGTTTCGGCGACGGTCGGCTTTGCCGCACCCGTAGCGCTCGCGGCCATGGCTTTCGGCGAATACGCCAAGTCCGTCATGCCCGAGGTGCCACCGATCCCGCTCGCCATCGGCGTGGTGTGGCTGGTCTCGATCGTGCAATTGACCGGCGTCAGGCACTCCTCGACCTTCCAGCTGATCTCGACCATCCTCAAGGTCGTGCTGATCGTCGGTTTCCTGGTCGCAGGCTTCGTCGCCGGCACGCCGCAGCCGATCTCCTTTGCGCCGCACGCCGGTGATCTCTCCTATATCTTGAGCGCGCCTTTCGCGATCGGGCTTGTCTTCGTGATGTACTCGTTCTCGGGCTGGAACGCCGCGACCTACATCATCGGCGAGATGAACACACCGCAGCAGAGCCTGCCGCGTGCGTTGCTCGCGGGCACGGTGATCGTGCTGGTGCTCTATGTCGCGCTCAACGCTGTGTTCCTCTACTCGACGCCAATCAGCGCGCTGGCCGGCCAGCTCGACGTCGCAAGCGTAGCCGGCAGCGCCATCTTCGGAGGCCTCGGCGGCCGGATCGTCGGCGCCATGATCTGCGTCGGCCTGATCTCCTCGATCAGCGCGATGATGTGGATCGGCCCGCGCGTGATGATGACGATGGGTGAGGACATCCCGGCGCTGCGGATGTTCTCGACGCGATCGGCGAGGGGCGCGCCGGCCTACGCCATCCTGTTTCAGCTCGCAGTCGCCAACCTGCTGCTGTTCACGCGCAGCTTCGAGGCGGTGCTCGACTTCATCCAGTTCTCGCTGCTGTTCTGCTCGTTCTTCACGGTTGCCGGCGTCATCAAGCTGCGCATCACCGATCCCGATTTGCCGCGGCCCTATCGCGCTTGGGGATACCCGTTCACGCCGCTCATCTTCCTGCTCGTGACCGCGTCGATGATGTACTACCTCTTGACCGAGCGGCCTGTGCAGTCGCTGTCGGGCATGCTCGTCATGCTCTCGGGCCTTGTGATTTATGCTGTTTTCCGCAGGCGGCCGGTCGCCGCTGCTACGTCTCACAATCGCGAATAGACATGTTTCGACCCATGAGAATTGCGGCCGTCGCTCTTGCCATTATGGCTGCGGCCATCTCGTCCGCGCGCGCGGCCGAAGTCACCTTCGACGACACCGCGCGCTTCCTCGCGGGCATGCAGCCTTCGGCCGACTCGCCGCTGGTTGCGCTGACCAGGGACCCGTCCTGGCAGCATCACGCAAAATTCTTCGACGGCGCCTTCGCCCAGCTCGAGCAGCGGCAATTATCGAAGATCCGGAGCTGGTCGGACGTCAATCTCGCCGCACCGCGGCCGACCATGTTCTATTTCTTCAGCGGCCCGGATTTCCTCTACGCCAACGCCTTTTACTCCAAGGCCAGCACCTACGTGCTGGGTGCGCTGGAGCCGGTCGGTGCGGTGCCCGATCTGACCAGGCTGCCGCGCGGCTCGGTTGGTGCCGCGCTCTACAATGTCGAGCGCTCGCTCGGCTCGATCCTGAGCTTCTCCTTCTTCATCACCAAGCAGATGAAGGTCGACCTGCACGCCAATCAGGTCAACGGCACCTTGCCGATCCTCTACGTCTTCTTGGCGCGCTCCGGCAAAACCATCCGCAACGTCGAGACGGTCGCGCTCGACAACAAGGGCGGGGTGCACACGGGCAACGACAATCCGGGGCCGAACGCCACGCGCGGGGTTCGCATCATCTTTGCAGGTGCCGACGGCGAGGTGCGCACGCTGTATTATTTCTCGACCGATCTTTCCAATTCCGGGGCGCGCGCAACCGGCTTCCTGAAATTCTGCGAGACGCTCGGGCCAGGCAACAGCCTGCTCAAGAGTGCGTCGTATCTCTTGCACGCGGGAAACTTCACCGTCGCCCGCGACTGGCTGCTCGCCAACAGCGCGACCATCATCCAGGACGATTCCGGCATTCCGCTCGCCAACTACAATTCGCGGCAGTGGCGCTTCTTCCCGTTCGGCCGCTATCTGGGGCCGATCGACGAATTCCCAGGCCGCTATCAGGAGCGTTACGCCGAGCTGTTCACACGCGCCCAGCCGATCGATTTCGGCGTCGGCTATCGCTGGCGGATGCACGAGTCGAACTTGCTGCTGTCGGTGAAGATCCCGGGGAGCGAGGTCGCGCCGACCGCGGAGACGACCTCGTTTGTTGAACCGCCGCCGAAACCGCGGCCGAAGCGGCTGCGTCCGCCCGAGTCGATCCCGCCGCCGCCGGGACGCTTCTTCTGGTTCCGCTAGCTACCAGTGCACGCTCTGGCTTGGCACGATGAACGCCGTTGTGCTCGGCGGCGTTGCAAGGCTTGTTGCCAGATACCAGCCGGAGCCGACGACGAGCACGAGCAGCGCGATGATAGCGACCATGTCGATGGTGCGGGGGTCGTGATCCCGCGGATGGGAGCCAAGATGTGAACCAGGCCGGACGTGAGAATGAGGGCTGATTTTCCAGCGCATTATTGTTTCCTCCCTGAGGAGCAACACGACAACGCGATGGAAAAGTTCCGGTTCCGGTCGGAGCAGCGATGCGCAAAGCACCGCAGCATGCTTACGAGGCGTTGACACCGCGCCAGCGGCCGTAGCGCCAGGGCAGGTACCAGCGCGCGCCCCTCGGCGCGGCGACAGGCACGTTGTCGATGCCAGAGGTGCCGAAGGGGTTGCAGCGCAGCAGGCGCGCGAGCGTCATCCAGCCGCCGGCCCAGAGTCCGAACCGCTCGATCGCCTCGTCGCCATACACGGAGCAGGTCGGCAGATGCCGGCAGTTGTAGCCGACCAACGGCGACAGCGTGTGCCGATAGAGCCAGATCAGCGCGCGGCCGAATCTGCGAGGCAGCCGCAGCGCCTCAGCGACAGGGGTGGAGCAGTGCTCACAGCTTGTGTGCTTCATGTGCGCTTTGCCGCCATCGTGAGCGTCCGGTTGCGCAGTTCCAGCGCAGGGAACAGCGAGCTGTTGTGTCCACGCCATAGTTTGCCTGCTTTCTGGGAGCAGTGCAGCAAGTACCTATGGACGATCTGTATTCCCCCGGATACCATTTTTGTGACGTCCACGTGTAGACTCAGGGAACGTCGAAACGGGGCTTACCTGATTGCTTTTGGGGCTTGGGGAAGGAACCAGTTTGAGAGTTCTGAAGTCGCTCAACCTTCGTGGCTGGTTGCTGATGGGAACCGCCGCTTGTGGCGTCGTGTTGGCGGGCGCCATCGCGACTTTCGGTTCGTCGGCCAGCGCCGGCGCCTCGCTTGAAGAGCGCAAGCTGCCGATGAAGTTTGGCTGGGTGGCCTGCGAGCCCAATTGCCGAGGCTGGGTCAGCGCAGTCGGCATCATCACTGCTGATACACCGAAGGACTTCGACGACTTTGCCCGCGGACGCCAGCTCGGCGGCGCCACCGTCGTGCTCGACTCCAGTGGCGGTTCCGTCAACGACGCCATCACGCTCGGCCGGCGCTTCCGCAATCTCGGCCTCCTCACCACCGTGGGCATCACGCAGCAGGGCACCCGTCCGGCGGTTGCCTCGGAAGCCTATTGCGAATCCATGTGCGTGTTCCTGCTGCTGGCCGGCAAGAAGCGCTACGTGCCGGAAGCGGCCCATGTCCGCGTCCATCAGATCTGGATGGGCGATCGCGCCGATGACGCCAAGGCGGCGAGCTACAGCGCGCAGGATCTGATGATCGTGGAACGCGACATCGGCCGGCTCGCCAAATACACCTTCGACATGGGCGGGGCAGGCGACCTGCTGTCGCTCGCGCTCAACGTGCCGCCCTGGGAAGATCTCCACGAGCTCGACGCAGCCGAGCTGAAGCTGACCAATCTCGTGACGACCGATCTGGTCGCTGACGTGCTGCCGCATGTGGATGTGATGGCGCCTGCGGTGGCCGAGCTTGCGCCGAAGACGCAGGCAAGGTTCGGCGAGGAGCAGGCGCAGCCTGCCAAGTCGACGAAGACGGCCGAAGCTGTGGTGCCGACAGGTGGTGCCGCGACGCCGGCTGCGCTCCCACCGAAGTAGAGGCTTCAGCGTGGTCTCAGCCCTGCGCTGGGACCGGCTGCTTCGCCTTGGCCTCGATCTGGCCGATCGCATCCACCACCGCATCGAAGGTCAGCAGCGTCGAGGCATGGCGTGCCTTGTAGTCGCGGACCGGTTCGAGGAATTTGATTTCCTCCCACTTGCCTTCGGGAGGCGAACCATTCTCTTTCAGCATCTTGCGAACGGTTTCGCGTAACTCACGGAGTTCGCTCGCAGTCGAGCCGACCACGTGACTTGCCATGATGGATGAAGAGGCCTGGCCCAGCGCACAGGCCTTCACGTCATGGGCGAAGTCGGTGACGGTGTCGCCCTCCATCTTGAGGTCGATCTTCACGGTCGAGCCGCACAGCTTGGAATGGGCGGTGGCACTCGCGTCGGGGTCCGACAACCGTCCGAGGCGCGGAATATTCCCGGCCAGCTCGATGATCCGCTTGTTATAGATGTCGTTCAGCATGTGATGGAGTCCAACACTTACCTGCCGGATCGGCCTTGGCGGGCGCGGTCCATGGACCTATATAGGGCTGGAACTGGCGGAAAAACAGTCCGGCGGTGCGCAGGCGATGATCCAGATCTGCATTGCCGGCGTTATTGCCAAGAGACCTCTTTCGCCAAATACTGTTCTCTTCAGGCGTCCGGCGGCTTGTCCGCCCCGTCTGCCGGTGACACTCCGGCCGCAAGGCCGTCGAACGGAGTCGATATGGACGCTGCAATCAAATCTATCCGCCCGAGCAAGCCCTCTGACAAGCAGCTCGAGAGCCGCCCGGCCGAGCTCGATCCTGCCGAATTCCTTGCGGCCGCCGTCCGCGCCGACCAGCCGCGTCCAGCGCGTGCCGAGGCGGAAGCGGCGGTGAAAACGCTGCTCGCCTATATCGGCGAGAACACCGGGCGTGAAGGCCTGCTCGATACGCCGCGTCGCGTGGTCGAGGCTTTCGACGAGCTCTATCAGGGCTACCACCAATGCCCGGCCGAGGTGCTGGACCGCACTTTCGGCGAGACCGCCGGCTATGACGACTTCGTGCTGGTGCGAGACATCGAGTTCACGTCGCAATGCGAGCATCACATGATGCCGTTCTACGGCAAGGCGCACATCGCCTATACGCCGGTGGAGCGTGTCGTCGGCCTGTCGAAGCTTGCGCGCCTGACCGACATCTTCGCCCGCCGGCTCCAGACCCAGGAGCATCTCACGGCGCAGATCGCAGCCGCGATCGACGAGATCCTGAAGCCACGTGGCGTTGCCATCCTGATCGAGGCCGAGCATACCTGCATGTCGGTGCGCGGCGTCGCCAAGCATGGCGCCTCGACCTTCACCAGCCGCTACACCGGCATGTTCCGCGACAACCCGGCGGAGCAGGCCCGCTTCCTGTCCATGGTGCGAGGCATGGCGCGCTGACCTCGCGAACAACCGGCGAGATTTGTCGTGTCCGCACACTCCCACGAGATCGAGGAAGGCCTGGCCTTCCTCCCCAAGTTCGATGCGAACGGCCTCGTGACCTGCGTTGCGACAGACATCGCTACCGGTGACGTGCTGATGGTCGCGCATATGAATGACGAGGCGCTGCGCAAGACCATTTCCACCGGTGAAGCCTGGTACTTCAGCCGCTCGCGCAATGCCTTGTGGCGAAAAGGTGAGACCTCAGGTCAGACCCAGCGCGTGGTCGAGATCCGTACCGATTGCGACCAGGATGCGGTCTGGCTCCGCGTCGAGCAGATCGGCGCGGCCTGCCACACCGGCCGCCGATCCTGCTTCTATCGCAAGGTCGAAGCCGAGGGTGGTGGTGCGAAGCTCGTCTTCGTCGATGCTGACAGGCTGTTCGATCCGAACGCGGTCTACAAGAAGTAGGGCTTGCCCGCTGCCGATCGGCACCGGAATGAGCGCGACCGCCAAATTAACCCCGCGTTAACCATAACTGTCCCACGGTGGGACGATCAGGCCGCCGAATTGCCGGCGCCGCTCAACGCCGCGCGGGGCGGGCAGTCCATCATGTCGGTCGACAATTCCAGTGCCTCGCAGACAGCCGCGACCGACGGCTTGAAGCGCGTCGCTGGTGCGATCAAGCAGGGCTCGAACCAGACCGGCGTCAGCTTCGAATACATGCTGACCACCGCCAAGATGGAATCGGATTTCGATCCGTCGGCCAGCGCCACCACCTCGTCCGCCCACGGCCTCTATCAGTTCATCGACCAGACCTGGCTTGGCACGGTGAAGGAGGCGGGCGCCCAGCTCGGCTACGGCAACTATTCCGACGCGATCACACGGACGTCGTCAGGCACATATACCGTCGACGATCCCTTCATGAAGCGATCCATCATGAAGCTGCGCGACGATCCCGAGGCCGCGTCCAGCATGGCGGCGGCGCTGACGCAGTCCAACAGCTTCAAGCTCACCGGTCTGCTCGGCCGCAGGCCGTCCGACAGCGAGCTCTACATGGCGCATTTCATGGGCGTCGGCGGTGCGGCGAAACTGATTGCCAATGCCGAGGACAACCCGCAAGCGGTCGGTGCGCGGCTGTTTCCTAACGCAGCATCTTCCAACCGCTCGATCTTCTATGCCAAGGACGGTCGTGCGCGCAGCGTCTCCGAAGTCTATTCGGTGCTGAATGCGCGCTACGCCAGCGCCTCGAATGCGAAATCGACGCGCAGCGCGATGGCGATGTATGGCGACACGCCGTCGACCACGCAGGTTGCCGCCGCCAACGGCGTGCAGCCCACCGCACCGATGGCCAACAGCGCCGCCTATCTCCAGACCTTCCCGGATGCACGTGGCGTGACGCCGGTGAGCGCGACGTCGTCGACGACGGTCGCCGACAGCGCGCCCGTCACACCGGCATTCCGTTCGATCTATCAACCCGGCGATACAACGCAGCCGGTCTCGACGACGGTGCAGAAATTGTGGGGCAACAACGCCTCGCTCACTTCGGTCGCGTCATCAACGCCCGACGTGCGGCCGCCGCAACCGCTCGATCTCTTCAGCGATCGCAGCGGCACGTTCTCGAGCTAGCGCGCGGTCGCGGCCGTCGGGCCGTTTTCAGCCCTTAACAAATCATCAATAAAACCAGCCAGTTATGGTGAACGCTTTGTTAAGCGTCGTGGTTTATTTTGTGTTGCAGGTGACAAGCCGTCACCGTTTCGTTTTTTCGTTGCGTAAGCCGGAAGCACCATGATTGTTCGGCAGTTCATCAATTGGATCAGGACCGCGCCCGCCGGTGAGCGGGCGGAGGCAACGCGGGCATTGGCCCGGGCCTGGCTGATCTCGGACCTTTCTCACGACGACCGTGTCGCCGCCGAAGGCGCGCTGCTGATGCTGCTCGACGATCCTTCGCCGCTGGTGCGGCAGGCGATGGCCGAGGCTTTTGCACGCAGCACGGATGCGCCGCCGTCGATCGTGCGGGCGCTGTCGGCGGACCAGCCGACCGTGGCGCTGCCCGTGCTCGAACATTCACCGCTGCTGATCGATGCCGATCTCGTCGACATCGTCGCGACCGGCAATGACGACGTGCAATGTGCGGTCGCCCGCCGCATCGCGCTGCCGGTCTCGGTCTGCGCCGCCATCGCCGAGGTGGGCTGCGCGGCCGCCGCGCTGGAGCTCATCGAAAACCCGCACGCCGAGCTGGCACCGTTCTCGTGGAATCGCATCGTCGAACGCCACGGCCATCTCGCCGCGATCCGCGAGGCGATGCTGGTGCTGGACGACATTCCCGCTGCAACCCGCGCCGCGCTGGTGGCAAAGCTCTCCGAGACGCTGGCGCAGTTCGTGGTGGCGCGGAATTGGCTGAGCGCCGACCGTGCCGAGCGCATGACGATCGAGGCGCGCGATCGCTCCACCATCAACATCGCAGCGCGCTCGCGCGGCGACGACATGCAGGGCCTGGTGAAGCATCTGCGGATCACCGGCCAGCTCACCGCGGGTCTGATCCTGCGTGCGCTGCTGTCGAGCAATCTCGACCTGTTCGACGCCGCGCTCGCCGAACTCGCCGATCTGCCGCTCGCGCGCGTCTCCGCACTGCTGCACGACCGTGGCGGCAACAGCCTGCACGCGCTACTCCGTCGCGCCGGGTTGCCCGAGGCCACGTTCGCGGCCTTCCAGGTCGCGCTCGATGCCTGCCACGAGCAGGGCTTTGTCGACACCGACGACACCGCGGCACGCTTGCGCCGTCGCATGGTCGAGCGCGTGCTCACCCATTGCGAGACCGACCGCGGCGCCACCGAGCCGCTGATGGTCCTGCTGCGCCGCTTCGCCACCGAATCCGCGCGCGAAGAGGCGAGATTGTTCTGCGACGAGCTCGTCGCGGAAGACACAATCGATCCCATGTATGACGATCTGATTGCGGCATAACGAGATGCCGTAGGGTGGGCAAAGGCGCCCTTGCGCCGTGCCCACGATTTATCCGCCTAATGAGCTGACTGGTGGGCACGCTCCGCTTTGCCCACCCTACGATATCTTACCTTGCCGAAAGGGAGGACTACTCCGCCGGCACGATGCTCGGTGCGAGGATCACTTCGAGATGCTCGGGGCGGTCGCGGTTGACGTCGGCGAGATAATCATCGGCGACCTTGCGCAGACGGCGGCTGAGCTCGGCGGAGACGCTGATGCTGTCGAGCTTGGTGTTCTCGTGCACGATGGCGAGGATCGCGTTGATGTGGTGCGTGAACAGCTCGGCCGGCACCTTCTCGAGATCCGGCGCATGCTCGATGACGCGGCACAGGCTCTCGGCAACTCCCGCCGCGGCGGGAAAGCCGAACGTGGCGGCGTCGCCCTTGATGTCGTGCGCGGCGTGGAACAGCTCGTCGCGCCGCTCCTTGGTGAAGCCGTCGTTGCGGATGACGACATAGGCAGACGATAGCCGGTTGACCTCGGTCGTCATCCAGCTCTTGAACTCGCCGGACAGATCGGCAAGCGCCTTCTCGGCGCGTGCGATCGGATCGTCCATGTCCTTTTCTGCGACCCGGCGCAGAACCTTGCGCAGCGGATTGGGCTGCGTGATCACATGATGCGTGGCGAAGGCCGTGACCTCGATATCCTTTGCGCTGTTCTTCGCCATGATGCCTGCCTCGTCGGGTGAGACGTTGCGCTAGATGGAGGAGCGGGCCTTGTCGAGCAGCGAGGGCTGCTGGAGCACCTCGTGCTTTTCGCCGACGCGGCGCTCCGGACCCATATAGGCGGAATTGGTGTTGCGGCGCCGGTCAGGGCCGAAATAGGTTTTGGTCTTGATGAAGGGCCGGGGACTGGCGACCACGTTGAGAATGCGCTGGTAGAGGCCCTTGGCCGAGATCGGCTTGGCCAGGAATTCGGTGACGCCGGCATCGCGCGCGACCGTGACGCGGCGCTTCTCGGAATGCCCCGTCAGCATGATGATCGGCGCGTAGGGGTTACCCTTGGATTCCGGCTGTCGGATCATCTGCGCAAGCTCGAGCCCGTCGAAGATCGGCATCGCCCAGTCGGTGATGACGATGTCGGGCACGTAATGGCTGTACATTTCCAGCGCGGTCGCGCCGTCCTCCGCCTCATAGACCTCGCGCGCGCCGAACGAATGCAGCAGCGTCCGCAGGATGCGGCGCATGTGCGGATTGTCGTCGCAGACGAGGAAGCGCAGCTTGTTGAAGTCGATGCGAAACATGACGCCCAGGCCAAAGGGTCAACTTTCATTAACCATATCGTGCGGAGGGTTAACGAAGCGTTGCGATCGGGCGCCCGGAGGGCTGCGGGGCGGGCAGGTCAGTAGCCGAACTGCTCGCGCAGGATACGCTCTTCCAGGCTGTGGCCTGGGTCGAACAGCATGCGCATCGAGATGGTCTTGTCGGAGAGGATCTCGACGCGCCGGACCCTGCGTACCTCCTCATGGTCGGCGACGGCCGCGACGGGCCGCTTGTCGTCTTCGAGCACCTCGATCACGACATAGGCCGTGTTGGGCAGCAGTGCGCCGCGCCAGCGCCGCGGCCGGAAGGCGCTGATCGGTGTCAGCGCCAGCAAAGCGGCGTTGATCGGCAGGATCGGTCCTTGGGCGGAGAGGTTATAGGCGGTCGAGCCTGCCGGCGTCGCCACGATGATGCCGTCGGCGATCAGTTCGGGCATGCGCTCGCGCTCGTCGATCAGGATGCGCAGGCGCGCTGCCTGGGAGGTCTGGCGGAACAGATAGACCTCGTTGATGGCGTGATGCAGGTGGACGCGGTCGTTGGTATCGGTCGCGCGCATCAGCAGCGGGTTGATCTCGGATTCATGCGCCGCCTCGAGGCGCGTGCGCAGATCGTGCGTCGAGTACTCGTTCATGAGGAAGCCGACCGTGCCGCGGTGCATGCCGTAGATCGGCTTTCCCGAGCGCATGTGCTGGTGCAGCGTCTGGAGCATCAGCCCGTCGCCGCCGAGCGCGACCACGACGTCGGCCTCGCTCGGATCGCAATTGCCATATTGCGTGCTGAGCTGGTGGAGGGCGGCCTCTGCGTCGCTGCTCGGGCTGGCGACGAAGGCGATCCGGTCGTATCGCGATGGCTTGGTCATGGCTTCCAGATCTTGGCTTCCAGGCAGGTGTCGCTGGCTCGAGAAAGTTCCGCCGAGGTCGTCTATACGACCTGGGCCTCTATTGTCGAGGACGACCGCCCGGCAAGGCAAACGGGTCGGTCGGCCCGGCATCCCGATTCCAGACAAAAGCGATGCGGATCGGCCCGGAATGCCCTTCCCAAGGCTTCCGATCCCCCAAACCGTCGCAATTGCCCGCTACAGCTGTGGCCGGGGACCGACGGGCGGCTGGGAGAACGATCATGATCATGAGCTTGCCGATGCTGCGCCGCGCGGGGTTGGTGCTGACGGTGTCTGCTTTCGCGCTTGCGGGCCTGGCGCTCACGGATTTGGCGCGCGCGGACGATCCGCCGCAGCCGCGCAACGAGGCGGCGGCGCCCGCGGGGCAGAAGGGCGGGCGGGGCGGCAATGCAGCGCAGGCGTCGCCCGCGGCCGCCGACCAGCATCGTCTGCCGGGCGACCAGACCACCAAGCAGACCCTCGATCTGCCGGGCCGAACGCTCAACTTCGCCGCGACCGCCGGCTCCGTCCGCGTATTCGACGAGAAGGGGGAGCCGCTCGCCGACATCGCCACCACGTCTTACGAGCTGGACGGTGCCGATCGCGCCACGCGTCCGGTGACGTTCCTGTTCAACGGCGGGCCCGGTGCCTCGTCGGCGTGGCTGCAGTTCGGCGCGGCCGGGCCGTGGCGGCTGCCGCTCGACGGCGAGGGGTTGTCGCCGTCGGCTTCGCCCGAGGTGAAGCCGAATGCGGAAACCTGGCTCGACTTCACCGATCTCGTCTTCATCGATCCCGTCGGCACAGGCTACAGCCGTGTCATCGCGAGCGGCGAGGATACACGCAAGCGGTTCTATTCGGTCGACGGCGACGTCAACTCGATTGCGCTCGTGATCCGCCGCTGGCTCGAGAAGCACAACCGACTGACCTCGCCGAAATATGTGGCGGGCGAGAGCTATGGTGGGATTCGCGGGCCGAAGGTCGTGCGCCAGTTGCAGATTCAGCACGGTGTCGGCGTCAAAGGGTTGATCCTGGTGTCGCCGCTCCTGGATTTCCGCGAGTTCACGGGCACGAGCCTTCTGCAATATGTCGCGACCTTGCCGAGCTATGTGGCGGTGGCGCGTGAAGCCAAGGGGCCGGTCAAGCGCGCCGATCTCGCTGACGTCGAGGCCTACGCCCGCGGCGAGTTTCTAGCCGACCTCGTCAAGGGCGAGGCAGACAAGGAAGCCACCAATCGCCTGGCCGACAAGGTCGCCGAGCTGACCGGCCTCGACCCTGCGGTGAGCCGCAGGCTCGCCGGCCGCTTCGACGTCAGCGAATTCCGCCGCGAGCTCGACCGCAAGAACGGCATGGTGACCGGGCGCTATGACGCCTCCGTGCGCGGTCTCGATCCGTATCCGGATTCGAGCAGCTCGCGCTTCGGCGACCCTTCAGGCGATGCGCTTCAGGCGCCGCTGACGAGTGCCGCGGTCGATGTGCTCACGCGCAAGCTCAATTGGCGCCCCGACGGCTCCTATGAAGTCCTCAATGGCGCGGTCGAGCGCAACTGGGACTTTGGTGGCGGCATCAACCCGCCGCAATCGCTGTCGGAGCTGCGCCAGATTCTCGCCACCGATGCGAAGCTGAACGTGCTGGTCGCGCACGGCCTGTTCGATCTCGCAACGCCCTATTTCGGCACAAAGCGGGCGCTCGACCAGCTGCCGTCCTTTGTGACGTCGCGCGTGAAGTTTGTCGTCTATCCCGGCGGCCACATGTTCTATTCGCGCGACGGCTCGCGACAGGCGCTTCGGAGCGAGGTGGAGACCCTGATCAGGGAGTAGGAGACCGCCGAGGGAATCCTAGCGTTCGCCGCGCCGGAACGGTTGCATCAGCGCTTGCGGGACCCGCGCACGCCGCGCCATCACGAGCAAGGCGACGATGGACATCACATAGGGCAGCATCAGGAAAAGCTGATACGGCACCGCCTTGCCAACGATATGCTGGAGGCGAAGCTGATAGGCATCGAACAGTGCAAAGAGCAGCGCGCCGAGAAGCGCCCGTGTCGGGCGCCATGATGCGAAGACGACGAGCGCGATGCAGACCCAGCCCCGTCCCTGCACCATGGTCGGGAAGAAGCTGTTGAAGGCCGACAGGGTGAGAAACGCGCCGCCCAGGCCCATGAGGGCGCTGCCGAAGGCGATCGCGCCGACCCTGATGGCGATCGGATCCAGCCCCTGGGCCTCGGCTGCATGCGGGTTCTCGCCCACGATCCTGATGGCTAGCCCCAATGGCGTCGCGCTCAGCACGTAACCGAGCAACAGAGCGAGCAGGATCGCGATGTAGGTGGGAGCGGTCTGGTGGAACAGCGCTTCGCCGAGAAACGGAAGGTTCGAGAGCAGCGGGATCTGGAGGACCTGGAACGGCACGATTGTCGGCGGCGAACCCGATACGGGGATCGCGAGGCGGAAGATGAAATAGGCAAGGCTCGAGGCGAACAGCGTGATGCCGAGGCCGGCGACATGTTGCGAGACACCGAGCGGGACGGTGAGGAGTGCATGCAGCAGACCGAACGCTGCCCCAGCGAGCGCCGCGGCGAGCAGACCGAGCCAGAGATCGCCGCCATGATAGACGGTCAGCCAGCCGATCATGGCGCCGAACGTCATGATACCCTCGATGCCGAGGTTGAGAACGCCCGACCGCTCGCAGAGCAGCGCGCCGAGCGTGCCGAAGATGAGCGGCGTTGCGATGCGAAGCATGGCCGCCCAGAGCCCGGCAGATGCGAAAAGGTCCAGCGCGGCGGTCAACGGCGGATCCTGTAATTGGTGAGCACCAGCGCCACCAGCACGGCCAGCAGCGACAGAGCCACGATGACATCGGCAATGAAACTCGGCACGCCGAGCCCGCGGCTCATGCCGTCCGATCCGACGAATATTGTCGCAACGAAAATGGCCGTGACGACGACGCCGATCGGATTCAGGCTCGCGAGCATCGCAACGATGATACCGGTGTAGCCAAAACCGGGCGACAGGTCGGTCGTCACATACCCCTTCACGCCAAGGACCTCGATCGCACCGGCAAGGCCGGCGAGGCCGCCAGAGACGCAAGCAGCCTGCACCAGCAGACGATTGACCTTGATACCAGCGAAGTTGGTCGCTGCGGGGTTGAGGCCTGCGGCGCGAGTCTTGAGGCCGAACACAGTCCGCTCCTGGACGAACCAGATCAGGACGGCGAGGCCGATCGCGATGAGAAATCCAATATGCAGCCTGGAGCGCGAAACGAGCTTGGGAAGAAAGGCGTCGCCAACGATCGGGACCGACTGGGGCCAGCCGAAAGCCATGGGGTCCTTCAGCGGGCCGTCGATCATCATCGACACCGTCAGGATCGTGATGAAATTCAACAGCAGCGTCGTGACCACTTCGTCGACGCCGAAACGCAGTCGCAGCCCGAGCGGGGCGAGCATCAATAGCGCGCCGGCCGCGGCTCCCGCGACCATCAGGACCGGAATCAGTGCCGGGCCCGGGAGTTGTAGCCCGTGCTGCGAGCCCAGCATCGCGGCGACCAGCGCTCCGGAATAGAATTGGCCTTCGGCACCGATATTCCACAGACGCGTCCGGAAGGCGACCGCCACCGCGAGGCCGGTGAGGATCAACGGTGTCGCCCGCGTGAGCGTTTCGGTGATCGACGATTTGGAGCCGAACGCGCTGGTCAGGATGCGTCGATAGGCCTCCAGGACCGGAGCGCCGCTCATCGCAATCAGAATGCCGGCGAGCAACAGCGCGACCAGAACGGCGCCGAACGGGGCCGCAACGGCGAGCGTCACAGGAACATGGGCGCGTCGATCGAGCCGCATCAAGCCATCTCGCTCCAGGCGCCCGCCATCATCAGGCCGAGCCGGCGCGGCTCTGCATCTTCAATCGGGATCGACGGCGAGAGACGACCGTTTGCGATCGCCTGGACCCGATCCGCCAGTTGCAGGATTTCGTCGAGATCCTCCGAGATGAGAAGGACCCCGGCGCCGGCGCGACGCGCCGCGAGGATCTCGGCGTGGACCGCAGCGACCGCGCCTTCGTCGAGCCCGCGGGTCGGCTGGGCCGCAATCAGAATACGCGGCGAGGTCAGAAGGTTTCGCCCGAGAATGAGCTTCTGCATGTTGCCGCCGGACAGCAGGCGGATCGGTGTGTCGGGCACACCGCCGCGGACATCGAACCGCTCGATGATGGCTTTCGCGAAGGCGCGCGCACCTGATCGACGAACCAGGCCAAAGGCCGAAAAGCGCTGCTCGCCGATCCGCTCCAGCACGGAATTTTCCCACAGCGTCATGTCGCTGACCGTGCCATCGACATTGCGGTCCTCGGGAATGCGGCCAACACCTGATGCAACGAACGAGGCAGGCGTCGGCTCTGCAACGGTTGCTCCAAGAAGCTCGAAACGGCCCGCCGTCGGCTTGACGAGGCCTCCGAGAAGCCGACCGAGCGTCGACTGTCCGTTGCCGGAGACGCCGATGATGCCGAGCGTCTCGCCCGCGCGCAATTCGAAGGAAATATCCGAAAGCGGCTTGAAGCCCGCGACAGAGACATTTGCGGCCCGCATGACCAGCGCGCCCGGTTGTTGTGGCTCCCGGGCGGGCCGCGTGACGGGCCGCCCCACCATCAGTTCGGCAAGTTCGTTCTTGTTGGTGTTGGCCGTGATCCGTTCGGCCGTGACCTTGCCGGCGCGCAACACCACGATCCGATCTGCGGCAGCAAGGATTTCATGCAGCTTGTGCGAAATGAAGATGAGCGAAAGGCCGTTCGCAGCCATGACACGCAGCGTATCGAATAGCTTCTCGGCTTCCTGCGGCGTCAAGACGGCGGTGGGTTCGTCGAGGATCAGGATGCGGGCGTCGCGATAGAGTGCCTTGAGAATCTCCACCCGCTGCCGCTCGCCGACCGAGAGGTCGCCGACCCGCGCATCAGGGTCGATCGCAAGGCCGAAGCGCCGGGCAATCTCCGTGAGCTTGGCGCGCGCCTCTCGCCAGCGGCCACGAAGCCGACCGATGTTCTCCGTTCCTGCGACGATGTTCTCCAGGACGGTCAGGTTTGCCGCGAGCGCAAAATGCTGATGGACCATGCCGATCCCGGCGTCGATCGCCGCACGAGGGCGCCCGGGCGGCAGCTCGCGGCCGAAAGCGACGACGCGACCTGCATCCGCTGCGTAGTGACCGAACAGGATGTTCATCAAGGTCGTCTTGCCGGCGCCATTCTCGCCAAGCAGAGCCAGCAATTCGCCGCGCCGCAAATTCAGAGTGACGTCGTCGTTCGCGATGAGAGAACCGAACCGCTTGGTGATCCCCTCCAGGCTCAGGACGGTCTCGTTCATCGCGGCAATCCGGCGATTGGCGCGGCGAAATGCCACGGCACCGCCTTTTGCAGCTGGCGCGCAAGGCGCAGCAGCAGGCCATCGGCCGCCATGGGACCGATCAGTTGCACGGACAGCGGAAGGCCCCGGTCGTCGATCCCGTGCGGGATCGACAGCGCCGGCGTGCCGCCCACATTTGAGATCATGGCGTAGGGCGCGAAATCCGACATGCGCCGCCAGTGCAGATCGACATCGCCGTGGTCCATGGGAAAGGATCCGATCGATGGCGGCGGCCCGCTCAGCATAGGCGTGATGATCACGTCGAACTCATCGAAAAGCCGCCAGAGGGTGTGCGCGACACGGACGCCGGTGAGCTCGGCATCCTGAAGTTCGCGCGCGGTGATGGCAAGCCCACGCTGCACGACGGCGGCGGTCAGCGGCTCCACGGCGGAGACGTCACCAAGTGTTCGCGCCAGATTGACTGAGATGACCCTGTCAAAAACCAGAGCGGCGTTGCGGGCGAGAGGATTGAGAATTTCGGGACCGATATCGGTGACCTGATGGCCGGCGGCGGCCAGCACGGAGCCCGCGTGATGCACGGCCTCGCGATAGCTCGGCTGGATCGGCGCGCCTTCGCTGACGTCGGAGCAGAGCCCGATCCGCAGGCCGCTGGGCGGAATGTCGAGGCGATCGGCGAGCGGCTTGCCAAGGTCGGGATCGGGGCAGGGTCCGCCAGCCGATCCGCTACAGCAGTCGAGGGCGACGGCCGTGTCGCGGAGCGAGCGGCTGACGACGAACTCGGAGGCGAGACCGCCGAGGTGGTTCTGGAAGCTCGGTCCCCCAGGGACGGCACCACGGCTTGGCTTCAGCCCGACGAGACCACAACAGGCCGCCGGAACACGAATCGATCCGCCGGCGTCCGTGGCGTGCGCAAGCGCCACCACGCCCGCGGCGACGGCGGCCGCGGCACCTCCGGACGATCCGCCGGGCGTCCGAGACGGATCGAGAGGATTGCGTGCGATCGGCCCCAGGGCCGGTTCGCTGCTCAGCGACAGGCCGAACTCCGGAACGGTGGTGAGACCGAACGGAACAAGTCCGGATTTGCGGAAGCGCTGTGCAAGGACATCATCACTGTCGGCCGGCACCGGCTTGAGCGCGCGCGAGCCGCAGACGACAGGAAGGCCCTTGGCCGCAGCACCGAGGTCCTTCATCAGGAAAGGGACGCCGCAAAAAGGACCTCGATCGTCTTGTGCGAACGGTCCACGGCGTGCGTCGATCAATGCGGCCTGCTGCTGACCTATGTCGGCCGCGAGATGGCTGATCGCCCCCAACCGGCTGACGGCGCTTGCGCGCTCAAGGGCCGCTTCGAGGACGTCGCGGCTGGTCGTTCGTCCAGCACGAACGGCTGCACCAAGGGTCACACCATCCTGCGGATCGCGTGCGTCTGTCACAATGCACATCCCCGAAGGACTGGGAGAAACGGCGCCAGTCAACTCCTCAAGGAACTAGGTTGGTTCTTTGGGGTCGACAGGGACAGTGAAGCTGCCGGATTTGATCGCGTCCCGCTTGGCTTCCATTGCGGCAATCGATTCCGGAGCGACCATGCTCTTGCTGAACACGACGTCGTTGCCTCCCGCCTTCATGAAGCTGAAGGAGGAGTAGTCCTTGCCTGCCTTGGCGCCGGCTTTCGCATCAGCGATGGCCGCGTCGAGAATGGGACGGAAGTACCACATTGCGTTCGCGAACACCGTGTCCGGGTAACGCGGCGTGTAGTCGAGCAGTGAACCGATTGACTTGATCTTCTTCTCCTTGGCGGCGTCGGCCGTCCCGATGCGCTCGCCAAACAGGATATCCGCGCCGGCGTCGATCTGCGCGAGGCCGGATTCGCGCGCCTTGGGAGGATCGAAGAAAGTACCGATGAATCCGATCAGGAATTTGGCGTCGGGCCGCACCTCCTTCACCCCCGATCGAAACGCGTTGATCAGGATGTTGACTTCCGGAATCGGGATTGCGCCGACCGTGCCGAAGGTACCGCTCTTGGAAAGAGGCGCGGCGAGCATGCCGGCGAGATAGGCAGCCTCATGATTCCATGTGCCGAAGGTGCCGAAATTGTCTCCTGACGGCTTGCCGCTCGATCCCATCAGGAAAGCGGTTTGCGGATAGTCGGCGGCCAATTGCCGCGCCTGAGCCTCGACCGCATAGGATTCCCCGACGATCAGCTTGTGGCCCTGCTCGGCATACTCGCGCATGGCACGCGGATAGTCGGTGCCGGACACGCCTTCCGAAAACACATACTCAATGACGCCGTCCTTGGCCGCGGATTGCAGCGCTTCGTGCAGTCGTGAATTCCAGGCATTCTCGACAGGCGAGGCGTGGATGCCGGCGACCTTGAGTTTATCGGCGGCAAATGCGCGCGGTGCTGCGAGGGCAAGGCCACCTGCTGCTGAACCCGTCAGGAATCTGCGACGTGATACTGAGAACATGATCTTCCACCATCCGCGACAATCGCTTGCGATCTCCGGGGAGAGTTGAAGTCGGGGGAAAATTTGTCAAGCCCACAGAATGGGCGCCGTGTGCCCTGACCGAGCGTAGCCGGTCTATGCTCCGACGCGCGGTTGCTATCGCTTCTTCTTCTGCGGCTGATACCGACGCGCGATCTCGCGCGCGACGGTGCTCGCAGGCTTGAGATTTGCTCCTCCAAGCCAGACGTCGCTGACCTTGCCGCGCTTGTCGCGGATGCGGCGCACCGGCTCTCCATGGCTGGAATAGCCGGCCGCCCAGGCGAGCTTGCCGGTGTCGCGGCCGGTGACCTCGATCTCGGCGGCATCCATGAACGGGTTGTTGAACTGGGGATTGGCGACGAGCACGCGATTGCCGGCGGGCACGAGGTCGGTCGCGCCCCAGATCGTCCACCAGCGGCCGGTCCAGTCGCGCACGCGACGGTCGGGTGCGCCGCGGGTCTTGAACACGCGAAGGATCTGCATCGCACCGTCCATCCAGAACGGAGCCGCGCCGTCGATGGAGTTGCTGAGGATGCTGATCGCGAGTTCGCATCCGGGGATGGAGCAGGTCCGCGAGATATAGCCCTGGAAGCCGCCGCCATGGCCGAACCAATCCCAGCCGTCAGTCTTGCCGGCGTTGACGCCGAGGCCGTAATAGGCCTCGAAGCTCTGCGGCACGCGCCATTGATGCCGCGTCATCTCGCGTCGGCTCGCGACCGACAGGACGCTCTTCCTGGCATTGGGAGCCAGCTGCGCGAAGAATCGTGCGGTGTCCGCGGCGGTGGCGACGAAGCCCGCGGCGGACGCCATCGCGTGCGCCGGATTGTCGCCCGGGATGACGCAGCGCTCGCCGAACGGCAGCTTGCGCGTGTGGCCGCGCGCAAACAGCGCGCCCTTCGGAAGCGGCGCGTTCGGCTCCGTCTCGCGCAAGCCCGCAGGCTCGATGATCTCGCGCTTGATCCAGGCGGAGTAGGGCTCCTTGGTCACGGCTTCGATGACGAGGCCCATCAGGCCAAAGCCGTGGTTGGAATATTTGAAGCGCGTGCCGGGCTCGATCGCGGTCGGCCCCTTCAACTCGGCGAGTAGCTCCCTGGCGTTGAGATAGGGACGGCTGTCGATGAACTGGCCGGAATCGGCGCCATCGCGCGTCAGCCCGGCGCTGTGCGACAGCACCTGCGCAATCGTGGTCTCCGCCACACGCGGATGCAGGCCGCTGACATATTGGCCGACGGGATCGTCGAGCCTGAGCTTGCGCTGCTCGCGCAGCTTCATGATGCCGGCCGAGGTAAAGCTCTTCGAGTGCGAGGCGATGCGGAAGCGGTGGCGCGGGGTGAGCTTCTCACCGGTGTCGAGATCGGCAAGGCCGAACGCATGCTCGGCGACGACCTCGCCGCGATGGACGAAGGCGACCAGGACGCCGGGCTGTTGGAAGGTCGTCTGCTGGAATTCGATCCAGGAGCTGATGTAGTCGATCGCGGATCGCAGCCACTTGTCCATTGCGCTACCGGTTTGCGAGGGGATTGGTTGCGAGAAGCTAGCCGAGAAAGCAGAACGGGCACAACCGTCAGGTTGTGCCCGTTCGCGTGATGCGAAGATGCGATGCCTTTAGTAGACGAGCGTCGCGCCGGTCGGCTTGTCGAGCGCGGCCGCCAGCGAGCGATACTCGGAGCTGTCGGTGCCGGCGAGCATGGCGATCTTGTTCAGATGATACTGGGCCTGTTCGCGGTTACCCTGCTCGAGCTGCCAGAGGCCGTAATACTGCCAGGTGCGGACGTGGTTCGGATCGTCCTTCAACGCGATCTCGTAATAGACCTTGGACGACTGGTAGTCGCCGAGCTTGCGATAGGAGTAGCCGATCAGGTTGGCGACGTCGGCGACGTCGTCACGCTTGAGCGACTTCAACTGGCCGATCGCGCCGGTGTAGTCGTGATTGTCGTAGATCGTGGTGTAGGCGGTGCGATAGGCCGCGAGGAATTTCGGATCGCTGACGGAAGAGCTCTTCTTCTTGCCCTTCTTGGTGGACGAGGAGTCCGACTTTGGCGGCGAGGAGGGCTCGTCGCTGCCCGCGGCATAGGCGCTGGTCAGCACCGGCGCGGCCGCCAGCGACATGGCGACGAGTCCCGGCACAACTAGCATTGAGAGTTTGCGCATTGAAGTTCTCCCGTATGGAACGTGGCGATCCTACACGATTGCCCGAATACCGGAACACCCGGTTCGCAAAAACATTCCCCGGCCCCCCGGTCTATTCGCCTTTCCTCAGATGACAAACTTGTCATCCAGATGAACGGAAGCTGGCAGAGGGCTTCAGACAGGGTTCAGTGCGCTCCCCCTAGGCTCTGACCCATGATCGAAGGGTTGGCGAGAGGGCGCCGCCTAAGATCCTTCCAAGAGGAGACCACCATGTTGAAGACCATTTCCGCAGCCTTGCTCGCAGCCTCCGTCATCGCAGCCCCGGCCTTCGCCGCTGAAGCCGGCAAGACCACGACCGCTGCACCGGTGATCAAGGCGGACCAGACCCAGAGCAAGGTCTCGACCACCGCCGCCAAACCCGACGCCGGCGTGAAGGCCGACGCCAAGACGGGCGTCAAGACGGATGGCAAGAGCGCCGACGTCAAGTCGACCGCCAAGCCGGATGTGAAGGCCGATGCCAAGGTCGATACCAAGACCAAGGCGATGAACGCCAATGCCGCGATCACGCCGGACGAGCACAAGACGGTGCGGACGCATCGCCATCACCACAAGCATCTGTCGACCAAGAAGTCGCTGAAGACGCAGTCGAGTGTCACCAAGCCGGTGACCACCGAGAAGCGCAGCTAAAAACTGATCCCGCGCGGCGGCATCCCTGGATTGCCCTGCCGCCGCGTGTGGAGTTCAGGCCCGGCTCGCACGTCACGCCCCGCGCGCAAGCGCGAGGTGCTGGCGGCGGGCCGGTGCGCCGTTTGCCGCAACGAATTTCCGTCGCGTCGAGCGCGCAAACAGGAATCTCGAAAACAACCCCATGCACAGTAGACGGCAGCAACGAGCCGATGGACACGCATCTGCGGATTTTGCGAATCCGTTTGACTCGTCGGGCAAAACACCTCTAGACATGCATGATTGCAACCATGGGGCTGGAACGCTCCAGGTCGATTGAGCGGTGAGCGCGAACTGTGGGGCGATTGGCGAAACGTGCGGCGAGCCTGGCACTGATCCTGGCATTGCCGCTGGCGCTCGCGGGATGTTTCGGCGGCGACGGTGACCGTCCCAGCCTGATGGAGGGAAGCCAGGCCGGAGGCCCTCAGCCGTTTCCCGACAATTTTCGCACCGACGCGCTGGCCCTGATGCGCACCTATCTCAACAATCCAGTCGGCGTGCGCGACGCCAGCATGGCCGATCCGGTGCTGCGGGAGGTTGGTGGCCGGCAGTTCTATATCAGCTGCCTGCACTTCACCCCGCGCGAGACCGACGGCAGCTATAGGACGGTGCGTGAGCGCGCCGTCGTCTACGTCAACGGCCGCGCCGACCGCGTCATCGATCGCGCCAACGAGATCTGCGCAGGCGCGGTTTACGCACCCTTTCCAGAACTGGAAAAGATGACGCGGTAGCGCAAAGCCCGTCTTCATCGCGCGGTGTTAGGACAACAACCGCCGGGGTCGCCGGATCACATTTCGGCGAGCTTTGAACGGATCGGTTTTGCCTTGCGACAAATCGTTACGGCTGGACTTGTGCGGACGACAAAATCTGTCGGCGCAGGCCGACGTGATGGAACAAAAGCGCGATGTTGCCGCTCCGTCACAGTCACGAACGATCAACGTTCCGGCATCGCCGCGAAGCAACCCAATTCACGCCACGTTGTTTCCTGAGTGTCGTAACTGAAAGAACGGGGATGACCATGAAGACCATTTTGCTCGGTGCAGCAGCTCTGCTTGCGCTGGCCGCACCGGCGGCCGCGGCGGATATGCAGCCGCGCACCTACACCAAGGCTCCGGCCTATACGCCGCCGCAGGTGATCTACAACTGGACCGGCTTCTACATCGGCGGCCATGTCGGCGGCGCCTTCGCCGGGGACAGCAGCTTCCAGTCCAGCGACGCCCGCTTCCTGGGCGGCGTGCAGGGCGGCTTCGACTACCAGTTCGCGCCCAATTGGGTGGTGGGTATCGAGGCGCAGTACTCCTGGCTGCCGACCAACAACAAGGGCGTCACGTTCCCGCTGGGCACGCAGGTGACGTCCGGCACCGACCAACTCGGATCGGTGACCGGCCGCATCGGCTACACCTGGGGCCCGACGCTGCTCTACGCCAAGGGCGGTTACGCCTGGCGCAACGGCGGGCTGGGCGTGAACATTGCCGGCGTGCCGCAGACCTTCACCGCCACCGGCAACAGCAAGGACGGCTATACCGTTGGCGCCGGCCTGGAATACATGTTCGCGCCGAACTGGTCGGCCAAGGCCGAATACCAGTATTACAATTTCGGCAGCACGACGATCACGTCCGGTCCGGCCGACGTCGTCGGCGTTCGCGGCCGGGACGACGAGCATACCGTCAAGGTCGGTGTGAACTACCGCTTCGGCTGGGGCGGTCCGGCGGCCTCGCGCTACTAATCCGCCGCGCACTAGCACGACCACGATCCGACAAAGGCCGGCTTCCCGCCGGCCTTTCGTTTGCCAGCCCCATGTCGTCTGCCAACCCCATGCCGACCGCTTGTTTGCCTTGCGTGAACCATCTGGCGCGTCATTTGCAAGCAAACAGTCTGGCGCGCGCCTTCTCACGCGTGTCACGGGGATCGGGTAAAGCAAAAATAATTTTTGCGACTTACGGAACTCGCGCTCCGGAAAGCGTTAATTACTCAATTGCCGGCTGGTGGGACAACGAACATGCGTATCTTGGCGTCGGTGGTGGTGGTCTCGTGCTTCGTCGCCCTGCCGTGCTCTGCCCAAACAATCCTCAAATCCGAGCCTCTGATGTTGGCACCTTACGAGGTCGCCTTCGTGAAGGACGCCTCCTGTCAGTCGGGCAAAGTGCTGAAGGTGACGGGCGCGATCCGCGGGCTGCACCGCCGCAAGGCCTGCGTGGCGCTGGCCGGTGAGCAGGCCTCGCTGGCGACAGCGACGCCCTGAGGCTCCCTTCTATCGGCCGCAGGCTATCGCATGTGAGCTTGGCAAGGCCTGCGCGAGCGCCTCGTCCTTCGAGACGACCGCTCCGCGGTCTCCCCAGGATGAGGCTGAACGGCAGCTTTTGCTGGCGAGATTGCTGCCACATACGCCATCCTCATCCCGAGGGCCCGCCGGAGGGGGCGTCTCGAAGGATGGCCACAGGCGAACGTCCCGCCACGCTTTCCTCAAAAGCGGTAGCCCTGGCCTCGGCTCTCACGAGTTGAGCTGAAGCTCCATCCTGGATTCCCGCTCGGCGTCCGCCTTGTTCTTGGCGGGGTCCTCGCCTTGGGCAGCCCGGCACGATTTGATCTCATAGTCATTGTCGAGCACCCGGCGCGGACCGTGCCGATCGTCGTCGGTGCCGATGTCCACGACCAGGCCGCTCCGTTGCGCGAGCTTCCAGACGTCGGCCTCATCGGGATAGGCTTTGCTGATCTGGCTGTCGTTGCAGAACAGGGCGTAGGGCATGCTTCCCGCTCCCGGAAAGCGCGTTAACGACTTCATCCATGGGAGGTTCCGCCTCGATCACGGGGCCGTGATCGAGGGGGTGAGGGAGCTGGGCGCTTGAGTCCTTAACGAGTCCTGAATCCGTAAAAAAAGAAACATTGGGACTCGTTTGGCGGAATCAGCGGATGTTTCCGGCCATGACGACCGACCTGAAAACCTGCTGCGGGCACATGCTTCTGCCACTGACGCTGGCACTTTTAGGCGCCTGCGCAGCCAATCTCTGGCTGGTGTGGTCGTGGCTGTAAGGTCCTGGCTCTAGCGTCTTGGTCGGAGCCGGGCCGGCCCTACTTCTGGGCCGGCGGCGGGCCGGAAGCGCTGATGGCGGCGCGCAGCTTGCTCAGGGTCGCCGCGCAATATTCCTCGCGCTCGCGCTCGAAGCGCTCCTGATGCTTTCTGAAATTGGCGATGCGGGTCTGCATCTCGCTGCGGAAATCGCCTGCCGCGCGAGGTGGCAAAGGGACCGGCGGGGGCTGCGGCAGCGGGGCGAGCGGCGGTGGATTGGCCGGCTGCGGCTCGAACGCGACAGTCACGGTCTGGACGGAGACGATCTCCGCAGCCAGAACCGGCGCAGCAGCAGCGGTATCCGGCTGACGGATGTCGTCCTTCTTGCCGGAAACCGATTGGACGAAGGCCAGTGTCTGCGCGATCAGCGCGTCGCGCTCTCTGATCCACTTCATGATCCACCACCCTGTTTGGAGCTATTCCACCAAAGCCGGGGCGCCGAATCAAGCAGGCTGTATGCAGGGGATTGCATATTTTTCCCGGACGCCCGACATTGGATGGATGGATTCCGGGGCCGACCAGTCGGAGGAAGCGCAGGGCCTGCGGCTCGTGCGCGCCTTTCTGTCATTGCCACCTGACAAGCGGGCGGAGGTGATCGCGTTCGTCGAGAATCTGGTGCGTGCCCAAGCCCGGTCCGAGGACGGCCACGAGGCCTCTCCGACCTGATCGCGAGCTAGCGCTGGCGCGGATTGACGTTGGGCACGAACGGGGCGCCGCCGACCACCCTGACCTGGGATAGGCCCGAGCTATCGATCGACCTGCTGTCGGCGACCTGCTTCGCGGGAGGCTCTCCATACACCGGCTGAAGCACCGCAAGCGTAGGCTCGAGCACCGCAAGAGCGGGCTTGAGCACCGCGAGCGCGCCGGCGACAACCGCGCAGCACAGCGCGACCGTCGTCAGCAGGAACATGTTTCGATTGTCTTCTCTGATCCGCATGGGGGCGAGAACGAGCGAGCCCGGCGGTTGGTTCCGGGCGAGCAATGGCGGCTCGGGCGGCCCCATAATCGATCGAAACTTACGTGAGGCTTACACGCGGCCGCCGATTGGGTATTTTCCCGTAAGGTTACGCGCGTCATTTAGTATCAAATTTTAACGTTAGCGGGTTCCAATGCCGCCGCTGGGACTGCTTCGGTCAATGGTGACCGGAAAATATTAGGCGGCTGCGATGAGCTTTTTGAACAATTTGAAGATCGTGTTGAAGGTTGCGCTGATCGTGACCGTGATGGGCTGCGCCCTGGTCGCCGTCGCCGCCTTCGGCATCCGTGAGCTGTCGGCGGCCGTCGACGGTTTCAGCGAACTCACCGCGATGCAGTCGTCGGCCCTCAATCTCACGCGGGCCCAACGCCGCATCGAGACCTATCACGCCGCGCTCTATGCGGTGTTCACCGAGACGACCGAGGCGGGCAACGCCAATCGCCTCAAGATCGCGAACCAGAACCGCAATGAGATTCGCCAGTACCTGGACGCTGCGGAGCAGGACGACCCGGCGCGAGCGAGCGAAACGAAGAGCGTCGGCGCGCAGTTGACGGCTGCCTTTGCGGGCTGCGATCCCGTGCTCCAGGCCGGCGCGGCTGCGAACAGCCCGGAAGACAACGCCAAGGCCGCCGATCGTGCTCACAAGGAGTGTGATCCGCTGATCGATGCCGCCCTCGATCGCGTTGCCAAGTTCACGGCCGATACGTCCAAGGCCGTGACCCAGCGCAAGGAAGCGATCGAGCGTGATACCAAATCCGCGACCTGGACCGTGGTGAGCGTCAGTGCCGGCGGCCTGATCGTCGGCATCGCGATCGCACTCTTCATCGGCCTCGTGGCGATGTCGAAGCCGATCGCCCGGCTCAAGTTCGCCATGGAGGGCCTGGCGCGCAACGATCTCAAGACCGAGGTGCCGGAGAAGGATCGCCGCGACGAGATCGGCGAGATGGCCAAAACGGTCGAGGTGTTCAAGACCAACGCGATCGAGGTCGAGCGGCTCAAGGCGGCCCAGGTGGAAGCCGAGAAGCAGGCTGCCGAGCAACGCCGCCGCGACATGTTCAACCTGGCCGACGGTTTTGAGCGCGCGGTCGGCGAGATCATCGACACCGTCGGATCCGCCTCGACCGAGCTCGAAGCGTCGTCCTCGACGCTGGCCACCACGGCGCACCGCGCGCAGGAGCTGACCTCGGTGGTCGCGGTTGCCTCCGGTGAAGCCACCGGAAACGTCCAGTCGGTCGCGACTGCAACCGAGGAATTGTCGTCCTCGGTCAACGAGATCAGCCGGCAGGTGCAGGAATCCGCGCGCATGGCGAGCGAGGCCGTCAATCAGGCCCGCACCACCACCGAGCGTGTCAGCGAGCTCTCGGTCGCGGCAACGCGCATCGGCGACGTCGTCGAGCTGATCAACACCATTGCGGGCCAGACCAATCTCCTGGCGCTGAACGCCACCATCGAGGCGGCGCGCGCGGGCGAGGCCGGCCGCGGCTTCGCCGTCGTCGCCTCCGAGGTGAAGACGCTGGCAGAGCAGACCGCGAAGGCGACCGGCGAGATCAGCCAGCAGATCTCCGGCATCCAGAACGCCACCCAGGAATCGGTGACGGCGATCCGCGACATTTCCGCGACCATCGAGCGGCTGTCGGAAGTGTCCTCGACCATTGCCGCCGCCGTCGAGGAGCAGGGCGCCGCGACCCAGGAGATCTCGCGTAACGTGCAGCAGGCCGCGCACGGCACCCAGCAGGTCTCGACCAACATCACCGACGTGCAGCGCGGCGCGGCCGAGACCGGCTCGGCGTCCTCGCAGGTGCTCTCGACCGCGAAGATGCTGGCGACCGACAGCAATCGGCTGAAGGACGAAGTCGGAAAATTCCTGCGGACGGTGCGCGCGGCCTGAGCCGCGCGACGGAGAAGATCCGGCGGCACTCCAGGCCGCCGGCGGACCACAGATCTTATTGTAGCAAGAACGCCATCGCGACCGCGAAGAGAAACAGCGTCGCGACGACGGCCGCGACGGCTCCGGCGATGATCTTGGCGTTTTCCCGGTTGGTGTAGGACGGCATGCGGCTCGCATGCTACCTCATGTTGAACTCTGATCCAATCTGTGGTCAGTAGCCGTCCCCGCTCGCAAGCGGCCAACTCCATTCGCGAAGGCTACGCCATGAGCGATGACATCGGCGACGGCTGGGCCGCGTCCGCGTCCGCATGGATCGTCGAGCAGGGCGAACACGGCGACTATGGCCGGCGTTTTGTGCTGGATGCACCGATGCGGGCGCGCGTCGAGGGGCGCGGCTTCCGCAATGCGCTCGATGTCGGCTGCGGGGAAGGGCGGTTCTGCCGCATCATGCAGCGTGCCGGCATCCGCACCACCGGCATCGATCCGACCGAGGTGCTGCTTGCGCGCGCCAGGGAATTGGATCCGCAGGGCGACTACCGGCTCGGCTCCGCCGAGACGATGGAGGTCGAGGCGGAGTTCGACCTGGTTGTCAGTTATCTCAGCCTGATCGACATGCCAGATCTTGCTGGGGCTATCGCGAAGATGACGGCCGCGCTGAGGCCGGGCGGCACGCTGCTGATCGCGAACCTGACCAGCTTCAATACCGCGGGGCAGCCCGACGGATGGACGCGCGACCGCGAGGGTGTCCTGCGCTTCGCGATCGACCACTACATGGACGAGCGGCCGATCTGGGTCAGCTGGAGCGGCATCCGTGTCCAGAACTGGCATCGTCCGCTCAGCACCTACATGACGCTGCTGCTCGGTCACGGCCTCCAGTTGCGCCTGTTCGTTGAACCGCAGCCCACAGCCGGCGATCCCAATAGAATTGCGCATCATCGTCGCGTGCCGTTCTTCTACATCATGGAGTGGCAGAAGCCGGATTAAGCTCAGACGATGAGTTTGGCCTGGAAGAACCGCGTGACCCGATCGATCGCATCCTGGGTCATCGGATCGGTGTCCGAGAAATCGAAGCCGTGAGCCTCGCCCGGATAGGGCACGAATTCGGTCTCGGCGCCGACCGACTTGCCGAGCGCGACCAGTTGCCGGCCTTCCGCGATCGGGACGTTCTTGTCCGCTTCGCCATGCAGCGCGATCAGCGGCGGCAGGTGCTTGACCTTGGCGGTCATCGCTTTGGGCATGCCGCCATAGAGCGCCGCGAGGGCTTTGATGCGGGTGTCGCGCGCGGCAGCCTCGGCGGCGACATAGCTGCCCAGCGAGAAGCCGAGCAGGCCGATGCGTCCCGAACTGTCCGATCGATCGCGGACCGCCGTCACGGTGGCGGCGACCGTATCGGCCCAGCCGTCGAACCGCGTCGTCTCATAGGCCTCGCGGATGTCGTGCGAGGTGGATGTCAACGCAGCCATGTCGGCCGGTGTCATGTAGCGGAGAAAATAGGTGTCGATGCCCTGTGCCGTCAGCGCGTCGGCGTATCGCTCATAGGCGCGGGCCCTGAGCTCAATCCCGCGGGAGCCGTGCAGCACGATGACGGCGGGACGTTTTCCGTCGACTGCCGCCGCATAACGCGACACCGGCAGGCTGTCATGTCCGCTCGCGACGTTGAATTGCTCGCCGGGTGCGCCGCGCGCGGCAATGGGTGACAGCAGAGCGGCGAGACCGCCCAGGGCCATTCGTCGGGTGATCATCAACGAACTCGCTTGCGAGAGATTCCGGATTGAATGGCTCGCCCCTATAGTATGCTTGCGACGGAATCTTGACGCGAGTTCCCACCCGATGATTGTCCATCGTCCCTCTGTTCTCGCCCATGAACGGTTCGTTGCCGACCGCGAGAATTTTGCCGGCCTCGATCTTGCCGCGCGCTTCGAGCGGATTCAGCGGACCAACCTGTGGGGCGCTCCGACCTCGGTCTCGGGCCTTGGGTCGGAGGGGCATGCCACCTCAGGAATCCGCGAGACGCTGCCCGGCCTGTTGCAGCGGCTTGGCGCGCGTTCGCTGCTCGATGCGCCTTGCGGCGATGCGGGCTGGATCGGCAGCGTCGAGCTCGAGGTCGATTATACCGGCATCGACATCGTGCCGTCGCTGATCGCGGCCAACATGGCGCGCGTGGCGCGAGGCGATGTGCGCGGCCGCTTTCTGGTCGCCGACATCACGCGCGATTCCTTGCCGGGTTGCGACGTCATCCTGTGCCGCGACTGCCTCGTGCATCTGAGCTTCCAGAACATCGCGCGCGCCATCGCTCGCTTTCGTGCAAGCGGCGCGCAATTCCTGCTGGTTACGACGTTTCCGGAGTGGGACAACAATGGCGATTGCGAGGACGGCGACTGGCGCGCGCTCAACATGACCAAGGCGCCGTTCCACTGGCCGCGCCCGTCCGAGCTGATCGATGAGCGCTGCGACGAGGGCGGTGGCGGCTGGCGCGACAAGAGTATCGGGCTCTGGCGGATGGATGAGTTGCCGGACGGCGGCGCGGGGGCCGTTTGACCGGCCGCTCCGCGCTCATCGCCGCAACGTGGGAGGCGGCAAGACCAGCACGGCCGTCACGCGTTCTCCGACGATACTTTCGACCGCCACTGCGATCTCGCCGCTGAATTCCGCGCTGATAACACCGGCCATGTACTCGCTCTTGGCATAGGCGATGGCGATCCCGTCAGACAATTCCGAGCAGTGAAACCCCTGGAAATATGTATCGTATGTCTTGGCACCGAGGATGAAATTGAGTTTCGCCTGCACGGCGAGATTTTCTTCGTTGGTCAAAATTGCCATGCAAGCTCCGAGTCCACCGCTTCGAGTTACGGAGCGCGATACGGATGGTTGTGCATGAGGCCATGCGAGATTCGGCGGAACAAAATGCCCGGACATGCAAGAGTTAGACACAAGGAGTGTAGTCAATGATCGATGCCAGATGCAGTTGTGGCGCAGTCTCACTTTCGCTTCCGGGACCGACCAACCGGGTCGCGGCCTGTCATTGTATCGAATGCCAGCGGCGGAGCGGCGCGCCATTTGGCGTCGGTGCCTTTTATCCTGCAGACACCGTCACAATTTTCGGGACGACGAAGGAATATGTCCGTCCCGCCGAGAGCGGCGGCACGGTCCGCTCCTATTTTTGTCCTGATTGCGGCTCGACCGTTTATTGGAAAGCCGACAATCTGCCGGCGATGATCGGCGTCGCCCTCGGCGCGATCGCAGACCCGAACTTCCCCGCGCCAATCAAATCGGTCTTCGAGCGGTCGAAGCATGTATGGGTGGAGATCACCGGCGCAGACGTCGAGCATCTCCCACACTGCAGCATCAGGAAGACGTCGAGCTGACGAACGCGGATGGATGTGGTCGTTCCAGATCCCGCCGTCATCGCCATGTCACCGAATAGGTTCGCCCGTTGGTGTTCGGATCGCTGTTGTCGCTGGCCGAGAAGATGATTCCGGTGCCGCGGTGATGCGAGTATCCGCCGTTGACGACCGCCTTGGGACTGTGCGCCGGGCCGAGCGGTCGTCCATTTTCAAAAAGTGTGACGGTCGATCGGGTCGGGAGGCTTTCAAAATCTCCGAACCCGTCAAGCGTCGGCATCGGAGCCTGATAGGCGGTCGGGTCGAGCTTGCGGAACGGGCCGGTCAGTTGCGTGACTTTCGGCGGGTCAGGCTTCGGAACGAAGCTGTACTGCAGATAAAGCGCGACCGGGAAATAGACCGCGATCAGGGCCAGAAAGATCCCGGCGACCTGTGAAAGCTTCAAAGACGGCATCGCTATTTCCCGCCCCCGGTGTCGCGCCGCCGCGCGAAAAATCGGCGTCCTGCTTGAATCCTAATCGGTGAGGGCTATCACCGCAACCCATGATCGAGCAAAACCGGCGCTGCGCCTTTCCACGCGACATGTCGCCGGTTACGGCAACACCAACCTTCGTTCTGGCCACGCATTCTTGCAGGTAAGCGAGCGATGACCGGTTCCGGTGATTCGGACGGCGATTTCAATGAGTTTCAGTGCCGAGCAATTTCGCCCTGCGAAGGCTTTTGTGAATCGGCCGCTTAGGTGCCGACGAAATGTCGTACCCCAAGAACGCCAGAATAAGTTGGAGGCCCGCCAAAAACGGCAGGGCGGCGAGCATGACCGTTCCCGCGGTCGCGGCCGCATGGAGGTGTGCGCCGGCGACCCATCGGTTTATTCCGAATGTTGCGCCGCCGACCATCAAAAATAGGCCGATGGGAAGTTCGAACGATGCAAGCGATAGATCTCGGAGGTAGTAGGTATACACAATTCTCTTCACGACATTTCTGAAATGTTTGAAGCTGAACTCCGCGATGATCTTCGAAATTTTGAGGTTGCTCTGCTCGTCCCCGTACTTCGCATCCATCGGAATGTCGACGACGACCGCGCGTACGATGTTGAGGCGAAACAGCATGTCCGTCTCGAAGAAATATCGTTTGCTGATCGACGCGAAGGGAAGGAGTTGGGCGACGTTCGTATGAATGGCGGTGAACCCATTCGTAGGGTCGAAGACCGTCCAATAGCCGGTCGAGACCTTGCTGCAGAATGACAGTATGGAATTTCCGAAGATTCGCAGTGTCGGCATCGACCGCAATTCGTCTAAGAAGAAAAAGCGATTTCCCTTCGTGTAGTCAGCCTCACCGTTGATGATTGGCTCGACGAAAAAGGGGATGAGCCGAGGATCCATCTGACCGTCGCCGTCGATCTTCACGATGATGTCCGCACCGGCCTTCATGGCGGCCTTGTAACCGGTCATCACCGCGCCGCCGACACCCTGATTCGCGGGATGCCTGAGAACGACGACTCGTTTATCACTGCAATGGGCCTCAACGTAGTCGCCCGTCTGCTCGGGGCATTTGTCGTCAACCACGAAGATGAACGCAACCTCAGCCTGTATCGCCCCGATAACCTCGAGTATTTGATTTTTGACGCGAAAGCATGGAATAACCACGGCCAAGCATGCATCAGCCAAAGAGGGCCCCCTTTGATACGCGGAGAAGTTCCGTACTATGTTACTACCTTAGCGATAGTTTTGTTCGGCTTTCAAAAGCTCCTGAACCCGAGCGATCCACAGCTTTCAACTATGCCCGATGTGCCCATCACAGTCCCTCGCGGGAAGGCGGCGCCAATTAACGTCTGGCTAGCATCTCATGGGCCCGATTGTAAGTCGACGAACGGCTGGAAGATTGTGGCGACGGCCAAGCACGGCACGGCGAAGATTGACAGCGTCTCTGGTGTCATTGCCAGCTCGGTCCACGAGAATTGCAACGGGCGGCCGATCGAGGGCGCGCGGCTGGAGTATCGTGACTCAAGTTGGTTCCGATCGAGCGACGAAGTTACCGTCGAGATGCGGGCCGCCGACGCGGTCGTTTGGCGGGTGAAGTACATCGTGACCATCGCTAAATTTTACTGAGATCGTCCAACATGTTGCTGTTCGTGCCGGTTATCGCTGTCCTGTCGCTTGCGCTGGTCCTTTCGTTGAGGCTAGGCGCGCAAATCGAGAATTGCGTTCTAGCGACACTTTCGGCCATCGTTATCGTTCTATTTGTGGCGTCGCTTTTCGACCTGCTTGCTGTAGCGACATATGCTTTGGCATTCCTAGGTTGGGCGGTTCTGCCTTACGTCTTTTTCGCGTTCCGGCGCGATGCGCGATCAATTATGCCGGTTGCGCGGCTGATCACGCCGGCGTTCCTCATCGTCGTCTTCTACCTCGCGAAGAGTGATTATAGTTTCTACGTTTGGGACGACCTGGGTCTGTGGACCCGAATGACAAAATTTCTCGCGATCTACGATCGCATGTTTGAGGGCAGCAGCTTTTGGATCGGCAGCAAGAGCTATCCACCGGGCGCGGCACTGGCCAATTACTTCTTCAATAAATTCTCCGGATACAGCGAACCCAAAGCGCTGCTCTTCCATTTCATGTTGTCGATCAGCGCAATTGCGGTTCTCGCCGCACCGGCGGCCAGGAAGAGTTTAACCGCGGGCGCCGCGAGCGTCGCACTCATATTTTTGCTTGTTTTCCTGTTTCAGTTTTCATTCGATGATACGCTGGTCGACGTGCTTCTTGCGATGGTTCTGGGAGCCGCCTTTGTCGTGGCGTTGACGGAAGAGTCCGTCGCCGCGATCATTGTCTGCAATTCACTATTCTGCGGGCTTCTGGTGCTCTTGAAGGCAACCGGCCTTCCGTTCGCGATGGTCGCCTGCGCGGTCAGCTCGATTTCAATTCTGCTGCGGCGTCGAGATCGTGTGCTGACGGGGCGGACGCTGGTCGAAATCCTAATTGTGCCCGCCGCTGTCATCGTGACGCACAGCCTTTGGACAAAATTCTCTATGTCGATAGGCGGTGAATCCGGTTCTGGTTATCTCGTCAATGGTTTGAAGACCTTGGCAAGCGCATTGCGAGACGATGGGCTCACGGCGCGCAATTCTCAGATCGTACGAGAGATGTATACGCGACTGACCATCGGCCTCCCAGCCTACAGCGGAGTGCCATTATTCGGCATCCGTCCGACCACGGCGATCCGGCCCATCTACGTGCTTGCAACGCTCACCGCCGTAAGTTTGATCGTATGTCTTCTGTTCAGGAAGTCTCTCGCATCCTACGCCTTGACGTTTGCGACCATCGCATTAGGTGCCGCAGCCTTTATCCTGCTGCTTCTCATTCTATACATCGAACGCTTCTCGGACTACGAAGCGCTCCAATTAGCCTCTTTCGAAAGGTACCTTGGGACGTATTTGCTGGCTTGGTCAGCCCTCTGCGCAACCTTGATCGTGACCGCGTTCATTCACAGGATGCGAAAGCCTTGGGGTCCGGCGCTGCTCTTGATCGCTCTCCTTGCATATTATCCTCTATTATTCCGTCTCGAGCTCGAACTCGGCACTGACGTGCAATATCGCAAGACCAACGTCGAACTCCCCAGGCGTCAGGTTCGGCGGCTTGCCGACCACGCCAAGCAGTTTCTGAAACCCGCCGAAACTGTCTACTTCATCAAACAGGCCGATACCGGGTTCGGGATCTACGCTTTTCAGTTTGAAATGTACGAGAACCCGACCCAGTCAGCTTGCTGGTCGCTGGGAAAGCCCTATTCGGCTGCGGATATTTGGACATGCGATGTGTCACTCGAAGAGAGATTGAAGGACTATACGTTGCTTGTCATCGCGGCCGCCGACGAGGCGTTTTGGCGGCGATATGCCAACGCTTTCGATGCTGAAGAACGAGGTAAGTCGGAAGGTGTTTACAAGATCGACTGGGCGGAGGGAGACGAGCCTGTGCTTCATCTCAGCCGAATAGGGCCCTGATCGGTCCGGCTGACGTCCAGCGCTCGCTGGCTAGTCGCGATCGAGGCGCCATTCGGCCAAGGCGTTGTCGAGGAAGGTGGGCAGCAGCGGGACCATGCAGTCTCGGAATCCTCCTGCACGGCCTCTGAGCTCGCGGCAATGCCATTCCGATGCGTGCCGGGATAGAAGCCGACGAACGGAGCCCACAGGTCAGCGTGAACCGTTGCTGGTGCCGGCTGAGGGGATTGAACCCTGTAGCCGACAAGAACGAAGCGGGATTTTCAGCTTCGGCGTCTGGTCGGATACGAAGCGGCGGTAAGTGGCTCAGCCGAAGAGGCGCCGACTGATGTTGATGATGAAACCGGCTGGCGCACCAATAATCGCGCCGCCAGTCCAACGAAAGCATAGATCGTCGTAGCCGACGAATACGACGTACGTTAGCGCGTAACGAGGTGTCCGGAGAAATCTGCTTCGAATAGTTGGACAATCGCGAAATTCGGCCAACGATTTCAATGGCGCGGCCATACCACTTTGAAATCATTGAATTATTTCTAGATACACATTGACTTTTGGGGCCTTCTTCGAGTATAAGGTCAGCTATCGGTTGCCATTGGGACTCGGCACCGGGCTTCGAACATTTTGAACAGAAACGCCCGTGTGCGGCAGCGCGCGGGCAATCGCTTTTTGCGGAGACTTGATTGCTCGACATTTCAGTTACCGCCGCCAAGACCAAATACCAGCCTGCTAACGACGACGCGCCCAAGCCGCGCCAGTTTCGGAAGAGCCTCCTAGAAAGGCTGGCAGAGCAGGGGAAGCTCTATCCAGACGCCATGCTGAACGCGGCTCTGAAGGTGGCCGGGGACAAGTATTACGAAGACTGGTACGGCGCCGGTATGTCGACCTTGATCGGGATCGACTACGGCCGCGTTCGCACGGGCGGGGGATCGGGTGGCGGCTTGCCCGTGGGGCGACTGCAGACGCAGAGCCGCGAACGCTACAGAGCGGCCCGGGACACGTTGCCGGACGTCTACAGGCGGCCTGTCGATATGATCCTGCTAGACGGGCAGGACGACCTTGCGGCTGTGGGCGTGGCCCTGACTGGCGCCAAATGCCCCAAGACGGCGCGAGCCGTTGGGTTGGAGAGGTTCAAGGTCGGACTGTTCTTATTGGCTCAGCATTACGGGCTGTTACAGGCCAATTAGGCGAGATGGTTGCAAAGGCAACTAGTGAAGTCGACGGCTCAGCGAGGGCGGCAGAAAAAAGATCCATGATATCAATCCCGCATAGGCTGTGATTTGACTTTTGTACCATTTTAGGTTAGGATGTACTCATAGGTCGTAGTTGCGTCCGGGCCGCCCATTGGGCGGCTTTTTTGTTGCCCGGACCACCTGCCAACCCCTGACATATGAATTACTCAGCCCCGGCGCCTCTGGCGGCGGACTGGACTTGCGCGGGCGCCCTTTACCGCAGGGCGTCCGCGTTTTTTTTACACCAACGCACGGCGGAATGCGCCGTGCACCAACCTCCAACAGACAAGGAGACATAGCCGTGCCTACGGCACCCGAACTATTGAAATCGTTTCCGGCGATCACCGGATTTCGAGCGTCGACGGTCAACGCCGTCTACCGCACTGAGCGGGAAGACGGACTCATTCCAAAATGCGAAGGCTCCAGCCACGCAGATGTCGACAGCACCCACGCGACCCTGTTGCTACTTGGCTGCGTCGCAGACGTCCCGGCGCACAATGCCGCAAAGGCGGCGCAGTTGTACTACGACCTCCGCGACAAGGACGGCAACCGAGCGGGCGACGCGATTGCGGCAATGTTAGATAGCTTCGATCCGCGAGGCATCGAAGGCCATCTGTCCGACGCCGTAAACAGCTACAACGCCTACGTCGTTGTCGATCTGGAACGGCCGCGTATCAGTATCGTTCGCGAACGCGCTGGCCGGTTGCCTACCGAAACGGTCTTTGGCGTTAAAGCCGCGAAGTCGAGAGAGGAGGGCGTCTCCACTACGAAGCGCATCTCCGGCAAAGTCCTGTTCGAACTAGCTGCGTTCATGAACACGGATCATTGGACGGCCCGCGTGGCCAATGCAGCATAATCATATTGGAGCATTTTCAATGAACATTCAAAATCTACGCGCTGACATCGTCCCCGGCTTCGAAGGGCTGACCAATCTGAAGGCAAAGCATCGAGACGTTGAGAGACGTAAAAAAGAATCAGATGATCGGGTTTTTCAACTAACGCAAGAAAAGATTGCGTCGGGAAATGTAAATCTGACCGCATCTGAAAACGTTCAACGAGTCATCAACAATCAGGACGTCTCAATTGATAACGACTTGGACTCACTCCTTCGAAAGGAGACAGCGAACAACAACGCATTGGCGGACGCTTCACATCTTCTGAGTCGGCAGATCGCGGACGAGACACGCAAGGCAGGAAGAAAGATTTGCGATGACGTGAAGCCGCAACACGACGCGATACGGATTGCGTTGAACGAGGCACTCGCAGCCGCCTATTCCGCGAACTCGAAATATTGGAACCTCAGAAAGTCACTCATCGATTCCGGCGCTGGTCTGCATGGCATTTGCTTGAACGCGCCAGAGTTCCTGGGTGTGCCATCGCAGCGAACATCGGGGCTTGCGGAATATCTGCTCGCCGAAAAGAAGGCGGGCTATCTGAAGCGCCTTCCGAAGGAGCTTGCTTAAAGATGAGCGAGTATTACGAGAAAGCCAGTGCCAACACGAAGTCGTTCGACTGGTCAAAATTGCCCGAAGGTGAGTACAAAGTAATCGGGGGCGACATTGTCCGCGTAGATGCCGCTTCGTCCGACGTCGATAGAGCGTTTGACAAATTCCTTCGAAAGCTCTCGGAGTTGGCCTGAATGGAAAAGCTAAGTCGTCCCTTCGAAGTTAAAGAATGGGACGAGCAGGGCACTTTCAGCGGCTACGCTTCCGTCTTCGGCAACATCGACTCACACGGCGACATTGTAGCCAAGGGCGCATTCGCTGACACGCTGGCAGAAGCCAAGCGAGAAAACAGGCCGGTTCAAATGCTGTGGCAACATGGCGTTGAAGGCGAAATGCCAGTTGGCCGCTGGACTTCGATGCACGAAGACGACAACGGCCTGTACGTCGAAGGCAAGATTGCCACGAAGACGTCGCGAGGCGCTGACGTCTACGAACTTATGAAAATGGGCGCGCTCAACGGTATGTCAATTGGCTACCGCGCTACTTCGTGGGTGATGCACGGCAAGCATCATCCGGCTAGACGAACCCTAAAGGCGGTGAAGCTGTTTGAAGTGTCGATTGTTAGCGATCCTAGCAACGGCCTTGCCCGTGTCGACGCTGTGAAGTCCCGCGACGACGAAAGCACCCGCTTCAGTCGCGCTCTATCAGAACTGGCCGCAGCGGTCCGCGCGGCCTAATCAATCATGTAAGGAAATTCTACACATGGCCTTTTCAGGCGTACACGTTAGCTGTGGCTATGCAGGCTATAACAAAAGAAATATCGCGCTGCTTGCTGAATGCAAGTGGTCGCAGAGCATGGCGACTGCAGGCACAACCACCAACGCTAGTCCCGTCGAAAGCGAAGTTCTCGGCGCTGCCGTCTTTTCGATTACCGCGACTTTGGACATTTACTTTGCGATCGGCACAAACCCCGACGCGACCAACGGACCGCGCCGCTTTTTGCAAATGAACACGTCCATGGACGTGTTCGCGAAGCGAGAAGGCGGTGAATACCTCGCTTGGATCGCTGCGTAACTGAATTGCAGCAAGCACGGCGCCCGCACGTTGGGCGCCGTTACATTCAATCATTATGGAAAATTTTATGACCAAATCTATCGTCTCGGTTGGTGAGCCCGTGTTGGGCTTTATCGAGAAAGACGGCAAGGTGCTCAAGGCGCAATTGATCGGCGTCGACGTCGTCAAGAAGCGTACCATCGTGCTGTACGAGGACGAAAATACAATGCAGGTGGCTGAAGGCCTCACGTTCTACACTCAGAAGTTCGCGGCTGAAATTGCAGCGATGGGCGAGTGAAGTTGATGACAGCGCTAAACACGATTGAACGAGACCTAAAGCTTAGAGCATTAGCTTCGGCAACTTGGCGCGAAGATCGGGCTTCGAAATATTCCGAGGACGCCCGGAACGGGGAGGCTGCTAACCAGCTTCGCGAATTGAGTGCGCAGATCGCATTGAGCGACGCCGATGTTCAGTTGCTTGAGCCATACTATGGCGGCGGGATATGGCGTGACGCAGTAACACTCACGAACCGTCAAGTCGGCTTTCATCGCAGATTGTACGATTGCTCCGACTACATCGCGTTTCTTCTCGAAAATCTGGAGAAGGGCGGTGCGCATTGAAGACTGCTTCGTTGAGCGAAGGCGAGCAGTTCGCGCGCGACGTCATATCGCGTTGGAAGCAGGGTGACATAGTTAGCGCTATGCGGGCCGCCCAAGAGATAGGTTGGCTTTCCGAAACCTATCTCACGCACGATCGCGCCTATTCGTTGTTGAATGTTAACTTGGACGTAAGGAAAGTACCGGAGGAGCGAATAGGAGACGTTCGGGCATTCTACCACCAGAGCAAGGAGACTTTAACAAGGGACGAAGTCAGGTCGCTGTTTGGTCCAAAGACTGCGAACGACAATATTTCATTTGAGCCGTCTCCGTTCGTGTGGCGAGAACCATCAGTCATTCCGGCGCGCGATTGGATTTACGGCCGCCATCTATTGAGGCGGCATGTGTCGGCAACGATTGCATCTGGTGCTGTCGGTAAGACTTCGCTCAAGATCGTTGAGGCACTGGCCATGGCGAGTGGACGGCCGCTTTTGGGGCAGGAAGTCCCTAAGCGGTCACGCGTATGGCTCTTCAATCTGGAAGACGATAGGGACGAATTAGACCGGCGCTTGGTCGCAGCGATGATGTACCACAACATCAAACCGGAAGATGTCGCTGACTATCTCTTCGTCGAAGGCGAGACGCCGCTAATCCTTACCGCTACGGACCGCAACGGGACAAAAATCAGGCAACCGGTTATCGACGGACTCGTAGATGCGATCAAGTGTCAGCGAATCGACGTCTTGATCGTTGATCCGTTCGTTAGCAGCCATGACGCCCCGGAGAGCGATAACGGCGCTATTGATGCGATCGTCAAACACGGATGGGTGGTCGTCGCCCGCGAGGGTGGATGCGCGGTCGATATTGCCCACCACACCACGAAGGCGGATGCAGCTACCGGAATGGCCACAGCTATGTCGGCGCGTGGTGCTGGCTCGTTTATTGCGGCGTGTCGGTCGGTGCAGGTGCTTAATCCAATGCTGCCTGACGAGGCCGCGAAGGCAGGGCTACCCAGCCACGTTGGCTATTTCAGCAGCTTCGGAGATAAGCAGAACTTGGCGCCGAAGAGCGGCCTAAAGGACTGGTACAAAATGGAAGGCGTTGACCTTGGCAATGCGGGAGAGGGCAATCTAGCCTTTATGCGCGCTGACAGCGTCGGTGTATGTACCCGTTGGGAGTGGCCAACGAGTGCATCGTTCGTATCCGACGTCACTAGGGACCAACTGCAAGGCATCAAGAACTTGCTGTCGCTCGGAAGTCATAGAAAAGACCCCCAATCCAAGGAATGGGCGGGCCACACCGTCGCGAAGATTCTGGACATCGATGTGACCGTGAAGGCCGAAAAGCAGCGGGTCGCGAAGATGCTGGAAACGTGGGTGGAGACCGGCGAGCTTCAGGCGTACCGGGCAAAGGATGAGCATCGCGTCTTGAAGGACTTCATCAGGTCGTGACAGCTGCAGCACCCTAGGTGCAGCAAAGGTACAGCAGGGTATAGCAAAGCACTGCTGCACCCCCCCCTATATGGGGGTGCAGCGGTGCAGCATGTCAAAAAATGGGGTGCAGCAAGAATAGGGGTGCTGCGCAGGGCTAGGACGGGCTGCGTGCGCGCACTGTCAGGGAACATTCACCGCCGGCATCGCTGCAGTAGCCAGCGGCTTGAACGGCCCGTCATACATGGCTGTCACCGCGACCAACGCGATGGCCACAACTATCAGGGCACGTAGGACAAGGCTCCACATGGGGCTAAGTCTAGGCAGGGCTGTACGACGCGGTTGTGAAGTACACCACACGCGAGTTCGTTCTTTCTGCAACTGCGAAGGGTAGGGGGCGTCGCATCTCTGGCAGCCGGCGGGCTCTAACCGGCCCATGGGAAATCTTACGTATCCCCAAAATGGGGAATCTCTGATGGGCCGATCAGTCGTTGATCGGCCCATTTAACCAATCGAACGCGAAGAGCTCTTCTACAGTCCATAGACGGTCTTCCGCCTCGCCACGTACCCAGACACCGGGCGGATTACCAACCTCGCGGAGCCATCGGGCAATTCCGATTGCGTGCTCCATTGCTTCCGCCTCGTCTTCAAACCGTGCAGGCGTCAGATAGCAATCCGACTCAGTGTCGACATCTACCGAGACGATGAAGCGGGTCATGCATCATCGTATCAATGAAACCCGACGTCTGCACGGACATCTTGCAGGCAATCCAAGGCAGCCAGTCGGCTGCCTTTTTTATTGGAGTGATGATGACTGACTATTTCAACCCGCGTGCCGACCTGCGAGCCAATTGGGATCGTGTCACCGGCCGGGTAAGCGATAGGCCAATGCACCCCGTGCTGGCCAACGCCATCAAGAACCCGCGTATGCCGAAACCGTACGGCGGCGGTGAGGGCGACTACAAAGCCAATAAGACCGTTCGCGGCGTCGATACCTTCGTGAGACTCAATCGCAACGGCGACAAGCGAACAATCCTGGCTGCGACGTCCTAATGATCAAACTTGAAGCACTACCGGCCGACCTTACGGCACCGCCGCCCGACTCTAGCGGCAACTTCGCGTTTCAGCCTTCCACCGGAATGATCTGGCGAAAAGTCAGAGGTGAATGGCGGCGTATCAGCGAAACGAATACGAAAGATAAGAAGTAATCGATGACTGCTTTTAATACCTATTCGACCGGAACCGTATCTATCGGCGCCGGAGCTACTTCCATTGTCGGAAGCGGCGTCAATTGGTCAGGTGTAAACGCGAAGCCGGGTGACGATATCGTTGTTGCGGGTCACACCGTAATCGTTCTTGACGTCGTCGACTCCGCGACGCTCTCTATTGACGCGTGGCCGTACAGCGCTGTTACCGCAGGCGCAACATACAAGATCGTTCAGCGTTCGCCGCTCCGCTTCGCTGGCGGACAGGCGATGTCTGACGTGTCTACGCTTGTGGGCGCGCTTGAAACAAACGGCTTCTATGTGTTCGTGCCGTCGACGGCTACCGTGCCAGACCCTTCATACGGCAACGACGGGCAGTACGCCTTTCAGGCGTCGACGGGTAAGCTGTGGGTCAAGTCTAGCGGCGCGTGGTCATATCTTGGCGTCTACAAGGGTTTCAATATCCGTGGCGCCTACGATAACGGGGCTACGTATGCTGCAAACGATGTCGTTTATAGTGCTGGCTCTTCGTATATTGCAATTCTTGCGACGACAGGCAACGCGCCGCCTAACGCGACTTACTGGCAGTTGCTTGCCAGCATTGGCAACACCGGAGCAACAGGCCCGACAGGCGCCAGCTATGGCGGCACGTCGACTACGTCTATAGCGATTGGCACCGGGTCTAAGGTGTTCACTACGCAAGCCGGTCTTGCCTACACGACTGGCGCTAGGGTGCGTGCTTCGTCGGGCGTAAACTGGCTTGAAGGTGTTGCGACTTACAGCGGCACTACGCTTACCATTACGTCGGACAAGACTAGCGGTAGCGGCACGCTGTCAAGCTGGACGTTCAATGTCGCAGGGCAGCCGGGCACCGGCGATCTTTCGAGCGGTAATAACCTGTCTGACGTCGCCAACACCGATACTGCGCTCAGTAACCTTCATGGCGTAAATTACAATGCCTCGCAGTCTCTGACTGCATCGCAGCAAGCGCAAGCGCGGGCCAACATCGGCGTTCCTGTGGTGCGCGGATATCTATCGGGGCTTACGCTCTCCACTGCCGGGGGCTCTGCTTCGTTCTCTGTTGCTGCTGGCGTCGCTGTCGACAGCACCAACGTTGATTTGATGACGCTAGCTAGCGCCATGTCTAAGACATATGCGCCGTTTGTCGTTGGTAGCGGTAACGGTTCTCTCGACACCGGCTCTGCTGTTGCGGGCTCTTGGTATCACGTCTTTCAAATCAAAAATCCAACTACCCAAGCTGTCGATATCCTGTCTTCGTTATCCGCAACGGCGCCGACGATGCCTAGCGGCTACACCTTGTTTCGTCGCATCGGTGCGATGAAGATAAACCTTTCGGGTTTTTGGATTAAGTTCTTTCAATTCGGAGACAAGTTTCTTTGGGACGTTCCCGTTGCGGATGCGGCAGCGCTGGCTATCACCACCTCAGTGTCTGCGATCACGCTTACAGTGCCTCCCGGCGTAATCGTTGATGCGATCTTGCAAGGCGATTATACCAACTCTAGCGCGGCACAGTCACTTGCGCTCGTTTATTCGCCGAATGGCTCAGCACAAGCCGCCGGAACCCCGGCTGGAAACTGGACGCTTAGCAACTCGGTTACCGGCGTATACGTTACGAATGCGTTTGTTGTCATGACAAACACGTCCGCGCAGATTAGCGCCGTTGCCGGTAGCGCGTCTGGAAATTCACTCTACATCATAACAAATGGTTGGGTTGATACGCGCGGAAGGCTTTCGTAATGGCCGCGACGTCGTAACGATTCATTTCAAAAATTCATTGAGAGCAAACCGGGTCGCACCTGCGGCCCGTGAAAGGAAATAATGGCCGAAGGCGATATCGTCCGCAGGGTAACGATTACTGCGACAGGCGAAGGCATCGACAGCACGACACGTTCTGTTGAGGGACTAAGCGACGCACTTTCAAACGTCGGCGCTAATTCAGACCTATCACTAGCAGCCCTTACCGGGCTTGGCGCCAGCGCTGTTGGCGCCGTGGCGACAATAAGCGGCTTTGTCGATTACATCGCCAAGGCAAACAAAGAACTTGCCGACATGCAGACTACGGCCCGTGAGGCTGGCTTGTCGGTTCGCGATTTCCAATCTGTCGCGTTCGGTGGCCAAGTTGCTGGCCTGAACATGGATCAAATCAATTCCGGCCTGACAAAGTCGGCGCAACTACTCAACGACGCACAGCGTAACGCAAATTCGCTGTCAAAAGAATTCGACGCCAACGGGCTTAGTATCAAGAACGCCAACGGGCAGTTGATTTCCGAAAATCAGCTTTTGCAGACTGCGGGCGACCTTGTGCGACGGGCTCAGACCCCGCAAGACCAAATCGCGATTGCGCAGATGTTGGGCTATACAAAGGAATGGATTCCGTTTCTTGAGCAGGCGGCGCACGGCCTAGACGGCATCAGGACAGCCGCTCAAGACGCTGGCGTTGTCGTCAGCGAAGAGACGATTGCGAAGGCTGCAGAATTCGACGACCGCTGGCGCAAATCTAGCGTTGAGTGGTCTATGTATATGAAAGCGGCCTTTGATGAGGCGTTGCCCTATCTAGATAACCTGATTGAGAAGTCGGCCAAGTTCATCAAATCGATTGACCCGGCGCAAATCCAGAAGGCCAGCGACGAAAGCTTTAAGCAGTTCGAAGCGGCGACTGGCATTCCGGCTGACGACGGCGTTATTACGATCAACGCCGACAAGCTAGAAGGCGCATTCAAGGAATGGCACGACTCGCCAGTATTTGAGTACGGCACTTGGAAGAATTTCGGTCGCGCGATTTGGGACGGCTTTTCGTTTCAGAACGGCGATAGCGCCGCTGCGACGATTCCAGGTTACGCATCACAGCGCATTACAGAGCCGACGTATCCGACTGCTGCGCAGATGGATGCTGCCTTTGACAAGGCGAATCCGCCTGATCCGGGCTCAAGAGAACACCCGCTGGCCGGGTTGTCTGCTTCTGATTATGAGTCGCTGACACCGTCGAAGGTGGCGGGGCGAGATAAGGACAACAGCAATGATGCACTCGACCGCGCAACGGAGGCACTGCAGAAATACGTAAAGACGCAAAACGCCGCTGCAGACTCTGTTGGTACGACCGCAGACAATGTTGAGCATCTTCGCGCCATGGCCCAATTGGAAGCGGCCGCAGAGCGGGAAGGCCTCGGGGCTACCGACCAGCGACGGGCAGGTTTCGAGAAGCTAGCCCAAAGTGCCGGTGACGCAGCGCTTGCGCTGGAGAAAGCGAAGGTTGCCAATAGCATCAACTTCGCCAATCAAACGGCTCTGTTGTCGCCGCAAGACGTGCAGATTGCGACGTCGCTTAAGAACATATACCCGGACGTTACGACGGCGCTTAACAGCGCTGAAGCCGCGCAAATGCGGATGAACAACGCGGTCAAGGACTTCAGCAACGAAGCTCGTACGGACATTACCGGCTTCGCGACCGACCTTTTGCATGCGCGCCAGAGTGGCGAAAGCTTCTGGCAATCGTTTGCAACGGCCGGTTCAAATGCGCTCAACAAAATCAGTGAAAAATTGTTATCGATGTCAGTCGACAAGCTCTGGTCTAACGCGTTCGGCGGCACGACGGGAAGCGGTCTAATGGGCCTGTTCGGCTTGGGTGGTTCGTCTCCAACAATGAGCGGCACCGGCCTTGGTGCTGGCACAGGTGGGCTATCGTTCCCCATGTTTGCTGACGGCACCGACAACGCACCGGGTGGTTGGAGCATAGTCGGTGAAAAAGGCCCTGAACTTCGCTACCTCGATAAGGGCACGAAAATTTTGCCAAACGGTGTATTGCCGGATACCGGCAGCGTTACGGCGCCAGTCAATGTAACCATTGATGCGCGTGGTGCTGATGAAGCAGGGCTTGCGCGCGTAACTGCGCAGATTGCAGACTTGAAGGCATCGCTGCCGGGCACGATCGTTTCTACGGTTCAGAAGGCCAAACAGACGCGGCGCCTATAAGTCCATCTGACTATTGGGGGCTTGGATGAAAGTCAGTATCTTCCAAGCCCTCATGATGGGGTGAATCTATGTCTACCACTGATGCAGTAAGGTCCGAGGTTGAACGCTTTCTGAGGTCTCCGGACCCGGAAGTGCTTTGCATTACCGGCGAATGGGGAGTCGGCAAGACCTACATGTGGCAATCGATTTTGGATCGCCTTAGAATTAAACGAGAAGTGGGGCTTTGGCGGTATTCGTATGTGTCGTTGTTCGGCGTAGGTTCACTCGATGTAATGCGGACGGCGATATTCGAGAACATGGAAGTGCTCGCTCCGCAAGGAGGCGCTGGTTATGAGTGGCTCGTTTCTGGCGGCTCCAGTGTGCTCAAGAACAGTAAGAAGCTTGTCAGTGTGGCTTCCGCCATACCGGTCGTTGGCAGCTACGTTGGCAAGGCGCAACCGCTGCTATTTTCTGCGATCAGAAATCAGATCATATGCGTTGATGATCTGGAGCGACGCAGCGGGTCACTGTCGGTTAAGGACGTGTTTGGGTTAGTTTCGTTTCTGCGCGAGCAGCGTGGGTGTAAGGTAATCCTTCTTCTAAACCAGTCCCAGGTGGACAAAGATGAAACCAGCAAGGCGGAGTTCGCGGACTATTTCGAGAAAGTCATTGACGTCAAACTCGTATACGCGCCGTCGTCAACTGACGCTGTGTCAATCGCCATCGAGGGCAATGATGGGCTGTCCAGTATCATTCGAGAGCACTGCGAACGGCTCCGAATCGCGAATATCAGGGTAATCAAGAAGATTGAGCGTTTGGTTCGGATGATGGAGCCAACTCTGAGCAAGCTTGATGAAGAGGTTACCCGGCAGGCTGTGCATTCCATCGCGATGTTTGGTTGGTGCAAATTTGACGCTGGTGCAAAGCCTCCGCCTATGGACTACATCCGGCAAAGCTCATTAGGGCGCTACATAGACCGAAAAAATAGTAAGGAAGCGCCAAGCGCAGATGAATCCCGTTGGGATACAATTCTAGAGGAATATGACTGGGGCAACCTCGATGATTTCGATGTTGCGCTGTTGAAGTTCGTTGAAACTAGCTTGCTTGATAGGGAGTTGATCGAGAAGGCGGCCGCTGAAGCCCAGTTGAAGCATAGGCGATTAAAGAAAGCTGTTTCGTTCGAACAGGCGTGGCGAGTCTATCACGACTCGTTCGGCGAAAATGACCATGAGGTATGTATAGCGCTTGTACGTGGCTTCAAAGAAAACATCGATGTTCTAAGCAAACGCAATTTAGACGAGGTCCTGAGTATCTTGCGCGAATTGGGTCGGGCAGCCGACGCAGATGCTCTGATCGAATTCGCTGAGAGCGCGGCGAGCAACGAGTTTTGGGCGTCGGACGATCCGTTTGAACGAGATATCAAAGATGCAAGGTTGCTTGAACTAACGACAAAAAGACGAGAGGTGGCGAAGCCGGTGTTCGATTTTGAACAAGACTTGGTACTTTCGGCTGAGAGGATGGACGAGGATAGGCGCGTTCAGGTCGCTGCTGCACCGGTCGAGCAGTATCAAGCACTGTTCGAGGCCCGTACGGGAACAGAGCTACGCCGCGCGGTTCTGTCTGCGTTGGACTATCGGCGGATCATTAATGCGACAGAGAACATGCGAACGATAGTCGCCAAAGCCGAAGCCGCTCTTCGGGCGATTGGCAGAAAGTCGAAATTGAACGAGCTTCGTATACAACGATATGGAATCTCGATTGAAGAGTCCTCCACTCCGGAGGACGAAGGGTCAGAAGAATAGTCAGTGGTGAGCGCTACCCAGCTTGGTCACAGTTGGCCTGCGCCTAGAATCGACCGCGAGCTGCGCGAAAGGAAATTCCGGGTTCTCCGTCGAAAGGACTCCAGAACCAAAAATTACCAAAGCGTCCGGTGGCCGCGTCGGTGATGGGCAGACGCTCAAGATAGCGCTGGTACGCAATGACGCCGCCCAGTGTCTTCCTATTCGCAATGAACAATTCGTGGGGAGGGTTTTTCACCAATGCTTGAAAATCGGCCCTCACTCTGTGTTCGTTCTTTAGCCAGCGTTTCATTTGCGTCGCCTGCTGCCAAGCAAGTATGTCGGCAGCTTGCACCGCACTTGAGTCGTTCTTCTCGACGAAGCCGTGAGTTTCGTAGCGGTATCGAATTCGCAGCGACTCATCTTCGAAGATCCGCTTCATTATCGCGTTGGCGCGTCGCTGGCTTTTGTGGCCGGCTTCAAAGAAGTAGGATATTCTGCCTTCGAAATTGTTGCGGGCGATCCATGCCTGGACACCTGCAAGTATCTGCCAGCAACAGAAGCTGTAAGCATCGCCCGTGATATCTTGGCGTGTCATCAAGTAATCGTAGTCTGGCTCGTTGATGGCAATCGCCAAGCCCAAAAGTGCATGGTCGTTTATCAACTTGATGACTTTTTTCTCCGCATCAGCTCCTGCATCTCGCGATATGGTGTTGAATGGTGTGGTTCGTTGTGCGCAGGCCGCCATGTGAAAATGGGGCAGTCCATATTGGCTCAGGACCTGCTTCCACTTGACTTCTAAAGCCTCGCGGCTTTCCCGTGAAAATATGTATCCAGCGACACATAAGACGGGTGACCCGTCGTGCGATCCACTTTCGTCAAAATAGCATTCTACTGAGTTTGCCGTGTTGCCATGTGCCATCTGTCGGGGCTCAGTTCTCACGCGGCAGCTTCGCGATAGCTCTGCGCAGCTTGATTTCAATGCATCTTGCGCAAATCCACTCGCCATCACCGGCCGGTGGGTCAAGAATGACCAACTCTCCCGGTGAGTATTCTTCCTCGCAATGATCGCAGCGGGCGATTTCGTCGATCCGTTCTGACACAAAGCACCCCGTAGTACGGCTTGGCTGTAGCGATTTCAGCTACAACTTAAGCGTTTGACAGGCAACAAGTGCTTCGTCAATGTGTTGATAGTGTAGCTAGGCTGGGGGCTGAAATGCAGAGGGTCTACGGCGCGGCCGTTTTGGCGGTTGCGTCGATTTTGTCAGGTTGCTCTTCGACGCCAGCCGATCTTGAAGCAAAGGCGGCGCCCGTCGTTAAAACGTATCGAGAGAACTACCAAGAAATCTATCGGCGCGTGTCTACAACGGCGAAGCGTTGCTTTGCCGGGAATGTGGGTGCCTATGCGTCTTTTGCCGTGGATTCAGACCTATATTCTGAACTCGGTTACGGCGAAACAACGCTTTCAATGATCAACATGGGAGCGCGCAACTACTATCTGTCCGTCCGCGTCGAAAAGGACCCAACCGGGTCGAAGCTAACTGTGCGATCTGGCAACACGATGGCGAGTGATCGCTATAAGGGTCTCATATTGTCGTGGGCAGATGGAGACCAAAACTGTCCAATGATTTAGAGCGCGCAATTGGCCACGACACGTTCGCATACGATTCGAGGGTGGCCCCGTGGCATGTCGCGCTTGGAGGCAGCCGATTATATCGGCGCAACGCCTGAGACGTTCGACGACATGGTGAAGGTAGGGACCATGCCTAAGCCGAAGAAGATCGGCGGCGCTGATCGCTGGGATAGGGTGCAGTTGGATAGATGCTTTGATGCCATATCCGGCACGGAGACGAATTCTGCAGTCATTGAGTTTGAAACCGGACCGTTAACTGGCAAGCGACTTTCAATCGAGGAACGCCGCGCGTTGCCGAACTGGGGGCTTTCTGTGACGGATTCCTCTACGTGGCTGACCGAAGGGGAGGCTAAGATATGGTTGGAGGATTGCAGAGAGGAAGAGAAGCAAGCCATTCTAGGTAGGCCAATGGCGGCGACCGAACGGCGCGCCCTCCGTGAGTTAACTCCACACAGAGGTGAGTTTGTCCCCTTGGAACGAATTGGCAAAGGGATAGGCTTTGCGTGTCTAGAAAAACTTGTATGGCGCGGTTACGCAAAGCAGGGGCAAAACAACGCAGATGGAAAAGCTACCTTTCAAATCACGGACGCAGGCCTTGAAGCGGCCAACCGGATTTGAGGATTAGCGCGTCGTCTTCTTCAACCTCACCCCAGCGCCTTCGCCGTTCTCCTCGATAAAGAGAACGCCGGCCTTTTCGAGAGCGGCGCGCATTTTTTCGAGGTTGTCTCCGCGAGGTTCGCGGCTCTCGCCTTCGAAATCAATTACGGTCGACAATCCTACGCGCGCGCTTTTCGCTAGTTGCGCCTGTGACAATCGGATGAGTGCGCGAGCAGCGCGGCATTGGCTTGGTGTCATGATCTTTTGATATCGGCTTTCGGTTCTGGCTTGTAGCTACTTCAGCTACAAGCGAAGTCAAATAAAATATTTGACTCTGAATTCCGCATGAAGCAGTGTCTGGTACATGGAAGATGACTTCCGAATCGTCATAGACGAAACTGGAAAGAACCTATCATGCAGAGCATCACTGAACTGGCGGCTGTTCGTGCAGCCGCGTGGAATGTTGTTGGCAACGTGCATATACCGGAAGAGGATGCACAGAAATTCATGATCGAGGTGTTTGCGGCTGAAGCCGCGATATTATCCACTTCGATCAGTACTCGGGAAGACAAAATAATCGCTCGCGACATTCTCTACGAGGGTGGCGAGATTGATTTTGCGGATAGCTTCAAGGAGCAGCTTACGTTGAGGCTTCTTCACGCGATCTAGAAAATTGTAGCAGCAAACGCCGTCCCGGCAATCGTCGGGGCGGTTTTTACTTTTTGATGAGGGACGTTTTATGCACATGAATCAATTGCCAAGACCAGCAAACAGCAACCGTGCTCAGTTGTTTGCGGGAAACGCAGCGCTGTCATTGGACGAAGATACCGAAGCGGCGCTTGACGCCTTCGTTGTGGCTCTTGCCCGTCACCAAGCTCGTATCGACCACATTGAAGCAATGAGGGCAGCCAATGACAATACTCGGCACTAAGCGGGTTGCGATTTACTCGCGCTATTCGTCCGACCTGCAAAATGATCGGTCGATTGAGCAGCAAATTGACCTCTGCGAGTCCTATGCGGCTAGAAACGGCTGGCAAATTGTCGAGCGGTTTGAAGACCGGGCTAAGTCTGGCTCTTCAGTGTTAGGGCGTCCGAATTTCATGAAGATGGTTGAAGCCGCAGATGCAGGCCGCTTCGATATCGTTCTGTCCGAGGATTTGGATCGGCTTTCAAGAAGTCAGCGCGACACCGCAGCACTTTACGAGGATATGACGTTCAAGGGTGTTGAGATTTACACCTGTACGGACGGGCAAATCAATGAAATGCACGTTGGCGTCAAGGGGGTGATGAACACGATGTTCCTCAACAACCTCGCTAACAAGGTGCGTCGCGGTCAGAAGGATGTTCTCAACGACGGTCGGAATCCGGGCGGAGATATCTATGGCTACAAGGTTCGCAAGGGTGAGCCGGGGATTCTTGATGTCGATCCAGAGACGTCAAAAGTTGTGAAGCGGATTTTTGAAGCCTACGCAAATGGCGTGTCGCCGCGAAAGATTGCCGATAGTCTCAACCGTGAGGGTGTTACTTCGCCGCGTGGCGGGGCGTGGAACGCTTCGACTATCAATGGCAACGTCGCTCGCGGGCAGGGGATTTTGCTGAACGAGCGATACGCCGGGCGTGTCGTTTGGAATAAGCGGAAGAACTTCAAGAATCCAAGGACAGGTAAGCAGGTTCGGCGTGATAACCCGCCAGCCGATTGGGTCCATACTGCAGCGCCGCACCTGCGCATTATCGACGACGAACTCTTCAACGCGGTTCGGGCACGGCGGCTTGATGCTGGAACGCCTGCATCACGTAAGCGCCCGAAGTCCACCCGCCTTCTGTCCGGGTTACTTCGCTGCGGTGCTTGCGGTTCTGGCATGTCGCTTATGGGCCATGATCGCTCCGGCCCGCGCATTCAATGTACGCGCCATCGGGAAAGCGGCTCCTGCAGCAACGGCACGCGCTACTACATCGAGAAAGTCGAGACGCTAGTTCTGACCGGACTAAAAACACAGATCGAAAACCCTAAGCGGATGGAAACGTACGTTGAAGCCTATCTAGCCGATAGGCGTGCGCTGTCAGCGAACGCGCGCCGCGATAAGGCGAAGATCGAGGCGCAGATTGCGGGCTGTCAGAAGGCAATCGACAACCTCATTCTAGCTGTTGAGAAGGGGCAGTTTGAACCCGAAGAGATAGCTTCCCGGTTGCAGCATCAGAGGGGGGAGAAAGCCCGGCTTCAAGAGGAGTTGACAGCCGCAGACGAAAACATTGTGTCTATCGACCTTCATCCGACTGCGGTGAGCCGCTTTAAGCGGAACTTGGAGCAAATCGCCGGAGCCGGGGATCGCATAGACCCTCAGATCGCAGCCAGCTTTCGGGAATTGGTCGAAAGCGTCGTGGTGCTGCCTAGAAAGCCCGGTGAGCCGTACTCGGTGGAGACCCGGGGCCGGCTGGCAGCATTGATTGGGGCGCCCATCGGGCGCCCTAAGGCCATTCAAACGGCCTTATCTGTGGGGGGCGGATCGCCCCGTGTAGGTAAGTCCGTTTTGTCGGCTAAATTAATGGTGCCGGCTGAGGGGATTGAACCCCCGACCTTCGGTTTACAAAACCGCTGCTCTACCGCTGAGCTAAGCCGGCCACTTGCAAGGAACCCATGCGGGTTGCCGGCTGGCGCCAGCATGTCCGCTTGTTCGCGGTCGCAATACCAGACTTGTCCGGGAAGTGCCAGAACCTGCGGTGGTGTCCGCCGGCATGAAACAGGCGGCCCGATCGGGGCCGCCTGAGCCATTTCGACTGAGTTTTTGGGGCTTATTGGCAGAGATGCTGCCGGCCGTCGTCACCCTTGAACCACGTGCCGGGCCTGCACACGATGCCGTTGCGGGCTGCATAGGCATCCCAATTGCCGTACCAGCCGGGTCCGCTGCGGTCGTAGCTCGCATAGGAATTGCTCCAGCCCTGGAACGGCGCGGCGGCGACCGCTGCTGCGGTGCCGACGGCGGCGCCCGCCACCGCCCCCGCCGTGTCGACCGGCCAGAAGCCCGATTGTCCCTGATCATTCGGGTTCACTTGCTGATGGGCCATGTGCCGGCGGCGATAGGCGCGATCGGTGGTGGGATTGCCGGGGCCGAGATTTTGGCACGCGGGATCCTGGAACAAGCCATTGCAGCGGGCCGCATTGTCGGCCGCAGTTTGCGCGAAGGCTGGTGTGGCGAGCGTGGACGCAACGATCGCGGCCAAGCCAAGTAGCTTCAGGCTCGTCATGGCATTTCCTCCATGTTGTTGAGACCTGTGCTAAGTGCAACGTGACGCTGTCGTTCCGCGTTTCCTGCCGCGTTTTCCGGCCTGCGGGGTCACATCGACGTGAACCCGCTCAGGATGTGCAGCCTGTGCCAGGCAACCTTGTCGGCGCCAGCGGCGGAACGGCCGTCTCTCCCGTTAACGCTTCACTAGCGCGCTTCGCCGCATTTGAGCAGCGCGCGATCCTTACGCGTTAGGCTTACCGGAATTTGCTCAGCTGTCCTTAACCCTCTCTACGCCGCTATCCGTTAGGTTGTGATCCGGACAACCGGGATCCTTCCATGCGCGCATACGCGCTCGCGGCCTTTCTGATCGGACTGCCCGCGACGGCCTTCGCCGGCGGCGGCTTCGATATTGTCGTGCCCGGCCGTCCCGGCGTGCCCATCATCATCAACAATATCGATGCGTCCTATAGCGTCGTCGAAGGTGTTTGGGGCCTGGGCAAGAACATCCAGGTCCAGCCCACGATCTATGGCGGGCGCTACGTGGCTGAACGGCAGCCCCCCGACGTCGGCCATTATTACCCGAGCATGGGTTTGCAGCCCGGCTATGGCCGCCTCGAAATCGAGCCGCCGGCGAACCGCAAATTGCCGAAGCCGGCCGAGAGCTATCACGAGAGCTGGGGTGCGTCGTCCGCGCCGCTGCCGCCGCAAATGGATGTGCCGGTCAACCCGCCGCCGGTGATCCTCGCGCCAGAGATCAACGACCGTCCGCGGCCTCCGCGACCACGGCCGCGTGCAGGAATGCCCGGCAAACCGCCGGGTTAAGAAACGTCAGAATCCAACAAGACGGACATCAACAGGAGAGAGTAATGCGTCAAATGATTTCGGGACTGGTCGCGGCGGCTGCCGTGATGTTTGTGGGCGTTGCGCCCGCCATGGCTTGCGGTTTCAACCCGTGCCAGCCGGTTGCTCCGGTCTATTCCGGCTGCAACACCGGTTGCGGTGGTTACGGCTATGGCTACGGCGGCTATGAGCGCCTCGCCGAGCCGACCTCGCAGTACTACTACGTCAACCAGGGCCCGACCTACACCGGTCCGGGCGCCTTCGCGCCGACCCCGACCTACCAGGAAGACGCTGTCGTCGCGCCCGCCAATTACGGCTACGGCTATGGCTATCGCGCGGCTGCCGTCGCACCGTACGCCTATCATCACCGCCCGTACTACCGTCCGTATCGCTACGGCTACGGTCCGCGCTACGGCTACCTGCCGCGCACGCATTACGGCTATGGCCCGCGCTATGGCTACGCCCATCGCTACGCGCCGTATTACGGCGGCCATCGCGTGCTGCGCCGCTATTACTGATCTCTGATCGATTGAGTTGATGAAGCGCCCGGCCTCACGGCCGGGCGTTTTCTTTAGGGCTTCATCAAGCCAAGCCGGCTCGCGCCGACATAGAGCGAGAGCACGGCGGCGTTCGACACGTTGAGGCTCTTGATCTCGCCGGGCATGTCGAGCCGTGCCACGACGCTGCAGGTCTCGCGGGTCAAACGTCGCAGCCCCGTGCCTTCGGCGCCGAGCACCAGTGCGAGTGGCTCGCGCAGTGTGATGTCCGAGAGGTCTTCGCTGCCTTCGCTGTCGAGGCCCACGGTCTGGAAGCCGATCTCGTTCAGCGTGGTCAGCGCGCGCGCAAGGTTTGGCACCGTGACCATCGGCACCAGCTCAAGCGCGCCGGAGGCGGCTTTGGCGAGCACGCCGGTCGCTTCCGGACTGTGGCGCGCGGTGGTGACGATCGCCTTCACCGCGAACGCCGCGGCCGAGCGCAGGATGGCGCCGACATTGTGGGGATCGGTGATCTGGTCGAGCACCAGCACCAGGCCTTCCTGCTTCAAATCCTCGACGTCGGGTGAGGGCAGGGGATCGGCCTCGGCCAGCAGACCCTGGTGCACCGCGTCGGGCGACAGCAGGCGGTCGATGTCCTGCGGCCGGACGATCACGGGCGCGATCCGGGTTTGGATGTTGTCGTCCGCCAGGCGCTTTGCGGCGTTCTCGGTCAATGTCAGCTTGCGGATGTTCCGCTCGGGGTTGGCGAGCGCCATGGTGACGGTGTGCCAGCCATAGAGGATGACCGGCCCGTCGGCATGCGAATCACGCTCGCGCCAGGCCGGCCGGCCGGCCGATTTCCCGGGCCTGTTGAAGGGCTTAGACCCGCTCCGGGGGCCCTTGGGGATGAATTTTCGATCCTTCATAGCCTCGCTTGTGTCACGGGTCCCGGAATATGGCAATTTGGACGCCCAAGAGGACGATTTTAGCTGTTCGCCTCGGTTGACTTTACCCCATCGCTTCGCCCATAACCGCGCCCGGTCGCGCCCCCATCCGGGCTGTCGCGGCCTTCACGTTCCATGGCCGTCTTCGGTCCGCCGGCAAGGTCCGGCCCGATTGTGCTGCCGTCGAGCGGGGGAGTGTCCCGAGTGGCAAAGGGAGCTGACTGTAAATCAGCCGCCTCATGGCTTCGCAGGTTCGAGTCCTGCCTCCCCCACCAGCCTTCGCTCGCTTCGCGAGCTACGGCTGGGCAAGCCAGTCCAGATCATGGTCATGCGAAGCTAGCGAAGGCTGCCGCGCCGTAGCCCGAAGGGCGCAGGCGGGCCGTCTCAAGTCGCCAGCATCTCCCGCACCATCGGCGCCACCTTCCGCCCGTAGAGCTCGATACTCTTCATCAGCTTCTCGTGCGGCAACGGCCCCGCCGAATATTTCAGCTGAAACCGGGCAATGCCAAGCGCCTTGGCCGTCTTGGCGATCTTGCGTGCGACAGTCTCTGGTGAACCGACATAGAGCGAGCCGTGCTCGGCTTCGCTGACGAATTCGTCGCGGCCCATCGGCGGCCAGCCGCGCTCGCGGCCGATGCGGTCGCGCATCGCCTTGTAGTCGGGCCACAGCTCTTCCCGCGCCTGTTCGTCAGTCTCGGCGACGTAGCCGGGCGAGTGCACGCCGATCGGCTGCGCGGGGCGGCCGAACTCCTTGAAGGCGCGATGATAGAGATCGACGTAGGGCGCGAAGCGTTCGGGGTCGCCGCCGATGATGGCGAGCATCAGAGGCAGGTCGTAATGCGCGGCGCGCACCACCGATTGCGGGCTGCCGCCGACCCCGATCCAGGTTTTGAGCCTGCCGTTCTCGACCGGCGGATAAACGAGCTGATCCTTGAGCGGCGGGCGCAGCTTGCCCTGCCACGTCACCGGCTTCTGCGAGAGCAGTGCAGCGAACAGATCGAGCTTTTCCTCGAACAGCTCCTCGTATTTGCGGAGGTCGAAGCCGAACAGCGGAAAGGATTCCGTGAAGGAGCCGCGGCCGAGGATCACCTCGGCGCGTCCGTTCGAAAGCGCGTCCAGCGTGGCAAAGCGCTGAAACACGCGGATCGGATCGTCGGAGCTCAGCACCGTCACGGCCGAGCCGAGATGGATGCGCTTGGTGCGCGATGCGACCGCGGCCAGCACGGTCTCGGGCGAGGAGATCGCAAAATCGGAACGGTGATGCTCACCGAGTCCGATGAAGTCTATGCCGAGCTCGTCGGCCAGCACGGCCTCGTCGACGACGTTACGGATCACCTGCGCATGCGGAATCATGGCGCCGGAGGCGTCCTTCGTCACGTCGCCAAAGGTATCCAGTCCGAATTCGAGCGGTGCGGTCATCGATCAGGTCTCTGTGGGGAGGATCGACCAGATTTAATCGACGGCAGCCGGGTCACAAGGCGGCTTTCGGAAATGCTCGGTTTCCGTTTGTGCATCCTATTTCGAGATGCGCACGACCATCTTTCCGAGCGCCGCGCGCGTTTGCATCGTCTTGAAGGCTTCGCGGAAGTCTTCGAGCGCGAAGACGCGGCCGACCGCGGGCTTCAGCTTGCCCTCGGCAAGCCAGCCGATCAGCTCCGACATCAGGCGCTTCTGCACCTCAGGCTCGCGCGTCGGAATCTGGGCGAGGTCGACGCCGAGCAGGGCGCCGCCCTTGAGCAGCGGCAGATTGAACGGCAGCGCGGGGATCGCGCCGCCGGCAAAACCGACCACGAGATGGCGTCCCCGCCAGGCAATCGAGCGAAAAGCTTGCACCGAGATGTCGCCGCCGACCGGATCGAAGATCACGTCGGCGCCGTGTCCCCCGGTCAGTTCCTTCAGCGTGTCGCGCCACCCGGTCTGCGTGTAGTCGATGTCGGCGTCGGCGCCATGCGCCCGCGCGAACTCGCGCTTCTCCGGTGTTGACGCGGCCGCGATCACACGGGCGCCGAGCAACTTGCCGATCTGCACGGCCGCGGTGCCGGTTCCACCGGCCGCGCCCAGCACCAAAAGCTGTTCGCCTGCGCAGAGCGACGCACGCGCGCTCAACGCATAGAGGGCGGTCAGGTAATTGGCACGAAACGAGGCGGCGACTTCGGCCGCGACGCCGTCCGGCAGGGGATGGAGCGCGTCGGCCTTGACGACGATCTCCTCGGCAAGCGCACCTGATCGCGTCATGCCCATCACGCGCATGCCGGGTTGATAGCCGCCCGGTGCGCCGGGAGCTTCCACGACAATGCCCGCGAATTCCGTCCCGGGGGTGAAGGGCAGGGGATCCTTGGTCTGGTAGCGCCCCTCGATCTTCAAGCCGTCGACAAAGCCGATGCCCGCCGCTTCCACCCGGATGCGCAGCTGTCCGGGCTCAATGCGCGGAGACGGGATCTCTTTGAGTTCGATCTGATCGATCGGGGCGTATTCTTCGACGACGACGGCTTTCATCTCAGACCTCTGTTGTTCCAGTCATTCTGGCAGATTCCGAGACTAGCCTCTTGCGTCTAGCGCCACATCCCCCGCATCCGCGCGCCGATGTCGACCTTCGGCCCCTGCGCGCCGGTGCGCGCCGCGCCCGCGGCGGCCTTCGGCCAGGCGGCGCGCTCGAACAGATAGACCAGCTGCTCCGGGATGAAGCGGGTGCGCGAGGCGTAGACGTGGCGGTCGCCCTTGGCTTGCTGGCCGTGGACGAAGAAGCGTTGCGGCACCACGAGATGCAGATCGTCCTTGGCCCGCGTCATCGCGACGTAAAGCAGGCGGCGCTCTTCTTCCAGCTCGGCGCTGGTGCCGGCGCCGAGGTCGGAGGGCATGCAGCCGTCGACGACGTTGAGCACGAACACCGACTTCCACTCCTGGCCCTTGGCCGAGTGGATGGTGGAGAGGATCAAATAGTCCTCGTCGCGCAAGGGCGGCCCTGATTTGTCGCTGGTCGCATCCGGCGGGTCGAGCGTGAGTTCGGTCAGGAATTTTTCACGTGAGGAATAGCCGCTGGCGATCTGCTCGAGCTGCATCAGATCGGCTCGGCGCGTCTCGGAGTCTTCGTGGATGCGATCGAGATGCGGTTCGTACCACAGACGGACGCGCTCGAGATCGACGGGCCATTCCGAGTAGCGCAGGTTTTCGACGGTGCGGACGAAAGCGGTCCAGTCATCGCCGGTGCGCGCCGGCACCGGGAGGTGCGCGAGCGCGTGCAGCGGGTCCATGCTCTCGGCCATCTGGTCGAGCACGCGCTGCGCGGTCGCGGGGCCGATGCCCGGCAGCAGATGCAGGATGCGAAAACCGGCGACGCGGTCGCGCGGGTTCTCGGCGAAGCGCAAGAGCGCCAGCACATCCTTGACATGCGCGGCGTCGAGGAATTTCAGCCCGCCGAACTTCACGAACGGGATGTTGCGGCGGGTCAGCTCGATTTCGAGCGGGCCGGAATGCGATGAGGTGCGGAACAGTACCGCCTGGTGCTTGAGCAGCGCGCCTTGCTCGCGATTGGCCAACACCTGCTCGACGATGTAGCGGGCCTGGTCGGCCTCGTCGTGCACGGTGACGAGTTGCGGCTTCTGCGCGGAGGAGCGGTCGGTCCAGAGGTTTTTCGTGAAGCGCTCGCGCGCAAGCCCGATGACGCCGTTGGCGGCCGCGAGCACTGCTTGCGTCGAGCGGTAGTTGCGGTCGAGCGTGATCATCTCCGCGCGCGGCGAGAAGCTTTGCGGAAAATCCAGGATGTTGCGCACGGTGGCGGCGCGGAACGAATAGATCGACTGGGCGTCGTCGCCGACGACGGTGAGCCCGCGTCCATCAGGCTTCAGCGCCAGCAGGATCGAGGATTGCAGGCGGTTGGTGTCCTGGTATTCGTCGACCAGCACGTGATCGAAGCGGCCGCCGATCTCGTCGGCGATGAGCGCGTCGCTCATCATCTGCGACCAGTACAGCAGCAGGTCGTCGTAATCGAGCACGTGCTGGGCCTGCTTGGCCTCGACATAAGCGGCGAACAGACCTTTCAGCTCGGCGGCCCAGCCCGCGCACCAGGGGTAGTGCGCCCCCAACACCTTCTCGATCTCCATCTCGGCATTGACGCAGCGCGAGTAGATCGACAGGCAGGTGCCCTTGGCCGGAAAGCGGCTCTCCGTCTTCGACAGGCCGCGCTCGTGCCGGACCAGATTCATCAGGTCGGCGGAATCCTCGCGGTCGTGGATGGTGAAGGCGGGATCGACGCCGATCCGTTCGGCATATTCGCGCAGCAGTCGCGCGCCGATGCCGTGGAAGGTGCCGGCCCATGTCAGCGCATCGCGCATGATCGCGGCGTTGTTCTCGCCCAGCACTTTTCGGGCGATGCGCTCGACCCGGCCGGCCATCTCGGCGGCGGCGCGGCGGGAAAACGTCATCAGCAGGATGCGGCGCGGATCGGCACCGGCGACGATCAGATGCGCGACGCGGTGGGCGAGCGTATTGGTCTTGCCGGAACCGGCGCCGGCAATGACGAGCAGGGGCGCGCCCACGGTCGCGCCATCGGCCACGCCATGCTCTACGGCGCGGCGCTGCTCCGCATTGAGCGTGTCCAGATAGGTCGTCACGAATCGCCCCGGTGAAAGACCGAGAGTCGGCGATCCCGGCGCGAATCGCAATGCGGCTGGACGGAACCGGAATTAGGATTTAGGGGGAAAGACGGCCCAAGGTTCCAGCCCGAAGAGCGCGCGCCCTGCATGACCGAGCTCAAGCCCGACCAGTTCGAGATGCGGCGGCTGGAATCGCTCAGCAACACCATCTTCGGTGTCGCCATGACGCTGTTGGCCTACGACCTGCCCAAAGCGGCGGTGTTCACCAGCGCGCCGGACTGGAGCGATCTCGCCCAGGCCTATTCCGGCAAGCTTTCCGGCTTTGCGCTCAGCTTCATCATCGCCGGCCTGTTCTGGATCAGTCATCACCGGCGGCTGGCACGTCAGCCCGTGGGCAGCCGCGGCATGGTGATCCTCAATCTGTTCTTCCTGCTCTCGATCGTGCTGCTGCCGGTGACCAACGGCCTCTACACCAATTACAGCATGAGCAGTGCGGTGGCCGTGCTCTACGGTCTGCACCTGACCGCCATTGCAGGCCTCAATGCGTGGCTGTGGTGGATCATTCTGGGCGGCTGGCGGCGCGAGACCATGGCGTCGCTGTTTCCGCTGCTCGTGTTCATTCCGGGCACGATCGTTGCGGCATTCGCGCCGCATGTCGCGCCCTTCCTTTGGTTCATTGCCTTCGGCGGGCTCCTGATCCGGCGCTTCTATGGGGCGCCGAGCGGCCCGAACGCGTAGGCCGCGCGCTTATTTGCTCGATGGGGTCGCGCCGAACCCATCGGCTGGCACGTAAAGCTTGACCGGTCGGATTTCGTAGACCGCACTGGGATTGACCTGGCGCAGCAATCGCGCGGCCGCGATGGCCTCCTCTTCCGTGTCGTAGTTGACGAGGTGGAAGCCCAGAAGCTGCTCCTTGGTCTCTGCGAACGGGCCGTCCAGCACGATGCCGGCGCCGGGGCCACGCAAGGTGCGGGCCTTGTGAGTGTCGTCCAGACGGGCGGCCGGCCCAAGGTGCCCGCTTGCCCTCAAGGGCGCCTGAACCTCGATGACCTTGGCGACGACCGCGGCGTCCTCCGCCGCGGACCACGACAAGATCTCGCCTTCCACATGGTAAGCCAGGATCGCGTAAAGCATCTTCACCTCGTTTGTTTTTCGGGCACGCAGCCCGAAGGACGTATGGTCGCCGCCGAGACCGACAACGGCCGACCGGAAAATATTGCGCCGCGGCGTGTGCGACGAAACGGTCCTGAAACCCGATTACCACCCGGCGGAGTGAACGCCGTCCGGAGACGGGGCGACTGATTGCCACAAGAGCAGTTAAGGCTCATCGGAGGCGGCAATGTCGGGTCAGACCATCAAGATCATCTGTGACGCACGACGGGCAGGGAAGTCCGAACCTGCCGATCTGCACGACCAGGCCGGCCATCACCGTTATTATGGCAGCTCGGCCGAGAGTGGCGGAGAGCGCATCGTCGAGAGCCGCCGCGGCAAGCGTCCGTCCGTGCTCGCCATCTTCGGCTTCTGAGCCGGGTTGTCAGGGGGCGCTCAGAACCTGCTTGACGAGTGTCTCGCGCAGCGCCGCCAACTCGCCGCTCGTCTCCATCTGCTCGATCACCTGTCCAACCTTCGGCACGAGATCGCGGTGGCGTTCGTGCAAATAGTGGAAGATGCGGATGCGTTCGAGCGGTGGGGAGAGCGGATAGATCCTTCCCTGTAGATTGAGCTTGCGAACGGCGACCAGCCCGCTGAAGAGGTCGGTGACCATCACGTCGAAACGATCGGCATCCAGCATCCTGATCATGTTCTCAAGGCTCGTGGTCGCCGTGACGTGGTCCATGCCGCGCGTCCCGGCTTCCGACGAGCCGACGCCGCGGACGATGCCGATGCTGTAGTTCCTGATCGAATTCCAGCCGTTCACGTCGAAATGGAGTTTGGTCGCGAACACTGCGGGTTCGATGTAGTTGATCGCCGGCGTCACCCGCAGCAGCGTCGGGTATTCGCGCGACAGCGTTCCGATCCGCTGGATTTCGCCATCGACCTCGCCGGCGCTCGACAGGGCCAGCGCCCGCTTGCCGGGGACATCCTCGAATTCGAGCTTGATGTTCAGCTTGGCATAGACGGCCCGCAGCATCTCGCCGCCGACATACTGATCGGGGATGTCGGCGATCCGCGCGAGCCGAATCACCGACTGCGCGGAGGACGAACCGGCTGCGAACAGCGACACGCAGACGACGACTATCCGCCACATGAGGTGCCTCTCTGGTCGGGTCATGCTACCACTGGGTTCTGGTACCCGCGCGATCTACCGGAGATGGCGCTTGCGCGGAGCAACAACACTGACCCTTCGCCCGCCATCGGGGCAACTCCCGATTTTCACCGATGTCATTCTAGCATGCGAAGTGGTAGCTTGCGCGAGGATCCCGCTGCCGGACCGCAAGATATGACCCCACCGACCTCAGATCGCTCAAGGGCCGACAGGATTGCTGCGCGCATCACGTGCTGAGGGAGATTCAAAACCGTTGAATTGTGTGAGGCTGCGACCGGCAGGCCGGAGAGGTGTCGCCATTTTCGGGGACGGGGTGCATGGGCAACGCAGGTGACAGCAATCCCGATCGCGGCCGCGCTGTTACGCCGGCGGGTGCGAAGCAGGATTTGAACGGCATCAGATCCGCGTTCACGTCCCCGATGCTCGCGGCGCTGCTGTCGCGAATCTTCAACTGGTCACGCAGCGGCATCGGACCGCGCCTGCTTGCCGCTGTGCTGCTGTTCTCCTCGATCGTGACGCTGACGCTGACCGCGCTCCAGCTCTATCTGGACTATGATCGCGAAGTCGGCGTGATCGAGACGCGGCTCGATGAGGTCGGCCGCAGCAGCACGGCGAGCCTCGGCGAGAGCCTGTGGAATCTCGACCAGAACCAGCTCAAGCTCCAGCTCGACGGCATCCTGCGGCTGCCCAGTATCCGCGCCGCCGAGGTCCGTGAGGTTGCCGATCGCCCCAATCCCATCCGTGTCGCCGTCGGCGAGCGAGGCAGCAGCTCGGTCGTGACGCGCGACTATCCCCTGACCACCACCGTGCAGGGGACTGCGCGTCCCATCGGCGTGCTCCATGTCGAGGCGACGCTGAGTGATGTCTATCAGCAATTGCTGAACCGGGCTCTCGTCATCCTGGCAAGCCAGGCGGCGAAGACGTTCCTCGTCTCGCTGTTCATCATCTACATGGTTCATCTTCTGGTGACGCGGCATCTGGTCGCCATCGCCGACTTCGTCAGCAAGTACAGCCTGGCGCGGCCGCCGCCGCCGTTGCATCTGGAGCGACGGCCTCCTTACGATCCCGATGAGCTGGACAAGGTGATCGATGCGTTCAACACCATGTGCGCCAACCTCGGCCGTGCCTACGGCGAGCTGCGCGAGGCCAATGCGAATCTCGAACGTGATCTGAAGATCCGCCGGCGCGCCGAAGAGGATGCGCGCGCGAGCGAGCAGCGCTTTCGCGACTATGCGGAGACCGCATCCGACTGGTTCTGGGAAACCGGGCCGGATCACGTGTTCACCTACATATCGGACCGGGCCGGCGCCTTCGGCATGGATCGCGAGGCCCTGATCGGCAAGCGTCGTCCCGATGCGGCCTTCGACCACGACGCCGAAGCGGAGAAATGGCGCAATCACATGGCGACGCTGGATCGCCACGAGCCGTTCCGGAAGTTCGAGTATCGCGGCCGCGATCGGACGGGGCGTCTGCACTCTTTCAGTGTCAACGGTCAGCCGGTGTTCGCCGAGGACGGGCGTTTCATGGGCTATCGCGGCTCCTCCACCGATCTCACCGCGCAGCACGAGACCGAGGAGCGGCTTCGCCAGTCCCAGAAGATGGATGCGATCGGCCAGCTCACCGGCGGCGTCGCGCACGACTTCAACAACGTGCTCACCGTCATCACCGGCACCATCGAGATCATTCAGGAAGGGCTCGCCGACAAGCCGGAGCTCGCCGCGATCGCCCAGCTCATCGACGATGCCGCCTTGCGCGGCGCCGAGATCACGTCTCAGCTCCTGACCTTCGCGCGGCGCCAGCCGCTGGAGCCGCGCGAGATCGACGTCAATGGTCTCGTGGTCGAGACGGCGAAGCTGTTGCGGCCGATCCTCGGCGAGCATGTCGAGATCGTGACTAGGCTCGCAGACGATGCGTGGTTGGCGATGGCAGATCCGTCGCAGCTTTCGTCGGCGATCGTCAACCTCGCCGTCAATGCGCGCGATGCGATGCCGGATGGCGGCACGCTCACGCTCGAGACGGCAAACCGGGAGCTCGACAGCAGCGGCGACGGCGATGCCGGCTCCTATGTCATGGTCGCCGTGGCCGACACCGGTCACGGCATCCCGGCCGACATCCGCGACCGCGTGTTCGAGCCGTTCTTCACCACCAAGGGGGTCGGTCGCGGCACCGGACTTGGTCTGAGCATGGTCTATGGCTTCGCCAAGCAGACCGGGGGCAGCGTTGCGATCGAGAGCGAGGAGGGCCACGGCACGGTGATGCGGCTGTTCCTGCCGCGATCGGCAGGCGAAGCGGCCACGAGGACCGGGCCGGTGGCGGCGCCCGCGCCGGCGCGAGGGCACGAGACCATCCTCGTGGTCGAGGACGATCCGCTCGTGCAGGGTTATGTCATCGCCCAGCTCGGCAGCCTCGGCTATCGCACGCTGACTGCCAGCGATGGCGCAACCGCGCTCGCCTTGGTCGACCAGGGGGTGAGCTTCGATCTCCTGTTCACCGACATCATCATGCCCGGCGGCATGAACGGGCGGGAATTGGCCGAAGCGGTCCGGCTCCGTCGGCCCGGCGTGCGGGTGCTCTACACCTCCGGCTATACCGACAACACCATCGTCCACGAGGGACATCTCGATCCCGGCGTGGCGCTGCTGCCGAAACCGTACCGTAAGGCCGACCTGTCTCAGAAGATTCGCGAGATGCTCGCGGGCGAACCGCCGCTCTAGGCAGAGCGTGCACCGGCGAAAGCGGCCCGACCACGAAAAAGGCGCGGCGGGGAGACCCCGTCGCGCCCGATTTCTTGCTCGCTGGTCCAGGGCTGAGAGCGCCCCGATGCCAAGCCCTTATCGAGAGCTTAGCGGGCGATCCCAGCGAGGTGACAGCGCTTGGTAAAAGACACTGGATCACCTCCTTTCGTTGATTGCGGGAGATCTCAATATAGGCAGGAAGGCCGACGCTGTTAAGGGGCCGCGGCGAGGAGCGGAACCAGGCCTGTGCGCAAGGTCAGGACAACCGGCGAAAGCGGTCCAAGGGGAGTGAGTGGCAGTTGAGACCGCCGCCCGGCCGTGTTAGGGAGCCGGTGTCGCGGGTGTAGCTCAATGGTAGAGCAGCAGCCTTCCAAGCTGAATACGAGGGTTCGATTCCCTTCACCCGCTCCAACAATTCCAATTACTTATTCCAGGTGTCCGTTTCTATTCGGACAAGCACGCTGTTGCTCATTCGGACAATTGTCCGACTTTCGTTCGCACGGCACCACCTTGCTTGGCGCCGATCGCTATCTGTTTCGTGGTGCGCTTGACGTGTTTTTCCAACACCTTCACGGAGGTGCGCTGCTTTCCGCCAGGATCTCAATATTGGTCAGCTCAGCGTCATTCCCCGGCAACACCTTTTTTAGGCGTGCTTCGACCCTTTCCTCCCATGAGAGTGGCGGGCTGCCCCCCGGCTCATGCAAATTAATGCGCCGCAGCCCCATCAAGCGAACAATGCGGACTTGTGATGGAGATAGCGACGGCCACCAGAGGATGGAACTGCGGTCGAATACAATCAGCCCAATCAATCCAGGCGTTCAGCTCCGCATAAACCCTTCGCACTCGCGTTGTGCCCAATCGAGTGTGTCTTCCATCTTCTCACCCCTGGCGTAACGCAGCGCCATCTTGGTCAGCGTGGCTCGGGCATAGATCTGCTGCGCAATTTTTGGCGGCGCAGGAGCGGCCGCGATTGACAGCTTCTGATGGTTGTAGGGGTTCGGATAGTGGTAGAGCGTGCCCTTCGGAGGACCTTCCTCAGCCCACGTCTTGAGTGTCGCCAAGTTCTCGTAGGCCGGCAGGTCGTAGCCACCGCTGGCTGTGACAAATTTCTCGATCGATGACCGTTTCGACAAATGGGCGAGCAGGCTCTTGGCCGCCTCCTTGTTCTTGGAGAATGCCCAGATGGCCCAGAAGGAGGGTACATACGGCGCGAAGCGCCCCTTTGGGCCGGCCGGGAATCCGTGGGTCCAGCATTGCTCCGCAACTTGCGGGGCGTCCCGCTTGGCGAGAGCCCAGGCGCTCGGTGGGTTCATGATCAGCGCGCCACGTCCGGAAATCAGCCATCTGTTGTTCGAGGCATCGTCCCATGAAGGCGCGCCGGGCGGCAGAAAGGCGATCAGCTTCTTGTAATATTCGAGAGCCTGACGAACCTGATCCGTTTTCACCGTGAGGTCGCCCTTGGCATCGACGAGCTCGCCGCCGAACGACTGGAAGATCGCACCTGCCGTGTCGACGCTGTCTGGGGTCTCGCCAAGGCCAATCCCAAACATGAAGCCACCCTTCTGGCAGGCTTCGGCCGCCTTCAGGAACGTATCCATGGTCCAGCTGTCGGCTTTGGGCGGCGCTCCCGCAGGGTACAGTTCCTGGATGTCGATACCCGCATATCTCTTCATCAGATCGATGCGAGAGCAGGGCCCCTTGATCTGGCTTCCCGGCGTTGCGGGGACCGCGAGCCATCTGCCCGCTGCCTGACCGAGATATCTCACGGTGCCGTTCACCTCACCGTGCTGCCTGATCGCAGGCTCAACGACGTCGTTCACCGCCTCGAAATGCTCGGCATAAGCTTGCGGCCACCAGCTATCCATATAAAGAATGTCGTGGCCAGATTTGGCCTGAGCTTCGGCCGCGACGATCAATTCGATCTTCCTGCCTTGGCTCGTGATGTAGTCGATGGAAACCTCGATCTTCTCCTTCACGGCCCACTCGTTGACGAGGGCGGTTGATGTGTCGTTGGCGCCGGGCACCCAGTGGTCCCAGAGGCCAATCGACAATTTGCCGGCAGCATACGCGCCGCGCACATATGGCGCCGTGATCAGCGCTGCTGTCGAAAGGGCGGTCGCGCTTACGAATTCTCGCCTTGAGAGCTTTCGTGATATTTGCTCACTCCATGCTGATCAAGTTGCTGTTCTGTATTCCCTCTGTTTTGCAGCGCGAACAACGAGATCGGAGACGCGCCAAAACGTTGCGTGAAATTACGGCCATGTGCCGGCAGCGTAATATCGCGGAATTCAATGCCCTAAATTGTATGAAAGCAAGCGGTGAAGTGCCACCTATGGCAACTGGCTGCGCGCCCACTCGCAGGGATCGCTGCAGCCGGCCGTGACGCGTTCGCCCGAACACGCTTGCTTCGGTTATGCGAACCCGTACAGCCGCGCCGGATTGTCCACCAGGATCATCTTGCGCGTCGCGGCATCCGGAGCCCAAACCGGAAGCAGGTTGAGCAAACGGCCGTCGTCGATCTGCTGAAGCGGCGTCACGTCGGTGATCTGCTTTCCCGGTGGAGTGACGGAATTCGGATGCGGCCAGTCGCTGCCCCAGATGATGCGCTCGGGATTGGCCGCGATCAGCGCCTTGGCGAGCGGTATGATATCGGGACAGTCAGGTGGCTGCTTCGAGGCACCAATGGCGCCTGAGAGTTTGACGTAGGCCTTGCCCGATTTGACGAGGTCGAGCAGGTCGGAGAAGCCGGGCTGGTCGACGCCAAGCTCGGCTCGCGCGCCGCCGAAATGATCGAACACCGCAGGCACGGGAGAGGCAAGCACCAGCGGCTTGATCGCCGCGATCATCGGCAGGCTCGTGAAGAGTTGCACATGCCATTTGCGCGGCGTCATACGGTCGACCGCGGCCGAGAACCGCGTCTTGCCGACAGTGGGGTCGTTGACGCCGCTGGTTGCGAGATTGAGGCGGATGCCGCGGAACCCGGCCTGAGCCATGACGTCGAGATCCGCCTCGCTGGTCTTGTCGTCGATGACGGCGACCCCGCGCGCGGACGGCCCGCGCGCTTTCATGCCGAACAGCGTGGCCGAATTGTCGGGGCCATAGACGCTCGGAGTCACGATCACCACGCGCTCGATATGCAGCGCCTTGTGGAGCGCACTCATCTCCTCCGGCGAGGCCGGCTCCGGTGTGTAGACGCGGCTGGCGAAGAACGGGAATTTTGTCGGATCGGCGAAAATGTGGGTATGGCAATCGCAGGTGCCGGCGGGAACGTCGAAATTCACCGGTGTCGAAGGCTGCGCGGCCGTGGCGAATGCATCTTTCCCGTTCACGGCAACTCCCGCCGCTACGGAGGCAAGCAGGATACCGCGTCGCGTCAACATGATCTCCTCCCTCGTTGAGAGGTAGTCTATCGAGGGTTGACGGGGACGGGAAGCGCGGCGCGCATACGCGCCCCGGAACACAAGGCGCGGCCAAGTGACGTCCGTGGCCTCTCGTCCGCTCCTTTACTTCAATTTACGGCGCTTTACTCGGCTGCTGGTACAAAGCTGTTTGCAGCAAGATTTGCATATCTGTTCTCACCCTCGGATGCTATCGTAGAGGTCACTGGCGCTATTCTTTGTAAAAGAGGTAACAATAGGCCTGAGTAACGGCGCAACATCTTGCCACCTCACTCGGGACCGGCGCAAAAATGGATGCAGCTCGCTTCGCCAAAATTGCGAATGGCAGCTTCCACGTTGCGTGGAAAGACGACGAGCGCGTCTTCTACCGGGGATGGCACAGCGACTCTGACGGCCGCCTTGCCCCCATACTGGTCGTGCGACCCTCCTCTGAGCATCCCCATCCCGCCATCATCGATCGCCTTGCGCACGAATATGGATGGAAAAGCGAACTGGATTCGGCGTGGGCGGTACGTCCGCTCGACCTCCTTCAAGAGGGCGGTCGGACTGTCCTCGTCCTTGAGGATCTCGGCGGGGCGCCGCTCGCCACCTCGATCGGTGCATCCTTGGACGTCGGACGTTTCTTGCGCCTCGCCATCAGTATCGCTGTTGCGGTGGGGAAGCTCCACCAGCGGGGTCTCGTTCACAAGGATATCAAGCCACAGAATATCATCGTAGATCCCGCGAGAAACGAAGTCAGGCTGACGGGATTCGGGATTGCGTCGCGGCTTCGGCGTGAACGCCAAGTTATCCAGCCGCCTGAGACCATTGCGGGAACGCTGGCGTACATGGCGCCCGAACAGACTGGCTGGATGAATCGCTCCATTGACTCACGCAGCGACCTCTATGCACTGGGCGTCACGCTGTACGAGTTGTTGACCGGGAGCTTGCCGTTCGCTGGCTCCGATCCCATGGACTGGGTGCACTGCCATATCGCGCGAAAGCCGATGTCCGCGACTGATCGTCTAGGGAGTGTCCCATCTGCGCTGTCGATGATCATCATGAAGCTGCTCGCCAAGACAGCCGAGGACAGATATCAGACCGCCGCTGGGCTCGCATGTGATTTGCGGCACTGCCTGGCAGAGCTCGAAGATTGGGGGCAAATCGAAGAGTTTCCGCTGGGCCTACACGACACATCCGACCGTCTGGTGATTCCAGAAAAACTGTACGGACGGGAGCGCGAGATCGAGACGTTGCTCGCCTCGTTCGATCGCATCGTCAAGGGCGGAGTGCCGGAGCTGGTGCTAGTGTCCGGCTATTCCGGTATTGGCAAGTCTTCAGTCGTCAATGAATTGCATAAGGTGCTGGTGCCACCCCGGGCACTTTTTGCATCTGGCAAGTTCGATCAGTACAAGCGTGACATTCCGTACTCGACCCTCGCGCAAGCCCTTCGAGGGTTGGTCCGACTGCTCCTGGCCAAGAGCGATGCAGAGTTAGCTGGCTGGCGGAACGCTTTTGGGGAGGCGCTGGGTTCGAACGGCCGGCTGATCGCCGATCTCGTCCCCGAATTGTCGCTCATCATCGGGGAGCAGTCGCCGGTTGCAGAACTCGAGCCGCAGCAGGCGAAAGCGCGGTTCCAGCTCATGGTCCGTCGCTTCATCTCTGCCTTCGCCAGGCCCGAACATCCCTTGGCCTTGTTTCTTGACGATCTGCAATGGCTGGATGCAGCCACGCTCGAGCTTATTGAGGATTTGCTGACGCAAACAGACGTCGGGCATCTGATGTTGATTGGTGCCTATCGCGACAACGAGGTCGACGCAGCTCATCCGATGGCACGAAAGCTCGCCGCGATCCGGAGCTCCGTGGGGAAGGTGAGCGAGATCAAGCTTGGTCCTCTGCAGCAGGAGCAGGTTACCTTGCTGATTGAGCACACGCTTCATGCAATGCCGCAAGACGCGGCGTCGCTGGGCAAACTAGTGCATACGAAGACCGCCGGAAACCCGTTCTTCGTCGTCCAGTTTCTCCACGCGCTTAACTCGGGGGGCTTGCTCGTATTCGATCATGATGTTGCACGCTGGACGTGGGACCTCAACCGTATTCGCTCCGAGCGTTACTCAGATAACGTAGCCGATCTCATGGCAGGAAGCCTTGCCCGCCTCCCGGACAAAACTCAACAAGCGTTGCAGCAACTCTCCGTCGCTGGCTCGGTTGCGGATGTTGCGACGCTTGCGATCGCGCTCGAATTGTCGCCCGACGGTGTCCACGCGGCGTTGTGGGGGGCGCTCCGGGAGGAGCTGATAGAACGGCTGCCGAATGCTTACAGGTTCGCCCACGACCGCGTGCAGGAAGCCGCATATGCGCTGATCCCCGGGGATGCGCGAACGGCGGCCCATCTCAGGCTCGGCCGGCTGCTCATTGCTCAAACACCGGCGGAGAAGCGAGATGAGGCGATCTTCGATATCGTCCATCACCTGAACCGGGGCGCGGAGCTTATCATCTCCTGGGACGAGCGCGCGCGTCTGGCTGAGCTCAATCTGATCGCAGGCAAGCGGGCGCACGCCTCGGCCGCGCACGCAGCGGCCATCGGATATTTCGCGACTGGCACCGAATTGCTTCACGAAAGCCAGTGGCGGACGCACTACGACGTTGCATTCGAGCTCGAACGACTGCGAGCCGAGTGCGAGTTCCTTATCGGAGAAATCAGCGTCGCGGAGAACAGATTATCGCTCCTCACCGGCCTTGCGCGAGACGGGCGGGATCGGGCTCTCATCGCGTGCCAGCGTATGAGACTTTTGGCTGCGGTCGACAGAAGAGAGGAAAGTCTCGAAATTGGCCTTGATTGCCTGCGTACCCTCGGCATCGTTTGGTCATCTCATCCGTCGACACAGGAGATTGATGAAGAATACCGGCGCCTATGGGATCTCATTGACTCTCGTCCGATTAGCAGTCTGATCGACCTGCCCGTCATGGATGATCCGTTGGGGCGAGCCAAGATGGACGTCCTCCTGGCGCTTAGCGAACCCGCCTTTTGGACAGCAGACGGAAACCTGACGGGTCTGATCGTGGCGAAGGCGGTAAGCGTCAGCATTGAGCAAGGAAACACGGACGTATCCTGTTGGGCCTATGTCTGGCTCGGCAAGCTGCTGGGGCGTTTCGGCCGCCTACGGGAGAGCATCGAATTTGGTCGCCTTGGTGTTGACCTGATGGAGAGACGCGGGTTGCATAGATTTCGTGCACGCGTCTACCGCGAATATTCGCATGTCGTCGATCCGCGGGAGCGGGTGGCTGTGCTTCGGCGCGCTTTCGACGCCGCCAACGAACTCGGCGATCTCAATAGCGCCGGGTATACCGCGTCCGGCCTGATCTCAGCGATGCTGGCGGCGGGGGAGCGCTTGCAGGATGTCCAGAAAGAAGCGGAACGACTGCTCGATTACCTGAACAGCGCCCATTTCGCTCTTTTGGCAAATATCGTCGCAGGGCAACACGGTCTTATCCTTGCCCTCCGGGGCGTCGAATCGAACTTCGACGAGGGGCGCTTCGAGGAGCCGCTGGGAAAACATGCAGGCCGCACAGTCGAGCTCGCCTGGCTTTTGATACGCAAGCTGCAACGCCTGTTCTTTTCGGGGGATCATCTGGGAGCGACTCTTGCGGCGCGGAAGGTCGAGCCGCTTCTGTGGTGGGCTGTCCCCTCCCATATTGCGGTATCCGAATTCCATTTCTATGCGGCCTTGGCGCGCGCTGCCGGCGCCGAGACTGTGTCGAGCCAGGAGCGGGGCGCGCTCGTAGAGGAGCTAAAGGTCCATCGCGGTCATCTGGCATATGCGGCCGCTGTCTACCCGGAGAGTTTGAAGAGCCACGTTGCGCTTGTAGCCGCTGAAATCGCTCGGATTGAGAGCCATCTGCTCGACGCCGAGCAGCTCTACGAAGAGGCGATTGCCTCCGCCGGAGCAAACGGCCTCGTTCATATTGAGGCGCTCGCGAATGAGCTCGCGGCGCGCTTTTACGGGAAGCGCGGATTTGGAAAAATAGCGCGCACCTATCTACAGGAGGCCCGCTTTGGCTACCTGCGCTGGGGCGCCGGCGGGAAGGTGAGACAACTCGGGGAAAGGTATCCGGATCTGAGGGCGCAAGAGCCTGCGCCAAGTCCGACGGAAACGATTGGAGCGTCGATCGAACATCTCGATCTCGCAACCGTGATCAAGGTTTCGCAGGTCGTCTCCAGCGAGTTGGTGCTCGAGAAGTTGATCGATACCCTGATGCGCATTGCCATTGAGCAGGCTTGTGCCGAGCGGGGTTTGCTAATTCTCGCGCGTGGCGCTTCGCCACGGATTGTCGCAGAAGGTAACACTGCCGATGACCGGGTGGTTGTGCATCTGCGCGATGTGGCTGTAACGGAGGCCCTCTTGCCAGAGGCCGTGCTCCGATATGTCTTGCATGGTCAAGAGAGCATTGTCCTCGACGACGCCGCCCAATCTGCATTCGCAGCCGACCCCTACATCGTCAATAGCGGAGTGCGGTCCGTTCTCTGCCTGCCCATGGTGAACCGGGGCGAACTCGTTGGCGCGCTTTACCTCGAGAACAACCTAACTCCCAGCGCCTTTGCACCTGGCCGTATGACAGCGCTGAGACTGCTCGCGTCGCAGGCGGCTGTCTCCCTGGAGAATTCTCGACTTTATGGCGATCTGCAGAAGCAAGAGGCGAAGGTTCGGCGCCTCGTTGAGGCCAACATCATCGGGATCGTCTTCTTTGAACTCGATGGTCGCATCACGGAGGCAAATGATACTTTTCTCCGCATGCTGGGAATCGATCGAAAGGAGTTGATGTCCGGCCGTGTGGCCTGGACGGATTACATACCGCCGGAGTGGCGCGACCGAGTTACGGAGGAGAGCGAGAACATAAAGATTGCTGGCACGTTGCAGCCGTACGAAAGGGAGTATTTGCGGAAGGATGGCGGCCGCGTGCCCGTGCTGGTTGGTGCAGCTCTCCTCGACAATGAGAATCAAGCCGTCGCCTTTGTTCTCGATCTGACTGAGCGGCGGCGGGCAGAGGCCGAGGCGCGCGAAAGCGAGCGACGCTACCGCGAGACTCAGATGGAGCTCGCGCACGCGAACCGCGTCGCGACCATGGGGCAACTTTCGGCTTCGATAGCCCATGAGGTCAATCAGCCCGTCACGGCAATAATCGGCAGCGCCGAAGCGTCGCTACGGTGGCTTGCTCATCAGCCACCAAACCTAACGGAAGTTCAACGACTACTGGAAAGGATCGCCGAAGACGGCCGTCGGGTAGGTAACGTTGTCGATCGTACACGTAATCTCGTAACAAAGGCGCCGCTGCGCGCGGAGCGCATGGAATTCAACCGACTTGTATCCGAAGTCGTTGAGCTCACGCGTGGCGAAGCCGCACGGAGTCACATCTCTATTCGTACGCAGTTGGCGAGCGGCTTGCCGTTCGTTGAAGCCGATCGGACCCAGATGCAACAAGTGGTGCTCAATTTAATTGTCAATGCCGTACATGCCCTGGAAGAGGTCGGCCAAGCGCGCCGCGAGCTCTTGATTAGTTCTACCATGAAGGGCTCGCACGGCGTACTTGTGTCCGTGCGAGATACGGGGAAGGGCATCAACCCGGAGCAACTCGACCGGCTTTTCGACCCATTCTTCACAACCAAGCCGGGCGGCATGGGAATGGGACTATCGATCTGTCGTTCAATCGTAGAGAGCCACGGAGGAAGAATTTGGGCTGAGGCAAATCTTCCGCAAGGCGCTGCCTTTCACTTCACCATCCCAAAGGCTCGGCAACAATAGCTCCTCATTTCCGGCCGCCATTTCCGAGCTCGTGCTACGGCGCTGTAAAATCGGATCGCTCCTCTATTGACTGAAGAAAGCAGCTCAAATCCTTCTTCCGCCTCGAGCCGTTAAAAGATATGGGAGAATAAGAAGTAGAGCGAACCGGAGATCAACATGGCCACCGGCAATGTCAACACCCAAGCCATCGCGATGTTGCGGATCGTCGACCATTGCAAACCCGATCCATTCGCCGTCATTGTGCCGGCGATGCCGCTAGATAACACATGCGTTGTCGACACCGGCAAGCCATAGCCATCGGCCGCTGCAATCGTGGCAGCCGCTGTGATTTCGGCACACGCTCCTTGCGCGTAAGTCAAATGCGTCTTGCCAATCTTCTCACCAACCGTCACGACGATACGCTTCCAGCCGACCATCGTTCCGAGGCCGAGCGCGATCGCAACCGCGATCTTCACCCATGTAGGGATGAATTTTGTCGCGCTGTCCAGCGACGCCTTGTAGCTGTTGAGGGTGGCGACTTCGGCGCCGCTGAACCCATGCTCGTTACTCTTCATGAGCAGACGCAGAGCTTCTGAAACCAGGTACATATCGTTGCGAGTGTTGCCGACGGCGTCAGCCGGAAACTTCGCCAGGGAGCCGTATTGCGCGACTTGATCGTTGATTTCGCGCACCAGGACTGCCAGCGACGGGAAGGTGGCGTCGTCGATCTGGCGCAATGCAATATAGCTGGTCACTGCTGGCCGAGGATTGTCCGTCACGCGGCGGCCAGCGGCCTTGCTCTCGATGACTTGGCTTGCAGCGACAGAGTTGGCGGCAAACCGTTCGATCTGACTTGCGGGCATTGAGCGGTTGAGCGCATAAGCCGTCGGCACCGTTCCGATCAGGATGAGCATGATCAGGCCCATGCCCTTTTGCCCGTCGTTGGAGCCGTGGAAGAAGCTGACCAGCGTGCAGGTCAGAATCAAGATGCCCCGGATCCACGCCGGAGGTGGCTGATCGCCCTGGGGTTCTCCAAATAGCGCTGGCGTTACGCGCAGCAATGCTCCTTTAAGGACATAGAGCAGTACTGCCGCGAGCGCGAAGCCGAACAGCGGCGATAGCAGCAGTGCTTTGGCGATATTGACGGCCTGCGACCAGTCCACGCCTGAGGTCCCATCGCGGCCGCGCATGAGCGCGTTGGCGATACCGACACCCATAATTGATCCGATCAGGGTGTGCGAACTCGATGCCGGCAACCCGAAATACCAGGTGCCCACGTTCCAGATGATGGCGGCTATCAAGAGCGCGAACACCATTGCGAAGCCCGCGCTGCTGCCGACTTGCAGTATCAGTTCCACCGGCAGCAATGAGACGATACCGAAGGCGACCGCGCCGCTCGATAGCAGCACGCCGATCAAGTTGAAGATGCCGGACCAGACCACGGCCACGTGGGCTGGCATCGAGCGCGTGTAAATGACAGTGGCAACGGCGTTGGCAGTATCGTGAAATCCATTGACGAATTCGAACGCGAGCGCGATCAGCAACGCCACGAATAGAAGCAGAAAGGCAAAGTAGGACGTCTTTCCCGCGCCGGTAGCGTCGACGTCTGCATAAATGCTGTAAGCCACGAACAGCAGTGCGGCGGCGATCACCCCTAAGTAAATGATGCCCGTCAGCGGGTGAAAGCCTTTCTCAAGATCGGGGCCTTTGCGGAGGGCGGGCTCGATCGAACCGGGTAAAGTGATATCGCTCATTGCTAACCCCTTGAAATTGGCTATGAAATCAATCGGGCATGCAGCGCTTCTCAAGGTGACAAAAAAACTACGTTTACATGACATATATATGACAAGTGCGTGACGGTCTGCTCGTCACGGGGAGGCGATCCAATTGCCGACAACCGCTGGCGACTCCTGAACAGGCTGTAGAGCGTCAGCTTCTGTCGGTGTCCAATCTTGGCATTATCCAAGACACCGGGCTTAATTCAGCAACGTGATTGGTCGCGGCACTGATCTGCGGGATTGACGTCGCGTTCCACGATTTACGACGTTTTATTTCTCTTAGCGCGGACCGCCGATGCGGACAGGGTAGGGTCCTGGCTACGCGCCGTCTCGTCAACATTCGGAGGTCAGAGATGTCCGACAAGCCCACCATCGTTTTCGCACACGGCCTTTGGGCTGATGGGTCATGTTACAGCAAAGTGATCCCGCTGCTCTTGGCCGATGGCTTTCAAGTGATCTCGACGCAAAACCATCTCAACACCGTTGCTGACGACGCGGCCGCAGTACGGACCTCGTTTGACCGCGCCAGCGGCCCTGTCGTTCTCGTCGGTCATTCATACGGTGGCACCGTCATCACGGCGGCTGGGACCGACAGCCGTGTAGCAGCGCTCGTTTATATCTGTGCGTTTGCACCGGAGGACGGCGACACAACGCTTGTCGACCAAAACAAGTACCCGGCCACGCCCATTTTCCAGCACATCGACGTGACAGACGGGCGCATATGGCTTCGTCCATCCGGAGTTCCCGAGTTTGCAGGCGACCTGCCGGAGGCCGAGCAGCAACTGGTTTGGGCTACGCAAATGGCGCCGCTGGCCGATCTCTTTGGTCAACCCGTTCCGGGTGCCGCCTGGAAGCTCAAGCCGACGTCCTACATCGTCGGTACTGAGGATCGGACCATACAGCCCGAGTTGGAGCGCTTCCTGGCCAAGCGCATGAACGCCAAGGTTACGGAACTTGCAACAAGTCACGTGCCGATGCTTTCTCAGCCTCGGCGGGTGTACGAGGTTATTCGGGACGCCGCCCGCAACATCCAGCGACAGGCCGCATAGTAACGGCGAAGCCCTTGCTCTTGGCGTCGCTCTTGGCGTCCGTGCTTCCTCAACGTCGCCGTTGAGGAAGCATGAGTTCGTTCCTGCTCGTGAAAGTCAGTTATTGGCCCTTTGCTGACCATCGACGGTCGAACGGGCGAGGCCCGCTCATGACCCGCTGCGGTGACGCGAGTGCGCCGGGCAACTGTCGTGGTCGACATGGGGGAATTTGACTCCATCTCCTTTCGCCGCGAAGACCCATGCGCCGTCAGGCGGTCGCTGGGGCGCGCATCGATGAGAGATCGACCTGCTTCCCGTACATCCCCCAATTGATCTCCGGGATCTCCTGGATCGCGACATATGCCGGCACCCTGCCTTCGCCGATCGCAGCGTGTTTGCCGAGGATCGCAGTACCCTCCTCAATGAGCCGCTTCCTGGCGGGATCGTCGAGGCCTCCCTTGATTGCGTTGACCAGCAGGACGATCACCGGGTGCGACGCGGCTCTTCCACCGCTGAAGATGCTGCCAGGCTCGTGTTCGGCGAAGAGCACCCAAACACCCGATCGGATTGCCGGCGTGTCGTCAAGGCGCTCGCACGCCATTCCGAGGTCAGTCAGTTCGGCAGCGACGCTGGCGCGAGCCTCGGCCGTGAAAACACCACTGGGGGCGTGAACGAACATCTTGGGCATGCAATTCTCCTGCTCTTCGATCAAGCGCCTTCTGACAACCGAGCTAAGCTATGGTCCGAGAGTGTAGCGAAGCGCGGCTGACGAGAGGGCGCAGAAGTTAGAGGAAACTCTTATAGTCCAGTCTCGCGAGAGAACGTTGTATATCGAGATAAAACGTTGCAAAGGCCCGGGCGATGGCACCTCGTTGGCTAGAGTAGTCGATGGCCAGCGAGGGGTGAGCGCCGTCCTTGTCTGCGCTCGATCCTGGCGGTGCCATGCTGGCCGCCTTCATGTCGCGTGCTCGAGCCGTGTGTCGATCTCCTTCCGCAACAGTCCGAAGTCGATCGGCTTGGTCAGTAGACCCTCTGCACCGTGTTCGATCGCTCTCCTGTGCGTATCAGCATCGCCGTAGGCGGTGATCATGATAACCGGCACATCGGGGCGGGCCGCGCGCATGACCGGCAGCAGCTCAAGCCCGCTCATCCCGGGCATGTTGATGTCCGACAGGATGAGGATCAGCGAGGCGTCGCGGATCTCCGCAACACGCTTGAGGGCTGCCGGAGCCGATGTTGCGAACTCCATGTGAAAGCGCTCGGAACGCAGATCGTGCCGGAAGCGCTGGCGGAACAGGGTTTCGATGTCGGGCTCGTCATCCACGACCAGGATATAGACGGTCAATTGCGCTCTTCCTTGTGAGTGCGAGCCACCGCGATGCGCGGCAGCGTGATGGTGAACTCGGTGAATACGCCCGGCTCGGTTGCGACATCAAGGCGGCCTCCGTACTGCTTCACGATGATGTCGTGACAGATCGAAAGCCCAAGCCCCGTTCCTTCGCCCGCCGGTTTGGTCGTGAAGAAGGGGTTGAAGATCTTCTCCTTGACCTCCGGGGGGATGCCCGCGCCGTTGTCGCGAATGCTGATCTCGACCCCATCGCGCACGCCTCTGGTGCGGGCGCTCAGGATCGGCCTGAAACCTTCGCCGGCCGTCTCCTTTCGCTTGGTCGCGGCGTAGAAGCCGTTCGAGATCAGGTTGAGCAGCACACGCGTGATCTCCTGAGGGCAGAGGTCCTTCATTCCAGCCTCGGGATCGAATTCACGATGCAACGTGATGTCGAAGGCCGAATTTTCGGCGCGTGCGCCATGATAGGCCAGGTTGAGACTCTCTTCGAGCAGCGCATTGATGTCGGCTGATCGGTGCTCGCCCGAGTGCGCGCGGGAATGCTGCAGCATGCTTTTGACGATGGAATCGGCTCGCTCGCCGTGCTGGACAACCTTCTCCAGATTGTCCCTGAGAAGACGCGTCAATTCGCTGACTTTCGAACGGATCTCCTCGGCGACAGTCTCTGGCTGCAGGAGATCGTCGAGCTCGTCCGACAGCTCGACCGATAAGGCCGAGAAATTGTTGACGAAATTGAGCGGATTCTTGATCTCGTGGGCAATGCCTGCAGTGAGTTGACCGAGGGAGGCGAGCTTTTCCGTCTGCACGAGGCGATCCTGGGCCACCCGCAGCTCCTCCAGAGATTGCGCAAGTTCGGTGGTTCTGGCCTGCACTTCGTTGAATAGCCGGGCATTCTCGATCGCAATGACCGCCTGATCAGCGAACGTCCGCAACAGCCGTATGTGCTCTTCCCTGAACGTGCCGGTTTCCGCGCGGGTCACACTGATGATGCCGATGCTGCCGGTATGGCCGAAGAGCGGGATCAAAGCGACGCTTCGAAAACCTCGCTTGCGCGAGAGATCCAACAAGCCCGGGTGGCCTGCGAACCCCAATTCGCAATCCTCGATCTGAACTGGCCGTGTCTCCCGGATTGTCGTCGCATACCAATCGACGTCTTCGAGCCTCAAGGGGAATAGATTGTTGAGAGTCGCATCTGCCACCTCGCTCCGCCGAGTGAACGCGGCAAGGTGCAATCGGTCTTCGATCAATTGCAGGACCGCTGTGGACAGCCCGTTGACGAGCTTATTGGATCTTTCCGCGATCGCAGCGAAGATGGGACCGAATCCGGCAGGCGAGCCCGCGATCACCCTCAGTATCTCGGCAGTCGCAGCTTCACGCTCGAGCGCTTCGCGAAGCTGCAGTTCGAGCGAAGCGGGAGGCGGCTGTTGCGGTCCATGTTCCACGTAAGCCGAGTTGGGTTCTAGGCCAAGCATCGGCAAACTCTCGCCTGCGAGTAGCTCGCTTTCCGGGAGGAAACCAAATGTGCAACTCCCTCGCGTCGTGTCGCGGAACCGGAACATGCCGTCGATCGGATGTACCTGCCGCGTCGGCGTTCACAACATTCCGGCTGGCCCGACGTCGACGCAGGCTGAAGCACTCCATAACTTAGCCGGCATCCTCTGAGTTGGGGCGTAAAAGCAGGTAAATCGCCGTCAATGGTGGCACCCACCTTGCCTGGAAGGACGGCGAGCGCTTGTTCGACCGGGGATGGCAAGCGCTCCGGGGCTCACGATGGAGTGGTCCGACCGGCAGGCGCAGTGAAACTGAAAATGGCGCCACGCGGAAGATTGGGACCGGCCCACAATCGTCCGCCATGGGCTTCAACGATCGACTGGCAGATCGATAGCCCAAGTCCCAAGCCACTGGATTTTGTCGTGTAGAAAGCCTCAAACAGGCGCTCGAGCTCCCCCGGTGCGAAGCCCGGCCCTGAATCCCGCACTTCGACGCTGATGCCGTCCGCTTCGCTGCGGGTGCTGATGAGCAAGTCGCGCTCTTCCCTGCGAACGTCGCGCATTGCCTCAACGGCGTTGATGATCAGGTTGAGGATCACTTGCTGGAGTTGGACCCGATCGGCCCGGACGACCGGCAAGCCTTCCGCGAGCGCCGCGCCCAGCGCAACACCGTTTTCCGAAACCTCGGTGCGGGTCAGGGCCATGACCTCGCGGACCACCTCGTTGATCTCCAGGTCCTCCTTCTGCGCCGGCGCCTTCTTGATGAGGGACCGGATGCGGTCGATGACGTCGGCCGCTCGCCTGCCGTCCCTGACGATGCAACGAAGCGCTTGCCGGGCTTCCTCCCAATTCGGCGGCTGCGCATCAAGCCAGTTCAATCCGGCCTGCGCGTTGCCGACGGCCGCGGCGATCGGTTGTTTGGTTTCATGGGCAATCGAGGTCATCAGCTGACCGATCGTAGCGACCCGGCTCGCATGCGTCAGCTGCGCCTGAACTTCGCGATAGCGGCGTTCGCTGTCTCGCGCTTCGGCCTCCGCCCGCTTGCGCTCGGTGATGTCGTTGAAGAGGATTCCGACGCGCCTGCTGTCGGGACCATCGACCCGGAAGGCGTAGACGTCATACCAGCGTCCGAGTTGCATTGCTTCGTTTTCGAATCGCATCGGCGCCCCCGTCAGGGCGATTCTGCCGTAAATCTCGAACCAATGTTCCTCATGCTGCGGCGCGATTTCGCGCATCCGTCTGCCGGCAGCATTCTCGATCCCCGTCTGACGTTCGAACGACGGGCTGATTTGCAGGAAACGATAGTCGATCGGTCTTTCGTCCTGGTCGAACAAGACTTCAATCGTGCAAAAACCCTCATCGATCGATTCGAACAACATGCGATAATTCTGTTCGGATTCGCGTAGTTCAGCTTCCGCGCGTTTGCGTTCGACGAATTGCCCGATCTGGCTGCCGACGGTGGCCAGCATCTTCAGCAGTTCCTGATCGGGTGGCCTGATCTCGCGGCTGAAGAATTCGATCACGCCAAGGAGATCGCCTCCGAGCAGGACGGGGAAGCCAAACGCGGCGTGCAGACCCTCTCGTCGGGCGATGGGCCCGCGCAGAAAGTTCGCATCCGAGGTGACGTCGGAGATATATTCAGGCTGAAGGCTGGACCACACTCTGCCCGGCAGTCCTTGGCCCGAAGCGAAGGCGAGATTCCGGCTGATTCTTGCAAACTCAGGGACGTCTATTGACGGCCTATGCCAAAGCTCGACGCAGCGCAGCGCCCTGGCCTCCCGATCAATGCGCCAGAGCGCGCCGAGGTCCCAGCCGAGATAATCGCCCACCGTCTGCAATATTCTCGGACCGACCTCGTCGATCGTGGTCGCTTCCGCCAGCATCTGACCGATCGTGTGCTGCACGATGAGGCGATCCTCCGCGCGCTTGCGATCTGTAATGTCTGTTAGTGTGCCGTACCATTTAAGAATTGTGCCGCGGTCATCGCGCAGCGGCACTGCGCGCGCCAGGAACCAGCGGTATTCGCCCTTGGCGCTGCGATGCCGTTCCTCGTTCTCAAACGGCGCGCCGCTTGCGATCGCATGACGCCATTTGGCGGCGTATTCAGCGAGGTCGTCGGGATGAATCGCGGATTGCCAACTCGATCCAGAAGTCTCCTGCACGGACAGCCCTGAAAACTCCACCCATTGTCGGTTGGTCCAGATACTGCTGCCATCGGGATGGGCGGTAAACGCGATCGCGGGTATCGCCTCGATGACATCGCGAAGCTCCGTTTCCGTTTGACGCAACGCGCCCTCGGCCCGCTTGCGTGCGGCGCGATCGTGCGCCTCGCCCAATGCGCGCCGGACGGCGGGCACGAGGCGGGCCAGTCGGGCCTTGAGAACGTAGTCAGTGGCCCCGACCTTGAGAGCTTCGATGGCGGCCTCTTCGCCAAGAGTCCCGGACACAAAGATGAACGGAATATCCGGGCGGGCCTTCAGTGCCAGATGCAGTGCCGAGAGGCCGTCGAACGACGGAAGCCTGTGATCCGAGAGGATCAGATCGAATGCGCCATCTTCAAGGGCCGCCAGAAATTCGACGCGATCTTGAACGCGCCGGATGCGACAGGTGAAATCATTGGCTTCAAGGATCTCCGCGATGAGCCCGGCATCATTCGAGTCATCTTCCAGCAAAAGGATCCGGACGAGCGAATTCATAGAACCTTCTTTGCGCTTCCTGGGGGCGGCTGATTGATGACCGCCCAGAACATGCCCAGCTCCTTGACGGCGTTGACAAACTCGTGAAAGTCGACCGGCTTCACGACATAGGCGTTTACCCCGAGCTTGTAACTGGTCACCATGTCCCTTTCTTCGTGGGACGACGTCAGGACGACCACGGGAATCATCTTGAGCCGTTCGTCCGACCTGATCTGTTGCAGGACTTCCAAACCATTCACCTTCGGCAGTTTCAGGTCGAGCAGAATGACGGCCGGGCTCTCAACGGGACGGGAGGCGAATTGTTTGCGGCAATACAGATAGTCGAGGGCCTCCTGGCCGTCGCGGACAACGACGACTTCGTTCGCGAGCTTGTACTCGTCAAGGGCTGTAAGAGTGAGCTCAACATCCCTTGGATCGTCCTCAACGACTAGAATGCGTCCGAATTCAATCATGGCATGTTCGCCGTCCTTTCCGCGGCAGGGCTGGCTTTGGGTAATGAAAAGTAGAATGTGGCTCCCTGATCCAGGCTCGCTTCGGCTCGCACCGTTCCGCCATGGCGATGAACGATGCGTTGAACCGTTGCCAATCCGATCCCGGTGCCCTCGAACTCGTCGGCCCGATGCAGCCGCTGAAATACGCCGAACAGCTTGTCGACATACCGCATGTCGAAACCAACGCCGTTGTCTCTCACGAAGATTTCCGTCTTGCCTTCGGGGCCATCCGCGGCGCCGATCTCGACTTGGGCCGGATTGCGCGTGCTGGAGAACTTGACCGCATTGGAGAGCAGGTTCACGAGAACAAGCCTGAGGAGGGGACGGTCTCCATGGCAGACCGGAAGTGTGCCGATCTTCCAGGAAATGTCCTGTCCTTTCGCCTGCGCTCCAATCTCGGAAACAACATCTGCGGCCAGCTGCTGCAGATCGACTGCCGTGGTCCTGGTTTCAGCACGCCCGATCCTGGAAAATGCCAACAGATCATCGATCAGGTTACCCATTCGTTTGGCTGAATCGAGAATGGTCTGCACATATCGACGACCCTTGTCGTCCAGCGAGCTCGATGCGTGCTTCTGCAGCAGCTCCGAATAGCCGACGAGATGGCGGAGCGGTGCCCGCAAGTCATGCGACACGGAGTAGGCAAACGATTCGAGTTCTTTGTTGGCGGTGACGAGCTCCGCGGCGCGCAGTGTGAGCTCGTGGTTGAGCTTGCTAATTTCAGCATCGCGCCGCTGACGCTGCTGGAGTTCGTCTTCAAGCTGATCGCGCGCGTGACGGAGGTTGTCCTCGATGCGGCGTCGGACAATGCTGAAGGAGGTAACGATGATCGCCGAAAGCACGAAAAGTAGAAAGTAGGGAATCTCACGCGCGGAAACGTAGAACGTGTAAAGCGGTTCGACGAAGAGATAGTTGAACACCGCCGTGGAGAGCAGAACGGCGACCACGGCAGGCCCGGGTCCCGCGTACCAGGTGACAAGGCCGATGACGAGGACCAGAAGCGGGAGCTCTACATCACGGAACTGGAAGTCTTGAACCGCGACCGCGACCGCCGTCGCGGCTATCACCGAAAAGACTGAGAATCCGTAACGCAGGATCGGCGATCGGACTCGCTGAAATTCGCTATCCCAATACGCCATGCGCTTACTCCAACGCACCCCCGTGCAGTGTTGGGCAATTCGGTTCAGTCTAGCAGCTTTTACGGCGAGTGAAGGTTCCTTGAGGTGCTTCGACGGCTGCTCAACTGCCAGCGTAGCGAGCTCGCGTTGCAACGGCTGCGATCGGCTCGTAGCGGCGAGTGACCGCTGGGATTGGATAAACACTCAAATTGAGCATAACAGGTTCGCTTTCGGCCGCATAGAGCGTCTCACTTGCTGCCAAGCTCAGCCGGTCGGCAGGCCGCGATTCACTCGAGCGCGGGCTGTCCTCGACTGCGGCTCGTCCGTGCCGATCTGCCCGAGTGCCCACAGTGCCAAATTTCGAATTCGCACGACGGCGAGCGTCGAAGGTTACGCTTCCGGATGAAGTCGTACAGACCTTCGTGTGGGGTCGTCGCGCCTTTTGGATGCTGATTGGTTACCTAGGTTCAATTGAGATTTGTCTTGGTTGTCCTAGCTTGCATGCATCGGAGCGCATGGGTTCGTTGCGTGTGGATGTCAAGGAAGCAAGCTCGGCGAGCCCTTGCGACAAACCACAGGAGGCAACTATGGCAAGTTGCTTGGAACGTCCGGTACATGGCGCAGCTACGCGATGTGCAGTGTGCAACGGCAGGTTCGGCCTTGTCCGTTATTACTCCTGGCGAACGCCGCTTTGTACGAAGGCGTGCGTCGATCGCTTCAGGTCTCGCCGGGAAAGTGATCGCAATTGGCTGAGCGCTATCCAGATGGGTCTGGGTGGACTGCCAGAGCCTCGAACGAGGGTGCCATGACCATTCAGCTTTCGCAGCGCGGCAAGCAGTATCTGCAGACGGCGCGCACACTGGTACGCGCAGCGCAAACCATGACCGACGAGGTCATCGCGGGACAGTTGAAGGCTCTCGCCGACGATTACGAACGCCGAGCCGAGAGAGCCTCGCAAGTCGATGCGGCCAAGGCATTGGCGCGCGAGACGGCCACCGCATCGGCGAGCGAGTGGTAGTTACGACGATCGTTGAATGGCTGACGCGGAGCGAGCATGAGCGAGATCATTCAATTTGACCAGCACCGCAGGCACATGCGCCGAATTCAGAGCGCATCTGGAGCGAGCAGGGAGGCGGTTGTCCGGTTTGTCTCGAAGCCGGAGCGCGAGCGCGCCCGCCTGATCCAAGAGGCCCGCGCGATCTGTGATCGCATCTTCCCGCCGGCAGGCCCTCCCGGCACACAGGATGACATGGCGCAGGGCGGCTATGTGCCAACAAGCGCCGCCGACCCCCGTCGGGGCGAGGGGAGCGTCCCGTGATCATGATTATCGCCGTGCTCTGTAGCCTGTCCTCGCCGGCAAATTGCTACGAGCAGACTGTCACCACCTCGGATTTGGCTGACATCTCGGTGCAGTCATGCCTGATGGGCGTTCCGCAGCTGGCCGACTGGATGAAGCAACATCCGGCGGAGCGCCTGGCGGCGTGGCGCTGCGTGATCGGCAGACAGGGTAGCAGAGGAGCTTGAGAGGCCGCCCCTGGGAAAGGGCAGGCGACGCTTGCACCCCTTGGCCTCGGCGCCCGTCCCTTCGCCGCGGCCTGTCGCGGCCGGTTCTTCCCTCCCGGGACCGGCCGCACTCATATTGCCATTTCGCACGGTTTCCTGCCCTGCCCGACGAGAGTTGCGCGCGGGTTCACGAAAATTCTGCAGGACGCGTCGGTATCGGCGGTAGTACCATGGGTTATCTTGCCTAGGGTCGCACCGGCGCTGACCTCGTTGCTGCGTCATTCGCGACCGAACCGATGTGAACCGTCGCTGACATGGATGCAGTTCGCTTTGCCGGAATCGCGAATGGCAGATTCCACGTTGCGTGGAGAGACGGCGAACGTGTCTTCTGCCGGGAATGGCATAACGCCTCCGACAGCGGCCCGGTTGCTGCTCTGGCAGTGCGGCCCGCCTCGGAGCATCCTCATCCAGGAATTCTCGATCGCCTTGCCCATGAATTTGCATGCAAGGATGAACTCGATCGCGCGTGGGCCGCGTGTCCGTTAGACTTGCTTCATGAAAACGGTCGGACCGTATTGCTTCTTGAAGATCCAGGAGGCGAGCCGCTGGAGCACTTGATCGGTGCGCCAATGGAGATCGAGAGCTTTCTGCACCTCGCCATAGGTATCGCTGGATCAGTCGGCAGCGCCCACAAGATCGGCTTCGTCCATAAGGACATCAAGCCGGCCAATATCTTGGTGAACTGCACGGACGGACGGGTCCGGCTTACGGGGTTCGGTATCGCCTCGCGGCTGCCGCGTGAGCGGCAGAAGCCTGGGCCTCCCGAGCTCGTTGCGGGCACACTTGCCTATATGGCGCCCGAACAGACCGGGCGAATCAATCGCTCGATCGATTCCCGCAGCGATCTCTATGCGCTTGGGGTCACGCTCTACCAGATGCTCACGGGCTCGCTGCCGTTCACTGCGGCCGATCCGATGGAATGGGTTCATTGCCATATCGCCAGAAAGCCGCTGCCGCCGAACGAACGACTGGAGAGTGTTCCCGCTCCGGTTTCCGAAATCATCATGAAGCTGCTCGCGAAGACCTCGGAGGAGCGTTATCAGACCGCTGCCAGCCTGGAGCGTGATCTGCGACGCTGCCTTGCTGATTGGGAGCGGCTCGCGCGCATCGCCCCATTTGTGCTCGGGCAGCACGATGCGCCTGATCGCCTTTTGATCCCGGAGAAGCTGTACGGTCGGGTACGCGAGATCGAGACCCTGCTCGCCGCCTTTGAACGCGTGGTGGGCGGGGGCGGACCGGAAATGGTCCTCGTGTCCGGCTATTCCGGCATAGGCAAGTCGTCGGTGGTGCATGAGCTGCACCGTGCGCTGGTGCCGCCCCATGGGTCGTTTGCTGCTGGGAAGTTCGACCAATACAAGCGCGAAATCCCTTATGTGCCGCTGGCGCAGGCCTTGCAGAGTCTGATCCGTCCGCTGCTTGGAAAGAGTGATGCCGAACTGACGCCCTGGCGCGAAGCGCTTCGGGAGGCGCTAGGTGCAAACGGCCAGCTTATGGTGACACTGATCCCCGAGCTTGAGCCGCTCATCGGCCCGCAGCCGCCGGTACCGGAGCTGCCGCCCCAGGACGCGCAGCGCCGCTTTCAGCTGGTGTTCCGCCGGTTGCTCGGCGTGTTTGCCCGTCCGGAACATCCACTGGCGCTATTTCTCGACGATCTGCAATGGCTCGACGCGGCCACGCTCGACCTGCTCGAGCATCTGGTAACCCAGCCGGAGTTGCGCCACCTTCTCCTGGTTGGCGCGTATCGCGACAATGAGGTGACCCCAGTACATCCCTTGATGCGACGGCTCGCGGCAATCCGCGACGCCGGCGGGCGATTGCAGGAAATCGTTCTCGCCCCACTCAGACTTGATGATGTGGGCCAGCTCATCGTTGACGCGCTGCAATGTGAGCCGGCCCGCGCCGGCCCACTGTCCCGTCTGGTGCATGAGAAGACCGGCGGCAATCCCTTCTTCATCATCCAGTTTCTTACGGCGCTCGCCGAGCAGGAACTCCTTACGCTCGACCAGGATACGGCGCGGTGGACCTGGGATCTCCAAAAAATCCACGCGAAGGGCTACACCGACAATGTGGTGGACCTCATGCTGGGCAAGCTGTGCAGCCTGCCGGCCGAGACCCGAGAGACCATGCAGCGGTTGGCCTGTCTGGGCAACAGCGCGCCGATAAGCACCCTGGCGTTGGTCCACGGCCGGAGCGAGGAAGAACTTCACGCTGCTTTGTGGGCCGCCGTGCGAGCGGAGCTGGTGTTGCGGCAGGAGGGGACCTACCGGTTCCTGCACGATCGGGTTCAGGAGGCGGCGTATGCTCTCAGCTCAAAAGAGGAGAGGGCGGTCCAGCATCTGGCGATCGGCAGACTGCTGGTGGCGCACACGCCGCCGTACAAGCGAGAGGAAGCGATTTTTGAAATTGCAAACCATCTGAACCGTGGCACGGCACTGATCAGCTCGATCGAGGAGCGGGAGCAGGTCGCCGAGCTGAACCTCATCGCGGGTCAGCGCGCGAAACAATCGACAGCCTATGCTTCGGCGCTGACCTATCTCACTGCCGGGCGCGCTCTGCTGCCCGACGATTGCTGGGACCGGTGCAACGCGCTTACCTTTGCCCTCGAGTTCCAGACTGCCGAGTGCGAATTCCTCACAGGCGCGTTAGTGGCGGCTGACGCGCGGTTGGCGATGCTATCTCGCTGTGCCGGCCCGCTCGTCGATTTTGCCGCCGTTACCCGGCTGCGACAGGAGCTCCTGCTGACGGTCGGCCAGAACGACCGCGCCATTGAGGTCTGCCTCGACTATCTACGGCGGGTCGGCATCGAGTGGTCGGCGCACCCCACCAAGGACGAGATCCAACGCGAATATGAGCGCCTTTGGCACCAGATCGGGCGTCGCTCGATCGAAGACCTTGTCGATTTGCCGGCAATGGCCGATCCCGGTTGCCGCGCGACCATGGACGTCCTTGCAACGGTCGTAACGGCCGCGCTGTTTACCGACGAGAACCTGCATTGTCTCGTGATCTGCCGGATGACAAATATCAGCCTGGAGCGTGGCAATAGTGACGGATCTTGCTTTGCCTACGCCTGGCTTGGTGCAATCCTTGGGCCGCATTTTGGCGATTACCAGGCTGGATTCCGCTTCGGCAAGCTCGGCCTGGACTTGGTCGAGCAGCGCGGGCTGCGTCGCTTCGAGGCTCGGGTTTGCGTCATCTTCGGGCACCGCGTCATTCCCTGGACGAAACCGATCCGCACCGGCCGACCATTGGTCCGGCGCGGCTTCGATGCCGCCAACCGAAACGGCGATCTCACCTTTGTTGCATTCAGCTGCGAGAACCTGACCACAAGTCTTCTTGCCACCGGAGAGCCGCTCGCTGAAGTTCAGCGCGAGGCCGAAGCCGGGCTCGACTGTGCGCGTCAGACCCATTTTGGCCCCGTTATTGACCGTATCACCGCGCAGCTGAGAATCATCCGCACCCTGCGCGGCCTGACCCCCGACTTCACCTCGTTCAACGATAACGAGTTCGATGAAGCTCAGTTTGAGCAGCGCTTGGACGTGCCGCAACTCGCGACCGCTGCGTGCCGGTATTGGAATCGCAAGCTGCAGGCCCGCTTTTTCGCCGGGGCATATGATGCCGCGCTGGAAGCTGCCGCAAACGCCGAGCGCCATCTCTGGACATCGTCCTATTATTTCGAATTGGTCGATTACCATCTCTTTTCAGCGCTCGCGCGCGCTGCACATTGTGACACGGCATCCGCCGCCGCGCGTGCCAAGCACCTTGAGGCCCTGGCGGCTCATCATCGTTGCCTGCATGAGTGGGCGAAGAATTGCCCGGAAAACTTTGAGAGCAGTGCTGCGCTGATCGCCGGCGAGATCGCTCGCCTCGAAGGGCGGCAGTTCGACGCCGAACGGCTTTACGAGCAGGCCATACGTTCGGCCCGAACCGGCGGACTGGTGCATAGCGAAGCGCTCGCCAACGAGATCGCCGGTCGCTTCTACGCGATGCACGGTTTCGACAAGATTGCTCGTGTTTACCTGCGGGACGCCCGCGACGGATATGCCGTTTGGGGCGCCGACGGCAAGGTGCGGCAGCTCGAGCAGCTCTATCCATACCTCAGGGAAGAGAAGCAGCCGTCCGGGCCATCGAGCACGATCGAGGAGACGATCGCCCACTTGGATATCGCAACCGTCATCAAAGTCTCACAAGCCGTGTCCAGCGGGGTCATCCTGGATAAACTGATCGACACGCTTATGCGCGCCGCAATGGAGCACGCGGGGGCCGCGCGCGGACTGCTGATCCTCTTGCGTGGGGACGAGCCGCGAATTGTGGCCCAGGCGACGGTCGACGCCGACATGGTCGTGGTCGATCTGTGCAATGGTCCCGTCACGATCGAAACGCTGCCCGAAGCGATCCTTCATCACGTCCTGCGCACGCAAGAAAGCATCATTCTCGACGACGCCGCGGCAGAAGGCCTATTCTCGGGGGATGCCTACGTGCGACAGCATCAGGCCCGCTCCATTCTCTGCCTGCCCCTGATCAATCAGGCCAAGCTCATTGGCGTGCTCTACCTCGAGAACAATCTGATCCCTCGGGTCTTCGCGCCGACCCGGATCGCCGTACTGAAGCTGCTTACGTCACAGGCGGCGATCTCCCTGGAGAATGCGCGTCTCTATGGCGATCTTCAGGAACGAGAAGCAAAGATCCGGCACTTGGTGGACGCCAACATCATTGGGATCATCATCTGGGATTTCGAAGGCGGTATTGTCGAGGCCAATGATACGTTTCTCCGCATGCTCGGTTTCGATCGAGATGATTTCGTGCGTGGCGATCTGAACTGGATTGAGTTGACGCCGCCGCAATGGCGTGGCCGGTCTGCCGAGGCGCTCGAAACTCTAAAGAAGACTGGGACAATAAAGCCATATGAGAGGGAGTATTTTCGGAAGGACGGCAGTCGCGTCCCGGTCCTGATCGGTGCGGCGCGTCTTTCCCAGATTGACAACCAGGGTGTCTCTTTCGTTCTCGACCTGACCGAACGCAGGCGGGCGGAATCGGAGGCGCGCGAAAGCGAGCGGCGCTATCGCGAGACCCAGATGGAGCTTGCGCACGCGAACCGGGTCGCAACCATGGGGCAGCTGACCGCCTCGATCGCGCATGAGGTCAACCAGCCCATCACCGCGATGATCGGCAATGCCGGGGCGTCGCTGCGCTGGCTGGATCACGAGCCGCCGGATCTGGGGGAGGTTCGTCAATTGCTCGAAAGGATCGCCAAGGACGGTCGTCGTGTCGGCAATGTGATCGACCGAACTCGGAATCTGGTCAAGAAGGCGCCGCTGCGGATGGACCGGGTCGACATCAACGAAGCGATCGACGAGGTGATTGGACTGACACGTGCCGAAGCAGCGAAGAACAACATCTCGGTACAGACGCAGTTTGCGGAAGGGTTGCCGTCGGTCGGGGCTGACCGGATTCAGCTGCAGCAGGTCATCCTGAACTTGATTGTCAACGCGGTGCACTCTCTCAGTAACATCGAAGTCCGGCGCGAACTGTTCATCAGCACCGAGGTGAACGGATCTCGCGGAGTGCTCGTATCCGTGCGGGATTCGGGGACAGGTATCAGCGCCGATGAGCTCGAGCGGCTCTTTGATCCGTTCTACACGACCAAACCGGGTGGCATGGGAATGGGACTATCGATTTGCCGCTCGATCGTGGAGACCCACGGAGGAAAGATATGGGCAACGGCGGAGCGTCCGCATGGCGCCGCTTTTCATTTTACCGTCCCGCAATTCGATGACAGCATCGTAGCCTGAAGAGTTCCGATTGGATTGGGCGTCAGCTCCCCAATGCCTTCTCGATGAAGGAGACCAGCATTTCGATATCAAGTGGCTTGCGGAGTAAGCCTATTGCCCCGCCGGAGATAGCCCGTCTCTCGAGATCAGGTTCGGTGCGAGCCGTTATCATGATGATCGGGATCGGTTCATCGCATTGACGAAGCTGCTCCTGAAGTTCAAAGCCGCTCATTCCCGGCATATGTATGTCCGTAATCACGCAGGAAAACGTGTCGAGGGCGGCAGATGCAAGAAGCTCCTCGGCGGACGCGAAGCCTGTGGCATCGTATCCAAGTGATCGTGTCAACGAGACCAACATCTCCCGCACGGCGTCGTCGTCATCAACTATGGATATCATCTCTCGCCGCCTGCCCAGCATGAGTGAAGTGCTGAATCTTTGTCAGCGCGTCCTGTTTTTGAGCGTATCCGCCATTCGAACCAGATCCGGAAGGGAATGAGCTTCCATTTTGCGCATCACGGCACCGCGATGCATCTTGATGGTGATTTCGCTTAGGCCGAGTTCTCCCGCGATCTGCTTGTTCAATTTTCCGGACGTGACCAGCAGCATCACCTCGCGCTCGCGCGCCGAAAGGGTGGCAAATCGATTTTCTGCTGCAACGGCCCAGCCCTCGTTGGTTCGACGAGCGCGATCCCGGTTGATTGCCGCGGTCACCGCATCGATCATGTCCTGATCCCGGAACGGCTTGGCCAGGAAATCGACCGCGCCGGCTTTCATGCCTCGCACGGACATTGGAATGTCTCCGTGCCCGGTCATCAGCACGACGGGCAGTCCGACCCCGATCTCCTGAAGCTGCTCCTGGAAGTCCAGTCCGTTGATTCCAGGAAGGCGAATGTCGAGAACGATGCAGCCAAGTCCTTCTGAGCGGATCGCCTTCAGAAATTCCTGCGTGTTGCTGTAGCTGCGTACGCTTAGTCCGACCGACCGTAACAGGCTGTCAAGCATCAAGCGCACTGAATCGTCGTCATCGATGACGTGCACGATAGGTCTGTCGTCGGATGGTTGAGCCATACGCATGCCGTGCAGTGGCAGATTGAACTCAATACCACAAGTTGCGTCGGGCCGCACTAAACGAAGGTGCGGCGTCGCCAACACGCGACCATACCAAGGTGTGGGTCTTAGAGACCCTTGCGATGTTGGCCGGAGACATTGCCGGCATCATACTGCCGGTCACCACGGCCAAGTGTTCTGACGCTCTGCTCGCAAAAGCAAGGAGAAACTTTGATGAACACGCGCCTCAGCGGCATTGCCGCAGTCCGATCAATCCCAGCCATTATGGATCAGGACGAGCGCAAGCCGCTCGCGTCCGGAGCGGAAATCGGGGTTGCGAGCGGCGTCGCTCCCCTCGTCGACGGCGTGTCCGTGTTTGGGGCCGGGATGATGTCGGAGGAATGCTACGAATTCGCGGGGCTTCGATTGTATCCCAGGCGGCGGGCGCTCCTGCATGACGGTGAGCGCATTGCGATTGGCGGGCGGGCACTGGATCTGCTGTCGTTGCTGGTGTCGCGGGCCGGGAATGTCGTGAGCTTCGGCGATCTGATGCGTCTGGTGTGGCCGAATGTTACGGTCGAGGAGGCCAACGTTCGCGTGCAGATGAACATCCTGAGAAAGATCCTGTCGCAATGGGACGAAGCGAACGGTGCCATCAATACCGTGCCGAATCGCGGCTATTGTTTCGTTCTGCCCGTCCGCTATCAAGCAAACGGAGGCGTGCCGGCCGGCTCCAGAGTCGCCAAGCATCCGGCGCTGCCGATTCTCGCCAACACGATTGTGGGGCGGGACGATGCAATTCAGATCATCGAAAATGCTCTAGACCAAAATCGACTTGTAACCGTCACGGGGCCGGGCGGTATCGGCAAGACGACGGTTGCGATCGCAACGGCGAAGCTGTACGCGCAGAAGTTCCAGGGGGACATCAGCTTTGTTGATTTTTCGAGCGTCACCGACGGCGCGGGCGCGGCTCAGGCCATATTGGAAGTCTTGCACGTGTCGGCGGAGCACGACGTGCTGGAGTCGCTGTGCAAGCATCTTGGCGGGAACGAGACGCTCTTGATACTCGATACATGCGAGCACATCGTAGAGCCCGTCGCGGTGCTTGCGGAGAGATTGCTCAGTCATTGCTCCAATCTGAGGCTGCTCGTCACCAGTCGAGAGGCGCTCCGTGCCACTGGAGAATGGAGTCATAGCCTGCCATCGCTTACATTTCCGGCGGAGGGGGAGGAGATCGAAGAGAAAGATCTCGCGAAGTTTTCAGCGGTGACCTTGTTCATCGATCGTGTCAGATCATCGACGCGATTCGAACCCTGCCGGCGGGATCTGCCCAAGATCGCGGAGATATGCCGAAGGCTCGACGGCATACCGCTTGCGCTGGAGTTTGCTGCCGCGCGGGTCGCGGAACTCGGTCTCCGCGAGATTGCCGCCCGCCTCGATGACTGTTTTTCCATCCTCACGAGAGGCCGCCGGACCGCGTTGCCCAGGCATCGAACCCTGGCAGCTGCGTTCGACTGGAGTTACGGCCTGCTCTCGGAGGAAGAGCAGCGGATGCTGGTGCGCCTCGCCGCGTTGCGCGGCTCGTTTACGGCCGAACGCGCCATAGCAAGCTGTACTGGCAGCGCCTGCAGGAGCCCCTCCGACGTGTTCTACAGCCTCCTGGACAAGTCGTTTCTCGCCGTCGAGACGGCAAGCGAAGCGCCGATGTTTCGTTTGCTCGAGACCACGCGGGCCTATGCCGCGAGTGTCGCTTGTTCGCTGCAACGCCCGGCGCGAGCGTTGTCTTGCTAAGTCACGGCACGAAACGCGGGATCGGACCGAGTTGTGGCGTGGGATGGTCGAGCTCGATGAACGTCTCGTCGAGAAAGCACCAGCCCCAACCTTCCGGCGGATCGTAACCCTCGATGATGGGATGCTCCGTAGCCTCAAAATGCCTGGTCGCGTGCTTGCCGGGCGATTGATCGCAACACCCGACATGTCCGCAGGAACGGCAGACACGTAGGTGGACCCACCAGCTTCCGGTCTTCAGACATTCCTCGCAGCCTCGTGCGCTGGGTGTCACGGTCCTTATCTGGTTCTGATGGGAACAGGAAGCAGACACCAGGCACCTCCATGCCAACGAAATAGTGGGCTTGTGCGAGCTCGCAACTGACCTTGTATGACCTTACAGACGTCGATCGGCAAGGGAGGGGCGGCCGGATATCTTCGGGCTGCTCCCGACCAGGAGATCCCTGAACCGCCGAGGCTGCGACCGGAGATATTGGTTGGGGGCCTGGACCTGAGCACCCAGTTCAGCTGCGGCGTGCCAGGGCCATCGCGGATCGTAGAGCATGGTGCGCGCCAGCGCGATCATGTCGGCTTCGCGGGTCGCCACGATCGCCTCGGCTTGATCGAATCCCGTAATCAGCCCGACCGCGACGACCGGAATTCCCACGCTGGCCTTGACGGCGCGAGCCAGGGGCACCTGATAGCTTGGTCCCACCGGAATCTTCTGACCGGGGTCGAGACCGCCGCTCGAAATGTGGACTGCATCGCAGCCGGCACGCTCCAGCTTCGCTGCGAAGGAGCAGGTCTGTTCGATGTCCCACCCTTCGTCGACCCAATCGGTGCCGGAGATACGGACGGTGACCGGCCTGTCCGGCACGGCCTCGCGCACAGCCTCGAAGACTTCAAGCGGAAAACGCATGCGGTTTTCCAGCGATCCGCCGTACCGATCGTCGCGCCGGTTGGAGAGCGGTGACAGGAATTGATGCAGGAGGTAGCCGTGGGCGCAGTGAAGCTGGATCAGATCGACGCCGATGCGCCGGGCGCGTTTGGCCGTTGCTGCGAACGCATCGCGTATGGCTCGCAGTCCATCGCGATCGAGCATCCGCGGAGACACCTGGCCTGCGGCATAAGGTATGGCTGAAGGTGCATCCGTCTGCCAGCCATCCGGCGCGCCAGGTGCGATCTGGGCTCCGCCGATCCACGGCACCTCGGTGGACGCCTTGCGGCCTGCGTGGTTCAATTGAATGCCGATGGGAATGCCCGACCAGCGTCGGATACGATCGATCGTCGAGCCCATCGCGATTTCCGTCTTGTCGTCATAGAGGCCGACATCGGCCCACGTGATGCGGCCATCCGGCAGCACCGCCGTGGCCTCGATCGTGAGCAAAGCCGCGCCGGAGAGCGAAAGGTGCCCCAAATGGATCAGGTGCCAGTCGGTCATGCAGCCGTGCTCTGCCGAATACTGGCACATCGGCGCGATAATGATCCGGTTGGATAATTCGAGCGGACCGACCCGTATGGGTTCGAAGATGGCAGGCCGATGCGTCATGGCGATTGTCCTCCGTTGTCTTTCCTCGCTCAGGAGGCGCCGACCTTTCCCCGAAACGTCCAGTAGCTGAAGCCGACATAAGCCAGGATGATCGGGACAATTCCAGCGATCGCGAAGAACGAGATCACCTGGGTGCGCTGTTCGGATGCTGCGTCCCAGATGTTCATGACGCCCGGAATGGCGTAGGGCCAGACACTCGCGCCGAGGCCGCCCAGCGAGGCGAGGAACAGCAATATCGCGCAGAGAAACGGCATCCAATCGCGCGGTCCGGACAACGACCGCAAAGCGCCGACCCACGCCGCCGCGGCGATGAGGGGAAGCGGCGAGAGCGACAGCAAATGGGAGGGCGTGAACCAGCGGTCGGCGATCGCAGGGACGCTCAACGGCGTCCACAGACTGATCAATGCGATCGCGGCCCCCGTAAGAAGAAGCGTCACGAGCGCGAACCTGCGGCCGGAGGCCTGCGTCGTTCCCTCGGTCTTCCATATCAACCAGCATGCGCCGAGCAGGCCATAACCGGCTGCGAGCCCGAGACCGGTTGCGACCGAGAATGGCGTGATCCAGTCCAGCGGACCGCCGGCAAAGTGGCCGTCGACAACGCGAATTGTCCCGCCGATGAATGATCCCAGGATGGCGCCCTGGCAAAAAGCTGCGATCGCAGAGCCCGCAGTGAACGCAGTCGTCCATAGCACCCGCAACGGTCCGCCCTGGGAGCGGAAACCGAACGAAACGCCGCGCAAGACGAGGCCAAACAGCATCAAGGCGAGGGGCACGTAGTACGCCGGGATGAGAATTGCGAAGGCTCCGGGAAAGGCCGTCCATAGCACCATCGCGCCGAGCACGAGCCACGTCTCGTTGCCGTCCCAGGTCGGTGCCAGCGTTCGGATCATGATATCGCGGTCGGCCGGGCGCGGCGCGAACGGCAGGAGGATCCCGACCCCGAGGTCGAATCCATCCAGGATGACATAAAGCGCGATGACAAAGGCCGCAGACACGGCGAACACCACCGGCAGATCGAGATTGCCCAGAATGCTCATTTGATCACTTCTCCTGCTGCGATGGCTGCATGGATGGCGCCGAGTGGCCGGCCGACGGGCGTTGTTGGTGTCTCGGTCTCGAAGCCGCGCCACACCAGCCGACCGCCATAGTAGAAGAAGCCGAGCAGCAGCAGATTGTAGAGCACCAGCGCGACCGCAAGCGATCCGAATACGGCCCCACCGGCGATCGGGGAGACCGCGTCGGCCGTTCGCAACTGCCCGTAGACGACGTAAGGTTGCCGTCCCACCTCCGTCACCGTCCAGCCTGCGAGCGTTGCGACAAAGCCGAGCGGTGTACCGACCAGACATGCGTAGAGATACCAATGTGTGTCGAACAGCTGCTGACGCCAGCGGAGATAGAGAGAGACCAACGCGAGGCCGAGCAGCAGCATTCCGCAGCCAACCATGATCCGGAAGGCGAAGAAGACGGGAATGACCGGCGGACGCTCACTCGCAGGGACCTCTTTCAGGCCCTTGACTTCGCCGTTGAGCGAATGGGTGAGAATGATGCTGCCCAACCAGGGGATTTCGATGGCGTAGTCGTTGCGCTCGGCCTTCTCGTCGGGCCAGGCAATGGCCGTCAGCGGCACCGATTTCGCCGTCTCCCATCGCGCTTCGATGGCTGCGAGCTTCATCGGCTGGAATTTACGGGTGTTGAGCCCGTGTTGATCGCCCACGAAGATTTGCAGCGGTACCAAAATCGTTGCCATCCAGAGGCAGAGCGAGAAGGCCGCGCGGGCAGGCGCCTGCTCCTTCGCCCGGCCGCGCAGCAGCCAGAACGCGGACACGCCGACAACGACGAAAATCCCGGTGATGAAGCTGGCGAGCAGCATATGTGCGAGCCGGTACGGCATCGAGGGATTGAAAACCACGCCCCAGAAATCCGTGGTGACGAACCGGCCGTCGCCGGTCATGGTGAAATCCACCGGCGTCTGCATCCAGGAGTTCGCCGCGATGATCCAGAAGGCGGAGATGACCGTGCCGGTTGCCACGATCACGGACGCCGCGAAGTGGACCCATTTCCCGACGCGCTTCTCGCCGAACAACATGATCCCGATAAAGCCGGCCTCGAGAAAAAACGCCGTCAGGACTTCGAGCGTCAGGAGCGGGCTGATGACGTCAGCCGTGACCCGGGCATATCGCGACCAGTTCAGTCCGATTTCGTAGGAGATGACCACGCCGGTCACGACGCCCATCCCGAATGCGAGCGCAAAGACCTTGGTCCAGAAAGTCGCGAGCTGGTGGTATGCCGGCTTGCCGGTCCGGAGCCACAAGGCATTCAAGGTGACGATGAACCATGCGATCCCGATCGAAAAGGCCGGCCACAGGATGTGGTAGCCGATCGTAAACGCAAATTGCAGTCGTGAAAGAATCACAGGATCCATCGGCGCACTCCATCGGCAGACATTTGACGGCTCCAGCGAGCAGGAGGGGGCTGTCCGCACATCCTTCAGTGTGTCGTATCGGCTCCAACAAATATTGTGAAAGCGTGCCCCCATTTGTCTGCATCGAGCCGTATCTTGCGCCGATCGCGGCCGCAGAGCCTTACTCTCAGGCCTGCGTCGCCGAAGTGACACCGCACCGACGCAGCAACGCTTTGGCAAAGCCGAACGGCGCGGGCGTGAACGGCCCTGGTGGTGCCCGCGTGATCCAGCACAGGCAGAACAGGCCGGTGATCGCGAGCCAAAAGCAGAGCGAGAAGCCGTCGATGAAAGCCAGGACATTGGCCTCGCGCGCGACGGTTTCCGAAAAAACCTGGATCGCTCGTGCCGAGGCCGCGTCCGCACCACGATCCGAGAGATGATCGGCGAGCGCGGTCAACCGATGGCTCACCTCGGAATCACCGTCTGCAACATGAAGTCCGAGATAGTTCGAATGGATCTGCTCGCGGACGCGTAGCCATGTCGTCATCAAGGCCACACCGACCTCCGCGCCGACCACGCGGATAACCTGGATATAGGCGGAGAATGCGGTTGCGCGCGACGAATCCGAGTTTGCGACCAGGGTAAGAATGACCGGCGTCAAGGTGAAGACCTGGCCGACCGACAGCAGGAGGACGATCAGACGAAAGTCCGGCGGCGCCCAATCGCTGGACAATTGCATGCCAAGAAGACCCACTGCGGCGAAAGCCGAGAGTCCGAAGGCAGCGACCCAACGGGCATCGAAGTGTCGAAGGACGACGATCGAAAGTGGTATCAGCATCAATATCGGCAGGGCGCCATACGCCAGCATCAGCGATCCATACTGCTCGGGACGCAGCAGCGTGACGGTCCCGAGGAAGCCGGGCACGAGGACGGAATTGGACAGGCTGGTCAGGGTGTAGAACAGAGCGGTTGCGAGGCCCAATCCGACGTTGCGCTTGAACAGCACGTTGATGTTGGCCCAGGGATCGCCGGCGTAAATTTCGTTGACAAGGAAGGCCATGAACAGAGCGCCGCCTCCGGCGAGCAGACCGACCACGATGCCCGACCCGAGCCAATCGAGCCGGTTGCCCTGATCGAGCCCCGCGTAGAACATCGACAACGACGCGCCGAACAAGAGCATGCCGGCCCAGTCGGCCCTGCGTAGGAGGCCGCGATTGATCTGGCATGGAGGTGTGCCGAGATAGACCAGCAATGCCATCAGCGGCGCAATCACGACGCCTTGCCAGTAGAACCATTGCCATCCGAGGTCCGCGGCAAACAGTCCGGCGGCGGCAAGGCCTATATCCTGCGTCAGGCCAACGCGCACGGCATAGAGGGCGATTGCCCAGAGCCACCACTGCTTTGGCAAGTGACGGAAGATGATCATGAACGTCGCCGGCACGAAGGTCCCCAGCAACATCCCGTAGACGATGCTCAATGCCATCAGCGTCTCGTAATTCCGCGTTAACGGGATGACATAGGAGACGACGGCAAACAGCAGGCTGGGCACGGCCAGGATGCGTCGCAGTCCAAAGGTCGTGACGAGCCAGACCACCGCCGGCGCGACGAATATCTGCGATCCGACGGAGGCTGTGTAGAGCCAGGCTCCCTCGTCGAAGCTGAGCGAGAACGCGCCGCGCAGATCGGGGAGGCCGTAGCCGATCAATCGTGTGTCGTAGTTGGTGAAAATGGAGCCAAGAACGACGGCTGCGACCGCGAACAGCGGTTGCGGAGTGATGCCGCCGAACGAAACGGGCCCGTGCCGATCGTCGTCGTCACTCATCCCCCGCCACCATCGACATGAATACGGGTGACGACGGACATGCCCGGCAACAGCTGAGCGAGCAGCGGCTGATGCTTGTCGAAGGCGATTCGCACGGGAATGCGCTGAACGACCTTGGTAAAATTCCCGGTCGCGTTATCCGGCGGGAGCAGCGCGAACTGGGAGCCGGACGCCGGCGAGATCCGCTCGACATGTCCGCGCAGCGGCCGGTCCGGAAAGCTATCGACGGCGATATCGACGGGTTGGCCCGGACGGATGCGCGTCAGCTGCGTTTCCTTGTAGTTCGCGATGACGTAGACGTCGGGGAGCGGCACGACATTGATGAAGTTGCGCCCGATGGTGACATAGTCGCCGCGCTGAACTTGCCGTTCGCTGACCACGCCATCAAACGGCGCGAGGATCCGGGTATAACCCAGTTTCAGACTCGCAGCGGCCAAAGTCGCTTTGGCGCCCTCGACATCCGCGGCACGCTGCTTTCTTGTCCCCTGGAGCACCTCGAGCTGGTGATGTTGTTCGGCGACAGCCGCGCGGCTGGCGCGGGTGTCGGCCTGCGCCTTGCTGTAAGCGGCGGTAGCCTGCTCGAGGCGCTGGCGCGTGCCTGCGTCGGTCTGCGACAGCGCTTGCTGCCGTTCCTGCTCCTGGCGCGCCTCGGTCTCGAGGGCCTCTGTCGATCGGAGCGTCGCTTCGGCCTGTGCGATGACAGCATATTGGCGCTCGATCTGGTCACCAAGAATCGCAAGAACCGCCTGCGATGCGGCCAGGGTGGCGCCCGCCAGGTCGACCTGAGCCTGATAGTCGGCAGGATCGATCTGAATGAGCAGGTCGCCCGCCTTGACCGACTGGAAATCGTCGACAGCGACGGACGAGACCTGACCGGAGATGCGTGTGCTGAGGCGGGTAACATCCGCGCTCACATAGGCATCATCCGTCGACTGTATGGCGGCCTGACCCGTCCAGGTGTTCCAGTGATTCGCAGCCAGGGCGATCAGCGCAACAACGATCAGCAGAACAAAGGCGGGAGCCAGGAACCGCAGATAGGACCGGGCTGCCGCAATCGCACGATGAGCGCGAAGCGGCTCGGGCGTGGCCGCGCGCATCAACATGTCCTTTGAATCGACTGGCATTGACCCTCACCGGTCAGTCGTTCGACGCGCGCGAGATCTCCCGCGGATTGGTTATGCTATGGCCGGGAGTGGAGCAGGGACGATTGGAGCACACCACTGCATCTGGCTCCCTTGAACGCCCGCCGCCATGCGTGTGGATTGCGGCCCACCGTGCGGCGAAACAAGCGGCACAAAGCCGATTGATCGACCAGGCCGCAGGCGACTGCAATTTGGCTGAGCGGCTCGTTGGTCGTGAGCATCAGCTCCTGGGCGCGTATGGTTCGCCTCGTCGTCAGATAGGAGTGCGGCGGCTGGCCAAAGCTCTTCTTGAATGCCCGGGAAAAATAGCTGGGGCTGAGATTGACCACGCCGGCAAGCTCGGCTGTCGTCAGCGAGACGCTCAGATTGGCTTCGATATGCGTTTTCAGGCGGCGCTCTTGCCAGGGGGCCAGCCGACCTGCGCTCGCGGACGGAGCATCTGCGTGCTCGTCCAGGGTCGCACGCAAAATGTCCATCACGCAATCGATCAACTGCCTGGCACGGGCGTGGTCGGAGACGACGACGGCATCCGCGCTCCGAAGCAGTTCCATCATTGTATGCGCAGAGGCAAGCGAAGACGGTTCGGCCGGCGTATCACCGTTCATGTTGCTGGCGATATGCGCCGGCATCGCCTCTGCGCCGCGAGACAGAGTGGTAGAGCCATCCATGGTTCACCCGGTTGGAAATTGGCGCTGGAACCATGCGCGCGGGCCACGCCAGGCGAAAGTTAAAGGTTGTAAAAAGAGGAGGGAGCCTCTGGCCGGCTCTGTCCTCCATTTTACAGCACAAACGGGAAAGTCTCGGCGGTGCTGATCAAGGCAGCGGGCGCCGAATAGCTAGGATCCATTTCGTTGAGAATGGTTGGCAGACGGAGTCGTGAGAGCCAGGAGCACGCAACATGAGAGATGTGTTCGAGTTCGCGGAGCTGAGCAAGGAGACGCCGGTCTCGGATGTCGAAGACCATGTCCTGCTGAAGGAGATGTCCCACCGGATCAAGAACGAATATGCAGGCGTCATCAATGCAATCTCCTTGCGCGCCCACAAGTCGCAGAGCACGGCAGTTCGGGCTGCGCTGACCGACGTAGCAACGCTTTTGATGCAGTTGTCGGATGTCCATCGGGCGCTGACGTGTCCGGCCGGCCGGCAACCAATCGAAGTCTGCGCCTATCTGCAGCGGTTGTGCGGCGCGGTGAGTGCTGCACGACTGAGGAATCGCAACATCAAGCTGCTGCTCGTCGAGTCCGAGCCACAGTTTCTTGCGGCCGAAAGCTGCTGGAAGCTTGGGCTTGCCGTCTCCGAGCTCATTACCAATTCGTGTCGACACGCATTTGGCCCGGCAGGCGGCGTTATCCGGATCGAACTGTCGAAGGACGGGCCAATGGTAACGTGCTGCGTCTGCGATAATGGCCGCAACCGGAGCAAGCAGCCAGCGGGACTAGGTTTGAAGCTCATGCAATCCCTGGTGCAGAGCGTCGGAGGCACGTTCAACCGCGGCTTTGGCGAGCGCGGCGCCATCACGCTGATCTCGATGCCCAGCGGCGGAAATCCCAGCGGCCTGCACTGAGAATTGCGCAGCGGGGCGTCGCCTTTACGTCTCTTTACTTGCTCGCAGGCAAGGCGAGGCCGATGTTCACAGATCGAGAGAGCCCACCGAATAGCAGGAGCGCGAGAGATGGCGGAAGCAAGGGCATTCGTAGCGGCCACACCCAACCTCTTTCAGACATTTAATCCGGCGACGGCTGAGAAGGGACTTGCCTATCCCGGGCATACCGTCGACCACGCATTGTCGATTGCCGCCAATGTTCATCGCGCACAGGTCGCGTGGCGCCGGGTGGGGTTTAGGGAACGCGCTCCCCTGATGAAGAACGCCGCCAAGGTCATTCGCGACAACAGCTCGCGCTATGCCGGGCTTATGACCGAGGAAATGGGCAAGCCTGTCACCGACGGCCTTGCCGAGCTCGAGAAATGTGCCACCTGTTGCGACTATTTCGCGGATGCCGCGGAAGGGTTTCTCAAGCCGATACCGATCGATATGAGTGCTGGCTATTCCGGCCCCGGTGCGCCGCCGAAGGCGTTTGCGACCTTCAATCCCCTCGGCGTCATCCTTGCGGTGATGCCGTGGAATTTTCCGTTCTGGCAGGTCATCCGGTTCGCTGCGCCGCATCTGATGGCTGGCAATGGTGGCGTCTTGAAGCATGCCTCCAACGTGCCAGGATGCGCGCTGGCGCTGGAGGAAATCTTCAGGTTGGCAGGATTCCCGATCGACCTGTTCCGAACGGTGCTGCTGTCGTCTAGGGATTTGCGGCCGCTGATCGAAGACCCCCACATCGCCGCGGTCACGCTGACCGGCAGCGTGGCCGCCGGCAAGTCGGTCGCCGCAACCGCCGGCGCAGTGCTGAAGAAGGGTGTTTACGAACTCGGCGGCTCCGACGGCTATATCGTGCTCGAGGATGCGGACCCGATCGCCGCCGCCAGGATCTGTGCGCGCGGGCGCATGGTGAACGGCGGGCAGAGCTGCATCGCGGCCAAGCGCTTTGTCGTGGTCGAGAGCGTCAGGCCGGCTTTCGAGCGCGCGCTGGTCGAAGAGATGAAGCGTTTCGAGATGGGAGACCCCAGCGATCCCAAGACGCTGCTCGGGCCGATGGAAAGCGTGCATTCGCGGGATCAGATCGCAAGCCAGGTCAATCAGAGCGTCAACAACGGTGCTAGGCTTCTGCTGGGCGGCGAGGCCCCGAAGCGCCCCGGCGCGTGGTTTCCGGCAACGATTCTGACGAACGTTCTGCCGGGCCAGGCGGCCCATGACGAGGAACTGTTCGGCCCCGTCGCTGCGGTCATATCCGCCAAGGACGAGCAGGACGCGATACGTATCGTGAATGCGAGCGAGTTCGGCCTGGGATCGGCGGTGATCACCGCTGATACCGCACGCGGCGAGCGCATCGCGGCGGAGGATCTCGACGCCGGGGCGGCCTTCGTCAACCAGAACGTCCGGTCCGACCCGCGTCTGCCTTTCGGCGGGGTCAAGAACAGCGGTTACGGCAGGGAAGTCTCGGAGTTCGGCATTCGAGAGTTCTGCAACATCAAGACGGTTTTCGTCGAGAAGCTGTAGGCGTGTTGAACTCAACCCGGCGTGGCCCGGAGCTTGACGCTGGACGTGCCGTTCTGACGGGGACGAACGTGAAGACTTTCATTGTCGGCATTTCCGGAGAGACCGGGTTCAGGCTGGCGCGCCTGCTCAAGCAGCGCGGCGATGAGGTCGATGGCCTTTATCGCCGGGCTGAGCAGGGCGAACGACTCCGCTCCATCGGCGTTGCCGGTACGCACGGCGATCTCGTTCGGATCGATGAGGCGAAGCTCGCAGCCCATTTTTCAGGGAGCGACGTCATCGTCTTTACAGCCGGCGCTGGCGAATCTGGCAGCGACGCGATGATCGACGCTATCGATGGTGACGGCGTGAGCAAATCGATCGTTGCCGCCCGGCGCGCGGGCGTCAAGCGCTTCATCCTCGTCTCGGTGTTTCCTGAAGCCGGGCGCCAACAAGGATGGGGGGAAAGCTTCGAGCATTACATGGCCGTGAAAAAGCGCGCCGATGTGGAGTTATCCCGGACCGAGCTCGACTGGGTCATCTTGCGCCCGTCCTCCCTTAACAATGAAAGCGGAGTTGGCACGATCAGCCTCGGGCCCGCGGAGTTCCACACCGATATTCGTCGCGACGACGTCGCGGCAACGATCGCGGAACTGATTCACACGCCGGCCCTGCGACGCAGGATCCTGGAATTGACGGAGGGGGCGATGCCGATTGAGCGCGCCGTCAGAATGCAGATCGAGGGCTGACCTCGCGCGGCCTGCGCGCGCGGCGCGGCGTCAAGACGAGGGATCGATTGTCATGAAGAGGCTCACGGCTTGGGAATTGATCTACGCTATCGTCATGGCAATCGCCTGTGCCGTCTCCTATTTCCTGACAACGGAGTTGCTCGGCGGCTTCATCGATCGCAGCGATACGCTTCTCGGCGGCATGTGGGCTGCGGTCGCAACCCTGTTCGTTTTCCGCGAGACTCGCGAGGGGAGCCTCTCGGCGGGGATATCGCGGCTGGCCGCGACCTTCGTGAGCTTCGTTCTCTGCTTCATCTACATCGCTCTGCTTCCTGTGAATGCAGCCGGCATCGGTCTGGTGATCGGCGTGGGGACCATCGCGATGCTGGTGCTGGGACGGCACGACGACATCGTGACCACAGGAATCACGACGACGGTCGTGCTCGTCGTCGCGGCCATCGACCCGACGCATGCCCTGGCGCAACCGCCGCTGCGCCTGCTCGACACGGTCGTCGGGATCGGCGTCGGCATGCTGGCGAAATGGGCCGCGTCTTATGCCCTGGCCCGTGCCGGCATTGCCCCGATGTCAGACAACGCGCTCCACGCGAAGGCGGGGCAGGCCGGGGCATGATGAGCTTCGGTCAGTTCAGTCTAGCCGCTTTTACATCTTTAAACTGGTTTTACTCCGACCACACGCCTCTACTGGCTGCGGAAAACGCCGGCCTGAGAGGAAGATCACGACGAAGCTTCCGTCGCAGCCAACGTTTCAGGGCAAGGCGATGATCAGGCCGCTGACTGCAGCATTAGATTGTCTCGTGCCGATCGTGAACATGGCAATATCCCCACCAGATGAAGGAACGCAGCTATGAAATCGTACCAAGGCGTTATGGGCTTGAGCCTCCTGACCGCGATGGTTGCGATCGGCCAGCCGGTCTTGGCCGCCCAGCCGAAAGCCAAGACCGCAGTGCTTGTCCATGGCGCATTCGCGGACGGATCGAGCTGGGAGAAGGTCATTCCGTATCTCGAGAAGGCCGGGCTCAAGGTCGTTGCGGTCCAGAACCCGCTCGACTCGCTGGACAACGACGTCGCGGCGACCAAGCGGGCCATCCGGAATGCGGAAGGGCCCGTCGTTCTCGTCGGCCATTCATGGGCCGGTGCCGTCATCACCGAGGCGGGGAATGACGACAAGGTCAAATCGCTGGTCTATGTGGCGGCTTACGCGCCGGACAAGGGCGAGTCGGTGAAGAGCGCGACCTCGAAATACCCCGATCCCGAGAGCTTGAAAACCTTCGTCAAGGATGCCGACGGTTATCTCACGATCAGCGAGGAGGGGATCAGGAAATACTTCGCGGCCGACCTTGCGCCCAAGGAACAGGCGGTCGTCGCCGCGACACAGGGACCGTTCCACATCAGGACGCTCGGCGCCACGATCAGTCAGGCTGCGTGGCGAGAGAAGCCGACCTTCATGGTCGTTGCGACCAAGGATGCGATCATTCCGCCGCAAATGGAGAAGGACCAGGTGAAGGCGGCCAAAGCCACCGCGATCGAGGTGCCTTCGAGCCACGTCGCGATGCTGGCTTTCCCGAAGGAAGTCTCCGAGCTGATCATCAAGGCAGCGGAGTGATGCGGCGCCGTTACCGATACGGATAGCTTCCCGCCGATCGGACGAATTTTGGGAGCCGCGCCCGTTTGGCGCGGCTTGATGCTTGGCAGGGAAGGTCGCGTTCGTCGGCTCAGCAACGCAGTTGAGGCGCTCGCCGGTTCCCGGCGGCGCCTCTCAAGGGGTTTAACGACTCTGGCTTCAGATGGGTCGATCAGGCTGATCGCGTGGCCTCGAACAGGAACCAGGCCCGCCGCTCTGCCTGGTCGGTCCAGCCGTCGAGCAGTCCCGAAGTGCCATTGTCCTTGGCGTCATCAACGAGCGCCTTGGCTTCCCGGAATGCACGAACCAGCGCGAAATTGTCTTCGCGCAGCTCGGCGAGCATGTCGCCGGCAGGCACGAACTCCGCGTCATTGTCCTTGATCGTCTGCCGGCGAGCGATGTCTCCGATCGATCGCAGGGTCGTATTGCCGGTCTTGCGAAGTCGCTCGGCGATGTCGTCGACGACCGAGAATATCTCCGTCGCCTGGTCGTCCAGCAACAGATGGTAATCACGGAAATGTGGTCCAGCCATGTGCCAGTGGAAGTTCTTGGTCTTGAAATAGAGGGCGAGCAGATCCGCCAGGATCGTATTGAGCGCGTCGGCGGCCGTGGTGGTGTTGAGCAGCGCCAGGGCTGACGCGGACTCAGATGTCGGAATGCGAGCTGGAATCATTGTCGTCTCCTGACCTTGATGCGGCGAGCCGCGATGGAATGTGATGAAAAAGGACGATCGGGGCGCTTCCGAGGGGAGGACTCGGGCGGATTGCGCCCCGACCTACGCATGGCGCGCCGCCATCCGTATGGCATTGGCTTTGGAAGGACGTGCGCTGATAGGCCAGACTTTCTGAAAGCCAAAGTCGTCAGGTATTTCCGAACCTGTCACAAGGGTAGAACCGCACAGCATCAGGCTCAACTAAATCGGTGTAACGGCTCGTAAAATCTCGCAGGGTACAGAATTTATCCGGCGAGGAATGCTCGTCGATCGACGCCTTATCTGTCGATCGGCAGGGGTGCCTCAGCGGCCACAAGTCCCTTCTTTCGCAGGGCTTGCCAGAACTCGGCGGGAATTCTGGTCCTGAGCGCGGAGTGGTCTTCGAGGATGCGCCCGGGCTTGCTGGCGCCGGGAATGACCGCGGCCGACGCTGGGTGTGCCAGGGAAAAGTGCAGCGCTGCTGCCTTGATCGGGATCTTGTATTCCGCGCACAGCGCCGAGATCTTCTCGACCTTGGTGGCAATCGCCGGCGGCACAGCCCCGTATTCGAAGTGGCGCCCGCCTGCGAGCACGCCGGAGCTATAGGGGCCGCCGATCACGATATCGACCTTCTTGCGCTGCGCGGCAGGCATCAACCGCTGCAGCGCCAGCTCATGGTCGAGCAGCGTATACCGGCCGGCGAGCAAGGTGGCATCCGGGGTCGCCTCGGTAAGGCCGAGCAGAAGCTCCACGGGTTCGACCTTGTTCACGCCAAGGCCCCAGCCCTTGATCACGCCCTCGTCGCGCAATTTCGACAGGGCGCGGAAAGCCCCCGTGCGCGCGGTTTCAAACATTGCGAGCCAGCGGTCGCCGTAGAAGTCCTGGGCGATATCGTGGACCCAGACGAAGTCGATATGGTCGACCTGCATGCGCTTGAGGCTGTCCTCGATCGATTTCATCGTGCCGTCGGCCGAATAATCGGGAACGATCTTGTTGGGGCGGCCGTGTTTGAAGATGTCGCCCTTGTCGCCGTGGTCCCGGCCGCTCGGATCTTCGACCTCGTCGAGGATCAGCCGGCCGACCTTTGAGCTGAGAACGTAGTCGGCGCGAGGTCGCCTGGAGAGCGCCTTGCCGAGGCGGATCTCCGCGAGGCCGGCTCCGTAGAAGGGCGCGGTATCGAAAAAGCGCGTGCCCGCGTCCCACGCTGCGTCGACCGTCGCAAGCGCCTCATCCTCGGGAATATCCCGATACATGTTGCCGAGTGGTGCTGTTCCGAACCCGAGCGGGCCTGCCAATAATGCTTCCCTGATTCTCATTTGAACCTCCGGTGACGATGACGTTGGCGCTGCCGGTGTGGCGCGGAGTGCATCGATCTCCGGCCGGCAAGAGCGCCTGTCCATTGGAGTCTATGTCGCGGATTTGCCGCTGACGAATAGCGATTTGTAAATCGAGGAAAATTGCTCGCGGCAAGAGCGATGCGGGACCGTGCAGCTCGGGTATCTGCCGGGCACTCTCGTTGTCCGACGTTTTACATCTCTTTACGGGCTTCGGCTCGCGCTTCCGATTATCTGTGACGGCGACAATGGTGTCGGTGTGGTCGAGCTCATCCGCAACGAGACATTGGTTGATAACGGATCTCCCGCATTTCGGCAGCGGAGCTGCCCTGCTCACACACAGGAACGAACGGAAGGTTGATACCATGAGTAAGGCAAAGGTGCTGGTCGTTGGATCCAATGCCACCCAGATCGAAGTCCAGGGAGGCAAATGGGGACCGACTGGAAACTATCTCAACGAAACCGTCGTTCCGATCATGGCGCTGATCGGCGCTGGCTACGACATTCAGCTCGCCACGCCGGACGGCACCAAGCCCCACATGGACAAGGCCTCTGACTCGGCCGCGCACTTCGGCGGCGACACCGCCGCCTACGCCCGCGCAAAGGCGTTCTGGAACAATGATCCCGCGATGAACCAGATCCAGCCGCTGGCTGCGGTGATCGCAAAGGGACTGGACGGCTACGCCGGGGTCTTCGTACCGGGCGGCCAGGCGCCGGTCGTCGATCTGATGCAGGATCCGCAGATGGGCGAGGTGCTTCGTCACTTCCAAGATCGTGCGAAGCCGACGGCGCTGCTCTGTCATGGTCCGATTGCCCTGGTCTCGGCGATGGCGCGTCCGCGCGAGTTTCGTGCGGCTTTGATGGCCGGTGACGAGCTGGACGCAAAGGACCTGGCCAAGAGCTGGCCATATGCCGGCTATCGGATGACGATCTTTTCCGCCTCGGAAGAGATATGGGTCGAAAAGGAAATCCTGCACGGCAAGATGTACTTCACCATGCCGCAGGCGCTCAGTGCAGCGGGAGGCGACGTGGTGACGACGAAGGTCGATTTCGAGCCCCACGTGATCGTCGATCGCGAGCTCATCACCGGCCAGAACCCGCGCTCCGATCATTCGGTCGGTGAGGCGCTGGTCAAGGCGCTCGATCAAGCGACCGCTCAACGTCAGCCTGGCGCCGCCGCTTCCGCCTGACCGGTCGCGGACGTCGCAGATCGCGCTGAGCCGAGCCGGGCAGATAGCAGGAGTTCATATGGCAACGACGCTGAACATCAACGGCCAGGACAGATCTTTCGAAGCGCCTGCCGAAATGCCCATGCTCTGGGTGTTGCGCGATATTCTCGGCTTCACCGGCACCAAGTTCGGTTGCGGCATGGCGCAGTGTGGCGCCTGCACGGTGCATGTCGATGGCAAGCCGGTGCGCTCCTGCGTGCTGCCCGTCGGCAACCTGCAGAGCCGCACCATTACCACCATCGAGGGTATCGGTGCGACGCCGGTCGGGGCCAGGGTGCAGAAGGCCTGGCTCGATCTCGAGGTCGTGCAGTGCGGCTATTGCCAGTCCGGCCAGATCATGTCGGCAGCCGCGCTGTTAGCCGCGACGCCGGATCCCGACGATTCCGATATCGATGCCGCCATGGCAGGCAACATCTGTCGTTGCGGTACTTATGTGCGGATCCGCGCCGCCATCAAGCAGGCGGCGGCCGCTCAGAAGGCGTAGGTGACGTCATGACCGCATCGCCGAATATCTCGCGTCGCCGGATGCTCGGCGGCACATTGGCAGCCGGTTTTGTGTTCGCCTTCCACGTTCCAATCGGAACCGCCGGGCCCGTGAAGGATGCAGGCAGCGGAACGTTCGCACCCAACGCCTATATCAGGATCGACGCCGACGGCCAGGTGACGTTGGTGATGCCACAGGTCGAAATGGGCCAAGGCATCTACACGGGCGTTGCCACGATTCTTGCCGAAGAGCTCGATGCAGATCTGACCCAGGTCGTGCTCGAGCACGCTCCGCCGAACGAGAAGCTCTATGCCAACGCGTTGCTGGGTGTTCAGGCCACCGGCGGATCGACCTCGATCCGCGCATTCTGGACCCCGTTGCGGAAAGCGGGCGCCACCGCGCGCGCGATCCTGATCACGGCCGCCGCCGAGCAGTGGCAGGTCGCGTCTCAGAGCTGCAGCACGATCCAGGGCGCGGTAGTTCACAAGGAAAGCGGCCGTAAGCTCGGCTATGGCGAGCTTGTGGAGGCCGCCGGCAAGCTATCACCGCCGGACGACGTTGCGCTGAAGGACCCCAAGGACTTCGTCCTGGTCGGAAAGCCGTTGAAGCGGCTCGATACGCCGGACAAGGTCAACGGCAAGGTGATCTACGGCATCGACACCATGATGGCCGGTTTGAAATTTGCGACGCTGGCGCAGTGCCCGGTGTTTGGCGGCAAGGTTGCGAAGGTCGACGACGAAGCCGCAAGGAAAGTCGCCGGCGTACGGCAGATCATCGCGCTGGACGATCTGGTCGCCGTCGTCGGCGATCACATGTGGGCCGCCAAGTGCGGGCTCGAAGCACTCGAGGTCAGCTGGGACGAAGGCAAGAACGCCGACCTCAGCTCCAGGGACATCTGGGACCATCTTCGCGCGGCCAGCGAAGGTGAAGGTGTCGTCGCAAAATCCGTCGGAGACGTCGCCAAGGTGCTCAATTTCGGCGAGTCGCATGACGCGTCCTACGAGATGCCGTTCCTTGCCCATGCGACGATGGAGCCGCTGAACTGCACCGTCCATGTCACGCCGGATTCCTGCGACGTCTGGGTGGGAACGCAGATCATTGCGCGCGCACAGTCGGTCGCAGCAAAGGCAGCCGGTCTTTCGGAAAACAAGGTGACGATCCACCAGCATTTGCTCGGCGGAGGGTTCGGTCGCCGGCTCGAGGTCGACATGATCGCCGCCGCCGTGCGGATCGGCAGCAAGGTCGATGGGCCGGTCAAGATCGTCTGGACGCGCGAAGAGGACATCCAGCATGACCTCTACCGTCCGGTCTATCGCGACAGCATTTCGGCGAGGCTCTCCGGCGACAAGGTGATCGCCTTGAAGTACCGCGTCGCTGGCTCGTCGGTAATCGCGCGCTGGCTGCCGTCCGCCTTCAAGAAGGGCATCGATATCGACGCCGTCGACAGCGCCGTCGACATGCCCTACGACATTCCGAATTTCCAGGTCGATTATGTCCGCGTCGAGCCGCCCGCCGTTCCGACCGGATTCTGGCGCGGCGTCGGTCCGAACAACAATGTGTTCGCGATCGAATGCTTCATGGACGAGCTGGCGCGTAAGGCGAACAAGGATCCGGTCGCATTTCGACGCGACATGCTCGGCAAGACGCCGCGGATCCGGCACGTGCTGGAGCTCGCGGCGGAGAAGTCGGGTTGGGGCCAGCCCTTGCGGCCTCGGGTCGGCCGCGGCATCAGCGTGCAGCCGACCTTCAACAGTTCGATCGCGACTGTCGTCGAGGCGGAGGTGGACACCGGCGGCGATGTCTACATTCGCCGGGTGACGCTCGCGGTGGATTGCGGCCTCGCGGTCAACCCGGACACCGTGGTCGCGCAAGTCCAGGGCGGCATGATCTTCGGCCTGACCGCCGCCTTGTATGGCGAGATCACGGTGGAGAAGGGCCGCATCCAGCAGTCGAATTTTCACGACTATCGCATGCTGCGCATCGACCAGATCCCGAAGATCGATGTTCACCTCGTGAAAAGCGGGGAGGCGCCGGGCGGAATCGGCGAGGCCAGCGTGGTCGGCGGACCTCCTGCGCTGCGTAATGCCATCTATGCGGCGACGGGTGTTGCCTTGCGCCGGCTTCCGATCGACCGGCAATTGATCGCGGAGAAGAAGTCGTGGTTGTGAGAACCATTGTCGTGAAATCCGTGATCGGCGCCGCGATTGCCGGCGCCGTCGTTGGGCTGGGCGCGATCTGGTACGTTCGCGGGCCGGGGCCGCTGGCGTTCACCGGCGGCAAGAACGTCGCCGTGGCGGACTACAAGGACGGCGACCCGACCGGCGTGCCTGCAGATATGAGGCAGGCCAGCCTGCTCGAGCGCGGCAAATATCTCACGGAGGCGGCGGACTGCGTGGTCTGCCATACCGGGCCGGGCGGCAAGAAATATGCTGGGGGCTTTGCGTTCAAGCTCCCGTTCGGAACCATGTATTCGACCAACATCACGCCGGATACGGAGACGGGCATCGGCAAGTACACCGACCAGAAATTCCTCGACGCGATGCATCGCGGTGTGCGCCGCGATGGCGCACGGCTTTATCCGGCGATGCCCTACACGTCCTATACGTTCGTCACGGACGCCGATGCGCTCGCGATCAAGGCCTACCTCTTCAGCCTGGCGCCGGTGCGCGCCGTGCCGCCGGCAAACACGCTGCTGTTTCCGTTCAACCAGCGCTGGGCCATGACGTTCTGGTCACTGGTGTTCAATCCCGATACACGCTTCCAGCCTGACGCGTCGCAAAGCCTGAAATGGAATCGCGGAGCCTATTTGGCCGAGGCGCTGGCGCATTGCGGCGAGTGCCACACACCGCGCAATATCGGCTTTGCGCTGGATAACCGGAAGAAATTTGCCGGGGCGCCGGTCGCAGGCTGGCACGCGTCCGATATCTCCTCCAACAAGGTTAGCGGCCTCGGCGGCTGGAGTGATGATGACATCGCCTCCTATCTCGCGGCCGGGCATGTGTCAGGTCACGGCACGGCGTCGGGGCCGATGGGCGAGGCCGTCGATCACTCCTTCAGCAAGATGACGAAGGCCGATATCGAGGCGATGGTGACGTTCCTGCGGAGCGTTCCTCCCGCTGCGTCATCCGGCTCTTCCGCAAAGACGGTGCCCGCGCCGGTCTCCCACAAGGATGGCGTGACCGCCAGCCTGCTCGGCAAGAAGGTGTTCGAGGGCGCTTGCGTGAGCTGCCACGGCTGGAGCGGCGAGAGCGTGGTCTCGAAATTTGCAACCCTGACCGGCAGCGCCGCCGTCAACGACCCGAGCGCGATGAATGTGGCGCAGATCGTGATCAGCGGCACGAGGCGCCTGACGCCGGAGGCCGCGCTGTCGATGCCCTCATTCGGCCATGCCTTCTCCGACGACGAGATCGCCGCAGTCGTCAACTACGTTACCGCGCGCTTTGGAACCAAGGGCTCGTCGCTCACGGCGCGCGATATTGCTGACCTGCGGGCGCAGAACTAGGACCTAGTGCGAAGCGAGACATAGCCCGCTCGAGACATGGGACTTGTCATGCCGTGCTCATACGACTGCCTCACGCTCGAGGATGCGAAGCAGATGTTGTCCGCCGCCGAAGCGAAGGCGACGAGTCTTGGTATTGCGTACAATATGGCGGTGGTCGATGCCGGCGGTCATCTCCTGGCGTTCCTGCGTCAGGACGGCGCGCTGATCGGAAGTATCGATCTTGCGATCGACAAGGCGGTGACCGCGCGATTGTTCGACAAGGCGACATCGGACCTCGCGCAACTCGCACAGTCGGGAAGGCCGTTGTTCGGCATCCAGCAGAGCAATGCCGGCAAGGTCGTGATCTTTGGTGGAGGAATCCCCGTCGTGTTTGATGGGCGTGTGGTCGGTGCTGTCGGCACCAGCGCAGGCACAGTCGAACAGGACATTGCGGTTGCCGAGGCGGCGATATCGGCGCTTGGGCCCAAACCGAAGGGAGAGCTTGCCCGATGACCTACGATCAATTCTTTTCCGCAGCACTTGCGCGGCTCCACGAAGAACGGCGCTATCGCGTGTTTGCCGACCTGGAACGGATCGCCGGGCGATTCCCGCACGCAATATGGCATTCCCCGGATGGTCCGCGCCCGGTCGTGATCTGGTGCTCGAACGATTACCTTGGCATGGGCCAGCACCCCAAGGTGATCGGCGCCATGGTCGAAACGGCAACCCGCATGGGTGCCGGCGCCGGCGGCACCCGCAACATTTCCGGCACCAACCATCCGCTGGTCGAACTGGAGCGCGAGCTGGCCGATCTGCACGGCAAGGAGGCCGCGCTGGTCTTCACCTCGGGCTACGTATCCAACGAGACCGGCATTGCGACCATCGCAAAACTGTTGCCGGACTGCTTGATCCTGTCCGACGCCTGGAACCACAATTCGATGATCGAGGGCGTGCGGCGCGCCGGCGTGGAGAGGCGGAGATGGCTTCACAACGATGTCGGGCATCTCGAGGAATTGCTGGCGGCGGAGGCGCCCGAGAGGCCGAAGCTGATCGTGTTCGAGGCGATCTACTCGATGGACGGCGACGTCGCGCCGGTAAAGCGCATCTGCGAGCTCGCAGAGCGCTATGGTGCGATGACCTACATCGACGAGGTCCATTCGGCCGGAATGTACGGGCCGCGCGGAGCCGGCATTGCGGCCCGTGAAGGCGTCCTGCATCGCATCGACGTGGTCGAGGGTACCCTCGCGAAGGCGTTCGGCTGCCTTGGCGGCTACATTGTGGGAAGTGCCGACGTCATCGATGCGGTGCGCTCCTATGCACCGGGATTCATTTTCACGACCGCGCTGCCGCCGGCGGTCTGCGCCGCCGCGACCGCGGCGATCCGGCATCTCAAAACGTCGCAATGGGAGCGTGACCGCCATCAGAAGCGTGCGGCGCGCGTCAAGTCCGTGCTGGATGCGGCTGGCCTGCCCGTCATGTCCAGCGAGACGCACATCGTCCCGCTGATGGTAGCAGACCCCGAAAAATGCAGAGCAGCCAGCGATCTCCTGCTTAGCGAGCACGGTATCTATGTCCAGCCTATCAACTATCCGACCGTCCCGCGTGGCACCGAGCGACTGCGGATTACGCCAACACCCTACCATGACGATGTCCTGATCGAGGCGCTGGCTGAAGCGCTGGTCAATGTGTGGAGTCGTCTTGGTTTACCGCTGCGACAGCACGCCGTCGCGGCAGAGTGAAACGCGTAGCGTCGTCGCACGGTGCGCGGTTTCACGTCGTTGAGACGTCGTGTGACCTTCACGAGCGAAGCGGAAGACGCTCGTGACGCAACGTTGGATGGCGCAAGATCTGCCCGTCAGTTGATAAGCGCCAGTTCAAGGACTTCCAACACTGGATTGCAGCAATCATCTGCTCACGGAATGATTGGGCGCGGGTCTGCAACGACAATTTGTAGCAGCACGTCCCTTGGCGGCAACATCTAAGGTACAGACTCATCCTTGAGGCAACGCGCCCGGTGAACTATTAACGGAGAGCCAACTTCGTCCTGCTTCTCCGGCGCGACTTCGATAGTCCCCATGATCACAAGTGTCGGCGTAACAACCTCCTATTGCAATGCGTGAACAAGCTCACTAGTGCCGCAGGACTGCCCGTTCGATGCTTGCTGCCAAGAGCGGTGTCTCGCCCTGATTGTGAGCGATCGAGGCGGGCTGACGCTGAATACGAAACTGCTCGAACGGGATGCCTTGCTGCCCAAGGAATGCGAGAAATTCGTCCGTCGCGTGACGGTCAATAATGACCATCAAAAATTCTCCAAGAGGGCGCGTCCGCAAGGCGGGCAAGGCTCTAAGCGCTGCGTTTGCCGAGCCAATTTGTCTTGGCCCTTCGGTTGCGACCCTTCGCCCAAGAGATATTGAGCTCCTCGCCGGGGGCACTCGGAAAAGGGGCTCGCCGTCGGCGATTGCTATCACTGCCCCAGTCCCGGGTGCCGCAATTAAGCGGTCTCGTCGCTGCGCTCGGTCCCGCGTGCCGTCCCCGCTATTGCGAAGACGTCGCTATTGCTCACGCTTTTGCGGGGGCCATTTTGTTGTCGCGATGCGCCTGTGGCGCACGCAGTTGGGGTCTGCGACCCCACGGCGGTCAAGGGCAATGCGAGCGCCGCGCGCGGCGCCCTTGACCGCCTTCCCCCGCTCATTGGCGCGGGCCTAGTTCGGTTGCTTGAGCAACCGTCCTACACAACTAGGAAATCCGATCTCACTTGTGTCGGCCCGACTTGGATAGTTAGGTCGCCTTATGACCGCTAAGGCGGCCTCAAACTAGAACGACTGTGACCGGCATACGGTCAGGTGAATTCGGCCTGCCGTGCCGCGGCGTCGTAGACCTTGATTTGAATGGCCGGAAACCGGTCCTTCAGCTCGATGGCCGCTCTGTGCGCGCCTTCTCTGGTGGAGAACGTCGTTTTGGCGTGGCCATCTACAATGATCGCGAACCCTTCGAGTGGAAGGTCGTGAAGGCGCTGGTGCATGATCGTTTAATATCCCCCGTGCGGCGGATTTGGCGTGAGTCGTGCGGACTGTTCAAGCCATGGCGAGTGCCGACCGTGACCCGCCAGCCTCAGTCGGACAAGCGTCGGATCGCGACGATGCGCCAACGAGCGCCGTCGAACCATTTCTCCGCGGCGCTGCGAGCTGAGTCCTCGTTCAAAGCTTTGAGGTCAGTCTTCAGGTTCCGCTCGCCATCGGCGAGCTGAATTCGAAACATTGCCATTTTGCGACTCCCTTAGTTGGAGGGGAGGTTGGCGCCGCATGGTTAATGAAAGGTTTGCGGTACCCAATCCGTCATTCTGATAATGATAAATTTTCTAATGATCTCAATAGGTAATGGGTTATTTAAATGTCAGAGCGAAAGAAAAAAAACGCTGGCGTAATTTGAGACTTCCAAGCTGAATACGAGGGTTCGATTCCCTTCACCCGCTCCAGTGTTTTCAATGGCTTAGTCTGCCAAGTCTGTCTAATTCTGACAGAGCGCGCTTTTTCATTCTGACAAACGTTCACTTTCCCTTCGCTTGCCTGACTCGCCGCTTGATGCGTTTCATTTGTGCATCCTGCTTTGCTTCATCGTCATCGTGCAGGTAACGTTACTCCCGTCCGGTTATGTTACTTGAATATTATCCATGCGATCACACAGGCGGGGTGAACCGCTGTGAGGGCGCGACTGCGACATGGTTTCGCTTGCGGGTTGCTCAGAACGGCGAGGCCACAGGCCATCGCAGCGAGTGCCACTGGCCGGCTGCGATCTGGCCGCGGCTCATTTTCGAGGCGACCGCGTTGCGCAGCTTCGCGAAATTCTCGCGGTTTCGTTTCGGGGCATGCGCCGCGGCCAGGTTGAGCCATTTGTAGGCGGCGACGTCGTCCTGCGGAACGCCCTGGCCCTTGTCGTAGGCGAGGCCCAGCAGATATTGCGCCGTACCATCGCCTTGTTCGGCTGCCAGGCGGTACCAATAGCCCGCGGCGTCGTAGGCCTGCGGAAGACCTTGTCCTGTCGCGTACATGAAGCCGACCATGGCCTGAGCGCGGGCGTTTCCTCGCTCGGCTAGCGGCAGCAACAGACGTGCGGCGCCGCTGTAATTGCCACGGGAGAATGCAGCGTTTCCGGCGCCGAGCGTATCCGCGTGGGCAACGCCAGTTGTGGCGATCCCCAGGACGGCCATGAGCAAGAGGAGTCTGCCCGACTTGATCATAGATCCGCTCCGAGGTTCAGCGGTAGGTGGTGGGTGCAATCTGCTTCGGCCCGATCGCGTTGATCGTGCCTCGCAGCTTGGTGCGCAACTCCTCGGCGACGAAATGTGCGTCCGCGCCGTCACGGATGATTTGCGGGCGGATGAAGATGATCAACTCGGTGCGCTTGATCTGCTTGTCGGTCTGCCCGAATACGGCCTCGCCGAGGACGGGGATCTGGTCGAGCCCCGGAATGCCCGCGCGGGATTTGGTCTGGCTGTCGCTGATCAGGCCCGCCAGCAGCACGGTCTGGCCGCTCGCGACCGCAACGGAGCTGCGCACCTTGCGGGTCGACACGGTCGGGGTGAGCGAGTTGGTCGAGGTCGAGGACGAGCTCGATGACGGCGAGGCGGCCACGGGATTGGAAATCTCCTGCTCGACGTCGAGCCTGACATTACCGTTGGCGTTGATCCGCGGCACCACGCGCAGGATGATGCCGGTGCTGCGATAATCGGTGGTGTTGGCGATGGTGTTGCTGCCGGTCAGCACGGTTGCGCTTCCGGTCTGGATCGGGATTTCGTCGCCGACCTGCAGCGTCGCGATCTGGTTGTCGATCACGACGACGGAGGGGTTCGACAGGACTTTGACGTCAGTGATCGAGTGCAGCGCGTTGAGCACGGCCCGCGGCGTCGAAGCGCTGCCGACGAGGAAATTGAAGCCGGGAATGGCGCGCTGGAGCGCGACGTCGGCCGCCGCGGCGACGACGGAGGTGGCGCCATTGTAGCCGAACGAGCCGGTATCAGGCTTGAGCCCGAGATCGCGGCTCATGATGTAGGACTGCACGCCGTACTGTAGGTCGTCCGTCAGTGTCACCTCGGCTATCGTTGCATCGATCGCGACCTGGAGCTGCGGCTGGTCGACTTCCTTGATGGTCTGTTCGATAGTGCGGTACTGCTCCTGGCTTGCATAGATCAGCAGCGTGTTGTTGACGCTGTCTGCGGTGATGCGGACGCCATCGAGCACGCCGGCCCCGCCAGGGCCGGAGCGTCCGCCGCTCTGGCCGGATGCGGAGTTGTCGAACAGGCCACCGCCGCCCTGGACGCCGCCGGCGCTCGATCCATAGCCGCCCTGATTGCCGGAGGAGGCGTCGGCCGATGCATTGCTGCTGCCGCCGCTGCGTCCGCTCGATCCGAAGCCTCCGGAGCCGGATTGGCCGGTCGGCGAGGCCGACAGGCGATTGAGTGCCGAGCCGCCGCTCGAACTCGCCGACATGCCGGAGCCCGGCGCGACCTGGCCGGATGGACTATCGAGCGGTGACGAGGAGGAGCCTGAAGAGCCGCTGCCGCCGAACACGTCGTTCAGCACCCGCGCGATCTGCTTGGCATCGCCGAATTTCACCCGATAGACGTGGACTGCCGATCGTCCGGTATTGGTGGTGTCGAGACGGTGAATCCAGGTCTCGACGCGGCTCAGCAATTCCGGCTTCCGCGTCACCGCGAGCACCGCATTCATGCGGGCGATCGACTGGAACTTGATGACGCCCTGGGTCATGCCGCCTTCGCCGGAATCCACGATCTTGTCGAGTTCGGCGATGATCGGTCCCGGATTGCTGTTCTGCACCGGGAAGATGCCGACGGACTGTCCCTTCAGGAAGTCCGCGTCGAAGGAGAGCACGAGATCGACCGCGTTACGTCGCTCGCTTCCAGTGCCCTGAACCAGGATGAGATTGCGGCTGGTGTCGGCGCGGATCATGCCCTGCTTGGTGGCAAAGCTGTCGACCAGCTTGATGACCGTCTGCGCGGAGACATATTGTAGCGGCACGACCGTGATGCCGTAGCCGGGGACCATGCGGTCGGCCGCATCCGCCGAGCCGACCCCGACCGCGTCGGACTGGGGCATCAACCGGTAACCGGTGTCGTCGCGCACCAGCGCAACACCGACCAGGCGTAGCGCGTTTTCGAGCGCGAACACGACATCCGTCTTGGGGATCGGCCGGCCCGATGACAGGCTGATATTGCCCTGGACGCGCGGGTCGATGACGTAGCCGACGCCCAGGATGTCGCCGAGCACGATCTTGGCGACCGAGGCGATCGGCGAATTGTCGAAATTCAACTCGAACTTGTCCGTGCTCGCCGTGGCGGCCTGCGCCGATGTCGCGATCGGCGTATCGTCGCCGGGATCGGCTGCATAGATCGCAGTCTTGGCCTTGGGGCCAGTGCTGAGCTGCCGCTGCGGCAACTGGTTCGGATAACGCGGCATCAGGTCGACTGAGCGGACCTTGTCGAAGACGTCGGGGTCCTTGTTGTTATTGTAGTCGGCCTCGATGTTACTCACAGTGTTGCACGACCCGAGTAGCACGGACATCAGTGCGCATTGAAGGACGAAGCCGATCCGGAATGCTGTTCGGCCCACAATCAACCCCACTCACGCGCTGCCCGTTGCCGCCGCGAGGCGGGGCGGGCCGAATGGGCGACTGCTTAACGCTGTCCTGTGACAGTCATGTGTTATCAATGTTGCCGATGATGCTACGAATGTGATCAAAATGTTATGTGATCGCGTGGCGGAGAAAATCGCGCTGGAATATCAACGTCCTTGAGTGTCGTCCCGATGGACCGAGCCGGAGGCGCCGGCACGGGCAATCGCACCGTCACATTTCCATTCGGACAAGTAAGGTAAACGGCGCGCTCGCCGCTTTGAGCGGCTGTCAGAGTTTTGCCGGTAGACGTTCATGGCTTCCCCGAATGCGCACGAGTTTGCAGCTCGTTTCAGCCAGAAAACCGGCCTGAAGGCGGATGCGGACAAGCTCGGCAGGTTGAACGGATCCGGTCCCGCCGAGGGCGGCCTGCGCAAGCTCTGGGAAATGAGCGAATTGTCGGCCAGCGAGTTTGCCGACGAGGTCGCGCTGTTCTTCGAGCTGCCGCGGGTCACGCTGCAGGAGATGATGGCGGCGGAATCCCGGGTGCAGCAGTTCTCGCGGCGGTTTCTGCGCGAGATGGCGGTGTTTCCGTGTCAGCCGGCCGGGGGATCGCCGGTGCTTGTGCTGGCCGACCCGACCGATCGCGCGTCGATCCAGGCGGCGGGTATCGTACTTGGGACGGCGCCTATTATTAAAGTGGCCTCGTTCGAGGATATCGGCACCGTGCTCGATCAGCGTCTTGGTGAGGAGGACGCTGCAGCCACCGACAACGCCGTAAATGCCACGGTGCAGGACGACGACATCGACAATTTGCGCGACCTCGCCAGCGGCGCGCCGGTCGTCCGGGCCGTCAACGACTTGTTCGAGACGGCGGTGGAGCTGCGGGCCAGCGACATTCACATCGAGCCGGGTCGCTCGTCTCTGACCATACGTATGCGCGTCGATGGTCTGCTGCGCAATGTGGCAACGCCGAGCGGCGTGCCGCCGGCGGCGGTGATCTCCCGCATCAAGATCCTGGCGGGGCTCAACATTGCCGAGCGCCGTTTGCCGCAGGACGGTGGAGCGCGCGTACGTGCGGCGCGATCGGAGATCGACGTGCGCGTCGCGATCATGCCGACGCAGCATGGCGAGTCCGCCGTCATCCGTTTGCTGCCGCGGGATCGCGCGCTGCTGTCGATCGACAAGCTGGGCTTTCTGGCGAGCGATCAGGGCAAATTGCGCCGGATGCTGGCCCTGCCGCACGGCATGATCATCGTCACCGGACCGACCGGCAGCGGCAAGACCACGACGCTCGCGACCGTGCTGTCGCTGCTCAACGAGCCGACACGGAAGATCCTGACCATCGAGGATCCCGTCGAATACGAAATCCCCGGCATTTCGCAATCTCAGGCCAAGCCGTCGATCGGCCTGACCTTTGCGACCGCGCTGCGCTCCTTCGTGCGTCAGGACCCTGATGTGATCATGGTCGGCGAGGTCCGTGATTCCGAGACGGCGCATGTCGCCATCCACGCCGCGCTCACCGGCCATCTCGTGCTGACCACGCTGCACACCGAGACGGCGGCTGCCGCTGTGCCGCGTCTCCTCGATCTCGGCGTCGAGGCATTCCTGCTGCGCTCGACCTTGCGCGCGGTGATCGCGCAGCGTTTGGTGCGTCAGCTCTGCGACCGCTGCAAGACCAGCCGGCCGCTGACCCATGCCGACGTCGAAGCCGACCCGCGCTACACGGCGGTGGGTCTGTCCGTCGGTAACGTCATCTTCGAACCGGCCGGCTGCGAGCGTTGCGGCGGCGTCGGCTATCGCGGCCGTATTGGCGTGTTCGAGGTGCTGGAGATGAACGAAGAGGTCCGCGCGCTGGTCGAGGAGCAGTCCGACTGGGAATCTATCGACAAGGTCGCCATCCGCAACGGCATGACGACGATGATCGAGGACGGCCTTGCAAAATGCCTGTCGGGCATGACCTCGGCGGCGGAGATCCTTCGCGTGACCACCGTGCGGTGACGAGATGCCGAACTTCCGCTATCGCGCCCTGACACAGAAGGGCGAAGTCGTTTCCGGCTCGATCACCGCGGCCGATCTCTCCGAGGTCGCCCAGCGCATCGAATATCTCGGCCTGGTCGCGATCGATGCGGGCCCCGAGGAGGAAGCCAAGGGCTGGTCGCTGTCGCTGGCCTCGCTGACACTGTCGAAGCCGGGCCCAGCCGACGTCACCATCTTCACCCGCGATCTTGCGCTGCTACTGAAGGCCGGGGCACGGCTCAACGACGCGCTCGAGCTGCTCGCCAACGATATGGATGTGGGCCGGCTGCGGCCCGTGATCAACGAGATCAAGAACGCGATCCTGTCGGGCGAAAGCTTTGCCGAGGCACTCGGGCGCGAGCCGACGCTGTTTCCGCCGATGTATGTCGCCCTCGTCAGGGTCGGGGAGATGTCCGGCGGGCTCGATCACATCCTGGAGACGATCGGCATCGAGCGCACGCGGGCCGAGGCTTTGCGGCGCAAGGTCACCGGCGCCCTGCAATATCCCGCCTTCGTGCTGCTCGCGGCCGGCGGCGTCTTGATCTTCTTCGTCACGTTCGTGCTGCCGCAATTCTCCGCCGTGCTGCGTGACTTCAATGCGAAGACGGACCCGGTCATCGAGGTGTTCCTCACGCTGTCCGATATTCTGCGCGGCCATGGCCTCGAGGTTGGCGCCGTGGTCGGCATCGTTGTCATCGGCAGTTGGCTGGCCTGGCGCAGGCCCGGGGTCCGGGCCAGTGTCGTGACGCAACTCGCGCGGCTTCCGGTGATCTCCACGGTCGTGGAATTCCATCGCGCCGCTTTGTTCTCGCGCAATCTCGGCATCCTGCTCGGCAGCGGCGTGACGCTGACGGCGACGCTGCGCATCCTGATCGACATCATGACCGCCACCGGCGACGTGCCGGCCTGGGCGGCGATGGCGGATCGCGTCCGTCACGGTGGTCGGCTCGCCGAAGCGCTGGCCGCCTCGGCCGTGTTGCCGCCGGTCGCGGTGCGCATGCTGCGGCTCGGCGAAGAGACGGGCCAGCTGCCGACGCTGTCAGGCCGGGTCGCGGAATTCTACGAGGAGAAGCTTCAGCGGCAGCTCGATCGCGTCGTGGCCATCATCGGCCCCGCGGCGATCATCCTCATCAGTGTCGTCGTCGGCGGATTGATCGTCTCGGTCATGACGGCGCTGTTGTCGGTTACGCAAGTTGTCGGATGAACAGAGGAGGGCACGCATGATCCGTTTTTCGAGGGGGAGCCTGTTCGCTCCGCCGCGGCGTCGTCGGCGCCGTCGCGGGGAGGAGGGTTTTACGCTGGTCGAAATGCTGGTGGTCATCACCATCATCGGCATGATCATGGCCTTGGTCGGCCCGCGCGTGCTCAATTATCTCAGCGAGTCCCGCGTCAAGGCCGCAAAGATCCAGATCCAGAGTTTTGGCAGCGCGCTCGACCTGTTCTATCTAGATGCCGGCCGCTTCCCGACGAGCTCGGAAGGTCTGGCTGCGCTCGCGCGTCCGATCAGCGGCGTGAACTCCTGGAATGGTCCCTATGTGAAGGGCGGCAGCGTTCCCAACGATCCATGGGGCAATCCTTATGTCTACAAGCAGCCCGGTGAGAAGGATCCTTACGAAATCCGTTCGCTCGGTTCGGATGGCCAGGAAGGCGGAACGGGAACGGCGGGCGATATCACTTCAGTCGCGAAATAGCGGCGAGGCCGGCTTCACGCTGCTGGAGATGGTCTGTGTTCTCGCGATCATGGCGCTGCTCGTTGCCATCGCGCTGCCGCGCATGCCGATATCGACGTCGCGGCCGAAGCTGGAAGCCTACGCGATCCAGATCGCGACCTTGCTCAAGGCCGACCGCAATGCGGCGCTGGGACGCCGGCTCGCGGTCGGCGCCGTCGTCGATGCGCCGGGACGGACGATCAGGGCGGGCTCAAGCCCGAGCATCGTCAGGGTGCCTGACGATGTTGAGTTCGACGCGCTGCTGCCGCAGCGCTGCAACGGGCGCGACGTGCCGTCGACCATCACGTTTCTGCCGAGCGGGATGTCCTGTGGCGGAGCGATACGGCTGACGCGGCTCGGAAGCGGATTCGATGTAAGGGTGAACTGGTTGACGGGAGGGGTAGACATTGTCGCGCAGGATATCGTCCAGGCGTCACAGTGAAGCCGGCTTCACGATGATCGAGGCGGTGGTCGCGCTGGCGCTGGTGTCGATCGTGCTGGCCGCGATCGGCTCACTCGTCGCCAGGAACGTGCGCGGCGCGCAGCAGCTCGAGCAGCATACCGCGTTGATGCAGACGGCGCGGCTGATCGCATCACGTCTGCCGCAGGGCGGTCAGCCGCTTCCGACCGAGCTTGGGGGCAGGGAGGCCGGCTATCGTTGGCAGATGCGGATCTCGCCATTCGTGGATGACGAGACAGCGGTTCCGGATTCACCGTTCATCCCGCGCCGCATCGAGCTGCGCGTGCAGTCGCCAACCGGTGCGATCGTTTCGCTCGAGACCGTGCGCCTGCAATATCGCGAGGAGCCGCGCCAATGAGGCCGCTCCGGCGCTCAGCGTGGAGATTGACTGCGGGTTTCACCATGTTCGAAGCCCTCGTCGCCATTGCTTTGATGGGATTGGTTCTCGGCGCGCTGGCGAGTGTGACGGGCGAGTGGTTGCCGCCGTGGAATCGGGGCCTGCTCCAGACCCAGCGCAACGAGCAGATGACGATCGCGCTCGATCGCCTGGCGGCCGACCTGTCCGCGGCCGAGTTCGTCACGGCTGATCGAACCAGCAACAGGGCGCTGTTTCGAGGTGACGAGGCCGCCGTCACCTTCGTGCGCTCAGCACTGGGTCCGAACAACCGCTCGGGCCTGGAGATCGTGCGGATTGCCGAAACGAGCGACCGCAAGGGTCGGGTGCTGGTGCGATCGCGCGCACCTTTCGTCCTGCTCCCGACTGGGGATCCGCTGGTTGATCCGATACCGTTCGCGGATCCGGTCGTGCTGCTGCGCGCGCCATTCCGCGTCACCTTTGCGTATGACGGCGCCGGTGGGGGGTGGACCGGCAAGTGGCCGAGTTGGGCCAGTATGCCTGCCGCAGTTCGCTTCGACATTCGTGACGGTGACCGCGGAATCGTACTTTCGACCGCCGTCCGTATACGCGCTGAGATGGGAGCGCCGCAGCCAGACCGTGCCGATGACGCTGCCCCTGCGGAGGCTCAAGTCAAACCGAATAACAATGCGCCGGAGGCAAGGTGACCAAGACCTCCGCAACGATCCAAGGTTCGCGCTCCGGTCAGCGCGGGTTCATTGTTGTCGCTGCCCTGTGGCTGCTCGCTGCGCTGGCAGCGCTTGCCTTGGTGAGCTCGGCGTACATGACGCAGTCGGCGATTTCGCTCGCCGCGCTCGATGCGCCCGTGCAGCTCGGGATGATATCATCGGCCGGCGTCGAAATGACCGCTTACAGGCTCTCGGCTCCCGCTGCGGTTTCGCGCCCGACGCATGGCGGATTTGCCTTCCGGCTGGCGAACGCGAGCGTGACGATCGAGTATCAGGCGGAGTCGGCACGCATTAATCTCAACATGGCTCCTCAGTCCATGATCAGTGGCCTGTTTTCAGCCCTCGGCATAGAGCCCGATACGGCCGGTCAACTTGCCAACAGAGTGGTCGCGTGGCGGAGCGCGCCCCGGCACAACGGGCAGGACAGCGAAGACGCGCTGTACGTCGCCGCCGGGCTGAACTACCTGCCACGCCATGCTCCCTTCAGTAGCGTCGATGAACTCGCACTCTTGCTGGGTGCGCCTGCGACGCTTTTGCAGCAGGCACGGCCATACTTGACGGTGTATAGCGGAACTGCGGCGATCAACGTGCTGGACGCCGCTCCGCAAGTTATTTCCGCATTGCCCGAGATGAGCTCCACAAAGCTCGACGCATTCTTGAATCAGCGCGATTCATTGCCGTCGACCGATCCGGAATTCGTGCTGGGTGCGCTCGGCGGCAGGGTGGCCGGTGCGTCGGTGGCCGGGAGCGATGCTTATCGCGTTCGGATGCAGATCATCTTGCCCGACGGGCGAAAGAGCATATCGGAAGGCGTCATTATGCTTTCCGGCCCCGGCGCGAAGACTGCCTATCGGGTGCTCACCTGGCGGGACGAAATCGATCCAGCGACAGGAGCGGCGCAGCGATGAGCCTGGCGAGTGATATTACAGCAGCGCTATCCATGTGGATCGACACGGTCGCCGGCATCGTGAGCGCACGGCTTGCGCATGTGAAACCGGTACGTCGCATCGAGGTGGCTGAGGATGAGGCCGGCGCCTTCGCAATGCGGCTCTCATCAGGAACGAAAACCACCGACGGCGATCTTGCTCCCTTTGCGATCGAGATGGCGGACGGTGCCATCGGCAAGGAGCTATCTCCGCTATGGGCCGCCGCGGTTCGCGGTAGTGTGGTCGAATTGCGGTTACAGCCATCCCGCTTCGTGTTCCGTCCGATCGAGCTGCCCGGTCGCGCCGCCGAGTTCCTCGACGGCATCATTCGGGCGCAGATCGATCGCATCACTCCTTGGAACGCGAGCGAAGCGCTCTTCCATTGGACGCCACCGCGTGACATAGGCGGTGATCGCATCGAAACCACGGTGGTGACGACCGGGCGCGCGGCGGCGGCTTCTCTGGCGCAGGCGTTCTCCGATCTGGGCGCCACCGCTGTCGAGATCTCGACCGTGACATCGGATCACGGGAGGATCGTCGTGCTGGACCAGCGCGGCGGCAAGCAGGCCGAAAACCGCCGGCTGCGAACCGGCCTCGTCGCAACGCTCGCGACGACCGGTGTGCTGGCGATGCTGTCGTTTGGGTTCGGCGGGTTCGTCGCCGATTCCTATGACATGCAAGCCCAGCAGATCCAACAGCGGATTTCGGAGCGGCGCGCGATCATGCGGGGCAATCAGACCGGCGCGGGCGGCAGCCCGCTCGAGCTATTGATCCGCCGCAAGCAGAGCACACCCGCCAGCGTGATTGTGATTGATGCGCTGTCGGCGCTGCTGCCCCAGGATACTTATGCGACCGAAGTCCGGATCGAAGGGGACAAACTGCAGATCGTCGGGGTTACCCGCGATGCGCCGTCGCTGATCTCGATCCTGGAGCAGTCGCCACACTTTTCCAGCGCGGGCTTTTTTGCGCCGACGACACACGCCGCCAATGAGCCGGGCGACCGCTTTCACATTGAAACAAAGCTCAAGGCATATTTCGGGTCCGGCACATGATGGGCATGCAGAAAATCCAGGCACTCCTCGGACGGTTTCCGATCGCGGCGGCTGCCGCCTATCTCGCTCTGATCGCTCTGTTTCTGTTTGCCACGATCGGTACAGCGCTCGACATATTGGAGCGGCGTAGTGCAGTTGGGGCGGCCGCCGAGATCCTCGATCGGCTGGAGGTGCGGGGCGCGGAGCGGGTGCCGGCCGCGCGAGCCAACGTCAATATCCCGCCGGGTTCACCCTTTCTCGAGGGCAACAGCGCCTCGCTCGCCGGCGCCGCGTTGCTCCAGCGCCTAGCGGCCGCGACGAAGCGGGTAAGCGGCAATACACTGTCGTCGCAGGTCGATCTCCTTGGGCCGAAGTCGAAGTCAGGCTTCATCACGGCAACCTCAAGCCTAGAAATCGATCCTGTCCAGCTTCAACCGCTTCTCTACGACCTCGAGGCGGGTATGCCGCTTCTGTTCATCGACGAGCTGGTCATCCAGGCGCCGTCGGCATCGACGCAGGGTGGAAAGCTACGCATCGTGCTCGGCGTCTCCGGGCAGCGGCAAAGCCAGAAGTAGGGCGCCCATTACGATCATTGTTCACGAGATCGGGCTTGATCAAGTTGCGGCGATATCATTATTATCATAGTGTCGCATTTCAGAGAGATGCGAACGTTATTGATCGCCGTCAAGTCGATACGGGGAAATGCGTGGAAATGCGCGCACTTGCACTGCTGATTGGTTCGTTGCTGATCGGCCATGCCTCGGCGCGGGCCGCGAATACGCCGCTGACGATGGATGCGCAGGCCGTCGACCCCGGTGGCGGCGATCTGTTCACGCCTAGGTCCGTGGAGCCAACGCCGGCTGTGGCTGCGTTGCCCGCCGCGACGCCGCCCGCAGTGCCTGCTGCCGCAGCTGCGGCTGTGCAATCGAATGAGCACATCACGAGCGGAAATCCGCTCTGGTCAATTCCCATGGCGCGATTGTCCGCGACCCGCGATCAACCGTTGTTCGCGCCGTCGCGCCGTCCGGCGCCGCGCCCCGAACTGCTGGCGCGCCCGGCTCCGGCGCCGGTCGCTGCGCCACCGCGGCAAGAGCCTGAGAAGCCGCAGCTCACGTTGCTGGGCACGGTCGCCGGATCGCGTGAGAGGATCGGATTGTTCATCGACCCCACCAGCAAGGCCGTGCTGCGGCTAAAGCGGGGACAGAACCATCAGGGATGGACATTGCACGAGGTGCGGCCCCGTCAGGTCGAGTTGGCCAAGGGGCTGGACAGTACAGTTCTCGACATGCCGCCTCCCGACCTGAAGCCGGGCCCCCCAGCGGCGCTCGCTGCGGCTCCGCCGCCACCTTCGCCGGCGGCGCTCGCCGTCAACGCGAAGTCGCCGGGTATTCCGCCAACGCCAACGAATGCGAACATGCAGCGCGGACAGCTTCCGGCCAATTTAGCCAATCCATTCGCGCAGCAGTGGCCGCGGTAGTCAGTGAACCGTGTCGCACCGGCGGCGGGCGAGCGTCTTCGCCTGATCTGAATGCTAGCGATAATAGCGCCAGACCCGAGTGTCGTTGCGGCGGCCGCAGAGATGACAGCCGTATCTCGAACGCACGTGCTCGGACTGTCGCTATTTCCGGGCTGGGAATTCGCGACAATCGATCGAAATTGCACCGTCGTCACGCAATGACCGCATTTTTTCCAACATAACGATCGCTTTTCTTCGCAAATCTGAAATTGTTTTTAGTATCGGTCACAGCAACGATAAGAAACATTCTTACAACGATGGCAAATATGCGTCGCTAGGCAGCGGGCTGCTGTCCTCGCGAGCGCTCGACGTTTTGAGCGTGTGTTTTTGTTCGGGGGTAGACATGCGCGCGATAAATGCGACGGATCTGGCTCGCCTTGAGTCCGCGGCGCAAGATCCCAACGAGAACGTCTACGATCTCGGCCTGAAACAGGATGAAAGAAGCCGCCTTCGCCGCATCGAAGACCTCAAGCGTGAGAACGCGCTTCTGACGCTCGTGTTCGAGCAAACCCAGCTCGAAGTCGAGCGCCTACGCGAACTCCTCTCCGGCACCTGAAGATCGCTGCGCGTTTCGGCTGGCCGATGTTGCCATGAGCCGCCGGTGCGTCGATCGTTCACTATTTCGCGGCTGCTTTTCTGAAGGTTTCCCGCGCACTCTCCGAACAATATCGTACATCTTGTTTTCGTGGTCGCCGCACCTGCAGCGTCTATGAAGCAGGAAACGCAAGCTGATCCGCAATTGGTCGCGGAAAGCGTGCAGGCGCGCGCTGCGCCTTGCAGGCTCAGCAAGCGGTACGCAGGCTGAGTACGAAACGATCATGCGATTGAGAGATGGTCTAGCGATCGCGTGTTATCTGATCTGTTCCACGCTGCTGGGCGGCTGCGGATTTGTTTCGATGTCAGGGCCGGCGAGCGTCGACGTCAAGGCGGAGAATACGAGCGTCCTGCCGTTCGCCATGGTCAAGCTCACCCCCGATATCGTGCATAAGCTGGAGAAGTTCGAGCCGAGCGGTTTGCCTGGCGGTCTAACGGATGCCCGTCCTCCCTCCAGCATCCGTTTCGGCATCGGCGATATCGTTAGCGTCACCATCTTTGAGGCGTCGGCCGGCGGTCTGTACATCCCGCTCGAAGCCGGCGTCCGGCCGGGCAACTTCGTCAACCTCCCTGATCAGGCCGTCGACAACGATGGCAACATCACGGTGCCATATGCTGGCAGGATACGCGCGGCGGGTCGTACCAACGTGCAGATCCAGGATGACATCCTCGCGCAGATCAAGAAGCGCGCGATCGATCCGCAAGTTGTCGTCACATCGAGCCAGCAGCGCTCATCGCTGGTCAGCGTGTTTGGCGAGGTCAGGACGCCGGTACGCTTCCCGATGCCGGCTGCCGGCGCGCAGGATCGCATCACCGACGCGATCACCCGTGCAGGCGGCATCAGCGGCGCCGGCTGGGAAACCTGGGTTGTCCTCGAGCGTAGCGGTAAGCGCGCTACGCTACCGTTCGGAAACCTTGTCTATTTCCCCGCAAGCAACGTCTTCGTGCAGCCGGGGGACCGCATCTATCTCTATCGTGAGCCGATGAAGTTCGTCGCCTTTGGCGCGACCGGCCAGCAGGGTGAATTCAACTTCGACGCATGGCGTATCAATCTGACGCAGGCCGTCGCCAAGGCCGGAGGCCTGCTCGACCTGCAAGCCGACCCGGCCTCGGTGTTTCTCTATCGCCGCGAGCCGCGCGATGTCGCAAGTCAGCTCGGCATTGACTGTTCAAAATACGACGGCGAGACCGTTCCTGTTATCTTCAACGTCAATTTCCAGGACCCTGCGGGCTATTTCGTCGCCACCAAGATGCAGATGCGTCCCTTCGACGTGCTTTATGCCGCCAATGCGCCTCAGGTCGACATCACCAAGGTTCTCAATTTCATCAACACGGCGGTCGGAACGGCCGACAACGGGGCGCTCCTCGTCAACGATATCAAGGTGGTTCGAAGCAGGCTCTGAGTGATGACGGGCGCAACAGGCCGAAGGCGCGCGCCTTTCTGAAATGGGAACGCGTCATTTTCGACGAGTCATGTTAACATGAGAGTCTCAACCGGGGCGGTGTTCGGCAATGATATCATCGCTCGGCTCCCCGGCATCAGGCACGCTGGCTAATGGAGGCTTCGCGGCATGGGCGATGCTCTGTCGAGGTTTAGATTTCTCCGTCGGGCCGGCCTGGCGGCTTGGCTCGTCGCGACCATGGCGATCCCAGCGATGGCACAGGCGCCAGGTCCGCTTAATTTGCCGGCCAATTCGCCGGCTGGACCTGGGGCGGGCACGATTGTCGGTGGCGCGACCCCCAGTTCCACCGTTCAACGTTGCGTTGATGTTCAGATCGGAGGCGACAGCGCATTCGGCTGTCTGAATGAGAAGCTTCGTCGAGAGGTGGACAGGGTCAATCCGTCGCTCAACCTGCCTCCGATCGATGCGCGATCATCCGACGTGCGCGTGGGCCTTGGCAACGAGGCGTCTGTCCGCCAACAGTTAGGGTCCAACTACGGTCGCTCAATCACTCCCTATCGTCCGCCGCCCATCGCTAATGTGCTGCCGCATCGCTGATGTCGAAATCTCCTCCCCAAAGCGGGGCCGCGACGCCCGCACGTCAATTGCTGTGGCCCTCGATCGCGGTGTGCCTGCTCGCCATTCTGAGCGAGCAGGTGAGGGCACAACAGGACGAAGCCGGCCAAGGCACCGAAATCAGCGGCGCTCCGCCGGTGGATGCGGACGACAGCGCGTTCGAACCACTGGCGCTCGAGCGGTTCGCGCCGCGTGCGCTCACGGCTGCCGATTTTCCGCCGGCCAATCCGCTGCTTGCGAACTACTCATTCCGAAGCAGCGCAGTATTTGGTCGCGACTGGCGCGCCGGCCGTGCCGAGTATCGTCAACTCATCGAGCGTGAATCGCTCGCGTTTGGCCTGCCGCCAGCACTTGTTGATGCCGTGATGGCCGTCGAAAGCAGGTACAATCCGAACGTCGTCGGCTTGGACGGCGAGGTCGGATTGATGCAGGTGATGCTGCCGACGGCCCGGATGATGGGATTTGCCGGCACACCATCGGAGCTCGCCACGCCCGAAGTCAACGTCCACTATGGCGTCCAATACCTCGCCGGCGCCTGGCGCAGGGCCGGCGGCGATCTGTGCACGGCGACGATGAAATATCGTGCCGGCCACGGCGAGACGCGGTTCTCCTATTTGTCGGTCGAATATTGCACGCGTGTTCGCGCGCATCTGGCAGCAAACGGCGTTGCCATCACCGGCTCTATTCCGCAGCCGACGTTCGGAAGGTCGTCCGCCAGCGCTGGTGGTGGGAGTAATGGCGGCGCCAGCCGTGGCCGGATCCGGACCGCCGTCGGCAGTACGATCAATTTCGCAGAGCTCAACACGCGTCTGCGCAGCGCAGCCGAGCGAAAATTGCCCTCCGATCTACGTTGATCAGGCGTTTATCGATCTCATACTGCTGAGATAAGTTGGCGGTCCCGGATCAAGCGCGGGGTATCATGCCCGCTTTTTGCCGCCCATCGGACGCCGACGCCGCACCGCAGGCGTCGGACGGCTGGTCGATAGCGCCTGGCCAATCGCGCGCCAGCATTTTACAGCATCGCGGAACGCATGTTCATGGGCGGTGCTTCTGCCACGCCAGTCCATCAGCTGTTCGGCATCCGCAATCGTCGCCTCACCCGATTTGAGACGCATGATCCATGACAACGCCTCACGGGTTAACGGATCTAAGTGATCGACCTGATGGTTTCGTTTCGTCACGACCCAGCGCTTTCCCGCCCATGCCGGTCACGAGCGGATGGCCCCGATCGACATATCTCTGTAGGTGAGACGATTCGGCGCGCTGAAAACCGAATTTGCCGCGTACGGGTCGTTTGAGGCGCTCGGCGCAATGCTCGACCGCCTGCTTGAGATCGGTCTCGACGGTCCGGACCGTGACGCCGAGGAGGATCGCGATCTCGCGGTTGGGCAGGCCCTCGATGCGCGAGAGCATCAGGACGCGGCGCCGGCGCTCCGGCAGCTCGGCGATTGCGCGCTTGAGCTGCTCGACGTCTGAACGATCCTCGATCACGCGCGCAGCATCCGGCCGATCGTCCGGGATCTCGAGCACGGCATCGACTTCGTCGGAGGTCAGGCGGCGCTTCTCGGCGCGGCGGCGGTCGGTGGCGATATTGAGGGCGATCCGAAACAAATAAGCCTTGGGGCTGCGCACGGTCCCGATCTCCCGCATGCCGGCGAGACGGAGATAGGTTTCGTTGAGGGCCTCGGAGGCGAGGTCCGGCGAGCCGAGGCGGCGCGTCAGTCGCCGGTCGAAGTCGACATATTCGGCGAGCAGCAGGCTGCGCAGGTTGGAGATGATGTCGATCGTCATGTTACGCCCCACTTATTAAACCCCGAATTTTGCGGGACGGTAGAGAGGGCGCACAACGGTAATGTGACGAACTGTTAGTCAATAACAGATGTCTAACGATAGTCGTGTTATGTTGCGTGAAATCACCACACCGATGATCGCGACGCGTCGCGCAGCGCGAGAATCTTTTCGCAACCGCCGCGAACGCGACGTCTACCGGATAAGGCCCGGCACACTGGTGCATCCCGGTTGGTTCGGGCTGTCCGAACATCACTGCGGTCGGCACAGGCTGGCCGCAATGCGAGAACGATATCGAGGCTGTGGTGAATTCGCGTGGTCTGTATGAGAGGAGCGCGCGTCGCCATGCGCGTCTTCGGTTGCGCGATGTGCGGAGAAGCCGGTCGGCCGCCGCATGCGCTTCGCAGCTCGTTCTCTGCGGTCTGTTGATCTGCGCGGTCTGTGCGAGGCCCGCGGTGGCGAAGACCGAGGCCGGCGCCGCCAAGCCTGCTCCGGCGAAGCCCGCAGAGGGCACGCCGGCCAAGAATGCCACGGAGCCAGGCAAACCGGCGGCTCCGGAGGCTCATTTCGATATCGACGAGTTTCGCGTCGAGGGCGCGGACAATCTGCCGCAGATCGAGGTCGAGGCGGCGGTCTATCCCTTCCTCGGTCCGAACAAGAGCGCACAGGACGTCGAGAAGGCACGCGCCGCGGTGGAGAAGGCCTATCACGACAAGGGTCTGCAGACCGTGAGCGTGGGTGTCCCGCAGCAGGACGCCCAGCGCGGATTCATCGTGCTCAAGGTCACCGAGAGCCGTGTCGGGCGTCTGCGCGTCAAGGGCTCGCGCTATTTCGACCTCAAGAACATCAAGGACAACGCCCCCTCGCTGAAGGAGGGGACGCTGCCGAACTTTCAGGATGTGACGAAGGACATCGTCGCGCTCAATCGCTGGGCCGACCGGCGCATCACGCCGGCGCTGCGCGCAGGCGTGGCGCCCGGCACGGTCGATGTCGATCTCAACGTCGAAGATACCCTTCCGCTGCATGGCAGCGTCGAGCTCAACAACAAGCAGAGCCCGAGCACGACGCCGCTGCGGACCAGCGTCTCGATGCACTATGACGACCTCTGGCAACTCGGTCATTCCATGACCTGGACCTACCAGGTCGCGCCGATGAATCCGAAGGACGCGATGGTGGTCTCCGGCTCGTATCTGGCGCGTACCGAGATCGACTGGCTCAGCGTTCTCGTCTACGGCCTGGTCTCGGACAGTTCGGTGGCAACCGTCGGCGGCGCGAACGTGGTCGGCCCGGGCCAGGTGATCGGCGGACGCGCGGTACTGACACTGCCCACGAAGGGCGACCTGTTTCAGACCTTGTCACTCGGCGTCGACTACAAGGATTTCAAGCAATCGCTGAAGCTTGGCAGCGACGCCTTCGACTCGCCGGTGACTTATGTGCCGCTGGTCGCGAGCTACGGTGCGACCTGGCAGGGCGAGGGGCATCTGACGCAGCTTAATGCCACCGTCACCACCGGTCTGCGTGGCGTTGGCTCGAGCCGCGATGAGTTCGACGCCAAGCGCTTCGATGCCACGGCGAGCTTCATCACGTTGCACGCTGATATCTCGCACACCCAGGATTTCGCCGGCGGCTTCCAGCTCTACGCAAAGCTCCAGGGCCAGGCGGCCGACCAGCCGCTGGTGTCGAGCGAGCAGCTCAGCCTCGGCGGACAGGACACGGTGCGCGGCTATCTCGAATCCGAGGTACTCGGCGATTACGGCGTCGCCGGGACGCTGGAGCTGCGCACGCCCAACCTCGCGCAATACATGCAGCAGAAGCTGCCCAACCCGCTCGGTGAATCCATCAAGTACAACGCGTTCGACGAATGGCGCTTCTTCGCATTCGTCGACGGCGGTAACGCCCGGATCTTTGAGCCGCTGATCGACCAGCAGTCGCATTTCGACCTCGCCAGCTATGGTGTCGGCATGCGGATGAAATCTCTTCGCTATCTCAACAGCATTATTTTCGTCGGTATGCCGCTGACCAGCCAGCAGGTCACCGTCGCCAACCATCCACGGTTCAGCTTTCGGGTCTGGGGAGAATTCTAGATGTCGCTCCTTCGCTTTGGATCACGCCGTGGACACGGCCTGAGCGCACCGGTGATGCTGCTTCTCGTTCTCATGGCAGTGTTGTGGCCGAAGCCCGCGTCCGCGTGGTGGAACGACCAGTGGACGCTGCGCAAGAAGATCACGATCGACACCGGCCAGTCAGGCGCCGGCATCAGCGACGCCATCGGCTCGGCGCCGGTGCTGGTGCGCCTGCATGTCGGTAATTTCCGCTTCGGCGCGGCGAAGGAGGATGGCGGCGATCTCCGCTTCATCGCCGGGGACGACAAGACGCCGCTCAAGCATCACGTCGAGAAATACGACTCTCTGCTCGGCGAGGCGCTGGTGTGGGTCGGTGTTCCCGATCTGAAGCCGGGCACGAAGAACGACATCTGGCTCTACTACGGAAACCAGAAGGCGCCGGCCGCGGTCGACGCCAAGGGCACCTACGATCCCGATACGCTGCTGGTCTATCATTTCAACGACCGCGGCACGCCGGCGCAGGACATCACCGCCTGGGCGAACTCCGCACAGAACGCGGTGCCCGCGGCCGACGGTGCCATCATCGGGCAGGGCGCGCGCCTCGACGGGCAGACCGCGATCGCGCTTCCCGGCTCTCCCTCGCTCGTGCTCGCGGAAGGCGGCGAACTGACCTGGTCGATCTGGGTCAAGATGACTGCGCCGCAGCCGGGCGCCGTGCTGTTCTCCCGTACCGAGGGGGCGAACGCCCTCACGGTCGGCTTGGACAACGGTGTTGCGTTTGTCCAGGTCGCGAATGGCGGCAACACGCAGCGCAGCGCCGGCGGCGCGGCGATTGCGGCCGCCGGCTGGCATCAGGTCGCCTTTACGGCCAAGGGCGGACAGATCGCGCTCTATGTTGACGGCAGCCAGACCGCAACGCTGGCGGCAAGCCTGCCGACCATGACGGGTGTGGCCCAACTCGGTGCGGCTGCGGCCGCGCCAGCAGCCCCTGCTGCGGACGCCGCGGCGGCTCCGGCCGCAGGCGATGCGGCGGCGACGCCAGCGCCTGCACCGGCGATTGCGGCCGTCGGCTTTGCCGGCGACGTCGACGAATTCCAGATCGCAAAGGTCGCGCGTCCTGCCGGCTTCATCAAGCTCGAGGCGATCGGGCAGGGGCCGGATCAAGCCAAGCTGATCTCGTTCAGCGTCGACGAGGAGACGTCGGGTTGGTTCAGCGGCGGCTATTTCGGCGTGATCCTGCGCTCGGTGACGCTCGACGGTTGGGTCGTCATCGGCTTGCTCGCGATCATGGCCTTCATCAGCTGGTACGTCATGGTCGATCGCATCTCGTATCTCAATCGCGTCTCACGCGGCAACGAGCTGTTCCTCGGGCATTTCCGCCAGACCTCGACCGATATCGGCGGGCTGCTGCAGCTCGACAGCGAGGAGAACGATCCGAGCTTCGGCGGTGAGATGGGCAAGAAGCAGCGCAAGGCGGTCCACGGCGCGCCGCTGTATCGCCTGTTCGCAGCCGGCGCGCAGGAGATCCGGCGTCGCTTCGCTGGCGGCGGTTATCGCCGGCTGTCGCCGCAGGCGATCCAGTCGATCCGCGCCGTGCTCGACAGCGGCTTCGTGCGGGAGAGCCAGCGCCTCAACCGCTTGATGGTGATGCTCACCATCGCGATTTCAGGCGGTCCGTTCATGGGCCTGCTCGGCACCGTCGTCGGCGTCATGATCACCTTCGCGGCGATCGCAGCGAGCGGCGACGTCAATGTTAACGCGATTGCGCCGGGCATCGCGGCCGCGCTGGTCGCCACCGTCGCCGGCCTCGGCGTCGCGATCCCCTCGTTGTTTGCCTACAATTATCTGACGATCCGCATCAAGGACGTCTCCAGCGAGATGCAGGTCTTCGTCGACGAATTCATCACGCGGATCGCGGAATCCTACGAGCTGCCGGACGAGCCGGTGAAACAGGCGGCGGAGTAGATCCATGCAAGTCCAATCCGAGAGCAAGCCGTACGACGACATCAACATCACGCCGATGCTCGATCTCGCTTACGTGCTCCTGGTGATCTTCATCATCATGACCACGGCGACCGTACAAGGCATGAAGGTGAACCTGCCGAAGGCGAGCGCGGCGCCGTCGCTCGCACAGCAGACCACCAAGGCGATCACGGTCGCCAATGACGGCAAGCTGTTCCTCGACACCATTCCCGTCACGCTGCCCGAGCTCGAGCAGCGGCTGGTGCAGCAGCGCGCATTGACGCCGGAGTTTCCGATCGTGGTGCGCGGCGACGCCCAGACCCAGTACCAGAACGTCGTCGACGTGCTCGACATGCTCGGCCGCCTCAACTTCACCCAGGTCGGCATGGCGACCAAGCCGGTGGCGCGGTGAACGAGAGCGCATGTAACGCCGATGGACCCGCGCGACACCAACGAGGAAAACGAAGGACCGGCCTGGCGGCGCTATTTGCTGCTGGGCGGTGGCGGTCTGCTCGTCATCGCGCTGATGGTCGGCGGCATCATGGTGCTGATGAGCGGCGACAAGAATCCGCCGCGCAAGGTGAACGAGCTCCAGGTCACGATGATCTTGCCGCCGCCACCACCTCCGCCTCCACCGCCGCCACCGGAAAAGCAGCCCGAGGACAAGGTGGTCGAGCAGACTCCTGTCAAGCAGGAGATGATCGAGGAGAAGCCGGTCGACATCCCCAAGGAAGCGCCGCCGGATGCGCCCGACACGCCGATGGACGCTCCGCCCTCGCTCGAAGCCAACACGGCGGGGCCGGGCACGCTGAAGGGCGGCAAGGGCGGCCTGATCGGCGGAGGTGGCGGCGGTGGTGGTGGCAGCAGCAAATGGGGTTGGTACGCGAGCATCGTGCAGGCCCAGATCGAGGCGGCGCTGCGCGCCAACGACAAGACGCGTCACGCCGTGATGCGGGTCAGGGTCCGGTTGTGGCCGGACGCGACCGGCCGGATCACGCGCGTGCAGCTGGTGTCTTCGACCGGCAACAACGAGCTCGACGCCGTGATCCGCGACCAGGTGCTCAACGGCATGACGTTGCGTGAGCCGCCGCCGAAGGAAATGCCGATGCCGATCGTGATGCAAGTCACGGCGCATAGTCCGGGGTGAGAAGAGGGCGGAACGGCGAGAGCCGTCGCCGCAAACGAGTTGAAGAGTGAAGAAGGGTTGATGCTATGTGGCGTGCAGAGATGACAAAGCGACAGCTTGCGGGAACCGCGGCTATCCTGCTTGCGCTTTCCGTTCCCGCGTCGGCCCAGGACGATACACCGACGGGCAAGCGTCCCACCGTTTCGCGCGACGCACCGCCGTCGTCGAATGCGACCGTCAATTTGATCAACCTCCTGGTGAAGCAGGGCACGCTGAGCGAGGATCAGGCTGCGGCTCTGATCAAGCAGGCTGACGACGAGGCCTATGTCGCCCGCCAGGCGACGCGCGACGCCACGACCAAAGCGGAGGGTGCCGAGAAGGCAGCCACGACCGCGACGGACGCGGTCTCTCCGCCCGGCACGAAGCGTGTCACTTATGTCCCCGAGATCGTCAAGAAACAGCTGCGCGACGAAATTCGCGCCGAGGTCATGGCGAAGGCGGAGAAGGAGAACTGGGCGTCTCCAGGCAAATATCCGGAATGGGCACAGCGGATTCGGTTCTACGGCGACATCCGTGCGCGATATGAAGGTGATCATTTTCCCGCTGGTAACCTGCCGCAGGAGAACTACAACGCGATCAACACGGGAAACCCGTTTCAAGAGGAGAATGGCAACTTCCCACCCAATCTCTATTTCCCGCCGTTCTACAACGTGACCCAGGATCGAAACCGTTTCCGCTTCCGCGCCCGTCTTGGCGCCGACGTCGATCTGTCCGACGGCTTCTCGGCGGGCCTGCGGATCGCAACGGGCGATAGCAGCTCACCGGTCTCCACCAACCAGACGTTTGGCGGGAATGGCGGGAATTTCTCCAAATACGCGCTTTGGCTCGATCGCGCCTTCATCAGGTACCAGCCGGTGCAGGATTTCGTTGCCACTGTCGGCCGGTTCGACAACCCGTTCTGGTCGCCGACCGATCTCGCCTGGTACAAGGATCTCGGTTTCGACGGATTTGCGATCCAGGCCAAGCACGAAGTCGACGAGGGCTTCACACCCTTCTTTGTCGGCGGTGCCTTTCCGATCTTCAACACAGATTTGAATGCGGGGCTCAACACCGTCGACCTGAACGGACCGATCAAGTCTCCCAGCCGCGATAGATGGCTGTTGGGTGCGCAGACCGGCTTCGGCGCCAGGTTTGATCCCGAGACCAACCTGAAACTGGCGGTGGCCTATTACGACTTCACCAACCTGCGCGGCAAGCTGTCGAGCTCCTGCCTGGTCATTACCGTCATTGACAGCTGCGACACAGATTTGTTGCGTCCCCTGTTCGCGCAGAAGGGCAACACCTACATGCGGCTACGCGACATTCCGACGTTGACGACGCCCGTCACCACGCTGGACTACCAGTTCTATGGGCTGGCTACCGACTTCCGGCCGGTTGTCGCCAGTGCCCAGCTCGACTTCGCCCAGTTCAATCCGATCCACATTACTCTCGATGCGGAATACGTCTGGAACACGGCATTCGATCGCGCAGCCGTGGCAGCCGTTGCGGTGAACAATTTTGCCGGTACATCGACCGGCGCGGCTGGCCCTTTCAACGGTGGCAACCAGGGTTGGCTCGCGCGTCTCACCGTGGGTGACAAGGAGATCAAGCATCTCTGGGACTGGAATGCCCATGTCGGCTACAAATATCTCCAGTCGGACGCAACGGTCGACGCATTCGTCGATTCCGATTTCGGGCTCGGCGGCACAAATCTCAAGGGTTACTTCATCGGCGGCAATGTCGGCCTCGCCGAGAATGTCTGGGCTTCAGTGCGCTGGATGAGCGCCAACAGCATTGCCGGGCTGCCTTACGCCGTCGACGTCGTCCAGCTCGATCTCAACGCGAGGTTCTGATCATGCGGCTGTTGCGTGTTTCCTCCCTGGTCGCATTGGGGTTGATGGTCTGCTCGACCGCGCATGCGGACCAGGAAGGCGATCGTCTGCGCGAGGCGTTGCGGTCCGCTACCGCGCAGGCGCGTGCGGCCGAAGACCAGCGTGCCGCTCTCCAGGCCAAGCTGACGGCAGCCGAGCAGGAACGAGAACGTCTGCGTAAGCAGAACGAGGCCTATCGAGCCCAGGTCAAGGAAGCCGAGCAAGCCTATCGCCAGGCCGTGAAGGACTTCAACGAGCGTCTCACCGAGCGTGATGATTCCCTCGAGAAGTGGAAGGTCGCCTATGCCGAGGCGGCCGGCGTGGCGCGCGCCAAGGATGCCGAGCGCGCCAAGTTCGAGGCTGAAGCGACCGCATTCAAGGCAAGCACCAAGGCCTGCGAGGCCAAGAACGTTCAGCTCGTGAAGACGGCCAACGAGGTCGTGACCAAATACGAGGCGATGGATCCGTTCGAGAAGGTTCTCGACCACGATCCCGTATTTGGTTTGAAGCGCGTCGAGCATCAGAATGCCGCCCAGGACTACCGCGACAAGATCATCGAACAGAAGGCCAAGCCATGACCCATGATGCATTCAAGACCGCCATGCTTGCGGGCGCGCTCTTCTTTGCGACCTCGTCCGTGGCCATGGCCCAGACCCGCAACGCTCCGCAGCCGACGCCGACGCCAGCGCGCCCCGCTCCGGCAGCTCCCACGCGGCCGGCGGCCGCCGAGGAGACTTCGGGCGTGGCCAAGGCAGGCGAGGTCATCGCGCGGGTCGGTGACAGCGACGTCACGGCGGACCAGGTGCGTGCGACGATCCAGCTGCTTGATGCGCGCCAGCAGGCCGCATTGGCACGCGATCCGGCTCTGCTCAGCCAGACGGTGCGGGCGATCCTCGCCAATCGCCTCGTGCTCAAGGAGGCGATGGCCAAGAAATGGGAGCAGCAGCCGGCCGTCGTCGACCAGCTGGCTCGCGCCCGCGAAAGCCTGATCGTCGAGAGCTATCTCCAATCCGTGACAACGCCGCCGGACAGTTTCCCGAGCGAGGCCGAGATCAAGGGCGTGTACGAGGCCAACGCGAGCGCGTTGCTCGTCCCGCGTCGGTTCCGCCTGGCCCAGATCCTGGTCGCCGTGCCGAAGGATGCGGACAAGGCCGCCGAGGACGCCGCGCGGAAGAAGCTCGATGACGTCGTGAAGAAGGTCAAGCAGCCGGGCGCAGATTTCGCAGCGATTGCGCGTAGCTCATCGGACGAGTCTGTGTCGGCGGAGCATGACGGCGACATCGGTTGGGTGAACGAGCCTGATCTGCGCGGCGAAATTCGTGGCCAGGTCACGGGACTGCCGAAGTCAGGCATCACCGACGCCGTCCGGCTCGACGACGGCTGGCACATCGTGAAGCTGCTGGATACCGAGGCAGCCCACACCCGGCCGTATGCGGAGGTGAGGGACGCGCTGATCCAGCGCATGCGGGCTGAACGCGTCGAGGCCAACCGCCGCGCCTATGTGACGGAATTGCTTAAGCAAACCCCGCCGGTCGTGAACGAAATCGCGCTGTCGAAACTACTCCAGACAAAGTCAGAGGCGCAGCCGGCGCGTTAGTGCGCACGGCAGAACACATGCCGGGCTTGATCCAACGGGCCCGGCCGTATTGTGCCGGGCATCCGCTCTGGATCCGACGGTTCTGGGTGACGTTGGCGGAAATTACCCTGGTGTGCACAGCGTTAATAATTGGGTAAGTATCATAATTATGATATGAACGACGTGTTACGCGGGAACGCCATTAAAACGGGTGGGCCGTGACCGACGTAACCGACCGAAGCGACGCAATCGAAGCGTCGACAACCTTCGAGAGTGCATCAAGGCCGCGCATCAGCGTTCCGTTCGGCCTGATCGAGCCGCTTTTCGCGTTGGCCGACGTCCTGGTCATCGTCGCAGCGGGCGCGTTGGGTGGCTTGTTATATCACGGCGTGCTCGGCGCCGGGACCGGCGATCCCGGCGTCTGTGCTGGCTTGGGTTTGGTGGCGAGCCTGGCCTATGTGCTCGCGGCGCATTGTCTTGGTCTCTATCGGCTGAACGATTTGCTCCAGCGCGAGTACGATAGCGGGCGGATCTGGACCTGCTGGAGCGTGGCAATTCCGGTTCTCGCCGTCATCCTGTTTCTCTTCAAGTCCAGTGCGGAAACCTCGCGCGGCGCGATCGTTTGCCTGTTCGTTCTTGGAGGGATCGGTCTCGTTCTCGCACGGAGGCTGGCCAAGCGTCGCCTGCGTGCGGCTTTGATGACAGGCGCCATTCGCGGCCGGCGGGCGATCGTGATTGGAACGAAAGGCGAGTTGGCTTGTTTCGGGCGGCGCGATCTTCTGGTCAGGTTCGGTCTGGATGAAGTCGGGCGCGTATTCTTGCCGCCGTCCTCGAAATCGAAAGCGTACGCCGAAACGGTGCTGGATCGCGTACGGGAGGCCGCGGCAGAGGAGATCGTCCTCGCATTGTCGTGGTCGGGCCCGGAAGACATTCAGTGGCTGCTCGATCAGTTGAGGGCGGTCCCGCTTCCGGTTCGCCTGCTTCCCGATCGCGCGGTGTCGACGGTGCTTCAGCGCCAGACCTCGATGCCGCAGCGATTGTATATGGTCGAGTTGCAGCGCACCCCACTGACCACGCTTGAGCGTGGGGTGAAGCGGATGCTTGACGTGACGGTCGGTGCGACGTCGCTGATGTTGCTGACGCCGCTGTTGTTCGCGGCGGCGATTGCGATCAAGCTTGAATCACGTGGGCCAATCATCTTCCGGCAGCAGCGCCATGGTTTCAATGGCCGGTCCTTCACCATCTACAAGCTGCGGACCATGAAGGTCCAGGAGGATGGCGCTGCCGTGGTGCAGGCCACGACAAGCGATCCACGTGTCACCCGCGTGGGACGTGTGCTCCGCTCGACCAGCATCGACGAACTCCCTCAATTATTGAACGTGCTGCAAGGGCATATGTCCGTCGTCGGGCCGCGTCCGCATGCCTTGGTCCATGACTACGAGTACGGACGCATGATCGCGAACTATTCGTTTCGCCACCACGTGAAGCCGGGAATTACAGGCTGGGCGCAGGTGCACGGATATCGAGGCGGTACGCCGCGACTGGAGCTCATGGAACGCCGAATTGCGCTGGATCTCTGGTATATCGATAATTGGAGCGTTGTGCTCGATATCAGGATCATCCTGAGGACGGTTTTTGAACTGGTCCGGGCGCAAAATGCGTATTGACCGGACCGGTTTCAAGTCGCGCATCATGACTGACTGTCATTCATTTGATGTAGTAGCCACGGCTGGCTAGTTTCGCGCGCAACGGCTCTCCGCGCCGCGCGGTGATCGGGACCACATCCAAGGTTTGGACCACATGTTATTCCGACGATTGGTCATGGCTGCACCATCGATCGCGGTGTGGGCGTTGCTCGCGACCGTTGGTTCGTCGGTTGGCGAAGAAGCGGTCCAGGCCGATCGGCAGCCGCAGCGACTGCTGGTCGCTCCCCACGGTGGCACCGACACACGCCAGTCGCCGAATGGACCCCTGAGCCTGGGCGCCGCGCTGGAGGAAGCCACCAGGCGGCGCGTTGCCGATGCCGCGACGCCGCTCGAGCTCGAATTGCAGCCTGGAACCTATGATCTGGACAAGCCTATCGTGATCGATGCGCGCCTCGCAGGCGATGGCGGGATCACGCTCAAGGCAAAGCCTGGTGCAGACGTGCGCCTCGTCGGCTGGAAAAAAGTCGAGAGTATCATTCCTCCGGCGAAGGACATCGAAGACCAGCTTCCCGCGATCGCGCGCGGCAAGATAAAATATTACGCTCTGCCGCAATCCGAGTTTCCTGATCTCGGGGTGGAGCTGCCGCGAGGGCACTCGCTGCCGCGCCATGCGGCGGAGATGGAATTCTTCCTCGGCGATACGCCCCTGAGCCCGGCCCGGTGGCCCGCCACAGGCTATTCGGAAATCATGCGCGCCGTCGATGGATCGCGGGTCGTGATCCGTGACGCGCCGCTTTCCGCCGTTGCCGGTCGCACCGACGTCTGGTTCGCGGGATTTCCCGGCGTCGAGTGGGGTTACGAGCGTGTACAGGTAGCTGATGTCGATCCCGTCTCGGGTGTCATCCGGGCCGTTCGCCCATTCTCTTACCCACCGAGATGGCGCGATTTCGCCGCGCTGGAAGGCCCGCCAACTCTGTTCAGCGCGCCCAATCAGTTCTATTTCGATCGCGCCAATCGCGTGCTCGCGGTCTGGGCGCCCGTCAACGACGCGCGAACCATTCAGGCCTCGATCCTGACCAACGCGATCGTGATGACGGGCGCGCGGCACGTGCGGATCGAAGGGCTCAGCGTGCTGGGCGTGCGTGGTGACGCCATCCGGGTCGTCAACAGTGACGACGTGCAATTGGATCGCATCCAGGTCGCGGACGCCGGGATGCGCGGGGTCGCTGTCGAGGGCGGCCACGACTTTCTGCTGCAAAACTCCGTGATCCACGATACCGGCGACGAAGGCGCCTGGGTCACGGGTGGGGACCGGCAGAACCTCGTCTCTGCCGGGCACAGGATCCTGTCCAACACTCTGTTTCGCTTTGGGCGGCGCATCCGCAGCGGACGGGATGGAATCCGGATCGATGGCGTCGGTATCGTCGTCGAAGACAATGTCCTCAGCAACGGGCCGTCGCAGGCGATCGGCTTCCAGGGCAACGATCATCTCATCCGGCACAACGACATCTCGCGCACCATGTCGGAGTGCGGCGACTGCGCTGCGATCTACACGGGCAGGGACTGGAGCGCGCGCGGTACCTGTATCGACGGCAACGTCATCCACGGAATTACGCCGGCACCCGATCGGGACGTGAGCGGCATTTACCTCGACGATGCCGCAAGCGGAATCGTCGTCTGGCGCAACGCAATCGTGAGCCTGCGGCGGGGAGTCCTGGTTGGCGGCGGCCGCGATAATATCGTCATGGAAAATACGATCACCGATGCAGATCAGTTCGGGGTCCTGCTCGACGGGCGCGGCCTGAGCTGGGCCAAAGCCTCGGTGAACGATCCGTCATCCGAGATTCGCCGCAGGCTCGTCGCTGTTCCCTATGACCGCGAGCCCTACCGCTCGCGCTATCCGCACCTGGCTGAGCTGCTGCAGGAGCAGCCCGGACAACCGAGGTACAACCTGATTTCCGGAAACACATTTGTTCGCGGCGCAGGCGTGGTGCTGGAGGATCCGGCGTTGCGCGCGCTGGTGCTGACCACCCCACAGAAATTGAACGAAGCGAACGGGCAGGCCTGCCCGCCGCAATCCATTGCTGGCCGTCGCGGTCCACCGGCGGAATGATCGCCGCAAGCCTTCCGGGGCCTCGGAAGGCGGGTCGGCGGGCGGCCATCACGGTTCGTGATAAGCGTGTTAGTCGTTATGTTAACAGTCATCTCGCTGACAAGTTTTTCCACTAAGCCTCGCTGAGGCGCTGATACGTCCAGCGCGCCTCGGGGGAGGTCGAGTAAGGGCATGTATCAGTCTGAATGGGCGCGGGCCGACCTCTCGGCGTGCACCGAGGCGCCAATCCCGGAATTTCGCTCGCGTCTCCCGGTGGCGGATGTGGCTGGCGTGATGCTGCTGCACTGGCAGGAGCACTGCGTCGAATGCGCCGTGCCGCAATGCTATTCGACGTGCCGCCTGTACGTTCCCCGCGGCGATGGCCGTTGTGCGCGATTTGCCTATGGTATCGTTCGTAACACCGCCGCGACTGGCGGGCTCGGCTTCGGCGCCGACATTCGTTTCCGCCGCTGGGCCAAGCTCGAGACCGAACTGACCGGCTGCCTTGTCTCGACCCGGTCACATCAGGTGATAGAGCGGTTCGACGCCGCCGCCAGCGGCGCGGTGAGCGCGGCCCATGCGGCGATCCGGCACATCGATTCGACGCGCAGCGTCTCCCATGACCTCTTGGCCAGGCTGCGCAGCCGGGTGTTGCGCCGGCTGGGCCGGGCTCACGCTCAATACAACGCCTTCGCCATCGAATGCTTTAGCCCGGAAAGCTCGCCGTTTCGCTTGGCGGTCAATTTGCGGGTCGATGATGCGACCATCTTTCGCCATGCCGTCGAGGTGGCGCCGGGACCGAACTTCTTCTCCATTCCTGTCCCGCTTCCGCACGATCTCGCCGAAAGGGAGTATTTTCTGACGATTGAGCCTGAAGTCGATCACGAGGTTCGGGTGATCTTCACATGGCTTGATTTCGTCGCCTTGCGCCAGGGTGCGAACCTCCCGGTTGTTGGCGGGGAGGTGCGCGGCCCGGCACGCAAGGTCAAATGCGTCGCCTGGGATCTCGACAACACCCTGTGGCACGGCATCCTCGTCGAGGACGGTGTTGCCAAGCTCAGGCTGCGACCGGAGGCCGCCGCGTTGATCGAGCAGCTCGACGCCCGCGGCATCATTCAGACCGTCGTCAGCAAGAACAATCACGACGACGCCATGACAGTCATCGCCAATTTTGGTTTGAGCGACTATTTCCTCTATCCGGCGATCAATTGGGGCCAGAAGAGCGCCAACCTGCAACAGATCGCCGATCGCCTCAACATCAACATCGACACGTTCGCGCTGATCGACGACTCTCCCTTCGAAAGGCAGGAGGTCGGGACCGCGCTGCCGATGGTGCGGGTCTATGCGGAGCAGGGCCTCGAATCCGTGCTTGACCGGCCGGAGTTCGATGTACCCGTGACGTCGGCCAGCCGCCAGCGGCGGCTGTCCTATCTCACCGAAGTGCACCGCGATCGCGCCCGCGAGGTCTTCGGGGGCGATTATCTCGACTTCCTCCGCTCATGCGCGATAAAACTGCGCATCTTCAAGCCATCGACCGCCGCGGAGACCTTGCGCTGCCTCGAACTGATCGAGCGCACCAATCAGCTCAACCTTTCCGGCCGGAGTTACGATGCGGAGGCGTTCGACCGGCTGCTCCGCGCTCCCGGCAATCTCTGCCTTGCCATGGAGTGCGAAGACCGCTTCGGCAACTACGGGATCGTCGGGTTTGCCAGCGTCGTCGAAGACGCCGGGCAACCCACGCTGCTGGATTTCGTCATGTCCTGCCGCGTGGCGCAGAAGCGTGTCGAACACAGCGTGTTCGGCTGGTTGGCGCGCCGCGCGCGCGAACGTGGACATCGGAAGCTGCTGGCCGATCTGCGGCCGACGTCCAAGAACAAGCCGCTGCTGAAGGTGTTCGAGGACATGCGCTTCTCGACCGAGAAGGAAGAAGCGGGCAGGGTCCTGCTGGCGCTTGATCTGGCGACTGCCGACCTCGAGGACGGGGCAGTGATTGCTCTGGATGCGAGCGATTTGGCCGGCGACAAAGTCGCTGCATGAGGCGCCTGATCGTCAACGCCGACGATCTCGGGTACGACCGCGTCGTGAACGAGGACATTTTCCGGTTCATCGAAGCCGGGAGCGTGACCTCAGCGACCATTCTGACAAATGGGCCGGCCGTTGAGGCGGCGGTGGCCCGGCTACAGGACTTCCCACGGGCGTCGTTCGGGGTTCACCTCAACGTCACTGAATTTCCGCCATTGACAAGGGGTGCCGTGCTCGACGCTTTGTGCGACGAGAGCGGCGCGCTGGCGACAGGCTGGGTCAAGAAGCTGGCGTTGAGCGGAGCAACGAGGGACGCGGTGTTCCAGGAATGGTGCGCGCAAGTCGAGCGCGCTCTCGACCTGCGCGTACCGGTGTCGCATCTCGACTCGCACCATCACGTCCATACCCATCCGGCGCTGTTCGCCGTGTTCAAGCGCGTCCAGCTCCGCTTCAACATTCGCAAGGCGCGCCTGAGGCGCAACATCTTCAACATCGGCCGCCGGCGACCGGCGATACGAGCGGCCACAACGGCGTGGAACGCGGCGTTCACCACGATCGTTCCCACGCAGACGACCAACGCCTTCACCGAATTTGCGACGCTCTATGAGCGGGTCGTCGCCGGGTGCCCCTGGACCGGCACGGTCGAATTGATGTGCCATCCCGGCAGTCCGCTGTTTACGGATGAGACGCGTCTGCTCGAGGGCGACTGGAGAGGCGTCCTCGGCCGCGACGTGGCCATGATCAGTTATCTTGACCTCTAATTTTGCGCTGGTGGACCAACGTTACCGCACGGCGACATGATGCTAACATGATACAATGTTAAGTAGAGTGCGTCGTCCGCGGACTCTAGAGTCGTACGACGATGCTGGGCGTATCGGTGATCCTCCGTCCGCAAGGTCGAGAAACGGCGGGAGTTTCCGAGTTTTTTATTTCGAGTTGACGGTCGGTCACGCGGACTTGCTGGTCAGTCCGACCTGGACCGATAGCGGAAGGCCATAGACGGAGACGGGCAACGGAAATGGGTGTGGGAATCGCGAACAGCTGAGCTGCATTTTAGAACAGTCATCGAACGTATTCGAACCCATTCCGTCAACGGATCAACGAGAAGCACGGAGCTGGCGATGTCGACCTTGCTGATCCGACTTGGCCTACTGCTTGTGATATTGCTTCTGAGCGCAACCGCCTCAGCCCAGTCACCGATTCCCCTCTCTTATTTCGGAATGCACATTCTAAGCGATTCCAATCCATGGCCGGCGCTGCCAATCGGCTCGCGCCGCATGATAGTCAATGCGAATTGGTGGGACATCAGCGCTGGCCCTGGTCAATACGATTGGACAGCTTTCGATGCCATCGTGGCGAGATCAACGACGAGTGGTGCCGACGTTGTTTTCGATCTGGGAGGCTCCCCGGCATGGGCATCGTCCAATCCGAGCGCGGGTCCATGTGCATGGGGCTTTAATGGAAATTGTGTGGCGCCCCAGACGCAATATTGGGCAGCCTGGATCTCAGCGGCGGTGACTCATGCCGCCGGCAGGGTGAAATTCTGGGAAATATGGAACGAGCCGAACGACGGCGGCTTTTGGAGGGGCGATATTCCGACGATGGTAGCGTTGGCGCGGCAGGCCTATCAGACGATAAAGAGTATCGATCCAACCGCGAAGGTCTTGACGCCGGCTGTTTATTCCGATCCCACGGGCGGCACGATTGCGACCGACGGCGTCGCGTGGATGATGGAGTTTCTCAGGCAGTGCAGCGTGCCGCCGGCGGGGAGCACGACGGCGCCGCCGTGCGCGGACATTCTAGCCTATCACGGCTATCCGGTGAATTGGGCGGAGCTCGGCGACCAGACGCTCATGAGCCAGCGCACCATCCAGACTGGTGAAGGCAATATCTATCTGGGCGTTATCGATCCGGCGAGCTACCCGCTTCTTGGCGAACAGGCCATCATTGACATCCAGAAATACAAGAACATTGCCTCAACCTACGGCCTCGAAGCCGTGTGGAGCACCGAGGGCGGCCTTGGTGTCTGGCTTAAGAACAACTACGGAATCGACGGACAGCTCCCGTCCTGTCAGGCAGTGGATTGCCTGACGAATCCCATCTATCTGCAAAATCGGCAATTGTCCGCCGAGTATGTTGTCAAGACAACGATGCTGATGCAGGCCGGCGGGCTGGCGCGTTCGTACTGGTATGCCTACGACAATATCGCTCTCGGTTATCTCTGGGGTGGGCAGGGAACGAGCCTCAACGGGACGGGAACAGCCTACGCCTTGCTGGGCCAGTTGGTCGGTACGACGCCGGCCACACCGGTCGCGCGTCAAGCGACCACGAACCGGATCAGCAACCCCTCCGCGAGCGGAGCCATGGTCGGCTCTCCCGGAGCGACCCCGACGTCCTGGCGGGTCATTGCCGCCGATGGCCTCGCGATTAACGTCGTCAATGTCGCGGGCGACGCTGTCGACTTCCGCATCCAGGGGACGCCGACGACCACGCGTACTTTTGCCCGGATCGAATTCGAAACCCCCGGCACGATCGCGTCCGTGCAGGGCACTCAATGGTTCGGCGGCTTCAACCAGAGCCTGATCGAGGGATCCTACAACAATGTCACGGTCTGGACCGGCCTCGTCGAGTACAATGGCTCTCAGCAACCTATAACCTTCACCAGTGGCCAGAACGCCCCGGCGACGTCGTTGGACTATGCGCTCCAGCACAATCCGATCATGGCGATCACCAAGAGCCCGTATTGCGCGTTCGTGGTGCCGACGGTTGCGTTCGGCTATAGCGCGGGACAGCCGGTCGACGTCACCCTCCGACTGGCCCGGCCGAGCATCGACAATGGCACCACCTGGCAGGGGACCTATACGCGCGCGGACGGATCTTCCGTGATACTGGCCTGGGACTCGAGCGGAAACCCGACGGTTCTTCCGCTCAGTCCGGGCTATAGCCGATACCAGGATGTGTCGGGTAGCATCACTACGATAACCGGCAACCAGGTCACGCTGACAAACTCGCCGATATTCATTCTCAAGCCTTGATTGGTTCGCGCATTTGGCAATCGATAATCGCGCTGCCATAGCGGTATGAAGCTCTCGTCATGGCCGGGCCATCCACGTCTTCGCCAGGCTGTCAGAATGCAAAGACGTCGATGCCCAGGACAAGTCCGTGCATGATGAAAGTCGTCGCACTCACACCGCGACGGGGTTGCGGCCGGTGATCCGTTCGAAAATCCGCCCATCGACTTGAAGGTTTTCGACATACCGCTCGAACGGCACATCGAGCTGGACAACGGAACGATGAATAACGCCACTCTCCGGTTTCACATACTGCAGGGCAGGAAGGCCGGTTGCGACGGTCTTGAACCCGATCTCGAAGCAGTATTGTTTCAAGGGCGAGGAAAAATGCCTGCGCATGCCGAACGGATAGGCGAAGTGGATCACGGGCTCGAGAAGGATGTCTTCCAGGATGGCTTTACTGGTCCTGATCTCGTGCTTCGCCTTCTCCAGGGAAATGGCCGCCAAATTCGGGTGTGTGTGGGTATGCGCGCCGATGACGTGTCCCGCCGCGGCAATGCATTTCAATTCCTCGACAGTCAGCGTCGGCTCGGGCTCCGCGGAAATACTTGAAAAGAACCGTCGGAGCTCGGCTTCGTCAGCGCGGTCACGAAACGAAACGGTATTGACGTAGAAGGTCGCTTTCGCGTCGAGCCGATCGAACATCGGCAGGCAGGCGTACCATGACTGGTAGTTGTCATCGAGCGTCAGCATGATCATCCGGCCTGATCCGGTCAGGAATTCGTTCGGGCCGACGAAGCTGTAGCCGAGGTCGGCAAACCGCCGCATCAGCTGTTCCACGGCCGAGGCCCGTCCGCTCAACGAATGGAGATAAAGCGCCAGCTTGTCCGGAAGAGGCCGGCGCAGGAACGCTCTGTGAAACGCGCCAATAGAAGCGCGGAGCCGCGTTGCAGTATACGTCATGACAAAATTCTTATCATTCGAAATCTCGTTTGATTGTGACAGGCAACGAAGCCATAAGCCGCAGCCGATCAAATGTTATTGGTCATCACGTCGTTATAGTTGCTGACTATTCAAAATCGTCGGCCCGGAACACCCAGGCTGCGGCGAAGGCCGCTTCGGCGGCCAATGCGCGAGCTGAAATCTGGCGGCTTTGTTAGTTCGACTGTTGGGCAGAATCAATGCCGGGTATCGCGATCTGCAACAACATGGTCACGCCGTATACGAACCGGCTCTTCAATCACATGATCGATTGTCACGGGCTCGATCTCACGGTGATATCGTGTGCCGCCCGGGAGAAGAACCGCCAGTGGTCGGAACGGTACGCCGCACGGTATAACCACATCCTGCTTCGCGGAATCGAGTTCGATCTGCCCGGATCGAGGTCGGCGCATATCAATGTGGGGATGTGGAGCACGCTGTGCCGTCTGTCTCCCGATCTCGTCGCCATCAACGGTGTCTATCCGACGATGCTGGTCGCCGCGGCCTGGAGCCGGGTCCACAGGAAACCGCTGGTGTTTCTGACCGACGGGTGGGCGATCATGATGCCGCAAAGCATCTATCATCGCCTGACGCGACCGGCGGTCGTCGACCGTTGCCGGGCGATCATCTGCGCGAGCGCGAAGGGCAGAGACTTCTTCGTGGAGCAGGGCGCGGACCCGGAGAAGATCTTCGTGGCGAACATCGTTCCGGCCTGGGGCGGACCAGCTGACATTCCGGAATTCGCCCGGCGCCGCTATGACCTGCTGTGGTGCGGACGGGTGAATGACGAGCGAAAGAACTGGCCCTTCTTCGTCAAGCTCGTGCTTGAACTGAAGGGACGCCTGCGGGCCTTGTCGGTGCGCATCATCGCGGATAGTCCGTCGAGGCCCGAGGAGCTCGACCAGCTCTCTGCGGCGGATGTCGCATTCGAATATACTTCGCATGTCCCGCCGGAGGAGATTGCGTCGGTCTTCTCCACCGCGCGCGTGCTCGCCTTGCCGTCGAAGTCGGACGCATGGGGACTGGTCTGCAACGAAGCGATGCAATGCGGCACGCCATGCATCGTCTCTCCATTCGTCGGGGCAGCGGACGAACTCGTGATCGACGACGCCTGCGGTTTGGTGCGCCCGCTCGAGGTCGAGCCGTGGGCGGCCGCGATTTCGCGGCTGGTCGACGATCCCGCGCGCTGGTCGGCGATGTCGCAGGCCGCGATCCAGGTCGCATCGCAATTCAACCTCAATCGATCGGCGCGCAGGTACGTTGACGGGTTGAACTTCGCGGCAGCGGGCCCGCCGCCGGCCGCAAGGAAGCTTGCGTCCGCGACCTGAAGCGGTGCCGATGTTCGCCCCTGACTGAGAAAGCCAGGATGAACTATTCCAGGATGTCGACGAGCGAGGACGGACAGGTGGCTGACAGCGTGATATCCGATGCGGCGCCGGCGGGCGCCGACAATGGGACAGCAAATGGTGCCAAAGGAAGCGGTTCCGCGGCGCCGTCGCGCTCGCAACTGGTTCGGATCACCGACGACCTCCTGCCGGCGACCTGCGAATTCCTCCATCACGAATTGAACGGTGATATTTCCGTCGAAGGCTGGAAATCGATGCTCCGCTATCCCTGGCTGCAACCGAATTCGGACTACGGCATAGCGCTGGTTCGTCCGAACGAGGGCGTGGTCGGCGTCCTGATCGTCATCCACTCCGAGCAGATGATTGAGGGCAGGGTGGAGCGGTTCGCCAACCTGGCGCATTGGTGCGTGAAGCCTGCTTACCGAAGGGAAAGCCTGCGTCTCATGAAAGCGATGATGGCGCAGAAGGAGTTGAACCTGACGGGATTTTCTCCGATCAGGGAGGTCGCCAAGATCGTCTGTGGCCTGGGCTGGAAGAAACTCGACGACCATGTCTACTTGCTTCCCAACGTTGGAGTTTCGTTCGCGACACGCAAGCTGCGCGTGCTCACCTCATTCGACGAGATATTCGCGATCGTCGATGAGCGACACAAGCGCATCATGTCGGATCACGGCAGGGGGAGCCGTGGCCGATTTGTGCTGGTGACGGACGGAAGCCAATGGTGCCTGTCGGTCCATACGATCGAAACGCGCAAGGGCATTGCGCTCTCGATTCCGATCTATCTCAGCGACTACGGCCACTTTCGTCGATGGATGACGCTGTTTCTGTCGACCTACCGCACACTCGACGGCTGCTGGGCGTCACTCTGCCAGCCGCGTTTTCTACCGAGCCGGCCGATGATCGCGGTCAGGCTGGCCGAGCCGCGCCCTCATGTCTTCAGATCGGCCGGCGCGGCCCCCGCGAGCGTCACCGCGCTGTATTCCGACGCTGTGCTGTGATGGCAGAAAGAGCTCGCCGGGCTGACGCGGACAGTTCGCTGAGGCATCAGCGCGCTTGATCAGGCGGCGCGAGCCCTTTCGATCGCGCGTTGATAGATACCGATCAGGCTGTCGTAGCCGCGGTCTTCGCTGCACATGAGAATATAGGCCTGACGCGCGGACCGGCCCCATTGCGCCAATTGACCGGGATCGTCGATCGCTTCGTTCATGGCGTGCACCCATCCGTCGATGTCGTCGGTCGCGATCAATCGTCCGGTCTTGCGGTCCTCCACGATTTCTGCGAGCGCGCCGATCCTGCTGGCGATGACCGGGGTGGAGCACGCCATCGCTTCGGCGACGATCATCGGGAATCCTTCATAACAGCGCGACGGAACGAGGACCGCGCTCGCGCTCCGCAGTCTGCTCGCCACCTCCTCGCGGGCGATGCGTCCGGCAAAGGTGACATTCGGGGGGGCGATCGACCGCAAGCGATCCGTTTCCGGGCCGTCGCCCACGATCTCGACGTCGCCACGCACCTTTGCGGCCGCCTTCACAACGATATCGGCGCCTTTTTCCTCGCTCAACCGGCCGATATAGACCAGGCGCCCGTCGCGTAATGGCAGTCCAGGCCCGATATCCGGCGCGAAGTTGGGGCGCACGACGATCTGGTCCTCCGTGAAACCATCGGCGAGAAATCGCGACTTTGCGAACTGCGTCATGGTCAGGACCGTGATGCGGGCGCGATGGCGATCCAGGACTCGCCGGAACACGTGACCCATATAGGCTGCAGCAGCCGAGCCGATGGCGGATCCCCGATAACACCTCCACCGGACCGCTGGCCATCGGTTGCGGCCGACACAGGATTCGCACGGCTGTCCGTCGCGCATGAGGATTCCGCCGGGGCAAATCGTACGAAAGTTATGTAGCGTCTGCACCACCGGGATGCCTTCGCGTGCAATCACGTCCAATCCGCCCGGCGACACGAGGGGGAAGAAGTTGTGCACATGCACGACATCAGGACGAGACGTCGAAATCATGTCGCCCAGGCGGGCAGCCGAGGTGCCGTTCCGTCCAACCTGCAGCGTCACCCTGATGCGGTCGCCGGTGTTCCTGATCTCCGAATTGTCAAAGAACGCGGTCTGCACGTCGTGGCCGCGCTGTCTGAGAAGATTGATCTCCTGGTTGACGACCGTGTCCTCGCCGCCAGCCTCCTGATAGATGTTGTGAATGACCAGAATCTTCAAAGCCAACCTCGATCGCGCAATGTCCCGATGCGGTCGCGTGAGCCGCGCTGCGGTCGCGGCGCGCTAAACGTGATGGAGCTTCTTCGGGGTTTGAGATTGCCGGAACCGAATTGCGATCGTCTCGAAGAGGGACAGAAATACGAATATCGGGGCGATCACGAGGTAGCGTCTCCAAAGACGCCGGGGCTCTGTCACCAGACGATGAAGCCATTCTAGGCCATTGTTCCGCATCCAGAGCGGCGCGCGCGGCGTATTTCCGGACAGAAAATTGAACGCCGCTCCGACACCGATCATGATCGCACCGGGAATCGCTCCTGTGTGCTGGGACATCCAAATCTCTTGTTTCGGGCAGCCAAGCCCAATCCACACGATGTTGGGTTTCGATGCGTTGATGCGCTCGATCAGTTCGTTGTCCTCATCATCTGTGAGCGGCCGGAACGGCGGCGATTCGGTGCCACAGATCGTGAGCCGGGGATTGAGTGTCGTTAGCGTCTGGGCCAGCCGATCAGGAACGCCCTTCGCGCCGCCCAGCAGAAAATGGCTCCAATCCCCGGGAGACAGACGACAAAGCTCCTGCATGAAATCGGGGCCGGGGACACGACCGATCGATTTCACACCGCGCGACCATGCGGTCCAAACCAGAGGTGTACCATCCGCGATGACGAGGTCGGCGCCTTTCAGGGCGCGGCTGAGAGCCGGATTCCACCGAGAGAGCATGATGCTATGCACATCGGTAACGCAAATGTAACGGCTCTTCTTCTCCTGGATCCACTCGCGGACAATCGCTGTCGCGGATGCCATGTCAACGACGCTCACTGGAGCTCCGACAATCCAGAAGCGCTCGGTCACCCGGTCATTGGGGCGATCTGCCAATTCGGCGATGGCTGTCCCCGCGGGGACCATTCCGACGACAGGTGCGTATTGGTCGGACACAACAGACATGACGTCGGCTCTCCCTCCGATACGCGAAACGACCGGATTTTTGCTTCTGCGGCGCCGCAGGATTGGGCGCTGATTTTTGGCGGCGTGTTTCGCGGGGCTATTGCGGTTTGATCTTGTCGTCGCGCCACGCGATCGGCGTTTCGGCGCGCAATTTGTCGACAAGCTCCACCTGGGCCTTGCGCCGAACGACGTTCTCAACCTGTTCGCGTACGGCAGCGAATTCGTTGGGCTTGCGAGTCCGCTCGTCTTCGATCTTGATGATGTGCCATCCGAACTCGGTCTTTATCGGCTTCGAAACGCCGCCCTTGCCGAGGGTGAATGCAACGTCAGCGTACTCCTTGCCCATCTGAGCCGCCGAGAGCCAACCCAGGTCTCCACCGTTCTTCTTTTCATTTTCGGCGTCGGTCATATCTCGGGCGACCGCGGCGAAATCTTCCTTGGCGACGCGTTCGAGAGCGCTCTTTGCTTTCGCTTCCGCGGCTGCAATCGCCGCCTCGTCGTTGGGGTTGGAGAACTTGAAGATGATCGCGCGGATATGAAGCTCGCGTTCGGGTTTTGTATTCCGGATCGCGTCATCGTAGAATTTGCGAACATCCGCATCGGTCACGTTATCCGCCGTAACCTGCAACATCCGGTTCATCAGCGCCTTGTTCCGGGTGTAGGCCATGCGTCTTTGCAGATCGGCCTCGTCGACCAGGCCCTTATCCTTGGCGGCTTTGGAAAGGATGACGAGGTCATGGAGATAGGTCGCGATATAGAGGCGCTTGCTCTCCTCATCGAGGCCGGCAAGCATCTTGCCCATATCTTCCTCGGCCAACTGGATATCGCTCTGGTGAAGCTCGGTCGCTCCGACGACGCCGACGACGGGGTCGCTCGCCGGTGTCTGCGCGAAACTCGACGTGCAGGCGATCGCCAAAGAGCCCAACAGAACTATCGTCGAGAGGGCTGTCGTCGAAGCTGCTGTGCGACGCCGCCCGGCTGCCGCAATCGGCGCAATCGGAGAAAGACGCGGTAGACCTATCATTTGAACAATCCTGATCTCTGCAAGCCCAACATCTCGCGCGGTTCGCATACCCGGGGCCCCAAGACGAAAGCCGCTCGATCGGAGCGGTTGGGCACAGCTCGGAGTTATGCGAAGGAAGATGTTATCGGTGTAGGTATGTTGTGTTATTAACGTTATGATGAATGAGGTGAGACGAAGCAATGACGTCTCACAGGCGCGATGCGGTGAGCTCGTGCGGGAAATGCTCGAATGAGAGCGTCGGCCGGCTTCGATGCAGCGCATCGCACGGTCAATGGAGCAGCCCGCCGGGTTGAATTTATCAGCCGCGCCGCAGCGATCGGTTGTCGCGAGAGGCCGACAAATTCGCCCCAATTCTTGCGGGTCCGTCTGCGATTTCAGCGCTTTTAGGCCGGACGTTGGTGCTGTGCGCGGCGTAGCATCCTCTCAGGCGAACATCAGAACGTGCGCGCTCGAGGGGCTGTGCCAGCGCTGTCGTCGCTCGCTTGAATGCATGGTTTGCGCGAGCCACACCGATAGAAATTCGGGCTTGTTCTTCGGTGGACCGCATCCTTATCCACAGATCATTGGTGGGATGATATCGCCGCAATGTTAGTTCACATAATTAATATCAAAGCTTCACTCGCGGCATTTATGAGTGCCCCGCGCAATTGGCGAGGTGCCGTTGCGGCAAACTGAACCCAACTGGAGTTGGAAAATGAAAAAGAGTCTTGTCCTGGCGTCGGTTGCCTTGGGGGCGATGTTCGCCGCCGATGCAGCCAGCGCGCAAACGGTCATCCGGGGCGGCGGCGCTACTTTCCCTTCAATCGCCTATCGCAATCTGTTCGATTGCGCGACCTTCCAGCCCTTCGGCCCCAGCTTCAGCACCCCCGCCGGCGTGACGCAGCCGCTCTCGGCTTCGTGCGTCGGCATTGGCCCGAACTTCCCGCATGATGCGTATCTCTTCCTGTACGCGCCGGTTGGTTCGGGCGCCGGCAAGGCCGGTTTCGTGGCTCACACCGCCAGCCCCGGCGGCAGCAACAACTGGACTGCCAAGGTGTCGGGCAACGTCCCGTACGCCGACAACACGTTTGCTCCCACCTGGCCGTATGCCAGCATCCAGTTCGCTGGCTCGGACGACCTTCTGCTCCCGAGCGACGTCTCGGCCTACAACACGAACAACGGACCTGCCAATTGGGGCAACATCCTGTTCATGCCGGCAGTCATCGGCCCGGTGGCTATCTCGATCAACCCGACCAAGGACGGCAGCAACAACGCGTGGGCCGTGCCTGCCAACACCATCAAGCTGTCGCGCAAGTCGGTCTGCGGCATCTTCTCCGGCCACATCACGAAGTGGGATAACGCCTCGATCACCGCGGACAACGGCACCACCGTCGGCACCGGTCAGATCACTGTCGTTCACCGTACGGACGGCAGCGGCACCAACTTCCTGACGACGAACGCGCTGGCCAACCAGTGCCGGTCCGTGTTCGGAACGAACAACGAGTCCGACTCGACGCTGGTGCTGTACTCGTTCCCCTGGACCGACAACGGTGTTGCGGTCGCCCAGTGCCCGGCGCTGCCGGCTGTTGGTGCGAACAAGAACAACTGGCCCGATTCAGGCGTCAACGACCAGTGCGGCCACGCGATTTCCAACCCGGGTGGTGGCGTGTTCAATGGCCAGAACGGCAACGGCGGCGTTGCGAGCACTGTGAAGTCCGTCAACGGTGCGATCGGGTACAACACGGCCGACCAGGTGCAGCCGATCGTTGCCTCTGGTCCGCAGGTCGCCATGCTGCAGTCGCAGTATGACATCGACAACGCGACCGGCCTGTATCATCTCCCGACCGCTGCTGGTGCTCAGGCAGCCATGGCTGCGGTGACCCCGGTGTTTGATGACACCAGCCGTTCGAACCCGCTGAACTGGGCGGCTCAAGGTACGGTTCCGAACCCGGCGCTGCCGGGCTCCTACCCGATCGCGGGCTTCTCGTGGTTCCTGTTCTACCAGTGCTACGCCGGCGCGGATGTGGCTGCGGTCATCCCGCAGTATCTCAACTTCCACTACGCGAACGCGCTGTCGGCGAGCGTCCTTGCCGACAACGGCATGGCGGTTCCCCCGGCTCCCTGGGTCAACGAGATCCAGAAGCTGATCACCACGACTTCGCCGTTCGGCCACACCGGCGACGGCGGCGTCTGCAACGCCAAGTCGGGCGCCTGATCCGACGCTTCGTCTCGTCTGAACCGAGACCTGTGTGCACCCGGGAAACCGGGTGCACATTTTTTTTGGCGCCGAAAGGATGCGCGCGGGTTCCCGATCCACAGGTGGTGGATTGCCGGCAATACATCAAAACTGACACATCAATGTTGCTTAACATTGTATAAACGTTAGCGTAACGATATGCGGACAATTGGGATCCCAGGCGAAAGCCGTGGGCGTCCCACGCGGCAACCGTCGCCAGGCGCCGGGTGAAAGCCGAGGAGTTTGAATATGTTCACTGCAGGGTGTTGCGCGTGACAATCCTTCGAGCGTTTCGTGGCCAGGGCGCCGCCGCCGTTTCGACCTATCTCCGTGGCGTCAGCATTGTCGCCTTGCTGGCGGGCGGCGGTACCGCCGGCGCGCGCAGCCTCAACAGCTCGTCAAGCATTTCGCTCACGAACGCCGCCAGCGCGGCGCAATTGGCTGCGGGGATACAGGCTGCCGCGGCGGCGCAGCAATCGTCGCAATCGCTTGCCCGTGCAGCCGCGGCACTCCAGGCGGCGCGGGCTGCGCAGCAATCGGCAAAATCGCTGGCATCGACCTTGAAGGGTGGGGTCCCGGACGGCATCACGACCAACGGACTGATGCCGGCCGATGGAATCGCCGGTGACCCGACCTTGTGGCAAGGCGCGTTGGCGCCCACCCAAACCGTCGCCAATGGCCGGACGCTGGTCGATATTCAACAGACACAGCAAAAGGCGATCCTGAACTGGAAGACGTTCAACGTCGGCCGCAACACCACGCTCACCTTCGATCAGCAGGCGAGCGACTGGACGGTCCTGAACCGGGTCTCGGACCCGTCTGCCTCTCCGAGCACGATCCTCGGGCAGATCAGCGCGAAGGGGGGCGTCTACATCATCAACCAGAACGGCATCATCTTCGGCGGCGGCTCCCAGATCAATGTTCACGCGCTGGTGGCTTCTGATCTCGATGTCGGGACGCTCGGGCAGACGCGGTTCGACCGCGATCAGTTCTTCCTCGGCACCGGCATCGCCAATGGAACGCTTGCCGTCAAAAGCTTTTCGATCGGAGGGGAAGACAAGCAGACGAAAGCGATCGGCGGTGGCGTGGTCGTTCAGGCCGGCGCCACGATACAGATCGACGATCCGGGCCCGGATAAGCCGGGTGGGTTCGCCTATCTGTTCGGCTCGAACGTCGCGAATTACGGCGAGATCAGTGTACCGAACGGGGAAGCAGCCCTGATTTCGGCGCGTGCTATCTTTCTGACGCCAAACAGCGACGCCGCCGCTAGTTTTCCGTCTGCTGTCCTGCCGGCGAAGGTGACGTTCCGCGGGACCGGGTTCCAACTTTCGCCATATGCAAACTCATACAATTTCGCTGGAACCCCCAGTGGTCCGTATTTGTCGGGGACAGGCTCTGTCGCCAATAACGGGCTGATCGAAACACGCAGCGGCATCGTCGAGATGGCGGGTGACCGGGTCAGCATCGGCGCCCAGGGTGTCATTTCGGCGGACACCAGCATCAGCCTTCCCAGCATGGTGCTGCTTCATGCGGCGACGAGTGTCGACCTGAGCGGCACGATCAGCATGCTCCCGTCCGACACTGGCGCGACGCTTCCGCAGTCGAGCAGCGCGGGAAGCAACGTCCAGAGCTTCATGCCAGCCTACGTCGAAGCGACGGCACAAGGTCAGGTCACCGTCGAATCGAGCGGCCTCGTGTCGGCTCCTGCCGCGTCGATTTCGATCAATGTCGCGGACCTGACAGGCAGTCAGGGCAGCAGCAGAACCCTGTTCGGCGATGTATCGGTGAACGCATCGCTGTCGGGCCCGCAACGCGTGCTGCTCGCGCCCGGCGCCACCATCGACGTGGCCGGATTGCAGAACGTCGAGCTTCCGGCGAGCTACAATTTCATCTCTTTTACGCCGACCAACGAGTTTGCGGACATGCCGCTTCAGCGCAGCGGCGCGCTGTACGGACAGCCGCTGTGGATCGATATTCGCGCGTCCGGAACGCGCAGCGACGGCACGACGTGGCTCGGCACACCGCTCGCGAACGCGAACGACGTCGTCAATGCGGTCGGCCGGAGCATCTTCCAGTTGATGACGGCCGGCGGCAATGTGTCGCTGACCACGCCCCAACTCAATGCTGCGGGCCAGGAGGTGGTGCTTCAGTCCGGGTCTGTGATCAACACGGCAGGCGGCAGCATTCGTTATCTGCCCGGAACGGTTCCGGTTACAATCCTTCTGGGCAGCGACGGCCGCAGATACAGCATGCAAAATGCCAGTCCCGACATGACCTATGTCGGGATTGCCGGCGTGTTCACTTCCGCTCATTCGCATTGGGGGGACACGTACAAGCAGATCTGGAACACCAACACCACGATGCAGGTCTCGGGGTATACCGACGGGCAGGGTGCGGGCGGCGTTGCCGTCAGCACGGTGAACCCGGTGCTGGCGGGGACGCTGCTGTTCGGCTCGGTCGCCGGCGAGCGCCAGATCGCGTCCGGCAGTTTGCCCTCGCAGGGCTATCTGACGCTCACCACGCCATCGACCGTCGTGATCGGAGCGAACGCGACGTCGCTGCCTGCCGATTTCGATTCCAGATACAACCAGAATATCTATTCGGCCAATGGAACGCTGATCGGCAAGGGGACAGCGCTGCTCCCGCCGAATCCGACCAACGCGACAGACCTCGTGTCCTCGGATAATTTCGCGTCGACGAGCGCTTACCAGACGTTCCTGTCGGCAGACGAGCTTTCGGGCTACGGGCTCAGCGCGCTTTCCATCACGTCCAACGATCTGGTCGTGACCAAGGGCAGCACGCTCCGTCTGGCGGCGGGCGGGCAGTTGTCCGTCACGACGGGTGGCGCGATCGACGTTGCCGGAACGGTTCAGGCAGCCGGCGGCAAGGTCAATCTGAAGACAGATGGCTATGTAGTTGGCACCAGTTCACCGCTGAAAAATCTGTTCAAGCCATCCGTGACGCTCTCGGGCGCCGCCATGCCTGCCAACGTGTTCGTTTCAGGCGTCCTTGATGTCAGCGGGCAATGGACAAACGACACGGGTCGCTTCGGCAACGATGCGTCGGGTCCGGGCTATATCAACGGCGGCACCATTACGATTTCCACGAACAAGAACAGCAGCAACGGTCTGGACACCACGGGAAGCATTCTGCTCGCGTCGGGGAGTTTGCTCGACGTCTCCAGCGGAGGATACATCTCGGCGAAGGGAACGCCGAAGACGGTCTCGAGCGGCCTGATGGCCGGCGCCGCTGGCAGCATTTCTCTGAAGGTCTACCAAGGCGCGAATTTCGATCCGAACGCAGTGGGCGCCCCCGTCCCCCCAACGTCGGGAAGCACCGCCGTCCTTCAGCTCGATGGCGCTATGCGGGGGTATGGGTTCGCCGACAGCGGCACCCTCACGCTCGCAGCCGCGGGAACGATCACGATCGGCAATACGTCTCAGCCGGACAGCGCGTCGGGGATACTGATCGGGGGGAGGCTGGCGACGCTCCCGGTTTCGTTGTTCGCGAACAATGGATTCGGCGCCTTCGTGATCCAGTCCGCGCCAAGTGGTTGGGCACCCAACGCCCAGGTCGTATTGCCCGGGACGATCGTTGTTGCGGCCGGGACCTCTCTCAAGCTGCAAAAGCAAAGCTTGAGCAGTCTTGCCGATTACAGCGCGGTGGCGACCGGCACCAAGATCGCCGCGATCGCGCCCGTGGTGACCGTGCCGGACGGTCAGCGTACGCCCGTCAACCTGACGCTCAAGTCGGACAACATTCTGCTCGACGCAGGAGCAACGATACAGACCGATCCGGGGGCCGTGATCACGATCGCCGGGACACCCGCACAGCAGGGAACGTCAGGGGAGACGTCGCAGCGGGCAGCGAACGTGCTGTTGCGCGGTTCTATCATCGACCATTCGGGAACGGTGTCGGTGAACGCCGCGTTAACTTGGCTCGATCAGAACGCTTTGATCGACTTGTCGGGAATCCTGCAAACGAACGCTCTGTTCGGCAGCCGCGGCGGGCCTGCCGTGAGCGGCACGGTTCTGGCCGGGGGTAACCTGATTGTCGAGGCGGCGGATCCGAGTGTCAAAGGCACGAATCCCAATTTGTCGGGAACCGCACTTGTTGCGATGACAGGCGCCAAGGTCGACGTATCCGGCGCCGCCGGCACGCTCCAGGTGGCGAATTCGGGAAGCACGCGTCCGTCGACATTCACCTTGATGAGCTCGTGGAGCGACGCTGGCTCCGTCAGCATCGACGTCGGCGCGTTCGCGTGGGGAGGGACCTTCGTGGCGCGCGCGATCGATCCGCGAGCCCAGGGTGGGACCCTCATGCTCGGGGGAGGCGCAATATCCTTACGGCAGGACTCGACCGCCGTCACGGCCGCGCTGTCCAACGTCGGTCAGGCGTCGCTGGCGAATCTAGGCACCCTGTCACAATCGCTTCTGACGCAACTGACTGCGGCAGCCGGGCACTCGGTGTCGATCGTCGCTGCCGCCGACTCGAGCCGATTGGGCGCGTTCGACAATGTGTTCCTCTACAGCGGGACATCCGCCGGCGGACCCGGGCGCATTTTCACCGATCTGTCGGGCAGCACTTACAACATCGTCGCCCCGAGCCTGTCCGAACTCGTCGTCGATGGCACGCTCGACTTGCACATAGCCAGTCGGTTGGAGATCGCCGCGAGCTCGATTCGATCGGTGACGCCTGGCAGCGCGACGCCGCAAAGCTCGGTCACGCTCGCAGCGCCTTACGTCCTGCTCACGGGTGGATTCCCCAATGGCAACGGAACAACAAGCGCGGGCGCCAGCACTTTTGATGTCAAGAATGCGCAAACGATCGACATCGAGGGGGCAGCCTTCAACGGTTTCTCGTCGGTCAGGCTGAGCAGTTCAGGTGACATCCGCCTGAGTACCCCGAAGGTTGCGGACGGCCTCATATCCGGGCTACCGCAGGCACTGCAGGATACCACCACCTATCGCGGTTTCCTGGATAGCTCCGGCGATATCACACTCGACGCGCAGCGGATCTATCCGGTGTCCTCCGTCGACTTCTTCATTCGAACGCCGAAGAGCGTGACTTTCAGCGCTTCGGCTGGCAGCAATCTCGAGATCCCGCTCTCGGCCGGTGGCAGCATCTCGGTGTATGCGGCGAGCATCGAGCAGGGCGGAAACCTGTTCGCACCGCTCGGCAAAATCACGTTGGGCGATGACGGAACGGCCGCGCGCAACACCGGCGGGGTCGTGACGGGCAAGATTGATCTCGTCCCGGGCAGTCTGACCTCCGTGACGCTCGCCGATACGCTGGTTCCATACGGCGAGACCGCAGACGGTACGAACTGGTACTACAACGCCAGCCTCTATCCGCTCCAGGCGCGCAACGCAGATGGAAGCGCTGTCGTTGAGCCGAACGGCACGTCTCCGGTGCTCCCGTCGAAGGGACTGGTGCTCGACAGCGCCAACGTGACAGTGGCGTCGGGAGCCAAGATCGACCTGAGGGGCGGCGGCGATCTGCAGGCCATGGAGTTCGTCTCGGGCAAGGGTGGCAGCCGCGACGTGCTCGCCACCACACCCTCCGGACAAACCGTGTATGCGTTGCTGCCGTCGCGCAACGATGGGGTCGCGGCCTTCGACATTCACTTCACGACCGCGCGCAGCCTGGACGGCGGCAAGACCATCACCGCCGCCGATGCCTATCCGCTCGCCGGCAAGCAGATCTACATCGATGGCGGAAACGGCATCCCGGCGGGAACCTACACGCTCTATCCGGGTCATTACGCCACGCTTCCGGGCGCGCTGCGTGTCGTCGATTACGGCAGCAATGTCGGCAAGAACCTCGCGTCGGGGACGACCCTGCCGGATGGCACCGTGTTGACGACGGGCTATTACACCTCGTCGACGCAACCGGGAACGCGGTCGGCCGGCCAGGAGCTGTTCGCGGTGCAGAGCGGTGCGGTGTGGAAGCAGTACAGCGAATACACCCTGAGTTCGGCGAACAGTTATTTCGTCGCCAAGGCCGCACATGATGGCGTCTTGGCGCCCCGATTGCCCATCGATGCCGGACGGCTTGCTGCGGTTGCATCGCAGTCGCTTGACCTGGCTGGCACGATCGCAGCGCAAGCGGCGCCAGGCGGTCGCGGAGGCGAGCTCGACATTTCCGCGAGCAAGCTGGTCGTGAGCCAGACGAATCCGATCGGCGTTGAACCAACCTATGCGTCAAGCGATGGTTGGGTCTGGCTTTCGGTCGATCAGCTCAACACGCTCGGATTGGAGAGCATGCTGCTCGGCGGGCTGCGCACGGACACGGCCAGCGGCGACACATTGATCACACCGACTGCTGGTCAGGTCACGATCGACACAAGGGGCGCGGCGCTGACGGCTCCAGAGCTCGTGCTCGCGGCGCAACCCGCGAATTCTCTTGTGCAGACCGTGAACGTCGCCGGCCTCGGCGACGTCAAGGTCACGCTCCCGGCTGGCGGCGGCGGGGTCACGATTGCCTCTGGCAGCGTGATCGAGACCACCGGCGCCATTCAGTCGGGCTTCGGTCGTCACTATGTGTTTGCGCCATCAACTCCTGTCACGGCGCAACAACTCGCGACTGCTCTGGGAGGCACGCTGAACGGGACGCAGATCAGCAACGCCGATCTCACGAGACTCCCCCTGACCCTTCCCGACGGCCGAGCGGTGGGACCCAGCCAACTGGCGGCGCTCGCAATCGGCCAAGGTGCGCTGTTTGTCGCCTCGAACGATTCCAGCCTGACGGTGACAGGTCCAGCCGCGAACCGGCCGGACCTGACGATCAGCTTCGCGCCCGTCGCAGCGGCGGGAGGCGCCGCCGTGACCGGTACGGTCAACCTGCCATTCGCCGGCCAGGTCCTGATCGAGGCCGGTAGCCGGATCTCGACCCAGAACCTGTCGCTGCAGGCGACCAGCAACACCAACGCGGTCGTCCTCAACGCCTCGACGACGGCCCATCCCGCCGCTCCGCCCGCGGTGCTGGACGCAAAACAGATCAACATCACCGCGCGCAGCATCGGGTTCGAGAGCAACCTGAGCCCGACCCGGACGGAGTCGCTGCTGCTCTCGCAGACCAATTTCGGCCAGCTCGCCGGCGCGCAGAGCCTGACGCTAAAGGCGCTCTCCGGCCCGGTGACGTTCTATGGCGATGTTGCCTTCACACCCGGCGGAGCGATGCAGAACCTGACGTTGGACGCTCGCACGATCGCCGGAACCGGTGGCGACGTCAGGCTTGCCATCGGCGGCACCGCTACGTTGGTCAGCAGTTCGTCGGCGAGCGAGGCTGCGATCACGTCGACCTCAGGAACCTTCGAACTCGACGCCGGCAAGATCGTACTTGGAGGCGGGACGCAGACAATCGCCGGCTTCTCGAACGTCAACTTGACGGCTGCCAAGCAGCTCAACATTGCCGGTCCCGGCTCGCTTGCTCTGGGTGCCACCGGCCAGGCCGCCGCCGTCGACATCAACATCAATACACCGCTCGTTCAGGTAAGCGGTCAGACTGGAGCCGCAACCGGCGCGCAATTCGCTCTCACGACGAACGGCACGGTTACGTTCACTCGGCCCGGTGACCCGAGGGCCCTCGTATCCCGGCCGGACGACAGCAGCGATCTCGGCGGCAATCTCGCAGTCACGGCGGCGAGCATTCGCCTCGGCGAAGTCGATGCAAACGGCCAGCCGGTGCTGGCTGGCGGCATCATTCAGGCGCAGGCCGGCAACATCACGCTGCACGCCACCAGTGGTGACGTCACCCTCAATCCGGGCGCGTATATCGCTGCCGGAGGCTACGAAAAGACCTTCATCGACGTGACCACATATGCTCCAGGTGGCAAGGTCGTTCTCCAGTCCGACGCCGGCAACGTCAACATGCGCCAGAACAGCGTTGTGGACGTCGGGCAGCCCGTCGGAGGTCTCGGCCACGGCGGCGAGATCGACGTGACGGCGCGGAGCGGCAACGCCGTCGTCGCGGGCGCGCTGATGGGCTCCGGAGGGACGGGACTTGGCGGCACCTTCAAGCTCGATATCCTGGGCGCGGCCGATCTTGACACCTTGGCGAGCACGCTCGGTGCCGGCGGCCTCAATGGCTCGGTGGACATTCACACGCGCACGGGCAATCTGGTTCTGTCCGCGGGATCCACGCTGAAGGCCAACAGCGTCGTGCTCACGGCCGATGATCAGCGCTGGAATGGCACCGACGGATACAACGGCCAGGTGATCATCTCTGGCAAGATTGACGCAAGCGGCTCCGCCACCGATACGATCGACGGATCTGGCCAGGCAGGCGGGCAGGCGTCCCTCTACGGATACAATGCCGTCGTGCTGACTGCGGGCGCGAATATCGACGCTTCAACCGCGCATAGCAACGAGCGGGGTGGGGACGTCGTGCTTGGCATCGGCACGAATGCAGCCGGCTATATTGATCTTCGAGGAGGCGGCATCAACGTCTCCGGTCCGAAGGGAGGAGTGGGCGGCACCATTCATTTGCGTGCACCGATCATCATGGGCAATGCCCTTGGACAAGGTGACGTCAGAATTGCCGCCCTCAACTCCAGCATGACCGGCATGCGCGCAGTGACCGTGGAGCCGTACGTCACTCTTTCCTCCGATGGCAGCATCGGCCTGAATGGAAGCTGGTACCACTGGAACGGAATCATCGATCCGGCCAACGACCCGTTCCTCTACAACCTCATCGCGTCGTATGTGCAGGGCCAGACGATTTACGGCTTCGCCGGCACCTTCGCCCGGCTCACCCCGTTGGCGCAACAGCTCGGGGCGGGCATGGTCACTGTCCAACCCGGGCTCGAGCTGATCAATAACAACAAGTCCGTCAACAACGGCGACATCACGATTGCCAGCAACTGGAACCTGGCCTCCGGCACCGCCTATGACCTGAAAACGAGCGGGGGCGTGACTTACTTCGACTACAACAGCAGTTCCGTGAAGTTCGACTATCGTCTTTCGCCGTACGTGTATGGTGCCAACGTTGGTGCGCTGTTCGGCGTCAGCAGCCCGGGCGCGCTGACGCTGCGGACCAGCGGGAACATCAACGTCAATGCGTCGATCTCCGATGGCTTCTTCCAGTTCAGCAACTATTTGGATCCGACGTACGTCAGCCAAGTCGCGACCTATCTTGCAAATCTCGCAAGCTCAGGCCAGGTCCGCGGGATGGACGGAAGTCTCAGCGGCACCGGGCAAAATGTTTATCTGTATCTACTGAACGGATTCAACCCACAATCCAAGGTGCCGATCGCTCCCTACAACCAGGCGGCGAACGGTATCAGCCCCGGCTCGGATGCGCTTGCTGCCGCGGATTTGTTCCCGCACAGCCTGTTGACGTGTCAGACTTACTGCGGGAATGGCTGGGGCACCAAGGTTTCGGTGGTCGACCCCGGGTCATGGACGTACCGCTTCACGGCAGGCGCCGACGTGGCGAGCGCCAATCCCATCGCCATGCAGTCGCTCGCGACCGTTGTCAGCGGCAGCGTGATCATCGATCATCATACGACGTACAACCAGCCGAAGTCCCAATCGGGCGCTGGCAGTTCAGTCAATCTTGCGACGATGGTGCGGACCGGGACAGGCGACATCAGCATCGCCGCTGCCCGCGACGTCGTCCTGAATGACACGACGGCTCCCGGAACGATCTATTCGGCCGGCGTGAACACGGCGCGGCTTGCCGACCCGCAATACCAGTTGGGCGGGACGACGGTGAGCGCCCAAAATCCGGACGGCTTTTTCGAGCCGCAAGTTCTGGCGTACAATGGCAATGTCAGGGTCGCCAATACGACCCTTTACGGTCCGCCCACTGCCGCGGCCTTCCCGGAGAACGGTGGGAACGTGGACATCGTGGCGCAACGCGATTTCATCGGCTTCAACACCACGACGACATCGGGCAACCAGACGAGCTTCCAGTACTTCGCGCCGTGGCTGCTGGCGCAGGCGGAGTTGACTCCCGTCCCCGTTAACACCGGCACCCGCCTGATGGGGGCTGGCGTTTTCGCACCGACGGGCACGAGCATCGCCTCGCAATCCGCGTGGTGGATCCAGTATGGCAGCTTTCAGCAAGGCGTCCTGAGCGCGGGCGGCGATGTCACGCTGACGGTCGGTCGGGATATGGTGGACGTCTCCGTCTCCCTCCCGACGACCGGGCGGGTGAGTGGCGGCCTCTCCACTGCCAGCACGCCGCAGACCCATGTCTATGGCAGCGGGAATTTGAGCGTTCAGGTGGGACGCAACCTGCTTGGCGGCGCCCTGTATGAGGGTTCCGGTCACGCGAGCGTCGTGGTGCGCGGCTCCGTCGGGCAAGCCGGAAACCTGGTCGCCAGCAACGGATCGTCCGTCAATTATCCGCTGCTCGCCGTCGACTCCGGGCAAATCGCGCTTGCCGCAACTGGATCCGTCACCACTGCCGGTGTGATCAATCCCGCCGCCATTCACTCTCAATCCGGAAGTTATGGCGACCCGCTTGGACGCTCTGCTGCTGTTTTCATGGATACTTATGGACGGAACAGTGCGGCTTCGATCCTGGCGGTCGGGGGTGACCTAACGATCGGCGTCGCTCCGATTGGAGTGTTCTATGGCGGTCGTGACTTGGCCTATCCGTCGAGCTTCGAGGCCGTCGCGCTGAGCGGCGACATCAAGACCACCGGCATGACGTCCGTCCAAAACTCGGGCATCATGCTGAGCGGCTCGACCAGCGGCTCATTCCAGTTGCTGGCGCAGGGATCGATCGACCTGACGGGCGGCTACACCCCGACCTCCGGCCTCAATCGACCGACCTTCTCCGCCGGGCCGTCATTGCTGGATACGGCCTTCAATCCCTTCCGGCCGAACAACGGGTTTGGCGACAGGCTGAGCAGCGAAGTGCTCGCGCATCAGGACGACACCGAGGTCGCTCACATCTACGCGATGACCGGAGATATCGTCGGCGTCGGCACCGTCAAGTCCAGCATCAGCAACAATCAGGTCAGCATCTCCGACATCCAGAGAGTGGAGATCAACAGTCCGGCAGAGGTCCATGCCGGCCGCGACATCGTGGACCTGAACCTGATCGTGCAGAATATCTCCGAGTCGGACGTCAGCAAAGTCGATGCCGGTCGCGACATCTACTACACAGGTTTCAATCTGGCCGGCGGTTTGCAGGTTGCGGGTCCCGGGTTCTTCGTCGTGCAGGCCGGACGAGACCTCGGGCCGTTGCTTCCGGCGGTCCACGACAACGCCAGCGAAGCCGTCATGCAGCAGGGCATCACCGCTGTCGGCAACGCCAGCTTCACGCCGGTTGGAAATCGCTATGTCGTTCAAGCGAGTTCCGGAATGTATGATCCGTTGCTGCTCGGACCTACCGGACAGACGCCGAAACAACGCAATCCCTTACTCGCTCAGTCGGGCGCTGATTTGATCGTGCAGTTCGGGGTGGCCAACGGAATCAACTATGACGGGTTCTGGAAACTCGACCCGCTGACCAATCAACCCGTCTACTATCCGGGCGTCATCGACGCATATCTGAATCCGGCGCGGGGCTCGATCGATCCGATTGTTTCGGGAGACTATTCGGCGCTATCGGTCCAGTTGAAGCAGTTTCTGGCTGCGAATCCGGGCACGACGCAAACTGCAGTGCTGGGTACTTATCAGGCGGCTTCGACGACGCCGGCCGCGCATAATTACACGAGCGAACTTCAATCCTTCCTGGCTCGCATCGGTCACCCAGCGGCCGATGCAAGTTCGGCTTGGACCACGTTCCAGGGCCTCTCGAAGGATCTGCAGCACGCGTTCGCCGACCAGATCTTCTACGCCGAGCTCAAGGCGGTCGGACAAGCTCAAACGAATTCATCCGGCAATTACCAGCGCGGTTACCAGGCGATCAACACTCTCTTCCCGGCCGGCCTCGGCTACACGGCGAACGCGCTGGGTGGCGGATCGAATGGCGCCAATCAATTGATCGCGACCGGTGATCTCGACATGCTGCATGCGACCATCCAGACTCAGCAGGGAGGCAATGTCTCCATCATGGGCCCGGGTGGAAACATTCGGGTCGGCTCTTTGGCGACCGAGCCGAACCAGCTTCTGAAGCTCAACGACCTCGGCATCATGACGCTTGCGGGCGGGTCCATCGACACGTTCACGGATCAGAGCGTTCGCGTCAATTCGAGCCGCGTGTTCACGGAGCAGGGCGGCGATATCCTGATGTGGAGTTCGAACGGCGATCTCGATGCTGGCCGGGGTGCCAAGACGACTCTCTCGCTGCCGCCGATTCAGGTTCATTTCGACCAGGATGATTACGCGTCGACTGATCTCGGCGGTCTGGTGACCGGCGCCGGCATCGCGGTGCTCCAGACCTCCAGCGCCGCGACGACCTCGAACCTTTATCTTCTTGCGCCGCGTGGGACCGTGGATGCGGGGACCGCGGGAATCCGGGTTTCTGGCAATTTGATCGTTGCCGCCGTTCAGGTGGTCAATGCGTTCAACGTCAAGGTCGGAGGCTCGACGACGGGCGTTCAGATTACCTCCGTCCCGAACGTGGGTGCGCTCAGCGCGGCTTCGAATACAGCGGGTGCCGCGGCGAAGAGCGCGGAAACGCCGACTGCCTCGGGCGGGGGGGACCGGGCCTCGGTCTTCATCGTGGAAGTGGTCGGCTACGGCGGCGGCGACGGCAGTTCCGAAGCTACTCCTTCCGGAGCGAGCACGAACTCCGGGGAGAGTGCGAATCCTGAGGAGAATACCAAGCGCCAGGGTCAGTAGCGTTTGCAGACGAGGATGACTCGAGAGTCTCTTCCATTCCGTGCTGGTGATGCGGCTGTGAGCGGATCTGGCTGGTTCGGCCAAAGAAAACTCAAACGCCATCTCGCGACTGACGTCGCGGACGATGGCGAGCGTCGTGCTGCGCCACGGTCATAGCGCTCAAGATCGGGATCCATTTCAATCCAGAAATGAAATCGTAGTATCATAATAACAATTGGATTTGATGATACCAAATCAACCGGTTCAGCTCGCCACTCTGATGGTGCTTGGTCGATCGTTGGAGCGATTATGATACTGGTAACAGGCGGCGCAGGTTATATTGGTTCGCACACATGCGTCGAGCTCCTGAAAGCCGGCCGAGACATCATCGTGGTCGATAACCTGAGCAATTCGAGTCAAGTTTCTCTCCGCCGGGTCGAACAGATATGCGGCCGGTCGTTGCAGTTTCGGGAAGGTGACATTCGGGACCGCGCTTTGCTGAAGGACTTGATGCGGACCCATAAGGTCAGCGCAGTGATCCATTTTGCAGGTTTGAAGGCGGTCGGCGATTCTGTCCAGGAGCCGGTGGCCTACTACGATAACAATGTCGGCGGTACCCTTCAGCTCCTCGCAGCGATGCAGGAGGTCGGCGTGAAGAAGATCGTCTTCAGTTCGTCGGCCACCGTCTACGGCGAGCCAAACAGGCTGCCACTCGGTGAGGATCACCCGTTGTCGGCCACGAATCCCTATGGTCGCAGCAAGCTGATGATCGAGGAGATACTGCGCGATCAGTTTGTCGCGACGCCCGACTGGTCGATCGCAATCCTGCGCTATTTCAATCCAGTCGGTGCGCACGAGAGCGGGTTGATTGGGGAGAGTCCCGTGGGGGTGCCGAACAATCTGCTGCCTTACGTAGCCCAAGTCGCCGTCGGTCGCAGAGAGTACCTCAACGTCTGGGGAAAGGATTACGCGACGCCGGATGGCACGGGGGTCCGCGACTACATTCACGTGGTCGATCTTGCGGTTGGCCATCTCATGGCGTTGAACAAGTTGCAGTCTCCACAAATCACGACGGTGAACCTGGGAACCGGGACGGGGACAAGCGTCTTGGAGATCGTGGAGGCCTTTTCGAAAGCAAGCGGCCGGGATATTCCCGTGATGTTTGGTCCGCGCCGCCCCGGTGACGTCGCATCCTCCTATGCAGATGCCACCGTCGCCGAATGGCTGCTCGGCTGGAAAGCAAAACGGTCGATCATGGAAATGTGCATCGACCATTGGCGCTGGCAACAATCGAACCGGGATGGTTACGGCGCTGAGGCCTCCTAAATCATTGTGATCAGCCGATCAACGAAATCGTTGACGTGCTGCCGCTGGTCCATGCCCCCCGCGCGAGTGCCCACCGCGGAAGACGCCTTGCGACCGTATGCGTCCGGCGGCAACTGTCGCATGAGGTCGCGTCCTCGGAGATAGCTTGGTCGTGCAAAGTCGTCCGCACGCGCGCTCGGTGGAAGTTCCCGATTCACCATATTGTCGCGGCACTATGCAAAGTACTCACGACAATGAAGAAATGGAGGGCGTTTTGATCCTGTCTATCGCCATGCGCAGAACATTGCTCGTGCTCTTGATCTTCTCCGCCGGAATCGCCTCGTACAATTGGAATTTGTTCCGCGTCGCGGATCCATCATTCTTCGCGCAAACGAATGCTGATTCAGAGGAGTTGATTCTGGATGGAATTCTGCACGGTGAAAATGGTACCCCGATGATTGGGCGGTATAACAGGCTAATCGACATTTCGCCCGGTATCGAGCGGAAGCTTTATGTTGATCGGGATACGTCTGGAGAATTCCGCCGATACACGTCGCAATTCGGAATGCAGTATTATTTCTTCTTCCATTTCTCAAAATATGTCAGCCGTGACTACCGGGTCATGCAATTGGTGGCTTCCGCTCTCATGGCAGCGGTCGTCTGCGGCTTCTTTGTCGGCATCGCGTCGATCTCAACCGATACGCTCGGGCTTGCGTTTGCATTACCGTTGTTGATTTCCCCATGGGTCGCGGCATTCGCAGCAAACCTGTACTGGGTCGAATTCACGTGGTTTCTTCCGGCGTTGATCGCGCTCTTGATGGGCGGCCGAGCGTACCTCTCTCTACGTTGGTTCGCGCTGCTCTGCATCCTTATGTTCGCGAGCTTCCTGTTAAGGCTCTTGAGCGGCTACGAGTTCGCCTCCACGGTCGTTCTCGCAAGTTTCGTATTCTTGCTCCTGCACGGCCTTCGAGAGCGCGTTTCGGCGTGGCGCATTCTGGCGCTCGTTGTTGCAGTCGGATGCATATCGTTGCTGGCGTTCGCGACGGCGGTCATGCTTCATGCGCGAGTGATCGGACCCGACATGGCGTCCGGCTTGGGCCAGGTCACCGAAGTGGCCGCGAAACGCTTGTCGGCCAAGTATTGCGACGAGGCATGTATCAAGGCCGCATGCGCAACGGAATTCGAGGGTGCCAAATCCGCCGAAGAGAAGACAGGGATCTGTGTCGGACGACTACAGGCATCTCTCAGCACATCCGTTTACAAGATGATCCCAAGGTATTTGTTGATGCAGCATTTTGTGCCGTGGATCGATTATTTTTCTGACATGTCCGAGGAAAAAAAGAGCGAGATCAGTGCGCTCGCGCACGAGCTTAAGATTGCAATCGCATCTCACAGCATGCAAGGCGTGGTGCGCATCGCGGACGGCATGAACCGATCCTTGATAGTGTCCATCGCCTCAGCCGGGATCAGCGTGCTCGCGTTTCTGGCGTTCAACCTCGCGGTCTTTCATACCTTGGTGAAGCGTCGATCGAGCCTCTCCGCAGTTACCTTGGCAAGCTTCCTATGTTCTGCCTCCTGGTTCGTCTTGGCTAAAGGCCATTCGTACATTCATACGCATATCGATTTCGTTTTGTGGTACTTGCTATACATTCCTCTCGGACTGGCGAGCATCGTCGATTCAAAATGTCGTCTGTCCGCAAATTGGGGTGAAAAACCTGCGGAGGTATCGAGCGGCAAGCTGCCTCTCGGATCGCTGTGAACGCTCTGCACGAGTGAACAGGGAGACGCGTTGCTTCACGGGACGTAGACGCCCCTGACGACGTCGAATAACTCGCCGAGCATGGCGAGCTTGCCCTTGAAGCCGGCGATCTTCGTGGGGGGCGCTTCGCCGAGGGGATAGCTACGGCGAACCGGCACCTCGCAGACTTTCATCCCCAACTGACCGGCCCGTGCCGTGAGATAAAACAGCAACTCGTACCGCTGGAACACATCCCGGAAAGGCGCAACCCGGGAATCCAGAAGATAACGGCGGGAGTACCCGCGGAAGCCGTTGGTCGTGTCAGTATACCAATGCCGTCCGGCGAAGCTCAGCAGTGGCGCGTGGATGCAGCGGTTCGCGAGGGTGCGTTCCAGGGGCGTATTCTCTGCCTTGCCGCCTGGAAGATATCGAGAGCCCTGGACATAATCGTAACCCTCGGCGAGTTTGGTGCACATCGAGGCGATCGCTTCCGCGCCATCCTTACCGTTGCCATCCATCGTGATGATTCCCTCGTAACCTTCGTCGAGGCACCAAGCGTAAGCCATTCTCAACTGTGCGCTGAGTTTACCCGGCCCAGTCTTGACCAACACGGCGCGGACGGGAAGGGCCGAAACAAATTCCGCATCGACCGAACTGTCCGTGGAGCCTCCATCGGCAACGATCACATCGACGGGGGGAGCGACGTCCGCGATCATCCGTAGCTGCCGGCGTATTCGTTCGCCCTCGTTGATCACGGGAATGACCAGCGCGTGGCGGCTTCGCTTGGGATTGTAGAGATGGATGTCGAAGGCGGGAACTTGGCGAGCCGTCGATGGCTCCTGCGTAATGACTTCCATTCCGTTTTGGACCTCTCGACACCGTGCTGGAACCTGAGCGCCGCGTTGCATCAGACTGTCTCGCAGCGTGACGACACGCGGCGATACACCATGAAACGGCTAAGTAGATAATTCACAACAAATGAGACGCCGGCCGCCGCGATCAGCACGGCGAAGCGCGACGCTAGGCTCGCCACCCACGGCGATAGCGAAGAGGCGACGAGAACGCGTACGCAGAGGACGAGGACGGCCGACATCAGGTAGAGCGACGCTCGATGCGCCGAGAGCGCGCGTCCTTTCTCGCGGAACGTCCAGAGCTCGTGGCAGACATAGTTGAACAACGCTCCGACGAAGAAGCCAGCGGCCACTCCCGCCGCCATGGGCAGGCCGAGAGCCGCGGTGACGCCGAAGGCCGTCGTTAGGTCCACGGCTAGTCCAGTGACGATCACGGCCGCGAAACGCAGCATTTCCCAAGATGGAAACGCCAGGATCTTCATGACCAGCTTTCGGCCGCGGCGCGCAGGCGGACGACACACGCCTTCAGTGTCTTAAGACCATCCGCAACGGCTTTCATTTCGATCGATACGGCGCGATCGTACTCAATGTCGGCGAGGGCATCGAGCAGGGAGTGTGCGTCGGCTTCACTTACCGGTGAGGGCGCTAGATTCGCAGCAGAGACGTGGACGTGGGATATATAGGCCGCGGCTTCAGCAACGCTGGCGGCGATGTCGTCGTAGCCATCCGTCATGTACAGTGCGCCCGTGTCGAAGTTCAGCGTCACTGCCGGATGGCCAATCTTGCGAACTGCGGCGATCGTCTCGTCGACGGTGGTCATGAAGTTCGTGCCGTAGCCCACAGCGTTGGGTTCCATCGCCAGCCGCGTTCCGTTTGCGGCTGCGAGATCGCCCAGCGGGCAGAACGCGTCCCTCACGCGGCCCGTCACGTCGTCCTCCGAGAGGCCTGGGGGCACGATGCGCTGTTTCGGTGATCCGACGACGAGATTGGGGATGCCGAGGCGTCCGGCGAACTCGATCGCGCGTGCAAGGCCGGTATCGAAACGTTCCCGACCTGACGGAGAGCCGAACAGATCCGCGCCATCGACACCGAAAAGCAGCGACTGGGCGGAAACCAACTCCAGACCGAACCGTTCGAATTCGGCGACGCGCGAGCCCACCGCCTGCACGGACGGGGCAAAGGGATCGTTCTCTTCGGCGAACAGCAGGCTCGGCGCAATTTCGAGGCCGGAGAAGCCGTGGTCGCGAAGGACCGCGTAAGCGTCTAATCGCTCGGCGTAGAGCCAAGCGATGTTGGAAACGGCAAACTTCACGACATCGCGCCTTTCTCGAAGAAGATTTTGAGATCGTGCAGCACACCCGCGGAGTTGACGAGGTATGGGTCCTTCGCGTCCCACAAGGTCGCGTGACGCGTTCGCATGTCCTCATGATAGAGAGGAGCGGTTCTGCCGTCGAAGGGGCGCCCGGTCAGCGTCTGGTGGATGTCGCGGGCCCGCAACGGCTCCGGAGCGAGATGGACGATTGGCAATTCGTTCGCGACGACGACTTCGATGTCCCGCCAAAGGCGATCGAGGCCGTAGTACTGGAAGGTGCTGTCGGCATGGGTGAAGTGTACCGCGGAGAAGCCGGCGTCGAAGAGGGCGTCGGTCAACGCGATCTGGCCGGTGCCGACGAGCGCCTTGCGGTCGCAGCGCAGCATTCCCAATGCTGCATCGTGGTGATAGACGGCGCGCAGAACCGCAGCTGCCGGCCCGGGAAGGCGATCGCTCAGTTCGGCGAATTTCGCTTCGGTGAGGAACGAGGGGATCGGGTTGGCGATGTCGAAGATGAAATTCTTTTTCAGGCCGACGCCGTAGAGTGCCGGCAGGCGCAGGATGTGTATCTTTGGAAACAGCGCCGCCGCCGCTTCTTCAAGGAAACGACGATTGGAGCCGTAGGCTTTGTTCGCCTCGAAGCGGTTGGCGTCTTCATCGAGGCCGGTTGGCTCGGCGAGCGTGGCGATGGTCGAAATCAGCACGAAACGCTCGGCGGTGACTTTCTCAAGATGGGACAGCAGCCTGCGGATATTGGCCAGGTCGCCGTCCGGGTCCTTGTTGGCGGCCCACATCGACGCGGGCGCGGCGGCGCAGACTACCAGTTCGTACCGCTTGCCCTCGATATCGGAGATATTTTGCGAGTTGAAGCGGGCCGAGAACTCGTGGGCCAGAAGGAGATTTGTTCCAACGAACCCGGTATGACCAATTAGTGCGTTTGCCATTCGCTCTCCGCGCCTTGCGCCGCTTTCAAATCCAGATCCGCAAGCCAGGACCTCACATTGTCCAAACGAGCTATGCACCGATTGCCGTCTGAACCTCATTGATTTCCGTAGACGTCGATTGCGACAGGACGTTTACCCGTGCGTCGCCGAGCCCAACCGGACTGTGCTTCTCATATATGACGGCGTAGTCGCTCGTCCCCCGTTGCTCCTCGAGCAAACGACTGAGGTATTCGCTGATGAAAGCGAGAATGACGAACAACAGCATGAACTGCACTGACAAGAAGAGGACCGTCGTCGTCCAACCTTCGACCACGCCGCGCTTCAAGAGGCGGACGAGCAAAACGTAGACAGCAAAGGAAAAGCCCAGAAAGCTTCCTAGCAGCCCGACGCCCGACATCCACCGCAGAGGTCGTGACGAATTGAAGACGAGCAGGCGGAGAAATCTCCTGGCCGCGCGGAACAGCGATCGCTGCCGATGCACGTCGACTTTGGTTTCATAAACCAGCGCTTCTGACGAGTAGCCGGTCTTCTGGAGGCGTTGGGCGAATTGATGGTGGAACCGACCGGTTTCGATGACAGCGTTGATCGCTCGCCGGCTCACGCAACGAAATCCAGTCGCATTCGCCGGGATTTGGTAATCGATTGCGGCGAGCAGTCGGCTGGCCAAGCTGCGCGTCAAACCATAGAGCGGCGGCAGCGGGCGGCTGTTGACGCCAATGATGATGTCGGTCCCCTTCTGACAGGCGACGACCCCATCGCTGATCGACTTCAGGCGGTCGACGATCGGATCAAAAATGACAACGAAATCGCCGATGGCGTTGTCGATCCCAGCGCTGCAGGCGACTTCGTAGTCCACCGCGTAGGCCAGTTGAATGAGGCGAAGACCCGGCGTTGTGGCAAGAATATCGGCGAGGCGGGCGTCGACGAGACGCCGCGCCGGTCCTTGTACGATCAGGATGAGCTCATAATCCGAATACCGCGTATTAAGTTCGTCCCATACCGCCGCCACGCCGCTCCTCAAAGAGTCATCCGGGCGCTCGACGATGATGATGACGGAAACGAAGGCGTCACTTTTCACCGCTGCGTGCTCCCGGTTCGTGTCACGAGGCCCTGCGCTTCAATGACTGAAATCACATCGTAGACATTGTCGATCTTGCCCCCGAGTATGCTGTGCAACCCTGGGAGGCCGTGATTGGGACGGAAGAGGATTGGCCTGGAGTCATCGGTTTCACTCCGAGGCAACACGGTCTTGACTTCCCACAGCGAGTCTTCATGGCGGCAGTCACCGAGGATGGGCATGTGCCGAGCGGCGTCGCGGCGCATGAATTCCCAGGAGCTGGCAGACGGCTTCGCGGTCCAGAGCCTGGTCGGATCACCACCTGGTTCCTCGAAGCACTCGTAGCGAGGCGTGTATCGCACGTGACTGAATGAATGCCGCGCCAGCGGAGGAAACGGCATCACCGAGAAGAATGGACCACACATCACGGTGACCCCGACGTTCTGGAGCACCTCGGGAACCTGAACGATGCACATCTCGGTCATTTCGTGCTTGAGTGCGATCGCGGGAAGCGCAGAATTAGTCAGCAAATGATTGATGTTGGAATAAGCGCAATTGAATATCTGATCGGCTATGACGTCCTCGGTCGAGCCATCGGCATTTCGAATGGTCGCTGCCAGGCGGTCCCTTTCGATGCGCACCTTCTCGACTGTGGTCTGCAGCCGCCATTCGACGCCAGCCGACGCGATGCGGCGGTGCATGACTGACCGTAGAGCGTCGGCGTTGAAGGCGTATTCCACAGCAGAGAAACATGCCTCGATGAAATTCGGATTGGTCAGGCTCCGCAGCCAGTTCGGAGCAACTTCGTATGGTGCCCCGATCCTCTCGCAAAATTTCGCGAACTGCGCTGGGGTCACTTTGCCGAGTTTCGAGCCGATCAGATAGAACGAGTGAAAATCGGAAATAACACAATCCCGAAACTCGGCCACGAAACGAGGGAACGATACACGGGATCTCAGCGCGGTCAGAACGCTTCGCGGATAATGGTAGCCGTTGTGAACCCTGGCCTGGTTGTTATGTGACGCTCGCCGCATGAAATCGGGCTCGCGCTCGCAAAGCAGGACCGCATGGCCATTTAGGGCAAGAAATTCGGATAGATACAAACCGAAGAATCCTCCGCCCACTACTACGAACTGCTGCCGGCGCACGCTCTAGTCCCTACATCCATGCTTCACTCGGCTTGGCCTCGAAATGTGGCTCATCCCAGCCTGAAAGCGCTCGCTCTTCGCGGACAATCAATCCGTCGTTGGCCTCGTCCGCGATGTCGTGTTGCTTCACTCCGCCGCGCGCGGAAGCGGCCATGCGTCCTCTCGTCGAAGTGGAATTGCAAATTCAGGGGTGATCCGCGCGCGCAACTTGATCCCGAACTTGAAATAGATCGTAACGAAACAGATCGTAACGAAGTTATTGTGAACCAACAGCGAGCCATCGCCTATTCCGAACAGGCAGGCCGCCAGGAACAGTGCAAAAAAGATCACGACGAACGACCGGCGAGACCTGCAGGCCGCCGAGCAGGTGCCGATGAGACCGAACAACAAAATCAGCAGCAGCGAAAGCAAACCGGGTGCGCCCGCCGCTATGCCGACATCGAGAAATGAATTGTGGAAGTTCGGGGCACGGAAATAGTCATCCAGGGCCCACAGTCGTTCGGCCGGGCCGTCTTCTACAAAGAAGCCAGAGTAGCCGTACCCGGTGAGCAGGCGGTCATAGAAGAATCCAGGCCATTGCTCCCACAGGGTCGTCCGCCCGGTCAGATCAGACGAGCGGTCCAGCGCTCCGAACAGCAGGTCTGATTGGACATACAGCAACGTCGCCATGACGATGGAAGTGAACGCGCTGACATAGAAGAGGTATGTCCTGTTTCTTATGAGCGCCCACAGACACAGCGAGACGTCGAGCGTCACCAAGGTCACCACGATCCCGTTCGCCGATCCGCTGAGAAGGAGAAAAAGAAGGCTCGTCGCAGCGCCCAGCAAGTTCCATTGCCAGGAAACCCGCGATGCAAAGATCAGCAACGTGTAGAAAATGAATGAGATGCTGAATGTCATTGCCGCCTGCTGTTTGTGTGAAAACAGGCCGGCATAGGCTATAGAGCCGATAAGGGTTTCCCGTTCGGCCAGATCAGCTTCGTAAGTCGTATTCACGATTGGGCTCAAGGAATGGATGATGATCACGATCGGCAGGACGTAGGTTAGCGTGACAATCATCTGGCGCGGAGAAAAGCGAGACGCCATCCATGCGCAAAACGTCACGGTGGCAAACAGCAGCACGAGACGTGGCCAGGAATGAGATTCGATGAGTTCCGGCAGTAGGTGCGCAAAGAGTAAGACCAGCATCGGCCAATGCGTCGTGAATACCGTTAGAACACCGCGGAAGTGCAGGCCGATGAACAAGGCCAATACCAGGTATCCAGCTGCCCATAACGCCCCGTACACAACGGACTCGCCGGCTGCGACGAATGTTTCGCCAGCAGGGTCCGGCAAGAATGCGACGTATACCACTCCGGAAGAAAAGACGAGCAGGGCGGTGGCGAAATACATCTCGAGCCTGGATGCTTGGTCGCGGCCTCTCATCCGGTTGTTTCCAGCAAATTCCCACTCGCAGGCATGGTCGCCTTTCAGCATCGTTTCGGCGCCTGTTCGGGTTTCCATCAGGCTTGATCGAGCGCCGGCAAGCGTAGTCGGTAATGTTATCAACATGATGACCCGTCGTGTGCGTTTGAAGGTCTTATCATGATGATAAGATATAACGTCATGATACTGTAAAGCTATCATGTCAGTGGGGGGAGGGGTGACTGCGAGTGGTTCCCTGCGAGCGCAACGGAATCTGGACTCTGCAAACATGGATACCCGAACGCACTTGCACGAGAGAGGGGCTGATCTGTCCGAGCGCGAGCTGGCGGGCCTATCCGTGTCCATTTCCGACCTCGTCGAGCGGATCAGCGGCTTTCTCCGGCGCCGCTACATGATATTCGCGATCGTGACCGGGCTCGCTACCGGCATTGGTCTTGTCTATCTGTTGACGGCTCCGGCCGAGTACACCGCCCATGCGGTTCTGATGATCGACTCCAGCAAGCTGCGGGCGCTGCAGCCCTCACCGGCCGATGTCCCGCTTGACACGGCCCAGGTGGAATCCCAGGTCGAGTTGCTCAAGTCCGACAAGGTCGCCAAGTCCGTCGTCAGGGACCTGCACCTCATGGACGATCCTGAATTCGTGCGGGCAGGGCTCTGGCGCCCGCTCTTGACGCCCTCCATTTGGCTGTTCGGCGGCGACGACATGCGGGGCCCGGACCATTCGGAAGACGAGCGCATTGCGGTTGCTCTCGACAGCTTCCTTCGTCAGCGTGCTATCACACGTGTCGGGCGGAGCTACGCGCTGGACGTTGCCTTCACCTCGCGGCGCCCGGCCCAGGCAGCCGAAATTGCCAATGCCATTGTTGAGGCCTACATCGTCGATCAGCTTGACGCGAAATACGAGGCGACGCGACGAGCCAGTAAATGGCTCGAAGAGCGAATGACTGAGCTCCGGACGCAGGCCACCGCCGTCGATCGCGCGGTTCTCGACTACAAGCAAAACAACAATATCGTCGACATTGGGATCGCCTCCTCGCCAGGCGGCGCGAGCACAAGCATGCGCGCCCTCGAGGAGCAGCAGCTGGGGGACCTGGCAAGCCAGCTGAGCGCCGCTCGCGTGGCGAGCAGCGATGCTAAGACGCGGGTCGATCGCATCCAGGAGATATTGAAGCAGGATATCCCTGACGCGGGGGTGGCGGAATCGATCAAGAGCGAAGTCGTCATCCGGTTGCGCAACCAGTACCTCGACCTCGCCGCGCGGGAGGGACTCTTGTCGACCCGTTATGGCAATGACCACCAGGCCACGATCAATCTACGCGAACAAATGTACCAGATCCGCCAGTCGATCGGGGCCGAGCTTCGCCGCATCGCGGAGAGCAACACGAGCGATTACGAGATCGCAAAGGCTCGGGAGGAAACGCTCAAGACCAAGCTCGCCGACATGGTGTCGGACGCCCGCACGACCAGTCGCGAGCGGATCGGTCTACGGGAGCTCGAAACCAACGCTCAAGCCTATCACAGCATCTACGACAACTTTCTGACGCGCTACATGGAAGCGATTCAACAGCAGTCGTTCCCGATCACCGAGGCCCGCCTCGTCAGCCCGGCGAATCCGCGAGCGCCAAAAAGCGGGCCGAAGACGTTCTCCGTGCTAGGGGGCTCTATCCTCGTTGGGCTCTGGTTGAGCGTCATCGTTGCCGTTGCATGGGAAGTGCTTGATCGCGTATTTCGTACGACCCGGCAGGTGCATGAGATCCTGCAGACGAGCTGCCTCGCCGTCGTGCCGCGGTTGATGCCCGGTGTGCAGCCGCACCCGCGTCGGCGCTGGCGCGTGCCATGGCCCAAGGCCGCAGAAGCGGGAAATCATCTGCCGCCCCGACGAGGCGAATTTTTCCGGTTCGTCGTCTTTGCGCCGTTGTCGCCATTTGCGAACGCGATCAGATCGATCAAGGTGGCAGCGGATATCGGCAGACGCGGCCAGCCCTGCAAGGTCATCGGTGTCACGTCGACCTACGCGGCGGAAGGAAAGTCGACGGTGGCGAGCAATCTTGCCGAATTGATCGCCCAGGCTGGTAAGAAGGTCATTTTGATAGATATCGATGTGCGCAATCCGTCGTTGAGCCGCGTCGCCGGTGCACAGGAGGGGAACGGCCTGCTTGAGGTCCTGGACGGAAGGGTCGAGCTCGACGATGCGGTGCGCACCGATGCAACGACTGGGCTGGCGTTTCTCCCGGCCATTGTTGGCTCCCCGCTCGCGCCGTCGCGGGAGGTTCTCGCCTCGGAGTCGTTCAGGATGCTGATTACACGCCTGCGGGAGCAGTTCGATACCATTATCGTCGACCTGCCTCCGCTGGGGCCTGTCACGGAAGTGCGCGCGAGCGCCAGCCTCGTCGATTCCTATGTCTACGTAATAGAGTGGGGACGGACCAGCCTGGTGGCCGTTCGACAGCAGATGTTGGCGGCGCCCGAGGTTCACGACCGGCTGCTGGGAGCCGTTCTCAACAAGGTCGACATGAACGCATTTCGCCGCCACGAACATCACGTGGTCGGCTACTACGCGCAACCCGACTACGCCCACTGAGCAACCGACGATCGAGTGGCGTCACATTGAAGCACAGCAGTTGCTGTAGGCAAATCAACCGATCGCGCCCGTCGCTGCGTTGCTCGTTCGAGCGCTTTGTGTCTCGCCAATATCGAACTCTGACACGGTTCTTCGGAAAGCAGCCCGGCTTGTCGCATACCTGTTCCAAAGGCCGGTTAAGGACTGCCTCATCGGCCAACGCGGTCGTGGGGGAGCAATGATGCTGACGAGTGCCTTGCGCGTCGCCGGTCGATGGAAAGGCCGCGCGCTGTTCGCGCTCGTTGATCAGGGCTGTGTGAGCCTGTCGAATTTCCTCTTCACGATCGTGCTGGCCAACCACGTTTCCTTGGAAAGTTTTGGCTATTACAGCATTGCCTGGACGACCTCGATATTGGCCGAGACCGTGACGGGCGCGCTGATTAACGACGCCTTGCCGGCATTCGCCAGTACGCGGGTGCGTGGCCCGCGTGGGGACTTCAGGAGCGCGGTCGCGTGGATCAGCATAGGATTGGGCGGATTGACGAGCGTTGCCGTCGCCGCCGCGGGCATCACGATCTTGTATTGGTCGCCGGAGCTCGGCGCAATTCTGCTTTGCCTGGCCGTCGTAAATCCGGTTCAGCGCTTCCAATCATTTGTTCGTCGTCTCTGCTACATCGAAGATCGCGTTGACATCGCCGCGCTGAGCGGCGTGAGTTATGCGTTAACGATTTTCGGGCTCCTCGCATGTCTCGTTCTGCTTGACCGGCTTACGCCGGTGATGGCGATTTTCGTTTGGGCGGCGGCCAGCATTCCAGCTGTGATTTTAGGTGTCGCGGCCCGGATATCGCCGGTCGATGTCGTCTCGCGTGCAGCCATCTATGAGGTGGCTCGCGACGTGTTTCGGTCCAGCCGTTGGTTGCTGGGCGCGTCTTTGATCTCCTGGGTCGGCAGCCAGGGTGTCATTCCGCTTGTGGCGACGTTTGCCGGGCCAGCCGCTGGAGGAGCCCTGCGTGCGCTGTTCAACATCGTCACGCCAGTCAGTCAGATCAACGTTGCCATAAATCAGTTGACCGTGCCGCGGCTTGCCGAAGCTGCGACCCGATCGGATGGCCACGCCATGCGCAAGCGCGTATCGGCCGTGACGGCAGTGTTCGTGCTTCTCGCATCCGGATTTTCGATCATTCTTGTCGGATGGCCTGTCCAGGTCCTGGAATTCTTCTACAGGAGAGCCGAGATCGTTGCCGCTGCTCCTTTGATGTGGCCATTTGCAATCTTGGTCGTGACCGAAGCCGTCAATCAGGGGATGGCGGGAGCGCTGCTGGCGCTGAACCGGACGCGCGCGATTATGTTTGTCCGGGCCGCAGGCTTGATCGCATTCCTCGGCTCGGCGTTGATCCTGCAACGGGAGTCAGGGTTGACCGGAGTCGTTTGGGGGCTTGTCGTCGCCAGCGTGGTGACCGCTATGATCTCGGGTCAGGAAGTGCTGAGAGCGACGCGCTGAAATTTACGATCTGCCCAAGGTCATCGTTCCTGCCAAGGTTGATCTCTACGAATTTCGACGTCATGAATCCACCACGCCGAATATGATCGGCTTGGATGTTATTGATCGCTGACGATGTTCTGAGCGTTGGTAGCGCCGTTCCGACAGCGCCCGAGACGGCTGATTAGCCGTGGCTCATCTTGCCCGCTTGGCCGGCGCGGATAATCGATGCCGGCGTGACCGCGCTCGGTCTATGCTATGGTATGCCCGGAGCCTGACGCTCGATATCGTACTGATAGTTGATGTGATCGCCCGACGCATATCGAGGCGAGCATGCGTCGCGAAACGGGCTCGCAACGGTTTTAAGTGGCCTGTCTGGCATTTTGACCCTGGTTGCTCGGCTTGTCGCCTCATGTACCCCGTGCGAGCGATCGCAGCGCCAAGGTCGCCATGCGACGAATAGCTGGTCCAGGGGTATCGTCGGCCTATTGAAAAGGTTTACGATTTGCGATTACTAGCTCTTGGTGGGCAAGAATCGGCCGGAGAGGGCCACTATATGGTTGGCAAAAGGCATGCCTCGGAGGAGATTTCGGCCAAGCTGGCCCAGGCAGATCAACTCGTGGCCAGAGGCAAGACTCAGCGCGAAATATCGAAAGCTCTTGGCGTGAGTGTCATGACCTATCACCGCTGGAAGAAGATGATCAAATCTCCTGATGCGGGGGCGGATGACGCTGACAACGACATCATGAGCAGCGTGGGTGGACCGCGCGATGCCTCGTCTGGCGATACGATCAAGCGGCTGGAGCTCGAAAACGCCCAATTGCGACGTCTTGTTACTGACATGTTGCTGGAGAAGCTGAAGTACGAAGAGGAACTTCGTGCACGGCATGAGCCGCGGCCTCGGCGTCCCGAGAAGGGCTAAAACTTGATCCGCACATGGAGGGCCGCGTTCGCGCTTTAGGGCTTGATCCCCAACGGGGGAGGCAGGGGGTAGGGCGAGGGCGCAACCGGAGCCGAACTCGCTACCGCGATCGCTGGCTTGGTCTGGCCGGCGCCGTAGGACACCCAGACATTCGGGTCGTCGGCGCTCTGCCGTGATAGATAGCGGTAGCTGGTCTCGTACCAGAACAGGATTTCCGGGGTCTGGTTGTCGAGGATCATTTCGCCGCGGTCGGACCGGACGGTCAGCACCGCGTGACGCGTCTTCTCCTGGCCGCGCTCCTCGACGATGGTGATCAGCAAGGAGCCCTGTGGCCAACCGGCCTTGGCGAGCAGCCGGCGTTTGAGCAGAACCATGTCCTCGCAATCGCCTCGGTCGAGCGGGTAGGCCCAACGTTCAGCTTTTCCGTAGAGCTCGGAATCGCTAGTCCAGGTCACGCGGTCGTTGACGTATTTGTTGATCTCGTAAAGCTGCTGGAGCAGATCCGGCGTGAGGGTCACCTCGCGCGCCTGATCGGCCAAGGGCTTGCATTCGTCGGTATCTGCGGCGCAGAGCTGCAACCATCCGCCGGGCGCCTTCGTCGCCCCGCCGACCGCGGCGAACAGCGCCGGACGGGCAAGGAAGGCGCGAGCCGGGAGAGCATCCAACGCGAAGACGGCGGCCACGGCAATCGCGGCAAGTGTCCATGCGCGAAGCCGTGTGGCGGCGGTCCGCCCCTCCATGCAGAATCTCGTCATGCCCGTTCCCCATCAGATTCCGAATGGAAGGCTGGCAGAGACAGCTCGCGATCCCGCTAAGCGATTGCTTCAAATTGAATGGATCTCCGCGAAAGCAGCCTCGCGGGGGCGCCATGGTGTGATTTCAGTTAAGGTGCGGACCGTGACGCCGCGGCGAGCGCCAGAACCGGCCCCTCCGGGCCGCCCTCTTCCTCACTAGTCCAGCGCAAGACTTGAGACGGTTAGACGTGTCGCGGCTGGATGATCCGACAGGTACGCCGCGTATGCCTGCTTCAGGCCATCGTGAAGCGACGTCGTCGCGCGCCAGCCGAGCTTGGCGAGACGGCAGACGTCGAGCAGCTTGCGCGGCGTGCCGTCGGGACGCGAGGTATCGTAGGTGATTTCGCCGCGATAGCCGATGATTTCGGCCACCACGCGCGCGAACTCGGCGATGGTGTTGTCCTCGCCGGTGCCGATGTTGATCAGGTCCGCACCGGAATAGGTCTTCATCAGGTGCACGCAGGCATCCGCCATGTCGTCGACATAGAGGAACTCGCGCCGCGGCGTGCCGGTGCCCCAGACCACGACGCTGTTCGCGCCCGAGACCTTTGCCTCGTGGAAGCGACGGATCAGCGCGGCGACGACGTGGCTCAGCTCAGGGTGATAATTGTCGCCGGGGCCATAGAGATTGGTCGGCATCACGCTGATGAAGTCGGAGCCATACTGACTGCGATACGCCTCCGCCATCTTGATGCCGGCGATCTTGGCAATAGCGTAGGGTTCGTTGGTCGGCTCCAGCGGGCCGGTCAGCACGGAGTCCTCGCGCAGCGGCTGCGGTGCAAGTTTTGGATAGATGCAGGACGAACCGAGGAACATCAGCTTCTCGGCGTTGTTCTGTTGCGCGGCCTGAATCACGTTCGCCGCGATCGCGATGTTGTCGTAGATGAACTCGGCGCGCAGCGTGTTGTTGGCGACGATGCCGCCGACTTTAGCCGCGGCAAGAAAGATCACCTGCGGCCGCGCCTTCGCAAACCAGTCGAACACCGCGGCCTGGTTGCAGAGATCGACCTCGCGACGGTCCACCGTGACGAGTTTCACGTCCTCCCGCGCCAGCCGGCGCACCAGCGCGGCACCGACCATGCCGCGATGGCCGGCGACATAGACGCTTTTACCCTTCAGCTCAAACGGTACGCTTGCCATTTGCAATGTCCCGTTTGGCCTCGGCCAGATCGCTCGCCACCATCTCTTCGACGAGCTGCGCAAAGGTCCGCTTCGGCTTCCAGCCGAGCACCGCGCGTGCCTTGCTGGCGTCGCCGATGAGAAGATCGACCTCGGTCGGGCGGAAATAGGTCGGGTCGATCTTCACCACCGTCTTGCCGCTCTTGGCATCGATGCCGGTCTCCTCGACGCCAGTGCCGCGCCACTCGACGCGACGACCGACCTGCGCGAAGGACAGCTCGACCATCTCGCGCACCGAACGCGTCTCGCCGGTGGCGAGCACGAAATCGTCGGGCTTGTCGGCCTGCAGGATCATGTGCATGCCCTCGATATAGTCTCGGGCATGGCCCCAGTCGCGCTTGGCCTCGAGATTGCCGAGATAGAGCGTCTGCTCGAGACCGACCTCGATGCGCGCCACGCCGCGCGTGATCTTGCGGGTGACGAAGGTCTCGCCGCGGATCGGGCTCTCATGATTGAACAGGATGCCGTTCGAGGCGAACATGCCGTAGGCTTCACGGTAGTTCACCGTGATCCAGTAGCCGTAGAGCTTTGCGACGCCATAAGGCGAGCGCGGATAGAACGGCGTCGTCTCCTTCTGCGGGACCTCCTGCACCAGGCCGTAGAGCTCGGAAGTCGAGGCCTGGTAGAACCGCGTCTCCTTCTCCATGCCGAGGATGCGGATCGCCTCCAGGAGACGCAGCACGCCGATGGCGTCGGCGTTGGCGGTGTATTCCGGGCTCTCGAAGCTGACGGCGACGTGGCTTTGAGCGGCGAGATTGTAGATCTCGGTCGGCCGGATCTGCTGCACCAGGCGGATCAGATTGGTCGAATCCGTCATGTCGCCGTAATGCATCAGGAACGGCACGTTACCGACATGCGGATCCTGGTAGAGATGGTCGACACGCGCGGTGTTGAACGAGGATGAGCGGCGCTTGATGCCGTGGACGACATAGCCGAGCGACAGCAGATGTTCGGCGAGATAGGCGCCGTCCTGGCCGGTCACACCGGTGATGAGAGCGATAGGTTTATTCATCCTACAGCTCGCTCCCGCCGAAGCGAGCCCGCCTGAAGCGTGTCGAGCGGAATATCCGCCTGCGGCTGCAATTGGTTCTGCATGACGCGCAGCGTGCTGCCGTCGATCAAAAGCGTAGCTGTCGCGGTGTATTGCGAGGGGGTGACGAGCAGGTACAGCAGGCCGATGGCTATTGTCGCGGCAGGCACGATGACAATGATCCAATATTGCCGCCGAGCCAGTCTGGACGGCTGGTCGATCAAGGCCGATATCGAGGACGAAGCTTCGTCCCGCCCACCGCTGTAGCCGATACGGATTCTGTGCGACGGCATATCCATTGACAGTCGCATAACTCTACCGGCTAGGAGTATCTCGGCTCATGGTCTTGGCGTGACCAAGCACCGCCCGCTGCGCCGTGACGCCAGCCCCGTAACGTTGATTGCCTTCTGTAGCGAACAAACAATACACCTTTGCAACAGTTTGATATGAAGTGATGTAGGTGCCTCGTCCAGTATGTTGTGCGTTATCGTGTTGGATGGCGCTGGATATTCCGCACCGTCCTTCGCCGCGCCAAACCCGACTCATTTGCCGGAATGCCCAGAGCACTCGGGTATGCCGAACGCGTCTCGTCCGTTCTGACCTGTTCTTCGAAAGCTCGCTTGAAGTCTCGCCGGGCGAGCCGTCGACCAGACATTCGACCGAAACCAAGGAACTTCCGAACGGATTGGTAGGCGCGGAGGTGAGATGGGATGATCTCAAAGCGCCACCTTTTCTAAGACACTTTTGGGTTGGAAAGGCACCTCATGCGTTGACGGACCTATGCAACCTATTGAAATCGCTAGAAATCCGACCACCCTCCGAGCGCGCCATAAACCCACGTTTGCAAGTTACCGGTATCCGCGACGAACAGAATCGATAACGACAGTCAGCCCGAAACCATTTTGCGCCCTTGGGGACCTTCGCATCCGACTCTGTTGGTGACGGCTTTCGAACCATTAGCGGACGATTGAGAGGCAACCCGGCGAAGCCCGCTTATGACCCAAAGGCGACTTCGCCCCGCTTCAATCCTTCAGCGCGTAGGCGATGATGTAATCGCCGCGCTTGGTGCCGAACGAGCCGTGGCCGCCGGCCGCGGTGACGACGTATTGCTTGCCGTCGACCTCGTAGCTCATCGGCGTTGATTGGGCGCCGGCCGGCAGGCGGTCTTCCCAGATCACCTTGCCGTCGCGCACGTCGTAAGCCCGGATCGCGTACTCGTAGGTCCCGGTGTAGAACGCGACCCCGCCGGCGGTCGTGATCGGCCCCCCCAGCATCGGCACGCCCATCTTGAAGGGAAGGGGCAGCGGCGTGGTGTCCCTGATCGTGCCGTTGGGATGCTGCCAGACGATCTTCATCGTCTTCAGATCGATCGCGGCCATCGATCCCCAGGGCGGCCGGTAGCACGGCACGGAGAGCGGCGAGAGGAAGCTCCAGATATCCACGCCGAACGGCGTGCCATACATCGGCTGCGTCCCGACCTCGCTGCCGACCGGCTTCTCGGCCGTTGGTGCGGGAGGATTTTGTGGACCGCGCGGAATGAGCCTCGAGGCAAACGGCAACGACATCGGGTTGGCGATGGCGATCTGTCTCACCGGATCGACCGCGATGCCGCCCCATTCGAACATCCCGAGATTGCCCGGAAAGACCAGCGTGCCCTGCAACGACGGCGGCGTGAATGTGCCCTCGTAACGCAGCCGGTGGAACATGATCCGGCATAGCAGCTGGTCGAAGATCGTGCCGCCCCACATGTCCGCGCCGGTGAGCTTCGCCTCGGGCCGGAATGTCAGCTCGGAGAACGGCTGTGTCGGCGCGGTGCGGTCGCCGAGCGCGGCGCCTTGCGGCACCGGGCGCTCCGGCGCCGGTACGATCAGCTCGCCGGTCCTGCGATCGAGCACAAAGATGTTGCCGACCTTGGTCGGCTGGATGATCGCGGGAACGACGCCTTTGGCCGTGGTCACGTCGACCAGGCTCGGCTGTGAGGGCACGTCCATGTCCCAGAGGTCGTGATGCACCGTCTGGTACGACCAGGCGCGCTTGCCGGTGTTGACGTCGAGCGCGACGATCGAGCTCGAATAGCGCTCGACCAGCGCGTTGCGGTTGCCTCCCCAGATGTCGGGTCCGTTGTTGCCGGTGGGGATGTAGACCAGGTTCAATTTCGGATCGAACGAGGCCGCGATCCATGAATTCGGCGAACCGTTGGTGTAGTGCCGCGTCGGCGACGGCAGCTCATTCTCGTCCGCCGCGCCGGAGTCCCAGACCCAAACCAGCTTGCCGGTGTAGACGTCGAAACCGCGGATCACGCCCGAAGGCACTTCGACCGCATAATTGTCGATCACCGCGGCGGCGACGACGAGAATCTTGTCGCTGACGACCGGCGGTGACGTCGGCTCGAAGAAGCCCGCCGTCTTGATCCCCATGCCCTGCTGGAGGTCGAGGCTGCCATGATCGCCGAAACTCTCACAGAGCTTGCCGGTGTCGGCATCGAGCGCGATCATGCGCCCGTCATTGACGGGGAGGAAGATTCGCCTGGGGCATTCGGCGGGCGCGGGACTGCCGCTGCTGTCGACGGCGCCTGCCGCAGTCTCATGGTAGGAGACGCCGCGGCAGGTCATGTGCTGGAACGTCTTGTTGAACACCAGCTTGGGATCGTATCGCCAGCGTTCCTTGCCGGTCCTGGCGTCGAGCGCAAACAGCACCTGGTGCTGGGAGCAGAGATAAAGCGTGTCGCGTACCTTGATCGGCGTGACCTCGAAGGTGGTCTCGCCGGAATCCTCCGGCGTCGGGACGTCCCCGGTGCGGAAGGTCCAGGCGACCTGGAGCTTGCCGACATTGTCAGGCGTGATCTGCTTCAGCGGCGAATAGCGCTGTCCGAATTGCGTACGACCATACGCACGCCAATCGGCATCAGGCTGAGGATCGGCTTCGCTTTGCTGTACGGCCGCGCCGGACGCGGCGATCGTACCGTTGATGTCGTGATAGCTCGACAGAAGGGCGATGACGAGTACGACCGAAGAAGCGGCTACGCCGATCCAGAGTGGCAGCGTCGCGCTGAGGTAAGACACCGGCTCGTCTCGCAACAGGGCGCGAACGATCACCGGCGTCAGCATCCAGAGCGCCATGGGGACGACGATGTCGCCGCGCGATGCGAGCGGCCACCAGTCGAATTGCACCTCGGAGAGGGCCCACGCCAGTGTGCCGACCAGCACGATCGCAAACAGCCACAGCGCCGAACGGCGCTGCGCCAGCAACAACGCGCCGGTGGCGATAATGCCGACGCCGAGAACGATGTAGAAGATGGATCCGCCCAGTGTGGCGAGCCAGAGGCCGCCTCCCGCGAGGACCAAGCCGATCAAGGCGTAGACGAGACCCGTGATAAGGACTGCCCTGGATCGCTGCATGGCTGCTCCGGCGCACAAAAGGTATTGCGCCTGTGCAGCGCAAGCGCAACAGACGACGTCCACTTTCTAGGACTGTGGTCCAATCAACCAGAACTCGCAACCGTCAACTGCTGCATTCATGTAACATCTGCGCGCAAAGCCGCGACGCACTAGGCCGCGGACGCAAAGTTCTTATAAATACGCACGCCATGTTTGACGTGCGCGTCCGCAGCGACGCCGACCTCGGGAGCCACCTCCGTCATGTATCTCGGCATCGATCTCGGCACCTCTGCAGTCAAGACCGTTCTCGTCGATGGCGCGCAGCGCGTGATTGCGAGCGAGAGCCGGGCGCTGACGATTGCCTCGCCGCAGCCCGGTTATTACGAACAGGATCCGGCGCAGTGGATCGAGGCGACGTTTGCCACGCTCGATGCCTTGAGGGCATCGCACGGAAAACAGCTGGCGGCGGTCGAAGGCATCGGACTGTCCGGGCAAATGCATGGCGCCACGCTGCTCGATGCGAACGACAAGCCGTTGCGGCCCTGCATTCTCTGGAACGACGGACGCTCCGCCAAGGAGTGCCGCATCCTGGAGCAGCGCTGGCCCGCCTTGCGCGCGATCACGGGCAACAAGGCGATGCCCGGGTTCACCGCGCCAAAACTGCTCTGGATCGCGGCGCACGAGCCGGAGATTTTTGCGGCGACCACACGGGTCCTGATGGCGAAGGCCTATCTGCGGCTGGTGCTATCGGGCGAGGCGATCGAGGATGTCTCGGACGCGTCGGGATCGCTGTGGCTCGACGCGGCGCGCCGGGACTGGTCGGATGCGGCATTGGCCGCGACCGGCCTGTCGCGCGCGCACATGCCGCGCCTGGTCGAGGGATGCGCGCCCGCAGCCAGATTGCGCAGCGAGCTGGCGCAGCGCTGGGGCATGGCGCGGTGCCCGATGATCGCGGGCGGCGCCGGCGATAATCCAGCGGGTGCCGTCGGCATCGGCGCAATCAAGCCCGGAACCTCGTTCATCTCGCTGGGAACCTCAGGCGCCTTGCTGGTGCCGACCAGCCATATCGCCGCCAATCCGGACCGCGTGGTCCACACATTCTGCCATGCCATCCCCGGAATGTGGATTCAGGCCGGTGCGATCCTCTCGGCGGCTTCGTGTCTGGCCTGGGCGTCGCGGTTGTTCGGCGTCGCGGAAGGCGAGTTGCTGGCGCCTCTGGGCGCGCGCCCGCAGGCACCGTCTCCCGTCAGCTTCCTGCCTTACCTCGCCGGCGAGCGGACACCGCATGACGATCCGGTCGTGCGCGGCATGCTTGATGGCTTGAGCCACGGCACCGACCGCACCGCGATCGTGCAGTCCGTGCTCGAGGGTGTCGCCTTCGCGCTCGCCGATTGCCGGGACGCGCTGAGCGACGCCGGCATCGCGGTTGCGGAGGCCGATGTCATCGGCGGCGGATCGCGGTCCCGGTTCTGGCTGTGGGTGCTGGCCAATGTTCTCAATGTTCCGATTCATCGCTTTGCCGACGGGGAAACCGGAGCGGCGTTCGGTGCGGCGAGATTGGGGCGGCTTGCTGTCACCGGCGAGGCAATCGAAACCGTCTGCACGCCGCCGCAACGCGTGGAGACTTTCGAGCCCGATCGCGTGCTGGTCGAGGCCTACGCCGAACGGCGTCCCGCCTGGAATGAATTGTATCGGCCGCGCCACTAGCATCGCTTTGGTTGCGCATTTTGGCCTGTTCGCTGTTGCCCTGCGCGACGGGCTTTTGTTTAATGGATGAACCGCGCTTGAAAACGAACGCGGACAGGAAACGCATTGTGCGCCGGGAGGCACGATGAACGATCCGATCCTCGAGATGCGGGGAGTCTCAAAATCCTTCTTCGGCATCAAGGCGCTGCGTGCGGTCGACCTGACCGTCTATGCCGGCGAGATTCATGCCTTGATGGGGGAGAACGGCGCCGGCAAATCGACCCTGATGAAGATCCTGTCGGGCGCCTACCGGCCCGATCCCGGCGGCGAGATCCGCATCGAGGGCAAGCCGGCGCGGATCGAAGGCCCGCTTGGCGGCCGTGCCGCGGGCATCTCGATCATCTATCAGGAACTATCTTTGGCCCCCAATCTGAGCGTTGCGGAGAATATTTATCTCGGCCGCGAGATGTCGCGTTCAGGTTTGCTGGCGCGCGGTGCCATGCGCGAGGGTGTCGGACCGATCTTGGAGCGGCTGGGGGCGGACTTCCTGCCGTCGACACTGGTCGCGCATCTCTCCATGGGCCAGCGCCAGCTCGTCGAGATCGCGCGTGCGCTGCACGCGCGCTCGAAGATCCTGATCATGGACGAGCCGACCACCGCGCTGTCGGCCGGCGAAAGCGAGCGGCTGTTTGCGCTGATCCGTCAGCTCCGCGCCGAGGGGCTTGCGATCATCTACATCTCGCACCGCATGGACGAGGTCTATGCGCTCGGTGACCGCGTCACCGTGCTGCGCGACGGCCGCCTGGTCGGCTCGCTCGACAAGCAGGACATCCGTGCCGACGCCATCGTTCGCATGATGGTCGGGCGCGACGTCTCGTCGTTTTACAAGAAGGATCATGATCCCGAGGCCGGGAAGGGGCATCCTGTGCTCAGCGCTATCGACATGGCGGACGGGCTGCGCGTCAGGGGTTGCTCGCTCACCGTGCATGCGGGCGAGGTGGTGGGGCTTGCCGGCCTGATCGGCGCCGGCCGCACCGAGCTTGCACACCTCATCATCGGCGCGGCGCCAAGACTTTCGGGGCGTCTCGAACTCGAAGGCCAGCCCATCGAGATCCGCACGCCCGGCGAAGCGCTCGACGCCGGCATCGCCTATCTGACCGAGGACCGGAAAGCGCTTGGTCTGTTTCTAGACATGTCGTGTTTGGACAACATCAACCTCGCCGTGCTCGGGCGCGATGCCAAGCTCGGCTGGTTCCTGGATCGCGACAAGGCGCGCGAGCGTGCCGACAGGGCGTTTGCGGGGCTCAGCATCCGCGCCGCCAATGTCGGCGTGCCCGCCGGTGGCCTCTCCGGCGGTAACCAGCAGAAGGTGCTGCTGTCGCGGCTTCTCGCCATCGCGCCAAAGGTCCTGATCCTCGACGAACCGACCCGCGGCGTTGACGTCGGCGCCAAGTCCGAGATTTATTCGATCATCGACAATCTTGCCAAGGCCGGTACCGCGATCCTCGTCATCTCGTCCGATCTGCCTGAAATCATCGGCATCTGCGACCGGGTCATCGTGATGCGGTCGGGACATGTCGCGGGCGAAGTCAGGCGAACCGAGACGGCGCCATTAACCCAGGAAGACATCATGGCCCTCGCCACGGGGACGGAGCATCTCGATGCCTGACAACGGATCGACGCCGGCGAAGGCCGCCACGGCAAACGGCCTTGCCGCCGCGCAGGAGACCAAGCGACAGCGCATCAGGCTTCTGATCCGCGCGGCCGGCATGCTGCCGGTGCTGCTGCTGCTGTGCGCCGGGTTTCACTATCTGTCGGACGGCCGTTTCTTCACCGGACAGAATCTCGGCATCGTCCTGCAGCAGGCTGCCGTCAACACTGTGCTCGCTGCCGGCATGACTTTCGTCATCCTGACCGGCGGCATCGATCTCTCGGTCGGCTCGATCCTGGCGGCGTCGGCGATGGCTGGCCTGACGATGTCGAAACTGCCCGACTTAGGTGCGCTGTGGCTGCCGGCCGCGGTTCTTACCGGCCTCGGCTTCGGAATCGTCAATGGCGCGCTGATTGCGCTGCTGCGCCTGCCGCCCTTCATCGTCACGCTGGGCTCGCTCACTGCCGTGCGTGGCCTGGCGCGGCTGCTCGGCGCCGACACCACGGTGTTCAATCCATCCATTCCCTACGCCTTCATCGGCAACGGATCGCTGACGCTCGTGCCCGGCGTGGCGTCGATCCCATGGCTCTCGGTGATCGCGCTGCTCGTCATCCTGGTCTCCTGGCTGGTGCTGCGCCGGACCGTGCTCGGCGTGCATATCTATGCGGTGGGCGGCAATGAGAGCGCGGCGCGGCTGGCCGGCATCAAGGTCTGGGCCGTCGTAATCTTCGTCTATGGCGTGTCGGGGTTGCTGGCCGGCCTTGGCGGCGCCATGCAGGCCGCGCGGCTCTACGCGGCCAACGGTCTGCAGCTCGGGCAAAGCTACGAACTCGACGCCATCACCGCCGTCATTCTCGGCGGCACGTCCTTCGTCGGCGGTATCGGCTCGATCTGGGGGACGCTGGTCGGCGCGCTGATCATCGCCGTGCTCTCGAACGGCCTGATCCTCACAGGCGTCTCCGACATCTGGCAATATGTGATCAAGGGTCTCGTGATCATCGGCGCCGTGGCGCTGGATCGCTACCGGCTGCAAGGCTCAGCCAGGACCTAAACGGCTTTGCGCGCATCTGAGCGCGCGGTGTGAGATTCGGTTGCGGCAACTGGTCTGCCGTACCGGGGATGAAGACAGACCAGGGAGGAAGCCAATGTTGAAGACGATCTCGCTTGCCGGCGCCGCGATGGCGCTCGCTCTCACCACCGTTCCGTCCTCTGCCAAGGAGCTCAAGTCGATCGGCGTTTCGCTCGGTTCGATGGGCAATCCGTTCTTCGTCGCGCTGTCGAAGGGCGCCGAGTTCGAGGCCAAGAAGACCAATCCCAATGTAAAGATCACCACCGTCGGCTTTGAATACGACCTCGGCAAGCAGGTCACTCAGATCGACAATTTCATCGCCGCCGGCGTTGACCTGATCCTGCTGAACCCCGGCGATCCCAAGGCGATCGGGCCGGCCATCAAGAAGGCGCAGGCAGCTGGCATCGTCGTCGTCGCGGTCGACACCGCGGCCGAGGGCGCCGATGCCACGGTGACGACCAACAACGTCCAGGCCGGCGAGATCTCCTGCCAATACATCGTCGACAAGCTGGGCGGCAAGGGCGATGTCGTCATCGAGAACGGCCCGCAGGTCTCCGCCGTCATCGACCGCGTCACCGGCTGCAAGAATGTGTTCGGCAAGAATCCCGGCATCAAGGTGCTGTCGAGCGACCAGGACGGCAAGGGCTCGCGTGAAGGCGGCCTCACGGTTGCGCAAGGTTATCTGACCCGCTTCCCCAAGATCGACGCCATCTTCGCCATCAATGATCCGCAGGCGATCGGCACCGACCTTGCGGCGAAACAGCAAAACCGCAGCGGCATCATCATCACCGCAGTCGACGGCGCGCCTGACATCGAGGCCTCGCTGAAGGATCCGGCGTCACCGCAGGTCCAGGCGTCGGCGTCGCAGGACCCGTTCTTCATGGCGCGGCGCGCCGTTCAGGTCGGCGTCGGCATTCTCAACGGGCAGAAGCCGGCCTCGACCGTCGAGCTGCTGCCGTCGAAGCTCGTGACCCGCGACAATATCAAGGATTACAAGGGCTGGACCTCGGACCGTACGCAGTAACACGAGCTGCAAGGGGCGGCGATCTTGCGACGAGATCGCCGTCCACTTACCCTCGCTGGATCGCCCGCTTCGGCACCGTCAGGACCATCGGCACCGCAACGGCGAAAATCGCGGCGCCCATGATCCACACGAGCCCGGTCCAGCCCGGCCGGGACAGGGCATAAATCCCGCCGAAGGCGAGCGGGCCGAAGATGGCGGCGAGGCTGACGAAGCTTGCGACGACCCCCTGCAATTGGCCCTGGCGCTCGCCATCGACGGCCTTCGACTGCAGCGCGCGCAGTGCAGGCGCGCTGATGCCGCCGAACGCGATCAGCGGAATCAGCGCGAACGCGATCCAGCCCGCTTGCGCGAAGGCGAGCACGAGGAGAGCGATGGCCTCGCAGCAGATGCCGAGAAGCAATGTGCCGCGTTCACCGAGCCATCCCGTCAGTGGCGCAATGGCGAAGGCCTGCACCAGGGCAACCAATGCGCCGAAGATGCCGAGCGAAATGCCGATATCGGTCGCGGTCCACTGGAAACGATCCGTGACGAAGAGCACCCAGACCGTGCTGTAGGTCTGCCCGACGAGACTGACGAGAAGAAACACGAGCAGCAGCGGGATCAGCGTGCGAAAGCTCATCGCCCAGCGCAGCGGGGCGAACGGGTTCAGCGTCCGCCATTCGAACGGCTTGCGCTCGGTGCGGTGGGTCTCCGGGAGAACGAACAGCGCAATCAGGACGTTCACGCCGCTCAACGCGGCAGCGGCGAGAAACGGTGCGCGCAGCGAGATGTCGCCGAGCATGCCGCGATGACAGGTCCGATGACGAAGCCGGCGCCGAAGCAGGCGTGGAACAGGCCGAAGCGGCGGGCGCGCATCGCCTCCGGCGTGATGTCCGCGATGGTCGCGGTGATCATCGCGACGCCCGCCGCCGTCAGGCCGGCGATGGTGCGGCTGACGAACAGGAGCCATAGATAGGGCGAGAAGGCCATGACCAGATAGTCGATGGTCGAGCCGGCGAGGGCGAGCAGCAGCACCGGCCGGCGGCCGAGCCGGTCCGACAGGACGCCGAGCACCGGGGTGACGACGAATTGCGTGAACGCGTGCAGCGCCAGCAGCGTCCCGTAGAGCGCGGACACGTTGTCGGTGCCGGCCATCGCACGCAGCAGATTTGGCAGCGTCGGAAAGATCAGCGCAATGCCTGATGCCTCGAGGGCGGCGCAGGCGAGGATCGCTGCGAGCGGCCGGCTCATGGGATTCTTTCGCCCGTCAGTCAGCCGACACACCTTCCGCCAGCGCGGACGGTGCAAGCGGTGGGGCCTCTGTCCGGTGGATGGGATCGATCAGATCAGGTGCCGCCCATTTGGCGTGTGCTGCTTCCACCGTTCGAGCGACGGCCTCGTCGTCTGCAGGCGCCATCGCAGTCAGAAGGTCCGGGCGCTGGCGTTGCGCGATTGCGAGGTAGGGATCGTTGGGGATCGGGTGCCAGAGCCAGTAGGCCGCGGGTTGCTCTACGGTGAAGCCATCGACGTGGGCCGCAATCTCTTGTGTGAACTCGGACGCGGCGGCCTCGGCCGGCATCCAAGTCCGGTACTCGATCGGAGCGAGGATGTTCATCGAAAAGCCCGCCGCGTCGCGGCGTGAGGCGAAGCCGGGCAGGACCAGTGTGCCGGTTCGCGCATAGCGCGCCGGTCCGGGTGGATAGCGGAAGTCGGAATCGTGGGTCTTGACGGTGATGCCGGCGTATTTGGCGCTGGGGTAGACATCCACGACCATGAAGACGACGCCGTTGTTCTGGAGCACCCTGGAGATCTCGGCTCCGGTATTGCGCCTTGCAAACGCAATCGGCGTGGCCGCGGTCGCGCTTCGCCCCGCATAGATCCAGCGTTCAGTCGGCGTCGGTTGGCGACCGATCGAATAGACGAAGCCGACGTTGAAGCTGCGATCCCTGAGGTGGGCCGCGAACAGTTCGAGACTGCCGATGTGGGGCACGGCAATGATGCAGCCATTGCGGGATTTCGAGAGCGCCCGTGCGAGACGACCAAGCGCCGCCTTCGGGATCTTCGCTTCAAGGCTCATCGCCCTGTCGCGATCCTGCTGCAGATTGGCAAGGTCGAACAGGACGGTGACCCAGGCCGCCAAGCCGTCGATCACTTGATCGGGCGTCGCGGTGCCGCGGCGAATGATGCTCTGGCGCAGAAACATGTTGTCGCGCATCGTGCTCGGGAGTTGCGCGATCACGCTTGCGATCTCGCGCGCAACATCCACCTGGCGCGCGACGGGGATGATGGAGGCCAGACCGTCGACGAGGTTCACGACGGCAGTCTGGATATCTCCGTGCTCACGGGGAAAGGGGCGCGGATTGGCCCCGCGCGGATCGGTGACTGCTGCTGTTTCCCGGAACGTCACTTGAACCTCAAAACCCGTCAAATCATGCGGGAAAATCTCACCACAGAAGTGTTACCAGCGTCTCAAGGTTTCCCTGCAGCGACCGGCGGCATCCTCGCCCGCGCGGGGCCAAATTCCTCGGAAAAAGAACGGTGTACCGCCATAGTGGGTTGACCCCGGCGAACGATATGTCAGAGAGAGGGACGGCTTCTCGGACTGAGCTGGAAGCCGGCGCCCCGCCGGGGCATTTTGGGAGCAGTTACTGATATGGCTGAGCGGGTCGCTCTCATCACCGGTGTGACCGGCCAGGACGGCGCCTATCTCGCCGAACATCTGCTGTCGCTCGGCTATGTCGTCCACGGCATCAAGCGCCGCTCATCCTCGTTCAACACCGCGCGTGTCGACCATCTCTACCAGGATCCGCATGTCGGTAACGTGCCGTTCCTGATGCATTACGGCGACATGACGGATTCGACCAATCTGATCCGCCTGGTGCAGCAGATCCGGCCGACCGAGATCTACAACCTCGCCGCTCAAAGCCACGTCGCCGTCAGCTTCGAAAGCCCCGAATACACCGCCAACGCCGACGCCATCGGCGTGCTGCGTCTCCTGGAGGCGATCCGCATCCTCGGCATGGAGAAGGAGACGCGGTTCTACCAGGCCTCGACCTCCGAGCTCTACGGCCTGGTGCAGGAGGTCCCGCAGAAGGAGACGACGCCGTTCTATCCACGCTCGCCTTATGGCGTCGCAAAGCTCTACGGCTACTGGATCACGGTGAACTACCGTGAAGCCTACGGCATGTTCGCCTCGAACGGCATCCTGTTCAATCATGAGAGCCCGATCCGCGGCGAGACCTTCGTCACCCGCAAGATCACGCGCGGCGTGGCGCGCATCGAGGTCGGTCTCGAGGAGACGCTCTATCTCGGCAATCTCGAGGCCAAGCGCGACTGGGGCCATGCCCGGGACTATATCGAGGGCATGCACATGATCCTGCAGGCCGACAAGCCCGACGATTTCGTGCTCGCCACCGGCGAGACGCGTTCGGTGCGCGAGATGGTCGAGCTGTCCTTCGCGCAGGTCGGCCGTCGCGTCGAGTGGCGCGGCACTGGCGTCGAGGAGACCGGCATCGATGCCAAGAGCGGCAAGACGGTGGTGAAGATCGACCCAACCTACTTCCGCCCGACCGAGGTCGATCTTCTCATCGGCGACGCCAGCAAGGCACGCGCGGTGCTCGGCTGGAAGCCGAAGCGGACCTTTGCGCAGCTCGTCGAAGAGATGGTGGCGAGCGATCTGGCCGAGGCCAAACGGGACATTGCAAATGGCAAGCGTACCGTTTGAGCTGAAGGGTAAAAGCGTCTATGTCGCCGGCCATCGCGGCATGGTCGGTGCCGCGCTGGTGCGCCGGCTGGCGCGGGAGGACGTGAACCTCGTCACGGTCGACCGGCGCGAGGTCGATCTCTGCAACCAGGCCGCGGTGTTCGACTGGTTTGCGAAGGCGCGGCCGCAGGTGATCTTCCTCGCCGCGGCCAAAGTCGGCGGCATCGTCGCCAACAACACGCTGCGCGCCGAGTTCATCTACGACAACATCGCGATCGCGGCGAACGTGATTCAGGCCGCGCATCAAAACAACGCCGAGAAGCTGATGTTCCTCGGCTCGTCCTGCATCTATCCGAAACTCGCAGCGCAGCCGCTGCGCGAGGATGCTGTGCTGACCGGCCCGCTGGAGCCGACCAACGAGCCTTACGCCATTGCCAAGATCGCCGGCATCAAAATGGCGGAGGCGTATCGCAGTCAGTATGGCTCCGACTTCATCAGCGTGATGCCGACCAATCTCTATGGCCCCGGCGACAATTATCATCCTGAGCTGAGCCACGTCGTCGCCGCGCTGATCCGTCGCTTCCACGAGGCAAAGGTCTCGGGCGCGAACAGCGTCGTGGTCTGGGGCACCGGCACGCCGCGGCGCGAATTCCTCTATGTCGACGACATGGCGGATGCCTGCGTGCACCTGATGAAGACCTATTCCGGTGCGGACCTGATCAACATCGGCACCGGCGAGGACATCGCCATTGCAGAGTTCGCACGCGTGGTCGCCGGGATCGTCGGCTATCGCGGCGAGATCAGTTACGACACCTCGCGCCCGGACGGGACGCCGCGCAAGCTGCTTGATATTGGCCGTCTGGAAAGGCTCGGCTGGCGCGCGACGACGTCGCTCGAAGATGGCCTAAAGCGTGCCTATGCGGCGTATCAGGCTGCGGCCTCGGTTCCCGCGCAATAGTCTTCACACGATCAGCCGTCCGCGCCGCCTGGCGATCCCGATCGTGACCTCGGCGCCCGCGTTGAAATCAAGGCGGTCGGCCTCGATGCCGTCGCTGAAGATGACGCCGTTCTCCGCCATCAATGAGCGGATGCGCAGTTGCTCCTCAACCGCGAGCCGGCCGCAGACGAGATTGGTTTGCGAGTGCCGGCTGGGGAAGGGCTCGCGCACGGCAAAGCGCAGCTCGGGGGCGTCCCAGGGCAGGGCGTCGTAGCCAGCCAGCGGGGGAGGGTGGCCGAAGCTGCCGGCGATGGCGAGCGAGCCGGTGACGATGCTCTTGAACCAGGCGGTCGATCCGAGCCCGGTCGCGACGATCAGTCCGCTCGAGGATTGACGCTCCGTCGTCCCGCCGGCCGCGATCTCGTAGATCGCCGAGACATGCGTGCGGGCGCCGATGAAGAGATCGTTCACGGCGTGCAGCACCTGGCCGTCGCTGAGCCGTGCTTCGGCCATGGTCACGGCCTGGCTGTTGCGCCTGTCGGCGGCGACCTCCGGCAGCAGTTTCGCGAGGTCGCCCGGCGCGAAGGGAAGGAGGATGCCGTCGTAACGCGCAGGGTCCGGGTTGAGCCCGATCAGCGGATGGTCGTCGAGATATTTCATCGTATTGGCGACGACGCCGTCCTGGCCGAGCGCGACCACGATGTCGTCAGGCGCGAAGATGAAGGTCGGCAGGAAGCCGCGCTCGATGACCTGATAGCGCCCCCATTGCTCCAGCACCTGCAGCGTCGCATGCCGCTGCGCATGATAGACCTCGTGCTCGCGCTCATAGTCGGAGAAGTCGGCGCCGAGATGCTCGACGTAGAAGCGCGCCTGCGCCGCCGTCAGGTAACGCGCGACCAGGTCCTCCAACCTGGTCTTGCGCGTCACCAGCACGATCTTGCGGTCATTGGCGGCGGGCATTGGCGGCCTCCGGCTTCGGCTTCTCGATCAGCTGGCTGAGCAGGTCCGGCGAGACGTTGAGCTGGCCGATCTTCTCGGCCTTCTCGGCGATGCCGGAGAAGGCTTGTGCGATCAGCTGTCCCGGCTGCATCCCTGCGGCGGCGAGCGCCTGGATCACGCGGGTGTCGACGCCCTCGAAGATCTTCATCAGCGCGCCGACGCGATAGGCCTCGGCGTCGGCCAGCGTCCTGGTGTTCTCGGCATTGAGGCCGACGAAATCCTTGCGCTTGCCTTCCAGCACGATGTCCGCGGCCATGCCGGCCTGGCGCAGCTCGTTGCGCTTGGCGGCGACGCTCGCCTCGGCATCCATCTGGGTCTCGCGGATCGACCGCTTCTTCTGCTCGACGGCGATCTCGGTGTCGAGCTCGCTCTCGCGGATGGCGCGCTCCTGCTCGACGGCGAAATTGCGCCGGGCGAAGATCGCCTCGTCCGCGGTCTTCAGGATGGCTTCGCGCGCCTGGGCTTCCAGCGCCTTTGCGGTATCAGGCGCCGGCTTGATGCCGCGGATCGACACGCCGAGGATTTCGAGGCCGAGCGCTTCGATGTCGGCGCGCCCGCGCAAGCCGCCCGCGATGATATCGGCGATGCGGTCGGAAGCCTGCAGCGCGTCCTTCAGCGTCAATTCCTTGATCGCCTGCTGCGCGAGCACCTCGACCGTGCCGAGAATGCGTTCCGGCAGCTTTTCCGGATCGTCGGTCTCATAGGTCTTGCCGTCGGACTTCAGGGTGAAGTTGAGCATCGAAGCCGCCTTCTTCGGCTCGCTGACGCGATAGGTGACATGGCCCTGCACGGTCAGCGTCTGAAAGTCGCGCGCGATCTGCTGGAAGATGAAGGAGGCGTCGCGACTGCCGACGGGCACGGCGACGAGCGTGGTCACCGGGCCATAGTAGAACGTGGAGAGGCCGGTGCCCTCGGCGACGACTGCGCCGGCGCGGTACTTCATCAGATAGGTGGTGGGCTGCGCCTTGATGAACCTGAGGCCGAACATGGCTTACTCCTGTCATTGACTATAAGTTGGTCTGGGCAACTAAGTAAGTTGGACTGTACAACTAAGTATGCTACTGTCAAGCCGGAACAGGGGAGGTCGCCTATGGCGGGTGAAGCTCGGGTCGAAGGGCTTGGAAAAGCAGGACAATTGGACTTCCCGCGACCCCTGACCACGGTCGACGTCGCGATCTTTGCGATTCTCGACGAGAGGCTCCAGGTGCTGCTGGTGCAGCGTCCGGCCGGCGACGGTGAACCGTTCCCCCTGAGCCTGGCGCTGCCGGGCGGCTTCGTCGACGTCGCGAAAGACCGCGATCTCGCAGCCTGCGCGGCGCGCAAGCTGAAGGACAAGACCGGCGTCACGAGCCCTTATCTGGAGCAGCTTGGAAGCTGGGGAAGCGCTGCGCGCGACCCGCGCGGCTGGTCGGCAACCCACGCCTATTTCGCGCTCATCCCGGAAGAGGCGGGCGTACTCACACCTGATGCGCGTTGGTTTCCGATTCGAGACGGCAGGCTCAAGGAGAAGCTCGCCTTCGACCACGGCGACATCCTCGCAACCGCAATCCAGCGCCTGCGCAACAAGGTGGAATACACCTCGCTGCCCGCTTATTTGATGCCTGCCGAGTTCACGCTGCCGGATCTGCAGCGCGTCTACGAGATCGTGCTCGACCGTCCGCTCGAAAAGAGCGCCTTCCGTACCCGGATATTGTCGGCCGACATGATCGAGCCCGTCGCAAAGATGCGGCGCGGCCCGAACCGCCCGGCGCAGCTCTATCGCCTGAAGAAGGGCAGGGAGCCCGTGTACTTCGTGCGGACCTTCAATCCGCCGGAGTAGCGCGCTGAGGGTTCGCGCGCACGGCCGCGGACCGGGCGCTCCGGCACAGCTAACATCATGTTAGGTTTATCGCATAACTGGGTAATTGTGTTAGCCCGGCGAAAGCCTATTGTCGCGCTCAATCAAGTAGCTATCGGCAGTGACAAACGCTTGCGGAGAGTCCGCAGAGCGCGCGGAATGTGCTGCCCAATTTCTCCAAGAAGCCCGCCAAGGGACACCAGCAAACCAGTGGAGGAATTTTGAGATGACCGCGATCCAAGACATGAGTCAGTCCAGGAAGGCCGCTGCGAGCGGCTGGATCGGGTCGGCTCTCGAATATTATGACTTCTTCATCTACGCGACCGCCGCGTCGCTGGTCTTCCCGCAAGTCTTCTTCCCGTCGGAAAATCCCACCGTCGCGATCGTCGCTTCGCTTGCGACCTATGGCGTCGGCTATGTGGCCCGTCCAATCGGTGCCTTCGTCCTCGGGCATTGGGGCGACACCCATGGCCGCAAGACGGTTCTCATCGTCTGCATGTTCCTGATGGGCATCTCGACCATGGCCGTGGGTATCCTGCCGACCTATCAGCAGGTCGGCATCCTGGCGCCAATCCTGCTCGTCGTCCTGCGCCTCATCCAGGGATTTGCCGTGGCCGGTGAAATCTCCGGCGCAAGCTCGATGATCCTGGAGCACGCGCCGTTCGGCCGGCGCGGCTTCTATGCGAGCTTCGCCCTTCAGGGGGTGCAGGCCGGACAGATCCTCGCAGCCGCCGTCTTCCTGCCGCTGGCGGCCTACATGCCGAACGACGCCTTCAACAGCTGGGGCTGGCGGATTCCGTTCCTGCTGAGCTTCTTCGTCATCGTCGCCGGCTACATCATCCGTCGCGAAGTCGACGAGACCCCTGCCTTTGCCCGCGAGGGCGAGCGCGGAGAAACGCCGCGGGCGCCCATTGTTCAGGCCATCACGCTGAGCTGGCGCGACATGCTCAGGGTCATCTGCATGGCGCTGATGAACGTCATTCCGGTCGTGGCGACCATCTTCGGTGCGGCCTATGCGGTGCAGCCGGCCTACGGCATCGGTTTTGCCAAGGACGTCTATCTCTGGATCCCGGTACTCGGAAACATGCTGGCCGTGTTCGTCATTCCCTTCGTCGGCAATCTCTCCGACAAGGTCGGCCGCAAGCCGCCGATCATCGTGGGCGCGCTGCTCTCCGGTCTGCTCGCCTTCGGCTATCTCTATGCCATCAGCATCAAGAACGTGCCGCTCGCGATCCTGCTGTCACTGTTGATGTGGGGCGTGGTCTATCAGGGCTACAACGCGATCTTCCCGAGCTTCTACCCGGAATTGTTTCCGACCCGCACCCGTGTGTCGGCGATGGCGATCTCGCAGAACATCGGAACGACGATCACGGCATTGCTCCCGGCCCTGTTTGCGACCGTGGCGCCTCCCGGCTCGGCCAACATTCCGTTGACGGTCGGGGCGATCGCCTTCGGCATCACGGTCATCGCGGCGCTGGCGGCCGTCTCGGCGCGGGAAACCTACCGGATCAGCATCGACGATCTCGGCAATCCCAAGGCCGTTCCGATGCCGCGGGCCGACTATGAGCGGCAGCGTGCGGGAGCCGCGAGCGGTGCGACCGCAGTCCCCACCTGATAAACGGCTGAAGGCAATGCCGCTGCAATCGATCGTGTTGCAGCGGCAGGGCCTTATGTGACTACATATTCGAACTTTGTGCGCGCGAGCGCGATCATCATGAGGTCAAGGGATGAACCCCGTCGTCGTTGCTGTCGCCATCACCGGCTCCGTTCCGCGCAAGAAGGACAATCCGGCGGTGCCCATCCTGCCGTCCGAACAGATCGAGTCGACGCAGCAAGCCTTCGAAGCCGGCGCCACGCTCGCCCATATCCATGTCCGCAACGACGACGAGACGCCGTCGTCCGACCCGGAGCGCTTCGCCCTGGTGCAGCAGGGGATCAGGAAGCATTGTCCGGCAATGATCGTGCAGTTCTCGACCGGCGGGCGGGGCCGCGATCCTTCGGCGCGAGGATCGTCGCTCTATCTCAAGCCCGACATGGCCTCGCTCTCGACGGGATCGGTGAACTTTCCGACGATTGTCTACGAGAACAGCGCAGCCCTGGTCGACACGCTCGCGACCGGGATGAAGACCAATGGCATCCGCCCGGAAATCGAGATCTTCGATCTGTCGCATCTGCATGGCGCGCGCCGCCTGATCGAGGCCGGGCTGATGGATGCGCGTCCGCACGTGCAATTCGTCATGGGCGTCAAGAACGCGATGCCGGCAGACGAACATGTTCTCGACATCCTGCTGGCTGAGCTCAGGCGGCTGATCCCGCAGGCGACCTGGACTGCGGCCGGGATTGGACGCCATCAGGCGGAGGTCATGGACTGGGCGCTCAAGCGTGGCGCCGATGCGGTTCGCACCGGGCTCGAGGACAATGTCAGGATCGAGAAGACGCGACTCGCAGCGAGCAACGCGGAACTCGTGACCATCGCCGCCGAGGCCGTCACACGCCACGGCCGGCGCGTTGCGACCGCGGCCGAGGCTCGGTCCCTGCTCGGGCTCGCGGGATAGTAGGGCTACTGCCTGCTCCTGACATGCTTCTGGCTGCCTTCTGCCATTCGGAACCGACATTCCCGTGAGCTGAGTCTCCGGGTAAGACAGGCCTACAGGCGTGATCGGCGCCTGCCGGGCAGGCGACGAGTGGAATGCGGTTCTTGAAATCTGACAGCAGGCTCATCGGGGTCCTGCTGGTGCTGGCAATTACCCAACTCATCGGATGGGGGACGATCGGCCTTCCGGCCGTGGTCGGCCGCGACCTCGGGGCCGATCTCGGGCTGAGCTTGCCGGCGGTGTTTGCGGGCAGCTCAGTGCTTTATGTCACCATGGGCCTGTGCGCGCCCTGGCTCGCCAAGGCCTTTGCGCGGCACGGTGCGCGCAAGGTGATGATGGTGGGTACTGTTGTCTCCGTGCCGGGCTACGTCGTTCTGTGTTTCGCGCGCGACCCGGTGCTCTATTTCGCCGGCTGGGTCATTCTCGGCATGGGCGGCAGCGCCACGCTGTCGACCGGCGCCTATATCATGCTGAACGAGGTGGCGGGGCGGGGCGCCAAGAATGCCATCGGCGGGCTGATGCTGGTGACGGGACTCTCCAGCAGCATCTTCTGGCCGACCACGTCGTTTCTCAGTGTTTGGCTCGGTTGGCGCGGGACCTGTCTCGTCTACGCGGCGATGCTGCTCGCCATCAACCTTCCGCTCTATGCGTTTATCGCGCCACGCCGGAAAATTGCGGCGGATGATGGCGGCGAGGCAGCCCAGGCTGAGCCGCCGCCTGCGATTCCGAGAAGCACTTTCGGTCTGGTCGTCTGCGTGATCACGATGAACGCCTTCGTCAATTTCGGCATCGGCGCCATCCTGATCGAGTTGTTGCGGGCGGAGGGCCTTGCGCCGGCGCAGGCGCTTGCCTTCGGCTCGATGCTGGGCGTGATCCAGGTCAGCGCCCGCGGCCTCGATTTTCTCGGCGGTGGCCGGTGGGACGGCATCACCACCGGGCTCGTCGCCGGCACCGCGCTTCCTGTCGCCATGGTGCTGCTGATGCTGAGCGAGGGGGCGACCTGGGCGGTGGCGACCTTCATCCTGCTCTATGGCGCCGGCAGCGGCGCGATGGCGGTGGCGCGGGCGACGATCCCGCTCGTGTTCTACGACCAGGCCGAGTTCGCGAAGGCAATGTCGATGATCGCACTGCCGCTCAATCTGGCGTCCGCGATCTCGCCGCCGCTTCTGGCCGGCCTGCTCACCCAGTTCGGCAGCCGCGGCGCGCTTGGGCTCACTTTGGCCTTTTCCTGTGCGACCGTGCTGATCCTGATCCTGCTGGGCCGGCGTCGTCCGCATCTGGCCGCAGCACCTGCGACCGGGTAATTCGCAACGCGGAATTCGCCGCCGCAGCCTACCGCTGCTGCGGGGCGGGGGATGGCCGTATGCCCAGCGCGCAGTGCTCGGGACCGCAAAATGGTGTATCCGCAGGAAGCGCGGTCCGCGACATCGCCGCTGCGCCAAGATCCAGTTCCCCCGGAGGAAATCGACATGTCGGCCCTGCCGCTCTCAGGCATCAAGATCCTTGATCTCACGCGTGTGCTCGCCGGGCCCTTGTCGGCCCAGATGCTGGGCGATCTCGGCGCGGAGGTGATCAAGATCGAGCGGCCCGGCACCGGCGACGACGCGCGCGCCTTCGGCCCGCCTTACCTGACCGATCCCGAGGGCAAGGCCAACAACAACAATTCGTTCTATCTCTGCGCCAACCGCAACAAGAAGTCGGTCACCGTCAACATCGCCAAGCCCGAGGGGCAGGCGATCATCCGCGAGCTCGCGAAGGACGCCGACGTCTTCATGGAGAACTACAAGGTCGGCGATCTCAAGCGCTACGGCCTCGACTACGAGACGATCAAGGCGATCAATCCGAGGATCATCTATTGCTCCGTGACTGGTTTCGGCCAGACTGGCCCCTATGCGCCGCGCGCCGGCTATGACGCCATCCTGCAGGCGATGGGCGGCCTGATGAGCGTCACCGGTCATATCGACGGCGAGCCGGGCGAGGGCCCGATGAAGGTCGGCCCGTCGATCGTCGACTACATGACCGGCATGAACACCTCGATCGGACTGCTGTCGGCGCTCTATCATCGCGACGTCAACGGCGGGCAGGGCCAGCACATCGACGTCTGCCTGTTCGACACCGTCATCGCCTCGCTGTCGCACTGGCTGCAGATCTACCTCGTCAACGGCAAGATGCCGCCGCGCCGCGGCACCTGGGGCAATGGCGGCATGCCGGCCGGCGTGTTCCGCTGCACCGACGGCGAGCTGATGCTGGTGGTCGGCAATGACGGCCAGTTCCGGAAGACCTGCGCCGTGCTCGGCGAGCCGGAGCTTGCGAGCGATCCGCGCTTCGTCAAGAACAACGACCGTGTCGTGCACGGCAAGGAGATCATGGCGATCTTCGCCGGCCTGTTCCTGAAGAAGCCGGTGGCCTATTGGCTGGACAAGCTCGAGGAGGCCGGCGTGCCGTCGGGTCCGATCAACAATTTCGAGCAGGTGTTTTCCGATCCGCACGTGCAGTCGCGCGGCATGCGGGTGAAGGTCGACCATCCCTTCGAGCCCAACCTGTCGCTGATCCGCAACGCGCTGACCTTCTCGGAAACTCCGGTCGAGACCTACCGCGCCCCGCCGCTGCTCGGCGAGCACACGCAGGAGATCCTCGGCGGCAAGCTCGGCTATGATGCCGGGAAGATCGAGGAGCTGAAGCAGCAGGGGATCATCTAGCGCCTTACGAAGCGGCGCGCGCTCTTACCCTCTCCCCTTGCGGGAGAGGGTGGATCGCCGCAAGGCGGCGAGACGGGTGAGGGGTATCTATCCTCACGATTGATCTTGCGAGCGGATAGATACCCCTCATCCGGCGCTTCGCGCCACCTTCTCCCGCAAGGGGAGAAGCAAAGAGGCCGCGATCGGATTGAGATAGACGGGCAGAGGCAACATCGCATGAGCACCGGCAAAACCATCATCACCTGCGCCATCACGGGCAACCTGACAAAGCCCGAGCAGTCGCCGTATCTGCCGATCACGCCCGAGCAGATCGCGACCTCCGCGCTGGAAGCCGCCGAAGCCGGTGCTGCGATCGCCCACATCCATGTGCGCGATCCCGCCACGGGGCGGCCGTCGATGTCGGTCGACCTCTACCGCGACGTCGTGGAGCGCATCCGCGCCCGCAACAAGAGCCTCGTCATCAATCTCACGACCGGGCCCGGCGGGCGCTTCGTGCCCTCGGTCGAGGATCCCCGCATCGCCGGCCCCGGCACGACGCTGCTGCAACCCGAGAAGCGCGTCGAGCATATCGAGCTCTTGAAGCCCGACATCTGCACGCTCGACCTCAACACCATGAATTCCGGCGGCGAGGTCGTGATCAACACGCCGCGCAATGTCCGCATCATGGCCGAGCGGATGAAGGCGGCCGGCGTGCTGCCGGAGATCGAGCTGTTCGATTCCGGCGACTGCCATCTGGCGCGCGACATGCTCGCCGACGGCTCACTGAAGGGGCCGGGCCTGTTCTCGCTCGTGCTTGGCGTCAAGTACGGCTTCTCCGCGACGCCGGAGACGATGTTCTATGCCCGCAGCCTGCTGCCGCCAGGCGCGATCTGGTCCGGCTTCGGCATCGGCCGCGCCGAATTCCCGATGGTGGCGCAGGCCTTTTTGCTCGGCGGCCACGTTCGCGTCGGCATGGAGGACAATCTCTATATGTCCAAGGGCGTGCTGGCGAAGACCAACGCGGAGCTGGTCGCGCATGCGGCGGACATTCTGAAGAGCCTTGGCGCCAGTGTTGCGAGTGCGCAGGAGGCGCGCGCGATGCTCGGGCTGGCGTAGAAGCCACGCCGTCGTCGCTCGATTGTTGACGGAAGCATGACGATCTCGCGGCCTTGTGCGGGGCTTGCGCGCAATCCCCAGATAAACCCGGTCCGTAGTACATCCGGCTTCCGCTTCGCGCGCGACTCAGATTCGATCTCTCCCACTGGGATTGGGAGACAAGTGCATGTCCTACACGATCGGGTTCCAAGCGAAAGACCAGAAGGCAATTCTGGCGACCGAGGCGGCGACGGCCAACCAGGCTGTCGCGATCATTGCCGCGCTGCGGCAAAGTGCCGAAGAAATAAAGTTCATCCGCTCGCCGCAGGAAGGCGACATGGGCATCGAGATGCTGCTGCTGCTCGCCAAGGAAGAGGCCGAGGAGATGCCGCAGCGGGCCTAGAGCATGATCCGGAAAAGTGTGCAGCGGTTTTCCGGCAAGATCATGCTCAAATAAAAGCCCCGCAGGAGCGAACACACTTCGATCAGAAGCGAAACATGCCGGCTGCAGAATAATGTAGTCAGGCGCCAGTCTCGCTCGAACCGAAGGTGGCCCATGATACGCGAAGCGCTCCGCGTCGAACCGATCTCGTCCTTTCTCGATCGCGTGAAGGCGCCGACCTCGCCGGTGACGCGGGCCGGCAACATGATCTTCGTCGCCGGCCTGCCGCCGTTCGACCCCGAGACGGGCGAGATCGGCGGGATGGGAATCGAGCGGCAGAGCGAAATCATCATGGAGCAGATGAAGCTCTGTCTGGAGACGGCCGGCGCCTCGCTCGACAACGTCATGAAGTGCAACGTCTACGGCACCTCGGCCAAACACTTCGCCACGTTCAACGCGATCTATGCGCGCTACTTCCCGGTCGATCCGCCGGCGCGGATCTTCGTCGTCACGCCGGAATGGTTCGGCCCCTTCGACGTCGAGATCGACTGCATCGCAATGATGTGAGGCGCTACCGCGCAGCGACCCTTGACGGCGCCTTGGCTTCGGCCTTGCCCGCCGTCAGCGCCATCGTCGCGACGCTGACGACGCGTGCGACCACGTCCTCGACGTCGTCGAGATCGCATTTCCCTTCCGACAGCTTGGTCAGGCGCTCGCTCTCGCGGATGGTGTGGTGCGCCATCGCCAGCGCGAAATTCAGGCCCCAATAGATATCGACATCGCTGCGGTCGGGCAGGGACCGTCGCATCGCGCCTGCGAATTTCCGCAAGTGGTCGATCTCGCGGTTCTTGATGCGACGGATCGGCGGCACGGATTCGATCGAGGCGCGGATCATGAAGCGCGCCGCGGTGGAGCGCTGGTTTTCCGGGCCCAGGCAGCCGCGCAAGGTGGGGCCGACTAGTGCGCGCAAGATCACCTCGATCGGTGCGCGGCCGCCGCCTTGCTCTTCGGCGGCCCTCAACTCGCGCAGGCGTTCGCGATTGGTCGCGATCGAGCGCGTGACAAATAATTCCGCGATCAACTCGTCCTTCGAGCCGAAATGATAGTTCACGGCAGCCAGATTGACATTGGCCTCCGCGACGATGTCGCGGAGCGTGACGTCGCCAAAGCCGCGATCGGCATAGAGCCGTTCGGCGGCGGCGAGAATGGCAGACCTCGTATGATCGCTGGCCATGGATGCCCTCAGGGAGGGAGTTGCAATTCAAACACTTGTATGAAACTATCGTTTGAAGGCCGGAGAAAGTCAATCCGCATGATGGAATTGCGTCGCTGTTGAGAGCGGCGCGAGTTCCGCGCAGCCGCGATCCGCCGAATGGCGCTTGCGGGCCGCGCATTGCGGGAGGACAGTCCGGCGCAAAACAGGCTTTCAAAGCGAGACCGAGGAGCGTCCCATGGATTTCGATCTGTCCCCCAAGCAGAAGGAATGGCTCGACCGCGTGCAGTCCTTCATGGCCAAGCACGTGCGCCCGGTGGTGCCGATCTACAATGAACAGGATCACAGCGGCGAGCGCTGGAAGGTGATCCCGGTCCTCGAAGACCTCAAGAAGAAGGCGAAGGCCGAAGGCCTCTGGAACATGTTCATGCCGCCGAGCGAGCATGAGGACGACGAATTCCGCGGCGCGGGATTGACCAATCTCGAATACGCGCTGCTGTCGGAAGAGATGGGCCGCATCACCTGGGCCTCGGAAGTGTTCAACTGCTCCGCGCCCGACACCGGCAACATGGAAGTGTTCATCCGTTACGGCTCCAAGGAGCAGAAGCGCAAATGGTTGCGTCCGCTGATGGACGGCGAGATCCGCTCCGCCTTCCTGATGACGGAACCGGCCGTCGCGTCCTCGGATGCCACCAACATCGAGACTCGCATCGAGAAGGATGGCGATCACTACGTCATCAACGGCCGCAAATGGTGGTCGTCCGGCGTCGGCGATCCCCGCTGCAAGATCGCGATCCTGATGGGCAAGACCGATTTCAACGCCGCAAAACATCAGCAGCAGTCGCAGATCCTGGTTCCGCTCGACACCCCCGGCATCAAGGTCGAGAAGATGCTCCCCGTGTTCGGTTTCGACGACGCGCCACACGGCCATGCCCAGGTGCTGCTCGAGAACGTGCGAGTTCCCAAGGAGAACATCCTGCTCGGCGAAGGCCGCGGTTTCGAGATCGCGCAGGGCCGCCTTGGTCCCGGCCGTATTCATCACTGCATGCGCACTATCGGCAAGGCCGAGGAGGCGCTGGAGAAGATGGTGAAGCGGCTGACCTCGCGCACCGCCTTCGGCAAGAAGATCGTCGAGCACTCGGTGTGGGAGCAGCGCATCGGCGATGCCCGCACCAACATCGAGATGACGCGTCTGCTCTGCCTCAAGGCTGCCGACATGATGGACAAGGTTGGCAACAAGACCGCGCAGGCCGAGATCGCCATGATCAAGGTCGCAGCCCCCAACATGGCGCTGAAGATCATCGACGAGGCGATCCAGTCGTTTGGTGGCGCGGGCGTCTCCGACGAAGCCGGTCTTGCCAAGGACTACGCGCACATCCGTACGCTCCGTCTCGCCGACGGTCCGGACGAGGTGCACAATCGCGCCATTGCACGGCTCGAAGTTCGGAAGTATGCCAACTCTCCCAAGCATTAAGCGGGGGAGCCCAGCGGCGCTCCTGACTTGAAGAAACGACAGGACGTGATTGGGTAACCGCTTGACGCAAGTGCGTCAGCGGTTACCGATTAGGATCACGTTCGGACTGAAGAGGGAGCGTCACCGTGGCTGACGGCGTCAGGAAAGACGAAGAGTTCTCGGGCACCAAGCCGGTCGAGGAGCGGCATCGCTTCGACGAGATGCGGCTCGAAGCCTGGATGCGCGACAACGTCGAAGGCTATGAGGGCCCGCTGGTCGTCCTGCAGTTCAAGGGCGGCCAGTCCAATCCGACCTACCGGCTGAACACGCCGAAGCGCTCCTACGTGATGCGCCGCAAGCCGTTCGGCAAATTGCTGCCGTCGGCGCATGCGGTCGATCGCGAATATCGCGTCATCGCAGCCCTCGGAAAGCAGGGTTTTCCGGTCGCGCACGCCTATGCGCTGTGCCAGGACGACAGCATCATCGGCGCCGCCTTCTACATCATGTCGATGGAAGACGGTCGCGTGTTCTGGGATCCGACGCTGCCGAGCCAGGACAACGATGCGCGCCGCAAGATCTTCACCAGCAAGATCGAGACGCTGGCAAAGCTCCACATGTACGATCCCGTCGCGATCGGCCTCGGCGAGTTTGGCAAGCCCGGCAATTATTTCGCGCGCCAGATCGACCGCTGGACCAAGCAGTATCGCGCGTCCGAGACGCAGCACATTCCGGAATTCGAAAAGGTGGCGGAATGGCTGCCCAAGACCGTGCCGGAGCAGGCGCGCGTCTCGATCGTCCACGGCGACTACCGCCTCGACAACATGATTTTCCACGCGACGGAACCTCGCGTGCAGGCCGTGCTGGATTGGGAGCTGTCGACGCTCGGCGATCCCATGGCAGACTTCACCTATCTGCTGATGCAGTGGATCATGCCGGGCCTCGACGGTGCCGACCTCAAGGCACTCAACATCCCGAGCGTGGAGGAGGCCGCGCAGATCTATTGCAACGTCACCAAGATGACGGTGCCGGATCTCAACTGGTACTTCGCCTACAATTTGTTCCGCCTCGCCGGCATCACGCAGGGCATCGCCGGCCGCGTCCGCGACGGCACCGCCGCCAACGCCAAGGCGCTGGAGTCCGCCAAGCGCACCGTGCCGCTGTCGAAGGCGTCATGGGAATACGCCCAGAAGGCGGGCGCGGTGTAGAAACAACGAAGGCGCGGCTCATGGCCGCGCCTTTTGTTTTGGCACGCCGCGCTTCGCTCCTGCAATGACGAGGAAGAGCGCGTGTACCTTGTCCACGCACCATGCTTGACCATATCTCCGCTGCAAGGAGACGGTCATGATCCAGCAACTGCGCATCTACGAAATCTTCGAAAAGAACAAGACTGCCTTTCACGCACGGTTCCGCGACCACGCCGCGCGCATCATGCGGACCAGATATGGCTTCCAGATCGTGGCGATGTGGGAGACGAAATTCGGCGAGCGTACCGAGTTCGCCTACATTCTGGAGTGGCCGGATGAGGCCGCGAAGACGTCCGCGTGGGCGGCCTTCATGGCAGACACCGAGTGGAGCGAGATCAAGCGTGTGACCCACGCGGAGCACGGCCTGATGGTCGGCCAGATCGAGGATCGCCTGCTGGTGCCGGTGGACTATTCGCCGTCGCAGTTTCGTAGGGCGGATTAGCGCAGCGTAATCCGCCATTCACACGACGCGAGGCAGATGGCGGATTACGCTGCGCTAATCCGCCCTACGCTCTTACCCCTTCGCGCAATGCGCGATCAGCTTCTCCACGAACCCCGCGCACTTCTCCAGCTCCGCCATCGCCACGAACTCATCCGGCGTATGCGCCTGCGCGATCGAGCCGGGGCCTATCACCACTGATGGGATGTCGGCGATGCTGGCAAACAGGCTCGCCTCGGTGCCGAAGGCGACCTTGGCGTGATCGTTGCGGCCGGCGAGCTGCTTCGCCAGCGTGACGATCGCCGCGTCGGCCTTGGTGTCGAGCGCGGGATAGTCGAGTATCTCCTCGAAATCGATGCCGCACTCGGGATGCTGCTTCTTCATCGCGGGCTCGAGCTCGGCCTTGGCCCAGGCGACGATCGCATCCGTCACCTCTTTGGACTCGGTGATGCCGATGCCGCGGCATTCGAAGTCGACGGTGCAGGTGTCGGGCACGATGTTCAGCGCCGCGCCGCCGTGCACGATGCTGGTCAACAGCGTCGAGTGCGGGACATCGTAGAGACTGTTGCGCTCGACCTGGCCTGCGAGCTTCACCGCGCGGCGGCGGATCTCGACGATCATCTCGGCGGCATATTCGATCGCGTTGACGCCGTCGGGCGCGATTGAGGAATGGCGGGCAAGTCCGTGGAACGTCGCGCGCACGCCGTGCTTGCCCTTGTGGCCGATGATGACCTTCATCTCGGTCGGCTCGCCGATGAATGCGCCGAGCGGTCGAACTTTCTTCTTCGCGACCTCGGCCAGCATCGGCCGCACACCGATGCAGCCGATCTCCTCGTCATAGGAGATGGCGAGATGAATCGGCGTCGTCAGCTTCGCTTCCAGCATCTCCGGCACCATGGCGAGGCACACCGCCACAAAACCCTTCATGTCGGTGGTGCCGCGGCCGAACAGCTTGCCGTCGCGCTCGACCAGCTTGAACGGATCGTGGCTCCAGTCCTGGCCGACGACCGGCACGACGTCGGTATGTCCCGACAGCACGAGACCGGGCTTGTCCTCCGGGCCGATCGTGACCCAGAGCGAAGCCTTCTGTCCGGTCTCGTCGGTGATGCGCTCGCCCTTGACGCCCAGGAAGGCGAGATAGCTCTCGATATGCGCGATCAGGGGCAAGTTGGTGCGATCGCTGATGGTGTCGAAGCCGACCAGGTCGGCGAGGAGGTTGCGGATGCGATCGGCTCTGGAACTTGGGAAAATCGGGTTGGGCATTGTCTCGTTCATGAGATGGAGGATGGCATCGCCGCTTGCACGAAACATACCAATGGAGTGGCGGTTCGGGCAAACCCGATCGCGAAGGCTGCTTTCGCCGAGACTCAGCCGAGTGCGGAGAGATCCTTCGGCAGCATTCGCTTGAACAGGTCGAGCGTACGCCGCGCCTCCGCCGGCGGCAAGGCGATGGCGTGACGAACCGCAGCGGCAATCTGGATCATCGCCAGGTGCGAAAAGGAGGTGAGGGCGGCGGCGGGCTGTTTCGGCGCGACACGCTTGAGTGCCTCGCGTAACAGACCGGCCAGGAAAGCCACGTCCTCCCTGTCGATCTCTTGCAGCGCTCGGTCGCCTTGCGTCGCTTGCCAGATGTGATGCATCACCGGGTGATCGCGGAACATCTGGTAGTAGCCGTCGGTAATGCGGCACAGCGCCGCGTGCAGATCGGATAGTTTCTTCATCTCGGCGAGATCGCGCGCCACGCACTCGCGGCCGATGGCGTTGCAACGCTCGGCGAGCGTCCCGATCACGGCATTCTTGTCCGGAAAATATTGGTAGAGCGAGCCGAAGGCGATGCCGGTGCGCTCGACGATGTCGCTCATCCGGAAGGCGTCGCTGCCCTTTTCCGTCAATATCTCGCTCGCGGCGGTCAGGATGCGATCGAACCGCTCCCGGCTACGTTCCTGCGTCGGAACCAGCGGCATGCGCCGTCCGGCCGCCTGCGTCGCTTTGCCCGCCCTGATCTTCCGTTCCGGCATCGTTGTTTCCGCCATCTGTGCTTGACGCCAGAAATAAGAGAGTTTATCGCCTTTATCAAATGCGAGAGTTTATCGCATTTGAGGAGGCGTAGCATGCGGCAGGTTTTGACGAGCGGATTGCTCTGGTTCTCGGCGCTCGGCTGCGGCCTCATGGCCGGCATATATTTCGCGTTCTCGACCTTCATCATGACCGCGCTCGGCCGGCTCGATCAGGCCGCCGGTATCGCGGCGATGAATGCCATCAATGTCGACATCGTGCGCTCGCTGTTCATGCCGTTGTTCCTCGGCACGACGGTGGCGGGTGCAGCGCTGGTTGTGTTGGGCGCGTTGCGCTTCAGTGAGCCGGGGGCAGCCAGCATGATCGCGGGCGGCGGCCTGTACATCATCGGCATGTTCGTCGTGACAGTTGCGCTCAACGTGCCGCTCAACGATGCGCTGGCCGCGGCGCAGCCGTCATCGCCAGAGGCGGGCGCGGTATGGGCGGCGTATTTGAAGGATTGGGTGTTCTGGAATCATATGCGGACGATTGCGTCGATTGGAGGCTGTGCGCTGTTTATCGTAGCGCTCGCGGCTCAATCGGTCTCGTAGGGTGGGCAGAGGCGCAAGGCGCCGAAAGCAAAGCTCGGGCGACATGCGCCGCGAGGATGAGAAGGCGTGTCAACGGGGGCGTTGGATGGGTAGAGCACTTGCGAAACCCATCATGCTCCGGTGCGGAGGAAGCGTTGATGGGTTCGCTTCGCTCTACCCATCCTACAATCTGCTGCGCTCGCAATGACGATGTTGATGCAGTTATGCGCGATTTCTCTCCGCCGTCGTCCCGGCGAAGGCCGGGACCCATACCGCGGAACCCATCGAGTGCATTCAAGTGAAAGTACCGATCGACGAGTCGTCGCCAAACTGCTCCCTGAGGTTATGGGTCCCGGCCTTCGCCGGGACGACACTGAGAGTGTGGCGCTGCTGAAGCCAAAGGCGAGACCTTTGTCAGACCGGCTTGCCCGTATACGGCATCGACGCCGTGAGGCCACCGTCCACCGGGAAGGCCTGGCCGTTCACGTAGGACGCTTCGTCGCTGGCCAAAAAGAGTCCCATCGCGGCGAGTTCGTGCGGCTGGCCGGGACGCTTCAAGGGATTGAGCTGGCCGATCTTGTCCTGGGTGCCGCGCTCCTTGGCGCGATCGAAGATCGGCTTGGTCATTCCCGTTTCGATCAGGCCCGGGCAGACCGCGTTGATGCGCACGCCGGTGCCGGTGAGCGAATACGCCGTGGTCTGCACGAGGCTGATCACGCCGGCCTTGCTGGCGGCATAGGGGTGCCCGCTAGCGCCGGCCTTGAGGCCCGCAACCGATGCGGTGAGCACGATCGCGCCGGACTGCTGCTTCACCATGTGCGGCATCGCATGCTTCACCGCGAGGAACGGTCCGATCAGATTGACGCGCAGCACCTCCTGCCACTGTTCGACGGTCTGCTCGCCGAGCGGAACGAGCCCGCCGGAGACGCCGGCATTGGCCCAGATGACGTCGAGCCGGCCATGCGTCTTCACCGCCTTGTCGATGACGGCGATGACATCAGCCTCGGAGCCGGCATCGGCGATCATCGCCTCCGCAACGCCGCCGGCTTTCTTCACTTCGTCGACCGTCTCCTTCACCGCTTCGGTGCGATCGACGGCGATCAGCTTGGCGCCCTCCTTGGTGAAGAGGTGTGCAGCCGCGCGGCCGATGCCGCTGCCGGCGCCGGTGATGATGACGGATTTGCCTTGCAGACGGCCCATGGGTTTCTCCCTTTGGTATGCCGTGCGACGCTTGCCGCGCGACGGAATTTCAAACAGAATTTCAAACGGTAAAGTGTCTTGAGACACGTTCACACCTGACGTACAGCGACATCACACGGGATGGAAGGGCTTCAATGGCAACCGCAGACAAGCCGAATGTGGTCACGACACGCTGGTGGTGGGTTCGTCATGCGCCGGTGCGCAATGACGGCGGCAACATCTACGGACAGAGCGATCTCGCCTGCGACACCAGCGACACCTACGTGTTCAATGCTGTTGCCAAGGTGCTGCCACGTAAGGCGGTGTGGTATTCGAGCAATCTGATGCGCACGCATCAAACGGCTGAAGCCATCTGGGAGGCGGGCTATCCGCGGCCCGTGTCGATGAAATGGGAGGCGGACCTCGCCGAGCAGAATCTCGGTCGCTGGCAGGGCATGAACCGCGCCGAGTTCATCGCCAGCCGTCCCGTCGGCTCAAGCTGGTTTGCTGACATCAACGAGCCCGCGCCCGGCGGCGAAAGTTTCATGGATCTCTACAACCGCACGCGCCGCACCGTCGAGCGGATCAACAATGAGGCGGCGGGGCAGGACGTGATCGCGGTCGCGCATGGCGGCACCATCAAGGCGGCGATCGGTCTCGCACTCGACGGCCAGGTGGAGCGGGCGCTGTCGTTCGACATCGACAACGTCTCGATCACGCGGCTCGATTATTTCGCAAGCCCCGAGCGCTCGGTCTGGCGGCTGCCGATGGTGAACCAGCAGCCGTGGATCGCGGACGATGCGCATGCCGAGATGCATCAGCTGGCGGGACCTGAGGTCAAGAAGCTCGCCTGAGTTATGCTGTCATTCCGGGGCGGTCCGCAGGACCGAGCCCGGAATCTCGATGTGAATACAAAGATCAATCTGGGAGAGAAACATGACCTTGTTCGACATGAAGGGGAAAGTCGCCGTCATCACCGGCTCGACGCGCGGCATCGGGCTTGCGATCGCCGAGCGTATGGCGGAGCACGGCGCCAAGGTCGTGATCTCCTCGCGCAAGGCGGATGTCTGCGATGAGGTCGCCAGGGGCATCAACGACAAGTTCGGCAAGGGCACCGCGGTCGCGATCGCGGCCAACATCTCGTCGAAGGAGAATCTGCAAAATCTGGTCGACGAGAGCAACCGCGCTTTCGGCAAGATCGACGTGCTGGTCTGCAACGCCGCATCGAACCCGTATTACGGCCCGCTCGCCGGCATCTCCGACGATCAGTTCCGTAAAATTCTCGACAACAACATCGTCGCCAACAACTGGCTGATCTCGATGGTGGTGCCGCAGATGATCGAGCGCAAGGACGGCTCGGTGATCATCGTCTCCTCGATCGGCGGCCTCAAGGGCTCGACCATTCTCGGCGCCTACGCGATCTCCAAGGCGGCCGACATGCAGCTCGCGCGCAATCTCGCTTGCGAATACGGCAAGCACAACATCCGCGTGAATTGCATCGCGCCCGGCCTGATCAAGACCGATTTTGCCAAGGCGCTGTGGGACAATCCGGAGAATTTGAAGGCCTCGACCGCGCGCTCGCCGCTCTTGCGTATCGGCATTCCCGACGAGATCGCGGGTGCCGCGGTGTTCCTGGGATCAGCGGCCGGCGACTTCATGACCGGCCAGACCATGGTGATCGACGGCGGCGCGACGATTAGTTGAGGTTTGCGGAGAAGGGCACCTACGCTCACTCCAGCATCAGCGTCATCGTCCGCGAAAGCGGGCGATCCAGTACTCCGCGGCCGAAGTGGTGCGAACAAACTGCCGCTACGGAGTACTGGATGCCCCGGTCAAGCCGGGGCATGACGGTGAGTGTGTGGATGCGGCCTCGCGGCTCGCGCGACTAAGCGAACGCCCTCACTCCACCGCCGCGTAAACCAGATCCCGCACCAGCGTGCGTGTGAAGTCACGTTGTCCCGGTCCCTGGGTCATGAACACCGTGAACAGATCCTCCTTCGGATCGATCCAGAAGAACGTGCCGGCAATGCCGCTCCAGAAATAGTTGCCGACGCTGCCGGGGAAGGGCGCGATGCCGGCGTCGCGGCGGACGGCGAAGCCGAGACCGAAACCGTGGCCGGGCGAAAGAAGCGTGCCGTTGGTCACGACGTGCGGCCCGAGGTGATCGGACGCCATCAGCTCCAGCGTCTTGCGGCCGATGATCCTGTTGCCGTCGAGGGTGCCGCCATTGCGCAGCATCAGCGCGAAGCGGGCGTAGTCCGTCGTGGTGGAGACCAGGCCGCCGCCGCCGGATTCCATCACCGGCTGCTCGAGCATGTTGAACAGCGCGACCTTGTCACCGGTCCAGGGATCGGCTTCGAATGGCTGCGCGAGCCGGCCGGCGTTGGCCTCTGAGGTCGAGAAGCCGGTCTCGGTCATCTGCAACGGCGCGAGGATGCGCTCGGTGAGATAGGTGCCGAGCGACTTGCCGCTGACGACCTCGATGATGCGGCCGAGGATGTCGGTGGAACGGCTGTAGTTGAACTCGTCGCCGGGGTGGCAGACCAGCGGGAAGCTCGCCACCAGCGCGGCGTGCTCGGCATTGGTGATCTTGCGGCTGCGGACGCGGGACTCCTGGTAGAGCTTGTGCACCGGGCCGTCGCCCTGGTGCTCGTAGGTGAGACCCGAGGTGTGGCGGAGCAGGTCCTGCACCGTCATCGGCCGCCTCGGTGGAACCAGTTCCAGCTTGCCACCGCTGACGACGCCGACCTTCTGGTCCGCGAACTCCGGGATGAATTTTGCGACGGGATCGCCGAGCAGGAGGTAGCCGTCCTCGACCAGCGCCATGATGCCGACCGAGACGATCGGCTTGGTCATCGAGAAGATCCGGAAGATCGAATCAAGCGCCATCGCCGGGCCCGCCGGACTCTGCTTGCCGAGCGCCTCGAACCAACCGACCTGGCCGCCCCTCGCCACCAGCACGGTCACGCCGGGAACGGTTCCCTTGTCGATCTCGCGCTTGAACGCGTCCGACATCGCCTGGAGGCGGGGCCGCGACAGGCCCAGCGTTTCCGGCTTGGCCTCGGGGAGAGACGGGGTTTTTGGCGTTGTCGAGGGGCGGGCGGCGGCGGCTGTCGACGCTAAGGTAGTCATGGGGACTCCCGGTTGTTCTTGATTGTCGGGACCGGAGAGTGGCCCAGAAGCCGTTGCACAAACAAGCGAAGCCAGCGCGCTTCACCCTTGCAATCCGTCCTTGCAATCCGGCCGTCCCCTGTGCTTGAAAGCGCCCCTGATCCACGTGGCGACGCGAGGGTCCACAGGAGTGTAGCTCAATTGGTAGAGCACCGGTCTCCAAAACCGGGGGTCGCAGGTTCGAGCCCTGCCACTCCTGCCAGCTAATCCCAGACAATCCGGATTGAAGGCAGGACGGCGCCGGGCTGAATAGCTCGGGCGCTGGGTCATGCGGGGCTCATAAGCCCTTGATCCGCATCACGTCCGTCAGCCGGGCCGGTGTGGATTCCAGCCCGCCCGCACCTTGACCTTTGGCCCCATCCGCAGTAGATACCCGGCACTCGCAGCCGGCCCGTTAGACGCGGATCTCCGGCGCGGCTTTGAAATCCCCCGAACAATCGAGCCCGGTTTTCCGGCTCATCCTTCGAGACAGAGGGCTGGGCCACAGGCGGCTGTTCGGATCCCTGAAATTCTTAATGGCGTCTCAAACGATGGCAGTCAGCCCGTTCAAGTTCTTGCAGGAAGTGCGCTCGGAGACCGCCAAGGTCACCTGGCCCACCCGTCGTGAGACCACGATCACCACCATCATGGTGTTCGTGATGGTCGCCGTGGCCTCGATCTTCTTCTTCGCCGCCGACCAGATCATCCGTTACCTCATCACCTTCCTTTTGGGCATTCACTGATGGCAACAGCCGCCGCAACCCAATCGTCCGACAAGCGCTGGTACATCGTCCACGCCTATTCGAACTTCGAGAAGAAGGTCGCCGAATCGATCCGCGAGCAGGCCAAGCAGCGCGGGCTCGAAGAGCTGTTCGAGCTGGTGCTGGTTCCGACCGAGAAGGTCACGGAAGTGCGCCGCGGCCGCAAGATCGACGCCGAGCGCAAGTTCTTCCCGGGCTACGTGCTGGTTAAGATGAAGCTGACCGACGAGGCGTTTCATCTGATCAAGAACACGCCGAAGGTCACGGGCTTCCTCGGCGCCGAGAACAAGCCGATGCCGATCTCGGAGAACGAAGCCATGCGCATCCTGCACCAGGTGCAGGAGGGTGTGGAACGGCCGAAGGCGTCGGTGTCGTTCGAGATCGGCGAGAACGTGCGCGTGGCCGATGGCCCGTTCGCCTCGTTCTCGGGTGTGGTCGAGGAAATCGACGAGGCGCGCTCGCGCGTGAAGGTCGCGGTGTCGATCTTCGGCCGCGCCACGCCAGTGGAATTGGAATTCGGTCAGGTCGAGAAGGTCTGATCGGGTAAGGCGCGAGGTCGAAAGGCTTCGCGCAAGCAGAGGCCGTGGGAGGGAGAGGGCGGTTGCCAGCCGCATCCGACCCAGACCACGAACCTGAAACCGCCGGTCCAGGCCGGCACAACAGGAGTGATACATGGCAAAGAAAGTGACCGGATACCTGAAGCTTCAGGTCCCGGCCGGTGCGGCGAATCCCTCGCCCCCGATCGGTCCCGCGCTCGGTCAGCGCGGTCTCAACATCATGGAGTTCTGCAAGGCGTTCAACGCCCAGACCCAGAAGGAAGAGAAGAACACCCCGATCCCGGTGATCATCACCATCTATGCGGACCGTTCCTTCACCTTCGAGATGAAGACGCCGCCGATGTCCTTCTTCCTCAAGCAGGCTGCCAAGATCCAGTCCGGCTCGAAGGCGCCGGGCCGCGACAAGGCCGGCAAGGTGACCAAGGCGCAGGTGCGCGAGATCGCCGAGAAGAAGATGAAGGATCTCAATTGCGACACCATCGAATCGGCCATGAAGATGGTCGAGGGCTCTGCCCGTTCGATGGGTCTGGAAGTGGCGGGGTAAGCGGCTATGGCAATCGGAAAGCGTTTGAACAAAGCCCGCGAAGGTGTTGACCGCGAAAAGCTTTACCCGCTCGCGGACGCCATCAAGATGGTCAAGGAACGCGCGAAGGCGAAGTTCGACGAGACCATCGAGGTCGCGATCAATCTCGGTGTCGATCCGCGTCACGCCGATCAGATGGTCCGCGGCGTCGTGACCCTGCCGAACGGCACTGGCCGTACGCTCCGCGTCGGCGTGTTCGCCCGTGGCGCCAAGGCTGACGAAGCCAAGGCCGCAGGTGCCGACGTCGTCGGCGCCGAAGACCTGGTCGAGAAGGTGCAGAACGGCGCGATCGATTTCGATCGTTGTATTGCGACCCCCGACATGATGCCGCTGGTCGGTCGTCTCGGTAAGGTGCTTGGCCCGCGCGGCCTGATGCCGAACCCGAAGATCGGCACCGTGACCATGGACGTCACCGGTGCGGTGAAGGGTGCCAAGGGCGGCTCGGTCGAGTTCCGCGTCGAGAAGGCCGGCATTCTGCAGGCCGGCGTCGGCAAGGCCTCGTTCTCCGAGGAGAAGCTGGTCGAGAACATCAAGGCGCTGGCCGATGCTGTCTCGAAGGCGAAGCCGGCTGGTTCCAAGGGCACCTACATCCAGCGCGTTGCGGTGTCCTCGACGATGGGCCCGGGCGTGAAGGTCGAGCCGGGCACGATCCTCGGCTAAGGCTTGCCTCGGCTGAGGTTTGGAAATTGCATGAGGCGAGGGGCGGAATCGGGCGACCGATTCCGCCCCTTTCCATTTTCGACGGCACTCACCGGAAACAAGAACAATGGCTGACAAGGTCCTGATCTATTCGCGCTTTCCCAAGACGATGATGGCGCGCTTCGCCGAGCGGTTCGAGCTGCTCGACACCGGCGGCAAGAAGGCCACGGAGGTGTTCTCGGCGGAAGAACTCGGCGGCATCCGTGCGATGCTGACGGCCGGCGGCTCGCCGCTCGGCGCCGAGGCGATGGACCTGTTTCCGAAGCTCGGCGCGATCGTCTGCTACGGCACCGGCTATGACGGCGTCGACCTGAAGGCGGCAGCCAGCCGCAACATCGCGGTCGGCCACAGCCCCGGCGCCAATGCCGCCTCGGTCGCCGACATCGCGATGACCCTGATGCTGGCGACGACGCGGCGGATCCTGGTCGCTGACCAATATGTCCGCAGCGGCGATTGGGCGGCCTCGAAGCAGTCGCCGATGATGCGCCCGCAGGCGGGGATGCCCGGGCGCCGCATCGGCGTCTACGGCATGGGCGAGATCGGGCGCAAGATCGCCGCGCGCTGCGCCGCCTTTGAGAGCGAGGTCGGCTATTTCAGCCGCAGCAAATACGATCTGCCCTATCAATATTTCCCGACTCTGGAAGCACTCGCCGATTGGTGCAGCGTGCTGATGATCGCGGTGCGGGCGGGGGCTGAGACCCAGCACGTCGTCAACGCCGATATCCTGGGGCGCCTCGGTGCCGACGGCTACGTCGTCAACATTTCCCGCGGCTCGGTCATCGACCAGGAGGCCCTGGTCGCAGCGCTCTCCGACAAGACCATCGCCGGCGCCGGCCTCGATGTCTTCGAGAAGGAACCTCATGCCCCCGACGCCCTGACCGCGCTCCCCAACGTGGTGTTCGCCCCGCATATCGGCGGCCACACCCTCGAATCGCACGTCGCCATGCAGAACTGCGTGCTGGCCAATCTCAGCGCATTTTTCGAGGGCAAGCCGCTGCCCTATGGGGTCAAATCGGCCTGAATCGGCCCTTGTCAGGCCGCCTCAGGCCCGGCCGGCAACGGATTGGAACTGGTGTGAATTTTGCTCTTGGCAAGCCGGCAGAGAGCGGTTAAAGAACCGCTTCCGGACGTGCCGGCCTTGGCTGGCGCGTTCGTGCACGCATTCCGAAAACCCGACACGCAGGAGATCATTCCTTTTCAGGACGTCCGCAAGGATTTGCCCGAAAAGGAAGGAAAATCCATCGGCCGGTGGGGGTGCGGGCAGAGGTCAGGCGGTTCGCCGGCTGGCCTTGTCCTGTCCAAGACTGCAGGCGCCCGCGGGAAATTTCGATTTCTCAACGGCTTAATCGCATGGCCTGCATAGACGGGTGAAGACCGGATTTCACTTCGCTTCCCACTTTAGGGTGGTCGCGGAAGGAGTTTGGTTCGGACCTCGACACGCCGTGGGCTCCAGCGAGCTCCCGGAGGGCAGGCTTTGAATTGTCGTCTCGCCCGGCGCGTGTCCGATGGGTTTCGGCCCAGAGGTTCAGGTTTTGGGTGGGACGATGGGTGCAACCCGGCGGTCCCGCTTTCGCGATGACCGCCAACCGGAAAGAGCTTGCTGTGGAACGAGCGGCAAAAAAGGAAGCGGTCGAACAGCTCAATGGGGTCTTCAAGACCACGAGCGTCGCGGTCGTTGCTCAATATTCCGGCCTCACCGTCGCCCAGATGCAGAAGCTGCGCCAGCAGATGAAGCAGGCGGGTGCCTCGGTGAAGGTCTCGAAGAACCGTCTCGCCAAAATTGCTCTTGAAGGCACTGACGTCGTTGCCATCGGCCCCATGCTGAAGGGACCGACCGTGATCGCCACTTCGAACGATCCGGTAGCGGCGCCAAAGGTCGCCATCGAATTCGCCAAGGCGAACGAAAAGTTCGTCATCGTCGGCGGCTCGATGGGGAAGACCGTCCTGAATGTCGACGGCGTGAAGGCGCTTGCCTCGCTGCCGTCGCTTGATGAACTGCGCGGCAAGATCGTCGGCCTGCTTGTGGCCCCGGCGACCAAGATCGCTCAGCTCGCCAACGCGCCCGCGGGCAAGCTCGCGCGCGTCATCCAGGCTCATGCCTCAAAGGGCGAAGCGGCCTGACGCCCTTCGCAAAACTCAAACCCGAACCAGACTTACACTCAAGGAAACTGAACAATGGCTGACTTGCAGAAGATCGTTGACGACCTCTCGAGCCTCACCGTGCTCGAAGCTGCCGAACTCGCGAAGCTCCTCGAAGAGAAGTGGGGCGTTTCGGCTGCCGCGGCCGTCGCCGTGGCCGGCCCGGCTGGTGGTGGCGCTGCCGCCGCTCCGGCGGAAGAGAAGACCGAGTTCACGGTCGTTCTCGCCAGCGCCGGCGACAAGAAGATCGAGGTCATCAAGGAAGTCCGCGCCATCACCGGCCTGGGCCTGAAGGAAGCAAAGGACCTCGTCGAGGGCGCGCCGAAGCCCGTCAAGGAAGGCGTGAACAAGGAAGAGGCCGACAAGATCAAGGTCCAGCTCGAGAAGGCTGGCGCGAAGGTCGAGCTCAAGTAAGCAACGCTTACTGGCGGGGTTCCGGGCCATGGCTCGGGACCCTGGTCCATCCTCAAAAGGGTGGGCCGGATGCAAAAGGCGTGCGACGGATCGTCCCGACGCAGGCCGAACACGAAAATGTGTGGGGATTTGAGGGTATACCCCTCGAATCTCCACTATTGTCGCCCCATATCGGGTCGGCAGCACGAAAGCGCGGTGGGCAGGGATGCCGGATTTCCCTGTAAGCCGTTGGGAGAGCAGGCTATTTCGGGCTTTTGCAGTCCGTGAAGAAGATCGTTGTGACGGGCGGGCGTGCCTATGCGCCCCGCGCGTCGTTTTGCGTTTTGAAGGTCTGAAGAACAGATTCAGGACATGACGGCCTGAAACTGGATTTTCGGTCCCCCAAAACGGGTTCGAAAAATTCAACCCGGGGAGCGGTGGCAGCCGCGTTCCGGACGGCGCGCCCAGAGCGGGCGACGAAATGAGAGGCCACGATGGCGCAGCAGACATTCACCGGTCGCAAACGCGTTCGCAAGTTCTTCGGACACATCAAGGAAGTCGCCGAGATGCCGAACCTCATCGAGGTTCAGAAGGCGTCCTATGACCAGTTCCTGATGGTCGACGAACCCGTCGGCGGGCGCCTCGACGAGGGCCTGCAGGCCGTGTTCCGCTCGGTGTTCCCGATCTCGGATTTCTCGGGCACCTCGATGCTGGAATTCGTCCGCTACGAGTTCGAGCAGCCGAAATATGACGTCGACGAGTGCCGCCAGCGCGGCATGACCTTCGCGGCTCCCCTCAAGGTGACGCTGCGCCTCATCGTGTTCGATATCGACGAAGAAACCGGCGCGAAGTCGGTCAAGGACATCAAGGAGCAGGACGTCTACATGGGCGACATTCCGCTCATGACGATGAACGGCACCTTCATCGTGAACGGCACCGAGCGCGTCATCGTCTCGCAGATGCACCGTTCGCCGGGCGTGTTCTTCGACCACGACAAGGGCAAGACCCATTCGTCGGGCAAGCTGCTGTTCGCTGCCCGCGTGATCCCGTATCGCGGCTCCTGGCTCGACATCGAGTTCGACGCCAAGGACATCGTCTATGCGCGTATCGACCGTCGCCGCAAGATTCCGGTGACGTCGCTGATGTTCGCCCTCGGCCTCGACGGCGAGGCGATCCTGTCGACGTTCTACAAGAAGATCCTCTACAAGCGGACCAAGGAAGGCTGGCGCGTTCCGTTCGACGCCAACCGTTTCCGCGGTTACTCGACCATCAACGACCTGATCGACGCCGACACCGGCAAGGTCGTGCTCGAGGCCGGCAAGAAGCTCACCGTCCGCGCCGCCCGCCAGCTCCAGGAGAAGGGGCTCAAGGCTCTGCGCCTGTCGGATGAGGAGCTCGTCGGCAACTACCTCGCCGAGGACCTCGTCAACCCGAAGACGGGTGAAATCCACGCCGAAGCCGGTGAGGAAATCACCGACAAGTCGATGAAGGCCCTCAACGAGCACGGCTACAAGGAACTGCCGCTGCTCGACATCGACCACGTCAATGTCGGCGCCTACATCCGCAACACGCTCTCGGCCGACAAGAACATGACGCGTGAAGACGCGCTGTTCGACATCTACCGCGTGATGCGCCCGGGCGAGCCGCCGACGCTGGATTCGGCGCAGGCGATGTTCCAGTCGCTGTTCTTCGACGCCGAGCGTTACGACCTCTCCGCGGTCGGCCGCGTCAAGATGAACATGCGCCTCGACCTCGATGCGCCCGACACCCAGCGCACGCTGCGGAAGGAAGACATCCTCTCCGTCATCAAGACGCTGGTGGATCTGCGCGACGGCAAGGGCGAGATCGACGACATCGACCATCTCGGCAACCGCCGTGTGCGCTCGGTCGGCGAGCTCATGGAGAACCAGTACCGCATCGGCCTCCTGCGCATGGAGCGCGCGATCAAGGAGCGCATGTCCTCGGTCGACATCGACACGGTCATGCCGCAGGACCTGATCAACGCGAAGCCGGCGGCTGCCGCCGTGCGCGAGTTCTTCGGCTCCTCGCAGCTCTCGCAGTTCATGGACCAGACCAACCCGCTGTCGGAGATCACCCACAAGCGCCGCCTGTCGGCACTTGGACCGGGCGGTCTGACCCGCGAGCGCGCCGGCTTCGAAGTGCGCGACGTGCATCCGACGCATTACGGCCGCATCTGCCCGATCGAGACGCCGGAAGGTCCGAACATCGGTCTGATCAACTCGCTCGCCACCTTCGCGCGCGTGAACAAGTACGGCTTCGTCGAGACGCCTTATCGCAAGGTCAAGGACGGCCGCGTCACCGACGAGGTCGTGTACCTCTCGGCGATGGAAGAGGGCCGCTACACGGTCGCGCAGGCCAACGTGCCGCTCGATCCGAAGGGCCGCTTCACCGAAGATCTCGTGGTCTGCCGTCACGCCGGCGAAGTCTTGCCGGTGACGCCGGACAAGGTCGACTACATGGACGTGTCGCCGAAGCAGCTCGTTTCGGTCGCCGCGGCGCTGATCCCGTTCCTCGAGAACGACGACGCCAACCGCGCGCTGATGGGCTCGAACATGCAGCGCCAGGCGGTGCCGCTGGTTCGCGCCGAGGCGCCGTTCGTCGGCACCGGCATGGAAGGCGTGGTTGCGCGTGACTCGGGTGCTGCGATCGCGGCACGCCGTTCGGGCGTCATCGACCAGATTGACGCGACCCGCGTCGTCATCCGCGCCACCGAAGATCTCGATCCGACCAAGTCGGGCGTCGATATCTACCGGCTGATGAAGTACCAGCGCTCCAACCAGTCGACCTGCATCAACCAGCGTCCGCTGGTGAAGGTGGGCGATATCGTCAAGAAGGGCGACATCATCGCTGACGGTCCGTCGACCGATCTCGGCGAGCTCGCGCTTGGCCGTAACGTGCTCGTCGCGTTCATGCCGTGGAACGGCTACAACTTCGAAGACTCGATCCTGCTCTCCGAGCGGATCGTGAAGGAAGACGTCTTCACCTCGATCCACATCGAGGAATTCGAGGTGATGGCCCGCGACACCAAGCTCGGACCTGAGGAAATCACCCGCGACATTCCGAACGTTTCGGAAGAAGCGCTGAAGAACCTCGACGAAGCCGGTATCGTCTACATCGGTGCGGAAGTGCGCGCCGGCGACATCCTGGTCGGCAAGATCACCCCGAAGGGCGAGAGCCCGATGACGCCGGAAGAAAAGCTTCTGCGCGCCATCTTCGGTGAAAAGGCCTCCGACGTTCGCGACACCTCGCTGCGCGTTCCCCCGGGCGTGCAGGGCACGATCGTGGAAGTCCGCGTGTTCAACCGTCACGGCGTCGACAAGGACGAGCGTGCGCTGGCGATCGAGCGGGAAGAAATCGAGCGTCTGGCCAAGGACCGCGACGACGAGCAGGCGATCCTGGACCGCAACGTCTACAACCGTCTTGCCGAGCTCCTCGAGGGACGGCAGGGCATTGCGGGCCCGAAGGGCTTCAAGAAGGACACCAAGATCACCCGTGCGGTGCTCGAGGAGTACCCGAAGTCGCAGTGGTGGCTGTTCGCTTCGCCGAACGACAAGCTGATGGCCGAGATCGAGGCCATGCGGAAGCAGTACGACGAGTCGAAGAAGGGGCTCGAGCAGCGCTTCCTCGACAAGGTCGAGAAGCTTCAGCGCGGTGACGAATTGCCGCCCGGCGTGATGAAGATGGTCAAGGTCTTCGTCGCGGTGAAGCGCAAGATCCAGCCCGGCGACAAGATGGCCGGCCGCCACGGCAACAAGGGCGTGGTGTCGAAGATCGTGCCGATCGAGGACATGCCGTTCCTCGAAGACGGTACGCACGCCGACATCGTGCTCAATCCGCTCGGCGTGCCCTCGCGCATGAACGTCGGACAGATCCTCGAGACCCATCTCGGCTGGGCCTGCGCCGGCCTCGGCAAGCGTATCGGCCAGACGGTCGATGCTTACCTGTCGAAGCAGGACATCAAGCCGCTGAAGGAAACCTTGAAGAAGGTCTACGGCGAGGACGAGACGATCAAGACGCTCAACGACAACGAGCTGCTTGAACTCGGCCATAACCTGAGCCGCGGCGTGCCGATCGCGACGCCGGTGTTCGACGGTGCCAAGGAAGCCGACATCGAGGAGATGCTGAAGCTTGCCGGTCTCGACGCTTCGGGTCAGTCGACCGTCTATGACGGCCGCACCGGCGATGCCTTCGATCGCAAGGTGACGGTGGGCTACATCTACATGCTCAAGCTGCACCATCTCGTCGACGACAAGATCCACGCGCGTTCGATCGGTCCGTACTCGCTCGTCACCCAGCAGCCGCTGGGCGGCAAGGCGCAGTTCGGCGGCCAGCGCTTCGGCGAAATGGAGGTGTGGGCGCTCGAAGCTTACGGCGCGGCCTACACGCTTCAGGAAATGCTGACCGTGAAGTCGGACGACGTCGCCGGCCGTACCAAGGTGTACGAGGCGATCGTGCGTGGCGACGACACCTTCGAGGCCGGTATTCCGGAATCGTTCAACGTGCTGGTCAAGGAAATGCGCTCGCTCGGCCTCAACGTCGATCTGCACAATTCCAAGGTGGGACCGGCGCCGACGTCGGAAGCAGCCGAGTAATACGACCTTTCATGCCCGGCCTTCGCGGCCGGGCATTGGCGCCCCTCCCGATGCCTTGAGGGCAGGGCGCCCCGCTTGAGTGATTTTCGAATTTGCGGCCGGAGGCGACCGGTACGCGAGGAGAAGACGATGAACCAAGAAATTATGAATCTCTTTAATCCGACGACGCCGGCTCAGGTCTTCGACCAGATCCGCATCTCGATCGCGTCCCCGGAGAAGATTCTGTCCTGGTCCTACGGCGAGATCAAGAAGCCGGAGACCATCAACTACCGTACCTTCAAGCCCGAGCGCGACGGCCTGTTCTGCGCCCGCATCTTCGGGCCGATCAAGGACTACGAGTGCTTGTGCGGCAAGTACAAGCGCATGAAGTACAAGGGCATCATCTGCGAGAAGTGCTCGGTCGAGGTCACGCTGTCGCGCGTCCGGCGCGAGCGCATGGGCCATATCGAGCTCGCGGCTCCGGTCGCCCACATCTGGTTCCTGAAGTCGTTGCCGTCGCGCATCGGCCTGCTGCTCGACATGACGCTGAAGGATCTCGAGCGGATCCTATACTTCGAATATTACGTCGTGCTCGAGCCGGGTCTCACCGCGCTGAAGGACCGTCAGCTGCTGTCGGAAGACGAGTATCTGAAGGCGCAGGACGAGTACGGCCAGGATTCCTTCACCGCCATGATCGGCGCGGAGGCGATCCGCGAACTGCTCAAGGGCATGGACCTCGAGAAGCTCGAGCTGACCTTGCGTGCGGAGATGCAGGAGACCGACTCCGACATCAAGCACAAGAAGCTCGCCAAGCGCCTGAAGATCGTCGAAGCGTTCCGCCACTCCGGCAACAAGCCGGAATGGATGATCCTGACCGTCGTTCCCGTGATCCCGCCGGACCTGCGTCCGCTGGTGCCGCTGGACGGCGGCCGCTTCGCGACCTCGGACCTCAACGACCTCTACCGTCGCGTCATCAACCGCAACAACCGCTTGAAGCGGCTGATGGAGCTGCGCGCGCCCGACATCATCATCCGCAACGAGAAGCGCATGCTTCAGGAAGCGGTCGATGCGCTGTTCGACAACGGCCGCCGCGGCCGCGTCATCACCGGTGCCAACAAGCGCCCGCTGAAGTCGCTCGCCGACATGCTGAAGGGCAAGCAGGGCCGTTTCCGCCAGAACCTGCTCGGCAAGCGCGTCGACTATTCGGGCCGTTCGGTGATCGTGGTCGGTCCCGAGCTGCGCCTGCATCAGTGCGGCCTGCCGAAGAAGATGGCGCTCGAGCTGTTCAAGCCGTTCATCTATTCGCGGCTTGACGCCAAGGGCCTGTCCACCACCGTGAAGCAGGCGAAGAAGCTGGTCGAGAAGGAGCGGCCCGAGGTCTGGGACATCCTGGACGAGGTGATCCGCGAGCATCCCGTGCTGCTCAACCGCGCGCCGACGCTGCATCGCCTGGGCATCCAGGCGTTCGAGCCGGTGCTGATCGAGGGCAAAGCGATCCAGCTTCACCCGCTGGTCTGCTCCGCGTTCAACGCCGACTTCGACGGCGACCAGATGGCCGTGCACGTTCCGCTGTCGCTGGAAGCGCAGCTGGAAGCGCGCGTCCTGATGATGTCGACCAACAACATCCTGCATCCGGCGAACGGCCAGCCGATCATCGTGCCGTCGCAGGACATCGTGCTGGGTCTCTACTACGTCTCGATCATGCGCGAAGGCCTGCCCGGCGAGGGCAAGCTGTTCGGCGACATGGCCGAGCTCGAGCACGCCCTGCATGCGAAGGTCATCCACCTCCACACCAAGATCAAGTATCGGTGGGAAGGCATGGACGAGACCGGCAAGGTCTCCAAGCGCTGGATCGAGACCACCGCCGGCCGCGTCATGCTGGGCAATTTGCTGCCGCGGAACCCGCGCATCTCGTACGAGATCATCAACAAGCTGATGACCAAGCGCGAGATCTCCGGCGTCATCGACCAGGTCTACCGTCACTGCGGCCAGAAGGAGACTGTGATCTTCTGCGACCGCATCATGGCGCTCGGCTTCTACAATGCGTTCAAGGCCGGCATCTCGTTCGGCAAGGACGACATGGTCGTGCCGCACTCCAAGTGGAAGATCGTCGACACCACCCGTACGCTGGCGAAGGATTTCGAGCAGCAGTACAACGACGGCCTGATCACGCACGGCGAGAAGTACAACAAGGTCGTCGACGCCTGGTCGAAGGCGACCGAAGAAATCGCCAAGGCGATGATGAAGGAGATCTCCTCCACCAAGAAGACGGCGAGTGGAGCCGATGCCGACATCAACTCGATCTACATGATGGCTCACTCCGGTGCCCGCGGTTCGCCGGCCCAGATGCGCCAGCTCGCCGGCATGCGCGGCCTGATGGCCAAGCCGTCGGGTGAGATCATCGAGACGCCGATCATCTCGAACTTCAAGGAAGGCCTCTCGGTTCTCGAGTACTTCAACTCGACCCACGGTGCCCGTAAGGGCCTCGCGGACACCGCGTTGAAGACCGCGAACTCGGGTTACCTGACCCGTCGTCTGGTCGACGTCGCGCAGGACTGCATCATCACGCAGTCCGATTGCGGCACCAAGCTCGGCATCAAGATGCGCGCCATCGTCGATGCCGGCACCGTGGTCGCTTCGCTCGGTTCGCGCATCCTCGGACGCACGGCCTGCGAAGACATCCGTGACAGCTCCGGCAAGGTGATCATCAAGCGCGATACGCTGATGGAAGAGAGCCATCTGGACGCCATCCAGCAGGGTGGTGTGCAGGAGGTGAAGATCCGCTCGGCGCTGACCTGCGAACTCGTCAACGGCATCTGCGGCAAGTGCTACGGCCGCGATCTCGCCCGCGGCACGCCGGTCAACCACGGCGAAGCGGTCGGCGTCATCGCGGCGCAGTCGATCGGCGAGCCGGGTACCCAGCTCACCATGCGCACCTTCCACATCGGTGGTGCGGCGCAGCTCAACGAGCAGTCTTTCGTCGAAGCCAATTTCGACGGCAAGATCGTGATCCGGAACAAGGCCATCGCCCGCAACAGCGAAGGTCACCTGGTCGCGATGGTGCGCAACATGGTGGTGGCGATCGTCGATGCCGACGGCACCGAGCGTGCGACGCACCGTGTCCAGTACGGCGCGCGCCTGCACGTCGACGAGGGCGATATGGTCAAGCGTGGCCAGCGTATCGTCGAGTGGGATCCCTACACCCGTCCGCTGCTCACCGAAGTCGAAGGAACCATCGGCTTCGAGGATCTGGTCGAAGGGCAGTCGATCTCGGAAACGCTGGACGAGGCCACCGGTATCGCCAAGCGCGTGGTCATCGACTGGCGCTCGACCCGCGGCGGCGCGGACCTGCGTCCCGCCATCGTGGTCAAGGGCAAGGACGGCAAGGTGCTCAAGCTCGCCCGTGGCGGCGATGCCCGCTACATGCTGTCGGTCGACGGCATTCTGTCGGTCGACGTCGGTGCCAAGGTCAACCCGGGTGACATCCTCGCCCGTGTCTCGACCGAAAGCGCCAAGACGCGTGACATCACCGGCGGTCTGCCGCGGGTGGCGGAACTGTTCGAGGCTCGGCGTCCGAAGGATGCGGCGATCATCGCCGAAATCGCGGGCACCATCCGGTTTGGACGCGACTACAAGAACAAGCGTCGCATCTCGATCGAGCCGATGGACAAGACCGACGAGCCGCGCGAGTACCTGATCCCGAAGGGCAAGCACATCCACCTTCAGGACGGTGACGTCGTCGAAAAGGGCGACTTCATCGTGGAAGGCAACCCGGCGCCGCACGACATTCTTGCGGTCAAGGGCATCGAGGAGCTCGCGGCCTACCTGGTCAACGAAATCCAGGAGGTCTACCGGCTCCAGGGCGTGCTCATCAACGACAAGCACATCGAGGTGATTGTCCGTCAGATGCTCCAGAAGGTGGAAGTCACCGACCAGGGCGACACGGACATGATCTCCGGCGAGCAGGTCGACAAGATCGAGTTCGACGCGCTGAACGAGAAGGCCAAGGAAGAGGGCAAGAAGGTCGCCACGGGTACGCCGGTTCTGCTCGGCATCACCAAGGCGAGCCTCCAGACCCGTTCGTTCTTCTCGGCGGCCTCGTTCCAGGAGACCACCCGCGTCCTCACGGAAGCGGCGGTCAACGGCAAGGTCGATCCGCTCGAAGGCCTCAAGGAGAACGTCATCGTCGGCCGGCTGATCCCGGCGGGCACCGGCGCCTCCATGGCGAAGATCCGCGAAGTCGCGATGAAGCGCGACAAGCTGATCCTCGACGAGCGCGAGAAGCAGGCGGCCGTCGTGTCGCCCGCTCCGGAAGCCGAGCTTCCTGCGCTTCCGCCCGCGGAATGATGGTTCATCCGTAGGAATACCGAGGACAATGAAAAGGCCGGCGAAAGCCGGCCTTTTTGCTGCTTTGATTGCCTGTTGCGATGCAGGATCAACCTTTGTTCATCTTTCCTTCAGGCGCAAAAGCGCTTCTGCTAAGGGAACTTAGACCGGTGGTCCCGTGACGGGGGCAGGGCCGGAGACCACGGAACTGACATGCTTGATCTCGCAATCGTAGGCGGCGGCCCCGGCGGGCTGATGAGCGCCTGGTACCTGAAGCGCAAGCTCGGTGACCTCTGCCGCATCACCATCTATGAAGCCTCCGACCGCCTCGGCGGCAAGATCGTCACGCGCAAATTCGATTCCGCGCCGGCGATGTACGAGGCCGGCGTCGCGGAGATCTACGACTACTCGATGACGGGTCCCGATCCGCTGCGCGAGCTGATCCAGCATTTCGGCCTGCAGACCATTCCGATGGACGCCGAGCAGGTGCAGTTCGGCGGCGAGCTGCTCGACGACGTCGCCGGCATGCGGCGCAGATACGGCGCCAAGACTGCGGCTGCGATCGAACAGTTCCGCAAGCGCTGCGCCGACGAGATGTCGCCGATCGAATATTACGAGGGCGTCGGCGCGCACGACAACGAGAACCCCTGGGCCTACAAGACCGCCGAGCAGGTGCTCGACGAGGAGGTCAAGGACGAGATCGCAAAGCGCTTCTTCAAGGTGATGGCGCGCTCCGATATCGCGACCGAGAGCCACAACACCAACGGCCTCAACGCGCTCAAGAACTATTTGATGGATGTCGACGGCTATATCGGCCTCTATTCCATCCAGAACGGCAACGAGCAGCTGATCGAATGCCTGCAGTCGGAGGTCAACGCCGACATCCAGCTCAATCACCGCGTGCTCACCGTCGGCAAGGCGCCGACCGGCCGCTATCAGCTCAAGATGATGAACGGGAAGGGACCGGAGACGCGCGACTTCGATCTCGTGCTGGTCTGCCTGCCGCATTCCTGGCTCTCCACGATGGGGTGGGAAGGCGAGCAGCTGCGCAAGTCGATGGTCAAGCACGTCTCTTATTTCGACCGTCCCGCGCATTACCTGCGCGTCTCGATCCTGTTTGATTCCCCGTTCTGGGGAGAGAAGATTCCCGGCGCCTGGTTCATGTCGGAAGCGTTCGGCGGCTGCTGCGTCTACAATGAGGGCGCGCGCCATGACGTCGGCAAGCACGGCGTCCTGAACTGGCTGATTCCCGGTTCCGATGCGCTGGCGTTCGCCAATCTGTCGGACCAGGAGCTGATCGATGCTGCGCTGAAATCGCTGCCGGCTTCGCTCGGCGATGCCCGTGCGCATTTCATGGAAGGCAAGATCCACCGCTGGCTGTCGTCGGTGAACGCGATACCGGGCGGTCTGCCCGTACGCGACGTCATGACCAATCACCGGCCCGAACCGAAGGAACATCCCGGCATCGTCGTGGTCGGCGATTACCTGTTCGACTCCACGCTGAACGGCCTGCTCGATTCGTCGGACGCGGCGACCGATATCATCCTGACCGAGATGATGCGGCTGCGCCGCGAGCACGCCCAGGACGGCAAGCCGGTTTCGGACAAGATCGACCGCGACTATTTCGAGAACTATCGCGGCGTCGGGCCTTACAGCGAAGCGTGGCGGCAGTTCACCGATCCCGACTACCTTGCCAGGCTGATCGGCATCGTCTGGGGGAAGACGAAGGGCGCGAAACTCCTGGTCGCGGGCTCGGCCAGCGGCGAACTGGTCGGTGCGCTGCGCGATCGTGGCATCGATGCCTGGGGCATCGAGAACAACCGCGCCATCCACGCCAGGACGCCAAAGGCGCTGAAGAAGTACAACAAGCTGGGATCGATCCTGGACATGCCGTTCAAGGACGGCGCGTTCGACTACGTGTTCGAGACCAGCCTCTGCCACGTTGCCCCGAAGCAGGTGGTCCGCGCGATCCGCGAGTTGAACCGCGTGGTCAAGACCGGCCTCGTGTTCGGCTCGATCACCTCGGACATGGCCTCGGCCGTGATCGACCGCTACGATCTGCTGCGCGGGGTCAAGAAGCTCGGCACCTGGTGGGAATGGTCCGAACTGTTCTTCGGCAACGGCTTTGATCTGTCGATGCACCGCAAGGATTGCACCGATGCCCTCTGGGCGGCGACGCTCGCCGCCAACAAGGGCCCGGGCCAGTGGTATGCCGACGCCGATAGCTTGCGTTATTCCTTCTTCGACAAGGTCGAGGACGAAGACGACGACTAGCCTCACAAGGCGGATGAATTCGCCAATTGTTTTGCCGAATTCATCCTGATCGCATAGAATCGATGGCAGTAGCGGCGTTCCGCTATTTCTCTGGTTTCTCTGCGGTCAGGCCGGCCGTCAGCATCGGTTGGTTTCATGGCGTCCAAGCCTCTTTCTCCCGACAAACAGAAGCTCGCCTCGCACGAGGCGGCCGAGCTCGAGGACAAGCTCGCCGCGGATCACAAGCCGGAGCTGGAAGACGACGAGGAAGACGAAGACGAGGACGACGACGACGACGAGCTTGAGCTCGACGACGATGATGACGAGGAGCTCGTCGTCTTTACCGCGCGCGAAGCCGCCGGCGCGCTCGCGACCATCCTGGGCTTCGTCAAGCCGTTCCTGTCCAACTACAAGCGCATCCTGGGCTATGTAGCGTTCGGCGTTCTGGTCGAGACGCTGTTCAATGTCATCATGCCGCTCAGCCTGAAGTACCTGATCGACGACGCGCTCGGCGAGGAGGATTTCCAGGCGCTCTACAAGATCCTCGGCGTGCTCGCGGCCGCCGGCATCTTCACCTCGATCGTCGCGGTCTGGTACGAGCGCTGGGACGCGCGGCTTGCCGCCTGCATCATCTCCGACGTCCGCAAGCGCCTGTTCGAGCACGTCCAGGACCTGCCGGCGGCCTATTTCGGCCGCACCAAGCGCGGCGAGATCCTGTCGCGCTTCTCGGTCGATCTCTCGGCCTTCGAAGGCTCGGTCAAGACCTTTGCCAACAGCGCCGCGCTGCCGTTCCTGGAGCTGATCGCCGGCATCATCCTGATGCTGTTCCTGAACTGGCAGCTCGCCGTGGTCGCGCTGCTGGTGTTCCCGATCACCCTGATCGGCCCGCGCATCCTGACGCCGAAGGCGGTGCAGGCCAATTACGAGCAGAAGCTCAACGAAAGCGCGCTGCTCGGCATGGTGCAGGAGAACGTGGCGGCGCAGGCCGTGATCAAGGCGTTCAGCCTGCAACGCAGGATGTTCGGCTTCTTCAATTTCCGCAACGACGAGACCCGCAACAGGATCGCCGCGGCGGCGTTCCTGTCGACCATGGTGGAGCGGACGGTCACCATCTCGGTGCTGCTGCTGCACCTCGTCGTGCTCGCGATCGGTGCCTATCTGGCGACCAAGGGCCAGATCACCATCGGCACCTTCGTCACCTTCGAGAGCGCGTTCTGGGAGGTCTCCTACAACATCGCCCACGTGATGCATTTCATCCCGGTGTCGATCTCCTCGGCCGCCGCGATCCGCCACATCCAGGAGTTGCTGGACGAGCCCACGCGCGGCGCCGATCGTCCCGGCGCGCCCGACCTGCCGCGCATCACCCACGACATCACCTTCGACCACGTCACGTTCCAGTACGATGGCGGCCAGACGCCGGTGCTGGACAATCTCAGCCTCAAGCTCAACGTCGGCAAGAGCATCGCCATCGTCGGCCCCTCCGGCTCCGGCAAGAGCACGCTGCTCAACCTGATCCTGCGGCTTTACGTCCCGGATGAGGGCCGCGTCTCGATCGACGGTGTCGACGTGCGCAAGGTGACGCTGGACTCGCTGCGGCGGAGCATGGCCGTGGTGTTTCAGGAGAACATGCTGTTCAACATGTCGATCCGCGAGAACATCCGGCTCGGCAAGGAAGGCGCGACCGACGAGGAGGTGGAGGAGGCCGCCAAGAAGGCCGAGATCCACCGTTACATCATGGGCCTGCCGCAGCGTTACGACACCCCGGTCGGCGAGCGCGGCGATACGCTCTCGGGCGGCCAGCGCCAGCGCATCGCGATCGCGCGCGCCATCATCCGCAATCCTTCCGTGCTGCTGCTCGACGAAGCCACCTCGGCACTCGACCAGACCACGGAGGCCGCGATCAACCGCACGTTGCTGAAGGTCGCCAAGGGCCGCACCATGATCTGGTCGACTCATCGCCTGACCTCGGTGGTCGAGATGGACGAGATCATCGTGATTTCAGGGGGCAGGGCGATCGAGCGCGGCTCTCATGCCGAGCTGCTCGCCAAGAACGGCACCTATCGCAAGCTATGGAACGATCAGATCCATCAGCCGCACGGCGCGGCCGCTCAGGCCGACGACGACAACGATGATGACGAAGACGACGAGGATGATGAGGACGAGGACGACGAGGAGGAGTGACCGAGGAAGTTCGGCTCCAGGTGGACCACGCCTCCCAGTCGCCGCAACAATCCCTGGGCTGACCACGCCATGAAGCGCGCCCAGCGCTGCGCGGTCCAATAGGGGCCCGTCGCAATCGACACCGAGCGGAAGTCGAAGGCTTTTGCCGCCGACCATTCGTCGCAGGCCCGCTTGACCGGATCGGCGTAGAAGGCGGCGATCTTGTCCGCATCCATCCCGTCGGACGCCAGCCATTGCGGGATGTGGACGTTGCAGAGCCGTTCGACGTCGGTGAACACCTTGTCGCAGCCGGTACCCGCGACCGGGCAGGAGGTCGCGAAGGCATCGCCCACCAGCACCACGCCGCTCTGGTGGGTGGCGTCATTCACATAGAGATCGACCGGACGGATCTTCAGCTCGCCCAAAATGTCGAAGGCGCCGGTGATGTGCTTGAGCCGCGGCAGGGCAGCGTCCAGCGTCGCGGCCGGCGCACGGCGCAGCTCGCGCAGCCAGGGATCGTCGAAGCCGCGATACACGAACAAATTGGCGCGCATCCGCGTGCCGATCGGAAACAGCGTGATGTAGGGGATGCGGTCGCTCGGCCGCTCCGAGAAATAGGTCAGCGCCGGGAAGTCGAACGAATGCCGTCCGGCCGGCGCGACGTCGAACCCGATCGAGATCGAATGGCAGGCGCTGACGATATTTCGCGTGATACCGAGCTGATGGCGCAGGCCGACATTCAGGCCGTTGGCGAGCACGACCAGGCGGGCCGAGATCATCTCGTCATTGGCGAGCGCGATTCGCGAGCGCTCCGGGCTGGTCTCGACCGACACCGCCTTGGTCCAGATTCGCTCGACGGTTTCCGGAATCTCGTCACGGATCGCGTTGACCAGGGAATCGTAGAGGATGTTGAACTGCCGGCTCGGCGCCTTGTCGAGGAGATGCCCGAACCGCGCGATCCAGTTCTCACAGGAGAAGGTCGCCCGGCGCAGCACTGAGTCGGCGATTCCGGTCCGCTGGAATCGCTCGACCTGGCCATGACCGCTCAGCTTTTCGACGCGAAAATCGGCCGGATAGGTCTCGTGCGGGTCGATCAGCACCGCCGAAATGCCGGCACGCCCGAGCATCGCGGCGGCGGTCGAACCGGCAAGTCCCCCGCCAATGATGGCAATATCCGTGTACCGCATGGCGTCTGTCTCTGCCGGAGAGGGCAGATTGACGCATCAAGAGGAAAAAAAGCCTTAGCGCGGGTTATAAAAGTATATTTCTCCCGGGTATAAATGCGGTTGAGGCTGGCGGAACCGGGGCTTCGTTCCCATATTCGGGAGGCGCGGTGAGGGGCCAGGCAAGCGATTTCGACAGGCGCGAGAAGCGCTTTCGGACTGTCGTTTCGCCTTGACTTGAGCGATTCTCACTTATAGAAAGCGCCTCACTTAACGACAGGCGGTGAGCATTGCCAACGTCGGAACGGGCCACCCGTTGATCCCCAGGGGTCGCTAAAGCGGGCACCAACCTCGACGAATGCCGCTCAAACGCTGTCGATAATAGCTAGGCAATGCCAGTGCGATTTTAGGCCTCTCGAGCATGTTCTCCTGAGACCGAATTCGGATGCATGACCTCAGTGCGCGGGCCGCGGCTTTACGCTGATCGGCCTCAATACTGCGGTCCTCTGTGGCGTCGAAGCGCTTTCCACTCAGCAATGAGCGGTTGGCGCGATTTCGCTTTGTGCGGATTGTTCCGTGCGAGGTGGGCCCCGTCGAACGGGTAGTGCGACAAGAATTTGCGGTCCCGGGAACGGGCCGCGGCAAGACAGCGGACCCGCAAGGGACCGCGATAACAAAGGGTAAGGCCAGGATGCCGACGATCAACCAGCTGATCGCTCAACCGCGTGAAGTGCAGAAGTCGCGCAAGAAGGTGCCGGCGCTGCAGCAGTCGCCGCAGAAGCGTGGTGTTTGCACCCGCGTCTACACCACGACCCCGAAGAAGCCGAACTCGGCGCTTCGTAAGGTCGCCAAGGTGCGCCTGACCAACGGGTTCGAGGTGATCGGCTACATCCCGGGTGAGGGTCATAACCTTCAGGAGCACTCGGTGGTCATGATCCGCGGCGGTCGCGTCAAGGACTTGCCCGGCGTGCGCTATCACATCCTCCGCGGCGTTCTGGATACCCAGGGCGTCAAGAACCGTAAGCAGCGTCGTTCGAAGTACGGCGCAAAGCGTCCGAAGTAAGCGGGAACCAGCTCAATGTCTCGTCGCCACTCAGCGGAAAAGCGCGAAGTTCTTCCCGATCCGAAGTTCGGGAACATCATCGTCACGAAGTTCATGAACTCGGTGATGTACGCCGGCAAGAAGTCGGTCGCCGAAGGCATCGTCTACGGTGCGTTCGGTCTCATCGAAGGCAAGACCAAGCAGAACCCGCTCGGCGTGTTCGAGCAGGCACTCGAGAACGTCATGCCGACGATCGAAGTGCGCTCCCGCCGCGTCGGCGGCGCGACCTACCAGGTCCCGGTCGAAGTTCGTTCGGTGCGCCGTCAGGCCCTGGGCATCCGCTGGCTGATCTCGGCTGCGCGTGAGCGCAACGAGAAGACGATGACTGAGCGCCTTTCGGCTGAGCTGCTCGACGCATCGAACAACCGCGGCAACGCCGTCAAGAAGCGTGAAGATGTGCACCGGATGGCCGAAGCCAACCGCGCCTTCTCGCACTATCGCTGGTAACGGCGACACACGGAATCTAAGGAACAGCCCATGCCTCGCGTTCATGCCATAGAGAACTACCGCAATTTCGGTATCATGGCGCATATCGATGCCGGCAAGACCACGACCACCGAGCGCATCCTCTATTACACCGGCAAGAGCCACAAGATCGGCGAAGTGCACGAAGGTGCCGCGACGATGGACTGGATGGAGCAGGAGCAGGAGCGTGGCATCACGATCACCTCGGCTGCGACCACCGCCTTCTGGGCCGGCAAGCGCCTGAACATCATCGACACCCCCGGCCACGTCGACTTCACCATCGAAGTCGAGCGTTCGCTGCGCGTGCTCGACGGCGCCGTCTGCGTGCTCGACTCGAACCAGGGCGTTGAGCCCCAGACCGAGACCGTTTGGCGCCAGGGCGACAAGTACAAGGTTCCGCGCATCGTCTTCGCCAACAAGATGGACAAGACCGGCGCCGACTTCTTCAAGTGCCTGGCCGACATCGTCGACCGCCTCGGCGCCAAGCCGATCGCGATCCAGCTTCCGATCGGTGCCGAGAACAACTTCAAGGGTCTTGTCGACCTCGTGAAGATGCAGGGCATCATCTGGAACGATGAATCGCTCGGCGCGAAGTTCGACTATGTCGACATCCCGGAAGATCTGGTCGAGCAGGCCAAGGAATATCGCGAGAAGATGGTGGAAGCCGCCGTCGAGCTCGACGACGACGCTATGGCTGCCTATCTCGATGGCAAGGAGCCGGATGAAGAGACGCTGAAGCGGCTGATCCGCAAGGCGGTGCTGACCGGCGCGTTCTATCCCGTGCTGTGCGGCTCGGCCTTCAAGAACAAGGGCGTGCAGCCGCTGCTCGACGCCGTCGTCGACTATCTGCCGTCGCCGATCGACGTGCCCGCGATCAAGGGCACCGACGATGCCGGCAACGAAGTCGTGCGCAAGGCGGACGACAAGGAGCCGCTCGCGCTGCTCGCGTTCAAGATCATGGACGACCCGTTCGTCGGCACCATCACCTTCTGCCGCATCTACTCCGGCATTCTGCAGAGCGGCACCGGCGTCGTGAACTCGACCCGTGAGAAGAAGGAGCGCATCGGGCGCATGCTGCTGATGCATGCGAACAACCGCGAAGACATCAAGGAAGCCTACGCCGGCGACATCGTCGCGCTGGCCGGCCTGAAGGAAGCGCGCACCGGTGACACGCTGTGCGATCCCGACAAGCAGGTGATCCTGGAAAAGATGGAATTCCCCGAGCCGGTCATCGAGATCGCGATCGAGCCGAAGTCCAAGGCCGACCAGGAAAAGCTGGGCGTGGCGCTGGCGAAGCTCGCTGCGGAGGATCCGTCCTTCCGCGTCTCGACCGACCAGGAGTCCGGCCAGACCATCCTCAAGGGCATGGGCGAACTCCATCTCGACATCAAGGTCGACATCCTCCGCCGCACCTACAAGGTCGACGCCAACATCGGCGCGCCGCAGGTTGCGTTCCGTGAGCGCGTCACCAAGAAGGCCGAGGTCAAGTACACCCACAAGAAGCAGACCGGCGGTACCGGTCAGTTCGCGGAAGTGTCGATCGTGGTCGAGCCGAACGAACCCGGCAAGGGCTACGAGTTCGAGTCCAAGATCGTCGGCGGTGCGGTTCCGAAGGAATACATCCCCGGCGTGGAAAAGGGCCTCAACAGCGTGATGAGCTCTGGCGTGGTCGCGGGCTTCCCCGTGGTCGACGTCAAGGTTCAGCTCGTCGACGGCAAGTATCACGACGTCGACTCGTCGGCGCTCGCCTTCGAAATCGCATCGCGCGCGGCTTTCCGCGAAGCGCTGCAGAAGGGCAAGTCCGTCCTGCTCGAGCCGATCATGAAGGTCGAAGTGGTGACCCCGGAAGACTACACCGGCTCGGTCATCGGCGACCTGAATTCCCGGCGCGGTCAGATCCAGGGGCAGGACATGCGCGGCAACGCCAACGTCATCAACGCGATGGTGCCGCTCATGAACATGTTCGGTTACGTGAACAACCTGCGCTCGATGAGCCAGGGGCGCGCGACCTTCACCATGCAGTTCGACCACTACGCAGAAGCGCCGGCTAACGTGTCGGCAGAAGTCCAGAAGAAGTTTGCCTGATTGTCGTCGGTCACGAACTGACGATTGAACGGAGAGTCAAATGGCCAAAGCTAAGTTTGAACGTAACAAGCCGCACTGCAACATCGGTACCATCGGTCACGTCGACCATGGCAAGACGTCGCTGACCGCGGCGATCACCAAGGTTCTCGCCGAAGCCGGCGGTGCGACGTTCACCGCGTACGACCAGATCGACAAGGCGCCGGAAGAGAAGGCGCGCGGCATCACCATCTCGACCGCGCACGTCGAGTACGAGACGCCGAACCGCCACTACGCCCACGTCGACTGCCCCGGCCACGCCGACTACGTGAAGAACATGATCACCGGCGCCGCCCAGATGGACGGTGCGATCCTGGTCGTGTCGGCTGCTGACGGCCCGATGCCGCAGACCCGCGAGCACATCCTGCTCGCCCGCCAGGTCGGCGTTCCCGCGCTCGTCGTGTTCCTCAACAAGTGCGACATGGTCGACGATCCGGAACTGCTCGAGCTCGTCGAGCTCGAAGTCCGCGAGCTGCTCTCCAAGTACGACTTCCCGGGCGACAAGATCCCGATCATCAAGGGTTCGGCGCTCGCCGCTCTCGAGGATTCGGACAAGAAGCTCGGCCACGACGCCATCATCGAGCTGATGAAGAACGTCGACAGCTACATCCCGCAGCCGGAGCGTCCGATCGACCAGCCGTTCCTGATGCCGGTTGAAGACGTGTTCTCGATCTCGGGCCGCGGCACCGTCGTGACCGGCCGTGTCGAGCGCGGCATCGTCAAGGTCGGCGAGGAAATCGAGATCGTCGGTCTCCGTGCGACCCAGAAGACCACCGTCACCGGCGTCGAAATGTTCCGAAAGCTGCTCGATCAGGGCCAGGCCGGCGACAACATCGGTGCGCTGCTCCGCGGTACCAAGCGCGAAGACGTCGAGCGCGGCCAGGTGCTGTGCAAGCCGGGTTCGGTCAAGCCGCACACCAAGTTCAAGGCTGAGGCTTACATCCTCACCAAGGAAGAGGGCGGTCGCCACACCCCGTTCTTCACCAACTACCGTCCGCAGTTCTACTTCCGCACCACCGACGTGACCGGTGTCGTGCATCTGCCGGAAGGTACCGAGATGGTGATGCCGGGCGACAACATCGCGATGGAAGTGCACCTGATCGTGCCGATCGCGATGGAAGAGAAGCTCCGCTTCGCGATCCGCGAAGGTGGCCGCACCGTCGGCGCCGGCGTCGTCGCTTCGATCATCGAGTAATTACGAGAATAGGGACCGGCGAGTAGCGAATGGTGACATTCGCTATTCGCTATTCGCCACCCAACGAAGAGAGACCACGGCAATGAACGGCCAAAATATTCGTATCCGTCTCAAGGCGTTCGACCATCGTATCCTCGATACGTCGACCCGCGAGATCGTGAACACGGCGAAGCGCACCGGTGCGCAGGTCCGCGGACCCATTCCGCTGCCCACCCGCATCGAGAAGTTCACCGTCAACCGTTCGCCCCACGTCGACAAGAAGAGCCGCGAACAGTTCGAGATGCGCACTCACAAGCGTCTGCTCGACATCGTCGATCCGACCCCGCAGACCGTCGATGCTTTGATGAAGCTCGACCTGGCCGCCGGTGTCGACGTCGAGATCAAGCTCTAAGATTTTGGATCACGTTCGCACCTAGCGGACAGAAAGAACAGGAAGCACGCCGATGCGCTCCGGAGTGATCGCACAAAAGGTCGGGATGACGCGGGTCTTTACAGAGGCCGGCGAACATATCCCCGTGACCGTGCTGAAGCTCGGCAATTGCCAGGTCGTAGGCCACCGCACTGAAGAGAAGAACGGTTACGTCGCGCTCCAGCTTGGTTCTGGCAGCCGCAAGACCGTGTACATGCCCAAGGCAGAACGCGGCCAGTTCGCGGTCGCCAAGGTCGAGCCGAAGCGGCAGGTCGAGGAGTTCCGCGTTTCCGCGGACGCCATGATCCCCGTGGGCGCCGAGATCCTCGCCGACCACTTCGTCGTCGGCCAGTTCGTCGACGTCACCGGCACCTCGGTCGGTAAGGGCTTCGCCGGCGGTATGAAGCGCTGGAACTTCGGCGGTCTGCGCGCCACGCACGGTGTGTCGATCTCGCACCGTTCGATCGGTTCGACCGGTGGTCGTCAGGACCCCGGCAAGACCTGGAAGAACAAGAAGATGCCCGGCCACATGGGTGTCGATCGCATCACCACGCTCAACCTCCGCGTCGTTCAGCTCGACGTCGAGCGTGGCCTGATCCTCGTCGAAGGCGCCGTTCCCGGCTCCAAGGGCGGCTGGATCCGCGTGCGCGACGCCGTCAAGAAGCCGCTGCCGAAGGACGCTCCGAAGCCCGGCAAGTTCAAGGTTGCGGGCGGCGAAGCCGAGGCTGCGGCCCAGCAAGAGGGTGCGTGAGATGGAATTGAAGGTCACCACGCTCGAAGGTAAGGAAGCCGGCTCGGTCCAGCTTTCCGACGCCATTTTCGGCCTCGAGCCGCGCCAGGACATCATTGCACGTTGCGTGCAGTGGCAGCTGAACAAGCGTCAGGCCGGTACCCACAAGGCCAAGGGCCGCGCCGAAATCTGGCGCACCGGCAAGAAGATGTACAAGCAGAAGGGCACCGGCGGTGCTCGTCACGGCTCGGCCCGCGTGCCGCAGTTCCGCGGCGGCGGTCGTGCCTTCGGTCCGGTGGTGCGCTCGCACGCCACCGACCTGCCGAAGAAGGTCCGTGCGCTCGCTCTCAAGCACGCCCTCTCGGCCAAGGCCAAGGACGGCGATCTGCTCGTGATCGACAAGGCCGCGCTGGAAGCCGCCAAGACCAAGGCGCTGCTCGGTCACTTCTCGGGCCTCGGCCTGACCAACGCGCTGATCATCGACGGTGCCGAGCTCAACAACGGCTTTGCCGCTGCGGCCCGCAACATCCCGAACATGGACGTGCTGCCGATCCAGGGCATCAACGTCTATGACATCCTGCGCCGTCAGAAGCTCGTTCTGACCAAGGCCGCCATCGATGCGCTGGAGGCGCGCTTCAAATGACGAAGAACATCGAGGCTCGCCATTACGACGTGATCGTCGCACCGGTCGTCACCGAAAAGGCGACGCTGGCGTCCGAGCACAACAAGGTTCTGTTCAAGGTGGCCGCGAAGGCGACCAAGCCGCAGATCAAGGAAGCGATCGAGAAGCTGTTTGACGTCAAGGTCAAGAGCGTCAACACGCTGGTCCGCAAGGGCAAGACCAAGGTCTTCCGCGGCAATCTCGGCTCGCAGTCGAACACCAAGCGCGCGATCGTGACCCTCGAAGAGGGTCATCGGATCGACGTGACCACCGGTCTGTAAGGTCGCACGACGATGGCACTGAAGAAATTCAATCCCACGACACCTGGCCAGCGCCAGCTGGTCATGGTCGATCGTTCAGCCCTCTACAAGGGCAAGCCGGTCAAGGCGCTCACCGAGGGCAAGCACTCCTCGGGTGGTCGCAACAACACCGGTCGCATCACCGTGCGCTTCCGTGGCGGCGGTCACAAGCAGACCCTGCGCATCGTCGACTTCAAGCGCGACAAGGTCGATGCGCCGGCGACCGTCGAGCGGCTGGAATACGATCCGAACCGCACCGCGTTCATCGCGCTGGTCAAGTACGAAGACGGCACCCAGGCCTATATCCTGGCGCCGCAGCGCCTTGCGGTCGGCGATTCCGTGATTGCCGGCAACTACGTCGACGTGAAGCCGGGCAACGTCATGCCGCTCGGCAACATGCCGGTCGGCACGATCATCCACAACATCGAGGTCAAGATCGGGAAGGGCGGCCAGCTCGCCCGTTCCGCCGGCACCTACGCGCAGCTGGTCGGCCGCGACCAGGACTACGTCATCATCCGCCTGAACTCGGGTGAGCAGCGCCTGGTGCACGGCCGTTGCCGCGGCACGATCGGTGCGGTGTCGAACCCGGACCACATGAACACCTCGATCGGCAAGGCCGGCCGCAACCGCTGGCTGGGCCGCAAGCCGCATAACCGCGGCGTTTCGATGAACCCGATCGACCATCCGCACGGCGGTGGTGAAGGTCGTACCTCGGGCGGTCGTCACCCGGTTACTCCGTGGGGCAAGCCGACCAAGGGCAAGAAGACCCGCAGCAACAAGTCGACCAACAAATTCATTCTCCTAAGCCGCCACAAGCGGAAGAAGTAAGGAACGACGGACATGGTTCGTTCAGTCTGGAAAGGCCCGTTCGTCGAGGGTTCTCTGCTCAAGAAGGCAGATGCCGCGCGCGCGTCCGGCCGTCACGACGTCATCAAGATCTGGAGCCGTCGCTCGACGATCCTGCCGCAGTTCGTCGGCCTGACCTTCGGCGTCTACAACGGTCAGAAGCACGTGCCGGTGGCCGTCAACGAGGAAATGGTCGGTCACAAGTTCGGCGAGTTCTCGCCGACCCGGACCTTCCATGGCCACTCCGGCGACAAGAAAGCCAAGAAGGCTTGAGGATTAAACGATGAGCAAACCTAAGCGCGAACGGAGCCTCGCCGAGAACGAGGCCAAGGCGGTCGCCCGGATGCTGCGGGTGAGCCCGCAGAAGCTCAACCTGGTCGCCCAGCTCATTCGCGGCCGGAAGGCTTCCGCTGCGCTCGCCGACCTGCAGTTTTCGCGCAAGCGGATCGCGGTTGACGTGAAGAAGTGCCTGGAATCGGCTATCGCCAATGCCGAGAACAACCACGACCTCGACGTTGACGATCTCGTCGTGGCGCAGGCCTTCGTCGGCAACGGCCTCGTGATGAAGCGCTTTGCCGCCCGCGGCCGTGGCCGCTCGGGCCGTGTCTACAAACCATTTTCGCAGCTGACGATCATTGTTCGTCAGGTCGAAGCCGAAGCAGCAGCGGCTTAAGGGTCGCAGGAGAAAACGATGGGTCAAAAGATCAATCCGATCGGTCTGCGTCTCGGCATCAACCGGACCTGGGATTCCCGCTGGTTCGCCGGCAAGCAGGAATACGGCAAGCTGCTGCACGAGGACGTCAAGATCCGCGAGATCCTGCACAAGGAGCTCAAGCAGGCGGCCGTCGCCCGCATCGTGATCGAGCGTCCGCACAAGAAGTGCCGCGTCACCATCCACTCGGCTCGTCCGGGCGTGGTGATCGGCAAGAAGGGCGCCGACATCGATAAGCTTCGCAAGAAGGTCGCGGACATCACCTCGTCCGACGTCGTCATCAACATCGTCGAAATCCGCAAGCCGGAGCTCGATGCGACGCTGGTGGCCGAGTCGATCGCGCAGCAGCTCGAGCGCCGCGTGGCGTTCCGCCGCGCCATGAAGCGCGCCGTTCAGTCGGCGATGCGTCTCGGCGCGGAAGGCATCCGCATCAACTGCTCGGGTCGTCTGGGCGGTGCGGAAATCGCGCGCATGGAGTGGTATCGCGAAGGTCGCGTGCCGCTGCACACGCTGCGCGCCGACATCGACTATGGCGTTGCGACCGCGTTCACGACCTTCGGCACCTGCGGCGTCAAGGTCTGGATCTTCAAGGGTGAGATCCTCGAGCACGATCCGATGGCCCAGGACAAGAGAATGGCCGAAGGCGAGACGGGTGGTAGCAGCGATCGTGGTGGCCGTGGGCGCCGCGACACGGCTGCAGCCTGATCGACCTGAGAATTTGAGGGCTTAAAGCCATGATGCAACCTAAGAAAACGAAGTTCCGGAAGGCGCATAAGGGCCGGATTCACGGCGTTGCGACTTCGGGCGCGACGTTGGCATTCGGCCAGTTCGGCCTGAAGGCAACCGAGCCTGAGCGCGTCACTGCGCGTCAGATCGAGGCTGCCCGCCGCGCGCTGACCCGCCACATGAAGCGCGCCGGCCGCGTCTGGATCCGCGTGTTCCCCGACGTTCCGGTGTCGAAGAAGCCGGCCGAAGTCCGCATGGGCTCCGGCAAGGGTTCGCCGGAACTGTGGGTCGCCCGCGTCAAGCCGGGCCGGGTGCTGTTCGAGATCGACGGCGTCAACACCCAGACGGCGCGCGAAGCGCTGACGCTCGCGGCCGCCAAGCTGCCGATCAAGACGCGCTTCGTCGAGCGCATTGCGGAGTAATGGTCATGGCCCAGATGAAGATCGAAGACATCCGCGCGATGAGCCCCGACCAGCAGGACGACGCCGTCCTGAACCTGAAGAAGGAGCGCTTCAACCTGCGCTTCCAGCGTGCCACCGGGCAGCTCGAGAACACCTCGCGCCTGCGCGAGGCCCGTCGTGACATCGCCCGGATCAAGACCGTCGCCGCGCAAGCGCGTGCGAAGAAGAAGTAAGGGGCTAACGGATATGCCGAAACGTACTTTGCAAGGCGTGGTCGTCAGCGACAAGACTGCCAAGACCGTCGTGGTGCGCGTCGATCGCCGCTTCACGCATCCGATCTACAAGAAGACGATCCGCCGTTCGAAGAACTACCATGCGCACGACGAGAACAACGAGTTCAAGCCGGGCGACATGGTTTGGATCGAAGAGACGAAGCCGATTTCGAAGTTGAAGTGCTGGATCGTGATCCGGGGCGAACACAAGAAAAGCGCCTGATCTGTTGGCCTTGGCCGACTGACTTCAGGGAAATGTTGAGCGCCGGCTAGGCTGGCGCAAAGAGAAAGAGGACGAGGTGCATCAATGATTCAGATGCAGACCAACCTCGACGTGGCCGATAATTCTGGCGCACGCCGTGTCATGTGTATCAAGGTGCTCGGAGGCTCCAAGCGCCGCTACGCCACGATCGGCGACATCATTGTCGTCTCGATCAAGGAAGCCATTCCGCGTGGCAAGGTGAAGAAGGGCGACGTGATGAAGGCCGTCGTGGTGCGTGTCCGCAAGGACATCCGCCGCGCTGACGGTTCGGTCATCCGCTTCGACCGCAACGCCGCCGTTCTGATCAACAATCAGTCCGAGCCGGTCGGCACCCGTATCTTCGGGCCCGTGCCGCGCGAGCTGCGCGCCAAGAACCACATGAAGATCATTTCGCTCGCGCCGGAGGTGCTGTGATGGCTGCGAAGATCCGCAAGGGCGACAAGGTCGTCGTGCTGACCGGCCGCGACAAGGGTCGCAGCGGCGAAGTGTTCGAGGTGCGCCCCGAGGCCGGTACGGCCCTCGTGCGCGGCATCAACATGGTCAAGCGTCACCAGAAGCAGACGCAGGCCCAGGAGGGCGGCATCATCTCGAAAGAGGCGCCGATCCAACTGTCCAACATCGCGTATGTCGGCAAGGACGGAAAGCCGACCCGCGTCGGATTCAAGATTCTGGCGGACGGCAAGAAGGTCCGCATCGCCAAGAGCTCGGGAGCTGAGATCGATGGCTGAGGCCGCTTACACCCCGCGCCTGCGCGCGGAATACGACGCGAAGATCCGCACTGCCATGACCGAGAAGTTCGGTTATGAGAACGTGATGCAGGTTCCGCGCCTGGACAAGGTCGTGCTGAACATGGGCGTTGGCGATTCCGTCAACGACCGCAAGAAGGCCGAGACCGCCGCTGCCGAACTGACCCAGATCGCCGGCCAGAAGGCGATCGTGACCTACTCGCGTATCGCGATCGCGACCTTCAAGCTGCGTGAAAATCAGCCGATCGGCTGCAAGGTCACGCTGCGCAAGGCCCGCATGTACGAGTTCATCGATCGCCTGGTGACGGTCGCGCTGCCGCGCGTCCGCGACTTCCGCGGCCTGAACCCGAAGAGCTTTGACGGCCGCGGCAACTACTCGCTCGGCATCAAGGAGCACATCATTTTCCCCGAGATCGACTTCGACAAGGTCACGGAAGCCCGCGGTATGGACATCACCGTCTGCACCACGGCCAAGACCGACGAAGAGGCGAGGGCCTTGTTGACCGCTTTCAATTTCCCGTTCCGGCAGTGAGACGCTGACCTAAAGCCTCTCAAACGCGGATACCCAGGAGCCAAGCATGGCAAAGAAGAGTTCAGTCGAGAAGAACAACCGGCGCAAGCGGATGGTGAAGAACGCCGCCCCGAAGCGCGAGCGGTTGAAGGCGATCATCGCCGACAAGACGCTGCCGATGGAAGAGCGGTTCGCCGCGACCCTGAAGCTGGCGGAAATGCCGCGCAATTCGTCGGCCACCCGCATCCGTCTGCGTTGCGAGCTGTCGGGCCGCCCGCGCTCGAACTATCGCAAGAACAAGCTGTCCCGTATCGCGCTCCGCGACCTTGGCTCCAAGGGCATGGTCCCGGGCCTCGTGAAGTCGAGCTGGTAAGGAGGGTCGTTTAGATGTCTACGCACGATCCAATCAGCGATCTGATCACCCGCATCCGCAATGCGCAGCTGCGTTCCAAGAGCAAGGTCTCCACGCCCGGCTCGAAGATGCGCGAGAACGTGCTCGAAGTGCTGAAGAGCGAAGGCTACATCCGCGGCTTCGCCACGGTCGAGCACGCCTCGGGCCGCAGCGAGATCGAGATCGAGCTGAAGTATTTCGACGGCGAGCCCGTCATCCGCGAGATCGAACGAGTCTCCAAGCCCGGGCGTCGTGTCTACGCCTCGGTGAAGGCTCTGCCGCGGGTCAATAACGGACTCGGTATTTCGGTGTTGTCGACGCCGAAGGGGATCATGGCCGACCACAGTGCGCGTGAAGCGAACGTGGGCGGTGAAGTCCTCTTCACGGTGTTCTGAGAAGGATTTTTGATCCATGTCACGTGTTGGCAAAAGGCCGGTTGCGGTGCCGTCGGGTGTGACCGCGACCGTCGACGGGCAGACCGTCAAGATGAAGGGGCCGAAGGGCCAGCTTCAGTTCGTCGTTCATGACGACGTCGAGGTGAAGCTCGAGAACGGCCAGGTCAAGGTCAAGCCGCGGGCTGAGACCAACCGCGCGCGCGCGCTGTACGGTACGGCTCGCGCCCAGGTCGCGAATCTGGTCGAAGGCGTCACCAAGGGCTTCGAGAAGAAGCTCGAAATCACCGGCGTCGGTTACCGCGCCGCGATGCAGGGCAAGAACCTGCAGCTCGCGCTCGGTTACAGCCACGATGTGGTCTATGCGATCCCGGAAGGGATCACGATCACCGTGCCGAAGCCGACCGAGATCACGGTGACGGGCAGCGACATCCAGCGCGTCGGCCAGGTCGCCGCTGAGATCCGCTCTTATCGCCCGCCGGAGCCCTACAAGGGCAAGGGCGTGAAGTATGTTGGCGAATTCATCTTCCGCAAGGAAGGCAAGAAGAAGTAACGGAGCCGGTCATGTCCAAAGCCAAGGTTACCAATGCCCGGCGCAAGCGGAGTGTGCGGCTGAAGCTGCGCCGCTCCGGTGGTGGTCGTCCGCGTCTGTCGGTGTTCCGCTCGTCCAAGCACATCTACGCCCAGGTCATCGACGACCTGAAGGGCGAGACGCTGGCCTCTGCCTCGTCGCTCGAGAAGTCGATGCGCGACGGCGGCAAGACCGGCGCCGACATCGATGCGGCGAAGGCGGTCGGCAAGCTGCTGGCCGAGCGCGCCGCCGAGAAGGGCGTCAAGGAAGTCGTGTTCGATCGCGGCAGCTACCTCTACCACGGGCGCGTCAAGGCTCTTGCCGACGCAGCGCGTGAGAGCGGGCTGAGCTTCTAACAGAATTTGAGGATTGAGGCGTAAGCCTCTGAAGGATTGGAAAAACCATGGCAGAACGCGAACAGCGTGGTGGACGCGATCAGCGCGGCGGCGGACGTGAGCGCAAGGAGCGCGAGGAGCGCGACAGCGAGTTCGTCGACAAGCTCGTCCACATCAATCGCGTGGCGAAGGTCGTCAAGGGCGGTAAGCGCTTCGGTTTCGCAGCGCTGGTCGTGATCGGCGATCAGAAGGGCCGCGCCGGCTTCGGTCACGGCAAGGCGCGCGAAGTACCTGAGGCGATCCGCAAGGCCACCGAGTCCGCCAAGCGCAACCTGACCCGCGTGTCGCTGCGCGAGGGCCGTACGCTGCATCACGACATCGCCGGCCGTCATGGCGCGGGCCGTGTCTACCTGCGTGCCGCCCCGGCCGGTACCGGCATCATCGCCGGCGGTCCGATGCGCGCCGTGTTCGAGACGCTCGGCGTCCAGGACGTGGTGGCGAAGTCGATCGGCTCGTCGAACCCGTACAACATGGTTCGCGCGACCTTCGATGCGCTGAAGCACCAGGACAGCCCGCGTTCGGTCGCGGCGCGCCGCAACATCAAGGTGTCCACCCTTCAGGGTCGTCGCGTCGGCGGCGATGCCGAGGCGGCTGCGGACTAACGAACGCTTTTCGGAGTAGACCACGATGGCCAAGGCCGCAAAGACGATCAAGCTTGAGCAGACCGGCAGCGCGATCCGCCGCCATCACTCGCAGCGTTCGACGCTGATCGGGCTCAAGCTCAACAAGATCGGCCGCACCAGCGAACTGCCGGACACCCCGGCCGTCCGCGGCATGATCGAAAAGGTTCACCATCTCGTTCGCATTGTCGACGAGAAGTAAAAGGAGCAGGGCGATGAAGCTCAGCGATATCGCCGACAACGCCGGCTCGCGCAAGAAGCGCATGCGCGTCGGCCGTGGCATCGGTTCGGGCAAGGGCAAGCAGTCCGGCCGCGGCGGCAAGGGCCAGACCGCGCGTTCGGGCGTGCGCATCAAGGGTTTCGAAGGCGGCCAGATGCCGATGCATCGCCGTCTGCCCAAGCGCGGCTTCAACAACATCTTCCGCGTCGAGTACGCCGAGATCAATCTCGACCGGCTCCAGGACGCGGTCGATGCCAAGAAGCTCGAGACCGGCAGCGTCGTGAACGTCGAGGCTCTGGTGAAGGCCGGCGTGCTGCGCCGCGCCAAGGGCGGCCTGCGGCTACTCGGCCGCGGCGAGCTCAAGGCCAAGCTCAACATCGAAGTGCATGGCGCCACCAAGACCGCGATCGAAGCGGTCGAGAAGGCCGGCGGTTCGGTGAAGATCCTCGCCCCTGCCAAGGAAGAAGGCGAGGCGGCGTAACAACTGCGTCATTGGCCCGCGGCTCGCGGGCCTTTACGCATGCGGGACGATGGACTTATCGAAGCCGAAGCCCCAGATAATGTCCGGCGTCCGCTAATTTAGCCCGGCCGCGGGTATGACGGCGCAAAAGGCGGCGGGAGAAAGTCCAATATGGCCTCAGCAGCGGAACAACTGGCAGCCAACCTCAATTTCGGCGCGTTTGCCAAGGCCGACGAACTGAAGAAGCGCATCTGGTTCACCCTGGGTGCGCTACTCGTTTATCGGCTCGGGACCTACATCCCGCTGCCCGGAATCGATCCCAACATCTGGGAGCAGGTGTTCAAGTCGCAGGCGGGCGGCATCCTCGGCATGTTCAACATGTTCG